>JBALVN010000002.1:461482-668030 GCA_036961455.1 Halioglobus sp. | reverse complement strand
TCAGCGACGGTTGCGCCCTATCAAGCCGCAGCAGGGGATTACGTTAATGAAGTGACGCTCGCTGCCAGTGTACTGGTAGGTGAGCAGTTGGTAGAGATGGGCGACACGGATCTTAACCACCACTTTGGCGTACCAGTAGCAGAGCCTCAAGGTGTCCATATCGAGAAGGCAATTAATGCAATCGATCCGCTGGCGCCAACTACTCTGGAAGATGCTGACAGCGCGCCAGGTGTGTGGTTGGTCAGCGACACTAACGTGGTCTGGACCTACCTGGTTTCCAATACGGGTACTCTGGAGCTGGATGTGAACAGCGTTTCGGATAATGCCGGCACGCTGGATGTCGCGAACGACTTCTCACCCGAGTACATCAGTGGTGACCTGGACGGGGATGATTTGCTTGATCCGAATGAGATCTGGCTCTATTCGTCTGAGGCTGTGCGGCCCTATGCCGTGGTCGAAGGCGCCTACAGCAATACAGTTACCGTTGCAGCTACAGTGCTAGGTGAGGGCGAGGAACTGCAGGCCCAGGACAATAACCACCACTTCGGTACGGATAGCGAAACGGGTAGGGAAGGCAACACGCCCGGATTCTGGAAGAACAATGCCGAGCAGTGGGATGCGATAGCCTGGCCCCATCTCAGCCAAGATCAATTGTTGTTCGAACCAACTCAATTGTTAAGTACTTTGTTCCCAGCGCTGGAGGGCAGCCAGCAGGGTGGTCTTAGCTTGGAAGATGCTCTGGACCTGAATGGCGGTGGTGAAAAAGCACTAATTCGCCATGCAGTGGCCGCGGTGCTCAACGCAGCCCAGCCCTTGATTCCCTATCCACTGACCCTGGCTGAGGTTTTGAACAGTGTTAACGAAGCGCTCCAGGCAGGTGATAAGAAGACAATAGAGGCGCTTAAGGACGAACTGGTTGGGTTCAATGAATTGGGCTCAGGTATCGATCAGCACGGTCGGCGCGTGGATTCACTGCACGCTACGATGATGGCTGACGGTGGTGCAGCTGTCGATCTTGTCGATGTGCAATCCTTGGTGGATGCGGCTGCAGTTAGGTTGTTTGCCTCCCCCGGAGTGACGCCCGATGCGCATAGTGTGGCAGCGTTAGCCGCTCTGGACTATGTGGTAACGGATCTACCTGGAGCCGAGATTGCTCGCCTGCAAGGTAACACCGTGTATGTGGACGCCACTGCCGCGGGTCATGGTTGGTATGTTGATCAAAGTCCTTTGGAGGATGGCGAATTCACTATCGCTTCCCATGAGTTACTCGATCAGGAAGATTTGTTGTCTGCACTGGTTCATGAGATGGGGCATGCCGCCGGGCTTTCCCACGACGACGCTGATATGGTTGAGTTCATGGCTGAGGTGCTGGCACCGGGTGAGCGTACTATCGAGGATATGCACACTAGCTTGTTCGATCCAGCCACTGGAACCTGGACCATGGCGCGTGATGACCGTGATTACAGTGAGTCTTTCGCCTACCCCACAGTCGATCGTGGTCATACAGACCGCGCCATGAGCCTGGCCGAGTGGTTGTTTGACGATAGCCATGATCTGGACAGCATGCCTACCGCAGAGCGTGAAGCTGGTGGCCCGCGTATCGATTGGGGAGAAGGCAACGAGCTTCTGGATTACCTGGGTGCTAACAAGACAATCCACTAGCAATTATTTAGACTGAAGCAGATCAGGATCTGACTATCAGGCCCCGTTGGTAACAATACCAGCGGGGCCTGTTTGCGCCCGCAAAGGCGAAAAAGGCCCCGAGGTCGTCAATCAGAATATGAGAATAATGACAGAAGTGACACAGCTGGAACAAACCGATAATACAACCGCGGCAGTCGAGACCTCGTCGCCCCGCTACCTTGAGCAGGGGCTTTGGGCTGCTCTGGAGGACGCGAGCACCGTTGAATCCTTTGCATTGCAATGGCTGTCTCTACAGTGCGCCATGATAAATGGGGTCAGGCGCGCGGTCGTTATTTGGCGCAAGGATGCCGACTTCGAGATCAAGGCCCAGTGGCCAGACCAGCAACAGGTTGCCAAGCAGTTGGCACTGGCCTCAGAGACTGCTCTGCGACAGCAGCAGGGCGTGGTGAAGAAGTTTCTGGATCCCCAGGACGAAAGTAGCAGCTATTACCATATTGCCTTTCCGCTGATGATTGATAGCCAGTTGTATGGTGTGGTGACAGTCGAGGTGGAGCCGGGTTCCCAGGAGTATCTGGCAGCTGTAATGCGCCAGCTGCAGTGGGGCAGCATCTGGTTTGATCACTATCAGCGTCGCCAGATTCCCGCGCTGGATTCTGATGCGCGCCGTCGGCTGGAAACACTGGGGAGTTTACTGGCGACGTTTATCGAGGCCAAAGATTTTCAGTCTGCCGCAGCAGGGGTAACTACCGAACTGGCCACTGAATTAGGCTGCGAGCGGGTCTGCCTGGGATTTGTTAAAGGACGCAACCACGAAGTGGTGGCGATATCGCACAGCGCGAATTTCGATAAAAAGAAAAATTTGATCCAGGCTATGGGCGAGGCCATGGATGAGGCATCTGATCAGGTGCAGACAATTGTCAGCCCCAGTGACGGCTCGGCTGTCATTAATCAGGCGCACGAATTATTACGCCGGGACGGTGGTGTAGGCAGCCTTTGCACTGTGCCGGTGTTGCAGGGCGATCAAGCGGTGGGCGCGGTATTGTTTGAGCACCATGATCCAAACCATTTTGGGCAGGCGGAGCGCGCTTTGTGTGAGGAAGTCGCGATGTTGATGGGACCGTTGCTGGAATTGCGGCACCGGGAGGAGCGCTCGCTGGTCGTCAAAATAGCGGACGCAGCGAAACAGTTTGCCCAGAACCTGGTGGGGCCGTCACACTTTAATTTGAAAGCGGGGGCTCTGGTAGCAGTTCTCTTGCTATTGGTTACAGGTTTTTCCTCAGTCGATTATAGAGTTGGAGCCGATGCAGTTTTAGAAGGCTGGGTGCAGCGCTCGGTAGCTGCGCCTTTTGATGGCTATGTTGCAGATGTTGAGGCCAGGGCGGGAGACTTGGTCACAGAGGGCGATATTCTGTTCCGTCTTGATGACCGCGACTTGCAGTTGGAGCTATTGAAACTCCAGAGCCAGCAGCGTCAGGTGGACAAGGAATACCTGGAGGCTATGGTGGCCCACGACAAAGCAACAGTCGGTATTCTCAAGGCCAGGGCGGACCAGGTAGATGCTAATCTATCTCTGGTTCAAGAGCAGCTAAAGCGAACGGTTGCCAGAGCCCCATTCGATGGAATTGTGGTCACCGGCGACCTTTCGCAGGAGCTTGGTAGCCCCGTACAAAAAGGCGATATTTTGATGCAAGTCGCCCCACTTGACGACTATCGGGTTATTCTCGATGTTGATGAGCGCAGCGTCAGAGACCTGGCGGTCGATCAGTCCGGCAAGATATCTCTTGCATCAATGCCCGGTGATACCTTTGATTTTTCGGTACGCAGGATCACTCCTCTGGCAAGAGTGGAAGAGGGCGTGAATGTCTTTCGCGTGGAGGCGAGGCTGGAAGGGGGGTCACCTGCACTCAGACCGGGTATGCAGGGAACCGGTAAGATTTTGGTGGGTGAACGCAGCCTACTTTGGGTGTGGACCCACGGTTTCGTTGACTGGCTACGAATCTGGAGCTGGACCTGGCTACCGTGATAACCAGGCGAATGTACTAGGCCTATGTCAGGTTCTCTGTTCAGTGATTTGTGGTATCGGGTGGCCAATGTCCAACCCCGACTGCGCGGTCATACCCAAATAACACGGCATGTATACCGTGGCGACGTTTGGTATGTCATTCAGGATGATATCTCCGGCCGGCATCACCGCTTTAATCGTGCCGCTCACTTTTTGATCGACAAGATGGACGGCTCTACATCCGTACAGTCCATCTGGGAATCTTCAATCAAGGCTCTCGGGCCGGAGGCTCCGTCCCAGGACGAAGTGATTAACCTGATGGGACAGCTTCATGGAGCCGATTTACTGGCGTCTGATGTGCTACCCGACAGTATCGAGTTGATTGAGCGTAGTGAAAAAATGCGTAAGTCAAAGCTCAAGCAGAAGTTGATGAGCCCGATGGCGATTCGGGTTCCGCTGTTTGATCCAGAGCCATTATTGCGAAGGTCGGTGCGCTTCGCGACTCCTGTTTTTGGTCTGGTGGGACTCCTGCTGTGGTTGTTTGTTGTTGTTTCGGCCCTGGTGCAAGCGGCCCAGCACGGCAGCGAACTATTGGGCAACGTGGCAGATACGGTGATGACCCCGTCCAACCTTCTGCTTTTGTGGCTGTTGTTTCCGCTGGTAAAAGCCTTACATGAGTTTGGGCACGCCTACGCCACTAAAGTGTGGGGTGGGGAAGTACATGAGATGGGTATCATGTTCCTGGTATTCATGCCGGTGCCTTATGTCGACGCATCTGCAGCGTCGGCCTTTCCCCAGCGTTCCCGGCGCATGGTGGTCGGCGCAGCGGGTATGCTCGTTGAGGTCTTTGTTGCCGCCTTAGCTCTGCACTTCTGGGTTCTGGCTGAGCCGGGTCTTTCCCGAACGGTTGCCTACAATGTGGTCTTGATCGGCAGCGTGTCTACTCTGGTGTTCAACGCCAACCCGCTGTTACGTTTCGATGGCTATTACATTTTTTGTGATTGGCTGGAAATTCCGAATCTTGGCGCGCGCGCGAATCGCTACCTGGGATATCTGTTGCAGAAATACTTGTTTAAAGTGCGTAATGCTACTTCCCCTGTAACTGCGGGTGGAGAGCGGCTCTGGTTTGTGTTGTATAGCACCACTTCATTCGTCTATCGCACCTTTGTAATGACCGTGATAGCGATGTTTGTTGCCAGCAAGTATTTTTTCATTGGTGTTTTGCTGGCAATAATGGCGGTCGCCAACATGTTTGTAATCCCCTTGTTCAAGCAGGCAGTATTTCTTATGAATAGCCCAAAGCTTCAACATATACGCGTTCGAGCGGTGTCTTTGACAGCCGTTATTGTGACCAGTTTATTGGTGATCTTGTTTCTGCTGCCCGCGCCCCATTGGACCAATGCCGAGGGTGTAGTCTGGATGCCCGAGCAGTCTCGCATTCGCGCTGGCGCAGATTGTTTTGTATATAAGGTATTGGTGGACGATGGTGCCAGGGTGAGCCAGAACAGCCCTTTGCTGCAGTGCCAGGATCTGGAACTGAATACTCAGCTTGAAATACTTGAGGCTCGGGTCAGTGAGCTTCAGATTGAATATGTTTATCAGCGTCGCAGCAATCAGGTGGCCGCGGAATTACTGGCGGGAGAGATAGAGGCGGCTGTCGCTGATCTTGAGCGTGCGCGGGAATTGTTTCAGGCGCAAACGGTCATGAGTCCAGCAGCGGGCAGGGTGTCGATACCTTTATTTCAGGACCTTCCAGGACGTTTTTTCCGTAAGGGAGAGGAGATCGGCTATGTTATTCACCCTGACTTGTTGATGGTTCGGGCCGCCGTTGTTCAGGATGACATCGCCTTGGTGCGCAATAAAATTACTCAAGTAGAGGTCCGTTTTTCAGACAGGCCCGCTGATGTGCTTGAGGCAAAAATAGTGAGAGAGGTACCAGGAGCGAGTCACCGCTTACCCAGCGAGGCTCTTGGACACACGGGAGGAGGCTCGATAGCAGTAGACCCAAGAGCCGGCGATGGACTGACCGCCTTCGACAAGGTTTTCCAGTTTGATCTGGAGGTCGATTCCACAGAATCAGCTGAGATTTACGGCGGACGTGTCTGGGTGCGGTTTGGCCATGGTGCTGAGCCTCTGGGTTGGCAGCTGCTTCGTTCACTACGGCAATTGTTCCTTGGGGCATTTGGTGTCTAGCGCCCAGCGTATTCCAGTGCCGGGCTTGCAGCCTTATGCCATGCGCGAGCAGCACAGTTTTGGCTGGCTGCAGTCCAGTTATAACGCCCTGCGTGACAAAGTGCAGCGCAAGAAACAGTTTTCATCGGCACGTTTAAATTCGATGGCGCAAAGAGTGCTTGTTGACGAGGCTGAACTGAGCCAGTTGTCCCCTGAGGATTTCACCGAAAGAACGCTTCTAGTAAGACAGGCCATGTTAAAGCACGGCCCCAGCGAAGAAGTAATCTGTCAGGTCTTTGGCCTGGTCAGGGAGGCTGCGTGGCGTACTCTGGGAATGCGGCATTACGCGGAACAGCTTATTGGTGGCTGGATCATGTTCAACGGAATGGTGGCCGAAATGGAGACCGGGCAGGGTAAGTCGCTAACGGCAACTCTGGCTGCAGTTGCGGCGGCCTACTCTGGCGCTCCAACTCATATCATCACTGTGAACGAATACCTGGCCAGTAGAGATGCTGATTTTATGGCGCCGCTCTACGAGCTGTTGGGTGTTTCGGTATCCTTTGTTGATAGTGACATGTCACTGGAAGAGAAGCAGCAGGCTTATTCAGCTGACATTACTTATTGCACGAACAAGCAGATAGCCTTTGATCACTTGCGAGATCGTATGGTAATGGGGAGTTCCGGACAAGCCCACTTGCGGCTCGAGAACTTCTACCGCCGGGAGCCTCGTCGAACACAGCTAATGCTTCCGGGACTTTGCTTCGCTATTGTCGATGAAGCCGATAGCGTCCTGGTAGACGAGGCCGTAACGCCGCTGATTATTTCTCGTAATTTGCCTATGACAGAAAAGGCTGACGCATACCAGTTAGCCCTGACCCTGGCAGGGAATTTGGTGATCGATGAACATTACAGTATTCACCCTCAACTTGAATTGATTGACCTGAAGGTGGCTGGGAAGGATAGGCTCACTGAGCTCTCTCAGCGTTTGGGAGGGATCTGGATTGACGAAATGATTCGCGAAGACCTGGTATTAAACGCCTTGAGAGCGTTGAATTTGTACAACCGGGATGTGGAATACCTGGTGGTGGATGGCAAAGTTCAGATCGTCGATGAATTTACCGGTCGGGTCATGGCTGACCGGTCCTGGGAGAAGGGCTTACACCAGATGATAGAGCTCAAGGAAGGGTGTGAACTAACTCCGGATCGTGAGGTTATCGCCCGTATCAGTTACCAACGTTTTTTTAAGCGCTATGCTCGCCTGGCGGGTATGACAGGTACTGCGAAGGAAATTCAGCGAGAGCTGGCAGCAGTCTATGATTTACATGTACATCGTATTCCCCCTGCCCAAACTGTCAGACGTACGTTTTTGAATGGAAAAATGTGCGCAGACCAGGACGCCAAGTGGCTGCTGGTACTGGAGCGAATCAAGGCGATTCATGCAACGGGCAGGCCTATTCTCGTCGGTACGCGATCCGTGGAGGCGTCTGAATCGCTCAGCGCGCTGCTAAGGGGCGAGGGTCTTGAACATCAATTGCTAAACGCCAGACAGGATTTTGAGGAGGCTGAAGTAGTCGCCGCTGCCGGGCAGTTTGGACACATTACTGTGGCGACCAATATGGCGGGTCGCGGTACCGACATAAAGTTGTCGGAGCAGGTTGTTGAGTTGGGCGGGCTTCATGTAATGGTTACTGAGCGGCATGAGTCTCGGCGCATTGATCGGCAGCTGTTTGGCCGTTGCGCCCGGCAAGGTGATCCAGGAAGTGTCGAAATAATTGAGGCCGTGGACGACGAGGTCCTACGCCGCAATTGTCCTGGTTTCCTGCGCAAGTCACTGGTTAATGCTGCCGATAGCAGCGCCACAACACGTTTAATAATCACCCTTGCGCAATTGGTGGTCGAGCGGCGGCAGTACAATGCCAGACGCAATGTCATGAAATCGGATGACTACTTCGCCACCGCATTATCATTTACAGGTCAGATGGAATAACTATGCTCAGAATTCGTTCAATCTCAAGCCTGGCTTTAACAACGGCTTTTCTTTTCCCGCTATCTGGCAATACCAGTGAGCCGATGCAGTATCGTGATTGCCTGGTAGAGCCAGCGCTTGTGGTAGAGGTGGGAAGCCACGCACAGGGCATTATCAGAGAGATACCGGTTAGCCGGGGCGACAGCATTGAACAAGGGCAGTTGTTGGCAAGCCTGGAAAGTGATGTTGACAGGGTGGCTGTGGAGATAGCTACCGCGCGACTGGAGTACCTGGAGGATCAGTACCAGCGGCTCAATAAGCTGCGCGGTAAGAATATGGTTTCAGCTGAAGACTTTGACGAGATACGCATTGAACGGAACATGGCCAGTCTGGATCTTGAACGGAGTCAGATACTCCTTGATCAGAAGTCGATAACCAGCCAGGTCAAGGGTGTAGTGGTGAGCCGTTTGTTGTCCCCGGGGGAGTATGTACACGAGCAGAGTCCGATTATGGAAATTGCCCAGACTGATCCCTTGAATGTGGAATTGCTGCTACCGGTCAATAAATATCGGGACGTCAAAGTGGGCCAACTTGCGGAGGTCATACTGGAGGAGCCCGTAGGAGGTAGCTACAGCGCGCGAATCAAGGTGATTGATCGGGTCCTTGATGCAGCGAGTTCCAGTTTTGGGGTGCGTCTGGAGTTGCCCAATCCGGATCTGGAGATTCCGGCAGGTATTCGCTGCCGGGTTCAGTTTGTCGATGAAGCTTCAGATTAATTCGTTTGCTGTGGGGCCAATGCCTACTTCATCTTTTGTTTGTCTGTGCCGCGTGGCCACTTGGTGGAAAATAGATCGGGGTTGAGTTCCAGGTTGCGGGCTACAAAGGTGTAGGTCAGGGTGATTTCTTCGCCCTGACTTGAGGCAGTGATGACCTGTTCGGTGGGCATCCAGGAAGCCTGGTCTATCCACAGTTGCGCTTTGCCCATTACCGCCCGTGTTTTTTCCTTCTCAGGGGTCAGTTCCAGGCCCAGAGTGCGGCTTGCACCGATATCCCGTTCGCCCAGCGAGGTCAGCAAATAGTCGTCTTTGAGATCCTTGCCGGCTTCAGTGAAGCCCAGACGCATGAACGGTTCCATGCGGTTCTTGTGGCGGGATAGGGAATAGACTTCAACGCGCTCTTCGCTGGGGTAGTGGATATACAGGGTGCTACTTTCGAGCAGATAAGTGCGCTGGTCGGGGGCGTCTGCATCCATCCGAATCTTACCCTTTCTGTCCATAAATACGGTGCCCTTCTCGCGACTCAATTCAACGCCGCCCAGGTCACGTCGGACAATTTCTACGCGCGCCATGGCTGACTGGAAGTCATCGGCCTGGCGGTCTACTTGCTTGAGTGCATCGTCCAGGTCCCAGGTGATTTTTGGGCCCTCGGCGAATGTCGGGGCAGTCGCCAGCATCGTCAATGCGGCAAATGGCAGAATCAGTTGTTTGAGGTGTATTTGCATGGGTAATTGTCCCGTGTGTTTAAACGTTGGGCAGAGATTACATCAAACCGCTGCGCAGGTGCAGAGCTACTTTCGGGTCGATGAGCGATAGCCCCTGGGTGAACTGCCAATAGTTTTACTGAATAGTCGTGAAAAATACAGCGGGTCGTCATATCCCACGCCCCTGGCAATTTCACTCACCCCCATATCGGTGGAGTCCAGCAGGTGGCAGGCGTGTTCCATTTTCATATTTAGCAAGTGCTTGATCGGCGGGTAGCCTGTGAGCGCCTTGTAGCGATTGGAAAAATGGTACTTGGACATATTAGCCACTTGGGCCAGGGCGTCCAGGGTGACGCTCTGGTCAATGTGCTCAAGCATATAGGCCTGGACCTGATCCAGCTCAAAGCCTGATTGCAAGCGGCCGGCATGCGCGCTGATTTCCAGAGATATTTGGGTAATAAGGTGGCGCAGGTGATTGGCCGCATTGATAAAGGCCCGGGTGGAGTAACCCGTCCTGCGGACTTCCAACAGGTTGGTAAAGGCGCCTATGAGCAGGGGAGAGACGCCGGCATTCGCCAGTGGTCTGTCCTCACGATAGCCCAGGTACTGCATGAACACCCGTGTGCTGGCGCCCTGGAAATGTATCCAGTACAAAGTCCATGGATCATCGCTGTCAGCTTCATAGGTGTGGGCCAAGCCCTGCGGCAGCAACATGATGTGCCCTGGTAGTACTTCACTGTGCCAATCCCCAACCCTGAGGCGACCACGGCCTGCAGTGCAATATAGCAGCAGGTTGTCGTCGTGGCGCTCGCGCTGCATGCGGTGGCCGACGGCTGCCGGGTAATAGCCCATGGCCGTGGGGTAACAGTCTTTGGTTAAAGGGTGTCTGGCCAGTTTTTCCAACATGAAAGTGGGGGTAATAAAACGTATACCAGCATGCGGAAGAGGCCATTTTGAAGGATTACTCATAGAGCAATATAGTCCATGTATTTAGCAATTTAGTCAATGTGGCTGTTTATTGGTCAATGCTAGAATCCCTCGCTATCTCTAAATAACTGGTGAGAGGACTTAACATGTCAGACGCACAAAGCCCGGCACAGGAAATTGCCGAAATGATGTCCCGCGCTCGCGCGGCCCAAGAACAAATTGCCGACTATACCCAGGAGCAGGTAGATGAGCTGATCACCGCCATGGTCTATTCGGTGGCCCGCGAAGACCGCTCAGAAGAAATCGCCCGCTTTACGGTGGAAGAGACACAGCTGGGCAATTACGAGGGCAAATACCTCAAGATCCATCGCAAGACCCGGGCAACGTTGCTAGACATCATTCACGACAAGTCCGTGGGTGTGATTGAGGAATTGCCTGAGCGCAATATCGTCAAGATCGCCAAGCCGGTCGGTGTTATCGGCGCCCTGTCTCCCTCTACTAACCCTGAAGCTACGCCGGTGATCAAGGCAATCTCAGCCGTAAAGGGTCGTAATGCGATCATTGTCGCGCCACACCCGCGCGCCAAGTTAACCAACAAGAAAATTTGCGACTACATGCGCGAAGCGCTTGAGCTGTGCGGGGCTCCTGCAGACCTGGTGCAGAGTATCGATGTTCCTTCGCTGGATAAAACCAACGAGCTGATGGCTCAGTGTGACCGTGTTCTGGCTACCGGTGGTGAGGCCATGGTCACAGCAGCCTATTCATCTGGCACACCTGCGCTGGGCGTGGGTGTGGGCAACGCGGTTATCACTGTCGATGACACTGCTGATCTGGATGAGGCCGCGGACAAAATTCGCACCTCCAAGACCCTGGACCTGGCAGCCTCCTGTTCCTCAGATAACTCGGTATTGGTTTTTGAGTCCGTGTATGACGCGTTTGTGGAGAAACTGAAGCACGAAGGTGGCTTTGTCATTGAAGGTGATAACAAGGCCAAGTTGCAGGGCGTCATTTGGGATGACGGGCGTTTAAACCCGAAGATCGTTGCCCAACACGCCCAGACCATTTGTGGACAGGCCGGGATCGATCTGCCCGAGGGCAAGAGCTTCCTCATCGTGCCGGAAACGGGTGCCGGTGCTGATTACCCCTTCTCTGGCGAAAAGCTCACCGTCACCATGGCCTTGTACAAAGTGAAGGACATCGACGAAGCCATTGAGATGACCAACAAGATTCAGGCCTATCAGGGGCAGGGACACAGTTGCGGTATTTACTCTTACAACGATGAAAATATCATGAAGCTTGCCAGTGCTACCCGCACGTCCCGCGTTATGGTCAACCAACCGCAGGCCGCTTCCAACAGCGGCAACCTGTGGAACGGCATGCGCCAGACTTTCTCGCTGGGGTGTGGTTCATGGGGTGGCAATTCCATCAACCACAACATCACCTGGCGCGACCTGGTTAATGAAACCTGGGTGTCCAAGCCACTGGCAACGACCAAGACTATTCCTTCTGACGAAGAGCTGTTTGGCTCAGTAATGGCTAAGTTCAGCTGAGTCCATGGACTTCTCTCTAAGTGACGACCAGCGGGCATTTGTAGAAAGTGCCCGTGCTTTCTCCGAGGGAGCGCTCGCTCCCAATGCGGCAAAATGGGATGAACAATCCATTTTTCCGAAAGAAGTACTGGCCCAGGCCGGCGAGCTTGGCTTTATGGGTATGTATACCCCTGAACAGGCCGGCGGCCTAGGCATGTCCCGGCTGGATGCCAGCTTGATTGTAGAGGAGCTGTCCAAGGGGTGTACCGCAACCGCGGCTTTTCTTACGATCCACAATATGGCCACCAACATGGTGGGCAAATACTGTACCCAGGAAGTGATTGACCAATGGTGCCCTGACCTGGTGATGGGCAGTAAGCTGGCCTCCTATTGCCTCACCGAGCCCGGTGCGGGCTCTGATGCAGCATCGTTGCGCACCAGTGCAGTGCGCGATGGTGATGACTATGTAGTCAACGGATCCAAGGTGTTTATTTCCGGCGCCGGGGAAACCGATGTCCTGGTGGTAATGCTGCGCACCGGCGATGCAGGTCCCAAGGGAATATCGGCGCTGTTGATTGCCGCAGATGCCGAGGGCATCATTTACGGCAAGAAGGAAGACAAGATGGGCTGGAACGCACAGCCCACACGTATGGTCACGTTCGACAATGTGCGAGTGCCAATCAGTCATCTACTAGGACGAGAAGGGCAGGGTTTTGCTATTGCCATGGAAGGACTGGACGGTGGACGCATCAATATCGCTACCTGTTCGATTGGTACTGCACAGCAAGCGCTGGAAGAAACAGTCGCTTATGTGCAGGAGCGCAAGCAATTCAATACCGCCATTGCAGAATTCCAGGCCACCCAGTTCAAGCTGGCGGACATGCTGACGGAGTTGGTCGCGGCCCGGCAAATGGTGCGGCTGGCGGCCAGCAAGCTCGACAACAAGGACAGTCAGGCATCTACCTACTGCGCCATGGCCAAGCGCTTTGCTACGGATGTCGGGTTCAACGTCTGTAATGACGCTCTGCAGTTGCACGGCGGCTACGGTTATATCAAGGAATATCCACTGGAGCGGCATGTGCGTGATACGCGGGTGCACCAGATTCTGGAGGGTACTAATGAAATCATGCGGGTTATTGTTTCGCGCCGACTACTGATGGAAGGCGCACTAGAGGTGATCAAATGAGTCTGAGCGTTTCCGAAAAAATCAAGGTCGAGATCGTCGGTCACACCGCAGTGTTGACCATCGACAATCCCGCGGCAAACACCTGGGATACCGAGAGTCTGCCGGCATTGGAAGACCTGGTTAAGAAGCTTAATGATGAGCGCGATATTTATGCATTGGTGATCACTGGTGCCGGGGAGAAGTTTTTTTCGGCGGGTGCCGACCTGAAAATATTTGCCGATGGCGATCCACAAGCAGCGGGTCGTATGGCTGCCGAGTTCGGTAAGGCATTTGAGACGCTTGCGGATTTTCGCGGTGTTTCCATTGCGGCTATTAATGGCTTCGCCATGGGTGGTGGTCTGGAGGTCGCGATGGCCTGTGATATTCGAATTGCTGAGGAACAGGCGCAAATGGCACTTCCCGAAGCGAAAGTGGGTTTGTTGCCCTGCGCAGGCGGCACCCAGCGTCTGACCCAAATGGTAGGCCTAGGTTGGGCCAAGAAGATCATTCTCTGTGGTGAGCGTGTAAAAGCGCCCGTGGCACTGCAGATCGGCCTGGTGGAAGAAGTGGTTGCCACAGGTGCCGCACTTGAGCGTGCCCTGGAATTGGCGGCGCAGGTGGGGGAGCAAAGCCCTATTTCAGTCGCTGCCTGTAAGCGACTCATGCACGGTGCGCGTGATATCACGATCACCAAGGGGCTTGAAGACGAGCGCTCCGAGTTCGTTGATTTGTTCAGTACTGAAGATCAGCGCGAAGGCGTTAACGCGTTTCTGGAGAAGCGCGCACCTCAGTGGAAGAATTGTTGATGAGTGATCCGGTATTGTTCGAAGAGCTGCCTGCGGGTAGTGGCAAGATCGGTCGCATCACTTTAAGTGTTGCCGCGACGCTGAACTCCCTGACCCTGGACATGGTGGATCAGTTACAGGCAAAACTGGACGCCTGGGCATCTGACGACACTATCGTTGCCCTATTTATCGAGGGGGCAGGGGAGAAAGCTTTTTGCGCCGGTGGCGATGTGCAGGCACTGCATCAGTCTGCGATCGATAAACCCGGTGGTCCCTGCGACTACGCGGAGGCTTTTTTTACTCGTGAATATCGCATGAACTACACCCTGCATACCTATGCCAAGCCTATCGTGTGTTGGGGACATGGGATTGTAATGGGTGGCGGACTGGGCGTGATGGCAGGATGCTCTCATCGGGTAGTGACCGAACGCACCCGTATTGCCATGCCAGAGGTCACCATCGGCTTGTTTCCGGATGTGGGTGGCAGTTGGTTTCTCAATCACTCTCCGGGCAAGACCGGCGAGTTTCTTGCGCTGACCGGGGCTTCTATCAATGCTGCCGATGCTATCTATATCGGCATTGCGGATCGTTTTATTGCCAGCGAACATAAGGATGCGGTGATCGCTGAATTGTTGTCCCAACAATGGACCGAAGATGAGGAGAGAAATCACGCACTGGTGCGCCATGTGCTGCGGCCTTTTGCCGAGCAGAGTCTTACCGCATCGCCGGCGGGTCAGGTGGAGCCCCATGCGGCGACCATTGCCCAGCTGCTCGATGGCGAAGACGTGCACGATATTATCGACAGGATTACTAGCCAGGATACGGATGATCCCTGGCTGACCAAGGCGCGAGACAGCTTGAGGCATGGTTCCAAGTTGGCTGCAATGTGGATTCACCGGCAGCTATGGGAAACCAGGCATATGGGCTTGGCGGATATTTTCCGCGCGGAAGTTCAGTTGGCTACCAATATTGTTCGCCACCCTGAGTTTGCAGAAGGTGTGCGCGCGCTGTTGATTGATAAGGACCGTAATCCTTGCTGGCAGTACCAGTCATCTCGAGATGTGCCCCAGGATGTGCTGAACAATTTCTTTAGTGCCCCGTGGGATGTAAATCCCCTGGCGGATCTTAACGAATAATTTCGTCATCCCCGCACCAGCGGGGCGACTTTTACCAAGGCGGAGAATAATATGACCTCAGTAGCATTTATAGGCCTGGGCAATATGGGCGGCCCTATGGCCAAAAATCTGATCAAAGCCGGACACAGTGTCACGGTCTTTGATTTGGTGCCGGCGGCCTGCGAAGACCTCCAGCAGGCGGGTGCTTCGGTCGCAGCCTCGGCTGCCGAAGCGGTAGCGGATAAAGAGTATGTGATTTCCATGCTGCCAGCAGGCAAGCATGTCGCTGCTACCTACCTGGGAGACGAAGGCTTGCTGGCCAGGCTAGATGGCAATACCACAGTACTGGACTGCAGCACGATTGATGCCCAGACGGCCCGTCAGGTTGGCCAGGCGGCCGCAGCTGCAGGCATCGCATTTATGGATGCACCGGTGTCTGGTGGTGTTGCCGCCGCCGCTGCGGGAACGCTGGCCTTTATGTGTGGCGGTAGCGCTGAAGCCTTCGAAAAAGCCAGGCTTGTGCTTGCTGGCATGGGTAAAAATATCTTTCATGCAGGTCCTGCTGGGTCCGGTCAGGTCGCCAAAGGCTGCAATAACATGCTGCTGGCTATTCACATGATCGGCAGTTGTGAGGCCTTGGAGATGGGTGCACGTAATGGCCTTGATCCCGCGGTGCTGTCTGAAATCATGCTGGCCTCTTCCGGTCGCAACTGGTCGCTGGAAGTGTATAACCCCTATCCGGGGGTGATGGACACTGCGCCGGCAAGCAATGACTACAAGCCTGGCTTCATGGTTGACCTGATGGCCAAAGACCTTGGCCTGGCGCTGGAGATTGCCGAGCAATCGGGTGTCGACAACCGCATGGGTAAGCTTGCGCAGTCGCTGTACGAGCAGCATCAGCAAGCGGGCAATGGCCAACGCGACTTCTCCAGTATCCTGGAGCAGTTGCAGGACTGAGTGCATGCCGACACCAGACGCGGTGTTGTCTGCGCTCTCGCAGCGCGCTCAACACCACTTCACAGAGCAGCAAGGCTGTCGAATTGCCTGGCAGCAATGGCCGTCCCGTTCGACCGATGCAACGCCTCTTCTTTTAATACATGGCGGGTTTGGCTCGTGGACGCACTGGGTGGCCAATGTTGAAGCTCTGAGCGAGCACTACGCAGTGTGGACGCTGGACCTGCCAGGTCTGGGCAGCTCCGGAGATCTGTCGAAATCCTGGACTGCCAGTCATATTAGCGAACGGGTGCTGGCTGGATGGCATGAGTTGCCCGGTTCTGAGCAGATCTTTGAACTAGCGGGCTTTAGTTTTGGCGGCCTGATAGCCGGGCAACTTGCAGCTTTGGCTGGCAGTCACTGTAGCCGTTGCATACTGATAGGCGCCTCTGGGTTCGGTCACTTGCATGTGCAGGCCGAGCTGTTGCTGCCGCCTGGCCCGGAAGTCGATAAGACGGCCGCCGATGCAATACACAGAGAAAACCTCGCTCGACTGATGTTGCATAACCCCGCGGCTATAGACCCGCTGGCCGTGTATATTCATGCGCAAAACCTGATGCAGCACCGACTACGCAGCCGTGGTATGGCTGGCTCCAACGACCTGTCAGACATACTCCCGCAGATAACAGCGCAGTTGGTAGGTATATGGGGGCAATTCGACGCTACAGCAGGTGGCCGGGATAATATCGAGGCCCGCAGGCAGCTGTTTCTGCAGGCCCAGCCCAATGCGGCGTTCTATCTGCTACCGAACGTGGGCCACTGGGCGATGTATGAAGCCCCTGCTGAGGTTAACGGTTTGATAATGGGATCTGACTGAGCAGTTTGGCTCATCAATCCAGCATACGTTTGACTGACTTTGATGCGCTAATGACACCCTCGTCGAAGTATTCTTCGTGATTGATTTCAATTTTCTGCAAATCGTACAGGTAGTTGACCATTATGCTTCCAGCCTGCTCCCTGCCGTTGGCGGTGGTATCCGCGCCCCAGTGCAGTTTGTGCAGGCGTGCGCCATTACCGAGGTGAAAGCGCGCTACTGGATCCTTGGCCAAATCGCCTGACTTTGCGTTCAGCAAGTAGTGTGCGCAAAGTCTTACCAGAGCGGCCTGCACTACGCCTTCAATCACACGTCCAACCGGCTCTCTGACTTTCGCGGCAAGATCATCATCAACCAGGCCTTCAAGATCGGCAGATTTCAGCCAGCGTCGGAAGCCGGGCACGGGTGACAGGGTGACGAAAGTTTTCAGGCCGTCCATTTCCTTGTTCAAAACCTCGACAACGTTCTTGATCAGGAAGTTACCAAAGGAGATACCCGCCAGCCCTGGGTGACAGTTGCTGATGGAGTAAAACACCACGGTGTTGACCTTATCTGCTGCAATGGTCTCGCGGTTGCGGTCGATCAGCGGGGCGATCGCATCCGGTATCTGGTCGGTAAGCGCCACTTCCACGAAAACTAATGGGTCGTTGCCCATGGCGGGATGGAAAAAAGCGAAGCAGCGACGGTCTTCGCGCAGTCTGCCGCGCAGGTCGTCCCAGCCGTTGATTTCGTGAACGGCTTCATAGACGATAAGTTTTTCCAGCACCACGGCGGGAGAAGCCCAGTCAATGCTGCGCAATTCCAGGAAGCCCTTGTTGAACCAGGAAATAAACAGGTGCTTTAGGTCAGAGTCAACCGCCTTCAATTCGGGATTAGCCCTTAGCACCCTGAGTAAGTCGCCGCGCAGCGCAACCAGCGTCCGTGTGCCATCCGGCGCCATATTGATGCGCCGGAAAAGTTTCTGCCTTGGCGCTTCCACCGCCTTGGTAATCTCCTGCAGGTGGGCATAGTCCGGTTGCTCGCGATAACTCTCGGCGGCGGTTAGTACCGCTTGTTGGTCGATGTCAAAATTCTCTGCAAGCCGTTTGAAAAACGCCAGTTGATCTTCTTCGCTAAGCGCTCTGTAGCCGTCGGTGATTTCCTGGGCCAATGCCAGCCCGGAGGCCTCTCCCCGATGATCCAGAAGCTCAGAACACAGTGACACAAGAGCTTCCGTTGACCCTTGTGCTGCCTCACCAAATGGACGTCGCTTGGCCAGGATTTCCTTGCCTGCGGAGATCACCGAGGTGAGCGCGCGGCCCAGCACGGTAACGCTTTCTTCGCGGGCTTGAACAGGTGCTTCCTGCTCGGTGGTTTTCGATAACATGCGTGACTCTCGTTTGAACCGAACCTGTGGCCCGGCTTAATGTAGGTAATGAGCATGACATAACGCTGTACCCAAGAATACTACACTCCGAGGTAGGTTGATTTCCGGGCGGGCAGGCGGGGAGAGGACTTCTGCTGGTACGCGGGCCATTCCTGAACACCTGTAGCCAATTCATGCAGGTGATTTCTGCTGGTCGAATTTAATGGCTTTTGGGGCTTGCAATTCATTTTCAAAGCACTGAGTATATGTACAGTAGTTTTACAGCGCAGTCATAAATCAGGTGGACATAACAAGTGGTAAAGAAGAGCAAAGGGAGCAAGACCATGGATGCAAATAAAGATAAGGCATTAGACGCGGCACTCACCCAGATCGAAAGGCAGTTCGGTAAGGGCACTGTGATGCGTATGGGAGATGTGAAGCATGAGGCCATGCCCGCTATTTCAACCGGTTCACTGGGGCTGGATATCGCCCTGGGTATAGGCGGTCTGCCCAAGGGCAGGATCTGCGAGATTTACGGGCCGGAGTCCTCGGGTAAAACAACCCTGACCCTGCAAGTGATTGCCGAGGCCCAGAAGGATGGCGGCACAGCAGCATTCATCGATGCCGAGCACGCGCTGGACCCTCAGTACGCGGAGAAGTTGGGTGTACAGATGGACGAGCTGATCATGTCTCAGCCAGACACGGGCGAGCAGGCCCTGGAAGTCGCTGAAATGCTGGTGCGTTCAGGCGCGGTAGACGTGCTGGTGATAGATTCGGTGGCGGCACTCACGCCCAAAGCGGAAATTGAAGGTGAAATGGGCGCTTCTCACGTAGGTTTGCAGGCCCGCCTGTTGAGCCAGGCCATGCGTAAGCTCACTGCCGCTATTAAACAGACTAACTGTCTGGTGATTTTCATTAACCAGATTCGGATGAAGATCGGGGTAATGTTTGGTTCACCTGAAACCACCACTGGTGGTAACGCCCTCAAGTTCTACTCCTCAGTACGCCTGGACATTCGTCGTATCGGCGCGGTAAAGGATGGTGACGAGGTGATCGGTAACGAAACCCGGGTGAAGGTGGTGAAGAACAAGGTATCGCCACCCTTCAAACAGGCTGAGTTCCAGATCATGTACGGTAAGGGCATTTACCACATGGGCGAGATTATCGACTGGGGTGTAAAACTTAACCTGGTAGACAAAGCTGGTGCCTGGTACGCCTACAAGGGTGACAAAATTGGTCAGGGCAAGGCTAATGCAGCCAAGTTCCTGGAAGCCAACCCTGCTGTGGCAAATGAGATCGAGACTTCCATTCGCGCACAGACGCTGAACCTGGACCTGAAAAAGCAGGAGGCAGCGGAAGAGGAAAGTGCTGAGTCTCCCGCTGAGCAGGAGTAATCCTGCTTAATGACTGAAAGTTTGCTAATGCTTTCCAAGAGGCGCCGGGGCTCCACTTACCCCACTCTCGGCCCCGGTGCCTTTTTTTAATTCAATGTCTGACGCATGGCAAGCTGACGATTTTGACGAGCAGGAGTTGCAACAACTCACTGCCGTCAACCCTGCGGATATTCGCCTCAAAGCGATGGATCTACTGGCGCGGCGTGAACACTCCCGTCAGGAGTTGAAGCAGAAACTTTTCAAGCGTTTCAAAGACGTTGAGTTAATTGACCAACAACTCGACCAGCTTGTTAGCGAAAATCTGCAGTCAGATGAACGCTATGCCGAGAGCTTTTTGTGTCAACGTTTATCCTGTGGACATGGTCCCATACGGATTCGCCAAGAAATGCGCCAGAAGGGTATTAGCGATTCCGAAATTAGTGCCGCCATTGAAGCAGAAGAACCTGACTGGTATGAACTGGCAGAGGAAACGTTTAGAAAGAAATTCGGAGAAGCACCCGCTTGCGAGATAAAAGAGCAAGCAAAGCGCAGTCGTTTCATGCAATACCGAGGTTTTTCCGTAGAGCATTATCAGCGTCTACAGGTGTATAGTCCCACTGTGTAAAATCAAATGTGGTGCTTAGGCCGCAGGGCCTTCACTAACTTTTTGTTCCAGTGGGTGTGTTTCCAGCGTGCCAAACATCCAATCGTAAAACAGTGTGATCGTGGCAAAGTTGCCCTTGTGCATATCCAGATGATGGGCGTCGTGCCTTATTGCAATCCAGTTCAGGGTCTTCCAGGGGAAACCGTTCAGGTCGATTCGGCAATGGTTTATTTGATTGAGTTGGGTGTAGATCACTGTAGCGATGATGATGGTGGAAACCTGAAACGCCTGTCCAGAGAATAAGGCGATTGCGGTCGTCACAACATAGAACAAGGCTATTCCCATAATCAGTTCAACCGGGTGTAGCAGGTGTGAATCAATAGAGCTGACTCTACTTCTGGCCTGATGATGAACGGCATGAACCTGGCGCAGATAACTGTGGCCATGGAACAGGAAGCGATGCATCAGGTAGTAGAAAAAGTCGTAGATCATCATGATCATGAATACATCCAGCGCTACCTTGAAAATGGACTGCGGCTCCAGCGTAACGAGAAAAGGCATAATCAAAACGTAGAACAGTACATTAACGCCCAAGCCAAGTTTCTGGCTGGTTTTGACTCGCTGGTGGTACTTCTTGGCTTTGCTACGCCACTTTTCTTTGTTCTGGTCGTTGTTTAGTTCTCTGGCTTTCGCAATTGCCGGAATCCTGAATACCAGCAACTGGCCCAGGGCGATAATGGCTATGGTACCTGCCACCGTGGCCAGGCCTGCCATCCAGTTGTATGTAATGTCCATGGTCACTTGGCAGCCTCTTCCTTCATATCTTTCTGAGCTTCTGCTATACCTTCTTCCATGGGACCAAGCATTGCCGCTGCCTTCGGGTAACCACAGTACTGGGTTATGAACAGGTGCAGTTCACGCATATCTTCGGCTGTCAGCTCACCATTCTTGATTCCAGCTTTGGTTTGAATCTTGAAAGTCATGCCTTCACCCTGGGCGGCAATCATTCCCAGTAGTAAAATACGCTTGTCACGCATCGACAGGGTGTCCCTGGTCCAAATTTCGGCGAACAGGGTTTCCAGCATGATGTCGGTGAAGGCATAACCTTCAGGCGGCACCACCACGTCACCTGCGTAGACCTCCTTGATTTTGTCTTCGCCCCGCTGGCGTCGAGAGGATTCACTCATACGATATTCCTTTTCAGTTTTCAGTTTTCAGATTCGCCGGAGAGCAGAAGCCTGGCCAGCGCGCGGGCCCCTTGATCACCGAGTTGTCTATTGATTTGACGGGCCATGATGCGGATGTCGTGGTTGTCCGTATGCCCGAAGATGTCTTCTTCAAGGTGCAGCGAGCGATAGATTCTGCCCACTGCCTGCGTTGCATGCTGTAGTTCGCTGTCACCGATTTCGCATGCGAATTCTGCCGCCAGTTGGTCGACTGAGTCGACCGAGTCGGCAATCAGCCCTCTGCCGGAATCGGTAAACTGGAGTACGATTTGGCGCGCGTCCTGCGGATCTGCAGTGCGCACTATATAACCCAGTTCCTCCAGCTCTGTGGCGATTGCACTGATCGCCTGTTTACTGACATCCCGGGCGTCGGCCATTTGCTGGATGCGTCCGCCATGAGGGCCTACAGCAGTAAGCACCGCGCCAAAACTGCGCTTTAGCTGCGGGTGACCTTTTTCCATGGTCAGCGCCTGTAGCCGGTTGCTGATGTAATCAGATAGCCGCGGCATGGTGGCAGGCATGATCAGGCTCTTCTCGCCCTCGTAGGGGAAAAGAAGGTTTAGTGCTCGGCTGAGATTGGTCAAGGATGTGTTGAGTCGGCTGAGATCTTCATCGCCAATAATGGCAGCAAAACGCGTCTGTATCGTCATTGCCTCCGCTGCACCTTGTCGAATAAGTACCTTTGCCCTGGGCGTGGTGACCAGTAGCTTGGCTCTGCCGTCCGAGGGGTCTGCAGCCCGCAGCAGGTAACCGGCGCTTTCAATTTGATTGGCTGTCTGGTTCGCGGCCTGACGAGATATGCCTAACATTGCTGCTATATCCGAGAGCCTGGCGCCGTGTTGGGAGGCTATTGATATGTAGGGCTCGAAGTTAATCCGAAGCTGACCGTGGCCATGCTTCAAGGTCAGGGCATTCATGATCTCAGACTGCATATACAAGGTAACGCTCAGAATATGGCGGGCAAAGTTCTGCCGGTACTTCTGTTGAGTATCGATAGGAAAGTCTGTGCTAGCAGAGGTGTTCATGACAAGAAAGTAAATCGTAATTGACGATAAGTCAAACTTGCTTGACATAAAATTCGAGGCCACCTAAGCTCAGTGATCAACAACATTGCTGGGGGTCTTGCGCAGTGGATTTAATTAACATCGGCTATATCGGGCTCGGCAACATCGGCAAACCATCAGCGGCGCGGTTGATCACTGATCCCTACAGGGTGCATGTTTACGACCTGTATCAGCCCTCGGTTGACGAGTTGGCTGAAAAGGGCGCCGTGCCTTGCAGCTCCGTCGCCGAACTCGCGTCTAAATGTGAGCACATTGGTATCTGCGTGCGCGACGATCAGCAGGTAGAGGATCTTCTCTACGGTGTAGAAGGGATTTTTGAGAAGGCGAAAAATGGCACTGTAGTGGCTGTGCACAGCACCGTCACCCAGGCCAGTTTGCTGAAGTGGGCCGAAGATGCCCATCAGGCCGACATCCACTTGATAGATGCCCCCATTACCGGAGGTGCCCACCGGGCAGCCGATGGCACGCTGTGTTACATGGTGGGAGGCGAGGAGGCGATTGTTGATCGCTGTCGCCCGGTGTTTGGCACCTCTGCTGAAAAGGTGGTTCATGCGGGTGATCTCGGTGCCGGTATCGCGCTCAAACTCTGTAATAACTTCATCCAATATGCGGAATTTGTCGCTATGGCAGAGGCCACCCGCCTGGCCGAAGCCTGCGGTCTGTCAGTGGATGTCCTCAGGGAAGTCGGTCTGTCCAATGGCGTGGTGAATGAACAGATGCATATGTTCGTATCCAGTCGCAACAATCTGGCGCGCAGTTGTACCGAGGCGCAGATGGAGGAGTTCTTTGGCCCCATCGGGGCGCTTGGCCAAAAAGATCTACAGTGTGCGCTCGATACTGCCGGCGACCATGGTGTTGGCCTGCCAACGGCCGAGTATCTGCGAGAGCGTATTGTCGATGTCTTCTTGGCCAGGGATGCATCACGTCCACCTCGGCAATAGCGCAGTATCTACAGGAGCATAGGAATGAATCCCGAGACTAGACTTTTGATCGCCGGCGAATTGGTGTCAGCGCTCAGCGGTAAAACCTACCCGAATATTAACCCGGCGACCGAGGAGGTCATGGGGGAAGTGGCTGATGCCGGGTGCGAAGATATGGACAGGGCTATTGCGGCGGCGCGTCGCGCCTTTGATGAAACCGACTGGTCCACCAATCACAATTTTCGGCTGCACTGCCTGCAGCAACTCAAAGCCGGACTGTTGGCGGAAATGGACGACTTCAAGCAACAGATAGCGGCCGAAACAGGCGCACCTTTAGGTATTTGTGGTGCCTCTGGCCCGCACTGTGAAATACCCATTGGATTCATCGACTACAGCCTCGGTAATCTACCGAACTACCAGTGGAGTCGTGATATCGGTGAGCATGCCATCATGGGCGGTAAGAGCCGCCGCCTGGTGGAAAAAGAGGCCATTGGTGTGGTCGCTGCCATTACGCCCTGGAACGTCCCCCTGCAGATTAACCTGGCCAAGTGTGTGCCGGCACTGGCTGCCGGGTGCACCGTGGTACTCAAAGCGGCGCCGGATACACCCTGGTCGGCAACGACCCTGGGGCGAATTGTTTCGGAGCATACCGACATTCCCGCAGGCGTATTCAACGTGATTACCTCAGAGGACCCACAGCAGGTGGGTGAACAACTGGTGACCGACCCGCGTGTGGACATGGTGTCCTTCACTGGCTCCACTGCGGTGGGCAAACACATCATGGCAGCAGCGTCAGGGACGGTGAAGAAGGTGTTCCTGGAGCTGGGCGGTAAGTCTGCCAATATCATACTGGATGACGCAGACCTTGGGACCAGCCTGTTGAGTGCGCTGGCGGTGTGTTTCCATTCAGGCCAGGGCTGTGCCCTGAACACTCGGCTGTTGGTACCGCGCAGCAAGCAGGCAGAGGTTGAAGAATTGCTGAAAACCTACTTTGGCTTTATCGCCTATGGCGATCCAGCGTCAGAAAATGAAATCATGGGGCCGTTGGTTAACGCCAGGCAGCGCGAACGGGTATTGGACTATATTAAACAGGGTAAAGAGGAAGGCGCCAGAGTGCTGCTTGGCGGCGGGACGCCAGAAAAACTCTTACAGGGGTATTACGTGGAGCCTACTGTATTTGTCGATGTCACCAATGATATGACCATTGCCCGGGAGGAGATTTTTGGCCCGGTGCTGTGTGTGATCGCCCACGATGGCGATGACGACGCGGTTCATATTGCCAATGACTCGGACTTTGGCCTCTCTGGCAGTGTCTGGTCCGCCAGCGAAGCGCGAGCGCTCGCCGTTGCCAGGCGTATTCGCACAGGGACCATCAACGTCAACGGTGGCAATTTCTACGCCGCGGACGCGCCCTTTGGCGGCTACAAACAGAGCGGCATTGGTCGGGAGATGGGCCTGGAAGGCTTTGAGGAATACCTGGAAACCAAGACCATAGCGATCGGCGCATGAATACTGAACTGGAAGGAAAAGCGTATATCGTCACTGGTGGTTCCAAAGGCTTTGGACTGGCAATTGCCAAATGCCTGGTAGACAAGGGCGCAAGGGTTGGCTTGCTCAGTCGCAATCAGGCGGGGCTGGATCAGGCCATTGCCGAAATTGTCAGTGACCACGCCTTTGCCGTCGCTGCGGATGTCACCAGTAAAGCCAGCCTGACGGCTGCGTTTGAACGGGTGAAATCTCACTTTGGTCGTCTCGACGGACTGATAAACAACGCCGGTATGGCCAGACCCAACAAGATAGAGAAGCTGGTCGAAGAAGAAGTGCTGATGCAGGTCAATACCAATTACCTGGGTACAGTCTTTGCCAGTCAGGTGGTTATCCCGTTGTTACGCGGAGGTGAGAACCCTCGCATCATCAATATTTCTTCTGCCTCGGCCTATCACTACGACGAAATGAGTCATCTATCTATCTATGCATCCACCAAGGCGGCGGTGGAGCGTTTCACCCGTGACCTGGCGCGTGAGCTGCAAGTGGACGGCATTGGCGTGACCTGTGTGCGTCCCGGTGGTGCAGGAACTAATTTTGCTGATGGCTGGGATGGGGACGCGTTAATGGCTGGGCTCGAGGCCTGGCGAGATAGCGGTACTTATATGAACGTTGGCATGGAGACACAGCAAGTGGGCGAGGCAGTAGCATTTGCCCTGTCGCAACCTGCGGGTGTCGCCGTGGATTTACTGGAACTGCGTCCCAAGCGGTTGCTGGAAAAGATGTAACTTTTCTATCCGGGTTTTTGATCATTTATAGAGGGCATCAAGCGTGAACGATATTCTGGGATACCAGGGGCAAAAGGTGGTAATTACCGGGGCGGCATCCGGTATGGGGCAGGCTGCGGCAGGGTTGCTGGTAGAGCTGGGTGCAGAGGTCTACGCCCTGGACATAGCACCTGTGAATACGCCTGTGGTAAAAGCGATTCAGCTAGACATGAAGGACCCTGATTCTATCGATGCCGCTGTGGCGCTCCTGCCGCAGCAAGTCGATGCACTGTTTAATTGTGCCGGCGTGCCCAGCCCGCCATTTACGGCCCAAGACACTCTGTTGATTAATTTTGTCGGTCTGCGCTACCTCACTGAGTCGCTGCTCCCGCGGGTTATCGACGGTGGTGCAATTGTATCCATTGCCTCGACTGCTGGCATGGCCTGGCGTCCCAAGCTGGCTGCTGTGCAGGATTTTCTGGCACTGGACAATTCTTTCGCAGCGGCACTGCAATGGATGTCCGCTAATGTCGACGCCTGCGCCGATGGTTACGGTTTCTCCAAGCAATGCATTATTGTTTACACCATGCAGATGGCAAAGGAGCTTGCGACTCGCAATATTCGTATTAATTGCATTTCTCCTTCACCCACAGCAAGCGGTTTCATGGACAAGCTCAAAGGCGAAGGTGAAATGCCTGATGAGATCGTCGATTTGTTCTTGCCTTCTAACGGACGCTACGCAACCGGCGCCCAGATGGGTGAGCCACTGGTGCTGCTGAACAGCAAGCTAGCGGGTTTCGTCAGTGGCATCAATATGCCTGTGGACTTCGGTTACTGCGCAGAGATATTGTTGGGCCAGCGAGACGATCTGTTGGGTATATCCCAATAGCACCAGATCCATAGGCGTCAGCAGCAAGCAGTCCGATTTCTCAAAAACTACTGGCAGTGTCGGTGCGTTGCCCGATTCTGCGGGCATCCAGTGTAGACATACTTGAACTGCAATGGCCGAATTATGGCAACATTAATTATGCTCCTGGTTTGTGTGACACTATTGCGCTTGAAGAGAGTCACTGTAGCAATCGGTGCTTTTTCAGTGCGAGCAAATTTTACCTACCAGATGTCACTATCTGCGGAGTCTTACCATGGCGGGAACTGTCGGGCCGCTGCTGCCCAGCGATGAGCAATTCAATCACCAGGTGGTGGAGACATTCGCCACCGTAGGCCAGAGCGATCCAGCCTGGACGGAAAAAGTTTGCGGTATGGCAGCTGCCATCGACGGCTCACTGCAAATTGCTTTTGGTTTCGGTAAATACAGCAATCGCAATGTGGTTGACGCCTATGCCGGAATATCCAGGGGCACCCAGCAGTGGGTTGTGCGCGCCAGTCGGGCGCTGGACAGTGACCCCAATACGGTGAACGCGGGCCCCATACGGTATGAGGTGCTCGAGCCACTGCAGCAAATAAAAGTCACTCTGGAGCCCAACGAAGCCCAGCCGATTGCATTTGAATTAGTCTTCCATGCCGCGGCGGCATGTGTGGTAGAGGAGCGTGAAGATAGGCGCGATATGCATGGGTTCCGCAAGGCAACAGACCAGATTCGTTATCACCAGACCGGTCTGGCCAGTGGCTGGCTGGAAATTGACGGCGAGCGCGTTGACATTAACAGGCAGGACTGGATAGCGACGCGCGACAAGTCCTGGGGTATACGACCCATGGTGGGGTTGCCCGCCGAAGACCTGGAGCCTGACTATCACCAACACATACCCCGGGCACTGGCCGTTTGGAACCCCATATTGTTTCAGCGCGAGGATGCTCCCAGTTATGCGTTCCACCATTATTACCTGATTTTTTCTGGCCCCGGCTTCGCTCACCAGCGTATCCAGGGCGGTTTTGAAAATGAAACCGGACAAACCGAAAAAGTGACCGGCATGACACCTAAGCTCCACTTCGACTCTGCCAGCAAACGGCTACAAAACGGTGAATTTCTGTTCCAGATGGAAGACGGCAGCGAACGTTTGTTGACGTTCGAGAAGTTGTCGGAGACCGGGTTTTATCTGGGATCAGGGCATTATCATGGAGGTGATGGCCATCACCACGGTAGTTGGCGCGGCCAACTTCATGTGGATGGTGACTACGTTGAGAACGCAGCTCTGCCAGAGGTGATTGAACGCTATCATCAGTTTCGGGACTGTATGATCCGGGTGGAGGACACTGCAACTGGCGCCATCGGTTATGGCAACTGCCAGACGCATGTTCACGGAGCCTGGCCCGACTTCGGCCTTTCCGGTGACGAGCCGATGTATTAGTTTTTACGGCGACACGAAATCAACCAGGAGAATACACATGTCTGACATTGTCACCCGTCCCCAGGACGTCACAGTGCAGTGGATGAGCGAAGCACTGAGCAGTTCGGGCCAGCTGAACGCTGGCACAGTGAAAGCCATGGATTACCAGATTATTGGCACCGGTAAGATGGGCGATAATGCGCGCTTCAATCTGGAATATGCGGGTAATACTGGCAACGCACCGGCGTCGGTAATCATTAAATTTCCAGCAGAGGATGAGACTGCTCGCGCAATGGCGGGGGCCCAGGGCGCCTACTACAACGAAGTGATGTTCTACAGGCACCTGGCAGGCAAGACGACGATGCGCACACCTGTCATTTATGCCAATGAGGTTTCAGATGACCGACTGGTGTTTGTTACCGCGATGGAGGACATGGCGCCTGCTGAGCCTGGCAGTCAGTTGGTTGGTGAGTCTTTCGAGCACGCCCGAATCGCTATGGGGGAGGCGGCAAAATTGGCGGTCGCTTTCTATTCAGACGAATCCGTGGGCGAGCATGACTTTGTAATGAGCCAGGCCAGAGATGACGGAGGGGCTTTCGCTCAAGCTTTGTTGCAGCAGTATTGGCCTGGCTTTCTGCAGCGCTTTGGGCATGGCATCAGCGAAGAGTGCCATGCATTTGGCGCTTACTATGTCGACCGCCACACCACATTTGCAACTCGCTTTGAGGGGCCCAAAACCCTGGTTCACGGAGACTTCCGCAGTGAGAACATTCTCTTTCATGGCGACCAGGCCTGCACGGTTGATTGGCAAACGACCGGTGAAAGCAGTCCGCTCACGGACCTGGCCTATTTTTTGGGTGGTAGTGTGGAGGTGAATGACCGTCGGGCATGGGAGCGTGAGCTGGTCAAGGACTACAGCGAGTTACTGGCCGGCCTGGGGGTGAACCTGGGCTTTGATGCTTGCTGGCAGCAATACCGTGAGCAAGCCATGCACGGATTGATGATTACTATTCTCGGCGCCAGTTTCACCGCGGCCGCAGAGCGCAGCGATGCCATGTTCCTGACTATGATTCAACGCCATCTGCAGCACTGTGTTGACCTTGAGTCCGGAGACTTTCTCAGTTGAGGCGCATCCTGACTATCGAGGAGAGCTGTGTTTGGGTTCGTCATTCGATGGTCGGGGCTATGTTCCTGATAATACTGTTCACCGGTGCTTGTAGTCGTCCATTCGATGAGACGGGCACTGTGACCGGCGTACCGGCCCCCAGACAGGCCGAGGCGGTAGATCCCCACAGTAATGCACAGGAAGCGCCAGCACCCAAACAAATTCTGTTCGGAGATCTTCACGGCCACACCTCCTTTTCACTGGATGCCTATGAGAAAGGGATGAGTACCGTAAACGGGGAGGGTTTGCGTCCTCCAGCAGATGCCTGCGACTTTGCCCGCTACTGCTCACAGCTGGATTTCTGGAGTATTAGCGATCACGCAGAATTTCTGAACCAGCAGCGGTGGCGTGGCATTCGCGACACCGTCAAGCAATGCAATGCGGTGGCGGGCGACGCTGAAAATCCCGACATGGTGACCTTCCTGGGCTGGGAGTGGACGCAAATCGGAAATCTTCCCAACGTCCACTACGGCCATAAGAATGTCATTCTTCGTGACGTTGATGAGGACGCAACTCCCAGTCACGCTATTGCCGCCGCTATGGATGCGCAGTTTAACGTAGACCTGCCGACAGCTGACCTGTTGCGAGAACGGCTGATGCGGATGTTAGACGACCCCGGCAACATACTGGAACATCTAAACTATCTGCGTTTTTCCAGCAGCGGTCTGGGTGAGCCTGATTGCGATACGACACCCGCAGGTCTGGCGCTGGTAGAAGGTTGTAAGGCCCGGGCCAGTAATCCAGCCGAGCTCTATAGACAGTTAGAAGCCAGCGGCAGTGAATATATGGTTATCCCCCATGGCAATAGTTGGGGCTTGTATACACCGCCGGCCTCGGACTGGGGCAAGCAGCTACGCGGCAACAACGCCATGCCCGATCGGCAAACATTGTTGGAAGTGTATTCAGGTCACGGTAACTCGGAACAATACCGCGCCTGGCGCGCGACTCAGACCCAAGAAGGCGGTGATACTAGCTGTCCCCAGCCCGAAGGCGACTATGTTCCCTGTTGCCGGCGCGCTGGCGATATCATTCGCGAGCGTTGCACGGATCCTGATAGCCTGCAGTGCGAAGAATTGGTGCAGCATGCCCGACAAAACTATGTGGATGCAGGCAGCTCCGGGCATCTGACTCTCACCGGCGTTGACGAGGCCGACTGGCTCAACTGTGGTCAGTGTCCAGATTGCTTCTTGCCCGCATTTAATTTTCGTCCCGGCACTTCGGCGCAGGCGGCACTCGCTATTCGAGAGGGCGGAAAGCGGTTTCGATTTGGCTTGATTGGTTCCAGCGACAACCATAGCGCCCGACCAGGTACTGGCTACAAGGAGTATGCACGCCTGCCGATGACCGATGGCCGTGGCCCCAGCGATGCCTGGCAGGCGATTCGTCCGCCAGCGCAGGGTGGTGAGGTGACCACCCTGCGGCCAGCTGAAATTTCGGCATCACCTGAAAACGTATTTGAGCGCAGCCGAGTTTCCTCCTTTTATACGACCGGGGGATTGGTGGCCGTGCACAGCAGTGGTCGTGATAGAGCGGCTATATGGGACGCTCTGCAAGCCAAAGAGGTCTACGGTACCAGTGGCCCACGAATCCTGCTCTGGTTCGATTTGCTGGATGATGATTTGGGCGCTTTGCCGATGGGAAGTGACAGCCTTCGTGCTTCCGCACCGGCATTCAGGATTCACGCATACGGTTCGTTGCAACAGAATCCGGGGTGTCCGGATTTCAGTTTGCGGGCCCTTGGCCCTGAGCGCCTCGAATCTTTGTGCAATAACGAGTGCTACTCGCCCGGCAGTCATCGGTCTCCGATCCAGCGTCTGGAAGTCGTACGAATTCGGCCGCAGATTGACGCCACCGAGCCACTGGAGTCTCTAATAGAGGATCCCTGGAAGGTGTTTGCCTGTGATGACTTGGGTGAGGGGTGCGGCGCCCAGTTCAGCGATACCCAGTTTCCGGATGAGGCGCGCGATACGGTCTACTATGTACGAGCGATTCAAGCGGCGACCCCAACCATTAATGGCGGGGGTCTGCGCTGTGAGTATGATGAAAGCGGGCGCTGCATCAGGGTTAACCCCTGCTATGCAGACAGCCGCACAGATCCGCAGGACGACTGCCTGGCGCCTATAGAGCACCGGGCCTGGTCGTCCCCTATCTTTGTCGACTATGCCGCTGGTGCAAAATAATAAAAAGTTCGGGTGTTGGCTGGATGTCAGTTGATCGGCTAAGGGCGCTCACCAGGTGATAGCGTTACAGCGGCCTACTCATGCGCATGGCAACGCGTGGGTCAAAAATGTCTTATGACATCCTCAGCAAACTTCGCCATCATCCGTTTTTTGTCTTCCAGTGATGAGCGGGTGCCCAGTGCATAGGCAAATGGCATATTGAGCCCTGAGGTCATGCCGCTGTCTTGCAGGGAATCGAACAGCGCTTTATCTGGCGCAGCATAGACACCCACCAGCGTGTCAAATGGCAGGTGATCGCGACCGTATTTCTTTCTTAATTCCTGTAAGTGTTTGACGACGACAGGGACGTCTTCAGGGGTATTGCCTGCGCCAATCCAACCGTCTCCAATGCGCGCTGCGCGCTTGAGCGCAACCTCTGCAGTGCCGCCAAAATACAGGGGAACCGGGTGCTGGGAATGCGGACTAATCTGAATGGGTGGAAAGTCGAAGTGCTGCCCGTGGTACTCGAACAAATCACCGCTCCACAGGCCCTGCATCACTTCCAGCATTTCATCCATACGCTTGCCGCGGCCCTTGAAGCTTACATCGTAAGCGTCAAACTCTTCTTTCATCCAGCCGCTGCCTACGCCCAGCGCGAAGCGGCCCTGGCTGAGGATGGCCAGCGTGGCGGACTGCTTGGCAACTTCGATAGGATTGCGAATGGGCAGCACGTATACCCCGCACACCAATTTGATTGTGGTGGTGACAGCGGCCATAGCGGCAAACGAGGTCCACATGTCCGGGTATTCATGTTCGGCCGTCTGCGGCGGAAATCCGTTGTCGGAGTACGGGTAGTCGGGCGTCATTGTCCCCGGGAACAGCGCATGGTCTGCTCCCATAAGCCCTTCAAATCCACATTGTTCTGCAAATTTTGCTATTTCACAGAGTTGCTCAGTTTCGGCCCAGGTGACCGGTTGCCAGAATTTCATTGCTTTGCCTCTTTATGGATAGGCGGCTGACCTAGGACTGGCAGTCGATCATGACTTTGATCGCGGTGTCGGTATCTTTTGCCTGCGATAACGCTTGCTCGAACTGGCTCAGGGGAAATTGGTGGGAGATCACTGCGTCGACGTCGATTTTACCGCTTGCAAGCATGTCTATGACTTCGGGAAACTCGTTCGGGTAGGCCATGGACCCGGTGATATTCAGCTCGCGCAGTAATACATTGGCCAGGTCCAGCTGAACCGGTTGTTTGTGTAGTCCCAAAATAACAACGCTGGCACCTGTTTTGGCTGTATTGACGATCTGTTCAAACACCGGCTTGGCACCGGTTGCTTCGATGTAAATATCGGTCGCCGGAACGGGGGTGCCCATTAGTTGTGATTCTCCGTGCTGCGCCATCAGGAAACTGGCGAGGTCTTCATCATCTGCCTGCAAAGGTATTGCGCCGAGACGTTCGGCGGCGGCCAGGCGGTGTTCGGACCTGTCTACCACTACAATGTCTTTCAGGCCGAGGTAAGTGAGGCAAATTACAGTGCACAGCCCAATGGGTCCGGCGCCGAAAATAACGGCCTTTTTTGCAGCATCTGCTCGCCCTTGATGGCAGCCATGCAAGGCCACTGACAGGGGCTCAACCATAGCCGCCTGCTTCGCGGTGAGGCTGTTGGGGACTTTGAGCACCGCACTGGGATCTGCAGCGACATTGCGAACCAGCAAGTAGGGTGTGAAAGCGCCCTCGGCTCCGCCGTTACCAATGCTGTTGCCGTTAGCCATAGGGTTGACGACAACTCGATCGCCGACAGCCAGTTCACTGATGTTGTGGCCAACCTGGGCGATGGTTCCAACAAGCTCATGACCCAATGGCATGGGCTGTGTCATGCCAAGCCCGCCCATTGAAATGTAGCCCAGATCGGAGCCGCAAATCCCGCACAGTGACACTTCTACCAGAACGTCGTTCGCTGTTACAGATGGTTTTTCTACCCTATCCAAACGGGCGTCATCGATACCGTGAACACGAACCAGAGGAATTGACATATGACTAACCTGCGTTGCTTAACAATGTATTTAGGCTTGTAGAAGCTTGGTCTGATTCTTCAGCCATGACGAGAGCCAGAAGTTGTCAGTTTGCACTAGCAAGGTCTCATGTACTTTGCGGCCTAATTCGCGACTTTGTGCTGTATCAGCGCCTGCATCACCAATGATGTCCAGCAGATGTATGGCCTGCTCATGTTGGCCCGAGGCGAACTTCTCTTGAGCACGCTCTAGTATAGTCGCTGTCCCGCCAGCCAGTTCCACGATATCGCCGGCCACACTCGAGGCAGGGACGCAGTAAAGTTCGGTGGTGGAGCGGTGATGAAACCAACCTGCGTAGCTCTCCCATATGGCACGCACGCTCCAGCTCACTTTGCCATAGCCTTGGCCAACTTCCATTTCAGGTGGCAGCGCAATTTCAGACATTAACGCGTGCACATCCTTACCTTCGTTCATGCCTTTGACAGTCTCGTCGTGAACGTAGTGAATTGCGTTGAATAGTGCATTTAGTTCGTCCTGAATAAGCTGTTTGCCAATAATCGGGGCGTGATGGCCATAGCAAATTACTTCGGGCTCCAGGGCGCGCACGGTGTCTACAGCGTTGGCTACGGTTAGTGCCTCCCGGTAGCGGTCTCCTCTGATTGTCACCAGGTTGGGGAAATGGCCGAAGGGGCAGCCGAACAGATTGCCGGTGAAACAGATTTTGTGCTGCGGCAACCAGACGATAAGCGAATCATTGGTTTCTGCGCCAGCCACGGCGATGATTTCAAAATCGATGCCGCCCAGCTCGAATGTCAGTCTATCTTCCACCTGTACATCAGCGGTGGGGGTATCTTGCGCGGGGAAATTGGTATGTCCGTTTTCCTGATAGTAACTGAAGGCATTGGCAAACTTGTCGGTAAAGGCAAAGGCCGAGCGATTGCCTCGGAACGCGGCCAAACGTTTGTCGTAGGTCTGGTGTTCTGCGCTTTTGTCTGAGGCAATGACGCGCAGCCCGGGGTTTTTCTCGCGAAAGTATGCGGTGCCGCCCACGTGGTCCACATGACCCTGGGTAAAGATCAGGGTGTGAACTGGGGCGTCGCTGAACTGGCTGAAGTTTGCCTCGATTACCGGCGCCTCCATGCCCATGCCGGCATTGAGCTGGACATTGCCCTCAGGGGTCTCAATCAGGTAGGCATTGGAAAAGGCCTCTGACATCACTATGAAATCGTTAATCCGCTCGCCACCGTACTTTGCCGGATTGGGTTCCACTGGACGGGATTTGTAGATTGGTACTCGCATCAGGTCGCTGCTCCTACATCTTGTTTTTAGTAACTGGTGGTTTCGGCCTGGACTGGAAACTGCTTAAAATAAAAGTCGAAACGCTTACGTAAGACCTCTGGCTCAACTCCAAAGTCATCTTTCAGGTTATAGACGACGCGGCCGTGTTTTCCTCTGGGGTGATCGCTAATAAACTGCTGTAGTTCGGCTGCCGCTGCATCGGTCATCGGCAGTCCCGCTGTAGCGTAAATTTTTTCGACCATGGCGATGTCATCTGCCATGAACTCATGGAAAGGTACATCGATACGTTGGTTGTCAGCTATCTTGTGGTGGTCCCTGGCACAGGCTTCGAGCAAGGCAACGACACGGTCGGACCAGTAATCCACAGTGTTTTTTAGGTCTATGCGGTTGCGCGACATGCGTTGGCCATAGGCGACCATGGTGACAGCGGACTGGATGACTGACACTGGATCGCGGTGGGTAATGGCGATTGTGGCATCTGGAAAGACCGTGTTAAGCACCGTGAGTTGTTCAAGGTGCTGCGGACACTTCAAAACCCAGCGGGTGTTGCTGCCATCATCACCGTCCTGCCAGGTGAGGATCTTCAGTACAGTTTTCATATACTCATAGTGTGGTGTTTGATCGCTGGCGTAGTAGTGATCTCGCCAGCGTGGGCACTGGCTCAACCATTCAAAGTTGTACGAGGCGAAGTCCGGGCCCATGAGTTCCAGTTCTTCGTGAATATGATCCGGGTTCATCGGGTGCATCGCAGCCAGTTTGGGAACTGTCTGTTGCATCATGTCCCAGGCATCTGCGCAGCGCTGGTAGCGTGGGTCAGTGCCATCTTCCAGTAATACCTCGCCCGGTATGGGAACCGGCTCGTAAGACTCCCACAGTGGCAGGGCGCGCAGTCGGCTGTCTGCAGCCATCAGGTTGAGTAAATGCGTTGTGCCGGAACGTGGCAGGCCGGCCACTATGATAGGTGCACGAATTTGAACATCGTGTATTTCAGGGTGGCGGGCTAGCAGGTCATGAATTAGCAGGCGGTTTTTGGCGAACACCAATAGTTTGTTGCGCAGGCTCATCTTGCCCAGGTTGTTGAGGCCTGGGTCGCTGCCCCATTCATCGCACAGAAGCTCCAGTCTCACCAGGAAGTCTTGCGGGCCAAAGTCATCCAGGCCTACGGCGGCACTTGCCTCTTTGAGTATCTCGCTGGGATTTAGATGTACGTCCAGCGTATCCCCGAAGGCATGGATTGATTGTTGCAATTCGCTGAGCTGTGGCTCAGCCAGATCGGTAATACGAATACTCTCGCTCATGTCAGAATCTCGCTCTGTGCTCAGCCATGCTTGTTCTCAAAAAACTCGAGAATTAGCGGGTCGCCCTCACGTTCCAGATACGAGGCTGCCAGGCCTTCTCCGAAACGCTTGTACCAGATTTGCCGATAGCCGCAAGCGGCAGCCTCCTGGACTTTTTGTTCAACGTTATCAACGATAAAGCGCAGGTGATGCATGCCTTCGTGTCCTGCATCGAGGAATTCCTTGTGTGGCGTCTTGCCGCAGATCCATTCGATGAGCTCAATTTCAACGTCTCCACTTTTGGCAAAGGCGATTTTTAAAGAGCTGGTCTCTGGCGTGCCCCGGTAGTCCCACTCCATGTCGGCAGCGTCCATGACGGTGAACGGGCCAAACAGCGGCGTGTAAAGTTCCAGAGCCTTTGCCAGGTCCTTTACAACAAAACCGACCTGGTCCACGGGGGGCAGATCCAGTGCTTTTCTAACGTCTGTATTCATGGCGCCTCCTTCGATTGGCTTGGGTGTGAATGGCTCTCGACTAGTGGTGAGACTAAATTAAAACAAGTGTTGTAATAAAACAAGTGTATTAATATAATTCTAGTGTGCTGGATAAACAGATAAACCCATTTTTCAGGGAGACATGCATGTACAAGGGTATTGCGTTTGATTATAGCGGCGCGTCAGTGCTGGTGACCGGTGGATCCAATGGTATTGGCCTGGCGATCGCCAGAGCGTATCGCGAAGCCGGGGCCAGGGTGATGATCACCGGTCGCCGAGCTACCAGCAGTGACTATGACCACGATTTGAGTGACTTCGAGTACCGGCAGTTGGACGTGAGCTCCAAAAACTCTCTGACTGAATTGGCCAGTAGTCTGAAAGCACTCGATATTCTGGTCAATAACGCCGGAGGCGCCCAGGCTGATGAGTGGGGTAGCGATGGCTTTGATCAGTCGCTCAACGTCAATCTCACCAGTGCTTATCACTTGAGCGCTGCTTGCAAGTCGCTACTTGAGGCCAGCAAGTTTGAGGGCGGGTCTAGCATTATCGGTATCGCGTCCATGACGTCTTACTTTGGCTATGAGTGGACACCGGGCTATGGCGCTGCCAAGGCGGGGCTGGTGCAGTTGGTAAAGACACTGGGAATCAGTTGGGGTCCTATGGGGATTCGAGCCAACGCGGTTGCCGCAGGTATGACGCGTAGTAATCTTACGGCACCTGTTATTGACGGTATGCCGGAGATGATTGAAGGGATGTTCGCCAGGCAGGGCCTGAAGCGGGTAGGCGAGGGCGAGGACATTGCGGCTGCAGTGCTGTTCCTCACTTCTCCAGCGGCGAGTTGGATCACCGGCCAGACGCTGGCAGTTGATGGTGGGTTTTCAACGGGGATGGGCTAGTGCCAGAGCCAGTGGTCAGCAAGCGCCAGCAAAATTCAGCCAGAACCCGTGAAAAGCTGATAGATGCGGCGGTACAGCTCTATGGCAATGGCAGTATTGATGGGGTTTCGCTTAGGGAAATCTCGGTCGCCGCCGGTCAGAGGAATCCCAATGCGCTGCAGTACCACTTTGGGGGTCGCGATGGCCTGCTGCAGGCGATTGTGGATAAACATGCGACGCGCATTGGTCAGCTGCGTGAAGAGTATATTGGTCGCGCTAACACGGCTGAGTGGACGCCTGGTGAGGCTGCTGCTCGTTGCCTGGTAATGCCTATTGTTGAATACGTGGAAGCGAATCCGGATGGAGTGAATTTCGTAAAGCTGGTGTCCCAGATTGCCGCCATCTACCAAAATGGCACTGTTTCAAACCCGGGCGCGGGGGTGCAATTTCCGCGGACCAGGGCGCTTGAAGCGGTGTTTGATCGAGCGCTGTCTGCAGTGCCGGCTGTCGAGTCGCAGCGTCGAATCTATCTGGTTGTTACTATCACCTTTCATACCATTGCAGATGTTTACAGGGCCAGTCAGCAATCGTCGGCAAGTCCCATTGCCAACAAAAAGCCGATGGTTGACCAGTTGATCTGTCTGCTGGATGCATTTTTCTCCGCGCCTGCCCAGCAAGCAGGCTGAGGCACAGAGTAATTGCAGTTTGAGCCTGTTGCCCACCGCTTGCGAAAAGCTCACCTAGCCTGTAGTTTTCAAGCGATGAAAAGACTTGCAGGAAAGACCCCATGAGCGATGACGCTGACTCCCACCACCACCACCACATTCATGAAGAACTCTCCGAGGAGCATCACGATCCGCTGATACGCAGCTTGCACGGCATCATACGTATCTGTGTGAAGTTCCTTGCCGTGTTGATGGTGTTCGTCATTATGCTTGGCGTGGCAGATGTGATGTATGTGTTGTACTCGCGCTTGATGCAACCGCCATACATGTTGCTGAACGTTAGCGACATCTTCAAAGTGTTTGGCGCTTTTATGGTGGTGCTGATTGCCATTGAAATATTCATCAACATCCGGCTGTACCTGGGAACCAATACCCTGCCAATAAAGCTGGTGCTGGCGACGGCGCTGATGGCGATCGCGCGTAAGGTTATTGTGCTTGATCTTGCCAGTACCGATGCGATCTACATTTTCGCTATCGCCGCTGTGGTGCTGGCACTGGGCGTGACTTATTGGCTTATTGGTAGAACCTCGGAATATTTTCCATCTTCGCCAACGGTAACTTCGGACTAAAGGGAGTTCTCTATGGCTACGCTAACGTTTCTCGGCGCCGCTCAGGAAGTGACCGGCTCCTGCCATCTGCTGGAATCGCCGGCGGTGGGCCGGGTATTGCTGGATTGTGGTATGCACCAGGGAGGCGATGCGGTAGAGCGCATCCAGGACGAGGAGTTTGCATTTGATCCGGCGACAATCGACGCCGTACTGCTCTCTCATGCGCATCTTGATCATTCGGGGCTTTTGCCCCGGCTTTACCACGAGGGTTTTCGCGGTGAAATTCGTTGTACAGCGGCAACAGCTGAGTTGCTCTACATCATGTTGCACGATTCCGTGGGACTGTATCTTCGCGATCTCGAACGCACCAACCTGCGCAATGCCCGGCGCGGCAAGCCCCGGCTGGATGCGGTTTTCGATATGGACGACGTTTCTGGTGTGCTGGGTCTGTGCAATGGTTGTGCCTACGGCGAGCGCAACCCGCTGGGGGAGGCAGGAACGCTAGCGTTTCATGACGCGGGACATATTTTGGGGTCCTCTGTTGTCGAGGTCGTCCTCAATGAGCAGGACCAACAGAAGACGCTGGTATTTTCCGGTGACCTTGGCAAACGTGACTCGGTGTTGATGAATGAGCCTGCGCTGTTGGAGCGCGCGGATATCGTGTTGATGGAAAGCACTTACGGCGATCGTGAGCATCGCGATGAACACAACTCCCTGGCCCAGCTGAGGGACATTTTGCAGGAAACCTGGAAACGCGGTGGTAGTGTGATGATCCCTGCGTTTGCCGTTGGCCGAACCCAGGATGTGTTGTTTCATCTGGGCTGCCTTTACCAGCAAGGCGAGTTGGACAACTGGGAAGTGTTTCTTGATAGCCCCATGGCTATTGCGGTGACACGCGTGTACGACCGTTGGCTGGATCTACTGGATGGCGATGAAGTGCGGCACTTGAGTGACGCGCATAAAACTTCACTGGAGACCTTCCTGCCCACGCTGAATATGGCCATAGAGACCGAGGCGTCCATGGCTATCAATCGTATCAAGGGTGGCGCCATTATTATCGCAGGCAGCGGTATGTGCACCGGTGGGCGTATCCGCCATCACTTTAAGCAACGTATCTGGGATGATCGAAATACGATTATATTTACTGGCTATCAAGCACAGGGCACGCTGGGAAGGTATCTGGTGGACGGGGCGAAACGGGTGAAACTGTTTAACGAAGAATACGTGATTAAAGCCCGTATAGAGACGCTAGGTGGTCTTTCTGCTCATGCTGGCCAGAGTGGACTGATGCAGTGGATCGGGCATTTTAATCCACAACCGCGGACGATATTGGTTCACGGTGAATCCGGCGCCCAGGACGCACTCAGGCACAAACTCTGGCAGGATCAAGGCCTGGCGGTGGAGATTCCTGCCCGGGGCCAGAGTATCGTCTACTAGCGCACTGCCATTACAGCTGCCGCCGGTTCCAGACCAGTGCGCCAATCATGACCGTAATGGGCAGCAAGCACAGCAACAAAATTGACTGCCAGCTGAGCAGGCTAATCGCCAGACCCGCCGACAGCGAAGCAATGGCCTGGGTGGAAAATACCGCGGTGTCGTTGAGGGCCTGGGCCTTGTACTGCTCTCCCTCCCGGTAGGTGGTTGGCAGCAGCGCGGTGCCAGCGACAAATAGAAAGTTCCAGCCTATTCCCAGCATCACCAACTGCCCCCAGAAACCCATAACCGAAACATCGGCCAGCCCGATGACGATAGTCAGTCCATAGCAGGCCAGACCGGCAATCATCATGCCGCGGATACTGAAGGCCTTGAACAGCCAGGCAGTGAGCAACGACGGCAGGAACATGGCGGCAATATGTGACTGGATGACCCACTTGGTATCTTCCATGCTGTGTCCGTGGTGGATGTGCATGCTGATGGGTGTGGCTGTCATGACGAAGGACATCACCACGAAGGCGATAGTGCCGCTGGCGATGGCCAACACCAGGGAGGGGTTACTCAGCATTTCTCGCAATGGTCGTGCCTGGCCGTGGTGCTTATGTCCAAAGCTTTCGGCGGGTGTGTAGAGCAGCAGCAGCAGGCCGCCGGCGATAAAGCCTATCATTCCCAGCCAGAATGAGCCGCGAAAAGGCACGCTATCGAGGTGCTGCCCCCACAAGGCCATTTCGGGTCCGAGGAAGGCGGCGACAATGCCCGCGCACATGATGATGGATGCGGCGGTCGGTCCTTTGTCCAGTGGCACACATTCCATGGCAGCGAAACGAATCTGGTGCAGTGAGGCGTTGGCAATTCCCAGTAGCACTGAACTGGCGCAGAACAGGGTGAAGTTGTTCAGTGCCAACGCCTGACCCGCCAGTAGTGTGGCTGTGACCCCCAGACCGGTAAAGCCAATAAAGGTCCACTTGCGGCCAAAGCGCGCCATTGCGCGAGAGGCGGGAAGCACGCCTGCGGCGGTGCCAATGACCATCAGGGCAATGGGTAGGGTCGCCAGTTGTTCGCTGCTGGCCATCTGAGTGCCGATGATGCTGCCAATCAGCACCATCATCGGCGACGCAGACATAGCCACAGCGTTGACCAGCGCCAGCAGCCAAACTTTTTTGAAACCAGATTGCATTTGCGAAGCCTAACCTATCCAGGCAGGTATAGCGCCTGGGTTCTTCCAGGTTGTGTCCAGTTTTAATAGCATTTTGGTGAAAATATGAGCAATTACGTATTGCTCTGAAACACCAAAATGGGCAGAATGCGGCGCGCAAGTATCCACTGTAAACATATGAGGAATGCGGGTCCGGCCCGCCAACTAAAAATATGAAAAACAAAACGCTTCTGGCTCGCCTAACGCCATCTTCAATCAGACCTTTCCTGGCCATTTCCAGCATTGCTTTGCTGGGGGCGCTCGCGGGATGCTCCGGCGGTAGTAGTGATAATGATCGCCCAGCGGCACCTGAACCCGAGCCTGAGCCAGAACCCGTGGTCCTGCCGTTCCAGGAGCTATTTGACCAGGGCATTGGCCGTTATTTCGGCGAGTACACGCCCATGTTGTCGGAAGAGTCTGATGGCATCGTCACGCATACCTTTGGCGGTGGTGATGGCCCCTTATGTCTGGACGGGTCTGAGTACAGAATGTCGACCCTGGATGCCGGATCTGAAGATTTGGTGATCTTCCTTCAGGGGGGTGGCGCTTGCTGGTCTGAACTGTGCGCAGCAACTGAAGACGCTAGCTCAGGCATTCCGCAGGTCGGTATTCTTGACCCGGCGCGTGCAGACAACCCGGTAAAAGACTACAACGTTGCCTACTTCCCTTATTGTGATGGTGGCCTGCACGGTAGTGATCAGGACACTGACACCGATGGCGACGGCGAAACTGATCGTTTTCAGCGTGGCTTACACAACCTGTCGGCAGGCCTCGATGTGGCTCTGAGTGAATTCCCCAATCCGCGCCGTGTGGTGCTGATGGGCTCCAGTGCGGGCGGCCTGGGCACTACATTCGCCTTGCCTTTGGTTCGCAGCCAGTATCCGGATGTGCGCATAGACGTGGTCAATGACGCCGGTGTTGGCGTGGGGCGTCCGGATCAACCGGAATACATGGAGCTGCTGTTTAGTGACTGGAACGCGGAAGCCTTTATTCCGGAAAGCTGCCCTGAGTGTATTGCCGATGACGGACACCTCAGCGAGTATCATATTTGGCAGATGAATGAAGACCCGGACGTGCGCCGTGGCATGCTCAGCCACAGTGACGATACCGTTTTTGCTCTCGGTTTCCTGATGATCGGTTATGACGCCTGGCGTGAAGCGCTGTACCCCGAGATGCAGCAGTTGGAAGACGCGCATCCGGAACGCAGTCATTTTTGGATTCCAAATGCGGTAGGACACACCTTCCTGCAGGCCGAGCCTGACCAAACAGCAGGCGGCGTGCCGCTGATGGAATGGATCACGCTGATGCTGGACGATTCCGAGGACTGGGTGTCAGTTCAGGATTGATGAAGTTGCTGTTGTAAAAAAGGGCCCACTGGGCCCTTTTTTGTGTCTGCGATTCTAGAGCGGTGGGCCGCTCAGGCAGCGGGTGCTGCCTGCGCGCCGCGTATCAGTTTGCCGGGTACCGCACCGGTGTGCTTGCCGTTTTCCATGATCACTTCGCCATTGACGATGGTTGCCAGGTAGCCCGTGGCGCCCTGGAACATGCGCCGCCCACCGGCGGGAAGGTCGAAAATAATTTCCGGCGCTTCCAGCTGTAACTTCTCGAAATCAATCAGGTTGAGGTCAGCCTTCATGCCGACTTCCAGGGTGCCTCTGTCTTCCAGGCCCACACAGCGTGCGGTATCCATGGTTTGCATTTTCACCGCTTGCTCCAGGCCCAGGCGATGCCCGCGCTCGCGGTCACGTACGTAGTAGCTGAGTATTTGCGTGGGTACACTGGCATCGCACAGTACGCCGCAGTGGGCGCCGGTATCGGCCAGGGATATTACCGTTGAGTCGTCTTCCAGTAATTCTACCTGGCGGCTCAGGTCATTGGCGTCGTAGCCGAAGCAGGGGAAGTAAACCACGTTCTTGCCATCGCGCTGCATCATCACGTCATAGCAGTACTGCTGCGGCGAAATGCCGGCTTGGGTTGCCCTGGCAGCAATACTGTCCTCCGGCCCGGGTTCGTAATTGGGTGGCGTACCGAGTTCATAGAGCTTGTCATAGCCACCGATGATGGTGTCCATGAACGCGTCGCCCATCAGGGGTAAATCTTCAGCCAGGATCGCCTCTCGCACTTCCGGTTTGCGCAGTTCCACTAGCCTTTCTTCGTAGGCGAGCATCGATAGCGGCGCGTAGTTGCTGTGGAAGCTGAAGGGGTGAATAGTACCGTCCCAGGACAGCAACAGGTTCACCGGCCTGGCACCCACATGGGGAATCAGCTGGGCACCTTCCTTTGCCGCCTCGCGGACGAAGTTGAGCTGGGCTTGCACTCGCGGCCAGTCTGACTCTTCGCGGAAGAACATGACAAAGTTGATCTGGCAGTTGTTGTCGATAGACAGACGCTTCATCCAGTCCATCTCTTCTTCCCAGTTGTTAAAATCAGAGACCAGACCGAAGATACCTTCCCCACCCAGTTCGCCGATCGCCTTGCCAATGCCCAGCAATTCATCTTCGTCGGCATAGGTGCCAGGCATTGCCTGTTCATCGCGGGTGGTGTGTAACTCGGTCCTTGAGGTGGTAAAGCCGATGGCGCCGGCGTTGACGCCCTCTTTGACGATGTTGGCCATTTGCTCGATATCTTCGGCCGTGGCTTTTTCATTGCGAGTACCCCTGTCGCCCATGACGTAGGTGCGCACTGCGCAGTGGGGAACCTGGGCGCCCACGTCAATCGCGCGGGGAAAGGCCTCAACGGCGTTCAGGTACTCGGGGAAGGATTCCCAGTCCCAACTAATGCCTTCGTGCAGGGCGGATCCGGGAATGTCCTCGACATCTTCCATGACCGCAATCAAACGATCGTGCGCTGCATCGGTGGGTTCGCAGGGGGCAAAACCTACACCGCAGTTACCCATGATCAGGGTGGTAATACCATGGTTGGCGGCGGGACTGCACAGCGGGTCCCAGGTGGATTGACCGTCCATGTGAGAGTGCACGTCTACCCAGCCCGGGGTGAGTAATTTGCCAGCTGCGTCAATCTCCTTGCTGGCTTGGCCATTCACAGCACCCAGGGCAGCGATGCGTCCATCTTTTACCGCCAGGTCGCCATTGAAGGCGGGAGCACCGGTGCCGTCTACGATGTGTGCATTGCGAATGATCAGGTCGTACATGACAGTTTTCTCTTATGGGTATGCATGGCGCTAAAGATAGCGCCTGACGGTGCGAAATACACTACCTGTGGCCTTTGCATTGGCCTGGAATCGCTGCGGGCACCCGCTGGTGTAATCTGTTGGACCGGTCAGTTATAAGCAGGCGCTTATAATCAGCGGCTGTAACCAGGAGAGTCATATGCAACGTTTAGCGGGAAAGGTCGCCATCGTCACCGGTGGAGCAAAGGGCATGGGCGAAGCCACAGTTCGTCTGTTCGTCGAACACGGTGCCAAAGTGGTTATTGGCGACATTGCCGAAGAGCTGGGGCAGGCGTTGGCCCAGGAGTTGGGCGATGCGGCGGTGTTTTGCCGTATGGACGTCACCTCTGAAGACGACTGGGGCAAGGCTGTTGCTGTCGCCCAGGCGTTTGGCCCGTTGAACGTGTTGGTTAATAATGCGGGTATGGTGCATATGGCCTCGATTCTGGATACCTCAGCGGAGGATTTCATGCGCGTAGTGGAAGTGAATCAGTTGAGTACCTTCCTGGGTGTGCGCGCTGTGATTGATCCCATGAAGGCAGCCGGTTGTGGGTCTATTATTAATGTGTCATCCATCGATGGCCTGCACTCCTGCGCCGGTTTGGGGGCTTACTCTGCCAGCAAGTGGGCGGTGCGTGGTTTTACCAAGGCAGCGGCGATTGAGTTGGGTCAATACGGCATTCGCGTCAACAGCGTGCACCCGGGAGGCATTTTTACCGAGATGGGTGGCAAGGGCATGATCTCTGAAGATGATCTCAATAAGTCAATTTACAAAGACTTCCCTATTCCCCGCACGGGTCAGCCAGAAGAGGTGGCTTACGTCACTCTGTTTCTGGCAACTGACGAAGCGAGCTACAGCACAGGTTCTGAGTTTGTTGCTGATGGAGGCTGGTTTGCCGGGATGCGCCGTCCTGGCATGCCCTGTTCCTGATAGCGTTGCCTGGCTAATCGCTAGAGATTGTGAGACAGGCGTAAGCCCCAGGTCCGAGGTGCACTTAACTGTGTTCCCGGGCCGTAGTTATGGGTAACGCTGGACGGACGCTCGCGAAATATCCAGTTGCGCTCGTCGGCGATGTTTTTGACGAAGGCGGTAATGCTCCAGGGGCCACGGTCAGCGCTTAACTGGCCATCCCAGCGGTCCCAGGCATCCACTTTGTCGTACTGCTCCACATTAAACGGTGACATGTACTGATCTCCCACGTACATGTAGCTCACCGATGCCGACATTTGCGCCCAGCGCCAATCCCATTGTGCACTGGCCCAGAGGCTGATTTTGTGCTCCGGGGTGAGTGGAAAACTGTTTCCTTCCAGGTCTTGCGCTTGCGTACACAAGGGGTCTTGGCTACGCCCTTGGGCAAGGGGGCCAAGGGCGCAGGCGTTGGCATCTTTGCTGGTAAATTCATCGTAGCGGGTTTCGTTCCAAGACCAGGCGGCACCCGCCGTGAAGTGCTGGTTGAGTAGGGCGATGGCTTCCACCTCTAGCCCCCAGGCGTGGGCCTTGTCGGCGTTACTAAAACTGCGCAGAGCCACACCGTTAACGACATCCTGCTGTATGACCTGCAAGTCCTGATAATCGTAGTAGTAAGCAGCAGTAGAGAGCTGTAACCGGTTGTTCAGTAGTGCGCCTTTGTATCCCAGCTCTAGTGACAACAGATCCTCTGGCGCCACTTGATCCACGTCGGTAGAGGCTGTTGGCTTCATGAAGTTGAAGCCTCCACTGCGATATCCTGTGGCTAGAGAGGCATACAGCATTTGCCCAGCGGGCAGGCTGTAGTCCAGACCAAGGCGCCAATCGACACTGTCCCAGTTGTCATCCGCCTGTCGGCTGATGTCGCCGTCGCCCACCCATTGCACAAAGGTGGTGTCGCCGCCGTCCTTGTCGTCCTGGGAATAGCGCAGCCCGGCGGTTAGCCGCCATTGGCTGGAAAAGTCCCAGGTCCCCTGACCATAGGCAGCCCAGGAGGTGGTAATCAAATCGGAACGGCCCCTGTACAGCCAATTCTCAGTGCTGGTATTGCGTCCCACCAGATTACCGAGAAAGGTATACACGGTCATCATGTCGTCGTTGTTCTCGCGCACCGCGAAAAACTGGTTCTCATTGCTGCGATAGTAGTAAAGGCCAGAGACAAAGTTGATGGCGCCATCAAGCTCGGAATAGAACTGCAAGTCCTGTGAGGTGAAGCTCGCTTCCTGGGCCGTGTGGTCAGTGACCATTGGGGCAGCCTGATCAATGCCCGTTAGCGCGGATACTGGTATGCCGCCAAGGTAGAGTTCGCTCCAACTGAAGCCTGCGTCTGCCGCTGTGGTGGCGTCATTGTCCACCTGTTTACTGAATTCATACTCGTAGTGCGAGGCCAGGTGCTTGAGACGGTAGTTGCCCAGGGCGACTTCATTGAGCAGGTAGACTGACTGGGTTTCTGTCTTTTGGCTGGGGATGACATCTGACTGAGTTTTACTCTCATCTTTAACCGCTGCATTTTCTTTGCTATAGCCCTGGTGGAAATTGACAAAGTTCTGCCCGGGAAATGTTCCGGGCAGGTTTAATGGTGCGCCGCTGTCCGCGTCCGGCACGATCTGCACATAGTCGGTGGAAAAGGGCAGGGTGCGATAGCCGTTAGAGGGGCGTCGGTCTAAATCGACACTAGAGAGCTGGATCTTCGAGTACCAGATGTTGTTCCAGTGATACTTGAACGCCACGCGCAGATAGCGGGTGTCCTTGTCGTCGAAATCTTCGCCGCTAGTCACCTCCTTCTGAAAGCCTGAATGTTTGATGGTGGAGCCAGCGGCGACCATGGACAACTGATCGGTAATGGGCCCACTGATCAAACCCTGCACGGCCTGATAGTCGTAGTTGCCCAGTTCCAGGTTGACCTTGCTTTTCCAGATGGGCGTGGGCCCCATGCTGATAATGTTGATCGCACCTCCCACAGCATTGCGGCCGTAGAGCGTGCCCTGGGGCCCGCGCAAAACCTCCACCCGTTGGGTGTCGAACAGGTTGGTGTAGTCGAACAGGCCTGCCTCGGTGGTGTAAACACCATCGCTATAAATGGCAACGCCTGGATCAGAGCCCAGCGCGTTGTTGGGTCTGCCTACGCCTCTAATGCTAATTTTCGATGGTGTACCGGTCATGCTCAATGAGGGGGTGCGAGCGACCAGATCCTGAGCACTATCAATGGAGAATTTCTCCAGCGTTGCACTGTCGAATGCGCTGAGGGAGATCGGGGTATCCAACAGGGCTGACTCGCGACGGTTGGCGGTGACCACGACTTCCTCAAGCTGGTCAGCGCCCTGGCTCCAGGCCGTTGCAGAAGCACCCAGCAGCGGCGTGGCGACTAAAATATTGCCCAGGACCAGCCACGACGATGCTTTTTGAACGCTGTATTTCACTCGGGTGCCTGGCTGTTGGTTATTGAGTTTTCTTGCCATCCCGGAGGATGCAGCCATACCCGCATTGCTGCAAGCCCGGACCTGGCTCCGGCACTTTGACGCAGTAGACTAGCCCACTCATGAAAGGCAATTCGCAAAGGGTTGTAGGTGTTGATGTTATTGATCAGTCCATACTTCACCGGCGCTTTTTCCTCGACAAATGTACCGAATAACCTGTCCCAGATGATCAACATGTTGGCGTAGTTGGTGTCGATGTATTCAGGGTTTGAACCGTGGTGTGCCCGGTGGTGAGATGGCGTAACGAACAGATACTCCACAGGTGCCCACAGTTTTTTTACCATCTCGGTATGTGTCCAGAAACCATAGATGGTAGCGATCGCGCCAGCGCTGGCAATGACCAGTGGATCAAAGCCCAGTAGCGGTAACGGCCAGTAGAACAGTGCTCGCGTCAGCGGCCCCGTCGGAGACTGCCGCAGGGCGGTGCCAAAATTCATGCGCTCGCTGGAATGGTGCACGACGTGGGCACACCACAGGAAACGTACGCGATGGGAGGCGCGGTGGTACCAGTAGAATATGAAGTCCAGTACCAGCAAGGTCAGCAACCACTGCAGCGGGCCGTACCCTAAGTCGAACAGCCGGTACTGGTAGAGATAGAGGTGCAGGCCGATGATCAGCGCGTCAAAGCCGAGCTTTACCGCGATGTTCATGGCCAGCTGCGACATCGAGGCACCGAAGTCGCGCCATTCATAGGCCTCTTTCCCTTTTACCGCGGTAATCACGGCTTCGGTCAGCATTAGCACGGCAAAAACGGGCAAGGCCAGAGCGGTCAGATCCATTCTTATTTTTAGTTATTACTAAACAAGGGGTAGCCGAATACTAAAGTGACATTGTGTTTGGGGCAATGTGTTGGCCGTACATCAATAGCGGAAATCTGGGCTATAGTTATGACTTAACCATAACAGTCGAGGAATCAGATCATGTTGTATGCAATGCCAGGCAGTGAAGACGCGCTGTTTACCTTTAAGCCACGATACGAAAACTATATAGGCGGTCAGTGGGTGGCCCCCGCAGACGGCAACTATTTCGAGAACATCAGCCCTGTTACGGGGCAAGCCTACTGCGAGGTGCCCCGGTCGGGCGACGCCGACCTCTCCCTGGCGCTGGATGCCGCGCATGGAGCAGCAGATGCCTGGGGTAAAACCTCTGCAGCGGAGCGCTCCAATGTTCTGCTGAAAATAGCCGACCGGATTGAGGCCAATCTGGAGACCCTGGCCTATGTGGAAACCTGGGACAATGGCAAAAGCATCAGGGAAACGCTCAATGCCGACATTCCTCTGCTAGCTGATCACTTTCGCTACTTCGCCGGCTGTATTCGCGCCCAGGAAGGCAGCGCAGCGGAGATCGACGCCACCACGGTGAGCTATCACTTCCATGAACCGCTGGGTGTGGTGGGGCAAATCATCCCCTGGAACTTTCCCCTGCTGATGGCAGGATGGAAGCTGGCGCCGGCGTTGGCGGCGGGTAACTGTGTGGTATTAAAGCCCGCAGAACAAACCCCGACCTCCATTCTGGTACTGATGGAGATGATTGGCGACCTGCTTCCCGACGGCGTCTTGAACGTGCTCAATGGCTATGGCGCGGAAATCGGCCATGCCCTGGCCAGTTCTGATCGTATTGCCAAAATCGCTTTTACCGGCTCCACCGCCGTGGGTCACATGATTCTGGCCAATGCCGCCAAGACCCTGATTCCCTCTACGGTGGAACTGGGTGGCAAGTCGCCCAGCGTCTTTTTCGAGGATATCATGCAGCAGGAGGAGGACTTCATCAGTAAGTGCGTCGAGGGCGTGCTGTTGGGCTTCTTCAACCAGGGTGAGGTGTGTACTTGTCCATCCCGCGCCTTGATACAGGAGAGCATCTACGACGACTTTGTCGAACGGGTGCTGGAGCGTGCCAGAAATATCAAGCAGGGTAGTCCTCTGGACACTGACACGATGGTCGGCGCCCAAGCATCGAAAGAGCAGTTTGACAAGGTCATGAGCTATATGGAAATTGCCCGCCAGGACGGCGCTAAGTTTCTGATTGGTGGCGACAAGGCAACCGTGAGCAGTGACATCTCTGGAGGCTATTACATTCAGCCCACCCTCTTGCAGGGTACCAACGATATGCGCGTGTTCCAGGAGGAAATTTTTGGTCCCACCCTGGGCCTCACCAGTTTCAAAACTGAAGAGGAGGCATTGGCCATCGCCAACGCCACCGAGTACGGCCTGGGAGCGGGTGTCTGGACGCGCGATACCAACCGCGCTTTCCGCATGGCCCGTGGCATCAAGGCAGGACGTGTGTGGATGAATTGCTACCACGCCTATCCCGCTCATGCCGCTTTCGGTGGCTACAAGAAGTCAGGCATAGGCAGGGAGACCCACAAGATGGCCCTGGAACACTACCAGCAGACTAAAAATATGTTGGTGAGCCATGACATTAACCCGCTGGGATTTTTCTAGACTTCTCTGCAGAGGACTCTCAACAAAACGCTTCAGCAGTAGCGGTGCCCCGGGGGCACCGCAGCCCTGCAATCATTCCCGTCCGGTACAAATAGATGGCTGGTCAGCTATCGATTGGTTGTTTACTATACGAGCGTACAGTTAAAAGTAATGGAGACAGATCATGCTGTCAAAGCTAGACGACTACCCCATCCACCAGACGGCCGAGCCTATTTTCCATACGGCTTCCAGCGATCGTTTTCACTATGACCGTTACTGGTACAACGCCCACGCCAAAGATGGCAGTTTTTACTTCGGCGTCGGTATGTGCCGATACCCGAATCTTGGAATTCTGGATGGCAGTCTTAGCCTTGCCATTAATGGCAAGCAATACGCTTTTCACGGTTCCTGCAGGGCACCGCATGAGCCGACGGACCTCAGTATTGGGCCGATGGAGTTACAGATACTGGAGCCCATGGGACGGCACCGGTTAGTAATTGCTGACAACGAGACCGGTATTTCTTGCGACCTGATATTTACTCCGCGCTCTGCCTGTCTGGAGGAGGGACGCCAGACCTTGCGCAATGAGCGTCATATAGTGATGGATGCCACTCGCCTTGATCAGTTCGGTTTCTGGTCCGGTTGGATTCGTTATGACGGTAAGGAACTGACTGTCGACGGCGCCGCGACTTTCGGCATCAAAGACCGCTCCTGGGGTATCCGTCCGGTGGGCGATGCCTACACCGGCGGTGCGCCACTTGCTGAGTTCCAGGCAGTGCATTTCAACTGGGCACCTATTCACTGGGAAGACGAATGCAGCCTTGCCGGCTGGTTTGAGGATGCCGAAGGCCTGCAGTGGCACACAGATCAGGGCTTCCTGCCGCATTACGCCAGCATGGATGAGATCCCGGGAACCAATGACCCCGCCGCTCGAATGTGGAAGGGCAGGGTCGATCATAAGTTGAATATGATTCCTGGTACACGGCGTGCCAGCTCCGCAGTGATTACCATGAATGATAAGTCTGGAGAGAGCATGGAGATCACCCTGGAGCCGGTGATGCTTCACCGCATGAAAGGTCTGGGCTATCAGCACCCCGACTGGGGGCACGGCAAGTGGCATGGGGAGCTGGTGATAGCCGGCGAGAGCTGGACCGATAGCGAGCTGGACCCGCTGGCTCTGGAGAACCTTCACATTCAGCAGATTGTGATCGCCCGCTGCGGTGACAAGGTTGGCCACGGCGTATTGGAGCAAATGCATATCGGTCCCTCGGTGAGTCACGGTTTTGAGGACTGGTTCGACGGGGCCAAGTAAGCCCCGCCTCGTGTTGCGATTCTCGTTTAAGAAGGTTTTAGCGCTGGGGCTTCTGGTCCTGCTCGCTTTGTCGGCGGCAGGCCTTTTAGCCGCCTGGTATGTGGGGGCCTGGAATCTGATCTTTCCAAGTCATCAACATGATAGCCTTGCCCCGCCGTTACCGACTGGTATGCAGCAGCCGGCCATATTGGTCTTTAGCAAGACCAACTCATTTCGGCATCGGGACGGTATTGCCGGTGGTCTATCGGCTTTGCAGGGCATTGCCCAGGAGAACAACTGGTCGATTTTCGCGACAGAAAACGGCGCGGTATTCAATGCACAGCAGCTCACCCAGTTTTCAGCCGTTGTATTTCTCAATGCTACCGGGGACGTGCTAGATGAGCAGCAGCAAGCTGCCTTCGAGCATTGGCTGACCTCAGGCGGTGGCTGGCTGGGGATTCATGCCGCCGGCGATGGTTCCCACAAAGGCTGGTCGTGGTATGGGCAGCATCTGATAGGCGCAGATTTTACCGCCCACATTTTGGGACCACAGTTCCAGGTTGCCAAGGTAGACGTGGAGGCCTCAAGTCATCCTGCGCTAGAGGGTCTGCCTGCGAGTTGGGACCATGAAGAGGAATGGTATTCTTGGGAGCGCTCGCCGCGAGTCCGGGGCTTCAATATTCTGGTAACCATCGACGAGAACAGCTATTCACCTGTTCAGAAAGCCCCCGGCCGGGAGCGAGACCTGCGTATGGGTGATCACCCGGTAGTCTGGAGTCATTGTGTCGGTGCGGGAAAAAGCGTCTACAGCGCTTTGGGTCATAAGGCAGAGGCGTTTGAAGAACCGCATCACCTGAAGTTGTTACAAAGCTCACTGGCCTGGCTTATAGATTCTGATCGCCCCTGCTAGCTCGCGTTACTAAGTCTCTTTAGAACTTACTTTTCCGCGTAGGGACTTCACCTGTCCACGGCGTGTCTTGCCGTCCATACGCTTCTTCTTGGCACTGCGGGTAGGCTTGGTTGGACGCCGAGCTTTCTGAGTGGCGGCCGCGCTGCATATCAGATCTCTCAACCTTTCCAGCGCATCCTGCCGGTTCTTGTCCTGGCTGCGAAAACGTTGGGCTTTGATCACTACAACCCCATCGCTGGAAATACGGCTGTCTCGCTGTTGGGTGAGGCGTTGCTTGTAGAACTCCGGCAGCGAGGAAGCGGCAATATTGAACCGAAGGTGGATGGCCGAGGACACTTTGTTTACGTGCTGGCCACCGGCACCCTGGGCACGAATGGCGGTGATATCGATATCATCCATTGGCAGGGAGACATTGCTGGAAATCCGTAGGTCACCCATTGTAACTAGCGATTACGTCCCAGCTTTTCATGGGCATCAACCCACTCGTTTTTGCGCGAATCGCGGTGAACCTTACTGGCGGCTCCCAGGGAAAGCTCTCCGGCGACGGTTAATGCCGCTGCGATCTCTACTAACTTCAGCGCCTTACCGGGGCCATAGCAGTCCATGATTTCCAGGCATTCGCGCTGGGTGGGTAGGTTGGTGCCGCCCCCATAACTGGCCATGATCAGGGCCGGAAAAGTAATGGAAAAGAAATAGTCTCCGTCACGGGTCACCCTGTTATATGTCGTGCACTGGTTCGACTCGGCAATATTGGCAATGTCCTGGCCGGTTGCCAGGTAAATAGCCGCGAGACCGTTGGCGGGATGGGCGGCATTGTTGGAGGAGTTGGTCAGTAGCGCGCTGGTGGTACTGATGCCTTGCCCGTAGTGCATTTGCTGGGGCGTGATGCGCAGTTGCTCGATCATCACATCCTTGGGAATGGTTATCTCAGCGGTGACCCGGCGACCACGGCCTTTGAGCAGGTTGACAGAGGAGGTCTTCTTCTCTGTATCGAAATTCCCGGACAGCAGGTAGTGGGCGATGCTGGGACACTGTTCTTTGATCCACTCACAGGCGGCGAAGGTGGCGCGGCTGGTCATGTTCTGGCCGGCCGCATCTCCGGTGCTGTAGTCGAAGCGGGTGAAAACCATATGGTGGGCGTGGTACTGCTCAATCTCCAGTAGTTTGCCGATGGATGTGGTGCCTTCTGCAACAGCCTTGATGCGCTCAAAGTTTTCTTTGAGCCAATGGCCGAAGTCTCTGGATTCCCTGGCATTTTTGAACACGAAAACCGGCGCACGCTGCATGGATTCAGCAACCACCGTAGTGGTGACGCCACCACTCTCGCGAATGACCTTCATGCCCCGGTTGTAGCTGGCCAGCATAGTGCCTTCAATGGTCGCCATGGGAACGTAGAATTCGCCCTGGGCGTGTTCGCCATTGACCAACAGTGGACCCGCCAGACCGATGGGCACCTGGGCTACGCCAAACATGTTTTCAATATTCCCGGCCATATCGCCTGGTTCAAAGGAAAATTGCCGGGTGTGCTTGAGACGCGCCGGGGTGTTCTCTTCGATGAACTGCTGACGTTCGGCGACAATTTCTGCGCTGTAATCGTCTTCAGGTGAGCGGGGTATTTTGTTGCTCATGGGGCTTCCTTACTTGGCGGGTGTAAAAACCTACGCTGATCGCGCCCAAGCGTCAATCCTGATGCTGTCGGTTAATCCGGCCGTATTGTATTTATGAGATGCTAAGCTGGTAACGAATATAGTCTACGCAAAGGTGAATGCATGCGTCTCTTTACTTCTACATTTTTGATCCTGCTGCATTGTAGCGCAGCGGCCTTGGCGGCAGATCGTCCCAATGTGATTGTGATGGTGGCGGATGACCTGGGCTGGGCAGACGTGGGGTTTCATGATGGTGAAATAGACACTCCCTCTCTGAACCGCCTGGCGGCTGAAGGTGTAGAGCTGTCACGCTTCTACACCACACCGATCTGTTCACCCACTCGAGCAGCCTTGATGACGGGCCGAGATCCCATGCGTCTGGGCGTAGCCTATGGCGTCATTATGCCCTGGACCAATGCCGGTATACATCCGGAAGAACATTTTATGCCGCAAACTTTCAGCGCTGCCGGCTACCAAACCGCCATGGTGGGCAAGTGGCACCTGGGCCACTCGTTGCAGGCTTATCATCCCAATGCCCGTGGTTTTGAACATTTCTACGGTCATTTGCATACAGAAGTGGGTTACTTCCCACCATTCGGTAACCAGGGAGGGAAGGATTTTCAGGAAAACGGCGTCTCCATCGATAAGGAGGGCTATGAGTCTTACCTATTGGCCGATGAGGTATCACGCTATATTCGTGAGCGCGATCAGAGCAAGCCGTTCTTTGTTTACATGCCTTTTATTGCACCTCATACGCCACTGGATGCGCCAGAGGACTTGCAGCAAAAATACGCCGACCTGGAGGACGTTCGGCAGCCCGCGCGCAGCAAGACTACTGACCAGACACGCAGAATGAATCGCTTGATGGGTATAGCCAGTGCCAGGCCCATGTACGCGGCAGTGGTGGATGGCATGGACCAGGCAATAGGGAAGGTGCTTAATACCCTGGATGAACAAGGCATTGCCGGCAACACCATCGTCTTGTTCTTCAGCGACAATGGCGGCGCTGCCTACGCCACTGGTGGGGCCGATAATGTACCCCTGCGCGGGGGTAAGGGTGAAACCTGGGAGGGTGGTATTCGAGTTGTCTCCTTGATGCGTTGGCCAGCGAGCCTGACAGCTGGAGCGAAAATGGACCAGATCATGAGCGTCATGGACGTGTTTCCAACGCTGGCTGAGGCGGCAGGACTGACCCCTGGTAATGATAAATTTGAACTGGACGGCAAGAGCATGTGGCCGGCACTGGGGGCTGGAAAAATTATTCCGCGTGAGGAGTTGTTGTTCTTCGCGTCGGAGACGCCTATCAGAGGTTCGTTCATGTTAACGGCCTTCAACGACCACTGGAAACTGGTGCAGGAAGTTCAGCAAGGGCTGCTCTCGGCGACGGTGACCAACTATCTGTTCAGGATTGATGAAGACCCAAACGAGTACAATAACCTCGCGGCTCAGTATCCGGATGTTGTAGAGCATATGGCGGGCGAAATTCACTACTGGCGAACGCTTTATCCAGTGGCTGGCATACGCTCGGAATTGGTGCCGCCGCCGGGTTGGCGGGCCCCTCGGGATTGGGCAAGCTATCCTCGCTCATTCGAGGATACTCAGGATGTATCTGCGCCGGGTATGCCGCCTCCCTTTGCGCTAGCGCCTCTGGACTGGCAGCATGGTGAAGCGGGACGTTTGATCTACAACTGTGAGCCTTACAAGATGCTTGGAGGTGGGATCTGTAAGTAGGGTAGCTACATCGCCGGGGCTGCTGCTTCAGTCAGGTGAGATTCAATGACTTTGATGAAATCACTGCCGTACTTATTGAGTTTGCGTTCGCCAACGCCGCTCAGGTGGCCAAACTGGGTCATGTTTTGTGGCAGAGCAGTGCACATTTCCTGCAGCGTGCTGTCATGAAAAATCACATAGGGCGGTACGCCCTGGTCTTCCGCCAATTCCCTGCGCCTTTCTCGCAGTGCCTCCCACAGCACGACATCTATATCTGCGGGCAGGCTTGTTTTCGTTGACTGCTTACCCGTTTTCTTAGCTGCGTCTCTGCGCAGTTGTATGGTCTCCTCGCCGCGCAACAGAGGTCTGCACTGTTCCTCCAGTCGCAATGCGCCAAAGCGATCCATGTCTACGCGCAGGTAGCTGCGCGCCACCAATTGCCGGAAAACTGATCGCCACTGATTGGCATCCAGGTCCTTGCCCACGCCATACGTCGGCAGCAGTTGATGCTCGAACTGGTAAATTTTCTCAGCTTCGCTGCCGCGCAAGACATCAATCAGGTGATTGACCCCGAAACGCTGACCGGTGCGATATACCGCCGACAGAGCCTTGCGCGTGGCCTCGGTCCCATCCCAGGTGTCCACCGGTTCCAGGCAGCTGTCACAATTGCCGCAGGGTTGTTCCAGGGTGTCACCGAAATATTTGAGTAAACTCTGTCGCCGGCACGAGGTGATCTCGCACAACCCCAGCATTGCGTTGAGACGATGCTGCTCTGCGCGCTTGTGTTCCTCGCTGCCCTCGGAGGACTCAACCATTTGCCGGAGCTTGATTACGTCCTGCAGGCCATACACCATCCATGCGTTGGAAGGTTCACCATCGCGACCTGCACGGCCGGTTTCCTGATAATAGGACTCTACCGTTTTTGGCATATCCAGGTGAGCGACGAACCGCACATCGGGTTTGTCTATTCCCATACCAAAGGCAACTGTGGCCACCATGATGATACTTTCATCGCGCAGGAACCTGGATTGATGGTCCGCTCGAATTCGGGCATCCAGGCCAGCATGGTAGGGCAGGGCGTTAAAGCCCTGTTCCTGCAGCCAGAATGCTACATCCTCTGTTTTTTTACGTGACAGGCAGTAGACAATGCCCGCGTCCTTGAGGTGTTCATCTTTCAGGAAGCGCAGTAACTGCTGCTTGGCATTTTGTTTTAGGCTGATCCGGTAGCGAATATTCGGGCGGTCAAACCCCGCTATAAACTGGCCCGCAGAATCGAGGTCAAGCCTTTGGATAATCTCTGCCCGGGTGCGCTCGTCGGCGGTGGCGGTCAGGGCTATGCGGGGGATCTGTGGGAAGCGCTCATGTAGCAGACTCAGTTTCAGGTAGTCGGCCCTGAAATCGTGGCCCCACTGCGAGACACAATGGGCTTCATCAATAGCGAACAGGGCGATGGGCGCCTGCTGCAGCAAGGCCATGCAACGCTCCTGTGTGAGGCGCTCGGGTGCAATATACAGCAGGTCCAATTCTCCCTGCAGTAGATCTTGCTCAACTTGCATGGCCTCGCTTGCAGCAAGTGTCGAGTTGAGAAAAGCTGCACGAACGCCCAATTGCCGCAAGGCGTTAACCTGGTCCTGCATCAGGGCAATAAGAGGAGAGATCACCACGCCACAGCCCGGACGAACCAGTGCTGGGATCTGGTAGCACAGTGATTTTCCACCGCCCGTGGGCATCAGTACCAGAGCGTCCTCACCATTGATAACGGTGTTGATAATGTCATCCTGGGGTGGGCGGAAGCTGTCGTAGCCGAAGGTGTGCTGAAGAATATGCAGGGCGCTGGTCATGTCCGGCCAGTATACCTGATCAGAGGCTCAGGCCCGATATGATTTCCAACAGTAATTCCAATCAGGCAGGCGGCTGGCTCAAATTCTCGGGAGGATCAATTAATAGGCTGCCTATTGCCAATACCGCCTGGGTTCTCGAATGTACGCCCAGCTTGCGGAAAATTTCTGTCATATGGGCCTTGATAGTGGCCTCTTTGACGTCCAGCTCGTAAGCGATTTGTTTGTTCAGCAAGCCCTCTACGAGCATAGAGACGACCCTGAATTGCTGCGGAGTCAGGCTGGCCAGGGCATCTGCTACGTCCAGCGCCTGCAGGCTGGCGCCCGATGCATTGGCGTCCAGGCCGGGATGCAGGCCGCGTTCGCCAGCCATGACCCTGGCGATGCATTCCTCCATATCATTCACGCTGGTGGATTTAGACAGAAAGCCAGCGGCGCCGTGATCTATTGCTCGACGTACTGTCTCGGGGTGTGAGTTTGCGGAGACCATGATCACCGGAGTTCCGGCCCTGTGACCAACAAACCAGGAAAGCGCTGAAAAACCCAGTGCGCCGGGCATGTGGAGGTCCAGCAATAGTAGTGACGCCTCGGGATTTTTGACCACTTGCTGCTGCAGCTCCGCCACGCTGGCAGCCTCCCAGAGAGTGGCATTGGGGTAAATCTGGCCGATGACTTGCTGCAGGGCAGCCCGGAATAGGGGGTGGTCGTCTGCGACCAGGATAGACAATGCTTCTGAACTCACAAGATTTAGTCCGTTGTTTTTATAAGGCTATTGTCAGGGTAGTAGAAGGACCTGTAAAGGGAGATCTGTTCGGCGCCACGGACACCGCCCTGCTTGTGCGACCTGGCTTTTGGCCTATGCATAAAAAAGCCGGGCGCCAGACCCGGTGAACACTGTGAGCTTGAAATATCAGTGGTGGGTGAGAAGCACGAACTGCAGCTTAGGCTTGGGTGGCGGTAGCGGCATTAGACTTTAGTCTATAAAACAGGGCATTTTTGACCAAAGTCTAATGGGTAGATGGGTGCATGCGAGCTAATACTGTGCGCGCTCGTTACATAAATACCTATAGAGGGAGCTACACACTATGAAAATCAAACCGATAGCCGCCGCACTTCTAGCCCTGGGGACACTTTCGACCGCAAGCTTGAGTATGGCCGGGGAAACTGAAGATCGCATCGCAGAATTGGAGCGGCAACTGGCAGAACTGAAGACTATGATCTCTGCTACCCAGCAAGCAACAGTGGTGAACCAGCAGGCAACAGTCGTCAATGCTGTCGAAATTGAGGAGGCACGTCCTTCCAAGAAGGGGACTAAATTTCAGTATGGGGGCTTTATCCAGCTTGATATGGCTGCTTCCAGTTACAGCGAAGGTAAGCCAGGTAATAAGCTGATCGAAGACTTCCTGGTGCCGTCTCTGATTCCCGTATCGGATGGCTCTGGTTCCTCTTATGACACCACCAACCTGCATGCCAAAACATCACGCTTGTTCTTCACCACCGCTACAGATACGGACGCGGGCAAGATTTCCACCCGCATAGAGATGGACTTTCTGTTAGGCAACAACGGCGACGAACGTATTTCCAATTCCTGGAATTCCCGTCTACGTCACGCCTTCGTCAAGTGGGACTATGACGAGGGTAAATCACTGCTGGCAGGGCAGAGCTGGTCTACATTTTTCAATGTGGGCGCGCTGCCCAACCAAATCGACTTTGTGGGCCCGGTGGGTACTTTGTTCAACCGGCAGCCGCAGGTGCGCTGGACCAATGGCGGGCTGCAACTGGCGGTCGAGAGCCCGGCAACCCGTCTGAACTGGGAGGTCGATGGTGCTTTGTCCACCGCCTTTGACGATTTTCACGAAGGCATTCCAGATCTGGTGGCTCGCTATAACGGCAAGGCCGGCGGTCTGTCCTGGTCTGCCGCCGGTATTGTGCGTGAGCTGAGCTATGACAATGGCGTCGCAGATGACTCTCAGATGGGCTATGGCCTCAGCCTTGCCGGTAAATGGATGCTGGGCAAGGATGACATTCGCTTCATGTTCAACTATGGCGACGCACTTGGCCGCTATCTGGGTTTGAACTCGTTTAACGACGGTTATGTGGGCGCCAACGGAGACATTGAAACCATTGACCAGTTGGGTGCTTTTGTTTCGTACCAGCATTTCTGGAGCCCCATGTGGAGCAGCTCTTTCTCATTGTCCATGTCTCAGGCTGACAACCCAGGTTTGGCAGAGTTCTCGCCGGCAGATTCGCTGGCTGAAAGCTATCAGTCAGCGCACGCCAGCCTTTGGTACCTGCCAGCTCCCAAGTACTCCATGGGTGGTGAAATTATTTACGCCACTAAGGAAATGGAAGACGGACGTGATGGTGATCTGAGTCGCCTCCAGTTCGCAGTCAAGTATGCGTTCTAGGTTTCGCTAGACCAAGGTCTAAGAGTAAGAACCAGCTACCCGGAGTAACATCCGGGTGGCAATAAACGATAAAAACACCGATAGGAGGTGTGCAATGTCCCCACTAAACGAAGAACAGGGCAAGGAGTACTGGCGCCGCAACTTGTCCTTGATGGTCAAGTTGTTGGTGATCTGGTTTGTCGTGAGCTACGGCTTCGGCATTATCCTGGTTGATGTTCTCAATCAGATCCAGATCGGCGGCTACAAACTCGGCTTCTGGTTCGCACAACAGGGTTCAATCTATGTGTTCGTAGGATTGATTTTCTATTACGCCAAGAAAATGGCCGCGCTGGACAAAGAGTTCGGTGTGGAAGAAGAAGACTAGGGAGCCCTGATATGGATCTTCAAACATTAACGTATATTGTGGTGGGCTTTACATTTACCCTCTACATCGGCATCGCTATCTGGGCGCGGGCGGGTTCTACCAAGGACTTCTACGTCGCCGGTGGTGGTATTCATCCAATACAAAACGGTATGGCCACAGCGGCCGACTGGATGTCCGCAGCATCGTTCATTTCCATGGCAGGCCTGATCGCCCTGAGCTATGGCGGCTACGGTGGTTCTGTATTCCTGATGGGCTGGACGGGAGGCTACGTGATCCTTGCCATGCTGCTTGCGCCATACTTGCGCAAGTACGGTAAGTTTACCGTACCTGAATTTATTGGTGATCGGTTCTATTCCAATTCGGCGCGTGTAGTGGCAGTAATATGCCTGATTATCTGTTCCGTTACTTACGTGATTGGCCAGATGAAAGGTGTAGGCGTTGCCTTCTCTCGATTCCTGGAAGTTGACTACGATACAGGCCTGTATGTGGGCATGACCATCGTATTCTTCTATGCTGTACTCGGCGGCATGAAAGGTATTACCTATACCCAGATTGCTCAGTACTGTGTGCTGATCCTGGCCTACACCATTCCCGCTATCTTTATCAGCCTGCAGCTGACCGGCAATCCTATACCTCAGCTTGGCCTGGGTAGTACTTTGATTGGCACTGACGTTTATCTGTTGGACAAGCTGGATATGGTGGTCATGGATTTGGGCTTCAAGGAGTACACGACCAATGTACGCTTAAGTGGCATTAACATGTTCGCTTACACCATGTCCCTGATGATTGGTACTGCGGGTCTGCCCCATGTGATCATCCGCTTCTTTACCGTCCCTAAGGTGAAGGACGCGCGTTCCTCAGCCGGTTGGGCTTTGGTATTCATCGCGATTCTGTACACAACTGCTCCTGCCGTTGCCGGCATGGCCAGGCTAAATCTGATTGACACCTTGAGTGGCGAAGACGGCCAGGGTCTGGTGATTGAAGAGCGGCCCGTATGGTTTGAAAACTGGGAAAAGACTGGTCTGCTGAAGTTCGAAGATAAGAACGGTGACGGTCGAATCCAGTATTCAGCTGACAAAGAAGTCAATGAGATGGTCAAAATTGACAACGACATCATGGTGCTGGCCAACCCGGAGATTGCCAAGCTGCCCAACTGGGTGATCGCTTTGGTGGCTGCAGGTGGACTTGCGGCAGCACTATCAACTGCTGCGGGTTTGCTACTGGCGATCTCCTCGGCAATCTCACACGACTTACTCAAGGGCATACTAACGCCCAATATCAGTGAGAAGACAGAGTTGAATGCATCAAGAATGGCCATGGCTGTTGCGATAGCGGGGGCGGGATATCTCGGACTTAATCCGCCGGGATTTGCAGCCGGGACCGTGGCGTTAGCCTTCGGTCTGGCTGCGTCCTCTATCTTCCCGGCACTGATGATGGGTATCTTCTCCAAGGGCATCACCAAGGAGGGCGCCATCGCCGGTATGATCGGTGGTATTAGTGTCACCCTGTTCTATGTGTTCCAGCACAAGGGCATTATGTTCATTCCTGGAACTGCGTTCCTGGGTGATACACCTGCCAACTGGTTCATGGGTATCGAGCCTAATGCCTTTGGTGTTGTGGGAGCGGTCGTGAATTTCGCGGTAGCCTTCGCAGTGTCCAAAGTGACTGCAGCTCCTCCCCAGGAAGTGCAGGATCTGGTCGAGCATATCCGTATACCGGCGGGTGCCAGTGAGGCCAATGCCCACTAAAACCATCAAGGTCCTTTTCAGGGAGGTGCCGCTTTGCGGTGCCTCCTTTTTTATTGTGACTATTGCCCAATATGCATCTGCACGTGTGTCATTCGGATGTTTATCGTGCAACAGTTATTCCGGTGGACTGTCTTTTTTTCGAAAGCAAGGACGTACCGTCGCTGGGTTTCCGCATTGTGGGGATGACAGTGTAATTACAACCGGAGCAGTAATAGATGTTTAAAAATAAACACGTAGTCATTGCCATGATTGTGGCACCTATTCTTTCCATACTGGCCTGGTATGCCGTTGGACAGTTCACTGGTGAGCAACCCCAGCTTGCCCAGTCTGGGCAGTCCTACCCACTGGTGGAAAAGAGCAATTGCCGCTATGACAGCGGTGCCTGCGATCTGGAGAACGGAGATTTTAAAATTCGACTTACCTTACAGGATGGCATTGCCGGGCCTGAATTTCTTCTTACATCGACCCACTCTCTGGAGGGCGTTGTGCTGGCGGTAGGAACAACTGACGTGGAACTGAAACCTGCTGCGATGCGTGCTTCTGATGGCCAGGGCCTGGAATGGCGCATCGTCGTGGATACAAGACCGAGTCCCGCTGAGCGTATTCGGATTGTGGCCCGCGCTGCAGGCAGCAGCTATTTTGCCGATGCGTCTACTACATTTTTGCAACCCAAGAGCTGATTTGGTCCGATGACAACTGAAACGCCTTTTCAGCCCGATACCGCACAGCAGCATGAAGCGCAGTTGCAGGGTCTGGCAACGCCAGAACTGATTACCATTGCCGAATTCATTCAGCAGACCTTGCCCTTCAATGAACTGCCTCCCAATATTCTCTATCCCTGCATTGCCAAAATTCTGGTGCAGTATCACTGTCAGGGCGAAATTTTTAACGCGGATACTGCCCAGAAGGGGCTGCGAATATTACGCAGCGGAGCGGTAGAGTTACGCGATAGTGACAATAAATTACTGGACAGACTGGGTGAGGGCGAGAGTTTTCATATCGCCGGGCTGAATGCCGAGCGCGGTGAAGTAATCGCCACGGTGATCGAGGACGCTCTGGCTTATTTTGTGCCGGATGAGGTCTACAGAGATTTACGTGAGAGTGATCGTAATTTTGATCGCTACTTCAGTGGGCAGCGTAATCGTCGTCTGCGCAGAGCCGCTCGCTACCAGCCAGAACCCAATACCATGATGCAGGAAGTGCGCACGGTAATGAGCACCAACTTGCTGCTGGTAGAACCCTCGGCGACGGTACAAGAAACGGCGCAGGCGATGACACAACGCAGGGTTTCTTCAACTTTCGTGGTCGCCAATGATGAACTGCTCGGAATTGTCACTGACCGGGATTTACGCGAGCGTGTTGTGGCCAAGGCGCTTTCCCCACAGACACTTGTAAGCGAGATTATGACAACCAACCTGGAGTGGGTTGAGGGGCACGAAACAATTTTCGCAACGACGTTGCTAATGACACAGCGTCGTTTTCATCACCTGCCGGTCAAAATTAACGGTGAGACAAAGGGGATTGTGACAACCTCTGACCTGATTCTGGCCAAGCAGGATGACCCGGTTTATCTGGTACAACATATCTCCCGTCAAAATGATGTGAACAGCATCAAGGAACTGGTATCGGGAATGTCCAACCTGATGGTCCAGTGGGTTAACTCCGGTATGCACGCACAGCAGGTGAGCCAGATACTCACTGCCATTTCCGATGCGGTTACTATTCGCCTGATTCAGCTGGCAGAGCAGGAATTTGGTTCTGCACCGGTTCCCTGGTGTTGGACGGGTTTTGGCTCCCAGGCGAGGGCAGAGCAATTATTGGGGGCCGACCAGGACAACGGAATAGTGATTTCTGACGAGGTTACGCCGGAGCAGCTGCCCTGGTTTGAGCAGCTGTCGCGATTTGTTTGTGACGGACTTGATGAATGCGGTTACATCTATTGCCCAGGCGGTATCATGGCGATGACCGAAGAATGGCGTCAGCCGCTGGCGACGTGGCAGAAAACAGTGCACCGCTGGACGCGCTCTCCAACACCGGATGCGGTTATGCGTGTCAGCATTTTCTTCGATATACGCTGCATCTATGGCGATTGTTCCCTGGCAGAGCGTCTGCAGGCCACAATGCTGGAGCAGACCTCAAAGAACTCCATATTTCTTGCCGCTCTTTGCGCAAATGCACTCGATAGCAGGCCGCCTTTGGGTATATTTCGCCGCTTTGTGGTTGATCGCGATGGCGAGCACCGTAAGGAACTGGACCTGAAAAAGCGCGGTGTTCTGCCGGTGACTGAAATTGTTCGCCTGCATGCGCTGGCGCGTAAAGTCTCCGCGGTCAATACCGATGAACGGCTAAAGGCGTTGGCCGGGGAAAAACACCTCACTATTACCAACAGTCGTAACCTGGCTGACGCCCTGCATTTTATTCAGCATATGCGGATCAAGAGCCAGTGTGAGCAGATTATGCGTGGCGAAAAAGTATCGAATTTCATAAATCCCCGTGATCTCCCGAAAATGGCCAAGGAGCAGTTGCGTGATGCATTTACCATCATCGATGAAGCCCAGTCCTCAATCCGGCAAACCTACCGTGCGGGAATGGGCTAGTGTGGCGGCTACGAGCGCGGCGCCTGGTCTACAGTCGTCGGGTTTCGGGCACAGCGCTACACAAATGCTGGCAAGTGCCCTTGCCTTCCACTGGGACGGACTGGCGGAAGGTATCCTTTCTGGTGGCGGACGCAGAAATGTCCTCACTGGACGCCAATACCGGTGAATTACTCAGCGTAGGCTGGGTTATCGTTGAAAACGGAGCCGTCGCTCTGGGCACTGCCGAGCACCACCTGATACGAGCAGATAACTCTGTCGGCCAAAGTGCCGCCATCCACAATTTGCGCGACCATGATCTTGTCGGGGCAGAGACGCGCGAGCAGGTGTTGGCGCACTTTCTGGACGTTGCTGCGGGCAAGGTTTTGGTGTTTCACAATGCAGCGCTGGATCTGGCTTTCCTTAATAAAATCAGCCGCAGGTATTTCCAGGCCCCAGTGCTCATGCCGATAGTGGATACTCTTTTGCAAGAAGAGGCCTTGCTTCGACGTGGCGAGTCGCACATCAAAGCGGGTGAGTTGCGACTACAGGCCTGCCGAGACCGCTACAACCTTCCGCACTTCCACGGGCATAACGCGTTGCTGGATGCACTGGCCACAGCGGAGCTGCTCATTGCCATGGCGGCACATCGAAGTGCCGGTAAGGCCTTTTCATTGGGGCAGTTGCTCTAGTATAGGAAGAGGTGTCGTTGACTCTGTGTTTGTGGCACCATCGGGAGGTGCCTGCCATTGATTCGAGAATATGCCTCGTAAGCCACTTCCAGAAAAAAAACCTTCGTCCGTCCCAGGGTCGATTCAGGTAATAGGCTAGATGCGGGATTATTTTTTTAGACGATTAATGCTAATTCCCCCCACATTACTGGGCATTACTATCATCGTATTTGCAATCACCCGCCTGGTCCCCGGCGGACCACTGGAACGGGCCATAATGGAGGCCCAGCAAATGGATGCCTCTGGTGGCTTTAGTAGCCAGGCTGTGGGGCAGGGCATGGCTATATCAGAATCCCAGCTGGCCCAGTTGAAAGAGTATTACGGCTTCGATAAACCCGTTTTTCAGAGTTATCTAGAGTGGCTTGGCAAGGTAGTAAGCGGCGACCTGGGAACTTCATATCGTTACAACGAGCCAGTTTGGGATGTGATTTCAGATCGCTTTCCAGTTTCTCTGTACTACGGGCTGGTGACGTTGGTACTGACCTATACCGTGTGTATTCCGCTGGGGGTCGTCAAGGCAATCAGGCACCGCACCGCCATTGATAATATATCTTCGGTGCTCATTTTCATTGGCTATGCTATTCCAGGTTATGCGCTGGGGTCTCTGTTGTTGTTGTACTTTTCGGTGTATTTGGATTGGTTCCCCATGGGAGGCTTTGTCAGCTACGGATTCCAGGACAAGGACTTTGCCGGCAAGGCGATGGACTTGGTGCAGCACTCTGTATTACCACTCATCTGTTACATGGTCGGTGCTTTTGCTCTGGTCACTATGCTGCTCAAGAATCACCTGATGGACAACCTTGCGGCGGATTATATTCGCACAGCTGTCGCCAAGGGCGTGTCATTTCGACAGGCAGTCACCAGACATGCAATGCGAAACTCCCTGATACCCATCGCCACCACCTTTGGTCAGAATATTACTTTGCTGGTGTCAGGTTCTTTTTTGATTGAAACTATTTTTGATATAGACGGCTTTGGCTTACTGGCATTGACTGCCATTCTTGATAGAGACTATCCAGTGGTCATGGGGGTGGTATTGCTAAGTAGCCTGCTTCTGCTAATAGGTAATATTCTGTCAGACTTTCTGGTTGCCATTGTCGATCCACGAATTCGGTTTCACTAGACGATGTTCAGGTTCAATCCGCAAACACTCAAAAAGCTTCGGCGGTTTCGACAGATCAAACGAGGCTATTACAGCTTCCTCTTCCTGCTTGTTTTACTGGTGGTATTGGCCTTTGGCGAGTTGTTGGTCAATAGTCGAGCATTGCTGGTCAGTTACCAGGGGGAGTATTTCCTGCCAACCTATACGGCCTTTCATCCAGGCACGGATTTTGGCCTGAACTACAGCTACGAGGTTAATTATCGTGAGCTGAAGAAGCTATTTGCGGAACAACGCAGTGGGAACTGGGTGCTTATGCCCATAGTGCCGTATAACCCATACGAAAATAACAGCAACGGAGGTTTGTTTAAGCCTAATCCCCCCTCGCTGGAGAATCAGCATTATCTGGGGACAGATACTACCAGTAGAGACATCCTGTCCAGACTGTTTTACGGGACACGCATTGCCCTGGTTTTTTCGATCGTTTTTACCGTCTGGGTATATCTCATCGGTATATCAGTAGGATGCGCTATGGGCTATTTTGGCGGCGTATTCGACCTCATCTTCCAACGAATAATCGAGATATGGTCCAACATACCCTTTCTCTATATGGTCATTATCGTATTTTCGGTAATACCCGCGAGTCTGGCCATTCCCTCCCGCATAGGCATCCTGTTGTTTATTATGGTGTTGTTTTCCTGGACGGGGATGACTTACAACATGCGTACCGAAACCTATAAAGAGAAATCGAGAGACTACATTGCAGCTGCGCGCATTATTGGCGCTTCTGATACCCGCATTATCTTTCGCCATATATTGCCCAACGTGTTGGCGACGCTGGTAACACTTATGCCTTTTATTGTGGTCTCTGCCATTTCAGCGATCACGGCCTTGGACTTCTTGGGCTTTGGGCTACCGCCGCCCACCCCCAGCCTGGGAGAATTGTTGAAGCAGGGTACTGCGACATTGCGGACGGCCCCGTGGATTGTTGCATCGGCTTTTTCCGCCCTGGTAGTGTTGCTAACGGTGGTTACCTTCATTGGTGAGGCTATTAGAGAATCCTTCGATCCAAAGAAATTTACTGTTTATCGTTAAGGTATAGAGAATGGCTTTAATTTTTTCAAAGCATTACCGGCTCAAAGGACTTCTGTCCACGGCAGCGCTGCTCATTTTAACCGCCTGTGGTGGTGAAGACGCTAATGCGCCATTGTCTGAGGATGTTATCGATAACACCGAGGAGGTGCAGGCCTATTATGCCGCGAATTCAGGTTTTTTTGCGTTCAAGACAATTGAGGATCTGCCCGACGATCTAAGCTGGCAAAGTGGTGAAGGGATGCCAGAGATGGGCTCCCCAAACGCCAAGAAGGGTGGCACTGAGTATCGTGCACTGCAGGATTTCCCCCGTACTCTGCGCACTCTGGGTCCAGATTCGAATGGTGGGTTTCGTTCCGAAATTTGGGATGATGTTGCCATGCGCTTGGCATTTCGACATCAGGATGAGTTTGACTTAGTGCCCGGACTGGCCAGGGAGTGGGCGCTCGGAAGCGACGGTCGTACAACTTACCTGCGACTTGATCCAGAGGCACGATTTTCAGACGGAGAACCTGTAACGGCCGATGACTATTTCTTTATGTTCTGGTTTTATCGCTCACCCTATATCACCGCGCCCTGGTACAACAATTACTACAGCACTATGTACACCAATATCACCCGCTATGATGACCTGACCTTTTCTATCACTACCACATCAGGCAAGCCGGATGCTGATTCCAAGGTGCTTGAGCTTGTGCCTATTGCGGAGCATTTTTATAAAGAGGTAGGACCTGATTTTGTTGAGCGCTACCAGTGGCGCGTCGCGCCGACCACCGGAGCCTATCTTGTAGAAAGCTCGAGTATTAAGAAGGGGCGTTCAATTGCACTCAATCGAGTTAAGGATTGGTGGGCAAAAGACAAAAAACACTATCGTTATCGCTACAACACTGACCGTATTCAGTTCACGGTGATTCGCGACACCGAAAAAATATTTGAAGCCTTCAGGCGCGGAGATTTGGACCAATCAAGCCTTAATCTGGCGGAATATTGGTACGAAAAGCTACCGAATGACAATGCCGATGTGCAAGCGGGGTATATACACAAGTCTGTTTTCTATAATCAGCGTCCGCGGCCCAATATCGGCCTCTGGATGAATACCAGCAGACACTTACTGGACAATAAGGACGTTCGCCTTGGAATTCACTACGCCACCAACTGGCAGCTGGTTATTGACCAGTTTTTCCGCGGTGACTATACCCGATTGAAGACAGCAGAGGACGGTTTCGGCGAGTTCTCGCACCCCACTTTGGTTGCCCGCCAATACAATGTCGAGAAGGCTCTGGAACACTTTGCCAAAGCTGGTTTCACCGAGCGGGGAGCGGATGGAATCCTGGTAAACGGTTCTGGGGAACGCCTTGCCTTCACCGTTTCTACAGGTTACCAGACGATGAAGGACGTATTAACTATTCTAAAAGAGGAGGCTGCCAAGGCGGGGGTAGACTTTCGTGTTGAGATGTTAGATGGCACTGCGGGATGGAAGAAGGTGCAAGAAAAACAGCATGAAATACATCTGGCAGGATTCGGTGCGTTCCTTGAGATGTATCCACGTTTTTGGGAACACTTTGCCTCTGTTAATGCCTATGACGTGGCCTTTCTCGACGACGGCAGCGTCAATCCGCAGCGTAAGCTCAAGACCCAGACTAATAACCTGGAGGTGTATGCATCGGCCGAGATGGATGAACTTATCAATCGGTATCGCGCCTCAGAAGACAAAACACAGATGACTGAGCTGGCGCATAAAATGCAGGAGCTCCATCATCAGAGCGGCTCTTATGTACCTGGGTTTTATCAGGGCTTCTTTCGGGTTGGGCACTGGCGCTGGGTGAAGTATCCAGAGTTTTTTACTCATAAACACGCCAATGGTGCGGGCCAGCTTTATGTGCATTGGATTGACAGCGATTTGAAGAAGGCGACTCTCCAGGCGCGAAAAGAAGGGGAGACCTTTGAACCCGCAATACGTGTCTATGACCAGTGGAAAAACTAGGTAAGTACGATTATGCCGCTGCTTGAAGTAGACAGTCTTGTAACTGAATTTGCTACCGATGAAGGTCCGGTGCGAGCAGTTGACGGCGTTAGTTTTACAGTCGATCGCGGGGAAACTCTGGGTATCGTGGGCGAATCCGGATGCGGCAAAAGTGTCACTGCACATTCGATTATGCGTCTGCTGCCGCAGCCGATGGGTCAAATCACAGGCGGCAGTATCCGTTTCAAGGACAGGGACCTGGTATCACTGCCGCTAGAGGAAATGCAGGCGCTGAGGGGCAACGATATAGGTATGGTGTTTCAGGAGCCAATGACGGCCCTCAATCCCGTACACACTATAGGTAAGCAGCTCACAGAGGTCATGCTGCTGCACCGCGATATCAGCGCTGATCAAGCCATTCGTGACGGTGTCGAGATGTTAGCCAGGGTAGGGATACCATCGCCTGATGTACGTATGGGTGAATACCCGCATCAGCTGTCTGGTGGTATGCGCCAGCGAGTGGTGATTGCAATAGCGTTGGCCTGTCAGCCATCGCTATTGATTGCCGATGAGCCTACCACCGCGTTGGACGTTACTATTCAGGCGCAAATACTCGAGTTGATTCTCGAACTACAGAAGGACATGGGAATGGCCGTTATCCTGATTACCCACGATCTTGGGGTGATCGCCGAAACCAGTGACAATGTAGCGGTGATGTATGCAGGCAGATTAGCGGAAACCGGAACTGTGTTTGATGTATTCGATAGACCCGCCCATCCCTATACCCGCGGGCTTCTTGCTTCAATCCCGCGTTTAGAGACTGAACCTAAGTCGCGACTCAGTGTTATAGAAGGCATGGTGCCCGGACTTGTGGATTTACCCACGGGTTGCCGCTTTCAGAACCGCTGTCCTCATGTGCGTGATATTTGTGGGCAACGCGCTCCCGGTATTGAGCCAGTAGCGGATAATCATTTTGTCAGTTGCGTCCGCTGGAATGAACTATGAGCGGACCGCTGCTAGAGGTTCGCGATCTTCAAATGCACTTTCCGGTGAAAGAAGGGATTTTGCTGCGAGCCCGTCAGTTCAATCGTGCAGTGGATGGTGTTTCACTGACGATACAGCCTGGCGAAACGCTTGGATTGGTGGGGGAGTCTGGCTGCGGAAAGTCCACTCTCGGGCGCTGTATTACCCGGCTGTACGCGCCGACTTCCGGAAGTATTTTGTTTGATGGCGACGATATCACGCGCTTGCGCGGTAGAGCGCTACTGCCGTATCGGCAGCATATTCAGATGATTTTCCAGGATCCAATGGAATCTCTGAACGCCCGGCACACTGTCGCTGAAATACTGGAAGAGCCGTTTATTATCCATCGCATGGGCGATAAAGTTTATCGCGCTAAACGGGTGAGAGAGCTATTGGACATAGTCGGTCTCCCAGCGCGCTCTGCTTCACGTTACCCTTTTGAATTCTCTGGTGGCCAGCGGCAGCGCATTGGCATTGCCAGGGCTATTGCCCTGAACCCGCGACTTATTATTTGTGACGAGCCGGTCTCCGCCCTCGATGTGTCTATACAGAGTCAGATCCTCAATCTTCTCAACGATTTGCAGCGCGAGTTTGGCCTTTCCTACTTGTTCATTGCACATGACCTGGCGGTGGTAAAGCACATCTCTGATCGAGTGGCGATTATGTACCTTGGGAATATAACCGAGTACGCAGATAGCGATGTGATTTATCGGCAGCCACTTCACCCGTATACCGAGTCACTAATTTCGGCGATACCGGTTCCTGATCCTCACCAGAAGGCTAATCGACAGGTTCTTACTGGTGATGTTCCTTCGCCGATAGATCCACCGTCTGGTTGTCACTTTCATCCCCGCTGTCCTAAAGTCATGGAGCGCTGCCGCAGTTCTTCACCGCAGCTTGTGGAAGTTGAAAAGGGCCATAAAAGCGCCTGCTTCCTCTCTGAAACTTGACAAGTGTCTAGTCTGAACCAGACTCAATGAACTGACTCATCCACATTGAGATTGTAATGGCCGATAAAAAAGACACGACTACTAGTGCCGCCTATAAGCCACCGAAGGGCAAGGAGACCAGCCATCGCCTGGAGACTGACGGGCAGACCCTGGAATACACCGCACGTGCAGATTGGTTGATACTGCGTAGCGATGAGAAACCGATAGCAGAGATGTTTTACGTTAGTTACGTGCGAGACGATTGCGAATCAGCGGAGCGTCCGGTGACCTTCGTTTTTAATGGCGGCCCCGGTGCCAGTTCGGCCTATCTTCATGTTGGTGCGGTGGGTCCAAAGCGGGTGCAGTTTAATCATGACGGAACTGCGCCACGACCGCCTGTGCGCTTACTCGATAACGAAGAATCCTGGTTGGCGTTCACTGACCTGGTATTTATTGATCCGGTAGGCACCGGGTTCAGTCGCATGGTGAATGATCCACAGCAGGACGGGAAAAAGGCCGATGCTGATGGCTGTGACAACAGCAAGGAGTTTTACAAACTAAAGCGCGATCTTGAATCCTTGGGAGAGTTTATTCAAAAGTTTCTATCGCGCACCAAACGTTGGGACTCACCAGTATTTATAGCTGGAGAATCTTATGGCGGATTCAGGGTAGGAAAGCTAGCCAGAATGCTGCAGGAAGGCTACGGCGTTGGCCTCAATGGCGCGATACTGATCTCGCCTGCTCTGGAGTGGATGTTGTTAGATCCTTCAGATTATGACGTACTGCACTGGGTGGACCTGTTCCCGTCCATGGCAATGACGGCACGCCATCATGGCATGAGCCGTGTGGAAGCTTCGGACGATACGGCCTATCGGGCGGCGGCGGAGCAGTTTAGTGTTAACGACTATGCTAATTTCCTGGTCCAGGGGGCGGGGCTTCCAGCAGATAGAACTGATTCTGTATTGCGTCAGGCAGCGGATTTTCTTGGCTTGCCGGTAGAAATGATCGCTTTGCATTCGGGAAGAATCCCTTTTCATGTTTTCTGTCGCACACTGCTAAAAGATTCCCGCGAGGTGTGCGGTTTTTATGATGCCACCATAAAGGCGGTTGATCCGTTTCCTGATAGAGAAACTCACCAGGCACCGGATCCAACCCTGTTCGCGATCGAGCGAATCTTTGCAGGAGGTATCAATACCCAGATACGCAGGTGCCTTGAATTGGATACCGAACGTGACTATGCCTTGCTGAGCATGGATGTTAATACGGCGTGGAAAGTGGATACGGAAAAACATGCCTTTGAGCGCCAGGTGGGTGCTACAGACGATATTCGCTACGCCATGTCTTTAAATCCGCATATGAATCTGTTTATTACCCATGGCATATATGATTTGGTTACGCCCTATTTCTCGACCAACAGATTGGTAGAGCATATGAACCTTGCGCCCAGTCAGAGAGAACGTCTTACAATCCAGCATTTTGATGGTGGGCACATGTTTTACGCCTGGGAGGAGTCCAGGCGAACATTCTTCCTGGCTATGAGCGATTTCTACCGTAAATCTATGTGACAATGCCGCGCTAACCATTGTTTGCTACTGGCAGGCAACCAATCCAGCCTTGGGTGCGTAAAATGGTTGTGTATCATCATATTTCCTGTGTTTGCGGATTGTCATGCCAAAAATTGTAAGAACGCTTTTTCTACCTCTCATCGTATTGGCAATTGCCGCCGGTATTGCTTATGCGCTGATGAGCAGCCGTCCCTCTTTACCGCAACGAGAGAGTACACAGGTCGTCCCATTAGTAGAGGTCACAACGATACAACTGGGTCCAGTGCCGGTCGCTATCCAGTCTCGGGGTATCGTCAGTCCGCGTCGAAATATCGAACTGGTGACCGAAGTATCAGGGCGTGTTATCTGGGTGGATCCGGGCTTCTTGCAAGGGGAGGAGGTGCGCGAAGGGCAACTACTGTTGCGGATTGACCCTATTGATTACGAGGTTGCGCTATCTACGGCCAAGGCTTCGCTTGCCAGCGCTGAACTGTCTCTGGCAGAAGTGAAAGTGTTGGTGCAAAAAGCAGCAATTACCGAGGCGGAAGCCGGCGTGGTGGCTGCAAAGGACCGGATGCGTCAGGCTCAGGTTGATCTGGCTAACACAGAGATCAGAGCCCCCTTCAATGCGGTAGTGGATATCAAACGGGTGGACCTGGGCCAATATGTTCAGGCGGGCTCAGCGCTGATGAAGTTGCTTAGTACAGGCGTCGCTGAAGTGCGGCTACCGCTGCTTGCGTCAGACGTTCCTTTTGTGAACTACGGTCAGGATGCAGCTGGCAGTTGGCAAGAGCTGATGTTGACCGCTACCTTTGGCAACATTCAGCACAGCTGGAAAGCCCGTCTGGCACGCCTTGAAAGAAGAGTGGATGAGCAGACCCGGGTGTTCTACCTGGTCGCCCAGGTGGACAAACCCTACGACAAGGTGCTGCACAGTCATATTCTGGCTATGGGTCTGTTCGTCGAGGCCAGCTTTGCGGGCGCTCCCATCCCTGATGCAGTTCGACTGCCACGCTCTGCACTGCATAAGCAGACGTATGTTTATCTTGTGCGCGAGGGTCTATTGCATCGCCAGGATGTCACTTTGTTCAGGCGCGAGGGCGACAGTGTCATCGTCGGTGAAGGCCTGGAATCCTCAGATCAGGTGGTCCTGAGCCGCCTCGATCTGATGGTCGATGGTATGGCCGTTCAGGCGGGTGACTGATATGGGACAAGAGCGTGGCGTTATTGCCTGGATGGCCGGCAATCCGGTAGCCGCCAATCTGTTGATGATTGTGGTCATGGTAGGCGGATTGGCGGCAATCAATAACCTGACCAAGGAAGTCTTCCCCACGTTTCCAACCGAGCGGGTCACCATCACGGTACCGTATCCGGGTAGTTCGCCGGAGGAAGTGGAGGCGGGCATTGTGCGGATTGTAGAGGAGGAACTGCTAGACCTGATTGGTGTGAAGGAGATTTCTTCAGTTTCAAGGGAGGGCTCGGGTACGGTTACTGTGCAGATGGAAGCCGACACACCTATGTCACGCGCACTGGTGCAGATCAAGACACGCATCGATGGCATTGCCTCTTTCCCCGCCAATGCTGAAGAACCCATTGTAGACGAAGTGCTGTATCGCACTCGCACCATGAATGTCACGGTGTATGGGGAGCTTGATGAGTACCAATTAAAGGAGTTGGCTGACAGCTTGCGGGATGAAGTATTGATGATTCCCGGAATCACTCAGGTCGCCTTGCGTGGTGCCCGTGATTACGAAATATCCATCGAAGTCTCAGACACTACCCTGCGACGCTATGGTCTGAGTTTCGACAATGTGGTGTCTGCAGTGCAACAACGTTCCCGTGATCTCCCCGGTGGCAAGCTGCGTACCAGCGATGGCTCGATCACTCTTCGCTCAGTCGGGCAAGCTTACACCGCAGAGGAGTTCGCACAGCTGACCCTGGTGACTCGCAGCGATGGCACCGTCATCAGCCTGGGCGATATAGCAAGTGTGAGAGATGGCTTTGAAGACCAGCCTGTGCTCACCCGTCTCAATGGCAAGCCTTCAGTGACGCTGGTGGTTGACCGGGTAGGTGAGCAGGACGTGCTCGCCATGACCGAAAACCTGCGTGCTTTTGTGGCTAAAAAACAGGCAGAACTTCCTCCGGGTGTGCAGCTGACAGCCTGGGCTGATCGTAGTGTGATATTGAAGGGGCGCATCAATTTGATGCTTAAGAGCGCCGCGCAGGGCGCTGTGTTGGTGATGATTTTTCTCGCATTATTTCTGAATACCTCGCTGGCCTTCTGGGTGGTTCTGGGTGTGCCGTTTTCGTTCCTGGGAGCGCTGTTGGTGCTCGATATTTTTAATACCGGAATCACCATCAACATATTTTCGGTGTTCGGCTTCATCCTGGTGCTGGGTATGTTGGTGGATGATGGCATTGTTACTGCGGAGAGCGCCTATGCTCAGTTAGAAGAAGAGCGTCAGGGCGTTGATAGTATTGTTCGCGGGGTTCGCCGAGTGACGGTAGCGACAGTGTTCGGTGCTTTGACAACAATGATCGCTTTTGCGCCGGCAGCCATGTTGACGGAAGGTATAGGAAGACTAATCTCCGTGATAGTGCCTGTGGTGGTGCTAAGCCTGCTGTTTTCCTTGATCGAAACCAAACTTATCCTGCCGGCGCATTTACGCCACATTCGTATCGATCATACTGCGCCGAACAGACGAACCCCCCTGGGCTTTTTGAAGAGTTTGCAGCAGGCATGTTCTGGTGGTTTGTTGCGATTCAGCGACGAGGTCTACAGGCCTTTGCTGCGCTGGGCGGTAGAGTATCGCTACGTTAGCCTGGCAATTTTTGTCGGTGGCCTGATGGTGTGCCTGGCACTGGTTCCAGCGGGTGTTGTGCGTTTCGTGTTTTTCCCCAATGTGCCCTCTGATTCTATTCAGGTGGATTTGAAGATGCCCAACGGCACAGCCTGGCAAAAGACCCATGAGTACGCACTACGCGTCGAAAAGGCAGCTCAGGCAATGGATCAGCGTTACCGCGAAGAAACGGGCAGTGACAAGAGCGTGATGCGTGAAATGCTGACGCTGTCCACTACCGATACAGAGTCGGAACTTTGGGTTGATCTTTTGCCAAGCGAGCAGCGGACCATTTCATCAATGGAACTGGCCAACTGGCTGCGCGAAGCACTGGGGGAGTTGAGTGGTATTCAGTCCCTGGTGGTGGATGCGAATGCCGGGCCTGGCGGCTCGCCTGTGGATATTGAGCTGGCAGGTACTGATCTGGAACAGTTGCGCAGTGCTGCCCTTGAGTTGAAGCTGGCGTTGACACGTTTTGAAGGCTTGTCGGATATTCGGGATACCTTTGATGCAGGCGGTCCGGAACTAAACATCAGGGTCACCGCCGAAGGCGAGGCCCTGGGTTTAGGGCAGGTGGAACTGGCCCGGCAGGTGCGACAGGCTTTCTTCGGGGCCGAAGTGCAGCGCGTCCAGCGTGGCAGGCACGAGGTGCGGGTCTATGTGCGCTTGCCGGCAGAACATCGAGAGTCTTTGGATGCCCTGCGTCTGCTGTGGATCGATATTCCCGGTAGAGGCAAAGTGCCCTTCGATGTTGTAGGCACCGCCGAAGAACAAACCGGAATCAGCGTCATTAACCGCTTTGATCGTAAGCGAGTTGTGAACGTGATGGCAGAACTTGATAAAGCGCGGCTGGAGCCTGGTGAAGTAAATCAGCGCATTGTCCGGGATGTGCTCCCCGGCATACTGGCACGTCATCCTCTGGTGAGCCAGCGCTTAAGCGGCGAGGCAGAAGAGCAGGCGGAATCCACCAGCTCCCTGAAGCTCGGCTTTTTCGCTATCCTGGTAATGATCTACGCAGCACTGGCTGTGCCACTGCGCAGCTATGGCCAGCCGCTGATCATCATGGCGGTGATTCCATTTGGATTGACCGGCGCTGTGTTGGGACATTTTATCGTTGGCAGCGATGTCAGTATTTTGTCGGCGATTGGAATGATTGGCCTCACCGGGATCGTGGTCAATGACAGCCTGGTGTTGGTGGACCATATCAACCATCGCCTCCAGAACAGGGACGAGCTCTGGCCGGAAGCCGTAATCAATGGCGCGGTGCGACGATTCAGGCCAGTGGTACTGACCTCGATAACGACATTTATTGGCCTAGTACCCATTCAGCTAGAGACTGCGATACAGGCCCAGTTTGTCAAACCAATGGCCGTCTCGGTGGCGTTTGGCGTGTTATTTGCAACCTTTGTTACGCTGGTTCTGGTGCCTGTTCTTTACTTTGTGGGCAGGGATATCAAAGCTTTATTTACTCGGGAGACATCCACATGCTGACCCCTTTTCATATCGCCGTCGCGGTACGTGACATTGACGAGGCTCGTGAATTCTACGGCACCGGACTTGGCTTTGCGGAAGGCCGAAGCAGCGAGCAGTGGATTGATTTCAACATGTTCGGCCACCAGTTCGTTACTCATCTGAATACTGCGATCGGTCCGGATGGCTCGATTACCAGTATTTCCAACTCTGTGGATGGCCATGGCGTCCCAGTGCCGCATTGCGGGGTAGTACTTGAATTCGAGCAATGGGAGCAGTTTGCCGAACGGGCCCGCAGCGTCGTAAGTGAATTTATTATTGAGCCTTATATCCGCTTCAAAGGGCAGCCGGGCGAGCAGGGTACCCTGTTTTTTGCTGACCCTTCAGGTAATGCATTGGAGTTCAAGGCGTTTCGGGATATCGAAACCCAGCTGTTCGCCAGCTGATTTACTCGCTGAAGACAAAAGGTGCCTGACGCAGGTAATTATCGGCAGATATCTGTTTTACTATGAAGTGCGCGAGCTCGCCTGCTCGCAATTTAAAACTGCCCGGACTGGTCAGTGAAGCAATGGGCTCGCTAACAAAAGCACTGGATTCGATCAGTGGGCAACGCAGTGCAATCCAGTTTATGTTACTGCTCTGAAGTAGCTCGTATTCCGCCTGCCGATCACTGAGCAAACTGGGGTAGCGCAGTTTTACCAGTTGGCGCATTAGCCAGCCGGTGAGGTTGCGCTCATCGCCAGGCAGCGCTACCGCGGCCCCGGAGACAACAATGTAGCGCTCTATGCCCTGGTCCTGCATGGCCGCGACAATGTTTGTACTGGCTTTGGTGGTCAAATCAGTCGTGGTCTTGCCATCTGACTTGCTCGGGCCAATCGCGCTGATAACAACATCACTGCCTTGTAGCAGTTGTGCTATCGCCTGCGGGTCCCTGGCATCACCTTGTATGACTGTAATCCGTTGGCCAAGGTAGGCGAGCTTCTCTGGCGAACGAGATAGGACACGCAGTCTGTAACCCTGGGCAAGCGTCTGTTGCAATATGTGGCTACCGGCCATGCCGGTCCCGCCTAGCAGGGCAATGGTTGTGTCACGTGTCGCAGGCTGGCTAGTGGCGGCAATTTCGGTAGATGACAGCCTTTGCTGTTGTCCTGCGCAGGCGCTGAGCATTGTCAGGCAAAACAAAACCAGAAGCAGTTTGGTGGAACGATCAAGAGCGCTAATCATCGGCATGTAGCCCTAGTTGCCCGCCGTCAGTTCTCGCCAGAACATGTTCGCGGCATGGTCGCAGATGGGACCCATGGAGTTCGGGTCCAGATACACTCCGTCAATCAGCAGACGGCTCATACCGTGTAATGTGCTCCAGCTGACCTGGGAGTAGCGCAGTGGGTCGAGCTGTTTGTGCACCAGACCCTGCTCCTGCCAGACCCTGGCCTGGTCCAGATAAAAACGAAAAGAGCCATGAGCTCGCTCTTTTAATGCCTCGGTAATGCCCTCTGATTTCCACAGGTGACTACCGAACATCAAGTCGTAGTACTCGGCATTGCTAACGGCAAACTCCAGGTAATTCCTCACAAACTGGCGCACACCTTTTAGGGAAAGATCAGGACCATCCAGGGTGAGGACGCCCAGGAAACGACGGAAGCCTTCCTCTGCAATGGCACACAGTAAATCCTGTTTATCCTTGAAATGGTGGTAGGGGGCGGTGCGGGAAACGCCAACGCGAGCCGCCAGGCGGCGCATTGATAGGCCTTGCTCGCCTTCTTCGCGCAAGAGCAGGGCGGCTTCGTCCAATAGCGTGCGGCGTAAATTGCCGTGGTGGTAGCTGAGTTTCTTGCTCATGGCGTCAATTTAGCAAGCTATCTTGACAGTGTCAAAATACAAAGGTACATTCCAGCTCAAGAACTTGACACTGTCTAGATACTACTGGAGATCTCTTCATGATCCATTATCCGCATTTGATGGAGCCGCTGGACCTGGGTTTTACCACGTTGCGCAATCGCACCCTGATGGGGTCCATGCACACAGGGCTGGAAGAAGCTCCAGACGGCTATGAGCGAATGGCGGCATTTTTTGCTGAACGCGCCCGCGGCGGCGTAGGCCTTATCGTGACCGGTGGCTTTGGTCCCAATAAGAGAGCGGCCACCCATGAGCACACTAAAATGCTGTGGACCGAGGAAGATTGTGCCGACCACCGGGTGATTACCGATGCAGTGCATGCTGAGGGTGGCAAAATTTGTATGCAGATACTGCACACAGGTCGCTACGCGATAAATGAAAACCCTATCGCGCCATCGGCGATTCAGGCGCCCATCAACATGTTCAAACCACAGGCTGCCAGTGAAGATGAAATAGAGCAGCAGATCGAAGACTTCGTGCGTACTTCCGTGCTTGCCCAAAAGGCTGGTTATGACGGGGTTGAAATCATGGGGTCTGAGGGTTACTTCCTTAACCAATTTTTGGCGGCTCGCACTAACCAGCGGGATGACGACTGGGGCGGCAGTTACGAGAACCGCATGCGCCTTCCGGTGGAGGTGGTCCGTCGAGTGCGCAATGCAGTAGGCGAACATTTCATCATCATATACCGTCTCTCCATGCTGGACCTGGTAGAAGGTGGCAGCACGACTGAGGAAATTGTCCTTCTGGGAAAAGCAGTCGAGATCGCGGGTGCGACCATTATCAATACGGGTATTGGCTGGCATGAGGCGCGCATCCCTACCATTGCCACCAAGGTACCCAGGGCTGCCTTCACCTGGGTGACACGTTATTTTCGCGGTCAACTATCGGTGCCAGTGATTACGTCAAATCGCATCAACACGCCCGATATAGCCGAAGAAATTCTGCAAAGAGGCGATGCTGATATGGTTTCCATGGCCAGGCCCTTTCTTGCAGATGCAGACTTTGTCGCTAAAGCGGCCCAGGGCAAGGCCGATGAAATCAACACTTGTATCGGTTGCAATCAGGCCTGCCTGGATCATGTGTTTTCGGGAAAAATGACCAGCTGCCTGGTGAACCCCCGGGCCTGTCACGAAACGGAACTGCTCATTGAGCCCGCTTTGCAGCTCAAAAACATCGCGGTAGTGGGTGCTGGTCCTGCCGGACTTGCCTTTGCCACCACTGCAGCCGAACGCGGCCATACGGTCACCCTGTATGACGCCGCCACAGAAATCGGTGGCCAGTTCAACATAGCCAAGCAGATTCCTGGCAAGGAAGAATTTTTCGAAACCCTGCGCTACTTTGGCAAGCGCCTGGAAAACACCGGGGTGCAGGTAAAACTGGGCGCGAGTGTGGGCGCGGATGATATCAACGCGGGCGGCTATGACGAGGTGGTGCTGGCGACCGGTATTGAGCCGCGCACACCTGCAATACAGGGTGTCGATCATCCCAAGGTAATGTCCTACCTGCAGGTCTTGCGTGATAAAGCGCCAGTGGGCGACAAGGTGGCCATTATTGGTGCGGGTGGCATTGGCTTTGATGTGGCCGAGTATCTCACCCACGCAGAGACATCACCCAGTACTGACATTGAGGCCTTTATGAAGGAGTGGGGCGTTGATATGAGTCTCAAGGCTCGCGGTGGTATAGAGGGTGTTGTACCCATTGTGCCGCCATCACCTCGTCGGGTAAGCCTGTTGCAGCGCAAGGCCAGTAAGGTCGGCGGTGGACTGGGCAAAACTACCGGGTGGATTCACCGTCTGGGTCTGGAAAAGAAGGGCGTACAGATGATGCCCGGATGCGAGTACCGCAAAATTGACGATGAAGGCCTGCACATCACCATAGGTGATGAGCAACGTGTACTGGATGTTGATAGCATTATTCTCTGCGCCGGCCAGCAGCCTCGACGAGAGCTAGTCGATGGTCTGGATGGTATGACTGTGCACCTGATTGGTGGAGCAGATGTGGCAACAGAGCTTGATGCCAAGCGGGCTATCGATCAGGGTACCCGGCTGGGCGCAAAGATCTGACGGACCGTGTCACTCATTGGACTGAGCCCCGATTGGCGACAGCTATTCCCTGCAATTTTTTGCACTCTTCGCCACAGGGTCTATGCTGTATGAAATAATCACCCTTGGTATCAGCCATGGCTCTCGCCCAGGCAATCATGACATCTCTGCTGGAGGCCGATCTTTCCGGCTCGGAGCTGGCGCGTGATTTTGAAAAATCGATGGGTTTTTTTTGGCAATCTACTCACCAGCAGATATACCAGGAGTTGCGTAAGCTCGCCGAGAAAGGCTGGCTAAATAAACGCGAGGTAAATCAGTCCGGAAAGCCGAACAAGAATGTCTATGGTCTCACCCTCGCCGGACGTGAAGCCCTGGCCGACTGGGTCTTCGGACCTACCAAGGTTCAGCCCAGCAAAGATGAACTGTTGCTCAAACTGTATAATCTAAGTGACGATAATGTTGAACATATCATTGGTGAAATAGGCCTTCGCCGGGACGAAGTTATGCAGCGGCTTTATCTTTACGAGGCGATTCGACGCCGACACTATGATGATCCCACCAGCTTGCCAGTGCGTCACAAGGGCGTGTATCTGGCGCTGGAATCAGGTATCCATCAGGGAGAGCAGTTTCTGTCCTGGTGCGATGAGGCACTATCTCTGCTGGCAACGGTCGAAGGTAGTAGTTAGAAAGATCTGCCTCTCACCTTGGCTAGGTGGCAAGAAACTCCAGCGACTCTTCGTGCATATCCCGGGTATCGGGACAATTTTTGGGGATACTGAACAACAAGCGTGGCAGGGCTCCCATATGCCTGCCGAGAATCGGTTTGCCGCTATTGAGTATGGCCACCGAAATATCCCGTTGCGGGTCCGCCCAGCAAAATACATTGGAAAGGCCCAGATGCCCGTAGGCGTAGTGGCTGTTTTTACCGAACATGCCCGCCGGCTTGCCGCCGAGCATAAAGCCGGGACTGTAACGCATGGGGAAACCCAGTGAGGCATCCATCTGGGCCTTCCCTGACTCCTGAATTGCACGATGCACAGTCAGTGGCTGCAATATCCGTTTTCCCTCGTACTCACCGTAATTGAGCATCATCTGGAAAAAGCGGCTGGCCTCTTCGGCTGTCGCGTAGATATTCCCGGACGGCAGCGCCGCCCGCATGAATTCCTCGGTATTGGTGAGGGGAATCACTTCGCTGTAATCCAGGCCCAGCGCCTCTTTCAGGCGGGGCGCCAATGGTCCCAGAGGTAATCCGGTGAAGCGATTAACCGCGGCCTTTTTCATATCTCTTTTAGTGAGGCCGTAGCGAAAGTAGCGCATGCCCATGGGTTTGCGAATAGTTCTGTCCAAATATTGCTGTGCCGTCATGCCAGTGGTGCGGCGGATCAGTTCATCGAGAATAAAGCCGCCGGTAATCGCGTGATAGGCGGATGTTCTACCCATATTGTCGATGGGATCTGCGGCACAAATCGCGGCCAGGGCCGCCTCCCGGTCAAACAGCATGGCGGCATCGCCATCTTCGCCAAGACCTGGCACACCCGCTCGGTGGGCCAGTAACTGGTAGATAGTGATGAAGCCTTTGCCGTTCTGGGCAAACTCGGGAATGTAATAACTCACCGGATCAAGCAAATGTATCTTTCCCTGTTCCGCCAGCAGATGGGCCAGCATCGCACTAATGCCCTTTGAGGCTGAGAACAGGCAAATGGGCGTATTCAGGTCACCGATGATGGCATCGTCGCTTCTTGCGTCCCCGCGTTGGTAGCCTATCGTTCGATTCAACACTATTTTGCCGTGACGTCGCAGGCAGATACTGAGCAAGGGGTGCATGCCGGTGCGGTAGAGGCTTTGGGTGTCGGCCCAGATATTGTTTACCGCCACCTGGCTAAGGCCGGCTTCGGCCGGGATGACCTCGTTAACCCGGTCAATGGTGGTTACTTCGTCCAGGTCCCGTGGGATGGGTGTTGCATTGAAATGGTGGTCTATCTTGTTGCGCAAATGTCTCAGGCTCATGGTTGTAATTTCCTGGTCCAGTTCCGTTCAGCATATTATGAAAGCGCCTTCTAGAACAGCGCCCTTGATCGCAAGTGCGACTGCGCCTGTTCTAGCTCTATTATTGTGGGTGCGACACTGCTGCCTGGGCGTGAGTCTCAGCGTGTGGCCGTTGCACCCGGCCGCTAGCGAGCGATAACCTGCGGGTCTTTCGGTGGCGCGCCAGACAGTGTCAGGTAAACCGTGAGGGTAAAGAAGGCGATGGCCGGCGCTAACTGTAGGAAAACTCTGTTCAGCGAGGTGAAGCGCACTGCTCCCGCAGCATTGTCAGTCAATAGATAAAGTGCCATGTAAAGGAGAACGGCTGATAGGGTGACCGCTGCCAAAGGTATTTGTCGGTGTCCGGAGAAGGGAATAATCAGGATCGCCGCCAAGAAAAGGTAACCCAGCATATGCCAGTTGTCATGCACTAGCGCGCTGAGATAGAGCGGACGCCAGCTGTCAGGACGGTATTTTAGATTGAGGTCTTCCAGACTGTGGCCGGCGACGGCAAAATCAGCAGGCATAATCCACATGAGCGCCAGCAGAGCGACGGCGAGTGCGGCCGCGCACATTATTCCTTTTCGAGTGCCTGCTATCACCAACAGAATTCCAGGGAAAAGAGTAAGGAACCAGTAGAACCCCTCGTTTTTGATCAGCAAACAACAGACTCCGCACAGCAGGGCCAGTATTAACTGCCAGCGCTCCCGGCTCTGACTCCAGTTGTACAGCGCGGCAACCGCGCCCAGGTAGCAGGCGGCCATTAGTAGGTCTGCATAGCCGGCCAGGGCAACGTGAATATTCAGATAGGGGAGGGAGAGAATCATATAGGTGGCGGCGATCGCAACGGTGGGGCTTGCACCAGCGACTCTGGCCTGGCCATAGAACACAAGACCCAGGGACAGCCACATCAGAACCCAGGGAGCATTGACCAGGCTGTCGTGCCATTGGCCGATGGCGATACTGATCCAGGCCTGTAGTAGTGGGGTCGCGATTGGATAGTCCGGATGCATGTTGGTATACACCCCCTTGCCACCGAGTTGCAGCCATTCTTGCAAGGGGACATAGGGTGCAATGCTGCGCAGTTCGAAAAACACCTTCGCCTGTTTGGTCCAGTGTTGCTTGGCATCCCAGGACCATACGGGGCGCGTTCCAACCTCCATGCCAAGCACTAGCAACCGGCTGGCAAGCAGTGCAAGGCAAATCAGGATAAGGCATTGCTGTAAGCGAGACAGTGTTTGCTGATCCCGTGCCGGGGCTGTAACAGAAGTGGTTCTCCAGGTCTGGGGGACAGCCTTTGCAGCCACAGCCAGCAATAGTGCTGCGCCGCCCACACTTTGCAGCGAGATAAGAATACCCAGCGCGCTGACAGTTTGCATGATCAGCGTCGTGGCAAGCATACCCAGCAGTCCGCTGTAGCCTGCAATGAGACAAGTCCTGGCGGTGATACCCTTGGGTACCAGCCTTTCCAGCCAAAGCCATGCCGGGAGGACGGTGACAAGTAGTGCCGCTGCCAGGTATAGAGTAGCCATTTACAACACCTCCAATAGGGCGCCGACGCTGTCAGACATGTGCTCTCGTACTTTTAGCTGCTTGCCGTCGGCCAGCGTAATGGCTCCAACAGCTGCCTGGTAGTTGATCTCGCTCGCCCGGAGCAGAACAATGTAGTCTCCGGTCCGCAAGTATCTTGCGTCCGGTAGCTCCGGACCATGCCTGTGCCAGAAGGTATTCGCGGGTGACATATAGTAAGCGCTGACCATGGTCTGGTAGTCGGAACTTCCGGCGATAAATACCCTGGCGTCAGTCCCGGTGATAAATGGGCGGGCAGCATCTGCAAACTGGACAAAAGGCGCATCTTCGGAGGCTAGTAACTTTTCATGGCTGCTCATGCCACCATATTGTGTTTTGGTTTCTCCAATCTGGCGCCATAACTGTAGTTGCCAGAATGAGTCCAGAGTGAGCCATGAGCATAAAACGATGAGTCCAGCGCCCTGCCAGGTGGCCTTCTTTCTTCGTAAGGCGATGTAAAGAACAATGAGCGCCAGCGTGAGTCCGGCGAATATTTGCGCCGGGTAGGGTCCGCTAGAGGATTCACGGGTGCCGGTGTAGACATTTACATCTGCAGCGGCCCAGGTCATGAAGCCAGACCAGTTTGCCAGAATATTTTTGACATGGTCGCTGATGCCAGGCTCTGATGCGCTCGCTTGCAGGAGGCTTACTTTTTGTCCTGGACGTGCGAAAAAGCCGAACTTCAGTGAAGCTGCAGTGCCGGTCCAGCCTTCAATTCCGATCATGTCGATACTGGGCTGTGACTTTCCCATGGGAAGAAACTTTTTTTGATAGAGCTCCGTCGAGGAATCTGTGCGCCAGATAACAAATATTTGAGAGGGGGGCTGGTCGGCAAACTTGAAGCTGACGCGATAATTTTCTTCCAGGATGAGCTGGTTAGCGGGAACGCTAAGGAGTATCTGTCCGCTATCATTTGGCGCCAGAATCAGGGCATTGTCGCTGGACACAACAGACCCTATTTCTGTGTTGAACTGCGAGGTGTTCCAACTTGCAGCAAAAGACTTGGTGGTCAGCGCCATGAACAGCAAAAAAACGGTGAGAGCTTGCTGCAAATTGATCTCCCTGGGTCGCACCACTGAAAAAGTGGGTCAACCGTATAAGTCCGTTATTTGGAAATCATACACGGCGTTGCGCAGATAATGGAAGATGCCTCTAAAATTTATAACGTCCGATATCAATAGCGTATGCGCCTGGTTCAAGGCTTTTGGAGATGGAAATAGGTTTGTCCTGGTAGCGACCCTGCGTGTCCTGCAAGTCCACCAGTTTGGGCCGAGGGTAGTACTCTTTTTTCCGGTTCAGAACCAGGATGACCTTGGGCAATAGTCGTCGCGTGCGGCTCTCTGCGACAACGATACCGACTTCACCGGAAGTGAGTTCGACAATAGTGCCCGCTGGATAAATACCGATTGCCTGGATGAATGATTCCACCAATTCCGCCTGAAACTGTTTGTCCCTGGATTCGTAGAGCACTTTAATGGCCTCGGCAGGGGCCCTGGCCTCTGCGTAGGAGCGGTTGGAGGTAATTGCATCGTAGGTGTCGACAATAGCGGCGATACGGGCAAAAGGCGGGATTTCGTCGCCCTTTAGTCCTCTTGGGTAGCCGCTGCCGTCGTAGCGCTCGTGGTGAAAGCCCACCATATCGAGCACGTCCTGATTGATGATACCGCTCTTTTTAACCAGATGAACGCCGTGGGCTACGTGGTGGCGCATCTCTTTGGTTTCTTCCTCGGTGAGTTCGCGATTAGCCTGCAGTAATTCCGGGTCAACCAGCAATTTGCCCACATCCATGAGCATGGCGCCTATGGCAAGGGAGCGCAGGTCGCGCTTGTGCAGACCTATTTGTCTGCCCAGGGCAACGGCCCAAATGGCGACACTCAGGGAGTGTTGATAGCTGTATGCATCGTGCTGCTTCAGGCGGCCCAGCCAGAGGCAGGCATCAGGATTGCGGCTGATACTGCCAATAATAGGGTCGGCGGAGGTTTTTAGTCGGATTGCATCCAGCTTGCCGCTGTCTGCGGCCTTATCAAAAATGTCAGTAATGTCATCCAGCAGCGTGTCCAGTGCTTTGCTGGCTCGCGGATGCTCGTCTTTCCAGGCTGTTTCATCGTCATAGTCATGCAGGTCGCGGCCCTTGAAGATTTCCGGCAGCGGAATGCGGGCCCGTTCTCCCTTGGCATAGCGCGCAAGCTTGGCGCTGACGTGGACGCACTTGTGAACATCGATCCATACGTGCTCGCAGTATTCTCGAACACGAAAAATATCGTCATCGCTTTCCAGCAGAAAGCCCTGAGTAAGAAATGGCGTTCCCAGCCAGTCTCTATCCAGGCCACTGATGAACATGCCTTTAGATATGTCTGAAGTCGGAACCTTTACCGCTTGAAGCATAAAGCTCGCCCCCTTTTAATAGTGTGCACCTCATTGGGAAAATACCCCATTAGAAGGGTGCTGTCTGACAATAACTCGACTTTTCGGCAATTTCTCAACGATTCAGAATATTCATATACGCTGCACTACAAAGGGGGTATTTAGCCGAAATTAACAGAAGATGGGCTACAGAGTGCGCTTATTGGTGGCTTTTACGGTCTTTTTAGCCAGATAAATTGTCAGCAAACCACCGATTATTACCAGTGTGCTGCCCACCAGTGACCCGGTATCCGGTATCTGCCCCCATAACAGCCAACCCCAGAACCCGGCCATTACCACAGCGAAATAGTTCACCGGGGCAATCAAGTGTGCCGGGGCGATGGCATAGGCCCTGGTATAGAGTCGCAAGGTGTAATAAATAGCGATACCCACGTAGAGCATGGCGGCCCATTCCTGCCAGCGGAGACCGTTAAAATCGCCGAGACTGAAGGGGGCGACACAGACCAGCGACAACACAAAGTAATACAGTAAAATGCGCGAAGAAGGCTCGGTGGTCGCCAACTTGTGGGTGGCGACCATAGAGATGGACAGGCACAGAGCCGAGATAAAACCACCCGCGTGCCACCAGCTGAGTCCTTCCGGGCTGGGCCTGAGAATGACTAAAACACCGGCAAAACCGATAGCCAGGGGCAGCCATGCGCTGTGTGCAATGCGCTCGCTGTTCCAGACCCAGATGACCAGAGGTACGGTCAGGGGTGCACTCTGCCTGAGTAGCATGGCGTCCACCATGGGGATGTGTTCCAGGGCGCTGTAAAACAGGTAAAAACCCAGTACACCTGCCGCACCGCGGAAAAAGTGCAGACCCAATCGCTGACTCTTGAAATTGGACAACCCGGGGCGCAGGGTCAGGGGCAAGCAAAGCAGTAGGCACACTGCGTATTGCACTGTGACCACAGCCTCAACGCTCACCCGTGCCGATGCAAACTTTGTCGCCACAGCTGCCGTGCTGGCGATGACTACCATCAGTAGCGACAGGTAAATCGCCTGCCGGGTCTGGTTGGACGGCATCAGGGGGCGACGTAACGCTCTTCGCGAGCGTATTTCAGTCGCTCGCCCTTGCCTTTGGCCGACTTGTCATCGATACCATTCATGGCCGCGATGAATTCTACAGACCACTTGCTGTTGACCCGCTCGGCCCAATTGTCCAGGGATTCACCAGGGGCGATGTCAGCCACGCGCAGGCGCAGTTCGACGATACTTTTTTCCTGTGCAGCGGTTAGCTTGGCGATACTCATCACAGAGGAACGCAAAGTTTCGCGCAAGTGCTCAAAACCCATGGCCATGAATGTGAAGCTACTGTCACCGGTATTTAAGAATACGTAGTAGAGACTGACGGTTTCGGTATCGCTGCTGTCGTCATAGCGCACAACGTGGGCTGGCCAGTCGCCAATTTGAAAACTGCGGCTGACATTTGGCTGCAGGCCACTGCCATCGCGCATCCGGGTGATTAACGCCGCCGCGTATCCCTCGGGCCCGAACTCGCCACTGTTGACACCCAGGGCCAGGTAGGCCTTGCCTTCCGGTTCCATAGCGCCAACGAATCGCGGCGTATTTACAGTCTCCCAATCCTCAGGGAAAGTGACACTCAGTCCAAGATCAGCACTCAGGAACAGGTTGTCCTGGAACATGCCTTGCTGGGGGTTCTGCGGACCCCACCAGAGCCCATCCAGGTGTTCGAAAAGCTGTTCGCGGTTCGCCAGGGGAGGAATCGGTTGCAGGACCAGCTCTGCCGCCAGCTTATTGATATCCGCTACCCGTTGCGGCGTGGTCGGATGGGTATCGAGATAGTTGGCTTCATGCTGTTCACCTGTCAGCAGGTACAGGCTTTTCTCAATTCCGTCCAGAGCATCGGCCAGTGCCAGGGCGTCGTATCCTGTGGTGTTGGCTAAACGCATACCGTAAGCGTCCGCTTCACTTTCCTGTCCCCGGGAAAAGGAGGACAGGTAAACCTGTCCTGCGTGTTCGATGGGGCTGTTGATCATGTTGCCCAGGTCTTTGCTGACGATGCCGACCGCGCGCCCGGGCAGTGTAAACAAACCTGCACCCACGCTGCGTCCAGCTTGGCGCACGTGATGGCGCTGGGTAACATGGCTGATTTCATGGGCCAACACGCCAGCGAGTTCTGCCTCGTCATTCATTTGTGCCAGCAGTCCCCGCGAGACATAGATAAAACCACCGGGAGAGGCAAAGGCATTGGGTTCAAACTGATCGACTATGGCGAACTGGAATTTGTAGGGTGACTCGCCCAGGCCAGTCACCAATCTTTGGCCAACCGAGTCCACGTAGCGTTCTAGCTCTGGGTCAATGTACAAGCCTATCTGGTCGTTGACCTGCTGCGACATCGCAGTGCCAGCTTTGGTCTCCTGCTCAGGGCTGACCACTGACGTGGCGCAGCCTGTTAGCGCTAGAGCGGAGGCAAACAAAGCCATTCTAGCCAGACGATGCGGGTGCTGGTGAGAGGGACGCGGCGCTGGTGATTTCAAATGCATGATGAGTTTCCGGTAATCTTAAAGATGTGTTTAGGGTAGCCTGGCAATGACTACCTACCAATGCGTAACTGGTTGTTCAGGAATGGCCATCCCAGAGCGAGATAGAGAGCGTCCTGAGAGTCCTCCGTGCGGCCATAGGCGAAATACATAGGGCCTATTGGAGTGTCCACCGCGAGATAGATACTGCCCGCAGTGATAAAGTCGCCGCTGCTGACATCGGAGCGATCTGACCATAACTCGCCACCTTCCAGAGAAGCACCCACATACGCGGGCATGTCGAAAGGCAGTACCGAGGTGTCGGACAGGCGATGCTGGTATTGAGCCATGGCAAAGGCCATTTGCCGCCCAGAGAAATAGTTTTGGCTTACGCCGGAGAGATTGAACAGGCCGCCCAATTGAAAGTAGTTCTGCGGCGTATTGGTGGCGTTGACGGATTGCCCGGTTCTGCCGGTGAGAATAATGGTGTTGCGATCTTCAGCACCAAATGTAAAGGCGCCCTGGGCTATGGCCTGCCAGCGTTCGAAATCCTCATCGGAACCCATTTCCTCTCGCAGCGCTCGGTAATCACCATAGAAGAAGCCACCGCGAGTGGGAAAATATGCATTATCCAGCTTGTCATAGCGCACGCTGAGCATCGCACCGCCTTCATCGTAATTATCTTCAGGCAGGGCGCCTCCAAATTCTATATCCGAGCGGTACTCGCCTTTGTTGCGGAACAGGCCCAGTCGCAGCTGGGTATTTTCTAGCGCATTCCACCCCGCGTCCAGTTGGGTGCTGAGGCGCCTAACTCGCCAGATGCCTGCTGGATCGGTGATGCTGTATTCAGGGCCTAGCGTTGTCACATCGTAATCATGGTAGCCGACGTAGGGCACAACAAAAAAACGCGAGCGAAGATCAAGCGGTTGATAAAACTCCGCACTAAACAGCAATGTGTCACCAATTTGGGAGCGTGCGTAGAGCTCTCCACCCATATCCGTCAAACCCTTCCAGAGATAGCTTACCCCCAGGTTTATCTCGCTGCCGCCGTCGAGGTCTGTGACCAGGTTAAGCCCGAATTTCAAGTCATCACTACCCCAGGTTTTGGCCTTGGCGTGAATTTGCAGCACGTTGCCGCGGCCCTCTTCAAGGACTACGTCGTAATCGATGATCTGCCACTGGTCCAGGGCGTAGATTTCAGCCATGTCGGCGCGCAATTGATCCCTGTCCAATGGCTCGCCTGTCTGCTGTGACAGTCGAACCCGGATGATGTCATCGCGCAGTGGGCTATCGTCAAAAATGGCGATGTGATCGATCATCGGGTTACCGGGCGAAGCCATTTCGCGACTGGCAAGATAATTTGCCCAATCAGCATCATTGAGTGCCAGGGGTGCGAGCTGCTGTGCAAGCGCCATAGTCGCTTCATAGCCGCGTCGAAAGATCTCTTGCGTGTTCTCAAAGTCGAGCATGCCGATGCCTTGTAAATCCGGGTTGATCAACAAGTCATGTTCGGTCATTAAATCCAGCTGCTCCAGAGAGTTTTTGCGAGTGAGAAAGTTGAGCATTTGATCGCCAACATCCAACAAGCTGTTGATGTTTTCGCGATCGCGCAGGGGTGTGCCAATGTCTATGACGATGAGGCGGTCAGCGCCCATTTCACGGCCCACACTAACCGGGATATTCATTGCCAGGCCGCCGTCTACCAGCAGGCGGCCATCGTGTTCCACAGGTGCAAGAAGGCCAGGAAGTGACATGCTGGCGCGCATTGCGGTAACGATATCGCCCTGGCTGAAGATATAGGGGTCACCGGTTTCAATGTCGGTGGCGACCGCGCGGAAGGGGGTTGGCAGGGTATCGAAGTCGTCGATGTGGTCGGCATCGAGTGTTAAATCCTTGATCATCTGCCGGACCTGCTGGCCCTGAACAAAGCCTAAAGGGATAGAAAGATTGCCATCATTCAATGCCAGAGATATCGAGGAAGGGTAGTCGTAGTCATCACTCTTACGGCGCTGGGGCAGGTCGTCCCGTTCCAGCGAGTCTTCAAAGGCTTCATCCCAGGACATGTTTTCAACGACTTCAAGCAGCTCATGTGAGTCCAGGCCTATCGCGTAGAGTCCGCCCACCAGCGCACCCATGCTGGTGCCAGCAATGGCGCTTATCGGCACCTGCAGCTCTTCCAGCGCGGTAATCGCTCCTACATGGGCTATACCGCGGGCGCCACCGCCTGCGAGTACCAGGGCCACATCCTCTTCCTGGGCTGCTACAGGGCAGACCGTGATCATGGATAGCCAAAGAAAGGCGAGCGAACTTCTAGTACAGGACATTGTTGTTTTCCGGGGTTGACGGGGTGTGCATTATCCCAGCAGCTGTGGGCGAGGTCTACGTCTTGTATTGCAGGTAAACGTTTAGCGTCAGTGACAGCCATGGTGCATAATGTCAGCCATGTACCACCAGTACTTTGGCCTCAACGAAGCTCCCTTCTCGATTGCCGTAAATCCGCGCTACCTGTTTATGAGCGCACGGCACCGGGATGCCCTCGCGCACCTGCTTTATGGGGTTGGCGCTGGCGGTGGGTTTATCCTGCTCACCGGTGAAGTGGGTACTGGTAAAACCACGATTAATCGCTGTTTGCTGGAGCAACTGCCTCACGACACGGATATCGCCATCATTCTAAATCCGGCGCTCAATGCGGTGGAATTGTTGGCTACTGTATGCGATGAGCTGGGTATCAGTTACGATGCAAACAAGCATAGCCTGAAGACGCTCACCGATGCCCTGCATGGCTTTTTGCTGGCAAATCATGGCAGGGGTCGCAAGACCGTGTTGATGATTGATGAGGCCCAGCATCTAGATTTCGACGTGCTAGAGCAGATTCGCCTGTTGACCAACCTGGAAACCAACAGCGAGAAATTGCTACAAATTATTCTTATTGGTCAACCGGAGTTGGCTCAGTTACTGGCCAGACCCGATTTACGACAGCTCAACCAACGCATTACCGCCAGGTACAACCTCGAGCCACTCAACCGCCTGGAGACTGGCGCCTATATCAATCACCGTTTACAGGTGGCAGGTATTTCAGCCGACAGGGTAATCTTTCCGCCGGCAGTGGTGCGTGGAATTTACAAGCGTACCCGTGGTATTCCTCGTCTGATCAACGTGCTGTGCGATCGGGTAATGCTGGGCGCTTACGGACGTAACAAGAGTCGCGCCGATCTGGCGACCTTGCGTTTGGCCACCAGAGAAGTACTAGGCGAAGAGGGCGTCAAGCATGCAGCTCGCTGGCCCTGGGCGCTGGCGGCACTGGTGTTGCTGGGCGCCGCAGCTGCCTGGTGGGGTCTGAATCGAATCGATGGGGCTTTGCCTGCTGCACAAGTCGTGGTGTCAGCCCCCCCGGTGTTGATGAATGAGCCCGTTGTCCAGCAACCCGATATTAAACCGGGCGCGCTAGCGCAACCAGCATCGGACTCTATGGCTGAGACGGTGGAGCCTGGCTGGTTGTTGCCGCCACAAGACGCTGAGGTTTTGTTTTGGTCCCTCAGTAGCGATCTTCCTGTTCCTGCAGCGCTCTGCGAGGAACCTGCTGGCTCTATCGCCTGTATCCAGTCACAGGCAAATACCTGGGATGAGCTGGCAGATCTTGGGCGACCCTTGCTCCTGGATATGATTACCCCCCAGAGGTTTGCCGCCAGTGTGGTTTTGCTGGGCATGGAAGGAAGGCAAGCCTGGGTTGCCGTTGCAGGGGGTGTGGATAAGGTCAGCCTTTCTGATTTGGGACCATTATGGGGCGGTAGCTATCGCTTCCTTTGGACCCCACCCCGGGGGTTCGAACAGCTACTCGCCCAGGGGGATACGGGGCCCGTTGTAGCGGAAATTGCTGGTTTATTTGCCCGCCTTGATGGTCAGCAGAAACCGCTGGCTGGCAATCTGTTTAATGCAGCGCTCAAGCAGCGGGTGGTGCTGTTCCAGGAGGCGCAGGGATTGGAAGCAGATGGCTTGGTAGGGGTGCAGACATTGCTCAAATTGAATATAGCCCTGGGCATTGATGCCAGTGCCAGCCAGGCTAGAGCGGCACTGGCTAATGCGGGCACGGATCAGTGAGGGGCGTTTCCCTATGTCGCTGATTCTCGACGCACTCAATCGCTCCAGGGAGGAAATCGACGACGTTCCTACGCTGGAGACACGGCACAGTTATTCCGAAGAGCCTGCGAGAAAGAAATACTTATTACTTGGTGTGGCACTTGTTGCCGCAATAGTGGTTATCGCCTGGCTGCTTTGGGAGCGAACACAGACATTCAGTGGACAGGGGCTTGCAAGCGCGCCCGCAATCATTAGCCAGGTACAACAACCGAAGCCGGCGGCAGCTGTGGAGCAAAAACCATCCAGTTCTGTGACCCCAACGTCTACGCCTGTTCCCAGAGCTTCTGTTGCAGCACACGAGCCCAAACTTGCCGCCCCGACCTCGGTGATGGCTCCACCCCAAGTGGACAGTTCCGCAGTTAGCGCGCTATACGGTAAGAAAACTGCGCCACAGTCCAGCGATTCCGTTTCACCACAGCCCTCGTCAGCATCGCAGATGGCGGTAAAGCCAACAGCAAAGACAAGGACTGCTGCAACAGTAGAGCAGGATTTGGATATCGGGAAATTGGTGAAGCAGGCGGAAGGCGAGCTGAAAAATACGCAACTAGCCGAACACCCAGCGCCCTTTATTAACAATCTGTCCCAGCAGACCAAAGACAGTATCCCCAGTATTTTCTATAAGCGGCACGAGTATTCCGGTCGGCCGGGACAATCACTTGTGGTGCTAAACGGCAAAGAACTTAAGGCCGGCGGAAGCCCTGCCTCTGGCGTCAAGATCAAGGAAATCTTGCCGGATTCTGTTGTGCTGGACTATCGGGGCACTCAGTTCCGTTTGCGCGCCCTCAATAGCTGGGTCAATTTGTAGCTTTGATACGTCCAGGCTTTCACAGCCCCAGGTAGTCGACCATCAACTGGAACAGCTCAGGTTGCTGGACGAAGCTTGGAATCCTTGCTCTACCCTGTGCATTGGCGTAAAGGGGCACAGCGGCCCCAGTGTGTTCTTCCATCATGAAGTTGGTGGTAGCGTAATTCACCGACATAAAGCTGCCTTCCGGTGTTTCTATCCTGGCGAGATAGCCCGGCGTGTAAACCGGTATAGGATAAGACGCAAACAAACTCTCATAGGGAATAAGCTGGGCCGCCTGGGAGTGATCTGCGGTCACCAGAATTAGCGTATTGGAATTACTTTTGGCGAAGTCCAGTGCACTCTCAAGTGCTTCTTCGAGTTGTCCTACCTCACCAATGGAGCCGCAGGGCTTGCGTTCGTGCGATTGCTTGTCGATAGAGGCCGATTCCACCATCAGGAAGAATCCCTTGTCGTTATCGGCTGACAGATGCTTAAGCGCAGTGTCGGTCATTTGTTTTAGCGTTGGCAGCCCGGCAAATGTCGGATTGGGCTCGCAGATCATCGTTTGGGGCATGACAACATCACCAAGATAGCGGTGCACCATGTTTAGCCAACTGGGCTCGGGCTGCTCGGCTTGACGGCCGCCTTCTCCCTGCAAACGCACCGGCATGGTGCTTTCCGAAAACAGTCCCAGCAGGGGCTTGCCGGGTTTACTGGATTCCAGATCGGCAACGGTGTCTACGGTCTGGAATCCATTGTTTTGGGCCAGCGTTAATACGCTGATGCTCTGTCCCTCGGCATTGACCGCGAAATGTTTGCTGCCGCCACCGAGCATGACATCCATATCTGAATTGGCCAGTTGTTCGGAGATCGCACCCAGACCGCCATTTTTCTTTGCATCTGCAGGGCAGCCGCCCAGTTCGATACCCTTATAGACGACCTCTTCAACGATATCCGGGTTCTCACACAAACGATAACTGATATGAGCCACAAAGGCGGCAGGGGTCGCGTCGGTCACACTGGCGGTACTGACGATGCCAGCCTTAAAGCCTGCTGCTGTCGCTAGTTCAGCGATCGTTGGAACGTCCTGGTCGCTGCCGGCTGTGGTGGCGAGGCGTCCGCGACTGGTAATGATGCCGGTGGCCAGACTGGTCGCAGTATTGGCGGAGTCCGCAACGTAAACAGGCCGACCTCCTACTTTATCCTCAATGGTGAGAATCTGGGAGGCGCCGCGCAGCGCCAGCCGATCCATGGCCAATCGTCCTTTGGCTCCCTTCAGGTAGTTACGGGCGATGGTCACTTGTTGCTCGTCCATGCCATCGCCGATGATCAGTATCACGTTTCGGGGCTGGTCAGCTGCCGTCCCCGTTTGCGCCTGTGAGGGTGAACCAGGGTCCTGAGCGAAGGCCAGGGAGCTGGCCAGCACAGCGCAGGCCAAGGAGAATTGAGGCAGGTAATTCATGTCAGCGGGGTCCTACAGGCAAGTGTTAAAAGATAGTGATACCACGATGGCACGGTAGATGCACGTGTGTCCATGCCACGACTTTATTGGGTTTAAATTGCGCTACCCCACCGACTTTATGCCCCCTGATCGTGTGCAGGGGCAAAATCAGTGCGGTCATCACTTAAAGTTTGTGCCATCTTGTGGCAGGATTTGCGCCTGTCTTTGGTGCATGCTCAAAGCGAGCAGATCGCAGGGCCATTCGGCCTGCTATCTGAAAATAATAAATAGAGGTGATTCTGATGAAGATGATGACCGCGATCATCAAGCCCTTCAAGCTCGATGATGTTCGAGAAGCACTGCAGCAGGTCGGCATAGCTGGCATGACTGTGGAGGAGGTCAAGGGCTATGGCCGCCAAAAGGGTCACACTGAGTTGTACCGGGGCGCTGAGTACCTGGTGGAATTCCAACCCAAGGTTAGAATCCAGATTGCCGTCAGTGATGAGGAGCTGGAAACGGCTATAGAAGCAGTTTGCAGAGTTGCAGCCACTGGCAAGATAGGCGATGGCAAAATTTTCGTAGCGCCCCTGCAACAGGGCATACGCATTCGTACCGGTGAAACCGGCGAAGACGCACTTTAATAAGGGATATTTCGATGAGATCAGTACAAAGGCTGGCACTGCTGGCAGTTACGGGCTTGGCATCTACTACCGCCAGCGCCCAAGAGCTTAATCAGGCCGACACTGCCTGGGTTCTCACGGCAACAGCGTTGGTGCTGTTTATGACCCTACCTGGGCTGTCTCTTTTCTATGGCGGTCTGGTTCGGGTCAAGAACGTATTATCGGTACTGATGCAGTGTTTCGCGCTGACCTGCTTGATGTCATTGCTGTGGTTTGCCGTGGGTTACACCATTGCATTTGGATCCGATGGGGTAGAGCAGGGAGCCTTTATTGGTGATTTTGGCAATATCTTTTTTGCCGCCATAACCATAGATAGCTTGAACGGCAGCATTCCAGCGACACTGTTTGCCATCTTTCAAATGACATTTGCCATTATCACGCCGGCGCTAATTGTCGGTGGTTTTGCTGAGCGCATGCGTTTTTCTGCCATGCTGCTGTTCAGTTCAATTTGGATGATTGTTGTCTATGCGCCCGTATGTCACTGGGTGTGGGGCGGTGGTTGGTTGGGCAGCATGGGTCTGCAAGACTTTGCCGGTGGCACCGTTGTGCACATTACCGCTGCTGTGGCTGCCCTGGTGGCAGCGCTTGTGATGGGCCCACGTCGTGGTTTCGGAACGGTTGCCATGCCGCCACACAACCTGACTCTCACTGTGGCCGGCGCCGGTATGTTGTGGGTAGGCTGGTTTGGATTTAACGCAGGCTCCGCGGTGGCTGCAGATAACAGTGCGGCCATGGCCATGCTGGTCACCCACCTGTCTGCTTCTGCCGGCGCTATGGCGTGGATGGGAATGGAATGGATTCGTCACGGCAAGCCTTCGGTACTGGGGATTGTGACCGGTATGGTGGCAGGTCTCGGCACCATCACGCCGGCATCGGGTTCTGTTGGCCCGGCTGCAGCAGTGGTTATTGGGCTAACAGCCGGTGTGGTGTGTTACTACGCGACCAACTGGATTAAAAACAAACTCAAAATTGACGACAGCCTGGACGTATTTCCGGTGCATGGAGTGGGGGGCATTCTGGGCACTTTGCTAGCAGGGGTGTTCTGCTCTACCCAATTAGGTATTTTCAGCGGCAATGGCTTCTCCGATGGCATTGACAGTATCGGCGGTCAGCTGATGGTGCAGGCGACCGGAGTTGTCGCTACTTTTACTTATACCGCAGTGGCCACCTGGATTATTCTGAAAGTGGTAGACGTTTTCGTCGGACTGCGTGTCGATGCGGATGAGGAAACCCAGGGTCTGGATCTGGTGCTTCACGATGAGCGTGGGTACGACCTATAAACTTCCAGCCTGTATAGCTGCTGGCTAAAATTTTGTCCCCTCGCACAGGCGGGGGGGCAGCAATCATATCGGGTAGCGGGCCACTGTCCTGGAAAGCGTCGCACGCGGATCGATAGGTCTCTCAGCGGCAGGTATGTGTAAGGGACACTCATGAACTGGACTCACAACCACGCGACTATTAACGGCATCCACATGCACTATGTGGAGCAGGGGCAGGGGATGCCCATTGTGTTGTGTCATGGCTTTCCCCATATATGGTTCAGTTGGCACAGACAAATCACCGCTCTTGCCGCCGCCGGTTATCGGGTAATAGCGCCGGATATGCGAGGGATGGGCCAGACAGAGGCGCCTGCGGCGCCAGAGGCTTATGATATTGAGCATATCACCGCCGACCTGACGGGCTTGCTCGATCATCTGGGGTTGGAAAAAGCCGTTTTTGCGGGCCTGGACTTTGGCGCTTTCGCCATTTACGACCTGGCCCTGCGGTATCCAGAGCGGGTGATCGCCGTGATTGGCTTGGAGAACCCCGCTGCGCCGCACAATCCGCAAGAGCCACCACTCACCGAATATCAACGAATTGGAAAGCAGCATTTCCTGCACATAGAATATTTTCGTGAAGGACCGCGCGCCGATGAGGAGCTGGCAGCTCAAACCCGTCTATTCATGCACAAGGTGTTTCACACATTGAGCGGCGCGGGCAATTACTTCGACTGCTTTAAACACCCGCCTGAAACGTCCTACATTGATGCCATGGCGGAGCCACCGCCGTTACCGTGGCACTGGCTGTCGGAGCTAGAGATGAAGTTCTTCGTGAGTGAGTACAGTCGCAGTGGCTTCACCGGCGGACTCAATTGGTATCGATCAATGGATCTGAAGTGGCAGCAACGTAGACCGTTCGAAAATGTGAGCAGTGCGGTCCCGGCCTATTTTCTTGGCAGTGAGCACGATGTTGACCTGGAGGGCTTTCATGGAGATGACCCTATCAGTCTTATGCGCGCAATTTTCCCCGACCTGCGCGAGGTACGCATGATTCCCGGTGCAGGGCACATGGTGCAACTGGAGGCGTCAGCGCAGGTGAACGCCATTTTGCTTGACTACCTTGCGCACATTTCAAATGACGCCCAAACGCCATAGGCTGACCTTGGGCCTCAGGAGAAATGCAGGTCCATTCCGAGCTTACCCAGGTGACCTTGTTCCTGCTCCAGTTCGCTGTACGTCAGTGGATGCTCTTGTAGCCAGCCGTCTGGAAAACCCAGCCCCAAAGATGTGTCATCGGCATGCACAGCGAACTCAGGCAGTTGTTCGAGTATCTCCACGTATTTGAATCGCGCCGCCAGGCGGATAATGGTGAGCAGGTAAAGTAAGCGCCTACCGGCAGCCTTGGATTGATCCTGCAGTTGTTGCTCGTCAATTTTTCCCCGTTGGCCTTGGGTCAGTATCGCAAGCAGTTCCTGTTCCTCCTGGGAAAAGCCGGGCAGGTCTGCGTTGCGCAGAAGGTAAGCGGAGTGACGGTTAAAATGCTTGTGCGAGATGGCCATACCGATTTCATGGGTACGGGCGGCCCAATGCAATAGTTCCCAGTCTTCGTTGTGTAGCTTCCAGCTGCCCCTGGTGGCAGAGAAAAAGGTGCGGCAACGGCGCTCCACAATCTCTGAGGTATCCTCATCCACCGAGTAACGCTGCATGAGTGCATTGATCGTGCGCTCGCGCACATCCTCGTGACTCAAGCGCCCCATCAAATCGTAAATAACACCCTCACGCAGGGCGCCTTTGGAGGCACGCATCTGCTGGATGCCTAAAGTATCAAACAGTGCGCTGGTGATCGCGGTTCCGGCGGCGATGACGTTGCGTCGATTTTCAGACAAGCCTTCGAGCTTGATACTGTCGAAACGATCAAAGGTCAAAATATTTCTCTCAAGCTGGGTGAGAGCCTCGCGCGTAATGCCATTGTCGCTCCAACCGTTCTGCATGACGATGCCTTCTATGGCGTTTAATGTTCCCGAGGACCCAACGCATTCAGCCCAGTGGCTTGCGCTATATCGGTAGCGGATATGCGAGGTTTCAAGTCTCGCCTGGTTATAGGCACGCTGGTAATTTTCGGCGCTGATAAATCCACCGGGAAAGCAATCTCGGCTGGAGGAAACGCAGCCCATTTGCAGGCTCTCCAGTCTTTGTGGTTCGAAACGTTCGCCGATTATGAATTCTGTACTGCCGCCACCAATATCGACTACCAACCGCGATTGGGCATCATCCGCCAGCGTGTGGGCGACGCCCAGATATACCAGTCGTGCCTCTTCCCTGCCGTAGATCACGTCCACGCGGGTGCCCAGGATCTCGCGGGCGGGGAGTGTAAAGTCCAGACGGTTTTTAGCCTGGCGCAGCGCGTTTGTGCCCACCACACGGATACGCTGTGGCTCCACGCTTTCAAGTAGCTGGGCGAAACGCGACAAGCATTTGAGCCCGCGTTCGATAGACTCGGCAGACAACAAGCCGTTTTCGAGGCCGGCCCCGAGCTGGACCTTTTCTGCGAGTGCATCCATCGGGCGCATTTCACCGTGCTCGATTTTTGCAATGATCAGGTGAAATGAGTTACTGCCCAAATCGATTGCTGCTAGCAGGCTGCCGTCAGGAAGTGGATCTAGCTGTTGGTCTACCAAGGTTATGGGCATCCCTGTTCTTGCCGCTGAGCACTCATGTTAAATGATTCGGTGAGTCGGCGCATAATTTCCAGGTTATTCAGGGTAATACCAGATTGGAGAGGTCCACGCGCGCTCCTGGATTTTCCAGGACAGCTCCGGGTCGCTGCAGCTGGCAGGGCGGTCTGCGTCCGGCAGGGCGATACAGTCCCAGCGGCTCCAGCGACAGCTGGGATTTTCCAGGACTCGACTGTAGTACACCGCAGCAGTGTTTGGGTCAAATTCGGGGTCACGCCAGGTGGCACAAAGCTGATTGAAGCCTGAACCCACAACGGCGCAGCTGTGTGGGTCAACGTCGGCTCCGTTGTTGGGGTCGCCGGCAATGTCGTACACCGCTTGCCGGGTTGCTCCATTGGAATCCACCCAGGATTTTACGATTTGGATGCGTTGCAGCATGTTACTGCCGTCGCGGGGATCACGGCTGGCGCTGGCCATAAATATGGGGCTTTCATTGTTTGACTGTCTAGTAAGCGTTGAGCCCATGGGGACCCCTCCGCGATAAGCCTGGGCAAGCACCTCGGGAGATTGGCAGTCGACGCCTTGTAATTTCCAACCGGCGAAAAACCGAGGTGTGATTCTCGGTCCGCTGGTGCCGAAGGTTTCCCTGTGCTTCATTGCGTTGAAAAGTGCCTGTCGTGAGTTCTGCTGCGCATACACGCCGGCAAGGCCCCCGGGATTATAGCGCACTGGCGAACCGGCGCCGATATCGCCAGGCACTTCAGTGCGTCCTTCCAGTCGGCTCAGTACATTGCGGTCGATACCATGGGAACCGAGGTAGTTGCGTTCGCTTCCCGCTGCGGGAATGCCATTGTGCGTGTCGGTGGCGGCAACAATACCCAATTCGAATGGGTTCACGCCCAGTGTGGACTTTTCCTTGAGGCCGGCGGCCAAGGCGTAGCGGACAAAGTTGTAGCGCGAGGTACAGCCTCGCAGCATCATGCCTCCACTGCCAAATTTTTCTCCGCAATCTTCCATTGGCTCTGTTGGAGATCGCAGCTTTTCGAAGTCACAGAATTCGTCCGCTGGCCCAAAGACACTGGCGATGCCATTGCGGCATTCAGAGTCACCTTTGGTTTGCAGTATTTCCGCCAGTGGTTCTAGCTCAGCTCTAAGGTGCGCTTGCGCTATTTGAGTCTGCAAATCCAATTCCTCCCTGTTGCTGTAGGGGTACCACATCCGGCCGCTGCTCCAATTGCTGTTATGCGGTATAGCCAGGACATCGCAGTGCTGGTCACCATTGATGCAAGTGTCACGCAGCCAGCTCCAAAGTCGTTCAGGGACTGGCGCGTCTTTGGCACTGATCACTGCCTGAGGTACCCAAGAAGAACTGAAAATAACATTGCGATGCAGGTTGGAGGACTCCTCAGCCAGGGTGTACTCATAAGCGTGCAGTGTGGTGAAGCTGCAGTTGTCTGTGTGGTCATGCCATTGCTCTGTGCTGCGCTGATTTTCTTGCCAGACCGCGGCGGCCTGATCCCGACAGAGACTGCCGTCGTCGCCGCACACTTGCCGAGAGCGATCTTTCCCAAAAATAGCCAGCGAGGCCAGTCGCAAAATGGGCTGCATATCGTCCGCCGCCGGCAACTTCACGTCTCCCCGGTATAGCTTGCAGACCAGTGATCCATAGGCGGTGGTATCTGGGCTATAGCACAGGCGAATTTCACCCAGGGATTCGGCGTGGTCGGTGACTGCCATGAAGTCCAGCGGTGAACTGATCGTGATCATAGGAGGCTGAAAGTCCGCTGGGTCACTGCGCAGACGCAGCGGTAGAGTTTCCCCCCTGGCGAAGCGGTAGGCGTCATCTACTGTTGTCATGGTGCCAAACGCCGTGGCGTCGTAAGAAGCAGCGGTGTGAACATGCAGCGCGCCAAAAAACGCACGTTTTTCAGGGTACTGCCGCGTGCAGGTGCCTGCACTTTCTACAGCGTTGCCAGCCGCACGTACCGGAACTGATTGCCAGTACTGGCTATCTGCTCCCTCTGACTGAATACGTGAGAATTCGTGCCGCAACCAGAGCCCGGTTGCGAGGGCCGTGAGCAGGGCGACCAGTGCAAACCCAAGTAGAACTTTCAGGGTGAATTTTATTGTTGGCATACCGTGATTTAAGCACGGTGAGCCAGGGCTGCAAAGTAGAGTCGATTAGCCCGCGGTAACACGCGGTGTGCGCGGCGGCATTCGGGTCGTCAATTCATAGCCGATGGTGCCGGCGTGCGCGGCGACTTCACCAACGGGCAAACCCTCGCCCCATAGTATGACCTCGTCGCCGATATTGACCTCAGTAAGATCGGTGACATCCACTGTAATCATATCCATGGAAACACGCCCCACCAGAGGGGCGCGCTGGCCGTTGACCAGCACTGGGGTGCCATTGGCAGCGAGTCTGGGATAGCCGTCACCGTAGCCTGCGCAAACTGTGGCAATACGCGAGGGTCGCGCAGCGGTCCAGTTTGCTGCGTAGCCCACCGACTCGCCGGCAGGAATTTCACGGACCGAGATAACCGCGGAGCAGAGAGTCATAACCGGTCGCAGTGTCTCTGTGTTGGGATGTGCCTGTGGAAAAGGAGAGTTTCCATAGAGCATGTAGCCCGGACGAATCCAATCAAAATGGGAGGCTGGCCAGCCCAGCAGTCCGGGAGAATTAGCGGCACTGCGAAGCCCTGGTAAGTTAGCGGTGATGCTTTCGAACAGGGCAAGTTGTTCTGATGTTTGTGGCTTGTCCAGCTCATCTGCACTGGCGAAATGGGTGCAGGTGACGAGGTCTCCCGTGCGGTTTTCGCATAGGCTCAGCCGCAGGTGAAACTCTGCGGCGTCTGCGGGGTCAACGCCTAGTCTGTGCATGCCGGTGTCAACTTTCAACCAGCAGGTGATTGGCGCTGATAACCGCGCCTTCTCCAACCATTCAAGTTGCTGGCGATTCTCTATCATGACCCAGAAATTCTGCTGCGCAGCGGTGATCAGTTCTTCTGCCTGGAAAGTGCCCTCCAGCAGCAGTATGGGAGACTTGATGCCGCCATCGCGCAATTCGATAGCCTCTTCAATACAGGCGACAGCAAGTGCGTCTGTCAGAGGATCCAGTGCGCTCGCCATGTGTAGCGCACCGTGGCCGTAGCCATTGGCTTTGACTACGCACATAACGCGGGCCCGCGGCGCCAGTTGCCTGGCGTGAGCTAGGTTATGACGCAGTGCGTAAAGGTCCAGTCTGGCCTGGTTGGCGCGTGCCATCAGAAGTCGAACTTGTGCTCGGTATACAGAGTTTGCGCTGCCAGCCAGACATCACCTACGCCGCCATTTCCCACGGGCTTGCCGTCGATCTCAATTACAGGAGCGATTTCCTTGGACGAACTGGTAATCCATACCTCATCTGCGTCGCTTATTTCTGCCAACTTCACTACGCGCTCCTGGACAGGGATACTGCCGTCTTTGCGCAGAATTTCCAGCAGCATCAGGCGGGTAATTCCCGGCAGCTTCTGGTGATCCAGTAAGGGGGTAGAGACAATGCCATTCTTGATCACGAAGACGTTGCAAGCTGCCGCTTCGGTCAGTTCACCTTGCTCGTTGTAAAGTATGGTTTCTGAGTGACCCTGGGAGTGGCCGTCTTGATAGTGCATGACGTTGCCCAGCAATGCAGTGGACTTTATATTGCAGCGTTTCCAACGCAGATCTTCAGCAATAGAAACGGTGTAGGGTGTAGCCGCACTTTTTTCCGGCAATGGAGCCGGGGGGATCTCAAAGGCGAAGGCGTAGAGAGTGGGCTCGATATTGTCCGGATAGGCATGGTGGCGCTTGCTGTCCGCGCCACGGCTGACGTGGAAGTAAATCCCCAGGTTGCCACCGCCGTTACGCTCAACTAGTTGCTCGGAGATTTCCTGCCACTGCGCATGATCAACTGTCATTTTAATTTCAATTGCATCCAGGCCATCCTGCATGCGCTCCAGGTGTGGTGTAAAACCCACTAGCTTGCCGTCGTAAGAGGGCACTACCTCGTAGATGCCATCGCCGAACAGAAATCCCCTGTCCATTGGTGAGATCTTTGCCTCTTCCATTGGCATGTAGTCGCCGTTTAAATACACAATGCTCATGTCGTTCACCTGTTGCCTGAATTTTCTGCCCTTGTTGAGGGCTATAATAATGAATACCTTGTTAGAAGCCTGTAAGGGCCCTTAATTCGTCTATGACCTGCTGTCCTTCCTCGGCTTCAAGACCGTCTTCGGTCAGGGTGTTCTCCCGGGTCACCCCGTCAACACTGCCGTGAGCCGACAAGTAACTGAGAATGCTTCGTGGCGATAGTTGCGACAACATATCCTCGCCTCGCCAATAGGCGAGTAGCGCGATCAGGCCGTAAGCGCCCCAGTTGGATACGTCGGCCACCAGTAATTCGTCACAACCGGTTTCGGCAGCATTAATATCCAGGGTCGCAATTGCGTCGCGAATATTACCCATACCGATTTCATTGCCACCGTCACCGATCGCCATGGTGGGGCAGGTGGCCGCAGACAGATAGGGATCAAAAAAGGCGCTGCGAGCAGTAATGTTCTCACCGCGCATGTTGTAGTAACAGCCGTCGGCGCTTAGCCCTGGTCGTTCAATCGATACAATTGCAGCAGGCTTGAGTTTCTCCAGATTAACCCTGGCTTCCTCTTCTGCGGTCGCCAAGCTGCGAGCGGCCAGTTCCAGAACCCGGTAATCCCCATCAAGGCACTTTGAAAGAGGAGGGCCGCAGGCCAACCAGGGCTCCGCGCCCAGTTTTTCCAGAGTCTTGTAGAGGGCAATGGCCCCAACCGGGCCGTCGGTTTCAAAAGTATCGGTCACTGGAAAGCCAGTTCCTATGAGCACTTTACCGTCAATGTCTTTGAGTACCCTGGCTGCCCGCAGGTAATAGCCTGGTTCCAGTGCCTCCCTTGCTACCTGCATGCCACGTAAGTTGCGCGCGACCAGTGCAGTTTCGATCAGCGTGCTCAGTTCCAGTTCGTTCAAGCTTGGCGCTCCAATAATGACTGACGATCGTTAAAACTCTCCGCCAGGTGTAAAGCATTGTGTGCTCCGTGGGGGCTGATCGGTGCAAAGTGAACGGTTCCCCCGGGGCGTAATTGTGCCAGGCGGGCGCAGTCCAGCGACAAGGCGGAGCCAATTTTCGGGTAGCCGCCAATCGTTTGCCTGTCATTGAGTAGCACGATGGGTTGTCCATCTGCGGGGACCTGGATTGCACCAAAACAGATGCCTTCAGACAAAATGCCCTCTATGTCACATTCGATGGCAGGTCCTTCCAGTCGGTAGCCCATGCGATCACAACGGTCTGAGACGGCAAAGCTGTGACTGAAAAAGCGACGTTGCTGGTAGCGACTAAAGTGCTTTTGCTGGTAGCCGGGTATTACTCTTACTGTGATCGTTTCCTGATAGTAGGGTTGCTTGTCGATCGGCAGGTAGAGCCGGCGACACTGGGTGACTTCGGCGCAGGGAAGTTCGTCTCCTGCTTGTAGTTTGTCGCCATTGAGTCCGCCAATTTTTTCGCGCACCACGGTTGCGGTACTGCCAAAGCTCTCGGGAATTTGAAAACCACCGGCGACACCTAAATAGGCACGACAACCCTGCTCGGCATATTCAACACCGATACTGTCACCGGCCTTCACTGCCAGCACTTCCCAGCGTGGCTGTTCCTGGTTGTTGATGCGCAGGGTCATAACTGCGCCGGTCAAGCAGATGTAGGTGTCTACAGTTGCTTCCAGTTGTAGTCCTCCAAAGCTGATTTCAATGGCAGTGGCGCCAGCGGGATTCTGTAGCAGTTGGTTACAGCAGGCGAAAGCCTGTGGATCCAGCGGGCCACCATTGGTGAGGCCTATGCGGTGCTGACCGACTCGACCGCTGTCCTGAAGAAGGCTGAGGATTCCAGGTTGCGTCACTTTCAGGCTCACAGCTCGCCCCCCAGTGACAAAAATTGTTGCCTGTCGATAGGCTCAAAACAAACCCGATCGCCGACGCTGATGGGCATGGTGGGCTTGGCATCAGGGTTGAACATACGTACCGGGCAGCGTCCTATAAGGTTCCATCCACCTGGGGACACGGCGGGATAAATGGCTGTCTGGCGGTCGGCGATGGCGACTGCACCGCGAGGTACTTTCTGCCTGGGTGTGGCCAGACGCGGGGCGGCAATGCGTTCGTCAACCTGGCCAAGGTAGGCAAAGCCCGGCGCGAAGCCGATGGCGTAAACCCGGTACTCGGTTTCACTGTGTAACTTGATGACATCGTCCACACTGATGGCGGCGCGCTCTGCCAGCGCCTCCAGGTCTTCACCGGCCTCTGGGTGGTAATACACAGGTAATACAATAGTATTGCCTTCGGATGCCTCGCCAGTATCCAGCTTTTCCAGGCACTCATGGACCCGGTGTGCAACCGACATATGGTCCGTGGTCAGAGGATTGTAGATAATCAGTAAAGAGGCGTAGGAGGGCACCAGGTCGATGAGGTCGTCGCCCAGCTTGGCTTGTACGGCAATGGCCGCGGCCTGCACACGGGCAGACACTGCCGGGCTGGTCTCTTCACCCAGATAGAGCATGACGGCATTTTCGCCAGCGCAGTGCAGTTCCACGTTCAGTTAGCTCGCTTTGACCAGAGTACGGATTTCGCGAATGGCCTGGACGCCTTCAAGATTGTCGCCGTGTACACACAATGTATCCGGCGCCAGTGCAAGGGTCTGGCCGCTAACAGTAGTCAAGGTGCCCTGATCTTTTAACTGTGCCACCTGGGCCAGCATTTTCTCCCGGTTATGCACAGCGCCTGGCTTGCGCCGGGACAGTAGCTTGCCGTCATCGTCATAGCAGCGGTCGGCGAATGCCTCAAACAACAGCTCAATCCCTAGTCCGGCAGCCTCACTTTTGTGAGCATCTGCCTCGTTGGTAGCCTGCAGCATCAAGGGCAGGGGTCTGTGATAAGTCGCCAGCGCCTGCATAATGGCAGTGCGCACTTCCTGATTTGCCATCATGTCGTTGTACAGAGCGCCGTGGGGTTTTACATAGGCTAATGTTAAGCCTGCACTCAGGGTCATACCGTCTAGTGCCGCTACCTGGTATTGCAAGCTGGCGATAATTTCCTCTGCGCTCAATGCCATGGAGCGACGCCCGAATCCTACCAGGTCAGGGTAGGCTGGATGAGCGCCCACACTGACGCCGTGCTTGGCTGCCAGGGCGAGGGTATTGCGAATGGTGAGTGGGTCGCCGCCGTGAAAGCCGCAAGCCACGTTGGCCTGGTCGATGTGAGGCATCACCTCTGCATCCAGTCCCATGGTCCAGCTGCCGTAGCTTTCGCCCAGATCACAATTGAGTAGCATGTCTATTTCACCTGTTTACAACACGGCCAACTGGCTGTTGCGTAAATCCGTTACCAGCATGTGCCCGGGGCTGTGGGTGATGGCGAAGGGAGGCTTGGCCTTCTCCAGCGCCACCTGCGGTGTTACTCCGCAGGCCCAGAACACGGGTAGTTCGTTCTCGGCCATACTGACAGCATCGCCGTAATCCGGTAGGTCAAGATTATCGATCCCAATCAGTCCAGGGTCGCCCAGGTGTATCGGGGCTCCGTGTACCGACGGGAAGCGAGTGCAAATCTGCACAGCACGTATCGCATCCGCCGCCTTGAAGGGCCTCATACTGACAACCATTTTGCCCCCGAAGGGGCCGGCGGGGGTGCAGTCAATGTCGGTGCGATACATGGGCACGTTGACCCCAGCGCTGACATTACGTACGTCCAGACCATCCGCTAACAGTGCTTCTTCAAAGGAGAAAGAACAGCCCAATGCAAATATGACCAGGTCGTCCCGCCAGTATCGAGAAACATCCGCTACTTCTTCGTCGAATACGCCATCGCGGAAAACGCGGTAGCTTGGCACATCAGTGCGTATGTCAATATCCCCCAAAAGAGGTAAGCCTGTATCGCCGGGGGCGTTAGAGGTGGCTATCAGTGGGCAGGGTTTTGGGTTTGCCTGGCAAAAGCGTAAAAAGTCATTGGCCCAGTCGGCCGGCAGTATTGTCAGATTGCACTGGACAAAGCCTGGAGAGTAGCCGGAGGTGTTGCCAGTAAATTCGCCGCTGCGAATAGCCTGGCGTAGTGTGGCTGGGGATATGTCCTGATTCATGAATAGTCCTGAGCAAAAAAATAGTTCCGTATAAGTTTGGCACAGAATCGGATATCTGGATAATGGCCGCTCGCTTAAATTCTACTAGCCGGACGATTACTATGCTGCAGCAGCTGCTGGACACCCTGACCCTGACACCTTCTGGTGAAGACGGCTATGTCGGCCAGATCATGCACCCGAAAGGCTTTCGAGTTTACGGTGGGCAAGTATTGGCGCAAGCCCTGGAGGCGGCGCAGCAAACCGTGGGCGCCGATCGCGCTGTGCACTCCCAGCACGCCTATTTTCTCCGTGAGGGCAAAACGGATCGCCCCATACACTACCAGGTAGAGCGAGCCCGGGATGGCGGCAGTTTCAATTCCCGCAGGGTGGTGGCCTCGCAGGATGACAGCACTATCCTGGTCTCTTCGATGTCGTTTCAAAAACCCGACGACAGCTTTGACTTTCAGGAGCCTCTGCCCGATGTTCCTGGCCCGGAAGATCTGCTGTCGGAGCGTTCGCGTGCTATGGCAGACGGCCATTTCAACGAAGACTTCATGATCACCACGGGGCAGGACCTTGATGTGCGCATGGTTCACCCTATTAATTGGGCCAGCCCTGAGAAGCGTCGCGGCCAGTTGTTTAACTGGATGAAGACCACCGATTTACTGCCGGATGATCCCATGGTGCATCGCAACATGCTGGCGTACTTCTCAGACACCATGCTGCTTGATGCGGGCATGATAGAGCATGGCCGCTCCTACTGGGACAGGGAATTGCAAGTGGCGAGCCTGGATCACGCAATGTGGTTCCATGCAGACTGCCGCACCGACCAGTGGTTGCTGCATTCGGCGGATCTGGAGCGTAATAGCGGCGGTAGAACGCTGGTGCGGGGGCGGTTCTATACCCGTGAAGGCGTGCACGTCGCAACTGTTATGCAGCAGGGATTAATGCGTAAACGCTGATCCGGTTGCTTTGCCAGACAAGACCCTTTAGTGTTTGTGGATAAGTGTTAACCGTAGGATATTCTTCATGCCACATCCCAGTGCTACCGCAAAAACCTTTCCTCACAAGCCCGCGCTCATTATGGGCGATTCAGGCGAGATGGTGACCTACCGGCAGTTGGACGAACGCTCCAATCAGGGCGCGCAGCTGTTTCGCTCTCTCGGGCTGCAAGCGGGCGATCATATTGCGCTGATGATGGAAAACAATGCCCGGTTTCTAGAGATATGCTGGGCTGCTCAGCGCTCTGGCCTGATTTTTACGCCCATAGCCACTCACCTGAAACGTGACGAGGCAGCCTATGTTTTGTCCAATTGTGAGGCGAAGCTTTTTATTGGTTCACACACGCTAAAAGAGACAGTAGGGCAGGTCAGGGATGATGCAACTGCTGTTGCGCACTTTCTCATGGTTGGCGGTATCATCGATGGTTTCGACTCCTGGGAGGAGGCGTTGAGCCTGCAGCCAGATACGGCGATCGCAGACGAGAAAAATGGCGTTCCCATGTTGTACTCTTCAGGTACCACCGGTCAGCCCAAGGGTGTTCTGGTGCCCCCGGCCCACGATGAAGTGGATACGCCGCCCATGGCTACCATGATTGGAAAATTGTTCGGCTTTGGCGAGGAAACGGTTTACCTGTCACCGGCACCGCTGTATCACGCAGCTCCCTTGCACTACAACATGATGACTCTGTATCAGGGTGGGACTACCGTGATCATGGAAAAGTTTGATCCCGAGCGCGCCCTGGCTCTGATAGAGGAGCACCGTGCGACGCATAGTCAGTGGGTGCCTATTATGTTCGTTCGCATGCTCAAACTCGCCCAGGAAGTGCGAGATCGATATGACCTTAGCTCCATGCAGTTTGCGATTCATGCGGCAGCGCCTTGCCCGATTGAGATAAAGGATAAGATGATTCAATGGTGGGGCCCGGTTGTTGTTGAATATTATGCCGCCAGTGAAGGTATAGGCGCGACCATGATTGACTCTGGCTCCTGGTTGACTCACAGGGGTTCGGTGGGTCCTGCTGTATCAGGGGAATTACATATTCTCGATGATGATGGCAAGGAATTAGCCACCGGCGAGGTGGGTAGCATTTACTTTGGCGGCGCCCAGGCGACGTTCCATTATCACCAGGAAGACGAAAAGACTGCGGGTGCCTACAGTAAAGAGGGTTGGGCAACTACCGGTGACGTGGGTTATCTGGATGAAGACGGCTTTTTGTACCTCACGGATCGTAAAAACTTCATGATCATTTCCGGAGGGGTGAATGTCTATCCCCAGGAAATCGAAAACCTGTTGATCACCCACGAAAAGATAGCGGACGTTGCTGTGTTTGGTATTCCCTGCGATGAATTTGGCGAAAAAGTGCAGGCGGTGGTGGAACCCATGAATTGGGCAGATGCTACAGACGAAACCGCCATCGAAATCATGGAGTGGTTGCGCGAGCGTCTGTCACACATCAAGTTGCCCAAGGCTCTGGATTTTCATCCCAAGTTACCTCGATTGGACAATGGCAAGCTCTATAAGCGTCATCTGATGGAGGAGTACAAAGGTGGATCGCGATCGGACGATAAGCCCGACTAGGCGCGTTTAGCTTGGCCTCGTCCCGGCGAGAGCTGTGCCTGTCCGATTCGCCGCTCGCTGCTTTGCCTTGCCGCTAAAAGGCAGATAGAACACCGGGACAACAAACAGGGTGAACAGCGTTCCCACCAGCATTCCGGAAGTGATCATCAAGCCAATACTGAAGTGACTTTGCGCGCCTGCGCCACTGGCAATGACCAGCGGCCAGACGCCCAGTACGGTAGCAAAGGTGGTCATGAGTATCGGCCGCAGTCTTTTGGATGTTGCCTGCATTACCGCTTCGCGTTGGTCCATCCCCTGGGCTGTCAGTTTGTTGGAAAACTCGACAATAAGAATCCCGTGTTTACTAATCAGGCCGATCAGGGTTAACAACCCAACCTGGGTGTAGATGTTGAGGGTGACAACGCCCAATGCAATTGGCACAGCCGCTCCGAAGATGGACAGGGGCACGGTAACCAGCACCACCAGTGGGTCGCGAAAGCTATTGAACTGGGCGGCTAGCACCAGGAAGATCAGGGTCAGCGATAGCGCAAACAGTATCGGGAATGAGGCCGATTCCTGGACGAATTGCCGCGACGCCCCGGTGTGGCCAATACGGAAGCCTGCGGGCGCGATTTCATTCAGCTTCTCTTCCAGAAACTCCAGCCCTGCCCCCAGGCTATTGGGAGGCATCATGAAGCCCTGGATGGTGGTGTTGTTGAGCTGCTGGTACTGGTACAGGGAATTCGGTTCTACGCGTGAACCCAGCGTTACCACGGCAGAAAGGGGCACCAGTACACCGCTGTCCGTGCGTAGGTAGTAGCGCTCCAGTTCATCACTGGTTAGGCGAAAATCTCTGCCTGCCTGGGGTATTACCTTGTAGGAGCGGCCTTCCAGGGTGAACCGGTTTACCTCAGCCTCACCCAGCATTACCGCCAGGGTTTCGCCCACCTCCTGCATCGAGATCCCCAGACGCGATGCTCTGTCTCTATCAATCTCCACGGTGATTTCAGGTCGGTCAAAATTGAGACTCTGGGTGACGAAGGCGAACAGCCCCGATTCCCTGGCAGCTGCGAGTAGCTCCTCACCCACCTGTATAATTTCCCGGTAGTCGGCAGTGGAGGCCACGACAAAACTGACTGGCAAGCCTGCGTCAGAGCCGGGTAGTGCCGGCTCGCCAAAGGCAAACAGCTCCATGCCGGTGATTTGCGAAAGCTTTTCCTGTAGCTCCAGCAGCAGTTCTTGCTGGCTGCGCTCTCTTTCGTCCCAGGGGTGTAAAGTGACACCACCAAAGTTGCTGTTCGACTCGATCACCTGCCAGCTGTGACTGAATTCAGGGATTTCTTTCCAGATGTCGACGACCTGTGCGAGGTAGAAATCCTGGTACGCCAGATTGGCGTAGCGCGGTGCACTCCCGGTGATGTAGACCCCGCCGGTATCCTCTTCTGGTGCCAATTCCTGTTGTGCCAGGAGAAACATGACTGGCAGGCTAGCCAGTAATGCTGCGGCCAATAGCAGCACCGCTCCGCGATTGTCCAGACAGCTACCCAGTAGCCTTTGATAGCGTTGAATCAGGGCCTCAAAACGATGGTCCAACCAGTTGGCGAAACGTCCCTGATGCGCCGCATCCTTGAGTACTCTTGAACACATCATGGGGCTCAGGGTGAGCGCAACCACGCCCGATACCAGCACGGCTCCAGCCAGTGCCAGGGCGAACTCGCTAAACAATGCGCCGGTCAGCCCACCGATAAAACTAATGGGCGCGTATACCGCAGCCAGAGTGAGTGTCATGGCGACTACTGGCCAGGCCACCTCCCTGGCTCCTGCTATTGCTGCGTCATAGGGGGTCGCGCCCTCCTCAATATGACGATGCACGTTTTCCACTACTACAATGGCGTCATCTACCACCAAGCCGATGGCGATTACCATGGCCAGCAGAGTCAGCAGGTTAAGGCTGAAACCCATCGCCATGATCAGGAATACGACCCCTACCAATGACAAGGGAATGGCTATCAGTGGAATCAGTACCACCCGCAATGAGCCCAGGAACAGGTAAATCACCAGGATGACGATTAATGCTGCCTCAAACAGGGTGGTGACTACCTGGCCGATGGCTTCATCGATGACCACGCTGCCGTCCCAGTCGATCAGCATCTCCATGTCCGCCGGCAGCATTGCCCGGATTCTCGGCAGGGTCGCGTGCACGGCTCTGGAGACGTCCAGTGGGTTGGCGTCCGGGGTGGTGGCGATTGACAGGAATACCGTAGCTTTGCCGCTGGACAGGGACTTGATCTGATCGGTCTCGGAATCCAGTTCAACATCGGCCACATCGCCCAGCAGTATGCGTTCGTCACCGGACTGGCGTACCACCAGATTGCTGAATTCTTGCGGCGTTTGCAGAGTGGTTCGGGCATCAACAGTTACCCTCACCAGGTTGCCTTCGGTGGCCCCCGCGGCCGAGATAAAATTATCCCGCTTAATAGCGGCGTTAATGTCAGTGGCGGTAACCCCCAGTGCAGCCATGCGCACCGGGTCAAGCCAGATGCGCATGGCCAGTTTGTAGGCGAATACGTTGGCTTTGCCCACGCCGGGAAGCGTCGCCAGTTCCGGCTGAACGCTGCGCATCAAAAAGTCAGTGACCTGGTACAGGGTCATCTGCTCGCTATAGAAGCCGAGCCAGATCAAACCATCACCGCCACCGCTGGCGGAGACAATAGGCTCTTCTATATCTCTGGGCAGATCCCCCCTGGCTTCGCTGACCTTGGCGATCACCTCATTAAGTACGCTGGTACTGTCTTCGCCCAGGCGAACATGAACAGTGATGCTCGAAGCGCCGGGATTGCTCTCAGAGCTCATGTATTCAATACCGCGTGCACCGGCGATCCTGACCTGCAAAGGCGTGGTGACGAATCCCTGTACAGTGCGGGCTGATGCGCCGGGGTAGTATGTGTTGACGTAGATCACACTGCGCTCCAGTTCCGGAAACTGGCGCAGACCGATTTTGGAAAATGACGCGGATCCAAGCAGTAGCAGAAGGCAGCTGATGACGATGGCGAGCACCGGCCGCTGGATGAAAACGTCAGTGAATCTCATTGGGTGAAATCCGGTGAGTTTTCTTGTAGCGTAACTCGGGCGCCGCGGTACAGCTTATTTTGGCCAACGCTGACCACGCGGTCGCCTGACTCTAGCCCATCGGTCACGGCGATACGACCGTTCTTCACCGCTCCTGACTGCACTACTCGAGGGGTGACTGTCATGCCATCGGGGCCCTCTTCAATGACGTAAACGGTGTTGCCTTGCAAAGAGTAAGTCACCGCAGTTTCGGGCACGGTAACCAGCTCTCTGGGTCGGTCAAGATCAATCGTCAACTGCGCGAACATGCCGGGCAGTAAACCCTCGTTTTCCAATACGCGGGCTCGCAGGGCGAGATTGCGGGTGGCCTGATCTACTGTCGCATCCATGGCTTCCAGTGTTGCTGAAAACTGTTCACTGGACGCGGCTGTTTGCAGACCGATAGTGAGTCCACGGCGTAATTGTCCGAAGTAGCGAGCGGGCACCGAAAAGTCTACTTCGAGTTGCGTCAGGTCCTGCAGGGTGGTGATTGCAGTTCCCGACTCAATGTAGTCACCTGTTTTCACTTCGATAATCCCCAGAGTGCCGGGAAAGGGCGCCACTATCCGTTTGTTGTCCAAGCGGGCCTCGATTTCCGCCAGGGTGGCAATGTCAGCATCCAGGTTTGCCCGGGAGCGGTCGTACTGACTCTGGGGAATTGACTTCTGCTTCACCAAACTGGCATCGCGCTCGTGCAACTGCCTGGCTAGCACCAAATTAGCTTGTTGCCGCTTTTTGCTGGCCTGCTCGACACTGTCGTTGAGCGTCAAGAGTAATTCTCCCGCATTTACCTGCTGGCCGGACGTGACCGAGATAGCGATAATTTCACCGCTGGTTTCGGCGGCCAGTTTGGCGCCGCGGACCGCGCGTATCGTGCCAACAGCTTCCAGTGTGGACGGCCAGGTCTCCAGTTTGGCCCGGGTGGCGCTCACCAAAATAGGTGGCGGTGTGAAATCTGTATTGGCCAGAGTCTGGAACTGGTTATAGAGATAGCCGGCGATGGAGCCGAAAATCACCATCAGGATAAGGATAACGGTCAGATAAGGGCGCAAAGAGGTCTCACTTTTGTTTTTTTTCAGGGAGATCGCTACATTCTAGGTCAATTTACCCGTTCGATCACTGATATTGGCGATAAAGTCCAGATCCAGGCTGTGCCAGGGGTAATTGTGGCTCCCGGTGCTTTGTACAACTTATCGCTAGACACTTTGACCATGATCAAATTCCTATGTGTTCGCTGTCTACAATTTGCTTTATGCTAAGGGGATACGCCCGAAGTGCAGGCGGTTTCAAAGAGGTAATCCGGTGAGAAAAGCGAGCAAACTCAAAAAACTTCAAAAGCAGATGCTGGATGCTCTGAATTACTCAGAGTGGAAGGGTTTGGCTGTTGAACATGATGAGTTGTCAGGTGCCAAGCGCTGGCGCGAAGTAGACCAGTCAAAGCAGTACGACTATTCCCAGATCCGACTCCGCTTGGACCGCCTGCGTAGTTTGCGAGCTCGCCACGATCATCAGGGGCTGTTGTTTACCTTGAACGAAGGTATTCACGGCAACATGGGCGGAATGGGTCGCTCTACCCTCTATCGGAAAGCAAACTTTGGCACCAAGATGCTTATCGAGCAGTATATTGATGAGGTGGACGACGCACTGCGTTATCTGGCCGAGCTGCCTGCTGACAAGCTGGATGTGCAGGATAAAATCGACTTTTTCTACCGGGCCAATATCTGCTTCGGCCGCTCTGCGTTGATGCTTAGTGGCGGTGGTGTATTGGGCTTCTATCATTTGGGTGTCGTAAAAACCCTGCTGGAACGGGGTTTGCTGCCACGGGTTATCTCGGGCTCCAGCGCCGGTTCGCTGGTTGCCGGGGTTGTGGGTACGCACACGGATAGACAGCTGGAGCATTTCTATGAGCCCGCCAATGTCCACTTCGAGGCAGAGCGCGAAGCCAGCATGTTTTCGCGGATGTTCTTTGGTGCTAACCCGCAAATTGATGTGGGTGACCTGGAACGATTGATAGCTCGTATGGTTCCGGATATGACATTCCAGGAGGCCTATGAGAAAACCGGTCGCCAGATCAGTATTACCGTATCTTCGGCAGAACCCCACCAGCGCTCGCGTTTGCTCAATGCCATCACGTCTCCCAATGTCTATGTGCGCTCAGCGGTGATGGCGTCCTGTGCCGTGCCCGGTGTGTTCCCGCCGGTGATGTTGATGGCCAAAAATGTACACGGAGAAGCTCAGCCCTATCTGCCCACGCGCAGGTGGGTAGATGGCTCCATTGCCGACGATCTTCCTGCCAAGCGTCTGTCGCGTTTGTATAGCACTAATCACTACATTGTCAGTATGGTAAATCCCATCGCCACACCCTTCATCGACACCGAAGGGGAGCGCAGCGCAGTGGCTCGTTCTCTGAGTGGCTTTGGTGTGGGAGTGGGCCGTGAACTACTCAACTTATATCGCGGTGTAGTGCAAAAGCAGGGTGATAGCTGGCCCCGGTTTAATATGGCTATGAATACCGTACACGCACTGATGGATCAGGATTACAGCGGTGATATTAATATCGTGCCTAATTTTCGCTGGTATAACCCGGGTAAACTGCTGTCACATCTTTCCGAAAAAGATCTTGTGGATTTGATGGGTGAGGGTGAGCGCACGGCCTACCCGCAAGTGGAAACTATCCGTCTGTGCACGCAGATTAGTCGGACCATGGAAGAACTGTTGCTTCGCTTTGAGTCGGGTGATCTGCGTCCTGACGCCGCCGAGTATCATCGGCCCCGGGCCTCGCGCCGTCGTCCTCCGCCAACCCGCTCGGACCGCGAAGCCAAACGTGAGCATCGGGTGGGGTCGGACAATGTGAAGAAGTCAGCGCCGCGCAAAAAGCCTGCTAGAAAGAAAGCCGCTAGCAAAAGCGTGGTCAAGTCTCCGAAGAGACCGGCGCCTAAAAGCAAGGCTGCTTAAGGTAATGGGATAATTTGGATGCGAGGCTATAAGGCCTCGTTTTAGCCCAGATGAGCTTAGCCTGCTATAGTAGTTGCGCACTATTACAACAGGAAATTTACTCATGCCAGCACCCAGTACAATCAGCGACTGCATGCGTCGCAATCCCCTGACCATCAATCTGGAAGCGAACCTGATCCAGGCCATTGAAACGATTGTTGAATACAAGCTTACCGGCCTAACCGTTACTGACGAGCATGGCAGCGCGGTTGGAGTTTTATCGGAACTGGATTGCATTCAGGCTGTGCTGACAGCGCTTTACAATGATGGTGACCCGGAGCATGCACTGGTTAAAGATGCCATGAGTACCGAGCTTGTAACCTGCTCACCCACAGATGGCATTGTAGAGGTGGCCCAGTCCATGCTGGACAGTCGCCAGCGCCGTCGTCCGGTGCTTGAAGAGGGCAAACTTGTGGGCCAGGTGAGCTCCAGTAATATTTTGTGGGCGTTGATGGAACACTCCCGGCGCAAAATACTCGCCGCCCGGAAGTGATGGTTCCTGGCCCCTTCTAACCGATGGCCCGATCAGTATTCTGCCAATACGGTTCGCGTAGAATCTTCTTAAGAATTTTTCCTGAAGGGTTGCGCGGCAGCTCGTCGACGATCTGTAGTTGCCGGGGGATTTTATAGCCGGCGATTTTCTCGCGACAAAATTCAACCATTTCGTCCAGTTCCAGGGACGCGGCGCTATTCAAAACCACAAAGGCCAATAGGGCCTCGCCAAACTTGTCGTCCGGTACACCAATGACAGCTACATCGGCAATTGCATCATGTTTTGCCAGGGCGTTCTCCACTTCTACCGGGTAGATGTTCTCTCCGCCACTCACCACCATGTCTTTCATGCGGTCTTTCAAATAGAGGTAGCCTTCATCATCCATGTAGCCCGCGTCACCGGTGTGCACCCAACCGTCAGTCAGGTTGGCAGCAGTGGCCTCCGGCAGATTGTAATAAGACTGCATGTTGGTGTCGGACTTTAGCCATATCTCGCCAACTTCTCCGGCAGCTAACTCCTTGCCCTGAAGGTCCACGACCTTGGCCTGGCCACCTACTGAGGTACGGCCACAGGAGCGCAGCAGCTCCGGTCGACCCGCCAATGCCAGGCGGTGGTCGTCTGCGGAGAGACTAACCACAGTGCCGGTTGTTTCGGTCATGCCGTACATTTGGATGAAATCGCACTGGAAGACTTCAATAGCCCGTCGCAGGATGGTCTCCGATATGGGGGAGGCGCCGTAGAAAATCTGTTTTAGCTTACTGAAATCACGCTGTTCGATATCCGGTAGCTGCAGTACGGCCATAATCATCGCCGGCACCATGAATATGTTGCTCACCGGATGGTTTTCCATGTCCTGCACCACTCGCGCAGGTTCAAAGGTTCTGTGCAGCAGCGTATGAATTCCGCTGTAGATGTTATAGGCAATGGAGCCTGCGCCGCCAATATGAAACAGGGGCGCACAGAGAATGGTCGCCATGCCGGGGCTGGGCCGGTGTGGCGTGGTGATCGAGTTCATGGTGACCAGAGACAGCATATTGAAGTGTGAGCTCACCACACCCTTTGGATTGCCCGTAGTGCCGCTGGTATACAGCTGTATGTAGGCGTCTTGCGGATCCGGTTCCTTGTTGGGAGAGTCCGTTGGGTACTGGGCGATCCAGTCGGCCCATAACAGGGTGTCCTCAAAGCCATGGGATAGCACCGAGATATTGCCGTCGATTTGCTGGCGTAGCCCCTCCAGGGAGCTCTCCATCCCATCCAGGGCGACCAGCAACCGGGAATTGGCGTCATTGATGATGAATGCCAGCTCTGCCGGCGCCAGTCGGTAGTTCAGTGAAACGGTGACTGCGCCGATCTTGCTGGCCGCCATGAACAGCACCAGGTGTTCCAGGCTGTTTTCGCCCAGTATGGCAAGCCTCTGGCCATGGGAAATACCCAGTGCCAGTAGGCCGTGAGCGATCTGGTTGGAGAGGGTGTCCACCTGACCGTAGGTAGTTGTTTGATCCCCGAGTGTCAGGCAGGGAAGATCCGGTGTGTTGCGAGCGTAGTACTCTAGAAAGTGATGGACGAGCATAGTCCTGATAAATCCTCTTTTGTTATTAGTAAAGCCAGAGCGGGAAGTCTGTTCAGAGCGCGAGCGCTTGTCAACGACTCTCTTGCCTGTGTGCCAAAGCACCAGGGTGAACCCAGCTGCTATTGCGGGGGCAGTTTCCGTTGCAAGGGCGTACGGTAGGTTCCGTCCCGGAACGTTGTGGCCAGCCCGATCAGGTGGGCCTTTTTGCATAAAGGCAAAGCATGTCCAGGGCCAGCGTTGCGCCTGCCAGTGCTGTGATTTCGCCGACATCATAGGCTGGGGCTACTTCCACTAGGTCCATGCCCACCAGGTTGATACCTGCCAGGCCGCGTAGAATTTTTCGTGCCTGGTGCGTACTCAGCCCTCCTATTACCGGCGTTCCGGTGCCGGGGGCGAAGGCGGGGTCCAGGCAGTCAATATCGAAGGTGAGGTAGCAGGGGCGGTTGCCGACGGTTTCTCGAATAACGTCTATTGTTGCCGCAGCGCCGTTCTCATGCACCCATTCGGCATCATAGACATGATACCCATGTGTATCTGCGTTGAAGGTTCGCATGCCAACCTGCACTGAGTGCGATGCATCAACGATGCCTTCCATGGCCGCATGGTAGAACATAGTGCCGTGATCAATGCGCCCCTCCTCATCTTCCCAGGTGTCGCTGTGGGCATCGAAGTGAATCAGTGAAATAGGGCCGTGTTTTTCCGCGTGGGCGCGCAGTAGAGGGTAGGAAATAAAGTGATCTCCTCCCAGAGTGAGCAGGGCTACGTCTTCTTTCAAAATGTCTCTAGCGTGCTGGTAGATGGCTTCCGGAACCTCATCCGGTCGGCCGGGATCAAAATTGCAGTCGCCGAAGTCAACGACGGCCAGGTCATCAAAGGGATCGAAGTTCCAGCCGGCAACGGCCTCTCCCCAGGAAATAATGCTCGATGCTGCGCGAATGCCTCGGGGTCCCAGGCGAGTGCCCGGACGGTTTGTTGTGGCCAGGTCAAAAGGCACGCCGGTAACGGCAACGTCTACCCCGCTGAGGTCGCGACTGTAGCGGCGGCGCATGAAACTGGTGATACCGGAGTAGGTGGGCTCCTCAAATGTGCCGTAAAGGCTTTCCCGGGTCATAGCCAAATCTGTCAGTTCTTTACTCATGGGAGCTCCGTTGTCCTTTTAACATGTTCCAGCCGGCAATCAGCACACCGATCGAGACGATGGCAATGACCAGAGTGGCCAAGGCGTTCACCTCGGGGGTAACGCCCAGTTTGACCTTGGAGAATATCACCATCGGTAAGGTGCTGGCGCCAGCGCCGGAAGTGAAGCTGGCAATCACCAGGTCGTCCAGGGACAGGGTAAATGCGAGTAGCCAACCTGACGCCATTGCCGGCGCAATGAGTGGCAAGGTGATGTCCCAGGTGACATTGAACGGGCGTCCACCCAGGTCCATAGCGGCCTCTTCCAGGGATCGATCCATGCTGGCCAGGCGCGATTGCACGACTACCGCGACATAAGCCATGGCAAACGTTGTGTGGGCGATAGTGACGGTATTGGCGCCGCGACTGGCGGGCCAGCCGGTGATCTCCTGCAGGCTTATAAACAGCAACAATAGTGACAGGCCGGTGATAACTTCCGGCATTACCAGCGGCGCGGCGATCATGCCACTGAACAACGTACGACCGCGGAAGTGGCCCATACGATTCATGGCCAGGCCAGCCAGCGTCCCCAGAACGGTGGCCATAGTGGCACTGGTGACCGCGATTTCAAGACTCAGTAAGGCGGCATCAAGAATTTGCTCGTTCTCTAGCAACGCCGTGTACCAGCGAGTGGTGAAACCACCCCATACAGTTGCCAGACGCGAGTCGTTGAAGGAGTAAAGCATCATCACGAAAATCGGGATGTACAGGAATGCGAAGCCAAAGGCTAACACAGAGTAAAGAAACGTCGACGAACGCTTCATTGCTCCGGTTCCTGCTGCAGGCGCTGGAATAACATAATCGGGAGTATAAGAATGAACAGCAGTACGCTTGCAACCGCAGAGGCCAGAGGCCAATCTCTGTTCATAAAGAACTCATCGTAGAGTGTTCGCCCTATCATTAGCGAATCGAGGCCGCCCAGCAGGGCGGGGATAACGAACTCGCCCAGAGCGGGGATGAACACCAGCAGACTGCCAGCGATGACTCCCGGCATAGCAGCGGGAATGGTGATGTCGCGAAACACCTGTAACGGTCTGCCACCAAGGTCTGCTGCGGCATCATGTAAATCCAGGTCCAACTTTTCCAGGGTCGTATAAAGTGGCAGGATCATAAAGGGTAGGTAGGTGTAGACGATGCCTATGTACACCGCAACGTCTGTATACAGCAGTGTCAGTGGCTCGTTAATGATTCCAATGCCCATCAACATGCTATTGATGAGGCCCTCTTTGCCCAGCATGATGATCCATGCATAGACCCGCAGCAAAAAGGACGTCCAAAAGGGCAGGATGATTAATAGTAAAAGCAGGTTCCGCCAGGGCGGTGGTGTCCTGGCGATGGCGTAAGCCATAGGAAATCCCAGGGTCAGGCAGAGCAAGGTAGAGATCAGCGCAATTTTGATGGACTTCAGGTAGCTGACCCAATACAGCTTGTCTTCCAGCAGGAAAAGATAGTTGTCCAGCGTGGCCAGAAGCCTGCGCGTTCCGTCATCTGCCCAGTCCCATAGCGGGCTGAAAGGGGGTTGCGCAATTAACGGCTCGGCGAGACTGATTTTGAACACGATGGCAAACGGCGTCAGGAAAAACAATCCCAGCCAGAAATAGGGCAGGGCGATGACGGTGGTGCGCCACAAACGATCCCGGTTGCCCGGATTTGCGATCGTACTCATTCGGCCAGGACCATGCTGCACTGGGTGTCCCAGCTGAGATACACCTCGTCGTCCCACTCCAGTAATAACTCGGCACTGCGCCGGTAATTTTGAGAACTGACTTGAATAACGCGACCGGTGTGTGAGCGCACTCGGTAGACACAGCGATTGCCGTAATAGGCCAGATCTTCAACCACACCGCGGGTAACAGTGTACTGCTCACCTACCGGTGGTTCGGTGCTGATCAATAGTTTTTCTGGGCGCACGCCGATTCGGATTCGTGACCCTTCACTGATATTTCCATGATGCGGTGCATTGATTTTGGTGCCGCTGGTATCGAGCTCGACCTCAACCTTGCCTTCGCTGTTGCCGATGACTGTGGCGTCGAAGATATTAATATTGCCGAAGAAGTCGGCAACGTAGTGATTGCAGGGGAATTCATATACCTCACCGGGGGTGCCAGTCTGAATAAAGCTGCCTTCTTTCATCACCGCAATACGGGTAGCCAGGGTCATAGCTTCTTCCTGGTCGTGGGTGACCACCACGAAGGTAGTGCCTAACCGGTCCTGCAGGTTCATCAGTTCGAACTGAGTCTGTTCTCGCAGTTTTTTGTCCAGAGCGGCCAGTGGTTCGTCCAGCAGCAGCACTTTCGGGCGCTTGGCCAAGGCCCTTGCCAATGCCACGCGTTGGAGTTGTCCTCCGCTCAGCTGATCGGGCTTGCGCTTGGCATAGTCCTGTAGCTGCACCAGCTCCAGCATTTCCTCAACCCGCGCTTTGATCTCAGCACCCGGGAGTTTTTCTTTCTTCAAGCCATAGGCAATGTTTTGCGCCACATTCATATGGGGGAAGACTGCGTAGGATTGAAACATCATATTGATAGGCCGCTGATAGGGCGGCATGTCAGTGATGTCCACACCGTCAATCAGAATGCGACCATTGGTCGGCGATTCGAAGCCCGCGAGCATTCTCAGCAGGGTAGACTTTCCGCAACCGGAGCCTCCGAGAATGGTAAACAACTCACCCCGATAGATATCCAGGCTGACCTTGTCCACAGCAGCTACATCCCCGAAGCGCTTGGTGACTTCGATGATCTTGATAAAAGGCGTCTGGCTCTCATCTTTCCAGGGGCTGCCCTGGCAGCTTTGGCTGACCCATTCGCCGTTGTTATTGTTCTGACTCATTGACGCTTTTCCTTACAGCCCGCTTTTCACTTTGGTCCAGACCCGCGAACGGCGCCGTTCCAGTTTTGGTTCCAGCGTCGGGGCCACTTGTAGGCGGTCCTTGATCGACTGGTCCGGGTAGATAGCAGTATCGTTACGAATGGCGGGGTCCACCAGCTCAGTCGCCGCCATATTAGCATTGGCGTAGCCCGTGTAGTTGCTCGCCCGGGCGATGACATCAGGCCGGAGCAAGAAATCCAGAAACAGGTGCGCGTTATCCGGATGGGGTGCATCTGAGGGGATATACATGATGTCGTACCAGCTGGTTGAGCCCTCGGAGGGTACGCTATAGGCGAGATGGATTTCCACGCCTGCTTCGGCTGCTCGGGAACTGGCCACCGAATAGTCACCCGACCAGCTCATAGCGATACAAACTTCCTTGCTGGGCAAGTCCAGTAGCATTTTTGCAGAACTGTAGTATTTGATATAGGGGCGAATGGCGCTCAGTAGTGCTTCTACCTCGGCAAGGTGTTCTGGCTCTACAGAGTCATTAGGGTGCCCGAGATAAATCATGACGAAGGGGATAACGCTTGATGCCCCCTCCAGTAGGGTTACGCCGCAATCAGCAAAATGTTTTACCACATCGGGGTCAAATACCAGGTCTGCACTGTGCACTGGTGCATCTGGCATGCGTTCTCGGATCATATCGACGTTATAGGCGAACCCCGTGGTGCCCCACATGTAGGGCACGCCTATGGTGTCTCTACCTGAGGCTTCTTTAAGGGCCTGGAGGATGGACGGGTCGATGTTCTTCCAGTTTTCAAGGCGTGAATAGTCTACGGGCTGGTATACCCCTATCGGTACCAGAAGCGCTGAGTTGGTAGACGCGTGTGTCACCACATCGTAGCCACTGCCGCCGGTGAGTAGCTTGGTGTCGACCATCTCTGCGGAATCATAAATGTCGTAATTGATCTTGATGCCGTATTCGGCTTCAAATTCATCGATCACCGCAGGGTCAATGTAATCGGCCCAGTTATAGATGTTTAACACCGGCTCTTCTGCGGCCATAGCTGCGCTGGCTAAGGTCAAGACAGCAGCGACAAAAAAGGAGGCTCTCATTTGCCTGCCTCCCTGGCGTTAACGTGCTTGGGGAGTGCGCCGGCGAGGTATTCCCGGGCAATCTGCCGTGCTTGTTTGCGTTTGGCCGGCTGGGAGGTCAGCAATAGATTAAGCCATAGCCCGTTGCTTAGTGCTGTATAGCCGGCTGCAAGTGTCGCCGCGTTTACATCTGTGTATCCCGCTTCATCAATGGCGTTCTGTAGTAGATTTGAGAGGGAGGATTCGGCACGAATATCAATGTCCCGGCAGATTCGCTGGTAGGTAGGGCGCGACTTGGCTTCACCCCAGAATGCGAACCACACGGCAATTTTGTCTCGAGTGGCGACCCTCGTTGAAAAGTCAAACTGGAGTAGGGCTTCTATTTTTTCCGCTACGCTGGGATAGCGGTCTCCGTCCAAAATTTCCTGTTGGCCGCCGTGGTACTCCCCGGTCATGTGCTTCAGGGTCTCAATCAGCAGCTTTTCCTTGCTCTTGAAATGTAGATTGGCAATTCCCAGACTCAGGCCGGCCTCGCGTGTTACCTCCGCCATGGTAGTGCCAGACAGCCCGTTGCGAGCAATGCTTTTCATGGTGGCATCGATCAACTGCTCCCGACGTATCTCCGGGGGTTGGACTCGTGGCGCTTTGGCGGCGTTGCTCACAGCAGTTTCCAGTTGGCTTGTTATCTGGATACATTTAAGCATGATTGACCTTTAAATTGAAATGAATGACCATTCATTCAATACTGGACAGAGCGAATCGCTCCGTGGCATTCTTTGCCAATCTTCAAGAGAGCAAAGAGGGCGCCTGGGGCGTACATTGCTGTGAAAAAGTATGATGCGATCGTAATTGGCGCTGGCCACAATGGCCTGACCAACGCCGCCTATCTGGCTAAAGCTGGACTTGACGTGGCGGTGCTGGAGAGAAACAGCTATATCGGCGGAGCGACGGTTAGTCGTGAGCTTTACGAGGGATGGACATACTCCAATTGCTCCTACGTCTGTAGCCTGCTGCGTCCAGAATTAGTGCGCGATCTTGAATTACCGCGCCATGGCTTGCAGGTAGTGCCATATGGGGGTGGGGTTACATTCAAACGCGATGGCGATTACTACGGCAATTTTTACGATCACGAACGTCAGTACCGGGAGATGGCACGCCACTCCAAGCGTGACGCCAACGCCTATGAACGCTACACCGCTGATGTGATGAAGCAAACCCGGCTGATTCGCCCTTTCCTGTTGAAAACGCCGCCGGACCCGACATCCCTCAAGTTGCGCGATCTCAAGGACCTGACGGAATACGGCAAGGCCTTTATGGGTCTGGGTGAGGCGGGACTCGTTAATGCGCTTAAATTTTGGACCAAGAGTGTGGGTGATTTCCTCGACGAGTACTTCGAATCCGATGTAATCAAGGCCCACCTGGGGGGTACCGGGGTTATCGGCACCGCGCTGGGTGTTTACTCTCCCGGCACGGCGTACGTGCTGCTGCACCATTACATGGGTGATGTTGACGGTAACGTGGGGTCCTGGGGTTTTGCCCGTGGTGGCATGGGGTCGGTAGCAAGCGCCTTGGCCAAGTCCTTGCAGGGTTATGGTGGCGAAATTATCTGCGACGCTGATGTTGATCAAATTATCGTTCGCAACGGCAAGGCACAGGGTGTGGCCCTGAAAAATGGCACTGAATTGTATGCTGATACTGTGGTGTCCAACCTCGACCCCAAGCGTACCTTCCTCGATGTCATGGATGAGAAGGATCTGCCTGCTGATGTGGTGAAAAAGGCCCAAAACTTCAAAATCAGGGGCTCGTCTGGCAAGTTGAATATAGCCCTGGACGGCCTGCCGACATTCAATGGCCTGAACAAAAAGAGCCCGTTGATGCTTGGTGACTACCATTTCTCTGATTCTCTGCCTCGTCTGGAGCGGGCCTACGACGATTGGAAAGACGGCACATGGTCAAAGGATCCTTATGTAGACGTACTGATTCCGACACAGACCGATCCCACTATGGCGCCTCCGGGCAAGCACATGATGACGGTATTCGTGCAGTACTGTCCGCCCAAGGTGCGTGGCAACGATTGGACGCCTGAAGATAAGGCCGGCTTTGAGAAGTCAGTGATCGACCAGATCGCGGCCCATAGTCCTGATTTCAAGGACCTTATTCTGCATTGCGAAACTCGCACGCCAAAAGAAATTGAGGCAGAAGTAGGGCTCACCGAGGGTAATATTTTCCAGGGTGAATTAACTTTCGATCAGTTGTTATTTAATCGTCCCTTCCCGGGCTATGCCCAGTATCGCGGACCTGTGAAGGGTATGTATATGTGTGGCTCCGGCACCCATCCCGGTGGTGGGGTAATGGCGGCACCGGGTGCAAATGCTGCCCGCGAAATTTTGCGAGATCTACGAAAACCCAACACCGTGCCGGAGGGCTATGCCGATGACTGACTATGACGTGGTAATGGTCGGTGCCGGCCACAATGGTCTGGTGTGTGCTCACACGCTGGCCAAGTCTGGCCGCAAGGTGTTAATGCTGGAAGCCGGTGGTGTGGCTGGCGGATGCGCTGCAACCCGCGAGTTTGCACCTGGTTTCTCTGTATCCTCCTGCGCCCAGTGGTTGACGCAGCTAAGCCCCCAGGTGATGAGCGCAATGTCCCTGACTCAGCATGGACTTGAGTTTGCAGCCCGGGATCTGGCCTCGGTGTCTTTGGCAGAGGATGGCGATCACCTCATTTTGCGAGCGCAGAAGCTGGAGGGCGCTGGGATCTCCTCCGAGGATCAGCAGGCTTACGCTGACTTCAGTGCCAAAATGATGCGCTTCACCAAAATACTGGGGAAGGCTTTCGCCACCCGTGCGCCCAAGCTGGTCGAATCTAATCTGGCGGATCGCCTCACCCTCATTAAGTTGGGTCTGGGGCTAAAGCTGTTGGGCAAGAATGATATGAACGATTTAATGCGTATTGTTTTGATCAACATGTATGACGTGATGGAGGAGAACTTTGATCATCCTCGACTGAAAGCCCTGCTTGCCCTGGATGGCATGCTTGGTTCCCATATGGGCCCGCGTTCACCCAATACCGTTTTCGGATACCTTTATCGCAGAGTCGGCAACTTGTTTGGTTATGATGGCCCGGCACAGCTGCGCGGCGGTATGGGCGCGTTAGCCGAAGCCATGATTGCCAGTTGTAAAGCCGCAGGTGTGGAAATTCGCTGCGGTGAGGCCGTAGCGAGTATCGATACCGAAGCAGGTAAAACTGTTGGAGTCACCTTGGCGGGCGGTGAGAAGATTCCGGTCGGGTTGGTTGTTTCCAATGTTGATCCAGTGACTACATTCAAACGTTTGGTGGGCTATCGCAACATCGAAACCGGTGTGGTGAGAAGTGTCAGTAGTATTCGCAACAAGAGCGGCACAGCGAAGCTGCATCTGGCGCTGAACGGATTGCCAGTGTTTACCGGTTTGTCGGCAGAATTGGCGGGACATCGCCTGGTTATTGCGCCGGACATGCACTACGCCGAGCGTGCCTTTAACGCGGTGAAATACAGTGAGTACTCCGCGGCGCCGGTTATGGATATCAGTGTCCCAACAGTTAATGACCCGGGGCTTGCGCCGGACGGGCAACACGTGCTGTCCGCCATTGTTCAGTTCGCGCCCTATGAGCCGGAAGGTGGCTGGGACAAGCATCGTGAAACCTTCATTGGGATCGTGCTGGATCTGCTGGAGCGCTATGCGCCCGGCATTCGCAGTCAAGTGACGGCCAGTGAGTTACTCACCCCCCAGGATCTTGAGCAGGAGTTCGGCATGACCGGCGGGCACTGGCACCACGGTGAAATCAGCCTGGACCAGATCATGATGATGCGGCCATTCCATGGTGCCAACCAGTACGGCACACCGATAGAGGGTCTGTATCTGTGCGGTGCGGGATCTCATCCCGGGGGCGGCGTGATGGGGCTGGCAGGTCTCAATTCGGCCAATGAAATAATCAAGCGTGGAGGAGCGGCATAATGGCGGGTGCAGACGAGAGAATGTTACTGACCACCCCGTTTCACTCGCGGGTGGCGGCGGCATGTGAAACCAACTGCTGGGGTAACTGGAAAGGTTACACCACGCCCAATTCCTATATTGATGTGGAACTGGAGTACTTCGCGGTCCGAAGTACCACCGGCGTTTTTGATTTAAGCCCAATGGGCAAATACCGGGTGACTGGCCCGGAGGCCGAGGCCTATCTCAATCGCCTGGTGACTCGCGATGTCAGCAAAATTCGCGAGAAGCGCGTGGGCTATACCGTTTGGTGCGATGACGAGGGCCAGGTTCTGGATGACGGTACTATTTTCCACATGGGCCCCAATGATTACCGCATCTGTGCCTATGCCAGGGCGATTGATTGGCTGCTGTGGGCGGCCGAGGGCTTCGATGTCAGTATTGAGGAAGAGACCCAGGACGTGGCTGCACTTGCAGTGCAGGGACCGACATCTTGCGCTGCGCTAATGGCAATGGGGCTGGCGGGTCTGGATCAGCTGAAACCCTTCGGGATCGAGTACTTTGATTTTGAGGGGGAGCAGTTGATGGTAAGCAGGACCGGTTTTACCGGTGATTTGGGCTACGAACTATGGATAGCGCCGCATAAGGCTGAGGATCTCTGGGATCGTTTGTTCGAAGCGGGTGCGCCGCATATTATCAAGCCCTTTGGTATGGAGGCCCTGGAGCTGGCGCGTATCGAGACTGGGTTTATTCAGGCCGGTGTGGATTTTATTCCCGCCGAGGAGACGATTCGCCGGGGGCGCTCCCGTTCTCCCTTTGAGTTGGGCCTGGACTGGTTGGTAGACCTTTCCAAACCTGTATTTAACGGCCGCAGCGCGTTACTGGAGGAGAAGTCCAGGGGGTCGCGTTACCGGTTCGCTATCCTGGACGTTGCAGGTAACAAACCAGCCAACAATTCCTTTATTCTCAAAAATGGCAAGCAAGTAGGGGTGGTGACATCCGCAGCCTGGTGTCCTACCGCAAAAACCAATGTGGCTCTGGCTCAGCTGGAGATGCCGCACGGTGCGGTGGGTGATGAACTGGTTGCCGAAATCTACTACCAGCGGGAGCTGCACTGGACCAAGGTGATGGCGTCCTGCAAAGTGCTTGCAGCGCCTGTATTTGACCCTCCCCGCCGTCGGCAGACCCCGGCTTTACCCTACTAGCCGCTAGTCCTTCCTGACCGGCAGGGCTTATCACTGGTAAAGCCTGATTGGCCTGGCCTCTGGTCAGGCGTTGTTGTGCTCTTTTTTCAGGCTTGTATGCGCGTATAGAAAATTGTACGCCTGTATAGAATATAGTAGGATTGCGCTCTCTCAGTGTTCAGTTTAGATAGCAGGATTCAGCCCATGAAGTTCATCGCAACCGATGTAGACGATTCTCTTGCAAAGATGGCGGCCAAACTTGAAGAGTCCATGGCGCACCATGGGCGTGCGATTAATTCGTACTTTTATCGCTCCCATCTGGTTTATGAAAAAGAACTGGATAACCTGATTTATCGCAGCTGGCTTTATACCTTTCACGTGTCTGAAATTCCCAATCCAGGTGACTATCAGCTTTTCGAGGTTGGCGAGGATTCCATTATCATCAGTCGTGATGAAGACGGCGAAATTCATGCGTTGATGAATATCTGTCGTCATCGCGGTTCGCGGGTCTGCGAGCATGCCAGTGGTAACCGCAAAACCTTCGTTTGTCCGTATCACGGCTGGGTCTATAAGACCAACGGCGAGCTTAAAGCGGCCCGCGAAATGGGTATGAAAGAAGGATTCGACAAAGCTGACTATGGTCTCAAGAAGGTCTCCTGCACGGTCTTTCAGGGCTTGATCTTCATCAACTGCGACAAAAATGCGCCGGATTTTCAGGGTCCGCTGAGCAACCTGAGCAGGCAGCTGGGGGCCTATGATCTGCCCAATGCCAAGGTCGCTCACAAGAAAACTTACAAGGTCGATGCTAACTGGAAGCTGGTGCTGGAAAATTACCTGGAGTGCTACCACTGCGCCACGTCACATCGCGCCTACGCACGTATGCATACGCTTAAAGACCTCGAGTGTAATACTCAGGAGTTTGTGCAGGCCATGTTGGATCGTAGTGATGAGGTTACGGGTGTTGATGGTATGTCTGCGGACTATTACGCCATTTACGGCGATGCCGATAATTTTGGCGCCTGTGCCTACACTAGTCGCTACGGACTTTACGAGGGCTTTTTAACGGGCAGTAAAGACGGTCAACCGGTGGCGCCGCTCATGGGGCATATCAAGGGCTACGACGGAGGGGCAGGGGACTACCAGATGGGGCCGCTGACTTTCATGCTCAACTACCCGGACCACTGTGTATTGTATCGGTTTATTCCTCGCGGCCTGACTTCTACTGACATGGAGATCGTCTGGTACGTGAATGGGGATGCCCAGGAGGGTGTTGACTACGATGTCGAGAAGCTAACCTGGCTATGGCATCACACCACGCTGGAGGATGAGTACATCATCACTCGCAACAGTGAGGGGGTTAATTCACGTTTCTTTGAACCAGGTCCTTATCATCCTGAGTTCGAAGCGACCTTGCAGCAGTTTATCGATTGGTACCTGAAAGCCTTAAAGGACAATATAGGGGCTACTGTATGAGTGTGCGCGACACCTACAACAGAGTTTCCCTGCATCCCTGGGCCGATCTTTCAGCCCTGGGAGAAGATGCTGAAACGCCTATTGTGACCCGGGGAGAGGGCGTATACATCTATGATGACCAGGGTCGTAAGATGATCGACGGTCCCGCCGGCATGTGGTGTATGCAAACCGGTTATGGTCGACAGGAAATAGCGGATGCGGTTTCCAAGCAAATCATGACGCTTGGTTTTGCCAGTGCTTTCAATGTGGTCAACGAGCCAGAGGTGGAGCTCGCCCGGCGCATATCTGAAAAGGCCCCGGGCGATTTGAATCGGGTGTACTTCACTACCGGTGGTTCCACGGCCGTCGACTCAGCACTACGTCTTTGTCAGCTGGCAAATAATATCAAGGGGTTGCCCGATAAAAAGCACATTCTGACGCGCGACAAGGCCTACCACGGCAGCACATTTCTGGCTGCGTCGGTGACTGGAAAAGAGCGCGACAAAACCGCCATGGATGTCATCAAGGATACGGTGCACTTTCTGACTGCGCCGTGTTTTTACAGTCATGGTAATGGCCGCACGGAACAGGCTTTCTGTGATGATCTGGTGGCCGAACTTGAGAGTGTGATTGTTGCAGTGGGTGCGGAAAATATCATGTGTTATATCGCCGAGCCCGTGCTCGGTTCTGGCGGTGTGATCGTTCCGCCCGAGGGCTACAATCGCCGCTGTTGGGAAGTCGTCAAAAAGTATGGGATTGTCTATATTGCTGACGAGGTTGTCACCGCCTTTGGTCGCCTGGGCCACTGGTTTGCCTCCGAGGAGGTGTTTGGTGTGGTGCCTGACATCATTACCTTCGCCAAGGGAGTCACTTCCGGCTATGTGCCCCTGGGTGGCTATGTGGTCTCTGATACCTTCATGGCTGAAATCAGTGGTGAAAATGGCGGCGGTAATTGCTATTCCAATGGTTACACCTGGTCGGCAAATCCCGTGTCTTGCGCGGCTGCGCTTGCTAGCTGGGACATTCTTGAGCGCGAGAACTTGTTGGCGCATGTGCGGGAGGTTGGCCCGTATTTTCAGCAGCAATTGAGAACACTGGAAGACCACCCCTTAGTGGGTAATGTGCGTGGAACGGGGCTGATGGCTGCGGTTGAAATGCGTGTGGATAATATGGCTATGGGCGACGAACTGCTAGCCCAGGACTATGCACTGGGCGAAATGGTAGATAACTTCTGCCACGACCTTGGGTTGCTGGTTCGTCCGCTGATTAATATCTGCATTATGTCGCCGCCGCTGATCATTACCCGGGAGCAGGTGGACGATCTCGTTGCTGCCTTGCGTCAGGCTCTGAATCTGATGCAGGTCGCTCTGGATGAAGCGGTCTAGTCGCCTAGCGGTAGCGAATATTTGTAGAACGAGTTTTCTTTTTCATAGCCCAGGTCTTCATAGAGCGCCTGGGCCTGGTGATTATCAATTGCTGTTTCGAGATCAATACGACATGCCTTGGCTTTGCGAGACACCTGCTGCGCCGCTGTCATTAGGGCTCGGCCAACCCCGCGCTGCCGTGCGTCCGGGTCTACATAGAGGTCGTAAAGTGTCATCAATGGTGCTGCCGCTACCGAGCACCAACCGGGATAGAGCTGGGTGAAGCCCAGTGGTCGATTTTCTGTGTCCAGCGCCAACAAAATGATGGAGCGTTGCTTGCGCAGGTTGTTGCCAATAAAGCGTTTCGCCAATTTCGGATCAGCTGACTCATGGTAAAACTGGCGGTACGAGTCAAAGAGCCCTGCCACATCAATCAGGTGGCTTTCATTTGCCGTGACTATGCGCATGGATTTGTCAGCAGTGGAAAGGGGTTCGCCCCTGGTGCCGACACGATCGGGTGGTTCAAAGGCCCAGGGAAATACGCTGGAAAGAAATGAGAGGTACAGGTAGCGCGATTTCTCCCTGTCATAGCTTTCACCGGCAAACAGCATCTCCTGCCATATCTCGTCCACCAGTCCCTGGACTGCATTGGCCATGGCCAGTGCGTTCATTTGCGATTTCTTACCGCCGTCACGAATAATCTCACGGCAGAACTGATGGGTTAAGTTGAGTATTTTTTGGTCCTGGCTACCACAGATGCGTTGATAGTCTTTGCGGCTGCGCGCCTCTGCGGAGAATGCGTACCACACTGCCATTTTTCTTGGCTCGGTTACGCTGGGGTCCAGTGATGCTTCCATTAGCGCCAACAGGCGCGAGGCGGGGGTGGCCGAGGCCTGTTCGATTGCCAGGTCCACGCCCTGTTCAAACTCATCTGCTACGTAGTTGAGGGTTTCCAGCAGAAGAGATTCTTTGCTGTCGAAGTGAAAGTTAACAGACCCTGCGCTGAGTCCTGCTTCCCTGGCAATTTTAGCCAGGGTCAAGCCAGACATGCCGTGCTCGGATATGGCGCTCATGGTGGCGTCTATCAGCAGTCGACGACGTTCGACTTGAATCGCTTTATTGACACCTGATTTTTTCTCGCTCATAGGCACGGAAACCTCTGTCCGTATTGCTCGGTTACACTTGGATTGAACAACCAAGAATGGCATTATATAGCGATACAAAAAATTAAACAGATATATAGGTCAGTGCGTTTGTTAGTGTCTTCTGACTAACGTGATGTTAATAGCTGTAGGAATATTTTATGAGTGAGTCACCCAGTAAAGCCAGTTATACATTGATCGTATCCTGCCCTGACGATGTCGGAATTGTCGCCGCTATTTGTCAGTTTATCGCCGAACGTGGTGGTTCCCTGCTGGAGTCCAACCAGCATACCGATACCGAGCAGGGTTGGTTCTATTTACGCAATGTCATTGACGGCCACTCTCTTTCGGTGAGTGAGGCGCAATTTCGCGAAGAATTTTTGCCGCTGGCGGAGAAGTTCTCAATGGAGTGGTACGTGAGAGACAATGGCGTGCCGCAACGGGTCGTTATCATGGCCAGTCATTCCTCGCATTGTCTGGCGGATTTACTGCACCGATGGAAGAGTGAAGAACTCAATTGCACCATTCCCTGTGTCATTTCCAACCACGAGAATTTGCGCAGTATGGTGGAGTGGCACGGCATACCTTTTCACTATGTGCCTGTGCCCAAAGAAGATAAATCAGAAGCATTTGCCAAAACCGCCGACATTATTGAGCGCCACCAGGCAGATACCATTGTGCTGGCGCGTTATATGCAGATTATTCCGCCCACTATTTGCTCGTCCTATTCGGGTCGTTTGATCAATATTCACCATAGTTTTCTGCCCTCGTTTATTGGCGCTAATCCCTACCAGAAAGCCTATGATCGCGGCGTCAAACTGATTGGTGCTACCTGTCACTATGTCACCGAGGATCTCGACGAAGGGCCTATCATTGAGCAGGATGTGATCCGGGTTAGTCACAGTAGTGACAAAGACGACATGGTTCGCCTTGGTCGTGACGTAGAGCGTTCTGCCTTGTCCCGCGGTTTGCGTTACCACCTGGAGGACCGGGTTATTGTCAGGGGAAACAAGACGGTGGTATTCACACCATGAGCTATAAGCTTCCGGGAAATCGTAGCCAGGCGCTACTGGAACAGGGTCTGCCACATCTGCGCGGCGGTATTGAATATCAGCGCCGTGCATCCAGTAGTGCACAGAAGGGCTTCGCAGCTCCCGCCCAGATGATTGTAGGTCGCGCACAGGGCGATTTTGTCTGGGACCTTGATGACAACCGCTATATTGATTTACAGAACGGCTGGGCGACAAATCCACTGGGCAACTGCCATCCGGAAATTATCGAGGCGGTGCATCAAGCGCACCTTCAATACGGATTTCAATGGGAGCATCCACTGCGGATTCCTGCCGCTGAGAAAATCGCGTCTATTATGCCCGGTGGCGCCTTGCCGAGATTCAGTTTTGAGGTCTCAGGTACCGAGGCCGCAGAGTCTGCGATTCATCTTGCACTTTGTCATACCGGGCGTAGATACATTATCAGTTTTACCTCCTGTTTCCATGGTGAGGGGCTGGGCACCAAGATGGTCAGCGCCTACGACAGCCAAAAGAACATGTATATGGAGGCCTGGGCTGGAGGTGTGCTCAAGGCACCGTACCCTTATTCCGATAATATTCCTGCCGGTATGAGTCAGGAACAATACGTCGAGTACTGTCTTTGGTATCTGGAAACTCACCTCACTGAGTTCGTTGTGCCGGCAGAAAATATCGCCGGAATTATCGTCGAGCCAGGACTTGCCGAGGGCGGTAACTGGATACCCAGTATTGAGTTCCTGCAGGGCATTCGTCGGATCTGCGACAAGTACGATTGGGTGATGATCGCCGACGAGGTGCTGACAGGACTAGGTCGCACCGGGACCATGTGGTCGATTGACCAATACGATGTGGTGCCGGATATTTTGGTGGCGGGTAAAAACCTTTCAGGCGGTATTGAGCCTTGTGCGGGAGTCGCTGCTCGCGATGAAATTCTCGGTGATACTCCTAGAGCTTCTGGTGGCTCTACCTTCGCCGGAACTCCGGCGGGCTGCGCTGCGGCGCTGAAGACGCTGGAGATTTATGAGCGCGATAACATTTTGGCCCATGCTGCAATGTTGGGCGAACTGGCTGCCGAGAGAATGGCTACATGGGAGAGTCGCTACGAGATTGTCGCACAGGTGCGTACCCACGGTTTGTTAATGGGGGTTTCGTTCCGGGATCCCGATGCGGCAAGTGAGGACTATTACTTCGCCCGTTCGGTGCGCGATGCCATGTTGCGTCGGGGTGTTTGGGCCATTTGCGATAATGAGCCACAGGTGCGCATGTACCCGGCGCTGAATATGGCTCCGGAAAATCTCTCCCAGGCATTGGATCTAATGGAGGAATCCATTGATCAGGTGCAACGCGAAGGGGTCAGTATTGGTGACTACCCACCCATGCCCAGTGGTAACGTCGGCTTTTAACAGCCCGAAACTGGTCTATTCTATATCGGTGCCCTTTAGAGAGTAAGCCGATGGAACTGCCTAGCGTTACCCGGATCTACGAAAACCATCATCTGGATAGTCCTCGCTGGCAGCGCTTCGAAACGCGCCCGGGGGATATCCTGATCACCACGGCTTACAAGTCGGGGACTACGTGGATGCAAACGATCGTGGCCAATCTGCTATTTCAGAACGACGATATTCCCGGGCCGATCATGGAAATTTCTCCCTGGGTCGATATGCGGCCCAACGACTTTGGCGATGTTCAACAGCTGACTGAAGCGCAAACGCATAGACGCTTTTTGAAAACCCACCTGGCGCTGGATGGTATTCCTTTCAAGTCCGACATGTCTTATATCTACGTGGGTCGCGATTTGCGCGATGTGTTCATGTCCATGTGGAACCATTATGGCAATCACAGCGAACTATTCTTCGACGCGATCAATAATCCCGAGAGTCTTGTGGGGGAAGCTTTGCCCCGGTGTCCCGATGATATCAAGGACTATTGGCGGCAGTGGACGACCAAAAGCTCCTTCGGCTGGGAGCGAGATGGCTATCCTCATTGGTCAGCCAGTCATCATGCCCAGACCTGGTGGGACTATCGCCATCTGCCAAACATCCTGTTTGTGCATCACCAGGACTTGCTGGATGACCCTGGTGGTGAAATTACCCGTATCGCTGATTTCCTATCAATTGATACCAGCGCTGATTGTCTGGCGAGAATTGTTGAAGCGGTCAGCTTCAAGACGATGAAAGCGAATTCTGAGAATGTTGTTGGAGGCGCGGAGGTATTCTGGAATGGAGGCGGCAAGCGATTCCTCAACAAAGGTACCAACGGTCGCTGGCGCGAGGTGCTCGATGAAGATGACCTCAAACTCTATGATGCGCTCAAGCAGCGCACGCTTAGCGATTCATGTGCCGCCTGGCTGGAACGCGGCAGAGCCGCCTGCCCTGAACTGAGCTGATCGCCGCCTAGCAATCAGGCGGAGGCGTTTGCTTGGCCCGTTCCGGTGCCCAGAAGGGCTTTGTTACCTTGGTGCACTTGGCAACCTTGCGCACCCAGCGCAATTCTTTTTGGTGATAGATCTCCGCCCAAATTGGTCCGTTGGCATGCTTTCCCTCGACCAGACCATAGGCAATATTGGCTTTGACCACGGGTGACCACATCGCTGAAGTCACGTAGCCGACCTGCTTTTTACAGCCCTTGTCGGCGTAAAGAATGCTGTTGTCGGCGGGTTTGTTGCCTTCGATATCCAACTTGACCAAGCGGCGATGCTTACCTTCTGCCTTTTCTTTTTCCAGCGCTGCGCGGCCGCTGAAGTGACCCTTCTTGAAATTCACGATCCAGCCCAGCGCTAATTCCAGGGGGGAGTGATCGTGGCCGCGATCCACTGTGTGTAGTGAACCGTGGAAATCGACATCGGGGGCAAGGAAGCCAGCTTCGATTCGGGCCATTTCCAGCGAGTCTTCACCCAGCGGTTGTATGCCGTAGACTTGGCCGACACTGAACAATTGATCCCATAGCAGCTCTGCATCGACTGGGTCTATCCACAGCTCATAGCCCAGGTCACCGGTGTAGCCGGTGCGGGATATAGTGATTTCACCTGAACCAAAGGGAAAGCGCACAATGCTGAAAGGCGTGCAGTTTTCAATGCCAGCAAAACCCATGGCCTTGAGCAGGGCACAGGAGGTGGGCCCTTGTAACGCTAATGACGCCAGGTCTTCGCTGATGTCAGTAATCTCAAGGTTCGGAAAGCCCACCGCACTCAGTTGCAGCCAGTCGTAGTTCGGGTCTGCAGCGCACAGCCAGAAGTCATCCGCGCCCACCCGAAAGAGGGTGCCGTCATCAATCAGCTTGCCAGCATCTGTGCACCAGATGTTATAGGCCACGGTGTCCACCGCCTGGCCGACGACATCACGAGTGACCATGCGATTGAGCATGGCTTCGGCATCGGGGCCCTTGATGCGGTATTTACGCATGGGCGAGACATCGAAAACCCCGCAGGTGTTGCGTGTGGAGAAGTACTCCAGGTGTGCATCGGCGTAATATTGCACTGACGCGTAGCCATTCCAGACCGACCATTGTTGGTTAATATTTTTCGCTGAGGTCCTGCTGTGGAAGGGCGAGTGGATGACGCCCTCGTGCACGTGATCAATGGTATCAGCGTCCTGCAGATTTGCTTGCAATGGCATGTTAGCGATCCTCCAGAATGGCGCGGGCGGCATTGGCACCGCAGGTACCCATTAAGCCGCCACCGGGGTGCGCTCCAGCACCACACAAATGGAAACCTGCTACCGGGGTCTTGTACTGGGATGCACCATAAGTGGGACGGTTCATCCACCAGGTGTCGATTGCAAACTCTGCGTGGTGCCAGTGTCCGCCAGCCACGTTGAACTGTTGCTCAAGGTCTGCGGGGGTTAGCAGCTCAGCAGCGCTGATCTGGCTCTCTATGCCTGGAGCATATTGCGAGAGCGTGTCGATTGCATTGGCCAAAAATTGCTCCCGGTGAGCTTCCCATCCGCCTTTTACTGCGTAGGGGGCGTATTGCACATTTGCCGACAGCACATGCTTGCCTGCCGGCGCCAGGCTGTTATCAACCAGTGAGGGCACAATGACTTCCATGGGTAAATCACTGGCATAGCCACCGTACTTGGCCTCATCGAAGGCACACTCGATATATTTCATCGAAGGCGTCAACATCAGGCGACCTGTTGCACTGTCCAGTCCGGTGAACGTAGGCGCCCCATCCAGTGCCAGGTGCAGCTTGGCGACATAGCCCTGGTTGCGCAGGCGGTTGATACGGTGGGTAAATTGCACGTCCAGGTGCTGGGCACCCAGTAGTTTAAGGAAACTGGTTTTTGGATCCGCATTGGATATTACCGTTGTGGCCAGAATTTGTTCGCCACCGGCAAGTTGTACACCGCTCACAGACATGTTCTCGACCAGTACTTTCTCCACTGCCTGGCCACAGCGAATCTCGACACCAAAACTTCTGGCTGCCGCAGCCAGGGCGTCAGTAAAGCTGCCAGCGCCGCCTGCAGGCAGGGGTAGGCCACCGGTGAGATCACCGCTCATGCGCAACAACAAGGCAAGCACAGCGTTGTTAGGTGAGCGCGGAGCCAGCTTGCTGCCGACGTTGCAGTCCCAGCTCAGGGCGCCCTTTAGCGCTGCATCGTCAAAGTACTCGTCCATCAGGTCCTGGGCGGGCAGAGCGATCATGCGCATCATTTCACGCATGTCATCCTTGCCCATACGGCGCAGGTTCCAGCCGAATTTTCCCAGTGTTGCCAGGTCGCCCATATCGCCATCGGCGATCATAGGAGGACGCTTTTTCCAGAAGGGGTTTATGGCGTCGGCGAACTTACCCAGCAAGCGACGGTAGTCCTGGTAGGCTGCGCTGTCTTGCGCGCTCGCACCCTGCAGGCTGTCTGGAGTGATGGTAATAGGCGGTTTGCCGGGTGCCATAGCCACGGTTGGCATTGAATCAACAGCCAGCTTAAAGCCGTGTTTTTCCAGTTCCAGTTCCTCAACCAGGCTGCGATTGAGCTGCGGCAGGGTATGGGCTACAGAGGCGCGAAACCCAGGGGCGAATTCGCGGGTTGCCGCCAAGCCCCCAGTCTGCTCATTGGCTTCGATTACCAGTACTTTGCGACCCGCTTTAGCCAGGTAGGCTGCGCAGGCAAGGCCATTATGGCCCGCGCCGATTATCAGTGTGTCGTACTTACTCATCGACATCGTCCTCCGGTACTACGTTGGGACGCTTCAGGTCCATCAGGATTTCTCTGGCCGAGTTGGCACCACAGGCCGACGATACGCCGCCGCCCGGGTGGGTGCCCGAACCACACATGTACATGCCCTTCACCGGTCCGCGGTACTGCGAGTAGCCGGGGAATGGACGGTTAAACATCAACTGGTCGATAGTCAGTTCACCCTGGAAAATATTCCCCTCGGTAAGCCCTATTTCGTTTTCGATCTCAAAGGGCGTGCGAATTTCCATGTGAGCGATGTGATCGCGGAAGTTGGGTGAGTAGTTACAGATCTGGTCAATGACCGTTTTGCCGAAGGCGTCGCGCTTCTCAGGCGTCCAGCCACCTTCCACATCGGCGGGGCAGTACTGGATGAAGCAGGATACAAAGTAGTGGCCTGGGCTTGCCAGCGTCGGGTCCCATACGGATGACTGGGTCATCTCAATGAAGGGATCGTCAGACCAGCGACCGTGCTTCCAGTCGTCGTAGGCGCGTTCCATGCGCTCCATGGAGTCAAGGAACTGGAAGGATCCATTGCGCAACTTGTGGTCTGCTGGCAGTGACGGGAAATCGGGCTTGCCGGTCAAGGCGATGTTCACCTTGCCGGAGGATCCGCGAATTTTGAAATTTTCTGCTTTCTTGCGCAGGTCTGACGGTATGTCGCCTGCATCCATGATCTTGGTAAAAGTGCGTTTGGGATCGAGGTTGGAAACCACAATGTCTGCGTTGATCTCTCTGCCGTCCTCCAGCGCAACACCCGTGGTAGATCCATTTTTCACGATGATTTGTGCCACCGGCGCTTCGGTGAGAATTTCTCCACCATGCTCTTGCAGCGCGCCGGCCAAAGCGTTGGAAATGGCACCCATGCCGCCTCGTGCCAGACCCCAGGCGCCCACCGCGCCGTCTACATCGCCCATCACGTGGTGCAATAACACATAGGCGGTGCCCGGCGAGTAAACGCCCAAAGCGGTACCGATAATGCTACTGGTGGAGTACAGGGCTTTAACAATGTCACTCTCGAAGTACTCATCGAGGAAGTCGCCAGCGCTCATGGTCATGAAGCGAATGAACTCGTAAACCTGTTCCTCGCCCATGCCGGCGAACTTCTTCGCCATAAACATCATCTCACCCAGATCGCGGGGCTTGAATGAGGTGGGGTCGGCTGGTGTGCGTAGCAGAAAATGCCGGATGAGCTTGGCGTAGCGCATCAGGTCTGTTTCGTAACGGTGTATGGCATCGGCGTCACGCAGGGAGTGACGTTTGATCTCCCGGTACTGCATGTCGTGATCGCCATACTCAGCGATGTAATTGCCATTGAGGCTGAAGTTGGTAGTGCCGGAGTAGGGCACGATCATCAGGCCGTGCCGGGTGAGGTCCAGGTCGCGGTGAACGGACTGCCGCAGCAGGCTGCACACGTAAGAGCAATTGGAGTACAGCCAGCCTTCGTGTAATTCGCGACTCACGGCGGCTCCGCCAATGTAGTCGTTTTTCTCCACGACCAGCACGTCCAGGCCAGACTTGGCCAGGTAGGCGGCATTGGTCAGACCATTGTGGCCGGCGCCAATGACGATGGCATCGTATTTGGATTTCATAGCGTGGTGTATCACCTGATGGAACACATGGCTAGATGATAGGGTTTTGTCGCTGGTTTCAACAGAGCAGATAGGGGACAATAGGGGGATAATAAAGGACATGAAAAGGACCATAAATGCCCCTCAATGACGGCCACAGCAAGCGCGGTCAACAATTACTCAACAACTACGAGCTTCGCTTGATGGCGCAATTTCTGACGCGCGAGCAAGGTATAAGCCTTAAGCAGATTGTCGCCGGAACCGGCATTCCACAGAGGCTGTTGCGAGAAACGGCGCAAATGCTGACACCGGAACAAGAGCTGGTGCTTTACACCCGTATCGCCCATTGCAACCAGGATCCCTTCCTGGGGATCCGGGTGGGAGAGCGCATAAACTTGCCAAATTACGGGGTGCTTGCCAGTGCGATGATGGCGGCCTACAACCTCGGTGAGGCGCTGGAGCTGTTGGCTGAATTTGCCCCGCTGGTCAGTTGGGCTTCGCACAGTCAGCTGACGACAGAGCTTTACCGGGGTCAGGAGTGTGCTTGCCTGACAATTTTCCCCACTGCAACTGACTCTGCGGCTGCAGCGCTGGAAATAGACAGTACATTTGCATCCATTCAGATTGTTTTTAACGAGCTACGGGCAGCTGCGGTGCAATTTTCGTTGCTGGATATGACCCGTAGCAGCAGCTCTATAGAACTGGCGGAGCACCAACGCTTGTTTGAGTGCCCGCTGCGCACCGACCGTAACCGGAACGCGTTGTTGATTGCGCAATCGGTGCTGAGTGAGCCGCTGCCTCATCCACAACCAGAGCATCAAGACTTGTTCAGGGACCTCTGCAGGCAGAGCACCGCGGCGCTGACCGAAAAGCGCGGACTGGTAGCGGCAGTGCGCAACAGGTTGTTGGCAGATGATGGCATGGTGCCTTCACTGGGGCAGCTAGCGCAGCAGTTTGGCGTGAGCACGCGAACTTTGCGCAGGCAATTGCGCGCCTCTGGAGTGACGTTTCAGGCTTTACTGGATGAGTCTCGTTACCGTGAAGCCAAGCGCTATCTTGCATCAACGGAAATGACAGTGGAGTTTATCGGTCGACGCCTGGGTTACGCCGACGCGCGCAGCTTCCGCACCGCCTTCAGGCGCTGGTCGGGGCAGGCCCCTGTAGAGTATCGTCAGGCGCTAAACGTCTCTCAGGGTTAGCGTCAGAGCTATTGGCTCGAGTTGACCAAACCCGATCACGAGCGAGCGCTGAACGCAGCATAAAGCGAGCTTAAGCCGAGGTCATGTGGTGACAGGCTTGTTTACTGGCTGGGTCATCTCGGCGGGATCAATACTAAGCCCAAGTACCGCTCGATAGCTTGATCCGACTGTCCGGTGCACGATTCCCGCCGCTGCTTCGGTTTTTGAACCGACGGATGCCTCTTCGATGCTGCCATCTGCAAACTCGGCACTTGCCGTTCCCTCCAAAACGAATACAACCGCATCGAAATCATGCCAGTGCAAATCTTCCTCCGGGTCCAGGTCCACTGTAAATCCGTACCAGCCTCTGGCGGCTATTTCCTCCAGGGCCTGCGCCTCGGTTTCGAAGTGGTTATCAACTCTGGGGAAGTTCATGCTGTCACCTCTGGCGGCTTATCAATTTAAGGTAATGATTGAGTGTAACTCACCGGGTAGTGAGTCGTAAGGTGAAGCCAGGCTCGATTCAGGGGCTTTAGAGGGTCCTATCACCAAAAACGTCAGTATGTGTCGCTGTCACAAGTAAAATTGGGGATTTCCGGGTCGAATACGCCCAAAGCTGGTCCTTCCTTAGGTAAAGGCCGACGTTTATCTGCCTATGGGGTCAGATTTGAGCTGAGACCCGCTTTCGCCTGAAAGTGGAATATTGGTCTAGAATGATCTTAGGCTATGCTTTTGGCCCAAGGAAAATGCTCGCTCTCCACTATTTGCAGACGAAGATTTCCTTATGTGTACGGATAGACGCGCTGACTGACAACACAGTGTTGATTAGTGTGGGAGTCCGGCACCGATTTACGCCGCATAAAGTGAATGGGCATTATAGAGCCTGATCACGTATACTTAGCCGTTAACTTAACAGGGAGTATCTTGAAGTGCAGGACAAAATTACTGTGGTAATTGATTACCTAAACGAAGTAAAAACGCGCTGTACGTTCAATGCCGCGGCAGAGGCTATCGGTATTACCCCGCATGCGCTAAAGAAGCAGCTAGGCGATCCACGGCCAGAAGTATCATGGTTTGTTAGCCCAACATCAGGTGAGCCAATGCGTTACGCAGACAGCGATAAACATGCTGAGCTTTATCGGACTACGCGCATCATTACCTCATCAAAGGTTTTAAAGCGTAACCTCGATCTGTAACACGTTTTTACAGGCTACTTCGGCGAGATATTTTGACAGGCTCGCCTCAGTATTTCCTTCGGTAAATCGTTCAAGTCTATTTTCGGTCAAGGGCAGCTTTGCTGCGGCTCTTTAAACAGCGCCTCGTTGCCATTGGGTTCGCACCCACTCCTGAAAAGCATACACTTCATATTCTTCGGCCATTAACGATCCGCCCTGGAAGCGAATGCTGCGCAAACCGCGCTGATTGAGTTCCGCTGCCATTCCGTCCTGCTCGAGGACAATAGTGGCGAAAGCGGCCACTTCTGCTGCGTCGAAGTCCTCCCTGGCCAGGGTTTCGGGTCGGAACAGCCACTCGGAATGTACTTCGGTGGTTTCTGGCCCTAGCGGCAACAGACGGACAATGCGCATGTGATCAGCATGGCCTACCAGAAACATGGTGGGCCACAGGGTTTCATAGACGTGGCCACGTTCGATGTCGGTCTCGGTCAGCTGCTCAAATGGTGTATCGATGGCCTTGCCACCAGCGGTCCAACTCTCAACATCGGGCGCCAGGCCTGCCTTGTATCGTGGATCGCCACTGCTGCTATTGGACTGCCAGTCGGGGTCGTCTTTTGTCTCCATCAGCGCGCGCTTGTACAGCGGCACCAGGCGGCTAAGCTCAGGATGCACGCCCGGGCAGTGCAGGCATTCACTGAAGTTCTCCCAGAACACCTTCCAGTTGCAGTTGATCTGCTTGCTGAAACGATGCCCTACGCGCAGGTCCTCAACAGGCCAATGTGCGTGTGCCTGGCCTTTACCGTCCATCGTGCTTGCAAGCGCAGGAGCATGAACTTTGTCTAGGTTGATGAACACGAAACCGCGCCAGCTCTGCACGGCCACCGAAAACAGTGACTTGCTTGCCGGGTCAAAACCTTGTTGGACGAATTTGCTGGGCGATCGCTTTAATTCACCCTGTAGTGTGTAGCTCCACGCGTGATAGGGGCAGGTGATAGATTTACCGCGCAATTGGCCGCAGGGTTCTGTCAGCAGCACCGAGCCTCGGTGCCTGCAGGTATTGTGGTAAGCCTGTAGTTCTGAGTGTTCATCACGAAGGACGATGATTTCCTGGTCACCTACTTTCTGTACCTGATAGCTGCCTGGTGCTATTAGCTCCTCGGCTCGGCAAACGTAAACCCACTGGCGATACCAGATAGTGTCAAGGTCTCGCTGGAATGCATCCTGGGTCAGGTAGCACTCTGCGGGCAGGGTGGGTTCTGGATGCGTCAGGCCGTTGTAGCCCTCGTCGAATGCTGGTGCGTCCATTTTATTGCCTCTGAGTTGCTGCGCCTCAGCGAAAACTAGCGTATGAGGCCTGCGCGATCAAGCATCCTGAATGACTTGCTACGCAAAGTCCCGGCGTATAGGCGCGGTGGCTGTGTGGTCTTCTGGCGGATAGTCTGCCCCCAATCCCATGTAAACAGGCAGAGAACTTTGAATCGCTACGACTCGATAATCGTTGGCGCCGGCCACAACGGACTGGTGTGCGCGGCCTATCTGGCCAAGGCCGGCCAAAAGGTTCTGGTACTGGAAGCATCCGCGGAGGCGGGTGGTCTGGCGGCTACCCGTGAGTTCCATCCCGGTTTTAAGGCTTCTGTGGCCCACACTGTCAGTCATTTTTCCAGCAAGGTCATACAGGATCTTGAACTGCAGTCTCACGGCCTGAGCCTGTCTGGCCGAACAATGGACACGATAGGTCTCGGCGTTGATGGTCAGCATGTCGTTATTGGTGATGAAACGCTAAGTGGGGTAAGCGCAGAAGACGCCAATAGCTATGGCGAGCTGCGCCGGCAGATGAAGCGTTTCGCCAAGGCGCTAGGGCCCTTCTGGATGAAGACCATGCCCCGCATAGGCAACAACAGTGTTGGTGAGCTGCTTACCTTTGCTCAACTGGGATTGAAACTGCGATTGCTGGGCAAGGAAGATCTGCAGGAATTCATGCGCATGGCGACGCTACCCATGCGCGATTTGATGGACGAAAATTTTGATGACAATGTGCTCAAGGCGGCCCTGAGTTGGGACGGTCTTGCGGGTTCGCGGCTGGCACCACGTTCACCCAACAGCCCGGTATTTGCGCTGCTTTATAAAATGTTTGAAGAGTCGGGTGGAATGCATGCCATACCAGTCGGTGGGATTTCCAGCCTTATCGATGCGCTGGTAGTGGCGGCTACCGACGCAGGCGCCCAACTGCGCCTGAATACACCCGTGCAGCGTATTATGGTGGCTGGCGATGAAAACGGTCTGTGGACCACCGGCGTAGAGCTGGAAGATGGCGAAATAGTCGAGGCAAGTCGTGTCATTTCCAGTGCTGATCCCAAGCGTACCTTTCTCAAGCTGCTGGGTGGCGCTAACCTGGAAATTGAGTTCGGCAACCGCATTAATAGACTGCGCACCGAGGGTCTGGTCGCCAAACTGCATATTGCCTTGAGTGCTGAGCCAAAGTTTACCGGCCTGAACAGGGCGGACCATCGAATGATTATCGCACCCACCATGGACTCTATTGAGTTCGCCTTTGATGACGCCAAGTACGGTGGCTGTCCCGAGATGCCCGTCATCGAGTGTGTGGTCCCCAGTCTGCAGGATACTGCCGTGGCGCCAGCCGGGCAGCATGTGCTATCGGCCAATGTGATGTATGTGCCGGCCGAGCTCAAAGGGGGGTGGACCGAACAAGCCAAAGCTGCGCTGCAGGTGAAATTACTGGCGCGACTGGAGGAGTATGCCCCGGGCATTGGCGACCTCGTTTTGCACACCGAGTTACTCACTCCGGCAGATCTGGAGCTGAGGCATAACGTGACTGGCGGGCACTGGCACCACACCGAGTTTGCAGTGGACCAGCTGCTGATGATGCGGCCCACCTATGAAGCAGCGCAATACAGTACGCCTGTTCCAGGCCTGTATCTTTGTGGCGCTGGCAGCCACCCCGGAGGAGGTCTGGTGGGTGCTCCCGGACACAATGCGGCCCGGGAGATACTGAAATGAAGAAGTACGATGCAATTATTATCGGCGCCGGGCACAACGGACTGACAAACGCCGCCTATCTCGCACGGGCTGGACTGGACGTTCTGGTGGTAGAAAAAAATGATTACATAGGCGGCGCAGCGGTCACCCGTGAAATGCACGACGGCTGGTTTTACTCCAGCTGCTCCTACGTATGTAGCATGATGCGCCAGGCCATACACCGCGATCTGGACCTTTCCAGGCATGGCTTGTTGCTGGTGCCCTACCTGGGCACGGTCAATTTTGGTGATCAGGGCCAAACGCTCATTGACTACCATGATGAGGGTGCTGCTTATAACGAGCTGCGCCGCCACTCGCCCCACGATGCGGATGCCATGTCACGTTTCCAGGCGGACCTTGGTCGTTACGCTCAATTGATTCGTAAGACCTTGTTGCGCACACCGCCGGATCCCACATCCTTCAAGCCTCGGGATATCAAGGAACTGTTGTTCCTGGCCAAAGAGTTTTGGTCGCTGGGCGAGAAAGAGCTCTACGAATACGTGCGCTTCTTCACCATGAGCGCCGCTGAATTCCTGGAAGATTATTTCGAAAATGACCTGATCAAGTCCGCCATGGCCAGCCCGGGTATTATCGGCACGGCGCTGGGTGTCTACTCGCCCGGTTCGGCATACATTTTGTTGCACCATGTGATGGGTGATGTAGACGGCAGCGTTGGCGCCTGGGGGCTTGCCAGAGGCGGCATGGGCGCCATTTCCAACGCTTTGTGTAGCGCCATGCAGGAGGCGGGTGGTGCCGTACGCACCAGTGCCGGTGTGGAGCAAATCATCGTCAAGAATGGTAAGGCCTGTGGCGTCGCCCTGGAGTCAGGAGAAGAGATTTACGCCAATATAATTGTGTCCAACCTGGATGCCAAGCGGACCTTCACCAAGGTGGTGGACCGTAAAGATTTACCGCCAGGTATCTTTGAAAGGGCGAGCAACTTCAAGATTCGCGGGTCTTCCGGCAAGGTGAATATTGCCCTGTCTGGCATGCCCACTTTTACCGGCGTGCCTGACAATCGCTATATCAACCGCGGAGGACAGGGCTTTAGCGGCTCTCTGGAGACCATGGAGCGTGCCTACGATTGCTGGAAACGCGGCCGTTGGTCTGACGACCCTTTCGTGGAGTCGGTAATCCCTTCTGCATGGGACCCCACCGTAGCCCCCCCGGGCCAGCACTGGATGTCTAACTTTGTGCAGTACTGCCCCCCGGATTTGGCAGATGGACCCTGGACGCCGGAAAAACGCGATGCCTTCGGGCAGACCGTGGTCGACAAGATTGCCCGCTACAGCCCGGATTTCAAGGACCTGATCGTGCACATGGAAGTGCGCACGCCCCATGAAATCGAGAACGAGGTAGGCCTCACCGAGGGCAATATTTTCCAGGGTGAGCTGACCATCGACCAATTGCTGTTCAATCGGCCCTTCCCTGGTTACGGCCAATACCGGATGCCGGTAAAGAAACTGTATATGTGTGGTTCATCAACTCACCCGGGGGGTGGAGTGTCTTCTGCCTGTGGTGCCAATGCCGCCCGGGAAATTTTGCTGGATCTGAAGCGCCCCAATACGGTTCCCCAAGATGACTGTTACGATGAGTAGACTATGAATACAGAAGACCGTTTTGCCGGCGAACGCTTGAGGGAATCACCTTTCCACCCGCGGCAGTCCGCCATGAATTTGCGGGAAGCCTGGTCCTCCTGGAATGGCTACAAATTTGCCGATTACTACTACGATGCCGAATACGAATACTTCTGTATTCGTAATACCTGTGGCACCTACGACATTACACCTATGCAAAAGTACGAAGTGTCCGGGCCGGATGCCGAGGCGATGCTCAACCGCATGGTGACCCGGGATGTGAGCAAACTGGGCATCAATCGGGTGACCTATGTGTGCTGGTGCACTGACGAAGGTCGGATGGTGGATGACGGGACGATTTTTCGGCTCGCTGAAGACCGTTTCATGCTGACCTGCGGTAGCCCCAGTGTGGCGTGGCTGCGTAAAAGCATGTTGGGCTTTGATCAGGCTTCAGTGCGCGATATCACCGACGACACAGCGGCGCTTTCACTGCAGGGGCCGACCTCTTGTACTGTTTTACAACAGATGGGCCTGGAAGGTGTTGAAACGCTCAAGCCTTTTGGCATCGCGCATTTTCCGTTTCATGGCGGTGCCCTGATGGTTTCCAGAACGGGTTTTACCGGTGATCTGGGCTACGAACTATGGGTAAAACCTGATTTGGCATTGACACTTTGGGACGAACTTTACGGGGCAGGGGAGAACTATGGCATTCATCCCTACGGTGAAACCGCCACCAATATGGCTCGCCTGGAAGCGGGTTTCATCATGCCCGATATGGAATTTAACGAGGCTCTCAAAACTATTCATTTCGAACATGATCACACCCCTTTTGAGTTGAGTCTTGGGTGGTTGGTGGATTTCAAAAAGCCGCATTTCAATGGCCGCAGAGCGTTGTTGGCGCAGAAGCAAAAGGGACCTCACTACACCCTGGTGAAACTGGATATCGAGGGTAACAAGGTGGCGGAGGGTTCCTGGCTATTCAGCGACAAGGCCTGCCGGAAAAAAATTGGTTACGTTACTTCTGCCATGTGGTCGCCATCGGCCAAGGCCAATATCGCCCTGGCCATGGTCGAGACAACGCGCTTGAACGGACCGGTATGGGCCGAAATTTATTATGAAAAAGAGCTGCGCCATTATGAGAAAGTGGCCCGTTGTGAAATCAAAGACAAGCCTTTCTGGGCGCCTGCCAGGGCCAGACAAACACCACCGCCACCTTACTAGCTGGTTTGGCTGACGGTGGCTTCGTTCTCGATTTCTTTACGCCACTGCGAGACGTTCATGTCGATGGCCATAAAGCCGAGAATCCATAGGGCCTCGTCCCAGGCGTAAACGTAGTGGCCGCGGTATATCCAGTAGGCTGCTGCGGCCCATAAAATCCCATACAGCGCGATTTTCAATCCTTTCAGGCTACTTCTTATGTTCCCGCGTGTGATTCCCCGTTCCTGCATCCTGACGATGATTTCGATAATAAACAGAATAAGCAGCCAAGTACTGGCTTCCGCCAGATCCAGCCATGCCAGCTGCTTTTCGATCATGAGGCCATTGGCGTCGGTCACGACCAGGCCCTCGTCGATCAGGTAGAAATCCTGGCCAGAAGACAGCCCGGCGCAATTAGCGGCGTCCAGCTCAGTGTATTGAAGGTTGTAGCCGAAGGAGAGGTCTTGATCCACCAGTTCACACAGGCTATCGAGTGGGCCCTTATGCACTGCATTGCCCAGATCGACGGTGGTTGTGGCGTAGGCGTATAGCGTATGCGCGAGAAACAGGTAGCACACCAAACGGATGCTGTGCATGAGCAACACTCTTTTTCGAGTAAAACTCTCGTCTGGCAGGGCGTAAGTTTCCAACTCAAACAGGAACAGTAATGCGAACCAGGCGAGCTCATCAATGCTGGCGGCAAAGGCGGCGGTCCAGTCCAGCCAGGTGCTGGCATCGTTCAGGGTATGGCGCGCTATTTGCCAGTCGTCGTAAATATAGAAAGCAAAGTTGGCCAGCAGCAGCGTGTAAACTGCTAGCTTGAGCCATTGGCGGAAATTGGACCTGCCTGGCGGACCTTTCTCCTTGATAGCTTGATCCATTGCGGTCATGTCAGCTTCGTTCAGAATGAACATCTCCTTGGCATTTACTGCAGTAGCATAACTGCGTGAGCTCGGTATGTTATCTGTGCCTATACGCTCACAACATCGAGGGCAAAAATAGGTGATTTATGGGCGTTGTCTGAATATTTTAAGGCGCTGTCTGGATATTTTGCGAAAATTATAGTTTGGCAGGGCTGTGACGCTTGATCTGCATCAAATTATGTTGGAGTATGTAGGTAGGACCCTCTGATAAGGGGTGATGGTGTGTCAAGGGGTGACAGCGCTACTTCGGTAGGCGAAAACGCCAGAATGCTAATAAAAGAGAAGAGACTAAATTTTATGTCGATGAAAGCGTATACGGAAAACGTACCGAAGAATTTTTCGATGACTATTATTGCCCGCTCAGTTGCCGCTGCGCTCGGACTGAGTGGGGCAAGTGTCGCCACTGGCCAGGAAGAGAGCTTTGCACTCGAAGAGGTGGTAGTCACCGCCCGAAAACGCACGGAGAGTACTCAGGATGTGCCAATGCACATTCTCTCCCTCACCGGCGAGCAGATGAAGAAACAGGGTCTAACCACCCTGGAAGATTTCAGTCGTTTCGTGCCCAGCCTGAGTGTGCAAAGTACCTCCCCCGGGCAGAACACCATTACCTTCCGCGGTGTTAGCGATGGCGGTGGTTTCCTGGTTGACCCCACCGCGGCTATTTATCTCGACGAACAGCCAATGACGGTTACCTCCCAGGCGCCAGATATTTATCCTGCTGATATCGCCCGTATTGAAGCCCTTGCTGGTCCCCAATCAACACTTTACGGTGCAAGTTCGCAATCGGGCACCGTGCGTTACATTACCAATAAGCCCGACGCCTCTGAATTCAGTGCAAACGTCGGCGCCGAAATTTCCACCACCAAGGACGGCGAAGAGGGCTACGACTTCGACGCCACGGTCAATATCCCGATTATTGAAGACAAGTTGGCCATTCGTTTGACGGGCTTTAGTGCCACTGAAGGCGGCTTTATTGACAACGTCTTGGGTACCACCGTAGTGGATGGACCGAATCAATTGGGCTCTGGGCAGGGTGGCCAGAAGACTAACGCCAATGCCGTAGACGACGATATCAACAGCGTAGACTGGCTGGGCGCACGCGCCCAGGTGCGTTGGTTAGTCAACGATAATTGGGCGGCCACGGTAGGTCTGAATTACCAAAAGATCGAGGCTGACGGCTGGAACGACCACGACCCGACAGTCGGTGACCTGGAGACAATCAAGTTCAACAAAGAAATTCGTGAAGACGAGTGGTATCAGATTAGTCTTGTTATCGAAGGTGACCTGGGCTTTGCTCAGTTGGTGTCGGCTACCTCCTATTACGACCGCGAAATTTACTATGAAACGGATACGCAGTCTTATGCGGCCTACTTCCACTACAGCTTTGGTATTTATGCCGGCTACGCCACGTATGATTTTGGTCTGGACCCCATTGGTGCTCAGTCTAATGAGCAGTCAAACGAGGCATTCACGCAGGAATTTCGCTTAAGTGGCTCTGGTGATCGGGCACAATGGACAGCAGGCGTTTTCTACCAGGAAACCGAGGAGCGTTGGGATTTTGTTTCCTACCTGGATGATTATCGCAACTCGCCGGCTTTTGAGGCCTGGTCCTATTATTACCCTGGCATCGCACCCACAGACGGATGGTGGTTATCTGTCCAGCAGAGTGAGCGTACCGACATGGCGGTATTTGGTGAAATCGACTTTGGCATTACCGAAAAACTTGACCTTATTTTGGGTGGCCGTTGGTACGACGTCGATATCGATCGCGATTACCAAGTTTACCGCCCGACTACCCGCATAGAGCAAGACCTGGTCGCAGGCGGCGACGATGACGGTTTCGTGCCCAAGGGCGGATTACAGTACAACTTTACTGACGACGTAATGGTTTATGGTCTTTATTCTGAGGGCTATCGCGTAGGAGGCGTCAACAGAGGCAGGGGCGACCCCACGTTGCCTGTTGAATATGATTCCGACACCCTTGAGAATATGGAACTTGGTATCAAGTCGATCTGGTGGAACGGCCGATTCCAGTTCAACGCAACCGTCTACTCTATGGACTGGAAAGATGTACAGCTGGAGGTGACCGATCCAAGTAACCAGACCCCCGTGGGCGAGCCCTTCCAGGTAGTGGTCGCTAATCTGGGTGATGCGACAGTCGAGGGTATCGACCTTGACCTGAAAGCTGCGATTACCGAGAACTTTGAAATCGGTTTTAATATGACCTACATCGATAAGGCAGAGGTAGAAGCCCCTGCATCCTATCCCGATGATCGTTTCCCAGGTGGGGAAGTGTCGCTTGGCCTGGAACCAGTCACGCCCCTGCCACTGTTCGCTGACGAGTCCTGGTCTGGCTATGCGGAATACAGCTGGGATATGGCGATGTTCGGTGGCACAGACATGTATCTGCGTCTGCAGCACAGTTATACTGGAGAATCTTTCAATCAGCTAACTGATAGCGCTGTCTCTCCAAGGGTGGTTCAGGAAGACTATTCCCAGACGGATATCAGCATGGGGCTTGCAACAGATAACTGGTCAGCGCGCATTTTTGTCAACAACCTGGATGATGAGCGGGGCACAACCTACTATGATTCCAGCGATTTTGATCCTTTCTTCGGCCGTAGTAGTGTGAATATCATCAGGCCGAGAAATGCTGGCTTGAGCTTTAGATATAACTTCTGACCAGGCTTAGCGTCTGGCTAAAAGCAAGGGCACGTTTAACGCGTGCCCTTTTTTTTGCTCGTTATTTGGGGTGTTAATCCTTGAACGGCCATATCTCCAAACCGTGTATGGCGTTGCGAATATCCATCGTTAGGTTGACGGCAGCGACACGCTGGCCTTCTTGCAAATCATAGATGCTCAGTGTCGAGGGTGAGGATCCACCAACGACATACCTCTCGTTCAATGGGCAAAGCCCTCGGCCAAACCCCTGGCGGGCTATCCGTGAGTCATCGACACCGACAAACTCCAATTCATCTCTGTCATAGGTAAGCACCGGTAACGCGCATTGCTGACCATCTCTGGATACGTAGCGAATAATGTCACTGCCGGTATCGTTAAACAACACGCCGCCGTTAAACGGCCGGGCGTTGTGGCAACCCTGGGGCAGGTTACAGACTTCATCTACTTTGAGTTCGCCAGTCAGTTGTAATAGGGCGCGGGTGTTGAGCCCGCTGATAAAGATACCGGAGCGGGCCACATGAACCATGTTGATATGATAGTTGTTGCTAAGCGGCGGTCCCCCCGAAGATTCCGGATCAAAGGCTTGCGCCACCCACTCGCTGCCATTGCGGCTCAGGTACACGCCCCATACAAATTTGCGGCTGACAAGATCGAAGGCCAGCAGGCTATCATAGCCAGTCGATGTTAGAAAAAGCTTATCGTCACGTCGACTGATCTCGTGGCAGTGACGCAGGTAGGGGTTGGTATAGGACCCCAGCAGTTCAAACTCGGGGCTATAACAAAATAACTCGTCACTGGCCGCCACATAAATTTCTTCGTCGCTAAATTCAATACCGCGTAAGCCGCGATCCCAGCCTCGTCCGGAGAAATCGATTTCGCTGGTATTCCAGTCCAGGCGCTGATCAACTTTCCCTGCTGCAAAATCTACAATGTAAAGCCCGCCATGACTCTGGCCTTTCTCACTGCCACGCACGACCGAAGTGGTTACCAGCTTTGGAATCTGCGATAGCTTGAAAGACATTATTGTGTGTTCCCGCTTTCGGCTGGAAGCAATGGAGCTAGCACGTCGATCAAGGGCTGAAGTTGTGTCTCGAAGCGCTTCCAGGTATTGACGGAACCAGAATAAATTGGCTGGCGTACCTGCTCCGAACTGGCTGTTCTCACAGCCCTGTCGGTATCATGAAAGTTGACGCAGCTCTCCTCAAACGGTAGTCCGCAGTGATCGAGTATCCTGCGCACCTGGTTTTCCAGGTCAGCCACCACGTCCTCGTACTGTACGTGCAGAACCTTACCGGGAAGCACCGAGTCCCAGTGATCCATCATCAATTGGTACTCGAGGTAGAACTCACCAAGCTCAAACAAATCGTAAGTGAAGGTCTGTCCCTTTGCGAAGTGCTGTTTAAAGCAACCCAGGCAGCTGTCCAGTGGGTGCCGCCTTGCATCGATGATAGTTGCATTGGGCAGGATGAGTTGTATAAAACCGATATGTGGAAAGTTGTTAGGCATCTTGTCAGTGAAATACACCGCACCTGATCGATGTCGCATAGTTTGTGCCAGGTACCTTTCCCCCAGCTCACGCAGTTTCTCGGCGCTGAGGTCTGGCACTGCGCCGGGATAGGTGACTCCGCGGACCCTGTCGGTAAGTGACTGCGAAACAAGGCTCAGGTCCGGAAGTTCGCTGGTGCCATCTACCTGACTGTGGCTGGCCAGAATCTGTTCCAATAAAGTCGAGCCTGAGCGCGGTAGGCCGAGAATGAAGATTGGCGCAGAGTCCTGGCAGCCATAGGATTGATCGGCAAATTGTTGGAATAACTCAGGGCTGAAAACCTCGCGGATCTTCTGGTGAATCATTTGTGTTTGCACCGGGTCATAGGCAATGGTGTCGCGGTGGGATTCATTTGCCCTGCTGTAATACTCAAATGCGCGCTCGTAGTTCTTGGCGTCTTCAAAGGCCTTGCCAAGCGCAAAAGAAAAATGCACCACAGACTCACTGCTTAGCTGGCCGCCATCGAGACGCTGAACCATATCTTCAATTTCTTCGTCGCTGAAAACAAATGTTTTCAGGTTAGACAAGCTATAGTGAATTTCTCCGAAATTGGGCCGTAGTGCCATGGCTTTCCTATAGGCCGCGATACCTTCTTCCTGCTTACCCACTGTTTTCAGAACGTGACCCAGTCCCAAATGGGCTCCCGATAGGTTAGGGTCTATTTCTAGCGCGTTTTTGTAGGAAATCTCCGCCAACTCAGGCCTGGCGTCCATGGCCAGCGCGGCCGCATGAAAGTAATGACTGATCGCATTGTTGGGATCAATTGCCAGAGCTTGCTCAAGAACATCTACGGTTTCTGAAAATTTACTCTGTTCTTTCAGTGCGTTACTCAGGTCATGCCAGGCTTCAATAAAACGCGGTGCAATCTGCACAGCCCGGCGCAATAGAGCTTCCGCATCCTCATAGCAGTGCGCCTGTATTGCAATCCGCGCCAGCAGTACAGCGGCGTTAACGTCTTGTGGATTCTGCCTGACCAATTCCTTGGCAACTTTTTCCGCCTCACGAAATTTGCCTTGTGCAAACAGGAGTGCAGCCTGTTCCATTTGCCCTTTCTGTGGCGATAGCTCGCGTGATCTGGCAAAGGCTTTGTCAGCATTCTCGTTCTGGCCCTGTGCTTTGAATGCCCCGCCGAGTTTAAAAAATGCCTCGGCGCTCTGTGGGTTTAATTCAACCGCTTTCATGAGGAACGGAGTCGCTTCGACTGGTTTTTTCAGGTTTAGAAGCACAGTGCCCAGGTCTTCCTGAGCCCGGGGAAACCCGGGAGCGATCTTGACGACGCGGCGCAGGGTGTTTTCAGCTTCTTCCAGTTTACCCTGACGCATCAGGCTGGTGCCTAGCAGAGCGATGAAATTGACGTCTCCAGGCTCGAGATCAAGTGCTTGCAGGCACACTATCTCAGCCTCTCGGTCAGCGCATTCCTTCATTAGGTCGACAGCGCGTTTGAACAGATCTTTCAAATTGATGGGGTCGGTCACAAAAAGTCCTGAAAAGTTACCAAAACCCGTTGCAGCGCATAGGGTGGTGGCGGATGTTAGGCTCTGATTATGGTGCAAAAAGAGGTCTGGAATGCACCGTAAAGCATAGTAATATAGGCTCCGATATACCAGCATTTTTTGCACGATACAGTCTTGCTGCGTAAGGTTCTTGGCTAGCAATGGTCTATTCAGTCAGTTTGCCGGGGAGACGCCGGACAACTTAGGTTCCATCATTAGAAAATAGATAGTAAAGAGAATACTCTTATGGATATAGGTGTCCCCCTGCGGGAATTGGGTGAGTTTGACATCGAGCCGCTAAAAAAGGCTATTTTGGCTCTGGACGATGATGCCTGGCACGGCAATGAATATCGTCAGGAGACCTATGAAGTACACGAGCAGACCGAGTCAATAGTGCTGATCTTTACTGATGGGTCAGGTTGGCCAGATATCGAGGTCAGTAAGGAGGCGGGCTGGGACCTTCTTGCGGAGCAAGCTGTGCCTTTGATGCACGCTATCCTGGAAAAATATTACCCCCCAGGCGGCAATATTATTCGCGCTATGGCCGCAAAACTGGTGCCAGGTGGGGTGATAAAGCCACATCGGGACAATCATCCATCGTTTCACTACGGGCACCGTATTCACATACCGATTGTGAGTAATCCGAGGGTCCGTTTTATGCTGGATGGCAGGCCATACCGGTTTGAAGTGGGCAAGGTTTACGAAATCAATAACCAGAAAAAGCACAGTGTGATGAATAAGGGTGACCAGGGCCGTATCAATTTTATCTTTGACTATGTTCCGCCACAAAATATTGGTCAATCTGTTGGTTGATTGTGGTTGCAATGAGCTTCTGAATATTCTTGGGTTGTCTGGCGCCTCGCCTTTTCTAGCAACAGATTTACCTGAATGATAGTCTGAACGTCAGGAGACTGACTGGCAGTTCCCAGCGTGCCCTCCCTACGGAGAACAACAATAATGCAAAAGCTCCGACGCTGGCTTGTAATGACCGTCCTGTGTTTTTCCGGTGGCATTATCTTTTTGCTGCCATTCTTGCGTGAGGTGTATTACATACCCATGCAAGAGGCCTTCGGCTACGACAATACGCAGATGGGCGTGCAGATGAGCGTGTTTGGTTTTACCTCGCTGCTAAGCTACTTTCCTGGCGGCTGGATGGCTGACCGTTTCTCCCCGCGTAAGCTCATAGCGAGCAGTCTGGTCGCAACCGGTCTCGGTGGTTTTTATTTCGCTAGCTTTCCCTCCTATGAAATGGGTATCGCTATACACGCATTCTGGGGAGTCAGCATCTCGCTGATGTTCTGGGCAGCCATGATCAAGGCTACCAGAGGCTGGGCAGTGCCGGGTCAGCAGGGTCGTGCATTCGGCATTCTGGAAGGTGGTCGCGGCATTGCCGAGTTGCTCAGTTCGACGATATTCCTGGCGATATTTGCCTGGCTGGGCAGCAATGCTACTGCGCTGGCACAGGTGATCAATCTGTTTGCGATGACCAATATACTGTTGGCAGCAATGGCCTGGCTGATTCTGGATGACGAGGTCTGTCATGAGCAGGGTACAGAGGAGAAGGTCGGCTTGCAGGAAGTTCTCGCGGTGCTAAAGATGCCGGCAGTCTGGTTGATCGCCATTGTGGTGATGACCGCTTACAGTGCTTACTGGGGTTCTTATTACTTTGCGCCCTACGCGACTGATTTGTTTGGGTTAAGCGTGGTACTGGGAGGGGCGGTCGCGGTTGGGAAAATGTGGCTAAAGCCATTTGCTGCCGCCGGTGCGGGATTTTTAGCAGATCGATTTGGCGTGTCCAGAACAGTGTTTGTGTCTTTTGTCATTGTGACATCAGGTTTTTTGGTTTTCGGCATGCTGCCCGGGGGCGAGGGCTGGTTAATGATAATGCTCATCAATGCGGCAGTTGTCTCTGCAGCGATATTCGCTTTGCGAGGAATTTACTTTGCCTTGCTGGAGGAAGGTGGCGTTGACGCGGCGGTTACCGGCACTGCTGCAGGCGTGATTTCCGCGGTGGGCTTTACCCCGGATGTGTTTATGCCGCTGCTGGGTGGCTACTTATTGGACACCTATCCCGGGGACGACGGTTACCGTTATTTCTATCTGACTATTGCCGGCCTTTGTGCTTTGGGAACCCTCGCCAGCTGGCGGATAATGCGGGCAGCAAAGCTGAGAAATGAGGTTAGTAAAGTTCATGCTTGAGTCCACGCTGCCCAGTTCCTGGTATCTGAGCCGAGATATATTTCAGCTGGAACGCGAACATATTTTCATGCGTGAGTGGCTCTGTGTAGGCAGGCAGGAGCAGGTGCCTGAGCCCGGCAGTCACCGGGTACTGGATTTACACGGGGAAAGTGTCCTATTGCTGCGCAACTCCGAAGGTGAGCTGCGGGCTTTTTACAATGTATGCCGGCACCGGGGCGCACGTCTATGTCCCGCCGAAGAAGACGCAGACAGGCATGGAGCGCGTCTGGGTGGCGGTGTGATGGGCAGTCGCTCCATTATGTGTCCCTACCATGCCTGGACCTACGATCTGGATGGGCACTTACAGAGGGCGCCTCACCTCAGTGCAGGAACAGACATAAATTTAGCGGACTATAGCCTCTACCCGGTTGCTGTCGCCAACTGGGGTGGTTTTATTTTTGTCCACCTGACCCCGGGTGAGGCCCCTGATTTTCATGCTCAGATTGCAACGACCATTGAGCAGTTCCAGCGCTACCCGCTGGCGGATCTTGGAATCGGCCATAGTATTTCTTATGAGGTGGATGCTAACTGGAAGGTTATCTGTGAGAACTACAATGAATGTTATCACTGTGGTCCGGTGCACCCGGAGCTTTGTGACATCGTGCCTGTGTTCAAGCAAGGCGGTGGCGCAGACCTGGACTGGGAGCGGGGTATACCCCACCGAGAAGGCGCGGTGACGTTCACCGCTTCAGGCCATACCGAAAGACGAATGTTTCCAGGACTTAACGCAGATGAGCAAGTTCGTCATAAGGGCGATCTTGTTTATCCTAACCTGTTTGTCAGTGCCGCCAGTGACCATGTCGCGGTGTTTGTGCTGCAGGCGAAAGGCGCTAACCAGACGACAATCGATTGTCACTTTCTGTTTGAGCCCTATGAAATGGATAAGCCGGGCTTTGATCCATCCGACGCAGTGGATTTCTGGCATAAGGTTAACTGTCAGGATTGGGCTGTTTGCGAGCGGGTCCAGCAGGGAATGGGTTCCAGGGTTCACCAGTCAGGTATATTCTCCCCAATGGAGGACTGGAATCTGGATATCCGGCGTTATGTGACTGAGCGTATTACCCCGCACTTACCCGAATGAGCTGACACTGAGTCTCGTGATCTAAAAACACGCAGCAGCATCCTGTGGAGAACTAGCGATGAACCCCAACTACGAGATATTGTTCGAACCCGTAAAAATTGGACCGGTGACCGCCCCTAATCGCTTTTATCAGGTGCCCCATGCAAGTGGTATGACAGAAGCCAATCCCCGGGTGCGGGCCGCTTTCAGAGGCACCAAGGCAGAGGGAGGTTGGGGCGTGGTGACCACCGGAGCGGTATCGACTCACCCTTCATCGGACGATAGCCCCTTGCCTTTCGCACGACTCTGGGACGATAACGATATCCGGTCTCACGCCATGTCTTGCGAGGCGATCCATGCGCATGGATCGCTTGCGGCAGTGGAGCTGTGGCACGGCGGCGCCGCTGTAATGAATCGAAGCTCGCGTATTGCGCCCTATTCCCCCTCAGGTATTCCCTGGGCAGCGACCCATGTAGGCTTTATGGGGCAGTTGCGACCACGTGTCATGGATCATAAAGACATTCGCGATGTTATCGGCTGGCAGGTGGCGGCGGCCAAGCGCGCCCGCAGCGCGGGCTTTGATATCGTCTATATCTATGCGGGTATGGGTTACCTGGGCTACGAATTCTTGTTGGACGACTACAACCATCGCACCGACGCCTATGGCGGTAGTGTAGAGAATCGGACACGTTTTGTTCGAGAACTAATCGAAGCGACCAAAGAGGCAGTGGGTCAGGACTGTGCGGTCGCCTTGCGCATCAGTTTAGAGGAGCTGCGCGCCAGGCCCAGTGACCACTATGCATCCCAGGCGCATGAAGTCGTTAGTCTATTGGCCGACCTGCCAGACTTATGGGATGTAAAAATGGACTCCAGTCCGACAGATTGCGGAGCCTCGCGGTTTCGCCCGGAGGGCGCGCACGAACCGGTCATCGACTTTGTTCGTCAGGTAACTGATAAACCTGTGGTGGGAGTGGGTCGCTTTACTTCGCCGGACACCATGGTGTCTCAGATCAAGCGGGGCATTCTCGACCTGATTGGCGGCGCCAGGCCTTCCATCGCTGACCCTTTCTTGCCTAACAAAATACGCGAGGGCCGAGAGGACGAAATTCGAGAGTGCATTGGCTGCAATATTTGCATCGCCAGTTGGCATGATGGGGTACCGATACGCTGTACCCAGAACGCTACGGTCGGCGAGGAATGGCGACGCGGCTGGCATCCGGAAAAGGTTGCTGCTGCCCAGAGTGAGGACAGTATTTTGATTGTTGGGGGTGGACCATCAGGTCTTGAAGCTGCACTTATTGCCGCGCGCCGCGGATACCAGGTGACGCTTGCAGATAAGGCTCCCGAATTTGGCGGTAGACTGTGCTTCGAGACCAGTTTGCCTGGGCTAGCGACCTGGGGTCGGGTAAGGGATTATCGACTATATGCTTTGCGGCAGATGGATAACGTGAGCCTCTATAGCAATAGTGAGTTAGGCGTGGAAGAGGTTCTGGCGCTTGGTCACCAGCGGGTAGCTATCGCTACTGGCGCGCGCTGGACGCGTGCATTGTATTCCTCACTGGAGATACCGAAGGGTGAGCTGGACCTCCCAGGGGTGTACACGCCAGACGATCTGGCCCAGGGGAAAATGCCGGAGGGCCCCGTTCTGATATATGACTTCGATAACTATTATCTTGGTGGTTTGATAGCCGAATCACTCGCGGAACAGGGCCTTTCGGTGAACTATGCTACCCCTGCCGGGCACGCATCGGCCTGGACCATCATGACCAACGAACAACCGTTTGTGCATCAGTCTTTGCATAAGCTTGGGGTCGATATCACTACTCAGGCATTGTTGAGCAATTTTGATGGCGAACTAGCGACCTTGAGTAATATTTTTACCGGAGCTGCACACGACCTGCCGGTGAAGTCTGTGGTCATCGTTGGTCTGCGCTTGCCTTCAGATGAGCTTTACCAAACGTTGAAGAAGCGCGAAGATGACTGGCAGGACGCCGGGATCAAATCGGTTGAACGTATTGGTGACTCGCTGGCGGCAGGCGCAATTGTTCACGCCGTGTACTCGGGGCACGAGTGGGCGAAAGGGCTTGACCAAACCGGGCAAGAATTATTTTTGCGCGACATTCCTGTGGCGGATTTTCCTCCAGGCCCGGCTATGCCGCAGTCTGGAGGTACCTCTGGATTTTGATGACCTCGTGGGTGGAGTAAGATGACCTCAAAAGATTTTGTTGCCAGCTATTTCGAGGCCTGGAACCAGCACGATGCGGGTGGCGTTGCCGAGCACTTGTCGCAAAGTGGTCAGTATTACGATATTCCAGTGCAGCAGCAGTGGAACCGGGACGATTTTATAGAACACCTGAAGAGTTTTTTCACTCAGGACAAAAATTGTTACAGTCTTGTTGGGGAAATTCTTACTGCCAATAATTCGATAGCCTTTCAGTACCGCGCATCGCCCACGGATTCCGAGGACGAGTCCTTGGGTTGGATGGGTGCGGAGTTTATTACCATGGAGGGCGACACTGCGGGCAAAATCGAGGACTATTATCAGGATGCTGACGCGATGCAAGCGGGGCGTGGCATTGTCACCCGGCGTTATGCCAAGTCAGGTCTGGACGAGTCCGGGCTCAGGCGGGTAATGGATCAGGTGGCACATTTAATGGAACAAAAACAAATGTTCCTGGATTCCAATCTGTCGTTACCGCAGCTTGCAACCGAGTTAAATTGCAGTGTGAACCACTTGTCTCAAGCGATTAATGCCGGCTTCGGAATGAGCTTCTTTGACTATGTGAATCAGTATCGGGTGAAATCGGCAGAACAGTTGCTATCAGGACAGGACGACCACCGAGGCGCTATTCTCGACATCGCACTGAGTGTCGGCTTCAATTCCACCTCCACATTTTACGCGGCGTTCAAAAAGAGCACCGGGCAAACACCGGCGCAGTATCGCCGCGCTCGCAAGGTGCAATAGGGCGGGAATTGTTACAGCGCTCGCAGGTACCAGTCGTGGTCCAGGCTGGGTACCTGGGCGTGATAGTCGTCGCACTCGCCATGGCGCACCTTTTCGAAATAGTTACAGTACTGCTCACCGAGATACTCCGGAAGTACCTTGGCTTCGCGGAACAAGCCCAAAGCGGCGTCCCAGCGTCTGGGGAGGGTGACTTCGTCACTCTCCATTACTGTACTCATCAGGGTCTCTGGCCCAGGTTCACACTGATTGCTAATGCCATAGTGTATACCCGCCAGCAGTGCAGCCATGGTCAGGTAAGGGTTGGCGTCGGCGCCGGCCACCCGATGCTCAACCCTGCGATTGTCGTCTGATGACACTGGAATACGCAGTGCTACATCGCGGTGATTGTAGCCCCAGGTGGGGCTGACCGGTGCATAGGCGCCGGGCTTGAAGCGGCGATAGGAATTTGCGTTGGGCGCGAAGATCACCATGGACTCGGCCATCGCTGCTGCCAGGCCTCCAATGGCGTGACGTAAGGTGTTTGAAATCGCGGGTGGCTGGGCGCCATTGGGATCACTAAAAATATTGTTGCCATCGATGTCGTAGACACTGGCGTGGATGTGCAGACCACTACCTGCAATGTCTCCGAAAGGCTTGGCCATGAAGCTGGCAGCCATACCATGCTGGCGGGCGACACCTTTTACGATGCGCTTTAGCAGCATGGCGTGGTCGCAGGCCAGCAATGGGTCATCGGTATGATGAGTATTGATCTCCCATTGGCCAGGGGAGAACTCCGAGTGTATTGCGGTCAGTGGAACATTCTGCACGTCGCATGCCTTGCGCACATCATCCAGAAACGCGTCTTGGTCAATAAGGTCATCCGCCATGCAGTACTGAATGCCTTGTTGGGCGCGATTACTGCCAGGGACTTTGCCCAGCAGCGGCTTGGGTGTGCCGTCTTCGCCCATTTCAATCAGGTAGAACTCAAGCTCTGTGGCCACCGTTGGGCGAAAGCCGTCACTGGTGAAACGCTCCAGGGTGCTGGCCAGCACGTTGCGAGAGTCGGTCCAGGCCGGCGTGCCGTCCAGTTCGGAAAAACTGGTTAATACCTGTGCTGTTGCTGACTTTAGCCAGGGTATTCTGGCAAGTGTGCCAGACAGAGGTAGTATCATTCCGTCCGGGTCCCCGGCAAATATGTCGGACGCGTCTTCATCGTAGAAGGTGCCCATTATTCCCAGAAATGGCGTGCTTATAGGACCCTTTAAATTACGCGAAAAAAATCCATCGAATTCCCGTCTCTGGATCCGCTTGCAGCGCAGAATGCCATTCATATCAGGCATCATCAGCTCCAACATTTCTATGTCAGGGTTTTGCTGCAGAAACTCTTCAAGCTCCGATTGATCGGCGACGTTCATTGCTTGCTCCGTGTTGGTATTAATTTTATTGGTCCAGTTTTTCTCGCGAGTTTTTTTTACATTCTATCTTTGAGTTGATAGTACAGCATCCCAAGAGAGACCGCCGGTCGGTGCAGACGCCTGAGACCTGGAATGGAAATCGGCTTGACGCGAGAAAACACATCCAACGTTTCCATGGTTCCGCTCACTGCTTCAGCCATGACCTTGCCGGCCAGATGGGTGACATTGACGCCGTGTCCGGAATATCCCTGGGAAAAGTAGATATTGTTATCCAGCTTGCCCAATTGGGGAACGCGATTGACTGTCACTCCAATGGTGCCCCCCCAGGCATAGTCGATACGCAGTTCAGCGAGCTCCGGGTAGTGCTTGAGCAATCTTGGTACCAGCATACCCTTGATGTGTTGCGGATCTGAACCGAAGTAGTTTTTCCTGCCGCCGAATAACATACGTTTATCGGCAGAGAGACGGAAGTACTCCAGGATGAAATTCGGATCACAGACTGCGATATCTTTAGGGTTATAGCGTTGAATCTGATCTTCGCTCAGCGGTTCGGTGGCGATAATAAAACTGTTTACAGGGGCCAGGTGATTTCGCAGCTGTGGCTCCAGTAGATGATAGGCGTTACCTGCCAATATAATATTGTCTGCGCTAACCGCTCCGTGCTCTGTGACCACCCTGGGTTTTACTCCACGCTCGATCCGCAGTACCGGGGATTGCTCTGACACCGCGGCGCCCAGCGCAACAGCGGCCATGGCCTCGCCAATACAAAGGTTAAGCGGGTGGAGGTGGCCATTGCCCATGTTTAGGAGTGAGCCAATGTAACTGTCGGTGCCAATCAACTCGGCTGTCTCCGCTGCCGACAGTGAGCGAACTTCGTGGGGAAAATTGTGCTTTAACAGGGTTTCTTTTTCGGCTTGCTGGTCTCGCAGATGCCTGGCTTTGATGGCAACGTCCAGGTAACCCCATTTAAGGTCACAGTCGATCTGGTATTTGTCTACTCGCTCACGGATGATGTCATGGCCCTGCCACCTCAGGTCCCACATGATTTGCTCGCCGTCTGCTCCCAGCGCCTTGGCCATGCGCTGTTCACCCGATATACCGCCGATGATTTGTCCACCGTTGCGCCCTGATGCGCCCCAACCCACTCGATTGGCCTCCACCACATGAACCTTATAGCCTTTTTCCGCCAGGTGCAGCGCGGAAGAAACGCCGGTAAACCCAGAACCAATAATGCAAACGTCTGCACTGTGTTCTCCACGCAGGGTTGGGAAATTGGTTTGCTGATTAACACTGGCGGCATAATAAGAGCCGGTATGGGCCTGAGCTTGTTGCAAGGTATTGGCATCCTGCTTTTATCGTTGGTCGAACATAGTAATGCAATTGTCGCCTGTCTACCTGCCGTATAGGGGTGGATAGCAGCTATGGCAGGGGGTAGGGATTGACTTCCACAGCGCCATCGGGCCCAATTGAAAGTCTCGAAATTGCTGTTATCCATTCTTATTATTTTGCCGGACGCCATGAGTCTAACTGCTTACAACATGCCGTTTATAGCCTGGAGCCACTGGGTCCGTACGACGTCTGCCTGGCAAAATCTGTTTCGCGGCGAGGATGCCGATCCGTTCATAAGTTTCTGACCATTTTTACATTCAGGATGCAGCCACACAGGGTGTTTCCGTATGACCGATTGGAGAGAGATTATGTTTGGATTGAAAAAAGTCGCTGAGACCCCTGAGCACGCAAACTCATATTATGCCGCCACTGCCAACTGGCAGACTCAATACCCACAACTGGTGGACGATATCAGCGCCGATGTGGTCGTCGTCGGTGGTGGCTTTACCGGGGTCAATACTGCCGTTGAGCTCGCCGAGCGTGGTTTTGATGTCGTGTTGTTGGAAGCAAACCGCATCAGCTGGGGGGCGTCTGGACGCAACGGTGGCCAGATTATTGGTGGCGTAGGTCACGATGCTGACCGCTTCGAGAAGAAAATCTCTCGCGATGGAGTTGAGGCTATTTACAAGATGGGCCTCGAAGGCCCGCAGATCATTCGCGAGCGGGTAGACAAGTACCAGATCGATTGCGATATCAAGTGGGGTTACTGCGACGTGGCAATCAAGCCGCGGCATTTGAAGCAGTTTGCGCAGTGGAAACAGTGGGAGCAGGATCAGGGCAATCCCAATGAATTGCGCCTGCTGGATCGCGACGAACTCAAGCAGTATGTGGGCGCCGAAAAATACCTGGGTGGCCTATACAATGGCGGCAATGGCCACCTTCATCCCCTCAATTTGTGCATTGGCGAGGCGCGCGCCGCCCAGGACATGGGTGCCCGCATTTACGAACAGTCACGCGTGGTCGCTATTGATCATGGTGCAAAACCAATCGTCCGCACCGAGCGCGGAAGTGTTACGGCAAACAGAGTAGTGCTCGCCGGTAACGCCTACCTGGGTGATCTGGTGCCAAAACTTGCCACTCGCGTGTTGCCGTCCTGTAGTTCTGTGATTGCCACCGAGCCACTGTCTGATGACATGGTGAGGAAACTGCTGCCCGGCGATGTGGCAGTGTGCGACCCGCGCACGGCCCTGGACTACTTCCGCCTGTCTGCGGATAAGCGTATGTTATTCGGTGGCTTGTCCAACTATACAGGTCTGGAACCCAAAGACCTGTTAGGCACGCTGCGTAAAAAGATGACCATGGTTTTTCCTGAGCTGGAAGATCTCAGTATCGATTACGGCTGGAGCGGGCATATGGGCATAGGCCTTAACCGCATGCCGCAACTGGGTCATCTGGCAGACAACGTCTGCTATATCCAGGCCTACTCTGGTCATGGCGTTGCGCCCACACATATCATGGCTCGCATTACCGCAGAGATGATTGCCGGATCGCCAATACGTTTCGATTACTTTTCCAAAATTCACCATTGGCCTTTCCCCGGAGGCAAGTGGTTGCGCCGTCCAGGCCTGGCAATTGGTATGCTTTATTACAAGATTCTCGATGAACTCTGATGCAATCGGATGAAATAATGGGAGATCGTGATGATCACAGGTAGATGTGAATGTGGCCAGGTGGCCTATCAGGTCAATGGAGACGTTAATGACTACAGTCATTGCCACTGTAGCCAATGCAGGCGTTTGCACGGTGCGGCATTTGCCTCTTTTGCTGGCGTCGAACGTAAGGCTTTTAGTTACCTTCCTGGCAAAGACGGAGTGGCAAACTATGCTTCTTCGTCAACACATTCGCGTGTGTTTTGCCCAAACTGTGGATCCAATATCATGGTTGAACTGGAGTCGGAACCTGATGCTTTCTATCTGGCGATGGGCACCATGGATGGTGACCTGGAGTTGCCGCCCGGCTATCATATCTATGTGGGCTCCAAGGCAAGTTGGCATAGTATAAGTGACGACTTTCCCCAGTACGATACAGAACCGGAGGAATAACGCCGGTTCTGTTCACCTTGGCCGTTTCTATTGGTAAGTGATCATCATGTAAATCTTACGAACCTTCTCGATCACTTCGGCAGTACCTTTCCAGCCACGGGGAAATACCCAGCTGTCTCCAGCCCTCACTTCCGAGACCTGGCCAGACTCTGAAGTGAACTTCCAGTGCCCTTCAAGAAGATGACAGAACTCAGTAACGTCGAGGTCTAGTTTGAGTGTGCCTGGATCGCATTCCCAGGTCCCGCAGATCATGTTGCCTTCGGAGTAAAAACCGTTGTCTGTTTGCAGTGGCAGCTCGCCAATGGGCTCGCCGAATGAGTCTACTTTGACCAGGTCAGTGAGGCTGGCGCATTGTTTCTGGATGCTGATTTCGGGCATCGATGGATCTCCTGTCAGTGTCTGATAAATAGCGAAAATGCTTTCACCAATCAGTAGATCATAGCTGCAGATCGCTATCTTCCTAGCCCATCGGCACGGAGGCCGTGCAAGGACATGGCTGGCTATACTGTTACAGACGATAATCAGTTGGCCAACTGTCAAAGGATGTTCCGCAATATGACTCAACAGACGGATGTAATCATTATCGGTGCCGGGCACAACGGCTTGACCTGCGCGGGCTATTTGGCGAAGGCCGGCTTGAAGGTCAAGGTCTTGGAAGCGCGGTCGGTGGTAGGTGGCGCCGCTGTTACCGAGGAGTTTCATCCGGGCTTTCGCAACTCGGTCTATTCGTACTCGGTCAGCTTGCTGCATCCGCAGGTCATTGCGGATCTGCAATTGGAACAGCACGGCCTGGAGATCATGGAGCGCCCGGCAGGCACCCTCAGTCTGTTGGAGAACGATCATCTGTTGCTTACCCGAGACGAAGCACAAGCGCACGCTGAGATAGCGCGTTTTTCTCGACGCGATGCGCAGCGGATGGCAGAGTTTGACAGTGAAATTGCCGAGGTTGCCATGGCCCTGCGGGCTTTAGCCACCCAGGCCCCGCCTAACTTCGGCGGTGGCTGGGGGGACGCCTTGACCCTGCTCAAGGCAGGCAATGTCTTTCGCAAACTGTCCAAGCAGCATCAGATTGTGCTGGCAGAGTTGATGACCAAATCCCTGGGTGACTATCTGGATACGTGGTTTGAGGGCGAAGCACTCAAAGGTGTCCTCGGGCTGGAAGGCGTTATTGGTAACTTTGCAGAACCCTATCAGGCCGGAACCGCCTACGTGCTGCTGCATCACGCTTTCGGTGAGGTGAAGGGCAGGGCAGGGGCCTGGGGTATTGCCCGCGGAGGCATGGGCGCCATCAGCGAATCAATGGCGTCATTCGCCCGTAGCAAGGGCGTTGAAATTGAAACCGAAGTACCCGTAAAGCAAATCATTACCGAAGGTGGCCGGGCACGCGGAGTGTTGACCGAGGACGGCCGCGAGATTACCGCCAAGTGTGTGGCTGCCAATGTGCACCCACAAATACTGTTGCAGAAGTTGTTGGATGAAAAGCTGCTAAAGCCGCCGGAGCAAAGACGAATACAGGGTTATCGCAGTCATTCAGCGACCTTTCGCATGAATGTGGCGCTGTCAGAATTACCACAATTTACCAGTATGGCGGGCCGGGGCGAAGGGCATTTCATGGGCGCAATAGAGGTCAGTCCCTCGTTGCAATATATCCAGAATGCCTACCATGATGCCCGACAGTTCGGCTGGTCGCGCAAACCGGTCATTTCCATGCAGGTTCCCAGCACACAGGATAAATCTCTGGCGCCCGAAGGCGGGCATGTTGCCAGTTTGTTCTGTCAGCACTTTCAGCGTCATCTGCCAGATGGCCGTAACTGGGATGAGGTGAAGGATGAGGTGGCTGACATGATCATCGGTACCATCGATAACTACGCGCCAAATTTCAAAGCCTCTGTAGTTGGGCGACAAATCAAGTCGCCACTGGATATTGAACGCGACCTCAATATGGTGGGCGGCGACATCTTTCACGGCGCTCTGCACCTGGATCAATTCTATTCAATGAGGCCCCTGCCCGGATACGCGGACTACAAAATGCCGGTTGAGGGTGTTTTCCTGTGTGGATCCGGTGCTCATCCCGGTGGTGGCGTGAGCGGCCTGCCCGGTCGCAACGCTGCGCAGTCAATAATCAGGTACAGTAAATGATAGCGTCTGGAAACCAAGGCTGAGCTGACAGGGGCGCAGCGGGCGACGAGAAACAATACTATCGATATCTACACCTCCATCATAGCGGTCAGCATTCTGGTCTTTGTCGTCATCGGAGCCTACAGCGGCAGGCGCGTCAAACAACTGGATGACTATTTTGTTGCCGGCCGCAATGCGCCGACATTACTGATAGTAGGCACGCTGGTGGCCAGTGTCTTCAGCACCTCGATTTTCCTGGGCGAGGCCGGTTTCACCTATGACGGGCAGATGGGACCGTACATTCTATTTCCCGGGATTGCGGTGGTCGGCTATGTTTATGGGGCGCTGCTGTTTGGCACCTACTTGCGCCGCAGTCGCGCGCCGACGGTGGCGGATTTTCTCGGCCAGCGCTTTAACAGTCACCGGGTGCAACAGGCAGCTGGCGCCACCATCATCCTGGGTCTAGGGGGCTACCTTCTGGTAGTGACGCAAGGCGCGGCGATACTGCTGTCCGATCTCACCGGCTTGAGCTACGCGCAGGCAATTGTGTTCGCCTGGATTAGCTACACCTTATTCACTATGTACTCGGGCTCCCGCGGAGTGATCATCACCGATACGCTAATGTTCCTGCTATTCACCGCTGCGACGATTATGTTCGCCACTTACATCATTGCCGATATGGATGGCCTGCGGTCGGCGGTGGAGGCAGTGGCCCAGGTAGAAGAAAAACCGGGTATTGCGTCCTGGCACGGTACTGTTGGGCCAGGTACTGAATGGGCGACACCGACGGATTTCCTTATCTGGACGGTCATCATCGATATGTCCTGGGGTGTCGTCTATGCGGTGAGCCCGTGGCAGGCCAGCCGCCACTTGATGGCTAGGGACGAGCACGTGGTTATCCGCTCTGCCATTTATGCCTGCTTCGCGGTGATCCTGGTTCAAATTCTTATTTACGGCCTCGGGGGCCTGATCAATCTGGCGAACCCGGATATCGTTCCTTCTGAAACAGTGATGGTCTGGGCGGCCAAAAACCTGGTGCCGGAGTTTCTTGGCGCACTGCTTTTGGCCGGAATCGTTGCTGCAGCACTGTCTTCGGCGTCGACTTTCCTGTCCCTGGTGGGCTTTAGCGTGAGCAACGATATGTTCAGGCGGCGTGCGCCAACCCTGGGGGGTACGCGGCTAGTGATGTTGGCAACTGCGGGTGTGGTGCTGGTGGCCAGTTTCTATTTTCCGCCCAATATTTTTTGGCTGATGTTGTTTATAGGCACTGTATTTGCGTCGTCCTGGGGTCCTGTGGGTTTCATGAGTGTTTGGAGCAAACGCATCACTGCCAGGGCCGCGTTCTGGGGCATAGTGACCGGCTTCGGACTTAATGTGATCCCGGCGGCACTGGAATACATGGGTCTGGTCAGTTGGCCTGTGTATTTCAGTCCTGTGGTGATTGGCGCTAGCGCCAGTGTGATTACAATTCTGGTTGTTTCACGCCTCGGCAAGGTGACGCCGCAGGAGCAAGCCTATCGAGAAGCCCTGCACCAGACACCAATACAGGACCTGACGGTTCAGAAGACGCGGCTGACGCTGTGGGGGCCAAGGCTACTGGTTGCCTACGGCTGTGTAATGCCGCTGTTGCTGCTGTACTTCTATGTTATCCCTTATCAAAAAGGGGTCGGTGAATTATCTAACGATGGCTCTATTAACTGGGCTCATGGAGAGGCGCTCATCGTTTTGGCCATTCCTGTTTTGTTTGTACCCCTTGGGCTGGTGACAGCCCGCATTGTGCACCGTCGTTATTCTCCATCGCCTGCTGGCTAACCTCATGCTTCTACCCTATAGGGCAGGTTGTTCAGGGCGTTGCTTTGCTGCAGATTCGATGCCCATAGAATATTTTTTACAACGGCTGTGGCGAGCAGAACAACAAGGTGGAAATTAGCCCATGACATTGAAAACAGTCCTGCAGGAAAAAATCATTAATCAATGGTATCTGCTGGCGCTTGTCGCCACTGTCATATCTGCCGCCGTTTTGGTGACTATGGCCGGGCTGGATATGTCCACTGCTGAACAGGTATCAGCCATGATTGCCTACTCGGTGCGCTGGTCTGTGCCCTGGCTTTACCTGGCCTTCGCGGCCTCTTCCCTGCAGGTCCTCTTTTCCAATGACCTGACGCGCTGGTTGCTGCGCAATCGCAAGATTATGGGGCTCAGCTTTGCCGTCGGTATGGGCTGGCAGGTGATGTTTATTCTCTGGTTGGTGTTGGGTCACACGGATTATTACGTGGATGAGGTCTATGTGCTTCGGGATGCGATCGAGGGCGTCGTTGGCTACGCCTTCCTCATCGCCATGACTGTGACCTCGTTTAAAAAGACTCGCTCAATGATGAGGCCCGGGCACTGGAAGAGGCTTCATAAGTGGGGCATCTACTTTTTGTGGGCGTATGCATTTAGTGTTTACTGGCACAACCTCTTTTACTATCCGGGGCCTGAATGGAATTACCAGCCGGACTGGGTGGACTATGTCTATTACGTGGGAGGCCTGCTCGCAATCTGCGCCCGAATTGCTGCCTGGAGTAAGCAGGAGCTGCAAAAAGCGGCGAAGCAACAGCGACTGGCAGCGTCCGGGGGAGGCTTGCTGGTATTGGCAGTTTTCCTCATGGTGCTGGGGGGCGTTGGGACAGTGGCAGGTACCCTCTGGGGGTTAATGGCTTATGAGTATCTCTGGGATACCATGATCTTCCAACCGCTGGAGCTGTATGTTCCCTACTGGCCATTTATACCGTATCTGCCATTGTTTTTGCTGCTGCTTGGGGCTGCTATAAGGGTGAGGGCACTGCGCACCGCAGCGTGAGTTCGGGCGAAGCTGTTGCTCCCAGTATTCGCTATACTTGGGTTGATCAGGTTATTGAGGGATTAGCATGAACCAGCCACAGTTTCCCCAGGGCGTCCGCGATGCCGTTTGTCCCCTGGACTGCGCCGATACCTGCAGCCTTTCGATTGAGGTTGTCGATGGCAAGGTAGATAAAGTCAGGGGTAGTAATGCCAACCCGTTCACCCGCGGTAAGATCTGCGCCAAGGTGGCCACGGGTCTACCACACCAGGTCCATGGCCCGGATCGACTGACGACGCCACTGCTGCGCAACGGACCCAAAGGCGCCGGTGCCTACCGCAGGGCAAGCTGGGACGAAGCGCTGGATACTATCCACCAGCGTTTTACCCAGATCATCAGCGAATATGGTGCACAAGCGATTGCACCATTGACCTACGGCGGGCCTATGGGGTTGTTGGCGGGAGGGTCCATGGCTGAGCGGTTTTTCAATCAGCTTGGCGCCAGCAAAATCGACACGACAACGCTCTGTACCGCGACCTCCACCGCCGCCTGGGAGAGTGTTTTTGGTGATGTCAGTGGGATCTCCTATGAAGAATTGGAGCACTCACAGCTGATTGTCGTTTGGGGCAACAACATTACGGCCTGCAATCTGCACCTGATTACCCGACTGCGGGATGCCCGCAAGCGTGGAGCCAAGCTGGTGGTGATTGATCCCAAGCGAATTCGCATTGCCGATGAAGCAGACCTGCACCTGGGACTGATGCCCGGCACTGATGTGGTTCTGGCCTATGCTGTGGCGGCCGAGCTGCAGCGAATTGGCGGGCTGAACCATGCATTCATTGACCAGTATGTGCATGGCGCAGAGCAGTTTCTGCACGAGGCACAGAAGTATTCAGTAGAGGAAGCCGCCGAGATTTGCGGTTTGGCAGCCGAGGATATACGCGAATTTGCCCGTTTGTGGCGGGACCGGAGCCCAGCTGCAATTTCTGTGGGTGTAGCGCCAGAGCGCAATCGCAACGGTGGCTCTGGTTTGCGGGCGGCGTTTGCCTTGCCAGCACTTACCGGTAATTTCGGTTTTCCTGGCGCAGGTGTCTGCGACGTTTCGGGCTATTTTCCTACCAATGGTGCAGCGCTATCTCGCCCGGACTTGCTTGGCGGGGAGGTGCGGGAATTCAATACACTGGATCTGGCGTCGCATATTCTTGATCCCGGTGAGGAGCTGCCGCTCAAGGCGGTATTTATCTACAACCACAATCCGTTGGCGGTGACACCCCAGCAGGGCAAGTTGCAGGCTGCATTGAACAGTGAGGAGTTGTTCGTGGTGGGTTCGGAAATCAGTATGACGGACTCCATGGCCTGTGCCGATGTCATTCTTCCGGCAGCCAGTCATCTGGAGTATGGCGATCTCTACAAGGCTTACGGGCACCAGTACTTGCAGCGTTCGGCGGCAGTGCTGCCGCCTCAGGGTGAAGCGATAGCCAATATGGAGCTTTTTCGCCGTCTGGCGCAGCGTTTTGGCTTCACTGATCCCTGTTTCAAGGACTCTGATGAGCAGTTGATGGATCAGGCGATTGACGCCGATTCTCTGGGGCCGGATATCGAACGCGCCAGCGCCATACCGACGGCTAAAGCTCTGGATATGGCGGTGAACGACCCGGCTAGCGTTTTGCGAGGGGATGCCCCTGCGACGCCCAGCGGCAAGCTGGAGCTCTACAGCGATGCGTTAGAGCAGGACTGCGGCATGGGCTTACCCCAGTACCAGGCGCTGCAGCGGACGCTGCCGTTTGTGCTCGTGACACCTGCATCTGAAAAGCGTATCAACTCAACGTTTGGGGGTCTTGCGGGTCATGACAGTGATATGAAAGTTGCGATCAGTCCTCAGGATGCCACTCATCGTAGACTGGAGAATGGGCAACGGGTGCGGCTGATTAACGACCAGGCGGCAGTAGAACTGCCTGTGCTGGTGAGTGATCGTATTCGCCCCGGTACCCTGTATGTGCCCAAGGGTGCCTGGATGAGAGACAGTGCCACTGGCCTGACGGCCAATGGACTAATCCCTGGCCATAAGGCAGACCTTGCCGGCGGTGCCTGTTACTACGACTGCACTGTCGATATCGAGCCATTGTAGAGCGGCAGATTTTCCCCGTCTGCGCAGCTTGTGTGCGGGCGCTTTAACTGGTTTTCCTTTTGGGTTTTCTAGCAGCGGGTTTACGTTTTGGCTTGCAGGCTTTCTGGTAGCTGCGCAACGCGCTTTGCAAGCCATCGGCGATGCTGTTGTGGTCGGGCACCTGGTCCGGATCGACAATAATGCCGAACTCCATGTTGTCCTGATAACTGATACAGGTGAAGTTAATTGCCATGCCGGCAGTGATTATTGACATGGGATACATGTGTTCAATTTTTGCGCCTGCCATGTACATCGGTACCGGCATGCCACGGACGTTAGACACAATGAGATTGGCGCCGAGTATTTGCGGCGCCTGCTCAGCCGGCAGTGAGTCCATCACTGTGCTGATCATGATCGGCGGCATCATCTGAAAAATTTCCACCATGCTGCCACCCCCTTCGTGGGCTTTAGCTTTTGCCAGGGTCGATTCCCTGTTGATTTCGCGGAGGCGCTCAAGCGGGTCTTCGATGTTTGTTGCCAGGGTGACGGTGGTGTTGGTGACCTTGTTACTCAGCGGGTCGTCTGCCGCAGAGCGGACTGAAACCGGTATGTTGGTGCGCAGGGCTTCCTCGGGCAGTAACTCGCGGTTTAGTAGATAGTCTCTGATCGCGCTGCTGACCAGTGCCAGGATCACGTCGTTGAGAGAAACGCCTAGCTGGTTCTTTATCTTTTTGATTTCCGAGCACGGCAGGGAGCACGAGGCCATCGCGCGCTCGCTACTAATCTCCCCGTTGAAACAGGTTGAGGGCACCACGGGTCTATCTTGCAGTTTCTTTCGCGGCCAGACGAATTGCTCAAGTAGTCTAGGCCGCAGGATATCGTAGGCACCTCTGGCAGCATCGCCTGGAAGGCGCGCCAAATGCCGCCAGGTATTGCGCGAACGCTCCTGGTTTCCGGGAGGCTTGCCGGCCCGCGCCGAGCTGATTGATTCATCAATTGTTTTTGGCTCGGATGGCTGCGCCTCGAAGTCGCACATAATTTCTATCATCTTGAACGCGCCTTCGCCATCCATCATGCAGTGATGAAACTTCTGCAGGTAAGCGAACTTTCCGTCTTCAAGCCCTTCGATCAGCCAGATTTCCCACAGCGGCTTGGTTCTGTCCAGGTGAATGCTGTAAAGGTTGGCAGCCACTTCCTGCAGGGTCTCGCGATTACCCGGTTGAGGCAGTGCAACCCGCTTGATGTGGTGATCGAATTCGAAATGTTCATCCTCAACCCAGTAAGGGCGGTCAAGCCCCAGGGGAACCGAGTGAAGCCTCCAGCGAAAGTGAGGAATAAGTGAAACACGCTCTACGCATTGCTGCCTGAAATGCTCGAAGTCGAACCCGGGGCTATCTTTGGGGTCCAGAATGACCAGCAGGCCGATATGCTGGTAGAGCGTTTCTGTCTCTCCAGCTACAAACATCACATCTTCTTTGCTGAGTTGTCTTATAAGGGTCATAGCGCAGTCCTTGCTGTTGAACTTTGTGCATTGAGTTCGATAGTGTTGTTGGTCAACCGGACTAACACTATCTACTCATATTCCTGAATCGGCATTGATCAAGCGCATCAGTTTCAGGGTTCCTACCGGCGCAATACGCTTCATAAAATATAGAATTTTTGAGTCTATACACAGCACCACTTTGAAACGTCTTTTGGCTATTGCTTTGCAGATTACCCGCGCGGCATGGTCAGGGGGCGTGGCGTAGCGAAAAGTCTTCAGCATTTTCTGCTGACGATCTTTGTCCATTCGCGCCGCATCGAGGATGTTGGTAGCAACTGCGCCAGGGTGGACACAGGTAATGCCGATGTTGGTATTGGCAAGTTCCACGTAGAGGCATTCACTCAAGCCGGTGACGGCGAATTTGGTAGCGGCATAGGAGCTTTGCCATTTCATGCCCGTGAACCCGGCAGAACTGGACATATTGACGATGTGAGCCTCGTCAGCCTGCTGAAGCAGGGGGAGAAAAAACTTGCAGCCGTACATCACACCCCAGTAGTTGATACCGGTTATCCATTGCAGGTCTTCTACCGTCTGTTGCCCGAAGCCTTTGTTGACCGATACGCCGGCATTGTTGACAAGAATATGGACAGCGCCATGCTGGGCAATGACGGCTTGGGCCAGTGCCTCCATCTGCTCTTGACTGGAGACGTCTACCACGTGGCTACTAAAGCGGCGTTGCAGGGCTTCTACCTCCTGCTGCAGCTCTTGTAGCCTGTCGGCTGCAATGTCCACTGCAGCGATATCAGCGCCTCTGCGGGCAAGTTCCAGGCAGATCGCCTTGCCAATGCCACTGCCGGCACCAGTAACCACCGCAACCCTGTTTGTAAATATCTTCATATTGTCGTTGCATTAAAAACCGGACGTACTGTTTAAAATAGCACTGGAATGACTTGCTTGCAAAGTGTTCGGCTGGTCTCGATGGGGCAGGTGCCCGCCGTGGCTATCGCGGGATGCAGGCAGGGTTTTGCTTAGGGGCTCCAGCCGCGCAGATTAGCGCTCATCTCTGCTTTTTTACGCTTGAATTCCACACGTAATTCGCTGAGTTTGTCCGGGTAGCGCGCTGAGACATCATAGGACTCCCCTGGGTCAGATTGCAGGTCAAACAACCATTCTTTCTGGGGTACTGCGCCGCTGATGGGCATCTGGTCTGTGCCGTAAAATACGCCGGCGGGGCCGCGGTATTTAAAACGTTGATCGCGAACCGCAAACAGGGTCTCTCCATCGTAGTAATGAAGGTACTGGTGCGCGCTGGCAGCGCCTTTTTCTAACACTGGCAACAGACTGCGTCCGTCTAGTACACGATCATTGGGTGGTGGCAGGTCGAGGATGTCCAGGAAGGTGGGCAGAATGTCTATGCCCATAGCCATAGCCGACGCAGCTCGCCCGGGTTGGATAGTGGCTGGCCAGTGGGCGATAAAGGGTACTCGCATACCTCCTTCGAAGGTGTTCCCTTTGCGGCCACGCTGAGCACCAGCATTACCCAGGTACCAGGGGCCGTTGTCGGAGCTAATGATAATCAGAGTGTTTTCCAGTCTTCGAGTGTCACGCAATTCTTTCACCAGGACGCCTACGCCCTCGTCGATTTCTTCCAGTACATCACCATAGAGGCCGCCGTCCGATGCGCCCAGCCGCTCATCTGAGGTGTGCAGGGGGTCATGAGGGAAGTTGTGAGCGAAGTACAGGAAAAACTTCTCGTCGCTGGCGCGTAAAAAGGCCAGGGCCTCATCGGTATAGCGTTCGCTTAGATAGCGCTGGTCTACCGGTGCTTGCACCTCGATTGTGCGGTTGCGATAGAGGGCGAAGGGCTCCATGTCGTTACTGTAAAGCGCTCCAAAGTATTGCTCGAATCCGAAATCGTTGGGCAGAGACGGGCGCTGATCCCCAAGATGCCACTTGCCGATCATACCGGTTCTGTAACCGGAGGCCTTTAACACCTCGGCAATGGTGATTTCTTCTGCCGGCAGGCGCACTGGGCTGCCTGGTTTCATCAGTAGACCTGAGAGAAAACCCTTGGCACTGCCGCTGGGAAACACCACGTCCGGGAGTCCGGCGCGGGGCGCCAACCGCCCGGTGAGAAAAGCTGCACGTGAGGGTGTACAGACCGGGGCAGGGGAATGAAAGTCGCTTAGCACCAGTCCGGAAGCGGCCAGGGCGTCGATGTTAGGTGTGTCGATGACAGCAGCACTGGTTTCTCCGGCGCCGATATCGCCGTAACCCATGTCATCGTAGAGAATGAACAGAATGTTAGGCGCGTTGTGGAGTGTGCCAGCGGATTTTCTGATGTGTTCCAGATAAACACTCTTGGCCTCTAAATGGGCCTGGTCGTCCAACTGTTCAGGGGCGAAGTAGCGGTAGCCCACCCATGCCGCCAGCCCCAGTGCCAACAGACCGAAAACCGTGAAGAAGGACTTTAGAATGTGCCTGATCAATGACCCAGTGCCCGCTGAATATAGCCTGCAACCAGTGCAGGGTCCTGCATGGGGATGAAGTGATTCAGCTCTGGTAGATAGACGTCTTCACATTCTGGCAGAGCAGAGGCCAGCTCTGGCCAGGTGGGCGAATTGGAAAAATCGCCGGGGCTAATGCCTGCATATTTGGCCCGCAGTAGCGTCACTGGCAGCCGAAGCTGTGGTAGTTCTTTTAATACAGCGTCACTGTAAGCCTGGCTACTGTAGACAGAGGCCTCGTTCAAAGGGTCGCACAGCAGTTGTCGGTAACCTTCTTCGTTGTGCGGATGCAGAGCGTAGTCACAGTAGTCGCGTAGCACTTCTGTCTGCCAGGAGCAAAAGGGTTCTCTGTCTTTGAAGTGCTGATACATTTCGTCGGCGTCCTGCCATTGATTTCTCCGGCGGGCCACAGGGTGATCTTCGGCATTAAATTTGGTCGCCATCTCCCTGGCAAATGCGTAGGTTTCTGGCGCGGTAATGACCGGGTCGATGAGAATGAGTTGTTTGAAACGCTGCAGGTTTTTGGCCGCAGCGCGAGCGATCAGGTAGCCACCAACAGAGTGGCCTACTCCGACCAGGTTTTGCAGGTCCAGGCGTTGTATCAAAACACTGACATCTGCGGCCAGAATGTCCCAGTCTACATCGCCCAGGCTGCCGCTGTTGCCGTGATAGCGCAGGTCTACTGCCACGATGTGGCGGCCCGGAAGATGCGTAACCACCTGATTCCAGCAGCGACTGTGGAAACCGGTGGCGTGTAACAGCAGTACTGGGTCGCCCTCGCCGGGCCACTCCACTACTGCCAGTTCCACGTCACCGATGTCGAGATGATACTCCCGCGTTTCGCGCACAGGTCAGATCAGAGCCGCTCTATGATGATAGCCGGAGCCATGCCGCCTGCTGCACACATGGTGACCAGGGCAAATTGCTTGCCCTGACGTTCCAGTTCGTCCAGCGCGGTATTGATCAGCAGGGAACCGGTGGCACCGATGGGGTGTCCCAGGGCCATGGCGCCGCCATTGATATTCACTTTAGAGCGATCCAGGTCCAGGTCGCGCATGAACTTCTCGGAAACCACGGCGAATGCTTCGTTGATCTCCCAGACGTCGATATCGTCAACCGTGAGACCTGCTTTGGCCAGGACTTTGCGTGCCGCCGGTACTGGCGCGTTGAGCATCAGGGTCGGGCAGTCGCCCTGGTTGGCCATGGCAACGATGCGGGCCCGCGGCTTCCAGTCCTGTGCTTTGGCATAATTGGGGGAAGCCAGCAAAATAGCACCGGCACCGTCTACCACGCCAGAGGAGTTGCCGGCGTGGTGCATGTGCTGGATATCTACCTCCGGATACTTTTGGTTGAGCATTTGGCGGTAGGTGAGGCCGGATTCGTTCAGCGGATAGTCGGCCACAGGGGCAAAAGATGCCTGCAGCTGAGACAGTCCCTCAAGCGTGGTCTGGGGCCGGGGAAACTGTTCCTTGTCCAACATCAGGTTGCCGTCGATGTCGTATACCGGTACCAGACTCTTGTCGAAGCGGCCCTCAGCGATTGCCTGGGCTGCTTTTCTCTGTGTTTCGACGGCCTGCTTGTCCAGGTCCTCGCGGGTGATGCCTTCCATGGTGGCGATGGCGTCAGCGCATACACCCTGATGCGGCTGGGGGTGCATGGCACGGAGTTTCAGGTTGTCGTTGTCCAGGAACATGGAGGGGGTGGCACCTTCCTCTCCGTAGATGGACATCATTTCTGCGCCACCACCAATGACCACGTCCTCACTGCCGGACATGATGTTCATTGCAGCCAGGCTGACCGAGGTAATACCGGAGCCGCAGAAGCGATCCAGGGTCATACCGGAGGAGGTGATATCGTAGCCCGCTTCCAGCGCCGACATGCGCGCAAGGTCGCCAGACTGGCGACCGCGTTGAGAACTGGTGCCGAAAATGATGTCGCCCACATCGGCGGTGTTGAGATTGGTGCGTTTGGCCAGCGCCTCAAGTACCACAGCACCCAGGTGTTGTGGGTGTTGCTCAGCCAGTGCGCCTTTACCTTTCTTGCCGATACCGCGGGGTGTGCGGCAGGCGTCGATAATCCATGCTTCGTTCATGGTCAGATTCCTTATTTGCCTTTCCAGTTGGGAGCGCGCTTCTCGGCGAAAGCCGTAGCGCCTTCAATGGCGTCTTCGCTAACAAACACCGGGCTTACCAGTTCCTGCTGCTTGGCCCACATCTCTTCGGTGGACCAGTCTTCCTGCTCCATCATGACTTGCTTGCTCACCCGCACAGCCAGTGGGCCGTTAGCACCAATTTGTACCGCCAGTTCCCGGGCCGCGTCCAGTGCGCCACCAGAGGCAACCACACGGTTGATCAACCCCATATCCAAAGCGCGCTGGGCACCGGAAAATTCACCTGTCAGCGCCATTTCCATTGCCAGGCGCGGTGGGATTTGGCGGGGCAGCTTCATCAAGCCGCCAGCGCCGGCCACCAAACCGCGTTTGACTTCGGTGATACCGAATTTGGCATCATCGGCTGCGACGATCAGATCACAGGAAATCATTAATTCCAGGCCGCCAGCCAGGGCATAGCCCTCGACCGCTGCAATTAAAGGCTTGGCTGGGGATTTTTCTGCCAGGCCACCAAAACCACGGCCTTCGATGACCGGCATTTCACCCGTAACAAAGGCTTTCAGGTCCATGCCGGCACAGAAGCTACCGCCAGCGCCAGTCAGAATGGCGACGCGAATATCATCATTGCTATCCAGATCTTCCAGAGCCGCCGCAACAGCCTTCGCTACTGCCAGGTTTACGGCGTTCTTGGCCTTGGGGCGATTCAGCGTGATGGTCATGATGCCGTCGGTGACATCTACTAGTACGGGTTGTTCGTCGCTCATGGTAGTTCCTCGTAAGTTGTTGCGGTTCAGTGTTTAGTCAATGAGTGCCACGGCCATCTGGGCCAGGGGTTCAACAATTTCTCCGGTGGCCTTGGCCTTGGGGTTCGAAGCATTGCCCAGCTCCGCGCGCTTGGCCACGCCCTGGCAAATTGCAGCAAGGCGGAACATGGAGAAGATGATGTAGAAATTCCAGTTGTCGATACCGTCGCGACCGGTGCGTTCACAGTACTTTGCGATGTATTCCTCGTCGCTGGGAATCCCCAGGGGTGCGCGTTCAACACCCATCATGCCGGCGATGCCACTCTCGGCGGGTAACATCCAGGCCATACACTGGTTGGCCAGGTCTGCCAGTGGGTTGCCCAGAGTAGACAGCTCCCAGTCCAGCAAGGCAATGGCCCTGGGTTCGGAGGGATGGAACATCAGGTTGTCCAGACGGTAGTCACCATGGACCAGGCTTATTTTGCCATCGTCCTCAGGCATGTTCGCTGGCAGGTAGTCCATCAGTGTTTGCATGGCCGGAATTTTTTTAATTTCGGACGCCAGGTATTGCTTGCTCCAGCGACTTAGCTGGCGCTCAAAATAATTGCCAGGTCTGCCATAGTCGGCCAAACCCACGGTATTCACGTCAACATTGTGCAGGGCTGCCATGGTGGAATTCATACTATCGAAATAGGCGGCACGTTCAGTGTTATTTTTGGCCTCGGGCAGGGTAGGGTTCCAAAGTATACGACCCTCCAGATATTCCATCACGTAGAACATGGAGCCGATGACCGATTCATCTTCGCATAGCACGTGAGTGCGCGGTACGGGCACGTCCGTGCCCTGGAGGGCGGATATCACCCTGTATTCGCGATCCACCGCGTGTGCGGACTTAAGGAGTTCGCCCGGGGGCTTGCGCCTGAGCACGTAGGAGGTGGCTCCTGAGGTCAGCTTGAAGGTGGGGTTAGACTGCCCACCGGCAAATTTTTCTGCTGTCATGGGGCCTTCAAAGCCGGGAATGTGTGCTGCCAGGTATTCACCCAGTGTGGAGATGTCCAGATCTTGTGCGCTCATAATGTCTCTTTTGGCGATTGGGAGGCCTTACAAGGCTCCATTTAAGGGGTCTGTAGCAGAATTTGACCGTGGCAAAGTCTGTGGCCTGAGGGATTGGCGAACAATGACGTAGTACAACAAAAAAATAGACCATAGGTGACAGCCTGTCAGGCCGCTCTCTGGTATGATTTTTACATGCTGTTTCTAAGATACCACCTGACGTGATAGAACCGATAGTCGAGACCCAACGCCAGCAGGTGCTGACGCGCACCGAACACTTCATTGGCTGTGCCGAAGAGGCGCTGGAACGGGGCTTTGATCGCATTCCCGTGCGCTTTGATCTCAGTGGCACCACCGCTGGTATGTTCCGGGCCCATGGCAAGCAGCGCGAGATTCGCTACAACCCGTGGATCTTTTCCAAGTATTGGGAGGTCAATCTGGCGGGAACTGTGCCTCACGAAGTCGCCCACTACATTGTTCACGAGGTCTACGGCTTTGGTAAGGTGCGACCCCACGGAGATGAGTGGCAAGCGCTGATGCATTACTTCGGCGCAGACCCTGAAGTGACCTTCAGAGCTGACCTGGAGGGTATACCGCAGCGGCGCCAGCGCACTCACCCTTATCGCTGCGACTGTCGTGATCACGAAGTGTCCACAACCCGGCATAATCGTATGCTGGGTGGGAAGGGAAGCTACCAATGCCGCTACTGCAATGGCCGGCTGATTTACAGTGCCTGAGTCGGCTCAGGTATCGAGTTCCAGTTCAACGCCGCCGTAGGTGTTCTCGCCTTCCAGTAGCGCCGCCTGATTGATCACTGCGCGGTCGGCGCTGAGCCCCAGTTCATTGACCATATGCTCTTTTATCACCACGGCCCTGGCCTGGACCAGGTCTAGCAACTGTTGCTCAGAGACCTGCATGCTGCCGCGCACGGCGCCTAGCTGTTCACTAAAGCTCACCTGCCCGGAGCTGTCACCAGTGAGGGACTGATAGCGTTCGATGACTGCCGCCATATAGTCTGGGCCGCGCTTTGATATGTCTTCTGAGGCGATGCCCTGCTCTAGCAATTGTTCTTCCAGTTGGGCCCGCTGCAGGCGTCCCCGGTCGGATTCCATATTCAGGCGGCCGGAGACAATCAATGTCAGCCCGGGCCTTTGTGCCAGCGCCTGGTAAAGTTGGTCGAGTTTGGCAATGGCCGGTTCGTTAAGTTCTGCGCTCCCGGCAGGGAAGGCAATTCGCTGTAGGTCATCTTCTGCGCCCACAAGACTTGCCAGCAGAGTGAATGGCGCGGTTACCGCTTTGGTGATCAAATTGACTACTGCGCTGGCGATTACGCCGCCGATCGCAAATTCGGGGTTGTCTACATCACCTTCCACCGGCACCTTGAGATCGATAACGCCATTGAGGTCGGTTAGCAAGGCGATGGCCAGCCCCAGGGGCAGATCAAGGGCCTTGTCGCTTGCCACTTTATCGCCCAGCTTCAGTTGCTCTATGACGATGTTGTTCTTACCTTCCAGGTGGTTGTCTTGCAGGCTGTAGCCCAGATCTAGGTTGAGTAGGCCGCGCTCAATGGCATAGCCGGCATAGGTGCCTGAGTAGGGGGTGAGCATTACCAGGTCTACACCGGTGAAGCTTAAGTTCAGGTCCAGCGCGGGAAGTTCGCTGAAGGGTGCGGCCGAACCCACCAGTACGACCGGAGCATAGCCATCCACAGAGCCTTTGATGTCAACCTTCGCGCTGGCACCCGGATTGGAGCTAAGGTTGAGAATTTCGCCGTTGACATCGCCAACCACGGCACGGAAGGGAATGGGCAGTGATTCATCCTTGAAGTCGATGGCGCTGTCGGAAATGAAAATTTCTGGCAGATGAACCTGCCAGGGCTTGTCCAAATCAAGGTCTTCAACTATTGCCCCGGCGCGTTCGCCCACTTCTTCTTGCCAGACATTGGATGCATTTATGCTGCCGTCTTTGGCGATGTGCAGTCGTCCTTCATAGCCATGAATCATGAGCTTCTCCATATCAGCGGTGCGCTCATCCAGGTTGACTCGCAGTTGCTTCCAGCGAACCGTGTCCCAACGTGTCAGCGCCTCTTCGCTGCTGGCCACGGTGGCCGAGAAGTCTGATAGATCACCATCCATACGCACTTCCACGGGTAGGAACTCGTTCAGAGTTGCGCCACCGTCTACATTCAGCTGGCCGCCGCTCAGGTTAGCTTTCAAGGCGCTGGGTAAATTGGGGTTAAACATGGGTAGCTTTAGCCCACTGAGGTGGTATTCGATCTCGCCAACACCCCTATCCAGCGCCATGATGCCGCTGACGTTGAACTCTGTTTCGCCGTTGAGCTTGAAAGCCAGCTGCAAAGGAGAGTCACCGGCCAGTGGCCATTTGATCGATTGCGCTCTGGCCGATAGCGGCGTGATCGAGAGCTGTGGTGGATCGGTATACTCAGAGCGCCAAAGAACCGTGCTGTCCTCGAGGCTCAAATCACTGATTTCTGCAGTCCAGAGGCTTTCGGGACCCTCTTGCGCCTCGGCGTCGGCATCTGCTGAGCTGGGCGGCATGTCTACCGCGAAGAGCTCAGCCAGGCTGACCTGCTCGCCCTCACTCCAACCGGTAATGCTGGCCTGGTTTGCCAATATCTGTGCCACGCCGATGTGTTGGCGATCGCCATCAATCTCGATACCGCCAACAACAAGGCTGTGCAGAGACAATGCAGTATCGGCTAATTGATCAGGGTCAATTGGGCGCAAATCAATGCTGGAGACTGCAACTGCGCCGTCATTTACCTGGTAGCTGAAATCCTCAGCCCAGGAGATGCTGTAATCCCCGCTGAGCGACAGCTTGCCAGAGGTCAGTTCAAAGTTGAGCCAGGGCCTGGCAAAGCGCCAGAAAGTCCGCAGGCTGAGGTCAGATACTGTCAAATTGCCCGCACTTTTGGCTTCCGGTAACGACACCGTGCCTTCCCACTGCAGTGCACCGCCAGATTCAGCGACGGCGTTGATGCGATAGGGCTTGCCCTCTTGCTGTACGGTAGAAAGGTCTGTGACCACTATATCAAGGCCGTCGTAGTGGGTAGTAAATGCCTCTTCCCTGGCCTCGTCAGTCAGCTGAATGCGATCAGCCGAAAAGGCTAAACGATGGACTGTAATACCGGGGATCTCGGTCTCTTCTGCAGGCTCTGACGGATCCTCTTCTGTGGGTAACATATCGGAAAAATTAAATTCGCCTTCGCCCTGGTGGCGGACGTGAATCTTCAGGCCCTGTAGCGATACTTCATCCAGTACCAGACCGTTGCCGAGCAGACTTTGCAGGGAAAGATTAACGTTGGCATTGTCGATACTCGCAAAAGGGCTTCCATCCAGTTCCAGCAGGCTGGCGCCGCGAACCTGGGCGTTTAGTGAGAACGGATTGAACAGGATGATGTCAGTGCTTAATTGCCGCCCGTACTGTTCTTTGACAAACCAGGGGGCCAGGAAGTTGGCGGCGGGCAACAAGATAAAGATGGTGACTGCTATGTAAACGATGTAAATCGTTGCCACTGTGCGTACTGCCGTTTTCAACACCTGTCTGCTCCTTTGTATTTTGCTTCACTCAATATAGCCAATATTGCAGTAATCTCTAGCCTGGATTCAATCAGCCACTACAACCCTTTGCGGTAAGTATAGGGAGTGACACCTGTCCAGCCTTTGAACGCGCGGATGAAGGCTGAAGACTCTGAAAATCCCGCCCGATGCGCGATTTCTTCAATTGAAAGGCCCTGCTTGCCCAGGAAGTGCAGGGCCGTATCCCGGCGTACCTGGCTTTTGATTTCCTTGAAGGTTGCCCCTTCAGAGGAGAGGCGGCGGCGCAGGGTCTGGGGGTGCACTTCCAGCATGGCCGCTACATCGTTGAGTTCGGGCATGTCTATCAGTTTCTGGTGTACCAGTTCTCGCACCCGGGCGCTCCAGCTGTTCTGGTCGTAGGTTTTGGTTAGCATCATCAGCACCGGGTGACGCAGGAAATGGCGCATTGACTGCTCGGTCTGGGTGATTCTGCGATCCAGCATTGCTGTGGACATTACCAATTGGGAATGTGGCTGCTCGAAGCTGACCGGATTGCCCAAAAACATGGCGCGATAGTCCTTTAGCTGGGCTGCCGCAGGGTAGGCGAGTTCGACTTGTTGCAGCGGGAGATGTTCCTGTATCAGCCAGCTGGCGAAGCGATGGACGTTGAACAGAACCAGTTCAATCATGTAGGGATCCGGTGCGGCCTGCTCGTCAATGTTCTCTACCCACAAGCGTGCCTCATCTGCTTCAATCAGAAGGTGAGGGTTAATGCCAAACTCAAAGAGCTGATAAAAGCGGCAGTAACGTGATAGTGCCTGGCCCAGCGTCTCGCAACCGATAACCGCATGGCACATCATTGACCAACAGCCAATGGGCATCCGTCGGGATCCATAGCCCAGGGCCTCATCGCCCATCGTCAGCATGGTGTTGACCTGCAGGTCGGCAAAACGCTCGGCCGATATGCGGGCATCATCCTCGAGTAACAGACGAGGGGATATGCGCGTTTTGCGTAACAGACTGATGGGGTCTAGCCCCTGCTTGACTGCATTCTTCAATACCGCTCTGGCAAAATAGACTGACACGGAGAAGTCACGTAGTGGCATACCTTAGGCTCCTTGTCCGTGACTGCTAAGATGCACAGGGTTGTTTTCTACCGATGCTACTCGGTTGCGGCCGCCGCGCTTGGCCAGATACATGGCCTGGTCAGCTTCCTGGGTCAGAGTATCGAGATTCACATCGCCAGTGACGCCCGCCACTCCCAGACTGACGGTGACGGGAATACGCTGTTGGTCGACCCACAGAGGGCGCTCACCTATCGCTTGGCAGATACGTTCTGCCAGTATGCGAGCTGAGGCCAAGTCCGTGTCGGGCAGGATTACCAGGAATTCCTCACCGCCGGTGCGCGCGACTACGTCGCTGTCGCGGCATAGTCGTTCGATCATGCCGGCCACCAGTCGAATCACATGATCACCAGTCTCGTGGCCGAAGCTGTCGTTCACTTTCTTGAAGTGATCGATATCTATCATGATGGAAGAGGTGGCAAGGTCGCGGCGACTGGCGCGTGCCAGGCTCACGCGCAGCGCATCTTCCAGGCCTCTGCGATTGAGCAGGCGAGTGAGAGGGTCCTCGGTGGCCAGATGTGACAGATGCTGTTGATACTCGATCAAGACACTGGCAAGAAAGCCTACGGCTACCAGTACATAGGCCCAGCTGTGCGCGCCAAAGGCAATCACCTGACTGAGGTTAATATCTCTCTGGCCATAGAGCTGGTAGAGCGCGATGGGTGTGCCTATGACCATCAGCAGTGCAGCATAGGCAATAATGATATCGCCGACGTTTTTCTCGCGCAGACCGCGTTGTATGCTCAGCACTCCGGCTCCGGCAAAAAACACAGCCGCAAGACCCGCCTGAGTCGCGAACATCTGCTGGGCAGGCAGGAAGAATACGCATAGGCATCCCAGCAGACAGACAACTCCAAGCACGATGCGTCCTCGGTGATTGCCCGCGCGCTGGCCTGCTGCCATGAACAGAATATAGCTGTTGAGTATTGCAGCGACTGCCGGGACGTCTACTGTCATTGGTGTGGCGGCGCCCTGTTGCAGGGTGAAAGCGATCCAGCCCAATAGCGCGGCCATAAAATAGACAGTGAACAGGCCAAGGCCAGCGGGCGGATTGCTGGAATCGCTTAATACATAAACAACCAGCATTTGCGCGAGGGTGACTGAAAAGATCAGTCCCAGGTGCAGTACGGCCCAGTTTTCGGGGAAAATTTGTTCCATTGCTGTGTCAGCTTAAATCGCTGTCAGTTCCAGTCAATTAATTTGTCGGGGGCGGTCATTGTTGCCCGATGGGCGCCTCACCATACTGTTCGCCGAATTCAATGGCGATTTTTTGAGGATACCCACTATGCTGCCCAGAGATTTTACCGAAGAGCAGAACATGTTTCGCGATGCCTATCGCAAGTTTCTGGCAGCAGAGATTGTGCCACATATGGAGGCGTGGCGTGAGGCCGGAATTGTAGATCGTGAGGCTTTTCGCAAGGCCGGTGAGCAGGGCTTTCTGATGATCTGGCCCGAGGAGCGCTACGGCGGTATGGGCGACGCAGATTTTCGCTTTGAGCAGATTATCATTGAGGAGACCAACTATGCCCGTGTGGGCGATTGGTTTAATACTCTGCACAGCCGCCTGGTAGGCCCGTACCTCGCGCGTTTTGGTAGCGAAGAGCAGTGTGCTCGTTATCTCCCCAAATGTGCCAGTGGCGAGTGCGTGCTGGCTGTGGCGATGACCGAACCCGATGCGGGCTCTGACCTTGCTGGCATGCGCGCCACCGCGCTCGAGCAGGATGACCACTGGGTGCTGAATGGCTCCAAGACCTTTATTTCCAATGGCATCAATGCCGACCTGATAGTGGTTGCCGCCAAGACCGATCCAGAGAACAACCCTCATCATATGACGCTATTCCTGGTCGAGCGTGGCATGGACGGCTTCGAGCGTGGCCGCAACCTGAAGAAAATGGGGATGAAGGCCCAGGACACCGCCGAGCTGTTCTTCCACGATGTGAAAGTGCCCAAGAACAACGTATTGGGAGAGCCAGGCAAAGGTTTCTACTACCTGATGATGGGCCTGGCCGAGGAACGCCTGCTGGGCGCGGCCGGCTACCTGGCGGCCGCTCAATTATCCTGGGATCTTACCGCCGATTATGTCAAGGAGCGCAAAGCCTTCGGCAAGCCGGTTTCAGCCTTCCAGAATACCCAGTTCAAGCTCGCCGAGATGCGCACCGAGCTGGATATTTGTCAGGTTTATCTCGATCAATGCGTGAAGGCCTTTAACCAAGACAGCTTTACTGCAGTGGATGCAGCCAAGGCCAAACTCTATACCAGTGAGTTGCAGGTGAAAGTGGCCGAGTTAGGTGTGCAGATGCACGGTGGCAATGGCTATATGGACGAGTACCCGATTAGCCGGCAGTACACAGACGCTAAAATCTCTACCATTTATGCGGGAAGTTCCGAAGTGATGAAGTTGATCATCGGCCGTGATTGTCTCGGGGGCGACTACGTTCCCTTTAACACGCGTAATTTCTAAGTAAGCTTTAAAATTTAACACGAGGAAAATTATTATGGATCTGCAGGGAAAAGTAGCAATTGTCACCGGTGGCGCCTCAGGGCTGGGTCGTGGTACTGCCGAAGCCTATGTTGCCAAGGGGGCGAAGGTTGCAATCTTCGACATGAACGAAGATAACGCGAATGAAGTCATTGCTCAGCTGGGCGCTGAGAATGTGGCTTTTTGGAAAGTTAATGTCGCCGATGAGGATTCGGTCAAAAATGCGGTTGCCGGCGTAGTGGAGAAATTTGGCGGACTGCATATCTGTAATAATTTCGCCGGTATCGGTAATGCCTGTAAGACCTATGGTAAAAAAGGTGTTTTTCCTCTGGACCAATACCAGTTTGTAATCAATGTGAACCTGGTGGGAACATTTAACGTTTCTCGCTTTGCAGCCGAGGCAATGAGCAAGAATGAACCTTTCAATGCCGACGGCGGCCGCGGTGTTATTATCAATACAGCCTCCGTTGCCGGTTACGAGGGCCAGGTAGGGCAGGTGGCTTACTCTGCATCCAAGGGTGGCGTTATCGGTATGACGGTGCCTATGGCCAGAGATCTGGCCAGCTATGGGATACGCGTGAACACAATCGTCCCTGGTCTGATTCACACACCTTTGTTCGAGGCACTGCCCGAACAGGCGTATAAGTCACTAGAGTCGTCAGTGTGTTACCCACCGCGTCTGGGTCAGCCGGCAGAAATTGCACATCTTTCGGTGTTCATTGCTGAGAACGATTATCTCAACGCAGAATGCATTCGTCTTGATGGTGCTATTCGTATGCAGCCACGCTAAGGAGTCGATGATGGGACCTTTGAACGGTTATACAGTTTTGGAATTAGCAGGCATTGGTCCCGCTCCAATGGGTGGCATGGTGCTGGCGGACATGGGCGCGGAGGTCATTCGGATAGACCGCGCCAGCAATGCTCCTGCCCTGCAGATGAAGGATGTGAGTACACGTGGCAAAAAATCGGTAGCGCTGAACCTGAAAGATCCAGCGGGCGTCGAAACGCTGTTGCGCATGGTCGAGAATGCAGACGTGGTTATTGATCCTTTCCGGCCCGGGGTGTGTGAAAAATTAGGCATCGGTCCCGATGTTTGTCTGCAGCGCAACCCGAAGATTGTCTTTGCTCGCATGACTGGCTGGGGGCAGGAGGGACCGCTGGCCCAAGCTGCTGGTCATGACATCAACTACATCTCAATTACTGGCGCGCTCTATGCTATGGGCAGAAAAGGTGAGAAGCCAGTGCCGCCACTGAATCTGGTGGGAGATATGGGCGGCGGCGGCATGCTGCTGGTCAACGGTATTTTGGCAGCCCTTTTGGAAACCGCCAATTCTGGCAAGGGCCAGGTGATCGATGCCGCGATGGTTGATGGCGCTGCGCAGTTGATGTGGATGTTTCATGGTTTTGAGGCAATGGGTATGTGGAACGCCAACGAGCGCGAGTCCAACCTGCTCGATGGCGCAGCACATTTCTACGACGCCTATGAGTGCGCCGACGGTGAGTATATTTCCATTGGCTCAATCGAGCCTCAGTTTTATGCATTGCTGAAGGAGCAAGCTGGGCTTTCGGAAGATGATTTTGGCGACCAGAACAATGCCGCCAAATGGCCTGAGATGAAGGCCAAGATCACCGAAGTGTTTAAACAAAAGACTCAGGCACAATGGTGCGAGATCATGGAAGGCACGGATGTCTGTTTCGCGCCAGTGCTTAATTTCATGGATGCACCCAAGCATCCTGCAAATGTGGCGCGCAACTCCTACATTGAGGTTGACGGCATCACCCAGCCGGCTCCGGCTCCGCGCTTCTCACGCACACCTTCGGCCGTGCGCAACAGTGGTTCCGCGGCGGGCGCTGATACGCAGGCTGTATTGGCGGAAATGGGTTTTGCCGAAAATGAACTTGATGAGCTGAAAGCTTCCGGCGCAATCGCATAAAGGAATGACGTAATGAGTAGCTATGAAACGATAGTGATTGAGCGTCTTGGCCCTGTGGCTGTTGTTACGATGAACAGGCCACAAGCACTCAATGCCTTTGATCGCAACTTGCGCCGCGAGTTATTGCTGGCGGCCAGGGAGGTCAATTCGGATGACTCGGTGCGGGTGGTTGTCCTCACGGGTGCAGGACGCGGTTTTGGCGCTGGAGCTGATCTTGCTGAATCCAAGGGCGAGCACTGGCGAGTAGAGGATGAGCTCAACCTGGAGTATAAGCCGGTAGTGTTGGAAATCACCGGTGCACCCAAGCCATGGATCAGTGCGGTTGCGGGTCCTGCAGCGGGTATTTCCAGTGCCTTCGCCATGGCCTGCGATCTGATGGTGATGGCTGACGGTGCGTATATTTACCAGGCCTTTGCCGCGATTGGCCTGGTGCCCGACGGCGGTGCCACCTGGCATCTGGTGCAAACTCTTGGGCGCAAGCGCGCCTATGAAGTGATTGCGACAGGCGAAAAACTGAGTGCTCAGAAGTGCCTGGATTGGGGGCTCTGCAATCGGGTGGTTCCTAAGGATGCATTACTCGACGAGACCGTGAAATGGGCGCAAGAGCTGGCCGCCAAGGCACCGTTGTCATTGCGTTACGCCAAGCAGGCGGTAAACCAGGCAGCGGAGACCGGCTTGGCGCAGACTGTTTCGGATGAAGCAGTGCTGCAACATATCTGCATTTCCAGTGAAGATGCGCAGGAGGGAGCCCTCGCCTTTATGGAAAAACGCGATCCTGTTTGGAAAGGTCGCTAGCAAAGTCATTCAACGATTTCGCGTGCTACCCTGTTTGTCTCAACGATAATAATAGGATTAACCAATGCGCCGATTCCTTTTGCTGGCTGGCTTGCTGGTGGCCACTGCTGTTTCCGCGGCCCCTGATAAGCAGTTACTGTGGGGTGACACCCACCTGCACACCAACAACTCTTTTGATGCGATCACCATTGGCAACAAGACCATCGATCCGGCGGCTGCCTATCGCTACGCTCGTGGTTTGCCGGTCATTCATCCCTATCATCGCGCCCGGGTTCAGATAGACACGCCGCTGGATTTCCTGGTGGTGTCTGATCACGCCGAGTTTCTGGGTGTGGTAAAGCATATTTACCAGGAGGGCGTGCCCACTGATGGTCTGGGTGTTATCGATACGCTCTATGCCTGGGTCTCCTCCCTGGTGATCAAAGTGGGTATAGACACCCGCTGGGGACCGTTACTGTTCGGTTCGCGCCTGCCTGATGCAGAAAGTCCAAAAGACTCTGCCGAGCGCGTTGCTCGCGAAGGTTTTAGCCTCGGTGGTATACCGCCTTTGCCAGGGGTTTCGGCCAAGGCCTGGGAGGAGATCACCGGCGCCGCAGATGCTAACAACACGCCGGGTGAATTTACCGCATTGATCGGCTGGGAATGGAGTTCCAACGGCGGTGGTGCCAATTTGCATCGCATAGTGATCACCGATTCTGATGCCGAAACCGCCAGGCAATACCTGCCCTATAGTTTTCTCGATAGCGCCTTCCCGGAAGATCTCTGGTCCTGGTTGGATAAAACCAGCGCCAGTACCGGGGCCGATTTTATAGCGATTCCGCACAATTCCAATATTTCCAAGGGCTATATGTTTGACACCGAAACGTTGCGCGGACAGCCCCTTTCGGCCGAGTATATAGCCGCACGAAGTCGCTGGGAAAAGGTGACGGAGGTTACCCAGATCAAAGGCGATTCTGAAACCCATCCCGAACTTTCCCCGCAGGACGCGTTCGCCGACTTCGAGACGTTTGATTTTTACATTCAACGAGATGCAACGCCCTATGTGGCATCACAGGGCGATTACATTCGATCAGCTTTGCGTACCGGTCTCGAGTTGGAAAAACAATTTGGACAAAACCCCTACCAGTTTGGTCTGATCGGCTCCAGCGATGCACACTCCGGTTTGGCAGGCGCGGAGGAAGATAATTTTCATGGCAAGTTTGCCGCTGACAGTATTCCCGAGAACAAGCAGGGCCTGGTTGAATTGGCAGATCGCAGAACTCCCAAGGGTTGGGATATGTCCGCCTCTGGACTGGCAGGCGTGTGGGCCCAGAACAATACTCGCGAGTCTATTCTTGCTGCTCTGAAGGCAAGAGAGGTTTATGCTACCACCGGACCGCGCATCGCGGTCCGTTACTTCGCCGGCCGTGAATACGGTGAAGATATTCTGGAAAGCGCCCAGCTGTATTCAGACGCAGTTGCCAGCGGCGTGCCCATGGGCGGCCAGTTAAGTGGACCTTTTGAACAGTCACCTGAGTTCGTGGTAATGGCGGACCGGGATCCTGTCGGCGCCAACCTCGATCGTATCCAGATCGTAAAGGGCTGGCTGGATGCGCAGGGCAAGACCCATGAGCAGGTGTTCAACGTGGCCTGGTCAGGAGAGCGTGTTCTCGACGCAGAGGGCGCCTTGCCTGCAGTCGGGAACAGTGTCGATTCTGCGACTGCCAGCTACGAAAACTCTATCGGGACCAGTTCCCTCAAGGCTCGCTGGCAAGACCCACAGTTCGATTCCTCGCAATCAGCTTTTTACTATGTGCGGGTGCTGGAAATTCCAACGCCGCGACACTCATTGTACGATGCCGTGGCCCTGGGGCAGGATGGCGTTGATGGCCATCCCGATACAATACAGGAAAGGGCATATACCTCTCCCATCTGGTACCAGCCGTGATCAGGTTCTTCTGGGTTCGTCCACGTGGCGTATCTCCAGCTGCAAAGGCTCTTGCGTATCCAGATGTACATCGCGCTGTGGGAAAGCAATAACGATTCCTGCCTCGTTGAACTTTTCGTTGATGATGGTGCGAAGCTCGGTCCAGGTGCCGATTCGATCATCACTGGCGTAACAGCGTAGCCAGAGCACCAGAGCATTGTCTCCAAAATCTTCGAAGGAAGCCCGCGGGGCGGGCTCAGCCAGTACATTGGTCACGTCTTTACTTGCTTCGAGCATGAGCGCCATTGCCTTGCGGACGTCAGAACCGTAGGCGATACCTATGGGAATGACGATTCGCACTGCAGCGTCCGAGAGAGTCCAGTTCACCACCTGACCGGTAATCAGCTCTTTGTTTGGGATCAGGTGCTCTTTGCGATCGAAGGTCTCGATGATGGTTGCCCGGGGTTTGATCTGCTTTACCACACCTTCCTCACCACCGGCGCTGATAATATCGCCCACTCGGATTGGCCGTTCGAACAAGATGATAATGCCACTGATGAAATTGGCTACAATTTCCTGGAGGCCAAAACCTATACCGACGCCCATGGCGGCGACCAGCCACTGCACTTTGCCCCATTCCCAGCCTATGGTGGAGAGGAATATTGAGCCTCCTATTGCGATCACCATGTACTGCATCAAAATGCTGCTGGCATAGCGCGCGCCCGCACTCATATTGAACCACTCTCGCATGAATACTTCACTGAGTGAGGGAAGATGCTTGGTGAGCAGGGCGGTAACGGCCAGTATTACGATGCTTGATAGCAGATCGAATAAGGTGACGGCCCTGAGAGTGCCTGGACTGGCACTATCGGTGACACTCCACAAGGTAATGGATTCCAGTAAGTTGAGCGCTGGCAGACTGGGCGACCATATTATCCAGAGCACGACAGCAGTTGCGACAATACGCACCATTGCCAGCAGTTTGGAGTGAGCCTCTGACAGGGACAACAAATCAATCTGACGTTCCTGTTCTTCCGGACTGTCCTCCGATTGATCCTCTTGTGCCTTGAGTGCCTCTCTGGCTTCCCGTTCCATCCTGGCACGCAGAATAAGTAGCCAGCGCTCAAACACATCGGCGATTATTTTGATAATGAGCAGCACAACGATGGAACGACCCAGGGCAATAAGGTATATATCGGCTGCAAACATCAACCCCACTGCCTGCATAACCAAGGTGGCCGCGGCAATTAGCAAACTCAGTCGCAGTCCAAACCTGATCAGGTTGGTTTCACTCACAATTTCCTGACGCAGCAGTCGCAGGCAGAAGATGATGATAATCACCGCGATCACTACAGTAGTTATCGCGCCCATGGGACCGCCACTGGTGACGGTGTTAAGTTGATAGGCAAATACGTCAACCAAAATGGCAACGCACATTAATGGCCCCGCCCACTTTAATTCGCCTCGTAGGCTGTCCAGCATGCGCGCATCCCACTTCAGGTGGCGTCGACCGACACCTTTACGATTGGCGATCAGTCTGGCAATAAGTAACAGATACAGAATGCGGGCGGAGAACATCATCGCAGGCGCCAGTGCTGCGGAAAAAACGGTCTCCTGGTCTGCGGCCTCCAGGAAATAGCCGGCCAGGTAAAGTGACAATGGCCAGGGTAAAACCAGTAACAGCGAGAGTGCCAGGCCGGCAATGATGTTCCACAGGGTGGCGCCACTCAGTAACATCGGGCTGCTGAGTAGATTTTCATACACCGGCATTAGTTGACGTCGGGCGAGAAACATCACTAGCAGTACCAGCAGTATCACAGGTGACCAATCCGCTTGCTGATAGCCAGACGCCAATTGTGATGGTAGTTGTATCCAGTTCTTGGGGTTGGCGATGACTTTCAACTGCTTGTACAGTTCACCAGCTTCAAGGTAGGTGAAATTACGAATCCACAGCAGGTTGCCGAGCAGGAAATGGTGGAACTGTTCAGTGACAATGACCAGCGCACCTGCCTTGTCGTTATTGTCCAGGAGCAGCAGCAAAAGAGAGCCCAGGCTGGTTAGGTTCTTCTCTAGTAATTGCGATCTCTGTTCTACCAGGTCGCGAACCAAAGTCTTTGATGCCTCGTCCCATTGTTCTATATCCGGAGCCAGCTGCTGAAGATAGTCGGTGCGTTCGTTGAGCGCGCGGAAATCTTCTTCGATATCAATCTGTGCCAGCGAGGTGTTGGCGATAAGCTGATTGCGACGTTCAATGTCACGTTTGATAGCCGCGGTATTGGGAAGCGTGTCCAAACGTGTGATCATGACCCTGCCCAGGACTTCTTTGCGGCCAGCTACCTCCAGTCGTCGGTGCATGAGCTGCGAGTCCTGTTCGATATCCTCCAGCAGGTTCTGGGTTCGTTGTCCGTCGCGGCGCGCTGCATCGGATTTTTGGGCCGAGTCCTGCAGCAGGTTGGCCAAAAATCGGTTTTCTTCGGCGAACTTTTGCAGCAGAGGGTCCTGACTCTGCAATTGCTCCTGTAACTCTGAAGTTGTTTCGAGTTGCTGCTGAGTTGCGCTGGCCCTGGCGATATCCAGTGCTTCATTGAGAATGGCCAGGCGTGCGTCTGCATCGGCGATTGCGTGCCCCAGCCAGGCGCGTTCAGCAGCGTTTACCTGACTGAGTGCAGATTCACCCAGTACCTCGGTTTCCAAACTTAATTTTTCTGCCAGTGCTGCCCTCAGTCGGGCCTGCGACAGTGTCCATGCCACCTTCTGATCACTGGAATCGCCTGTGGGTTGCTCACTGACTTGCGAACTGTCTATTGCCTGCTGCACTGCCACCAGTCGCTGTTTGATTTCCGCGCGGCGTGCTGGGAGTTCGTCGACGGCTTTCAGTAAATGGCTGCGGCGGTCGCCCAGAGACTGACGCTGCGCGGTGGCGAGTGTGATCTGGCTTTGTATCTCGTCGGTACTGCTAGCAGAGGAAACGAGCGCACTCAAATTTGGTGCTTCTGCCTTGGCTTTGCTCAATTGTTGTTCAAAACCAGCAGCCTTTGAGGCGGCCTGCTCTATATCAGTTTTAAGCCGTGAGCTGCGATTGGTGAATTCGGCGGCCACTTCCAATTGGGAGCGGGCAGTATTGAGTTGTTCGACCAGGTGGGCTTTGGATTCTTCGTTGAGTCTGCTGTCAGTGTTGATCGCGGCCCTTAAGTCCTCCATTTCTCCGGCGGTAATTGCAGCTGCAGGTTGTGTGAAGCTGGCCGCCATGACGCAAAGTAGCAGCGTACAGATGGCCTTGAAGTTTTTTGATAATAAGAAATCTTTCATTGAGGTTTTTTTCAAATCCCGACACATTGTAGTTCATAATGCTGGTATCACCTCCTGTCAATGGAGGCAGATTATTGAAGGAGAGTAGCACATGGAGCAGCACCTCACAGAGGATTTGGGCTTCGGTATTACCCGAATTGACGCGGAATATGTGAAGCCCGGAGTCGTCTGTTTTTACCTGCTCGAAAGTGCGGGAGAGTGTGCGATAGTCGAAACTGGCACGGTGCACAGCGTTGCCACTGTCGAAAACCTGCTGCGCCAGAGGGGTATCGCTGCGGCGCAGGTGCGGTATGTCATTCCCACCCATGTTCATCTCGATCATGCCGGTGGTGCGGGAATGATGATGCAGCGCTTTCCCAATGCTCAACTGCTGGTGCATCCGCGGGGCGCGCGACACCTGGTGGATCCTGCGAAACTGGTCGCGGCGTCGCGACAGGTCTATGGCGACGCGCTGTTCGATCAACTGTATGGCGAGATTCAGCCGGCGCCAGTGGAACGCGTGATCGAAGTGTTAGATGGCGACACCTTCAAATTTGGCGATCGAACACTACTGCTGCGCGACGCACCCGGCCATGCCGATCATCACTTTTGTGTCTGGGACCAAACCAGTAAAGCCTGGTTCAGTGGAGATGTATTCGGTGTATCCTACCAATGGTTTCGCACACCGGGGGGTGACTTTGTCATGCCTGCTACGACGCCGACCCAGTTTCGCCCGGAGGCGCTGAAGGCCTCGCTTGCAATGCTGGCTGAGCAGTCTCCGCAACGAATCTACCTGACTCATTTTGGCGAGTTGGCTTATTCAGTAGACGCTCAGCAGTCGTTGTTGGAGCAGATCGATGATTATCAGGCAATGGCTAGAGAGTGTGAGGGGGTTCCTGTATTGCTTGAAGAGACAATTGTTGACTACTCGCTGGCCCGTGCACAAGCGATGAACCCCGGGCAGGATATGTCAGCGATGCGCGACCACTTTCGTCATGATGCCCAGCTTAATGCTCAGGGACTGGCAGTTTGGCTACAAAAGGAACAGGCATGATTTTGCGACGCGACGATGGCGAGCAGGTGGCCTATGAGCATCTGGAAGGCTCCGGCCCTGGTGTTTTCTTTCTCAGTGGCTTTAATTCCAATATGCAGGGCGACAAGGCCATGGCACTGGACGCCTGGTGCCGCGATGCCGGTCGCCAGTTCACCCGTTTCGATTACCAGGGCCACGGGCAGTCCAGTGGCGAGTTTGAAAACGGTACTATTGGTCGCTGGATTGATGATGCCCTGGCTGTGCTGGATCAAGTGGCCAGCGGCCCGCAGTTATTGGTCGGTTCTTCCATGGGAGGCTGGATCATGTTGCAGGTCGCCCTGGCGAGACCTGAGCGTGTCGTCGGCCTGGTTGGCATTGCAGCGGCGCCGGACTTTACCGAGGCGCTGGGCAATGGCGGCTTATCTCCAGAGCAAATGTTGCAGCTGGAGCTGTCTGGGTCCTGCGCGATAGACAACTGCTACGATGATGGCGAGTCCTACCACATCAGCAAGCGCTTGCTGGAAGAGGGGAGGCAGCATTGTCTACTGAATCAAGCTAGCATCGCGATCAATTTACCAGTCAGATTACTTCACGGTCAGTGTGATGATGATGTTTCCTGGGAACGCTCTGTGTTGTTGGCACAAAAGCTGATTAGCGACGACGTAGATCTGCACTTGATTAAAGACGGCGATCATCGCCTGTCTCGTTCCAGTGACCTGCAGCGCTTGATTCGTGCGATCGCGTTTTTATCGGAGGGCTTATGAGTACGGCAGAAGACCAGCTGACCTACCTGCTTCACGATTCCAGTTTTGAAGCTGATCGAGCGTCCTCCTGGTTAGAGGGCGCTGTTATTGAGCTGCTTCCTTTTGCCGAGCGTGAGAGCATTGCCGCCGAGAGCCGAGTGTTGCTGTGGCTGGGCGATGAGCAAATTCGAGACCTGGCCGATCTGGCCTTGCAAAGGCAATGGAAAATTGCCCTGTTGCCCCACCCAGAGGCGAGGCAAGCCTGTGCCGCTCTCGGGGTAAAAGGCGACCCGGCACAGCTGCTGGAGCACTACCGATCGGTTGAGCCCATTGGCGCAGACGCACTCACCTGCAATGGCGAATTGGTATTTTCTTCTGTTGTTATTGGCTCGGTACTGTCGCTTCGCCCCTACGATATCAACCGGCCACAAACGACCTGGAGCTTGCTGCGAGGGGCTTTAAAGGGCCTTGGCCAGCTCAGTCTCGGTAGTTATACACTCACGACAGCCAAAGACCAGGTAATCAATCTTGCTGCGCTGGGCATGGTGGGGGTTGCTCACACCCAAAGCTCTTTGGTTGGCAAACGTTTTGATGAGAACCTGAGTATTGCTGATGGCCGTGTGTCGCTGCTTGCGATTGCGCCGCGCAGTATTTTTGCATACCTTTGGTTTATGCTGCGCCTGGTCTTACCCGGTAAGATAAGTCTGTCGGCGCTACCGGGCTCGCTGGCGCTCGTTCAAAGCCAGCGTCTGCATTTGCAGGCGCAAAATGGATTTGAATACCTGCTCGATGGCAAGCCGGTTCACGCACCAGAAGTAGAGCTGGCAGTGCAGGCACAGCGGCTGTGTTTGTTGCCGGGACCCGCGCTGCAGCCCCGGGAAGACGCCAGCAATAGTAGTAAGGAGACCCTGCGTCTCAACCACGTGCCAGTGGACGATGCGGCCAGAGCCATGGCCGGTAAGCACCTGCCCTTGTTCAATCACGCCAGCGAAGACGAATACAGAGAATTGTTTGTTTCCTTGCGTGACAACGCCACGCCGTCGTCTTCATTCCAGGTGCTGATGGTGCTCTCTGTCATGTTGGCACTGGCCGGCATGTACGCCAATTCTGCCCCGGTCATTATTGGCGCGATGATTCTGGCGCCACTGATGGCGCCTATTGTCTCTCTTGCGATGGGCCTGGCTCGCTCTGAACCTAATTTGATTCGGGGCTCGGTGAAGACACTCGCCATTGGTACCGCCTGGGGCCTGGGCTGCGCCGTATTACTGGCGTGGCTGATGCCTTTCGATGTAGCAACCGATGAAATGAAGTCGCGCATGTCGCCAAATTTGTTGGATCTTTTTATAGCGGTGATCTCGGGTATCGCTGGCGCCTACGCGCATGCCAAGGATGAAATCGCCAAAAGCTTGGCCGGCGTTGCCATCGCCGTGGCCCTGGTGCCGCCGCTGGCCGTTGCCGGTATCGGTCTGGGCTGGGGCGACTGGCAAATGGCCAGGGGCGCCTTGCTGCTACTGACCACCAACCTGGTCGGCATCTCGCTAGCGGCCAGTGCTACCTTCCTGGTGCTTGGGTTTGCGCCTTTCACTCGGGCCCGTCGCGGGCTGGGTATATCGCTACTGGTGGTCTCAATCATCAGTATTCCTTTGTATGTTGCCTACGATCACCTGGTGGAGCGCAGCCGCCTTCAGGAGCGGGTGCCCGCCGGTGAGTTTCAGTTATTGGACCAACAGGTGCACGTGGGTCGAATCTCGGTGACGCTGGACCAGCCGCCACTGGTGTCGGTGGTTATCAGTTCTGCCGAGCGTCTCGAGAATGCCCACCTGGACGAGCTCAAGCGAATGATCAGCGCACAGGTGGGGCAGGAAATTGAGCTGGAAGCCCAGCTCAATATACGTCGCTGATTTACATCAAGCTTTGCTAGTCGTAGCCTCGATACTTTCGGTAGACTGACGCGATGCGCCATCTGCTTATAGTTCTCATATTGTTCTGCCTTGCTGGCTGCGGTGGCTATGAGCTGAAGAACCTCGCCAAGTCTGATGTGGACCTGGTTACCGATGAGTTTATCGACGAATCACGACGCCTGGTTCGTGAGTTGACCGTCAAGCTATACAAACGCAATCCTGCTGAGCTGCGCAAAACGCCGGGAATGACAATAGAGCGACGTCTGGCTTTGTTGCAGAACACCGCAGGCGAGCTCAATTTTCAGGAGTTGGCCAGCCGCCAGGAGACTGATGCCCTGGAGTTGGTGTTCAATCCTCATTTTGACGGCGACAGGGTGTTTGCCCTGGTGGTGGGGCTGGGGGGTATGTTGCGCCATGCTTATGGCTATAACGCTGAGTCATTCCTGTTTGATTCGCTGCAGCCTGAGCCGCTGCAGACCAGTGCTCACAACGTGGAAGTGCTCGCCTGGCGATTGCGCAACAGTCGCACCCAGAGCAATGAGCACTGGCTGATTACCAGTGACTATCAGGGGGTGACAGATAATCTCAGCTTTGAACGCCTGTTCGGCAAGCTGATAGTGCTACAGGAGATGATGGCGCGCATTGCCGGTGATGCGGACGACCGTCGGGTCACCAAGGTCGTTCACGCAGCGGGGTCGGTGTTTATTCCCCTGCCAATCTAGTTCTTGCAGTCCGCCGGTGCAGGAAATGACATGGCAAGCGAGGGCAGTTATTCCGTGGCTAATTTTCCCCAGTCATACCAGCGCCGACAATGAGTGCATCCAGAGCCGGGGAAGTGTCATCTGCTTTGAAGCGGGTCTCGTTCAGGTGGTAATGACCAGCCGCAGTGCCTGCAGTTGAAGGTTTGCGTGCTGGATGTGAATAGCGCATTCATCAATCCGGAAACGCAGGTGTTCTATCTCTTCTTCGCGAATCGCGGGGTTTAGTTGTCGCAGCGCTTCCAGGCGCGCCAATTCGGCGCCCAGATCGCTGCGCATTCGCTGTTCAGCTTCGCCAAGCACTTCTTGCAAGCGGGTTTCTGCCTGCGCATTGGCCAGACTCATTTTTACGTCTACTTCCTTGTGGACTTGCTTAATAATTGCCAGGGCGGTGTGTTTCTTTACGCGTTCAACCAGCTTGTTTAGCCTTTCATGAGGGACCAGGTCAGCCAATTGCTTGCCGCTGGCATCCACCAGCAAGCGTATTGGTGATAGTGGCAGGAAGCGCTCTACTTGTAGTGCTTTTGGCGCAACACAGTTAATGGTGTACAGCGCTTCGAGCAGCATGGTGCCAGGGGGTATTCCTTTGAGTTTTAGGGTGCCAATGGCGGCGTTGCCCAGCTCTGTGGAATGCACCATGTCCATGGCTTCCTGGATCATGGGGTGTTCCCAGGTAATGAACTGCATGTCTTCTCGGGACAGGCCTTTTTCGCGGCTGAAGGTCACAGTGGTGCCCTCTTCTCCGACGTAGGGGAAGTGTCCGGTGAGCATGTGTTCCGAGGGCCGCAAGATCATTGTTTGCTCGGAATGGAACTCCTGATCGACACCAAAAGCCTCACATAGCGCCTCCAGGTAATGCTCCAGAGTGTCGCTGCCTTCCAGTGTCTGAATTTCTTCGATCAGGGCATCGGCGACTTCGCGCTTACAGGAATTGCGTTCCAGCAAGCGATCGCGACCTTCACGTAACTCATCCCGGGTGCGCAGGGTAAACTCGGCGGAATCGGTGAGCAACGTTTCGAACTTTTCAGTGCGCTTTTCCAGTTCTGGCAGCAGTCGTTGCTGGAAATTCTGGAAGATCATATAGCCTGCGGAGCAGGAATCGCGGAACAGGTCCAAGCCTCTATCGTACCAATCCAGAAGGGTTTCCTGGGCGCTGTCTTCCAGGTAGGGCACGTGAATTTCCACGTCGTGCTCCTGACCTATTCGGTCCAGACGACCGATACGTTGTTCCAGTAGGTCCGGGTTCATCGGCAGGTCGAACAGTATCAGGTGATGAGCAAACTGAAAGTTGCGGCCTTCACTGCCAATCTCGGAACACACCAGGGTTTGGGCGCCGCCGTTTTCATCGGCGAAGTAGGCAGCAGCCCTGTCCCTCTCAATAATAGAAAGGCCTTCGTAGAATGCGGCTGAGCGAATACCTGCTCGCATCTGCAGATGGTGTTCCAGAGCAACGGCAGTGCCAGCGTGGGCACAAATGATCAGTACTTTTTCAGGGCGCAGTTCCTTGAGCGTTTTTTCCAACCAGGCTACCCGTGGATCGAAGTCCAACCAGCTGTCGTCCAGGTAGGGCAGCTCAGGGTAAAGGTGTTCTTCCAGCTCGACCTGGGCGTGTGCGTACTGTTCCGGCTGCGGCAGCGGATGGCGATGCAAGTGGCGCTGGGGAAAGCCTTCAACTGCAGCGCGGGTATTACGGAATAACACTCGGCCAGTGCCGTGGCGGTCCAGCAGTTGTTCTATCAGTTGTGCGCTCGGCAGTTCAGGGTCCAGATCTTCGGGCAGGTTGGCTGGTATTTCGCCACGTTCCAAAGCGTCGGTCATTTCGCTGAGGCTGCGAAAATGTGTTTCCTCTTCACGAAAACTGTTCAGGTCGTGAAAGCGCGAGGGGTCGAGTAAGCGCAGCCGGGCAAAATGGCTGGCTTGGCCAATCTGTTCCGGGGTTGCGGTGAGCAGCAACAGGCCGGCACTGCAGGTAGAGAGAGCTTCCACGAACCGGTAGTCCTCTCCGGCAGCTTCTTCTGACCAGTGCAGGTGGTGCGCCTCGTCGACGACGACCAGATCCCAGCCAGCATTCAGGGCCATCTGCTGTAGTTCATCTCTGCCTTCAAACAGGTCCAGGCTGCATAACACCAGCTGTTCCGCCTCAAAGGGGTTTCCGTCGGGCATTTCCGCCAGCCGGTCAGCATCGAACAGGGAAAAGTGTAGATTGAAGCGGCGCAGCATTTCTACCAACCACTGATGCAGCAGACTGGGAGGTACCAGCACCAGCGCCCGGCTGGCACGGCCTGTCAATAGCTGCTGGTGGATGATCATGCCCGCTTCGATGGTCTTGCCCAGTCCCACCTCATCAGCGAGCAATACTCTGGGTGCGTGGCGCTGGCCCACCTCGTTGGCAATGTACAATTGGTGGTGCAACAAGCTGGTGCGTGAACCCATCAGGCCGCGGGCTGAACTGCCTTGTAGTCGATTGGTGTGCTGCAAGGTGGCAACACGCAGTTCGAAAAATTCGTTTCTGTCGAAGTGGCCATTGAGCAATCGCTGCTGTGGGGTGGTCAGCTGGACAAAAGCGTCCAGTTCCAACTCGGATACCGTGAGCGACTCCTCGTGGTGATCGGTGCCGGTGTACATCAACAGACCGTGTTGTTCATCCACCGCCGTAATAACCAGTTCGACACCGTCTACGGTGCTGATGTGGTCGCCTACTTTAAAGCGCAGGCGGGTCAGCGGTGCATTTTCGATGGCGTAGGTGCGTTCCTCTCCCACTGCGGGAAAGTTGAGGGTGATACGGCGCGGCTCTATATCAACTACGACGCCCAGCCCCAACTGTGCGTCAGCGTGGCTGACCCAACGTTGTCCGACGAGGTATTCCATTAAGTGTCCTCGAAAAATAATGCCTGACTATTACGGTAGACCTGTCCCAGCAGTTCTTCCACTTCAACTTGCATGGTTTGGGCCACCTGTTCGGCAATGAAAGGTAGGTAGTATGAAGCGTTGGGTCGGCCGCGGTAAGGCACGGGCGTGAGATAGGGTGCGTCTGTTTCCAGTAATGCCTGTGCGATCGGTGTAGCGGCGATTACCTCGCGTACGTTGTCTGCACGATTAAAAGTGGCTATGCCGTTAAAGCCCAGCATAAAGCCCTCGCCCAAACAGTACTGCGCCAGCGCCATGCCAGAAGTGAAACTGTGTATGACTCCCTTGCGTGGCAAGCGATCGCTAAAATTGGCGAGGATGGCGCGGGTGTCTTCATCCGCATCGCGGGTGTGAATTACCACGGGTAGCTGCAGGTCTACTGCAATTTGCAACTGTTGCTCGAAGACTTCACGCTGTACAGCGCGATCGGCATGATCATAGTAGTAGTCCAGCCCGATCTCTCCCACCGCCAATAACTTGGGGTCATCCTGCAAGCTTTGCCGGATATGGGCGTCTACGTCGCTGCTATAGTGTTCGGCTTCGTGCGGGTGTATGCCCTGAGTGCCCCAGATGTCAGCGGCACTATTAGCGAGGGATCGCACAATGTCCAGATTGTCGGGGGAGACTGCAATGGTGATGATTTTCTCTACGCCAACATCCCGGGATTTCGCCAAGGTGTCGATGAGATCATCGCCCTGGAGGTAGTCCAGATGACAGTGGGTCTCGATGATAGGGGTGTCAAAACGAGGAATTTCTCGCCGTTTTTTCTTGCTCATGACTCGCCTGGGTTGCTTGTTTATTCGTGCTGTGCAGCGCCTGCAGCAACACGCTGGCGGAGCTTGCGTGGCTGGGTTGGACGCAGCTCGCGGATGGTACAGGTGATCTCTTCCCATAGCCAGTTGTGCAACGGGGAGTTTTCGGTGCGCTGATGAGCTGCCAATACATAGTCCACACTGATATCGTTGACGCGGGGTAGGGGCAAGGCAGTAATGCCATGGCTGACGCTCTCATTTTGGGTCAGAAAGGCAGGTCCGGGCATGTAGTAGTCGGTATTGCGCAGCACTTCCATAGCGGTCATCAAATGGGAGATTTCCAGTGACCCCCTGGCACTTTTGCCTATACCTTCGAACAGCTCCTCACCCGCCTGCACCTTCACTTGCTCCCGGTCAGAGACATAGAGCCGAATGACCGGGTAGTCCTTCAGGTCCTGCGAATCAATCCCCTTCTGGCAAAGGGGGTGGTGCTCCCGCAGCAGCAAAACAGGCGGGCTGCCCCCCAACTCGGCGATCCGGAATTCCGGGCCGTAGTGTTGTTGCCGAATGTGCACGGCAAAGTCGAGATTGCCCAGGGCCAGCTGTTCCAGTTGGTTTTCAACTCGGGTGATGATGCGTATGTGTAGATTCGGCGCCTGAATTTGCAGACGTTTTGCCAGCGCCGGTAGCAAGGCAACGCCTATGTATTCAGACAGGGCCAAAGTGATCTCAGTCTCCACTGTGGCGGGATCAAAGGCCTGGTGCGAGACCAGTTGTCCTATCCCGGACAGTATGTCCGCTAGCCGCTCGGCCAGTTCCAGTGCCCTGGGAGTGGGCTGCATGCCGTGACTGGCGCGGGTGAACAGGGCGTCATTGAACACCTTTCGTAACCTTGAAAGGGTTTTGGACATAGCTGGCTGGGTGATGAAGAGTCGCTCGGCGGCTCTCGAGACGTTTCTCTCCTCTAGTAAAACCTGCAATGAAATCAGTAGGTTGAGATCGATTTTAGCGAGTTCTTTAGTGTCCATAATAATGATATAAATTCAATTCATGATATTCATGATAATAATACATTAGATACATATCAATGTGACTACTAAAATAGCTGCAACTCGAACAAAGAGCCCCAAATGCCGGGGCTGGCGACAGGCCCTCAGGGTCTTCGCAGATGGCATCCCATCCAGGTCCAGCAAGAGTTATTTTTAAACCCGCCCTATGGCGGGTTTTTTTATGCCCAGGGACGGGCGGTATGTCGCGGGAGCCATGGA
>JBALVN010000002.1:0-461387 GCA_036961455.1 Halioglobus sp. | reverse complement strand
CCATATGGCGGTAGTGACGAATGCCCAGGGACGGGCGGTATGTCGCGGGAGCCATGGATGGCGGTAGTGACGAATGCCCAGGGACGGGCGGTATGTCGCGGGAGCCATGGATGGCGGTAGTGACGAATGCCCAGAGATGGGTGTTAAGCGCCCCGCAGGGAGAGGTCTGTGGGGTGGGGGTTTAGGGACCTGCTGGCAGGCCCTTGAGATCAGCGGACGGCTTAGCCCTAGCCCTGCAACTTGGGCTTCACTTTTGGGCGAGCCTTTGCGGCTGCCTTGCGTTTGACCGGAGCCCTCTTCTTGGCGGGCGCCTTTTTCTTTACGGGTGCTTTCTTGGCTGCCACTTTCTTGGGGGCAGCTTTAGCGGCCGCTTTTTTCTTGGGCGCTGCCTTGACCTTGGTGGCGGCCTTTGTTTTGACAGGTGCCTTGGCTTTTACTTTCGCCTTCGGTTCTACTCTTGCTTTTGCTTTTGCTTTTGCTTTTGCCTTTGGCTTGGCCTTGGCCTTGGCTTCTTCCGCGCGCTTGCGGCGCGAGTCGTCAACTTTGGCCTTTGATCCAGCTGACTGCTTTTTCCCGGACTTGCTAGCGGCGGCGTAAAGTTCCTCGTAGGACTCCACCAGACAGCTGTGGTAAAGCTCTGGGTCCGGCATGATGTTGCGATCACCGAGCACAGACAGGGTTACTTTACCGGCATAGCTAAATACCGCATGAAACAGACCCATGCCGGGAGTCAGTACACCGAGGCCATAGTAATCGACCAGTTTGGCGCCCGAACAGTAAAGCGCAAAGTCGGGTCCCATTACGTTGGTAACCACCGTAGAGATGTTCACCGGCAGGTAGGCAGACAGCTGGTTGCGAGACCAGATGCCAGCCGCCGTTTTCGCTATCGCCGGGGAGAAGGCGCCGGCCAATTTCAGTACGTCTACCAGCGGGCTTTTTTCGCCGCTCTCTTTGGCTTCTGCAGTGGACGCGGAGATCGCCTGGAGTCGCTCCAGAGGGTCTGTAATATCAGTATGCAGTGACGCGTAAACCGAGCCGACCTGATTGTTTTCATCGGTCACCCCTCTGCGAGTGCGCATGTTCAGTGGGATGCCTGCCGCCAGCGATCCCTGTTCGGGTGCTTCGCCTCTTTTTGCCAGGTAACGCTGCAGTGCGCCTCCAACGATAGAAAGCGCCACGTCATTAATAGTGACTCCGGCAGCATTTTTGATGTCTTTGAAACCTTCCAACGGAAACTCAGCGGCATCGAATACGCGATGGGGGCCAACAGCGGTGTTCAGGATAGTTTTGGGGGCAGAAATATCCGGCGCTGGAATTTCGTCGCGAGCCACATCCAGAGCGTATTTGCCCAGCTGTATGGTATTTTTCACTGTACCGCGCAGCAGACTAGCCGTGTTTTTGACGCTGTTAACCGATGCCTTGGACAGCAGCTCTGCCATGCTTGGCTCAACATCCACCAGACGCGGTTCTTCCTCTACCTCGTCGGCGGGGGAGGGGTTAGGGACCAGGTCGTGAATCAGTGCCATGAAGGAAGAGCCGCCGGCGCCGTCTACCAGTGCGTGATGCATTTTGGTGTAAATAGCGAAGCTGCCTTTGGGGAGTCCGGGAATGTTATCCAGACCTTCTATAATATAGGCTTCCCAAAGAGGACGGGACATATCCAGCGGGCGGGCATGAAGACGAGCAATCTGGATACACAGCTGGCGCCAGTCGCCAGGCTCGGGCAGGGCGATATGGCGCAGGTGGAATTCCACATCGAAGTTTGCATCCTTTACCCAGTAGGGGCGATCCAGCCCACCTGGTACTTCCACCAGACGAGTGCGGAACAAGGGCTGCTGTGAAAGGCGACGCTCAAAACCCGAAATAACGTCCTTGAAACGGACGAATCCACCCGGTGCGCTGGAGGGGTCATATATGCCTAGACCCCCTACGTGCTGGGGAGTGTTGGTCTGTTCCAGGTTGATAAATGCGGAGTCCAGAATGCCTAACTGTTTCATATTCTTTCCGAGCCCTGTTCAGGGTAGCCGTTGGTCTGTCAAAATGAGGCGTCGTTATATCATTGTTGCCGCATCGGTGCCAGAAAGGTGGTTAAAGTTTGTGCAGTAATCTGAATAATTGGCCCGCGCGATGTTTGCTTGCGATCGTGTGTGGCTTGTTCTGCCTGAGTGCAATAAGTGCTTCGACATTTTATGGCGAAGACTTTGTTCGTCTTGGGGCGACGTGGCCAGAAGGGGGTGTGCATTGGCAGGAGGTTTCCAGCCAGACATCGGGGCCAGCAGACGCACAGCCCTTTCGTGAGCAGCTGCAGGCACTGGAACAGCGCCACGGCCCTTACGCAGACGGCCTGGCTGAACCACTGACGTCGATGGGGCGCTACTATCGGCAGCAGGGCGACCATGAACGGGCTGTTGCTTTATACCGCAGAGCGATGCACATAGTGCGCATTAATGATGGCCTTTATAGCGACAGACAGATTCCCCTGTTGCGGGAGTTGCTGGTTTCCTACCGGGAAGTGGGTGATCTGGAGTCCCTGGATCAACGCTACGAATATTTCTTCCGCCTGTACGGCAATGGCCAGCCGCCATTCACAGAGTTGCGGGTGCGAGCCACTATCGAATTCATGCGCTGGCAGCGCGAAGCCCTGCGCCGGGGAGTCGGTAATGACAAGAGACGCCTGCTGGATCTTATTGACCTCAATGAGCAGCTGATGACAGCGCTGCAACAGGACGTAGAGGCTGATTACAGTTGGCACAAGCAGGCAGCTTACAGCCAGCTTAATAATCTGTATCTGTTGCTGCAGCGCTATACACCCAGCATTCAGGAAAACCAGCTGCTGACCTCCCGTGATTATATCGGAAACCAGCCAGCTGTTGCCGATCTGGAGGCACAGAAAGTCGATGCGCGGCTGCGCTCGGCTCCGGCGATGGGCGCGGATGTATTACAGCAATTGGCTAGTGCCTCGCGGTTACAGGATTCCACAGAGCAGGCATCGGTGCAGTTGGCCCTGGGGGATTGGTATTTCTGGAACGGCCGCAAACAGAGTTCTGTACAGACTTACCTGGGTGTCGTAAAAAGACTGCGCGATGCGGGTCGTGAGGATTTACTGGAGCAATGGATGGGTGAACCGGTAGAGTTGCCTGATAACGGCGCTTTCTGGCAGCCGGAGCTGGCAACAGGTGAAAATAAACCTGTAATTCGCGCCAGCTACGATGTTTCGTCCCGGGGCAAACTCAGTAAGCTACAGACTCGAGTTGTTGAGGGGGATGAAGATCTGGCGCACAACAGGTTTCGCCGTAAGCTCTCTGCTACCTTGTTTCGTCCGCGTTGGGTTAGCGGTGAGCCAGAGGCAGTAACTGGGCTGCTGCGCGAGTATCAGTTGCTGGACTGAGCTCAGGCGTTTTCCAAAACCATGATGGCGCCTGTGGCCTCGACAGTGCCGCGTGTGCTCCACTCCACAACTTCTGCACAGTGCTTATCGGCACAACGCTCAGCCATTTCGAAAAATGGAGCACGTTCAGGGTCGGCAATCAGAATTTGCTTTACCCCGGCCTTAACAGCCCGGTTAACCATATTGGTGACGGGATTGACCAGTTCGTCCCAGAAGCAGATGTCTGCTGCTATCAGCATGTCGTAGCGCGATAACTGTTTGCTGGTGAGATTTTCGAAACGCGACACCAGGTGCTCAGTTTGTACCCCGTTGATCTCGGCGGTGGCCTGCAGAAACGGGAATACATCCGGGTCTGCGTCTACCGAGGTGATCTGGGAGCCGAATGTTTTGGCGCACCAGATGCCAGAGATACCCCAGCCGCAGCCTACATCGAGGATGCTCTGGCAGTGCTCGGGAGGATTGTTTTGTAGGTAGTCGATCAACAGGCAGCTGGACTTCCACAACTTGTTGCCATGAATTGAGGGTTCAAGCCCCTGGCGCTTGACCTTGCGGATTGCAGGGTGAGAGCTGGTGGGCATGACAGCGCCGCGAAAGCGGCGCTCGGTGCGTGTTTTGTTGGCCAAGTTTATTCCTTGCTGGCATTAATCCAGATGGGCGATGTCCACGCCCGCTCCTGAATGGTTGGTGAGTAAAATGGTTCTTTTGCTGCATCAAGGCAGCAGCGGCCAAATACATCGCCTATCGCTCCGTCATCCTGGAGCGCTGCTGTACGCTGTGTCGCCTGCTCAGCACAGTTTTCTGCGAAGGGGTTTACCCCCGCAGCCTGGCACTGCAGTGTGCTCCATCGGCAGGAGGGATTTTCCAGGACCCGAACATAGTAGAACGCAGATTCCTGACTATTGTACTGCGGATCTCGCCAAACGGTGCAAAGATTTTTATGTCCGCTACCGGTGGGCGCGCAGCTTTGTGGGTCTACTCCGGCCCCGTTATCGGGGGTGCCTGCGACGTCAAAAACTCTCTCATGGGTGGCACCCTCGGCATCTAGCCAGCCTTTGATGATTTGTAAGCGCTGTAGGTCCAGGCCGGGGTTGCCGGTGCTGCCCGGATCCTTGGCGGCGCTGACCAGGAAGCCTGGAGATTTTTCTGTTGCCTCCAGTTCACCGCCCATAGGAACACCCGCGGCGTAAGCTTTGGCAACCATTTCCGGGTCAGCGCAGAGATTCTCGGACATTTCGCTGCCGGCGAAAAAGCGCACGATTGGACGAGTACCGCTGGTGGCATAGGCTTCCCTGCGGCGCATGCCTTCAAAAATTGCGTCCCGGGAATTCTCCTCCGCCCAAACCACCGCCAGACCGCCGGGGTTATCAAAAAAGTGGTCTTGTACGTTGCGATAACCTGCATCACGACGGCCCAGATGCCCGGTGTAGTTGTTCTCTTCGGCACCACCGGGAGAGGCGCTATGCGTATCGGTGCTGCCAATGAAACCTAGCTTAAAGGGGTTGATGCCGCTGCTAGCTTCCAGCGCCAGACCATCTTTGAGGGCATTGCGGACCATATTGCGACGACCGAATTTTGCCAGTGGCACAGGCTCCGCTTCATCACTGCGCACTTCACCATACAGCGTGCTCAGCATGGCGAGGTTGTCCGCCTCAACCTGCTCGAAATCGCAGAGTTCGTCCTCGGTGTCCAGGCCCTGACCAGCGATACGGTCGAAGCGGCATTCACTGGCTGCTTTGTGCTGTACCAACTCGACCAAAGGTTCGAAAAACGCCCTGTTTTTGGCTTCTTCCTCGCTGCGGGGGTCAGGGAACATAAGACCCCGACTGAGGTTAGAGTTGTGCGGGATTGCCAATACGTCGCAACCTGCTTCGCCCTCTATGCATTGGTCTCGCAGCCTGCGCCACAGTTCGGGCACGTTTTTTGATCCAGTGTCATAGGTAGAGATTGCGGTGTCGGTGACGTTCTCGTTACGAAAAATTACGTTGCGGTGCAAATTGGAATAGTTTGGCGCGTCGGTATATTCGTAACCGACGAAGGTCGTGAAGCTGCACTCCGAGCTGCGGTCGTAATGCTCCTCAGCGGCGGCTTGTATGCCTTGCCAGGCCGCTTTATGCGCAGCGGCACAGTCGCCCATTGAGCAAATAAGTGACTCTGCCTTTTGCTGGCTGTCGTCCACAACCCCGATCTTCGCCCAGTAGTCTGCCGCTAACAGCTGAACGATATACCAACTGCTGCGTCCGGCGATGCAGGCAGGAAACCAGTAAGCGGCTTTTGACGAATCCTGGCTGCAAAGATTGATTGGGCCAAGAAACTCAGCGTGATCAGTAATCGCGGTGAAATCTAATGGTCGCTGGATTTGAGCGCGCACTGTTTGTTCGCCATCAGCATCGGAGAGAATGATGGGCATACCTTTAGCGTAGCGGTAAGCGGCAGAGGGTTCGTTGCGTTGGCTAGACACGTAGCTGTCAAATGAGAAGCTGGTGTGAACGTGCAGGTCGCCGAACATGGGCTTACGGGTTTCGCTGCGATCGGCGCAGGGCTCGCGATTTTCAGTGCGTTCAAAGGCAAGCGCTATGTGGCTGGTGGCTAGTAGCAACACACTGGTCAGAAACGTGGCGTAGAGCGTTTTCCCTTTTTTATAGTTATACATGGTGGCCGCCTGTGGGATTGAGTCAGATCAATAGTCTAGTCCAGTCTGCACCGCTTGTGGCTGAACGTGACGAATCAGAGAAGGGCAGTACACGATATTGATCTCCATCATGGCTGCCAGTCTGGCGCTATGCCATAAAGACCACATACAAGCAGTCGTAAATTCAGTCACCTGCCAGAAGTGGTGAGCGGGACGCGTCTGAGTCACCAGTAGCGGTATCAAAATAAAGTCTGGTGCAAGGAGATACTCGATAATGAAGTGGTTACCCGTTCATCGTGGGTTTGTCTTATTTGTCTTTCTGGGAGCAGCCTGCCTGCCGGGTGAGCAAGCTCATGGGGCAGGCGTTGATTACGCTTTGCAGATGGAAAAGGCCGCAAGCTCGATGCTACTGGATATTGCCAGGGCGGGGCAGCGCCTGGTAGCGGTTGGTGAGCGTGGTCATATTCTCTATTCGGAAGATGAGGGTAGCCGCTGGGTGCAGGCACAGGTTCCCACCAGGGTGATGCTCACCCGAGTGTTCTTCATTGACGACAAATATGGTTGGGCAGTGGGTCATGACGGCAATATGTTGCACAGCAGCGATGGTGGTGTCAGTTGGGAACTACAGCGCGATGGTGTGGCGGACCAGGTCGGCATCAATGAGGAGCGCGCAGGGCGAGCGCTAGGCAGAGTAGAAGAACTCCGCTTGCAGCTGGCTGTGGCTGGCGAGGGTCAGATTTCGGACCTCCAGGAGGCGCTGGATGAAGCCGAATGGGCGCTGGACAATACCCGTGAGCTGCTGGATGAAACCGCCTATGCGCCTCCGCTCATGGACGTCTGGTTTTCCAGCCCAGAGCAGGGTTGGGCCGCAGGAGGCTATGGTGTTTTGCTGCACACGGCCAATGGTGGGCGCAATTGGGCTGATTGGTCTCACAAGGTGGACAACCCTGACGAACTTCACCTTAACGGTGTGATAGGTGACCAGCTAGGTTCGTTGTACCTTGCTTCGGAGTGGGGGACTATTTTTGTTTCGCACAACATGGGTGAGAGCTGGCAGCCTGCGGAGAGCGGCTACGATGGCAGTTTCTTTGGGCTGGTGGTTAATCCAAACAGCGGTGGCGTTTACGCCTATGGATTGCTGGGAACCATTTATCGAAGTGCCGACCAGGGTGAGAGCTGGGAAGAAATGAACAGTGGCGTCTCTGCCAGTCTGTTCGGCGCTGATTCCCATGATGGTTCAATGATTTTTGTGGGCCAGGGCGGTACCGCTACCCTGACTCGCGATGACGGCAAAACTTTTGCACCGCTGATTCAATCACAGCGCGATGGACTATTCGGTGTTACCGCATGGAAAGATGGCAAATTTATGGCCACCGGCCAAGGCGGATGTCGTGTCATCACTGAGTCGGCTCAGGAGACAGTCCAATGAACGACAGTGATTTGCGCTACGCCGCCCTGGAAGATGCTCGACTACCCGAAAAACTGATTTTCAGTAACCGTCCAGCGGTGTTGGTCATGTTTTTCCTAGTGACCATTTTTCTTGGTTGGCAGGCCTATCATCTGAAACCGGATGCCAGCTTCTCCAAGCTGATTCCCCAGGGACACCCCTTTGTGCAGAAAATGAATGCACATATGAATGACCTCAGGGCAAGTGGCACCAGTCTGAAGGTGTCTGTTGCGGTTGCTGAAGGTGATATTTTTAGCGATGAATACCTGTCTACTCTGGGTCAGATAGCAGACGAGATTTTCTACATTTCAGGGGTTAACAAAAATGGCCTGAAGAGCCTCTGGAGTCCCGACGTCCGTTGGACGATGGTGACCGAAGAAGGGTTCGAAGCGGGCTCGGTTATACCGCCTGATTACGATGGTTCGCAGCAAACGTTGGATCAGTTACGGCTGAATCTGACCCGGTCCGGGACGATTGGCAGTATGGTTGCCAATGACTTCAAGTCGACCATTATTGAAGTGCCTGTCTACGATGTGGACCCAAGCACCGGTGAGTACCTGAACTATCTGGAATTCTCTCGTGCCATGGAAGAACTGGTCCGCCAGAGCTATGAAAACGACAATATCAGCATTCACATTATTGGCTTTCCTAAGATCATCGGAGACCTGCTGGAGGGCATAGGGGCTATTTTGCTATTTGCTGTTATTACTCTGGTAATAACAGCAATTCTGCTGTGGACTTACACGCGGTGCTACCGCGCCACCCTGGCACCTCTGGCCAGCTCAGTGATGGCCGTCGTCTGGCAGTTAGGTCTTTTGAACCTGTTGGGATTTGGGCTCAACGCCTACTCCATTCTGGTGCCGTTTCTCATTCTTGCGGTTGGAGTGAGTCATGGCGTGCAGGTAATTAATGCTATCGCCTTGCATATGCACGAGTCTGCTCATCGTCTACTTGCAGCGCGTCTCGCTTTTCGCACACTTTATATTGCCGGGATGACCGCTTTGCTCAGTGATGCGGTGGGATTTATTACCCTGCTGGTAATTGATATTGAGGTCATACAGGAACTGGGTATTGCCGCAAGCGTTGGCATCGCTGCCATCATCTTTACCAATTTCGTTTTACTCCCTGTTTTCATGTCTTACGTCGGTGTCAGCTACAAGGGGGTAGAGCACATGAAGGTCGACCCTGATCACCGCCACCGCCTGTGGTCTTTGGTGTCGCTGTGCGCAACGCGAAAGGTTGCAGTTGCCTCTGTGGTTATTGCAGCGGCAGGATATACGGTAGGAATTATCGGTGGCCAGAACATTGCCATTGGCGACCTGGATGCAGGTGCGCCCGAACTGCGCCCTGATTCACGCTATAACCTGGATAACGCCTTTATCACCGACAATTACGCGGTGAGTACGGACATCATGGTCATTATGGCGGAGACTCCCAAGGAGGCCTGTACTCGCTACGACGTGGTCACCCTGATCGATCAATTCGACTGGTATATGGAAAATGTGCCGGGCGTTCAGTCAGTCGTTTCCCATGCAGACGTAATGCGTATGACCTCAATGGGGTTAAACGAGGGCAATCCGCGCTGGCGGATATTATCGCGCAACCAGCGCGCCCTGGACGGCTCGGCCGCCCGTGTGCCACGAGCGCTGATGAATCTAGACTGTAGCCTCGCCATCGTCGCTATCTATTTGGATGATCATAAGGCCGAAACACTTACTACAGTCGTCAGTGCAGTCCATCGCTTCGACCAGGAGTTTGGTAATGACCATGTGAAATTTGGGCTCGCCGCTGGCAATGCCGGAGTTGAAGCAGCGACCAACCAGGAAATCGAAGTAGCGCAAACGCAAATTATCGGACTCGTTTATGCAGTGGTTGCCGCACTGGTCTTCCTGAGTTTCCGCAGTCTGGTGGCGGTGATTTGTATTGTGGTTCCGCTGGGCCTGACTTCGGTACTGTGCCAGGCGTTGATGGCCTACCTCGATATTGGTATCAAAGTCGCGACCCTGCCGGTGATTGCCCTGGGAGTGGGGGTTGGGGTCGACTACGGCATCTACATCTATAACCGCCTTACCTACTATTTGCGTCAGGGCATCCCCATGCAGGAAGCCTATTACCTGACTCTTTCTACCACCGGTCGTGCGGTCGCCTTCACCGGTATAGCCCTGGGTGTCGGTGTCATTACCTGGACCATGTCGCCCATCAAATTTCAGGCGGATATGGGAATACTGCTGACCTTCATGTTCCTGTGGAACATGGTAGGCGCCCTGTGGTTACTGCCTGGACTGGCCTATTTCCTGGTCAAGCCAGACAAGAATAAATCTCTGAAACAGTCGGCGCAGACCGACCAGAAGCAACGCACTGCATAGGTGATAAACACCAATTCGGATAAGAGTGATGACTATGAGCACGACGATAAAAACCGCCACGCTATCGAGAGCCGTTAACGCTGCCATATTATTCAGTATTGGAGCGCTTTGCCTACCAGTGCAGGCCCTGGATTATGAATGGGGGCAATGGCAGTTCGATATTGATACCACCCTGGGTGCCAGCGCTCAATGGCGTACGGAATCGAGAAACAAGAAAATGGCTTTCGATGAGGGCGCTCTCAACTTTAACGACGGTAACAACAACTTTGACCCCGGTCTGGTTTCCAACAACATGAAGGCCATCCTGGAGTTTGGTGGCGCCTACAAAGACTTCTCTTTCTTTGTGCGTGGTGATGCCGTCTATGACTGGGTGTACAACGAAAACCGCATGGATCTCAGTGACCTGGGCTACGAGAGTTACAACAATGGTATTCCCGCAGGCGGTAATTTGTTCCAGGGCGAGCTGCCTCGCGATACCATTGCCGAGCACGGCCGGCGCACCAGACTACTGGATGCTTTCGTGTCTTACAATTTCGGCGTTGGCGAACAGTCCGGTGCCGTGCGCTTCGGCAAGCAAATTATCAGCTGGGGTGAGTCCACGTTCTATCCAGGTATTAATGCTTTGCAAAACCCGATCGATGCGGTGGCGGCCCTGGCGCCTGGCACCGAAGCGAGAGAGATTTTCCTGCCCACCTCTGCCATCGATCTGAAGTGGGACTTTACCCCGAATTTCAGTGCCGAGGCATATTACAAACTGGACTGGAAACGCTCCACCTTGCCAGGCGTTGGTAGTTTTCTGAGCACCAGTGACAGTACCGGCCCTGGAGCTGAGCGGGTACTGCTAGGCCCACTGGGTGCAGCGGAAGTTGCTCAGCGAGATACACCTGACGATGATGGGCAGTGGGGTGTCGTCGCCCGCTATTCTACCGATAGCGGTTCCAGTTTCGAAGTTTCTGCTCTCAACGCGCATCACAATATTCCGGGGGCAGAAATAGTTATCGATCTGGCTAATGTGGCCAACTCCTATACGCGGGAAGTGTACGCGGACGACATCGCGTTATTCGGTACCACTTTCAGTACTACTGTCGGCGAGGCGCAGGTCTATGTGGACGGGGTGTACTCCGATGACATGCCTTTTGTCGATCTCACTTCCGAGTTTAATGATGACGGCAACTTCGAACGCAGCAAGATGGTTCGCGGACACTACTGGCAGGTGGCGGCTGGTTTTACCGACATCTACACGGCCTTTCCCAGATTGTCGGAACAGATCGTGGTGCTGGGTGAAGTGCTCTACCAGGGCAATAATCTGGGTGAGAGCGAGTTGATCCGGCCGCCTGCGGGCATTACCCCGCCCGGGGAGCGCAACCTGACAGTTACCGATACCGCTTGGGGGTATCAATTCCGCGTGCAGTTTCAGTACTTCTCTGTGATTCCTGGCATGGATGTGACGGTGCCTATCACGTTCAAGCACGATGTCGATGGCTATGGCAATGCCAATGCCCTCAGTAATGGCCTGGTTGAAGATATGAAAACAGCCTCGCTGGGGTTTGACGCCTTCTACCTGTCGAACTGGCAGTTCAGTGGGAAATACGCCTGGTACTGGGGCAATGACAACCCGGATGATCGAACCCTGGCAGACAGGGATAATATTTCCCTTTCCGTCAAATACGTCTTTTAAGCAGGAGAAAGAATATGCGCAGTTTGAAGCTTGTAACCGCCGTGGGGCTGGCCTCGGCGATGATGATCGCCGGGACGGTGAGTGCAAAAGTTTCCGAGGAGGAGGCGGCGCGTCTAGACGGTAAAGACCTCACGCCTCTCGGCGGCGAGGTGGCGGGCAATGCCGATGGCTCTATCCCGGCCTGGAATCCGAAGTGGACGGGATTGCCACCGGGGCTGGAGTACGGCGGCCCGGGTGAAGAACGCCCCAACCCCTACGCCGATGAGGAGCCTATCCTGATTATTACGGCCGACAATTACCTGGAGCACAAGGACAAGCTGTCGGAAGGGCAGCTGGCGTTGTTCGCACGTTATCCGAAGTATGAGATACACGCTTACCCATCGCACCGGGACTTTGGCTTCCAGCAGCGAATCGCAAACAAGGCTCGCTGGAATGCGACGAATGCGGAACTGACCGAAGGGGGTGAGGGCCTGCAAAACTACAATGGTGGCCTCGCGTTCCCCGTCCCGCAGAATGACCGGGAAGTGATGTGGAATATGCGCACCTCGGGATGTTTCAACTCATTTTTCCTGGCCTATGATGGCTATGGCGTGTTTGCCAATGGCGAGCGGGCCCACGATGCGGTGACCTTCACCCAGTCCGCGCCTTTTAACAATCCTGCTGATCCGGATACCGGTGTTACCGAGAAGGAGCGGGGCGACCGCGCCGTTTGGACTATCAGCGAACGACTGGCGCCGCCGCGGCAGAAGGGGCAGATTACGGTGGTTAACGGCCCCCTGAATTACAAGACAGGCAAGCGCAATGCCTGGCAGTATGATCCCGGTACTCGCAGAGTGCGCAAGGCGCCTTCGATCGGTTACGACAACCCGAATGGTCCCGGTGGACTGCAGACCATTGATGACAATAAAGGTTTCAACGGCGCATTTGACCGTTACGACTACACCTTGTTGGGAAAAAAAGAGGTCTATATTCCCTATCACACCTACAAGTACAATGATGGCCGCATCGGCACACTGGACGATCGCCTGACCCTGAACTTCCCGAACCCGGAATACATTCGTTTCGAGAAACACCGCGTGTGGGTGGTGGAAGGGAATCTGGCAGAGGGCAAGCGCCATGCATATAAGAAGCGCCGCTGGTACATAGACGAGGATAGCTGGAACCCCGTGATGGCTGAGAACTTCGATGGCCGAGGTAATCTGTGGCGGGTAGGCTACTTTCTGTCTGACTATGAGTACCAGATTTCATGCTACGCCAAGACTTCCCAGGTCTTTTTGGATCTGCCGTCGGGCCACTACCTGACAGATTTTATTACGCTCGATCGCAAGGAGCGTGATTTCACCATTCCCTATCTGGGCAAGGACAAGTTCACACCGGCGAATCTACGCAAGTTATCCAAGCGATAAACTGACCCCAGCATAAAAAACCCCGCAACTGCGGGGTTTTTTATGCTGAAGTACTGGTGGTGGTGAAAAGATCACGGCTAAGATACGATTGCACAAAAGAACTGTCGGCAAAGATCGACGGGCAATGGTAGGGACTCCCATGACTGTAATAAGACGGCAGGTAGAGCTGCTTGAAAAAAATCGCCCGCGGCAAGAACGGGCAAAACGCACCTACGAAGCTATTCTCACCGCTGCTGCTGAGCTATTGGTAGAGGTAGGTGTAGAGCGAATATCAACAAACTTGATCGCCGAAAGGGCGGGAATTACGGTTCCCGCGCTATACCGTTATTTCCCCAATAAATACGCGGTTATTAATGCCCTGGGCGCAGTGCTGATGGATCGCCAGAACCAGATGTTTCACGAGTGGGTGGATAAGCACTACGTGGAAGGGCAGCCGGAGCGCTTGCTCGGTAACATATACGACATTCTGTGGTTTACTTATGAAGTCACGCTGGAGCAGACCGGTGGCCTGGAGATAGCGCAGGCGCTGCGTGCAGTCGGCCCGCTACAGGAGCTAAGACTGAAGTCACACCGTTTGATAGCGCAGCAACTGGCCCTGTTTCTGTCCGAGTGGCTGGGTAGGCCGGTCGATGAAGAAGTTCTTATCCAGGCCAGGGTAATGGTGGATGTCGGCTATAGCCTGGTAGAGATGGCACTGGAGGATTCCTCCGTGCCCGCAGAGCAGGCTCTGCGGCAGGGGGCAATGATGCTGGAAGCGGGCTTGAGCGCCAATGCAGACAAATTGGCCCTCTAGAGAGGCTCCACGTCCTCGGCCTGGGGGCCCTTATCCGTAGTGGCTTCCACGAAGCTAACGCGCTGGCCGTCGCGCAGTCCACGGCGACCCTCACCGCGGATAGAACGGAAGTGAACGAAAATTTCTTCGCCATCGTCCTTGGTGACGAATCCGAAACCCTTTGATACGTTAAACCATTTGACCTCGCCTTCTTCGCGCGGGCCGTCGGGAACGGCTGTTGCTGGCGCAGAAGTGGATTCCTTCTTGCGCGCAGGCTTGGTTTTGGCAGTGGGTGCTGTGGAGCCTCCGGGGAGGGTAACCAGGAATGCGGTGGCCAGGGTGGCGATGAGTAACACCAGTGGTGCTGGTATGACGGCTACAAATTGGAGAAGAGCCCATGCCGCGGCTGCGGTCAGGGTGCTGATTACGATTTTTCCGACAAAATTCATGAATACCTCTGTTAGCGAAGCCCGCAGGCGGCGGGCATTCTATCACCTAAGACGGCGAAGAAAATAAAAATTAACTTAAATACAGGAGACCGACAACGCCAAGCGGGTTGCCGGATCCGTTTCGAGTTTTACGCTGGAGTCGGAGTTGTCTCCGACGAACAGGTTAAAGCTTGTGGACGTCTTCTGCTTGCAGGCCCTTGGGACCTTCAATCAGACTGAATTCCACTTGCTGTCCCTCATTCAGGGTGCGGTAGCCGTCGCCCTGAATGGAGCGGAAGTGGACAAAGATGTCGGCGTCCTCTTCCTCTTCCCGTGTTATAAAGCCAAAGCCCTTGGCATTGTTAAACCACTTTACAGTGCCGCTTTCACGATCACTCATACCACTTTCCTCGGTTCTAGCATATTGCTTTTATTATGCTCCGTCACTCATAGGAGAAACGCAGACTTGAAACCTTTTGTGCCGAGGCCTTGCTGAGCAAGTTACATATTTCGGATGCGCTGCTCCTGCTCCTGTAACTGCTGCAGTGCCTGTTCCTGAGCCTGCATTTTTTCCCGCTCTTTTTCTACCACCGCAGCGGGTGCTTTGTCGACGAAAGAACTGTTACCGAGTTTACCCTGAATGCGTTTCAGGTCCTTCTCCAGCTTTTCCGTTTCCTTGGCCAATCGGGCCAGTTCGGCTTCCTTGTCTATCAAGCCAGCCATGGGCACCAGAATTTCCAGTTCACCTACCAGAGCCGTGGCAGCTATGGGCGCCTCTTGGGCAGCTTCCAACCAGGTCAAGGTATCGAGCTTGGCAAGCTTCTTAAGGAAGGGGGCGTTTTGCGTCAGTCTTCTTTTGTCTTCTTCGCCGCCATTCTTCAGCAGGACGGTGAGTTCCTTGCCCGGGGGGATATTCATTTCCCCGCGAATATTGCGGATACCCACAATCACACCCTTCAGCCATTCTATATCCGCGTTTGCGGCACTGTCCATAGCGCTCTCATCAGCTACCGGATAGGGTTGCAGCATGATGGTCGGGCCTGATTTTCCGGCAAGCGGGGCGACGGTCTGCCAAATTTCCTCAGTGATAAATGGCATTAACGGGTGCAGTAAACGTAACCAGGTTTCCAGTACGCGAATCAAGGTGCGACGCGTGCCGCGTTTTGCTTCTGCGCTGGCATTGTCGTCCCACAGTACCGGCTTGGAGAGTTCCAGATACCAGTCACAGTATTCATTCCAGATAAATTCGTAGAGCGCCTGGGATGCCAGATCAAAACGGTAGGCCGCCACAGCGCGGGCCACTTCAGCCTCGGTTTCCTGCAGTTTGCTGACAATCCAGCGATCTGCCAAGCTGCGGTCCAAGGGCAGGGACTCATCCTGACCGCAGTCTTCGCCTTCGCAATTCATCATCACGTAGCGGGCCGCATTCCAGATCTTGTTGCAGAAATTCTTGTAGCCCTCGATACGACCAATGTCGAACTTTACGTCCCTGCCGGTTGAGGCCAGGGAAAAATAGGTGAAGCGCAGCGCGTCGGTACCGTAGGGCGCAATGCCTTCGGGGAATTGCTTGCGGGTGGATTTCTCGATCTTAGCCGCCAGCTGCGGCTGCATCATGCCGGCGGTGCGTTTGCTGACCAGTGTCTCCAGCTCTATGCCATCGATCAGGTCGATGGGGTCTAGCACATTGCCCTTGGACTTGGACATCTTCTGTCCTTCGGCATCTCGCACCAGTCCGTGTACGTAAACGGTGTGGAAGGGAACTTCCTTGCGAAAATGCAGAGTCATCATGATCATCCGGGCGACCCAGAAGAAGATGATGTCAAAACCGGTGACCAGTACGGAGCTAGGGTGAAAAATTTTCAGATCTTCAGTTTCTTCCGGCCAGCCCAGAGTAGAGAAGGTCCACAAGGCAGAGGAGAACCAGGTGTCGAGTACGTCGTTGTCCTGCCGCAGGGTCATCTCGTCAGCGAGTTGGTGCTCGGCACGCACCGCTGCTTCGGACTCACCCACGTAAATGTGGCCCTTGTCGTCATACCAGGCGGGAATGCGATGCCCCCACCACAGCTGGCGGCTGATGCACCAGTCCTTGATGTCGCGCATCCAGGCGAAGTAGGTGTTCTCCCACTGTTTGGGTACGAACTCAATGTCACCATTTTCCACTGCAGCGATGGCCGGTTTGGCCAGTTCGCGGGCGTCCACATACCACTGGTCGGTTAGGTAGGGCTCGATGACAACACCGGAGCGATCTCCGCGGGGTACCTTGAGTGTGTGGTCCTGGATTTTTTCCAGCAGGCCAAGAGCGTCCAAATCAGCGACAATTTGCTTGCGCGCCGCGAATCGATCCATGCCCATGTACTTTTCCGGAGCGTCGCCGCCAATGGCCGCATCGTCATCCAGGATGTTAATCATGGCTAGGCCGTGGCGCTTGCCCATCTCATAGTCATTGAAATCATGTGCGGGGGTGATTTTTACGCAGCCGGTACCGAATTCTCTATCAACGTAGTCATCGGCGATGATCGGAATCTCGCGGCCGGTTAATGGAAGCTCAACCATCCGACCAATCAGATGAGCGTAGCGCTCGTCTTCGGGGTGAACCGCGACGGCGGAGTCGCCCAGCATGGTCTCAGGGCGGGTAGTGGCAACGCTAAGGTGTCCTTCGCCGCCCGCCAGGGGGTAGTTGAAGTGCCACAAATGTCCTTGTTCTTCCTCGGATATTACTTCCAGATCAGAGATCGCAGTGTGTAATACCGGGTCCCAGTTCACCAGTCGCTTACCGCGATATATCAGGCCTTCCTTATACAAGCGGATGAACACGTCTTGTACCGCGTCGGACAGGCCCTCGTCCATGGTGAAGCGTTCTCTGGACCAATCCAGTGAAGACCCCAGACGGCGCAGCTGACGGGTGATGGTGCCGCCAGATTGCTCTTTCCATTCCCAGACCTTTTTTATAAATTCTTCGCGGCCCAGATCGTGGCGGCTGATGCCTTGCGCTTCCAACTGGCGCTCTACCACCATTTGTGTGGCGATGCCCGCGTGGTCGGTGCCCGCCTGCCAAAGGGTGTTGTAGCCAGCCATGCGGTGATAACGGATCAGCGCGTCCATGATCGCTTCCTGGAAGCCGTGTCCCATGTGCAGGCTGCCGGTCACGTTGGGTGGTGGGATCATGATGCTGTAGGCTTCATCGCCACCTTGGGGAGCAAAATAGCCTTTGGCCTCCCACTCTTGGTACCAGCGGGTTTCGATATCGGCGGGTTGGAATGTCTTTTCCATCAGTCGGGGAGTCCAGGGATAGTCATGCAAGGGGCGCGATTATACGCCAAGCGCTACAAGCTGTGTAGGCGCTAAGCAGGGGCAAACAGGGTAATTAGAGGTCGTGCTTTTCCAGGTGATAACCGCGCTCTTTGTAGAAGCGCCAGGAATTTCGCAGGGCGGCCAGACTGTCTTCGTCCTGGGTTACCACTTCTGCAACACGCGCAAAGCGGGAAAAGAAAGCGGGAATCTCAAGTTGCAGGTTGATCAAAAGGTCTGAGTGCTTGCCGGGATCCTGGCCCCAGCCAATAGCGATCTGCTCTGATTGCTCTTCGCCAACCAGGGCGTGGGGCAAGAAACTGGCCGGACGGAAGCTCCACAGCAGTTCATCCAGTGCCTGGGCTTGGGGTTTGTCGACCGCGTTGATGTAGATACGGTGGCCCTGGGCGTAGGCTTTGTCGGCGAGCCGAGCTGCCACTTGCAGGCGTTGGCCCGCAGCGGCAGCCTGAACCACGTAAAAACCGACGCGGGTCACTTGCCGGCGCGATCCATCAGGTAACGGGTCAGCAGACCTACGGGGCGACCGGTTGCGCCCTTGGGTGCACTGTCCCAGGCCGTACCGGCTATATCCAGGTGGGCCCAGTCATAGCCCTTGGCGAACTCAGCCAGGAAACAGGCTGCAGTTACGCTGCCACCGCCGCCACCGCCAATGTTGCCCAAATCGGCAAAGTTGCTGTTCAGCTGCTTGGTGTACTCCTCCCACAGCGGCATATGCCAGGCGCGGTCATGGCTCTGTGTCCCTGCAGCCAGTAGCTGCTGGGCAAGCTCATCCTTGTTGGCGTACAGACCGGTAGCATGGGAACCCAGTGCCACAACACAGGCGCCGGTGAGGGTGGCGATATCGATTACCGCTGCTGGCTTGAACCGCTCAACATAGGTAAGGGCGTCACACAGCACCAGTCTGCCTTCGGCGTCGGTGTTGAGCACCTCGATGGTTTTGCCCGCCATACTGGTGACTACATCACCGGGCTTGGTGGCTCCGCCGCTGGGCATGTTTTCGGCCGCGGCAACCACGGCTATCACGTTCAGTGGCAAATCCATCGCTGTAATTGCATCCATGGTGCCAAACACACTGGCTGCGCCACCCATGTCAAATTTCATTTCATCCATCTTGGCGCCGGGCTTGAGGGAGATGCCGCCGCTGTCGAAGGTAATACCTTTGCCCACCAGCACGTAGGGCTGTTCACTCTTTTTGCCCCCCTGGTAATTCATCACAATCAGTTTGGCAGGTTCATCCGTGCCAGCAGTAACAGACAACAGAGAGCCCATGCCTAACTCGCGCATCTTCTTCTCTTCGAGCACCTGTATGCTGAGTTTGCTATGACGCCTTCCCAGCTTGCGAGCCTGTTGTGCCAAGTAGCTTGGCGTGCAGACATTGCCGGGCAGGTTGGCCAGATTACGGGCGGTATTGATACCCTCGCCGGTGGCGCAGCCCTCATTCAGGGCACGCTGGGCGGCTGCTTTAGCGACGCCACTGCTGACCACCATGCGCGTCAGTTTCAGTGCTGGTTTGGGTTTGGAGACTGTTTCGGTGTAACGGTAACTTTTGCTTTCCAGTGCACGGGCAAGCATTTCCAGTAGCCAGTAGCCGTCGGCGTCCTGAACCTTGACGTCATCCAGTAATAGCAGTGCGTCCTTGGTGTCGGTGCTATTGATGCCGTTGTACAGCGCCTGGGCAAAGCCCCTGGCCGCTTTGCGGTCGAACTTTTTCTTCTCTCCACAGCCGACCAACAACAGTCTTTTGGCTTTGCCTGCACCTGGCAGTATGACACTTTGGCCACTTTTACCGGCGAAATCTCCAAGCTCCAGGGCTGTTTTGATGGCGCCGCCAGAGGCCTTGTTCAGGATGGCTGAAACACCTGATAATTTGCTGTCACTGTATAGCGGAATAATGGCACAACCGGTTGTGGCGGTGCTTGCGTCGCTGACTTTACGAGCTGAAAATTTGATCGCACTCATTGCTAATAACCTCACTGTTTTGGCACACGCTAGTGTATGATGTTGCGCTTATAAACCCAACCAATATACACATATTTCAAACTGGGCAAGGCATGAAAATTCTCCGCTACCTCTCGCGGGATGTGCTGGTGCACATGGTCGCAGTGAGTTTCGTACTGTTGGTCATTATAATTAGCGGTCGCTTTGTAAAATACCTGGCCGAAGCTGCTGTTGGCGATCTGGCCGCTGACCTCCTTGTCCCTGTTCTGCTGTATCGCCTGCCTGGTTTTCTGGAACTGATCATCCCTCTGGGCCTTTTTATAGGCATTCTTATGTCCTATGGCCGCCTTTACGTTGAGAGTGAGATGGTGATTTTCACCGCCACTGGTATCAGCCCGCAACGGCTGGCGGCTTACACTTTGGTGCCTGCATTGCTGGTGATGCTGATTGTCGGTGGGCTTAGCCTGTTTGTTTCGCCACTGGGTGCGGCGCGCTCTGAAGCCCTGTTAAACGCCCCCGAATCATCCCAGGGTGTTAATGCCCTGGCTGCCGGCCGATTTCAGACCAGGCGCAGCAATGACATGGTGAGCTACGCCCAAAGCGTAGACAAAGACGGTGTGATGCATTCTGTGTTCCTGTCGCAGGCCGAGCGTGATGACGACGGCGAACTTACCATGCTCCTGACAATTGCCAGCGAGGGTGAGGTCAAGTTTGATCCGGCCACTGGTGCTCGCTATCTGGAATTGCGTGATGGTCTGCGCTACACAGGTTACCCCGGCGAGCTGGACTACCAGGTAGTCAGTTTTGAACACTTCGGCGAACTAATTCCTGAGCCAGAGGGCGGGATTCGCACCGCAGATCCGGTAGATGGTCGTCCCACTGCACAGTTGCTGAGCTCGGAATTATTGGAGGACAAGGCGGCCTTGCATTGGCGCCTGTCTATCCCGGCCATGGTGCCAATAGTGGCAGTTATTGCCATGTTTATGAGTCGCACCGACCATAGGCGCGGACGTTACATCAAAATGGCCCCGGCCTTTATCCTCTACCTTGGCTATCTCACCTTACTGGCGAATGCCCGTTCCGCCATAGCGGCGGGAGAGGGTGGGCCGCTGAATATTTGGGCTGTGCACGGTTTGTTTCTGGCGATTGCTCTGGCGATGCTATACGGACCGCCGCTGTTAGGGCGGATCAAGCACCGGAGGTATCTCAATGCGAAAGCTTGATCGCCATGTGGGTTGGACTGTATTTGTGGCCATTGTGCTGGTGTTGGCCATCATTGTGGGCCTGGATGCTATCGCTGCTTTTATCGATGAGGCAGATGACATATCTGAAACCTATACCTTCAGCCAGGTCGCACTCTATATTTTACTGACCTTGCCAGGGCGGCTATACGAATTTATTCCTTTTGCAGCGCTTATCGGCTGCATGCTGGGGCTGGGCCAACTGGCGACCTCCAGTGAGTTGGTGGTGATGCGTGCCGCTGGCGTCTCAATTGGTCGCCTGGTCTGGGTCGCCATGAAGCCAGCTCTGTTGATTGCGATTTTAGGTTTCTCCCTGGGAGAATTTGTTGCTCCCAAAACTGAGCAGATGGCCGAAACACAGCGAGCGCTGGCGCAGAATCCGGGAGAAAGCTTTGGTGGTCGTTATGGTATCTGGAACCGTGAGGGCAACACCTTCTTGCATTTTAATGCTCTGGAGGCAGGCGGAGTGGTTCACGGTATTACCATGCTGGAGTTCGATGAAGACCTGCTAATGGAATATTCACTGCGGGCTCGCAGAGCTACCTTTGAGGGTGACTACTGGACCATGGAAGATGCGGTGCTAACCAACTTTAGCAGTTGGCAAACAACCCAGGAAAGCCATGAAGAAATGCGCTGGGACACTGGCATTACACCAGAGCTGTTGACGGTGATGGCGGTGGAGCCAGAGTATCTGCCCATTGCAGATCTTTATCGCTTCAGTCGTTACTTGCAATCTCAAGGTCTGGATTCGGATGACTACCAGCTCGCCTTGTGGCGTAAGATTTTACAGCCTGCTGCCATTGGAGCGCTGGTCCTTGTGGCCATATCGTTCATCTTTGGTCCACTTCGGGAAGGCACAATGGGCTTTCGTATTTTTGCCGGGGTGATTGTTGGGATTGTGTTTCGCACAAGCCAGGATTTGCTTGGTCCTGCTAGCCTGGTGTTTGGCTTTGCGCCTTTATATGCAGCACTGGTGCCAATTTTGCTTTGCGCAGCGGCGGGGGCGTTCTTGCTGGCCAGGGCGCGCTGATTGCTGCGTGTTTACCTGGCGCATAGTACTGGATCAAAAAGTCTCTCAGCTTTTGCTGCGACTGCTCTTGGGTAACAACACCAGTTCGGTGCCTGAAATGTAGTCATGCCAGTAGCGTTTGTTGCGGTCGAATAACTTCCAAATATAACCAAGTCCCAGACAACCGGCCGACAGTGCTGCTCCAGCTATGCGCAACAATGCCTGGGAGAATTTTGGGTTGCCTCCCTCCAGGCTAACCAATTTTATGCGCCATGCCTGCATGCCCAGGGTTTGGCCATCCTTAAGCCAGAATGCGCTGTAGAAAGCCACAAGGCAAAGCACAAAGAGTGCTTGTCCTATGCGCGGGTTCAATACTTCCCGCTCGCCGCCACTGAGTTGTACGGCAACGCCCAGCGCCAGTCCATTGACCACGAATATCAACGCGATCACCAGCAGCGCATCGTAGACCATGGAAACAAGATGGCGCAGCAGTGAGGGGGAAGCTTGTTTTTCTTTAGCATCAATCATGGGCAGCAAGTCTACCACTATTCGCTACAGATTAAGGATCTGTAATGATCCCTGTGGTGTGAGTCATTGCATTGGTCCGTGTCCGCGCACGTGCTACATTGCCAGCAAATGTGGATAAAAAAATGAACGTACTGCTTGTAGAGGATGACCGGGCTGTCGCCCGATTTATTTGTTCAGAACTGGAACGGGCAGGTTACAGCTCGGTTCACTGTGACGATGGCGATCAGGCTTATGATACCGCCCGCGACCAGGCTTTTGATGTCTGGATTGTTGACCGCATGTTGCCAGGTAGGGATGGATTAACCCTGATTCAGGACTTGCGCAAAACCGGGAATAAAACCCCGGCGCTGGTGCTCAGCGCACTGGGTGAAGTAGACGACAGAGTGCAGGGACTGCGCAGTGGTGCCGATGACTACTTGGTAAAGCCCTTCGCCATGGAAGAATTGCTGGCTCGCCTGCAGGTCCTTTTTCGGCGAGGTGCCAGCGCATCCGACGGCAGTACCCAACTGCAGGTGGATGACTTGGTCATGGATTTGTTGAAGCAGGCAGTGAGCCGTGGCGGACAGAATATCCCCCTGCAGCCCAGGGAATACAAATTACTCGAATACCTGATGCGTCACGCTGGGCAGGTGGTGACCCGAGCCATGTTGCTGGAACATGTGTGGGGTTATAACTTTGACCCACAGACCAACGTCATCGATGTACATGTCTCCCGGCTGCGCCAAAAAATTGATAAGGACTTTGACATTGCATTGTTGCTCACCGTTCGCGGCGCCGGTTATCGCCTGGGGCCGGAGGTACAATGATGCAAAAGGTCGTTAGCAGCCTGACCTTTCGCTATATTGCCAAGTACCTGCTGGTGCTCAGTGCCGCGGTTTTTTTGGTGGTTATCGGGCTCTATGTATTCTTTAGCTATAATTATTTCCGCGACTTGTCCCGCAGTATTGTGGAGGAACAGGAAACGCTGCAGCTGATTTATCAGGGTCAGTCTCTGGAGGGCGTGCGCCAGTATGTCCAGGATCAACGCGATACCCAGATATTGGATCGGTTTCATTATCTGGTGATCGATAATCAGGGAGCCAAGGTGGCTGGTGATCTGCCGGAGGCTACCGGTTACAGGGAATTTGATGATGGCTGGATGGGCTTTGAAGTAGCGCTGCTGGAATGGGGGCAGTCTGTAGAGGTCGATTTCATTGCCAGGGAAGTGGTTCTGGGAGACGGCTACCGTGCGATTGTGGCGCGCAATTATGAGCAGGCTGTGTATCAGGGGCGGCTTGTCTTTGCCACTCTGGTACGCACAATGCTGATAACCATTCTGCTGGGACTGATTGGTGGTTATTTTGCCGCGGCTCGAGGTTTGCAAAGAGTGGAGTGGCTGGGCCGGGAGATGTCTCGAATTGTCACAGGCGATCCATCCCAGCGTCTGGACGTCGCGGCGGCGAAAGGTCAGGTAAGAGAGTTGGCAGTGATCCTGAATCACATGCTGGACCAGACTGAGTCACTGATGCAGGGGGTGCGCAGCGTCTCCGATAATATTGCCCACGACTTGCGCACGCCGCTGAGTCGTCTGCGCAATCAGCTGAGTCAGCTGCACCACAGCCTGCCCGCAGAAAGAGGTGAGGATGTCCAGCGACTGATTGTAGATTGCGATAGTCTGCTGGCCTCGTTCAATGCGGTGCTGCGCATATCTACTCTGGAGTCTGGCAATCGCTATGCCGGTGGTGGCGATGTCAACTTGCGCCAATTGATACTGGATGTGTTTGAGCTATACGAGCCGGTGGCCCAGCAAAGCGGTGTTAGCCTGGAGTTGTCTACTGTGCCCAGTGCGAGCTGTCGGGGAGAGGCCGACTTGCTATTCCAGATGTTCGCCAATGTCCTGGACAATGCAATCAAGTACACCCCCGAAGGTGGTTCTGTGCTGGTTGATCTTGCCCATTCCGGGTCTGGTCCGGATGCGGGCTATAGGGTTTCCATTGCCGATACCGGGCCGGGAATTTCAGCGGAACACTGGGAAGATGTTTTCAGGCGTTTCTACCGGGTGGAGCCCAGCCGCTCTTCGCAGCCGGGTCATGGTCTGGGGCTCAGTATGGCGCAGGCTATTGCCCACTATCATGGCGGTAGCGTTGACCTGATGGACAACCAGCCGGGATTGCGTGTCGTAGTAAACCTGCCCTAATCCTGCAGACTTATGTGATCGGTGGCTGGCGGTGGCGGTTTTGGCTTATTGCGGTGCGCCTCTTCCAGAACGTCACTGCCTTGGGGTGCCAGATCGATGCCAGATAAATCTAATACAGGTGCCTGTGCTTGTGGCGCTGCGCAATCGGAGAAATCTGTTCCTTCGGGTGTCAGCGTCAGGCCTTCGGTATCCGGCACTGTCGGTTGCTGCTCAGTGGCCAGGGTGGGAATTTCATCGCCAACCTCACCCATTGAAAGATGGCTGGTATCAGGCGCAGGTGGTGGCGCAGATGCTTCCTCAGACAAACGCTGGGATTGTTCGTCAACCTCCAGGTCAGAGGTGTCGATGTCAGCTACTACTTGCTCACTGCGCTCCTCGGGCTTGAGTACCTCGGTGCCTTCTGGAGAAAGATTGAGGTCGGAGTCATTGTCTATGGCGCTCTGGGAGGCGTTAGCCGCAGATTCGGGCTCGTCGTAGCTGCCCTGGTCTGGTGCTGCCGCCAATGCTGCAATACGTTCCGCGGCTGTTTGTGCCTTTGCAGGCTCTTGCGCAGTCTTTGGCTCTGGCTCTGGCTCTGGCTCTGGCGGTGCGGTGGCCTTGGCCGCTTTGATCAATGGCTTGGCGCCGGCGTTTTCCATTGCCTGCTGGTACTTAAGTGCGGTGGTTTTGTCGCACTCACGTTTGACCAGCTGAGCGGTGCCGCTGAACAGCTTGTCCAGTGTGGCGTCATCGGCCTTGAACAGGGAGGCCAGTCTGGCTCTTACCTGTTCCAGTTGCTGTCCGTCCAGCAGTTCTCCTGCGTAGTAGACATTGTAGAGCGAATCCATGGCTCTTCTCCTTCACGTGCCTGGAAATAGTATACGCCCATGATCGCGTGTTTGCTCCAGTAGCAAGTCTGGTAATATTCGTAGCTCTAAAGTGAAGTGTTGACTGAAATGAGCGACCGTGTCCCCACCCGATTTATGAAAACCCTGCTGACAATGGTGGGAGACAAGGGATATGACTTCTCCGGAATCCTCGTTGAAGCTGGTCTGGACTTTGACCCGCTGGACGAGCAGTCACCGGGGTATCGCTCTGAAGTCAGCGCTATGCAGTACTCGCGTGTCTACCAGAACGTATTGAGCCTGCTTCAGGACGAGACCTTTGGTGTCACCGGCAGTGAACTGGTTGCCCCTGGCGCTTTTCGTATGATGTGTTATTGCGTGATTTCCTGTGAGAATCTGGGACAGGCTATACAGCGGGCGTCGGAATTCTATCGCACCTTCTTTGACGAGCGTAGTCAGTTGTACGCCAACTTCAGCCAGGAATTCGCGCGTGTAGGTTATCGCACCATTGATCGAGATAGCCGGCCTCAGGTGGGACCAGCGGATGCGTATGGTCTTTCTGTCTGGCATCGTTTTTTCGGCTGGCTGTGCGGTCGGCCCATCGAGCTGAAGCGGGTAGATTTTACGGGTCAGCCGCCTGAAAATTTGGCGAAGTATGAGGATCTGTTCCGTTGTCCCCTCTACTTTAATCAGACCAATGACCTGCTTTATTTTGATAGCGCCTGCCTGGTCTGGTCGGTGGTTCACACTCAGCACTCTTTGCGTGAGTTCTTGCGCACAGCCCCCTACCAGATGCTGATTATGGATAACGATCCCGCTGGCAACAACCTGTCCGCGCAGGTGAAGGCCATGATCGGTCACGATTTCAGCGAGGGCTTCCCCAGTTTTGAGATGATCAGTAGTGCCTTGAATATGTCCGCGCCGACGCTGCGCCGGCGTTTGAAAAAAGAAGGTACAACTTTCCAGCAAATCAAAGACGATGCCCGTTGCGCGGCGGCAAAGCTCTGCCTGAATCGCCACGACCTTTCTATTAATGATGTGGCATTACAAATGGGCTTTACCGATCCTAGTGCCTTTCACCGTTCCTTCAAAAAATGGACGGGACAGACACCCGGTCAATTTCGCGCTGAATTGCGCAGGGATTAGTCATCGCAGCCCTTTGGCGTAGATAGCGAGTCGCCCATAGGGCGCTTGTCGGCATCACTTTAAGTGAGTAACGTTTACACATCAGGTATCAGAAGTGGTCTGTTTATGGAAACTACGTTGGCAGAGCTCGGTTGGAGCGGGTATTTTCAGCAACAACTGAGTCTTGATGAGTACGAAGCCCTGACCCCGGTTCGCGTCTTGGAACAGCATCGCGAGCACCTGACAGTCGCAGGGGAGGCAATTGAGAGAGACATTCCGGTGCTGCATTCCATGCCCGCCGTGACGGTCGGTGATTGGTTACTGTTGGATAAAGACAGCGGTTTCAGTCGTCTTTTAGATCGCAAGTCGCAATTCAGTCGCAAGGCGGCAGGTAGCAAAGTTCAGGAACAGTTGATTGCAGCCAACATCGATACCGCGTTTCTGGTTTGTTCATTGAATCAGGATTTCAATTTGAGTCGAATTGAGCGTTATCTCGCCCTGATCCATGAAGCAGGCGCCGAACCCGTTATCGTGCTGACCAAGGCAGATCTTGTGGACGACGCCGAGAGTCTGGCCGCCAAAGTAAGAGCGCTGGACTCTCGCTTGATGGTGGAAGTGGTGAATGGCACCGATGAACAGAGTGTGGAACCATTAAAAGCCTGGTGTCGCGCGGGTAGTACCATTGTGTTCTTGGGTTCCTCCGGGGTTGGTAAGTCGACCTTGGCCAATACATTGATAGGTCGCCAGTCGCTGGATACTGGAGGTATCCGCTCAGACGATGGCAAGGGGCGTCATACCACCACGGCCAGATCCTTGCACACGCTTCCTGCGGGGGGGTTGCTTCTGGATACGCCTGGTATGCGAGAGCTGCAACTGGCTGATGTGGAATCGGGTCTGGAGAAAACCTTCGCTGACATTCAGCAATTGGCTGAGCATTGCCGCTTCTCAGATTGTGAACATCAGTCAGAGCCCGGTTGTGCTGTTTTGGTAGCGTTGGATGCCGGTGATATCGATGAGCGCAGGTTAAACAACTACCGCAAACTGCTGCGGGAGCAGGCGATGAACAGCGCAAGCCTTGCTCAAAAAAGGTCCAGGGACAAAGAGCTGGGAAAGTTCTATCGCTCAGTCCAGGGTGAATCCCGACAGCGGAAGAAAGGTCACTGACCCGGTATCGCTGTGCCTGATTTGCTCCCAGCCTGATTAATAATGAGCAGCAGATCGACACGGCGCTGGCTGAGATTCGCGCCATGGGCTGACATCGAGAGGGCTTCTGGTCTAAGCCAGAAGCCTTGCTACAATATGACCACAGCGGGTCACATTACCGTATAATACTGGCCTGTTTTTCGAGGCTCCCCATGAACGTACAAACGCAAATCGAAGAAAATCTCGGCAAGGAACTGCAGCCCCAGTGGCTGGAAGTTAGCAACGAAAGCCACATGCACAGCGTCCCGCCCAATTCTGAGACCCATTTCAAGGTGGTGATCGTGTCGGCGCAATTTGACGGCAAGCGCAAGGTGGCCCGCCATCAGCATGTTTACAGTGTCCTGGCTGATCAGTTGCAAGGGCCGGTGCATGCCCTGGCCCTGCACACTTATACGCCGGATGAATGGCAAGAACGTCAACAGGCGGCGCCAGATTCGCCTGATTGTCTGGGCGGTTCCAAGAGCGAGGTCTCCTGAACGATGTCTGACGTTGTTGTTGCCGCACTTTACCGCTTTGTCACTCTGCAGGATTTTCATGAGTTGCGTGAACCCTTGTTGGACGAGTGCCGTGCTGCACAGGTGAAAGGTACTCTGCTGCTGGCCAGTGAGGGAATTAATGGCACTATCGCCGGCTCTCGTGAGGGTGTAGACCGGGTACTGGCTTACTTGCGGGCTGATCCGCGCCTAGCAGAGCTTGATCACAAGGAATCCTTCGACCAAAAAATGCCTTTTTATCGAATGAAGGTGAAGCTCAAGCGTGAAATTGTGACCATGGGTGTAGAAGGAATTGACCCGAACCTGGTGGTGGGTACCTACGTCAAACCCGAAAAGTGGAATGATCTGGTCAATGATCCCGAAGTGTTGATGATTGATACTCGCAACGAGTACGAATACGGCATTGGAACATTCAAAGGCGCGGTTGATCCTCATACCACGAATTTTCGCGAATTCCCCGAGTATGTGCGCACCCATCTGGACCCAGGCAAGCACAAAAAAGTGGCAATGTTCTGTACCGGCGGCATTCGCTGCGAGAAGGCCTCCGCTTACATGTTGCAAGAAGGCTTTGAGGAGGTGTACCACCTGCAGGGAGGGATACTGAAGTACCTTGAAAAAGTTCCCAGTGAGGAAAGCACATGGGAAGGAGAGTGCTTCGTATTCGACAACCGGGTGGCAGTCAATCATCTGCTTGAGAAGGGTCAATACGATCAGTGCTACGGTTGCCGTATGCCGATTACCGAAGAAGAAAAACAGTCAGAGCATTACTGTAAGGGCGTTTGTTGCCCCCATTGCCACGACAGCCTGACCCCTGATCAAATGGATCGCTTCAGTGAGCGACAAAAACAAATAGAGCTGGCCAAAGCGCGTGGCGAGAGTCATGTGGGAGCAACGGCGCCCAACCGTGGCGAAACGATTAGTTCAGGTGTTGATTCAAAGAGCCTCTGAATCCTGACACCGGGACATAAATACTGACGCTCTGGCTGTTGCCGCGGGAAATCACCCCACTGAGTTGGGCGCGTCCCTGCGCTGAAAGCTGAATCACTGCGCCGCCGGAGGCCCCTTTGTAGGCGCTGCAATCGCTTTCGCTTTCCCTGGGCGTCTGGCGGGTAATACTGCATCCGATATGGTAGGTCAGCACAGCGCCCTGGGCACCCAGTCCCGCATCTGAAGAGTAGCCAGCCATAGTGACCGGGCGCTGCATGTCCGCTTTTTGTGGGTGTAACTCCAGCGCCGCTATCTCACCGCGATAAACCGGGCGAGTCAGTTTCAGTACGGCCCAGTCCGCATAAATGCCACCACCATCTGCCACCCGGTAGGCCTCGCGGGACAGCGCTTGCCCGCTTCCGGGCATCAAGGTGAATGTGATGGACTTGCTGAGGTCACGGTAGTACTCCAGGCAATGCCAGGCTGTCACTACTGTATCGGCTCTGTCGCTGTTGCGCGCTGCTACCAACGTACCGCTGCAGTTCTCCCGCTGGTGTTTGCCATAGCCTTGTGTGTATTGCACCCCCGGTACGTCTAATTTACCCACGGCCTGTAACCAGGGCGGAGACTGCTTGTCATAAGCCTGGCGTTGCTCAGCCTGGATGGCTGCAACTGTGAGCAGCAGGACGACGGATAGCGCGAGTTGAATTCTCATCAGTGAAAAATCTTGTCCTGGGGTAACTTTGTGTCCGGTAGGCATGGTAATCAGCTTGGCTACAGCCGTCACCAACATTAGGATGGGGATCGCGTTTTCTCATCACATAGGAGAGCTCATGCAGCTTAAAGACAGGGTTGCTGTTGTTACCGGTGCCAGTAGAGGGGCAGGGAAAGGCATCGCCATAGCACTTGGGGCCTGTGGAGCGACGGTCTATGTGACCGGCCGTACTCGGAAAGAGGGTGATGCTCCTCTGCCGGGTACGGTGGCGGCGACCGCCCAGGCTGTGACCGATGCTGGGGGCAAGGGCATACCAGTGTACTGTGATCACAGTGACGACAAGCAGGTGGAAAGACTTTTTGCCGATATTCGTCAGCAACAGGGCAAGATCGATATCCTGGTGAACAATGCGACCAGCCTGCATGACGCCCTGACCCAGAAAGGACCCTTCTGGGAAAAGCCGCTGGAACTGACAGAGATCTGGGATGTGGGTATGCGCTCCCATTACACCGCGACTTACTTTGCAGCACCTGCGCTGCTGGCCAGTGACAGGGCCCTGGTGGTTAATACCTCCTCATTTGGTGGCAGGATATACATGCACGGCCCTGCTTACGGGGCAGGGAAGGCTGCCGTGGACAAGATGGCTCACGATATGGCGGTGGATTTCCGGCCTCACAACGTGGCGGTGGTATCCATATGGATGGGCTTGTTGCTCACCGAGCGTACCCGTGCCGTGTTCGAGGCGGAGCCCCAGATGTATGCAGATCTTATAGACACCTGTGAGAGCCCTCAGTTTACCGGAAGGGTTATTGAGGCCCTGTATCTGGATCCCTATTTGCTGGAACGCAGTGGCAAAGTGTGGATTGGAGCGGAGCTGGGTGAGGAGTACGCAGTAACGGACGTAAATGGGCGTCAGCCCCCGTCACACCGGGCTTTTTTCGGTGAAAATACCCGCTATGGTGACGCGGTGGTCGAGTAGGTGATGGGGTAGGTGATGGGCTAGAAAGTGGAATAGCCAGCGGATCCGGTAATAGCCCAAATGAAGGATGCGTCTTCGCTTGCTGCAGGGTTTAATGTCAACACCGCCGCGCTTACAGCGGCTTTCATACAATAGCCAGAAGACAAAAAACGAACAGGTGAACGCATGAATGAATATGGATTGGATTCTACCCGTGCCCAGGAACTGATTGCAGCAGCGCGTGCCATGGGCCCGGCCCTGATACAGCGGCGTGCCCAGTGTAAGGCAGACCAGCGCGTCCCAGATGCCACGGTCGAAGAATTTCACCAGGCAGGTTTCTTCAAGATATTGCAGCCAGAGCAATGGGGTGGCTATGCCATGGACCCGCAGGTGTTCTACATGGTGGGTGTTGAAGTGGCCCGGTTCTGTCCTTCAAGCGCCTGGATTCTTGGTGTGATCGCCGTGCACAATTGGCAACTTGCGGTATTTGATGATCAGGCTGCACAGGATGTGTGGGCCGAAGACCCCAGCGTGCTGATCTCCTCTTCCTATGCCCCCGTTGGCAAAGTAAAGGTGGTCGATGGCGGCTTCCGTCTCAGCGGTCGCTGGAGCTTCTCCAGTGGCTCGGAACATTGCAAATGGGCTTTTCTGGGTGCCGTGGTGCCAACTCCTGAAGCCCCCTTTGATATGGCGAACTACCGCACTTTCCTGGTGCCGATCGAGGATTATGAAATCGTCGAGAACTGGAATGTGGTCGGCTTGCAAGGTACCGGCTCTCATGACGTGGTAGTGGATGATGTATTCATCCCTGAGCACCGTACTCACAAGTCAATGGATGGATTCCTCTGCGACAACCCGGGTAATGCGGTCAATGACGCACCGCTCTACCGTATGCCTTTCATGCAGGTATTTGTGCGCGCCGTATGCACTGCAACGCTGGGTGCCTGTGAGGGTGCACTGCAGGCTTTCATCGAGGTGGCCAAGACACGGCAGGTAGGCCCTAACAAAATGAAAAATGATCCCTATTCCCGTCAGCTGGCCGCTGAAGCCCGTGCCTCTATCGAGGAAATGAAACTGATTATGGTGCGCAATTTTGATGCCATGATGGACAGCTGTCGCGCAGGCGAGCCTATTGATGTGGACGACCGTGTGCGTTATCGCTACGACTCGGCGATAGTGGCAGACCGATGTCTGGAGTTGTCCGGCCGCATGCTCAAGGCCTCGGGTAGCGGTGGTATCCGCCAGGGCAGCGAGTTGCTGGATTTTCATCTGGACATCCTTGCCAGTCAGGCGCACGTTGCCAACCATTCCACGCCGTTTGCCAACAATATGGGTGGCATGATGTTCGGTGAAGAAAACGTAGACTACGCTGTTTAGTAGGGTGTTGTGTAATCGAAGGCCGATATCCGTCCAGTGCTGATATCGGCTTTTGTCATTCCTGCTCAGCTGGGAATCCAGAGATTGTGAGGAACTAATGACGAAGGAAAAAATCGGTCTCCTGCCGGAAGGCAACTACGCCAAGTGCGCTAACGGGTACAAAATCCATTACCTTGATGAGGGGCAGGGCGAGGTGGTGGTCTTTCTCCACGGTTCTGGCCCTGGCGCCAGTGGCTATTCCAACTTCAAGGGCAACTTTCCTGCTTTGGTTGATGCAGGCTACCGCTGCATCGTTCCCGACCATATCGGTTATGGCTTTTCCGATAAGCCCGATGATGTTGAGCATCCGCTGGCTTTTTTTGTGGAGTGCATCAAGCAGACGCTGGATTGTGCCGGAGTCAACCGGTGCAGCGTGGTCGGTAATTCTCTGGGTGGTGCTATCGCCCTCGGTCTGGCCCTGGAACATCCTGAACTGGTCGAAAAGTTAATTCTGATGGCCCCGGGTGGCCTCAGTGAGCTCGCTGAGTATCAGAAAATGCCCGGCATGCAGAAAGTATTTCAGGTGTTTGGCTCCGGTGAACCGGTAACGCCCGAGGTCATGAAAGATCTCTTTGCCACTGGCCTGATGTTCAATCAGGAGCATGCAACAGATGAGCTGGTCGCCGAGCGGATGCAGATCATGCAGATCATGAACGGTCATGTGATGGCCACTATGCAGATTCCTGTGCTGGTTGACAGGCTGCACGAAATTCAGTGCCCGACGCTGGGTTTCTGGGGGATGGACGAGCAGATGATGCCCGAGGAGGGCATTATGGCCATGGTTAAAAATATCCAGCATATGCGCACCATTCTGGTGAACGAATGCGGTCATTGGGTCATGGTAGAGCATCAGGGGGTGTTCAATCGGGCCTGCCTGGACTTCTTGCAAAACGGTTGACCCGAGCTAGTTATTTAAACCATGTATTAGGCACGGGGGTGTAAAATCACGCTCCCGTGTCCAGGTAATGACCACAATGATGGATTCCCAAGTAATTGAGCGCCTAGGCGATGAACTTTACCAGGCCCTGCGGGATTTTCGCACGCTGGTGCCACTCACCGACCGCGAGCGTGATATCACCATTGAAAACGCCTACCACATTAGTTTGCGGATGCTGAAGCGCCGGCTGGAAGAGGATGGCGAAAAGGTGGTGGGGAAGAAAATTGGTGTAACCAGCAAGCCCGTGCAGGACATGCTGGGTGTGTTTCAGCCTGATTTTGGCTTTCTCACCGATGCTATGGCTTACCCGGATGCAGCCGATATACCCGTCGCCGGCAACCTGATTGCCCCACGGGCAGAGGGCGAAATAGCCTTTCGCTTGAACAAAGACCTGATTGGTCCGGGTGTGACCGAAGCAGATGTGCTGGACGCGACCGAAACCATTATCCCCTGTTTTGAGATAGTCGATTCGCGCATCGACGACTGGAAGATCAAAATAGAGGATACCGTGGCAGACAATGCCTCTTGTGGCGTCTTCGTACTGGGTGAAAATGAAGTAGACCCTCGCGACTACGACCTGCCCAATCTGAAAATGAAAATATACAAGAACGGCAAATTTCACTCCGAAGGTTTGGGTAGTGCTGTACAGGGCAACCCACTCACCGCTGTTGCCTGGCTGGCCAATACCCTGGGTGAGTTTGGCATTCCGTTCAAGGCGGGCGAACTTATCTTGTCTGGGTCACTGGCGCCGTTGATCCCGGTGGTGGCCGGTGATGAAATGAGCCTGGAGATTGAGGGTGTCGGCGGCTGCAGCTGTAAATTTATTTAACGAGTAGTTTTCCCTAAAGGTTGGGGGCGATGAAGGAGAAGTATGAGTAACAAGATTAAAGTGGCTATTATCGGCCCGGGAAATATTGGTACAGACCTGCTCATGAAGGCCATGCGCAGCGAGTATGTGGAGCCCGTGTGGATGGTAGGCGTTGATCCCGATTCGCCTGGCCTTGCACGCGCCAAAGAATTGGGTATCAAGACCACGGCTGAAGGTGTGGACGGTATGGTGCCGACCATGAAGCAAGACGGCGTGCAGATTTGCTTTGACGCCACCTCAGCCTACGTGCATGCCGAGAATAGTCGCAAGGTCAATGAGCAGGGCGCCGTAATGATTGACCTGACCCCGGCGGCCATTGGGCCGTTCTGTGTGCCGCCGGTCAACTTGACAGATGCAGTGGCAGCAAAGGCCATGAATGTGAATATGGTGACCTGTGGTGGTCAGGCCACTATCCCCCTGGTGGCGGCGGTGAGCCGCGTGCAGAAAGTTTCATACGGTGAAATTGTGGCAACGGTAAGCTCCAAATCAGCTGGCCCAGGCACCCGCAAAAACATCGATGAGTTCACACGCACCACCTCTAAAGGCATTGAAGTCGTAGGCGGTGCCCAGAGTGGAAAGGCTATTATTGTGATCAATCCGGCCGAACCTCCACTGATCATGCGCGATACTGTGCACTGCCTTACGGTAGATGAACCCGATCAAGAGGCAATCACCCAGTCTGTGCATGACATGATTGTGGAAGTTCAAAAGTATGTGCCCGGTTACTCGCTGAAAAACGGCCCCGTGTTCGAGGGCAACCGCGTTTCAATTTACATGGAAGTGGAAGGTCTGGGCGACTTCCTGCCCAAATACGCGGGCAACCTGGATATCATGACCGCCGCTGGCCTGCGCACTGCTGAAATGTATGCACAAGAGATACTGGCGGGTAGCTTTGTGCCCACTGCGGCTTAACCAAATCTCGTCATTCTCGCGCAAGCCGGAATCCAGTCGCACCGCTATCAATGCAATTGGATTTCCCTCGCGCTGGGATGACATCAAGCAAAGACAAGAGTAGAGAACGATGGATCTTAAAGGCAAAAAAATCACCGTCCACGATATGTGCTTGCGTGACGGCATGCACCCCAAGATGCACCAGATCACGGTGGACCAGATGGTCACCGTGGCTAAGGCTATGGACGATGCCGGTGTGCCCATGATTGAAGTGACTCATGGCGATGGGCTGGGTGGCGCCTCGGTTAACTATGGTTTTCCGGCGGCCTCCGATGAGGAATATCTGACCGCAGTGTGTAAGGAAATGAAGAACACCAAGGTATCTGCTCTGCTGTTACCGGGTATAGGCACGGTCGATCACTTGAAAATGGCAGTGGACTGTGGGATTTCCACTATTCGCGTGGCGACGCACTGTACCGAAGCAGACGTTTCCGAACAGCACATCAACATGGCGACCACCATTTCAGGGCTCGATACCGTGGGCTTCCTGATGATGGCCCATATGATCGAGCCGGAGGAGCTAGTGGTTCAGCTAAAGTTGATGGAAGAATTTGGCGCAAACTGCGTCTACATCACCGACTCGGCAGGCTATATGCTGCCGGAGGATGTAACATCCCGGGTCGGCCTGGCCCGGGCAGAACTAAAGCCCGAAACTGAGCTTGGCTTTCATGGCCACCACAACATGGCAATGGGTGTTGCTAACTCTATTGCCGCAGTCGCAGCCGGTGCTAATCGCATTGACGGTTCAATGGCAGGACTGGGTGCCGGTGCCGGCAATACACCGCTGGAAGTATTCATTGCGGTTTGTGATCGCATGGGCATTGAAACCGGCGTGGATACATTCAAGGCCATGGACATTGCAGAAGACCTGATTACGCCGATGATGGACCACATGGTGCGTATTGATCGCGATGCACTGACTTTGGGCTATGCGGGGGTGTACTCCTCCTTCTTGCTGTTCGCCAAGCGCTCGGCTGAAAAATACAACCTGTCCAGCCGCGATATCTTGCTTGAATTGGGTCGCCGCCGCACCGTGGGTGGGCAGGAAGATATGATCGAAGACCTGGCTTTGGATATGGCCAGAGAACGCGGGACTATCTGACGGCTTTTGCGGTGCGGTCGTGATTTCAATGTCCGGCCGTATATAAGCCTCCGCTGCATTATGCGTACTTACCCATTGCTGTAAACATCCCCATTCTGATGGGGATAGCCCCATTTTTTTCTGGTAAACCCCTATAGCCGACATCACAAAAATGTGACTTTGTGCTAATCTCCATATTCGCTAAATGGCCAGAACACGAGCCGCTACTAGTAGGAATAAAATGAATAATATAGAAAATCAGTCGCATGCGATGACCGCGCAGGAGTTCACCGATGTAATGATTCGGGTGAGCATCGTTTTCCTTATGGCGGTGTTTTGTTTCCGGATTTTCAGTCCGTTTCTGAATTTGATGATGTGGGCGCTGATTCTGGGTGTGACGCTTTACCCCCTGCATCAGAAACTTGCTGCGAAATTTAGCGGCAACCAAGGCCGGGCTGCCACCGTGATGGTGCTCGCGGGCTTACTATTGCTTGGTTACCCATCAGTGAAGCTGGGCTCTTCTTTGGCGGGGCAACTGACCGATGTTCATGATGCATACCAGGCCGGTACTCTCGCGCTTTCGGCGCCCAAGGCTTCTGTAGCAGAGTGGCCAGTCATCGGCAAAGACGTTTACGCGGCCTGGGAATCGGCCGAGGAGAACCTTCCTGCATTTGTTGAAGCCAACAAGAGCACCATTGAATCGCTGATGAAGGGAGCACTGGCTATTGCTAAAAGCACGGCCAGCGGCATTGGTCTGTTTATGGCCGCGTTTATCGTCGCCGGGATTATGATGGCGTTCGGTCAGGGCGGCAGCGGTGCCACGTTGTCGATTTTCAACCGCGTTGCGGGGCCCAAGCAAGGCCCAAAAATGCATAACCTGGCTACCATGACCACGCGCTCGGTTGCTGTAGGTGTGCTTGGGGTTGCGGTTATTCAGGCCGTGTTGATGGGCTTGGTGTTTATTCTTGCCGGCGTTCCAGCCGCAGGTTTACTGGCACTGATTGTGCTGCTGTTGGCGATCATGCAATTACCGGCGACTCTGGTTGGTATCCCGGTCATTATCTGGGTGTGGAATGGCGGTGACGCCGGCAGCACCATGAACGCAGTTTGGACGGTGGTGATTTTGGTTACTGGTTTGGCAGACAATGTACTCAAGCCCATGCTGTTGGGTAGAGGCGTGGATGCGCCAATGCCAATCATCCTCATCGGTGCATTGGGCGGCATGATCACCTCCGGGTTTATTGGCTTGTTTATTGGTGCCGTGGTGCTTGCCGTCGGCTACAAGATCTTCATGCAATGGGTTGCCTCGGCTGAAGAAATGGAGGCCCCTAGCGCCGCCGCCGAAGCCACCGAATGACGGCAGTGAGGAAAGCGTTGGCAGCAGCCTGTGCCGCGCTTGCCTTGCAGGCCTGTACCAACCTGGGCCCCGATTACCAGGAGCCTGACGTCAGCTGGCTGCAAGAGTGGGAGACTGATCTTTACGGTCAGGTGCAATCTTCCCCCACTGAAGAGGAGGACCTGCAGTTCTGGTGGCAGGCTTTTAGTGATGTAACGCTTAATGGCCTGATTGATACCGCACGTGAAGAAAATTCCAGCCTGCGACTGGCAGGTCTCGCTGTTCTGGAGAGCAAGGCATTACTCGGTATAGCGACCGGTAGCCAGTACCCTCAGGTGCAGCAGGCAAATGGATCATGGGCTCGCGTTGACAGTTGGCCTACTGAGGGCAGTAATTCCGGGGATCGCTCGGATCTCAATAGCTACAACGCCGGGTTTAACGTTGGCTGGGAAATGGACTTCTGGGGTCGTTATCGTCGCGGCGTGGAATCTGCCGATGCGGCCTTCTTTGCGTCTGTTACCAACCAGCAAAATGCCCAGGTGTTGCTGGCCGCGCAAGTGGCCCAAGGCTATTATGCCTACCTTACTAACGCCCGCCAGATCGAAATCGCCCGCGAGAACGCTGCCTTGCAGGAGCGCAGTCTGGAGATCACTACTAAATTGTTTGAGAGTGGACAATCGGCAGAGCTTGACGTGCAGCAGGCACGTACCCAGTACCTGGCAACGCTATCGAGCGTGCCTAACCTGGAGATAAGCCTGCGACAAATTGAAAATGCGCTATGTGTGCTATTGGGTCGTTCTCCGGGAGATCTGCCTGAATTGCAAGGAATGTCTCCCGCCTTACCAACGCTTAATCCGCTGTTTATTGATGCCTTCCCGGCGACTTTGCTGATGCGTCGTCCAGATGTGCGTACCGCAGCCTGGGGCGTAGCGGCACAGTCTGCACAGATTGGTGTCGCCAGGGCTGACCTGTACCCCTCGATTTCCCTGTTTGGGACCATTGGTTGGTCTGGCAATTCATTGGATGCCACTACTGATACTTTGTCCACCGGATTCGGCCCCAGCTTTACCTGGAACTTGTTTAACTATGGCCGAATTGAAAACAATGTACGCGTGCAGGATGTTCGCCTGCAGCAGGCCATCGAGGGTTACCAGTTAACGGTATTAGTGGCTGCCGCTGAAATTGACGATGCCGCTATCAGTGTGGTCAAGACAAAGGAGCAGCAGGCGATACTGGCTGAGGCACTGGCGGCTGCAGAGCGCTCCCTGACGCTATCGACTAAACGCTACCAGGAAGGTTACTCCGATTTTCAGCGTGTGCTGTCGGCTCAGCAATCCAGGGCTGCACGCTCCTCGGCCTACGTGGCCAACCAAGGCGCTCATATCAATGGCGTTATCGCTTTCTACAAGGCTCTCGGTGGGGGGTGGCAACCAGCAGGTTCCGAGGATCTTGTGCCACTAAATATTCGTGAAATTATGGAAGAACGTACCGATTGGGATGGCATGCTGAGTGACCCTGTGCCTCTTCCTGCACCCCAAAAATAAGGTTGGAATTGTATGAGCGACTCAGAAGCAAAAGCGGATAAGACTGAGAAGCAGGGGGACATACCCCCTCAGGATGAAGCGCCGCAGGCGGTGAAAAGAGGCGGACTTGTGGTAGGGCTTGCCATTGTTCTCAGCCTGGTTTGGTATCTGGCATCTGACCGCTACGCGCCTTATACCACTCAAGCAAGGGTGCAGGGCTATGTCATTGGTGTTGCGCCTGAGGCCTCAGGCGTGATCACCGAGGTCTTCGTAAGGAACAATATCCGGGTGGAAGCGGGACAGCCGCTTTTTCAAATTGACACGTCCCAATATGAAATTGCGCTAGCCAAGGCGCGTTCCGACTACGCCAATGCGCAGAGCCAGGTTGAGGCCGGGGATGCTGGAGTTGATGCGGCCAGGGCCAACTTGCGCGCTTCATTGGCTAATCTGGAAAAAGCACAAAAAGATACAGATCGGCTCGAGCGATTATACACCGAAGATCCGGGCACAATCTCAACTCGCCGACTGGAAGTTTCCAGGGCAACCCTGGATCAGTCCAAAGCCGCAGTGGCGGCATCGGAGGCGGCTATACAACAGGCCATTGAAGCCAAAGGTGGTGATACCAGCGAACAGGAGAATACTATTCTCGCCATCGCCCGCAGCGGTGTTGAAAAGGCCGAACTGGACCTGAAGAACACCCTGGTCAAAGCAACGGACGTAGGAGAAGTCACTGACCTGCGCGCCGATGTAGGTATGTTCGCCGGAGCTGGAAAACCAGTGCTGACGCTGATATCCCTCAGCGATGTCTGGATTCAGGCGGAATATACGGAAAATAATCTGGGCCATATCTACGCGGGAACGCCGGTGGAAATTCTGTTTGATTCCCTGCCAGGCCAGGTATTTGATGGCCAGATCGGCAATATAGGGCTTGGCGTAAGTGCAGGGCAGACAGCACAGCCAGGAACTCTACCGACTATCGACAACAGTCGTGACTGGTTGCGCGCTTCGCAGCGCTTCCCGGTAACGGTGAAATTCGACGTACAGCAAGAAGAGCAGCTTATGAGTCAACTGAGAATGGGCGGGCAAGCGTCAGTTATCGCCTATGCAGAGGGTGCTTGGTTAACGCGGATACTGGGCAAGATTTATGTTCGCTTTATGAGTTTTCTCTCCTACGCCTACTAGGCAAGGGACTTACGAATTATGCATATCGGAGCCAGGAGGGTTTTCAGGTTAAGCCTGACAGTGGCTCTGGCGCTAGCAGTCAGTTACGGCATGGCCAATACCATGGCGTTCATTGCCCCGCTATTTGCATTCATGCTTGGTGCTGCCCCCAAGCCACCGATGGGCCTCAAGGGGTTGGTCGGGCTTATACTGGTGCTGTCTTTAATTCTCAGTAGCGGTCTGTTGTTGATCCCGCTCCTGACCTATTATCCGATGATGGCCCTTATGTTAGTGCTGTTGGGCCTGTTCTTCGCAAACTACCTGTCGCTCAATTTGGGAAAAGGCGCCGTGGGTGCTTTTCTCACCGTTGGCATCACCCTGATATCTGCAATGGGGCTTCTGGGCCACGGCATAGCGATGATGGTTATCTCTGCGCTATTGCTTAATATCGCTATTGCCGTGATATGCCAATGGGTTGTGTATCCGTTTTTTCCGGAAGATCACGTTGTGACGGCGCCCCCTGTTGCGCCTGAACCTTTGCAGTCCAGTTGGCTGGCGCTGCGTGCCACTCTAATCGTTTTCCCCAGCTATTTGCTGGTGCTTTACAACCCGGCGGCTTACGCGCCTATCATTATGAAGTCGGTTGCCCTTGGCCAGCAGGCGACTGAAACACATGCAAAGCATGCCGGCCGGGAGTTGCTCGGCTCTACCTGTATGGCGGGTGTTATGGCTATATTGTTCTGGTTTTGCCTGAAACTTGCGCCCAATTTGTGGATGTACTTTCTCTGGACTCTGGCGTTCAGTATGTATTTCGTCGCCAAGTTCTATGCTGTCATCGAAAGCCGTTTCTCCCAAAGTTTCTGGCAAAACGTGATGGTGACCTTGTTCATTTTTATTGGGCCTGCAGTGGATGACACTGCAAATGGCAAGGACCCATACAAGGCTTCGGCCGTCAGAATCGCTCTGTTCATAGGGGTGACCTTGTACGCGTGGTTGATGATCGTGTTCCTGGAGTGGTTGCGAAAGCGGCAGGAGCACAAAAAGCAGACCGCTTTACTAATGGAGGCAGGATAGTGTTTGGAAATGTGTTGATTGGTCTGGGTGTTATGATGATATGTCTGTTCGTGCAGGCGCTACTGGTTGCAGTTTCTGTGCAGTTTTATGCTCGTCATCAGAGTGTTGATGTGGCGGCATCGTTTACCAGTACTGTGCTGCTCATCGGCTGTGTAATGATGGTGCTGGTGCTGGGTAATTTTGTTCAGATCACCATCTGGGGAGCACTGTTTGTGTATCTGGGTGAATTTGAGAGTTATCGACTGGCCGCATATCACTCAGCGGTGAACTTCGCGACCTTGGGGTACGGCGATATCGTGATGTCAGAGCAGCATCGGATATTGGGCCCTATGCAAGCGATTAACGGCGTGCTGATGGTTGGGGTTTCTACTGCGGTGATGATGTCAACGTTGCAGGACTCCCTTCGCCGCACTGTAGCCCATTGATCGGGTAAATAGATTTGCGTAAAGACACACTGGCCACCCGCAAGCGCATTATCGATGCAGCTGAAAAACTGTTTGCGAAAAAGGGGGTAGAGGCTACCAGCTTGCTCGATATTGCCAGGGCTGCAGAGCAAAAAAATCGTAGTGCCTTGCAATATCACTTCAAGAATAAAGAAGGCCTGCTGCATGCGGTGCTGGATAAACATGCCATTCCTATCGCTGAGGCTCGTAATACCTACCTGGACCAGCTGGAGGCGGGCGGGGATTACAGCTACTACCAACTGGTAGAAGCGTTGGTGGCACCGATGGCCGCCGAGCTTGATAATGCCGACGGTGGTAATGAATTTATCAAGATCCACAGCGAGCTTATGTCCTCAGAACAATTTCGAGGCTTTCGCCAGCAACGTGACAAAGATCTTGCGGATGTGCAGCGCATGCAGCAAATGGCAATCCCTTTTATCGATAATAGCGACCCGGAAGCCCTGCGGGCGCGTGGCATTTTAATTGGATGCCTGCTGATTCACGGCCTGGCGACCTATCTACCGCAGCAAGCACTGTTGTCGCGTGAAGTGTTTCTGCGGACCCTGATCCAGGGCATTGTCGATCTGATGCAACAAAAGCCGGCGGGCCACTGAGCGAAGCACAGGTAATGCCCTGACTCACGCTGTGTCTATTGGTTTTGACCCTGGTGATAAGTGCAGAAAATCGATTCAATAATCGCTGAAATTCAAACCGTATAAGTTGCTGATATTACCCGGTAGCATTTGGTAAATATCTGCTAGTATTAAGGTTGTGATCAGGAAACATAAAAATCGTATCAGTCTAGTGGCCGGCATGTGCTGGATGCTCATGACGATTATTGATTGCAGTACCGTGATGGCCGCCCCTCAGGACGCAATGCCCGATAGTGGTGCCGAGATGGCTGGTGCTCACCATGCCAGCAGTGCTGTGGTGATGGGTCACGGTGAAATGGCCTGCTGTGATACCGCGGCACCGCCATGCTGTGAACCGGTATCACTTGCGCTACCTTCAAATTTTGAAAGCCCTGACCAGCAGGATTTTTACCTGCAGCCTTCAGTTTTCCTCGCTTCGATGACCAGCTATTCTTCTCGCTCGAGCATTTTTTCAGCGCCGCGGAACTGGCGCCTGCATGCTCCTCCCCAACCGATACATTTGCTCAACTGCAGCTTTTTGAATTGAGTTCTTTGCTCCTCGCGGAGCTTTGAATGAAAAACACTGAATATCAATTCTGGTGACGCCCCTAAAGGGCCGCTGCCGAGCACGTGGGTGGATTATTATGCTTAGGATTACAGGGCTGGCTTTGGCCGTATTATTGGCATTTGTAGCGGGTGGAGTCACGTATTGGAAACTCTCTCCTGGCCTGGATGCATCGTTAGCAAACAGCAGTGATGGCAATGTTAAGCCCAAACCCATTTACTGGGTGGCACCCATGGACGCGAACTTCCGACGTGATGTTCCTGGTAAGTCACCCATGGGTATGGAATTGGTGCCAGTTTACGCTGAAAAAACCGGTGAGAAATCAGACAACACAGTCGTTATCTCCCCGGCAGTCGAAAACAATCTGGGCGTTAGAACTGCCCCGGTAGAGCGCTCCACAATGCAAATGAATATCGACACGGTGGGATACGTCCAGTTTGATGAAGATCGCCTCCACCATATTCACCTGCGGGTAGAAGGCTGGATCGAAAGACTCAATGTCAGTGCTGTTGGCGAACGAGTGGAGAAGGGTCAGATCCTCTTCGAGCTGTATTCTCCGATGCTGTTCAATGCCCAGAAAGACCTGGTTTCTGCACTCAGAAGAGGCGAGCCAGAGTTGCTGGCCGCAGCCCGCCAGAAATTGCGTTTACTGGGGCTTACCACTAACCAGGTGAGGGAACTCGAAAGGTCCGGCGAGGCCAGTGAGCGAATCGCTTTTTACGCCGAGCACAGCGGTATTGTCAGCAATCTCAATGTTCGCCATGGCATGTTTATTGAGCCAGCAAGCGAAATTATGGCTATCGGGTCTATTGATACAGTCTGGGTGATAGCAGAGGTATTTGAGCGGCAGCTGCCCTGGCTGGCAACAGGCCAGAAAGTAGAGATGTCAGTGGATGCCTATCCTGGCCAGTTATGGCTTGCCAGGGTCGACTATATTTACCCCATTTTGAACCCGCAGTCGCGCACGGTGCAGGTACGGATTCGCATCGATAACCAGGACCAACGCCTGCGACCCAATATGTTTGCCAGTCTGCTGATTCGCGCAGAGGATTCCGCAGCGGTCATTAATATTCCGCGCACGGCGCTGATCCTTGGTGGACGAGGCCAGAGGGTAGTCAAGGCACTTGGCCAGGGCCGTTTTAAAAGCGTAGCCGTCACTATGGGCCGGGAGGCCGGGGATAGGGTAGAGATTATTGGTGGCTTGTCAGTAGGCGAGGAGGTCGTCGTCTCGGCACAGTTCCTGATCGACTCAGAGTCCAATATTGATGCTGAGAGCGGGCGTTTGAACACTGCGGTTGAGGGAGTGTCAGCAGATGATTGAACGACTGATCAGACTTTCAATTCAACACCGCGGTACAGTCATACTGCTCACCCTGATACTGGTGGGACTGTCGCTGAATGCGTTGCGAAATACCCCGGTGGACGCTATCCCGGATTTGTCCGATGTGCAGGTGATCATTAAGACCTCGGTGCCGGGACAGGCCCCCCAGGTGGTCCAAGATCAGGTGACCTATCCCCTGACAACAGCGATGTTGGCCGTGCCCAAGGCGTCTACGGTGAGAGGTTACTCCTTCTTTGGCGATTCTTATGTGTACATCATCTTTGAGGAAGGCACAGACATTTACTGGGCGCGATCTCGGGTGCTGGAGTATCTGAGTCAGGTGCGCGGTCGTTTGCCGGCCGATGTGCAGCCCGAGCTGGGACCAGATGCCACTGGAGTGGGATGGGTTTACCAGTATGCGCTGACCGATCGTAGTGGAAACATGAGCCTGGCAGAATTGCGCACCCTGCAGGACTGGTTTCTTCGCTTTGAATTGCAAACGGTGCCCGGTGTCGCGGAAGTAGCGACTGTTGGCGGAATGGTCAAGCAGTACCAGGTGGTGGTTGATCCCAATAAATTGCGGGCCTTCGATATTCCGCTGCAACATATTCGCACGGCCATCGCTCGTGGCAACCAGGAGGCGGGTGCATCGGTGATCGAAATGGCCGAGGCGGAATACATGGTTCGCGCCAGTGGCTACTTAAAGTCAGTAGCCGACCTGGGCCAAATTCCCCTGGGGCTAAACGATCGTGGCGTGCCCATTGTGTTGGCAGACGTTGCGAGAATCAGTGAGGGGCCTCAAATGCGCCGTGGAATCGCCGAACTCAACGGCGAGGGCGAAGTTGTAGGCGGTATTGTGGTGATGCGCTACGGCGAGAATGCTCAGGCTACTATTGCTGGAGTAAAAGCCAGGCTGGAACAACTCAAGAGCAGCCTGCCTGCAGGTGTCGAGGTGGTTGAAGTCTATGACCGCTCACGGTTGATCGACGCGGCCATCGACAACCTTTCCGGTAAGCTGACTCAGGAACTGCTGGTGGTGGCAATGATCTGCGCTGTTTTCCTGTTCCATCTGCGTTCTTCGCTTGTTGTGATTATCAGTCTGCCGGTCGCCGTGCTGGCGTCCTTTCTACTGATGCGCTGGCAGGGCATCAACGCCAATATCATGTCACTAGGTGGTATTGCGATAGCGATTGGGGCAATGGTGGATGGGGCTATCGTCATGTTGGATAACCTGCATCGCCATGCTCAGAACGAACCATTGACTGATGAGAACCGTTGGCAAGTGGTAGGCAATGCAGCAGCAGAGGTCGGTCGCCCGCTGTTTTTCTCCTTGCTGATCATCACGGTCAGTTTTGTGCCGGTGTTTGCCTTGCAAGCGCAGGAGGGCCGGCTGTTTTCTCCGCTTGCTTACACCAAAACCTACGCTATGGCTGCGGCCACCATACTGGCAGTGACACTTGTGCCGGTGCTGATGGGTTATTTTGTGCGAGGTCATATCAGCTCTGGCAATAATCCTCTGAATCGTTTGTTAGTGAATGCCTATAGACCATTGCTTAGGTTGGTGATGCGAATTCCGAAAACCATCTGCGTGCTGGCGCTGTTGCTAATGACAACGGCCTTATGGCCGATTTCGCAGATCGGCGGTGAGTTTATGCCACCATTGGATGAGGGCGATTTGATGTACATGCCCTCTACCTATCCGGGAATATCCATTGGTAAGGCAAGGGAGTTACTGCAGCAGACAGATAGACTTATTGCCAGTGTGCCTGAAGTCGAGACGGTATTTGGGAAAATTGGGCGGGCCGCAACGGCTACTGACCCAGCACCGCTAACCATGATTGAGACTACTATTCAGTTCAAGCCCAGAGACCAATGGCGGTCGGGTCTTACCAAAAAAGCGCTGCGCGAAGAACTGGAATCACTGGTCCAGTTCCCAGGCGTTTCCAATAGTTGGGTGATGCCGATCAAGACACGTATTGACATGCAAGTGACCGGCATTAAAACGGAGTTGGGCATTAAAGTCGCGGGTCCAGACCTGAAGGTTATCGGCAAGATCAGCCAGCAATTGGAGCAAGTCCTGTCTGGCCTGGAGACGACAGAATCGGTTTATACCGAAAGGGTTGTTGGGGGACGTTACATCGAAGTTGATATCGACCGCGGTGCGGCCTCGCGTTACGGTCTTAATGTCGCCGACGTCCATCAGGTTATAAGCACCGCTATTGGCGGTAGCAACGTAACGGAAACCATTGAGGGACTGGAACGTTTCCCGGTCAACCTTCGCTATCCGCAACGCTACCGGGATTCAGTGGAACAGCTCAAGCTGTTGCCTATTGTTACGCCGTCTGGAGGCAGTATTGTACTGGCGGATGTTGCCAAAATAGACGTAGTAGATGGTCCGCCGTCTATCAAGAGTGAGAATGCTCGCTTGACCGGCTGGACCTACATTAGCCTGGCGGACACAGATATAACTTCCTACGTTGAGCAGGCCAGTGCGCTAATCGCCAAGCAGGTCCAGCTCCCGTCTGGCTACTCCCTGGTTTGGGCTGGGCAATATGAGTACATGGAACGCGCCAAGGCTCGCTTGCTGATTGTGGTTCCGCTGACTTTGTTGGTGATTATCTTTCTACTGTACATGCACTTCCGCAACCCCTTTGAAGTAATGTTGATCGTATCGACCCTGCCATTGGCGCTGGTGGGGGGCGTCTGGTTTATCTGGTTTCAGGATTATCAGGTTTCGGTTGCAGTCGCAGTGGGTCTTATTGCCCTGGCGGGTGTCTCAGTGGAGATTGGTGTGCTGATGCTGACCTATCTGGAGCAGGCTTGGCAAACGAATTTGCGTCAATCGGCGCAAGAGTCGCGGCCGGCCAACGAGCTGGATCTGCGGGCTGCGATTATAGCTGGGGCGGGGATGCGCGTGCGCCCGATTATGATGACAGTTCTGGCAACCATCGCTGGATTGGTTCCTGCAATGCTGGGCGAGGGGGCGGGCTCTGAAGTATTGCAACGTATTGCGGGGCCAATGATTGGCGGCCTGGTAACATCATTATTAATGTCTTTGTTATTGATTCCTGCTCTGTTTTTTCTGCGCAAACGGCGTGATCTTTAAGCGATTGCAGTGACGCCGCTACGATAGTCGCCAGATTCACTGGGCGGTAAAAAGCAATTTTTACCGCCGCGGCGTTCTGTCTCTTTAGAGTTTAAACTGCTCTTATGTCTGCCAGAGCCTGTCCTCCTTTCTGTCGTTGAGCGGCACAGACATCAATTTTTCGCTGCAGCTTTTCTCGCTCAGAGTCTGTTTTGGCCAGTTCAAATTTCATTCGGAAATGAAGTTCTTTGGCTTCCAATGCTGCTAGTAACTTCTCCATTTCCTGGGCCTGTCGCGCCAGGTCCCTCTCGTCACTGCTGAGCAGGGCTTGCATGCGTGCAATCAACTTCTTTGCTTTCATAACTTCCATTCCTCGGCGGCGTTGCCTCTGGCCAGCGTTGCTTTTTTCATCAGGTCTTCCAGTTCACTGTCAGCGAGTGACATTTGCTGCTGTGCATCAGACAAAGCTTTGTGGCGAGCGCCAAATAGCCCCCGGCCCATGGCGAGAAGACTTTGTGCCAGGTGTCTTGAGTAGTTGCCATCGTTCATAAGAGACGTGGCCTGGGTCTGGGATATAGCGCTGCTACGAATAAGGTCATCCAGGCTCGCGCTCAGTTCGTTGTCCGCCTGCTTTAACTCCAGTGAAGCCTCATCCAGTGACAGGATGATATCGCTTTCGCCTTCTTTTACGACCTCAAGTTCACGCATGACGCTGGCTATTTCTACACGCATATCATCGTACTGGCTTCGGACTTTTGGTCCACAGGTCAAAAGTTGCCGCGACAAGTTTTTATGCAGATGTTTGAGAGCCTTAACGGCCTCCAGAATATTAATGGATGCCTGCCTGAGCTGGGCGAGCTGCTCGGCGTCATCTTCGCCAATTGATGCGGACTGTAACTTGATGATGAACTCGACGATGCTGCCATGAAGATTCTTGATATAGCGCTCGTAGTAGAGGTCTACGTCCAGCTCCATAACCCGGCGGGTGGCGCTGGCCGCCTCTTTGAGGTCTTTTTCTGAGCGAATAACACCTCTGTGCAAACTCAATCCATGTGCGATCAGACGAAACGCATGCTCGTAGAGGTGAATCAGTTCTTTGCGGATTGCTTCTGTCGCGGCAGCCGGTACCCCCATCGAGGCCGAACTGATGTATTTTGGTGCAGCGACATCGGCTTTCGGTAGATGAACATATTCTTCAAGAATCTCTGCCAGTCGTTTAATAAACGGCACCATTACCACCAAGCCAAGCAAGTTAAAGAGGGTGTGGAAAACGGCAATTTTCAGTGTGTAGTCATCACTTCGAATGCCGACGAAATCACTTACCAGGTCGACTGAGTCAATCAGTTGGGAAATCAATCCAATGGCTAGAAGGCCTGTCGTAAGGTTGAATATCAGATGTGCAACAGCCAGTCGTTTACCTTCAATGTTGGCGCTGAGCGAGCCGATCATGGCTGTAATGGTGGTGCCGACATTAGCGCCGATTGCCAGCGCCATTGCATTTTCATAGGTGATCTGACCGCTGGCTAAGGCGGTGATAATAAGCACAAGTGTGGCGTGGCTCGATTGCAGTACGACAGTGGCGGCTGCGCCTATGGCTGTGAATAAAAATAGACCCTTGTAGCCACCTACCGCATAACTGGCCAGGTTGATGCTTTGACTGAAGGCGTCGAAGCCTTCCTTCATAAAGTGAATGCCCAAAAACAACAGGCCCAGGCCAGCCAGGCCATGACCAATTCCCTTTAGCTTTTTGCTGTTCTGAAAGATTAACAACACGCCGAAGGTCAGTAGAGGCATGGCGTAGGCAGAAATTTTGACCTTGAGGCCAAACCCTGCCACCAGCCAAGCGCCTGTTGTTGTGCCCAGGTTGGCTCCGAAGATTATACCGATGCCGGCGGCCAACTTGATTAATCCGGCGCTGAGAAAAGAGATAGTGATGAGCGAAACAAGGGAACTGGATTGCATGATTGTTGTGCTGACGACGCCCAGCGTAATGCTTTTCCATTGTCGATCCGTGAAACGGCGTAACAGCAGTTCCAGAGTGCCGCCGGTGAACGCCTTGAAGCCCTGTTCCAGCGACAGCATTCCAAACATAAAAAGCGATAGCCCAGCAGCTACCGTCTGGAAATCCGGGCTAATCCAGAAGCTGTAGGCCAGCAGGCCAAAAATAGTTGGTAGTAGTATGTTGCGCAGCACGGCTTGGACCCAATTATTCGCCAGAGAAATGTAGCAGATACCCTGCGACACTAAACTGTTTCATATCAAGAAATCGTCGCAGAACCTGTTAACTAACAGAAGGCTTTAGCACCGGCAGTTAACTACGCTGCTCAATACAGAGGCCTATTCTGGATGAGTAGCTCAAAAGATCGCTTGCGGTCCTCGAAGTAGTACATATTGGTCACGGCCATAATCTCATCCGCCTGATGCTCCTGCGCCAGACGTTCAATTTGCTGCCACACCTGTTCAGGTGTGCCAACTGCGCGACTGGGTGCCCGGCTGCGTATGAACGCTTCCTCCCGCGGACCCACATTGTAGGTGCAGGCCTCTTGTGGCGTCAGGGATTTGCCATTGGTCTGGCCGCTGAAAAACCGGAACAAATTGAGGTCGTAGACCAATTGTAGGGCCCGCGCCCGTTCCTCGTCGTCTGCGCAAAAAACACTGATCGTTAGAATGGCTTGGGGGGAGGGCTGTAATTTGCTTGGCTGGAAGTTTTGTTTGTACAGCCCGATCAGCCGGCTATCCGCCTGGGGATTGATAAATAGGCCCAGGTTGTAGGGCAGGCCTTCTCTGGCGGCCAGCACAGCGCTGTCGGGACTGGATCCAAGCATCCACAAAGGCAGTCCCGGCGGCGGTTTAGGGCTGACCACAGGATGGCTGTTTTCATTCCAAAGGTATTCACCCAGCTTCGCTGTCAGCTCCGGAAACTTTTCAAATTTGGGTCTTCCATCTGTTGCCAGCGCTACAGCGGTATCCATGTCCGCGCCCGGGGCTCGTCCAATTCCCAGGTCGACCCGACCCGGGTAGAGATTGGCTAATAGGGAGAAAACCTCGGCGATTTTGTAGGGGCTGTAATGGGGCAGCATGATGCCGCCAGAGCCTATGCGAATAGATTGAGTTGCCGCGCCAATGGCTGCAAGTAAGACTTCCGGAGCGCTGCCTGCTACCGAGCGAAAAGCGTGATGCTCAGACACCCAGAAACGCTCGTAGCCCAGTTCTTCGCACCACTTTGCCATCTCCAGAGTCTCCTGCAGCGCGGTAGCTGCCTGGTCCGGGTCTCTCGCCAGTGATTGGTCTAATACGGATAGTTTCATGGTGAGGGCGTTGCTCGGGTCATGGCGAAAACAGCCGGAATTGTAAACTATCTGGTCGAAATGGATAGCGCGCGCATTGGCCTGTGGCCGCCCGTCAGGTGGGGTCCGCAATGACATACGGGTTGCTAAATTTGTACCACCCGCGACTGTTGGTAGCTTGTCCAGTTTGAAACCAGAAATTCGTCGTCCACTATCTGGCGCCAGGCTTGACTAATCTCTTATGATGGCAGCGATAACATTAAAAACAGCCGTGGATTTGAATAATGAAAATAGTCTTGCGAGTAGCGCTGCTGCTGCTGCCCTCATACCTGATTGCCTGTAGCGATAGTGGCAGCTCCAGGCAACCCGATGCACCTGTCATTGAACCGCCGGTCGAGGAAATCACCTACCAGGCAACAATCACTCGCACTGAATACGGTGTGCCTCATATTGTCGCCGAGGACTGGGGTGGTCTGGGTTATGGCCACGGCTATGTCTTTGCTGAAGACAACTACTGCATGCTGATGGAGGAGATCATTCGCGCTAGCGGTCAGTCGCTGGAATTCTTCGGTGAGCAGGGTGGTCGTGAAGATACTGACTTTATTTTTAGCCTAATCAACGATAACTCTGAAGGGCAGTTGGAAGATCGTTATCTCAGTCAGCAGCCACAGGACGTGCTGGACCTGGTAGAAGGCTATGCGGCTGGCTACAACCGCTATCTTCGTGAAACCGGCGTCGATAGTTTGCCCGAAACAGACCCCAATTGTCGGGGAGCGGACTGGGTCCGAGAGATAAACGCTGTCGACCTATGGAAGTATTTCCGACGCATACAGCTGCAAGCCAGTACTGATCAAGGCATCGTGCGATCAGCCATTCTGGATGCAAGCGGCCCCGGGCAGTCTGTCTCTACAGGCACTATGTCCGCGCCGGTATCGGCGGCTGCCTTGCAACAAGCCTTTGCCAGTGACGACAAGGGCAGTAATGGTATTGCCCTGGGGCGAGACGCGACCCAGACCGGCAGCGGCATGTTGCTGGGTAATCCGCACCAACCCTGGTATGGCGTAGGCTCATGGTATCAAGCCCATCTCACCATCCCGGGTGAATATGACGCCATGGGAGCTGCCCTGAAAGGTTTTCCCATGGTGGCAATTGGTTTTAACAAGGATATGGCCTGGACCCATACCGTTAGTGTGGCCAACCGATTTACGCTTTTCGAGCTAAAGCTGAACCCGGACGATCCCATGCAGTATGAAGTGGATGGCGAGTTCAAGGACATCACCGCAGAAACCGTGACTATTAAGGTGGCAATGCCCGATGGCGGTTTCGAAGAGCGAGAGCATACCTTCTACCATTGGGAGTACGGTCTGATTGTCAGCTTGGCTTCAACTGCCGCAGGCATTGCACCCGAATTTACCAGCCTGTTCGACGGTTGGCCAACGCCCAGAGGCACCGTGTATGCGCTGCGTGATGCCAATCTCGATAACCTTCGCGGGATCGAGATGTGGCTTAACATTGGCAAAGCCAACAGCGTGGCAGAATTCGCCAATGCCCTGAAAGTGATTGGCAATCCGTTGTTTCATTCGCTAGCTGCAGATCGCAATGGCGATGCTTTTTATGGCGAAATATCCGCTATCCCTAACGTCACTGAGCAGAAGATGGCGGAGTGCGTCACCGGGATAAACAACCTGGTTCGCTCTTTGACCAACAGCGCTATTGTGGTGCTGGACGGTGACAGCAGTGACTGTCAGTGGGGTGATGATGCTGACGCGCCCGAGGGTTCGGGTCTCTTTGGTTTCAATAGTCTGCCCAGTTTTTTTACTACCGAATATGCAGCTAATAGTAACGATAGCTATTGGCTGAGTAATCCGGATCAGCCTCTGGAAGGCTTTCCCACGACCATGGGGTTTATCGGTCATGAAGGACAGCAGCAAAACCTGCGGACCCAGATCAACCACCTGATGGTGGCACAGCGAATGGATGCCTCTGATGGTTTTGATGCCAGTGCTGGTTTCACCCTGGCCAGCCTCCAGCAATTGATGTATTCAAACCGGGTGTTCGCTGCCGAGCTGGTGCTAGATGACGTTCTTACAGTCTGTAAGGATTTGGAAGATAGCTCGACGGACGCGCTGCGAGCCTGTGACAGTTTGTCGCAATGGGATCGTTTGGCCGATGTAGACAGTCGCGGAACCCAGGTGTTCACTGAATTCTGGAAGTCTATTTCCGCAGGAGGCAGTCCGTTTGAAAATGCGGTGACAGATCAGTCACTGTGGCTTGAGGACTTCGATCCTGCCCGGCCACTGGCAACGCCCAGCCGATTCGATCTTGCGCAAGCGGCAAATGTGGCGCGCATAGCGGGGGCCTTGGAGCAGGCGACTCAAACACTCGATATGGCTGGTGTTGATCTTGACGCGCCCTGGGGAGAGGTTCAGGTGTTGCCGCGCAATGGGTTAGACGTCCCTATTCATGGCGGTAGCGGCAGCATGGGTGTCTTTGGGGCCATTAGCTCGGGCTTGTCCGAGGGCGGTTACCGCACCATTAGCGGTGGTAATTCGTACATCCAGACGGTCACCTGGGATGAGAGCGACTGCCCCATCGCCGATGCGATTATTACGACCTCACAGTCGATTAATCCTGAGTCGCCTTACTACAGCGACCAGAGTGAGCTTTACTCACGAAAAGAATGGGTGCGAATGCCGTTTTGTGACGATGAGATTGAGGCTGTTAGCATTACCGAGCCGCTGCAGCTGCAGGAATAGCAGCAGTGAACACTTTGTTATCCAAGAAGGTATAAAAACATGGGCGTGATGGACAGATTCAGGTTGGACGGTAAAGTCGCGGTAGTTACCGGCGCTGGCAAGGGTATAGGGGCAGGCATTGCCCGTGCGCTCGCAGAGGCGGGTGCCAATATTGTGCTGGCGGCGAGAACCATCGAAGACCTGGACAGGGTTGCTGCGGAAATTGCCGAATTAGGCAGTGAAGCCCTGGTTGTACCCACCGACGTGCTCGACTTCGAGCAGTTACAGTCGTTAGTGGATGCTGCCATATCCCGTTTTGGCCGCATCGATATCCTGATCAACAACGCCGGCGGCTTCCCACCCAAGCCCATGTTAAAGACTACTGCACGCGAGTTTGAGGCCGCCATCCGCTTTAATGTCACCACCGCTTTCGAGCTGTCGCGTCTTTGTGTCCCCCATTTGGCAAAAAATAATGATGGCGCCATCCTTAATATATCCTCGGTAGCCGGTCATAAACCGACTCCCTGTTTTTCAGCCTATGGCACTGCCAAGGGTGCGCTGTCCTTCCTTACCCAGGAGTTGGCCCAGGAGTTTGCGCCAAAGGTGAGAGTTAATGCTATCGCGGTGGGCTCTACCCGCACCGATGCACTCAGTACCGTGCTGACAGACGAGGTGGAGCAAACCATGGTTGACCTCACCCCAATGGGCAGGCTCGGTGAGGTGGACGATATTGCGCTGGGAGCCCTGTATCTGTGCTCACCAGCAGCCAGTTATGTCACCGGGGATATTCTTGGCGTGAACGGTGGCCTTGAACGTTTGAATATGCAGATGCCCAGGGCCTGGGGCGGGATGGGGTAGTTTTCGGCCTGTATTAGACGTACCGCGGAAACCTGCCATACTGAAAGGGTCATTCACCGCGTGGAGGGGGCCCCCATGAGCGTTGCGAACCGACTCACCAACTTTCTCAGTGTCAGCCAAACAGACTATCGACTAGTGCCTCATCGGCACACCCATACTGCGGCGGATTCTGCCCATGCTGCCCATATACCTTCGGCCAGAGTGGTCAAATCTGTGCTTTTGCGGGACCGTTGGAACGGCCGCTATCTGATGGCGCTGACGCCAGCGTGCAATCGGGTAGATCTGGGCTGGGTTCGCGGCGGCGCTGCTGCAGACCCAGTGCTTGCAAGGGAGTCAGAGCTTAGTGAGGTATTCCCTGATTGCGCACTGGGCGCGGTACCTGGTTTTGGTCAGGCCTATCACCTGGATATGGTCTGGGAAGATGAGCTGTCAGAACATGCAAGCCTGTTTTTCGAAGCAGGTGATCACCAGGAATTGATTGAAATCGAACACGACGACTTTCTGTGCCTGTTTGACGGCTTTCCGCATGCTCGTATCAGCAAGCCCAGTAAGAGCTTTGAGGCCTTTAGCCCCTGGGCGTTCTGGGGTGGGCTGTAGTAACCAGTAGCGGGTGAATTAGTGAGTCTGGGAGACTGGAGCCGACGAAAATAACCTTACTCCAGCCACTGTAGCTTGGAATTTGCCGAGTGCCTGACCACCCAGGTGGCGGCGATGAAGCCCGCCAGCAGGCTGGACTTCATTCGTCTGGCTGTAAGTGCCAATAGCGAACAGTTGGGACGGGAGTACATCGCAAGTACCAGGCCACAAACCGCCGATCACGATCGCTTTATCGATAAGCTACCACTGAATTTTCTTTACTGTGGCCTGATTCATCGCGCCTTGCCCAATGCCAGGATTATTCACCTCAAACGGCATCCCATGGACACCTGTTTGGCAATATACAAAACGCTGTTCAAACAGGCCTACCCTTTTTCCTATGACCAGCGAGAACTGGGAGAGTACTATCTTGCCTACAGGGACTTGATGGCCCATTGGCACCAAGTCATGCCCGGTAAGATACTGGATGTAGAGTATGAAAGTCTGGTGACCGATCTGGAGTCGCAGAGCCGCAGGCTGCTCGATTTCTGTGGCCTGTCATGGGAGGATGCCTGCTTGCAATTTCACCGCAGCGATGCGCCTTCCATGACTGCCAGCCTGGCACAGGTTCGCCAGCCTGTTTATACGACCTCTGTCGGTAAGTGGCGCCACTATGCCGACAAGCTGGGAGTCTTGCATGAGGTGTTGCTGGATGCAGGTGTTCAGCGCTAGGTAAAGCGCCCTTTCCAATGATGACAAAAGAGATTTTTTGATATGAGTACCTGCGGTGAAGTCCTGGTTCAAATACTGGAAGCCTATGGCATTGAAGTGGCCTTTGGCATTCCGGGTACCCATACCATCGAGCTCTACAGGGGCTTACCGACGACGGGCATTCGTCATGTCACTCCTCGCCATGAGCAGGGTGGCGGCTTTATGGCCGATGGCTATGCGCGAGTGACCGGCAAGCCCGCGGCCTGTTTTACTGTCTCTGGGCCCGGGGCGCTTAACATTGCCACCGCCATGGGGCAGGCCTTGCAAGATTCAGTGCCTATGCTGGTCATATCAGCTGACAATGCTCGCGCCCAATTGGGGCTGGGAGAGGGACGTCTGCATGACACCACGAACCTGCAGGCCGCCATGGCCCAGTGCAGCGTATGGAGTCATACACTGATGAGTCCGGCCCAATTGCCTGGGGTATTGGCGCGGGCATTTTCTATTTTTAGTAGCGAACGGCCTGGTCCCGTGCATTTGTCTATCCCCATCGATGTCATCACCGCCCCGGCGGAAGATGTTGATAGGCAACCATGGCCATTGCCCAGTCGCCCTGCGGCTGCCCCTGAAGCCCTACAGCGGGCGGCAGCGCTACTGCAGTCAGCCAAGCGTCCTGTGCTAGCACTGGGGGGCGGTAGTGCTGATGCCGCAGCTAGTATTCGGCAACTGGTGGACCTGCTTGATGCTCCGGTGACGCTCACCCACAATGCCAAGGGTGTGCTACCTCCGCAGCACCCTCTTTTAGTGGCCTCAAGCCCATCGTACGAGCCCGTGCGTGAGCTCTATCGGCAAGCAGATGTTGTGCTGGGCATTGGCACCGAATTCAGCGAAACGGATTATGATTTCTTTTTTGATGGTGGTTTTTCGCTGGGTGGAAGCCTCATTCGAATCGACATTGACGGCGCCCAGCTGAGCCGTAATGCCAAACCCGAAGTGGCTATTCGCGCTGATGCCGAACTGGCTGTCCAGGCTTTACTACCACTGTTGCAGCCAGTTAAACGCCAGGGCTCTGAGCGTGCAGCTGCGATTAATGCGCAATTACAGCCTTTGCATCCTGGCGATTACCAGACTTTTCTCGATAGTTTGCAGCGGGCTCTTCCGGGAGCCGCGGTGATGGGTGATTCTACCCAGCCTGCCTACTTTGCAGCAGCTCAGTACCATGCTCCTGAACCACGACGTTTCGCCAGTGCTGCTACCGGCTATGGCACCCTGGGCTATGCCTTGCCTGCCGCCTTCGGTGCCCGCCTCGGTTTGCCCGATACTCCGGTGATCGCACTGATTGGTGACGGCGGTCTACAATTTACCATTAACGAACTGTCGACCGCTGTCGAAGCCGAACTATCGGTCGCTGTGGTGGTGTGGAATAACGAACGCTATGAAATGATTGCGCAAAACTTTGAAAGTGCAGGGATGAAACCTATCGCCTGTGATATTCATACCCCGGATTTCCTGGCCATTGCCAAGGGTTATGGCTGTCGCGCTGTTCGGGCGACCTCACTGTCGCAATTGGAGGAGGCGCTTGTCGCTTCGGTGGAGTTTGCCGTCCCGACTCTGATTGAAGTGCGCGAAGAGGACTTTTTGCAATGAATCCCTTTACCCGGAGCACGGGAAGATGAGCTCAAGTTTTAGACCGAATTTCAGTGCCATGTCGACTCGCTTAGAGGGGGGTGATTCACCCGTGTGGGCCGTGCACGACGAGGCGCTGGTGCGTCAGGCAGCCGGTGAAGACATTTACCTGCTCTCGGTGGGTGACCCGGATCTCGCCACGCTGCCAGCTACTGTTCGCGCGGCCATCGACAGTCTGGAAAAAGGACGTACTCATTACGCGCCGGGTCGGGGCGAGCTGGGTCTGCGCCAGATCATTGCAGACATAGAATTGCGAGCTTCCGAAAAGCCCTGCGATCCTGATGAAGTGGTCATCTATCCGGGGGCGACGAATGCGATCTATTCGGTGCTGGCCTGCCTGCTGGATATCGGTGACGACATTGTTGTCATGGAACCGATGTACGTGGGTTATGACGGTATATTTCGCGCCCTTGCGCTGAATAAGATTGGTGTGCCGCTGGATGTGGATTCGGGCTTTGCCTTCGATTTGGCAAGTGTTAAAGAGGCTATTACAGACTCCACCCGACTGGTATTCATCAATACGCCGGGAAACCCGGCGGGTAATATCATTCCCGCTGCTGCACTGCAGGACCTGGCCGCTTACTGCCTGGACCGCAACATCTGGCTGGTGTGCGATGAGGTCTACTCTATGATCACCTTTGAGGGGGAACACGTCTCCCTGCGCAAGGCTGCTCAAAGCCTGGACAATGTGATTATCGTAGATGGGATGTCCAAGTCGCATGCAATGACCGGCTGGCGATTGGGCTGGACGGTCGCGCCCAAGGATGTAGCCGACCGCCTGTTGGCATTTACCTCGTCAACTATTTTTGGCTGTTGCCAGTTTGTTCAGGATGCAGCATCACACGCCCTGGTTAATGACGAGGAGTACATTAACGGCGTTCGCGAGGAGTATAGGCAGCGACGCAACTATGTCTGTGAGCGTGTGCGTGATATCCAGGGGTTGTCGTGTAAGGTGCCCGAGGCGGGCATGTTCGTGATGATTCATGTTGACCTGACCAGCACCAATGGGCTGGAGTTCGCTGAGCAACTGCTAGCTGATCAGGGGGTTTCAGTACTGCCCGGGGTGGGCTTTGGTGAATGTACCTCTGGCTACGTGCGTGTATCACTTGCCCAACCGATCAACATATTGAGGCCGGCGTTTGATCGCATAGAGAAATTTTGCGCTGAAAAATCGCCAAGCGCCTGATGAAGTCGTTTATTTTGTTGCGATTTTCGCTTGTTTGAAGGTCATGAGGTGTTGCGTTGGCAATGCCTCAGAAACACTCACCAGCTCCAGGCCCACTGCCGCCATTTCCTTTTTTGCCTGGCTCACCGTCATGGTATGCAAAGGCTTGATGCCAATGCTCGGGTCGTCGCCTCGGTATTCAACCAAGAGCACACGCCCGTCTGGCGCTAGCGCTGCTGCAATTGCCAGCATCACTTCCCTGGGGCAGGAAAACTCGTGATAAGCGTCCACCAGTAGCACTACGTCTACCGATTTCTCTGGCAGTGCAGGGTCGCATTCTTGCGCCAGTACTGGCACTACATTGGCAACGCTATTGGCGATGATGCGCTGTTCGATAATGGCAAGCATTTGTGGCTGTATGTCCGCAGCCAGCACTGTGCCGTCTGGAACTTTGGTCGCCATTGGAAAACTGAAGTACCCAGTGCCCGCGCCCAGGTCTACCACGACGTCGTCGGATTCCAGTGCCAGAGCGGCCAGCAGCAGGTCGGTACGCTCCTCTTGAATGCGTTGAGGCCGTTCCAGCCAGTTTGCACCCAGATGTCCCATGACGTGAGAAATCTCACGGCCCATGTAAAATTTGCCTATGCCGTCCCGACTGGGGTCTCTGTTTTCATAGTAGCTGAGCGCATCTGGATCTTTTGTGTCTGCAACTGTGGCGGAGCCGATAAGAAACTGCGTTAAGGCTATCACCAGCATTAATGTCCACCTGCGGGGAATGCTGCAAGTTGGGCTAAGGCTCATCTGAAACTCCTGCTGCAGCTAAGGTGCGAGGCGGCAACTCCGGCTTTGCATAGGCCATTCTTTTGAGTAGATCACCCCGGTGGTAGGCATCGAGGCCAGCCAATGCCACTGTCTCTGTGCTCAGTAAGTTCAGTGACCCATCGGCATTCAGGCTTTCGTCGGGAAGTTCTACCTGTATAACTTCACCGATCACCAGATGGGTGCCATTAATGGCCAATTCCTGATGATCTCGCAGCACCATTGCGAGTTTAACATTGGCCTGCGCTACCAGGGGCGCCGGAAACCCTGTCCACCATTGCGGCGTGAGGCCGGTAGCTTCGAACTCACAGGTATCGCGCGCATAGCGAGCCGCGGTCTGATGTGCTGCCTCTATTATGGAGGTGCTCACATGATTAATGCTGAAATGTTGAGTGGTCAATATATTGTCCAGCGTGTGCCGTTCTTCGCCACCCGGGCGAACGACCAGCGCTAGCAGGGGTGGATGCGAGCCCAAATGTACGACGGAACTCATGATCGCCAGATTACTCTGTCCCTGAGCATTCGCCGTACCGATGAGGTTGGCAGACTTGAATCCAGAGAGGGAGTTGACAAGCGCTGCCCTTTCTCGAGAGGGCATAGCGTGTAGATCACCGTCAGTCAGTCGCATTGCTTGCCTCGCTAGCAGTTGCACAGGGGTTGCGGTAGAGCCGATCGTATCGCCAGCGCGCCCAGCGAGCGTAAACCAGACTGACCATCGGCGCTAACACAGGCCAGCGCATCCAGGCGAACCAGTAGCCATGCTGAGTATGGCTCCAGGCAGCTACGTTAGCGTCAACGCCGGTTAGTAGTTGACCGTCGGGCTGCCGCAAGTGCAGCGTGCGTAACAAAGTGTCTTTATCCGGAAGGTCTTGGTTTGGCGCAAGCGCATGGATGTCAGCCAGTGCCAGCTTCTCACTCTTCAGTCGGCCCAGACGTGCCATCTCTTTCATGCACAGGGAGCAGCGGCCGTCATAGTAGAGGGTCGCTGGTGTTGCTTTAATGTTGTCGGTTTGCATGAGCTTGATACGCTCAGACCACAGAAGCGGATTGCGACAGTGCGTTAGAGGCAGACAATCAAGTTAGAGACTCTCCACGAACAGGGCGATGTTATCAATGTCCTGGTTGCCAAGCAGGGCTGCCTGACTCCACATAAGAGAGCTTTGGGCACCCCGGGTTTCGCCTGCCTTGTACTGCATCAACTTGTCTGTAATGTCGTCGGCGGACTGCCCAGCGAGCATTGGGCCTATTCCGCCTTCTCCTTTCGCGCCGTGGCAGGCTATGCAGCCGGCATACGCCTTTTTGCCCAGTTGTTCGGGCGAGGCCTCTGCTCGGGTCTGGGCAGCGGCCGCTTCCAGCGCTAACACGCCGCCAGTTTGCTCCACCCAGGCGGTATAGCAATCTCCTGAGCAGCCATGGTTGTCAGCGCTGCTGTACTTGTTTGCTTGCATACCCCAGAGCGGTAGGCCAAAGGAAAATACAAAGAATAGAAGTAGGGCAATTGCGTAAGCGGGCATGTCAGTTCCTTACTGATGGGTGATAATCGACGATTCGGTTTCTAGGCACAGCTAAGGCAGGAAAAGGCGCAAGCCAACGTACGGTGGCCCGCGCGGGCTTACCCGATCAGGCTTCGCTGTCTAATTTCCAGACGCAGTTGGATCCTCGCGAGAAGCCTTCGCTTACCGGGAGGGCCTGTGATTGCTTTAGCTCGGCTTCACGAAACAGCGCTACGGTCATTGCTATGCCGCCAAACACCAGCACGTGGGCCACCCAGGTGAGACCAAAGTGAAAAATGGAGAAGAACATGAGGCTGGAAATCATGCTCCACATCCAACCCAAAACCTGCATGAAGTAATGCTGCGACGCAAGATCAAGATTGCGAAGCGGATTGCGAGAGCCGTCCATGACAGCAACCCAGCAGTTGTTGATAAATTTTCCCATCGTTAGATCCTCCTGATTTACCATTACTTACGATAACTAGCCGCTGGAGGATTTCCGCTGTCCATTGGCTGTCCATGATTGTGTGCGCAAGAGGTGTTGGCGAGATCGTCAATGAGCTGACTCGCATCTCTGTTATGATCGGCCAGCGGGTGAGCGGCTGTTTCATCGTTAATACTAAGAAAAACAGGGATTTTCGGGTTTTGGCTCAATTTTATGTGCAGTATGAATACTGGTTCGCGGCTATGCAGCTTATTCTGGCCATGCTGGGAATGGGCGCGACACTTACCGGTAAAGACTTTCGTGATGTCGTGAATGAACCTCGCTCTGTTTCCTTAGGCACGGTAATACAGATAGTGCTAGTCCCGGTTATGGCCTTTCTTTTTCTACACTTGCTGGGGGTGACAGGCGGGGTGGCAGTGGGTATTGCGATGATCGCAGCGGTGCCGGGCGGGACCACTTCGAATATTTTTACCTATTTTGCCCGGGGCAATAGCGCACTCTCAATTTGCATTACTGCACTAACGACACTGGCGTGTTTGTTGACGACTCCCTTGATTCTTATGCTGTTGATCGGAACGTACCTTCCGCAGGACTTTAGTATGCCAAAGGGGCAAATTGTGCGGGAAATTGCATTGACCCTGCTACTGCCATTGGCTGCTGGCATGGCATATCTGCACTTGTACCCGCGCACGGCGGCGACGCTTTCTAAATGGAGTATTCGGGGGTCGTTGTTTGGAATATTACTGATAGTGATAGGTTCAGCCAGTGCAGGCAGGCTGGATATTGCTGCATTTGGTCATCAAAACCTGTTACTGGTAACGCTGTTTACTATCTGCTTAGCGCTAATGGCTTATGTGGTGCCGAAAATCATAGGTCTCTCGCGCTCTGATTCTACCGCTATCGAGTTTGAGGTTATAGTACGTAACGTTAATCTTGGCGTGTTAATTAAAGCCTCGATTTTTCCAGCTGCGGCCAGTGCCACAGCACAGATTGGCGATACTGTATTATTGAGCCTGTTGTTGTACGGCGGTTTGCAGATGCTGCTAGGCGCTATACTCATTTGGTTTTACCGCCGCTCTGGTCTCTAGTCTCTAGTCTCGGCATGCCCGCTTCGATGTATCAAAATCCGATAGTTAACTTGTTACCAGACAGTGCTTTGACCAATAATTGCCAATTTCCAGTGAGGCTCCCAAGATGAAAAAAGCAGCATGGATACTGGTAGTGATTGCCATAGTGTTGATGGCTTCCTGCTCACTGCTGAAGGTGGGCATGCAGCCAGAGCCTTTCCCAGTCGGTTCCGAAAGCGAGGCTCGCCTTTTAACTGGGCCGCTGCAGGTGCTAAGCCACCAGCAGCTTTTTGTTGATAGTAGCCGGCCCACCAACCCCAACGGGGAATATGCCGGCGCCGCCGAACGTCGCCTAGACGGCATTGTTTGGTACCCAGCAACCACTGCCCAAGGTCCTTACCCGCTGATTGTTTACAGCCACGGTTTTTCTTCCACTCGTGATGGCGGGGCCTACCTGGCTGAACAGTTGGCCAGCCAGGGCTATGTCGTAGTGGCGGTAAACTATCCGCTCACATATTTCGAGGCGCCGGGAGGCCCTAATCCCAGGGATGTAGTCAATCAACCCGCCGATATAAGCTTTATCATTGATAGCCTGCTGGCAAGCAACAGCACTGCCGGAGATGTCCTAGAGGGGATGATAGACGAGGCGCGCATTGGAGCGACTGGCATTTCCCTGGGCGGGATGACCACAGCGCTGGTGAGTTTTCATCCGCAGATGCGCGACCCTCGTATTGGCGCGGCCTTGTCCATAGCTGGGCCCACAGCGATTTTCAAAAAGTCTTTCTTCGATCATGCCGACCTCCCGTTCCTGATGCTGGCAGGGGATAGTGATGCACTGGTGCCGTATTCCTCCAACGCAGCCCCGGTTATCAACAAAGTGAGGGGAGCAGAACTGGTTACCCTGGCCAGTGGTTCTCATACCGGTTTTGCCGGTCCCGCTGCTATTCTGCGCTGGATAAATAACCCGGATGCCTTGGGGTGTTATATGGTCAAGCGCAATATCGACCAATCGATGGAAGAGCCCTGGTATGAGCTTATTGGCTCAGAAGAGCAGGGCATAGACCATGGCGCGCGCAACGAGCTTTGCCTGCTGCAGCCTCTTCCCAAGGCGATGAATGTATTGCGACAACATATGATCACCCTGGTGGTGGTCAGTAGTTTTTTTGAAAGCCATTTCGCAGAAAGAAGCGAGACGCGTGAGTCAGCGCAGGCATTCCTTAGCAAAACGTTGGCAACGGAGTTGTCTGATGTGAGCTATGCGCGCGCCAATTGAGCTTTGAGCAGACTATGTGCCCCGTCCGCAAACCTGTCATCAATGTGTTGAGATGCCTGCTACTGTAGAGCACTATCCTCATTGACTTTATTGTTGGAGCAACGCCCTTATGCGCATCGAAGACTGGCAGGCACGCGGACAACGTGCTGAACTCCTTGGCCATAACATTTTTTATATTGATGAAGCGGCTACCGATACTCCCCGCGGTACAATTTTATTGATTCACGGGTTTCCCACCGCAAGTTGGGACTGGTGGAAAATTTGGCAGGCGCTCAATACTCATTATCGTTTGATTGCGATGGATATGCTGGGCTTTGGATTCAGTGACAAGCCTTGCCCGCACGATTACCGCATCATGGAACAGGCCGATTTGTGTGAAGCATTAGTGACGCACCTGGGGCTAGAAGACTTCCATGTGTTGGCCCATGACTACGGCGATACCGTCGCGCAAGAGATGTTGGCCAGACAGAACCAGAACTCTGGCGCAGGCCAGTGGTTGTCATGCTTGTTTCTAAACGGTGGCTTGTTTCCTGAAACCCATAAGGCCCTAATGGTTCAGCGCCTGCTATTGGGACCCTTTGGTTTTCTGGTCCGCTATGCTTTTAGCAGGGCCAGTATGCGCAAGTCATTCGATCGAATATTTGGCCCGAACACAAGAGCGAGTGACGAAGACCTGGATGCTTTTTGGCAGCTGTTCACCCTTGCTGATGGTCAGCGCAACCTGCACCGACTCATTCACTATATGACTGACAGGCGTAACCATCGAGAGCGATGGCTGGGTGCGCTGCAGCAAGCCTGTTGCCCGATCGGCTTGATCAATGGCAGTGTAGACCCGGTCTCCGGTGAGCACATGGTCGCTCGTTTCGAGACTCTGGTAGGCAGCCAGCATTTCATTCGTCGTCTGCCTGATACAGGGCATTACCCTCAAGTCGAGTCTCCGTTGGATGTACAAAATTTCTACCTGGAGTTTCTCGCTACTCTATCGTCTGCCGGCCCCGGCTGAGAGGGCCAGCGATTATCATGTTTGCGGAATATGCACTGGTGCCGGTCGCATTTTTTACCTCTGTGCTGGCTGCTGTCATGGGCATGGGCGGTGGCGTTTTGTTGATAGCGGTCATGCCGGGGCTGGTTCCGGCTAGCGCTATCTTCCCAATTCACGCCTGTGCTCAGTTGGCAAGTAACCTGACACGAGCGGGATTCGGTTGGCGTTATATACAATGGAGTCTGATTCCGGCCATTGGCGTCGGAGCTCTGCTGGGTGCCTGGCTGGGAGGCGGGATCTATGCGAGTTTCGATCTCTACTGGCTGCCGGCCATTGTTGGCGTACTGATCCTGCTGTTAACCTGGGTGCCATTACCGCAACTGCAAGGCGGTGGTGCCCTGAGCCTGCTGGGCCTTGGCTTCTACCAGACCAGCCTGGGGATGTTGGCCGGCGCAACAGGCCCTCTGGGTGCGGCAGTGATGATGCGACATAACATCGGGCGTGACTGGTTGGTGGTCAATACCGCTTTGTATATGAGTCTCAGTCATGTGATGAGGGTCGGAGCGTTTGTCATGCTGGGGTTTAGTTTTGCACCCTGGTGGCCGCTGATTTTGAGTATGGCACTAGCTGTCACCGCCGGTTCATGGGTGGGTACTAAACTTCGGGTGCATATCCCGCAAATGAACTTCCAGCGCTGGTTCAAGTGGTTAATAAGCTTGCTGGCATTACGAATGATTGCAATGCCGCTATTCGGAAATTGAATGATGTCCCTGTTGAACTCAAATCTGAGTGATAAGAGGAAAGGCACACTGCTTGGCGTTACCGCCTATCTGATCTGGGGTTTTTCTGCTCTTTATTGGGTCATGGCGAAACCGGTTGAACCGACTGACCTGTTGGCACACCGTGCCTTTTGGTCCATGCCATTTATACTTTTGGTGTTACTACTGGTAGGCAGGCTGCGAGGTGCTCTAGCGTTGCTACGCCAACCGCGTACCCTGATAATTATGGCGGTTGCCGCTGGATTAGTTGCAGTAAACTGGCTGGTGTTCCTGTGGGCTATCAGCAATGGGCGCGCTACTGAGGCGGCGTTGGGTTATTTCCTGTTGCCCCTGATCAACGTGATTATTGGTCTTACTCTTTTTAAGGAAAAAATCGATACCGCACAAAAGGTGGCTATTGCTTTTGCTGTGGCTGCTGTTGTTCTGCAGTTTGTATACTACGGAGGCTTGCCTTTGGTGGCTCTGGCACTTGCCCTGTCATTTGCTTTGTACGGTGCTATTCGCAAAAAAGTAGCAGTGGAGTCTCTGGAAGGACTGTTTATAGAGACTCTACTCATGTCTCCTTTTGCGCTGGCCTGGTTAATCTATCGCGACGGAGCAGGTCTGGGCCAACACGGATTGAGTGTTGATCTTGTGTTGTTGGGCGCTGGTGCATTTACCGCAATTCCCCTGATAACTTATGTCGCTGCGAGTCGTTTACTGCCTCTGACTGCGCTTGGACTCGTATTCTACATCGGACCCAGTGCCCAGTTACTGGTGGCCGTATTTGTCTTCGGCGAACTTTTTACCGCGGTGCAGACTGTGGCTTTTAGCCTTGTGTGGATTGGGTTGGCGATAGTGACTTTCGATAATGCACGTCGCGTTCGCCGCATGCGCAGACTGATGCCCGAGGAAAAAAAATCATGAAATTGGCCTTAATTTTTGTCACCGCAATCTCACTCGTAGCCTGTGCAAGCAATGCAGAGCAGTCAACAGTAGATACTGCTGCAAATGACTTTGTTCCAGATAGCCGCCCAATTGCTAAGACGATGGTATATGAGTGTGGTGGCGCTGAATTTATTAGTCGGGTGGGCCCGGGTGAAATGGCATTATGGTTTGAGGACCGTTACCTGATCTTGTCACAGGTGCGCTCTGCATCGGGTACCAAGTACCAGGAGGGGGACGTTGTGTTCTGGGCCAAAGGGGACGAGGTAACCCTTGAGGCAGCGGGGGTTCGCTACAGTGACTGTCAGCTGAATCATTCTCGTGCACCCTGGGAAGACGCTCGACGGCGAGGGGTCGAGTTTCGAGCTGTAGGTAATGAGCCGGGCTGGCACCTGGAGGTGCGCGGTGAACAGAATCTGCTGTTTGTGGGTGATTACGGTGCTACACGGGTGATGTTCACTGAAATAGAAACTACTGAGGATAGAGAGCAACTGCATTACGAGGCACAAAGCGATGGGAACCGTATTAATGTGACAGTCACCGAAACCTTCTGCACTGATACCATGAAAGGAAATGAGTTTCCTTATACGGTTCTGGTTCAATTAAATAGCCGCAACTACCAGGGCTGTGGTCGAGCGCTGGATCATCCCTGGAAGTAACACATTCTGGTAATACTACCGGTGCCAGGGAAGGGCGCATTCTGTTCTCTTGATTGATATCAATGTCTGAAAATCTACCCGCCACTACCATTATTGCAGCTGGTGAGGGAGCACACACACGCCCTGCATCATGATTCACCAAGAGGAGTATTTCATGAAGAAAGTTTTGACCCTGGCGGTTGCCGTAGCGTTAACTGGCGGCACTGCAATGACCCACGCCTATGAGGCTGGAGACTGGATTCTGCGCGCTGGCGCAGCGACAGTAGCCCCAGATGCTGACAGTGATTCAATCGATGAACTGGGTGGCGTAACGGTAGACGTGAGCGATGACACTCAGCTTTCTATTATTCCAGTTTACATGGCTACCGAGGACTGGGGTATTGAACTACTTGCGGCGACTCCCTTCGAACATGATATTGATGTGAATGAAGCGCCTCTCCAGGCGGGCTCAACCAAACAGCTTCCCCCAACGCTAACTGTTCAGTGGTACCCCCGTGGCGGCAGCACTGGCTGGCAGCCCTATGTAGGTCTGGGTGTTAACTACACCATTTTCTTTGATGAGGAGGTCCACAGTGATCTGGAAGGCCTGGTGGGTAAGGCTGATCTGGAACTCGATGATTCCTTTGGACTGTCGGCATCAGCCGGTGTAGATATTCCCTTCGGTGAGCACTGGGCATTCAATGCTGGTATCTGGTACATCGACATAGACACGACTGCGACGGTGAAGCTGCGCGAAGCAGATAATGCCAAGGTTAGGTTCGATGTGGATATTGACCCCTGGGTTTACAATATCGGTATCGCCTACAAGTTTTGATCTAATCCCCATTTGACCGGCTCACCTACGGTCTTATGGCGTCTGGCTTCGCACGCAAGTGCGGGGTCTTTTTTTTAGTGGCCCATTTTAGAATGATCCATTTCGCTCTTTTCCGCCCCGGGCGCTTGATGTCTCAAATGCTCACCATGAGCAGCAACCAGATAAATCGTCCACACACCCGACGCAATTAACATAACTGCAATGAACAACTTGAGACCGCGCTTACGCAGGAAGCCCTGCAACTTGTCTGCACCCAGGCTCACTGCCAGCATCGCAGGCAGCGTGCCCAGACCGAAGCAAAGCATCAGTGTCGCTGACGTCATAGCGCTCTGGGCGGTTGCCGCCCAGGCCAGGGCTGAGTAAATCAGGCCACAGGGCATTAGCCCCCAACATAGGCCCAGAGCAAGCCCTTGAAACGGATTTCGAATAGGCAAAAAACGGGATGAGAATCCCTGTACCGGTTTCCACAACCTGGCGCCTGCCCTTTCCAATACCTGTATGCCCAGCCACCAGTTAGCGATGTAAAGGCCCATGCCGATTAGCAGCAAACCGGCTATATAACGCAGAGCAATTGTCCAGGCCATCAGGTCGATGCTGCCGGCGATGAAGCCCAGTAAGCCGCCCAGTAAGGTGTAACTGAGTACGCGCCCGGTGTGATATGACACGGTGACTGGCATTGAACGATGCCCACCCAGGTTAAGGGCGGCGGCAATGCCTCCGCACATGCTCAGACAGTGACCACTGCCGGCCAGGCCCAAAGCCATAGCGCTAAGGTAACCCGCTTCAGTCATCGTTATTTTCCCGCGCCTTATCGTTCTTGTTTGTGCTGGCCTGGTCGTCTGCCAGGATACGCCAGGCCTCTTTATCCAGGTCATCATACTGGCCGTTGTCGATTGCCCAGAGTAAAAGCTTGATACCCAGTGCCACCAGCACGAGTGCCACGGGAATCAGCAGGTATAAACTGTCCATGCTAGTTCTCCTGGTTATGTCGACGCCGATTGAGGCGTAGTGAATTGGCCACTACCAGCAGGGAACTTAATGACATGCCGATCGCTGCTGCCCAAGGCGGAATATGGCCGGTTGCCGCCAGGGGGATTGCGCTGAGATTGTATCCTAATGCCCAGGCAAAATTCTGCAGGATAATTTTCCGGCATGCCTTAGCCTTGTGCCAGGTGTCAGTAACCGCGCCAAGGTCGCCGCCGACAATAACAAAGTCTGCCTGGGCTCGGGCCAGATCGGTAGCTCCAGCGACGGCAAAAGACGTATCTGCCAGGCTTAGTACGGGGGCGTCGTTGAGTCCGTCTCCCACCATTGCCACCACGGCATTATTGGACTGTAACACCTGGACTCGCTGCATCTTTTGTTGTGGCTCCAGACCTGTGTGTACGTCTTTGATACCCAGTTGCCGGGCGAGCAGGGGCCCCTGGGGCGAACTGTCGCCAGTGAGCAGGCCGACCTGCAGACCACCGGCAATTGCGGTGGCGATAACCTCAGGCGCTTCCGTGCGCAACTGGTCGTTGAGGCCGATCCAGGCGATGGGTGTGGTGTTCTGGCACAGGGCGACCCAGTAAAACGGCTGCTCTGGTAAGGGGGGCAAGCTGGGGCAAAGTTGGCGGCAGAAATTCTCGCTGCCCATTCGATATGTATTGCCGTCATAGCAGCCTTCAAGGCCCGCGCCCACCCGGTAGTTCACCTCGGTGAAATCTTCCGGCTCATCAATAGCAGCGAAGGCCCGGCTAACCGGGTGGTTGGACCAGTGTTGCAGGCCGGCGCAGCGCTTTAATATCTCAGCTTCAGTCAGCTGCGCCAGTGGTAGCACTTTGTGTATGACCAGGGTTCCCTGGGTCAGGGTGCCAGTTTTGTCAAATAGAAGGTGCGTGGTTCGAGACAGTGTCTCCAGAGCATTTTCGCCGCGCACAATGACGCCAGCAGCACGCAGGGCGCTAGCTGCTGATGTCAGAGCGGCAGGGGTTGCCAGGGCCAAGGCACAGGGGCAGGAAATGACCAGTACGGAAAGAGAAACCCACAGTGCCTGCTCAGGTGCTATTTGCCACCATACAATAGCCGTTGTAGATGTCACCAGAAGGATTCCCGCCACAAACCAGGACGCGATCCGGTCAGCCATTTTTGCCAGTTTCGGTTTTTCTGTTTCGGCGACTTCCACTGAACGCTGCAGCGCCGCTAGCCGACTCTCTGCGTAACTACCCTGTACGTCCGCCTCTAAAGCAGCCTCTACGTTTACTGTACCAGCATAAATAATGTCGCCTGGTACAACGCTGCGTGGCAGGTGCTCGCCATTAAAGGTGTCTTCTCTTACTGCACTTTGGCCGCTGCAGATACGCGCATCTGCGGGCACGGTCTGGCCTGCTTGTATAAGTAAAGTATCGCCGCGCTCCAACTGTGAGCGGGCTACGCTGGCCCAGCCGTCTTCCTGTCGCACTCTCACTGCATCTGGCAAGGTGCTCTCCGCATCGAACCAGGTCATGGCGTGGCGCTGACGAACTCGGGCTTCCAGAAACCTTCCCAGAAGCAAGAAGAAGGTGAACATTACCACCGAGTCGAAGTAAACCTGTCCGGTGCCGGTTACTGTCGCCCATGCACTGGCAAGCCATGCCAGGCCAATTGCCAGTGCCACTGGTAAGTCCATCACCAGCGCCCCTTGTTTGAGGTGGCGCCAGGCGGTGCGAAAGAAGGTACCTGCGCTGTAGTAAACAATGAAGCTGGATACCAAAAGGCTGAATCCGCGTAACAGGCCTTGGTACTGTTCCTGGATGCCCTGTATGTCACCTGCGTGCAGAGCCACAGCGAACATGCCTACCTGCATCATGCCGAAGCCGGCGACCGCCAGACGCCGCAAGTCGCTGCGGTATTCCTGGCGCAATTGCTCCCTGCGGGCGCTGATCTGAAAAGGCTGAGGCCGGTAACCCAGCGCTTCTACTCGGGCGAAAATCTCACTGGCTTTCAATTCCCTTGGATCAAAACGGATGTCCAGGCGCGATTGCTGCAGGTTGACAGCAGCCTGTTGTACGCCGGCAACTTGAGACAGGGTTTGTTCGATTAGCCAGGTGCAGGCTGCGCAGGTGATCCCACCCAGCAGTAGGCGTGCCGTGACGTCGCCGTTTGTTTCTTGTTGTGAGAACCTTTCTGCAAGTTCTGGTTGATCGTAGATTAGGTATTGCTCTGCGTTTACCGGTTCACTTGCGTCGGGACGTTCGCTGTATGCAGTGCGTTGCTGGTAAAAGTTTTCCAGGCCACTGGAGGCGATCATGCCCGCTACAGCCAGACAGCCTGGGCAGCACATGTTTCGTGACTCGCCTGAAATCTCGATCTTGAACAGAGCGCCGGTCGGCACAGGCTCGCCACAGTGAAAACAGGATTCGGACTCCACTGAGGCGACGAGGCAGGAGTCAGTCACCACTAAGAACGGTGATGTCTGCTGCAGTGACTGAGCCGTCCAGGCGCCATTCAGGCTCACCTTGGTAGATAAGTGCCCAGTGCCAGCGAGGCGCTATATCAGCAGCTAGTCTGCCGCGATATTCGCCGGGAACGCTTTGTACCAACATGACCTGGAAATCCCGATCAGCTTCTAGCGGGTGAGATAGCTTTAGTAGAAGTTGGCTTGCCTCAATGTCCCCGGATGTGTTGACCACTATATCGGTGCCTGCAACCTTCAGCTTAGCTGTAACACCCAGATCTGCGGCCCGTTCCTTCTTCTCCAGCTTGCGATTGATCGCCAGACCATTTTTGTAGTACTCGTCCACCACCAGGTCATCTGCGCCTTTGTTGGCAATGACGATCATGGTGAGCCCTCCGACGACTACCGACGCGGGTAGCATGATGAGAAACCAGGGCCAAAACTGCCGAAACCAGGGTTCGCTGTCCTCTCTTGGGAGATGTTTATTCATCTGCTTGCCTACAGTGGTTTGATGAAGCGTGATTCATGGGTGATTTGCAGGGACGCCATATCGATGGCCTGGGCCTTGAAATCAAATTCTGTACTGGGCTTGTCCAGGTCTTCAGGCATGGCGCGCAGGCGCAGGCTGATAGAACGTACCTCTCCCCCATTCAAGGTGTACTGAGTGTCGCCGATGATCTCTGCCTGATCCAGTCCCGCAACGCTGATTTCAAATACATGACTGTTAGGATCCATATTGACCATTTGCAGCGTGTAGATGTTGTCAACTGCACCGGTATCTGTGGTGACGTACAGTTGGTTGCGGTCGCGAATAATGGTCAGTTCCAACGGGATGCGCGAGAACATGTTGTACGAAAACACCCCAATCATAATAAAAAGCACGACCACGTAGCCGACAATGCGGGGGCGTAACCAGTGGGTGGTTCCGCCAGCCAGTTCATGCTCGCTGGTGTAGCGCACAAGACCGCGTGGGTAGTCCATTTTGTCCATCACCGAGTCACAGGCATCGATGCAAAGAGCACAGCCAATGCATTCGTATTGCAGGCCATCACGGATATCGATACCGGTGGGGCAGACCTGCACGCACAGTTCGCAGTCGATACATTCGCCCAGGCCCAAGTCACCCAGGTCGGCAGTCTTTTTGCGACTGCCGCGGGGGTCACCGCGTTTCTGGTCATAGGACACGATTAGGGTGTCCTGGTCGAACATGACCGCCTGGAAGCGTGCATAGGGACACATGTATTTACACACCTGCTCTCGCAAATAGCCGGCGTTAAGATAGGTGGCAACGGTAAAGAACGCGGTCCAAAACAAGCCCCAGCCTGCTGCCTTCAATGTGACCAGGTCAATCAACAAATCCTGGATGCCATAGAAGTAACCCACGAACGTCAGGCCAGTCATGAAGGCGATGAATAGCCAGGCAGTGTGCTTCATGAATTTCTTGCCGAATTTCCCCATCGACATGGGTGCTTTATCCAGTTTGATACGCTGGTTGCGACTGCCTTCGGTCTTTTGCTCTACCCACATGAACATTGTTGTCCAGACAGTCTGGGGACAAGTGTAGCCACACCAGACTCGCCCAGCCAAGGTCGTTACTGCGAACAGGGCATAAGCCGAAATAATTAACAGGAAAGCCAGCATGTGGAAATCCTGAGGCCAGAAGGTCAGGCCCAGGATATGAAATTTGCGCGCAGGCAGGTCGAACAAAACGGACTGCTGGCCATTCAAGCTCAACCAGGGTAGAACAAAATATCCCAACAATAACGGCCACCCGGTGTAGAGCCGTATTTTCTGGAAAAAACCTTCCACCTTGCGGGTGTAGATGCGTTCGCGGCGCTGATAGAGATCTACCTCGCCAACTTCTGCGGGCGCGACTTCCTGCAGATCGATCAGATCCTTGTCAGATGTAGACATAGTGCTCTCACACGTGGAATTTTGTGAGTGAACAGGGGCCTCAGACGAAGCCCCTCAGTAGTACTAAAGAAAGGGGGTTGCTTACTTGCCCAAGCCGTAAACATACGCCGTGAGGATGTGGATCTTGTCCTCGCTTAGCGTATCTTTGAAAGCAGGCATTACACCGTTTCGTCCGGCACGCAGTGTGTGAGCTATTTGCTCAGTGCTGCCACCGTATAGCCACACGCCATTTGTCAGGTCTGGTGCCCCCATTGCCGGGTTACCGGTGCCATCTGCCTGGTGGCAGGCAACACAGTAGGTCTGAAAGTGTTTTTCTCCCGCTTCCAGCAAACTCGCATCAACATTGCGGCCACTGAGAGACAGCACATAGGCAGTCGTTTCAGTAATTCCCTGATCGCCCAGAATGCTACCCCAGGCAGGCATCGCCGCCTGGCGACCATTGACCAGAGTTGCCTTGATTACCTCAGGCGCTCCGCCATACAGCCAGTCATCATCGGTCAGATTGGGGAAACCGTAAGCGCCCTTGGCATCTGAGCCGTGGCACTGCGCGCAGTTATTGCTGAACATGCGCATGCCCATTTTACGAACGGCAGGATCAGCGGCAATTTCTTCTATCGGCATGGCTAAATAGCGGTCGCGCATGTCACGGAATTTGTCGTCCGCTTTGGTCACTTCACGATCGTGTTGTTTCACCTGAGTCCAGCCCAGCAGCCCGGGATAGTTGCCCATACCAGGGTAGACCACCAGATAAGCCACGGCGAAGATGATGGTGAACACGAACATCATGAACCACCAAGAGGGCAGGGGGTTGTCATACTCCTCGATGCCATCGTACACGTGTCCCGTTGTCTTGCCATCGAGGTTTTGCTCGCGAGTGCGGTTGGCGAACAGTAGCCAGGTCACGAGGATAATGGTGATGGAAGTGAGTACGATGATCCACAAACTCCAGAAACTAGCCATTCTTTACTTCCTCCTGCAGGGTGCGTTCATTCAGCTCGTCATCCGCGAACGGTAAGTTGGCTGCCTCATCAAATGGTATTTTGCGTTTTTTGTCGTAGGCCCAAAAACACATCCCGATAAACGTAATCATCAGTAACGCGGTGCTGAGGCCTCTCAGATCGTTGATATCCATAGTCTTAACGCCTCGATTGCAGCAATGTGCCCAGTTGTTGCAGATAGGCAACTACGGCATCAATTTCTTTCTTACCTTCAACGGCAGCTTTGGCGCCGGCAATGTCATCGTCGGTATAGGGGACGCCTACAGTGCGCAGCGACGACATTTTCTTGCCTGTCAGTTCGCCGCTCAGCTCTTTATCGAACAACCAGGGGAAGGCGGGCATGTTGGACTCAGGGACCACGTCGCGCGGGTTGTACATGTGGGCGCGGTGCCAATCGTCCGAATAGCGCTTGCCGACGCGAGCCAGGTCAGGACCGGTGCGCTTGGAGCCCCACAGGAACGGGTGTTCGTAAACGTGCTCGCCGGCAACTGAGTAGTGGCCATAGCGTTCGGTTTCTGCGCGCAGAGGACGAATCATCTGCGAGTGGCAGGTGTTACAGCCTTCGCGGATGTAAATATCTCGGCCTTCCAATTCAAGTGCGGGCAGCGGCATGAGTCCTGCGATGGGTTCGTTGGTTTCCTCCAGGAACATAAGAGGAACCAACTCTACCAGGGTGCCAAAGCTGATGGCGACGATAATGCCGACGATCATCAGGCCGATATTGGTTTCAACTGCTTCATGTTTCATTGTCTTGTCGCTCCTTAGGCCGCGGCTGCTGCGGCAGGTGCCGGCAGGGGTTCAACGTCTTTGCGGGCGGTCATGTACAGGTTGTAGGCCATCAACAACATACCGGTGAAGAAGATTGCACCGCCCAGTACGCGAACCACGTAACCTGGATAACTTGCAGCCACTGACTCAACAAAGCTGTAGGTCAGGGTGCCGTCCTGATTGTAGGCGCGCCACATCAAGCCTTGCATAATGCCGTTTACCCACATCGCGACGATATAGAGCACGGTGCCAATGGTAGACATCCAGAAGTGCACGTTGATAAGGCTGACGCTGTACATGCGCTCTTTGCCGAACAGGATCGGGATCAGGTGATAGAGACAACCGATGGATATCATGGCGACCCAACCGAGGGCACCGGAGTGGACGTGACCGATGGTCCAGTCTGTGTAGTGAGAAAGTGCGTTCACTGTCTTGATTGACATCATCGGGCCTTCAAAGGTAGACATGCCATAAAAAGACAGACTCACCACCAGGAAGCGCAGGATGGGGTCTGTGCGCAACTTATGCCAGGCCCCTGACAGCGTCATCATGCCGTTGATCATGCCGCCCCAGGAAGGTGCCAGCAGGATAAGGGACATCACCATACCCAGGCTCTGGGCCCAGTCGGGAAGTGCAGTGTAATGAAGATGGTGCGGGCCAGCCCAGATGTATACCGCTACCAGTGACCAGAAGTGGACGATAGACAAACGGTAGGAGTACACCGGGCGTCCGGCCTGCTTGGGAACGAAGTAGTACATCATGCCCAGGAAGCCGGCGGTGAGGAAGAAACCCACGGCGTTGTGCCCATACCACCACTGCACCATGGCATCCACCGTACCAGCATAAACCGAGTAGGACTTGGTGGCCGACACGGGAATAACCATGCTGTTCATAATGTGCAGTACCGCTACGGCGATAATGAACGATCCGAGGAACCAGTTGGCAACGTAGATGTGCTTGACCTTGCGCTTGACGATGGTCCCGAAGAACACAATGGCATATAACACCCAGACCACAGTGATCAGTATGTCTATGGGCCATTCCAGTTCGGCGTATTCCTTGCCGCTGGTCCAGCCCATGGGCAGGCTGATCGCGGCGCACACGATTACCAGTTGCCAACCCCAGAAAGTTACCGCCGCCAGTTTGTCGGAGATCAGTCGCACCTGGCAGGTACGCTGGACGATGTAATAGGAGGTACCAAACAGGGCGCAGCCACCGAATGCAAAAATGACCGCATTGGTGTGCAGGGGACGGAGGCGACCAAAGTGCAGCCACTCCAACCCCATGTTAAGGGCAGGCCAGGCCAGCTGTGCGGCGATCAGTACGCCCACTAGCATGCCGACGATACCCCAGACGACTGTCATGACTGTGAACTGACGCACCACCTTGTAATTGTAGGTGGGGTGTTCCAGTGCGGAATTAAGCTCGCTCATGGTTACATTCCATTAAGATTTCAATAAATTCGAAAATCGTGATGCCGGTGAGGGCTCAGTCCGTAAATGCCGGGGCCGCGCCGAAGTCCCAAAGGATTACCGCACCCACCATCAGGCAGATCAGAATAACCAGGGCCACGCCCATCACGGCGCTGGAGAACAGGAAGCCCCGCTCTTCAGGGATGTCCATGACGATTGGGATACCCAGGTACATCAGGTAGACCGCCCAGCTGGCTGCGACAATACCGATTAGCATGTCCAGCCACAGAACCGGGTAGAAACCGACGGCACCGAACAGGAACATGGGAGTAGCTGCCAGGGAGGCGATGATAATGCCCTTGGCAATTGTGGATTGTGCACCGTAGGTGTCTGCCATCCAGTGAATGAAGTAGCCGATCGCGGACAGGCAAACAACCTGGGTGATGTAAAACAGTATGCAGATGGTCATCGCGCTGTCTTTGGTCAGCTTGATGGCCTCGCCGTCACCCACTGACCAGCCGACATTAGTGGTGCCGTAATACCAGGCCACTGCGGGTATGATCGCCATTATCCAGGGGTATAGCAGCAATGTCTTGAAAGAGCTGTCAGATAGCTCGGTGATCGCTTTCCACTGGGAACTGGGCTTCACGAGCAAGCCAAAAGTATGCTGAATCATTATAATATGTTCTCCCCAAAGCTACTGTGGTTGTTGTGCGCTGGCATTCTAGATTGTACAGGCCGTATCACCATGATGTGAATCAAGTTAGCGAGGTCACACTGGCGAACTGGCATTTCCCCTGGACTCAGCGAGTGCCTATCTTCCCAGGTTTGCCATGTTTTTCAGACCCTGCTGGTCCAGAATTTCAATTTCTTTGTTATCTACCCGTAGGACTTCCATTTTCTGCATACGACTGAATACCCTTGATACGGTCTCTACCGTGAGCCCCAGGTAATTGCCTATGTCCACCCGGGACATGGGTAGGCGGAACTGGGTGGCACTGAGTTTGCGCCGGGCGTTACGACCGGAGATGCTCAGCATCAGCGCTGCCACACGCTCATCTGCTGAATTTTTGCTCAGCAGGGTGATCAGTTGCTGGTCTTCGGTGATCTCGCGACTCATCAGCTGGAAGAAGTGGCGTTGCAGGTTGGGCATCAGGGTGCTGAGTTTTTCCAGCGCGGTGAAGGGGATCTCGCAGATGGCAGCGGTTTCCAGAGACTTGGCAGAAGAAGCGTGGGCGTTATTGCTGATGCCGTCCATACCGAGGATTTCGCCCGGAAAGTAGAAGCCGGTGACTTGCTCGCGTCCGTCATCAGTGGTTTTGTAGGCTTTCAGAGTGCCGGAGCGCACTGCGAATACGGATTGGAAGTTGTCACCTTCCCGGTACAGGTGCTGGTTTTTCTGCAGTGGCTTGCTGCGTTGGATGATGTCGTCCAGTTGCTGGATGTCATCGTTCTCAAGGGCCAGGGGCAGGCAAATACTGTTGAGGCGACAGTTCCCGCAGTTAACCTGATAGTCGTGACTGCAGGCTTTGAAGGCCGGATCCTCAGACTGAGAGAGATGAATCGTCATATGTTTCCCCTGGCAATATCTGGAAACAATTATAGTCGATTTCCTCAATATTCTGTAATCGGTTTTTCAGACTTAATTCAGACAGTAGCAGAGAATTTCGGCGCCGGTTCATCGCCCTGGTGAGCATTGAGATAAGCATCGAAAAGCATGCATATATTACGCAAAAAGGGTCTTCCGCGCTTTGTGATAGTAATGTTGTTGTCGGAAATAGCCAGCAATCCGTCTGTGACCATGGGTGCAAGCTGCTCCAGTTGAGGCTGGAACATTCGACTAAAGTCTATGCTGAATTGGCGATTGCAGTCGCCGATATCCAGTTTTAACTCGGAAATCAGGCTCATGATGATATGCCGGCGCAGTTTGTCGTCATCGTTGACCCGGCAACCGCGGGTGACAGGTAGTTCACCAGCGTCTATATACTCGTAGTAGCTGTCCAGATCACGCTCGTTTTGCAGATAGAAATCGCCAATCTGGCTGATAGCGGAAACCCCTAGCCCTAGCAGGTCATCGGCCATATGCAGTGAGTAGCCCTGGAAATTACGTTGCAAGCGACCTTCGTGCTGGGCCAGCGCAAGTTCATCCTCGGGTAGGACGTAGTGATCCATGCCGATGTGCAGGTAGCCTGCAGTTTGCAGGGTGTGACTGATGATTTCGTGAAGTAACAGTTTTTCGTCTGGTTCGGGCAAGGTCAGGCGGTCGATGGTGCGCTGGCTGCTAAATCGCTCTGGCAGGTGAGCGTAGTTGTAACAGGCGATGCGATCGGGACGCAGGGAAACCACTTTGCGCAGGGTTTCGACCATGGTGTGTCGATCCTGGTGAGGCAAGCCGTAAATCAGGTCAAAACTCAAGGAGCGGAAGCCGTGGGAGCGTATGCAGTCTACCAGCGGAGCAATCTGCTTATAGGGCTGTATGCGATTGACCGCTTTTTGCACCAGTGGATCAAAATCCTGGATGCCGAGGCTAATACGGTTGAAACCTACTCCTTTGAGCAATGCTATGGTGCTGTTATCAACGGTGCGTGGGTCAATTTCGATGGAATATTCGCGGTACCCCTTGTCCAGCAGACGAAAGTTGCTGGCCAAAAGGTGCATGAGTTCAGTGATCTGTGCATGGTCCAAATATGTGGGAGTGCCGCCACCCCAGTGCATCTGGGTAATCGGACGTTGATCGCCCACCAGTTCTGATTGCAGCGTGATCTCGCGCTGGAGCCTGGCCAGGTAGTGCTGGGCCACGTTCTTCTTGCGGGTGACGATCTTGTTACAGGCGCAGTAGTAACAGATATCATTGCAAAAAGGCACATGCAGGTATAGCGATAGAGGTGCGCGCTTGTGATCACCATTGCTGTGCTGCCAGTCGCGGTATTCCTGCATCGGAAAATCCTGGCGGAACTGTGGTGCTGTGGGGTACGAGGTATAGCGAGGACCCTGGCTTGCATACTTTTTGGCCAGGTCCATATCGGCCTGATGCTCAGCGGGTATGGTGGTGGACGCGACCAGATCAGGATGCATGATGTTCATCGGGGTACAGCTCACGAATGTCTTGGGCTAGACGATATCAGGAAGCACCAGAGCCGGTGTTGATCTGCGTCAACAGCCTAGGCAGGAGTGGGTGATCACAGCAGCGCTTTGCGCAACGGGGCAATGCGCCTACCCCAAAGAGGCGACGCTGGTGATTACCAGTCGCACCAGTTCTGCCTGGCGGGAGACATTGGTTTTGGCGAAGATGGACTTGAGCTGCGCTCGGGCGGTGTGTTGGGAGATGCTCTGCGCCTCGGAGACCTCGGCCAGACTTAGCCCCCTGGCCATCAGAATCGCCAGGTTTGCCTCCGCCGGGGTCAGTTGAAACAGGTCTGCCAGAGTTTGGCGAGACGCTGATTCATGCAAGTCGGGGTCGGAGATAAAGACCACAGCACTGGGGCTGGATTGTCCTTCGCTCCAGGCAGAGACGGGAACAGGGCGCACTACCAGGCCGAGGTCAGAACGTCCGGCTGAGCGGGGTACCCGCAGGGCCTTGACCACTGTCGGTTCCCCCTGGTGCTGGGCGCGGATAATGCTGCCTATTGCCTGCTGCAATTCTTTATTGATATCTCTACCTTCGATATGCAGCTGCTGGCCTTTCAGGCAGAGACCAACGCCCTGGTCCAGTAAGACCTGGGCCACCGGATTGGCACTGAGTACCCGGGCCTGTTCATCGAGAATAATGCTGGCCACTGCCAGTTGTGAGACCGCCCCTGCGTATACATCTCGCTCCGAGGTGGTGCGATTAATCGTCGCATAGATCTGTATTGCTCGCCGCAGGTGCGGTGTGATTCGCTCTAGCAGCGCACGCTCATCAGCACTGAAGCGAGCCTCCTCCCGGCGTCGGGAAAATCTCAAGCGGGCCAGCATTCCCCCGGGCTCAGCGGTATCGACCCCCAGTATTCGAAACAAGCCAACCGGCTCAAGGTAGTGACGATAATAGTCGGACTCCATCAACTCTTTGTCAGGGAGCAATTCTTCCAGTGCCACTATCTGTTCGGTGGGCAGATTAATAAAGGGGTCCAGGGAGAAGAATTCTTCCTTGTAGGAAGCGGCCTGCCAGTCATCGGGGTCAGCCAGGGTGTCTCCGGTGTCACCGGGCGCTGGCCTTACGCTGTTGAGTATGGCTCCCCGGTCCTCGGCAGAGGGTGGACGTATCACCAGGGAAGCGACCTGAGCGTCCAGTAGTTCCCGTAGCAAGGGCAGGGCGCTCTGCCAGGGGCGCTCTTCAAGTGGGCCCTGGTAAATCAGGCCTACCAGATTGTCATAGTGGGACTCGAGTGAATTAGCAGTCATGCATCGGTTTACTTGGCGATGCTTGAGAGGTCTGCGGCGACCTCGGTCAGTAATTTTGGCATACCCACTCCCCACCCCTGCAGATAGTCGACACCAATCTCATGCAGTTTCTCGATGATCTTGTCATTTTCCACCGACTCGGCAATGGTCTCCTGGCCCAAAAAGTGTGCCAGGTCATTGATGGAGCGGGCCATGGCATAATCGGCGCGATTCTTATGGATACCAACGATGAACGTACCGTCTATTTTCACGTAGTCGACTGGCAGCTCACGCAGGTAGTTGTGGCTGGCTAGGCCAGTGCCGAAGTCATCGATTGAGAATTTGCAGCCGATGTTACGAAACGCACGGACAAAATCCGCCGCCTTCACCAGGTTGGATATGGTGCCGGTTTCGGTGATCTCAAAGCATATGTGACTGGTACCAACCCCGAATTCTGAAATCTGCTCAAGCAGATATTCCATGAAATCATCGTCGGTAACACTGCTGCCAGAGAGGTTTATGGCCAGATTAGGGACTTCTTTTTCGTCGTCCATCAGCTGACTAACCCAGCGAAATGCTTCCTTTACCACCCAGCGATCTACCAGGTTCATAAAGCCGTAGCGCTCGGCGCTCTGGATGAATTCCTCTGGTGAGGCGAGACTGCCGTCAGGGTTAGAGAGTCCTAGCAATAGTTCGTAATGGCGTCCCGATGGCTGTTTTCCATCCACCGCGACCTGCACGATGGGTTGTGCGCGCAGCACAAACCGGTCTGTGGCCAGGGCTTGCTCCAGATCCTCTTTGGTGCGGGACCTGTCGCTGTTGAAACTGGTGGCCAGGGCCTGGTCTTCCTCGTAGCGCTGTACACGGTTGCGGCCCTGCTCCTTGGCAATTTCCATAGAAGTACGTGCGGATTCAAGTACCTCATCGACTGACGGGCTATATTCGAGGATGGGAGCCACACCAATGGAAACGGTGAAGGATACATTTTCCTCCTCCAGTTCGATGCTGCTGGCCGCAATATCCTGCCGCACTTTTTCAGCCAGCTGCATGGCCTGATCCAGGCTGCGATCCAGTAGTAGAATGGCGAATTGGTCCCCTTCAATACGGGCAGAAGAGGACTTTTTGCCGTGCAGCTGCGCCAAAAGTTGACTGAACTCAAGCAACACAGCGTCGCCGCTGACCTCGTCATAGATATCGTTGACCAGCTTGAATTGATCAATGTCCACATAGAGAATGGCGTGTTGGGAGTCTTTCAATTGCGCGTGACGCAGCGCTCTACCCATTTGGTCGAGAAAGGTCTCGCGATTGATCAGCTTGGTTAGAGTGTCATGGTTACGGGAAAAACTGAGGGTCTTTTGCACATGTTCCAGAGTCTGGTACATGCTCTGGTCGACCACTGAGAGTTTATCTGCGGGGGCTGGCGGGGTGACGCCACGACTCAGTTTGCGTGCCAGTTGCACAGCATTGAGATCGGCGATCTTCTGGCCACGTTCATTCACGAATATATAGCGATCTTTGTCAGGACTGATCCAGGCCAATTGCATACGGCGCTTTTGTCCATCCTTGTCCCGATAGGTCAGCCAAATATGACATTCGAGCTGCTCAACTCGTCTAACCCAGCGCCGCAGACGGGGAAGGTCTTCAACTTTGGCTCGGAATTTCTCCGCAGTATCGGCGCCCTCTATGCTATCGACACTGACTTCGGTGGAGTCAATCGCAAGGTTGCCGGCCAGGATGTCACGCAGTTCCGTGAGCACTTCCTGATAGTCCACGCTGGTGGGCAGAGCCGCGGAGATTTGTTGCTCTACCAGGTCGATGAGCGACTCGGCCTCCAGGCCCAGTTGCATCACCATGTCCTCGCTTAGGTCACCTGACTGTTTGTCATTGAGCCAGCCGGACAGTTGATCCAGGGTTTTGATGTGATCAGACCATGTGGAGCTCTCCGGACCCTCTTTGACATGGGTCAGTACCATCAGGTCACGCCAGCCGGATTCCACCAGATCAAGCAGCACCCGTGGAGCGGCCGGGGGGCGAATTCTTTCATTGATGACGAGCGCCACGGCACGGCGAGCCTGTTGTAGTTTTTCCTGACCCTCCTGTATGCGCACCACGCGTTCGATATTGCGGGACAGTGCGCGTTCCTGTTGCTCGCTGAGTTTCTCAATTTTTTGCAGGGCGCGGTCAAACACCGCACTGTCGTTTTCATAGTCTTGGACGATCTCATCGACAACCTTATTGATGCGATCTTCCAGCGCCCGGTTGGGAAAGTTGGCACTGCTTGCGAGACTGGAAAGCTTGTCCACGACAGTTCTTGCTGAGTGTTCTTTGTCCAGGAAAAAGTGCGAGTCCAGCAGAGCCAGTCTAGCCAGCGGTATCTGCAGATTTGCCAGGGCCGGTTTCAGCTCCGAGGTCACATCTATCTGGGAATCAATGGTGCCGAACAGGTTGTCCACCAGATCCAGTTGGTTGAGACTCTCGGCAGTGAGGCCGCTGGTGTCTCGCAGACTGCTTAATTCTTCTTTATGCTCCGACAGGTACTCCCGCAGAGAGTTGGCTTCTTTTACTGCAGAGCGAACGTTGTTGTCTCGCTGTAAGGCGCGCAGGGCATTGGCGATGGTATGGGCATCAGCCAGGGCCTGCTGGTCGATCTGCGAGCTGGGCACTGTTGCGCCGTCCCAGGTTCCGCTCATGGGGGTGCCCGCATCCATGGCAGCGCCGTCCGCCAGGCCTTCCACTTCGCGACGGAAGTTGAGAGCGTCAACGACAGATTGATAGAGATTTTGGGGCCTGATTGATACCAGACCTGTGCCTCCTGCTTGAGGAGCAGGTTTACCCCCCGCGTTGATGCCTTCGTTGCGCAGCGTCGCGGCGACATCGCTCAGGTACTGATCATTTTGTTCCTGCTGATGATCAGGCTTAGCCTCGGCAAGGGGCTCTTTACGTCGTCGCGTCTTGCGCTTGAGCAGGCTTCCCTTGGCGCGAATTTGCTGTTCAACGTCCGGGCGGACATCGTTGCTCGCCAAATAATCATTGAGCGGCTGATAATAGTCGCCCAGGGGACGGATCACGTGTTGTGAGAAATACTCAAAAACTACAGGTGCGGCCTCTGCAGACACACCAACGGACTCCATGGCGTCCTGGAACGCGCGGCAGAGCTGCCTGGCGTGAATGGGCAAGCGGACCTCGAAAGGGTCTTCACCTATCAGTGTTGCCAACCGGATGACCAGCGATTCAAGTGCGACCTGGTGCAGTTCTTCCGCCAGCGCCACCATGCGGTCCAGGGCCAAGTGACCCTCAAATTCATTCAGGTCTACCAGTCCCAATTCGTCGGGGCTGTCGATATCCTGCTGCCAGTACTCGTCTTCGTGTTCGTCAGGTACCAGTCGCTGGAAATAGTCCTCAATTTTGTTGAGCAGTGCGTTGCAGATATCTTCTTTGCGTCGGCGCAATAGTATTGCGGCGTCGTACACCCGGTTGCGGCCATTCTCATCGGGCTTAATGCGACTGGACAGGGTCAGTAACTCATCCTGCATTTCATCGACAGCTCTGGGGAAATGGATCGCCAATTGGTCGATCGCATTCTGATGGAAAGTTTTGAGAAGGCGTGAATAATCTGCAGTAGACCCGATGAGTTCAGAAGTACTGGTTGTCCGGGTGGCGATTTGGCCAGTAACGATTTCTACACAGCGCTTAGCGGCATCCAGCTCCGGGTGGAGCGGGGAAAGAGACAGAATGCCGCCGGCGACTCCGTCAATACGGATCTCTATATTGTTGCACTCAGCACACTGCTGCAGGGATAGCATGGCTTTCATGCCAGTACGTAAACTGACTTTTCCTCCGCTGCTGGTGCCCGCCAGCAACTTCACTTTGGTTAACTGTAGTTGCCCGTCAGCGGACGCGCTCAGGTTTCCGGCCAGCTTTGCTCCGCCATCAAGGTCCAGGCTCGCCTGGTGACTGGAAGGCTGTTGCTCGGAACCGGACATTACGCTCCTGGTGAGTCAAAGTAAGGAAAGACCTGAGTATAACCCCTAAGGCAGGGCCCTTAAACCGCCCCGGATGGGTCAGCGCTTGGGTGGCTTGCGTCTGCGCTTGCCCTTGAGGGCCTTCTTCAGTGTCTGCTTGCAGTCGTAGTACCAGAAAGGAATGCGCCACAGGGGTGACAGGGATTTACCCAGATGGCCCTCGTAGTGCTCGACGAAGCGCTGGCGGTCGCTCCAGTTGAGTTTGTAGGCAATACGAATCAGGTCCAGCATACGATGGCGTGGACGCACTTTCGAGCCGGGTCCGGACCAAATTTTTGCCCGGCCAATATCGATGGCCATGGGCTGGACCGACCCCGTCTCATCCTGACTCAGTAACAGATTGCCTGAAGATAGATCCCGATGAATGATCTGCATGTTGTGCATATGGCAGACGAACCCGCTGATCAGGTCAAACCAGGCTGCCTTGTCCAGTCCTTTGTACTCGCTCTGCCCTCGGTTTATGGCGGCATAAACGTCCCTGGCGGAAAACGCCTCGGGCACGAACTGGCAAAGATACCAGGAGTCGCGCACGCCCGGTTGCTCCGGTGCTTCAAAAAACGCGATAGGCAGGGGTGTGGCCACGCCCTTGCGCAACATATTACAGGCGTTGTTCCAGTGACGTCGGCCTTTGCTTGGGTAAAAGCGATAGGTGATGTGCTTGATGCCTTTGACCCGGTTGAGCTTGACCGTGACCTGTTCGCAGAGCTCGCGGGGATCAGCGACATTCCAGAGGCGGTTGCGAGCGTCTCTGAGTACTTGGGTTTCTTCAAGCTGCAGCAAGTGGTTAGGGTGCAGACGTTGCGCCAGAACCAGGTCCTGCTGTTGTCTGTCTGACCGCAACATATGAGCGCCATGCCAGTTTGAGTCGCTGAAGCCTACCGACTGCTGCCCGGCACTGGAGAGGTGAGTGACCTGGTCAATTGCTTGTATTTGCAAGTTTTTGCATGGTTTGTTTGGGAGCGAAGCTGCAAGCTCGATAAACAAGGGGTGCTCATTGATGACTAGGGGAACAGTCACGTTGACTCCACAGGCATCATAGAAGCTGGCCTGATCCAGAGTATCCGCGGGGAGTAACGCATCCAGGGGCCAGGCCTGGCCGTCCCGGGTCCAGGCCAGCAGGAAGTACTGTCCATCCTGGCCGCAATATTGAAACAGGCTGACACCATCCGGGTCATGGTCAGCGCTTAGGCAGCGAGCTCCGGACAGTCGTTTGACGGTATGGGCCATGGCATGAAATGCCGGCGTCGGTGCGAAGCCTTCGGCTTGTCCCCGGATGCGCTCGTAGAAGCTAACCTGGTCGACCACGGGATAGTCATCAGCGCGATCGTCGATCAAGCCATCTCGCGAACAAATAAGAGGGCCCCAGTAAACTCTGGCAAGGGCAGTGCTGGCGGCCGCCAGGGCGAGATAGCGAACCAGATAATCTACCCGCTTTTGTTCTGGCCAGGCCGACCGGCGCTGTAATCGCTTTATGGTCCAGCAGGTATAGGTGCACATCAGTGAGCTGGCACCTGCTTGCCTGCCAATCGCTTCGAGCAAGCGAGCTTTTTTGATCAGGTTGAGTTTAAGCGGCCCCTTGGCCATTCGGCCAAGTACCCGATGATCAAAGGCCTCCGGCTCCAGTACCCGCTCAACGAATAGGTTGTCACTGTGGATCTGGGGTACTGCGTCAAGGCGCTGCAACAGGCCCAGGTAGGTGGCGTTGTACAGTGGTTCGAAGTCGGAGACGTTGGGGCCTACCAGGCATACGTCGAATTTTTTGGCTACCTGATGTGCGAGATAATTGGCCAGAATGAATCCCTGAGAGGAAAACCCCGACCATTTCCCCCGATTGGGTGTGTTGCCGATCTCAAACGCACTGACTTTGCCCTGAAAAGTGCCGAAACACTGCTCAAGGAAACGGCGCCAGCGCCGTTGCGCGTCCACATCCTCGAACAGGACCTGAGCTTCGGCCAGAGGTGGCAACAAATCCAGCATGATATCAAGATCGGCATCCAGTAGCCGTGACAGCAGTCGGCCTGCGGGCCCTTCAAAACTGGCGTAACTGAAGTCCATGCGCACCTGGCGTATACCCAGTTCGTGCAGTCGGTCGAGTATGTAGTCGTCGCTGTCGGCATCGTCCCCGGGTGCCACATTAATGCCGAAAAAATCCTCCGGAATAACCAGGCCTGCATCTGGCTGGTGATCAGCGCCCAGTAGTCTTGCGCACTGGCCAATCGCGTTCAGGAATTCCCAGGCTGCGGCTGGGTAGCCGTAGAGTGGGTGCAGGAGTTTGTTCACGTGAGTAGATCCATGTCAGCGCCAGGGTTTGTTAGCGGAAATTATAGCAGCAGCAGGTGTCGGGTTTTACCCCCCGGCGTTTGCCGCATCTAGAAACGCGGGCTTTTCGCCCCCGCCATGAACCGCAAAACTAGTGCCGCTGACATAGGCGGCCATCGGCGACGCAAGAAACAGGCAGGCACTGCCAATATCCTTAGGCACCGCCATTCGGCCCAACGGGATAGTGGCCCCCACAGCCGCGATGCCTTCTTCATCACCATAGTGCAGGTGAGATTGTTCGGTTTGGGTGAGCCCGACAATGACCGCGTTCACCCGAACTTTTGGAGCCCATTCCACTGCCAGTGACGTTCCCAGATTAACCAGTCCCGCTTTGGCGGCGCCATAGGCGGCCGTGCCGGGCGAGGGACGAATGGTGCTGACGCTGGCTATGTTGATAATGTTGCCACCACTGTCCTGGGTCTGCATGACACGGTTGGCTGCCTGGCTGAAGTTAAGCGGGGCTATAAGGTTGAGGCGAATAATCGATTCAGAGAAGCGTGGGGACACTGTGGCCGCATCTGCGTGGGGGGCACCCCCGGCATTGTTGACAAGCACATCCAGGCGACCAAACTGCTCTACTGCAAAATTAACGCAGGCCGCAATTTGCTCGGGGTCTTTGACATCACAGTGCGTGAACAGCGCCTGTTTGCCGCCTGCTTCGGGTAAACTATCAGGCTCGGAGCGTCCGCATATCAGCACATCAGCGCCTGCGGCCAGGAAGCTCTGAGTGATACCCCGACCGATCCCTTTGCCACCCCCGGTGACAATAACGGCCTTGTTCTTGAAGTCCATGGGGTTGCTGTCGACTGGGTGGCCAGTATTATCCATAAGTTTTTACTCCTGTTGGCGGCGGCCCCGGCGCTTGTGATCAACTGGTGATTTACATAAGATGCGTGCGGCGCCGCCAATCCTAACTGAACATAAGTGGGCTGGGAAATGAACGGTCTGCGCCACTTCTGCGTATTAGATACTAAGCGGAGTTGGTAGTAATTGCTGTACTCCTTCTTTTGAAGCCCCTATCAGGAACTACATCATGACAACAGAATCATTACCCGTGCTGGCTATTTTGGGCGGCACAGGAGACCTGGGCACTGGTCTTGCCCGTCGTTGGGCCCAGGCCGGATACCAGGTTGTAATTGGCTCACGCACTCAGGAAAAAGCTGAGGCGGCTGTGGCAGACTTGCGAGAAGTGATGGCCGAGCGCGGCATAGGCGAGATTAGCGTACAGGCCATGGAAAATCTGGCAGCCGCCCAGGCCGCTGACATCGTTGTGATCACCGTGCCTTTCAGCCACCAGGCAAGCACTCTGGAGCTGGTTAAGCCGGCCCTGCAAGGCAAAATTTTAATTGATGTGACCGTTCCGCTGGTGCCGCCCAAGGTTGCTCGAGTGCAGTTGCCCGAAGGCGGCAGCGCAGGCCAGATAGCCCAGGATCTGCTGGGTGAGGAAGTGGCAGTTGTTTCGGCTTTCCAGAACGTGGCAGCGGCCCACCTGCAGGAGGGCAGTGGCCTGGACTGCGATGTACTGGTATGCGGTAACAAGAAGGCTGCCAGGCAAGAGGTTATTACACTGGTGGAAGCTGCGGGTATGCGGGGCTTTCACGCCGGCATGATCAACAATGCGGCGGCGGCCGAGGCGTTAACCTCTGTATTGATCGTGATCAACAAGCAGTACAGCTGCCACGCTGGTATTCGTATTACGGGTCTGGATAACGACTGACTAACACCTCATGGCAGGTACCGTGCAGCTAATTCCACTCGTGGATTTCCCTCTGGTCGAGCCAGGGGATGATCTGGCCGAGTTGATCCACGCATCCCTTGAGCATAACCAATTGTCTTTGGAGTCAGGCGATGTGCTGGTGCTCGCGCAGAAAATTGTCTCCAAGTCGGAAGATTGCTACGTGCGCCTGTCCCAGGTGGAGCCGTCTGCCGAGGCGCTGGACCTTGCTCGCCGGGCAAACAAGGACCCGCGTCAGGCTGAGCTGATACTGCGTGAGAGCGCGGAGGTACTGCGAGTGCGTCCGGGGGTGGTGATTGTTGAACATCGCAATGGCTATGTGCACGCCAATGCTGGCATCGACAAGTCCAATATTGCCATAGATCCGCAAGACCCCAGGGTTTTACTGTTGCCCAGGGACCCTGATCAATCTGCCGCGCAGCTTCGGGAGGCGCTGGCAGAGCGCACCAATGTAAGCCCACAGATTATTATCAATGACAGTGCTGGTCGTGCCTGGCGCAACGGTACAGTGGGTATGGCGATAGGTACTGCCGGTTTGCAGCCCTTGTTTAACCAGGTGGGAGAGCAGGATATGTTCGGCAATATTTTGGAGGTGACTGAGCCTGCGGTGGCTGACGAACTGGCGGCGGCTGCTTCTCTGGTCATGGGCCAGGCAGCAGAGGCCTGCCCGGTCGTGTTGGTGCGTGGCGCGGATATTCCCGAGGCCGAGACAGGATCTGCGTCGTTGTTAAGAGACCGCACTATGGATATGTTTCGCTGATGACAGGGCAGGTGAATAGGGTGCTGGCCTTGTCTGGCGGTGTTGGCGGAGCCAAGCTGTCACTTGGGCTGGACCGGCTTCTCCCGGCGGGTGACCTGCATGTGCTGGTGAACACGGGTGATGATTTTGAACATTTGGGCCTGCACATCAGTCCCGATATTGACACGCTTATCTACACCTTGTCCGGACGCTCTAATCAGACCCTGGGGTGGGGTCTGGAGGGCGAAACGTGGAGTGCCATGGAAGCGCTGCAGGATCTGGGCGGCGATACCTGGTTTCGCCTGGGCGATAGAGATATTGCCACCCATTTGTATCGCACCGCACGCTTGGCAGCCGGTGACGATTTGTGCGCAGTTACAGCAGAATTGGCGCGAGTTCTGGATATTCACAGTCATATTCACCCCATGTCCTCGCAGCCTGTTCGCACGACCGTGCACAGTGATGAGGGCGATCTGCCCTTCCAGCACTACTTTGTGCGCCGTCAATGTGAGCCCGCGGTGACAGGTTTCAGCTTCGGTGGCCTGGAACAGGCAGCGCCTAATGACGCGGTGATGAAAATGCTTGGCTCGGGCCAGTTCAGCCATATTTTGATCTGCCCCTCCAATCCCTATGTCAGTATTGATCCTATTTTAAAACTGTCCGGCGTCTGGCAAGCGCTGCGAGATTGCAGTGCGCCGGTGATTATGGTTTCACCGATCGTCGCCGGTATGGCCATCAAGGGGCCAGCGGCAAAGATGATGGCGGAATTGCGGGTGCCGGTCACTGCCCTGGGTGTGGCCAAGCATTATGTGGACAAATATCCTGGCCTGGTGGATCATTTCCTGATCGACAGCAGTGACGCTACACTGGCGGCTGAAATTAATGCATTGGGATTGACGGCGCAGATAGCGCCCACCGTAATGAAAACCCTGGAAGACAAAATTCAGCTGGCGCAGACCTGCCTGGCTCTGGAGGCAGTGTGAGCCTGGTACATGCGTTAGTACCCCTGAAAACTCTGGCTGAGGCCAAGAGCCGCCTTGCAGGTATGTTGCTGCCAAACGAGCGTTCTGCGCTGGTGGCGGCCATGGTCCGCGACGTGCTGGATGTGCTGCATCGGCACCCGCAGGTAGATGCGATCAGCCTGGTTTCAGGCGATGCTGAGGTTCGCTCAATTGCCGATGCCTTTGGTGTCGGCTTCATTGCCGAGGACGAACTGAATCAGAGTGGCCTGAACCCCGTTATTGATGCAGCCGCCAGGCAACTGGCCAAAGGCGGAGCACAGCGATTGTTGCTGCTGCATGGCGATGTGCCTGCGCTACTCGAAGAGGATGTGAGTGAGGCCCTGGCCAGTCAGCTGGCTATTGATGGCTTGGTCATAGGCGCCGACGAGGAGGGCCGTGGTACTAACCTGCTGGTATTCGCTGCTGATTGCATTCCTGAATTTAGCTTTGGCCAGAATAGCTGTGATCTGCACCGGGAGTGGGCAGAGCAAGCGGGTGTTCCTCTGACGATATTGAATCGACCAGGTATTGCTCTGGATATCGATGAGCCTATGGATCTGGTGAAATTGCTGCAATCGGATACAGCCGGACCATACACAAGCGCATATTTGCAAGAGTCAAAACTTGCGGCCAGGGTCATGCCTCCGCAAAACGATGAATGGTTGACCTTGAAGTCAAAGTTGGCAAGCGGGGCTCTGCTTGACGAAGCGCAGGCGCTTGGGCTTGCGACGGTTGCCGATACGGCCGAGCTCGCCGGGCTCGCAGGGGCAGTGCGTGATAGGGGTCACGGCAATATTATTACCTACTCGCGCAAAGTATTTATCCCTCTTACCCAGCTCTGCCGCGATGTTTGTCATTACTGTACTTTTGCCCAGACGCCCAAAAAAATTGAACAACCCTACATGCCGGTGGAAGATGTACTGGCGCTGTGTCGAGAGGGTGCAGCTATGGGTTGTCAGGAAGCGCTGTTTACCCTGGGTGAAAAGCCAGAGTTGCGCTACAACGCCGCCCGTAAGGCGCTTGCGGACATGGGCTACGACTCTACGCTCGATTACGTGAAGGATGTAGCGCAGCGAGTGCTGGAGGAAACCGGGTTGCTGCCCCACATCAATGCCGGCTGCATGACTGCAGAAGAGATCGACTCCCTGCGCCAGGTCAGTGCGTCTATGGGCATCATGCTCGAGTCTGCCTCGCCGCGTCTTTGCGGAAAGGGCATGCCGCATTATGGCTCTCCGGACAAGAACCCGGATGTACGGCTGGAGACTATGGCGCTGGCGGGGCAGGCGAATGTTCCCTTCACGTCAGGGATTTTGATTGGCATCGGAGAAACACGGCGGGAGCGGGTTGAATCGTTGTTGGCTCTGAGGGAGCTTCACCTGCGCCATGGCCATTTGCAGGAAATTATCGTACAGAATTTCCGCGCCAAGCCAGGCACATTAATGGCAAACGCTCCGGAACCGGATCTGGAAGATTTACTGTGGACGATCGCAGTGGCGCGATTGGTGTTCGGGCCTGAAATGAATATCCAGGCACCACCCAACCTGAGCCCCGGTGTATTGCCACAGCTGATCGCGGCGGGTATTAATGACTGGGGCGGCGTGTCGCCATTGACGCCCGATCACGTCAATCCTGAGGCGCCATGGCCGCATCTGGACTTGCTTGCCCGGGAAACAGCGGCAGCGGGCAAGTTTCTCGATCAACGCCTGACCATCTACCCAGCCTATGTCCGCGACTCCGGACGTTGGCTGGATCGAGCCCTACTTAGTTCGGTGCTGGACCAAAGCGACAGTATGGGCTTTGCCCGCCGGGATGATTGGGTTCCTGGAGAAGAGCGACCTGTGCCTGGTGTGGAGGCACAGTTGATGCTTGCTGCGCCGCCGGCGAGCGAAGTTGCGCCTGAAATACGGGACATTGTCGAACGCTGCAAGACATCTGCTGCTCTGAGCGAGGTGGAAGTCACTCGCCTGTTTGAAGCCAGGGGTCAGGACTTCTCTTTTGTTGTGAGTGCCGCCGATTCACTGCGTGCGGAAGTCGCGGGTGAGCGGGTTAGCTATGTGGTTAATCGCAATATCAATTACACCAATGTCTGTTACTTCAAATGCCAGTTCTGTGCCTTTTCCAAAGGCAAGGCCAGTGAGAATCTGCGTGGTAGGCCCTACGATATCAGTGGCGAGGAAATTGCCCGGCGTTGTCGAGAGGCCTGGGAGCGCGGGGGTACGGAGGTCTGTATGCAGGGCGGTATCCACCCTGATTACACCGGGCAGACTTACCTGGATATTCTGCGCACGGTGCGCGCAGCAACGCCTGAGATGCATATTCATGCGTTTTCGCCGCTGGAGGTTTTGCAGGGGGCCGAGACTCTGGGTTTGGATGTGGAGACATTCTTGCGTCAACTGAAGGCAGCAGGGCTCAATACCCTGCCTGGTACCGCCGCAGAAGTACTGCATGACGAGGTGCGAGCCAGCCTTTGTCCAGACAAACTCAACAGCCAACAGTGGTTGGATGTAATGGAGGCTGCTCACAAAGTAGGGCTGCGTACCACCGCCACCATCATGTATGGCCATATCGAGGCCCCTGTTCACTGGGCGCATCACCTGCTGAAATTGCGAGAACTGCAGCAGCGTACGGGTGGCTTTACGGAATTTGTACCTCTGCCATTTGTGCACATGGAAGCGCCAATGTACCTCAAGGGTAATGCCCGTCGTGGTCCTACATTCAGAGAAGCCGTATTAATGCATGCGGTGGCTCGGCTGGTCTTCAATGGGCTGATCGACAACATTCAGGCATCCTGGGTCAAAATGGGCGAGCAGGGCGTAGCCGCATGTTTGCGCGCAGGTTGTAATGACCTTGGGGGTACGCTGATGAACGAGAGTATTACCCGGGCGGCAGGCTCCGCTCATGGCCAGGAGTGGTCACCGTCAAAGATGGAAGCACAGATTCGCAAATCCGGTAGGGTGGCGCGTATGCGTAATACTCTCTACGGGGATGCGCCTGGAGCTCAGCGGGTCGCGTCCTTTAACGCATCATCTCTGGCGACGCCGCAGAACGCCTCCGCCGCCAAGACCGAGCGCAGTAAATTGATTACGACTGTGCAATTGAGCGCCAGAGAAGTGGTTACTGCTGCCCAGGAGGTCGCCGCTGCCAACCAGGTTTTTCTGCTGGCAGCCTGTGACTGATCACACTGGTTATTCGGAGCAGCTGGAGCCTAGCTGGCTGGCGCAGCTTGCCACCGAATTTGATCAGGACTACATGCAACAGTTGCTGGCCTTTCTCCAGACCGAGAAGCAGGCAGGCAAATGCATATTTCCGGCGGCAAGCGACTACTTCAATGCGTTTGCTCACACCCCCCTGGACAGAGTCAAAGTCGTGATTCTGGGTCAGGACCCTTACCATGGAGAGGGGCAGGCTCACGGCCTGTGTTTTTCCGTTCAACCGGGTATCAAGGTCCCGCCGTCCCTGCAAAATATCTACAAGGAAATTAGCGCTGAACTGGAGCTTTCGACTCCGCTGCACGGCCACCTTACAAGCTGGGCAGACCAGGGTGTGTTACTGCTCAATAGTGTGCTTTCTGTAGAGTGTGCGCAGGCGGGGTCACATCAGGGCAAGGGTTGGGAGGCTTTTACCGACCGGGCGATCGAGGTCGTTAATCGGGAGCGGGAAGGTGTGGTATTTATGCTTTGGGGTAGTTATGCCCAGCGTAAAGGCGCAATTATTGATAGGCAGCGTCACTGTGTGCTCGAGGCCCCTCATCCGTCGCCACTGAGCGCTTACCGGGGTTTCTTCGGCTGTGGCCATTTCAAAATGGCTAACGATTACCTGCAGCAACGAGGCGAATCACCGGTCGATTGGTCTCTGCCGGCGGCGCCCTGAACGCTAGCCCTGGTGGTAGTTAACAATGCGGTCGCGGATCGCACCCAGACCGGGCTTGTCATTCATCACTTCCTCTATGGATAGCCCCTCTAGTTCGTGTGGGAATACCAGCCACTCATCCGACTCGTGTAGAAAAAAGTCGGGCATCAGCTCGGTTTTGTTGTTGGTCGGCTTGAAGTAGGGTGTGGCGATTTTGAACGTTGGGCTGTTGCGGCGGCATTTTTTTTCCAGGTCCCATATGACCTGTTGAATGCTGCGTCCGGAATCGAAAACATCATCTACGATAAGAACCTTTTCATCGGCGCTTACGTTTTCTATGAGGTAGTGAAGACCGTGCACAATGACGGATTCGCTGGTCTGCTCAATGCCGGTGTAGTGTGATGTGCGAATGGCGATGTGGTCTGTGGCCAGGCCCCCGTACTTCAATAGTTCCTGTATGGCTATGCCCACCGGGGCGCCGCCGCGCCAGACACCGACGATATAGTCTGGCGTGAAACCACTTTCCAGTACCATCAACCCCAATTCATAGGAATCCAGCAAAAGTTGGTTCGCGTCGATGTAGGTTTTCTTGATGGTCATGAATTATCCCGGTGCCAGCGCAAAGGAACAAGTGTATTACAGAGGGCTCTCTACGGGCAGTGGTGAATTCTCCGGGGGTGAAATAAAACCGGGCTAGGGCGACATCAGTTCATCCTTGAACACGTCCGCTGGCCTGGGGGTAAAGCTATCCGCTTGGTTGGTCTAGCGGATGACTGGTACTGGGGTTACCGTGGTGGCAACAGAATTAGCATTCTGATCGTAAGCTTCGGCGCGGCCCTCATTGGGAACCCAGCAGTTGATAAACTCGGCATTATCGCCATCCGAACGGGCTGCAAGTGTGACCCGGGTGCCCTCTGCAATGCGGCGCTTGCTGACCACCGCAAGATTTTTACTTTCGCCGTAGTATTGTTCGATTTCTGCGCGGCAGGTGTCCATGTAGATCTGGTTACGATCGGCCGCCTGGGTAAAAGCAGAGCCAATGCTGATCAAGGTGATGGTGGTAGTCAGTGCCAAAGTTTTGCCGTTAATCATGTTCGTCATCCCTGTGTGGTTGTTGGTCTTTTATACGGCTGGAACTCTTTGTTTCCTGCCGTTGAAGAAGATACTAGCGTTATGGCTATGACATGGTGTGGAGTTTTATGAAGAAGTATGAATTGCAGAACCGGTCAGCCATACAAACGCTGTCTTCAATGTAATACCATGGCGTGCGCCGCAGCTATCGCGGCACTTGATGCAGGGGAAAGAGTGAAAAGAAGAATCGTATACGTTGAAGATCTGGACGAAACGCGGGAGGCCTACGCCGAAACATTGAGGCGAGAGGGCTTTCAGGTGACTGCCTATGGGAGCAAAGAGGAGGCCATCGAGGATTGTCGTCGGCAGTTACCTGATTTGGCGTTGCTGGACATTGCCCATGAGGGCGACAGAGATGCCGGCTATCAGGTATGTACGGAGCTGCGGCGTCTGTCGAGTGAGTTGCCGATAATCTTTCTCACCCACAGGCATGGGGAGATAGACCGTATTTCAGGGTTGCGCCTGGGAGCAGATGATTACATTAGCAAGGATGCGTCGGTCGAATATATCGTGATTCGTATCGAGGCACTGATTAAACGCCTGGAAGCCGTGCGCGGTGCCGCAACTGACACCAAGAACACCTCTTCAGCGGCACAGGGAATAGAGCTGGATGAGGTTTATTCCACCGTTTTCTGGAAAGGCGACAGGGTGGACCTACCGCTCACACATTTTTGGATATTGCAGGACTTATGTCTTCATCCTGGAGAGGTGCGTAGCCACCGACAATTGATGAAAGCGGCCAACATTGTTGTTGAACCGAACACCATCGCCGCGCACGTTAAGTCTATTCGTCGATCCTTTACCAGTCTGGATCCACAGTTTGAATGTATTCGCACCGAGCGAGGTCGCGGGTATCGCTGGGTTCCTCTTTAGCCTTTGACTGAGTTCTTTTCCCTCCGATAAAGCGCGAAAACTGCCAGGGTACTAGCAAACACGGTGTAGCCGGCGCCGCCCAGAGCCATAGCACCCATGCCCACGCCCTTGTCAATCATCCAGCCCATTACGACCGGGGCTATCGCGGTGGTAAATACCATGGCGGCGGTGGTCAGAGACTTGATAGCGCCCAGGTGAAGAGTGCCGTACATCTCGGAGAAGAATGGTGAGGACAGGGTCGAATATATGCCCACGGAAACCGCTAGCAGTCCCATATAGAGGACCGCAATGTAAAAATGATCCCCTAGCCCAAGGATTAGCAGGCCTAATCCCATGGGCAGGCAGATTATCGGTACCAATCGGATCGCGCTGTAGCGATCCACCATCAGTCCGGCCAGCAGTTTGCACAGTGCATTGATCAGAGCATAGAACAGGAACAAGCCGCCCCACGCTGCCAGGTTCCAGCCTTTTTCCTGTACTAACTGCACTTGATGAAACATGAATCCGGTGAACAACAGGGGCTGCGCCAACAGTACCGGCAAGAATAGGTAGAAGTAGGGATCGCGGATGACATCGGCACGTGTCCACTGCCTGCGGCTATTGGATAGGCGATTGGCAGCGTCTGGAGCCAAGCTTTGCAGGTAGTTCTGATGACGCACCTCCTGGCCCTTTAGCAACCAGCGAGCCAGTAGCGGTAGCGTCAGTGCCAGTAGCCCCCCCCAGAATAGCCAGGACTGGCGCCAATTCAGCAACGTCAGAGATACTATGACCAGCGATGGCAACACTGCCTCGGAAATGGAATAGCCCATGCCGCCCAGCGCATTGGCCTTGCCCTTCTGGTGATCCAGATAGCGAACCATGGACGTCGCTCCGGCCATGCTCATCAGTCCCTGACCCAGGTGACGAAGTGCCAGCAGGGCGAAAAACAGTAGCAGTGGACCATTGCTTACTGCCATCAGCGCACAGCCTGCTGCCAGTCCAAGAGTCACCAGATAGGCGTAGTTGCGCAAGTCGATACGGTCGATAAGCGAGCCAGTCCAGAGCAAAAGCACTGCGCTGCTAAGAGTGGCCGCTGAATACAGGCCGCCAAAGTCACCGTGACTGAGACCCAGGTCGCTGCGAATTTCGCCACTGAATAGGCCAATGAAGTAGGTCTGCCCCAGGCTAGAGCCAAATGTCATGACAAAACCAAAGAGCAGTAGGCGCCACTCTTTTTGGATCAATGGAAGGAATGATTTCATCGGGGGATTATCGCAGGCAACGGGGGGTGTCGTGTAGCACGGCTTAGACTAAAATCGACTAGGAGTTTTCATCGGAAGCGTCTATCGTGTGCGCTTTGTCCGGAACTAGGAGAGCAAAACCGTGGGTGCGAGTATTAAAGTCGAAAAACCGCTGGTCATTCTGCATGGCGACGAAATGGCGCAAATTGCCTTTGAACGGATTCTTGAGCAGTTTGTGACCTCGCGTCTGAATATCGAATTGATTGAAGTGGACCTCTCCGCGGAGCAGCGATTTACCAGCAATGGCCAGGTGGTACTGGATGCTATTGACGCACTCAGGTGTCATGGAATCGGGGTTAAAAATGCGGGTATGACAGTCAACCGGAGTCAGTTGGATGAATTGTTGACCAAATATCCCCAGGTTAAAGAGGAGGAGTTGGACAAATTGGCCACCAAGTCCCCCAATGGTGCGATCCGCAAGGGTATCGGCGGCAATATAACGCGTGAAGACATTGAGTTTCGCAATTTGAAAAGTGTTAGCCCTGATTGGGTGGGCCGCGATATTGAAGTAGATACCATGGACAGTGGCGGTCTCGATTTTAGCTACAGCGAGTTGTCCGGGGCCACGGGTGTCGCCAAACTGATGTTTGTCGGCAGCAGTGGTGACCCGATTGAGCTGCACCGTCGCACCCTGAAGAAGGGCGATCCCTGGATGCTTGCGACTAATTGTCTGGAAGAGGTGAAAGCCTGGGCGCATCGATTTTTCCAGCGCGCCCTGGATGAGAAGCGCGATATCTACCTTGGGTTAAAGGATACGGTGGTTCCCGGCTATGACGGTGTCATGCGAGCCGCTATCGAGGAAATTTATACGCACGACTATAAAGATAAGGTCGCTGCGGCAGGGCTTAGCTATCACTATGAACTTATTGATGCTCAGGCAGCCCGTATCGTTTCCAACCCTCCCGAGCGTGCGCTGTGGGGTGTGCCTGATAATGTCAGTGGCATGAAGCTGTACAAACTGGTTCAACAACTCAAACACTATGGTCTGCCAGAGCGCAAGGCCCATGTCTCTATTTCGCGCATGAGTGCAGGCGGAGGCGACCAGTACGGTAGCCATAACACGCCCGCTCCCGAGGACGGCATTATTAAAGTCATCATGGATGGAGAAGAAAAGCACGCTCGCACAGTGAAGGCCAAAGACCCCATTTTGTTCATGTCCAATGATCGCGACGCCATTAAAGATTGGGTCAAGCAAGTGTTTCGCGATGCGTCAGTCAGCAAAAAAGAGGTCTATTTTGGCCTCAAACGTGAGTTTGTTAATTACGATGAGGTGTACAGCTCGATCATTCTGGAAATTCGTAAAGAGCTTGCCGCGCTGGATACGCCGCCGCCGTCTTTTATGATTATGCGACCCTCCCGCCAACTAAGTAAAATGATCTGTGATCCGCCACGCTGGGGCCTTTACCCGGCGCAGAACCTTGACGGTGATATCTTCTCCGATATTTCCGCGGCGCTAGGTGGTAGCCTGGCCACCGCCAGTTCTATTATCAAAAGTAAAGACGGGTGCATGCTCTACGAGGCACCTCATGGTACTGCGCACGACCTTTATCTGCGTTATGTAGATACTGATGGCAAGGAGGCGAACTTTAATTCCTCGGCGCTGATTTTTGCAGTAGCAAATGCGCTGGAGGAACTTGCCAGGCGGGAGGATAACCAGGACCTGAGCGATTACGCCGGCAAGCTCAAGGCCGCGCTCATCGAAACGGTCGCCCAGGGCACCATCACCGGTGACTTGAAGGGCAAGACCAGCGACCCGTCAGCAGAAACCGTTGTCGATATGTACGGTTTTCTGGATGCGGTAGAAGCTAATCTATAGCAGGTAAAAGCATAAGTCCGCTGGCGGACTTATGCTTTAATTTTTTTGACGGCAACGTATTCCCTAGCTCTGGTCCGGAAGCGCATAGGGTAGCTGCCGCAACTCAACTGCCGGGCCCTGGCCTGAGGCTAATCGTAAGCCCTCCTCAATGCCCTTGGTTGTCGCTGTGAACAGACAGGCTGTGTGCTGTCCATCATAAGCTGCGTTTACTACTGTACCCACGCTTTGCTCTGACCCGGAGTTGAACAGCTCAGTGCCTGCAAGCGGGGCCTCAGTTGTCGCGATTTCACCCAGGTACAGGCGTCGCTTGGCCTTGCCCCGGTAGTGCAGGCGAGCAACTATTTCCTGGCCGGTATAGCAGCCTTTGGTGAAGTTGACGTGTCCAGTGACGTCGTAGTTGAGCATCTGGGGCAGCAGTTCTTCCACGTTTGGCGCTTCGACTCTTCCCATGCCAGCCCGAATTTGCAACCCCTGCCACTGACTTTCCTCGCCCTTGCTGATGACGTTTGTCAGTGATTCAAAAAGGCCTTTGTGGTTTTGTATATCGATGAGTGCTTCGAACACCGTGCCGGCGTCATCCATTTGCACCAGTACATAGCCTTCACCAGTGACTGCCTGATACTTGCCTTGGGGGAGGGGAATATCCAGCTTGGCAAAGGCTTCTGCCACCTGGCTTCCCCAGCAGCCTATAATTTGCCAGTCCTCGCGTTCGCTCTCCAATTCTGCCTTGGAAAACACGATGTACTTGCCGAAGGTTTTGGCGGCAGATGCCAGTATGTCTGCCTTCAGGCGCAGTGCGTAGTGGTTTTCACCCAGTTGAACCAATAGAAAGTCGCAGGCCATGCGTCCCTGGGGGTTGCAGTAGGCACCGACCACAGCATGATGGGCATCGACCTCGCGGGTATCGCAGGTGGTCTGACCTTGCAGAAAGGTCAGGGTGTCCGGGCCGCTGATGTGCAACAGGCTCTCGGATTTTAACAGGGCGTAGTGTGCGCTCAAAGGGCACTCCTCACAGGTGAAACGGGTGGCTAATGATAGGGCTTGCGCGAGGTTCTGTCAGCATTCCCCCGGTGAGCGTATTAGACGTTATAATGCGGCCCCCTGGATATGTACCCCTTTACGCGAGACTGGCATGGTATCTGACGTAGAAATCAATCGTATGCGCTGGGCTGCCCGCCGCGGCATGCTGGAGCTGGATCTGGTGCTGGAACCCTTTGTCCAGACGCGCTATGCGACTCTTGACGATATCGATCGGGCCCGTTTTCAAAACTTGATGTTGTGTGAGGATCAGGACCTCTTTACCTGGTTTATGCGTCGTGGGCAGCCACAGGACAAGGAGCTCATCATCATTGTCAACAAGATACTCGATTTCGCCCACACTGCACCTGGCGATCGCTGAATCTCGGGTTTACCGGCGCTGCCAGTGTTTGTTTTGTGCCACCGTCATGCTGGCGCTGTGGGAGCTGGCTCGCAGCGGTTATCTGCAACAGGTCGTTTTGGCGATCCCATTTATATTGTTGTACCTGCGAGCCCGCTGGCAACAGCCTCTTGCAGGTTGTGTTATTCACTGGCATTCGGGTGAGTGGATGCTTGAGTGTGGCAGTGAGCGAGTGTCAATTCAGCTGCGGCGAGGCCACTGCTTGCCGTGGGTCACCTTCTTTGCCTGGTGGTCTGAATCTGGTACTTGCGGCCAAGTCTGGCTGTTTAATGACAGTGCGCCACGTGAAGAGTTGCGTCGCCTGCGAGTTCGTTTACGTCTCGAGCGGGGAGTTTGAAGGCTTGAGAATTGTATCGGCTGCCGTTGGTAATTGCTCAGGGTAGTCCAGTGTATAGTGCAGCCCGCGGCTTTCCTTGCGCTCGATCGCACAGCGAATCATCAGCTCTGCCACCATGGCCAGATTGCGCAGCTCCAGCAAGTCATTGCCCACCTTGTAATTACCGTAGTATTCGGCGATCTCCGATTGCAACAGATTGACCCGGTGCAGGGCGCGCTCCAGTCGTTTGTTTGTGCGCACAATACCCACGTAGTCCCACATAAAGCGCCTTAGCTCGTCCCAGTTGTGGGAAATGACGACATCCTCATCAGAGTCTGTCACCTGGCTTTCGTCCCAGGGGTGGCTGGCAGCGGGGTGTTCAAGATCGGGCAGCTTGGCGGCAATATCCTTGGCAGCAGCTTCGGCGTAGACAATGCACTCCAGCAGAGAATTGGACGCCATACGATTGGCACCATGCAGGCCTGTGCATGAGGCCTCCCCAATGGCGTAGAGTCCGCTAAGGTCGGTGCGGCCGGCAGTGTCCACCACAATGCCCCCACATGTGTAGTGTGCAGCCGGTACTACCGGGATCGGCTCTGCGCTCATGTCTATGCCCAATTCACTGCAACGCTGCATCACGGTGGGGAAATGGGCCTCAAGAAAGTCCTTGGGTTTATGGGAAATATCCAGGAACAGGCAATCTGCGCCAAGACGTTTCATTTCGTGGTCTATGGCCCTGGCAACCACATCTCTAGGGGCGAGCTCACCTCGTTCGTCAAACTTGTCCATGAAGCGAGTGCCGTCTGGCAGCAACAGTATTCCCCCTTCACCCCGAACGGCCTCGGTGACCAAAAAAGACTTGGCTTTGGGATGGTAGAGACAGGTGGGGTGGAATTGGTTGAACTCAAGGTTGGCCACCCGACAGCCTGCGCGCCATGCCATAGCGATGCCATCGCCGCTGGCGCCGTCAGGGTTACTGGTATAGAGGTAGGCCTTGCTGGCACCGCCTGTGGCGAGTATCACCGCGCGAGCCTGGAACAAATCGACTCTCTCGGTTTTTTGATTGAGAATATAGGCGCCCTGACAGCGGCCTTCATTTCGAACCAGGTCCACTGCGACCCTATGGGTGAACACTTCGACATTGTCAGCAGCCAGTGCCTGCTCTGTGAGCACCTCTGAGATGGCCCTGCCGGTGCGGTCGGCGGAATGGATAATGCGTCGGTGACTGTGACCACCCTCCATCGTCAGATGGAACTCCTGACCTTCGGCTGCTCTTTGGTCCTGGCGCAAATCAAAGTCTACGCCTTGCTGCACCAGCCATTCTGCACAGCGGCGGCTATTGCGCACGGTAAACTCAACCGCCTCTCGCTGGCACAAGCCAGCGCCTGCTTTGAGGGTGTCTTCTACGTGGGCGTCAACGGAATCTCTGTCGTGTAATACGGCGGCCATGCCGCCCTGGGCCCAGTAGGTGGAGCCCTGATTCAGGTCGGCCTTGGACAGCAACGCTACCCGGCAATGGGAGGGCAGGTGCAGGGCGAGGCTTAAACCAGCGGCACCGCTGCCGATGATTAGCACATCGTGTTGGTAGGTCTTGGACACTGGGTTGTTCGCTTGCCGTGCTCGAGAGTGAAATATATGATGTGCCTCAATAACTTGGCGCTTAGGCTCCATCTCGGAGGCGAGTATATACGACCTCTGGCAGAATAAGGAAATCTCCCTGTGGGATTCGCTTTCAGGCAATCTTTCGCATTTTTTAACTGTTCACCAGGTGACAGTGAACTCCCGTGGGCTTTCGCGGTCTATTTGGGCAGAACAGATATTAGAGTCGGGGTGGTGATGCCCTTGGCCATGGAGGGGTTAGGGGAGTGACGGCTGCCGAGACGGATCAGCAGCTCGTTGTCAGAGTGCAAAAAGGCGACTTGAGGGCGTTCGACCTGCTGGTATTGAAGTACCAGCACAAGATTTTCAGCCTGATAGGCCGTTATGTGCATGATGCTGACGAGGTGCAGGATGTAGCCCAGGAGGCCTTTATCAAGGCTTATCGGGCATTGCCGAAGTTTCGGGGTGACAGTCAGTTTTATACCTGGCTGTACCGGATAGCGGTTAACACTGCCAAGAATCACCTGGTATCCCGTTCCCGCAGGCCTCCGGGCTCGGATGTTGAAGTAGAGGACGCGGAATATTACGAAGGCGGTGGCGCTCTCAGGGACATTGAGAATCCGGAAAATGCCCTGTTTGGAGCAGAACTGAAACAGGTAGTGGAAGCCGCTATTGGTGATTTACCGGCTGACCTGCGAACCGCGGTAACTTTAAGAGAGTTTGATGGTCTCAGTTACGAAGACATCGCAGATATTATGGATTGTCCAGTGGGTACTGTGCGTTCGAGGATATTTCGGGCGCGGGAAGCCATAGACAGCAAAGTGAGAGAGCAGGTCGAGGGTTTTTGAGTTGACCGTGGAGCAGGGCTGAATATGCCCTCTACAGAATGAAAATACGCACCTGGTGCGGAGGAAATAGAGAATGAGCGAGCAACTGCGGGAATCATTGTCCGCACTCATGGACGACGAAGTCAATGAGCTGGAACTTCAGCGTTTGTTGAAGCAAGTTGGCGACGATAGCGATCTTCGAGCGACCTGGATGCGCTACAACGCCGTCCGCTCGGCCATGTCCGATCAGGACGTGAGTCATATGCAGCTGGATATTTCGTCCAGCGTCAGAGATGCCATCAGTGCAGAACCCGCTGCTTCGGGTGAATCACTGCGACAGCGTCTGTTTCGCCCATTAACGAGTTTTGCAGTGGCCGCTTCTGTTGCCGCCACTGTGGTAATTGGTGGTCAGCAGCTCTCCCAGATTAGTGGCAATGCCCCTTATACCAGCGATGCCATTGCATCCGGTGCTTCCCCGGTGGGCCTGGTCAATAGCCTTGGCGCTACCACGGTGCAGGCCAGCTACGGCACCGAGGCTGTCCCTGTACTGCAGCCGGCCGCCCGCACCGCCTACAAGGAATTGGCGCGTCAGCGCATGCAATTGTACATGCAGGAGCATGCAGAGCATGCGGCGCTCAATTCGCCACACGGTTTAATTCCTTTCGCCCGTGTGCCGGAAATTCGCGAGTAGATTATCGGTGACTTCCCTGCGGTACATGAGTGGTTTTAAGTTGGGCGCGGCGGCATTTTGCTTAATGCTGTCACCGCTAGCTTTTGCTAGCGCTTGCCCGGGCGCCGATAGCGAGGCGCTCAAATGGCTGGACAAGATGTCCCGTAGTGTTCACCAGGTTAGTTATCACGGAGTGGTGACCTACCAAAGGGGTGGTGAGGACATGCAGGTAATGCAGGTCTCTCACTCTGTCGAAAATGGTACTACCTCCGAGACCATGACCCAGCTAACCGGCCAGGGAGCCAAGGTCGTTCGCGCGGAACACCCTTTGGAGTGCGTTCACCCTGGGCATAAGTTGCTGCGTGTTGGCGATGAAATAAACGCGGGCCAATGCGGTGTCGCCGAGCACTACCGTTTCAGTGTCACCGATGGCGAACGTGTTGCCGGGCGTAACGCAGTGCGTATTGTCATTGCACCTAACGACATGTACCGCTACGGCTATGTGATGGAGCTGGATCGCCGGACAGGACTGCTATTGAAAACGGCCACCATTGGTCGCGGCAATAAGGTGCTGGAGAAGTTTCAGTTTGCCGACCTGTCATACAAAGGAAAAGATCCTGAGGGGGCAGAGGTCAACCTGGTACATGAGGCGCAGCATCCTGTTCCCGGAGCTGAACCTCAGCCCAGAGGAGCGAAACACGCCTGGGGCGTGAATTGGCTGCCCAAAGGTTTTATGGCCACCGATTCACAACCGGTTAAAGCTGGCCGCAAGACATTCACTGATGGCTTGGCCGTATTCTCTGTCTTTATTGAAGAGCTGGATCGCGAAATCCGCCCAGGCGAAGGCGTAGTGCATGCCGGTAGTACCACCTCTTATAGTCGAGGCCTGGCCCTGTCAGGCGAGCCCGTATTGGTCACCGTGGTTGGTGAAGTGCCTGTAAACACCGCTAGAATGGTGGCCGACTCAGTTAAGTGGATGCGCTGAAATGTTGCTTGAGACCGGTCGTGTGGTTGCAGTTGATGACGATGGCGTATGGGTTGAAACCATTCGCAAGACAACCTGCGGCAGCTGCGCGGCGCAAAAGGGCTGTGGTCACGGCCTTCTCAATAAAATATCCGATGGGCACCGCTCTTTGATCCGTGCTCTACCCGGTCGCATCAGTGCCACGGATTGCCAGGTGGATGACGAAGTTCAGATATCGATTCCCGAGGACGTTATTTTGCGGGGTTCCCTGGTGGTGTACATTTTGCCGCTGCTGGCCATGCTGACTGGCGCTGCTACCGGAGCGAACCTGGTGCCTGCCAGTGCAGATCTTGGAAGTGCGCTCGGGGCCCTGGCCGGCATTACCGTCGGTTTTGCGCTGGTGCGTTTACACGCCCATCGACACAGGGATGATCACAGCCTGCAACCAACGCTGGTAGAGGTTCTTCAGCATGGCGCGGAGCCTGTGCATCTCACCTGAACGCCAGATAGTTTTATCTTCCTACAGATTGTTTTACATCCGGATATGCCAATGACTGTACCTACCAGACTAACCTCTATATTTTTGTTGCTGTCCCTGCTTGTGTTGGGCCAGACAGCCGCCGCTGCGCAGCTTCCCGAGTTTAGGGATATCGTCAAGCAAAGCTCTCCTGCGGTGGTGAAGATCATTGTCGAAGCCAGTGGACCTCGCCCTGGTCAAGGCCAACCTGGCCCTGAGGAAATTCCAGAATATCTGCGGCGATTCTTCGAATTTCGCGGTGCCCCGCCTGCTCCCCATCAGCGTATGGGTATGGGCTCTGGTTTTGTAATCTCTGAAGACGGTTTGATTGTGACTAACAATCACGTCGTTGAAGGTGCAGATAGCGTGCTGGTGCGGATGAGTGACCGCCGCGAGTTCGAAGCCCAAATCGTAGGTACGGATCCACGCAGTGACCTGGCTTTACTGCGAGTTAGCACCACTGGTCTGCCCGTACTCAAGCTATCTCCCCACGATGATCTTGAAGTAGGTGAGTGGGTGCTGGCAATCGGCTCTCCCTTTGGCCTGGACTACTCGGTGACCGCTGGAATTGTGAGCGGCAAGGGTCGCAGCCTGCCTACCGAAAATGGTGAGAACTATGTGCCCTTTATCCAGACGGACGTGGCGATTAACCCTGGCAATTCAGGCGGCCCCCTGTTTAATCTTGCGGGTGAGGTAGTGGGCGTTAACTCCCAGATATTCACCCGCAGCGGTGGCTCGATTGGTTTGTCGTTTGCCATTCCGGTAAGTGTTGTGCGCAATGTTGTTGCCCAGCTGGAAGATAATGGTCGGGTAACCCGCGGCTGGCTGGGTGTGACCATTCAGGATGTAGACAAGAATCTGGCAGAATCCTTTGGACTTGATCGTCCGCGCGGAGCCCTGGTAGTGCAGCTGGCGCCGGGTGGTCCCGCCGCTGACGCTGGCCTGCGCGAAGGTGATGTGATTATTAACTTTGATGGTAAAGATATTCCCACATCCTCCGATCTTCCTCATGTGGTGGGCCTGATTGCCCCTGGCACTCGGGTGCCGGTGGTGGTTATGCGAGACAATAAGCGCAAGACCGTTAAGGTTGAAGTTGGGGGGCTGGATGCAGATGACAGTTATACCCTGAACGCCGATGGTGCTAGCGATGAACAGGGCGGTCGCCTGGGCTTGATCATTGAAGAGGCGCCGCAGGAGGTGCTGGAGCGCTCTGGACTGGCGGGGGGCGTGCTGGTGCGCGAGGTATTACCCGGCTCGGTGGCTGCAGAAGCAGGCATTATGCACGGAGACGTTATCACGTTAATAGGCAATACACCGGTTAAGTCGGTTGCGGCCTTCAGCAAGGCTGTGGATGGACTGAGCAGCGGTAGTTCAGTGCCCCTGCGCCTGATGCGTCGAGGCTCGCCCATGTTTATCGGTCTCAAACTTACCGAATAAAGCCAGTAGCAGTCTGCGCTTTGATAGCGGCGACTAGCTGATTCGGTTACAATCGCGCGTTTTTCTGTGGTGGCCAATGAGGCCGTCGACAGACTTTTCGGGGCCCGAATGAGTGAGTGATCTCCAGCACATCCGCAATTTTTCTATTATTGCCCATATCGACCATGGCAAGTCGACCCTGGCTGACCGTTTTATCCAGCACTGCGGGGGCCTGAGCGCCCGTGAGATGGACGAACAGGTGCTCGATTCCATGGATATTGAGCGGGAGCGGGGCATTACCATTAAGGCCCAGAGTGTAACGCTTGATTACACGGCCCGTGATGGACAGGTGTATCAGCTAAACTTCATTGACACTCCCGGGCATGTGGATTTTTCCTATGAAGTGTCGCGTTCGCTTGCGGCCTGTGAAGGAGCGCTATTGGTGGTGGATGCAGGGCAGGGAGTGGAAGCCCAGTCTGTGGCCAACTGTTACACCGCTATCGAACAGGGCCTGGAAGTACTGCCCATTCTCAACAAGATGGATCTGCCTCAGGCTGACCCTGATCGTGTGAAGCTGGAAATTGAAGAGATCATTGGTATCGACTCCAGCAACGCTTGTCAGGTTAGCGCCAAGTCCGGCATGGGAATAGAGGATGCGCTTGAATATCTGGTGGAAGAAATTCCGCCGCCAGAGGGCAATCGTGACGCCCCGCTGCAGGCGCTGATTATTGACTCCTGGTTTGATAACTACCTTGGCGTGGTCTCTCTGGTTCGGGTAAAGCATGGCACATTGCGCAAGCGTGACAAGATTGTAGCCAAGTCTCTGGGCAAGGCCCACCAGGTCGACAGCGTCGGCATTTTTACCCCCAAACGCCACGAAACCGAATGCCTGCGGGCAGGCGAAGTGGGCTTTGTGGTGGCTGGCATCAAGGATATTCATGGCGCCCCCGTGGGTGACACGCTGGTTCACGACAAGAATCCAGACGTGGGTGCTCTGCCTGGGTTCAAGATGGTGAAGCCCCAGGTTTATGCGGGCATTTTTACCATATCCTCCGATGACTACGAAGATTTCCGAGATGCTCTGGCCAAGCTGACACTCAACGACGCTTCTTTGTTCTACGAACCGGAGAGTTCCGATGCGCTCGGTTTCGGTTTCCGTTGTGGTTTCCTGGGAATGTTGCACATGGAAATCATCCAGGAGCGCCTCGAGCGCGAGTATGACCTGGATCTGATTACCACGGCGCCCACGGTAATTTATGAAGTGATGAAAAAGAACGGCGATGTAATCAAGGTCGACAACCCTTCATCGTTGCCGGATGTCGGTGATATTGAAGAGATGCGCGAACCCATCGCTCGCTGTAATATCCTGGTCCCTCAGGAACACCTTGGAAATGTGATTACCCTGTGTGTGGACAAACGCGGCGTGCAGAAGGATATGCAATTTCTCGGTGCGCAGGTTTCGGTGATTTATGATATCCCCATGGCGGAAGTGGTGCTGGATTTCTTCGATCGACTCAAGTCGGTGAGTCGTGGTTACGCTTCGCTGGATTACAGTTTCGAGCGTTTTGAAGCGGCCAAACTATCGCGACTGGATGTGATGATTAATGGCGATCGGGTGGACGCCCTGGCGGTCATCGTGCATCAGGATCAGGTGCAGTATCGTGGCCGCGCGTTAACCGAAAAAATGAAAGAGCTGATACCTCGGCAGATGTTTGATGTGGCTATTCAGGCCGCGGTCGGTGGCAAAATTGTGGCCAGGCAGAGCGTTAAAGCGCTGCGTAAGAATGTGACGGCCAAGTGCTATGGTGGCGATGCCTCGCGTAAAAAGAAACTGCTGGAAAAGCAGAAAGCAGGTAAGAAACGTATGAAGCAGGTGGGCAATGTAGAAATCCCCCAGTCGGCATTTTTGGCCGTATTAAAGGTGGATGGTTAATGGGTGGTGCGACGATAGATTTCCCACTAATTCTAGTAATTCTGGTGGGTAGCTCTGGCCTGGTGTGGTTGCTGGATGCTCTTTTTTTAGCCCCCGGACGTAAAAAAATTATTAGCGAGCTGCAGGGCCAATACCCCAACTGGGACAAGGAAGATAACCCCCAGCACCAGCAGTTTAAGGCTAGGGTCACGGATCAGGCATCCGAACCGGTGCTGGTGGAATACGCGCGCTCGTTCTTTCCGGTACTGTTTGTGGTTTTTGTATTGCGCTCTTTTCTGGTTGAGCCCTTCCAGATTCCGTCATCGTCAATGGTTCCCACCTTGCAGGTTGGCGATTACATTTTGGTCAATAAATTTACCTACGGCATTCGCCTGCCAGTGACTCGCACCAAGGTATTGGACTTGAACGAACCGCAACGGGGTGATGTCATGGTGTTTTTCCCACCCCATATGAATGACACCTATTACATCAAGCGCGTGGTGGGCCTGCCGGGAGACACGGTCAGTTACCGCAACAAGCGCCTTTTTGTTAACGGTGAGGCTGTTGAGCGTGAAGAATTGGCAGTCGCTCCCGGGCTTAACTCCCGGCAGCAGGTGGGTCTGGAACAGTTGGGGCACGCCAACCACCTGATGCAGGTGGACGACGCCCGCATGCCGCGCAATTTCTCGGTAAAGGTCAAAGCTGGGCACTATTTCATGATGGGGGACAACCGTGATAATAGTTCCGATTCACGGGTTTGGGGTCAAGTGCCAGAAAAGGATATAGTAGGTAAGGCCTTCGCCGTATGGATGCACTGGGAGTCATTCCTGAGTATTCCCAGCTTCGACCGGGTCGGCTTGATAGAATGAGGATAATGATCTAATTGGGGGATAGGGATATGCGCACACTCAAGCATCAGCAAGGGATGTCGATTCCGGGCATGTTGATTATTGCGATCATGGTTGGTTTTTATGTGATGTGTTTCGTCAAATTGGTACCGCACTACTCCGAGTATTATACCATTAGGGATATTATCTCTACCGTGTCGGAGGAGCACCAACCGGGTACAACAAGTGTTGGCAGGGTTCGCCAAAGATTAGACGCGTTGTTTAACACTAATCAGATTTACGCCATTGGTGTCGGTGATGTGGAAATCTATCGGGAAAAGGGCAAAACCTACATTGATGCCAGCTACGAGGCCAGAATTCCCATTGCGGGTCGCATTGATGCCGTATTGAATTTTAATGACCTGCTCTTTGTGGCCGGACAGCCCAACGCCAAGTGACCGACCAGCAGGCACATTCGGCGCGCCTGCAACGAGCGCTGGGTTATCAGTTTGCTGACAGCAGCCTGCTCAATTTAGCCCTGACTCACCGCAGCGTGGGGGGACGTAACAACGAACGCCTGGAGTTTCTCGGCGATTCAATCGTCAATCATATTATTGCCGAGGCTCTTTACAGTAAGTTTGCCGATGCTCGTGAAGGCGACATGAGTCGGATGCGAGCTTCATTGGTCAAAGGCGATACTTTAGCGGAAGTTGCTAAAGAGCTGGACCTCGGCGAGCATTTATTGCTGGGGCCCGGCGAACGCAAGAGCGGCGGTAAGCGTCGAGGATCCATTCTCGCCGACGCCCTGGAAGCGGTGACAGGTGCCATTCTTCTGGATTCCGATGTCGACACTTGCCGTAACTGTGTGTTGACCTGGTTTCGCACTCGACTTGATTCATTCAGTCTGGAGAGCGCGGACAAGGATGCCAAGACCCAGCTGCAGGAGTACCTGCAGGGGCGGCAGAGACCATTGCCCCAATATGACCTGGTGGCCGTGTCGGGTGAGGACCACGAGCAGCAATTTCAGGTCGCTTGCCGCATAGCCAAACCGGTACTGGTTGTAGAGGGCGCTGGCAACAGTCGACGCAAGGCAGAACAGGCAGCGGCGCATATCGCCCTGGAAAGGTTGGAAGCCCATGACAAGTCATAACAAGCGCTGCGGTTACGTCGCTATCGTCGGGCGTCCCAATGTCGGCAAGTCCACTCTGCTCAATCACATACTCGGGCAGAAAATCAGCATTACCTCGCGTAAACCCCAGACCACGCGTCATCAGGTTTTGGGTATTAAAACCGAGGACAACCACCAGATAATCTTTGTCGATACCCCTGGCCTGCACAAAGGTGAGGAAAAGGCGATTAATCGCTATATGAATCGGGCAGCCAGTTCCGCAATCAAATATGTGGACCTGGTGCTGTTTCTGGTTGATCGCACAGCCTGGACCGATGAAGACCAGATGGTCCTGGAGCAAGTGCAACGGGCGAAAATACCAACGCTGCTGGTGGTCAATAAGGTAGACCTGCTGGAAGATAAGAATATCTTGTTGCCCCACTTGCAGGAGTTGGACGACCGTGGGGAGTTTGAGGCTATTGTACCCATCTCTGCCCTGCGCGAGCGCAACGTGGAGTTGCTGGAAGAGGAAATTCTCAAGTACTTGCCCGAATCAGAGCATTTCTTCCCTGAGGACCAGATCACTGATCGCAGTCAGCGCTTCCTGGCGGCAGAAATCGTCCGCGAGAAAATTACCCGGCAGCTAGGAGACGAGCTGCCCTATGCGGCGACCGTGGAAATCGAAGAGTTCGGAGTGGAAGGTGAGATAGCTCACATCTCCGCGCTGATTCTGGTGGAGCGAGAAGGACAGAAGCGGATTATCATCGGCGATAAAGGCTCACGCCTCCGTTCTGTTGGCATAGATGCACGCAAAGACATGGAGCGACTATTCGATTGCAAAGTCATGCTGCGACTGTGGGTCAAGGTGAAGAGCGGTTGGTCTGACGACGAACGTGCCCTGCGCAGTTTGGGCTACGACGACGTCAAATAGTACTATGCGCGTCAATCTGCAGCCCTCCTATATCTTGCATAGTCGACCCTATCGGGATAGCAGTCTGATCCTTGAAGTCTTTAGTGCGGAACACGGGCGTCTCAGTGTTGTCAGTAAGGGTGCCCGTCGACGCTCCAAAGGGGGCAGTAGTGCAGCCTTGTTGCAGCCGTTTATTCCGCTGTTGTTATCTTTTACCGGCCGTGCAGAAATGAAAACCCTGACCAGTATTGAGTCTGCCGGTGCGGCCCCACAGCTGCGTGGCGAGCGCTTATTCAGTGCCATGTATATCAACGAATTGCTGATGCGTCTGCTGCATCGACACGATCCGTATCCGCGACTATTTGCCAGCTATGGCTCAGCTCTTTGGGACCTGGGCGAGGAGCAACAGTTTGAAACGACATTGCGTCGTTTTGAACTCGGGCTGCTTGATGAACTGGGCTATAGTATTTCCCTGGCTGAAGACGGCCTCAATGGGGAGGCTCTGCGAAAGGACCGCTGGTACCATTTTCACCCCGATCATGGCCTGGTGGAGGGTGTAAGAGGGGCAGACCCCGCGCGCCCAGCCTATGCTGGCTCCGACCTCTTGGCCCTGTCCAGGGGCGAGTTCGCTGGAGAGGCGCGCGGGGCAGCCCGCCGTTTGATGCGCCAGGTGCTGGCGTTGCATCTTGGAGATACGCCACTTAAGAGCCGGGAACTGTTCCGTGGCCGCAGTCAACGCGGCGGAGAAGAACGATGATTGCAGTGGGAACCGATATTCTCAAATTTGAGCGTATTGACGACGTGGTGCAGCGCCTGGGTAATCGTTTCGTTGAACGGATTCTGACGCCGGCGGAACGCGAGGAATATGCTGCCAGTGCTCGTCCTAACAATCTACTGGCGAAACGTTTTGCTGCCAAAGAGGCTGTTGCCAAGTCGTTGGGTACGGGAATCGGCCGCGGCGTCAGCTGGCAAGACATTCGTATTACCCATGATGAAAATGGCGCTCCGTTGGTGGAGCTCAGTGGTGGCGCTGCGCGTGTGGCCCACCAGAAGGGGGGTTCACGAGTCGCACTGAGTCTGGCCGATGAAGTGGATTATGTGGTCGCTTTCGCAGTGCTGGCCTGATTCGGCCTAGAACATTTTCGAATAATTCATGTGCCCCACAATGCAGGGTCTTCCCTGACAAGGTACACTGCCCGTCGGCGTGAGGATGCTGAAAAACTATGCACAAATACCCCACTATTGAAGCCTGTGTAGGCAACACTCCCCTGGTGCGATTACAGCGTATGCAGGGCGAGACCAGCAATACTATTTTGCTTAAACTTGAGGGCACGAATCCGGCTGGTTCGGTTAAGGACCGCCCCGCTCTCAGCATGATTGCCCAGGCAGAAGCCAGAGGCGACATCAGCCCCGGTGATACTCTAATCGAAGCTACCAGCGGTAACACTGGCATTGCTCTGGCGATGGCAGCGGCCGTCCGCGGATACCGCTTGTTGTTAATTATGCCCGCCCATATGAGCGCTGAGCGCAAACAGGCCATGTCCGCTTATGGCGCTAACTTGATTGAAGTTAGCCAGGAAGAGGGTATGGAAGGTGCGCGGGACCTTGCAATAGCCATGCAGGAGCGCGGTGAAGGCAGGGTGCTAGACCAGTTTGGAAATTCGGATAACCCGTTGGCCCATTTGACCACTACGGGCCCGGAGATATGGGAGCAGACCGATGGCACGGTCACCCACTTTATAAGCTCCATGGGCACCACCGGTACCATCATGGGATGCTCGGCGTTCCTCAAACAGCAAAATCCTGACGTGCAGATTGTCGGTTTGCAACCCGAGGACGGCTCCAGTATCCCAGGCATCAGACGTTGGTCCCCGGCCTACCTCCCCACCATTTTTGACGCAGCCCGGGTGGATCGAGTCTTAGATATCTCGCAACACGATTCCGAGGTCACCATGCGCCGTTTGGCAGCAGAAGAGGGCATCTTCAGCGGTGTCTCATCCGGTGGAGCGGTGGCCGCTGCCTTGCGGCTCTCCCGGGAGCTGGAAAACGCAGTCATTGTCGCGATCATCTGTGACCGTGGTGACCGCTATCTGTCCACCGGCGTGTTTGCCAGGGACTAGCATGGTTCAAGTTCGTCAGCAGTCACACCACGAGGCCGACCGGCATAAGGTAGACCTGTCTATCTGGCTGGCTAGCCTGCCCATGGAAACGGAGCCGGGTGAGCGAGAACAGCTGCTCGCCACCGCTGAGCTGGTGCGTGAGCTGTCTGAAGGTCCGGGTGAAGACCAGAGCGACTGGGCGGTAAAAAGCGATTGTTTCATCGCTGGCCTGGATGTGGCCTTGATCCTCGCCGAGCTACATGTGGGTGCAGACTGTTTGATCGCTGGCATGCTATATCGGGCCGTGCGTGAAAAACGAATCGAGCTGACAGCCGTGGAGACACGCTTTGGTCCTGCGGTGGCCAGTTTGTTGCAAGGCGTTCTGCGCATGGCAGCTATTGGTGATTTGCGTTTGCAGCAGGATCAGCCCGTGCTCGGTCAGGCGCATGCCCAAAAGGACAACGTGCGAAAAATGCTTATTGCCCTGGTGGATGATGTGCGGGTTGCCCTGATCAAACTGGCCGAACGCACCTGTGCCATTCGCGCGGTGAAGGACGACGAGGAGCGACGGGAGTCGGTTGCCCGTGAAGTATTTGACGTGTATGCCCCCTTGGCCCACCGCCTGGGTATTGGTCACCTGAAATGGGAACTCGAAGACCTTTCCTTTCGCTATATCTATGCAGACGCCTACCGCAAAATAGCACGGTTACTGGACGGCAAACGCCTGGAGCGTGACCAGTTTATTTCTGAGGTGAAAGAACTGCTCACAGGTGTACTGCAGCAGGCCGGATTGGAGTTTGAGATAGAAGGCCGAGCCAAACATATCTACAGTATTTGGCGCAAAATGCAGCACAAAGGTATCGGCTTTTCTCAGGTCTACGATATCCGAGCGGTCCGCATTCTGGTTCCCGAAGTCAAGGACTGCTACGCCACTTTGGGCCTGGTCCATGGGCTGTGGCGCAATATCCCCAATGAATTTGACGACTATGTTGCCAACCCCAAGGAGAATGGCTACCGCTCTTTACATACCGCTGTAATTGGCCCCGAGGGCAAGATTCTCGAAGTGCAAATACGTACTCAGCAAATGCATGAAGAGGCGGAACTGGGCGTTTGTGCTCACTGGCGCTACAAAGGATCGGACTCCGTGGCCGGTATGGCTAGCAGTTACGAGGAAAAAATTGCCTGGCTGCGACAGGTGTTGGACTGGCACGAGGAAACCGAAGACAGCGGCGAAGTCGCCGAACAGTTCAGCTTTGATGTGGCCCAGGACAGGGTTTATGTGTTTACCCCGGATGGCGACGTCGTCAATTTGGCTCACGGGGCGACACCTTTGGATTTTGCTTTTCATGTGCATACCGAGGTAGGACATCGGTGTCGTGGCGCCAAGGTAAACGGCTCAATTGTGCCGCTCACCTACTCTTTATGTACCGGCGAGCGGGTAGAAATCCTGACCAGCAAGGACGGTGTCCCCAAGCGCGATTGGTTGCAGCCCGGACTCGGGTATTTGCGCACTTCCAGGGCCAGAGCCAAGGTTCAGCATTGGTTCCGGGCCCAGGCCCGCGAGGAAAACGTGGATGCGGGCAGGCACCTGCTAGACCGCGAATTCAAACGTCTGGCTTTGACCAGCGTGGACTACCAACGCATAGCCAGAAAGGTACAGATCAACACCGTGGAGGATATGTACGCAGCGGTCGGTTCTGGCGAACTCTCATCGGCCCAGGTGCTCAATGCGGCCCAGGGCTTGATTGAGCGACGTCAGGAACCACAGCTCAAATTGGCCAGACCGGGGGCAACTCGGCACCGCAGCGAGGTGCAGGTGCAGGGTGTTGGTAATCTGCTCAACCATATCGCGGGCTGTTGTAAACCACTACCGGGCGATGCCATCACCGGTTTTATTACGCAGGGCAGGGGAGTGAGTATTCATCGCAATGACTGCGCACGCCTGCTTCGCCTGACGGATACCCAGTCGGATCGAGTGATTGATGTGGAGTGGGGCAGGTCCCCTACGGATAATTATGAGGTCGATGTTTCTATAGAGGCCTATGACCGTCACGGTTTGTTAAGAGATATTACTGGTTTGTTCGCCAATGCTCATATCAATGTGCTGACCATAAATACCCAGACCAACAAGAAGAGCCATACAGCAACCATGCGACTGCGGGTAGAGGTGCCAAATCTGGCCTCGTTGTCGAAACTGCTGGAAAGAATTAACCGGTTGAATAACGTCATGTCGGCGGTGAGACTCAGCGAATGAATGAAAATTCAAAGCAGGTCCAGTATTCGATCACAGATCTCAATAGGGTCATGCAGCGACTGCGGGACCCTGAACATGGCTGCCCCTGGGATCTGAAGCAGGATTTCAAGTCAATCGTTCCTTCCACTCTTGAGGAATGTTACGAATTGGCCCATGCAATCGAACAGGAAGACTTTCACCATGTGGGGGAGGAACTGGGCGACGTGTTGTTCCAGGTTGTCTTCTACGCCCAGTTGGGAGCAGAGCAGGGCCTGTTCAGCTTCGAAGAAGTCGTCAATACCCTGGTTGAAAAGCTGGTGCGCCGTCATCCCCATGTTTTTGCCGGGGGTGATATCGAGGGCATTCCTGACGGTTCGATCAGTGAAGATCAGGTCAATGCCAGTTGGGAGGCCATTAAACAGCAGGAGCGCAGTGCCAGGCAGCAGCATGGTGTGCTGGCGGATGTGCCAGTTTCGCTGCCGGCGTTGCCCCGCGCGCAAAAATTGCAAAAACGTGCCGCTGGGGTGGGTTTTGACTGGTTCGAGACCTCCTCTGTGATCGAAAAGGTTGAAGAAGAACTGGGGGAATTGCGTCAGGCAATTGGCGATGATGAACCCGCTGCTATTCGTGAAGAGATGGGCGATCTGCTGTTTTCTTGTGTCAATCTCAGCAGGCATCTGAAATTGGATGCTGAAACCAGTCTGCGCGAGTCCTCTAGTAAATTTGAGCAGCGTTTTGAGCACATGGAGAAAATGGCTACGGCCTCCGGAGTCTCCTTGCATGAACTGGATGACGATGCTCTCAACGTGCTCTGGGAGCGAGCCAAGGCTCTCTGATACTCGCCAAAGGTAGGGGTTGTAACCTATTTGCGCGCTGTGTATGGTTACTGGCCTCCAAAATACCCTTTTTCACCCATCGCGAAGCGGCCTCGCCGCATCCACTCAATAACGAGGAAACTCGCCAATGCGATTGATTCTGTTGGGCGCCCCAGGCGCTGGCAAGGGCACACAGGCCCAGTACATCACCGAGAAATTCGGTGTACCGCAAATATCTACCGGCGACATGCTTCGTGCTGCCGTCAAGGCCCAAACTGAACTGGGCATAAAAGCCAAGGAAGTGATGGATGCCGGTGGCCTGGTTTCAGACGATATTATTATCGGGCTGGTTAAGGAACGCATTACCGAGGCCGACTGTGCCAACGGTTTTCTGTTTGATGGCTTTCCAAGGACTATTCCCCAGGCTCAGGCCATGGTTGAAGCTAATGTCTCGATAGATCATGTGGTGGAGATCGCAGTACAAGACGAAGAAATTGTGGCGCGACTCAGTGGTCGTCGAGTACATCCTGGTTCCGGCCGTGTTTATCACGTGCAACATAATCCGCCCAAGCAAGAGGGTGTGGATGATGAGACAGGTGAGTCGCTAGTGCAGCGTGATGACGATCAGGAAGACACTGTGCGTAAGCGCCTGGAGATCTATCATTCGCAGACTAGTCCGCTAATTGGCTTCTATCAGGACATGGTCGGTGACGGCGCTCCAGGCTATCATCGCGTCCCAGGGGTAGGAGGAGTGGAAGAAATTCGCGATGCAGTGTTTGCGGAACTTGATGGCTGATTTCGGGTTTTGAGTAAAAAAGAGGGGCATGTCCCCTCTTTTTTTATGTCCTAAAAAGTAGTTTTACACTGTAAAACAAGTGCTTTTCGAAGGTTTTTCTTTTTTTATTCGTTTTTTATTTTGTGATTCGAGTTGTATTTTTGCCCCGCAGGTCATTGATTTAACCGTATTTTTTGTGTTGATCGATGGTTGTAAGCGTTGTTCTTTGTTGCTATTTTTAACTTGCGTTACCTGACTAACAACTCTGGAGATGAACGTAATGGCAACGGCAAAGAAGAAAACTGCTGCGAAGAAAGCCCCGGCTTCCCGCAAAAAGGCGCCTGCTAAGAAACGTCCCGCTGCAAAAAAGGCTGTAGCTCGTAAAGCCCCAGCTAAGAAGGCAGAGGTTTCACCCGCAGTCGCACGCGCAAATGAAGCGTTGGCTAAATTGCAAAAGGCACTAGATGCCGAGAAGAAGTCCCTCGAGGGTGCGCGCAAGAAAATCGACGCTGCCCGTAAACAGGCTGGAAAGAAAGCCACCGCTGCTAATAAGCGAGCGGTTAAAGCTGCCCAAAATGCCTCCAAGAAACATTCAGTCAAGGTTAAAGCAATGCGTGAAAAAATGAATGCTGCCAAGAAGCGTGCTTCTGATTTATCAGATGCGGCCAAGTTAAAGGCGGCGAAATTCGCAGCACAGGAAAAAGCACTGGCCAAGAAGGCAGAACTGGCGGCCAAAGCCGAGATGGACAAAGCGAGCCACCTGGCCAAAGTGGCTGAAAAGTGGATGAAGAATCGCGCCAAGTCTGATGCCAAGAAGCTCGCTGCACTTGAAAGGCGTATTGCTAAGCAGCTTGCTGCAGCGGAAAAGAAGGCAATGGCCAAAGTTAAGGCTGCTGAGAAGAAAGCTGTAGCTAAATCTCGTGCTGCCGCTAAAAAGCTTAAGGCTGCAATGAAGAAAAAACCAGCAGCCAAGAAAAAAGCCAAGGCAGCACCCAAGAAAAAGGCAGCGGCCAAGAAAGCGGCTCCCAAGAAAACAGCCGCAAAGAAAAAGGTAGCGGCCAAGAAAAAAGCAGCCCCTAAGAAGGCAGTTGCAAAGAAAAAGGTAGCAGCCAAGAAAGCGGCACCTAAAAAGGCTGTAGCCAAGAAAAAGGCCGCTCCCAAGCGCAAGGCCGCAGCTAAGAAGAAATAGTAGCTGATTGCTAAATGATGAAACCCGCCGCCAGAAATGACGGCGGGTTTTTTTATGCCTTAATCAGTCAGATCGCTGAGATTGTTGAGGTTGAGGAAGCACTCTCTCTGGTCATCGAAATCAACAGCGATAGCGCCTACCTGATCGTACCAGTGCCGAACGGCCCGGCCACCGCCGTCGAGATATTCGGTTAGTGAACCTAGACATTTGGTTCGTAACAGAGCGCAGAGGTACTGCCCTCCATCTCTTGTTGTTGCGTAGGCAACACTGTCGTGCGGTGAGCTTTCAAGCCCTACCAGCAAGTGCTGTGCCAGATTGCTGGGCAGGGTAGGGGTGTCGCAGGGAATTACCAGCACTAGCGGACATGAAAGGTTGGTGGCCGCTGCTTCCATGCCCGCTAAAGGCCCCTGGTAGTCGGCGCGCAGGTCAGCTCTGGTGACGTTCGTCAGGGCGGCGTACCGATTACGATTGCGATTGCAGCTGATGAACACCTCATCGACTTGCGGCACAATTGCACGATACACATGTTCTATTAGCGGGCGGCCCTGCCAGTCGAGCAGCCCCTTGTCCGCGCCACCTGCTCTGCGTCCAGCGCCGCCAGCCAGAATTAACCCGCTTATCCTGGGGCCGGTTGTCATGAAATTGCTCACGGGTGGTTCTTACTGCCTGTATGCTGTGGGATAATTCAGTTTAACACCTACCTCCGGATCAAATCACAGGCCCATGAAAGGCATATTAGCCATTGAAACCGCGACGGAGGCATGTTCCGTCGCATACTGGAACGACCCGGAGCTTCGTCAGCGGCACGAAATTACGCCGAGACAGCATAGCCAGCGCTTATTTGGCATGCTGCGTGATCTGTTGCCAAACGGTCAATTGCAGACACACGGAATTGAGGCTGTTGCATACGGCTGTGGCCCGGGTTCGTTCACCGGGTTGCGTATCGCTGCCAGTGCGGTACAGGGGCTTGCTTATGCAACTGGCCTGCCTGCCATACCTGTTTCGACTTTAGCCTGCCAGGCCCAGACGGCTGTTCGTCAAGCACTCGCTGTTGAAGGTGACATTGTGTTTAGTGCTCTGGATGCCAGAATCAATGAGATCTATTTCGCCTGTTATCGCATCGAGAATGGTGTGCCTGTCGCTCTGGCGCCGGCTCAGGCTTGCGCGCCTGAGGAGGTGGTATTACCAGCAGGTGTAGCCAAGGCGACCGGTGTTGGTAGTGGCTGTGAGTTCCTGGAGGGCTGTGCCGATGCCGTCCGCAGCGCAATCTGCCATTCACATCCCCAACTACTGCCAGAAGCAAGAGACCTTATCCCTAGTGCCCTGGTAGCTGCCTCCCGCGGCGAAATGCAATCGGCCAGGCAAGTGCAGCCCATCTATGTCAGAGATAAAATTAACTGGAAGAAAATTTCTGAACAGGGAAAACGCGTGTGATCGACTGGTTTCAGGCGCTGGTTCTGGCTATTTTGCAGGGGCTCACCGAGTTTTTGCCCATCTCAAGCTCTGCTCACCTGGTAATCCCTTCACTGGTGTTGGATTGGCCTGACCAGGGCTTGGCGTTTGATGTCTCTGTGCATGTCGGCACTCTCGCTGCGGTTATTGCCTACTACCGGAATGACTTACGCAAAATCGCTACAGCCTGGCTTCACTCTCTGGGAGGCGCGCCCTCCAGCAATGATAGTCGTATGGTGTGGTATCTGCTATTGGCCTCTACCCCTGCCGGACTGGTGGGAGTGCTGCAGGGTGACTTCATCGAGGCGCACGCTCGTAACCTGCCGGTAATCGCCACTACTACACTGTTGTTTGGACTGCTGTTGGGCTATGCCGACCGTCACGCCGAGGGCACCCCAAGATATCGCTCACTGAATATTGGTGTTGCCATGTTCATTGGCCTGGCGCAGGCCTTCGCGCCGATACCCGGGGTGTCTCGTTCGGGCGTGACCATTACTGCAGCCTTGTTGTTGAATTTGAGCCGTCAGGATGCAGCGCGTTTTTCTTTTCTTCTGTCGATACCGGTGATTACCGGAGCCGGCATAGTAAAAGGCTGGAGTCTTGTCCAGGCCGACACAGCGGTTGACTGGGCGTTGATGGGTGGGGCTGCGTTGATGTCTGCGTTAACCGCCTATGCATGCATTTCCGTTTTCCTGCGGCTGCTGGATCGGGTGGGCATGATGCCCTTCGTCTATTATCGAATAGTGCTGGCAGCCTTGCTCTACGGCATTTGGCTGGCCTGATTGGAGAGAGTGTATGAAACTCGCATTTGTCGGTCTCGGTGTCATGGGTTATCCCATGGCGGGTCATCTGCAGCGGGCGGGTCACGAGGTCACCGTCTATAACCGAACAGCGGAAAAGGCGCAGAAATGGGCCGCTCAGTATGACGGCAACTTTGCAGACTCCCCGCGTGAGGCTGCGACAGGCGCTGATATCGTCTGCCTCTGTGTGGGCAATGACGAAGATGTGCGAAGTGTGGTGCTCGGCGAAAAGGGTATCATTGCTGGTACACGCCCAGGCGTGATCATTATTGATCACACGACGGCTTCAGCGGACTTGGCCAGGGAGCTTTCTGTGGCAGCCGCGGATGCCGGGGTGGGTTTTCTCGATGCACCCGTGTCAGGTGGTCAGGCGGGAGCCGAGAAAGGCGCGCTGACAGTGATGGTCGGTGGCGAAAAGTCAGTGTTCGAGAGCGCTCAGTCCGTTATCGACTGCTATGCTCGTTGTGTCCGATTGCTGGGGCCCGCGGGTAGTGGTCAGTTGGCAAAAATGGTCAACCAGATCTGTATTGCTGGTGTGGTGCAAGGTTTGGCCGAGGCATTTGAGTTTTCCGAGCAGGCGGGGCTGAATTCGGCGGCAGTGGTTGAAGTGATATCGCAGGGCGCCGCCCAGTCCTGGCAAATGGAGAATCGCTACCAGACCATGCTGGCGGGTGACTATGAGCATGGTTTTGCCGTCGACTGGATGCGCAAGGACCTGGGCATGGTGCTGGCCGAGGCGAAACGATTGGGTCTGGATTTGCCGGTGACACAGGCGGTAGACGGCTACTACAGCGATGTCCAGGCTATGGGTGGTGGTCGTTGGGATACCTCCAGCCTGTTCGCCCGTATGCGCAGTATCGGTAAAAACGCCATGGAAGAGGAATAAAACGATGTCTGACCAAGAACAGTTTAACCGCGAGCTCTGTGAGTTTCTGGCAGTTGCTACTACGCCCTTTCACGCGGTAACTCAGATGGTGCGGCAGCTTCAGGGCAGTGGTTTTGTGCAGCTGGCCGAAGACACCCACTGGCAGTTAGAATCCGGTGGCCGTTACTTCGTCACGCGTAATGGCAGCTCAATTGTTGCCTTTGGTATTGGCTCAGAGGCTGGCCCAGCCGAAGGTCTGCGTATGGTTGGAGCGCATACCGATAGTCCTTGTCTGATGGTCAAGCCAACGCCAGAGAGAACCAGCCAGGGCTATTTCCAGCTGGGTGTAGAGGTCTATGGCGGTGCTTTACTCAATCCGTGGTTTGACCGGGACCTGTCATTGGCCGGGCGCGTCAGCTTCCAGTGTGAAGGAGGCAAGCTGCGAACGGCTTTGGTCGACTTTCGCGATGCCATCGCTACCATTCCCAGCCTGGCCATTCACCTGGATCGCGAGGCGAACAAGAGCCGTTCCATCAATCCACAAAAAGACATTCCCCCTGTGCTGTGTCAAATGCCGGAGGGCGAGAAAGGCGATTTTCGAGAGTTGTTGTATCAACGCTTGTTGCATGAGCACCCGGACTGTGGCGTAGAGAAAGTACTGGATTACGAGCTGTGTTTTTACGACACCCAGGTTGCAGCGGTCGTCGGGTTACGCGGTGATTTTATTGCTTCTGCTCGCCTGGATAACCTGCTCAGCTGCTATACAGGGCTGCGTGCCCTGCAACAGTGGGACGGCGCAGCGAGTGTGCTATTGGTCTGTAACGATCATGAAGAGGTAGGCAGCCTGTCTGCCGCTGGTGCCCAGGGGCCGCTTCTTGAATCCGTGTTGCGGCGCATTGCCGGTGACCTGAATGCCTACTCTGCGCTTACCGAACGCTCCATGATGATCTCGGCTGACAATGCCCATGGTATTCATCCTAACTTCGCAGATCGCCATGATGAAAATCACGGTCCAATTCTCAATAAAGGGCCTGTCATCAAAATCAATGCCAATCAGCGCTACGCATCCAATAGCGAGACTACAGGCCTTTACCGTATGTTGGCGGCTCAGGAAGGCGTGCCAGTGCAGTCTTTTGTAGTAAGAACGGATATGGCCTGCGGCAGCACCATAGGTCCGATTACCGCCGGTGGCGTTGGTGTGCGTACCCTTGATATTGGGGTGCCCACCTTTGGAATGCACTCCATACGTGAATTGGCCGGTACTGCTGATGCCTGCAACCTCAGTAAAGTATTGCGGCGCTTTTTTAACTACCGGGGCCGTCTGAGCGCCAGTTGAAGCGCAGTGCGAATTCTCCTTCTCTCTGCCTATGCTGCCCAGAGTCACCGCTACTGGCAGCGAGCACTGCAGCTGATGTTCCCCCATTGGCAATGGGTAGAACTGGAGCTTCCGCCACGGCATTTCAGTTGGCGGGTGCGCGGTAACGCATTATTTTGGAGTGTGGCCGAGCGGCAGGTGCTTGAGAGCGATTTTCAGCTACTGATAGCCACCTCAATGGTGGACCTGGCTACCTTACGAGGCTTGGTGCCTGCATTGGCGACAGTGCCCAGCCTGCTATATTTTCACGAAAACCAGTTTGATTTCCCTCAGGATCGTCAACAGCACGGTCTGCTGGAAGCGCAAATGGTGAGCTTGTATAGCGCGATGGCTGCCGATAGCCTTGCATTTAATTCGGCGCACAACCGAGACAGTTTCTTTAGCGGCTGTCGTCAGTTACTGGGTCGTCTGCCGGACTATGTACCTGCCGGAGTGGTAGACGCCCTGGAAGATAAGGCTGTGGTGCTGCCTGTACCTTTGCTGCGCGATATCGCCGAAGCCGGTGACGCCTGGCCGCAGCGAGATCAGCCCAGGACGCTTCGAATTCTCTGGAGCGCCCGATTTGAACACGATAAGGGCGGGGAGGGGCTTTACAGAATACTCCAGAGATTGGAGTTACTGTCGTTGGACTACCAGCTCGCCGTTACTGGCCAGCAGTTTCGCAACTCTCCGGATGTGTTTGCCAGAATTGAGCAAGAGTTCCGTCACCGGTTGGTACAGTTTGGCTACGTGGAGTCACCTACGGTTTATCAGGCGCTGCAATCGGGAGCGGATATTATTCTCTCCACGGCCTTGCACGAGTTCCAGGGGCTTGCGGTTATGCAGGCTGTGTCCGCGTCCTGTGTGCCGGTTGTGCCAGATCGCCTGGCCTATCGGGAGCTGTATCCTGAGAGCTGTCGCTATCAGTCCTGCCCCGATGACCCTGATAGAGAAGCCGCCTCAGCCGTTGCCCTGATTCTGCAGCAGGCAGAGCAGGCGGCCATACCACCGGATCTCTCTGCCTATGGGATTAAAAGCCTACAGCCTCAATACCAGCAGCTGTTAGAAGGACTGCAGGATAGCCAGCTATAGCTAAGCTAGGTATCATTGGCGCCTTTTTCTCAGACAGATAATCGTTCATGGCCAAGCAACGCATTCTCACCGGGATTACCACTAGCGGCACCCCTCACTTGGGCAACTATGTAGGCGCTATTCGTCCGTCTATCACTGCTTCTCGGGACCAATCACTGGATTCTTTCTTTTTCCTGGCCGACTACCACGCGTTGATCAAGTGTCAGGACCCTGAGCTGGTGCGCCAGTCCACCAAGGAAATTGCTGCTACCTGGTTGGCTCTGGGTTTGGACACGGAGCAGGCGGTGTTCTATCGGCAGTCGGATATTCCTGAAATCCCTGAGCTTACCTGGGTACTCAACTGCAATGCCGCCAAGGGGCTTATGAACCGCGCCCACGCCTACAAGGCTGCGGTGCAGGCGAATGAGGAAGCAGGGGAGGACCCTGATTTTGCGGTCACTATGGGCCTGTTTAGCTACCCGGTACTGATGGCCGCCGACATCCTCATGTTTAATGCCAATAACATCCCAGTGGGCCGCGACCAGATCCAGCATGTGGAGATGGCTCGCGACATAGCAGGTCGCTTCAATCACAATTTTGCTGATGTTTTTACCCTGCCGGCGGCAGTGGTGGACGACAATGTGGCCGTGCTGCAGGGTCTGGACGGTCGCAAAATGTCCAAGAGTTACAACAACACGATTCCACTGTTTCTGCCCGAAAAGCAGTTGCGCAAGCATATCAACAAGATCAAGACCAACCTGCTGGAGCCCGGTGAGCCCAAGGATCCTGACGATTCCACCGTATTTCAGGTGTGGGCAGCTTTTGCCGATGAGGCGGAAATTGTTCGTATGCGCAAGGATTTCGAAGAGGGTATTGCCTGGGGTGAAGCCAAGAAGCAGTTGTTTGAATTGATTAACACTGAGCTCGCGCCAGCGCGGGAACGCTACAACGAACTAATGGATGATCCCGGGCACATTGAGAGTGAGTTGCTCAAGGGCGCGCAGCGGGCCAGGGAACATAGTTCTGCGTTGATGGCCAGGATTCGTGATGCGGTGGGCATTTCTGCCATTCGTTGATGCCTCTGTCCTGCGAGGGGGCCTGGGCCTTAGGAATCGCCTTTCCAGGTCCTTGTTGTCGTTTATGCGCACCGTCCCGGTAAAGTCATGCACTATCGGCCAAGGCTGTATCCGATCTCCACGTAGGCCCCCAGCGGCTGCCCCACGAAGTATCGGTAATCACCAAAGCCGAAGTCCGCTCGCTCGGCATAGTCCTCATCAAGTAAATTGGTCACTCGCAGGGTTCCTCGCCAGCGTGACGAAAGCTGCGAACTCACGCGTAAATTGACCAGGGAATGCCCGTCATACTTGTGATTGTTATCGGGCTCCAGGTAATAAGATCCCATGTAGACCCATTCCAGCTCCGCAACACTGTCAGGGTTAAAGTCCCACCCCAGTCTAGCGCTGCCAAAGCGCTTGGGGGCAGTGTCAATATCGTTGCCTTTGATGTCGCCTGAGGAACCGAGCAGGTCGATTGCACTGTCGTAACGGTGGCGGGCAAAACTTGCAGCGCCATTGAGGTACCAGTTTTCGGTAAGCCGATAATCCAGACTCAGCTCGAGGCCCTGATGCTTGGTGCTGGCACCACTGACATTCTGGCGATTGGCATCCTGAAAGATAACCTCGTCTTTTTTCATGTAAAACACAGACGCATCATATTGGAGCCTGTTAGCGATAGTGCCGCGCAGTCCCAGTTCCAGGTTGTCCAGTTCTTCTGAATCCAGGTCGGCGACCTGCTGCCCTGACTGCAGGCGATAAAGCTCAGTAGCCTGGGGCGCACGGAAGCCGTTGGCGTAGCGCAGGTAGACAAGATGCTGATCTGTTAGGGCATAGCTTGCGCCCGCATTGAGAGACCAGTTGGTAAAACTGTCGTTGCGGTCCGCGGGGCGATAGAAGCGGCAAGCGGTTGCGCTTGGCTCACAGGCTGGACCGTCACCCGTTTTGTTGTCGTATTGGTAGCGGTTGTACTCCAGTCTCAGGCCTCCGGTAACTTCCAGGTTGCCCTGGTTCCAGGTGGCCTGGCTGAAGGCTGCGGCCATGGTGGCATCTACCTGGTAGTCATAGTGCACACCTGCCGGTTGGTTAGGGCTGAATTCCTCCGCCTGAAATTCCTTAAGCCAGCCATCGGTGTACTCTCCTTCCAGGCCATTAATCCAGCTCCAGTTTCCCATATCGCTGTAAAGCGCGCCTTGCAGCCCCAGACTGCTGTGACCATTTTCCTCCACTGGCTGCCAGGGCAAAAAGTGCATGAGGAATTCCATTTCGTTGTCCCTTACGTAGGGGGTGATCACTAAGGAGTGATTGTCATTCAGGTCGCGGCTGGCGCGGCTATAGGCGAGCAGCGACCAGGCATCGCGATAGGCCTCAGGATTGGGGTTGAGTTGTTTCAGGTCCTGGTCTTCGTAGGCTTTGTAGCCCCTGATAAATCCCGCAGTCTCCTGATTCAGGTTGCTGTAGTTGACTGCGCTTACGATGTCCCAGTCTATGCCGTTGTAGTCATGCCTGAGTGAAAACTTCTGTTGGTCGTAGCCCGAATCATCCTTGTAGCCACCGTCGCTGGTGCCGTTTAAACGAATGCTCAAACCGTGAGTGTCTCCGCTGTGACCGTAGGCATATTTTCCCCGGTAATAATCGTCGGGCCCGGCCTCGACACTTAGATCGTTGATATTGGAAGGTGCCGGGCTGATGATATTGATCACGCCGTGTAAAGCGCCACCACCGTAAAGAGCGGTTGCTGGCCCTTTAATAACCTCAATGCGCTCAGCTTGCTCGGTATTGGCATCGAACAATTGGTTGATGTTGCAAAACCCCGGCGCTCTCAGGCTGATGCCGTCAGCGGCCATGAAAAAAGCACCACAGCTCCCCGCCCCGGTAAGTACGGGGGAGCGCAATGCGGGCAAGCTTTCCTGGCCATTACCCCGACTAATCCAGGCCCCGGCTACGCGCTGCATCGCTTCGTTAATGTGCACGTGGCCGGTGAGTGCAAGGGCGTCCTCGTCGATGTTTGACCAGGCCAAGGGCAGAGACTTTGCCTCTTGAGCAACGCGACTGGCGGTAATCAGAATTTCTTCTTCAACCGGGTCCTCGTTGCTATGGGCGATGGAGCTAATGGCAAGACACGAGAGCGTCGCCAGCAGGAGTGGCAGTTTAAGAGACATAGTTAAAACCAGTTAGTGAGAGGCGATAATGTTGTTGTTAGAGGTGGCCGCGCTTGGGCCTTCGCGGTTGCGGACCGCATCCGCTATGCGGAACATCGGTACTTTTAACATCTCAACCAACTCATCGCTGGCCTCCATACGTTCCAGTGCCTTGTCCATGCAAAGCAGCCACTGATCACGTTCTTCAGGGCCGATGTGGTAGGGCTCATGGGGTTCGGTCATGCACACGGTGCCGTATTTGTCAGCGTAGAGCGGCGGACCACCCATCCAGCCGGTGAGGTATTGAGCCAACTTTTCCTTCATAGGGTCGAGATCGCTGGCGTGCATAGCACGCAGCTTTGCCACTTCGGGCATCTCATCCATGAGGTCGTAAAATGCACCGGACAGTTTACGGATGCCATCCTCTCCAAGTATCTGGTAGGGAGTTTGTGGCTGATTCATGCAATCTTTCCTGTCGGTCCAGTGGGGTAATTCGAGAGCCCATTTTACACAGACCATTCACAAATTGCCCGAATTGACTTGGTCATTTGGTGGCGCGCATATCCTCTGCTAAAATCCCCCAGCTATCGGCTAGCCGGGGCTTGCCGACTTTTTGAATATACGTTAGTGGAAACTAAACATGAGTCTTGCCAACAAAGTACTGGCTGTTAACAACGATCTTCCCATTCGCACTGGAGCCCCTGTTCATAGCGGCAAGGTGCGCTCTGTGTACTGGTTAAACGAGGCAGACAGCGCTCGGTTGATCGCTGAGCGTGGCTACGATGTGGCGGTTGATGCGCCGCTGGCCATCATGGTCATCTCCGATCGAATATCGGCTTTTGATTGTATCTGGCACGGTGAGGGTGGAATGAATGGTGTGCCCGGCAAGGGTGCCGCTCTCAATGCGATATCCAATCATTGGTTCGAGAGTTTCCGTCAACAAGGGCTTGCTGATAGCCACATCCTGGATATTCCCCATCCGCTGGTATGGATTGTGCAAAAAGCTAGACCCGTCATGATTGAAGCAATTGCACGACAGTATATAACCGGTTCCATGTGGCGCTCCTACGCCAAGGGAGAACGTGAATTCTGCGGTATCGAAATTCCTGATGGGCTCGAAAAGGACCAGAAGTTACCTGAATTGTTAATTACACCCTCCACCAAGGGTATTCTCGAGGGAATTCCGGGTGTGCCGGCGGTGGACGATGTAAACATTACCCGCAGTGATATCGATAGCAATTACCAGGCCTTTAATTTTAACAAGCTGGCAGATGTGGACTTGTACGAAAAACTGCTAAAAGAGGGCTTTGACCTTATCAGTACCAGACTGTCGCAGCTGGACCAGGTCTTTGTCGATACTAAATTTGAGTTCGGCTACGTCACCGACAAGTCTGGACAAGAGAAACTCATCTATATGGATGAAGTTGGCACACCCGACTCATCGCGTATCTGGGACGGTCCAGCATGGCGAGACGGCAAAGTGGTGGAAAATTCCAAGGAAGACTTCCGCCAGTTGCTGCTCAACCATTTCCCCGATCCTGATATTCTGCTAAACAAGGACCGCATGGATGACCGTCAGGCCCTGGCCAGGGATAATGCACTGCCGGCAGCGGTGCTAATGCAAGTCTCCGCTACCTATACGGGCATTGCCGAGAAGATTATAGGTAAGCCCATAGTGCTCAGTGACAACCCCAAAGCAGAGATCATTGATGTGCTAGGCAGTGAGTATGGACTGATCGACTGATCGAGTCCTTGTTCTCCGATCCCGGTTTTTATCTGGTCAGTGTCCCCGCGGTACTGCTCTACGGGATTGCCAAGGGTGGCTTTGGCGGTGCCGTAGCAGTGTTGTCAGTGCCCTTGATGGCCTTGGTTATGTCGCCCACCCAGGCCGCCGCTATTCTCCTGCCCATTCTGGTGGTGATGGACGCTTTCGTGGTGCGAACTTACTGGGGGCAGTTCGACAAACGTGCTTTGAAGTTGCTGTTGCCCTGGGCGATGCTGGGTCTTGGTGTCGGCTATCTGGCTGCAGATGCCATGAAAGATGATTACATGCGCATACTGATTGGTGTGCTCTCCTTGTTGTTTGGGCTGCAGCAATTATGTGGTCTGCAATCTCGGAGCGCCTCGCAACACAATGTTGGGGCCGCAGGTTTCTTTGGCACATTGGCGGGCTTCACCAGCTTCAGTATTCACGCCGGCGGGCCGCCGTTCACCATGTATTTGCTGCCGAAAAAGCTGAACCCGTTGCTTTACGCGGGAACGGTTGGGATTTTCTTTGCAGTGGTCAACGTTGTAAAGCTTGTTCCTTACAGCATGCTCGGGCAGTTCAGTCCTGAAAATCTTCTCTATTCGCTGGCTCTGGTGCCTCTGGCGCCCCTGGGCGTGCGTATCGGTCACCATCTGGTAAAAATTTCCAACCCCAGCTTTTACTATAAAGTGATCAGTTTCTTCCTGATCATTGTGGGTGCAAAGTTGTTGTGGGAAGGCCTAACCGGCCTTTAGCAGGCAGTTCAAGCCGATGTACCTCGCGGCCGTTTTCTGCACGATGCCTTGGGCACTATGCGGCAATGAACTAACCTCATGATCATCGATAATAAGGAGTGCGGTAAATGACAGCTATCATCCTGGAAAAGCGCGGTCCCCAGGCGTGGATTACGCTGAATCGGCCCGAGGCGAAGAATATGCTCAACGCAGACGCATTCGTGGAACTTGCCGACGCCTGGGCCGAAGTGCGCAACGATGATGCCATCCGAGTGGCCGTCCTCACTGCAGCGGGTGAAGTAGACTTTTGCTGCGGAGGTGACCTCGCTGAGGTTATTCCACTGTGGACAGGTGCAAAGCAGCCGGAGAGCCCGGTTGAGGAACGCCTGCTTGCTGATCCGTCGATCCCTGACAAAATTGTGCTTAAGGGCGAGCCCTTATACAAACCTGTCATAGCCGCCATTAATGGCCGAGCCCTGGGTGGCGGCACTGAATTGCTCCAGGCAACCGATATCCGTATTGCTGCTGATCACGCCCAGTTTGCGCTTCCCGAGCCCAAGGTAGGGATTGTGCCGGGAGCCGGCTCGATGGTGCGCCTTGCACGACAGTTGCCCTGGGCTCACGCAATGCGGATTTTGTTGGGCGGTGAGCCCATCAATGCCAGCGATGCATTGGCTATGGGCCTGGTGTCCGAGGTAGTCCCTCTGGCTGAGTTACAGGCCAGAGCTGAACACTATGCACACAATATCTGCCGTCAGGCACCGCTGGCGCTTCAGGCTATCAAACGCACGGCCCTGGAAACACACACCTTACCCTGGGCCGATGCCTTTGGGTACGAGATGGAGCAGGCAGCTGCAGTGATGATGAGCCAGGATGCTAGGGAGGGTCCTCGTGCTTTCAGGGAGAAACGTGAGCCGCAGTTCTGCGGTCAATAGAGCGCTATTATCATCGCTGGTGCGCGACAGTGGCCTCTGGTATAACGCCCCTCGGAGGTAACGATATGAATTCATACAAGCTTACAGACACGGTAGCCGTTGCGGGCCAAATCAGTGCAGATCTGGTCGCCGATATTGCAGCGGCAGGTTACAAAGTTTTGCTCAATAACCGCCCGGATGGCGAGGAAAGCGGGCAGCCTAGTAGCGCAGAAATTGCCAAGGCTGCTGAGGCAGCGGGGCTTGAATACCACTATCTGCCAATCACTGCTATGAACTTCCCCGGTGATCACCTCCAGGAAATGACCGACCTTTTCGACGATGAGCAGCGGCCAGTATTCGCTTTTTGCCGCACCGGCACTCGCTGCACGAATCTCTGGGTGTTATCCCGGGAATCGGACGAACGCGAGCAGGCTGCTGGTCAGGCGCGCGGGATAGGCTTCGATTTGTCCATGGCAGCTCGCGCTTTGTCCTGAGCGGTATTTCACAATGGAGTCACTTAATCCACAGCCACTTATCGACGAATTAGGGCTTTCTTACTTCAGCGAGCTGGCCACCTTCGGAGCTCTGGGATGAGACTACTTTTGGCCGTAGATTTGACGCCTCTGGCGTATACCAGATGGGCGAACTCCAGGCGCGTTCCTGAATTACTTTTTGATGCTCTGCTGAACAGCAGCTTTCCATGCCCTCGGGAATAGACGCCGGATCTTCGCAGCTTACCCCCGCGGCTGCGCACAGGCGCTGACTCCAGCGACAGCTGGGGTTTTCCAGAACGCGGGTGTAATAGAATGCCTGCGCATTGGGATTGAAATTCTTGTCCTGCCATACACTGCACAACTGAGCGTGCCCGCGTCCGCTGGTCTCGCAAGTACTGAGATCTACACTGGCATCGTTGTCGCCGCCAGCTACATCCAGCACTGACTCCTGTAAGTCGCCGTCTTCATACCAGCCCTTAATGACCTGGATACGCTGCAGGGGATTACCGGGGTATTGTGCAGTGCCAGTATCGGCAAGTGCAGAGACAATGAACCTCGGCGCTGCGTCTGCGACCGGCGGCGGGCTAAGGTCGCCTCCCATGGGCACGCCGCCTGAGTATCCCCGGGCTACCATGTCCGCTGAGTTGCAGACTTCATCTGGATAGTCCCAGCCGCCGAAGAATCTAAGTACGGGGCGAGTGCCGCTGGTTGCGTACGCTTCGCGCCGCTGCATGGCCGCGAAGATGGAGTCCCGGGTATTCTCTTCGGAGTATAAAACGGCAAGACCACCCGGGCCGTATTCCAGTTCGTCAGGAAGTCCTTTCGGGATGCCGTCACCAGCACCCATGCCCGCACCACCGTGGCCAGGGTGATTCTTTTCCATGGCAAGACCGGGTGCGGCGATGTGAGTGTCTGTGCTGGAGATCAGTCCATATTTGAAGCTGTTCACGCCGAGCTCAGCCTGCTGTTGCAGGCCCTTTTTCAATGCATAGCGAAGGAAGTTAGTTTCGTTCGGGAGCTTGGTTTTGGGGAGCGCCTCGTCGCCGACAAAGTAAGTCATCCATTCCATGGCGCCGCCCTCAGCCATCCCGGTGTTCTTCCCGCCAAAGCTGTCATAGCCCATTTTTTCGAAATTGCAGTACTCGTCTTCAGACCAGGTGGCTGTGCGATTGTCACACTCGGAGGAGCCTTTGTGCTGCATGACTTCAAACAATACGTTCCAGCGAGCTCGGCGGCGCGCCTCCTGGGCGGTTACCGGCCCCTCTGGAATGTCGGCATCTTCAATCCTTGCGCTTTCAAACATCAAGCCACCGCTGAGATTGGAGTTGTGGGGAATGACAACCGCGTCGCAGCCAGGTTGGTCCTCAAGGCACTCTTGATCGAGATAGTCCCACAGGTGGACCTGAGATGGGGATTCGATCCAGGACAGGGCCCGGCCCGGTACTTTATCGTTCTTAAACACCACATTGTGGTGCAGGTTCTGGCCGCTGCCGACCGATGCTGTCCACTCGTAACCGACGAAGCTGGTAAAACTGCATTCACTACTGCGGTCATAAGCCTCCTCTGCAGCACGTTGCACGTCTTTCCAGGTGTCTACTGCAGCGCCAAAACACTCTTTGTTGTCGTCGCCGCAAAAACCCCAGCGCTGTTTGCCAGCCAGACCGTAGGCTGCAAAGGTGCCGAAGGATAATTGAGGCATGTGTCTATGGGCAATACACACCGGGTGCCAGTAGCCAGGAGACCCTTGTGTAGTGCACATGCGCATTTCGCCCATAAATTCGGAGTGGTCCGTCACAGCGGTAAAGTCCAGTGGGCGATCGATTTGAATATGGCGCATGGGCTGGTCACCGTCGTCATAGGGCTGTATTCCCATGCGGCCGCCCTTGGCGAACTTGTAAGCATCTTCAGGCTTGTTGCGGGTGTCCTGTGAGTTGGCATCAAAGGACCAGGCGGTGTGCACGTGAGTGTCGCCGAAACGAGGGCGGCGCAGAGCGTCGTAATTATCGCAAGGTTGGCGCGCTTCGCTAAGCGTGTATGGTCGCAGCGGCAAGGGCGATGCGTCTGTTTCAATAGTATCAGCCTCAGGCGCTACAACACTCGTTTGAGCGAGGACCGGTAGGGCGCATACCAGGGCGGGTAACAAAAGGGCAGTGAATCTGCGCATACGTTTCTCGAAGTTTATTGGTTACGGTGCTCTAGTTTCCAGCTTTAGCCGTGCTTGGCAAAGGCACTGGTATCGCAAGTTGCACCCCGGGTAGGGATTTTTAATAGCTGTACTTGAGATCCAGTCCCCAGGTACGCGGTTCTCCCCAGAGTACAGCCCGGGACGCATGGGGCAGGTTGCCGATGGTGAAATTAACGTACTCATCATCCAGAACGTTCTTCACCCATGCTGACAGAGTCAGTTCGCCGGCAGGGAGCGGGATCTCAGAAAGGCTTAAGCGACCGTTTAGCAGGGCGTAGGAATCGATAGCCAGCAAGTCGTCGCTGCTGTTGCGATCGTCTACATAATTGGCATTGATATTGGCGCTCCAGCTGCCGTAGCTCATAGCGGGAAAACGGTAGTCCATATTGATGCTGGCACTATTTTCAGGCGCGTTATCAAACCCGAAGGCGCGGGGCTCGCCGGTAAAAGGGTCGTCGACATCTTCAATTTCACTGTGCAAATAGGCGTAATTTAATCTGAGCAAAAGATTGCGGCCAAGAAAGCTGACTGCTTCGAGCTCCACCCCTGCCAGATTGGCCGAACCAGTGTTGAACACTCGGGTGTCAGAGATGCTGCCAGGTAACAGGAAGTTGAGCTGCATGTCCTGGAAATCAGAATAGAAAAGGGCTGCGTTTACTCGCAGCGCGCGCTGCAGCCACTCTGCTTTCATGCCCAGCTCGAGGGTGCGGTTTTTTTCTTCGTCGAAGCCCTTGGCAAAATACTCCGGGTCGGGGTCGCGGGTATTGAAGCCGCCGCTTTTGTAGGCTTCGACCAGCTTGCCATAGAGCCGAGTATCGGCTCGCAGATCGTGTTCTATCATCACGCTGAAAGAATTATCCTTGAAGTCTTCGGCGGCATCTGCCTGGAAGTTGATGCTTTCAAAGGGGCCTAGCACTGACGAGCCAAAGTCCAGATAATTGTCTTGCCTGAACCGGCGGCTGACCTCTCGCTCATCTCGAGAGTGTCTCCAGCCGACGGTCAAGTGCCAGTCGTCTAGCGGGGTCCAGGTGAGGTGGCCATAGGCAGCTAGAGCAGTGTTATCAATAAAATTGTCCTCGGCACGAATGTTTACGGCCGTCGCCAGGTCTGCCGTTTCAATGACCGGGAAACTGAATATGTGGTGCATGGGGAACCAGTTTTCTCTGGCTTGCTCCTCGAAGTAATACAGGCCTGCCACCAAATCGAAGTTGCGCCATTGGGTGAATAGCTGCAATTCCTGCGAAAACTGATCCTGCTCCAGGCGGGTGCGCACGCTGTCGTATTCAGTTGCATTGTTACTGTCGGCACCCAGACTGACGCTGGAGAAGTCCACCCTGTATTCAGCGCTGGCGCCACTGGCAAAGTCGATGTAACTCAGGTCCTCCATTTTGCGGTAGGCGCTTATGGATTTGAGCGTAAAGTTCTGTGCGGCCCACTCGAGAGTCAATGCATGGCCTTCAATTTCGGTGTCAGTAGGTAACAAAGGAACGCTGGTGGCAAGATGATCAAATAACCCTGTCCCGTAGGGTACGAAGCGTTGTGAACTGGCTATGGCAGCATCAACGGGTGTGCCCGTGGGGATTCCAGGGGCTACCGCCTGGGGTGTGTAGTTGTGGCTCTCGATACGCGATTTGTCCCAGCTGTAGTCTGCAGTAAGTGCATCGTTAATCAGCCAGCGCCAGTCAAAGCGGTAGCCTTCTGACTTGAGATCGCCGAAGTCGCCACCAGGGCCGTTGTTACTAACGAAACCGTCTTCTCGCTTGCCCATAGCAGCAAGCTTTAGCGCATGTTTACTGGCCAGCGGCAGATTCAGGCTGGTTCGGGCCAGCGCTCGGTCGCGGTTGCCGGCGCCCAGCACCTGGGTGAATGTCAGTGCCTCATTACTGGGGCGTTCGGTGACCAGGTTTAAGGCACCGCCTGTGGTGTTGCGTCCGTAGAGCGTACCCTGTGGCCCGCGCAGCACCTCAATACGTGCCAGATCTGCCACTTCAGAAGCCAGGCCGGTGGATCTGGCGAGGTAGACACCATCGAGGTAGACACCAACGGCGGGGTCCTGCGTGATCTGTACATCGGTGATGCCGATGCCGCGAATGAACAAACGTAAGGTCTGGTTGCTGGAGGGGAATTGGTCGATTACGAAGTTGGGAACCTGGGCCCTGATATCGCCGACACCGGTGATGCCCAATGTCTCAAGGTCATTCGAACTGAAGACAGCCAGGGAGATGGGAGTGAGCTGAGCAGACTCTTCCACGCGCTGAGCGACAACAACGACTTCTTCCAGCACCGGTAAAGCGGCATTGGCATTGATGACGAGGGCGTAGAGTAAGACTGCGATTAATCTGTGAATGGGTGGCTGCATTCAAGGTATTTCGATCGATTAACTTTCAGGTTAACACGGACGGCTCCGAGGCCAAATACCGGTTCTGGCAAAGCATGGACTTGCTGTTAAACTGAGCCCGATTTTGTTGAGGCCTGTCACTATGTCCGATAAACCTGCAATCCGTCCCGCCAGTACTGTGGTGCTTCTGCGCGATGGTCCTGAGGGTCTGGAAACACTGCTGCTAAAGCGTAATAAGGCTTTGGCATTTGCTGGCGGTTTTTGGGTGTTTCCCGGTGGCAGTCTTGACCCGGAAGATATGGCAGCAGGTGATGGCGACGAAGAGGCAGCTGCGCGCTTTGCGGCTGCCCGTGAGGCCATGGAAGAGTGCGGTCAGCAGCCTCGTCCACAGGACATGGTGCTACTGAGTCACTGGACCACACCCGAGGCCGAGGTACGCCGCTTCTCAACCTGGATTTACGCCGCTCCACTGCACCGCGAAGAACAGGTGGTTATCGACGGCGGCGAAATTCACGATTCTCGCTGGCTGTCGGTACTTGATGCGCTGGCGGAGCACCGGGCAGGAGAGTTGTCCATACTGCCGCCTACATGGATGACTCTGGTGGTTTTGTCCCAATACGGCAGTGTTGATGAGGCTATAACTGCAGAGCGGGAAACCCCGGTTCCGCAGGTGTTACCGGTCTTGGCGGGGTTCGACGGTGAACTGGTCGCTCTTTACCGCGGTGATGCGGGCTACGATGCAGCTGACCCCTCTGTACCTGGGGCAAGGCACCGGGCGATGCTGCGCGAGGGCACCTGGTCTTACCGTTACCAGGGTGTTGATCCAGAGTTTCTGCCGCTAATCCCGCTGGACTGACGTGCTCATGCCTTCCCCACACCCTCTGTGGGACATTCCTACCCGCGTTTTTCACTGGGCTTTGGTTATCTGTGTTGGCCTGGCCTGGTGGAGTGCCGAGTTTGAGCGCTACCAAATACACCAGTGGACTGGCTACACTCTGATTGTGCTGCTACTCACCCGAATTATCTGGGGCGTTGTGGGCAGCGTTCATTCCCGGTTCAACGATTTTTTGGCAGGCCCACAGACGGTGTTGACCTATCTCAGGGGGCAAGACAGCCCTACACCCGGCCATAACCCTCTCGGTGGCTGGTCGGTATTGGCGTTAATTTCTGTGCTGTTACTTCAGGCCGTCAGTGGTTTGTTTAACAGCGATGACATCCTGTTCTCAGGTCCCCTTTATTATGCGGCCGATCAGCAATTGCAGGAGATTATGGCAGTTGTTCACGATGTAGCTTTTAACCTTCTACTGGGCCTGGTTGCGCTGCACTTGCTGGCTGTGTTGTATCACCAGTTTTGGCGAAAAGAGGCCCTGGTGCAGGCTATGTGGAGTGGCATTGCAACTGGCAGGGCAGGGCTAGAAGCCCCGGTAAGCCCCTGGAGGGCGGTGCTGATTGCGGTGGTGGTGGGAGGCTTGTTATGGCTGGGTTTGGAGCAGGCGCCCCAACCCCAGTCATTTTGGTAGTTGCTCTTAGTTCAGGTAGTTCTTGGCCTTGTACTCATCGTGACAAGCTTTACAGCTTTTACCGGCGGCCCCTACTGCCTGGGCGACTATTTTCTTGTCACCAGAGCCTGCAGCAATCTGTAATCCGGCCAGGGCTTCTCTCATATCACCCAGCTTGGCTTTAAAATCATCCTGATTTTCCCAGATCTCGGGTTTGGCCCGGGTTGTACCCGTGTCAGTGCCGGCAGAGAATGCTCTGGATACGTCCATGCTGCCCAGGGCCGCGAGCTCATTGGCAAAGGTTTTCAATTTTGCATCGTCCCAGGGCATTTCGCCTTTAACCATGGCACCGATGGGGCCAAAGTTCATCGCCAGTAGAGTGAAGTAAGACTGGCGATAGGACTGCATTGGCTCCTTGTCGTTCAGGTGGGCGAACACTTGTATTGAGGAGGCCAGGCCGACGGCTGCAGCCGTAGCCAGAAGAGTATTTCGGGTAAAGCGCTTCATGAATGTATCCCTACTGTGGTTATTGGTATGGCTAGAGTCTCGAGTGTATGCAAGCCTTGCATCGATGCGCAAGAGGCTGATAGTTAAACTAATGGGGCTGTGAATGAGACAGTGCGGTCAAATTGTTAAACCTATGCCTTGTTACGCTGCGGCAGCTGCGTATGTCGACGCTTTAGTAGGCTACCATTGCGCACATCAATTAGCAGGGGCCAGTAATGAGCGCAGAGCAGAATTGGGATTACAGCTACGACGTGGTAGTGGTTGGTTCCGGCAATGGTGGAATGACGGCAGCAGTTTGTACTTACGAGATGGGTACCAAGGATGTGCTGCTGATCGAGAAGTCAGACCTGTACGGTGGAACCAGCTCCATTTCCGGCGGGGGGGTTTGGATTCCAGGCAATCGCTATGCCAAGGAAGCGGGAGCTGACGATTCTTTCGATAAGGCCAAGACCTATCTGCGCCAGCTGATTACCGAGGAGGAGGTCCCTGAATACCAGTTGGATGCATTCCTGGAAAACGGCCCCAAAATGGTGGACTTTTTGCATGAGCGCACCCGGGTACGCTACGTCTCCTTAGAGCACTATCCCGATTACTACACTAACCTGGAAGGTGGCATGGAAGGCCACCGCTCAATGGAGCCCGAGACTTTCGATGCCAGTGAATTGGGTGAAGAGTGGAAGCGTATACGGCGGACCCATCAGATGATGCACCTGGCTGGAGTGATAGGTATCACCCAGGTAGAGGCTGCGGTCATGGTTGGCCAACAGCCCGGCTGGTGGAAGGCTATTTGTAAGCTCTTTGTAGATTACGTACTCGATATTCCCTGGCGGCTAAAAAGTAAGTATCACCGTCGTCTGGGAACGGGCTGCGCCGGCGTGGCGCGCTTGCGGGCGTCAATGCTGGATCGCGATATGCCGCTTTGGCTCAACACCAGCATGACCCGTTTGGTGGAAGAAGACGGTAAGGTAATTGGTCTGGAGGTTATGCGCGACGGCAAACCGCTGCGCATACAGGCGCGCAAGGCTGTAGTACTTGCCGCTGGTGGTTTTGAACACAACCAGGAAATGCGCGAAAAATACCTGCCGCAGCCAACTGACCACAAGTGGAGCGCGGGTACTTTTGACAATACCGGGGATGCGCATAATGAAGCTATGCGCCTGGGCGCGAAAATGCATCGGCTCAATGAGGCCTGGTGGTGTAATACGATTACCGTTCCTGGCGAGGATATTCCCCGCCTATCGGTAATGGAGAGATCCTACCCAGGCTCGGTGATCGTCAACCCTGCAGGCAAACGTTTTAGCAACGAATCCCAGAACTATATGGCTTTCCAGCTTGAGACTTTCGCCAAGCATACACCTGAGAGTCCGACGTATCCGACCTGGCAGATTTTTGACGCGACTTTCCGCGCCAACTACTTTGTTGGTCCGTTGTTTAACAGCACGTTCCGCCCCGACTGGCAGGTACCCAAGAGCTTCAATTATCAAGAGGGGGGGTTCTATGCCAAGGCGGACACGATTGGAGAGCTGGCGCGTAAAATTGATGTAGATGCTGCTGGTCTGGAAGAGACCATGGCGAACATGAACGAATACGCGAAGACAGGTGTGGATCCAGAGTGTCAGCGCGGCGAATCAGCCTATGACCGTTACTATGGAGACCCGCGTGTCACGCCTAATCCCTGTCTTGGTCCGGTGATCAAGCCTCCCTTTTATGCCGTGCGCCTGGATCCGGGTGATTTCGGTACTCAGGGCGGTATGGTGATAAATGAGGATGCCCAGGTGGTGCGCGAAGATGGCAGCCTGATAGGCGGGCTTTATGCCTGCGGCAATTGCAGTGCACCAACTCTGCCATGTTACCCGGGACCGGGCGCTACCCTGGGGCCGTCTATGACCTTTGGCTACCAGGCTGCCAAATCGATTACCGGCTATCAGGACTGAGTTTCAAAACGGTCCAAGATAGGGTCGTCTACCTGCTGTAAAGGGTCTTTTTTAGCCTAATGGCGAGAGTCTTTGTAACTGTGCCAGCCGCCATCTTCCCGGTACAGTTTCAGCTTTGCAGCACAGTCCGCCTCGGCGTTGTCGGCGCTTTTTACCATGCGGCTGGCAGCGTATTCCGCCTTCTTGATGCAGTCGCTAATGGCGCTTTTGTTGCGCAGCATTTTTTGCTCGTAGCTCGGGCTGGCTGTTTCATAGTCAAACCCGAAGAGGTACCAGTAGCCAGCGCCCACCAGCATACAGACGATGATCCAACGCATGACGTAATCCCTTTAGCTGAGGCTGCTTTGAATGAAGTCTAGCAAGCGTTCGGTGACCCCGGGTGAAATTTCTGCTGATTTTGCAACTCTGTTCACACTTAATGGGTGGCAATCATTCTGGGGCATGAGCTGCTATCAGTGCATCCAGTAGTGTTTGTACGACTCGCGATGGCGGAGGTGAGTGACGGGTGATGGCACTAAACTGACAAACATACTGGAAAATGCCTGGTAGCACTTTACGCATTCTGCCTGTTGCCTCAAACCCTTCTGCATAGTGCTCTGGCAGGTAGCCCAGATAATGGCCTGACAGTACCAGATGTGCCACCGCTTCCTGATCGTGTGCTGTGGCGTGGCGTTTCAGCCGCAGCTTGCGAGTGGCTTCCATATTGGGTGAATGATAGCCGATGCCCACATAGCGGCACTTTCGCACCTGAGCCGCGGTGATGTTGTCTTCAGCTGTATCGAACAGTGGGTGCCCAATGGCGCAATACAGGTACATCTGCTCGTCGAATAGGGGATAGTAGTCCAGGCTGGCGGAGGGCCTGTGATCCGGGATTACGCCCAACTGATAGCGCCCTTCCATCACGCCCCGTTCAATGGCATTGATTGGCTCTACGTGAACCTCCGGTGCAACCTCAGGCGCGGCCTGATCAAATTGTGCAAAAGCACGGTGGATATGACAGGCGGGGTTGGAGGCTGTTTTATCAAACAGCGCTATAGACATCGGACCGGTCAGTCGATGGTGTAACTCGTCCACATCATGCTGAAATTCCTCCATGGCGGCCATGATCTTCATGGCGCTGTCGAATACCTGTTCGCCCTCGTTGGTGAGAGCGAAGCCTGCGCGCCCTCTGCGGCAGAGCGTGACGCCCAGCCGTGTTTCCAGGTCCTTGATATGCCTGGAAATGGTGGAACGGTTGATGTTGAGCTCCAATTCTGCAGCAGAGAAACCGCCGCAGTTGACCACGGCTCGAAAGACCCTGAGCAGGCGCAAGTCGTTGTCGGTGACGTTTCCTAGCAGGGCTTTACCGGCCATGTGACGATCTCCTAACATGTGTTAGATGAATAATAGTGAAACTTTAGATTGATAGGTATTGATTTATGAAACTAAATTTGGCGTGTAGAATTGGTAAATTAAACCGTTTCATGAGAATCAAACGATGACCAGCATGCAAGATGTACAGCCTTCACTGACACGCGAACAACTCGAAGCGCATTGGATGCCCTATACCGGCAACCGCCAGTTCAAGGACGATCCACGGATGATCGTGGGCGCGCAGGGGGCTTACTACATTGATGATAAGGGCCGCCGTATCCTGGATGGCCTCTCCGGACTTTGGTGCTGTGGCCTGGGCCATAATCGCCAGGAGATTACCGACGCCGTCACCCGGCAGATGCAAACTCTGGATTATTCTCCTGCCTTTCAATATGGTCAGCCGCGCTCCTTTGAACTGGCCAATAAAATCAAGTCGCTGACCCCTGAAGGTCTGGACTATGTGTTTTTCACTAACTCGGGCTCAGAGTGTGCCGATACCTCACTAAAAATGGCGCGGGCCTACTGGCGGCTCAAGGGTCAGCCCACCAAGACCAAGCTGATCGGCCGCGCCAAGGGTTATCACGGCGTGAACTTTGGTGGCATCTCCGTCGGTGGTATTGGCGCTAACCGCAAACTGTTTGGTAACGCGGTAGATGCCGATCATCTTGCGCACACCATGCTTAAAGAAAATAGTTACACCCGGGGTATGCCTGCCCATGGCTGGCATCTGGCCGATGAACTGGTTGAACTGATTGCACTGCATGACGCTTCCAATATTGCTGCGGTAATTGTGGAGCCTATGGCGGGCTCCGCTGGTGTCATTCCTCCGCCGGCGGGCTACCTGCAGCGCTTGCGGGATATCTGCGATGCCAATGACATACTGCTGATTTTCGACGAAGTCATAACCGGTTTTGGTCGCATGGGTGCAATGACCGGCGCTGATGCCTTTGGCGTTAAGCCCGATATCATGAATGTGGCCAAGCAGTTGACTAATGGTGCGGTGCCTATGGGTGCGGTTATTGCTACTGACGAAATCTATCAGACGTTTATGGCCCAGGGCGGCCCCGAGTACATGCTGGAATTTCCGCATGGCTACACCTATTCGGCGCACCCGGTGGCCTGCGCCGCGGGTATCGCCGCGCTTGATATTCTGGAAAAAGAGCAGCTGCCCCAGCGTGTTGCTGAACTGGCCCCTTATTTTGAAGACGCCCTGCATCAACTAAAGGGTGGGGCCCATATCACTGATATCCGCAACTACGGCTTTGCCGGTGCACTGACCCTGGCCAGTTATCCGGGCGAGCCTGCGCGCCGGCCCTATGAGATTGGAATGAGAATGTGGGAGAAGGGCTTCTACGTGCGCTACGGTGGCGACACAATTCAACTTGGCCTGCCTTTTGTTATTGAAAAGAGCGAAATAGACAGCCTGGTCAGCGCTCTCGGTGAATGTCTGGAGTAAGTGGCATAATCGGTTTTTGCCAATTGATAACGACGCTTGACTGCCTCTGACGCGACGGAACTTTTTTATACCTGCCTTATGGTTTCCCTGCCCACTTTCGGGTGGGTGATGGTGGGTGCCTTCGTCGCCAGGGCAGGCTGGCTGTCACAGGAACTCAACGACCGTATTTCCCGCTTGTCTTTCAGGTATGGCCTGCCGCTGATGTTATTTGCCGGTGCAGCCGGTGTGAATTACAGCGATGCCATGACCGCGACCTATTTGCTGGCAGGCGTGCTTGCCACGCTGCTGGTAGTGGTGACCAGCTGGACATATAGCACCTGGCGGCAACATCCGCTGAATGAACGGGGCATTTTTGTACAGGGAGCCTTCCGTTCTAATCTGGCCATAATGGGTGTGGCCTTGTGTATTTCCGCTTACGGCGAACAAGGTGCCCAGCTGGCTGCGCTGGCCATTGCTGCAATGACCAGCCTTTACAATGTGCTCGCGGTGTTGGTGCTTAATCGTACCCTTGGAGGGAACTCCTCCATTGTTGGGGCATTTTTGGGAGTGGTAGGTAATCCACTGATCATTGGTATTGCGGCCGGCGCTGCACTTTCAGTTTCCGGACTGCCTGTTCCAAAATTTGTGCAACCTGCAAGCCTCTGGCTGAGTGCATTTTTCCTGCCACTGATGCTTATTTGTATCGGAGGCGCCATGAAGCTCTCGGAACTGCGCTATTCGGGTCCACTTGCCTGGGAAGCAACGATCTGGCGATTACTGCTGTCACCTCTGCTAACAGTTCTGCTGGCTCTGGCCCTGGGTGTCCGCGGCGAGCCGCTGGGTGTACTCTTCCTGCTGGTGGCAACACCATCGGCGGCATCCGGTTATGTCATGGTGGTGGCGGCTCGAGGTAACGGCGTGCTCGCGGCCAATATAGTGGTGCTCACGACATTGTTCTCCGCTATTACGCTGACGGTGGGTCTTTTTCTACTTTCGTTGTTGTCTCTGGTAGGACATTTGGGCAGCTGAATCTGAAGATATTGTTAATTGTGTAATGACCTCGGCTGTCAGGCCGTGGCAAATTAGGCTGAGAGCGAGATTAATGGAGCAGGCCAATGGCGCATGACTATACAGACCGGCGACAGCATGAGCGCATAGAAGTCGTACAGGCGATTTTTATCGAGGTTGTTGGCAAGGGCAATCGCTCAGAAGCAGATAACCCCATTATTCGCTGTGAGACTGTTGATGTTTCTGTCGGTGGCCTGAAGGTCTTTGTGACTGAGGAAATTGCCACTGGTTGTCAGTTGAACCTGGCGGTACCCATGGATGACTGGAAGGAAAACCTGGAGCTGGTGGGTGAGGCAATGTGGAGCCGGCCCGCAGAGGGAAAGCCAGGTTACTGGGTGGGCCTGGAATTGAAGGACTCCAGCCACGAGGATATGGAGAAGTGGTGCAAGGTGGTGCACATTCTCTCTCATTGAACCCCCGGGATTTTTGAACCCAGGGGCTGCTTTGCTAGCGGCCCAGAATTGAACGAGCGACCAGTTCCCGCATAATCTCAGAGGTGCCGCCGTAAATGCGCTGAATACGTGCATCGGTATAGTAGCGGGAAATTGGGTATTCAGCGGTATAGCCGTAGCCGCCGAAAAACTGCAGGCACTGATCAATGGTTTTACACTGCATTTCGGTAGAAGCGTATTTCAGCATGGCTGCATCGTCTGCACTGAGTTCATCGCGCATATATTGGTCTGCGCACTTTTCATAAAAAGCTCTGTTCAATGTGATCTCTGTTTTAACATCGGCAAGGGTAAAGCGCGTGTTCTGGAAAGAACCCACGGTCTGGCCAAAGGCCTTGCGCTCCTGCACATAGTCGATAGTCAGTTCCAGGGCACCTTCCGCGGCCGCAACTGCTTGAGCTGCAATACCGAGGCGTTCCCTTGGCAGTTCAGTCATCATGATGACGAAGCCCTTGTTGAGCTCACCCAGTAGGGCGCTGGCAGGTAGGCGTACATCCTGGAAGAAAAGTTCAGCCGTATCTGAGGCGTGCTGACCGATTTTCTCGATTTTCTTACCCTTGTCGAAACCCGAAAGGGAGGCGTCTACCAGGAACAGGGAAGTTCCCTTTGCGCCTTTACCTGGATCGGTGATGGCGGCCACAATGACCAGGTCTGCATGGATGCCGTTGGTGATGAAGATTTTTGAGCCATTAAGCACCCAGTCATCGCCGTCGCGCACCGCGTTGGTGCGTATTGCCTGGACGTCGGAGCCCGCTCCGGGTTCGGTCATAGCCAGAGCACCGACAGCTTCGCCAGACACCATTTTGGGGAGCCACAGTTGCTTTTGTTCCTCGGTGCCAAAATGTTCGATATAGGGCGCTACTATGTTGGAATGGATGCCGTAGCCGCTGGCAAGCCCGCCAAAGCCCATGTGCGAGAGTTCCTCGATCATCGCGAAGCAGACCTGGGCAGATGCACCAGCGCCGCCGTAAGCTTCAGGCATATCCGGGCATAGCAATCCCGCCTCGCCAAGTTGGTTCCAAAGCTCACGGGGCACCATGTGCTTTTCTTCCCACGCCTCATAGTGCGGTGAGACGAGCTGTTCGAAGGCGCGCCTGGCCATGTCGCGAAACAGACTGAGTTCTTCGTTGTCCATGAAACTACTCCGGGAAATTGGCGAAAAAACGCGCGGATTGTACACCCCTCTGGGGTGATACCCAAGCGGCAGCTCACTGCTACACTCATTGCTTTAGCTGAAAATTCAACATCCAAGGATGCTCCTTATGCGTGACTATCGACAGTTTTACATCAATGGACAGTGGGTTGACCCGATCACTGCCAATGACTGCCAGGTAATTAATCCAGCCAATGAGCAGGCCTGTGGCGTTATTTCCCTGGGGTCGGCTGCAGATGTGGATCTTGCGGTAGCTGCAGCGAAAAAGGCCTTTGTCAGTTTTGGGCGCAGTACGCGGCAGGAGCGGGTGGAACTGCTCGAATCCTGTATCGCTGTTTACGAGAAGCGTTATGACGAGGTCGCTGTGGCAATTCGTGAGGAAATGGGCTCGCCACAAACGTTCGCCATGGAGGAGCAGGCCGATTGTGGGTCTGGCCATTTGCTCGCAGCCCTCAACGTGTTGCGTGATTTCAAGTTTGAAGAAGACATCGAAAACTCACGGGTGTTTAGGGAACCCATTGGTGTCTGCGGCTTGATCACGCCCTGGAATTGGCCGTTGAACCAGATCGGCTGTAAGGTCGCTCCGGCCCTTGCGGTAGGTTGTACCATGGTGCTGAAGCCCAGCGAAATAGCGCCTCTTTCCGCTCATATCTGGTCACAGATCATGCACGAAGCCGGTGTCCCTGCCGGCGTCTACAATATGGTCAATGGAGACGGCCTGGGCGTGGGTACCGCCCTGTCCCAGCACCCAGATGTGGATATGATGTCTTTTACCGGCTCCACCCGTGCCGGTATTCTGGTAGCGAAAAATGCAGCACCGAGTGTAAAACGTGTCGCCCAGGAGCTGGGTGGCAAGAGCGCCAACATCATTCTCGATGACGCCGACCTGGACACAGCGGTCACTGAAGGTGCGCTGTTAATGTTCGAAAACACCGGCCAGTCCTGCAACGCGCCGTCGCGTATGTTGGTGCCTGCAGCGAAGATGGAGGCTGCGGAAAAAGTCGCCGCGCGTGCAGCCCAGACAGTGGTGGTGGCTGACCCGGCTGACGAGTCCACCACAATGGGGCCGGTGGTATCGAAAGCACAATATGACAAAATTCAGGCTCTGATTGAAGAAGGCATCGCCGAAGGTGCTCATCTGGTGACCGGCGGCCCTGGTCTGCCAGACGGCCTGGAAAAGGGTTACTTCGTCAAGCCCACGGTTTTCTCTCGCGTCACCAATGGGATGACCATAGCCCGGGAAGAAATTTTCGGCCCGGTGTTGACCATGATCCCTTACGAGACCGAAGAAGAGGCGATAGCGATCGCGAACGATACGGTTTACGGACTAGCAGGCTATGTGCAAAGTGGCGATATTGAACACGCGCGCCAGGTTGCGTCGCGCATACGCGCAGGCAACGTCAAAATTAATGGCGCCTCCGGAGGCTATGGCGTACCCTTTGGCGGATACAAGCAGTCTGGCAACGGACGTGAATGGGGCGAGCACGGCTTCACCGATTTTCTTGAAATCAAGGCGGTGGAGGGATACCAGAGGTAGGGCCTGATATGGCGCAATTCATACTGGCAATTGATCAGGGCACAACGGGTAGCACCGTTGCGCTGATGGACTCTTCGGGAAAAATTCGCGCCAGTGTTAATCACGAATTCCCGCAGATCTATCCCAAACCCGGCTGGGTGGAACACCGTCCCACAGACATTTGGGATTCGGTGCTCAAAGGTATTCGTGGCATCTTGCGCAAAGGAATTTGCAAGCCCGCTAACATTGCAGCCATCGGCATTACTAATCAGCGCGAGACCGCTGTGCTGTGGGACCGCCAAACCGGCGACTCTTTGAATAACGCAGTCGTATGGCAGTGCCGACGCACCACCGATTTCTGTGAACAACTCAAGTCAGAAGGCCATGAAAAGGCCATCAAACGTAAGACTGGCCTGGTGCTGGATCCCTATTTCTCCGCCAGTAAATACCGCTGGCTGCTAAAAAACACCTCTGGCGTATCGCGATTACTGCGAGCGGGCAGGGTGGCGGCAGGAACCGTGGACAGTTACCTGATCTGGCAACTGACTGCCGGTGAAGCCCACGTCACCGATATATCAAACGCTTCGCGTACCTCGCTGATGAATTTGAAAACCGGTCGCTGGGACAAGCAGTTACTGGATATATTCGAAGTGCCAGACGACATCCTTCCCGTTATCTCACCCTCCAGTGGGGTGCTGGGTCAAACCTGCAATGTCCCTGGCCTACCGGACGGTATTCCGATAGCAGGTGTTGCTGGTGACCAGCAAGCGGCATTGTTTGGCCAGGCTTGTTTTTCTCAGGGAGAAGCCAAGTGCACATTCGGGACAGGCTCTTTTATTTTGATGAATACAGGGTCAGATTTGCTGCAATCTGGCTCCGGTTTACTGACCACTGTCGCCTGGCAATTGGGAGAAAAATCAAAGCCTGTGTACGCTCTCGAGGGCGGTGCATTTATCTGTGGCGCAGCAGTGCAATGGCTGCGAGATGGCTTGCAGTTGATTAAACGTGCACCCGAGATAGAAGCATTGGCAGCAAGTGTTTCTGACCATGGCGGGGTGGAGTTTGTGCCGGCCCTCACTGGCCTGGGCGCTCCACATTGGGCACCAGAGGCCAGGGGTACGCTTACCGGATTGACCCGAGGCACGCAAAGAGGACATATCGCCAGAGCGACACTGGATGCCATGGCGCTGCAGAACGCCGATATTTTGCGTGCCATGGAAGCAGACCTGGGCAAACGCATGAAGCCCTTGCGAGTTGATGGCGGCGCTGCTGCCAACGACTTGTTGATGCAGATTCAGGCTGATGTACTGGCTCGTAAATTGATCCGCCCTCAGGTTATCGAGACTACGGTGGCCGGTGCCTGCTATTTGGCGGGGCTGGGTATTGGTCTTTGGGACAGTCCCGCGGAGGTTCGTCGAATCTGGCAGGCGGAACGAGAGTTCTCGGTACAGATGAGTGTCTCGGCCCGTCGTAAACGGCTTGGCTCCTGGAATACGGCTCTGCAGCGGACTCTATTGTAATTCATGGCAGACGTAATTCCGTTTCAGAAGCCCTCGCTCAAGGAAAAACACAAGGGAAAAACCCTGTGTAAACACGGCCATCATAAATGGGCTGTGGACACCGAAAAAAAATTCGAGGTGAAGCAGGGCAGACTGGTCACTGTCTATCGCTGCATTCGCTGCGACAAACGCAAAGTTAAAGCGCACTAATGAATCTCAAGCCACAATGCATACCCTTGATGGCACCAGGCCTGGAGCCTGGTCTGTCCATGTATATTCACGGCGAGCAGGATCGACATGTTTCGCGCAAGCTCAGAGAGGAAGGCATCTGGGAGCCCTATGAATCATCGCTGGTTCTTGAGCTATTGCAACCGGGCCATGTGTTTGTCGATGTGGGTGCCAATATTGGCTACTTTTCCTTGTTGGCCGCTACTCGGGTTGGCGATGCTGGCGCAGTCTTTGCGTTTGAACCGGACCCGGCAAATTTCGAGCTTTTTATGGCCAGCACCAGGCATAACAACCTATCTAATGTCATACGCGCGGAGCAGGCTGGTTTGGCTGCCAAGGCAGGGCAAGCGATGCTCCACCTCAGCGAGGACAATCTTGGAGACCACCAGATTTTTGCCACGGACGCGTCCAGGAAGACGAAGCCCATCAAGCTTTTACAGGGCAGCCAGTACCTCGGTTCTCTGATCGGACGCATGGACTTGCTTAAGGTCGATACCCAGGGCTCTGAGTACGGGGTGATTCAGGGCCTGATGCCGTTGCTGCAATCGCTGGCAGCGCCACCGCGAATTATCATCGAGCTCACACCGCTGTCATTGCGCCAGTGTGGCAGTAGCGGTCGAGCACTGATTAGCTTGCTGGCTGAGCTTGGACAGCCCATGTGGATTATTGATCATATTGAACACCGCACGGTACGTTCTTCCACAGTGGAGTTGTCCGACTGGTGTGACAATGTAGACGCGGTCCCCGCAGATGAGGGATTCATGAATATTCTGGTGGGACAGGCGCTGCCCTGAAGGGCACAAACGGGTAGTTTGCTGCTATTATTGCCGCTCGATTTTTTTGCGGCACCGGCCATGAACGACGTACTGGATTTTCTTCAACAGCGGAACTCTGCACCCAAGCTCACCGTTCCCGCACCCGCCGCGGCTGAGCTCAAGAGCATGTTCGCTGCGGCTATGCGTGCGCCTGACCATGCGCGACTGCGACCCTGGCGTTTCATTACGGTAGAAACCCGGCGACGCCAAGCATTTGGGGCTTTGTTGCAAGAAGCTTTACTTGCGCGTAACCCCCAGGCTGACGAGGCTGCCCAAACCAAAGCGGCAAACTCGCCACTGCGGGGGCCTCTGATCGTTGTGGTCGTGGCTCGACTTTCAGAACACCCCAAAGTACCTGTTATAGAGCAACGATTGTCCGCTGGTTGCGCCGCCCATGGCTTGTTGCTGGCTGCCGAATCTATGGGTTATGCCGGCATCTGGCGCACGGGTGATGCTGCATTTGACCGTCATGTCATGAACGGCCTTGGTTTATCTGACAATGAGGAAATCACAGGCTTTCTCTATCTGGGAACCAGAGATGGTCAACCCAAACCCCTGCCAGCACTGCAATCAACTGACTATGTCAGTCAGTGGTGACAGCGGCTGTTTGCTCAAATATTACAGATCTAGTTTCAGGAGTTTATGAATGACGTTTCTTGCCAGGCTTAACAGGCCCTGGGTACATTTTTTGGTGATTGGAGTGGGGCTATTTTGGGCCCAGGGCAAGATCTTCCCCGAGCCACCAGTGGTTATAGGACCATTGTCGGACGCTCGTGTAGAGGCCCTGCAGCAACAGTGGGTGTCAACAGTGGGGCGCCCGCCGTCAGAGCAACAGATCGCCCGGATGGTCGTAGCTGAGCTCGATAGAGATATGATGTTCCAGCGCGCAGTGGAACTGGATTTGCACCTCTACGACCCGGTGGTCTACCAGCGCTTGCTGCGCAATATGCGTTTCCTGGGCCTGGCCGAAGGCAAGAGCGATGAGGAGAGTTATAAACAAGCGCTTGAGATGCGCCTGCATCTGGGGGATGAGGTCGTCAAACGTCGTTTGATCCAGATCATCGAACAGTTAATGCTGGCCAATAACCCCCCGAGTGCGGCCAGCGAAGCTGAAATACTCGTCGAATTTGAACAGCGCCGCGAGGAACTTCGGCGGCCTCCCCGGTACTCTATAGAGCACATCTATTTCAATCGCGAGCGCGAAGCTGAAGCAGATCTGGCAATCGCGCAAATTGGCGAGCAGGGCCTGAATCCGGAACAGGCGCGCCAGCTGAGCTCTCCTTTCTTGCCTGGCTATCGCTTTAATCGGCAAACACCGGAACAGCTTGCCAGGCACTTTGGCGCGGCCTTTGTCATGAATATGGAGGAGGCCCGGCCACTTGCAGGACAGTGGCTGGGTCCCATCCGTTCCACTTATGGTTTGCACTATGTTTTTGTTAATGAACTGGAGTCCAGTCGCGACGCTACCGTGGAAGAGGTGCGGCCGCTTTTAAGCCGGGACCTGGAATCCCGCGCGCGCAGTGCAGCACTGCAGGAAAGTACACAGCGCATGCGTGAAGACTACGAGGTAATACTGTGAGCATAGTAAGGATTAGTCTCGTTCTGTTGCTGGGCATGGGTTTAAGCCTGTCTGCACAGGCCCACCGCTTTGCGCCATCGTTGCTCAAGGTTAATGAGATCGCTCAAGGGCAGTTCCACCTGGTCTGGAAAACACCCGCCCAGGCGACCAGTAGTGTTCCTATGCGCCCGGTTTGGCCCGCGTCCTGTGACGTGACCCAGGCCAATGCCCCGGTGATGGAAGGCACAGGCAAGGTCACCAGCCTGCAGTTGAGCTGTTCTGACCTGGGTGATGACGGATTGGTTGGGCAGACGCTGGGTGTGGAAGGTCTTGGGGCAAACCAGGCATCGGCTATGGTCATGGTGAGTCTTCTGGATGGCCGTCAGTATCAGCAGGTCCTGAACGGCGAACAGTCAGAGTTCGTGATTCCGGCTCAGTCCAGTGCCGGTGAAGTAATGAGCGATTACAGCTATCTGGGAATGGAACACATCTGGGGAGGCATAGATCATTTGTTGTTCGTCTTTGGCTTGCTGCTGCTGGTAGGCGGAGGTTCGCGCCTGCTGTGGACGATCACCGCGTTCACGGTTGGGCACAGTATTACCCTGTCACTGGTGACGCTGGGGTTCTTCGATTACCCGGTCGCCCTGGTTGAGTTCACCATCGCGCTGAGTATTTTTGTGTTGGCAGTAGAGTTAACCCGTCAGGAACGTAACGACTTGTTGTGGCGCAACCCCTGGTGGCTCGCCGGCGGCTTTGGTCTGCTGCACGGCATGGGCTTTGCCGGTGCCCTGGCGGAGACCGGGCTGCCTCAGGACAACTTGCCTCTGGCGCTACTGTTTTTCAATATCGGTATCGAGATCGGCCAGATAGCCTTTATTCTGGTGGTGCTGGCCTTGTGGTGGCTGGTGCGTAAACCATTGGCCCCATGGCAAGAGCGTTTACGCTGGATGCCTGTGTACGTATTGGGCGGCTTGTCTGCCATGTGGTGCATTGAACGGGGTCTGGAGGCGCTGTCTTAACAGACCCCGATGGTCGCGGCCCTCCTTAGGGATTGCCTGGCCATTTCGGCATTGCTATCAGCGGGTGGAAGGCCAGTTGCACGCCTTCCATGATGAAGTCCTCGTTTTCCAACAGGTTGCGCCGGCGGGTGAAGCGGCCACTTGAAGAACGCGTATCGATCGCTTCGGTAGCGTCCATTCCTCCGCGACTAAAGAATACTCGCTGCAGGTTCATATCGAAGATACTAACCTGCAAGGAGGCGACGGCCGCCGGTGTATTCCAGTCAAAATCGGCCGAAACACCTGAGCCCGGACCCTGCAACGGTGGTTTGCGGCTGACGCCGTCCCAACGCGCAAGGTGCTTAAGTCCGCCGGAAAATGATACCTCTAGCTCGATCAGGTCAGTGAAGACGAAGGCGTCCAGTTTGTGTTCCTTGATCATTTCATCGCGCACGCTGGTCATGATCTGGGCGAAGGTTTTCATGTTGACGCGGCCTGTCGTGGGATCAACCGGGTTACCGAATGCTCGCTCGGCGGTATTCCAGTGCTGTTTGAATACGCGTTGGTCAATGACCTTGTAGCCGTTGTCTTTCAGGTAGGTACCGACAAAAGCATCTATGCGTGGGGCCTCCTCTTCCAGGTACTTGCGCGAGAGAGCGCCCAGGTTAACGTGGGGGATAACCACAGTCTTGATTTCATTTTCGGCCAGTTTTTCCTCGTCAATCTCAAAAGGAAAGGTGGTCGCGTTATAGCTCGGTGTGCTGGCGCAACTGACGAGCAATAAGGCAGTGAAGACCAGGCCCAAATTTCTGATGTGGGTAAGGGTTAAGACACGCATGCTGAAATCCAATCCGTTATAGTGGGGCGCATGTTAGCAAAATCTTCCATCAGGCACAGCATTGCCGGTACTGGACCGCCAGTGATTCTCATTCACGGACTTTTTGGTTCCGGTGGTAATTTGGGCGCACTGGCCAGGTCCCTGACGGAAAAATTCAGCGTATACAGCCTGGATCTCCCCAATCATGGCCGTTCTGACTGGGTAGAAGAGGCCAACCTGGCGCAGATGGCAGGTTCTGTGCTGCAGTGGATGGACGCAGAAGCGTTGTCGAGCGTGGCAATTGTCGGGCACTCGCTGGGCGGTAAAGTCGCCATGGAAATTGCGCTGTCTTATCCGCAACGCTGCGGCGCTGCTGTGATCGCAGATATTGCGCCGGTCAACTATTCGCCTCATCACGATAGCGTGTTTGCCGCGCTGGACGCTGTTGTTTCATCCGAGGTTCAGTCTAGGGGGGAGGCGGCGCAAATTATGTCTCAATACCTTGAGGAAGAGGGGGTGATTCAGTTTTTGTTGATGAGTCTTCAACGTAGAGCTGATGGTGGCTACAGCTGGCGCTTCAATCTAGAGGGTATTAAACATAATTACGATGCCGTGCGTGCCGAACCTGATGTGGTCGCGCCATTTTCTGGCCCTGTGTTATTCGTCAAAGGAGGCGACTCGAATTACATATTGCCCGAGCATAGGGAGCGTGTTTTGCAGCTATTTCCCGCCGCTGAGGTAAAAGTCATGCCAGGCTGTGGGCATTGGCTTCACGCACAACAGCCAGCCATGTTCAACGGTATAGTGAGTCGCTTTTTGGAGCATCACAGCCTAGGGGCGCAGTAGATCCTGCAGCAACGTCACTTGCTCATCTATGGAATCAGGGGAGGACAAATCCAGCCCGGTCGCGTGCAGGGTCATGGGTGCCACCAGTAAGTTGTAGGTCAGAGCACCGGAAATCAAATGTAAGAGGTGGGACGCAGAACCCTGGCGAATGAGTCCCTGGGATTGGTATTGCCTCACAAATGCCTCACCCATTTCGTAATCTTTGCCCATGCAGTTTTCCAATAACCAGGCCTGGCGGCTGCCGCCGGCAGCCGCTTCATGAAACATAAACCAAAGCCACTGGGGTTTTTCCAGGCTGAATTCGATCAATGCGATAAAACCACGACGCATCGTTACCTCAGGTGCGGCCTCATCAGGCCCGGGCAAAGTCATTGCCAGAGACTGATTACGCTGCTGCCACAGTAGTTGAGCAGACTCTTTCCACAGCCGTTCTTTGGTTGAGAAGTGGTATTGTATGAGGGCTTTTTTTACTCTGGCGCGTTTAGCGATATCAGCCAGGGACGCAGCTTCGAATCCTGAGCGGGCGAAAATGTCTATTGCCGCAGCAAGAATCTGGGTGCGTGTCTCTTCGCGTTGGCGTTGGCGAGCAGTTGGGGCTTCGAGTGGCAGCTTGGTTTGCATAGCCATTCACAATACACTCGGACAGTGAAATTGTATACGTACGCTCCGGCTACCATTAAGCTAGGCGCTGTAATCAACCTTGATCGAGGAGACCCCGTTGTACTTTAGCCTAGGAGAGGTGTTGGCCTTGTTGGCCTTTGGTGCTATTTGCGTGCACTTTCTTGCCGCAACACGCATCCGCGAATTGGCATTGCAGCATGTGGCCAGGGCGGGAGCGCGGGACGATTTTCAGTTGCTTGACCAGTCGGTGCATATTCAGCGCTTTTCGCTTAGCCGAGATCAGCAGGGGCGCTGGCGAGTATGGCGTCAGTTTCGTTTTGATTACAGCGTGGACGGCATGGAGCGACGCCAGGGTCACGTGATTATGCTGGGCAAAGTATTAGAGGCTGTTGTAGTCAGTGAACGACCCACAGTGGTGCATTAGCCGTGCTATTTGAGAAAATTTATCGGCCAGCGGGCTGAATCTGTAGCGCCGCTGGCTGAAAGTTACATCCCTACTTCTTGATCTGTGATTCGAGCATTTTCTCTACTTTCTGGCCGTAGGGAGGCAGTGTACCCGCCAGTTTTGACAGGTTAACCCAACCTTCCTGATACACCGAGCGGGCGTGGCTGAAGGTTCGAAACCCGTCTCTGCCTCGATAGTTACCGATACCGCTATGGCCGACGCCGCCGAAAGGCAGGTCGTCACAGGCCACATGCATGGTTACGTTATTGACCGTCACGCCACCAGAGATGGTGTTGTCCAACACCTTTGCTTGCTCGGTCTTGTCATTGCCGAAGTAGTATAGGGCCAGGGGGCGCTCGCGCTCGTTGATGAATTGGATAACATCGTCCACGTCTGAGTAAGTTTTGATGTTAAGTACGGCACCGAATATCTCGTCCTGCATGCAGGCCAGATCATCATCCGGGTCAACGATAAGGTGCAGGGCGATTTTGTGGTCCTCGACAGACGAAAATTCCTCACCTTGCGGACACAGGGACACGATCCTGCAGTCCTTATCGCGGGCTTCATCGATATAGCCTTTAACCCTTTCGAAATGCCGTTGATTAATGCAGGAAGTGAAGTCAGAGTTGCCCTGGACAGTCGGGTACTGCTCGGCGATCACTGCGCGACATTGGCGAATAAACGCCTCTAATTTACTCTGGGGTACAAAGCAGTAGTCTGGGCTGATACAGAGTTGTCCGCCGTTCATCGCCTTGCCGGAGATAATCGCCTCAGCGGCCTTATTGATGTCAACTTTTTCTGAAATCACCACTGGCGATTTACCGCCAAGCTCCAGGGTTACCGGCACCATGTTTTCCGCTGCAGCCTTCATCACCAGGCGACCGATAGTGGTGGCGCCGGTAAAAATGATGTGATCAAAGGCCAGTGAACTAAAGGCGGCACCCACTTCAGGGCCACCGGTAACCACGCAAACTTCAGATTCTTCAAAGTACTGGGCAAACAGGTTCTTCATTAGCTCAGCGGAGTGGGGTGTGAATTCCGATGGCTTGATCATGGCCCGATTGCCAGCGCCGAGGATATCGGCCAGGGGACTGAAAATCATGTTCACCGGTACATTCCAGGGTGTCATGACGCCGACTACACCTTTGGGCTGGTACTTGATGTAGGCCTTGCCGCCGAGGAAATTCATCGGCATAAAGGGAGTGCGTTTTTCAGGCTTGGTCCACTTTTTCAGGTGCTTTTTGACAAACTTCAAACTGCCAACCGAGGTCATGATATCCGTCATCAGAGTGGCGTATTTTGAGCGACAGCCGAAGTCTTTGTTGACGGCATCGCAGATGGCAACCTGATTGTCCACCAGCATGGCAATACAGCGGTCTATGCGATCAATGCGAGTTTCAAGTGCCACGGGGCCCTCTGCTTTAAAAGCAGCACGCTGGTTTTCGAGGACTCGGTTGAGTTCAATTTCTACGCTGTGTTGTTGGGTAGGTACGTTCATTGTTTATGTCTCCTGACTTATCCGTTGCTAGCCACAGCTTGCAGCTGTGCCTTTGTCTGGTTGTTGTCTTCTTTTGGTTCCAGCCCCTGGGGGAGAGTGACCTTTAGCCCTGCATCCTGCAGCACCATATCTGCGCATTTTTCGGCAATCATGACCGCTGGCGCATGGGTGTTACCGGAGGTGATGTTGGGCATGATCGATGCATCTGCAACGCGCAGGCCTTCTACGCCATGTACCCGCAAGCGTGAATCCACTACAGCGTCAGCGTCACTGCCCATCTTGCAAGTTCCCACAGGGTGATAAACAGATTCTGCCTCCGCCCTGATGTAAGAAAGTATCTCCTCATCACTTTGAAGGCTGTCCCCGGGCAGAAATTCCTTGCTCAGGTATTTGTTTAGTGCAGGCGCTCGGAAGATTTTTCGCACCCTGCGCACTGCCGCGATTAATGCATTTCGATCGTCTTCCGTATCCAGATAGTTTGCTTTGATACAGGGGTAATCTTTCGGGTTGGTGCTTTTAATGTGCACACTGCCGCGGCTTTGGGGGCGCAGATGACAAACGGTGGCGGTAGTGCCTGGCTTGGTCTTCAGATTGCCATTTTTGTCTGGTTCGCTAGCGGCCGGGGCAAAGTGGATCTGCGCGTCCGGGGTCTTCACTTGCTCGCTTGAACGGAAGAATACGCCTACCTGTGCAGCAGGGTGGGCTAACAAACCTTTGCCTTGGCTAAAGTATTTAAATAGATTTTTTACTAGGGACAGGGGTCGGGTTTCCTCATAAAAAGTGCCGATGCCTTCGATGCCCTGCTGTACATTAATCGTCAAGTGGTCCTGGAGGTTCTCGCCAACGCCCGGAAGGTCTTTTAATACAGTGATGTCCAGATCTTCAAGGTGCTGCTTCTGGCCTATACCTGAAAGCTCCAGCAGTTGAGGCGAGTTGATTACGCCGCCACTGAGAATGATTTCGCCGCTGGCGTAAGCTTGCTCGGTGACGCCTTTACGACTGTATTGCACGCCAACTGCACGTTGGCCTTCGAACACGACCTTTTCGGTCAATGCACCGGTGAGTATCGTGAGGTTGGGACGGTGTTCGCAGGCTTTGAGAAAGGTACGAGCCGCGCTCTGGCGCTTGCCGTCACGAATGTTGAGCTGGTAATCACCAGCGCCCTCCTGATTAGCACCATTGAAATCTTCATTAAAGGGCAGGCCGGTTTGCACCGCTGCCTGGACGAACATGTCGGCCATCTCGAGTTTATCTTCCACCGAACAGCTTTCTACCCAAAGGGGGCCACCGTAACCGTGATACTGACTAGGACCATCGGCCTTGTGCTCTGAACGCTTGAAGTAGGGAAGAACCTCTTCATATGACCAGCCATCATTTCCAGCCGTAGCCCAGGCATCGTAGTCTTCCTTTTGACCGCGGATGTATACCATGCCGTTGATGCAACTGGTGCCGCCCAGGACCTTTCCCCGGGGCCATGAAAGCTTTCGATTGTGCATGTTCGGTTCTGGCTCGGTTTCGTAACACCAGTTCACTTTGGGGTTCTTCATCATAAAGGCAAAACCCAGAGGAATATGGATCATTGGAAAGCTGTCTTTGCCGCCAGCCTCTAGCAGCAGCACCTTGCGGCTGGCTTCACGGGACAGCCTGTAGGCCAGTGCACAGCCCGCGGAGCCTGCGCCAACAATGATGTAGTCATACCTATTTTGGGTGTCAGTCATAACTCTTTCCTAGTCAGCTATTGGCCGACATAGACAAATGAACAAAATATGATTATTGTTTATTTCTTCCTTTGAATCAAGACAGACCAGCGCTATGCCCCAAGCCCAGTTCAATACGCCAGACTACGCTGACCCGATGGTCATCCGAATTCTGGATGCCGGGGAGCAATGCATCCATCGTTTTGGTATTCGCCGCACGTCCATGGGGGAGGTAGCCAGGGTTGGCAAGCTGTCCAGAGGTTCGATTTATCGCCATTTCGGAGATAAGGATAGTCTGGTTCAGGGTATTTTCAGGCGTCAACAGGAATTGTTTCTCAATCGCACGGAAGCTGCTTTAGAGAAGCTGCCTACTCTGGTGGACAAGGTCACTCACGCTGTCGTGGCGGGGCGCAAGGACACTGAGGAGGGTATCTTTGCCAGTCTGGCTCAGACCGAGCCTGAGACGGTTGCAAGCATGTATCTCGATCCGAAATTCTACGGTCGTAGTGTGGCCTTCTGGCCGCCCCATATCCGAGAGGCCCAGGATAAGGGAGAAATTTCCGCTGGCATCGAGGTGTCAGCGGCCACCGACTTCGTGATGCGGCTTGCCGTGTCTATGACCTTGTTTCCACAAATGGGGCTGGAGCTGAGATCCCGCTCCCGGATCCGCAGCTACCTTGAGCAAATACTGCTTAGTGGGCTAGGCGAAGGTCACTGAGGGACGCTTTCGTGGCCTGTTCCGAGCGGGATTTTCAGTAACAGCGGGTTTATGAGTTTTCCACAGATTCTGTGGATAACTCGGTGGGTAAATTGTTTAACTAGGCTTCAAATGCTTTGTTCATAGCGCTTGCTACAAATTGGTCAAAAAACGAACAAACGCTCTTTATTCAGCAAAAACAATAAGTTACAAATGTTACTTAAAGCTAGAAAGTTAAAGTGCCGGGTAACTGCGTGAAAGTTTCGCGGCGACTAGTTTTATGTGCATAACATTTTCCACGATGCTACCTGTAGTAACTTTTGGTGACGTTGGGAAACAACTGCGACCCGTATGGGTGTCCGGGGAAAACACAGTGCTTATCCCGGGCCTTTATTTGTAGATCCCCTGTATTCGTCAAGCACTTTTGCATGTGTTACCCCAATATTTTGTGGGTCGTCAGTCCCCCCTGTAAACGCAGCCACTGGTGCAGGTTTCTCGAATCTCTACCGCGCTAAGGGCGGGAAGCTCTGGTTGCAGACGCTGCCAGATCCAGCGGGCAATGTTCTCGCTAGTGGGATTTTCCAGCCCAGGGATGTCATTGAGGTAGTAGTGGTCCAGTTGATCATACAGAGGTTTGAAGGCGCTCTTTATATCGCCAAAGTCCATAACCCAGCCACTGGGCTCTGCAGCCTCGCCACTGACTGCCAGGCGGACATGGAAGGAGTGGCCATGTAAGCGCGCACATTTGTGCCCTTCAGGCACGTTAGGCAGGCGATGGGCCGCCTCAAAGTCAAATTCCTTGTAGATTTCCATGCTTTGCACCTGGCCGTAAGGGCCTCTTTAGACAGTCTTTGGCCGCTCTGTAAATAAGCGACGGGGCAGGGATTTTACTACTAAAATCAACAGCTTTTAATAATTTCAGGAATTTGAAATTATTTTCATTGGATCGTTTGACAGTCCAAGACAAATCTCTATAATGCGCGTTCTCGGTTCGGGGGTGATTAGCTCAGCTGGGAGAGCATCTGCCTTACAAGCAGAGGGTCGGCGGTTCGATCCCGTCATCACCCACCATTATCGAGCAAAGAATTCTACCGTTTTGGACCGGTAGTTCAGTTGGTTAGAATGCCGGCCTGTCACGCCGGAGGTCGCGGGTTCGAGTCCCGTCCGGTCCGCCATATACGCAAAAGGCCACCCAATTGGGTGGCCTTTTGCGTATATGGAACAATGCAATGCGTTAGGTTGTGCAAGCTAGACTGGCAGCGCACATGAACCCTCAGCATAGCGATCGTAGAAGGGTTGGCAAGAATGCCCAATCTTGATTCTTCATCTATACTGCGTTCAGCAACAATCCAGAGGTAATCAATGTCAGTGTCTCGACCAAGCTACGGCCTCGTCATTGAGGGTGACAAACTTGTGGTGACTGCCACCCCAAGAAATATGTTCTTTGATCCCCGTTTTCTTATTGCTGCGCTGTTGGAGCATGTGGCCCGCGGAGACGGTGTAATCTGTGATGCGGAAACCCGGTCTATGATCGACCTGGTGGCAGAGCACTTCGACCTGGATAAATCCAGGGCAGAGCAAAAGTTCACTCACGCTCTGGCACTTTACAGCCGCACTATGGATTTGGCTAAAGTGGGTGCAGTTCTGTCAGAAATTCTTCCGTCGACCGAACGACAGGAAGTTCTGGTAATGTTGTTGCAAGTGATCGCTGCGGATGGTCGGCAGGGCAGTGACGAACTGGAGGCGCTGGATGAGGTGGTGGCCGTTCTATCGATTACTCAGGATGAGAAGCACGCTGCATTTTCACAATACTTCGAGCTGAAGCAGTCCAACAGTAGCGTTCGCCGAATGCACATTGGCTAAGTTTCTGCGCTATAGTTAGTTCTGTAAATAAGAAAGTGCGGGTGACTCATGGAAGAAGCAAAATCAACGGGCTCATTCTTAAGCGAGCTGCGCAGGCGCAAGGTTATACGCACCTGCCTTCTCTATATACTGGTCTGTTGGGGTGCCTTGCAGGTGATCGATATTGTCGCGCCTGCTCTGGGCTATGATGCCGATGTTGTTTCAAGATACGTTCTTTATCTCGCAGTGCTGGGGTTCCCAGTCAATTTCGCGCTGGCCTGGTTCTTCCAGATATCTACCCAGGGGATAGTTCGCACGCAGTCTTTTGTTGAGCGACGCGTGCTCGACAATATCCCACCGGTGACTGACAAACGTCGTCACGGCGTATCCACTTTCTTGCGCAAGGGAGAAGAGGGCAAGGAAATGCACTGGGTTATCTCGGCAGAGACAGGTCCGCTGAGCGGCCTTAGCTACTCGGTTAGTGACCCAATAGTGCTTGGGCGTGCTCTGGAGTGTGATCTCGCTGTTGTTACCCCTCATATATCAAGGCAACACGCGAGACTTGAGGTTGAGAATGGCCAGCTTTACATAGAGGACCTGGGCTCATCCAATGGCACGGTTATTAATGGCAAGCGCGCCAGTGCCCGACAACAGCTACGGCATGACGATGAATTGCGTTTCCACGATATAATTTTTCGGGTGACAGAGAACCTGTCCAGGCCACATAGCGAGCGCCAGGCGTCCGACCAGACAACGTTTATTCATTCATCTGAGTTAGAAAAGCACAGTTAGTGAGGTAGCTGCGGTGAGTACAGATGCCCTGTCTTTATTACCAGAGCATCCAGATGACTGCCACTGTAATCATGGCACCCAGCAACAGCCAGACCATCTTATCGTGACCGACTCCCTGATTGGCTGTTACCGCTTGCTCTGAGCTGAGCGTGTCTCTCTGGCGAGCTGATCGGTGGGTGACTGTCCCCGGAGCGGCCTTTTCACCGACCACTACAACGGTGACATTATCTCGGCCCCCTGAATCCAGCGCACCTTGAATCAAGGCTTTTACCTGTTCGTCGGGGTTTTTACATGCAGACATGGTTTGTTCGATCTGCCTGTCATTAAGTTCATCGGTTAGTCCGTCGCTGCACAGCAGGATTTGCTGTCCCGTATGCAACTCACCGCGAATACGATCGGGTGAGACAATAATCGTGTCCGCAACCCCAAGAGATTGGCTGAGCACATTGCGCTCGGGATGGTTGGCTGCTTGCTCGACAGTGATCGCACCACGGGCAAGCATTTCGCTCACTGGGTTGTGGTCCCGGGTAATTTGCTTGAGATTGCTGCCATCGAACAAATAGGCGCGGCTGTCGCCCACCCAGGCCACTTCATATTCATCACCTCGCAGATGCAGAGCGACGACAGTCGAGCCCATATTGCTGCCTTCCCTGGACGCAATTTCCGCGAGAATTTCAGCGTGAGAGTGGTGTATAGCGTCGACCAGACTGGAGCCCTTGGCGAGGTCTTTGTCCAGCGTGTCGCGAACGATCGCTGAGGCTACTTCACCATTGGAATGTCCGCCCACACCATCGGCGACCAACCACAATTGTTGTTCGGGGTTGGCTTTATAGCAGTCTTCGTTATGGCCACGCTTGTGGCCGGGGTGACTATCTGCAGAGAATGCTCTCATTCAGGATTCTACTTCTTCTTCTGGCCTGTAAGCATGACTATGTTTTGCTAATCTTTGTCAGTGTATACCAAGATTAGCGATTTTCGCCCGACTTTTTTACATCTTTGGCGTAATTGTATGTAAGCCGGTAGTTGTCTATTCTATATCTCTCTAATGAAGCAGCTGTAAAAAGAACAGAAATGGCAGATTTCGAATTACCGGGATACGAGTTGTACGAGCGTCTCGGCCGTGGCGGTATGGCCACGGTCTATAGAGCGTTGCACCTCAATCTTGATCGCGAAGTAGCGATCAAGGTGATGGATCCTAGTATGAGCTCCGATGAGAATTTTTCCGAACGTTTCATTCGTGAGGCGCGAATATCTGCGCGGTTGACGCATCCGCATATTTTGCAGATTTATGACGTCAACACTTTCGATGGCTACAACTATATCGCTATGGAGTTGCTGGGTGCCGGAGAGCTATCCGACTTCATTCATGCGGAAATGCCGCAAAAGCAGATCTATCTGATTCTGCGGCATATGACCGAGGCACTGGATTACGCAGCTGGCAGCGGTTACGTGCACCGGGATATCAAGCCCAGTAACATTATGCTGCGCGACACAGAGGATTTTGTGCTCGCTGATTTTGGCATTGCCAGGGCCGCCAATTCAGGCACCCAGATGACCCAGACCGGTTTAATGGTCGGTACACCCAGTTACATGAGCCCGGAGCAGGCCAAGGGTCAGGAGGTGGACGGACGTTCTGACCTTTATGCTTTGGCTGTACTTGCCTACGAAATGCTCACCAAGACACTGCCTTACGAGTCGGAGTCCGCGGTAACGACTGCGGTAAAGCATTTGACCGAAGATATTCCAACACTGCCGGAGCACCTGAGCGCTTACCAGGACTTTATTAATAAGGGATTGGCCAAGGCTGCGGATGATCGCTTCCAGACTGGCGAAGAAATGTTCCAGGCGTTTAAAGAGGCCAGTGCAGGCTTTGCGGATGACCAGGTTCTGACCGAAGGTCTGGAACCCCCTAAAGTGGCAGCCACTGGCGCTCCGGTTGTAGATGAATCACAGCTTACCTCCATGGCGGGGGTCGAATCCACCAGACTTAGTCATTCTTCCTCGCCGGCGGTTTCTGCTTCTTCCTCTCGACCTTATCGCCTCGAGGGCAGCACGCAGCGTGAGCGTTTGGTCAGTGGCACCTTTGCCAACAATGACCGCTCCCAGAAAAAATCCGGGGGTTCTGCGCTACGGATGTTGGTGATCGTAGCCGTACTGGCGGCGGCTGGGTTTGGCGGTTATACCTGGCTGCAAGCACAGCAGGGCGGCTCGGCTAAAGACCAGCGCGCGGTCACCGCGGAGTTGGCGCAGGCGTTTAGTGCCATGAACGAAGAAGACCTGCCGCTGGCGGCGTCTTCTTTTTACAAAGTCCTTTCCATGGATGGCGGCAACAACGCTGCGCAGCAGGGGATGGAAGAAGTAGGGGTGTTGTACACGGCAGCTATTGAGAAAGCCATTGCCGAGAAGGACTCGGAAACTGCCAGGCAGATTATGCTGGACTATGGGGGCTATTTTTCTAGCAATAGTAACTTTGAGCGATTGCAGGCAGAGATAGAGCTGCTTTCCGAAGAGGAAAACCTGGCGAGTGTTCACGCACAGAGGGTGCAGAAATTTTTGTCCCAGGTGGATGCCAGTGTTGAGGTCGGCGACTTCGACCAAGCGTATGCACTGACGGCGCAGGCAGCTGCCATTGATCCGGAACATCCGGGGCTTGAGGGGCGGCGCAGTAGTATTGAGCAGGCCCAGACCCGCAGCGCTGACTATGAGCAGCGTTGGTCCCGGTATACCCCGGCGCAACGAGATGAGTTCCAGGCTTTTATGGTCGCAGCCGATGAGGCTCTGAATGACAATGATCTGGAGGCGGCAGCTGCTGCAGTAGAGAATGCGGGAAACATTGCTGCAGATGCCCCCGAACTGACTCGGCGGGTTGAACGACTGGAGACAGCCAGGGCCCAGGTTGCACAGAATCTCTCGGATGAGCAGGCACGCGTAGATGCGTTGCTGGATGAAGCTGATGCGGCTGCCAGTTCGATTGCAGCGGACCCTTCGAATGCAGTCGCTGCCCTGGCTATCTATCAGGAGATTGCTGCTCGATATCCGGATAACCCAAGGGTTAAAAAAGGAATGGCTGCTGTGACTGGTTTTTATACTGGTGTTGCCCGAGATGCTGCAAAAGACGGCGATTTTGAGAGCGCGCAGCAGGCACTGGCAAGCGCAGAGAGCTTGCTGCCTGGCTCGGAAGAGGTAGCGAAAATGCAGGCGAACCTGCCTGCCATGGAACAAGTATGGGCAGACCAACAGGCTGCTGTTGCTCAGCGTAGGGAAGAGGAGCAAGCTGCTCGTGCTCAAGCTGAGGAAACTGCAGGTGCTGCCGAGCGGTCTATTGGCAGCGGTGCTCTGGATATTGCACAGCAGGCCTATGATGAAGTGGTCAAGACACATCCAGGTCTTCCCGCGGTGAAGGCCTTGGGTAATAACCTGCGCAGGGCCTATGGCGATGCTGCTCGCAGTCAAATTGAGCTGAAGGAATTTGACCAGGCTCAGGAGTTCCTGGCCCAGGGTGCCAGCCACTTTCCTGACGACCCGGCCTGGAATCTCCTGGAAGAGGAGATCGAAACAGCCAGGACCAGTTCTCGCCGGCGATTGGGTGCCTATTAGAGAAGCGTCATTTCGGCGCTGTCTCTGCTAAACTCTATCTCGTCTCACTATCAATGGAGTTGATATGATTGCTTGTGTCTTCAGCAGGTCTCAAGTCGCGTTGCAAAGTGCAACATTAGCCCTGCTATTATTTTTGGCTTCCATCAGCTCGGCCCTGGCCCAGTTTGCTCCTCCGCAAAATCTGGACCCCGCCTCAGCAACTATCAGCCTGGGCAGTAGTTTCCAGAGCGATGCCTGGTTGGTGTATACCTATGACATCGATGAGACAGGTACCGTTGCCAACGCGACTATTCAGAGTTCCAATGGTGTTCCTGAGGTAGAGCAATCGGTACTTCAGCAGATTAACGCCATGCGCTTCAGACCCGCCCAGCGTAGCGGAAAACCGGTGAAAGTTTCTGCAGATCCCGTGGTCTACACCTGGATCCTTGATAAGCCCAGGGACTTGTCGCCGCGTTTTGCCGAAATGTATCAGCAGGCCTGGGATTTGTATGCCGCCGAAAACTACGATGGCGCATTTGATATTGCTATCGAACTCAAAAGTTTCCCAGGTCGCAATGCTAAAGAGGAAGTTAAATTTCAGGTACTGGCCGCATCTATTGCCAGTCGTTGGAATGATGAAGCCGCCGAAATGCAGCATCTGAGCAGGGTGGTGGAGTTTCAGTCTCTGGCCCTGAATAACAACTTCCAGAATACTTACCTGCCCACGCAGCAATATCTGCAGATTTTGAAACGAATGCAGACTTTGCAGCTCAATAATCATATGTTGGCAGACGCTGGCTTTACACTGGATCGCATGCAAGCTCTTGGCCGTGGTACGCAGGTGGTAAATGAAGCCGCCGCTCAGTTCAGTCAGTCGGAGCAGGAGCTGCAGAACTTGCCTGATGTAACAATTACCGGTGAGCTGGTGCCACTGTATAGAGTGGGGCCTGGTTCGTGGAAAGCGGGTTTAAGTCGCAGTGAATTTTCTATTTCGGATGTACACGGCCGAGTCGGCGCGGTTTTCCTGGTCTGTGCCGAAGGAGAACGTTCCTTGCGCTACCCCGCCAGGGAACACTGGAAAGTCCCTACTGGCTGGTCGCAGTGTAAAGTCGATATTTCCGGTAAGGCCGGCACGCGATTGGTATTACATCAGCACGCACCGGGTCAGCCGTCAGGTCCCCAGTAGTTGTTTGACTTTGTCGCGATAGCCCCGGCTCACTTTTAGCTGGGCGCCGCCCTCCAATGACAACATATACTCTCCATTGCCCAGAGTTTGTGCACTGCTGACGCAATCGCTGTTAATGATTGTGGAACGGTGAATGCGCAGAAAAAGAGATGGGTTTAGCATAGCCTCCAGTTGTTTCATGGTGGTGCGCATGATGTGCGTTTCACCCGCGGCGTGAATGCACATGTAGTCGCCTGCCGCATCGACCCATTGTATGTCTGCCACCTTGATCAGGTGAATGTCACTGCCATCTTTTACCACCAGCTTTTCCGGCCAATTGTGTGAATCAATATCTCCTTGCGCCATTTCTTCGATGGACGCTGCACTGGCACCTGTCATGCCCATCATTAAGTCCACAAGTCGCTGTTTGGATCGCTCCGATTCTTCCTGGCTGTGGTGGGCAACAGCACGATCAATGGCCTCGTGGAGGCGGTCATCGTCAATCGGTTTTAGTACGTAGTCGACAGCGTGAACCTTGAACGCCTCTACCGCGTACTGATCGAAGGCAGTAACAAAGATCACCATGGGTAGATTGTCTGTCTGAAGCTGCCTGATCACTTCAAAGCCATCGATGCCAGGCATCTGAATATCCAGGAACACCAGATCGGGTGAATGTTCCGCAATGGCCTCCAGGGCCTGCTGCCCATTGGCGCACTCGCCTATGACGTCCACCATAGGAATTTGCTGCAAACGCAGTGCCAGGCCTCGACGGGCCAGGGACTCGTCGTCGACGATAATCGCTTTGAGGTTGTTCATGAGGCTCGGTCGCCGGTTTCCAGTGGTATACATATAGTTATAGTCAGTCCGTGGGGGTCCGTCGTACTTAATTCAAAAGATTGCTGCTGGTCGTATATTTCTTTGAGCCGCTCGCGGCAGTTGGAAAGACCGACACCGTCGCGTTTACTGGAAGAGGGTTTTTTAAGATCTATGCCGGGTCCATCGTCTACTACCTGCAGGCATAGACGCTTGTCATCGATGCGCGCATTGACGCTAATGGATCCACCATCGATCGCCTGGGCAATGGCATACTTAATGGAGTTTTCAACCAGCGGCTGCAGCAGAAGGCTGGGCATTAGCGCGTCGCTTGCCTGATCCTCGATATTGAAGTGCAGTTGCAGGCGCTCGTCAAAGCGCACTTTTTCAATATCCAGATAGAGGCGTATTGCTTCGACTTCTTCTGCCACTGTCACCTTGAGCATGGGGTCGTTGTCCAGGGTATAGCGCAAAAAGCGACTAAGCCGGGTCACCATCACATTGGCAAGTTCGTTGTTTTTATCCAGGACAAGGGTGGAAATAGCGTTGAGAGTGTTAAACAGGAAGTGCGGGTTGAGTTGGTACCGCAGCATTTTTAGCTGCGCTTCGTGGGCCATAGACAAGGCAATAAGGCTTCGCTCCCTATCTTCCTGGGCGGCCATGTAGTTTTTGATGCCGAAGTAAAGGGCGCTCCATACCAGCATTACCCAAAATGCCGAGACTGCACCGTCAAAATAGGACAGCAATTCTATGCCATGCTTCTCGGTCATCTTTTGTTCTTGTGGAAACATGTTGTAGAAGACTGTGCCACGAACAGCCATCCATACTAGCCCGGCGGCATAGGAGCCTGCGACGATGGCAATAATTCGGCGGGTAAGCTCCATCTCCCACATATGGCGATACAACGCCCGCAGTGCCAGCGTCAGCAGCATGCCGACAGTGGCTATGAGCGGTAGATAGAGGGAGTAGTGTTCAGGAGCTTTGCCCCAGACGAGGACGCCCAGGTAGAATGACATGGCCCAACCGCTCCAGCCGGCGAACTGAAGCAGCCAGAAAAGGTAGCGTTTGTCCTTGAGTAGTTCTTGCATATTCATAAGCTCATTATACGGATCGGAGCGGCTGTGGCTGCGTCACTTGTCGCACGTTGGCCGCAGTTCATCTCACAAAGAGGTAATTTCGGGTTCTTTTTGCTTTTGTTGGGTGCGCCACAGGGCTGCGTAGGCCCCCTGTGCCTCTAATAGCTGGAGATGGCTACCGCTTTCGGTGACTTGTCCGTTGTCGAGTACAACAATACGGTCAGCATCGATTATGGTCGACAGGCGGTGAGCGATCACCAGAGAGGTGTGTCCTTCGGATATTTCTCGCAGTGCGCGAAGAATGGCCTGCTCCGAATGGCTGTCCAGAGAGGACGTGGCCTCGTCAAATACCATAATAGGGGGGCGCTTTAGAATGGTCCGTGCGATGGATACTCGTTGTTTCTCACCGCCAGATAGTTTCAGGCCCCTTTCTCCTACCAGGGTGTCTTCCCCCTGAGGCAAGGCGGCAATGAACTGGTCCAGGTGGGCTAAGCTTATGGCTTCAGCGACGTCTTTATCGCTGGCTTGGGGATTGCCGTAACGCACGTTCTCTACAATACTATCGTTGAATAAGACCGTGTCCTGGGGAACGATCCCGATCGCTTGGCGCAGGCTGGTCTGGGTGACTGCAGCTATGTCTTGTCCGTCGATTTCGATACTGCCTGTATCGGGATCATAGAAACGGAATAGTAGTTTTACCAAGGTTGATTTTCCTGAACCACTGGCACCGACAACGGCCACTTTTTCCCCTGGCCTAACCTCCAGGTCGACCCCTCGCAGTATCTGCCGCTCGGGGCTATACCCGAAATTCACATCGCGAAAGCGTATGCTGCCCTTACTAATCTTCAGTTTGAAGGCGTGGTGGGCGTCTACCACCTTTGGTTTGATTGCCATCAGCGCAAACAATTCCTCGATGTTGGCCATGGAGCCCTTTATCTCCCTGAATACGAAGCCGAGAAAACCCAGTGGCAGAAACAGTTGAATCATGAACTGATTGATCAGTATAAAGTCCCCAAGACTGAGGATGCCCTGATGAACCTGCCAGGCAGCCAGACCGATCATGGCGGTTTGGGACAGTGCAATGATCAGAGCCTGGCCGCCATTGAGCCCAAACAGGGATAGTCGGTTCTTGCGCCTTGCCAGCTCCCAGCGTTTTAGTTCCCGGTCATAGCGCTTGGCCTCGAATTCCTCGTTGGTGAAGTACTTTACGGTCTCGAAGTTGAGCAGGCTGTCCACCGCCCGGGTGTTACTGGCGGAATCGGCATCGTTCATTTCGCGCACGAACTGGGTGCGCCACTGGGTGGCATACAGCGAAAAGAATCCGTATAGAATGACCGCCACCAGGGTGATGAGAGCAAAACCAGGACCGTAATTGAATAGGAGGATACCCACGACCATGCTGATTTCGAACAGGGTGGGCGCGATGTTGAAGACGAAAAACCTCATCAGGAAACTGACCCCTGAAGTGCCCCGTTCTATATCCCTGGCAAGTCCACCTGTGCGGCGGCCCAGATGGTATTCAAGATCAAGGGCGTGAACATGGCGGAATACCTGCAAGCCTATCCGCCTCATAGCCCGTTCTGTCACCCGGCCGAAAATAGTGTCGCGCAGCTCTCCGAAAAACACATTGGCAAAGCGCGCTGCGCCATAGGCCAGAACCAGCCCCATTAGCAGACTGGGCGCAAGCTGCGCGGCCTGGATACCTTCCAGTGAATCCACCAACTCTTTCAGCAGGAAAGGAATGAAAATAATCGCGCCTTTAGCCAGCAGCAGACACGCCAGCGCCAGAAGTACCCGATAGCGGGACTCCAGCAAGTAGGGTATCAGGTGTTTAATGAGGCGCCAGTTGGTTTTGGCCTGAGGGTCAGAGTCGTTGCTAAAGTGTCGCATCTGCAAATCTTACGTTGCTGGCTCCACTGTGTCGCATGATTTTGTTATACAGCAACCATTCTCCGCCTGAGAAAGGCAATTTGTGTGGCCAGCGGTAAGTTCTTGGGACAGAGGTCATCGCAGCCCAGTAGGGTCATGCAGCCGAAAACGCCGGAGTCATCTCCCACCAACTGGTAAAAGTCGGCATCGCTGCGCTCATCTTTGGGGTCAAGGCGGAAGCGGGTGATTTGGTTGAGTCCCACTGCCCCGGCAAAATCTTCGCGCATTTGCGCAGTCCCGCAGGCCGCAATGCAGCAGCCACATTCGATACAGCGGTCCAGCTCATAGATCTGTTCGGCCAGCTCTGGCTCCATGGCTTGTTCCTGTACATCGAGATTCAGGTTTTGCAGCCCTTGTGCATGCACCCAGGTTTCAAGACGTTCTGACATGCCTCGCATCCATTTGCCGGTATTGACTGACAGATCTGCAATGAGCTCAAAGCCGGGCAGCGGTGCCAGTGTGATTTCGTCGGGTAGGTCCCGGGTCAGGGTGCGGCAGGCCAGGGCGGGACGACCGTTGATGATCATGCCGCAGCTGCCACATATGCCGGCGCGGCAGACAAAATCGAAAGCCAGGGATGGGTCTTGCTCTTCGCGAATCAGGTTCAGGGCGACAAACAGAGTCATCGAATCGGCTTCTTCCACCTGAAATGTCTGCAAGTGCGGGCTGCTGGCAGCATCCTGCGGATTGTGACGCAGGATGCGAATGTTCAGCACCCGAGTTTGTATCACCGGGATCTGGTTCATTGTTCATCTCCCAGGCGCTGATTATGGCCACGGAAGGCTGAGGGTAAGTTATCGATGAATGGCATGAGCAGTGCTTGTCTCTGGTGACGATTCAGTTCACCTGCCGTTGCCAGTAAGGCCTCGATCTGAGCTTTGCGGGCCTCAGTGTCAGGGTGCTCTATGTAGTCTTTAGCACCGTAGCCACGCCATCCCGGTGGCAGTTCCATATTCATGATGTCCAGCGTCTCGTAGTCGATAGTAGGCAATTCATCTTCCAAATCGGGCCAGCGGGCCAGTGTTCTTTTCATCCATTGCAGATCATTGCGCTGGGGGTAGTCGGCACGAAAATGTGCGCCACGACTTTCAGTGCGTTGCAGGGCGCCACAGGCGACGCAGAGGGCCAGTTTGAGCATGCGCGGCAGCCTGTAGGCGGTCACCAGCTCCGGGTTTGGGCCCGGACTGGATCTGCTCAGACCGATATTTGCGGCGCGACGTTGCAATGCCTGCAGCGTATTGACCGCCTCTTGCAAATTCTCCCCGTTGCGGAAAATACCCACCTTGTCAGTCATCGTCTCCTGCATTAAACGGGTCAGTTCCACTGCACTTTCGCTGCCGTTGTTGTTGGCGATGCCAGTCAGTTTCTTTTGTTCCCGCCGCAAAAATTCTGTGGCTAGACCGGTAGACAAAGACAGCTGCCCGTCCGGCGACTGGCAAAAGTCGGCGATAGACTCCGCTACTATCATGCCTGCTACCACGGTCTCGGCTACGGAGTTGCCTCCCAGGCGGTTGAAACCATGCATGTCCCAGCATGCGGACTCACCCACTGAAAATAGGCCCAGCAATTGCGGGCTCTGGCCCAGGGCGTTGGTGCGAATCCCGCCCATGGAGTAGTGCTGGGCCGGCCGCACCGGAATCAGTTCTGTGGCGGGATCAACACCTAGAAAGTGTTGGCAGATTTCCCTTACCTCGCGCAGTTTGCCATTGATGTGATCCTCACCCAGGAGTCGGATGTCCAACCAAAGATGTTCGCCGAATCGGTTTCTGGCGCCATGCCCTGCGGCGATATGTTCTTCCATCCGCCGCGAAACTACGTCCCGCGATGCCAGCTCCCGTTTCTCCGGTTCATAATCCGGCATGAACCGATGCTGATTGCCGTCCAGCAACAGGCCGCCATCACCCCGGCAGCCTTCTGTCACCAAAATCCCTGCGGGAAAAATACCGGTTGGATGAAACTGCACCGCTTCCATATTGCCAAGGGTGGCAATGCCCGTCTCCAGGGCAATTGCGGCACCCATACCTTCGTTGATCACAGCGTTAGTGGAGACCCGATAAATGCGACCAAAGCCACCACTGGCGATACAGGTTGCGCGGGCCATGTAAGCGACCAGTTCGCCGCTAATGAGATTGCGTACTATCGCCCCGCAGCAACGATCACCGTCGTGAATGAGTGCGATGGCTTCCATGCGTTCATGCACAGGAATGCCTGCTGCAATGGCCTGGTTGCTCATGGCATAGAGCATGGCGTGACCGGTTCCATCGGAAACGTAGCAGGCACGCCACTTGGCAGTGCCGCCGAAGTTGCGGCTGTCGATTAGTCCATGTGCTGCTTCGGCTTCATTGATGGTTTTATGTTTACCATCCTCGGTAATCTGGTGTTGCCCTTTTCTCACTCTGCTCCACGGCACTCCCCAGGCCGCCAGTTCGCGTATGGCTTTGGGGGCCGTATGGGCAAACATGCGCACCACATCTTGATCTGCACCCCAGTCAGAGCCTCTTACGGTGTCGGCAAAGTGTACGTCTTCATTGTCGCCAGAGCCGCCCAGGCAGTTTCCCAAGCTGGCCTGCATGCCGCCTTGTGCCGCCGCCGAATGGGAGCGCTTGGCGGGCACCAGACTTAGAATAGTAACGTCCAGTCCATGTCTGCGTGCACCTATAGCCGCGCGCTGCCCAGCGAGTCCGCCGCCTATGACCAGTACATCGGTATAGATTATTTGCATTTATTTGCGCTCCTGCGGAACGTAGCGCTCGCCGACAAATGCCGAGTGATCTGCGCCTATTTTCATATAAGTGACCAGTGATGCTGTACCAAGACATAAGTAGAAGGCAACAACACAGTAAAGCGCCAGCTTGACTCGTCCGCGCCAAAGGCCCGATGTTTGTGCAGGGAAGGGGCCCCATTTCATGGCCAACCGATAGACTCCGATGCCGGCGTGCAGATGAACGATTAGTAACAGCGGAGCGTAAATCATCCAGAAACGTCCACTCCAGATCCGATCTGCAGACGCATAGGGGCCGATGTTATCGGGCTGCGTCAAGACCACCAGCAAGTGAGCCGAGGCGAGAAAGAATAGCAAAAAACCGGTGATTACCTGCACGTACCACAAGGTAGTGTCCAGGTGCCTCATGGCGCCTACATGCTGGTTCAGTCGTTGGTATTGTCGGTAAGTCGCGGGAAATTTGCGCAAGGCGAGCAGGGCGTGAATGGCCACCAGTAACAGTATGATGGCGGCCACCGCCGACACGAGTATCGGGTAGGGCCTGTCCAAGACATGCGCACCTTCAAACATGCGGGTGACCCAGTACATGGCCTCCTTGCCCAGCAGGATACTGGACTCGAAAAACATGTGGCCCCAGATAAACAATACCAGTAGCAACCCGCTGATGCTTTGCATGACGTCCATGCGTGCGGGCCAGCGATTAAGCTGTTGATTCATAGCATACGACTCCTTCTGCGCTGTGGGGATTCTAGACAGTCTTGGGCTATCCAGGCCTTGTCATGGCTCAATGAAACCTCAATCGCCGGCAGCGACGAGCTCCGGTATAATGCTTACCAATCATAGCCCAGATAGAGTGTTTTCATGTCCGATCAGGACCTCATTCCCGCAGTACAGGTCTCCAGTGGCGAGAAATTCGTCAACGACCGGGGTATTTCCGCCATCAAAGACGGAATCAAGTCAGCAGCGGCTCCCGGTGAACGTCTGCGCAAGCCTGACTGGCTGCGTGTGCGTATTCAGGGGGGCAAGACTTTCGAGCGAGTAAATGAAATCGTGCGTGAGCACGGCCTGGCGACCGTTTGTGAAGAGGCAAAATGCCCGAATATGAGCGAGTGCTGGAATTCGGGAACGGCGACAATAATGCTCCTCGGCGACGTTTGTACCAGGGCCTGTCGCTTTTGCGCAGTCAATACCGGCAACCCGAAAGGTTGGCTGGATCCTGAGGAGCCTGCCAATACCGCGCGCTCGGTACAATTGATGAACCTCAAGTATGTGGTGCTCACCTCAGTGAACCGGGATGATCTTGCCGATGGCGGAGCGGGACAGTACGCTGCATGTGTACGCCGGGTAAAAGAAGATAATCCGGAGACTGCCGTAGAGGCCCTCACTCCCGATTTTCTTGGTGTGCTGGCAGATGTGGAAACAGTGGTGGATTCTGGAATCGAAGTTTTCGCCCAGAATGTTGAGACCGTAAAGCGCTTGACCCATCCGGTGCGAGACCCGAGAGCGTCCTATGAACAAACGCTGGAAGTGTTGGCGCATGCCAAGCGCTACCGGCCGGAGGTGCTCACCAAGACCAGCCTAATGCTAGGCCTGGGTGAAACGGAAGAAGAAATTATTCAGTGCATGGACGATTTGCGTAAGGCAAAGGTCGACATTCTTACCTTTGGGCAGTACCTGCAGCCCACGAAAAATCACTATCCGATTGCCCGCTACGTCTCGCCGGATGAATTTGAGCAGTACCGTCAGTGGGGTCTGGAAAAAGGCTTTCTGGAGGTGGTGTCAGGTGTCTTCGTGCGTTCAAGCTATAGGGCGGAACAAGTCCTGCAAAAGAACAATGTTGGTCTGGCCTAGCAGCTGCCGATGAGCATCTCTATTACCTGATACCCCCACCGGCAGCGCTAAGGGCGCGGCCTATTCTTCTTTGCCGGTAACCTTGGCCAGGCTGGTGTTGATCTGCATCGCCCAGCTATTGAACATGCGCTGCACATCCGCCTTGTTGGTGACGCTGTTGTTCATGCCCCAGTGGCTATTGCTGGAGCGGCTGTCCTTGATTAAAGCCAGTACCTCACCGGTTTCCGAATCTGCGAAAGCCACTACAACCGCGATGGCGCCGGAGCCGTCAGTTATTACATAGCTGCGGCCAACTGCACGTGAATGTCCGTCATCCTTCGCCGCAGAGGGCGCAATGGCGGTAATCATGGCACCAATTTCCAGGACATCGTCGCCAGGCTCGGTGACCAGAGGGAAGCTACCCTTTTCCTGTAAATTTTTCTCCATGGCGCTGCGGAAAGTCTCCTGCAGCATTTGCTTGTCCTCGTCGGTCAGTTCCCAATCACCCCGGCTCATGGAAGTGCCAGTCTTGTTGGGTTGAATAACCTCGATCTTGTCCACGCCCAGGGGGCGGATCATGACCTTGCTGTATTTGCTGAAGTCGGTGTCGGGGTCGATGTAAGCGACGTCCGCACGGCTGTTGTCGATACGATGCAGGTTGTCGCCGATGACTTCTGCGTCATCGCCAGTCTGTACTTCAGGAGTGCTGGTACATGCGGCTACGAAAGTCAGTATTCCCGCGCCGATGATGAGTTTTCTGATCATGTAATGTCCTCTTATGGCAGTTCATGCGTGTCGCAAGCGTGGCACAATATAAGCCATGGTCGCTAATTCCACAAAATTACTTTTCCCTCTGGTATCGGCGCCGATACTGGGACAAGCCATGGACAACGTGCGGGTGCTGCGCCTTGATTTAGTGGGTGGCTCGGCACCTGGAAACAAGGTGTTTAAATTGCGTGGCAGTCTTGAGCAGGCAAGGCGAGAGGGGGTTTGCCGTATTGTCAGTTTTGGAGGTGCCTGGTCCAATCATCTGCATGCCTTGGCGGCGCTTGGGGCCGAACTGGGCTTGGAAACAGTTGGCATTGTTCGCGGGGGTGAGCGGGAAACCGCCATGATCGAAGATATTCGCTGCCTAGGCATGAAGGTGGTTCCGGTATCGCGGGAAGAATACCGCCGGCGCAACGACAGCGATTACCTGCAGAATCTGCAACGGCAATATGCTCCATGCCTGGTGGTAAACGAAGGCGGCGCCAACCCGCAAGGTGTGAGAGGTAGCATGGAGATCGCGGACCTGATCAACAAGCTGGGACACGATTGGGCTCGGGTCGTGCTCCCCGTTGGAACGGGTACGACTCTGGCCGGCCTGGCAGCGGGCCTGGACTGTGCCGATGAGCTGGTGGGGGTGTCTGCGCTAAAGGGCGCAAGTGATCTGGACCAGCGCATCGCCGCAGCGCTGGCCAATTCCGGTTTGTCGCCGCGATTGCCCTGGACTATTGTTCACGACTATCACTGTGGAGGTTTTGCTCGGGCTAACGCGTTACTGCGAACATTTATTACCGAGTTTGAGCGAGTGCAGTCCCTGAAGCTGGAGCCGGTTTATACCGGGAAAATGTTGTTCGCGATACATTCTTTGTTAGCGTCGGGGCAGTGGCGCCGGGACGAACCTGTGCTGGCAATCCACACCGGGGGTTTACAGGGCCGCAGGGGCTACCCGTGGCTAAGCTAGAACTGCCAGTAGAGTCCCGTCGAGCGCAGTCGGCTAAAGGTCATGTGTTGTTTGCGCGCTGTACTGCCTTTTATTCCTCCCATGTCTCGCACCTGGGCACGAAGTTGCAACCATTGCGGGCTACCCCATAGGTAGGATTGTGCCTTTAGTGCTTCAAATTCATCGATTAGCGACTGACGTAGTTCGTCACCGCTGAAGAAAAACCCCATCTCGTTGTTGTATAGGCGCGAGCGATAGTCCAGGTTGGTGGTGCCTACAAAACCCCAGCTATCGGTGAGAAAAAACTTGGCGTGCAGTTTGCCGTAGGCAACATCACCGCCTAGCATGTCAGAGTCCAGACGTCCGGTTGCATAGATGCGTACCCTGGGATTGTTAATTAGCGCTTTCCACTTGGCGCTGTCAACCAGATCCGGGTTGAGTTCACTTTTTTCGAGACTTTTACGCCACTGATTTGTGGTTTCCTTGTCGAGTAATAGCCGTGGCGCTGTATCCATATCAATCATCGCCTGGGCGAAGAAATTATCGCTGGTCAAGATGGAGTTGGTCACTATTTCGACACGGTTTTCAGGGTGCTCTGCCAGCCATGCATACAGGTTTTCGGAGCCGTCTTCGTAGATGCTGCCGTCTTTTCTTTCGTATTCAGGTACGAACAGGTAGGGGGAAACAATCCGAATGGTGTGATTACCAGGGTCCATCTCCGCCAGCTTTCTGGTTACATAAACAATGGAGTTAGGGTTTTTCGCCAGATTTTTGTCGTAGTCATTGACCACTCGCTTGCTGACGATGTTACCCAACTCGTGAGCAATTCTGGTTTTGGCTGGGTACAGGTCTTGCTGCAAGTACGCTTCCATACTGTCGTAGGCCAGCTTGAAATCAGGCATTGCGCGCAGGGCCGCCAGGCCATCGCGCATTCTCTCCAGTTCTTTGCGATGCGCGAGTCGCGACTTAAGTACTTTGTTACCAGGAATAGCGAACAAAATGCTCACGTAAGACTCGCTTATCTGGCCCACTGATTCTGACGTTTCTGCCCCGGGTTGGGATCGCAATAAAATTTCCAGGTCCTTGTAAGCGGAGGGGTCCTTGCTGCCGTCTTCGCGCAGCCCGTAGTAGGCAGTGGAAATATTGCGCCCGCCAGTCATCACCCAGGCTTTATCTGGCCAGCCGCCATCTGTGACCAGCAGCTTGTCGTGGGATCGACGGTTGATGTTGTTGCCAGGCTTGGAGGCAGCGCCAAATACCAGTGCCTGTACACGCGCCTTACTAACCGTTATCAGGCCATCATCATTGCGCATAAAACCGCCATTAATGGCGCAATTTCCCAGCGCTTTCAACTCTGAGTGGCTGCGGTGAAAGGAACCCAGGGAGTCGACCATGATACGTATATCGACCCCCCTGGCTACCGCCTCACATAGGGCACCCAGAAACGCGTAGCCAACGAGGTCTCGCTTGAAAATGTAGTACACCGCGTCCACGGTGTGGTCTGCGTTGTCTATCAGCCATACTTTTGCGGCCAGCGAGCGAATAGAGTCTTCGTAGCTACTGCCGATGATCTTGCCCAGTGTATCGTTGTTGGGAACATCCGCTTTCATGCCCAGTTTCACCGGGTCGATATCCAATGCGTTTGCATCGGCTCGGGTGCGTTGTCGGTAGTGCCCTTCCAGTACAAGGTCGCGCACGGCCTCTGCAGGTGGGCAGTGCTGCATGTTCTGGCGATCCTGGGGGCAGGGTGGCTGTTGCGGTGTGGCGGCGCAGCCACCCATGAGAAGTAGGAGAACGAAAAGCGCGGCGCTTCGTGCGGTAAGATTCAGTAATTGGTTCACGCTTCCCTCTTTTTACTGCGTGCTTAAGCGTAGGCTAGCCACCACGGCGCGGTGGTCCGATAAAACGTCGGTGGCAGTAGTGTAGTCGACAAATTCCAGCTCCCCGGAAACGATAATCCAGTCCAGACGCTTTTGTTTGTAGCTGTAATGGGGTTCATCGCTTTTAGACCAGGTATGCAAACGTCGCTCATTTTCAGCGGTGTTGCTAACCAGTTGCTCGGCCAATGTCTCTGAATTGAAATCCCCCATCAATATCACCGGATTGGTCCTGCCGTTGAGTGTGTCACTGAGCTCTTGCAATTGCTGCTCCCTAACAGACTTGCGGGAGAAGTCCATGTGAATGGAGATCACGTCTATCGTCACAGCAGCATTCCCCGGCGGGTCCCAACGAATCTCTGCCACGGTGAAACCCTTCCCAGCTGTGGGCGGGGAGGGCGTGAAGTCCAGCCGCGCGGCTACCTGGATCGGAGCCGATGAAAGAATGGCGGTGCCGTAGTCGGCAACTCCCACAGAGGCATGGCTGGCCTGTATCCACCACGGATAACCGGCCCCAGCTGCCAGGTAGCCGGTGTGGTCGAAATTACCACTCCAGCTCGAGGGCGCATCGGCTTCCTGCAATGCGGCTATATGAATAGTGTTGTCCTGCAGGAAGTTGGCGATGAGATCCAGGTTCTGGCGAATAGCGTCTGTTGAAACCAGTAGCTGGTTAATGCTGTCGCCGCGGCCGTGGGCGATGTTAAGCGAGGCAACCTTCAGGGTGGCTGCCGGTGCTGGCACCGTGGCATTGTCAGTTGAGTTGATTGCCAGTAATTGGGGTTCGCCCGTTTCGGCAGCTGGGGTTGCGCTGCAGGCCGCTAGAACCAGCGCTGTCAGGAGAGAGGGCGCCAATAGAAGAGTACATCTAGTCATAACTTGCAGGCCAATTGTCTTGTACCAGGAAAAAGCGCCGCTGCTCGCAGCCGCCGTCATCGATAACGGCTACCTGCATGGGGCGGCTGTCGTTTTGCCACTGTTTTGTGACCAGGGCGGTGAGATCAGCCAAGCTTAATGCCTCGTTGCCGCCATTGTTAATAGGTGCCAGCCACTGTTGCCGCTGCAGGGGTAGGTAGCGCGCAACCCGGATGTCATTGATGCCGGGTAGATCCGAGATGAAGCACCATTGCGACAGCGGCAAAGCAGTATTGTAACCAGAAGGGGCAGGTGCCGGGGAAGGACAGTGGGCAAATAAGCGCCCCTTGATCTCTATTTCTCGCAGTGTGTCTGTTATCCCCAGCTCGGCCAGTACGCTGGCGCCGGCTGGTGTGTCTGCCAGGCGAATCTGGTGGGTCAGCATTCGCTGCAGTTTTAAATCCAGGCGATCATGGGAATTGGGTCCCAGCCAGTTACTTAGCGTTTGGCTAATTGCACCAGGCGCAGATAAATAGAATTTCACTGCCAGTTCCAGGTGCACGTTGCGCTGTCGTTGATGGCAATAGTAAATACAATCGAATTCCCCGAGCGTGTGAGTACTATCGCGTACTGGCAGGTTGTGGGCCAGTAATTCTACTTCAGGGTCTTGCGTTAGGAAAAAATGCCAAAGGCGCTCAAAATAAAGCCCCAACCGTGTGCTGTGCCCAAGAGCAAGGTGCGTCTGTAAAGGTCGCGGGTCCTGATCCAGGGTGCGCAGCCAGTCGCGGCGCTGATTGGTCAGGGCGAAGGATGCATTGTGCAGCGTGTCTTCGCTAACCATTAGCGGGCTAAGTAGCAACGGCGCCGAGAAGCAGGACCAAGCCAGATCGCGAACTTCTGGCGTCTCCAGCTCGAGCAAGTAATTTTCTGTAGAGGCATTCACGTGGTTATAATAACAGCCCTTTTCAGCGATAGGCTCGCTCATGTCTGGTTCTTTCAAGAAGATCGGCCTGGTCGGACGCAGGCAACAAAACGGCTTGGACACAGTGCTGCTGGAACTGCTCGCCCTGCTGGCACATCGTGGCCACGAGGTCATCCTCGAGGATCGCCTCGGTGAACTGGTTCCTGGGACCGAGGTGCACCTGGGTAGTCGCGACGAAATTGGCCAGGACTGTGACCTGGTCATTGTGGCAGGCGGCGATGGCAGTCTGCTAAGCGCCGCACGAACCCTGGCTAAGTACGAAACGCCAGTGCTGGGCGTCAACCGCGGTCGGCTGGGGTTTCTTACCGATATTACCCCCGATCAGATCGCAGATCAGATCCCTCGAGTGCTGGACGGTGACTTCGTCACCGAGAGCCGTTTTCTGCTGGATGCTCATGTGGAGCGAGAGGGGGAGGTCGTAGCGAAGGCAGATGCACTTAACGATGTGGTAGTGAACTCAGGCACTTCCGCGCAAATGATCGAAATCGAGCTGACGATTGATCAGACATTCGTCTACCGGCAACGCGCAGACGGCCTGATTGTTTCTACGCCCACAGGCTCTACTGCCTATTCGCTGTCCGGCGGCGGGCCAATCATGCATCCGGCACTGGATGCCATCGTGCTGGTCCCGATGTTTCCTCATGCCCTTAGCAGTCGCCCCATTGTCGTCGATGGTAGCTCAGAAATTCGGGTCGATATTCTCCAGCGCAATCGCATTCACCCTCCGGTGACCTGTGATGGACAGGTGAACATGACAGCGCGCCCTGGCGACACAGTGGTCATTCGCAAGAAACCCCACAGATTGACCCTGCTGCATCCAGTGGGCCACAGTTTCTATGCCAGTTGCCGCGACAAGCTGCGCTGGAGCAATGCCCTGGTAGACTGATGACTCAGACCTATACCGTACTCCAGGCGCCTCTGGAGGAGGACCTGCTGCCACTGACAGCTTTACTCCGCTCACGGGGGGTACCTCACCAGATATACGAAGAAGCTGGACGCCAGGTTCTGTCGGTATTCGACCAGTCTCATGTGGAGCCAGTGGAGGGGCTTTACCGGGCATGGCGATCAGGAGGCGTGCAGATTGAAGCGCGCGAGGGTAAGCCCGTGGCCAGTGCCGCCCCGAGGTTTCAGTGGCGTCAGGCGCCGGTTGTCAGTGCTTTTGCGATGCTCAGTATCGGTGTTTTCTTGGCATTTTTCCTGGGAGCCCCCGAGCAATGGCTGGCCTGGCTGACGTTTACTCCCTTTGAAATTCAAGGTGGACAGATCAAATTTCAGCCCATGGGAGAGCAGTACTGGCGCCTGGTAACACCGGCGTTCATCCATTTTGGGTGGCTGCACATCACCTTCAATATGCTCTGGCTATGGGAGCTTGGCTCCAAGGTTGAGCGGGCCGCTGGCAGTTTTAATACATTGGGCCTTTTATTGGTCATCGCAGTTGTGTCCAACGCCAGCCAATACCTGTTTGGCGGCCCCGGTTTGTTCGGCGGCATGTCTGGCGTCGTTTACGGTCTGCTGGGCTTTGCCTGGGTCGCGCCTCTCATCCAACCTGCCTGGGTCATCCAGCCTGCCAAACCAATCATGTTGTTTATGGTGGGCTGGTTGTTGCTTTGTATGTTCGGTGTGGTTGAATTTCTGGGCTTTGGCGCAATTGCCAATGCCGCTCATATGGGAGGGCTGCTATGTGGTTCCGCTTTGGGCGTTGCCCTTGGCGCACTCTCACGTTTGCAGGACAAACAGAACCAGGGCTTGTAAGCCCCATTACCCGCACTATACTATTGACCTAGAAGATAAATAACGAGGTTCACACATGGATTACAACGCCGAGCAGCACAATCTTAAGTGCCCAAAGTGTCAGCATGGTATGGAAGAGGTGGACCATGAAGGAGTGGTCATCGATCGCTGCACTCATTGCCAAGGGCTTTGGTTTGATGCTGATGAAGCTCACCAGCTGAAGAGCCTACCTGAGAGTCATGCTGTGGACAGCGGCGACCCCAAGGAAGGCTGGAAGTGGGACAGTCGAGTCGAAATCGATTGCCCGCACTGCGGTAAGCGCATGGAGCTCACATCCGATCCCAAGCAAAAGCATATATGGTACGAAATATGCCGCGATCATGGCATGTTCATGGATGCGGGTGAATTTGCTGACTTCAAAGAAGAGAACCTGCTTGACTGGTTCAAGGCAGTTATCAAAGGGGATAGAGACACCATCGCCCCTTGATTAATTTTGGCGTCGGCACTGCCAGCGTCATCACTTTTTCCTCAATCGGGAGTATAATCCACGGCGTTTTAGCACCGTGGAATTCCCGATGAATTACCAGCAAATGATCGAGTCCATGACCCCTGAGATCTACCAGAATCTCCTGGGTGCCGTGGAAACTGGCAAATGGCCAGACGGCCAGGATCTCACACCTGAACAACGTACAAATGCCATGCAGGCGATCATCGCCTGGGGTCAGCGCCATCTCCCTGAACACCACCGTATCGGTTATATCGACAAGGGTCACAAGGAAGATGACAGCTGCGACGATCCATCTGAAACTACACTGAACTGGAAATAGGAGCAATACGTGGCCAACGTTCTCGCCGCAGGTGCCGTGCGTAAAATGAAAACCGAACTGGGTGAGCAGGTGAACTATGCGTTGCCGCTGGGCGACTCCGAGCTGCCTATGAACCCTCTGTTGGGGAAGTCGCTGCAGCTGCAATATGAGGGGCAGATCAATTGTGTAGCTTGTGACCGCAAGACCAGTAAAAGTTTCAGTCAGGGCTACTGCTACCCGTGTTTTAAACGCCTCGCCCAGTGCGACACTTGCATAGTCTCTCCTGAGAAATGCCATTATGCTCAGGGCACGTGCCGAGAGCCCCAGTGGGGCGAAACCCATTGTATGACCGATCACATTGTTTACCTGGCCAATACCTCAGGTCTCAAAGTGGGTATTACCCGTCACAGTCAGGTGCCCACCCGCTGGATGGACCAGGGCGCAACCCAGGCTCAACCTATTTTTCGGGTCGATACCCGCCTTTACTCGGGCATTGTAGAGACTTTGTTCAAGGATCATGTGGCAGACAAGACCAGCTGGCAGGCTATGCTTAAAGGGGATGCAGATCCAGTAGACCTGGAGGCGCAGCGCCAGCGATTGGTAGGGGAATGTACAGCGGGACTGGAGCAGGTGCGTGAACGCTTTGGTCTGCAGTCTGTGACAGAGCTGATCGGCGCCGATGAGACTCGTATCTCCTATCCTGTGCTAGAGCACCCCGTCAAAGTGAAGTCGTTCAATCTGGACAAAACCCCCACCGTTGAAGGGACCCTGATGGGTATCAAGGGTCAGTACCTGATCTTTGATACCGGTGTGATTAACATGCGAAAGTACGGCGGATACCATCTGTCCGTAGCTGAAATTAACTGAGGATTATCATGCGCGACGCTAACCCCGGCACTATTCTCCTGAAGGACTATCAGGCGCCTGCCTACCTGATTAATCGCACCGAGCTGCATTTCAATCTCGGTGAGGATGAGACCATTGTCACCTCTCGCTTGTACCTGTTGCGCGCAACTCAGGAGCCAGTCGCGTTGGAATTGCAGGGCCAGGAGCTGGAGCTACTGCAAGTATCCATTGACAACGAGGTACTGCCTGAGTCTGCCTATAAGGTGACCGAAAATGGCCTGATTATCGAGGAAGTGCCCGAGCAGTGCGTACTATCGTGCAAGACCAGGATAAAACCCCAGAACAACACATCGCTGGAGGGCCTGTACAAGTCCCATAGTATGTTCTGTACCCAGTGCGAGGCCGAGGGCTTTCGTAAAATAAGCTACTACCTTGATCGCCCGGACATCATGTCCGTGTTTACTGTGACAATAGAGGCAGATGCCGAGCGTTACCCGGTGTTGCTCAGTAACGGCAACCTGCTGGAGACCAAAATCCTCGATAGCGGCCGTAGGCAGGTGCTGTGGCATGACCCCATCCCCAAGCCCTGTTATTTGTTTGCACTGGTGGCCGGTGATCTGGAGCATATCGAAGACCGTTTCCGTACTGTTGGTGGCCGAGATGTCACCTTGCGGATTTATGTTGAAGCCAAGGACCTTGGCAAATGTGAACATGCCATGGACTCGCTGAAACGATCGATGCGTTGGGATGAAGAGGCCTTTGGCAGAGAATACGATCTGGACATTTTTAATATCGTCGCCGTGGACGACTTCAACATGGGGGCCATGGAGAACAAAAGTCTCAACATCTTCAACACGTCCTGTGTGCTGTGCCACCCCGACATCACCACCGACCAAGGCTACCAGCGGGTTGAGGCGATCGTGGCCCACGAGTACTTTCACAACTGGAGCGGTAACCGGGTAACCTGTAGAGATTGGTTCCAATTGAGCCTTAAAGAGGGGTTCACGGTCTTCCGGGATGCGGAATTTTCCTCCGACATGGGCTCGCGCACCGTGAAACGGGTGGAAGATGTCAGCCTCCTGCGCACCGCCCAGTTTGCCGAAGATGCGGGCCCCATGGCACATCCAGTGCGGCCAGAGTCTTACATCGAAATCAACAACTTCTATACGCTGACCGTTTACGAAAAAGGTTCGGAAGTCGTCCGCATGATCCACACCTTGTTGGGTCCGGAGAAATTCCGCGAGGGCTCGGACCTGTATTTTTCACGTCATGATGGCCAGGCTGTGACATGTGAAGATTTCGTTTGCGCTATGGAAGATGCCAGTGGCGTGGACCTTGGTCAGTTCCGTCGCTGGTATTCACAGGCGGGCACACCGGTATTATCGGTGCGCGATAGTTATGATGCCGATGCACAGACCTATACTCTGGTCGTGAGCCAGAGCTGCCCGGCGACTCCAGGGCAACCGAGTAAGGAACCCTTTGTGATTCCTCTGGCTCTGGGCTTGCTGGGAGAGGCGGGAAATTTGCCGCTGCGCTTGGCTGGAGAGCAACCCGATCATGAAACCGGCGACAATACCCACCGGGTACTGATTGTCGAAAAAGCTGATCAAACGTATGTTTTTGAGGCTGTGGCTGAGCAACCGGTACCTTCTTTGCTGCGCGGATTTTCTGCCCCTGTGCGCCTGGAATTCGACTATAGCCGCGAGAGCCTTTGTCAGTTGATGAGCCGAGATGACGATGGTTTTGTGCGCTGGGACAGCGCTCAAACCCTGGCATTGCAGGTCATAGCGGAAGTGCAGGAACAGCTCAGCCGCAATGAAGAGCCGGTGGTTGACCCGTTACTCACCGACGCCTGCCAGCAGTTGCTGGCAGATGAGTCATTGGATCCTGCCATGGTAGCCGAGATGTTGGCGCTTCCCAGCGAAAATTATCTGGCAGAATTGGCGGGGCAGGGCGCGGCAGACGTTGACCTTATTCACCGTGCTCGCGGTGCCGTCCACAAGGCTATTGGAATGGCGGGCAGCGAATTGTTGCTGTCTCGCTACCAGAATCTCGCTAGCGCTGCAGCCTATCTGCCTACTGGCGAGCAAATCGCAGCTCGCGCACTGCGCAACAGCTGCCTGAGTTATCTGGCCAGCGCTGACCGCGGCAACCTGTCATTGGCGAGCATTCAGTTGCAGTCAGCAAACAATATGACCGATCGATTGGCTGCCCTTAAAGTGCTGGCATTCTATGGTGAGCAATCGGATTGGGAAGCGCCTCTGGCAAAGTTCTATGCTGATTGGGGGCACGAAACACTGGTGGTCAATCAGTGGCTGCAGGTACAGGCAGCCATGCCCGACGCTGGCGCAGTGGAGCGGGTGCGCAAACTAATGGAACATCCGGACTTCGACATTCGCAATCCCAACAAGGTGCGATCACTGATCGGTGGATTTGCCGGCGCAAACCCTGTGAATTTCCATCGTGCTGATGGCGAGGGTTATCGTTTACTGGGCGAAGTGATTGCCGAGCTCAACAGTCTGAATCCCCAGACAGCTTCGCGTCTGTTGGCTCCGCTGACCAAGTGGCGCTACTACAGTGGCCGTGCGGAATTAATGCGCGCAGAGCTTGAGCGGCTAGCCGCTATGCCGGAACTGTCTCCAGACGTCTACGAGGTGGTCACCAAGTCCTTGCAATAACGGTCTGCGTTAGCCAGTGGGGTAGAGGCTGAGGCTTTCTGTTCCACTTTTGGCTTGACGCTGTTGTTGTTTTTTCAGTCGCTCAACAATGGCTCTTAGGCCCGTGCCATTCCAGTTAGATGGCTCACTCGAGTAGAGCGTATTTTCCAGCGCTGATAGCTCAGCAAACAGTTCCTCGTCTCCCACCGCATTCGCGGCCTGCTGTAGTGAGGTAATAGTCGGATCGTTCATTACAGCAGCAGTCCACTGGATCAACGTTTTCCTGGCTTGGGTGGGTTGGTCTGCAGCACAGGCTGCCACCAGAGATTTGTACGCTGTTTTGCTTGATGCCGGTGTGGGTTCTGAGGCAGCTTGTATGCCTGTTGTTGATCGCCTACGCAGTAACAGGAACAGGCTTATGGCCCAGCCGATTGCGCAGACAAACGTTAGTAATTGCCATAGCCAGGGTGCGTCTTGCGGTTCATAAGAAAGGCCGGAGATGTCTGCTGCCTGCTCTGCAGTGATCGACGCGGTAGAGGCAGAATCTCCCGCGGCCGCGACATTCAGTGTCCTGGAGGCTATCACGGAGGAGCGCATCATCTTTGATTCTGTGTCCCACCATGTGATTTCAACTGCGGGCAATTCGATATTGCCCGCTCGCGTTGGCACCACGGCAACACTGTCAGCTCGGGAGCCCAGCAGACCGCTGGATATTTCAGCGTCTTTGATGGCTGGCTGGTCGGGGTAGTGTTTTACTCCGTCGGTGGCGGGCAGCAGTACTGGTGGTAGCTGGGCTCCTTGAAGTCCTTCGCCACGCAGACGTATGGTGCGGGTGACGGACTCTCCAGCGCGCAGCTGCTCAGGGTCTGAGGACCATTCCTCCTCAATCACAATATTGCGAGCGGGCAACCAGGTGCCGCCGGTGAACTCGGTGGGACGGGGAAGTACTTCTATTTGCAGCGGCTCGCTGTTCAGGCGTACCAACTTGCCGCTGGCATTATCGAACACGCTACGCCGGGGGGCGCTTTCCCTTGCTGAGAAACTCTGTGCTGGAACTTCCAGGACTCCGCTTTTTTCCGGAAAGATCGCATAGCGCACCTCGTGCACCAGCCAGGGTCTACCATCGACCGTACGCTGGAACGATTTTTGTTCGAGGGGGACGACAAAAGCGCCCGGTAGCTTCAGGTCACTGATGCTGCGTCCGTCAAGATTTATAGCTTGTTGTAGCCGCAAGGTTAAAATTAATTGCCCCTGCACATAAACAGATTCGCGGTCGACGACGGCTTCGAACAATATGGTTTCCAGTCCAGCGTCCACCCTTGGTGCTTTGCTGACATTGACCCAAAGGGGTGAAGTTTTCCTCGCGCCCACCTGGAAGCCAGGAATGATTAGCGCTCCGACGCGTTTGGGGCTGATTTCCATTTGTAATTGGCGGTTGTGCTGGCGCTTGCCGTTCATGATAGTGGTATTACTGCGGGTGTTTCGCGACAGAATTTCCCAGTCTCTGATTAAGGCGTCCAGCCGGATAGTCGCCAGGTCTTCATCTGCCTCTGTTGCACTCACCACCAGTTGCAAGGTGTCACCCATATAGACCTGCTGGCGGTCTACCGTGGCTTCCACCGCGGCGTTTGCCATAACAGCAGTCTGACCCAAGAGCAGAATGACTGCCCACAACAAGGGTTTACCAATACGTCTCATCATCCTTCGTCTTTCCCTGCTGCTGTCGTTGCTGGCTCTCGTAGCGAAATTTCTGGCGCAGTAGACCTGAGGGGTCATCTGGTACCCGTCGCAGCCACTGCTCCATGGCTTGCTCTTTTTCCAGGTCTTCCTGTTGCGCCTGGGCGATTGCCTCGTCCAGCTGGTCTTGCTGTTCATTGGCTTGCTGGTCTTCGGGCTCCTGCTTTTCTTCTTCAGAGGCCTGTTGCTCTTCGTCGGCCTGATCCTGCTGTGATTCTGATTCCTGTTCTTCCTGTTCTTCCTGGTTTTGTTGTTGGTCTTGCTCGGAAGACTGCTGCTCTTGATCCTGTTGCGACTGGTTGTCCTGCTGCTGGTCCTGGTCCTGGTCCTGGTCCTGATCTTGATCTTGATCTTGATCTTGATTTTCCTGCTCTTGATTTTCTTGCTCTTGGTCTTGGTCTTGGTCGCTTTGCTGTTGCTCCTGTTGTTGTTTTTGTAGTTCTTCCAGCAGCGCGAGATTGTCTATGGCATCTTGTTGCCCCGGCTGTACTTCCAATGAGTGGCGGTAGGCCTCTATAGCCTCTTCCAGCTGGCCTGCTTTGGCCAGAGCGTTGCCCCGGTTGTAAAACCTGTCGGCACTATCGGTAGCCGTAAAGTCCTGGGCTGCGCTTTCGTAGTCACCGGAGCGGTACGCGGCGGTGCCAGCCCAGTCCCGATTCTCGAACAGTTGCGCTGCGGTCTCGTTCTCTTGCTGCTGCAGGGCGCGCTGGCCCTGTTGATCGCGAGTGAGCCAGAGGTCATCCCAGGCCCCGGCTTGAGCATTTTGCGGCATCGGGGCAAAGATAAGTGGCAGCAGGCAGACGATCCAGCCGCGGCGGAACAGGCTCAGAACTACAGGCAGTAGTAGCACGATCAGCAAGTAACCCTGGTCATCCCAGGCATCTGCAGCTCTGTCCAGAACCAGGGTTTGCTCTGGAACATTCAGCAGGTCAGCTGCAAGCAGGTAGCCCAGATCGCTATCGTCAATCTGCAGACGCATGTAGCGCCCACCGGTGTCGGTGGCCAGGCTTCGCAGTGGGCCCTCGTCAAGCGAGGGCATGACGATTGCACCGCTATCGTCCTTGAGGAAGCCACCCTTGGGCAGTGGCAATGGCGCACCTGTGGCTGTCCCGATACCCATGATAGCCAGCCCCATGCCACTGCTCTTGACGATGTCAGCAACTTCCTTGCGATCGCGAGCGGTAATGCCGTCTGTAAGCAGCAAGATACGCCCCTGCTGAACGCCGGCGGAGTGCAGTAGCTCGATGGCCTGGGTAATGGCTGCTGCCGGTTCCGACCCAGGTACCGGCATCATGCCGGGGTTCAGAGCAGGTAGCAGGTTGGCGATGGTAGGGGTGTCGTCGGTCAGTGGTGTAACGATATGGGCATCCCCGGCATAGGCAATGAGACCGGTTTGACCCTCCTTGCGCTGCTCCAGCAGATCCAGCAGTTTCTGTCTGGCCCGGTCGTAGCGTGAGGGGGCTAGATCAGCGGCCATCATGGAGTAGCTGAGATCCAGAACCATTATCAGCGCGTCCTGCTTCTGGTGAACTGGCTGAGGTATTTTTTGCCAGCTGGGACCCGCTGCGGCCATTGCGGCTATTGCCCATGCTAGTAACAGCGCAGGGGCCAGGCTGCGCTTTGGCCTGCCGCTACTATCCCCAATGAGGTGAGGTAGCAAGTCCGGAGCGATAATTGAGCTCCAGCCGCCGCTGCGATGACGCAGCCGCCAAAGAAGACCCGCCACTATGATTGCTGGCAGTAGGGTCCAGAGCCATTCGGGGCGCATCAGGTGAAAGCTCATGCAACCTCCTCTTGGGATGCAGAGTGCTTCCATAGCGCAGCCTGCCAGAGTTGACGCAGAGCGAGGCCAAAGCTGATCGCCAGTGCCAGTAGCAATGGTAAATAGCCCAGAGCCTGGCGGGGGCGATAGCTGGTGCTGTCCACTTCAATCGGCTCCAGCTGATCCAGTAATTGGTAGATGCTGGCCAGTTCTGCGGGGTTACGGGCTCGAAAATACTTGCCGCCAGTAAGACTTGCAATTAATTGCAGGCCCGCCTCGTCAAGCTCTGCCGACGGATTGACCTGACGCGCGCCAAAACTGGAACCGAACAGGCCAGGCATGGTCAGTTTGTCGGCGCCAATGCCGATGGTGTAGATACGGATACCCAGATCCGCCGCCAGTTTCGCAGCGTCCAGTGGCTGCACCGAGCTCGCGGTGTCTTTACCGTCGCTGAGCAAAATCAATACCCGGTTTTCAGCAGGGCGTTCCTTGAGCCGTTTTACCGCCAGGCCGATGGCATCACCGATAGCGGTGTCCTGTCCTGCAAAGCCTATCTGGGCTTCCAGTAAAAAGCGCTGTACAGTTGCGGTGTCAAAGCTCAGTGGAGATTGAACATAGGCATTGCTGCCGAACAAAATTAACCCGAGTCGATCTCCTTCACGCTGTTCGATAAAGCGGCTACCCACTTGCTTGACTGCGCGAATACGGGTGACCATCTGGTCGGATATTTCCATGTCCTCTATGGTCATCGAGCCGGAAATATCCACCGCCAGCATCAGGTCTCGGCCGCTATTGGGAAGTTCAATAGGCTCGCCCACCCACACTGGGCGGGCGGCAGCCACCAGTAGCAGTAGCCATAGAGCCCACATTGCCAGTACTGGTAAACGCCCGGTCGCTTGACTACTGCGACCCTGGTTGGCGCTGAGCTGTTGCCACTGTTGGAAGAACGGTGCGCGCAGGGCGGGCTCCTGTCCCTGGGCAACAGGGGCAAAGCGTCTAACCAGCCAAGGCAGAGGGACCAGCAGTATCATCCACGGCCAAATCCACTCGATCATGGTGTGACCCTGTGGTTGCGGCACCATCGGTCGCTGCGGTCCAGATGTGCGCCAACATCTGCGGCATCGGCATCGGCACTGGGCTGGTATTGCGCTTGTAAGGTACCAATCTCGAATTGCCCGTCAGTCCCGCTACTGCTGTTGAGAAAGTCTCGCCACTGTTCGCCGCTGACACTGGCGATATCCCGTCGGGGAAAAGCACGCAGCGCCACGGCCTTGAGTAGCGCATTGGTTTGCGTCAGACAGAGGCTGTTGTTGCCATCACTTTCCCAGTGCTTACGAATTGCTTGCAGCTCGGTAATAGCCTGTCGACGATAGGCGTTGCGTCTATAGCGCGCTATTAGCCGCCAGGCCAGAACCCCTGCCACAATCGACAACAGCGCGATCAGCAGCCACCATCCCGGCGCCAGTGGCCACCAGCCGATTGCAGCAGGCTCTCGCAGCGGATTAAGCTGAGCCAATGGATCGGTCGGATTCATGACCGTCTGTCCGCATAGAAGGTTTTCAAAAAATCAAATGGTGACTTTGCAGTGGATGCCTGTAATACCGGAATTCCCAGGCGGGCCATATTCTGCTGCAGGTTTTGCTGTGCACCATGGTAGGCGCCGGCGTATTCCTTGCGCAAACTGCGGTCCCCGGTATTCAATTCGCTGCGCTGTTCGCCGTCGGTTACCGCGTAGCGGCCTCCACGCGGCAACCTGCGTTCCAGGGGGTCGCTGCAGGCCAGAGCCGTGACCTGAGTGTGTTTAGCCAGTTGGAACAAGTGTTTGCGGGCGTTTTCACTGTCGGCACCCTGAAAGTCGCTGACCAGATAGATATTGCTACCCGGTTTGGCAATTCGGCGAACGTTGGCCAGCATCTCGGCAAAGCTGTCGGTCTCCGGCGCAGCTTCCAGTGGCAGCGCGTGGTTGAAAGATTCTATTTGGGAGAGCAGGGCGAGCACCGTACGTCGCGACCGGCGCGGGCGAATCTCACGGTGGTTTGTGCCGTCGAACACCAGACCGCCAACGCGATCACCGCTGTCCAGGGCACTCCAGCACAGTAGGCTAGCCAGATGGGCCGCCAGCACAGATTTGAAACAATGGCTTGAGCCGAAGAACATAGCCGGACGCTGGTCTATGACCAACAGCACCGGTCGCTCGCGTTCTTCCCTGAACAATTTGGTATGGGCATCGCCGGTGCGGGCGGTCACGCGCCAATCGATGCTGCGGATGTCGTCACCCGGCTGGTAGCTTCGCACTTCTTCAAAATCGATACCGCGACCGCGGAAATTTGATTTGTTGGGGCCTGTCAGGGCGGAAAGGGCACGGTTGCGGCGGGCGAGTTGGAGCTGCCTGGCGGGGAAGCGCAAGGCAATCAGTTCATCCAGGGACGCATAGGCGCCCTTGGCAGGGGTGGCGATATCCGCTGTGTGCATTAGCCTACTGGCACCAGGGCAAGCAGTTCGCGAGTGACTTGGTCAGGGGTGACGCCGCTGGCTTCGGCCTCAAAGCTCAGTATCAGGCGGTGGCGCAGCACGTCGGCGGCTACTGCCTGGACATCGTCAGGGCCGACGAAATCTCTACCCGCCAGCCAGGCATGCGCTCGGGCACAGCGGTCCAGCGCGATGGTAGCCCTTGGGCTGCCACCGTATTCAATCCAGTGCTCGAGTTGTTCGCTATAGCGCCCGGGAGAGCGCGTGGCCACCACCAGTTGCACCATATAGTCTTCCACGGCGGACGACATATGCAGTCCCAGGACTTCTTTACGTGCGCTGAACACTGCCTCTTGGGACAAAGGTTGCGGTGCAACAGCAGCAGGGCTATTGGCCTCATTGCGGGTCAGGCGCAAAATCTCGGCTTCGGCGGCAGCGTCTGGATAGCCCACATTCACATGCAGCAAAAAGCGATCCAACTGGGCTTCGGGCAGCGGGTAAGTCCCCTCTTGCTCGATGGGGTTCTGGGTCGCCATTACCAGGAACAACCCAGGCAGGTCGTAGGTTTGGGAACCCACACTCACCTGACGCTCAGCCATAGCCTCCAGCAGAGCCGATTGTACTTTCGCCGGTGCCCGGTTGATCTCGTCCGCCAATACCAGATTGTGGAAGATCGGGCCGCGTTGAAAGTGGAATGAACCTTCCTGTGGGCGGTAGATCTCGGTGCCGGTAACATCACCGGGAAGCAAGTCAGGGGTGAACTGGATACGCTGAAAGTCGCCCTCCAATCCGTCTGCCAGGCTCTTGACCGCCCGGGTTTTGGCTAGACCAGGGGCGCCTTCAACAAGGAGGTGTCCGTCGGCCAGCAAGGCGATGATAAGTCTTTGAACTAAATGGGATTGACCGATAATCTGGCCGCTGAGCCACTCTTGCAGGGCTCTGATTTCTGCGCTTGCCACGCGTTCTCCTATTTTTGATAGTGGTTGATGACTGACTGAAAAAGCAGGCGCATTGTATCGCAACCTGAACCAGCGTCCAGTCCGCGCCCAAGTAGGCAAAATATGTGACTTTTCACCGCTGGAAAAGTTCCCTACAGCGGTCTCGTTCTGGCTGGTTTGGTCTAGACTTAAAAGTAGACAGGTGCCGATGACCGGGCACCGGAAAAATGCATAGGGAACGAGTTGAATGATCTGGGAAAACGTCAAAAATAGTTTGATCAAAGACCTCAAGAAGCGAATTGACAGTCATGCGGAGGAGGCAGACAAGGATTCCCTGGCTAATCTGGCCGGCCACTTCTACCGACGATTTGCCGCCGAAGACCTTCGCGGTCGTTCTGTGGAAGACCTGTATGGATGCCTATGCTACCTATTGCGCTTTATGCGTGCGTCCGACGGCCAACAGCCAAAAATTGCCTTTTTTAACCCGGAGCTGCAATCCCATGGGTGGGAGAGCAGTAATACCGCGCTGGTCATTCATTGCAGGGGTATTCCTTTTGTCACCGCCTCTGTGCGCGGCGAGCTTAATCGACGCAATTTGCCCATTCATATCATTGCCAGCTCCAACCTGGCGGTGAGACGCAGCGCCAACGGCGCCCTTGAATCTGTTCTGGGCCGCAGTGACTCAGATCACGAGGGCAGCGTCAGTGAGGCGGTAATCTATTTCGAACTGGCCCGTCATTCGCAGCCACAGGAACTGGATGAATTGCGCCAGACATTGCTGGATATACTTGCTGAGGTGGGCGCAGTGGTCGATGATTTCCCCGCCATGAGTGAACAACTGGGGCAGGTTGCTGACAACGTCCGCGGCAGTGCCTGTGTGGAGAAAGAACTGCGGGAGGAGGCCGCTGCATTCCTGGTATGGATGAGCCAGCACCATATGACCATGCTGGGCTACGAATACCTTGAAGTGGACCAGAGCGGCAAGCACCCGGTGGTGACCGCGTCGCAACAGGGGCGCCTGGGTTTACTGCGCGACCGGGACACTCGGGGAGTGGCGGACCTGGAAGCTGACCTGGCCACTATGTCCAGTGAGGAAATGCAGCGCAAACAATTGAGTTTCTCTAAATCCAGGCAGCGCTCTCGGGTGCACCGCCTCACATACCCTGACTATGTTGAAGCCAGGGTCTTCAATGAACAGGGAGAGTTGATAGGACAGCACCGCTTTATAGGTCTTTACACCTCCTCGGTTTACACCATGAATCCCAAGTACATTCCTATCCTGCGGCGCAAGGTGAATGCGGTGATGGAAATGTCCAATATGGATTGGGCAGAGCACGAGACCCGGGAGCTGGCGCGGGTGTTGGAGCTGTTTCCTCGTGATGAATTGTTCCAGAGCAGCATTGCCGATCTTTTCAGTACCGTTAACGCCATCAATCGCATTCAGGAACGTCGGCAGACGCGGCTTTTTGTGCGCAGGGACATTCATGGCAAGTTTGTGAGTTGCATCGTCTACGTGCCGCGGGATCGTTACACCACTGAACTGCGTGAACAGATAGAAGCAATCCTCAGTGAGGCTATTCAGGCCGAAGAGTCGGAGTTCACTACCCAGTTTTCCGAATCCATACTGGTGCGCTGCCATTTTGTGCTGCGGGTGAATCCTGCAGCAACGCTCAACTATGATGATATCGAGCTGGAGGATCAGGTGGTCCAGGCGACACTGGCCTGGAAGGATCGATTGCGGATTCGGCTGATCGAGGAATTTGGCGAAGAAAACGGCAACGAATACCTTGAAGACCTGGGTGATGGCTTCCCGCCGGGGTACCGGGACGACTTCGATCCGCGCATGGCAGTGGTAGATATCAAGAAAATCATGCGGCTTGTGCAGGGTGAACGTCTGGCTATGTCGCTCTATCGTCCGCTGGAAGACGGGGATCAAATGCTGCGGCTGCGGTTGTACCATCAGGGTGAGAGCCTGCCGCTGTCAGATGTGCTGCCCATACTGGAAAACCTCGGATTGCGTGTCGTTACCGAGCGGCCTTATGGTATCCGAGCTCGCAGTGGGAACAAGTACTGGATCCAGGACTTTTCCATGCTTTATTGCCTGTCCAAGGACATAGACCTTGAACAGGTAAAAGAAGAATTCGAAGATGCCTTTGCCCGTATCTGGTTCGGCGAGGCGGAGAGCGATTCGTTCAACCGTTTATTAATTGGCACCAGACTTAGCTGGCGGGAAATTGCTTTGTTGCGTGCCTATGCCCGTTACCTGCAGCAGCTCAATTTTCCCTACAGCGTCGAGTACATTGCCGAGACCATGGCAGATCACCTGCACATCACTGCGCGGATTGTGGAGCTATTTCTGACCCGTTTCTCGCCGGTCTTTGATGGTGACGAAGCTTGGCGTGGGGAGCGCGAACTTGACGTCGAGCAGCGCATTTTGTCGTCACTGGAGGACGTGCAAAACCTCAGTCAGGATCGCATTATTCGCCAGTACGTAAAGCTGATCAAGGCAACCCTGCGCACCAATTTCTTCCAGCAAGCGGACGGCGGCGGCCTCAAACCGTACTTATCCTTCAAGCTTAAACCTTCAGCTATTCCTGATATTCCCCAACCGGTACCGATGTTTGAGGTGTACGTTTATTCACCCAGGGTTGAGGGTGTGCACCTGCGTGGTGGCAAGGTTGCCAGGGGAGGACTGCGTTGGTCCGATCGGCAGGAGGATTTTCGTACCGAGGTACTGGGCCTGGTAAAGGCGCAACAGGTCAAGAACGCAGTGATTGTGCCTGTTGGTGCCAAGGGCGGGTTTGTGGCGCGGCAGTTGACTGCAGATATGTCCCGGGACGAAATTCAAAAAGAGGGCATTGAGTGCTACAAACTGTTTATTCGCGGTCTACTGGACATCACCGATAACCGTGGCGATGTGGCCGTGGTGCGTCCGCCTCACGTGGTGGCGAAGGATGACGATGACCCTTACCTTGTGGTTGCTGCCGACAAGGGAACTGCAACTTTCTCCGACATAGCCAATAGCTTGTCAGCAGAGTACAACTTCTGGCTTGGCGATGCTTTCGCCTCCGGCGGTAGTGTTGGCTATGACCACAAAAAAATGGGTATCACTGCCAAGGGTGCCTGGATATCGGTACAGCGGCATTTTCGGGAAATGGGTACTGACGTCCAGTCTACCGATTTCACTGTGGTCGGTATTGGCGATATGGCAGGCGATGTATTTGGCAACGGCATGTTGTTATCGGAACACATTCGCTTGCTGGCCGGATTCAACCATCTGCACATATTCATTGATCCCGATCCGCAAGCTGCAGCCAGTTACATTGAGCGTAAGCGACTGTTCGAATTGCCCCGCTCTAGTTGGGCAGATTACTCTACTGAGCTAATCTCTGCCGGTGGCGGTGTGTTTGAGCGCAGGGCCAAGTCCATTGCGATTTCGCCGCAAATGCAGGATCGGTTCGACATTGAGGCGAAGCAGCTAACGCCCAATGAATTGATTTCTCACATACTCAAGTCCCGCGTAGACCTGCTGTGGAACGGAGGTATCGGCACCTATGTAAAGGCCTCTAGCGAAACTCACTTTGACGTCGGTGACAAAGCCAATGATTCCTTGCGGGTAGATGGCAAGGAGCTGCGTTGCAAAGTTGTAGGTGAAGGCGGCAACCTGGGCATGACTCAGCTTTCACGGGTGGAATACAGTCTCACCGGAGGCCGCTCCAATACCGACTTTATTGACAATGCCGGTGGCGTGGATTGCTCCGACCATGAGGTCAACATCAAGATCCTGCTCAACGCGGTTGTCGCCCGGGGCGACCTTACCGAGAAGCAACGCAATCATTTGCTAGAGGAAATGACCGACAGTGTCTCCGAACTGGTTCTCAAAAATAATTATCACCAGGTGCAGGCGATTAGCCTGGTGGAGTTACAGGCGCAAGAGCGCTTTGGCGAATATCGGCGTTTTATTGAAAACATGGAAGAGGCGGGACGCATAGACCGAGCGCTGGAATTTCTGCCCAGCGATGAGGAGCTGTTGGAGCGACGCGCTCACGGCCAGCCCCTGACCCGGCCTGAGTTGTCGATATTGATTTCGTATAGTAAGGCAGTGCTCAAGGAACAATTGATCGACTCTGATCTTGGCAAGGACCCCTATCTTGCCAATACCGTAAAAACAGGTTTTCCGCCGCGTCTTATTGAACAGTACTCAGATGAGATTCTCAGTCACCGCCTGCACCGGGAAATTATGGCGACTCAGGTGGCAAACGACATAGTCAATCGCATGGGGCTTAACTTTGTGTTGCGTCAGGCCAAGGCAACCGGTGCCTCTGCCGCGGATGTCGCCAGAGCGTACACCACTGTGATGGAGGTGTTCAGCTTGCGGGAATTGTGGGAGTGGATAGAGCTGCTGGATCACCGGGTGTCGTCTGCCGTGCAGATGGACATGATGTTGAAGTTACTGCGTTTGGTAAAACGCGCGACTCGTTGGTTATTGCGAAACCGCCGTCACGAACTGGCGCCTACGCCTTTGGTAAAAGAATTCAGTGCCGGGTTGGAGACGCTGCGAGAGGCCTTCCCGTCTATGCTGCGCGGCAGTTCAGCGGAGTTGTTTGAAACGACCTACGAGCGCTATCTGGAGGAGGGGGTAGGTGAAGAACTGGCCGCCAGGGTGGCTGGTGCGCAGCTGGCCTACACCGGACTGGGGGTTATTCAGGCCGCCAAAGAAACCCAGGCGTCACTGTTGGATGTGGCCAATCTCTACTTCTTCATGGGTGAACGGCTGGAGCTGGACTGGTTCAGCACTCAGATACTGGCGGCAAACGTCGAAAACGAGTGGCAGGCCCTGGCCCGGGACACCTACATGGAAGATCTGGAATGGCAACAGCGCACCCTGGCCGTGGGTGCGTTAAAACACCTGGACGAGGATGCCAATCTGCTGACCTGTATGCAGTGCTGGGAGCGTGAACAGGAGAGCCTGCTCAGTCGCTGGCAGGCGATGCTGGCCGAATTGCACGCCACGGACTCACCGGACTTCGCTATGTTCGCCGTGGCGAACAGGGAGCTACTAGACCTGGCTCAGAGCAGTACGCGGCGCGTGGAAACCTTAGACTGAGAAATCAGAGCGCTCGTAATTTATGAACACCAGAGATTCCGGTTAGGCCGTCCCATTGATCACAACGCCCTTCTCGCCAACCACAAATCCAGTTCTGGCGATGAGCGTCGTTCTCGTGGGGACAAAAGTCCTGGCTGCGTCCAGAGACGCCGGCCTGGTAGCCTCTATCGAATGCTCTGGTGTTCATATCGCGCTTCTGTCTTCTCATAGAGAATCTCTCCGTGTCAGGGGTAGACACCGTGCCAGGGCCGCGAGAGTTTCCTCTCGCTCACCGCGCACGGTGGTCGAATCAGAAATATGTTGCATGTATTTGGCTTAAATAAAGCGTAGTAATACAGCGAAGGATGCCCGTAGGCACGTCTTCCATAAAACCAGAGGCCGACAGTGTTGGCAAACAACGATTTGTTCTGAAAACTCGAAATCCATATAACGAAAACGTTGGAAAACGTTTTTTTGTAAAATTGCGAGCTTTTTTCTGGTCGATTTCAAGGGGCACTGGTAGGATAATTTGCCCGGAATGAGCAAGGTGACATCCCGATGTTTGAGCGCAATAAAAACAAGCAGACGGCAGTGCCCCCCGAGCCCCAGCGTTCGCGGCAAGACACTCCGCCCGCCAGTATGGCCCCCCAAGCCGGCCCCAGTCCGGCAACCCACAGGAGCATAGCAATGATTGGACCCAGTATCGAAATCAAGGGCACCGTGACCGGTGACGAAGACCTGGTTATTGAGGGCAAAGTTGAGGGAACTGTCGAACTGGGCGCCCATGAGTTAACCGTTGGTGAGTCGGGTAAGGTCAACGCGGACATTACGGCTCGCACCGTCCGTATTGACGGGGAAGTCGCTGGTGATATTCGCGGAAACGAAAAGGTAGTGATTTCCAAATCTGGCAATGTACGAGGCAATATTATTGCCCCGCGCATGACGCTTGAAGACGGTGCAATTTTCAAAGGTTCCATCGATATGGACCCGGGAGATGTCCCTGCCAAGGTATCCCTGGCGCCCAAGGCGGCAGCGGTCAGCGGCCCCGATACAGCGCCGGAATTCGATTTAAAGAGCGGCTGAAACGGCGACCTTTTCTATGAGTGAGCAGCAGAGTAGTCAGCTGCTGCCCGGTCTGTTCGAGGCGGTTACAGAAGGCCAGCGTATCGACGTTTTGCACCTGGGGCCGGTGCTGCCCGAAACAGTAGAGTATTTTTCTGGCATTCGTTGCAGGCTGCATATCAATGATCTGTTCGCCGAATTGCCTCTGGCCTTCCAGCCCGGGGATGCGCTCACCGTGCAGCAACACATTTGTGAACTACTGGCTTTTCCGGGTGAGGTTCGCTTTGACCTGTGTCTGTTCTGGGACCTGTTTAACTACCTGGACCAAGATGGCGTGGTGGCGCTGATGGATTGTCTTAGACCGCATTTGGCCCCAGCTGCCAGGGCGCACGCTTTTGGCGTGCACAATACTCGTTCACCGCAACGCGATTGCCGTTTCGGGATTGTTTCAGATTCCAGGTTGGTGCTCAGGCCGAGGGCGGCGCGACTGCCGGGTTATGCACCGCATTCACAGGCCAAACTAAAGCAGTGCCTGGACGGGTTCGATGTGCAGCGATCGGTGCTTATGGCGGACAGCCGACTGGAGTTGCTGCTCAAAGCCAGGTGTTAGGCGGCTTCAAGTTCGGTTCTATACAATTGGAAGCCGCGCGCTTGGTAGTTAGAGAGGGCGCCTGGATGATCCAGCGAGCAGGTGTGAACCCAAACCCTTGCAACGTTGCCCCATTGCCAGGCCTCTTCAATGGCGCGGCTTAGCAAACAGCCGCCAAAGCCCTTGCCGATAAAAGCTTCAGCTAGCCCGAAATATTTGATTTCAACTTCGTTACCGGACTGTCGCTCCAGTTCAAAGTAGCCGGCGGGGGAGCCCTGCTCGTAGGCAACCCAGGTGCGCAGCTTGTCCACCTCCGCGTACGCCTGCCATTGTTGATCGGTCCAGATCAACTTTTCTTTCCAGTCCCAGGGGCTACCTACATACTGGTAGAGGAAGCGGTTAAGCGGCCATTGCTTGATGCGGGCCTCGCAGATTTCCAGGTCGGCGGCGGGCTTACCAGGAATCAATAGATCCCTGGAACGCATTTCCAGCGAGTAGACCGTGATGTCGCCCATATCAGTCCTGCCAGATGACCTTTTGGCGAGAGTCGTACCATGCATCCAGATAGGGCTCGTAAGCACTCTCAATGTTGTTGCGCTTGATTTTCAGTGTGGGGGTCAGGAAGTCGTTTTCTACCTGCCACAAGTCGCGCACTATCGCCACAAACTGAAGCTCCTCATACCCTTCAACCTGGGCGTTTACTTCCTTCAGCAGTTTCTCAAAGTGGGCACTAGTCTTTGCTCTAAAAGCCGGGTCGTCAAAGTCAGCGCGTAATCCTTCGGCCAATTGCAGACTGGCGTAGCAGGCCTGTCGGCCAGAGCCGGAAACGCAGCACTGCTCTATCATGCCGTCTGAGCTGAGCAGGTTTTCCAGTGGCACTGGCGCGACGTATTTTCCCTTGCTGGTTTTAAACAGCTCTTTTACTCTGCCGGTAATGCGCAGCAGGCCATTGTCGTATACACCCCTGTCACCGGTTTTGAAAAAGCCGTCTTCAGTCATGACCTCGGCGGTCAAATCGGGGGCTTTGTAGTAGCCCAGCATCAGCCCGGGCGACTTGACCTCGATTTCGCCGGCCTCAGAGATACGGCATTCCACACCCGTAGCAGGAGAGCCGACGGTACCTGGCGCTCGATGATCCAGGGTTGACATGTGGGAGTAGGCAAAGTCCTCGGTCATGCCGTAGCCTTCCATGATGGGCAGGCCCAATCGGTCATACCAGCGAATCAGGTCAGCGGGAATCGGGGCTGAGCCGCTCGCCGCCATGCGCACACTGCCCAGGCCCAGGCCATCGAGGAGGTTTTTGCGAACCCGGTTGTTCACTATCGGAATCTTCAGCAGAAGATTAAGTTTTTTCTCGGGAATTTTCTGGAACACCCCAGATTGAAACTTCAACCAAAGGCGTGGCACGCTGATGAATAGTGTTGGTCGTGCACGGCGCATGTCTTTGAGGAAAGAGTCCAGCTCTTCGGCGAAAAATATATGCACACCTTGATAAATAGAACCTGCTTCTACCAGCGCCCGTTCCATTACATGCGCCAGAGGCAGGTAGGAAAGAATACGGTCGTCCTCAGTGATGTTTAAAACTGATCCCTGGAGGGCAGCTGGGGCCGATATTGAACCGAAAGAATGGGCCACGCCTTTGGGGCGGCCGGTACTGCCGGAGGTATAGCAGATCAGTGCTCTTTGGTCAGCTGGCCACGAGGGGTTTTCCTTGATAGGTTCGTGGCGACCGATAAGCTCGTCCCATTTGTCATAGTCATTGGGCGGCGCCAGCGGCAGGGCAATTTTCTTAAGCGAATCTGGCACGCCCGTTTGCATGTGCTCCCAGTCGTCCAGCTTGCCCACGAACACCAGTTTCGATTCCGAGTGCTCCAGGATGTATTCAACAGTCTCTGCGTTAAGTGTGGGGTAAAGCGCTACGGTGCAGTGCCCGGCCATCCAGATGGCCAGTTCTGCAATGATAAAGTGAGCACAGTTTTTCGAAATCAGTGCAATATTACTGTTCGCCGGCAGATCCAGGGAATTCAGGTGGGCGGCCATGCGTCGCGCCTGATTCATGGTTTCGCCCCAGGTGTAATCTGTGGCCACGCCGGATATTGGCTGGGTCATGAACACCTTTTCAGGGTGGCTCGCTTCGCGTTCGAAGGCCGCCTGAAGTACTAATTTTTCGCTGGAATAAGTCACTGAGATGACTCCTATTTTTATTTGTCAAAGCGCTTGATACAGTATAGCTGCCTCGCAAGCAATCGACTTGCCATTTCGGCTATCAATGCCGGATATTAGCCGCCTGGGTCCAGCAGTTCGATCCAGTGCCTTACGGGCACTGTGCTTTCCTCTGCCAGGTGCAATTGGCAGCCTACATTGGCAGTGACAATAAGCAAGGGGCTATCGCCCTGTAGCGATTCGAGTTTACGCAGACGCAGGCGTTCGCTGCGCTCACGCTGGAGGATGGAATACGTACCGGCGGAGCCACAGCAGAGGTGGTCTCCCCGGGTTTGAGCCAGGGTGAAGCCCGCCCCGGCGAGAATCTGCTTGACCGTATCGGGCTGTTTCAGAGCGTGTTGCTGACTACAGGGTGTTTGCACCGCTACTGGGCCAATGTCATTGTCTATCTCAAGTGAGGTGAGATCCTCTTCGACCAGTAGTTCAGCGATGTCCCGACAAAGCGAAGAAACTCGACGCGCTTTATCGGCATAGATAGGGTCGTGCGCCAACAAATCACCATATTCTGCCAGCAGGCTGCCGCAGCCGGTGGCAGTACTGACAATCGCCTCGGCCCCGGCTTCGATCATGGGCCACCAGGCGTCAATGTTCCTGCGCATGTTGTCCAGGCCGTCAGCGTGGGCGCCCAGATGGTAGTTCACAGCTCCGCAGCAGCCAGCTTCTGGCACGACCACCAGGGAGACCCCCAACTTGTCGAGAATACGGGTGGCCGCCGCAGTGGTTATCGGTGTCGCAGCCGCCTGCACACAGCCGGAAAGTGCCAGCACCCGACGGGTATGAGCATGCTGGGGGAGTGCCCCGGGCACCTGAACTGTAGGGATTTTCTTGCGCAGTTCGCCGGGAATAATGGGCCGCAAGAACTGGCCCACACGCAGCAGAGCAGCGAACAGTGAAGGCCTTGAAAGTGTATGCCGCAGTAGTGCGCGGAACATGCGGTCAGCGGCAGCCCGTGGCACTTCCTGTTCCAGCATACCGCGGCCTATGTCGGCCAGTTTGCCGTATTGCATGCCGGAGGGGCAGGTTGTCTCGCAACTTCGGCAGTTGAGACAGCGATCCAGGTGAGTGCGAGTGGCTTCGCCGGCCTGGCCTTCTTCCAGCAATTGTTTGAGCAGGTATATTCGACCGCGGGGACTGTCCCGCTCGTCAGCTGAGTCCAGGTAAGTGGGGCAGGTGGCCAGGCAGAATCCGCAGTGAACACAGGCACTTATCAGATCACCGGCACGTTTGGCCTCTGGATCGTTGCTATAGCGTGGGTGTAGTTCTACATGCATATCGCTACATCCAACTGTACAGTCTGCCGGGGTTGAGAATGCCGGCGGGGTCAAAAGATTGTTTCAGCCTCAGCTGTAACTGCTTTTGCACGGCGTCCAGATCGCCCTTGACCTCAGCCTGCCGATCGCCACCAGAGAACAGACTTAGATGCGCTCCCGGTGGGACCTGTGTCGGCGGCGTGCGCAACCAGCGCTGCGCGCCGCCCCAGTCAATACACTGATCCAGATTATCCGAGCAGGGTGCCGTGGGTGTAATCGATAGTCGCCATAGCGGTGCAGGTTTGGCAAAAAACTCGTGGGACATGTCCCGCAGCTGATTCCAGAATGCGTTATCGATGTTCTCCCCGCCCCAGATTCGGGCAGTGTGATTCACAGCGCTGGCGGCGCCTGCCAGACGCAGATAGAGTCTGCCCTCTATCCAGCTGGCAGCCGTGAGTGGTTTGGGTTGCCCTGCGTACTGTGTCATCAGCTTGAGGGCGTCCTGGGCGGTGGCTTCGCGGGCCAGAGTGAGGGTGGCTTCTGGTTGCGGTAGCACCTTCAGGTGCACCTCGCTAATGATGCCAAGCGTACCCAGAGCACCGGCCTGCAGTCTCGATACGTCGTAGCCGGCTACGTTTTTCATAACCTTACCGCCAAACGCCAGGATCTGGCCGCGGCCATTAATCAGTTGCACGCCCAACACTGAGTCTCGAATGGAACCCAGCCAGGGACGAGCTGGCCCGGATAGGTTGCTGGCCAGTGTGCCTCCCAGAGTTGCTCGACCATCGTAATGGGGCGGTTCAAAGGGCAGCATCTGTCCCTGCTGGGCAAGCACCGCTTCCAGTTCGCGAATGGGGGTACCCGCACGGGCGCTGACTACCAATTCCTCGGGCTGGTAGTCACTTATACCGCGGTGCCCTGAAACATCGAGTGAGTGCTCGGCTGTGCAGTCGCGGCCTATGGCGTCTCGCTTGCTATTGCCACCGTGTATATACAGCGGCGTGTTGTCAGCCATGGCTGCGCTGACCCGCGCGGCAAGCTGCGGTACCAGATCAGTCATGGCTGTGTCTTCCGGGGAGCGCGCGATACTCCTGGCAGCGTTTAAGGATTGGGATTCCTTTACCCGGGTTGAGCATCAGAGCGGGATCGAAGGCGTGCTTGATATCCTCGAACTGATGCAATTCCGCCTCGCTGAATTGGCTGGGCATTTGACTGAGTTTTTCCAGGCCCACGCCGTGCTCGCCGGTAATACAGCCGCCCACCGCCACAGACAGTTGCAGGATGTCTGCGCCAAAACGCTCGGCAAGTTTAATCTGTTGAGGGTCTCCGCCATCAAACATGATGAGTGGATGCAAGTTGCCATCTCCGGCGTGGAATACGTTAGCGCAGCGCAATTGATACTTCTCTGACAGCCTGCTGATCTCTTCCAGCACATGCGAGACCTGACTGCGTGGGATGGTGCCGTCCATACAGTAATAGTCTGCGCTCATACGGCCCACAGCGGGAAAGGCCGACTTGCGTCCCTTCCACAGCAGTTCCCGTTCGGCGTCATCGCTGGAAATGCGCAGCGAGCTGGCTCCGTGCGAGCGAAAAATTTGTTGCACAGCGTCTACATGTTGGTCAACTTCTGCAGCGGTGCCATCCAGTTCACACAGCAATAATGCCTGTGCATCTCTTGGATAGCCGGCCTGAACGAAATCTTCCGCGGCCTGTATGGCCAGGGCATCCATCATTTCCAAGCCGGCGGGTACGATACCTGCGGCAATGACGGCCCCCACTGCATCACCGGCGGCACGCACGCTATCAAATCCTGCCATAACCACCTGCGCTACTTCTGGGCAGGGGAGCAGTTTTACCGTGACCTCGGTGACCACTCCCAGCAGTCCCTCTGAACCAGTGATCAAGGCCATTAGGTCATAGCCAGGGCTATCCAGGCCACTGCCGCCTAGCGTTGTGCGCTGCCCTTCTACGGTGAGTAACTCCACACTGAGCAGGTTATGTACGGTCAGGCCATACTTCAGGCAGTGCACCCCGCCGGAATTTTCTGCCACATTGCCACCAATGCTGCAGGCGATCTGGGAGGAGGGATCAGGTCCGTAGTATAAACCGTAGGCCGCCGCTGCCTGAGAGATGGCCAGGTTGGTAACACCGGGCTGCAATCTTGCCGTGCGCGCCAGTGGGTCGATCTCCAGGATGCTATTGAGCTTGGACAGGCCCAGCAGCACTCCCTCCGGATGCGGCATGGCGCCGGCGCACAGTCCGGTGCCTGAACCGCGAGCGACGACGGGAACGCCCAAATCATGACAACAGCTGAGTATCGATTGTACCTGCGCTACAGTCTCTGGCAGCGCTACAACCAGCGGTAGCTCGCGATAAAGAGACAGTCCGTCACATTCAAAGGGACGCTGAGATTCCTGCTCTGGTATCAGACAATCGTCCGGCAGGATTTCGCGCAAGCGGGCCAGCAGTGTATCCCTTGGAATTGGGGTGTTTGAACTCACAGGTGCACCATAACTTGTCGGTTACCCGAGTAATGCCGATGCTCCCGCAGGTATATACCCTGCCCGCTAATGCTGATGTCCAGTTGTTCTATCACCGGTGTACCTGCCATTAATTCGGCTGACAGTTTACTCTATTGGAACTGAGATTGAGTATTTCCAGATGCGCGCTGAGCCACTATCTTGGCCAAGAAGTGGGCATATCGCGTCTGTTGCTGACTAAATTCGATTTTTTGATGTGGTTCGCACGACCACAAAGGTATAAATTTGTAGGCTGGAGTTTCCCAGCAAATATACAGTTTGGTTGGTCGAAAGGCGTTTTGCTGAGCAATATGGTGAGTAATGACTATTCCTGTTTTTAGGCATTCACTTACATATCGAATATTTCTTTGAGTAGTTAACATAGAGCGCCAATTTTTTTCATTCCCAGAGGCAAGACAGCATGAGCAAGGTTGGTATATCGAGACGAGATTTTTTGGCTAGTACTGCGGTGGCCGCCGTTGCTGCCGGTGTTTCAGCTGGTGTGCATAGCGCACCCGCTACGGGTAAAGAAAGTTCTGCCTCTGCAGCTCATGGCGACGCCGGCGGGCCGTACAATATTATGATGATTGTTACCGATCAGGAACGCTATTTGACGGGGCAAGACTTGCCAGAGGGCTTCGAGCTACCTGGCCGTGAACGCCTGGCACAGCGAGGCGTTGTATTTGAGAACCACCAAATCGGCTCTTGTGTGTGCACACCTTCGCGGGCCGTTATCTACACCGGCCAGCATATCCAGAATAACGGCATGTTCGACAATACCAATTTTTCCTGGTCAGGCAGCATGTCAACCGACATCGATACCATTGGTGATCTGCTGCGAAAACAGGGCTACTACACCGCTTACAAAGGGAAATGGCATCTCACTCAGGAATTTGAAACGGCTAACGAACTGCACTCCCCAAAGAGAATACTTGTCGAGGAGATGGAGGCCTATGGCTTCTCTGATTATTTCGGCATTGGAGATGTCATCGGACATACCGAGGGCGGCTATCTCCACGATGACGTGATCTCCGCTGGTGCCCGCAGCTGGATGCGTGGTCAGGGGCAACAACTAAGAGCTGATGATACACCCTGGTTCCTGACGGTTAACCTGATAAACCCTCACGATGTTATGTATTACAACACTGACCTTCCCGGGCAGTCTGTGCAGTCCGGTCGCGAGCTCATGCACCTCAACAGAGAACCTGCAAACGCACTTTACAAGGCCAAGTGGGACGTGAAATTGCCGTCGTCACGCACACAGAGTTTTGACGAGAAGGGAAGGCCGGCCGCACATCTGAACTTTCGCAATGCGCGCGGGGCTTTGTGTGGGATTGTGCCAATACAGGACGAGGCGCTTGGGCGTCTCAATAACTACTACCTCAACTGTCTGCGCGATGTGGATAACAAGCTTATTCAGATCCTGGATGAGCTGGATGATCTGGGGCTCGCTGATAATACGATTATCATATTTACCGCAGATCATGGTGAGCTGGGTGGAGCCCATGGGTTAACCGGTAAGGGCGCGAACGCCTACCGCGAGCAAAACAATGTTCCTCTGACGGTAGTGCACCCGGGCTACAGCGGCGGCAAGCGATGCAAGGCGGTGACATCCCATGTTGATATAGCGACCACCTTGATTAGCCTGGCAGGTGGCGACGAAGCCGCTCGCAGCAACTTACCTGGCAAGGATATTTCTTCATTGTTACATGACCCTGAAAATGCAGCGCTAGATGCGCTGCGTGAAGGCGCGCTTTACAACTACAACATGATAGGTTTTGTGGACGATGCATTCTTTACCAGTATCGCTAACTATTTTGCCAACGGCGGACTACCCCAAGAGCTGCCCAACCAGGGTTTTCGGCCTGATCTTTCCAAGCGTGGCGCGATACGCAGCATTTATGATGGTCGCTATAAGTTCAACCGCTATTTCTCGCCAATGCAGCATCATGTTCCCAAGACCCTTGAAGAACTATTCGCCTACAATGACATTGAACTATTCGATCTCGTAAGTGATCCGCTGGAGGTGAACAATCTTGCGCTGGATACCAAGCGCTTCTCAAATGTCATCGAAATGATGAATATCAAACTCAACCAGCTAATCGAACGTGAAGTCGGTGATGACGCGGGGCAAATGTTGCCGAGAATACAGGGGCAAACCTGGCGACTGGACTCATCATTCAAGGACATACGCCTTTAGGGCTGGTCTTGCGCAGAAGTTGACTACATCACCCGCCCAATAGAGATATTTTGATGGCGATTACAATTTGGGTAGATGCAGACGCCTGCCCCAAGATCATCCGAGAAATTCTGTTCCGTGTTGCAAAGCGCTTGGAGCTACCGGTAATTCTGGTGGCTAATCATGTTATTCCCATCCCCAATTCCCCGTGGATCAGTTGTCGTCAGGTCCCCCAGGGCTTTGATGTGGCCGATGACTATATCGTCGAGCAGGTGGTAGGCAAAGACCTGGTGATCACGGCGGACATTCCGCTATCGGCAGAGGTGATTGAGAAGGGTGCCGGTGTGATCTCTCCCAGAGGCGAGCAACTGACGGCTGACAATATCAAGCCGCGTTTAAATATGCGTGATTTTATGGATACCATGCGCTCCAGTGGTGAAGTGGGCGGTGGGCCGGCGGCACTGGGCGACCGTGACAAACAGGCATTTGCCAATGCCCTGGACCGCTATTTGGCCCGTAACAGCTGAGATATTTGCGCACTGCTATGCTACCCTCATCTGCCCATTACGGACCGCTACCATGAAACAGTCACTGGCCCGCAAACTGCTGGGCCTATTTGGCTGGACACTGGAAGGTGCAAAGCCTAGCTGCCCGCAGTGTGTGCTGATTGCCGCCCCCCACACCTCTAACTGGGATTTTCCGTTGATGCTGTTGTTTGCAGCAGCCTTCGATATGAAAATTACTTGGATGGCCAAGGACTCCCTGTTCTGGCCTCCGCTGAGTTGGATGATGCGCGCCATGGGCGGCATGCCCATAGTGCGCCACCGCAGTACCAGAACGGTAGATGCGATGATCGATGCTTTCAAGGGAAAAGATAGTCTGTTGCTGGTAGTACCCACCGAGGGAACACGGGCGAAAGCGGAGTATTGGAAGTCCGGTTTTTATCACATCGCAAGACAGGCCAATGTGCCTATTTGTCCTTCTTTTCTGGATTTTGGTCGCAAGCGTGGCGGCTTCGGACCGGTGATGGAAGTCACTGGAAATGTAGCCCAGGATATGGAGTACTTCCGCGAGTTTTACTCAGGAATGAAAGGTAAATTCCCCGAGATGTTTGGTCCCATCAGAATGCGCGAAGAAGACTGACTGACTGGTTTTTTTTGGCGCTAGAACCTGAATGCCGCCCGCCAGCGGTCGTAAATAATTTTCCAGACATCACCTTTCTTGACAGCAACTTCAGTTTCGAAATAATGGTTCATGCGCTTGAGGTCAGCGACGTTGTCCTTGATCGCAGCGCCGACCAGGAAATCTGTGAAATCTTCCGCGTCCATGGTGCCGTCACGATAGTAAAAGGCGTAGACCCCCATTGCATGAGCGACGGACACCGCCTCAGCTGTGGACATAACCGCCGATGCCAGCCTGTCAGTGCTGCGACCGTCCAGCGACTGGCCATTGCGCAGCTCGTGAAAGATTACCACCAGCGCACGGATGATATCCTCATCAGGTTTCACGTCTACGCCTGATGCCTTAAGCGCTTTTTCCGCTTCACGGGTGACCACGCCAATCTCATCATCTACTGACTTGATAGGATGGATGGTTTCGAAGTTCATGCGCCGTTTCAGGGCAGAGCTCATTTCGTTGACGCCAATATCCGTGGTGTTGGATGTAGCCACAAGATTAAAGCCGTCCCGGGCATAAAGTGTGGCCGCTTCTCCGGCCAGCTCTGGCACCGTGATCGACCGCTCCGACATAATCGATAGTAGGGCGTCTTGCAGGGCAGGAGAGGAGCGTGCTATTTCCTCGTAGCGTACCAGCAGACCCTGCTCCATACCGCGGTAAATGGGGCCTGGAATCAACGCTTCCAGACAGGGACCCTTATGCTCAACAATTGCGGCATTCCAGGTGTATAACAGTTGTTGCACTGTCTCGATGGCGCCGCCCTGAATGATTAACGTGGAGTCGCCGCAAATCGCGGCGCAAATGAGTTCAGATAACCAGGATTTGGCAGTGCCTGGTTCGCCGACCAGCATCGCACCACGTTGGGTTGCCAGAGAGATGATGACCCGGGTGACGATTTCGCTGGGGGCGACAAATTTGGGAGCAATATCCAGCGCGGCATCGCCCAATACAAAGGTTTCCACGCCTTTGGGGGACAGTAGCCATCCCGGCGGCTTTGGCCAGGGGTCGTTGCTGCGCAGTCTTGCCAGTTCATCGCTAAAGTAACTTTCTGCTGGCAGTCGCTGTATGCTTTTCTCGCTCATTTACCAGGCTCCTCGCTTTTCCGGGGCCATGCGTTCCGAAGGCAGTACCCGCGGCAACTCTGACAGCGGGATGGTGCCCTCGATGACATGGGCAAGAGCACTATCGCGCATGGTGATGAGTCCTGAATCCAACGCGATGGAGCGCAGTTGTGCGATGGGATAGCGCAGGGATATGCCGGTGCGAATCTCGCCGTTGACCTGCATGTATTCCACCACGCCGACTCGTCCCTTGGTACCGCGACCGCCACAACTTTCGCAGCCAGCCCCCTCGAAGCAGTGGAAACTTGCTGGTACGCCTTCTGGAAACAACTCGTCGAGTATTGCCTGGTCGGGTTCTGCTTCACTGCGACAGTCCGGGCAAATACGTTTTGCCAGTTTCTGGGCGATCACCGCCATTAATTCACTGGCAACCGAGTTGGCGTGTACCTCCAGGTCATAGATACGTTGCAGGGCATCGACTGCGTCGTTGGCGTGCAAGGTGGACAGCACCACGTGACCGGTCTGGGAGGCTCTAATCGCTTCCACAGCGGTCTCCGTGTCGCGAATTTCTCCCACCAGGATAACGTCGGGATCCAGACGCACGAAGGAGCGCATGCCATCGGCAAAATTGAATCCGATATCCGAGCGGGTAAAGATTTGTTGAATACCATCAATGGAGTATTCGATGGGATCTTCGATGGTCAGGACTTTGCGTCTGCCATCGCGGGCAAGCTCAGACAGGCCAGCGTATAGAGTAGTCGATTTTCCCGATCCAGTCGGGCCTACCACTAGCACTAGCCCCGAGGGGTTTTGCAGCATTCGACGATAGCTTTTCATCAGCTGGGTCGTCATACCCAAGTCCTCGATGGCCACTATATTGCCCGATTGCGGCAGCATGCGAATGACCGCCGCCTCGCCGTGCAGAGAAGGCTGTATCTGGATGCGTAGATCGTAGCTGATGCCGCCGACGGTCAGTTGCGATCGTCCTCCCTGGGGAAGGCGTTTTTCAGCGATGTCCATGTCGCCGCGGATCTTGATCACATTAATCAGCCCCTTGGCTTCCTGGGGCGATAAGCGGTAGTGACTGAGATCGTGCAAGTCGCCGTCTACACGCAGGCGAATGCGTGTACTGTTTTTGTACTGCTCAATATGCAGGTCGCTTGCACCTTCGCTGACTGCGTCTAGCAATAAGGCATCGCAAAGCGTAATGAGGTGCGCCTCGATATGGGTCTTTTCACGGTCCAGGAGATCGTCTTCTTTCTCTTCGGGCTCCGGCTTGGCCGACCATAGGTTGCGGGCGTTGCCCTGCAGCGAAAGCTCAACTGTGGTCCAAAGCCGTTTGAAGTCATTGGGCGTGACCAGGGTTTTACTGACCTGATCGTAAGGGTACATGTGATAGATATCATCGACCGAGCTATCGGGGTCGTCAGTGACCACCTCCAGCGTATGATCTGCCACCTTCAGGGGAATCAGGTGGTGGCTGTCCAGAAAGCTGCGGGAGAAGCCCTCCATCAGTTCTGGCTGCACCTGGGGCAACAGATCGTCAATGGAGGCAAAGGGAATGCCTTTTTCTTCCGCCAGCCTTCGGTACAGTGTGAGGTCCTCGAGGTTCAGCTTGTCTCGCAGTACTTTGATAACGGGCAATTTTTTGTCCCTGGCCACGCGACGGGCTTCCGCCAGCATGACCTGATCGACCATGCCCATGTCCAGCAGGGTCAGCCCAGTGTCGCGGGAGAAATCCATCATGGCCAACTCTTTGCGCAAGGGGGCTCCCAGTTCGCTCACCTCGTAACGGGTGAGGATCAGGGTTTCGTTCTCGCCTTGTTCAATGGCCAGCAGACTGCCGCCGTCCGCCAGTTGGGCCATTAAGGGAACCTTATCCACCACTCTGGGAGTGGCCACAAAAATCCTGTCGTAGGGACCCAATTCTGGCGCGCCGCCGCTACCATCGGTGGTGCGTTGAATGAGGTTGGCCAGCTCGAGTTCGTTGAACCGCCTTTGAGCCTGCTCCGCCATGGAAGCACTGATTTCCAGCGCTACAACCTTGGCTGCCAGCTTGCTGGCGAGGGCCGCCACGTAGCCTGCCCCTGTCCCCACTAGTAAGACCTTGTGTTTTGACTGAATAGCCGCGTGGTTAAGAATCTCGGAAACTGCGTTGGTAGGCGGAATACTGCGCCCCATGACCACGGAGGGATCGCTCATCTCGATAAAGTGATCACGAGGCAACGCGCGCATTGCGTTGGTGACGCGTTCAGCGATTTTTGGATTTTGCTTTTTCATGAAGCCCCTGAGCAAACCAGCTGGTGATTATAAGTATGTGCGCTCTGGCAGTTGTGTGTTTGAGCCAGATCAACCCAGGCTCAATCAAGGTAAAACAGGGTACTACAGGGTGTGATTGCGCGAAACAGGCGAGAAAGTGTTGAGACTTGAGGGGTATAGCGCCTCCCCCGGTCGGCGGGGGAGACGTCTGATAGTGGGAGCAGTACCCAGCATCTTTTGAGGGGCTGGATTAGACCTTGAGGAATTCTCGCCGCTGTTGCGGGTCATTCTTAAAACGGCCACCAAGGGCCAAAGTGCTGGTGGTGGAGTTACCATCCATCACCCCGCGTGATTTTACGCAGTAGTGTGTCGCCTCAATGGCCACGGCTACATCGTCGGTTTCCAACAGTGTTTGCAGGGCTACCAGTATCTGCCGGTTCAAGCGCTCCTGCACTTGTGGGCGCTGGGCGAAAAAACGCACGATACGGTTGATTTTCGACAGGCCGATCACCTTATCACCGGGTATGTAAGCGACCCTGGCGAAGCCGTCGATAGTGATGAAGTGGTGCTCGCAAGTACTGACCAGCTCAATCTCGTCAATACAGACCATCTCGTCGACCTGCATCTTGTTGTCGATGGTTGAGATACGAGGGAATTGTTCATAGTCCAGGCCGGAGAAAATTTCCTGCAGATACATTTTGGCAATCCTGTGAGGCGTTTCACAGAGGCTGTCGTCTTCCAGATCCAGTCCCAGGGTGCTCAGCACGTCCGTAAATGACTGCTGCAAACGCTCGTACTTCTCCTCGGCGCTCAAACCATTGGGTCGCATGGGTGTTTCAAGTCCGGCGTCTAACAGTGCCTGACGTACTTTGTCTGCTTCGGGGGTTAGTGTGTTCGCCATCAGGGCGTGGTCTGGCACGATCGCATTCATGGTTTGTCCTCGATAGGGGCAGTGTTTGAAGTTGGTACGGCGCATTTCTGAATTTGGATGAGATTAATCGGGGAATAGTGCGCGAGTTGCCTGCGGCGCATGCCAGGCCTTTTATTCAAGCTCTCTTCACGGCTTAATTGGCGTTATTAAGTACATTGACCGGTTTTCGATAGGCCAAAAAAAAGCCGCTAGAGCGGCCGTTTTTTGAGCTTTGTTGAGTGCGTCAGCTAGCCTGCAACTTGAGGAAAGGATTAACCATTCGATACTTCCAGTCAGTGAACTTGATCGGGGCGTCCAACACGCCGATGCAAATGCAGTCCCTGTCCTGAGTAGCTGTGGGGGTGTGTTGCTGCTGAGCATCGCGCATCACAAAGTCTCCCACCTTGTAATGTCCTTCCTCATCTGAAAATGCACCTTCCAGCACCAGGGTCAACTCAGTGCCTTTGTGGGTATGCTTGGGGATGCTGGCCCCAGCGTTGATGTGGTAGAGGGCAAACTCATTGTCCACATCACCCGTGCGCAGGCGACTAATACGGACACTAGAGCTGACTTTTTGCCAGTTCAGATCGGTATAATCACCCTTCATAAGGCGCTGAATCAGAGGAGGACCGTTGTCGTCAGCAGGCGCACTCTGGTAGCTGAGCGGCTTTGGTTCTTCGTCCAGCCTGGACATAACGGTGCTCAGCAAAGAATCATCGACTTGCTGGGGCGCCAGCTCTTCGAACAACGCTGAACCCAGTTGTTGCAAGCGTTGGTGAGAGCGACGGCACTGTTCGCAGTAATTGATGTGTAGTGATACACAAACAGACTGGGCCAGAGGCAAGGCGCCTGAAGCGAACTCGTTCAATAATCTAGTGTCGGGATGATAATTAACCATAATGTTATCTATCTGCTGTCAGTTGTAATTTCTTCATTGCCAGACGGACACGGGATTTTACGGTTCCCAGTGGCAGATCCAGCTCCTGTGCGACTTCGCTGTGGGACTTACCTTCCATGTAGACCTTCATCAAAATTTGGCACTGTTCATGGGGTAATTCTTGCAACATGTCCTTCACTCGAGTCGCGTCTCGTCTTTGTTGTACGGCGACAAACATCTCATCGGATTCTTCCTCCGGCCAGATATCTTCTGCATTGATGGGAGTGTCGAACTTTTGCAGACGTCGATACATGTCGGTTCTGCAATTTCGGGCGATTGTGTAGATCCAGGTGCTGGCCGCTGCTTTGTGCGGGTTGTAGGCAGTGGCTTTCTGCCACACCTTAATCATAACTTCCTGGACGAGTTCTTCACAATGCGCTGCTGCCATGGGCGACCCGTTAAGGGCGAAGGCCTTGATCAGCGGCGCGAAATGGGTGAAAAGTTTGGCAAATTCAGCTCTGTCCTGGGTGTGGGCAACCTGCTGCAAGCAAAGAGACCATTCATCATCTCTTCTGCCGCTGCTTTCCGTGCCTGCGGTACTGGTCATGCGCGCAACTACTCCTGTGTTGTTCACTTCTTTTCACCCAGAGTTTAGCATTGTTAGGTGGGGATACGCCCGTTAGTATCAACTGGATCACTTATTGTTCATATTTGGATTTGGATTGATCCGGCTTCCCGGAGGCGGCGTAACTATGGCCATAGACCAAGTAAATAGGGCTCCGAATACATGAAAATTGCGATTATAGGATCGGGTATCTCAGGTCTGGCCTGCGCCTACTACCTGCACCGAGACCATGAGGTGCATGTGTTTGAGCGAGAAGACCAGATTGGGGGTCATACAGCCACTGTAGATGTGGCGATGGGCGGGCGGCGCTTCGCAATTGATACCGGTTTCATTGTATTTAATGATTGGACGTACCCTAATTTCATCGCGCTGATGGACGAATTGGGTGTCTCTAGCAAGGCCAGCGAAATGAGCTTCAGCTTGTCTGACCAGCAATCTGGGCTGGAGTATGCCGGATCCAATCTCAACACCCTGTTTGCCCAGCGTCGCAATCTGGTATCGCCGAAGTTCCTGGGTATGTTACGAGACATAGTGCGCTTTAACCGCCAGGCAGTAGAAGACCTTGAAAGCGACCGCTTGGAAGCAGGAATGAGTTTGGGAGAGTACCTCCAGCGCGGTAATTATGGCCAGGCCTTTATCGATCAGTATCTGCTGCCCATGGGAGCTGCGATCTGGTCGGCAGACGTGCCTGTGATGCTGGAGTTTCCATTGCAGTTTTTTGTACGCTTCTTTAATAACCATGGTTTGCTTAACGTTCGCGATCGCCCTCAGTGGCGGGTCATTGAGGGTGGGTCACGGGAATACCTTAAGCCCCTGAGCGATCCTTTTGCCCAGAATATTCATACCGGGGTCTCGATCGACGGGGTGCGTAGGTTGGCCAAAGGTGTCGAATTGAAATTGGCCAACGGTGCTGTTGAACAATTTGATTCCGTGGTTTTCGCCTGTCACAGCGATCAGGCTCTGGCGTTGCTGGATGACCCGCGCCCGCAGGAGCGAGAAATTCTAGGGGCCATTCCCTACCAGAAGAATGAGGTGGTGTTGCACACCGACACCCGACTGTTACCTGAGAGGCAGTTGGCCTGGTCGAGCTGGAACTACCAACGACGCCCTGATACACAGCGGGCGACGCTCACCTACAACATGAATATACTGCAGGGGATCTCAGCACCGGAGACCTTCTGCGTGACATTGAACGACACCAAGGCGATCAACCCCCACAAGATTTTAGGCCAGTTTGAGTATGCTCATCCGGTATTTACGCTACAGGGCATTGCCGCCCAGGAGCGCTGGGGAGAGATAAACGGCGGCAATACCTGGTTTTGCGGGGCCTACTGGCGCAACGGATTCCATGAGGACGGTGTGTATTCGGCGCTACGAGTGGCCAATGGTTTGGGGGTCGGTAGCCAGGCCGCTGGTGCACCGTTGCGAGCGGTGGGAACTGCTGCGTGAAAAGTGCCGTCTACAGCGGTTGGGTGCAGCACCGACGGCTGGCCCCCAAGGGCCATAATTTTCGCTACAAGGTGTTTATGCCCCTGCTTGACCTTGATGAATTACCCGAGTTGCTAGAGCGCAGCTGGGGGTGGTCAGCTCGGCGCCCGGCTTTGGCCCGATTTCGCAGGAAGGATTTTCTGGGAGACCCAGATGTGCCGCTCAAGCAAGCGGTGTGGGACGAGGTTGAAAACCAGACGGGTGAGCGTCCCGACGGGGCAGTTTTTCTATTGGCAAACATGCGTTACTTTGGCTTCCTGATCAATCCCATCAGCTGCTACTACTGTTTTGCCCGCGATGGGCAATTGAGCCATGTGATTGCAGAAGTGACCAATACGCCCTGGAATGAACGCTGTGCCTATGTGCTTCCGGTGGCGGGCAGCGACAGCAGAGAGGGCTGGCTGGAGACGGATTTCGACAAATCTTTGCACGTGTCACCCTTCATGCCTATGGATATGCGCTATCACTGGCGTAGTAACACCCCCGACGAGAAGCTGGTGCTTCACCTGGCCAATTCCTGCGGCGGCATCAAACAGTTTGACGCGACATTGAAGCTTGAGAAGCAGGGTGAATCTGCGCTTTGCTTCACTCGACACCTCGCCTTATATCCACTAATGACGCTGCAGATAGCGGTGGGCATCTATTGGCAGGCCCTCAAACTGTGGATCAAGCGTATTCCCTTAGTACCCCATCCAGAAAATGTAGATAACGAGAATTCAGTATGAGTGATGCAAGTGTAAGTGCGGTAAGCCTCCCAGGACTTCGCAGCCATTGGCGGGGCCAGGGTTTCGCCCGTTCGATGCTGACCCGGGTATTGTCGCGCCTGGAAGGCGGCTCTTTGACCATTCACGAAGGTGACAAGACGGAGCATTTTGGTGACATCCAAGCTCAAGGTGTCCACGCTGTGGTCAATGTGCACGATGTGGCCGTTTACCAGGAAGTGCTCACCGGCGGTGTTATTGGCTCGGGGGAGTCTTACATGCAGGGTCATTGGACATCCCCGAGTCTTGTGGATGTCATTCGCTTGTTCTGTGCAAACATGGCCACCATGGAGAGCATGGACGCTCGCTCATCACGTTTGCGCCAGTGGTTCCTGCGTATGTTCCACCGGGTCAACAGTAATAGCCTCAGTGGCTCACAGCGCAACATCAGCGCCCATTACGACCTGGGGAACGAATTTTTCAAACTCTTTCTTGACCCGACTATGATGTACTCCGCAGCGGTTTATCCGTCATCGGATGCAAGTCTGGAAGAGGCTTCTTTGCACAAACTGGATCTGCTGTGCCAGCAGTTGGAGTTAAAGCCAGAAGATCATTTGCTGGAGATCGGCACCGGTTGGGGAGGCATGGCAATCTTCGCAGCGCAAAATTATGGGTGCCGGGTAACGACTACCACGATATCTGAAGAGCAATATAGACATGCTAAAGATCAGGTGGCGGCACTAGGTCTGGAGGAGCAGGTCACTGTTCTTTGCCAGGACTATCGTAAGCTGAAAGGTCGCTTTGACAAGATCGTCTCCGTTGAGATGATTGAGGCCGTCGGTCACGAGTACTATGGCGAATACTTCCGACGCTGCAGCGACTTGCTAGTCCCCGGCGGAAAATTCGCGATACAGGCTATTACGGTTCAGGATCAGCGCTATGCCGCAGCACGGGACTCAGTTGATTTTATCAAGCGCTATATTTTCCCGGGCGGCTGCTTGCCATCTGTGGAAGTTATTTCACGGCACATTGCCAAAGATACCGATATGCAGATAGTGAACCTTAAAGACATCACTGCGGACTACGCCCGAACGCTGGCGGAATGGCGAGTTAGGTTTATGGCCGCCAGGGAAGACGTGCGCGCCCAGGGATTTGACGATATGTTTGAGCGTATGTGGGAGTTTTATCTCTGTTACTGCGAGGGTGGTTTTCGGGAACGAATTATCGGCACAGTCCAGATGACGTTTGCCAAACCGGGATATCGCTTTGCGGATTAGTGGCTTGAAGGCTAATATTTTTAATGGGCTTTTATTCAACCTGAGTTGGTTGTTGATTGTCTTGAGCCAAAACGCTGGTCTGGCCTGGTTGGTAGCGGCTATTCATGTGGTGCTGCACATGCGGTTTATTGGCAATGGCAAGAGCGAGTGGTTCTTCATCCTGACTATCGCTGCCGCCGGACTGGTCATCGACCAACTGTTGTTTGTCAGCGGTATCCTGCGTGCAGCTGACATTGCGACGGTTGCACCACTTTGGCTCTCAGCGCTCTGGCCCGTTTTGGCGACCACTTCGATGCATGCGTTTGCTACCTTGGGCAACCGCCTCTGGCTGGCCGCTTTGCTGGGCGCGATTGGCGGTTACGGTAGTTATCGCCTGGGTGTCTCCCTGTCTTCCATAGAGTTTGGAACGCTTCCGCAAAGCGGGATATTACTGGCGCTTTTTTGGGCCCTGATGTTTCCCACGCTGCTGTGCGTGGCGCGACAATTCACTCGGACGTCCGCTGGGGAGGCTGCCAGTGCGACTTGCTAGTGTTGGCCTGGGGCTGCTGTTGTTGTCAGCTGTTTCTGCTCACAGCGAGAATGTTATCGGTGACGCCTATGCAGATGATGATGGCACCCTGCGTTATCGTGAAGTGCACACCTGCTCAGTCAACGGTGAAGAGTGCCTGGTAGAGTACAGATATCCTGGCGGTGATCTGTTTGCCCGTAAACGGGTGGACTATCGCAAGTCGATGCAGTCGCCCAGCCTGCATATTGAGGATCTGCGCGTTGGAGAAACGCTGCAAATCGACGGTGATTTTTATAGCGATGTTGTGGTCGATGCCGGTTTTGACCACTACGTACGCCTGCGTTGGGATGCATTGGCCGGTGGCGAAACAGTAAAGTTTCCTTTCCTGGTGGCGGGCCGCAGTAAACCGCTCGATATGTTGGCTAAGCAGGAGGACGATAGTGTCTGCCCAGACACTCGATTGTGTTTGGTCATCACTTTGGATAATTGGCTGTTATCTGCCATTGTCAGCCCCATTCGTCTGGAATACGACGAAAACAGCCGACGCCTGCTGCAATTTCAGGGCGTCAGTAATATCCGCGATGAGCAGGGTAAATCGCAGCAAGTGAGAATTGATTATCGTTATCCGGCCGATGCGTTGGATACTGCTTCATAGGCACCGAGAGCCGCGAGGCGAGCCTGTTTGTGATCGACAATGGGCAGCGGATAGGTTTTCCCCAAGCTAACGCCTACTGCCTCAAGCATCATCGGAGGCGTTTCCCAGGGAGAGTGTAAATCCCTGTCTGTGAGGGCGGCGAGCTCTGGCACCCAGCGCCGAACGTACTCGCCTTCGGCGTCAAATTTTTTGCCCTGTAGTACCGGATTAAAAATACGGAACCAGGGAGAGGCGTCCGCCCCGCAGCCTGCAACCCACTGCCAACCGCCACTATTATTGGCCAGATCGGCGTCAACCAATGTGTCCCAGAACCAACGGGCTCCCCACTGCCAGGGAAGGAGCAGGTGCTTGGTGAGGAACGAAGCGCAGATCATTCTCACCCGATTGTGCATGAACCCTGTTTGCCACAATTCACGCATCCCCGCATCAACGATGGGATAGCCGGTGCGGCCTTCGCGCCAGGCAGCAAAAAGATCATCTGAACCCAGCCAGGGCATTTGCTCGAAGCTGCGTTTAAACGGCTGGTTAGTGATGTGTGGAAAGTGGTAGAGCAGGTGATGGTTAAAGTCACGCCAGCCAAGCTCAGTGATGAATTTGCGCTGATCTGCTTCGTCTACGTCTGTTACGTTCTTGACCGCAACCCAGGCTTGTCTGGGGGAGATCTCTCCCCAGTGAAGATGGGGCGAAAGACGCGAGGAGGCATTTCTGGAAGGGAAATCTCGCCCTTTTTCGTAACCGCACAGTGTCTCTGTCACAAAGGTACTAAGTGTTTCTCTGGCGCCGGCCTGACCGGGTGACCAATGGTCATGCCAGTGAGCTGCCCAGTTGGGGCAGTGGGGCAGCAGCTGCCATTGTGCTTCAGTGAGCCGTGATAGGGAGTGTTGGAAAAATTGACCAGGGCGCAGGGGCGTTGCGGTTGGGGCAAGTGGCTCAGGCTGCTTTTGCATACAGTGGCGCCAAAAAGGCGTAAATACCTTGAACGGTAGCCCGGATCCGTTGCGTATGTTCTGGGGACCGAAAAACAGGCTTCCCGGAAGGCAGTGCAGGGACGCGCCTGAGAGCGTGAGGTGTTCCGCCAGGTCCTGTTCCAGATTGCGGCTCCAGGGCTCATAGGCCTCGGAGCAATAGATATCGGTTGCCCCGGTTTCTTGCACCAATGCCAACAGTTCCTCTACCGTGGAACCCCTGCGCACCAGTAGTTGACCGCCCCGGGACTTCAGGCTCTCCTGCAGAGACGTCAGGCTATGGTGCAGCCACCAACGACTGGCTCCCCCCAGCGCCCACTCACCGGGGCTATCGTCATCCAGGATGAAGCAGGGAATGATTGGCCTACCGCCAGCTGTTGCAGCCTGTAACGCGGGCAGGTCATCAATACGCAGGTCCTGGCGAAACCAGTAAATGGCCGGAGTGGGTTGATTCACCCCGCGCTGGCTCTTTGTAACGTTGTTTCGGGAATATCCGACTGCGGTGTGAAGTCCTGCAGGAAGCGCTGTAACTTCTGGCGTTCTGCCGCCGTCTCCTTGGTGCCTTTTAGCAAATACAAGGTCTGCGGTTCTCGATCCAGCAGCAACTGGCCGCTCAATTTGGTGGCCTCGGTCGCCGCCGCCAGCCACACGATGGTGTCGGCTCCCTCCGCGGGACTGCGCAGTGCGAAGCGAGTCAGCGTATGGAATAGAGGTAAAGATGTCTCGACTCCAGGGGTATCTGCCCAGCCCGGATGCATGGCATTCACCGAAATACCGTCATCGCGCCAGTCTTTGGCCCACTGGCGGGTGACGATCATTAATGCCCGCTTTGCCCTGGCATAGGCCACGGAGCCGGAGTAGCCCTTGGCAGTTTTAGACACCAGATTTTTCATCGTTAACTTTTGGCTATACATCCCGCCCGAGACGACATTGATTACTCTGGACCTTCCGGCTGCCGCCAGCAAAGGCTTGAGCGCCATTGAGAGGCGATAGGGGCTGAGCAATAGCAGAGCGATACTGGCCTCAAGCCCCTCACTGGTCTCCAGCCTCTCGTTGTATAGCGCGCCAGCATTGTTGACCAGCACGTCTATCGGATCGCCTTTGGCCAGCATGCGCGCAGCCAGGGCGTCAACTTGTGCGAGTAGGCTGAGGTCGGCAATTTCAATGCTGATATTGCGGTTGCCGGTCTGCTTGATAATGTCGGCCTTTACTGCCTTTGCCTTGTCTTTGTTGCGCATTACCAGGGTCAAGTCGACACCACGACGCGCCAGTTCCATGGCTGAGGCGAACCCCAGACCAGTGGATGCGCCGGTGATGACCATGTGCTTGCCACGCAAGTCAGCTGACATAGGGTTCCAGTTTTTACGACCCCGGCGATAGCCATAGCGAGTGAAGCGCGCCAGTTTTGGCACCACTAATTTGTCTGCTTTATTGCCCTGGCCTTCAAATCTGGGGGCCGCAAAACGATCGTTCAGGGCTTTCTTCAGTCCGGCGAGAGAGGTCTTGCCCATGCGTTCTAGGCCGGGTTGCATTACGCCTGCCAGCGGAGCGACCATACGGCCAAAGCTGAACGTGGCCTGGTAGTCAATTTTTGTGCCACCGGGAACCGCAGTAAAGGTGATCGTATCTTCAATGTCGAAGAGCTTGCTGCTGCCGCTGAGCACAATGCGATTGGGCGGCTCCAGGCGAGTGATTTCATACTGGATATCAATTGAACCCAGCGGCATGGCGCAGCTCACCATGAACTGTGTTCCCTTGGCGATGGGGCCTTCAGTGAGCTTGCTCGCCGTAAGAGCGGTCGCATCCCACTCCACTGTGGTGGTGAAATCTGCCACGTAGGCAAAAGCTTCGTCTATTGGGCGGTCTACGCGAATGGTTTCGCTGAGGGTGGTCATGGGGTATCTCTTTAAGAATTTCAGATTGGATTAAGGCTTTGTACGCACCATAGGGCTTTTCGGCTCACCTTTGGCATGGCCAAATTAGACCAGCTGCCTTGCGTAATTTGTCAAGTTGCAGGGTGTGAAGAAGAGTAGACTACACTGCTGTAATAGCATCCTGAAATCCAAGCGAGGCCAGCCATGACCGCTGCACAAGAAACCCCCACCACTGACACTGCCGCCATGCTACGCAGTCATTTTGACCTGCAGCGCAGCGAATATCTTGCCGCACCCAACCCGGATTACCAGCAGCGTAAGCAGGACCTGCAGAATCTCAAAAAAATGATATCCGAGAATATGGACGCGATTATCGCAGCTATCAGCGCCGACTATGGTAACCGCTCACGTCACGAAACCCAGTTTGCCGAGATTATCTCAGCCACTGATGGAATTAACGACGTCATCAAGCGGCTGAAAAAGTGGATGAAGGTGCAAAAGCGTCATGTTGATATCACCATGTTTCCAGGCGGCAAGAACCGTGTGATTCCCCAGCCTTTGGGCGTGGTGGGTATGATTGTGCCCTGGAACTTTCCCATCAACCTGAGTTTCATGCCATTGGCTGCCGCTTTCGCAGCAGGTAACCGGGCCATGGTCAAAATGTCTGAAAACTCCATCAACCTGACGCGTTTACTGATGGAACTGTCACCCAAATATTTCGCGCAGGACAAACTGCGCTTTTTTGAGGAGACCGGTGGCGTTGGTATCGAGTTTTCCAAAATTCCTTTCGACCTGATTGTTTTCACTGGGTCAGGCCAGACGGGTAAGGCCGTCATGGCCGCTGCGGCGCAAAACCTGACGCCCGTGGTACTGGAGTTGGGCGGCAAGGCGCCTGCGGTGATCGATCCTGACTACAATTTGAAGAAAGCAGTAGACCGCATCATGTTCGTCAAGCAGTTCAACGCTGGCCAGATATGCACAAATGTTGACTACGTCTTTGTCCACGAAAGCCAGCGCGAGGAATTCATCGAACATACCAAGGCTTATGTCGCCAGGCATTGTCCCGACATTGAGCACAAGGACTACACCTCGGTGATCGACGATCGTTCGGTGAAGCGTCTTGCTGATACTCTGGAAGATGCGTCAGACAAGGGTGCCACGATTGTTAACCTTAGCGGCGACCAGCAGATAAACTATGATACTCGTAAGTTCCCCATGCATCTGGTTCTGGATACCAATGAGGAAATGACCATCCGCAACCGGGAAACCTTCGGCCCCTTGTTGATGGTAATGACCTACAAGGAACCCCAGGAAGTGATCGATTATGTGAACAGTAAGGACAGGCCACTTGCCCTTTACCCGTTCACCAATAATCGTAAAGTGTCTGATCTGTATATCGAAAGGATCATGTCAGGTGGCGTCACGGTGAACGATGCGCTGTTCCATGTAGCCCAACACGATATTCCCTTTGGTGGAGTCGGTCCCAGTGGTATGGGGCACTACCATGGACAAGAAGGGTTCATTACGTTCTCTAAGCTGCGCCCGGTCTTCTATCAGCCCGGTTTTAGTTCCATGGAAATGCTGCGCCCACCCTACGGCAAGTTTGCCACCCGGGTCTTTGACATACTGGCGAAATTGAAAAGCTGATTGGCGAAATTTTCAGATCCACTGATGCCCGGCCCACTTGATTGGGGGTCGGGTTTTTTATTGTCTACTGTTCCTCAACAATATCCCTGTAAGCGTACCAGGTTGCATGTCCCAGCAAGGGTAATACGATGATCATGCCCCATAGCTGGGTGCCGAAACCAAATGCCACCAGGCTGATAATCAGTGCCGCCCAGATCAACATTGCCGGCAGGTCCCTGATGGCAACTCTCAGGCTCATCCTCATGGCCAGACCAGGCTCAATATGTCGGTCGATGATCATCGGCACGCTCACCAGGGACAACAGGAATACCACTGCGGAAATGACCAGGAAGGCCACTGAGTAGGTGACGACATGAGCAGTGCTCAGTTGTCTGAATACGTCACCCCATACAGTTGACGCTATGCTCGGGGCCGCTGAGCCAGTGGTGGCATAGAGGAATAATGCAGCCATGCTAAAGCCTGCAACGGCTATAAATGCCAAAACCTCCGCCAGTCCCAGCAGGTGAGCTTTGTTGTATTTGATCGCCTCCAGTGAGTCTTGAAAACTGCTGGTCTGTCCGTGGTCCCGGCGCCGAGCCAGCTCGCAAATGCCTGCGGTAATGACGGGGCCTACTGCCAGGAAGGCGCAAATGGCAGCGGCGATATACAGGGGGTGTTCCTGATACGCCAGTATCATACTGCCCAATAAGGCCACCAGCGCGCCATAGGCGAGACTCGCTCCCAGACTGTGCATCATGCTGTCCCAACCCGCAGCTAGCCAGATAAAGGGTCGTGTGGCGGGCACACGATGAACGGGGTACATGTCTATCGTCGTAGCCATAGAGATTCCTCCTGCCGCGTGCGCAGTGCTCGCAGCGTTGTATCAATGGAGGTCGAGGCTTGGCGCACATCCTGTGATTATTGCCGGATTCGCCTGCGACAGGCGAAACCGCGCCAGATTGTCCCGGCCAGCAGGTTTTCTACTCTATTAGGCAGTATAGTCCGGCTTTAGTTTCCCGCCATGACTGGTTTTTTGTTCGCGTTAAAATACGGTTGCCACCTTGGTCGAATTGCCTGTGCGGGCGCCAGGGGTTACTTTCACAGGAATCACCGCAAAACCGGGAAAGGTTAATGAGCAATATGGAACTCTGGCAGAAGGCGGCCGAAAACATCCACTGGTATCAGGCGCCCAGCACGGTGCTTAACAGCGACAACCCACCTTTTTATCGCTGGTTTCCAGACGGCTCTACCAACGCCTGCTACAACGCGCTGGACCTGCACGTGGAACGCGGCAGGGGCGACCAGACCGCCCTGATCTATGATAGCCCCGTCACCGAGACCAAACGCCAATATAGCTACAGCCAATTGCTTGACGAAGTTTCACATTTTGCGGGTGTATTGAAAGCGCAGGGAGTGGAAAAGGGTGATCGCGTTATCGTCTATATGCCCATGGTCCCGGAAGCGCTTATCGCCATGCTGGCCTGCGCCAGATTAGGGGCAGTGCACTCGGTTGTTTTTGGCGGATTTGCCAGCAATGAATTGGCAGTGCGGATTGATGACGCCTCACCCAAGGTTATCGTTACTGCCACCTGCGGGGTTGAGCCCGCGCGCATCGTGGCCTATAAGCCACTGTTGGATGCGGCCATTGATCTGGCGGAACATAAGCCGAGCGCGTGCATAATTCTTCATAGGCCCATGCAAGATGCCGTATTGGTAGAAGGACGCGACCTGGACTGGGCTCAGGCCATGGCGGATGCCGTCCCAGCCCCGTGTGTGCCGGTGGCCGCCAATGACCCGCTTTACATTCTCTACACCTCTGGCACCACGGGTCAGCCCAAGGGTGTGGTGCGTGATACCGGTGGCAGTATTGTTGCGCTCAAGTGGAGCATGAAGAACATCTACAACGTCGAACCCGGTGATGTTTACTGGGCAGCCTCGGATGTTGGTTGGGTGGTAGGTCACTCGTATATCGTGTATGGCCCACTGTTTGCTGGTTGTACAACGGTTATTTATGAAGGTAAACCTGTGGGAACGCCGGACCCCGGTGCTTTCTGGCGGGTGATATCCGAATACAATGTAAAGGTAATGTTCACCGCGCCCACCGCTTTCCGGGCTATCAAGAAAGAAGACCCCCAGGGTGAATATTTAAAGAAATACGACCTGTCTTGCCTGGATTCATTGTTTCTTGCAGGAGAGCGCTGCGATCCCAATACGCTTGCCTGGGCACAGGATAAACTGGGTGTGCCAGTCATCGACCACTGGTGGCAGACAGAGACCGGTTGGCCCATTTGCTCCAACTGTTTGGGTATAGAAGAGCTACCGATAGTGCCCGGCTCACCCGCCAGAGCGGTGCCTGGCTATGACGTGCAAGTGCTCGATGAAAATGGCGAACAGGTGGCTGTGGGCGACATTGGAGCGCTGGTTGTTAAGGAACCGCTGCCCCCTGGTACATTCACTACTTTGTGGAATGCCGCGGACCGCTACGTCAGTGCCTATTTCAACCGTTACCCTGGCTATTATGAAACTGGCGATGCCGGCTATATCGACGAGAACGGCTACGTTTTCGTTATGGCCCGCACTGACGATGTGATCAACGTGGCCGGTCACCGTCTTTCTACCGGGGCGATGGAAGAAGTGCTGGCGGATCATCCAGATGTGGCCGAGTGCGCCGTGGTCGGCATAGCTGATCAGATGAAGGGCCAGCTGCCATTAGGTTTGTTGGTCTTGAATGCAGGTGTCGATAGGCCACTAGAAGATATTGTGGCCGAGAGTATTCGAGATATGCGCGATAGGATTGGCCCGGTTGCAGCCTTCAAACTGTGCGCGGTGGTCGAACGTTTGCCCAAGACTCGGTCTGGCAAGATACTTCGAGGCACGATGCGCAGCATAGCCGATGGTGAGCCCTGGAAAATGCCAGCCACTATTGATGACCCGATCATCCTGGACGAAATTACAGAGGCGCTTCTCGCCATGGGGTATGGAGAGAAATCCGCGTAGAGCGCGCCGCCTGGATTTCGTTGCCGACCCAAATGGTGGTGTAGGCAACACATTGATGAGCGCAGATTCGTAGTTGCTTGAGAATCGCTGTGCTTGCGTGTTCTTGTTCACAATATCTCCAGTTCTTTCTAGCCAGGGCATTTGCTCGGCGTTAGCCTGTAACGGTGACTCTGAATAAAGGTAGGGGCAGATGGAACTGAAACCACTGCAAGCGCTAGCGATTACAGTCGTATTCATTATTGTGGGCGGTCCCGCTGCCTGGTTCACTATGCACGGCCTCCAATCCACCGGACCGGGAGATGTTGGAGTGAATGCCGACGGGCGACTGCATGCTCATTTCCATGGCAAGGTGTTTGCCTTTGATGATCAGGGTCAGTCTGCTGGGGTCTATGACCTAGACAGAATTGGTGCCACCGGTCTCATAGGAGGCCTGGCTTTCTTCCCCAATGGCGACTGGTTGATTGCTCCGCAAGGCAGTGCCTCAATTGGCAGGTTGCAGCGCTGTAGTACTTTGGCTGGTCTGTCATGCACGCCGCTGACAGAACTTGACCGAAGCTTTGCCCGCACATTCAGGACGTTTGTTGGTGGTGAAGAGCTATTTTATCTATCGGATTCCTCTAGGCATTCTCTGACGGCACATTCCGCAGCGGGCAAGCAGCTTGCTGCCAATAAGGAACGACTGCGACACCCAGGAGAGGTGAAGCGTTATGGCAATCTTCTTGCGATTGCAGATGTCGATCACTATCGCATTAAGCTTTTTCAGCTCGATGAGCAGACGGGGCTTTGGTCGGAACAGCCGAGCAGTTTTGACACGCTTTCCCCGGTCGTCAGCGAAAGTATGATTAACCAACCTGTGGATTTTTTGCTCCACGACGATATGTGGTATGTGCTGGTCAAAGATGTGAGCATGGCTTATGCCAGACTGCGGCGATACACGCTAGAAGGCGACTATATCGACCACCTTCCTCTGCCCGAAAACCGCATGATTATGGCCATCGAAAAACATGGCAAGTCCATCGTGCTCTCTGACTTTCGACTTCAACGACTGCTCCGTGTGGGTCTTGATGGCACAGCTATGGAAGACCTCTCTAGCCCTGAATGGCGGCAATACGCAGAGCAGCTTTCCAGTACTGGGCGTTTAAGTCTCTGGACAGGTATTCTGTTGTGGACTGTCTTTGCCCTCTTGCTGATAGTAGGCTTTTATGTCGCTGTTAAGGCACAAAAGTTCGCGTCCTCTGTAAAATCAAAAATTGAAGTTGAAGCGGATGTGGAGCCGGAAGATACTGGGCCGCCTTCTGTGCATGACCCCGCCGTTCGCTGGCTACGACGTTCTCGTTTGCTGGACGTATTGATGGGTGTCTTGTTTCTGATGTTCGTTGTCGTAATCGGTTTTGCCTTTTCTTTAAAGGGGGACTGCGCTGCTCGCTCTATGCAGGTCATCATGTATGGCACGGCTAGTCTTGTTTTAATTGTGGCGGTCCCGTTCTTTGTGCAGTGGCGTAGAAATCGCCAAGCTCGTATTGGCGTGCTTGGGAACTGGCTTATTGTGGAATCAAAAAACGGCACGGTGCAGCGCTCACTGGGTAGTGATTTGCATCACGTGAGAAATACCCTGCTGTATGTAGATGGTCAGAAAGTGATGTTGGGCCCTCCAAATAACCGCTTTTTCCATAAGGAAGACTTTGAGCAAATCTTGGAACCCATACTAAAAAAAGGCACAGCGTTATCTGGGCTTGGATTGTACCGATGGCGCTGGCATAACGACAGATCCGCTCTGTATGTGGAATGCATAATCACCCTCTTTGCGCTCGCGCTGCTGTTTGGCATGCTTACTGGAGGTGAGGTCTATATCGAAGATAAGTTGAATGCGATGACTGAGAATTGTCAATTAGCAGAAGCCGAGAGTATAGATGCGCGAGTCAATTAGCTAATTGAGCCCCATGTGTCTGTGGGCATCGCATGTTTGGACTTTACAAAGGTTAATCGTAATTCGTTGTTTTGGTCTCCCATGAATCGGGCTTGGATCCATTTCAAGTGCCTCCATGCGTAGCCTATCGACTTCAACCATCGATACTGGGCGGTATTAAGCAGATAGACCATACGTAGGTTTGTGATCAGTTTTGCCGTGTAAATCAAGCCATCAAGCCCAGTCTGCCATGTATAAGTGTACATATAATGCAGGTGGTCAACATATCTCCGCGCCAGCCTTATTTCTTCCGGATAGGTCAGTGAGAGAGTGAGAGGGCGCCCGTACATTAATTGAACATAGAGTTCGTGTGGCGTACAGCTTCTTGGGTCGATTTCGTTGCGGTTGCTAATGGTCCAATACTTCCTCGCGGTAGGCCGACTGCGAAACTGTTGCCTGAACAGCCACATTGGTTGTTAATAGACAGGAGCCTATGATTGGATAATATACAAGGCCCAGTCAATAGCTTGTTGGTAGCTATATCCGAGGCCACTGTTCTCCAGCTCAAAGGCCCCCCTTTTTGGATAGCACTCATCTCGAAGGTTAGCGAAGATTAATCTTCTTCGTAAGTAGCGGTAATCCAACGTAATTGAAGCAGTTTCGCCATCTTGCTAAAAATAACACTGGGTTCTGATTTGGGGGGTTTCACAATGGCCTTGTTCGACAGATTTGGTATAGAAGTAGACGAAGTTTCCGTGGCGGTGGCGTTCTGCTTAGCCTCTATTGCAATCGGTTTGTATACCTACATTTAGAGGTTTTCTGGGCAGCGTCTGCTGTTTGATCGATGGGGAAACTTTTCAGCGTGCTTATCAGCAGCGCCTCCACTATATTAGATGCCAAATTCCGCTACTGCACTGAGTCGTCACAGGAATATGGCCGCTTCCATAAGCACTCGCTATTCGCATTTTTTCCGGGCAATCAGGCTTATTTTTGTCTTGTCTTCGCTCTTTGTTGTTGCCTGCGCCACTCCGGTCAAAAAGGCCATCGTTGACGACGAGTACGCGCTATTGCCTTCCCAGGACGCTTTCTGGCAGCAAATTATCACTAGCACAGACCAGGATCGCTTTAGTCTTCTTAATACAGGCGAGGAGGCGTCTCGATTTCGCTTGGCAATGATCGACAGTGCCCGTCGCTCTATCGACCTGGAAACGTTCCTATGGCTGCCTGACCAGGTGGGTGGCCGGATTCTGGCGCATTTAGTTGCTGCGGCAGATCGCGGTGTCAGAGTGCGGATCCTGCTCGATGACTCCTTCACGCCGCATCAAGACCTGGCGCTGCATCATCTGGACCTTCATCCCAATATTGAATTGCGGCTGTATAACCCCTATCACAACAGGCCAGCCAATCTTGCTGGGCGTACGGTTTTTAATTTGGGGGACTTTTCGCGAGTCAATCACCGTATGCACAACAAGGCCCTCATCGTCGATGGGCAAGCAGTGATTTTGGGTGGCCGTAATCTGGCAGATGAATATTTTGGCTTCCACGTGGATTATAATTTTCGTGATATGGAGGTCCTGGCCATGGGGCAAAGTGTTAGCGCAGTCAGTCGTCACTTTGACGGTTTTTGGAACAGCGGTTGGGCCTTTCCGATAGATCAGGTTGTGGATGCATCAAAAGACGAAGCCGGGCTGTTGGCGGTAAGAACGTTCCTAGCCGAAAATGTAAACGATGTCGATATCCAGAGTGAACCCGAGCTGTTGGCGTTATGGCAATCGACCGCAAACGATGCAATTACCGGCAAGGCGCAGTTTTTCAGTGACTTGCCGGCCAGTGATGACCCCGCCGCCAGCAAAGACCAGCCCAGCCAGTTGGCTGGTTTTCTCCGGCAAACTATCGCCGGTGCCCAGAGTGATATTATTGGTGTGACTGCCTACTTTGTGCCTACCCCAGAACTCTTGTCGGAATTGGAACAAGCGGTAGCTAGAGGTGTGAGAGTTAGAGTGCTTACCAATTCCATGCGCTCCAATAACCACCTGTCTGCTCATGCTGCCTACATAGGCTATGTGCAGGGAATGCTTGCCGCTGGAGTAGAGATTTATGAGACTCGTACAGATGCGCGAGATCGTCATCTTTATATGCAGGCGCCAGTCCAGCACAAGGACTTGGGGCTGCATGCAAAATTTATGATCGTGGACAGTGATAAGACTGTCATTGGCAGTAGCAACCTCGATCCCCGTTCGCTAAAGTTGAATACCGAAGTGGGTTTGATGATAGAGAGCGCTGAGCTCAATACGCGCTTACGTCAGCTAATAGCAGTGGATTTTTTGCCACAGAACAGTTGGTCGGTTCAGCTTGAGGCAGGCGAGCTGGTCTGGGTCGGCGATGAGCAGACGCTTAAACACGCACCTGCAGATTCTGTTTTTCAGCAGCTGGAAGATTGGTTTATTGGCCTTATGCCCATCGATTCGCAGATGTAGCAAACGCTGCTATATTCTTTAGCTGACAATTTTATAATGCTAGCGTGTAAAGGAAGCCTGCAATGAATAGATTTATCCAGTCCCTGGCGGTGGCCACTGTTTTTCCTGTTGTACTAATGCTACTTCCCGGCGAGGCGTCTGCCCAGTCAATGCGATTCGATTGCGGCACCGAGGAAATAGCGGAGGAGGGTGCCTGTGTACTGGGTCTGTTTGATATTGAAGTGGTGGTCTCTTCCTCGGGCTTGAGTTCAATTAACACGCTTAGTATTCGTATGGGGGATGCAGATGTCAGCGCCACGGACGAGGTGGATGGCATTGTTTATAGAGCCGAAATTGCAGATTTGAATGCCGATGGCAGGCCTGAAGTCTTTGCCTATGTTTCTTCTGCCGGCAGTGGCAGCTATGGCTCCATTGTGGGATATGTGGTTGGAGAAAACCTGGAATTGAGCCCCATTGCCTTGCCTGATTTGGGCGACAGCGAAGAGGCAAGTACCGGCTATATGGGGCATGACGAATTCACGGTTGTTGAGTCTTCGCTGCTAAGGCGATTTCCGCTTTATCACTCGGGTGATGTTAATGCCGCCCCTACAGGCGGCAGTCGCAGTATTGCCTACAAGCTGGGTAAGGCCAGCGATGCCTGGGTGTTGAGCATCGCTAGCATTGACGATTATTAACTTCAATTGATTGCGCCACACGTCACGTAGTCAATTTACCTACAATGACAAGCGCCCTGGCGCTCGCTCTAAACTTTAATGCGCGCCATACCGGGATCGTACATCGGCTGCAGTGAACAGCGGCACGGATAGCGCACACCGGCGATATCGATCTCCCATTTACCTTCCTTGAGATAGGCCGGGTTCACTGTTTCGTTTGGCTCGATCATGGCAAGGCCTACAGCGCCCCCCAGGGTGTGACCATAACTTCCCGCTCTTACGTAGCCCACTGGCTTATCATCGCGATAGATGACCTCTGCGTGCCACAGCATGGGCTCTGGGTCTTCGACCAGTACCTGCACAAGGCGACGATCATAGGGCGCGGCTGCTTTTTGCGCCGCCGCCGCATCGCGACCGATAAAGCCTCCTGGCTTGTCGAGTGCAACGGCAAACCCCAGACCGGTTTCAAAGGCATTATCGGTATTGTCGATGTCATGACCGTAGTCGCGGTAGGCTTTTTCCAGGCGCAGGCTGCCCAGTGCTCGGAGGCCAGCGTGAACCAAACCGTGATTGGCGCCTTCGGCAACCAGCCTGTCGTAGACATTAATCGCCTGGTCGCTGGGGATGTATAGCTCGTAACCAAGTTCGCCGGCATAGGTGATTCGTATGCATAAGGGCCGGCCGTAGCCAATGTCGATCTCGCGGGCGCAGCGAAAGGGAAACGCCTGGTTACTCAGGTCGACAGAGCTCACCGCCTGCAGCAGGGCGCGACTCCTGGGTCCCTGGATATTGACTTGCGTCATACCTGAGGTCACGTCGGTCACGACTGCAAATTCGTCATCGCCAATATGCCTTTGCATCCAGCTTTGGGCGTGACGGTGCATGGTATCGGTAACGACTACCAGGAACTTGTCATCGGACAGTTTGGTTACAGTCAGGTCGGCTTCTAGCATGCCGTCTTCATTGAGCCACTGTGTATAAGTGATCACTCCAGTTTCGCCGTTGACCCGGTTGGCACTGATGCGTTCCAGCACTTTGCCTGCATCGCGGCCCTGGACCAGAAATTTGGACATGATGCTCATGTCCATGAGTATCACGTCTTCGCGACAGGCACGGTGTTCCTGCGCCCAGTACGGCCACCAGTTCATGCGACCAAAGGAAAGTTTTTCTACCTCTGGTTTTATCCCGGGCGGAGCGAACCAGTTTGGTGCCTCCCATCCGCTCACTTCGCTGAAGTAGGCGCCGGCAGCTGCCAGTCGCTCGTGTAATGCAGAGCGGCGTATCCCCCTGGCCGTTTCGGTGCTTTTGGTGGGATAGTGGCATTTGTAGACAGTGCCCAGCGATTCTACTGCCCGGTCACGCCGGTAGTCCGGGTTACATTGATAGGCGTGAAAGCGATCTACGTTGAAGCCTGTGACATCCACATCAGGTTTGCCGTTGAGTATCCAGTGCGCCATTATCCGGCCCAGGCCACCGGCGGAAAGAATGCCGATGGAATTGAGTCCAGCGGCGACAAAATAGTTCTTCAGTTCGGGCGATTCCCCCACAATGGGTGATAGGTCCGGGGTGAAGCTCTCTGGGCCGCAGAAGAATTTTTTGATGCCGCTGTCCAGGCTGATGGGCACTCGGCTCATGGCGTTCTCTAGAAAGGGTGTCATGCGCTCCCAATCGGGCTCCAGTTCGCCAAAAGAGAAATTCTCGGGAATGCCTTCGACTCGCCAGGGAGCCGACACCGGTTCGAACAAGCCGATCATCAGGCCGCCCACTTCCTCGCGGTAGTAGCCATAGTTTGACGGGTCCTCGAGTACCGGCCAATCCCGGCTGATCCCGGGCACATCATCGGTAATCAGGTAGTAGTGCTCAGCGGCCTGGTTGGGGATGACTATGCCGTGTTGCTCCCCGAACTGTCGGGCCCACATGCCAGCACAATTGACCACATATTCGCAGGCGATCGTACCCTGATCAGTGGTAACACCGGTGACTTTCCCGCGCTCTTGAGTGACACCTGTCGCCGCTACCCCGGTGATAAGCTTTGCACCCTGCATTTTGGCTCCCTTAGCCAGGGCCATAGTGACGTCTACCGGATTTACCCGGCCGTCATCCTCGACATAGAAGCCTGCCAGCACGTCATCAACCCTGGCGATGGGGAAAAGATCCTGTACTTCCCTGGCTGATATTTCCTGCACGTCTACCCCGCAGTAGCGATTGAAGGCAGAGACCCTTCGATATTCCTCCAGGCGATCCTTACTGGTGGCCAACTCAATGAAACCACAGTTATTCATGCCAGTGGCTTGACCTGTCTCTTGCTCCAGGCGTCCGTACAATTCCTTGGAGTACTTGCGTATCTCTGTGGCCGTCTCCGACAGGCTGCCATAAGTGACCATCAGCCCTGCAGCATGCCAGGTAGTTCCGGAGGTGATTTCATCACGCTCAAGTAACACCACATCATCGCAGCCCATATGGGCCAGATGATAAGCGATAGAGGTGCCGATAATGCCGCCGCCGACAATTACAACGCGGGCGCTGGTTGGTAGCTTATTGCCGGAGGACGTTTGGTGTTCGCTCATGGTCGTTCCTAAATGCTGCATCAGGTTTTGGTAGGGGACAAATATAGTGCAATGCACGTGTGCCAGTGTAGATTAGTTTAATGAATTGTATTTGATCCTACTAACGATGATTTACGCGTCATCTATTTTTGCTGAGTTTCCTTTATGGTCAACCGTTTACCTGCCGTCCCGTTTCTTACAGCAACGCTGGGTATTGCTCTATTTGCTGTCATGGATGTGATCATGAAGGGCTTGGCGATCGAACTGGGCACCTACAATGCGATGTTATGGCGCACAGGCTGCGGCATTCTCATAGCGGCCTTGCTTTACCTCTGGAAACGCCCAGCCTGGCCTCAACAGGCAATAATCAAACTACATATCTGGCGGGGCCTGGTTATTTCTGTCACCGCTTTTTTGTTCTTCTGGGGACTGGTTTATGTGCCGTTGGCTGAGGCCATTGGGCTGTCCTTTATCGCACCCTTGTTAGCGCTTTACCTGGCAGCGGTTATGCTCGGAGAGACTATTGGAGGCAAGGCAATAGGGGCTTCTATGATTGGCCTATTGGGGGCTGTGGTAGTCGTTGCGGGCAAACTGACTGGCGATTACGATGACAACGTCGGTATGGGTATAGGCGCTATTCTGCTTTCGGCGGTTCTGTACGCATATAATCTAATTCTGCAACGTCGACAGGCATTGGTGGCAGACCCGGTAGAGATAGTTTTTTTCCAAACAGCGACCATCTTCGCTGCATATGCGTGTTTGGCACCCCTGTTAGCGGTGCCACCACCGATTTCCGCGCTACCCCAGCTCAGTATCGCCGCCGCCTTGGCTATCGTTTCCATGATGTTGCTGTCCTGGGCGTATGCACGGGCAGCGGCCAGGGCGTTGATTCCAATAGAATACAGCGCTTTCATATGGGCAGCTTTACTGGGGTGGTTGGTTTACGCAGAAGAAGTGACAATGATCACTCTGTTGGGGACCGGGCTGATAGTTGCCGGTTGTCTGCTGGCGATTGGCGACGACGTAGAGGAAGTTGATCACGTGGAAACGACGGCCCTGTAGCGGCAGACACTGGCATCGTACGGCCAAACAGCGAATAATCAGGTCCAGCTGCTTTGACCATAATAATGATGAGATAGACTATGATTGTTAGAACTCGATTGAGGCCCTGCCTGGCGCTGCTTGTAATGCCGCTTCTTGTCGCCTGTGGCGTTGACTTCGATGCTATATCTTCAATCAGCACTGACGAGAGTAGTTCCCTGAGCGGTAAGGATGTCTCCAATCAGTTGCTGGTAGTCGATAACGGGATACTGCAGCGAGAGGTAAACCTGCCTACCTCCGATACTCCCGCAAATCCTGATCGTAATGCCTATTTTGGCGACCTTCATGTGCATACCGAGTATTCATTCGATGCCTACTCCTTTGGCTCTCTGGCAACTCCCAGGGATGCCTATCGCTACGCGCTTGGCGAGGCGATTCCGCATCCGGCCGGTTTTGAAATTCAGTTGGATCGACCTCTGGATTTTTATGCGGTGACAGACCACGCAATGATGCTGGGCGTTGCAAAGGTCGCAGCCGACACCCATTCAGCGCTGTCTCAATACCCAATATCGGAGCCTATGCACGATATGAACGACCCGGGAAACAGAGGTGTTCTGAGCTTGCTCGGTAGAAGCCAGGCTTTCGGCCAGTTCGTGCCAGCATTGGTGCAATTGATGCGCGATGGTGAGATAGACAGCGAGATGGTCATGGGCATTACTCGCTCAGCTTGGGAAGATAGTGTTGATGCTGCCGACGAGGCGTACCGTCCGGGTGAATTCACAACCTTTGCGGCTTACGAGTACACCTCCTCTACCAGCAAGCGTGGCAATCTTCACCGCAATGTCATTTTCAGGAACAGCGATAAGCTGCCGGCCGTGCCTTTTTCCAGGCTTAGTTCTCGTAATCCGGAGGGCTTGTGGGATTGGATGGATGCCTTGCGAAGCCAGGGTATAGATAGCCTCGCTATTCCTCATAATTCAAATGGTTCCAATGGCCAGATGTTCAAGCTCGAAGACTGGGCCGGCAACCCCATGGACATTCGCTATACGCAGCAGCGGTTGCGCAACGAACCGTTAGTGGAGGTGACCCAGATCAAGGGCACATCGGAGACTCATCCGCTGTTGTCAGACAACGATGAGTGGGCTGGCTTTGAAATAATGGACTACCGGGTGGCCACCAAACTGTCCAGTAAAGCCAGGGGTTCCTATGCCCGCCTGGCTTTGCGCGATGGTCTGGCGCTGACGGCAAAAGGTGCTGGAAATCCATACAAATTTGGCCTGATAGGATCCAGCGATACCCATGTCGGTGGTGGCGCCATGCGCGAGGACAAGTACTTCTCCAAGGCAGGGCTGATGGACGGCACCCCCGAACGTCGCGGCTCGGTGCCTGCTGACTTTCTTATTGGTACGGCAGCGCGTTGGTTAATGCCAGATTTGATCAAGGAGGTTGACGGTAAGACCTACATGGCTTCCAACGTATTTGAGTATTGGGGGGCGTCTGGGCTTGCGGCAGTGTGGGCGCAGGAGAATACCCGCGAGTCAATCTATGATGCGTTTCGACGTAAGGAAACCTTTGCCACCAGCGGCCCACGCATAAAGTTACGATTCTTTGCCGGCTTCGATTTTCCTGATGACCTGGCTGAGGACCCTATGGTGGTTAGTAAAGCTTATGGCTCAGGTGTGTCTATGGGCAGTGACCTTGTCGGCACTGCCGGGGCTCAGCCGTCTTTTCTGGTGTGGGCCATGGCCGATGAAAGCAGCGCCCCCCTGCAGCGAGTGCAAGTTATCAAAGGCTGGGAAGAGGGCGGGCAAACCTACGAGCAGGTGTTTGATGTAGCCTGTTCCGATGGCGCAGTCGTAGATTCATTAACGCATCGTTGTCCGGATAACGGCGCCAGGGTGAATGCGCAAGACTGCAGCATTAGCGAGGGTATTGGCGCTACCGAGCTCAAGGTGATGTGGCAGGACCCCGATTTTGATACTGGCCAGGAGGCCTTTTACTATCTGCGTGCTATCGAGAATCCCAGCTGTCGTTGGTCTACGTGGGAAGCTATCAGGGCCGGCGAAGACCCCCGCAGTGATTTACCGGCGACGATACAGGAACGTGCCTGGTCCTCACCCATCTGGTACCGTAAATCGCTTGTCGAAATTGCAGATACGAAAGAAACAGGATCATTGGACTGAGCGTCGAAACTGTAGTTTCATACTGAACGCATTCACGGTAATTTTTAAGCAGGATAAGTTTATGTATAGAACATTGGCCCTGGTTTTCGCCCTGACAACGTCTGGATTTGCACAGGCAGATTCACAGCCGTTAACAGCAGCAATTGCGGGCGAACACCGCACGCCTGCCTATGTTGAGCGAGATGCTTATCGCCATCCAGTGCAAACGCTGGAGTTGTTTGACGTGCAACCCCATCACACAGTGGTCGAGATCTGGCCGGGTGGTGGATGGTATACGGAAATTCTCGCTCCCTACCTGAAGGCCAATGGTCGCTTGATTGCTGCACACTATGACAGCGATGACACGCAGGCAAGTTATCGTCCGCGCTCGCGAGCGGGGTTTGAGAAAAAAATGGCGGCGAACCCCTGGGTATATGAAAGGGTGGAAGTTGCATCACTGATGTTTGATGAGACCGCGGGAACTCTCACCAAACCAGCAGCCAAGAGCAATTCCGTTGATCGAGTAGTGACCTTCCGCAACGCCCATGGCTGGTATGCCAAAGGCACCATGGATGCAGCCCTCGGCCATTTCTTCGACATTCTCAAGCCGGGCGGGAAGCTGGGATTGGTTCAGCATCGGGCAGACCCGGGCCAGGACTGGATGTCGAGCAATATCGGTTATGTTGGCCGTGACTATATTATTTCTAGCGCCAGGAAAGCGGGTTTCGAGCTGGAGGCGGAAGGATTCTTTAATCGCAACCCGCTTGATAACAAGCGCTATGACATCGGCGTGTGGCGTTTGCCCCCGTCTCTGGATGAACTCGAAACTGATGCCGAAAAAGCGCCCTATAGAGCGATTGGTGAAAGTGATCGGATGACACTGGTTTTCGTTAAGCCAGGCAGCTAAACCAAGCAGTTAAAACAGGTCGGCTGTGACCTGCGGCCGGCTGATTTCTGCCCGCCCTTTTGCTATTGTGTGCGGCAATGAAAAAACTTAGTCATCTTCTTCTTGTTGCATTACCCGCTATTTTCTTACTCGCCGCCTGTGGAGGCGGAGGTGGGAGCGGTAACGTTGACGCCCCTGCCGCCAGCTCAGCTCAGCCTGAGACCACTGCTGCGCCTGCAATCAGTTGGTACAGCACCGCAGCGCCTCTAATTGAGCGGTATTGCGTTGCCTGTCACCGGGATGGAGGCGTGGCCCCATTTGCACTGGAAACCTATGATCAGGTTCTCAGCAAGCGCTCTGCACTGGTGTATTCACTTGAAGCCGATACCATGCCGCCTCTCGGTTTTGCCGATCTTGCCGAGTCTGAGCGCCAATTGTTGCTGCAGTGGGCTAATGAGGGTGCTCCCAGGGGCGACGCCTCGCAAATACCTCCCGCTGAACTGACAGGCGCTTATTCCTATCATGCCGATGTGCGTCCAATCATTGACCGGCATTGCATTGGCTGTCATGTCGAGGGTGGTATAGCGCCGTTCCCGCTGGATAGTTACCAGCAAGTGCAGGGCGTGGCCGCGGCGATTGCCTTCTCTATTGAGCGGGGCACCATGCCCCCCTGGCCCCCCACCCAGGGCTACACCGAGCTTGCGCATGCCCGGGTCCTCAGCCCAGAGCAGAAAATCACTTTTCTAACATGGTTGGCTGGAAATATGCCGGAAGGTAACCCGGCTGATTACAGCCCGCCGGAGCTAGCCCAGAATTTGCCACAGGCCCAATTCAATCTGAAATTACCATTGCCTCAGGCCTACACCCCTGTTCTGCGACCTGACGATCATCGCTGTTTCGCTATCGAATGGCCGCTGGACGAGTTTAGCTATGTTACCGATGTGGATGTCATACCTGACCAGGTAGACCAGGTGCACCATGTGATCGTTTCCGTCGCTGAGCCCGAAAATGCTGACCTGTACTACGCCGCAGACAACCAGGACGGCAGCCCAGGCTGGTATTGCCTGGGCGCGGGTGGAGTTTCCGGCGCGCCTCTGCCCAGGCAGATTGGTGGCTGGGTGCCGGGTGCCGGCCGGGAGCCTACACCCGAGGGTACCGGAATTGGTATCAAGCCCGGTTCAGTGATGGTGGTGCAGATGCACTACAACACTTTGGTTGCCGAGCCCATGCCGGACCAATCCACTGTATTGCTGGCTACGACCTCGGAAGTTGAGCGACCGGCCAGTGGGTTTCTGCTGACTGATCCGAATTTCCTCAGAAAGGGCGGCATGCCCATTGCCGCTAATGACCCCGATGCACGTCACCAAATGACACTTCCCGCTTGGGGGCTGGCCCTGGTGTTTGGCAAGGATGCGCAAATATCCCGGGGCGACCCCTGGGCCTTCCTGACCACGCAGTTGCATATGCATAACCTCGGTACTAGCGGACGCGTCACCTTGTTGCGTGAGAATGGCACGCAGCAAATTTTGCTGGATGTGAGCGAATGGGACTTTAACTGGCAGGGGACTTACAGGTTCTCGCGAGAGGTCCTGGTGCAACCTCAGGACCGCATCAAATTGGAATGTACCTGGGATAACAGTCAGTCCAATCAGCCCTTTGTAGACGGTGTGCAGCTGCAGTCCCAGTACGTGGAGTGGGGCGACGGTACCCAGGACGAAATGTGCCTGACATCGGTTTATATGACACGGCCTGCAAAAAACTATGATTACAGTTATTCGCCCAGCGTGCATATCGAGTCGCCGAGCTACCGTCAGCAATTTCAGCCAGGCGATCTGGTTCCATTGCGCTTGTTGTTCAATAATTTCCAGCTACACGATCCGGGTGAGCACAACTCTGCCGGTCCAGCAGCACATACCGGCGACGAGCACAGCGGTGAAGCGGCAGACCATGGTGGCGTGTTCAGTGGTCACTATCATGTTTATCTGGATACTGACGATGATACAGCCGAGCACTTGACCGCTTGGGATGATGAATACTATTACCAGCTTCCAGATAACCTGGATGAAGGCCTTCACCAGTTGCGTGTCAGTTTACGAGGCGGTGACCACCATCCACTGGACATCGAGACAATTGTAGAAATTGAAGTAGTGCAGTCTGCACAGCGCGAATCCCTTGCCCTGGTCAGTGCGCAGGATTGGCGGGAGCAGGGCGCCAGCGCTGATTCGCTTGCCGATCATCGGCCTAAGAATGTCGATTGCCAGGCCAACAGTTGGTATCAGGAAGACGACGCTCTGGAGGTTCAGACGGGCTACTGTAACTACCTGTCGTTGACACAGAAAAGTAAGGTCGATATACGCGCCGGAGACCAACTTCACCTGGTCTTATGGCATGGTGACCTGGCCTTTGAGGAGCCGGCAGTTGCCCATGTGGCGGCCAGTATTGCCGGGGAGGTCGTCTGGGAGCAGGAAATTGATATTCCGTCTGAGGCTGAAATTTTTGATGTGAAGTTACCCCTGCAAATAGAGGCTCCAGCGGGCAGCAAAGTGGAATTTCATCTTCACAATCATGGTTACAATACCTGGACGCTGTTGGAACTGGAGATTCTGCGATGAAATTAGACTGCCGTTGGCTGTTGCTGCCCATGTTGCTACTGGCCTGTCAGTTACAGGCCGAAACAGTCAAGCAGGGGCAGTTGGCACCTGCCGTGGACCTGCCTTTGCTGGGTGGGGCTGCGGGGGAGTCTGTCAGCATCGAGAGTTTGCGTGGGAAAGTGGTCTACCTGGATTTTTGGGCCTCCTGGTGTGGTCCTTGTCGATTGTCCTTTCCGCAGCTTGAAGAGCTGCGCCAGGATCTTGGTGCGCGGGGCTTTGAAGTGTTGGCGGTTAATGTGGACGAGTTCGAGGAGGACGCCCTGCGCTTTGTTGACGAGTTGCCTGTGACGTATCCGGTGGTTCGCGATGCGCAGGCCAAGAGCCCGGCTCGCTACGGAATTCTCGGTATGCCAACGGGTTTTTTGCTGGACCGTGACGGTGTTGTGCAATTTGTGCATCAGGGTTACCGGCGCAGTGATGGAGAAAAGCTTCGAGTGGAGATTGAACAACTGTTGGAGGCTTCTCCTTGATCAAGCTAGCTGCCGCACTGACCATGGTTGCCTGCCTATCTGCCTGTGAAACCGTCCAGCCATGGGAGCGAGGCACACTGGCAAAGCCCGAAATGCAGTGGCAGACCGACATCATGGAAGACAGGCTTCGGGGGCAGGTCTATAGCAGCAAGGAAGCGGCTAGCGGCGGCGGTGGTGCTGCTGGCGGCGGTTGCGGGTGTAACTGATGGGCCCTTTTAAGAAAGACAGTAACGGCACCCTGCTAGCGCTGACATCCAGCGCCTTGTTGCTGCCAGCGTATCAGGCGGCCAGGGCAGAGGCCCCGCCCGAATATACCGAACTTGGCTTGCGTTACAGTAATTATGAAGAAGATGACACTGCTGGCAGCAAAACCTTTGGTGGTAGTAGCGAGCGCATGGAAGTGGACGCAGCCCAGTTCCATTTACTGGCTCCTGTGGCCGATAACTGGTCTGTGGCCCTGGATGTCGCCTGGGAAGATATGAGTGGAGCCTCTCCCTGGTTTGTAGGTCAGAGCGCAGAGGGCGACGACAAGATTGTGATGAGTGGCGCCAGTATTGAGGACACGCGCACCGAGGTCAGTGTCACCACTCGTTACTATTATGAGAGGGGCGGCGCGGGTTTTAACTACACGCGTTCAGATGAAGATGATTACGAGTCGGACGCTATCTCCGTGGATGGTTCATTCGACAGCAGCGATGGCCAGACCACCTACAGCGCCGCGTTGAGCGCCTCGGCGGACGATATCCATCCTACCCAGGGTTTTATACCCACCAATACTGTGGAGGATGAAAAAGATATCCGCTCTGCCTGGATAGGCGTGAGCAGGATAATTAGCAAGCGTGCGATGTTGCGTTTTGGGCTCAGTTACACCTACCGCGATGGTTTTTTGACCGATCCCTATAAACTGCTGGACCAGCGCCCCGACCGTCGCAATGAGTGGGTGTTGCAAGGTGGTTATCGTCAGTTCCTGGTGGGCCCCAATGCAGCACTGCATGTGGACTACCGCTATTTTGATGATGACTGGGGGGTTGACGCTCACACCGTTGATTTCGCCTGGCATCAGAACATAGGCGAGCGCACCGCGCTGATACCTTTTTTGCGCTATCACACCCAGGATAAGGCTGACTTTTTTGCCAACTCCGTCGACATCAGTGAACGCTACTACGCAGACGACTACCGGCTCTCTGCCTACGGCGCGATAAGCCTTGGCCTGCGTCTTCGCCACGACATTGGCAACTGGCGGCTAAACCTTGCTGCCGAGCGTTATAAATCGGACAACGGCTGGGGGATTTACGGGGGCGAAGAGGCACCAGCGCTAGTGAATTTCTGGCGCACCAGCATCGGTCTGGACTACCGGTTCCGGTAGGGTTCATTGTATTAATGCAGAGTTTTGAACATAGTTTTAGCGCCATGGGTGGACCCTGCAAAATCCACATTGAGTGCCAACAGGAGCGGACCGCTCTGGCGGCATTGTCTGCGGCTGAGGCCGAGGTCCGGCGACTGGAGTCTAAATACAGCCGTTATTTATCCAACTCCATAACCTCCTCGATCAACAGTAGTGCCGGTATTGCGCCGGTAGCGATCGATGAGGAGACAGCGGGATTACTGAACTACGCCGATACCGTGTGGCAAGAAAGTGCAGGCCTTTTCGATCTGACCTCGGGTGTACTGCGCCACGCCTGGGACTTTCGTTCAGGGTTAATCCCCGAGGCCAGGCTTATTGAATCTCTGCTGGCCAAAGTCGGTTGGCAGCGACTGCAGTGGACGCAAAGCAGCGCATTCCTGACCGAGCCTGGCATGGAGTTGGATTTTGGCGGTTGTGTAAAGGAGTATGCCGCGGACAGTGCAGCGAGCATACTTAGGAGCAACACAATAGAGCATGCCTTGGTAAATCTGGCTGGCGATTTAGCCAGCGTTGGTGGGCAGGGCAGCGGTCAACCCTGGACGATAGGCGTGCGTCATCCACAATCCCGGAACCAGGCAGCAGCCAGTTTGGAGCTTGTCGATCAGGCGCTGGCCAGTAGCGGCGACTACGAACGGTTTATTGAGTTCGAGGGCAAGCGCTATGGTCATATACTCAATCCGCTGACTGGTTGGCCGGTGCAGGGCCTTGCAGCCGTCAGCGTGACGGGTCCCCAGTGTCTGGTTGCAGGCAGTGCGGCAACCCTGGCCATGTTGAAACCAGAGAACGAGGCCCTCAAATGGTTGCATACACTGGGCTTACCCTGGGTGGCAGTCAATTACCGTGGCCAGGCTTTTTCAGCAGATGGGCCTGGTGGTAGTCAGTTCGAAAGCGAATAAGCCTCGAAAGTGATGCCCGTACTCCCCTGTCTTGTATAGACTGACGACTTTGGAAATCTGCGCTGCATGGAGCGATTATGAACAAAAGTTTTTTGGCCAGTCTATTACTGGGCTCGATATTGCTGGCTACCGGCTGTGCCCAATATGAAAATAAGCGCGGGGTGCTGGAACAGTGGCAGAGTGGTGCCGGGCTGGACTTCACCAGTGGCCAGACCACCCGCCAGAACGTTCTGGAAGCACTTGGACCACCCTCCCAGGTCATCGCTCTGGGTGACGAAACAGTACTGTACTACCTGTTTGAGCGAACCGAAGGTGAAGGCTTGATCCTGATTGTTTACAATCAGTTCAAAACCAATACCCGCTATGATCGCGCTATCTTTTTCTTTGATGCGGACGATCGACTGACGGACCACTCCAGCGAATTTTCTACTGCTGGCGCCCCCTGATATGTGGCGCCTGACAATACTGCTGTGCTGCCTCCTGGGTGGCTGTAGCCGTATGGTTTACCAACTGGGCGCTCCATTAAGCGATCAGCAGCTTGCGCAGGCGGCTGAATCGCTTGAGCTGTCGCAGGTGCTGGATCAGCTCGGCCCGCCTCAGCGAGTAACCAGCATAGCCGACGGCTATGTAATGGCATGGGAGTATTGGCGAATTTCGGAAAAAAGCCTTGGCGTCAGTCTCGGACCGCTAGGGGTGGATTTGTTCTCCATTGACTGGGGCGGCGCTCGCATGGCGGGTGAATTTCTGATGCTGCGATTTGACCGGGCACATCAGGCGACTGATTACAGTTTTACCCGCTGGGATGAGAGTGCGGGCGGCGGAACGGCAATACAGCCGTCTTTAGGTTTCGTTGATGTGGTAGATGTTAGCGACTTGCTGACGCCTATGCCCCAACATCAGTGGGGTGCTATGTGGTTACGGCCCATGCCTGCGCCCTTAAACAGCGGCAGCAGTCCCGACTCTGGGGTCAGTGCGCTGGAGCAGCGAGGCACTCCTGTAGGGGCTGGGCAGCGCACTTTGGAACAATAAGTTTCCCTCCCTTGATTACCACGTCGATGTCTTCAAGCAGGGTGATGTCTTGCAGTGGATCTCCCTTGACCGCAATCAAGTCACCATAGCGGCCTGTCGCTAAAGCGCCGACGTCATCTTGCCATTCCATGTGCTTAGCCGCTACTGACGTTGCTGCCTTAATCGCCTGCATGGGCGTCATTCCGCGTTCTACCATGATACGAAATTGCCTGCCGTTTCCGCCATGAGGCGCGACTCCGGCGTCTGTGCCGTAAAGTATCGGTACGCCGGCCGCGATCGCCTTTTCAAATACTATCCGTTGCGCCTCGGTTGTTTGTTCATTTTTCTGCATGAACTCTTCTGGCCAATTCCTTATCGCCCCCATTTCCGCCGTGTAGTCGCCGTTGTAGACATCCATCGAGAACGCGACCTGTCGCTCGGCCGCCAGCGCTATGGCCTCGTCATCGGCCAGTGATGCATGCTCAATGCTGTCGACGCCGGCACGAATGGCTTCCTTGATGGAGCGGGCGCCATGGGCGTGTGCAGTGACCTTCAGCCCTGCTGCATGAGCAACCTCCACCACGGCAGCGATTTCATCCATGGTCATTTCCGGTTCAGTGACATCGCCGCCAAAACCAAACACAGCGCCAGAGGCAATGATTTTGATGACTTCCGCGCCACCGTCGACCAGTGCCTGTGTCTTTTCTCTAAAGGCCTGTGGGCCACGGGCCACGCCCATGCGGTAGTAGGCAGGTACATCTGCGTCGTCAACACCGGGAATATAGAGATCGCCGCCACCGTGGGGAATGGTGAGGTAGAAGCCAGCAACTTGCATTCTTGGGCCGGGGTTTGCGCCTGACTCGATACTGGCCTTGGTATCCTTGTCGACCCACGCCAGATAACTGCCGATATGCCGAATGCTGGTGAAGCCTGCCTCCAGGGTTATGCGAGCGTTGTCCAGGGCAATGGCGCGGGTATCATCGGGGGTGCGCTGCAAGTAGATACGATAGTCATCGGCATCCTCCGGATACATGTCCAGATGAACGTGGGTGTCTATCAACCCTGGAAGGCAGGTGTACTCCTCCAGGTCAATCGGGGTAATGCTCATCTGTGTCTTGCTGTCTGCCGGTTGTACTGCCGTAATGCGGCCATCTGTAATGCTCACTAACTGATTTTGTTTCGCTGCATTGCCTATCCCGTCAATAAGGCTGCCGCAGTAGATGTGGATCGTCTCTCCCTTTGCCAGGGCGGGCTCGCTACCCTGAGTAGTGACACTACCTAGTAATAGCAGCGATAGGAAAATCCAGGTGAGGCATCGATTGTGCAGCATTGTTTTGTAATCTTCAGTGACGGCGAGTAACTAGCAAGTTTGCCACGGCGCTGGTGGCGGCGGCAAACGATGCTTGCGCGAATGTCTGGCTAGCAGCCCTGGACAAAGCACTGTTGTGTGAGAATGCCGGCGTTAGCTATGGTATCTTGCCGCATCTATTTACTTGGTCATGTGGGTCTGTTTGATGGCGAAAAAATCAAGAAAGGAACCTGAGTTTGAGGTCGTTCTATGGGGTGCAACTGGTTTTACCGGCGCGCTTGTCGCTCGCCACCTTGTAGAGACTTATGGTGATGGCCTGCGACTGGCGTTGGCTGGGCGCAATGTTTCAAAACTTGAAACCTTACGAGAACAGCTGGGGCGGCCAGACCTGCCACTAATAGAAGCAGATAGTAACGATAGAAGCTCGCTGGATAAGATGGTCGCTCGCACCCGGGTTGTTTGCACCACAGTGGGTCCCTATGCCACCTACGGTACCGAGTTGCTGGCAGCTTGTGCTGCGGCAGGTACCGACTATTGTGACCTGACGGGCGAGGTTCAGTGGATGGAGCGAACCATCGATCATCACCTGGAGGGTGCTCGCAATAGTGGCGCGCGCATCGTTCATACCTGTGGTTTCGACTCCATTCCCTCTGATCTTGGCACGTACTTTCTACAACAAGCCATGCACGATGAGTTCGGCGAGTACGCAGACCAGGTCAAATCTCGTGTCGGTAAATTCAGCGGCTCAGCCAGCGGCGGAACCGTGGCCAGCATGATGCACATGTTTGAAGAGGCTGTCGGCGATCATGCGGTACGCGAAGCCATGACCAATCCATACTCGCTTAATCCAAAAGGAGAGCGAAGCGGCCCGGATCAGCCCGATCGCAACAAGGCTGAATACGACGAAGACTTTCAGCAGTGGAGCAGTACCTTCGTTATGGCCGCTATTAATACTCGAGTGGTTAGGCGCAGCAATGCGCTGGCAGGATATCCCTATGGCAAGGATTTCATGTTCAGTGAAAGGATGCTGACCGGCAAGGGCGGTCAGGGTAAGCGCAAGGCCGCAGCAGTCAGCATGGGTGGTCAATTGACACCGGTTGTTATGGCCGTGAAGCCTTTGCGCAAGCTGGCTGCTCGCTTTTTGCCGTCCCCGGGAGAGGGGCCAAGTCCAGAGGCGCAGCTTAAGGGGCACTTTGAGTTGTTCTTTCACGGCGTAAATTCTGCCAGCGGCAATAGCCTCAAGGCGCGCGTGCACGGTGATCGCGATCCGGGATATGGCGCTACCTCGCGCATGCTCGGTGAGGCCGCAGTTTGCCTGGCCCGCGATGACCTGGCGTGCGCAGGCGGTATCTGGACACCGGCGACGGCCATGGGCGACAAGCTGATTACTCGCTTGCAGCAAAGCGCTGGAATGGGCTTTGAGCTTATAGCGGACTGAGTGAGTCAGTACTGGCTAAGGATGACGACTTTGGGTGAGCGATTAGCCCTGCCATCCTGGCTTCGGTAGACGGCTTGTTAGGCTTTACAAACTCTCTGGGCTTGCTATCTTGAATCAAGGTTTCGAGGGGCGGGTATTTGCCTGTTTTACGGCGCCCTCTTGAATATAAAAAGATGGCGAAGTTGCCGATGCCTGAGTGCAGATAGCAATAATAGATTTCAGGACTGGCACCCCTGCGCAATGGATTGATAGCAAGGAGCACGCATGCCTTTACGGAAAGACCTCACTAGAAGGCGTTTGTTGCAGAACGCACTGTTGGCCACCAGCGGGCTTGCATTAGGCGGGTTAACGGGGAGTAGGGTGCTGGCGGCTCCCGGGCGTTATCAAGGCAAGTTGGTGGTAACCTTGCAGCTCAATGGCGGTGTGGATGTCACCAGTTTTTGTGATCCCAAAGTCAATACGCCTGGCGAGCCCAAAATCAATCACTGGGCTGATAACGGCGCGCCGCTGCAGGCAGGCAAAATATCCTTTGCTCCGTTTGCCAATAATGAAACCTTCTTCAACAAGTATAAGAAGGACATGCTGGTCGTCAACGGTGTTGATGCCCAGACCAACTCGCACACCACCGGAATCCTATACAACTGGAGTGGTCGTAACTCGCAGGGCTCCCCCTCCATTACAGCTTTGCATGCGGCGAAAAACTCACCCGAACAACCGTTGGCCTACACAACCCTTGGCGGATTCAGCCAGACAGGCGGCCTGATTCGGTTCACCCGGATAAACGACATTAACAATGTGCGCAGCCTGCTTGCACCAAACATAAACCCCTGGGACGGTGAGCCTTCAAGGCCTGAAGCTGAAACCACGGCTGTTAAAAATTACATCGATAACAGTCTAGAGGGACTCGCTGCATCCTCAATATCACCTCGGCAAATGGCGACAATGAGCGCCTATGTCGAGGGGCGAAATTCACGCCAAGGCCTGGCCTCGCTGCTGGATATTCTCCCACCACAGGAAGATATGGCGCCAGACGTTTATTTGGGGACGCCTAACGGATGGAGTTCGGATCTGTTGCGGCGCATACAAGGTGCCTTGCTAATATTTAAAGCTGGCCTGGGGTCTGCGGCTGATCTGGAGCTGGGCGGCTTTGACTCCCACGATGCTAATGATCAATGGCAAGATCCCTTGCTTTCCTTTACCGCGGAAGCCGTAGATTTTTTCTGGAGCTATGCCGAAGAGCTGGGACTGGCAGATCGCATTACGCTGTTGATTGGATCGGACTTCGGTCGCACTAACTATTACAACGACGCTGACGGCAAGGATCATTGGCCTATTGGCTCCTACATTGTCATGGAGAAAAATCCAGCATGGGGAAATAGGGTTGTTGGCCTTACCGACGAATTGCATTTCCCTGTGCCCATTAACCCCAGCACGCTGAAGAAGGATGTTCAAAACGGAGTCAATGTATTGCCATCTCATGTGCACCTGGCGCTAAGGAAGCACCTTAACCTTGATAAGTTTGCGAAGCAGGCTGGATTTCCTCTGGATGTCCAATCGATGCCTTTATTCGACGCAAGCAAGGGTACGGTGTAGATATGTTCGGCATAACAGGACGTGTGCAAATGATAAATTCGTTAATTCGTGAGAAGAAGCTATGGCTGTTTTTGTCCCTACTGCTGGCCACTCCCTATTCTTACGCTAACAAAGAGGTTCAGGATTATTATGCCGACAGTGTGGCCAGTTATGTCGAAGCGTGCCTGGCATGTCATCTGATAGATGGCGTCGCTGACTCCAGAGGTGCTCGACTAATCCTGTCCGGGAGCGGCGCGAATCAGGATCAGTTGAACGCCCAGACAATCACTGACTTCTTTGCATTTTCAGATGTTGATGCTGCACTAATACTCGCGAAAATATCAGGCGGGGCTAGCCATGGTGGTGCGCAGGTGTACGCCAAGGGCTCAGCCGGCTATTTAGCTATTGATGACTTACTAAACCTTATTGCCGGTGAGTCAACAGACGGTGGCCCAGACGGCGGTAACGATTTTTGGCGCGGCCTGGTACTTGAGCCCCCGGAGAGAACATTGCGTCGCGCTGCGATTCTGTTTGGCGGCAAGTTGCCAAAGAATAGTCAGTATAACTACGTCAAAAAAAGTGACGCTAACTTGCGGTCAACGGTACTCAAGTTTATGAAAGGAGATGAGTTTCACTCGTTTCTGATAACGGGTGCAGATGACAGGTTACATACGGAGGCGTTCAATAATGGTATGACCTTCGAATTTGGTTTTGAAGGCGATTATCCGGAGGCCAATCTTTGGTGGGAGCTGGACAGGATAGCGACCTGTCAGGAAATTCAGACTAACGGTGACCCTAGCGATGAATTTCGAGAGCTCAATACCTGTAGCCTGGCTAATACTCTGTATAAATTTGGTGTGGTGCGAGCACCAGTGGAATTAATAGCCTACATCGTGGAGAGAAACCTATCATACAAACAAGTCGTTACTGCCAAGTACTCAATGGTCAATCAGTTTACCAATAATGTGTATCGTTCGGGTGCCGCTTTTCCCAAGCCCAAAGCGGGCCAGGCCTTGGAGCCATCACACTTTTTGACCTACAAGAAAGGAAGTGATAGAGGGCAGGCAAATTACCTTGGCGCTTTTGAGGGCGACTGTGATCCGATTTGTCGAGTTAAGAAGTTCCCTGGCTACATTAATCGACCCCACGCAGGGATTCTGACGGAACCTGCCTGGTTAGCGCGCTATCCCACGACGGACACCAATCGGAACAGAGCACGAGCTCGCTGGACTTTTTATCACTTCCTGGGTGTGGATATCGAAAAATCGGCACCACGGACCACTGACGCGGTCGCGCTATCTGACAATGATAATCCAACTATGAAGAACCCTGCGTGCACGGTTTGTCATGAGCGAATGGATCCGGTTGCCGGTGCATATCAAAATTTTGGCGATTTTGGCAGATACCGCTCCAAAGGCGGCACGGATTCTTTGGCCGAAGCCTATAAATACCCGGAGTGGTTCGGTGGTGATCCTGCTGATACTCCCTATCAGGAAGGAGATGTTTGGTATCGTGATATGCGCAAGCCTGGTCTCAGCGGTAAAGCCACCACGCGCAAACATGGAAGCCTGCAGTGGTTGGGACAAGAAATCGTTAAAGACCCGCGTTTTGCCAGGGCCGCGGTGGCGTTTTGGTGGCCTGCAATAATGGGGTCAGATCCTCTTGTTGCACCAGAGGAATCTACAGACCAGGACTATGAGCAGAAGCTCAATGCCTACAATGCCCAACAGGCAGAGGTGGATAGTCTTGCGCAAAAGTTTCGCAGTAAAGGCTTTCGGGCCAAGCAACTATTTGCCGATATGGTTTTATCGCCCTGGTTTCGCGCAGAAGGCTTCGAGGGCGGAGACCTTCAGAGCAGGATGCTGGAATTGGCAACGGTGGGTAGTGGACGTCTTCTGACACCAGAAGAGCTGGATCGAAAAGCCTTTGCTATTTTTGGTACGCGTTGGAACGAGCAGAACTCAAACCCATGGGAACCTGAAGGTTGGACCCAGCTTTCCAAGGGCGATGAGAAAATCGCCTATGGGGGAATAGATTCCTTTGGAGTATTGGATAGGGCCAGGGAATTGACCGCCCTGATGTCAAATGTGGCGGAAAGACAGGCGGTTGAGTTTGCCTGCCGCGTGACAATTCTTGATTTTAATCGTGAAAAATTGCCTGATCTTCGCAATCAGTGTGCCAAGGATGCCTGGTGGGAAACTGACTGGGAAAAACTTGAATGTGAACTCGCGGCTCCAGACCCAAGGCCTGCGTTGTTTAGCAATGTGAGTAAAACGACAGAGCCTACTGATGCAAATCGCGCCAAGATTGAAACTCAGATAGTGAAGCTTTACGACACCGTTCTTGGCAAGAAAGTAACGCGGTCACATCCGGAAGTGAAGGAGTTATACCGTTTGCTTGAATCACGTTGGAACGAGTTCAATGGCCAGGGTTGGGCAGATAATCCCTGCTGGTTGGGCAGTAAAAATATTGACGATTGGGCTTGGGATCAAAAGCACGACCCCAAATTTATGGTAGCGGCCTGGTCAAGCGTCATGCGCGCCTTGATGACAAACTACTGGTATCTGCATGATTGAGGCTAGGGTCAGGGCGTTCGGGGGCTCTGCGCGTTACAGCCAGTCCTCCGTCGAATTTAGTTGCTGCGAGTTGCTCTGTTGGCGTCTCAGCTTTTACCATGAACTATCGCCACTGAGCATTCCCGCACATTGGCCGTCCATCCCAGCCTTTGTTCACCCCTCACCAGCCGTGTAAATGCTCTCCAGTGTGCATGACCCGTCAGGCGGGGACAATATTGGCGTTGTCCCCTGATGGAGAAAGTCCGATTCTGACGTATACTTTGCACATAAAAGGGGAGATATATGTCAGTGAAGGAAGTGGATGTACTTATCGTCGGAGCCGGTTTGTCGGGCATCGGTGCCGCAGTTTTTTTGCAGGACCGCTGCCCTGGGAAGTCCTACGCCATTTTTGAAGGTCGTGACGCTATAGGGGGCACCTGGGATTTGTTTCGCTATCCCGGAGTACGCTCCGACAGCGATATGTACACCCTGGGCTACGGCTTCAAGCCCTGGGAAGGTGGCAAGAGCCTCGCCGACGGGCCTTCTATTCGCTCCTATGTCAGCGAGGCGGCAAGGGAACATGGCATAGACCAGCATATTCACTTCGGTCATAAAGTGCTTAGCGCCGACTGGTCCAAAGAGCAGTCCGTTTGGATTGTGACCTCCGAATTGTCAGGAGGTGAAAAAGTTCAGTGTCGGGCGAATTTCCTTTACATGTGCTCGGGCTACTATGACTACGAGCGCGGTTATCGACCAGAGTTTACTGATGAATCTTCTTTCAAGGGAGAGATTGTTCATCCTCAGCATTGGCCGGAAGACCTGAATTATTCCAACAAAAACGTGGTCATCATTGGCTCCGGTGCTACTGCTGTAACGCTGGTGCCTGCCATGGCAGACAAGGCTAAATCTGTGACCATGCTGCAGCGCTCTCCTACCTGGATAGTGTCACAGCCCGGTAGAGATAAATTGGCATTAGCGCTGCGCAAGATTCTGCCTGCCAGCTGGGCTTACAAATTTGCCAGATGGAAGAATATCCAATGGCAGCAGCGCTTGTACCACCTGACCCGAACGCGGCCTGAATTGGCCAGGAAAAAGTTACTGAAGATGATCCGCAAGGAAGTGGGGCCCGATTATGACGTCGATACCCATCTCACCCCCAAATACAATCCCTGGGACCAACGGGTTTGCCTGGTGCCTGACAGCGATCTTTTTGTTGCTCTGCGCGAGGGCAAGGCCAGTATCGCAACCGATGAAATAGACCGGTTTACCGCTGGTGGAATCGCTTTGAAATCAGGTCAGGAGTTGCCGGCCGATATCATTGTGACGGCAACCGGACTCAACCTGGCTCGTTTGGGCAAGGTCGACTTCAGTATCGATGGTGAACAGGTGGATTTCAGTAAAACCTGGTATTACAGGGGAACCATGTATTCGGGGGTACCCAACCTGGTGAACACGTTTGGCTATATCAACGCCTCCTGGACGCTACGCGCTGACCTGATCGCGGGCTTTGTCTGTCGTCTGCTGAACCATATGGACAACAACAACAGCGCGAGCGTAACGCCCTCGTTGCGGCCCGAAGACGCGAATATGGAACCGCGTCCGTGGATCGATGGTTTTCCCGCGGGTTACATCACCCGTACCCAGCATTTGTTCCCCAAGCAGGGCCCGGAAGCGCCCTGGACAAACCCTCAGATCCTGGCTATGGAGAAGGCCTTCTTTGAGGAGGGAAGCCTTGATGATGGGGTGCTGAATTACGCCTGATCAGCGTCCCGGAGCGTCAAAAAAATGGTGATTCAATCCAGCCCTCTATTACGCAGTAGCGCCTGCACATCCGGATCACGACCGCGGAATGCCCGGTAAAGACTCATGGGCTCCGCGGAACCGCCTCGCTCGAGAATATTCTGGCGAAACGCCTGAGCCGTTGCCTGATCGAAAAGGCCATTTTCTTTAAACGCTTCAAACCCGTCTGCGTCCAGAACTGCGGCCCATATGTAGACGTAATAACCCGCTGAGTAGTAGTCGTCCGAGAAAATATGCTGGAAGTAAGAGGATTTGTAGCGAGGGTCTACGACTGTCTCGTTGCCAATGCCGTTGGCTACCGATTCTTCGAAAGCCGCTATATCTTCAACGCCCGCTCCTGCATCTCCGTGCCAGGCCATATCAAGAAAACACGCTGCCAGGTACTCTGTGGTTGCAAACCCGGTGTTGAATGTTGCCGCAGCACGCAGGCGTTTGATGAGTTCATCGGGTATCACTTCACCTGTCTCGCAGTGCCGTGCATAGTTGCGCAAGACCTCTGGCTCTATCGCCCAGTGCTCCATGATCTGTGAGGGTAATTCAACAAAATCCTGTTTTACCGAGGTACCGCTGAGGCTTTCGTAGCGGACCTTCGAAAGCAGTCCGTGCAATCCGTGGCCAAACTCGTGAAACAGGGTGCGAACTTCATCGAGGCTCAGCAAGCAGGGGTCAGCATGGGGGAAGTTACAACAATTGACGATGACCGGTGTGACATGACCATTCAGGTCGGACTGATTGCGGTAGGTGGACATCCAGGCACCACTGCGCTTGGAGGGGCGCATGTAGAAGTCGAACAGGAAGATGCCAATGATCGACCCATCGGCCTCGCGGGCTTCAAATGCTTGCATATCTGGGTGGTATAGCGGGATGTCGCTGCGCTGCTGGAAGCTTATACCGTAGAGTTTCTTTGCGACATCGAAGGCGCCGTCGCGAACTTTCTCCAGCTGAAAATAGGGCATAAGCTCGTTGTCGTCGAGATTGTAGCGCTGCTGCCGAAGTTTCTCGGTGTAGTAGAACCAGTCCCATGCAGCGAGCGCAAAAGGGGCTTCCTCTGCGTCGATGAGCGCTTGCAGGTTTTGAGACTCTTTACCGACCTTTTGTTTACAGGGCTGCCACACTTGTTCCAATAGCCCGTGTACGTTTGCGGGTGTTTTAGCCATGCGATCTTCCAGCATAAAATCGGCGTGGGTTGCATAGCCAAGCAGTTTCGCCCGTTCCGAGCGCAGTGCGACTATCTGGCGGATGATGGCGTGGTTATCCACATTGTTCTGGCCGCAGTCAGTATAGGCACGATAGATATTCTCGCGTAGTTCTCGATTCGCACAATACTGTAGAAAAGGTGTGATTGAAGAGCGAGACAGCGTGAACAGATATTGCGCCGGGTAGCCTCTGGATTCGGCTTCTTTGTGGGCGGCGCAGCGGACGAATTCGGGCAGGCCTTCTAGTTGATCTTCAGCTAACAGCAGTTCGTAAGCATTGGTATCGGCCAACACGTTCTGGCTGAACTGTGTTGTCAGCAATGCAAGCTGCTCGCTGATGTGTTCCATACGCTGACGACCGTCGTCATCCAGCGCAGCACCTGCGCGGATAAAGTGGCGGTAGGTCTGCTCCAGCAGTTGGGTTTGTTCTTCATCAAGTTGCGCGTTGCTGCCGTTAACGGCCTTTACTCTGGCGAACAGGGCAGGGTTTGCGTAGATGCGGCTTTCGTGCAGTGCGTTACGCGGAGCGATCTCCAGGTCCTGAGCCTGAAGTTCATCATTGGTATGAGCGGAGATCAGGTTGAAAAATACCGAGCTGACACGAGCCAGTAAAGGTCCCGCACGTTCCAGTGCTTCAATTGTGTTGCCGAAATCTGCTGGTTGCGGGCATGCTGTAATCGCCGCAATTTCATCTTTATGGGCGCTAAAGGCGGTATTAAACGCTGCCGGAAAATGCTCAGGCTTAATGGCGCCAAAGTCGGGTACTCCGTGACTTGCAGGGGGCACTAAAAGAGGGTTGCTCATATCGGGGTCTCGATAAGGTACGTATGGCGGAACATGGCGCCCATGTTACGCGAAGATTTTTGCTATTGCTTCTTTGTGTTGAGTGCTGCGGAAACACCAGTAGATAGCCAGTATGTCTTGAGACATAGCTGCTGGAGGTTGTAGTTCAGGGGGAACGGAGGAGCAGGTCGGCGCCTGCGGAACTTATAGTATCCACAGCAGCAAACCCGATGCGAGACTTGAGCTAAGTGTGTGGCGAGGCCTAAGCGAGGCGAATCCGCATGGATCCGCCGCGAAACTCTATGGTGTCACCTGCCAGGATTTTCTTGCGCTTGCGGGTTTCAGTGTTTCCGTTGACTGTAACCAGGCCGTCTGCAATGGCGGACTTTGCTTCGCCGCCACTGGCAACAAGACCCTCGAACTTAAGGATCTTGTATAGCTCTACCGGCTCCTGGTTTATCAGAACGTCTCGCATTTGCTTATGCAGCTTCTGCTTCTGCTTCTGCTTTCTCTTCTTCGTCGTCACTCAGTTCCGGCTGCAGTTCAGCCAGTTTGGCTTCGAGCTCTTCGATTTTACGCTGCTGTTCTGCGCATTCGCCTTTGCTCTTGCCCAGTGACTTTTGCAATGCGTCGGCCGCTTTGGTTTTTTCAGCAAGCTTCTTCTTGCTGGCATCCAGATTCTTCTTCATTTTGACCGGGTCGAACTGCTTCAGAGCCTTGTGCTCTTCACGCTCCTGGGCGAGGTCCTTTTGCAGGGCCTTCACACGCGTCTTCAGGACTGTAACTTCTTCCTGAAGATTTTCACCACGGCTGGTTAATTCACGATTGAGCTGCTCGGTGCGCTTGTTAGCGGAAGCTTCCTTGGAAAGAGAGGATATCTCCCTCAACTGTGTGTCCAGGCGCTCCTTTTGTTGCTCTTTGTCTATGACTAGCGCTTCAATTTCGACAGTTTTAGCATCCAGCTGCCCCTGGTACTCAGATCTGAGTTTTTCTTCCAGTTCGATCAATTTTTCAAGATTTTTGGTGCTCAGCATTAATTTTCTCCTGTGTGATGTCTCAAACCCCGCCGATGGCGGTAGTCCGTTCGCTCCCGCCTGCCCGACACTGTCGGCCAGTTGGCCTGGCTATAACTCTATGACATGCATAGAAAATGGCCTGCCTGAGACGATTTGAGTGTCCAACCTGGCGCTCCAAAAAGTGAACTGGGAGGCAGGTTTATAGTTCGTAACAGGCTAAAAACTAAAGGGTTTCCCGGCGGGCGGCGGATTCTACCACAGTAATCGCCGCGATGCTGCCTCTATATGGACTCAGTTTTGGGTGAGCGAGTGTGGCTTGTGGCCGGCAGTCACAACGAGGGCCAAGGGCTTTCGGCTGGTGGTAGAATATTGCTTTTTTCGAGGAGATGAGCCCGACATGCTGACGGTTAATGAGTATTTTGAAGGCAAGGTCAAGTCTATCGCGGTGGAGGGTGGTGAGCTGCCAGCCACGGTTGGGGTGATGGCGCCGGGCAACTATACGTTTGCGACCAGCCAACGAGAATACATGACTGTTGTGGAAGGAGAATTGGCGGTCAAGCTACCGGGCTCGGATGAATGGCAGAGTTTTGAGGCTGGAGCCACGTTTATAGTGGAGGCTCAGCAAAGCTTTGACCTCAAGGTCGCCAGGCCGACGGCATATCTATGCAAATATGAGTAATGACGCGGCTTTGCATCGGGACGCGTCAGCCAGCTTAATCAGGGCCTATGGCCTTAATGAAATAGAGGTTTAATCGCGATGAGTCAGCCACCATTGTGCCAGGCTGACGGGGAATAGCTCAGCTTGTTCACATACTGGCTGAGGGGCGTCTGCTTCAAGCACGCCTTCTTCGGTTGCTGGAAGAGGTGATGCTTGCTGTACAGGGTCTATGGTTTCCAGGTCCAGTTCGGCGATGCATGCAATAAACCGCTGCATCTCCCCCTCATGATGGTTGCTGGCCTGGTGCTGCCAGAAGTCGGTGGGGCTGGCGAAGGACAGCAGGCAGTAGTAAAACCCTGGCTTACGACCTCGCCAATATTCATAGCGAAGCACTGCTTGCTCGGTACCGTGGGTTTCCCGGTACATGTACTCCATGACCGCCTCAAACTCGGCTTCCTTGTTGGGGTGAACTTGTATTTTTGCCAAGAAGCTACTCATGCTCTTCGGTTCTCCCTGTCTGTCTTGGTGTTGTCACAAAAGTAAGGCGAGATCAGCTCAAATGGGGTCAGCATGGAATTTTAAGCTTAGCGCCAGCGTTCCAAGCATGATGCCGGGCTGATGCTCGAAGGCATTTCCTGCAGCGTATTCCACACCGGATAGGCGCTCAAATAGTCGCTCCCAGGCAATGACCTGTTCTTGTCTTGAAATCCCGGCGCCAGGACAGGTGCGCGGCCCCTGGGAAAAAGTGAGATGATTGCCCAGAGACTTTCGCTCAAGGTCCAGCTGGTAGGGGTTCTCATACCGCTCCGGGTCAACGTTACCGGCCCCAAATCGAATATGCAGCACTGATCCAGCTGGAACCTCTACACCCTGGAACACTTCATCTTGTGTGGTCACCCGTGTGGAAAGGCCTTGTGTAGGTGCGCGCAGTCGCATGGCTTCCTCAGTGAACGCGCGTATCTTCCCAGGGTTGGATTTCAAAGTGGCAAACAGCTCAGGTTGATCACAAAGCAGCTGAGCTTGTTGTTCTAGCGCGTACTGAGTGGTTTCCAGTCCCCCCAACACCATGAAGTAGATGATCCCGTAGACTTCATTATCGGTCAGTTTACGATCGAGCGCCTGATAGTGAATCTGGGTGAGGTCACTGATCATGTCATCCTGGGGATTTGCCCGTTTTTTGGCAACCTGCTCCGCCAGATATTCCGCGAAACCGCTCAGGCCTTCGACCTGAACTTGCATCTGCTCGTCGGAGAGGATGTTGAGGTGACCGTGGCCATGGACGTATTGCATGACCTGAGCACTGCCCCAGTCAGCCAGACGGGCAACATCGCTACTGGGTAACCCCAGTACACGAGCCATCACTCGCTGTGGCAGTGGTCTGGCGAACTCCTGGATGAATTCTACGGTGCCGGTGCCGGTGCCGGTGCCGTCGCCATCATCGCGTTCAATCCAACCATCAATCAATGCATCAACTGTTTCAGTAATCATCCGGCGATGGCGTTTTGCCCCTGGCCCTACCCATGGGTCGGTAAGCTCCTGACGATGTTTGCGCCACAGAGTTTCATCTGGGCGCAGCGTGCGCACCGAATCCAGTGCCAGGTCAAAGCGCGATGTATCCGGTTGAGGCTCTTCACCTCGATCAATCGTTGCCTGCAGGTCCTCCACCATCAGGCTCATCAGTGGGGTAAAACGAGCCGGGTCCTTCACTACCCGCTCAATATCCTCATAGCGACTCAGGACGAATGCATCGCTGGCACCATCAAGCCCCTCGCCATGCAGAACAAGTACCGGGGCGTGCTCGTGCAAAATGGGATAAGCCTGGTACCAGTGCTCCTGACAACCTGGACCAAACAGGTCTACCTGTTCAAGGTTGACGGGACAACCTTCAGTGTCATTAGGGTGAGTGGGGCGCTCTTTTTTCATGTTGGGTAATACATGGCGGACGCGCCGCAGCGCTTATTGACGGTGACCATGATCAGGCATCCTTTGTATTTGATCCACGGTGACCAAAACCACCCTGGCATCCCAATCGCTTGCCAACAATAGAGGATTGATGTGTAATCAGTTTATAAAAAACCGGACATACTGTTTAAAATAGCACCGAAAAATTCAGACTGCAAAGTCTGACCATTCGGAGTGCAAGACAGTCAGCAGGACAACAACCAGGGTAAAAACATGACTGAAACTATGGGCAAACGAGTACTGGTAGCAGGCGCTACTGGCTACCTGGGTAAATTTGCCGTTAAGGCGTTCAAACAGGCTGGCTACCACGTACGTGTCCTCACCCGCAGTAAAGAGCGACTCTATGAGGCGGGGCCGTTCACTGCCCCCGGCCTTGTCGAAGGTGAGATGGACGAGGTCTTTGTTGGAGAAATTACAAAACCAGAGACGCTTGCCGGTCTGATGGACGACATAGACCTGGTGTTTTCCTGCGTGGGCATCTCAAGGCAACGCGATGGCCTGACCTTCGAGCAGGTCGATTACCAGTGTAATAAAAACCTAATCGAACTGGCTGAATCATCGGCCGTAAGCCGGTTTACCTATGTTTCCATGCAGGGTGCCGAGAATATTATGGATCTGGCTATTGTGAAGGCCCACGAAAAAGTCGTTGAGGCGCTGCAGCAGTCCAATCTGGACTACCGCATTGTGCGGCCCTGTGGATATTTTTCCGATATGGGCGTGCTCTACGATATGGCCAGCAAGGGACGTGTATATCTGGTAGGTGACGGGCACAATAAAATGAGTCCTATACACGGCTGGGACCTCGCTCAGGCCTGTGTCGAAACCTCAGAGGGATCTGAGTTGGAGGCTGAGGTAGGCGGTCCAGACACCATGACCCAAAGGGAAGCTGCCGAGTTGGCGTTCGATGTTGCAGGGAAGCCGGTAAAAGTGACGGTCATTCCGATGTGGCTGGCCAGGGCACTGGTGAAAGTAATAGCACTGCTATCCACCCAGTTTGGTGACCTGGCTGATTTTATCGTGACAGCAGGGGAAATCGATGGTGTCGGCCCACCTCGGGGAAGCATGACTTTGCGGGCCTATTTTGAGGCAATGCACGCGGAGCAAGGTCAGTAATCTACGGCAGTTTAGTGCACGTCAAACGGGTTTTTCTCCCGAAGCGTGCCGGCGGCCATGGCGATGGACAAAATAATGATGGCATTGAAAAACACGGGCATGACCACAAAAGCGTAGCCCATTTCTTGCACACTAGCGCCGCCCACCACCGCTGTAATCGCCGTTGCTCCCCCGGGCGGATGCATGCAACGCAGACCGTACATAGCGAGCATGGCGATTGGAATGGTGGCTGACGCTGCCAGCAACTCGAATGGAATGATCTTGGCACAGGTGACGCCGACAATGGCCGATACCAGGTGCCCCCCTACCAAATTCCAGGGCTGAGATACTTTTGCATGGGGCAGGGCGAAAAGCAGCATTGCCGATGCACCAGTGGACGCCAGAATAAGCGGTGTTTCTTCCACTTCCAGCAGCGTGAGACTAAAAAATGACGCCAGTAAAGTGGCCACGAATGCGCCAACTATAGAGACCCAGACCTCTGATGGCCGCATGCTATCCATTGTCATTCAACCTGGCTGGCAGAGGATTTACTGAGATGACGGTTTTGGTCGTGTGTGACTCACCAGCGCTCAAGGTCATGGGTGAGGGATGGGCATTCGCGGGTTCAACACAGACGAAACGCCGATATTCCTCGTCCGCTAGATCCGTCATGTTTCGCGCTCCAGCTTTACCTGGGTTCCAAACAACCGTGTTACTGCTCCCGGACTTGCTGACCACTATCACCCGTTGATTTTCACGGTCGACGATTGTCGAAGATCCGGTGGTCTGGAAAATTCGGTCGATCGCCTGGTCAATTATTATTGGTTCGCTTTGTACTTTTATTTCATTGTCAGCAAGACTGAACACATAGTCTGCGCCAGTTAGGCCTGTGACATCGGCTTGTTTAGCCTCGCCAAGCTGGAAGTAGCAGTGCAATGCATCGCTGAAGTCGAATGGAATCTCACCCAGGTTTTGCGTGGTCAGTGCCACACTAAGATGCGCGCCAATGGTGAAAGAAATTCTGGCACATGAAAGGAACGGCCAGCGGGGGTCTGTTCCGTCTGTCGATAAAGCCATCTCTACACGGGTGAATTCACCCTCATGGCAGACATTCTGCAATGTCCAAAAAGATGTGCGAGCGATCCCATGGGACGGAAAATCATCCCGATGCTCGTGTCTGCTAAACCACGGCCAACAAATGGGTATGCCGCCTCGGATAGGGGTGCCCGCTGCAAACACTGCATCGCTACTCAGGAAAATGACCGGTGTGCTTGCGGTGGGAATGAATTCGGTCAGATGCGCACCGTGCAGGGCTATTTCAGCGGCCCCGAAGCTGTTCTTTATTCGAACGGCGGGATACCCAGAGGCAATTTCGTGGATGCTCGCTTGCGGAACATCCGCGACCATCTGGTTTAAGTGGTGAAGAGTGTCCATTGGCGGAACAATAGCATAAAGTTTAATAGTGCCGCTCTTAAGGCGTCACCTGATGATAAAAAAATGGAAGCTTTCACGATGAAACTAAATCTGGTGAATCAACCTGGACGCCCAATTTTATGCCAACAGCTTTTTTTTGCTGCCGCTGCTATTGCTGGGTACGGTAGTAGTTGCCGAGGATAACAGTCTTAGCGACGCAGAGATTTCTGCGGACTGGCAGTTGCTGTTTAACGGTCAGGATATGAGCCATTGGCGTAACTTCAAACGCGAAATTTCAAGTGATAAGTGGGTGATTGAAAACGGCACCATGAAACTGGCGGGCAAAGGCGGCGGCGATATTCTCACCCGCAAGGCGTATCGAAATGTTGATCTGCGACTCGAATAGCTTATCTCCGATGGGGGCAATAGCGGTATTTTTATCCTGGCAGAGGAGGAGGGTAAGCGCTACCGTGATCCCAGGTAGTCACCGAAGGCAGTAATGGTTCGCTCCACTGCAGCGCGATCAATATCCATGTGGGTCACGAGCCGCATGACGTTGCCTCCGATGACAGCGATGCCGGCGTTGGCCAGGTGTTCTGCCAGTCCACTGACATTGGTCGCATCTTCAAACGTCAGGAAAACCATATTGGTCTGCACGCTAGCGGGGTCGCAATGTATGCCTGGCAACGATGTCAATCCATTGGCCAGGTGTAGTGCATTGTCGTGATCTTCTGCCAGCCGAGGTATGTTGTTCTCAATTGCATATTGGCAGGCCGCAGCAAAAATACCCGCCTGGCGCATGCCGCCTCCAAGCATCTTTCGCCACCTACGCGCCTGGCTAATCAGCTCTCGGCTACCTACTAGAATTGATCCTGCCGGGGCTCCCAGCCCCTTGGAGATGCACAGGGACACCGAGTCGTAGTGTTGGCTTATGTTTTTGATACTTACTGCCTGTTTGACACAGGCATTGAACAGGCGGGCGCCGTCAAGGTGCAGCGCAAGACCGGTGTCATCACATAGCGCTGCAGCTTGTGCGTGATAGCCAAGAGGCAGCACGTCACCAGAACGAGTGTTTTCCAGGCACAGCAGCCGAGAACGGGCAAAATGAAAATCGTTCGGTTTGATCTTGCTGCGCACCTTTTCAAGATCCAGAGTTGAGTCATCTGAGAACTCAATTGGCTGGGGCTGTATCCCGCCGAATACTGCGGCGCCGCCGCCTTCGTATTTATATGTGTGAGCTTCCTGGCCGACGATATATTCATCACCTCGCTGGCAATGTGCTAGCAGCGCTACCAGGTTACTTTGGGTGCCGGAAGTGCATAGAAGGGCTGCCTCTTTGCCCGCAAAATCAGCAGTCCAGGCCTCCAGGGCATTGACGGTTGGGTCGTCAGCGAATACGTCGTCCCCTACCTCGGCGCAAAACATGGCATCGCGCATACCGGGGGAGGGTCTGGTAACGGTGTCGCTACGAAAATCGGCGGTGATAGTTTTCATGCTGTCGGTACTGGCTAAAGGTGCGACAATATTACCGCGGCATTGAATGCCTGTCGCGGCGAAATAGGCGTTAGCGCACCAGTAAAAGGAATGGCCAGCCACTTGGCGAACATAATATGACTACCCAACGAACACGCCTGGATCGCTTTGTCAGCGAGCGCGAGCGCATTAACCGTAAGGATGTGCGTTTGTTGCTCGCCCAGGGACGAATAAGCGTGGACGATGAGCCTGCAGTCTCAATCAGCCAGAGCGTAGGACCCTTCACCCGCGTGACCCTGGATCATCGTGTCTTGCAGTCAAAAACCGCACACTACGTCATGCTGCATAAAATTGCCGGTGTTGTTAGCGCTACAAAGGACGACCAACACCGAACCGTAATTGACCTGCTATCGGTCCCTTATGCCAGTGAGCTTCACATCGTCGGTCGGCTGGACTTCAATTCTACCGGGCTGTTGCTGCTGACCAACGATGGCAGGTGGTCACGATCATTGTCGGACCCGTCGGAGAGCATTGCCAAGACCTACCGTGTGCTGCTGGAGCGGCCGCTTAATAACGACTATGTGAAGGCCTTCGAGGAGGGGATGTACTTTTCCTTTGAAGGCCTTACCACGCGGCCAGCCAAGCTCAGAATCGTCTCTGAATTTGAGGCTGAAGTGGACTTGATCGAAGGGCGTTATCACCAAATCAAAAGGATGTTTGGCCGTTTCGATAACCCTGTGAAAGCTCTGCAAAGGGTCTCAGTGGGCGCTTTGAATATGGACTGTGGCCTGGTACCAGGAAGGTGGCGTGAATTGACCCTGTCCGAGCTGAATTCACTAGGAGTAGCACATTGCTGCAGAGACTAGTGACATAAGCTCATGTTTTAACGCTTAATCGGTCGGCGAAAGTGGCACGATTTTATCTCGCACTTTTTTTTGATAAAATGGCAGAAGAGCCCCATCACTAAATAACCATGCCCCGAGCCCCGCAAGGAAATTCTCTGTATGCCTGTTGTAACCTTGATTAAAACGTTATTAGCGTTTTGGGTCGTCCTGTTATCTTTTGCTTGCTATGCCAGCGCTACAACTGCACCTGCATCTGCAACTGAAACGACTCGGCTTAAGCAGTGGCTGGATGCCCGCTATGAAGAGGAATTGCAGCGCAAACCCACTACTCTCACCCGGTTGGGTCGCAAGGATTTATACAGCCAGATAGATAACTACAGTCGCGAGGGACAGGAGGAGTATCTGCGCTGGATGTCTGCTACAGGCACTGCGTTGTCTGAGCAGTTTGAGTACCTGGCACTTTCTGTCGAGGGCAAGGTCTCCTATGACTTCTGGATGTATCGAGTCCAGGAAATGGAGTCTGGCTTTGCATTCCGGGATCATAAATATGTCATGACCACATGGAGCGAAATGCATACAGTGCCGGTTTCGTTCATGGTGAATGCGCACGTTGTGGAGTCTGAAGATGACATGCTCGCCTACATCGCTCGTATTGAGGGTTGGGGCCGTGCCCTGCAGCAGATGATGGATCGTGTCGAATATTCGGCAGCAAAGGGCATTAGGCCCCCTCGTTTTTCCTACCACGATGTTATCGCCCAATCGCGACTTGTTATTGAAGGAACGCCTTTTTCCAAGGCTGCGACTGAATCCAGCCTATGGGCCGATGCCAAGCACAAAATCAATGTCTTGGTGCAGACCGGAAAGATAGACTCTCGCAGGGCGGTCGAATTAGAGCAGAATGTGAAACAAGCGCTTCTTGAACATTTCCAACCTGCCTATCAACGCATTATCGGTTGGCATGAACAGGATCTTAAAAATACTGCCGAGCAGGCGCAGGGGGTTCATAGCCTGCCCAATGGCAAAAGTTACTATGAGCATCAATTGGTTGTGAATACCCAGTCTAGTATGACTCCTGATGAGGTACACAGCCTTGGCCTTATTGAGGTGGGCAGAATACAGGCGGAAATGAACGCGATCATGAAACGCGTGGGGTTTGAGGATTCTCTGCAGGAGTTCTTCGATTATGTGCGCGAGGATGAGCGTTTCTACTATCCAGATACCGATGCTGGGCGGGAAGCCTATATAGAGGAAACGCGCAGGCAACTCAATAAAATGGAGGCGCTGCTTCCGCAATATTTTGGCAGGTTGCCGTTGGCTCCACTGGAGGTCAGGCGTGTTGAGCCTTATCGCGAGTTGGATGGTGCTGCTGCCTGGTATTACGAGGGAACTGCCGATGGTAGCCGCCCTGGCGTTTACTATCTTCACTTATCTGATATGAAGGCAATGAATAGGGTTGATCTGGAGACGACTGCATATCATGAGGGCAGCCCGGGGCATCATATGCAGGGGTCTATCGCAATGGAGAATGACGCATTACCATTGTTTAGGCGCGTGGAGTGGTCGAATGCCTACGGTGAGGGGTGGGCCCTGTACTCGGAGTATTTGGCCAAAGAAATGGGTGCTTTCCATGACCCTTATATGGACTTTGGGCGACTGGTAAACGAGTTGTGGCGAGCCCTGCGTTTGGTAGTCGATTCTGGCCTGCATGCTCTTGGCTGGACTGAAGATCAAGCAATCGCCTACATGCTAAATAATTCCTCATCGCCAGAAACAACGGTTCGCTCTGAGGTGCAACGCTACCTGCTCTCTCCGGGACAGGCATCTTCCTATAAGGCAGGCATGCTGCGAATTCAGGCTATGCGAGCCAAAGCAGAGCAGCAAATGGGTGAACAGTTTGATATCCGAGGTTTCCATGATCTCATCCTCGCAGGTGGGTCGTTGCCGCTCCCCGTGTTGGAACGACGGGTCGATGTCTGGATAGCCGAAAATTCAGACTAAACTTGCGCTAGAAAATGGTGTAACAATAGAAATAACAACAGACATGAAACCGGAGGTGAACAATGGCGGTGCAATTTGAATACGACAGTGATGTGCAGGCGGTCTATGAAACGCTCACCGAGCCGCAATACCTGGTGGATCGCAGCCTGGCCATGGGTGAGCTGAGTGCGGAATGCGAGGCAGAAGAGGCCGAGGGTATTACCACGGTGAACCTGATGCGCGAGGTTAGTCGCGACCTTCCAAAGATACTGGCAAAGATGTTTGATTCTGTGCAGCTTATGGACATGACAGAGACCTGGCGTGAGAAGGGCGATGGCTACGCGGGCGAGTGGGAGATATTGATTCGTGGTCAGCCGGTGGTGATAACCGCTGAGTTTGAACTAGTGCCTACCCGTTCCGGGTGTCGATACTCTGTTACCCATAAGGCCAAGGCGAAGATCCCGCTGGTCGGTAAGCAGGTAGAAAAATACATTCTGGGCCAGACAGCAGATGGCGCCCGCCAGGAGCTGGAGTATCTGCGGGACTATCTGGACTGAGCGCTAGCAGTTGGCTTCTGCAGACCCTGTAACTGTTATGCCTGATCCGCGTCGGGGGCGGCAAAAGGGAAGGGAGCGCCAAGCCTGAACTGCGGCTCGCTCAATACAGGTGACTCTTGCGATGACCACAGCGGGAGCTCGAAGCGCGCAACGTGCTTGATTTCGGGAGCTTTCTCAAAGGGTGTAATAGTACTTTCCATCGTCACCATATCAACCTGCAATTGGTCCTCGCTGAACCTCGCAAGGCCATAGCCGTTGGCCGTGGCATCCAGATAGCGAAGCCCTGGATTTGCGCTGTTGGGGCCTAGCCAGCGGGCGGCAGAACGCAGCCCGGTTTTGGAATAGGCCAGCGAGGCCAGTGCGCCGTCGAGCATACTCATGTTCCAGGTGGGGATGATTTTCCCTTCCTCTGCGCGATACACCAAAGCGGCAAAATCCGGGTGGGCGCTGCGGCTGACCTTATACAGCTCCTCGAACATGGGCTCTGAGCTAATACCGGCAATACTAAAATCTACCGCTACCGGCTTGGCCTGCGCATCGCTGGCGTTGTGCTTGAGTGTTCCCGCACCGTGCATATGGTGATCACCTGAGAACGACACTAGTCCTGTGATGTTCGCAGCCTGAACATGCTGCATCAGCATGCTTACCTCGTGGGGGTAGCCCGCCCAGGCGTCCAGATGGAAAATGCTGTCTTCATAGTCGGTGAAGGGCAGGCTAGACAGATCCAAACGCATGGGGACCAATGGCAAGGCATTCCCCCACAGTTTCCATTGGGCGCCGGCTCCCTCCAGTTCTGCGAGCAGCCAACTGCGTTGAGTGGCCCCCAGTAAGCTACCCGGGGCGCGGTCTTTGCCAGGATTAGGCGTGCTGCCATCTGCGTAGGGCAGGGTGGCCGGTGGGTTGCCATTGTCGTAGTCTGCACCTGCGTCGGCAATCTCTACCAGGGTGACTGAATTCATAACCAGCCCCAGTGATTCTGCAAATCCCTCGGTCAGGCACGGGCCACTGCGGTAGCTGCGACTGTCGGTCAAAAGAATGTCGAGGTACTTACCCCAGTTCAGTCGGCGGTAGATGCATAAGGTCTCTACGGCATCTTCATCTGATGCAGTGACCGCGGCACTGTTGCGCTTGAAGTCATGGGCCGGCTGCTCTTCAAGTTCATCCAATACCGCCGGAATAAATTCAAACCAGGCGCGGTTAGCGGCAATTTTACGTTTGCCATCGGAGACAGGTTCTTCGCCATAAGTGGTGTAAGTCTGGAAATTGTCGTTGCTGAATTCGTGGTCATCCCAGGTACAGACAAAAGGCCAGCGGGCGCGGGCTTCCTGCAGATAGGGGTCGCTGAGATAGGTTTTGTAGAGATGCCGATAGTCAGCCAGCGTCACGGCATAGCTGTATTCGTCCTGCTTGTCTTCGTCCAGTTGCTTCGCACCATCGGGAAAAGACGGCAGCGGCCGAGGCACAGGCGAGCCATTGGCCAGATGGGGCCAGCTACGTTCATAAATAAAGTCGCCCAGATGCAAGACCAGGTCTATCTGCTCATCCTCACTCTTGCCCTTGTCGTCGGCCAGCATTCGCGCCCAGGAGCCGTAGTAGCCTTGTTCGTAGCTCTGGCAGCTGGCAAAGGCCATGTTTACCGCGCGCTCCTGCCCGGGTGCTGGGGCGGTGCGGGTTCGTCCGGTGCGCGAAACGCTGTCCGCACCACCAATGAAGCGGTAGTAGTAGCGGGTATCCGGTTCCAGCTCCCCGACAAACGCCCTGACGGTGAAATCATGCTCACGGCTGGTGGAGATGGTTTCCTGAAGCACGAGCTGGGAGAAGTTGCTGTCCAGGCTGACCTGCAACTGCAGCACTACGTCATCGGTGTCGTCAGCAGGTACAGCGCGGGTCCAGAGCATGACGCCGCTGGGCTGTGGGTCAGCAGATGCTACTCCCTGGGGAAAGCTCAGGGGTAGTTCTAGTTTACTGGTAATGGTTGCGCCCAGACTGCCCGCGGTGAGCAGGAATGTGCTGCTGGAGAGCAGTCCTAGAACGGTTCTTCGGCTGACGGGCATGGCAATTGATTCACTGGGCTCAGAGTGGCTCTACTGTAGCCTAGAGCGCCCTGTGAACAAAGCCGTTGTGCAAATGCCAGTGCGCGTGGAATCCCAATGGTGGGTTGTTGAAGTAGCACTCGATCCTGCGACTGCAAGCTGCAAGCTGCAAGAAAAAGAGGCTTTGCTGCTGAATGAGCTTACTATTGGTCCTGGCAGCTTAAGGGCATTCCTGCCCTCAGGCTGCTCGAATCACAAGGATATGAAATCAGCGTACGCGGTTGCCGCTGTCTTCACCGCTTAGGTCCCCTACGGTGTAGGAATCTGAGTCGGGAATAACTACCCTGGTATCCGATGTGTTCGGCCCCAACCAAATTTCAGCGTTCGCTGCTTCGTCCAGTTCGGCGCTACCAGTGCTGCAGGCAGCGGTATAATCCGGGTAATCATCACAAGACACAACGTTGAACCCTGACAGGTCGTTATTGATGATTTTTGTGCCTACATCATAGGCTCCCGGATACTCCGGTTCCTGTCCTATTGCGATTGCAGTCGCGCTAGCGCCCTCAATGGTATTACCTTTAATTCTCGCGTTTACCATGCCCTCAAGGGCTATAGGAATCATCCAATATGGATTGATGTTTTCTGAAGAATAATCGGCAGTAGCAATCATATTATTTTGAATACGTACTTCAAGTGAGGGATAGACTTGCCCAACCAAGGACTCAACATTCATGTTATTTAGCCAATCGGCCGCTCTGAAAAAGCTAGCCACTGCACTTTCCACTCCAGCCATCACGGGGCCTTGTTTGTACTTGTTATTCTGAATCACGATCATGGACGGCCCCGGCACGGGTTGCTGTGATGCGCCACTCAGATTGTCAGCCCCATCAATACCTCGACCTTCGAAATATGCGGTACGGCCATGACTGACCAGGGCGCCCTGGCAACCGTTGATAGTGTTACCGGCTAAACTAAGTTTGGAATCACTGAGGGACAGTCGCTCCCACAGTCGTCCGCAGCCATAGGTTGCTCCATCTTCACGAAAAATGCCCATTTGATTGTTCTGAACCTTGATCTTTCCATCGACGATCGGGGAGTACCCGAAGTCAATAATAGACCCCACGAAAACACTGCCGAGACCACGCAAGACTGAATCCTTGATGAGAACATCGGCCTGAATTGGTTGGGTTATGCTGAGCACCTCATCACCCGATATTGCGCTGTCGATGGTGTTATTTCTGTCTGTATTGAGGTAATACAGACCGTTGTTCATATTGCCCCTTGCCGTCGCAATAATACGGACGAAGCTTGTATCGATTTTGGGTAAGTTTGTCAGATCATAGGCATAGGGCTCGCAGGAGCTCTCACTACAGTTTCTGGGATTCAAAGGCGATTCCATTTCTGCGGGGTCGCTGATGGGCACGACACACAGCTCCGGATCCAGTGTTGTCAGATCAACGCCTGTTTCCAGCTTATACCAAGGCTGACCCCCGTTGTTGTTGGTCGCTAGCTGGGCTCTCACAACGCAACCCTTGAGGTAGAGCTCGTCAGACCTGCCGCCGAAGGAGAGGCTATCACCACCCACAACCGTGCTATCAGTGACAAAGGAGCTCATGGACAGCGGGCGTGCAAGGACGTTGGTATAGCCGTGAATGGTTTGCGTGTACATGCGAGAGCCTTTGCTCGTATTCAAATGTAGATCGCGGATGGTTAATTTACGTGAGTCGAAGCGATTGTTTGCAAACATCAGGGCACCAGACGATTGATCGAAGTAACGTCTCGCGGTTGTTGTCTGGGCCTGGTCGCCAAAGAATTCAACGCGGTCCAGCAGGTCAATGGGGTCACCGTTGGGGTCCATCACCGATTTGGTGACATCCCATTGGTGTTCGAACCCCCCCTCGCCAGTGAGGTAGCCGTTAGCATCCTTGAGTGCTGGGTTGTCGAAATCCAGCATGGTCTTGCCTTTTCCAGCCCCTTCGATTGTGCCGCTGAAGTCCAGTCCTACCAGCTGCTCGCGGATACAATACCGACCCTTTTGCAGGGTGATCTTGGCGCTCATGTCTTCTGAGGTTCTGCCCGCCGCTGCGAAGTCCAGAGCACACTGCAGGTTGTTGGTGTCATCCTTGGCAGTGATCATTCTGGGGTTCATCGAATCACTGTCGTTTTCATAGGAGCACTGCTCGGGGTAGAGCGGGTCGTCTGCCACCGCTATGACTACCCAGTGATTACTGCTGCCATCTTCAATAACGTACTGCGCAGCGGCTTCGGCGTCGCATACCCCAATGGGATTGGTGTTGCAGCTGCTGAGTTCGGGGTATTCAGCACAGGTTTCCTGCGCCAGCGCCGGCCATGCCGCAAGCAAGCAAACGCCGAGAGTGATTTTTCTACCGATTGAGCGTGAAACATCCATGCTGACTTCCTTTTCAGTTATTGTTTTTCGAATACGGGATCTATACAGCAATAGCCTAGACTATGTTTTTACATCCCGCACAATTCAAAGACATCTCGCTGCCAGCCAATAGGTGTTTTTCAACAGCGGGGGTAACAATGTATAGGTGTGAAGCCTTCAATCACTGCATTACCTGTTGGTTTGATTTTTATAGATAGCAAGAGGCAGTTGCCAGCTCAATTACCAGCGCTTACAGGATAATCGTGAAATCACATGCTTCCATGTGGCGCCATGATAAAACCTCCAAGATTTCACCAACAACTGCCAAGTTTGCTGTTGTCGGGTTTGCTGGAACCGTATAATTCATTAGAAATAGTAGCCTGTAGACGCTCCGGAACAGGTTGATATCCAAAAAAGAGACTAATCAGTGACTAATGCCAATACCGTAATCGTGCTCGACTTTGAGACTACTGGTCTATCGCCTAACGCGGGAGACAGGGCCATCGAGATTGGGGCGGTGCGGATAGAGGACGGTAAGGTGACTGACCGCTTTCAGGAGTTGATGAACCCTGGTCGGCGAGTAGACAGTTTTATTGAGTCTTACACCGGTATTACCAATGCAATGCTGGCAGACGCCAGGCCATGTGGCGACGTCATGACAGACTTCGCTGATTTCATCAACGGATACAACATGGTTGCCCACAATGCGTCTTTTGATGCGCGCTTCCTTGATGCCGAACTCGCGCGGATTTCTGCGGGTTACTCTGGGCAATTTGCCTGCTCAATGCTCGCAGCACGTCGGATCTATCAGCAGGCCCCTGACCACAAGCTGGGTACGCTGGTCGATTACATGAATATTCCGGTAGAGGGGGTCTTCCACCGGGCACTTTACGACTCGGAGATGACAGCGAAACTTTGGTTGGCTATGTTGGCAGATGTTCAGCAGGAATATGTACTGTCCACTATTGATTTCAGGCATATGCAAAAAATGGCCAAAACACCCAAGCATGCTGTGGATAAATTCTGGCAGTCTGCCGCTTCGGGGTGAACGCCTCGGCATATGAGTTTAGGTGTTTACAACCAGGCCTATCAGATTCGGCCGTCGCTACTTGCAAGGATTGCTTATGACCGGTGTGACCTTAGAATGAATGCACGCGCTGACCGGCAGGCTTTTAAAAAGACGTCATTCGCATTGGCAAATTGTTCACCGGTTTAGGAAATGGCAGATACGTATATTCGCTGGCTGGTGCTGTGAATTCGAAATCAGCATTTCTCAGAAGTTCAAACAGGGTTACCTTCACTAACATCTCTGCAAAGTGCAAACCGATGCACTTGTGAGCACCACCGCCAAAGGGCGACCAGGCGAAGCTGTGACGCTTGTGTTCCTCGCGGCCAGGAGCAAAGCGCAGCGGGTCGAATTCGTCGGGTTTGGTGTAAAACCTAGGGTCACGGTGAACCAGTATGGATGACGCGCTCACCAGGGTATTAGCCGGGATACGGTGACCCTTGAAGTCGAATTCGCGAATACTGCGGCGCCCCAGTCCAACCACAGGAGGGCAGAGCCTCAGGACTTCCCGGAAACAATACCCGATGTTGGGGAGTCGGTCTAAATCTGAAAAGCTAAGCTTATCCTGCTCTAGCGCCTGCGCTTCCTCTCGACATTTTTGCAGCCACTGGGGATGCTGCATAAACTGAAACATGACTCCCGTGAGTGTGCTGGTCGTAGTGTCGTGTGCCGCAAACAGTAAGAAGTTGATATGGTGGACTATGTCATCATCGCTGAAATAGCTGCCATCCTCCTGGGTTTCTTTGCAGAAGAGGCTGAACATATCGGTGCTGTCTGACAGGCGTTTTTCGGGTATCTGCTCGTGAAAACGCTTGCACATGAACTCGTAGCCCTTAATGGCATTGTAGTAAGTAGTGCCGGGAATGTTGAGCCGAAATGGCGTGGTGCAGCCGTGGGCCATATCAACAAAGCCACGGTTGATGCGATCTGAGTCTTCACCCAGTTCCATGCCCAGAAATATCCTGGAACCGACTTCCAGCAGACAATCTTTCATGCTGGTAACAAAGGTAATGTCCTGGCCTTGCCATTGATCCAGGTGGTCGCGAACGATGTCGTGAATCTGGGACATGTACTGCTCTAGCATGGCGTTTTTGAAGGCCGTTTGCATGATGCGCCGGTGCATGCGGTGATCGGAGAAGTCCTTCAGTAGCAGTCCGTCCGGGAAGAACGATGACAAAGTACCTTCGTAGCCTTTGCCAGCTGAAAAATTCTTCTCGGTATCAAGTGTAAGCATTTTAACGGCATCGGCATCGACCAGGTGTACTGATGGCATGGGGCCTATGCGGGACCAGAATACATCGCCATATTTTTCGTGGTTTCGGCGCATGTATTCCAGAGTGTTTTTCAGAAAGGGCAGGGCGTCGCCGATTAGCGGCAATCCCTTGTGTCCCGGCAGATGTGAAAGATCGCCATCGGGAGCGCTGGGCAATTGTTCTGCAGCCAGCAGTGCGGCATCTGCAACAGCTTTGGACATGGATATTCTCGCTTGTAATTATCAGTAAATGACCATTAACAGCAGAATACGTCAGGTAACAGTGCATAGACATGGTCTATGGGGTCATGCGCAGGTAACAGAAATTCAATGTGACTAGGGAAGGACGCTGTATTGCCTATAGGGGTTCTCAGGGATTTGTGCATCAGGCCTCATGGCATCAGCGCCGTAAATCCACCTTCCTTGGGGGCAATGATTTATTTGCTCGACTATGGCCGCTGCTGCAAGTTCTGCCCCCGCCGTATTAAAATGAATGGAGTCGCCCAGGTATTTGTTGATATCTGCTGCTATCGTGCCACTGATATCAGCCATAAGTAGCGTATAGGGTAACCCAAGGTACTCATTATCACCTTTACTGCGGTGCCAATGGTCAAACCAGCTGTCCATGTGCATGCCGAATCGCGCACTTTGCGGATGACTGCCCCGTAATCGATGGCTTGATTCGAGCATTACTATGCACATTGCGCCCGAAATAACGGCTTGATTAATTAACGTTTGCATAGCCTGAATTGCAGAATCCATTGAGACCTGATCATCTGTGACTCTGAACATATCATTAGTCGCAAATGAGAAGACAACAACATCCGGCTGACCGAAGGCCTTTTCCATTCCTTCGCTGTATATTTTGTGATTAATGGGGTTGTTATAAGCGGTCGAACCGGACCAGACGTGCTCGGTGTCGACCCAACTTTGCTCGGAGTTGTCGTTGATCGCGGCAACAAATGTTTCTTGGGCAACACCGATTAAGCTGTCGCCAACCAAAGTGACCCTTCGGCAGCCAGGCAAACCGCCGTTAAACACTATCAGTAAAACCAAAATACGTAACCAAATAATCCTTGTCATCTGGTCAACCTCCAACATTCCATGTCAGGTGAGTTACCGATCAAAGGCGTTGCCACCCTCTCACTTCATAGTAGTGAATATTTTAGTATTTTCCAGCCCATAAAAAGTAGCTTGTTAGCTTTGCTGCCGCCTGCTTGGCGCCGTCAGCGGCTACAGTGTTAAAGTAAATATAAGCATGGTGGTAGGAGATGTTTCATGATTGAAGAACAAGGCAAGGAACAGCCTTGTTAAAATTGGGGCCATCCTGGCCCCGTCGAAAACATCCCTATCTCGCCAATCTAGGGTATGGAGCCGTAAAGATCACTAGGGAAATGCCTAGCCGATAACTTTTGCGTAAAGCTCCAGCTCGGTAAGCGCGGGGTTCTCGGGGTCCATAGGTATCAAGCCAAGGTAAATGAGCCCGTTGGCGGATACCGTTAGCATCATCTCCTCGGTAGATTCTACCTGCAGGGCGTCCTTCAGCCTGGAAATGCGGTACTCCACAGTTTTAGCAGTGATATTCAGCATTTGTGCGATACGCTTGTGTTGCAAGCCTTTGAGAAGCATATGCAGCACGACAAACTCGTCGAAGGAGATTGATTCACCGCTATCCAGCTCCAGGCGTTGTGTTTCGAGGTTAATGCGTGCCAACCACTGAGCGCGTGGGTCAAATTGGGTGATATCTTGAGACGTGTTTAATACCAGACTGCCCCCCAGGTGCATTTTGCTCCATGACAGCTTACGCCAGACTCCCTGGTATTTAATCCACTCCAAAGTGGTATGTGTCTCTCGACTTTTAACGACTTCCAGTGCGGCCGTTGCATGAAACTCATGAGACAGTGTGCGCAGACCTGAATCAGATTCGTATGACTTCAGAAAAGCTGCTGTAGCAGGCGTCTGATCAATAATGCTTTCTGTGGCGGTATCCCAAACCCACATCAGGGGGTCTTGCGCGGGTATCCCGCCTAGAATAGGCGTCCAATCACTGCTCATTTAGTTTGCTCAGATTTCATCGAGGTAGGTGGTCCAATGAGGTTGAGTATGCAGCAAATGACCCAGTGATTATAGAACCTGCAAAAGATGCACTATTAGAGAGAAGGCTTGTTGTAATGGTGCGGGCATGTCCTATGGCGCTACAATACGTCTCCATTTGCGCACGAGAATTATCCGATGTCCGAGAACGGACTATTTGAAGTGGCTTCGGCAGAAGAGCCATCTTCCAGGCAGAAACTATTCCTACGCTACTTTACCGCCATTCTAATCGACCTGGTGGTAATTAACTTGTTTGCTGAGCATTGGCAGCAGGTGGTGATCCAGTCGTTCACTGTTTCGCTGTTGGTAGCGCTGTTACTGCAAATTATGCTGCAGATAACGTTGCGTCTGGAACATCGAGTTGCTGACTACTTCTCTGCCAAGCCTGGGAAGTTCTCGCGATTTATGCGTTTTTTCAGTGCCTGGGTGATTCTTTTTCTATCCAAGTTTGTGATGCTATGGGCGATAGATTTCGCCTTTGGTGAAGAAGTGATGTTTGGCGGACCATTGCACGGTGCACTGGCGTTTATCGGGGTCATTGTGGTTATGCTGGTCGCAGAAGAAGCGATCGTGCGTTTCTACAAACGACTGATCTAGAAAACTATGGGGGGGATCAGTGACCCCCAAGCGTTCATTCAGTCGCGAGAAGGCCATATCGAGGCAGGCTTCTTTTTCTCATCACCTCGTAGCTTGAGTTGTAGACCCATAAGAAAATTGCGTAACACCTGGTCTTTACATTGACGGTAGTTTCTATGCCCGGGTTTTCGGAAGAATGAGCTCAGTTCAGGCGCGCTAAGTTCATAATCAGCCAATTCCAAAATAGCGATGATATCGTCGGATTGCAGGTTTAATGCGATTTTCAGTTTTTTCAAGATCAGGTTGTTGGTGAGAGAACGCTCAGGTTTAGGCTGGGGGCCTTCCTTTTTACCGCGTTTCTCGCTGATGAATCCGTTGAGAAAGGTAGCGAGCATTTTGTCGTTACATTCCTGATAGGAGTGTTCGTCTTCCTTCAATAACCAGGAAATGATATGCCCGCGCCTAACTTCTGTATCTGCCAGTGCGAAAATTCCGATCATCTTCGCATCATCTAAATCGAAGATGTAGCGGATGCGACGCAGGATGTCATTGTTTGTCATTCAGCTAGTCTGAGCGCGCATGAGGCAAAGGTCAATCGGGGTATTTCCATGTTGAAGACTCAGCCGTTATATGGAACGGACAATACCGCCTTCTACGCGCTGGGCACTGCCATTAACAGCGCCATTGGTCGCCAGAAACAACACTGCCTGGGCCACTTCCTCTACGGTGATAAACCGTTGAATGAGTGAGGTGGGCTCATGTTCCTTAAAGTAGTTATCGATGAGCTCCCGCGCTGGCTTGCCTTCGTCGGCCGCGAGTCCTTCAAAATAGGTTTCCACGCCAGCTGTCCAGGTGGGACCTGGAAGAATAGAGTTAATCGTAACGCTTGACCCTTTGGTGAGTTCCGCCATTCCCCGGGCCAGTGACACCACAGAGGTTTTAGTCATCGAGTAATGAATCATTTGCGGTAGCGGCTTGATCGCAGCTTCGCTGGCCACATTGACGATTCTTCCCCAGTTATTATCCAACATGGAGGGGAGTAGGGCACGGCTCAGTCTTACTGTGCTCATAATGTTGACTTGAAAGTATCGTAACCATTCGGCGTCATCAATCTCGAAGAAATCCTGTACGCCGAATATTCCCGCATTGTTAATAAGGACATCGACGTTGCCAAGTGTCGCTAGCTGCGATATGACGTTGTCACAGCCTGTGGCAGTCCCAAGGTCCCCATCAACACTGGAATGCGCGCCGAGTGACTCGGCCACTTGCCTGGCCTCTTCTGGATCACGTCCATGCACAACCACTTTTGCCCCCTGGTCGACAAAAGCTTCCGCAATAGCCTTGCCAATGCCCTTTGTTGAGCCTGTGACCAGAGTGAGTTTTCCTTCCATTGGTGTCATGCACTTTTCTCCATAAGCTAGATAGTAGAAATAAAGGTGGCGATAATCAGGCTAGTAATTGGCTCCTGCCCAAGCCAGACAGCATACGTGAGCAAATTGCTGCTAGATACTCGCGAGTCATCACGGCTGAAGTTGAGAATTACCGCACATAGCCAATCACGGCAATGAAGTGGCAGACAGAGCCCACCAGAACAAAGAAATGCCAAATTCCATGGGCGTGACTAAGCCGATTCATTTTGTCGAGTAAATAGAAGACGATTCCGGCGGTGTAGGCGATTCCACCAGCAGTTAACCACAGGAAGCCTGCCTCCGGCAGGGCGGCCTTCAGGCTGGCCAATTCTAAAGAGCAGGCCCAGCCCATGCCCAGATAAATGACGAGTTGGGTGGCCTTAACGATTCGTCCGGATAGAAATACTTCCGAAAGAATCCCGATAACGGCCAAGGTCCAGACCAGGGTCAGAATCATAGCGCCATTGCTATCACCCATGCTGACCAGCATAAAGGGCGTATAAGAACCGGCGATGAGTAAGTAGATCGAGATGTGATCTAACAGCTGGAAGACTTTCTTAAGTCGAGGTTCCCGGAAGCTGTGGTACAGCGTCGACATGGTATAGAGCAATACCAAAGCAAGGCCGAAAGTTGTGAAGCCGACAATGACCATTGGGTCACCGGTCTGGATCCCTAAAGCGAGCAACGCACCAAGCGCGATAAGAGCGATGACGGCTCCGACCAAATGACTGATACTATTGAGTCTTTCACCGTAATACATTGTTAGCGACTACCTCAGTTTCGAACGATTTTGCTGGCCTTCTCAGGGCACAATATTGATCTCAGCCGAGACAGGCTAATCGGACTTTAACCAGCCTTTTACATTATCTACGCCCTTCTGGACGGCTGTAGCACCTTTGTCGATGCCATCGCCTACAACCTGCTCAGTGTCATCCATCACCTGATCTGTGGTGGACTCTTCGTCCTCATCCCATTCGATGTAAATACCATCCAGTCCAGTTGAGAGGGCAAGTCCCCGCATTTCTGAATCCAGCTCAATGACCACGCCGGTGGGGCTCCTCAGCCAGAGCTTGCCACTGCCGGAGTCACCTGCAGTCATGCCCATACGAGCATTGCCATAGGTGCCCGGGAAGGCCTCTACGTCAGGCATATTGTAGACAACACCTTCGGCATCAATTGAGGACGCTCCAAAACCGCCAACGCCTAAACCTGAAATCCTGAAAGGGTAAGCTTTGCCATCGACCGTGAGCGTGCCGCCACCCATTGTGCCGCTGCCCATGTAGGCCACAGTGTACTGCTTTAGTTCAACTTGCCCCGCCGGCTCGAGCGAGTCAGGGTCAACCGGTTCCTCGTCGTTGTTCGATTCTAATTCTTCAGTCGCGCCATCGGCAGTTCGAGTCGCGTTAGCCTCAGTCAGCTCCGATGCGGTAGATGCCGGCGAAGATGTGTCTGTTCCGTCATTACCGCAGGCTTGCAGCAGCGATAGGGCCAGAACAACTAGCGTGTAGGTCAGTGTGGAACGAAAAGTCATAACGAGAGAATCCTGAAGGCACAATTATTGCGGTGCAGTCAGTATAGGGGATGTCTGGCCGGCTAGGAACGCCTATTCAGGCCGCATTGATCATGGGTTTTCTACTTGTGAGCGCCATTGCTCGGGCGCCCAGGCGATAATCAGGTCAGCGTCCTCTTGCAGCAGAAAGCCTGCGGCCACAGCGTTATTGGCAGCAGCAGTAACGGCCTCCAGGTAGCCGCTTTCATCAATATACAGGCTGGCCATCTGGTCGGCGCTGAACAGTGCAGTGGTGCCGAATAAGCCACAGAAACTATCACCGCTTTGCCCCAGTCCTGATAATACGGCTGCCGGAGCATCCACATAGGGCGTGCGCACGCCACCAAGCACGTTGCCAAGCTCGTCCACAAGGAAATCGGTTTCTGCATCATTAGTTGCCAGGTAATCTGCCGAGGGGGGCAGGGTGCCATCGATGATCCACTGGTTAAGGTTCGCCAGGCCGGCGATGACCGCATAGTGCAAGTGTCCTGAGTTTTTAGGGCCCTCACACTGGATAAAGCCCTGCACGCTATCGTTTTCCACGATGGCCGAAAAGCTGGGGTCTACCCCGGTGTCGGTCCGACCAGCCTCGGTGGAGTAGTGGTCGCTGTGGGATGTGCCTGCCACCTCCCATAGTCGCAGCAGGTCGGTATCGTTCTGGCGCGAAGTCACTGTGTTCAGCGTGCTGCGCAGCAAGTCTGTTTCCGACTGAATCGTCATCACCGGGACATTCAAATCTGTGCGCATAAAGACCGGCGAAGGCGTTGCGATTGGGGTTTGTGGTTCTGTCGCAAGGCGGAACGAGTATTCTGCTCTGCTTAGTAGCATATAGCCGTCAAAGGGGTTGTAGACGGGGTGCACGGCATTGATATAGGTGGTCAGGGCGAAGGCGGATCCAGATTGACCAGCACCAATGACGCGCTCAGCCGACAGGCCCGCCATTAGGTCCATGTCGCCGGGCTCGCTGACAGCCTGGGCAACCTGGGAGAACATGTCATAGGAAAAGCTATCGCCAGGGTGGCTGATCTCGGCATAGCGCTCCGGATTAAAGCCTTTGAGATGAAAGGGCACAATTGAACCCTCACGCCCTTCAACACCTACCCGTTGAGCAGTCACGCCTATCCATGCGTAGCCCTGGCGGATGATCTCCACGTGGGTATTGTCCCAGACCGGAGTGGTATCAAAGCCCGCAGACACATTCATCCATTCCACGATGACAGTGCCGTTGAAGGCAGCCGCAGTGGTGGGCCGCCTGACCAGCACCCGTGTGGTGTAGTCGGCTTGCTCTGCAGGCTCGACTTCCCAGAAGCCATCACTTTGTAACTCATTCAGATTGACAAAAGCGGTGCCCGTGCCGGACAGGAAGTACTCTTGTTGCTCAAAGCCTTCTGCCGCAAGATCAAAGATGCCAAAATCGAGGACGCCGCCTATATCGGGGGCCAGCGTTACCTCTGGCTGGGCGATTGGCAGGTATTCAGGCGCCGGTTCTGGTGTGGGAGTGCCAGGGTTGCGATCTTTATCATCACTGCAGGCTGAAACCGACAAAATAATAAGTCCGAAAATAGCGGCCCAGATTTTTCTCATCGCTTTTGCCTCGAATACGGTTAAACAAGTATACGCAGACTGGCTAACCCGGATCGGCCTGATTAGGCGTATTGTCGCGCAAGTTCAATATGTCATACACGGATGCCCATAAGTCAGGCTGGGGTCAAGCATAATGAAGCAAGCGACAGGGGTGCTAGCATGTACGCGCGCTACGCCGCACACTCAGCCAATAATATGATCGGAACTTACTATGTCACAGTGCCCATTCAAAAATATCCTGGATCCCGATATTTATATCGGTGGCCATCACCATGCGGTGTTTGCCGAGGTCAGAGAGCAATCCGATGGACTTGCTTATATAGAGGATCCGATCACCGGTGTGCCCTATTGGGCGGTAATGAAACGGGATCTGGCGGATTACGTTTGCAAGCAGCCGCTATTGTTTTCCAGCCAGGCCAAAACCATCCTGCCTAAAGAAATGCCCGAGGAAGAGATAGCACTGTCGCGACTCATGCTTGTCAATATGGACCCACCAGAACACGTTAAGTACCGCCGCATTGTGCGCAACGCCTTTACGCCCAAAGCAGTACAGGGCTACGAAGAGCGATTTCGCCAGGTGGCCAAAGAAACTATCGATGCAGTCGCTGCCAAAGGTGAATGTGAGTTTGTTACTGAGGTTGCCGCAGAGTTACCACTGATAGCTATTTTGTCACTGTGCGGCATTCCCATGGAAGACAAGCAGCAGTTTTTTGACTGGACCAACACCATGATCTTTACCGAAGATGAAGACATGAGCGGTGAAGATGGTGTAGCGGCTTCACAGGCTGCTGCGATAGAAGTGTATGCCTATGCCGCCATGCTCGCTGAAAAACACCAAACTGAACCCTTAACCGATATTGTGGGAGCGCTGCTTGACGGCACCGTTAACGACGAGCGACTGACACCGGATGAGTTCCAGTTGTTTTTCTTGATGCTGATTGCCGCTGGTAACGAGAGCACTCGTTCTGTGATAGCTCATGGCATGCGTCTGCTAATTGAACATCCCGATCAACTACAAAAGTTGATAGATGATCCGTCGATGATTTCCTATGCGGTAGAAGAAGTCCTGCGCTACAACCCCGCGTTTGTGCAGATGCGTCGCACAGTAATGGAAGATGTTGAGCTCCAGGGCCAACAACTAAAGGCGGGCGATAAGATGGTGCTCAACTGGCAAGCGATTAATCATGACCCGGCGATTTTCGAGAACCCCGAAGTCTTTGACGTAGAACGTTTCAAGCGCAACCCGGAGCTTGCTAGCCAGCACCGGGCATTCGGTAACGGTGAGCATTTTTGCATTGGAGCACATATGTCTCGGTTAGAAATGCAGGTGATGTTTGAGGAGTTTATTCCGCGCTTGAGAAATCCGCAGTTCGCCGGACCGGTGGAGTATGTGCGGGATTACTTTGTAAATAGTATTAAGGCCATGCCCATTTCATTTGATGCTGAGGTGTAACGACCTGGCTGTGGTATCGGCAAACTATAGTAAAATCCAGGTGCCAGAAAGGGCTGGAATCGGTCAGTGATTTACCTGCAGCGCTAGAAGATTTTATCTCGCGATTACGCCAATATCTTCTATGCTTATGGGTATGGACGTGCGAATGATCTATAGATTGTTGCTGCCTCTGGTGCTGTTGTTTGCCCTGTCATCCCAAACGGCGACAGCTCAGGTTTGGCTAATTGACGTGGAAGGCGCGATTGGCCCAGCCACGGCTGATCACGTGATTCGTGGCATGGAGGATGCCCAGGCAGCGGCAGCGGAGTTGATTCTGTTGCGCATTGATACGCCAGGCGGTTTGGATACCTCGATGCGCGCGATGATCAAGAGTATTCTGGCGACATCAATACCCGTAATCGGATATGTGTCACCCAGCGGAGCCCGGGCCGCCAGCGCGGGCACCTACCTGCTGTATGCCACCCACATTGCCGCCATGTCGCCAGGAACCAACCTTGGCGCCGCAACCCCTGTGCAGATTGGCTCTCCAGGGCTGGGCAAATTTCCCGGGGCAGGTGACGAGGATGAAACGCCGCCGCTAGCCGGCACAGCCATGGAAAAAAAGATCGTCAACGATGCTGTGGCCTATATTCAGAGTCTTGCCCAGCTCCGCGGTCGCAATAGCCAATGGGCTGAAAAAGCGGTGCGCGAGGGGGCCAGTCTTTCTGCGGAGGACGCTTTAAAGGCTGGTGTGATCGACATTATGGCTGGTTCAGCGGAGGACTTATTGCAGCAGGTCCACGGATTCGAGTTAGAGATTAATGATGAAACTGTGACACTGCAAACCAGCGAGCTGTCCATATATAACCACCCGATCGACTGGCGCAGCCAGTTCCTGGCCGTAATCACTGATCCCAATATTGCCTATGTGCTGATGCTGGTCGGCATCTACGGTCTGATCATCGAATTTTATAATCCTGGCTTCGGGCTGCCCGGCGTGCTGGGGGCTGTGAGTCTGCTGGTGGCACTCTATGCCTTCCAGGTACTGCCGATCAGCTACGCCGGGTTGGGCCTTATCCTGCTGGGCATAGGGCTGATGACGGCAGAAGCGTTTGCCCCCAGTTTCGGCATATTGGGCCTGGGGGGTGTGGTGGCTTTCGTGATTGGTTCGGTGATGTTAATGGATACCGATCTGCCCGCATACCAGCTGGCACTTCCTATGATACTGGCTTTCGCAGCCTTCAGTGCTGGATTGCTGATTCTTGCCATGCGCATGATTCTCAGGGTCAGACGGCGCGAGAGTGTATCCGGGACAGCACATTTAATTGGTGAACAGGCGATTGTAGAAGTAATTGGCAACGGAGATACCTTCGCAAGACTGGACGGTGAACTCTGGCATGTGCGCAGTGATTGTGACCTGAGGTTAGAGGACAAAGTGACTGTAGATGCCATCGACGGCCTGATACTCCAGGTCAGTAAAAACAACGGAGGTAACTGAGATGTTCGAATTTGAGATCTTTGGCGGAGTGATTATTTTCCTGGTATTAGCCCTGGCATTTTCAATGTTACGGGTGCTTCGAGAGTATGAGCGTGGAGTGATTTTCATGCTGGGCAGGTATTACAAGGTCAAGGGACCAGGCTTGATTATCGTCATACCGATACTGCAGCAAATGGTGCGGGTGGATTTGCGAACCATAGTCATGGATGTTCCCACTCAGGATGTGATTTCCAGAGACAACGTGTCTGTGCAGGTCAATGCGGTTCTCTACTTCCGCGTTCTCGATCCACAAAAGGCAATTATTCAGGTCGAAAATTACCTGGAAGCCACCAGCCAGCTGTCACAAACCACACTCCGCTCGGTATTGGGTCAACACGAGTTGGATGAAATGCTCGCCGAACGAGAGCAGCTAAACGCGCATATCCAGAATATTCTCGACCAGCAAACCTCTGCCTGGGGTATCAAAGTGGCTAATGTGGAAATCAAACATGTTGACCTCAATGAGACCATGGTGAGGGCCATAGCCAAACAGGCAGAGGCCGAACGCGAGCGGCGTGCCAAAGTCATACATGCCATGGGAGAGGCTGAAGCGGCAGAAAAGCTGGCCGAAGCGGCTAAAGTGCTTTCGCAACAGGATCAGGCCATTCAGTTGCGGTATTTGCAGACCCTGGTCGAAATTGCAGGTGACAAGAGCTCTACTATTGTTTTCCCCTTGCCCATCGATTTATTGGAACAGGTGAAAAGTAAAATCCGATAAAGCATTTATCGAAGGTTTTCAAGTGCGGGAAAATTTAACGAGTGTTGCTGGTATTTGGACGGAGGTGTTCGTTTTTCCAGATGCCGATTATTCATTGACGACACAAAGACTTCTCACAGGCGCCTACCTTGAGTAAGTCAGTTCATACCAGCGCTTGATTAATTGTCTTCGCCGATTGAGCGTTACGCTTTCGACCTTTAGTCTCTTCCAATGCAATGGGATATAGAAGTCGACTGGCTGATAGCCGGCAGCGGGGCCGCCGGTATGACCGGGGCTGTAGTAGCACACGAGCTCGGTGGTGACGTACTGCTGGTGGAAAAAGAGCCGATGTACGGTGGCACCACTTGCAAGTCAGGCGGTGTGGCCTGGATTCCGGGTAACCACCACCAATCGGCCCATGGGGTCAGTGACAGCAGCGACGAAGGCTACACCTATCTCAAGTACCTGATTGGCGAATCCGTTGCCGACGCGCGCATTCGAGCTTATGCGCAGCGGGCCGCCGAAATGCTCAAGTTCATGGAAGATCACAGCCACGTCAGCTACACCCCGCTACCCGATTATATGGACTACTACGAGCAGGCGCCGGGCTATAAATCCGGGGGCCGCTCCATGGATCCCGGCATCATCGACCTGCGTCATCTCGGTAGCGAGGGCGCTAACATGCGGGATGACCATACCGCCATCCTGCCGTTTAATGTGACGGTGCCGGAAGGTCGGCGACTGGGGGCTATGGATGCCGGGGCTTACCTGTTGGGTGTTAAGCTCGCCCTGCAATACCTGCTGGATCTGCGAGCCCGATTCCAGGGCAAGCAGGATCAGCGCCTCGCCCTTGGCCCCGCACTGGTGGCCAAATTGCGGCGCAGTTTAATGGACCGTGACATACCGGTGTGGCTCAACGCGCCTGTACTGGAATTATTCACCGCCAATGGCCGTGTAACCGGTGCCAGGGTATCTCGTGAAGGCGAAACAGTGCGCGTGTTGGCGCGGCGCGGGGTGCTGTTGGCCACTGGCGGGTTCTCACAAAACGCAGAGATGCGTCAACGCTACCAGCAGTCACCCATCGGATCCGACTGGACCGCGTCTGCGCCCGGTGCCACTGGCGACGGCATTACCATGGGTCAGCAACTGGGTGCCGCAGTGGACTTTATGGGCAGCGCCTGGTGGTCGCCCACGTTGGCGCTACCTGAGGGCCCGCGCTTGGCATTGATTGCCGGTAAGGCCTATCCCTGCTCCATCATGGTGAATCGGGCCGGACGTCGCTTTACCAATGAGGCCGCTCCCTACGAAGATGTGGTCAAGGACCAGTACGTCAGTGAGGCGCGTGGCGAGCAGGCCATTCCCGCGTACCTGGTATTCGATGCGACCTACCGGCGCAAGTACCCGGCCGGACATATAAAACCGGGCAAGCTGGAAGCGGACACGCGGTTGCCGGCCAGCTATTTTGAGTCCGGGCTACTGACACGCGCCGACACCATCGCCGAACTCGCGGCAAAAACCGGCATCGACGGCGAGCAACTGGCAGCAACCCTGGTACGTTTCAATGACTACGCGCTGCGCGGTGAAGATCCCGACTTTGATCGCGGTGCCACCAAACATGATCGCTATTACGCCGACCATAAAGTTCAACCCAATCCCTGCCTGGCGCCGGTGGAAACACCACCTTTCTACGCACTGCGTATCGAGGCCGGCGACCTGGATACCAAGGGCGGCCTCAAGAGCGATGAGTATGGACGTGTGCTGAGCGACCAGGGACAACCCATTGCTGGCCTATATGCAGCAGGTAACACCAGCGCGGCAGCCATGGGCGATACCTATCCCGGGGCCGGCGCCACTATTGGCTCTGCCATGACGTTTGCCTACCTTGCTGCCCGGCATGCGTTCGGCGAAGACGCGGAGCAAGGAAAATGAGCGATAACAAGTACGCCTATTTGCAGCCTGGCCACTATGCCCGCGGCTGGCATATCGTGCTGTTCTCACAAGAGCTGGCGGTGGGCGAGGTCAAGGCCTTAGGTTACTTCGACCAAGAATTGGTGGTTTACCGGGGCGAGTCTGGCAAGGTTGCGATTTTGGACGCCCACTGCCCGCACCTGGGCGCGCACCTGGCCGCGGACGGGGGCCGGCTCAGCGGCGACAATATCAGCTGCCCATTTCATGGCTGGACCTTCAATGGCGACGGCCGCTGTGTCGACATTCCCTACACCGACAACATTCCCGATAAAGCTTTACATGCGTTAGGCGCATGGCCGGTGTTGGAGAAAAATGGCTTCATTGCCATATGGTACGACCCTGACAAGAATCCGCCTGAAGATTACCTGCCGGATATTACCCACTGGGGAGCAGACAATGCGGGCTGGGGCGACTGGGCATTCCATCGCTCACGTATTCGCGCCCAGCCCTGCGACGTGATCGAAAACATTGTTGATATTGCTCACTTTCCCCACGTCCACGGCGGTCGTGTGCAATCCTTTGAAAACCGCTTTGGCGAGCGCTCGGTCACCCAGTTGTCACGGGTAAAGCGCTCAACGGACGCAGCTATGGTGATTCCCCCGGGACTGCCCTTCGACCTGGCGCAATTGCGCGACCAGGCGGTGGAGGATGACAGTGACGGCTGGGGAGATGCTACCTACCACGGTCCTTCAATCATGTATTACTACACAGAGGTGCAAGGCTCGGAGTTCGGCTTCAAGAGTTGGTGGGTGAACTACCACACGCCGATTAATGACCAGGAGATGGATCTGTGTAGTGCGGTTATCTTCGCCAGCATGGATGAACGGCCGTTGCCGCAGGAGTTCATCACGCTATACCCACAGACTGCCCACGCAGCCTTTGGCCAGGACGTGGAAATCTGGAAATCCAAGGTATATCGTGACAACCCAATATTGTGCGACGGCGACGGACCCATCAACAAGTTGCGGCGCTGGTACGAGCAGTTTTACTTGCCACTGGCCTGATAGAGCATTTCCACGCTAACAGGCCCAAATTGATAAATGCAGTTTTTTTGAAATGCAGGTTGGATAACGGCAGTTGGGGAAATGTGCTGCTGCCGTTCAATAGTCTCCGGACCTGGCAGAAGGCTCAGTATCAGATTGGTAGAACAGCGGCTATTGCTTATTTTCGCGTCTAGCGCGACGAGTCAGCGGCTTTCCATCTTCGCCTATCAAGGATTTTGGTTTTTCTCCCTTTGCGATCTTTGATGCGCGGCTTATCTCAATGAGATCCAGCGTTTCAGTGTCGTCCAATTGAGTCGCATTTTTTTCCAGGGTGTTCAGCTCTTCAAAACTGTACACGTCATTTTTCAACTTCTGTATTCTGTTCATATAGCGCTCGCGTTGCATCCTCACGAAAAGGCGGTGGATTATAGTCTATGACGCAGACAAGTTATATCCTGGCAGTAGTCTCATTATCGCCATCCATGGCAGATCATTACCACCAGGGGTAAAAGTCAGGCATGTCAGTCGAGGCTTTGTCGGTAAACTGCGCCGGGCGCTTTTCCAAAAACGACTTTACGCCTTCCTTGCCGCTTCTGAGGCTGCAGTAATAAATAGCCAGCGATTCGGCCTTGTGCGCTTCCAGTGGGTCAGGCTGGGCTGAATTGCGGTACATCATTTGTCGGGTCAAGGCGATGGCTACCGGGCTGTGCTGGGCGATTCGCCTGGCGATACGATAAGCCTCTTCGAGTAGTTCGTCCGCAGGCAGTACCGCTTTGACAAATCTACCGGCCAGGGCCTCATCGGGTTGCAGGATATCGCCCATGTAAGTCCATTCCAGCGCCTGTGATATTCCCACGATACGGGGCAAAAACCAGGTGGAACAAGCCTCTGGGGTAATGCCGATCTTGTTGAAGACGAAGCCGATACGCGCGTGCTCCGAAGCCAGACGAATATCCATGGCGCAGGTCATGGTGGCACCAATCCCCACCGCCGCACCATTAATAGCCGCTATTACAGGTTTTTTGCACTCGTAAATCGCCAGTACTACCTGGCCGCCAGTGTCGCGCACACCCTCAGAAATTTCGGGGTCGTCAAGGCGGTTGTCCATATCGTCCATGGTGGGTGCAAGGTTCTCGTCCAGCCCGAACACGTTGCCTGCAGACGACAGGTCCATACCGGCACAAAAAGCCCGGCCCTCGCCAGTCACCACGACGGCGCTTACATCATCGTCGTCGCTGGCGCGCGAAAACGCGTCTATCAGTTCCTTTGCCATCTCAATAGTGAAGGCGTTGAGATGCTCCGGGCGGTTCAGGGTCAGGGTCAGGATTTTTTCCGCGACTTCGTAACGTAGGGTGTTGTAGTGCATATTATGGATCCGATTGGGAACTGTACTTTTTAAGCTTTGAGTTGATTTAACGTTGTAATCTAGGCGATTGCCAGCTGCTGCTATTGTGTTTTTCCGAGGGTAACTCTAGCCATCGCAAATAGAGATAGAAACACTGCCAGTATCGCCAGAGTTAGTGCTGCCCCATAGACCTCAGGGGTCGCCGCTTGCTTGGCCGAAATGCCATAGGCTGCCCATCCGATAACCAATATAAATGCGATATCCCGTTTTAGTAACACCATGGCTGAGCCAATAGCGCCGGCGATAGCGATTTTCACCAAGGTCCATTGCAGGGAAGTCAGTCCCACATCATTCATGTCCATTGCGGTTTGCAGCGCGCTGACGTTCGCCAGGGCAGCTACGCAGATCCACGCCAGGTAAATGCTAAAGGGCAAGGAAACAACGGCGCTGACAGTATCGCTTTGCTGCAGTCTGCGATAAATCAATATGAGACTAATGAGAATGGCGAGCATAATGAGCAGAGACGTGCCAAGAAATTGCATGTGCCATGCCACCAACCAGACGCAGTTCAGCAAGGAATTGACGATAAAGAGTCTGCCCACATCTCGCAGCATGAGACTGGCGGATTGCCCTGGCAAGGCCTGGTATATGGCGTATATCAGTAAGCCGGTATAGATCACGCCCCAGATAGCAAAGGTAAAGCCGGCGGGGGTAAACAAGGATTCATACAGTGCAGACACTTCCCCTGTCCCCAGGCCGCCAATGGGCAACCAGTTAGCCAGCCAGTTCACAATTATGACCAGAGCCAGGGCAGCAATGACGCCGTACCTGTCTATCTGCGTTCTTTGCATAACACCCCAATCTTGATTTTAATGGTCAGTTGATTGAAAGAATAGGGAAGGGCGGTTGCTTGAGTGAGGCCCGATCGCTTACCTTAGGCGCAGCCAGTCAATTTATTACGACCAACAACGGGTAGAGTACCATGAGCATTCAGGACATTGCAGTATCCCATAACGTGAAGAAGAAGCTGTTGCAGGCGGTGAAGAATGAGACCGTATTGTTTCAGGATGAGGATGGTGCTGTTGTGTTGAATGTTGCGGCCTATGTGGCATTAAAGGCCGACAAGGGCACTGAGCCGCTGGAGGGTGTGCTGGGTGATGTGGTGTTAGATTTGAGTGCTGAATATGTCGTGTTTGAGTGAGTGGTGTAAAGCCAAACTGCACTGACCTATTACCTGCCCGAGAGTGATCGAACCGGCAGATGAACATCAATACCATTAGCGATACTGTTCTGGATGAAAGCAGTTCACCCCAGGCATTACGCGATGCTCTGGACGCTTTTTCCCTGCTGTGTAGCGATGCCACCAATATCCGACCCGACCCCAGTTTCGATGCCTGGGCGGAAGACTCACTATTAGATAACGGCGTTGCCATTAACCCCCAAGCGGCAGCCCACTGTGTGGTGGACTACCAGCGTAGTGTCGTTTTTATCAGGGGTGTTTATGCCGCTATTAATTCACTCAGGTTGCGCTTCCCCGATACCCCACTCGAAGTTCTGTACGCCGGTTGTGGCCCGTTTGCCACACTGATATTGCCATTGCTGGGCAAATTCTCCCCTGGCGAGCTCAATCTGTACTTGCTGGATGTTCATCAACGCTCGTTGGACAGCGTGAAACTGTTGCTAACCGATTTCGGTTTTAGCGGTCATACCGTCCAAACCATCAAGGCTGATGCCTGCCGCTATGAGCACGCCGGCAAGCTGCACCTGGTGATAGCCGAGACCATGCAAAAGTCGCTTGAGCAGGAACCGCAATTTGCGGTCACCGCTAATCTGGCACCTCAGCTGCTGCCCAGGGGTGTATTCATCCCGCAGCGCATTGATGTGTCCTTGTGCCTGGCTGATCTGGAGAAGCGCTCAAAGCGTTATCTGCTGGAGACGGTCTGCACCTTGTTGCCTGAGCAGGCCTGGGAGCAGATGCAATCGGCCCAGAGCCATGCAAACGGAAAAAGCCCTGAGCTGGAGTCGCTAACAGTGGTGATTCCCATGGTGAGCGAAATCGCTCAGCTCGAGGCAGCCCTGTTCACCCGTATCTGCGTCTTCGAACAGTATGGGCTGGAGGATTATGAGTCGGAAATCACGCTGCCACTCAAATGCCATGAGCTTTTACCTTTGGTCGGCGGGGAACACTACCGGGTGAGCTACCAACTGGGCAGTTATCCAAAGTTTCACTTCGAGCGCCTCAAAGACGATTAGACTTACGCCGATTATCGGCAGCTTAATGTGGCGCAACACGGCAATGGCTTCGCAGTCAATTTTCTAGCGTCAATCAACAAACTTGAAAGACGCCGGATCTCAACCATAATGGTTGGACGTCAACACATACGGCAACCATCCAATGAAATACATTATCTCTATTTTTTTCAGTAGTTTGCTCGCGCTGCCCGTGCAGGCGAGAGATGTCGCGGGTATTGAAATGCCGGAAACCATTGATGCCGGGGGTACTGCGCTCACCCTCAGTGGCGCGGGGATTCGCAAAAAAATGTTTATGGACATCTATGCGGGAGGCCTATACCTGGTGGACAAAAGCATACCGACAGAGCGGATTGTCGCTGCCGATGAATCCATGGCGATACGCTTGCATATGGTATCTGGACTGGTTTCCAGTGAAGCGATGGAAGAGGCAACTCGCGACGGGTTTGATAATGCCACTGATGGAAATATCGCATCCATCAGTAACTATATTGAAGAATTTATCGCAGTATTTCGGGAGCCGATTGTGGAGGGAGATGTGTTCGAGATAGTTTATGTCCCTACAAAAGGTATGAGCATTTTCAAGAACGGTGGGTATATCAAGACGGTTAGTGGTGGCTTGCCGTTCAAGCAGTCAACATTCGCTATTTGGCTAGGCGACGAACCAGCAGACAATGGCTTAAAGCGTGCAATGCTTGAGAGGTGAAGCAGTCATGGACTCGTCGATAAGCTTCACTCAATACAGAAATAGCTACACAGTCGGAGAAGCACTATGCGGCTAATGCCAATCACCGATGCCTTTTTCCTTATTATGGAGTCGCGCAGGGTGCCCATGCATGTAGGCGGGCTTAATTTGTTCACACTGCCCAAGGATGTGGAGGACACCCGCTTCCTTGCTCAGTTGAATGAACAGCTGCGGTATGACGGTGATTTGCGCCGGCCTTTTGGTGATCGCCTGAAATTGGGTCCTCTAGGTGTCGCAGGCCCTATTAATTGGGTGCCGGATGAGGATTTGGATATGGATTACCATATTCGACACTCATCGCTTCCCAAACCGGGGCGTTATAGAGAGTTGTTCGGGCTGGTTTCCCGGCTACACGGGCAATTGTTGGATCGTTCTCGCCCGCTGTGGGAGATGCACCTGATCGAGGGTCTGCAGGGTCGTCAATTTGCCACGTATCTGAAAGCCCATCATTGTGCGATTGACGGCGTGGGCGCCCTGCGCTTGATGAGTAGTATGTATTCCACCAATGCTCGTACCCGAATACGCGTTTCACCTCTTTCTGCAACTGCGCACGATGAATTCCTGCTGAGTTTGGGAAAGAAAACTCGCAGCGATGATGCACCTACAGAGGCTCAGTTGCTGTCAGTTACAGACGTGCTGCGAGAGCAGCTGGGAAGTACAGTTAATGTTGGTCGTGCCATGCGCGACACCGCTGCTATCTGGTTGGGTAAAAAGAGCAAGATGGCTGCTCCGTTCCACCGGATTCCGCAGAATGCATTCAGAACCCAGCTAACCGGGGCGCGTCGCTTTGTTGCACAGTCCTGGTCGTTCGAGCGGGTAAAGTCGGTTGCAGATGCATTTGACTGTAAATTGAACGATATCGTACTTGCACTTTGTGCGGGGGCTCTGCGTAGACAGCTACAAGATCAGGGTTCTGTTCCCAAGCTCTCTATGAAGGCGATGGCTCCGGTTTCGGTGCGTGCCAATGATGATGCGGATTCGGCAAATGCTGTAGGAATGGTTGTGGCTGACCTGGCAACTAATATTGCAGATCCAGAAAAACGCCTGCGCAGAATTAAGGAGTCTATGGATGCTGCAAAAGATATGTTACGCGGCATGAGCAGCCGGGAAATACAGATATATACCGCGATCACCCAGGCGCCATTACTGCTGACGCAAGTTGCTAACCAGGGCAGCCGCTTTCCTGGCTTCAGTACCGTGGTCTCGAACGTGCCTGGCCCCCGGGAGAGGCGTTACTGGAACGGTGCACGTTTAGATGGAATATATCCGGTTTCCATTCCTTTCGATGGTAGCGCAGTGAATTTCACGGTGGTCAGTAATTATAAAAGTCTCGATTTCGGTATCGTTGCGTGCCGAAAATCGGTTCCCCACGTACAAAACCTGATTCAGTATATGGATGAATCCCTGTGTGAGTTGGAAGCCATTGTCGGCCTTGGTCAAAAGAAGAGTCGTAAGAGGACGTAAGATTATTTGCTTTTAGGCAGATATTGAAATGATGACTATAATTGCATACGAGATCTCGATCTGGAGGGCAAACGTTGTTGGACAATGAGTTACAGCGGCTCGCTCGTAGCGTGCTGTTCGGCTACCTCGTCCTTGCATCTTTACTGGTGTCGATGGGCGCTGCAGCGCTAGATTTTCGCGAACCCAATACGGGTGTTGAAGTAGTTCTTGATGTCGAGGCCGCTTACGGTCTTCGCCTTCGTACTGAAGATACTGATCCCGAGCTTGTGTCGCCTGCGCATGGAGGCTCACGCCTGGAGTACGGTAGAAGCGGTAACCTCGACGATGGCACGCTCAATTACGATAAAGGTGAGCTGGTATCCAATATGTTCCGGGCAACAGGGGAACTGACCCTCAGCTGGCGTAACTTTGGGCTGTTCATGCGCGGCTATGCCTTTTATGACTACGAGAATGAGGAGCGCGATAGAGAACGCACTGAGCTGGGCAGCGAGGCACTCAATCAGGTGGGAAGTGATGCACAGATTTTAGATGCTTATCTTAGCGCCCGTTTTAAAGCCGGAGAAGTGCCTATACACCTGCGTCTTGGTGATCAAGTCGTCAACTGGGGAGAGAGCCGTTTTTTCCCTGGCAATGGCGTCGATGTTGCCAATCCTCTGAATGTCCCTCTAGCACTGCAGCCGACGAGTACGCTGCGTGATCTGCGCACACCAGTAGGTATGCTATGGGGCGCTGCTCACCTGACACCACTGATTATCGTAGAAGCGTATTACCAGTACGACTGGGAAAGCAGTACCTTGCCGGCCGTTGGCACTTATTTCTCGACCAATGATGCTATACCTCCAGATGGCACTTTTATTCAAGCAGAGGGGTTTGGTAATCAGTTTGGCACCGACCTGACCGCGTTGTATGGGTTGCCTGCAGAAACGCTGGAAGCTGTTGGCATTGACCCTTTCGACCCGGAGTTTTATCAGGTTACAACGCGTGGGGCTGACGATAATGCCAGTGACAGTGGGCAGTTTGGCGTGACAATACAGAGCATTGTGCCGCAATTGAATGATTCGAAATTCGCCTTACACTTCGCCCGTTATCACGCCAGTTTCCCATCGTTTTCGCTTATTACGCCACCGGTGTCCAGTTATGCTGAATATTCAGTGCAGGCGATAGAAAAACTTGAGCGAGACCTCAGGGCAGAGGGGGTTGGCCCCGTTAAACGCTCAACGGTTGCGAGTCTGACGCAGTTGAGTAAAGTCCTAAAGGATGTCACTTATTTTGCGAACTACCCAGAAGATATTGATATGCTCGGTTTTAGTTTCAATACTACAACGCTGCGCACTGGAACCGCTTTTTTCGCAGAAATTGCACACCATTTTGATGCACCAGTGGCCTTACATTCGGGCGATTTACTGTCGGTTATCTTGCCAAATTCCAGCCGTGACGATCCGCTGCCACCAATTGACTTGCGTGAAACCTCGTTGCAGGAAATCGAAGACGACTATGCGAACAAGCGTATTGATGCGTTTGCCGAACTCGACAAGACATTTTCTTTGGCAGGAGCGACGCAGCTGTTTGGGCCGCGGCTAGGTGCAGCTCAAACGCTGCTAAATATAGAGTTTGCCTGGCTGCACATTTGGGATGCCCCCGATCGTGATGAGCTGTATATGGCCGCGCCAGGTTTGGCCGTTACGGATTTTAAGCCTGATAGTATATTCGCCACTGACAACTCCTGGGGTTATCGCATCGGCGGTGGGCTGAGCTATAACAACGTTTTTGGCGGAGTGAATTTAAAGCCTAGACTAATTTGGTCGCACGATGTCGATGGCATTAGCCCCGTTGGTGCAGGGCCCTTCCTGGAAGGCAGAAAGGCATTGACGCTGGGCTTACAAGCGGAATACCTGACTCGCCTCAAAATCGACATGGCCTACACGGAGTACTCTGGCGCAGGCCAGGCAAATTTGATTAATGACAGGGATAATTTAAGTTTGAGCGTCCGTTATGATTTTTAACAGTGGTATTAAAAAGCTCGAAGATAAAAGTCGCGTGTCGTTGCTGCATTTTTTACTAGGTTTTTGCCTTGTAGCGAGTGCTGCAGCCAACGCTGAAATTCCCGAGTTGGGCGACCCGGAACTGACCCCTGTTGGCGCCGAACGTCAGGCAAATGCGGCCGGTACAATTCCTGCCTGGAAAGACGGCATAACTACGCCTCCTGCTGACTATACAGTTGGAGAACGACTGGTTAATCCATACCCCGATGACAAAATATTATTCAAGATAACGTCAGCTAATGTTGATCAACATGCAGCTCATCTCAGTGAGGGGCAGAAAAAACTACTGTCAGAGCACCCTGATAGTTGGTACATGAATGTCTATGTGAGCCGGCGCACAGCTTCTTATCCGCAATATGTATACAAGGCCTTGCAAAAAAATCAGCAAGAAGCACTTCTTATTGAAGATGGGAGAGGTGCGGTCCAGAAAAGTGTCGTTACTTCACCATTCCCAGTTCCAAGCAATGGCCTGGAAGCCATTTGGAATCATAATCTTCGCTGGAGGGGTATACACGTTTCACGCATCGACGGCACTGCGGCGGTTACCCGACGAGGTAATTACACGCTGATATTGCAGGAAGACGAATGGGCCATTCCCTATGCCAGGGAACATGCTGGTGATTTTCAGGTCGACCATCCCAATCTGCTAATGGCTGTTCGCAAGCGTGTAATCGCTCCCGGTTTTGTATCGGGTAACGGACTGCTTACCCTGGATTCTATCAATCATAATCAGACACCCAGGGAAAACTGGCTTTACAGTCCAGATCTTCGCCGTGTACTGCGCGCACCCTTCAGTGGATTTGATAACCCGGCGCCTAATTCCGATGGCCTGCGATACACCGATGAGGCTGACATGTTCAATGGCTCGCCAGGTGTATTCGATTGGAAATTGCTCGGCAAACGTGAAATGTATATTCCCTACAATGCCTACAAGTTGCACAGTGGGGAGTTGAAAGACGAAGATATATTGGGGTCTCGTCATGTTAATCCCGAGCATCTTCGCTACGAATTACATCGCGTTTGGGTTGTCGAGGGTCTGGTAAAAACGGCTAAGGGCGAGCGAGGGCACAAATACTCCAAGCGGGTCTTCTATATAGATGAAGACAGCTGGCAGATTGCTCTGGCGGATAACTACGATAGCGCCGGTAACTTATGGCGTTTTTCCGAGGGGCATATGATCAATTACTATCAAGTGCCTGTGCCCTGGTATTCGATGATGCTTTACTATGATTTTAAGCAACGTCGTTACCTTGTAAACGGGCTTGATAACCAGCGTCGGGCTACAAAATTCGACAATGATTTTAATCCGCGGCTCTTTGGCCCCAACGCCCTGGACTACTCAGTCCGTTGAGACCTGGCAATGGCAGTGTTAACAAATGGCAGCCTGGCTATGGCCACGCGTATTGCCAGCCCGCCTTGAACATAGGACAATTCCCGCCCACTTACAAAGTCGCTGGTTACCTTCACAGCCACTGACCCACCACAGCGTCTGTTAATGGCCCAACTACTTATCATCGGCTATGTCTGGCCCGAACCTGCATCCACCGCGGCCGGCGTCCACATGCTGTCATTGCTGGCGTTGTTTCAAGACCAGGGCTGGGACATCACCTTCGCCAGCCCCGCGACCCGCACCGAGCAAATGGCCGACCTGAAAAGCCTGGGTATTGACTGTGTCGATATAGAGCTCAACAACAGCAGCTTCGACACGTTTGCCGAGCAGCTACAACCCCATGCGGTCTTGTTTGATCGTTTTATGATGGAAGAACAATTCGGCTGGCGCGTAGAGAAAAGTTGTCCGGCGGCGCTGCGTATTCTCGATACCGAAGATCTGTTCTGCCTGCGTCACGCCCGTCATGATGCGTTTAAGCTAATCGGAAAAATCAATCCGGCGCTTACCTCGTCGTTATTGTTTACTGAACTTGCGCAGCGGGAAATCGCCAGTATATTGCGCTGCGATCTGTCACTGATTATTTCCGAAGTAGAGCTACGGCTGCTCACTGAGCTGTTCAGTGTTGACCCTGCATTACTGCACTACTACCCACTGTGTGTTGCGCCCGCGGCATTAATGCCCATAACACCAGAGTTCGAAGAGCGTGAGGGTTTTATCGCCATCGGCAACTTCCGCCACCCACCCAACTGGGATGCGGTGCGTTGGCTAAAGGAAGCCATTTGGCCACAGATTCGTGCGTTGCTACCCCAGGCCCAGTGTCGTGTATACGGCGCCTACACGCCCCCCAAAGCCAGCGCTTTGCACAAACCTGAGCAGGGCTTTCACATTTGCGGGTGGGCCAGTGACTCCCAGTCAGTTATGCAAAGTGCGCGCGTTAACCTGGCACCCTTGCGTTTCGGTGCAGGCCTTAAAGGTAAACTGGTTGAGGCAATGGTCTGCGGTACACCCAGCGCAACCACCAGTATCGGTGCCGAGGGCATGGCCGGTGATCTTTCGTTTGCCGGCGCAATTAGCGATGAGGCAGAAGGCATTGCCCGCCAAGCCGTTGCGCTGCATCAAGACCAAAGCCTCTGGCAGACTGCTCAAGACAATGGCTTTGCCATCATGCGGCAGCGCTTTGACAGGCAAATTCACAACCCCAAATTAGTAGACAGGGTTGAGCAGTTACGGGAGCAGCTGGACCAGCATCGCCTACAAAATTTTACCGGCACGATGTTGCGTCACCACTTTCACAAGAGCACCCAGTATATGTCCCAGTGGATAGAGGCCAAAAGCCGAACGTCTGACGATAGTAGTAACGGCTAACATCACCGAGGGCCTCATAAGCCTGGTGCCGCTTATGCGGCTTGGGCCTTAGGCGTCGCGAAGCGCCTTGTATTCGCGCAGGATAGGCTCGAACTCCGGGGGAGTTGAGCCGTGAATAACAATGCCATCAGCACCCAGCTGCAACTGTCTGCGCCAGGCTTTTGCGCATTGCTGCGGTGTGCCTACGGCAGCGGGCAGCCATTCCTGGGGAATCAGGTCGCTGATTTGCCGCAGTTGCTCCAGAGTAGCGACACTGTCGATACCCCCGGGCATAGAGCTTACTAATGGGTGCGCGCGGAATTCTTCAAGCACCTTGATATCCCAGTCATTGAGCGCTATCAGCATCTCGGCGTAGCCGGGCGCTTGCATATACGTCGCCATACGGGCTACCAATTTGCGCAGACGGTCCTCCTCAGTGGGGTTGATCACTGTGGCAATCACTGAGTACAGTTTCACGGCATCTGGATCGCGGCCAGCCAGCTCCGCGCCTTCTTGCACCAGGCTTCGCGCCCGTTGCAAGCCCTGATCAGTGATGAACGTATGCAGGTGCACGCCGTCAAAATGCTGACCGGCGAAACGCAGACTCTTCTGGCCAAAGCCGACAAAGTGGATGGGCATAGTCACATCCATCCAGTCGCCCATGCTGAGGTAGGGCAGGGGGCCCAACTCACTCTCCTGGCGCATGATTTTCTCGCCTTGCCACAGGCGGCGCAGCACATCCAGTGCTTCTGTAAACTTCTTGTTCGTCACCGGTTCCAGCCCCATTAGCTGGTTGCGGATCGCGACACCCCGCGCCAGACCCAGTTCAAAACGGCCGCCTGACAGATGGTGCAGGCTGGAGCACATCGTTGCCAGCACCAGAGGATGGCGGGTATGCACATTGGTGCCGCCTGTCGCGACCTTCAGGCGGGTGGTCGCCGTCAACGCTGCTGAACAGATTACACCGGCGTCTTTAACGTCGAATCTCTCTGATAGCCAGACCCTGCCCAGGCCCAGAGCCTCAGCCTGACGTGCCTCGGTAATCGCATCGGCCGGTGTTGTGGTATGGCCGGGTAGCAGATAGCAGCTTAGTTCTTCAAACTCGGCAGTGGTTATTGACGGGGTGTTCGAGGACATATGCTAGACAACCAGTAGTTGTTAATGAGTGCCAAAGCGCGCGGCTATGATGGCGGGGTGACGGCAGTATAGCCGCCACCCACCGCCATTGTCAGGCCTCGCTGGCGATACGATTGAGGACGTAAGTGAGCACGCCTCCGGCCAGGTAGTACTCAACTTCTACCAGGGTATCGAGCCTGGACTGCAACTGTATTTCGCGTTGCGTGCCGTCCGGGTAGTGAACCACAGCGGGTAGCAGCTGTTTTGGTTCAAGTTCTCCGTCCAGGTTCAGGATATCGAAAGTTTCATCTCCTTTCAGCTCCAGTGTCTTGCGCGTTTCACCCGGCATGAACTGTAGCGGCAATACGCCCATCCCAACCAGGTTGGAGCGGTGGATGCGTTCAAAGCTTTCAACAATGACGGCTTTGACCCCCAGCAATAGAGTGCCTTTGGCAGCCCAGTCACGGCTGGAGCCGGTACCGTACTCCTTGCCGCCGACGACAACGGTGCTTAAACCGGTGCTGACATAGTCCATAGCGGCATCGTAAATGAACTGTGGCTCGGACTGGCCCTGGGCACGGGTATAGCCCCCCTCCAGCTCGGGTGTCATCTCATTGCGGATACGGATATTGCCGAATGTGCCCCGCATCATCACCTGATGGTTGCCCCGCCGCGAGCCGTAGGAATTGAAGTCACCTTCAGCGACACCGTGGTCGCGCAAATACTTGGCGGCAGGGCTATCCAGTGGGATGGCACCCGCCGGGGAGATGTGATCTGTGGTGACAGAGTCTCCCAGCATGGCGAGCATGGGGGCGGCCAGAATATTTTGCCGGTTGCCCTGGTATTGCTCTTCGAAAAACGGCGGCAGTTGTATGTAGGTGGAATCCTCGGAGAACGCATAAGTGGCGCCGCCACTGACCTCAATGTCCTGCCAACTATCGTCGCCGTCAAATACAGCACCATATTCCTTGCGGAACATATCGCTGTCCACGGTCTGCACAACCGCAGCGATCTCGGCGTTAGTGGGCCATATATCGCGCAAATAGACGGGCTCGCCGTTTTTATCGCTACCCATAGCGTCTTCACTGAGGTTAATGCGGGTGGTTCCCGCCAGGGCATAGGCGACGACTAATGGCGGAGAGGCCAGCCAGTTGGCCTCTACAAGGGGGTGAATCCGACCTTCAAAATTACGGTTGCCGGACAGAACACCGCAGGCCACCAAATCGTTGCTGGCGATAGTCTCAGCGACAGCGGCGGGCAGAGGGCCAGAGTTACCAATGCAAGTGGTGCAACCGTAGCCCACCAGGTTGAAGCCGAGCTCATCCAGCGAGTCTTGCAGGCCAGCTTTAGTCAGGTATTCCGTAACGACCTTTGAACCCGGTGCCAGCGAGGATTTCACCCAGGGTTTGCGCTGCAGGCCAAGTGCCAATGCCTTTTGCGCCACCAGCCCGGCTGCCACCATCACCGCGGGGTTGGATGTATTGGTGCAGGAAGTAATGGCCGCGATCGCCACATCGCCGTGATGCATGGGCTCTTCGCTGTTTTCCAGGGCAAACGCAGTATCGAGCTGGTCAGATTTGCCGTTCAGCTCAATGAACTGGTCAGTTGCCGCATGTAGCTCTCGCACGGCTACTCGATCCTGCGGGCGTTTGGGGCCGGCCAGGTTAGGCTCCACCGTCGACATATCAAGCTGCAGCGTGGCCGCAAAATCCGGCGTCGTGTAGTTTTCGTCGCGCCACATGCCCTGGGCCTTGCAGTAGGCCTCAACCCTGGCAATGGTGTGCGGGTCACGGCCAGTCAGCTTCAGGTAGGTGACTGTCTGGGCGTCTACGGGGAAAAACCCACAGGTGGCACCATATTCCGGGGCCATATTAGCGATGGTGGCTCGATCGGCCAGCGGAAGCTCATCCAGCCCACTGCCGAAGAACTCCACAAACTTGCCGACCACACCATGGCTGCGCAGCATCTGTACCACCTGCAATACCAGGTCAGTGGCGGTAATGCCCTCGCACATCTGCCCGGTCAGTTCGAAGCCCACAACGTCAGGTATGAGCATTGAGATTGGCTGTCCCAGCATGGCAGCTTCGGCCTCAATGCCGCCAACGCCCCAGCCCAGAACACCCAGACCATTGATCATGGTGGTGTGGCTGTCTGTTCCCACCAGGGTGTCGGGACAGGCGATAGGGCCGTCATCGGTGCTTTGCTGCCATACCACCTGGGCCAGGTACTCAAGGTTAACCTGGTGGCAGATACCCGTGCCCGGGGGTACTACGCGGAAGTCGTCGAAGGCGCCCTGGCCCCATTTCAGGAACTGATAACGCTCAAAATTGCGCTGCATCTCCATCGCAACATTCTGCTTGAAGGCACTGTCGCTGCCGAACTTGTCGATACTCACCGAGTGATCTATCACCAGGTCTACCGGTGACAGGGGGTTGATCTTTTGCGGGTCGACACCGCGCTTTACCAGGGCGTCGCGCATAGCCGCCAGGTCCACCACCGCCGGAACGCCGGTAAAGTCCTGCATTAGCACCCGGGTTGGGTGATAGGCGATCTCCTGGTCGCTGCCGTGTCCCTTGCTTGCCGCCAGCACCTCGATATCTTCGCGTGAGCAGCTGATGCCGTCTTCGTGGCGTAGCAGGTTCTCCAACAGTATCTTGGTACACACCGGCAGGCGCGCCGCGCTCGCATGCCCGGATAGGTCGCCACCATTGATAGCGAAATACTGATAAGTCTGGCCGTCCACTGTGAGTGTGGAGCGGGTGTTAAAGGAGTTCTTCGAAGATCCCACGGCTGTATTCCTATGGTGAAAGATAAAGCCAAAGTATAGAGGATAAAGGCTGAGTCGGTACTGCCAAGTTAACCAGCTGATGTGTCTGCAGACATGCTAGTGAAGAACCTCATACTGTCCTGCCTCAAACGCCTCTTTCAGTTTGAACTTCTGGATTTTACCGGACCCGGTGAGCGGCCAGTCGTCGACTACTATCCAGTGGCTTGGTGTTTTTTGTGGCGCGAGGCGCTCGCGCACGAAAGCTTTCAATTGGTCTGCGTTGAACGCGTCCCCGGATCGGTCGCGGATGAAACAGGCAATTACTTCGCCCCATTTCTCGTCGGCGATGCCGACCACAGCAACCTCATTTATCGCTTCGTGCTCCAGCATGGCATTTTCAATTTCGGCCGGGAACAGGTTTTCTCCACCGCGAATGATCATCTCTTTGACGCGGCCAGTAATTTTGACATAGCCACGTGAATCCATACGACCGAGGTCGCCAGTGTGCAGCCAGCCATCAACATCAATAGCGGCGGCAGTTGCCTCCGGATTATCGTTGTACCCAAGCATAACGCTATAGGCGCGCGCACAAATTTCCCCCTGTGCATCGATGGGCATGACACTGTTGGTATTTGGGTCGCGAATGGATAGTTCAGTATGCGCCACTGGTTGGCCGATGGTTTCGGTAAGATCCTCCATAGAGTCATCCCCCCAGGCCTGGGTCAGTACGGGTGACGTTTCGGTTTGTCCGTAAACAATCTGTATAGGAGCGCCGAATACCGCCAGTGCATCGCGGCAAAGCTGTGGTGCGACCATGGCGCCGCCAGACATTAATCGCTGGATCGAGGAGACATCGCGACCCGACTGGCGGACCTCTTCGATTAGCGCGGCCAGCATGGTGGGGACACCTAGCGCAAATTTTGGGCGCTCGCGTTCAATCACCTGAACAATCACCTCGGGGTCGAACATGGGGGGGAGTAGCATCGTACAGCTTGTACCCAGGCCTCCGAGTACAAGTATGGCGCAGCCCGTGGTGTGGAATAGCGGCATGTTATGCAAGAAGACATCCCCCTGCTGCAGTCCGCCTCTGGCCATCGCATCAATCCCGTTTCGCAATAGGCCATTATGGTGCAGCAGCGCACCTTTCGGAAAACCGGTAGTGCCTGAGGTGTACTGAATCTGCACCGGGTCGCTGGGCTTGGGCTGCCGCAGTACTCCAATATCCTCACCTTCATAAAGCGCTTTTTCATCGGTTAACAGTATGCGGTGGCGGATCTCGGGAATCTGGTCACAGACCTCGTCGGCGATTTCCTGCATTGGGTTGCCGCGGAAGTCGGCGACGTAGTAAACCGCCTCTGAGTGCGACTGCTCCAGAACGTATTTTAATTCGCGTTTTTGATAGGCGGGGTTAACCGTAACCAGAGTAACGCCGGCGAGACCGCAGGCTAGCTCTAAAAGCACCCACTCCGGAATATTATTGGCGTATACCGCAACGCGGCTGCCTTCCGCGTGGCGACTGGCAAGAGCCCGAGCCAGACGCTCACAATCGGATAGCAGCTGCGAATAGGTCCAGGTGCGGCCAATCTCGCCACTATAGTTTAGCTCTTTGAGCGCAGCTTGATCGGGTGCCCTTGCCGTTGAACTGCGGAGCATGTCTTCGAAGGTGATCGCAGCCGGTTCGCAATCGCCTTGCGCAGGGAAATACGATTCTGTGAGTTCAACCCTATACATTAATCTTCTCCAAAATTGAGGTTTTATCCATTTCGATTGCAGTTGGAAGCTTGACTGATCTTCTCACAGAAGTCAGGAACGTTACTAAAGGTCCCAGTCCTCCTCGAACTCGGAAAAATCAGCTTCTGGTTCCCCGTCGTCACCGGTGACATCTTCGAACTTTGCATTACAGGCATCTATTGTGGGTTTGGCGGCAACATAGTTAGAAATCAAATCCTTGGTAATACTCATCTCCTCCACGAGGCTGAGATCACCACGATCCAAAATCCGATTGGTGATGGCCTGCATGCCTTCGTTCAGCGGCACGGCGCAACGATGAAATGGCATCGCCTCGGCGACTAAATCCTGCTTGCCTTCCTGGTACATGAATGCCTCATTGGTATCGGTAAAGTAGACCAAGTCCACGGTGCCGTCCCCGTCCAGATCTTGCACACACATGCTGAGAATGAGATAGGAATCGCAGACAGTGACGCCCTTTGCTTGTTGAGCGGTCTTGTCTGGAGTAATCGCACAGCCTTCCAGGATCGCTATCACCATAAGCAGCAACAGGCACTTTTTTTTGCAGTAATTCAAGATGAACACTATCTGACTAAACCCATATTCTTTTGCGGGGGTGGATTATGGCCCAATGTCACTATCTCCACCATGGTAGGTGGCGCGATACTCGCTTAGCGTGAGCCATTAAGGCTCCAGTCGTAGTTGTTGTAGCTAATTTTGAATGCTTCTTGCTGTAGCAAATCTGCTACCTTCTGGTTGTTAACCTTGGGCGCCAGGTAGGCTTGCAGTGAGCCTGCGGCTTCAACGAAATCCTCTTCGAACCACTTGAAAATGCTGGACAACTCAGCGCTTTTACTGGTCCCATTGAACTGGTTGCGTTGCTGATCGTTGATGAAGTTTCGCGCTGCTGCTTCAAGTTGTTGATCCAGTTGCTCAAGCGTGTAGGCCTCGCTTTGGAGAATTGGGCATGACAGGCTGGCGCAGACAATCGCGAAATGAATACGCGGTTCCTTCAGCGGGCGAATCAACTCGTGTTCTAGTGCATGCAAGGTAATGCGCTGTCCGGCAACTGGGTATTTGTCGCGTTTGAAGTAGATGTAGCGCCCCAGCAGGCTTGCGGGCGAACTGCCATCCAGTATGCCGCGTGCGGCAAGAATATTGTACGCGTTGATATAAAATGCCAGTTTCTGCTGCCGATTCATCTGCTTGGTGTCAGTAGTGCCAATCTGCTCGACCAGGGCGTCAAAGTTCGGGTTCTGGTCCCACTGGGCGTAGTCCACGTCCCCATCGGTGACCGCCTTGGCAAGTAATGCGCTCCAGGCTTTCACGTCGAGCTCGGCCGCTGCAGGAAGCGGCATCAGCAACATGACCATGAGTAGCATGCTCTGCGCACTGAATCTGAATGATAATTTGAACATAATGGTTTCTCGCAAATACCACTCTGGAGAAGAAAGCGGTAGAGTAATGGTATGAAAATACTGCGCCTTTGTATTCCTTTGTTGATGATTTTCCTCTTTGCTTGTACCAGTGCGCCAAAAAAACCGGACGCTGATGCTTCGCTGCCTCCTTGCGGGGCATTCCCCAACTGTGTCAACAGCCACAGTGGCAAAGGCGGAAGTGCGATAGAGCCGCTACTTGCCACGGTGCAGCAGTGGCAAGCGTTCAAGCGCTGGTTAGCTACACAGGATAACTGGACCATTGAGGTAGAGCAGGCTGATTTCGTGCAAGCTGTCGTTAAGACGCCGCTGATGCGGTTTCGAGATGACGTGCAGCTGCAGTACAGCCCGCAAACCGGTGTGATTCAGGTGCGCTCATCCTCGCGGCTCGGGATCGGTGATATGGGTGCCAACCGCGATAGGGTAGAAAGTCTGCGTGCTCGGCTTGCGGGCCAGGCTACCGCAAGCGCGCCCTGAATCGGTTTGTGCAACTAGCCTGCGCCTAGCTGAGTGTTGAACCGATGGCGTTGATCATCTCCAGTATTGTGTCCAGGCGATTTTGCGCGTTGGTCATTTCCAGCAGTGCCTGCGAGGTCTCCGGAGCCATGCCCAGCAGGCCAGCCGCGGCAAAGCTGAATGCGTGCGCAGGCATCGTTTGCCAGTGACCACTATTGAGCATCTCCTGAGCCTGTTTGTTGTCGTGGGTAATCGCTAGCAGCCGATTGAGGATCTTCGCCTGGCTTTGTTGCAGTGTCAGCTCACCGGTCTCATCGAGAGACTCGTCCAACAGTTCCTCGCAGGCCCAGATGCTAAATGGCAGAGTCTGTTTTTCCTGCCCCAGTTGCAGGCGTACATTGTTGTCCACCTGGATCAGTATTCGCCCGTCATCCAGCTCCTGTAAGAGCTGCACAGGGCCTGCGGAGAAAATACGCTGGGGCTTGTAAGTGGCCTGATTGCTGGCCAGTGCTTCGGCCACGGTTTGCTCCTGCTCTTTGTGGTGCAGCATCTTTTCGGTATGGCACACGCCCATCAGCAGGTTTTGATCGATACAGTGATGCACCATCTGGCGGTAGCGAGGCTCGAACACATGCAGGGGGCAGGGAACTCCCGGAAAATTTACCGAGTTGGGTATGGGAAAAAGTGCAACATCTACCATGGTAAGGCCATGAGCTATCAATTTGGGATTCATCATGTGTACGTTTCGAATAAGGGAACAGACTATCATGCTCAGAAGAAATGTAGCTGCAAGGTAGTCTGGCTCTGGTGGCGGCAAGTCAAAAAAGTGAACGGTTTCAATTTTTTTCAGTTAAGGACTATGCTGATGGTTCTGCGCCTTATCGAGCCCTACTGCTATGAAAACCCCTAAAGTAATCCTGGTCATATTTTTTACAACTACCGCGCTGGGCGTTCAGGCTGATTGGAACGACTTGTTGAAGCAACTGCCAGACAGCGCCAAAGAAGTTCTGTCCACCACGGATGTGGCCGATGTCACTGGAGTGTCGACAGAGGAAATGGTCGCGGGACTCAAGGAGGCATTGAGCACTGGCACCGAAATGGCGGTGAGCAGCTTAGGGCAGGAGGGCGGCTATCTCGATAATCCGATCGTAAAGATTCCTATGCCGGACGAACTGACGTGGATTGAAAGTGGCCTGCGCCAGGTTGGCCAGGAAGCTATGGCAGATGAGTTTGTCACCACCATGAACCGCGCGGCGGAGCAGGCGGTACCCGTGGCGCTGGAGCAATTTCAGGGCGCAATCGAGAACATGACCCTCAAGGATGCTGAGGGTATTGTTCAGGGTCCTGAAGACGCGGCTACCCAGTATTTTCGTAAGTATAGCGAAGCCGCCTTGCGGAAACAGTTCCTTCCAATTGTGCGCGAAACCACCTCAAGCGCAGGGGTGACCTCAAGCTACCAGGCGATAATGAAACAGCTTGGGAGCTATAGCAGCTTCCTGCAGCCGAAATCTCTGGATGTAGATGAGTATGTCACCGATGAAGCACTAAACGGTCTGTTCGAAATGGTGGCACAGGAAGAAAAGCGGATTAGGCAGGACCCCGTTGCCCGCTCCTCTGAGTTACTCAAGAAAGTGTTTGGCAGCAGCTCATAGAGTGACCATTTTTTAAGGCGCTGCTTTTTCAGCTATTAGCCATCTTTCAGAGTTTACGAGGGCGCTGCTCGCAACGGGGCAGAATAGACTCCAGTCGCTCTGCCCATACACTGTTGGCTCTTCGCCAGCGATAGAGTATCAGCGGTTCGGGATTGGAGTGATCGACTATCTCGTAGCTGCGGCCGGCTAACGCTTCAAATTCGAAGTGACAGAGATAATCTTGCCGGTAGGTCCTGTGCAAGACCTCCAGCTGGTAGATGCCGGGCAGTAGAATGAGCTCATAACCGTTGTCGGGATCTTCGCCGTTGACTGACAGTATCTCCATCCAGCTGCGCAGCTGCGCATGCGTCCCCTCGGTCCGGTGCTCAGGTGTTGCGATACAGGCGCTAAGCACTAACGTCAGGAGGAAAAGACAGAGGCATCGGCTAGCGTGCGACATCAAAAACTCAACCCCACTGATACGCCTTCCACACCGTCGCCTGAGATGTAGCCCACCTTGAGGCCGACGAAGCGCAGCCCAAACCAGTCCAACGGCCGGATATTTACTTCAAAATCCAGGCCCACGCCCACTTCGGTGAAGGCGTTAAACCCCAGGGCCTGCTGTTCAAGCCCCAAAAAACGGGTATGCGTCGCATAGGTATTCCATCGCCAGGGTTTGTTGCGCGTGTACCAACCGGTAGCCTTGCTATAGCGCACACGCATGAGCGCAGTTTCATTCCAGCCCCAGGTATCCAGGTTGTCGCTAGTGCTATTGAAGGTGTCTGTGTAGGCCAGCGTATATTGGCCTTTTATCTCCAGTCTGCCTGCATCAAACCAGCGGTCATAAATCGCCTCCAGAGTACCCGAGGTACTCAGTGCATCGGTTTCAGCGTCCAGCCATACTTCTGGTAGCGCCACAATGCCGTCCAAACCCTGAATGCGGGAGCTTGTTTGCAGATGTGAAGCCGCCAGGGATAAATAGGGGCGCAGCTTAAGGTACTGGGTGACAGGCAGGCTAAGTCCGGCGCTGCCGCGCAGGGAGATAATGTCTCTATCAACATCCAGCCGGATCGGTCTGTCTTCCGGGCCCAGCACATCCACCTGGTCCTCCAGGGTGCCGTAGGCCAGGGCCATACCCCAGTAGCCATCGAGCACATAGTCTTTCAGCGTAAGGTCTGAAGCGTAACCCAGGCTGCCCCTGACCAGGTCAGAATCCCGACCTGGCTCATCGACAGAAAACGTAGCCCCATCCAGTCCCGGCGCAGTTGAAAGATTGACGAAAGCGATTAAGGACTCACGGATATCTTCAGGCGTCAGCTCGATGAGGTCGCTCGGAATACTCCCTTCCTGAGCAATGATGTAGGTGCTTGATAGAGACAGACAGAGCATCACTGGCAGACGGACCAGAAGCCGCATTCTAGGGGCGCTCAAGCGCAATGCTACTAGAGGTAAAGCTATAATGATCGCCACCCATTTTGCCCACCGAATCGATTAAGGTTTGATCGATCGCGCTGTCAATATAGATGTCATCGCGCACGTAAATCGCCTGCACATCTAATAGCACAATAGTGCCGCCGGCAGGCAAGTCGCCGATTGAGATTACCTCTCTTAATGTGCATTCGTAACGAACCGGCGATGCTTTCACTGAGCGGGGTCTGACTTTATAGCTGGCGCTGCTCTCTACGCTGGCAAAGTCAAACTCGCTTTCATCAGCGTTGATACTGGCGCTGCTCATGTTCGCCTCATTTAAAAGGTCAGCACTCACTATGTTAACGACGCACTCACCGGTATCCATCAGGTTCTGTAGTGTGTCTTTATCAACACCACTGCGCTGCGTTACTTGCGTATATAGCAGTACAGGCGGATTGCAGCTGGCAACGGAAAAAAAGGAATAGGGCGCCAGGTTGTCGATGCCGGCGCCTGAACGTGTGCTGATCCAAGCGATAGGCCTTGGGGTTACGCCCCCGTTGAGGAGTCGATATTTTTCCTGCACACCTAGTTCAGTGACATCAAAAATCATGCTTTCTCAAACCTTCTGCGCATAGAATCGGTAGCGGCAAGCCAAGCGGCCACCGTTGCTAGAAACCAGTAATGAATACTTAGAAGCTGTACTTGCCGCCATCAACCCGAGATATACGCGCACAGGGCTTTACTCGAGACTCGCAAAAGCAAAGGCCGGCGCGGCAAACACCATCCAGGGTAGGTCGCTGTAGGGCCCAGGCTCATTTTGTGAAATCACTATGCCAACCAATCCGGTACTGGGGCTGGCAAAAAATAGCGTGCCAAAATAACCGGCCCACCAGAAATCGCCAGTGCGGTCAGGGGTTAGGGTAGCGTCTTCATCAACCACAACGGCAAGGCCCAGTCCCCAGCCAAGGCCCTCCAAACCCTGGCTGGCCAATACACCAGATTGGAGATGCGGCCGAGTCATATTCGCCACGGTCTCAGGTTGCAGAATCTTTACGCCTGCATAGCTGCCGCCATTGGCCAGCATTAGGGCAAAGCGCATGTAGTCTCCTACAGTAGACACCAGTCCACCGCCACCGGGGGTCCAGTCTTTAGCTTCTGCTATGCGTTCTGGTACTAACACCAATTCGCCATTTTCATTCTGGGTATAAATTCTTGCCAGCTCAGCCTGTTGGTCCGGCGGTGGCAGATGCTCGGTGTGCTGCATATCCAATGGCGCGAAAATACGCGCTTGCAAAAAATCGGTGAACGGCTGTTGAGCAACCACTTCTATCACCCGGGCCAATACATCAGCCGAACCGCCATAACGCCATTGGGTGCCAGGCTCTTCAAATAGTGGCAAACGCAAAGCGCGATCTACCCGTTGTTCCAGGCTGCCGACACCGGCGTTAACGCCCTGGTTTTGCCACAGCTTATCCAGGTCGGTGTTGTCACTGATGGCGTTACTACCGCCGACACCGGAGGCAAACATCAGCAGATGACGAATCAATATGGGCTGCTGCACAGGCGCGGTATCAAACTCGCCGCCAGCATTGCGTTGATGTGATAGTGCTACTCGGGCTGAGGCTGCTACTGGAATGTACTGCGCGAGCGAGTCGTCCAGCCCCAGCTTGCCTTCTTCTACCAGAATCATCGCAGCAACCGCGGTAATGGGCTTGGTCATGGATGCAATTCTGATGCGAGTATCCAGCACCATGGGCACCTTGTTTTCAATATCCGCATAACCTGCGCTGGTTGCATATACCGTTTCACCATCGCGGGCGAAAGCGGCAATAAAGCCGGAGCGGGTGCCATTCCAGACGTGGTAGTCAAACAGCGCCTGAATGCCAGCGTGAGACCACCAGGGAAATGCATTCTCTCCCAGCGCGTTACCATTGGTCACCGGTGCACGCTGCAAGCTTACTAGTAAGACTAGTAACAGCAGTATTAGCAGCGCTGAGCCGGCCACTACCTTGCCAAAAAATTTCATGATCTCAACGTGTCCCTAAGTCTAAAGGTCCCAAGCAAAATGGGGTAGATGCAAAAACTTGCAGAGTGACTCTATAGTACAGCTAAGCGTGTTGCATAACCGCCTGATTTTACAGCAGAAGTATGATGCGGCCATACACAGTGTTAAGTACATGGCGCGTCAGCAGCGAACCACTTAAACTAGCGTCATTGTTTCTGGATCTTATCAATTATGAGTTTTGTATCCCACCTGCAATGCACTCGCTGCGGTACGCAGTATCCCGCTGATTCTATTATGAATTTATGCCCGGTCGATGATAGCCCTGTCGAAATCATCATGGATCTCGAAAGGCTGCAAGCCGAGCAGCCCAACCAGGCCTGGTATCGCCCGGAGCTTAAGAGCATGTGGCGATTTGGTGCTTTGTTGCCATTGGATATCAATGACGACAGTGATGCTGTGCACATTTTCAACCTTGGAGAAGGGCACACCCCGCTGCTGCAATATGATGATCACTCACTGGCGCTGGAAACCGGCTTTTCATTGGCCATAAAAGATGAAGGCGTAGCCCATTCAGGCTTTGGCGCCAACCCGACCGGGAGTTTCAAGGACCGTGGCATGGCCATGACCATTTCCATGGCTCACAAAGCAGGCATAAGCAAGTTGGCAGTCCCCACCCAGGGCAATGCCGGTGATTCACTGTGTGAGTATGTTCTGGCAGCGGGTATGCAAGCGGTGGTCGCTATGCCGGACAACACTCCGGCACCGATTCTCGATAGGGTTGCACAGCTGGCAAGCGATTCGGAGAATTTTGACATTGAACTGGTCACCGGCACCATCCGCGAGGCGGGTGCTTTGCTTAAAGAAAAGTGGCTCAAAGAAGGATATTTCAGTGTCGCCACCTTTCAGGAACCCGGTTGGCGTATCGATGGTAAGAAAACCTTAGGGCTGGAAATTGCCGAACCCAGGCAAGCAGATGCCCCATGGAAGTTGCCTGATGTGGTGATTTACCCTACCGGCGGTGGTACTGGTGTTTTGGGAATGTGGAAAGCCTGGAGTGAGCTGGAATGCCTGGGTTTGATTGATGATTTCCGCCCTAGAGTTATTTGTGTGCAATCGGAAGCGACGCAGCCACTGGTGAAGGCCTTTGAGAGCGGTGCTCAAGAGACCATTGCCGCCACACCCGGGGACACACTGGCTTATGGGGTCAATGTACCTGGCGGTGTTGGGCACTTCAGAGTGTTACAAATCATCCGTGAGTCTGGCGGTGCGGCCGTGGCAGTGCCAGAAAAGGATATCCACCAAACGCTGAGTAAAGTTTGGAAAGACAAGGGCTGGTCGATATGCCCTGAAGGTGCAGCCTGTCTAGCCGCAATACCACGTTTGGTTAATGACGGCCTGATCAAGCCGGGTAACGAGGTGGTGGTATTCAACACCGGCTCGCTGGAAAAGTACCTGCCTGATTTACAACACCTGCTTTGATAAGGTCTCAGTTTTTTATGGCGATTCGTCGAGCTTGATCGGTGCTGCAGCAGCCCCGCTATTCTGGGTGAGTGCAATGCCAAGCAAAATGACGAATAGTCCCAGAAATTGACTGGGTGCTGTCGCTTCACCAAGAAAGAGTGCGCCAGCGGCGAAAGCGATTGCCGGAATAATGTAATTGATGATCGACAGGAAGGTGGGGCCACAGTCTGTTACCACCCGAAAATACGTCCAGGTCGCCAATCCCGTTGAGAACACTCCCAGTGTCAGAGTCGCCGCCAACGAATTCAATGAGGCTGTCTGTAGCTGAGGCTGCTCCAGGGTCAGTGTGAATGGCAGCAGTATTAGCGAACCTACAATCAGTGAGCCGGTGGCGACCACCAGTGTGTTGATGCTGGGGATGCTTTTGGTATACACCGCATTGCTGGCATAGGCCAGGGTTGCCACCAATACCGCTAGTTGCGCCGTCAGTGCTTTGCCGCCAATGCCGGCCAGTGCATCACCGCCTATCAGCACCATTACGCCCCCAAAGCCGCACGAAATTCCCGCTATGCGCCTGGGTGTCAGGGTGTCGTTGTGAACAAAGAAATGGGCCAACAGTACGGTGCTGATAGGCATTAGCGCCATCAATAGGCCCGCCTGGGCGCTGGTGATGCGCGTTTCCGCCCAGGCAATCAGTAAGAAAGGAATGAGGTTGCCGGTGATTGCCAGTATGCAGAAACGCCCCCACCATTGGCCTGAGCGGGGCAGCGAATAACCCTGCCAGTGCATGATGATATAGAGCGTTAGCGCTCCGACGAAAAGGCGTATGTTGACAAGCGTTAGTGGGGCGAAGGATTCAAGGCCCACGGCGATGAGATAAAAGGCGAGTCCCCAGGCCGTGCTAAGGAACCCTAGCATGAGCCAATGAATGGATCTTGGTGCTTGCATCAGCTTGCTCGTATTAGGACTCAGTGGGTGGTGATGCCCTGGTAAAGAGCGCTTGGGGTGCTACGACCGTTTGCTACCAGAGTCTTTGCGGGAGTTGTGTTTCTGGTTCTTTTGCTTTGCTTCCTGCTCGGCTTTCTTCCGTCTTTCTTCCGCCAGGACCTTTTCTTCGGCCTGAATCATGGCTGTTGTCTCCAGAGTGATGCGTCCTAGCAAGCCAGCGCGAAATTCATTGACCAAAATGGTGGAAACCTTTTCCAGGTCGACATGCCCACCGGCTCGCAGGCAGCCTCGTCTGGCGCCCAGTTGTTCCAGAAACTCAACATCGCTGTTAGGTGTGTTATCGAGCTGGTAGCGATCTATTAGCAGCTGTGGATAATGCTGCAGCATAAAGCCACTCAAGTAGAAGGCAAGATCTTCAACCTCTGTCGCGGTGCTCCTGATGGCGCCCGAGACCGCAAGCCTGTAGCCGCTGTTTTCGTTGTGAATCTTGGGCCAAAGAATGCCGGGAGTATCGAGGAAGATAAGTTCCTCGTTAATGCGGATTCTCTGCAGCCCTTTGGTAATTGCAGGCTCGTTGCCTGTTTTGGCAACTTTTCGGCCGGCTACGGCATTAATCAGGGTCGATTTCCCCACATTTGGTATGCCGGTAATCATGGCCAGAACATGTGAACGTGATTTCGACTTCTGCGGGACCAACTTGTGGACAAAGTGCAGGAGTTTTTGTGCTTTGTCGGCCTGGTCCAGTGTGGTGAGCAAGGTTTTGACTGAGTCTGTATGCTCAAAGTAGTCCTGCCATTGTGTGGTCACGGCGGGGTCGGCCAGATCAGATTTACTCAGCACTTTTATACAGGGCTTATTTTGGCAAAGCTTGGCAATAGCAGGGTTCTGGCTGCTGTAGGGCAGGCGACAATCCAGAAGCTCAATGACAAGGTCAACGTCGGGCAGGAGCTCGGTCATCTCCTTGTTGGCCTTGTGCATGTGGCCTGGGTACCAGTTTATAGCCATCTGTGGGCAGTCCCTTAGCTTACGGCTTAGTTGAGCAGCAATTGCTGATCGATTGCAACGAACTTGCTGGCTTCGCAAGTGAGCAGGTCTGAGGTCAGCGCCGGAACCCCATAAACTTCACAATCGGTATTAAAGTTCTTTTTAATGCGGCTTAACAGCAGGCCAAAGTCGCCATCACCAGTTGCCAATACCACGGTGTCACATTCTGCGGCTGCCTCGTAGACATCGAGTGCGATACCGATATCCCAGTCGGCTTTGGTGCTGCCATCGCGGCGTCTTAATACCGGCTTCAGTTTCACTGTAAAGCCAATGGCATGGAGAATGGCCTGAAACTGCATTTGCTTGGCATCGCCTTTATCAGTTGCGTAGGCGTAGGCGCCAATTAGCTCACGACCCTGGGTAGCCTGTGCCCAAAACTTGTTGTAATCGAAGTTGCGCTGGTAGGTCTGGCGACAAGTGTAATAGATATTCTGAACATCGACGAAAATGCTGATTTTTTCCAAGGTATTGCTCACGTAGCCGGGTTCGCCTGTTTGGCGGCCCCGCAGAGCGCCCAGTGTATCAATATGGCAGCCAATATGCGCTCGGGACGTTGCCGCAAGTGGGTATTACCAAATTAAGGGTCAGATATGGCTAGACTTGGTGCATGAGTGTTTACAGATGCCAGCGGTACCCTCGCGCGACCTGAGGATGAGTGCGTTTGCTGCATGGAGCAGGGAGGTGGCCCATCCTTGAAACTAAAGGCACCAATCAAACGCTATGCCCGAACTAATAGTCGCTTAAACCTGCACCAAAGGGATACAGGGCCTTGTCTGAGTCAGCCGCCAAAGGTAAATCTTCAAAGGCGCTGGGCCATGAGAATGGCAACGTGCCTACCGGCTTAAAGTCGTCGGTGGCAAACAAAAAGTCAGCCACACCAGCACCCTCAGAGCCAGGCAACCAGGCAGCGATAAAGGCATCACTTTTATCGATAGAGTCGGTAATAGTCATAGGCCGGCCAGAAACCAAGACTAAAACAATCTGCTTGTTGAGTGCTTCGCAGCTGTCGATCATGGCCTTTTGATAGTCCGGAATATCCAGATTCTTGGAGTCGCCCTTGAATTCGGCATAGGGTAGTTCACCGACAACCACCACCACTTTTTTAGCCGCCATGGTCTCATGACAGCCCACCTGAGAATACTCTACATTGCTTGAGACGCCACGAATGCCATCCAGAATGGTGGTTGCACCGCGGTAATTGGTAGTCTGTCCCTGCCAATGATTCGACCAACCACCACTTTGCAGGCCGCTGTTATTAGCATGTGGGCCAATAACAGCAATGGCTTCATGGATTAGTAGGGGCAGGACGTCATTTTCTGACTTTAATAGAACCAGCGATTCACGCACCGCTTGTCTGGCCACCGCCCGGTGTTCGTCAGACCCTACCGATTGGGCGAGTTCTTTTTTTGCGAAAGGCTCATTGAATAAGCCCAATTTAAACTTCAGGGCCAGAATGCGGTGCACGGCGTCATCGATACGCGCCTTGGGTATGGTGCCATCGTCTACAGAGCCCTTAACCTGAGCCATAAATTCATCATGGTTGCCCGGCTGCATGGCAACATCTACGCCGGCATTAATCACCGTATGGGCCGGGCCGAAGCGGGTACCACCCAGCCAGTCTGTCATGACCACGCCGTTAAAGCCCATCTGATCTTTAAGCACTCCCTGAACCAGCTCAGTGTGCATATGCATGTTAATGCCATTCACTGAGTTAAAGCCAACCATGATGGCCGCAATACCCTCATCAACAGCGGCCTGATAGGTGGGCAAGTGGCGCTCCTCGATTTCCTTATTAGTGAGGATGGCGTTACCGCCTTCACGGCCACCCTCGGTGCCACCGTCAGCAATAAAGTGCTTCGCCGTTGCCGCTACCGTATGGGGCAGCGTCAAAGAAGCGCCCTGATGACCCTGAACGGAAGCCTTGACCGCAGCGATGGTCAGGTCTCGGTCTTCGGAAAAACCTTCAAACACCCGGCCCCAATGCTCATGTTCCGGCATGGCAATACAGGGTGAAAAGGTCCAGTTAAAGCCTGTTGCAGCGGTCTCCAGAGCAGTAATTTCTGCGGCTTGGCGTATCAGGTCAAAATTTCGAGTTGCCCCCATGCCAATGTTGTGGGGAAATATCACCGCACCTTCATAGGTATTCTGGCCATGAACGGCGTCCACACCAATTAACAAGGGAATGCCAAGACGAGTCTTCAGGGCTTGCTCTTGAAAGCGGTCAAAGGTTGCGGTCCAGTCCGCGACCTCAGGGCCAGGCACAGGACCATCGGTATGAATAATGGAGCCGATTACCCGATCACGAATAATTTCTGGTGAAACGTTGTTGTGCCAAACCGATTGGGTCATTTGGCCAATTTTTTCATCCACGGTCATTTCAGCCAACAAAGACTCAATCATCTCGGCTTCTGTTTCATGGGCACAGAGATTAAATTGTTGACTACCCCAGAGACAGCGGACTGTGGGCCGGCTATCTGCAATAGCTGGCGCTTTTGACTGAGTCGCACAACCGGCTACAAAGACCAGCAGCAGTAAAGTACTGGTTGTGTTTGCTAGGGTATTTAACATAAGGGTAAATCATACTCATAGTCTGGAAGTTGCACCATCAACCAGGCTGCATCTCAAAGTATAGGGTGGATAAAGCGGCTGCGCTGTCTGGCTCTACTACAGACTCAATCTGAGTCACCGAGATATTGAAAACCTTCTTGCTGAACTATGCGTCACGGTTAGCCGCGAAGCGATCCGCTTGTGGTGTGTCAAGATAGGTACGATATACGCTGGAAGACTTAAGCGAAAGCACCTGACCAAAACCAAGTACTATCGAAAATTCAGGGAAGCTGCGTTCGCTCAGTGGGAAAGGACAGTTGCCTGAAGCTCGTTAATCGAAATTTTCTCGCTCTTGTTTTTTTAAGTTGTCACTACTATCCCTACGCCCAACATTTACTGGCCGCGAAAAGTTCTTTTGCCAGCACCTGTTCGTACCCTACCGTCTCATTATCGGGACACGGCAGGCCCACTTCTGTCCCGGAAATGGGATTAGCAAATAAAAGTCGAGTCCCCAAGAATATTAATTTACATATATATCAATGACTTATGAGTTGGCACGGTAACTGCAAGTGTTTCTACCAAACCCCCGCCGAAGCAGCGGCAGGCTCCAGGAACCTGGGTCGGGGCGAACCCTAGAAATCACACAACCGAGGACTGTAAAATGACAACCACAATACGCTTAGTCGTTTTAACCATCATGCTTACTCAATTCAATATCGCGTTCGCCGATGAAGTCGCCTACTTTGGCGACAGAAATCCGGCTGCAGAAACCTGCTTCGAGCAAACCACGCTGGCCGCACAAGGGGGCGATGCCGCAACACTGAGCGTCACGGCCTGCAACAAGGCCCTACGCAGTGGGTCCCACAGTCGCGAGTACAGGTCGGCGGTATACCACAACCGCGCACTCATCGAGCTTGCACTGGGCCAACCCAAGGTAGCGCGGGAAAGTTTGGAAATTGCTGTTGATCTGGCCCCAAAAGTAGGCCTCCAACATCTCTCTTTGGCGCAACTCGCATTCAGGCAGGGTGACTATCATCATGCCAGTGCACTATACGATGCGCTCCTGTCAGTTGATAATGCACATCCACTGATTGCCAGCAACCGTGAACTGCTGCAACGTAATCGCGACCAAATAGCGCAGATGAGTGCTCTGGCTTCAATTTCGATCAAGTAATGCCTATTTGGTAACTGAACAACCCGATCAATCGATGTAGGTAACCAAAGTGGACAAGACCCGTGACACGCAACCACATAAACGCCGCCGAAAACTGTGGATAGGCGGCGCTATTCTTGCGGGTATCAGCTTTATCGCTTTTATGATTAGCCTGGATTTCACGACCATGCGAGTTGATCGGGAAACCCTCCGTATCGGGACTGTGGTGCGTGGCGAGTTCGAAATTAAAGTTAGCGGTAACGGCACACTTGAGCCGGTGAATGTTGAATCCCTGGCCTCGCGGGTTGCCGGAAGAGTGACGCACATTCATCTCAAGCCGGGCGCTCAGATCGCACAGGGTGAGCCACTGGTTTCTTTAAGCAGTCCAACCCTCATCACTGCACTCGAGGATGCCCGTGCCGCACTCACCGGGGGCCGCGCGCGATTAACCGCTCGACAAGGTGAGCTTGAAGCACAGCTGCTCGATCTGCGCGCGGCGGTATTAAGTGCGGAGTTTGCCTCGCAAAGCAGCAATCTTGAACTCTGGGCCGAAACCAAATTGATGGCATTGCCCAGCTCCCCCATAACTGAAGTCCAGTTCAAACGAACAAAATTGGAAGCGACCCAACGGCAAGAAACCCTGGTTATCGAGCGTGAGCGCATGGCGCTTACCCGGAAAAATGTTCAAGCGCAGTTGGCGGCGGAGCAGGCCCAGGTGTCGCAACTGGAAAAGGCCCTGGACCAGGCTAGTACCAATGTAGAGGCCCTGACACTTCGGGCCGGCATGTCGGGTATTGTGCAATCTTTGCCGCTGGAAATCGGCCAGCAGGTAAACGCCGGCAGCCAGGTCGCACGTATCGCCAACCAGCAACAACTGTATGCTGAACTTGAGATTCCGGCCACCCAGGCTTCTGAACTGGCAGCCGGGCAGTCTGTGGAAGTGGATACGCGTAACGGTGTGGTAGCAGGCACTGTCAGTCGGGTAGACCCATCGGTAATCAATGGCACGGTGGTGGTAGACGTATCCTTACCCAACAAACTCCCCAAGGGCTCACGGCCAGCGCTGCGGGTGGACGGCATCATCTACATTACTCGCCTGGACAATACGCTCAGTGTCGGTAAGCCCAGTTATGTCAAAGAGGACAGCCGCACGCAGCTGTTTCGCCTTGATACCCAAGGTCGCTACGCCGAGCGCATCGCGGTGAAGCTGGGTAAGGCATCGGTCAACCGCATTCAGGTTGTCGACGGTTTAGAACCGGGTGACCGCATCATCTTATCGGACAGCCGCGACTGGCAGGACCGGAATAAAATTTACCTTAATTAATTTCCTACTGTTTATTTCAAGGATCAATATCATGAGCACAAAGACCATTATTGCGCTGCAAGGAATCAAGAAAATATTTTACACCCAGGAGCTCGAGACGCTGGCGCTGAACGATATTCACCTGCAGATTAACCAGGGCGAGTTCGTGGCCATTTCCGGACCATCTGGCTGTGGCAAATCAACCCTGCTGTCGCTGTTGGGCTTGTTGGATACTGGCACCGAGGGCAGCTATCACCTGGCAGGCACCGATGTATCAGAACTCAACCACAACGAACGGGCTGTTATTCGCAACCGCGACATTGGTTTTGTGTTTCAGGCATTTAATCTGATTAGTGATTTGACGGTGTATGAAAATGTTGAGCTACCTTTGACCTATGGCAGGGGGCTAAGCAAAGCCCAGCGGCGGGAAAAGGTTGAACACGCCCTGGCGCAGGTCGACATGGCCCACCGAATCAATCACTTGCCTTCGCAGTTATCGGGCGGGCAGCAGCAGCGGATTGCGATTGCCCGCGCCCTGGTTGGCGAGCCCAAAATACTGCTGGCCGATGAACCCACAGGTAATCTGGATTCCAAAAACGCCAACATCGTTTTGGAGCTTTTGGACAAGCTGCACACAGAAGGCGCCACCATTTGCATGGTGACTCACGATCCGCGTTCAGCAGAACATGCTTCCCGTCAGGTGGTGCTGTTCGACGGCAAGGTGATTGATGATATATCTCGCGACACAACACTCGCTGGCGTTCCTGTAACCGAGGCTTCTAGCGCCTGACAAATACGATTGCCCGAGCAAGCATCGGCGATTATTCAGCCCGGACATTGAGTAAGCTTTTACTGACGAGACAACCATTATGGACAGCATGTTTGATTTTAAGTACGCCCTGCGCCGTCTCAGCCGATCGCCAGGATTTGTGGTCCTGGTGAGCCTGGTCCTCGCTGTGGGACTAGGTCTCACCGTTTTTATTTATTCGTTCATGAAAACCTTGAGTTATGCCGATATGCCGTTCGATGACGGCGAACGCATTGTGTTTGTCGACCAGGTATTCCCGACCTTTAAGTCCTCTCAAGGCTCTCTCAATCCCTACGTCTTTCAGCAGTTTAAGGAAACCCAAACCGGGTTTGAACATTTCGGTGCGCTGCGGGCGTTCCGCTGGATGAGCCTCAGTGACGGCAACAACGGCTCCTACCCCTGGACCGCTGAAACCAGCGCCAGCCTGTTTGATACTCTGGGTACACAACCGCTATTGGGCCGCACTCTGGTATCAGAAGACGAAAGACTGGGCGCCGCCAAGGTTGCCGTGATCAGCTACAAGCTGTGGCAGGATATCTATGAACTCGACCCAGACATTTTGGGTAAAACCGCCCGTATCGAGGGCCACACTCACACTATCGTGGGCGTGATGCCCGAGGCATTTCGATTCCCAATCAACCACGACCTGTGGGTTCCTTTGCAACTGCCTACCGCTACTGCGCCAGTTGAAGCAGCGGGACTGCTGGTTTTTGGCAAACTCAAAGCCGGTGTTTCAACGCTTCAGGCTGAGACCGAACTGGTTGAAGTTATGGAGCAACTGGCGCAAGAGCACCCCAAGCACTTCGAAAGACTCTCGGTCGCCGCCTGGTCGCCGACACAGATGTTTATGCTTAACGGCGGCTTTATTTTCACTCTTATGGGTGTTACCGCAACGGCCATTATGCTGCTGGTAGTGGCCAATGTCAGCATGCTGCTGTTGGCACGAGCCAGTGAAAACACCCGCGAGGTCGCTATTCGCAGCGCCCTCGGCGCGCCTCGCTCTCACCTTATCGGTCAGACCTTGAGCGAATCCTTGCTGTTATGCGTGTCCGGCAGCGTGCTGGGCATTGGTTTTGCGTGGGCCGGGCTGCAGCTAATGCAATCGGTAATCGGCTCGGTATTCTCCTTCCCAACCCCCTACTGGATGACGTTCGGCCTCAGTTCTGATGCACTCCTACTGGCGATACTGGCGACTGTTGTGGCCTGGCTACTTTCAGGAATAATTCCAGCCTGGCGCGCTTCGGGTGTCAACTGCAATGAGGTGCTAAAAGACGGCAACAAGGGGCAAGCCGGCAAGGGCAACGGTCGCATGGTTAGGGCTCTGGTGTGCCTGTTGATTGCCCTGTCTAGCGTCCTGCTCAGCACCACTGTCGGAAATGTCAGAACCATGATGGATACCATGGATGTTGACTACGGAGTTGAGGTCGAGCGCTATATTACCGGCCATGTAAACCTGGCTGTCGTTGATTATCCGGATCGTGCCAGCCAGGTGCGCTTCTTTGAAGACCTGAGTGCGCAACTCACCAGTCGCCCCGGTGTCCTTGCCGCCTCGTCCGCGACCAGTTTAATTGGCACCAATAGTCAGCAGCAACCTTACAATCTCGAAGATCGAGACTTGAAAGAGGAGCAGGGTTACCCCCGCGAAGGTCTGATTGCAGTGCAGAACAACTATTTCGAGTCTCTGGGTATTGCAGTAAAAGAAGGACGAGGATTTAACAGCGGTGATACGGAGGATTCAACCTCGGTGGTGATAGTCGACGAACTGTTTGCCGAAAAATTGTGGCCGGGTGAATCGGCATTGGGCAAGCGAGTGCAGCTCAACCCTGAGACCAACGGTGAATGGCTCACCATAGTTGGGGTGGTGCCTCACCTGATTCAGGGTTTCCCCTCCGGCGAAGGGCTGGCTCAAACCGCCATGTTCAGGCCTCTCGCCCAGGCAATAGCCCTTGCTGGCGTAGTGCAGGTTATCGCCGAAGTTGACGGCAACCCAGCTAACTTTGCCCAGGTGCTGGTAGAGGCCACCCATGCTGTTGATGCCATGGTACCCATTGACGCCCTGTGGACTCTGGAAGAGCGCATCAACCAGGTGTTAAACGGGCTTAAACTCTTTACCGGATTGTTTGGGATTTTCGGCGCCCTGGCCTTGATTCTGGCTTCCGGAGGTATCTACGCTATCATGTCCCGGGCAACGGTGCTGCGCACCCACGAACTTGGTTTGCGCCGCGCGCTGGGTGCGGCGAATTCCCGTATTGTGCGATTACTGTTGGGGCAAGCAAGTAAACAGCTAATTATCGGCCTACTCCTCGGGCTGGTATTGAGCACTCTTGCTGCCTATGAAATATTATTTGGGCAGCGGGTTACCGATACAGCGCAGGAGGTAATGTTATTCCTGGGTAACTTTGCAATTGTGGCGGTCATTCTTGGCGCAGTATTAATTGTCGCCAGTCTGATACCGGCACGCCGGGCTGTAGCGGTAGAACCCTCGGTAGCATTGCATCAGGATTAACTAATGATTTGGTTACTCGAACTCAAACAATCGGCTCAACGACTGCTTAAAAGCCCGGGCAGTTCTGCGCTGGCGATAACGGTGATTACTGCAGGCATCGCGCTGGCCCTGTGTATCTATACTTTTACCTATGTTCAAATTTATCGCCCCGTTCCGATCACTGGGGGCGAGCAGTTATTTGTGGCGATTGTAGAGGAGTCCTACGACAAGCCTGCGCTCTACCAAAAAATAAACGCGTCTATGATCAACGCGCTTAGAGAACAGCAACTATCCAGCAGCCATTTAGTGGCAGCTAAAGTTATGAACTGGCTTAACTACTCCAATGGCAAGAATGCTGCTAGACCGCACACAATGATCACATCGCCACAGATGTTCAGCATGATTGATGCACGCCCGCTGCTCGGTCGTACACTGATCGCGACAGACGCTGAAATCGACGCGCCCGATGTGGCGGTAATCAGCCATGAATTATGGCAGAGCGTACACAACGGAGACCCGGATATTCTTGGACAGGATGTTGTTATCCACGGGAACATACACCAGGTTGTCGGAGTGATGCCCGAGTCTTTTGTGTTCCCGGTAACCCACGATTTATGGCTACCACTTAAGCTCACTCCCGATAATTTGATCGAACCGTTATTTTTGCTGGGCCGCCTGGCCCCCGGCGTTGAAATGAGCGACGCGGGAGCTGAGCTCAATCAGTTTTATCAAACTTACGAGCAAAAAAAGCAGGCATCTTCAGTGCCCCAAGAGACAGTCGGTAAGCTTAGATTGCTGCCTTTTCAACAACTATTTAGCGTGAACCCCGATTACTTTCCCAAGCTTTTATTCACAGTAGCGGCAGCACTGTTACTGCTCGTCAGTTTTAACATTGCAATATTGCTACTGGCACACAACAGTGAGAACGCCCGGGAGCTGGCGGTGAGGAAAGCACTAGGGGCGCCAGCCTCACGCTTGCTGTGGCAAGTAATGTCCGAGGCGCTGATATTGTGTCTTTGCGGTGGCGTTTTAGGCATTCTTTTCGCAGGTTGGCTACTGGATTTATCCCAACCCATAATCAAAACCTGGTTGGACTTTGGAGTGCCTTTTTGGTGGAACTACGAGTTGGAAGCTCACAGCATATTAATGGTGGCAGTGGCTACGCTCGCCGTTTGGTTAATCACTTCGGCGCTTCCCGCCTGGCACTGTGTGCGCTCCCCGGCAGCACCGGTTCTCAATGACGGGAATCGCGGCGCTGTCGGTCGCAGCAGTGGCCGACTGGGTGGACTCTTACTCATTGCGCAGATTGCATTAAGCGCTAGCATGTTGGTCATGTCTCTTCTTGCGGCGCTCTTTTTGTGGCTGCAGTACACCATGGACAAAGGTATTGACCCCGGTGAATTTGCCACCGGTCATATTCTGCTGGCCCCCAACGATTATCCGACTCGCGAAGATCGAGTGGTATACAGTCAAGCCCTGGAGCTGGCTATCGATTCTATTCCTGGTATTGTATCGGCGGGTGTCACCAATGCACTGCCTGCGCGGCGTGGCCCGATGCACGACCTGGTCATAGAGGGGCAGTCCTTTGACGATGACAGCCCCTTCCGCACTCAGGGAATTATTTCGGTTTCCAGCAAATATTTTGATGCTTTGAATTTGAAACCAATCATGGGTCGTAATTTCAGCTCACAGGATACGGCTGATTCCACACCCGTGGTCATCATCGACGAAATAATGGCTGAAGCACTTTGGCCAGATGAATCGCCGCTGGGGAAACGTCTGCAAGCCCTAAGTGAGGGAACGCCTGACGAACAGGTCGCACAATGGCTAACTGTTATCGGTGTCATACCCCATTTTATCCAGGGCGACCCCATCCCACAGCATGCCGATACCACCTCTCTGTTTAGACCGCTGTCACAAAGTCTGCCGTTAGAAGGAGCCTTTGCGGGTCTATTGCGGGTGATCGCTCGCACGCGCGGGGACCCCAAAGCCTACATGGACGACATTGAGGCCGCCGGTCTCAAGGTGGATCCCAGAATTAGTATTGATGCTCTGCGAACGTTGCAGGAGCGTTGGAATTTCGACACAGCTATATCAAGATTTATCAACGGAGCATTTGCTGCCTTCGCGGCCATGAGCACCCTGTTGGTATTTTTCAGTACCTTTTCATTAACCTCCAGAGACACCTATCTGCGGACTCAGGAGATCGCACTTCGCCGCGCACTGGGCGGCACCAGCCGAAAAATAATACAATCTTTTTTACTGCGGAACACCAGAAGGCTGCTATGGGGCCTGCTGATAGGCGCTCCAATGACGGTCGTTCTTTATCTACTATTTTCTGACATGCTCGGTGAACAGGCTGTGAAGTTCTTTGGACTCTATGCAGTCGCTGTGATAATAATCGCGATCGTATCATCCGTTGCGAGTATTATTCCCATCTATAAAGCCACTCGCGGAGAACCCGCCAGCCGCTTGCACCATCAATGAAGGCACCTGCGTTAATGAAGCCAAAAGATCTAGATACACAAGTTGCAATCAACCGGGCGACAATACTGGTCGCCGATGATGATACCAGCGTGCAGATAGCCCTGAGCCTATTCCTCAAAACCTCAGGCTTTGTTGTCCTGTGTGCATCTTCACCCGCTGAGGCTATTAAAAAGGCTCAACAATCAGTTCCCGACCTGGCGTTGATCGATCTCAACTATTGTGAAGACACCACTTCGGGCATTGAAGGCCTGGAGCTATTGAGTGAACTGCGAAAATTAAATGAACAACTCCCGGTGGTGGTAATGACCGGCTGGGGAACTATTCAGCTCTCGGTAGAAGCGATGCGCCGAGGCGCCAACGACTTCATTGAAAAACCCTGGGACAATAATCGACTGCTCGCGATTATTAATACTCAGCTGAAGCTCGCAAAAACCGAGCAGCGTGCCGAGCGTTTAAGTGCGGAAAATGCCCTGCTAAAACCCGAGCCCGGGGAACTGATTGCCGTCTCACCGGCAATGACGGCACTAATGGAGACCATAACGCGCGTGGCACCTACCGACCTCAGCATACTCATTACCGGAGAAAATGGTACCGGGAAAAGCATGCTTGCAAGACATATCCATGAGCTTTCGACACGGCACGGCCAGGCTTTTATTCCAGTAAATATGGGCGGACTTTCCGAATCAGGCTTTGAGAGTGAAATGTTTGGTCACGTAAAAGGCGCGTACACAGACGCCAAAAATACCAGAGTAGGGCGTGTTGAATTAGCGCAGGGCGGTACACTGTTCCTTGATGAAATAGCCAATACGCCTCTACCACAGCAGGCAAAGCTGTTGCGACTATTAGAGGAGCGACAATTTGAAAAACTGGGCAGCTCCGTCACACAAAAAGCTGATATTCGCCTGATTGCCGCCACTAATGCTGATTTGGACAAGTTGATACAAAGCCAGGAATTTCGACAGGACCTGTATTTTCGCATACACAGTATCGTGATTGAACTACCACCTTTGCGCCAGCGTCAGGATGATATTCCGTTGCTCGCACTACAATTCCTTCAGCTGGCAGCAAAGCAATTCAGTCGGCCAGATCTGGTGTTTTCCGATGAGGCAGTCACACACCTTTGCCAATACAATTGGCCAGGCAACGTGCGTGAGCTGCACCATGTGATAGAACGAGCATGCCTGTTGTGCCCTGGTGACGCCATTTCAGCCGATGACTTGCAACTCACCTTGGCGACCACGACGGACCCTGGCCAGAATATCAACCCCGCGAACGATCAGTTGGAAAAAATGACGCTCGAGGAAGCCGAGCGATGGTTAATTGAGCTACACCTGACCAAGCAAGATGGCAATGCGGCCCTGGTCGCAAAAGCTCTTGGACTCAGTCGCTCCGCCATCTATAGGCGCCTGGATAAATACGGCATGAACTACAGATGACGCTGCCTGCTAATCGCATTAAGGATCACGCCAGTTCGGGACGAGCACGTCAACTGTTTGCACTGGCCGTCGCGCCCAGTTTCATCCTTTCTATGCTGTTTCTGAGCCAGCTTTCAGTATCCCCTTATCTTAAGGTGTTGATTATTATATTGCTGGTCTCCTGGTTGGCGGGCTTTTCATACAGTCTTCACAAGGGTTTTTCCCACCACGTTCGTACACTAAGTATTCTGATTGAAGCCATTAAAAATGGCGATTACAGCCTGCGCGGCGGAGGTGGCCAAAACAGCAGTGAATTGGGTGAGTTATACGGTCAAATCAATGCCCTGTCCGACGAACTCATGAGCAGCCGTGCCAAAGAAAATGAGTTGTTTTTGCTTCTGCAGAAAGTAATGGATCAAATTAAAGTTTCAATCATCGTGCTGGACAGTAATGACCGTATTCAGCTGCTCAATAAGTCCGCCCTTGCACTACTCAAGCTGGACGCTGAAATAGCCCCCGGGCAGCAACTTACCGACAGCCCACTAACAGGCATTCCCCTGGACATCGATGATCAGCTCATTGACCATAACTTCCCCGGCGCCAGCGGCCGCTGGCAGATTCAGCAGCAGGCTTACCGGGAGCAGGGTCGCCCGGGAAAAATTATTTACATAACCGATTTAAAACAGGTCCTCAGTCAGGAAGAACTTAGCGCCTGGAAGCGTTTGATTCGAGTCATTGCCCATGAGGTCAACAACTCACTTTCACCCATAATATCGATTTGTCAAACGCTGCAAAGCCTTAACCAACAACAGGGCGAGACTGGCGAGGCCGCTCAGGTATTGGAAGTTATGCAAGATCGAGCCACCAGTTTGAAAACGTTTATATCTGGCTACGCGGAGGTGGCCAGACTTCCGGAGCCCCACAAGCGCGACTTTAATCTCAACGAACTACTGGTAAAGATACAACGCTTTTTCAGTCGTCCCAATCTGCACCTCGTCGACACTGGAGGCCAAATCTCTCTTTACGGTGATCCCGTTCACATCGAGCAGCTACTAATCAACCTGGTTAAGAACGCTCTCGAAGCCAGTGCTAAAAATGAGGGAATAGTGGAAATCCAGGCGGTTGATAGTGGTTCACAATGCGAAATACAAATAAAGGACCAGGGGCTGGGTATCAGTAACCCCTCCAATTTATTTGTACCTTTCTACACAACTAAAGCCAAGGGTACAGGTATCGGACTGGTATTGTGTCGCCAAATAGCCGCTTCACACCACGGCTCTGTAACGCTCGTCAATCGCAAGGATGGAACTGGAGCAATTGCCACGGCTTACTTACCCAAGATGCAACCAGGCTTATAATTAGCAGGCGGCTATTGCGAGCTGATTCCTGCAGGCCAAAATTTATTCAATCTCGGAAGGCACTTGGTGTCCGCTAATCACTGCAGGAATTCTGGAGTCAGTGAGTTCGCCGAATGGGGTAGGGCGGTTGCTTGAAGGTCGATTCCAGTTTTCTGTCATCTGGAGAGGATAACTTGCCAGTACCGTCGCGGGCCGTCAGTCGTAAAGGTCGGTCATTATAGAGAAAACCTCGCCACGCCCGGCTTAAGAAGTTGCGCCGATGTGAAGAACCACGAGCTGTAACAGCCATTCGACACTACTGACCATGGTGCCGCCAGATTAACGAGTCGAAGTTGCTGCAATCAGCGCAGAACATTACCAGCAACAGTGCGGCAGGGCGGTCGCTTGATAGAGGCTGGCTGGGTTATTATCGAGTCCATAACATTAATTGCCGGCACCTATAGGCTGGATTTTGCTGACTCAAGTGAGGATTAATAGATGGTCGTCGACAAAGCGGAGCATCTGGATAAATTTATGGACGGCGTTATCGCCCGTAACCCGGGTGAGTTGGAATTCCATCAGGCGGTGCACGAAGTGGCAATCGATATCATCCCTTACATCGCTGATAAGCCACACTACAAAGATCTGCGCATTCTGGAGCGAATGACTGAGCCTGATCGTGTGATTACTTTTCGCATTGTTTGGGAGGATGACAGAGGCGATCTGCGAGTCAACCGCGGCTTCCGGGTGCAACAGAACAATGCTATCGGGCCGTATAAGGGTGGGATTCGCTTCCACCCCACCGTGAATCAGAGCGTACTCAAGTTCCTGGCCTTCGAGCAGGTCTTCAAGAACTCCCTCACCGGCTTGCCCATGGGTGGCGGCAAAGGGGGTGCGAATTTTAATCCCAAGGGGCGCACTGATCGAGAGGTGATGCGTTTCTGCCAGGCTTTCATGACCGAGATGCATCGCCACATCGGTCCCGACACCGATGTCCCCGCAGGCGACATCGGTGTCGGTTCGCGCGAGGTGGGATACCTGTTCGGACAATACAAGCGCCTGGTCAATCGCTTTGAGGGTGTGCTGACGGGTAAAGCGCTGGAATTTGGTGGTAGCTATATACGCACCGAGGCGACCGGCTATGGGGCAGTGTATATGATGCAACAGATGCTGAGCCATCATGGTGAACAGATCGAAGGGCGGAAATGCCTGATCTCCGGCTCGGGAAACGTGGCGACATATTGTGCTGAAAAGCTGATCGTGATGGGTGCAAAAGTTTTGACGCTGTCAGACACCGGAGGTTTTATTTATTGCAAGGATGGCCTCACCCGGGACCAGTTGGACTGGATCGTGGAACTCAAGAATGTTCGCCGCGGCCGCATCGAGGAGGCAGCTGAAGAGTACGGCTTCAAGTTTTACAAAAACAAGCAGCCCTGGGGTATCAAGGGTGAACTTGCCTTTCCTTGCGCCACGCAGAATGAACTCGACGCCGTCGCGGCTGCGATACTGGTGAAGAACGGTGTTCGAGCGATTTCTGAGGGTTCGAATATGCCTACCACGCCTGAAGCCATCAAGGTCTTTGGCGATGCGAAGGATGTGCTGCATGCGCCATCCAAGGCCGCTAACGCTGGTGGTGTTGCGGTTTCCGGACTGGAAATGAGTCAGAATAGTTTGCGTCTGCAGTGGTCGGAATCTGAGGTAGAAGAGCGATTGCAGAAGATCATGAAGGAGATTCACGACGACTGCGTGGAGTTTGGTATCCAGAAAGGTGGCCACGTGGATTATTTCAAAGGCGCCAATATTGCCGGCTTTACCAAGGTTGCAAATGCGATGGTGGCATACGGGGTTATGTGACGAGAGAGGATATCCTTACTTTCAGATGAGGCGAGACCAAGATGACAATAAAAGATGTAGACCAGACCGATCTAACCGCTAACGCGCATATTGAGTCCCCTTACACGCTTTACCGTCGTATGCATGAGGGAAGTGGGGTTGCCATTGATCCCGAGATTGGCTTCGCCGTGGCAGGCTATGCAGACGTGGTCGAGCTCTCAAAAAATACGGGGCTCTATTCTTCGAGCATTACAGAAGATGATCGCGGTCCGCGTCACATGGGTGTGAGTAGCGAGCCGGTGCAAGATGACGTTGAAGAGATACTCAGCAATGCTCACCCCATCGTCAACGCACTTTTCACTGCAGATCCTCCGGTACACACTCGTCACCGCAAGGTTATCAGCAAGGCACTGGGACCGCGCAAGGTGCGAGAGCTCGAGCCGCAGATCAGAGCGGTCGCCAATGACCTTATTGATGCGTTCATCCAGGAGGGCCAAGTGGATCTCCTGCCAGCGTTCGCTGTTCCTTTCCCGGTGACTGTGATTTCCGACATCCTGGGTGTCGACCGCAAAGATATTTGGACATTCAAGCACTGGGGCGACCTGATGATCTCGGGCAATATCGATATGCTCAGTCACGAACGACGTAGGGAGGTCGCCCATGCGGTGGTTGATCTGCACCAGTATTTTGTACCGCGCATCGAGGAACGGCGCTTGCACCCCAGCGATGACTTACTTAGCGAAATGGTGAATTCACGAATTGACGGTGAGCCGCCTTTGACTACCGAGGAACTGCTTCCCATCATCGACCAAATTTTGTTGGCAGGCCATGAGACCACTACCAACCTCGTCGGCAACGGCATAGTAGCCCTGCTCAGAGACGCAGCTCTGGTGACGCAACTTCGTGAGCAACCAGAGCTGATCGAATCGTTTGTAGAAGAAGTGCTGCGCTGGGACCCGCCAATCCAGTGCACCTACCGCCGCGCAACAGCCGATGCACAGCTGCAAGGTTGTCCAATACCAAAGGGGGGAATGGTGTTACCGATGTGGGCAGCCGCCAACCGGGATCCTGCAGAATTCCCTGCGCCGGAGGAGTTTGATATCACCCGGAAAAATGTTCGAAAGCACATGGGCTTTGGGTACGGACCGCATTTTTGCGCAGGAGCTGAACTGGCTCGCCTGGAGGCCAAGATTGCATTTGAGCTTTTACTCGAAAGGCTGGACGACCTGGAGCTAGACGAGGAAGCGAGCGATCTTACTCATCTGCCGAGTTTTGCATCACATGGCTATCAGCGGGTTGTGCTGCGGTTTAAAGAACAGTGTTAAGAAGACCGTCTCTAAACCGAGATTTAGAGATGAAAATCCAGCCAGATAGAACTCAGTTTGCGGCGCTTACAATATTCTCCAGAGGTCCGCGCTCGATACCTTAATAGGCGTCAGATGGGTTAAGCTGGCCCATCGCCATTGGAGAAAAAACCGGAGTAGTGTTGTGCATCAAATCATAAGTAAAGGGCTGCTGATCGTCCTGGCCGTGCTCCTGGTAGCATCGTGTAGTTTAGAGGAACCGACGAGGACTGGCCGGCTGGATAAGGGGGATAAGGCACCGAAGTGGACCGGCATCGATCTTGTGAGTGGTCAGCAGAAGAGCTTCCCCGGGATCCTCAATGACAAACCCGCTGTGCTTGTTTTTTGGGCTACCTGGTGCCCCTACTGCAAGGCGTTCATGCCCTATGCCGGACAGATACAAGCGGAGTTCGCAGAACATGACGTACAGATCATCACCTTTAATGCCAAAGAAAGAGGTGAAGGTGACCCCAAAGCATATGTAGACAGTTTGCAATTTCCGCTCACTGCGATTGCTGATGCAGACAGCATTGCCGAAAGTTATGACGTGAAGTTTATTCCTGGACTTATGGTCGTGAACGGTGAGGGCATGGTCACCTATAGACGAGGATGGACTGACCTGCCGGCGGGAAGCAAGGTGGCGACATTTTGGGCCGACGAAGTGCGTGCGGCACTTAATGAGACATTGGGCATCGCCGCACAGTAGAACCTGGCCTCACTCGCAGGCTTGTGCTGTGTTGAATGGCTGGGTAGCGAGCCTAATCCTGCGCCTCGGGTTTCCTGCATCGAAAAATATCGACGGGGTGCGGAAGGCATGTCAGTGGGCCTTTGCCTTTGGAAATCGACATCAAAAAACCAGAGATGTCGTTGCGCAGCCCAGTCGGTAACTGATCTGTTCGCGTTTGCACAATGAAGTCAACGATGTTGCGCCCCTTTTCGCTGGATTCGCCGAAGCACTCGTTCGCTTTCAAGTTGGCACTGATGCGCGTCTCGCTGTAATCCAGTCCACTCGCTTCGAAATGGGCTCTCACATCCGCGCTAAACCAACTTTTCTGCCCCATTTGCCGCTGCCACATAAGATTGGCAATCGTGTTGAGCGCTTCATCAGGAGCGATGACAATAACCAACTCTCCGCCTGGATTCAGTGCCTGTAGCGCGGCATCAATGGCGTCGTTTCGGTCTTCCAGATAGTAGATCGATTGTACAAAGAGGATGAGATCGAATTCCTGCTCAAAGACTCGGTCACCGAATTTCTGTACTAGAACAGAAACATCAACTTCATCAGATTTCTGTGCGCGCATAGTTTCCAAAAACTCAGCGGCTTCGATTTCATTGGGCTCAATGCCCAGGTACGCAACATGGCTCATCCGTGAGCGCGCATGGCGTAAAATTTGCTCATCGAAAGCACCTGTGCCGCAACCAACGCTCAAAATGGAGTTGGAGCCCTGCGACATCCTGGAAAGAACCTTTGCTTCCAGCCAATCCAGCAGCCCAAGCCGTTGGTCACTGTTGCCCTCGAAGATCTCAAGACACTGTGCGTAATAGCTATCATTCAAAGGTTGTATCTGCGCAAGATCTGTCACCGCGCGATCGATTGACTCGATCATTCTGCTCTGTTGTGACGTATATGAACCCATAGCTGAACCGAATACTCCCTAAAATGGTCGCAAATACGAAAACTTGCGAACGCTCGTGCGATCGATGCTTTACACTAACAGAGTTTTAAAAAAGAATTCTGAGCGATTGCCAGCTTTTTCAATTAGCGATGAAGGGTGCATTTTGACGATGATGCTGAAAAACAGGAAAGCCTGGGCAAAAAAATGAACAAACCCATTCCCGCCGCAACGAATTTAGATGCGTTTGCTCGCAGCTGCGCGCGCATCAGTGCCGGAAAAAAATATAGACAAAACCTTTACGGCGACCTGTTGACGTTTTAGTCGCCGGATACGAATTAACTTTTTTAATTTCTGGAAGCAAGATTAGTGTCAGACCCTATCAACGCCAAGCACAACCTCAAGACCGAGCCTGAGTCCTGTGACTATTTGTCTAAGGCGCAACAGAAAAGCGAGGGTGTTGCATCGGAGTGGGACCAGGACAACCAGCAATGGTGGAATTGGTATATGACGCTCGCAGAAAATGAAAAAGAAAGTGATCGAGATACTCCTGCCGCTAAGCTCGAACCGTATAGACAAGAGACCCTTGCTGAGATTGATAAGTCCAGACTTGCGCATATTGAGGCTGAACTTTCAGAACCCTATAGCCTGTCTCCTGAGTCAATCGAGCAGTTTGCCCGCAATGGTTACATCAAGCTTAAAAATGTCATTGATCCTGAACATCTATCGCTCCTCAGGCAGCGCATTAACGCCATTCTGATTACGGCTTTGGGCCGTGAACCTGGGCTCGCCTTTCGAAGTGATGAGATGATGTGGCTGCACGATGAACTCGTCCGCAGCTTCGTTCTGAGCAAGCGAGTGGCGCAGATTGCGAGCGAGTTATTGGGCGTTCAAGCGGTACGTCTTTACCATGACAATGCTTTATCTAAAGAGCCAAACTGTGGGCGCACACCCTGGCATTATGACTATCATCACTTTCCGATCGACAGCCTCAATGTCTGCACCGCCTGGATACCACTGCAGGCGATTCCAAGAGAGATGGGGCCTCTGGCGTTTGCGGCGGGAATGGATACCTATAAGCTTGTACAAGACTTGCCGTTTAGCAAATTTGACGCAAGCTACGACAAACAGCTCAGTCACGCTTTTACCGAGAATAATGTCCGCGTTGACGATAGTGGGTTCGATGTGGGAGAGGTTAGTTTTCACCATACGCTCTCGTTTCACACAGCCGGTGCGAATAAGTCCAGCGACTCACGCATGGCACTGGCAACAACCTATTTTGAAGATGGCGCACGTCTTGTCTCTAGCCCAACCATGGTCTCTGGAGAGTTTCACAAGTTTATGCCCGGAATTAACCCCGGTGATATTATCAACAGCGAGTGTAATCCGGTATGCCACTCGTTCTCCGGTTAATGCCCAGAAGAACAAATGAATATGAGTAGGCCTCAAAAATACGCTTTCGGCATCACTAGTGCTGATCTTCCCTATATGATGACGATGACCGCACTCATTATTGCGGGCGAGGCTATATTTTCACTACCGTTCCATGTGACCCGGTTCTTTCGTCCTACATTCCTTGAGGTCTTTGGACTAAGCAATATGGAGCTGGGTCTTGTCCATGCCTCCTATGGCGTAATTGCAATGCTGGCCTATTTTCCAGGTGGGCAGCTCGCTGATATGTTCTCCGCTCGTAAACTCCTGGCCGCCTCCTTGATCGCGACTGGATTAGGCGGGCTCTATTTTGCACAGATTCCAACCTATCAGGGCTTGCAGTATCTATTCGCCTTTTGGGGTTTGACTACGATTCTCTTGTTTTGGGGCGCGCTAATCCGTGCCACACGTGAGTGGGGCGCCTTTTCGGCGCAAGGGCGCGCTTTTGGGATTCTGGATGGCGGGCGCGGATTGTTCGCAGCAATGGTGGGTGTCATAGCCGTTTTTATCCTGCGAAGTTTTTTCCCCGATGACGTGGCGCTCACTACTGACGAGGAGCGCAGGAATGCCCTGCAATATGTGATCTATTGTTACACACTATTTACATTTATGGCTGTGCCATTGGTTTGGATGTTTGTGCCGGAACCGAAGGTAGAGGTGGTAAACACAAACCCTGATAGACCAAATTTGGTGCGACGTACAATCGATGTAATGAGATTGCCGACGGTCTGGCTGCAGTCATTAATCATTGTGGCGGCCTATGTGGGATATAAAGGAATAGACAATTATTCTCTCTTTGCTTTTACTGCCTATGGTTTGAACGAAGTTGAGGCGGCCGAATTGACTGCCTATAGCGTCTGGATACGTCCGATTGCGGCTGTCGGTGCGGGTCTTTTGGCAGATCGGATCATGCCATCACGCGCAACAACCCTATGTTTTAGTCTTTTAATTCTATGCTTTGGGTTTCTGGCCTTCGATACCCCCAATGTACCCCTGGTTTGGGTTCTGTTCACAAATGTCATCGTCACCAGCGCCGCAGTGTTCGGATTGCGTGGCATCTACTTTGCGCTGTTCGAAGAGGGGCACGTTCCGGCAGTCGAAACGGGAACTGCCACCGGACTGGTTTCCGTGATCGGGTTCACCCCGGATGTCTTTATGGGTCCTATGTCGGGCTGGATTTTGGACCGCTCTCCGGGTTTGGAAGGGCACCAGGACTTTTATCTTTTGATGGCAGGCTTTGCATTGATGGGGCTTATTGCAAGCCTACAATTTGGCTGTCTCGCAAGAAAAGCAAAACACTCATGAATCAAGACAGTATCAGGACAAAGCCTGATTAACGCGTCAACCAGCATAAAAAACATCGTAAATACGAGGAAGTGGCACAAGCCTGGGAACTAATTTGGTTTTGTATTCTTACTATCCACAAAAGAGCTGTCAATGTCGGTAGACTACTCCTCGCGGATTCTAGCGTTAAATCCAACACCGTTGCTTCCCCTCAATTTTGATACTTTTCACCCTGACAAGCGTTGGCTCTGGCTAATGATGCCGCGCGACGAGTTAAATTAATGTTTGAAACGACTAATATCGCTCACAATACGTTCGAAGACGACGTAATTGAAGGTCTCTCGCAGGTTCAAAAAGCTATTCCTTGCCGATGGCTTTATGACGAGCGAGGATCAGAACTGTTTGAAGATATTACTGTTCTTCCTGAGTACTACCCGACACGCACAGAGACCAGCATCTTGTCGCAGTATGCGCCTGAAATCGCATCCCATGTGGGCCCACATGCAACTGTGGTGGAATATGGCGCCGGTGCCTCAGTCAAAACCCGGATATTGATGGACGCGCTGGAGGAGCTCAGCACCTATATTCCTGTCGATATTTCCGCAGAGTTTTTGCAAAGCAGCGCGGCGTCACTAAAGAAAGATTATCCAGGTGTAAAAATAGAACCTGTTGTTGCTGATTTCTTATCTACTGTTGATCTACCTGAGAAACCAAGCAAAGGCGCACGCGTTGGGTTCTTTCCTGGTTCCACGATTGGAAATCTCGAGAGCACCGAAATCACTGGTTTCATGACACGCGCACGGACTGACTTGGGGCCAGAGGCACATTTTATTCTCGGTGCAGACCTCAAAAAGGATCCCACTATCCTGATTCCAGCTTATGACGATGCTGCCGGTATAACGTCTGAGTTCAATCTCAATCTGTTGAGGCGCATTAATGGAGAGCTCGAAGCTAACTTTGATGTCTCCGCTTTTAACCATGAAGCAAGGTGGAATGAAGCCGCCTCAAGAATAGAAATGCACCTGGTTAGCGAGCGAGATCAGTCGGTTGAAGTATCAGGGCAAACCTTCAACTTTAAACATGGTGAAACTGTTCATACGGAAAACTCGCGAAAATTTGAAATTGGTGCTCTGCAGGAACTGATCGCACAATGCGGGTGGAAAATGGCAGACAGCTGGATAGACAAAGACTCTTTGTTTTCGGTTCTGTTGTTCAAAGCCATTTAGAACCGGCTAGCCTCTCTCCGTGGTCACCTGATACTAGTGGAGATATAAGCGGGTGAAGTTGGGCGGACCCGACTGCTGCGTCTAGAGACGGGGCAGGGCAGGGCAGGCAGAAAGCTAAAGCGAACCCTGGTGAGCGATCTCTATCAGTGCGGAAAGGACAGCATCCGCTGCGACTGATGCCAGGATCATTCCCATAACTCGACTGACAATTGCCGCGCCTGAATTGCCGATAATCTTGATGATCGGTTCGGCCAGCAACATGAAAATATAGGCGACAAGCAATACTCCCAACATGACCCCCGCGATTATCATCTGATCGCCTATCGCGACATGATCGTTGTCGGTGAGCATGACGATTGCCAGCATCGCTCCGGGAGAGGCCAGCGACGGCACTGCGAGCGGGAAAATTGCCGGGGATGGACGTTCATCAGTTTGCAGTTCTGTGTCAGGATCGACTGAGCGTTTGTCGGTTTCTTGCTTGGGCTCACCGAAAATCATGGTGAGTGCAAACAGAAACAGTACTATGCCACCGGCCGTTTGGAACGATAGAAGGCTAATGCCTAAGGCATTGATCAGCAGTTGACCGAAAACCAAAAAGAAAAGAAGAACGCCGAAACTGGCAACGACGGCCACAAGTGCAGTTGAGCGTCGCTGCTTCGTTGCCATGCCTGCTGTCACGGCTATAAACACCGGAATTGTGCCAATAGGGTCGATGACAACCCAAAGCGTGACGATTTGCTGTACTAAGTCCATGCACTGATTATAGAGTGATTAAGCTGTGTATAGCGAGTAGCGGGCCAGGTTAAACGCCTGAAGTTGATAGCTTAGTTAGCGGAGCTGACTCGCTCCTTTAATTATGAATAACGATAAATGACGCTTCTAGCGCCTATCGATAGTTTAGCCAAGCTGCAGCATAGGTGTAGCCGGTAACTAGCGTCTCTGTTTTCACTGGCGTGGGCCAGTAGGCAGTGGGTGTAAGCTTTTGGGTAGCTCTGCTACCTGACCACAGGGCCATTGCCAGCAAAATCACTGTAATTTCCTTTTTCTCTCATCGCAATTTTCTAGATCCAGTACAAGGTAAATTCTCGTCTACCTGCTATCCTACTTATTACTCGTTTAAATGCGCGTTTTCCAAATCAAATATGTGGCTGGATGGTTTGATCAACATGTTATGTGAACGAGAGCCTATGCGAGATAAATCCCGGCAGCGCATCTGCGCCTGCTAACAGTAAATTTACTACGAGGATGTACCTAAAATGATAATCAAAATTCAGACTCTTTTCTTTGCACTCTCTCTGGCTCTTGTAGGTCAGCTTGCTTTTGCCGACGATTACGATGATGCCCGCAAAGTTTTCGCTAATGCCGGTGAGAGCGGTGCGTTTTTCGGTAAGGCTTATGGCTATGTTCTTTTCCCCACTATTGGCAAAGGCGGTATAGGTATCGGTGGTGCCTATGGTAAGGGACGGGTATACGCCGGTGGTAAACACGTCGGTAACACCAGCGTGACCCAGGTTACCTACGGCCTGCAACTGGGTGGCCAAGCCTACAGTCAGATAATTTTCCTCCAGGATAAACGTGCACTGGAGCAATTCACCGACGGTAATTTTGAGTTCGGCGCGCAGGCAACTGCAACTGCCATTACCGCTTCCGCAGGTGCGCAGGCGAATACCGGTGGCGGCACTAGTGCAGGCGCTTCTGGCGGTAAAAACGATGCTTCCACCGCCTCCGGAGGTTATCGCAAGGGCATGGCAATCTTTACCGTGGCCAAGGGTGGTCTGATGTATGAGGCGACTTTGGGTGGCCAGAAGTTTAAATACGAAGCGCTCTGAGTCGGCAACTCAAGGTACATAAATCGGTAGTTCCCAGGAGCTACCGATGATATGCCTTATGATTGGTGGCAGGGCAGAGTATTGTGCATGCTCGACTACAATGTCTGTGCTCGCTAAAGTCGTTTTTCACCGATCGAGTGACCTGGGAAAATCAAAACATCATGACTATTCAAAAGCCACCGTCCACTAGCTTTGAACAGGTGCGCGCAAAACAGCTCGAGTACAATGCCAAGCGAGAAAAGGGTTATCGTGAGCGTGCACTGAAAATCTACCCGTGGATATGTGGCCGTTGCACGCGCGAGTTCGATCGCAAGAATCTGTCGGAACTAACGGTACATCATGTTGACCATAATCATGACAACAACCCCGGTGACGGCAGCAACTGGGAACTCCTGTGCATCTATTGCCACGACGAGGAGCACACCAAGTTTGTGAATCTCGTGCGCTATGGCAGTACCAAGGAAAGCGAAGTAAAGCCTGCAACCCATAATCCGTTCGCTGACCTCAAGGCGAAGATGGAAGAAAATAAGTAACGCCAGATGTGTGGCGTTACAGCAGCCGTTGGAGCAGTCGATTCGCCAGGTCCGTATGTCTAACGCCCAACCAAGATCATCAGTAGTCGTTGGCAAGGCGCTTGCGTCGATTCATCCAGCGCGGCTGCATTTTTTCGAGCATGCAGGTGGGCGGACCCAGGTATTGGCTATCACCATACTCCGTCGGTAAGGCGTCCAGTTTTGAAGAATTGATAAATTCGGCAATGCGGGCCAGGCCTACTTCTGCTTCCGGTAATACGCCAAACATGGCGAATACATGAGGCATTTCCTCCCAGATTTCCAGGAAAAAAGGCACCCCGGCTTTCTTGGCCTGGGCAGCGGCTTGCACCGTTTGGTCAAGCAGTACCTCGGTACTGCCCACCTGTCCCAGTATGGGGGGCAGCCCATCAAAATCTGCGAATATGGGTGAAATGTAACGATCTCCCGGCAGGGCTTCACCGATATACATTTGATGTAATTGGGCAATGCGCTGCGTGGGTAACATGGGGTCCCGATGTTTGTTGAAATGACGCGACTCGCCGCTGTGGGTCATGTCTGCAAATGCCGATAGCACAACGGCATTGCATGGCATGGGACTGCCTTCATCGCGTAAGGCTAACAATGTACTAAGTACCAGACCGCCGCCGGCAGAGTCGCCGGCTATGGTGATATCCGCGGGCTTAATGCCCTGCTTGAGAAGATCATGGTAGGCCGCCAGACAGTCTTCCAGCCCACCCGGGAAGGGCACTTCCGGTGCCAGTCGATAGTGTACTATCAGGGCTTTGGCATTGGCCGCCCTGCATATCTTTGCCACAAAACTTCTGTGCTGGGTGCGGGTACGCACGATGAAACCGCCCCCGGGAAAGTACAGCAGGGTCCGCCGCGGACGCTTGCCCTTAATACGCACCCACTCTCCCTGATAGTCACTCTTTTGCACCGGTGTGGCCTTGATATCCTCCGGGAGAGTTTTTTCCTGTTGCTCGTCCATAACGCCCATCACTGAACGCATGGGTTCAAGCTTGCCAAAGCGTATTACTGGCTTCATCAGGGTTCTGGTGCAGGTGTTCATCAGCTTAGCTTGCCAACTGGGCATTCTAGTTACCTTTTGTTGACCTTGTGGGTTTATCCGGCCCGCCATCGGTTTTTACCTGGCGTCCCAGTATCTGCCGTAACGCCTTGAACCCCGCCTTCACCTGACGACCGTGGTTGCTGGCCAGCGCTAGCGGCAGGAACAGGAAGCTAGGGCCTTCGCGAAACGGGGTATGTGCTTTGATGGTCTCTAATTGCTCCTGCAGGGCTCTGCGACTGCGGTGATCAATGGCAGTCCTCACTCTGCCCAGAGTTTCGGCTGTCGAGGTCAAATTCTCGATAGCCGATTCAATACCCGATATCTCCCTGGCGATCAATTGCTGGCTGGCGACCTCCACCTTCGCCTGCAACTGCCTTCCCAAACGACGGTATCTGTCTTGAACCTCGGCACCAAACACCGGGTCATCGCTGAAGCGCGTATTTGCTTCCAGCTTTTTTAAATCCGCAGGGTCCAGCTCACCGCTTGCACTGGGAAATATCTGCCTGGACTCATAGTCCATGTGTTTGCGGTAGCCGAGCACGTAACGCTGGATAGATTTTTTCAGGCTAGCCTGATCGATCGGGCGCCCATCGGCGATTCGTGTCAATTCATTGAATAGCTCAGTGTTGTAATGGCGCAGAGTCTTATGCTCGCGATGTAAACGATCGAGCTCAGACTGAAACTCGCCGTCACTTTCGAGCATATGTGCAAACAGCATATCCTCCCGTGGATGGTGATACTTGTCCGGGTAGTGGGTGAGATAGTCGAGAATGTCCAACAGCAGGTTGTAGTCCGGGACTTTGCCCGGTCTCATGCGTTTTTCCTGCGCCTCCATGACATCCAGCATGGAAGCAATATAGCGATGCTCACTGTAGAGCGTCTCCAGGGTATCCCGAAGCGGATCACCGCGAAGCGCTACTTTTCGGTTGGGCCCCCGCTTTGAGTATGCATACACCCCGTCCTCGAAGACTGCAAAGTCCCCGCTTGCCGCGGCGCTATTTTCACTATTGACCATTAACGCACCCAAAGGGTTAGGAGCATTTAATCAGTCTGTAACAAAAGCAGCGGTACTGTTAGTGATGTGTGTCAATGGATGCAGTTCTAACGCAATGAGCCATTGTGGGCACTGATTTCAGTGGCCAGGGCATTTCACTGGTCGTTGCCAGCCAACGGCCAGTAATAGACAGGTATCAGGAAAGAAAATCGCGGCGAAAAAAAGGCCAGGTCATAGGGGTGCTATGGCCTGGCCTATTCTACTTGGGTCGCTACCAGTGCACTCCTCTCATCACCTGGGAGAACAGTTTCTGCGCCAGGGCCAGTCTTGATGATGGCACATTGTCCTTTTCTTTGGCGGCCTCCTCATCGCTGAGACCGCGAGCCGCCGCAGAATCCGGGAACAGGTCGTATGCCTGACTCAGGAAGGCCTCTGTTACCGAGGGAATCGTTGCCTGGGCCACTGCCCCGGCGACACCCAGGCCAGTAGAAACCCGCTTCGGTTTGCTGATGATTGCCTTCACAACGAGATCTCTGGCCTGTTCCGGGGACAGGGTAGGGAAGGCCTTGTAAAGGTTGGTTGGCGCAATCATCGGGGTGCGCACCAAGGGCATGTGAATGGTGGTGAAATCGATATTGTCAGCCGCGTACTCCGGAGCTGCACACAGGCTGAAAGCGTCCAGTGCCGCCTTGGAGGCCACGTAGGCAGAAAAACGCGGTGGGCTGGTCAGTACGCCGATTGATGAAATGTTGATAATCTGCCCACTTTCGTGCTCCTCCATGGAAGGCAGAAAGCCCAGGATAAGGCGTAACGCGCCAAAGTAGTTTAACTGCATGGTGCGTTCGAAATCGTGGAAGCGGTCATAGCTGTAGCGCACCGAGCGGCGAATAGAGCGCCCGGCATTGTTAACCAGAATGTCTACCTTGCCATGGTCCTTGAGGATGTCTTTGACCAGCTTGTTGACTTGTTTTTCGCTGGAAACGTCGCAGGAGTAGGCCTGGGCGGTGCCCCCTTGTTCGGCAATCTCTGCCAGGGTTTCGTCCAGCTTCGCCACCGTTCTGGCGACCAGAATTACTGTGCTGTCAGCCCTTGCCAGGCGCAGTGCAACTTCCTTGCCGATACCGGAGGTGGCACCTGTGACCACCACGACCTTGCCCCTAACTTTGCGCCGCAAGACAGACAGTTTCGGCCGCCCGATCATCTGGTTGAACAGTCCGTCCACCTCGGAAACCAGGGATCCGGAGTCTTTGCGTAGAAAATTCACCCAGTAATCCCACAGCACTGGTGCATAGTCCTCAAATGGTGGGCACTCGATATCGCCTTTGGCCAGCAGCTTGCGGGTCTTGCGTGAGTCAAAGTGGGTTGGGTAGTTGATGTAACCTACCACCTCTGGCGGTATGCCCATGCGGGAGACCAGCTTTTCCCCCAGAGCCTTCACTCTGGGTAGGCGTTTGATACCTTTTCCGGCGAGCTTTGTGGCTGAATCCAGTACCCCTATGTTCAGCGCTCTGAGACCCGGTCCCCCCGACGCTTTCATGAGTGTCTTGAGCAGGTCGCCGACCCGGATGCCGTCCGGGTCGGTGATAAAGAAGCACTCCTGATCCTGATCCGGCAGATGGGCGAGGTAATCGATTGCGTTTACTACGTAGTCCACCGGCACGATATTAAGTAACCCGGCCTTGTTTAGCAGCAGCGGGAAGCCCTCAGGGACTACCGCACTGAGGTTTTTCAAGGTCTCGAAAAAGTAGTAGGGGCCATCGATCTTGTCCATCTCACCGGTGAGGGAGTGACCGACCACCATGCCCGGGCGATAAATGCGCCAGTTCATGCGTGATTCCGCGCGGACCAGACCTTCTGATTCGTGCTTGGTGAGGAAGTAAGGGTGGTCCATCGCCCCGGCCTCTTCAAACATATCCTCAGTAAAGGTTCCCTCATACAATCCGGCAGCTGCTATAGAGCTGACCTGGTGGAAACAGCCAGATTTGAGTCCCTTGGACAGGGCGATGGCCTGGGCTGTTCCTTGAACATTGCTTTCTCGCTGGCTTTCCGCGTCCGCCTTCATGTCGTAGATGGCCGCCAGGTGAAAGAAATGGTCAATTTTGCCGGCATGCTTTTTGATCCAGGCGGGCTTAACGCCGAGCTTGGGGCGGCTCAGGTCGCCTTCCACCGCGATGATCTGCTCTTCATCGGCGCCCCAGAGTTCGCGTAATCCCTCTATCTTTCCTATAGAGCTGGGCCGCACCAGCAAGTAGATGGTGGCGCCACGGTCCAATAGTTTGGGAACGAGGAATCGGCCGATGAAGCCGGTTCCGCCAGTAACGAAATAATTCATACTCATGTCCTTGGTTTTTATCTTCTTGGGAAGGCTATTACTGAGTTAAAAATAGACCAAAATTGGGTAAACAGCCCGTATGATTTCAGGATTCGGTAAAATAAACCAGGGGCAGGGCGGGCCTTTGCCAGCGAGGTTACCATTGGTGTCAGCATGCTGGCGACCATAAGCGTGGGCGACACCTCTTGAGACTGGATTTTTTTTCATCATGTGACAAGCCGTTGCACTATGATTAGAGTAGATTTGCCCAGATAAAAAAAATAAGGACTCATGAAACATGACCACAGATACATTATCCGAACTAGTCGCCCAGCGGGCGCAGCAGACGCCCGACAAAGTCTGGTTGCGAGACCTGCGCGAAGATGGCTCCGACGATTACACTTGGGGGCAGGCATACCAGCAGATTTCCGCTATTGGTGCCATGTTGGCCCAGCGTTTTGGTCATGGCCAGAAGATGGTCATATTGTCCGACAATCGGGCCCACTGGGTGATGGCGGACCTGGCTATCATTTGCTCAGGCAACGTGACCGCGAGTATGTTCACCACCTTGCCAGGTAACGTTGCCGAGTATATTTTCGAGCTCACCCAGACCCGGGTGGTATTTGTCGGCCAGACCAGCAACTGGGAACAGGTGAGTGCTGTGCTTCCGGAGAATGTTTTGCTGGTGACCCTGCCCGGAATTGAAATAGAGCAGCCCCATGAAAAGTGGGACGAATTACTGCAGCAGTATGCCGCCCAGGTACCTGAGCACCAAGCCCACCCCGATGACATGATCTCGCTGGTCTTTACCTCCGGCACTACCGGTATGCCCAAGGGCGTTATCCAGACCCACAGCAGCAACCTGGTACCCATCAGGCGCTTTACCAACGTGTTTGATATGAGCGAAAGCCCCCGTTATTTCTCCTATCTACCCCTTTCTCATATTGCGGAGCGGCAGATCGTCGAGTTTTCATCGATTGTATTGGGCGGAGAAATCTTCTTTAACGAATCGCTGGGCACGCTGCCGCGGGATTTGCAGCGCACTCGTCCGCATGTCTTCTTTGGACCACCACGCATCTGGGAGCAGCTGCAGCAGGCAGTCATCGGCAAATTTGGCGGCAAGGAGGCCCTTGATGCCGCCCTGTTGCAAGACAAGACCGGAATTGGACAGCTGATACTGGAAGGGCTGGGACTGAACGAGGTCGAATACTGTCTCACGGCCGCAGCGCCGACTCCGCCGGCATTGATTCACTGGTGGGACGAGCTTGGCCTGACCCTGATGGAAGGCTTTGGACAGACAGAGGCTATGGGCGTGATCCTCTCCAGCCATGAGCACCGGCGTGTTGGCTCTATTGGTAAGCCGATCGGTGAGGTTGAATTCAAGGTGACGGAAGAGGGCGAACTGGCCATCAAAGCCGATGGTTGTACGCCAGGCTACTATAAGCAGGACGATAAGACCGCTGAACTCATTCGCGACGGTTGGTTGCATACCGGCGACAAGGTGCGAGTGGATGAGGACGGGTTTATTTACATTACGGGTCGGGTAAAAGATTACTTCAAAACGATACAGGGTAAATTTGTCGCTCCGCCGCCCATTGAAAGTGCCTTCGCCAAAAACCATCACAGCGAACAGCAGTGCCTGCTGGGCCGGGGCTTTTCCAAAACCGTGATGATTGCGGTCCTGACCTCCGATGCACAGGATATGCCAAAGAATGAAGTTGAGGAGTCAATCCTGGCGACGATACGCGAGATCAATGAGGACTTTGAGAAACATGCGCGCATTGGTGCGGTCATCCTTTCCTGTGAGGAATGGAGCATCGAAAATGAGGTGCTGACGCCCACCCTGAAGATCAAGCGGCAGAAAGTGGAAGAACGTTTCGCTGAGTTGGCAGAGCAACTGGCGCGTCGTTCCGCCGAGGAAAGACAGTTGCTGCTGCACTGGCACTGAGCCCACATAGTCAAAACACGCCCGCTGGGTGCCGTTAATTTTTTAACTTGTCCGTGCCTCTTATATAGGGTGACGATAACGGATGACTTGGAGCCATAAGAATGCATAAAGATACAGTCGTGATAACCGGCGCCTCATCAGGCATTGGCGAAGTGCTGGCAAAAAACTTTGCCCAGGGCGGCTTTGATCTGGTGCTGGTTGCGCGCAGTGGAGACAAACTGGAAGTTCTGGCGCAACAACTTCAATCGGATACCCAGGCAAAGGTATGGGTCGAGCCCGCTGATTTGTCCCGTCGCGGCGCCGCGAAAAAGCTTGCCACAACACTTAATAAGCAGGGCATAAAGGTGGATATTCTCGTCAACTGTGCCGGCATGCTCGAGCATGGCAGCTTTGTCGATTTATCCGGCAGCTCTCACCAGAGCGTAATTGATCTTAATGTTAGTGGCCTGACAAGCATGTTGACTCAGTTTATTCCTCCGATGGTGGCGCGTGGTAAGGGACGAATTCTAAATGTGGCATCGATCGCAGCTTTTCAGCCGGTACCCAGTCTGGCCACCTATGCGGCGAGCAAAGCGTATGTGCTGTCGCTGTCAGAATCACTGGCTGAAGAGTTGGCTGGAACCGGGGTTTCGATTACTGCGCTGTGTCCTGGCATTACCGCCACCAATATGCTCGAAAATGCCCAACAAAAAAGTAGCGGGCTTAAAATTCCAGCTTTTGTGGTGGGTGATGTTGAAGAGGTTGCGGCCCAGGGTTATCGAGCCTGTCTTAAGGGTGATGCAATTTGCGTCCCCGGAGCGGTGAATCTGGCCGCGACCGTAACGGGAAGAGCCACACCGAAGTGGCTGCTGCGTCGTATCTCCGGTGTAATGGGTCGATATACCCTAAAATGAGTAGAACTCAAACAGGTATTGCCAAAACCTGAATAAAGCGGATCCAGTTTTTGCTGTCGCAGCTCAGACCCGCACTGCGAGTAAGCTCAACTATCGATGCTTTACCACACCCTATTAGCACCGAAGAGGTCATCATCAGTCGCTCATGGGTACTTACTCACCCAGACCCCTACATCCAATTCGGAGCTCGCGTCGCCCCCGAACGTGCCAGCGACTGGCGGCACTGACTCCGCCATCCTGGCGACGGCTACCGGAATATGGTCCGACCCCACTATTGTGCCGGTGGTGGGATCGAAACCTTTCCATCCTGCACCGGGCAGGTAGATTTCTGCCCAGGCATGAGTCGCGCCTTCATCAGTGGTCAGAGGCGCATGCAGATATCCGGTGACAAAGCGGGCAGCTAGCCCGAGCTTTCTGGCGGCGGCCATAAGCAGCATTGCAAAGTCGCGACAGGAACCAGCGCCGCAGGCGAGCGTATCGGTTGCGGTTTGCACCCCGGGCTCTTCCCGAACCTTGTAGGTCATGCCTTCGTTAATAGCAGCAGTGAGGCGTCGCAGTAAGCTGTAGGTCTCTATTGCCTCTCCCTGCTGCCATATGCTGTCAATCCAGCTATCCAATTGAGCATCAGCACTGTCGCCTGATCCTGATATATAAGGCGACAGCAGTACCATATCGTCCTGCTGGTAACTGAAGGGGTAGCCGACGGCGTAATTCGCCACCAGGAAGTCCAGCGGGTTTTCCAGATACTGCTGGATGATGACCTCGCTCTCTATGGCCAACTGCTGGGTGGCCTGATTGAAAGATGCGATTGCAATGGAATTGCCCTCAACATCCCTGTGCCACAGCACATTCGCCTCGGGAGAGATCTTGAGATCGAAAGCTTCGATTAACATCTCGTGATCTTCACGTGGACGAAGCCTTAACGTGTGCGGCCCCAGGGTCACTGGATCCGAAAAGTTGTAATAGGTGCGGTGAACAATTTTATAACGTTGCATAGCCAATCTCACTCCCGACCTTATGATAAGACAAATGGCGAAGGTGCTGGCAAGTAAACCGGCCGAAACTGAAAATCAAAAAACTTCCTCCACATCAGGTATCTCCAAATCACCTTTAATGTGCTACAGCCACCGCCTCCAGTCTATGGTTCAATAGCCTTTATATCATGACTTCGCGAACCTGCTTTAGTATCATAATCGGCCGTACAATCAGTGATTCTGGTAGGCCAATATGAAGCAGGTTCTTCTTACTTTTGCTCTTCTATTGTTTGTTTCGCCGTCTTTCGGTCAGGATGCGCCGCGTCTCGTGTTGCAACTTACCGTCGATGGGCTGCGGGGGGATCTGTTGGATCGTTATCGCCATCATTTTGGTAGGGATGGTTTTCGTTACCTGCTAGACAATGGTGTTGTCTACACCGATGCTCACTACCAGCACGCCAATACTGAGACGATTGTAGGGCACGCGACATTGGCCACTGGCGCACAGCCTGCCAGGCACGGCTTGATAGGTAATGTTTGGTACGACAACCAAACAGGTGAACTGGCGTATAACATCGAAGACTCGCGATACCCATTACTGGATACGCGCGCAGAGATGCGCGAGGGTGCCCAAGTGGACCCGGCGCAAAAACAGGCACGCACTGACGGACGTTCACCGACAGCCATGCTGGTACCAACATTTTCCGACACACTGGCCGCAGCCGTCGGTAACGATGCGAAAATCTTCGGTATTGCGGGCAAAGACCGCAGTGCGGTGGCCATGGCGGGGCACGTTGGCAAAGCGTTCTGGTATTCCACCAATACCAGTGACTTCCAGAGCAGCAGTTATTACTACGACGACTACCCTCAGTGGGTGAAGGACTGGAACGGCGAGCGGCGAGCGGAAGGTTTTGCGGGCAAGCGCTGGGACCTATTGCTGGAAAAGGATCGTTACCAGTGGGCAGAGCGGGATGATCGGCCTTACGAAGTCGATCTGCGTGGTTACGGCAGGACCTTTCCGCATCCGTTTGGACTAATTGGGGACCCCCTGTTTCCCACTCGACTGCTAATCAGCCCTCACGGGGACCAGCTACTGCTTGAATTTGCTCAGGCCTTGATGGAGGCAGAATCCATCGGCCGCGACGCTGTTACTGACTACTTATCCATCAGTTTCTCCGCTGTAGATGCAGTCAATCACTTTTTCGGGGTGGCGAGTCTGGAGAACGAGGATGTGGTGGTGCAGCTGGATCGCACGCTCGCTCAGTTGTTGCGTTACGTGGATAAATCAGTGGGACTTGAAAATACCCTGATCGTACTTTCAGCAGATCACGGTATGGCTGAAATGCCAGAGTATATGCAGGAGTTGGGTTACCCGGCGGGCCGCAAATACAATGAACAGGTGCTGGATCTCGCCAACCAGCTGGGACAGGAATATTTTGGCGTGGAGAGCATTGCGAAGACTTTTTTCCGGCCTTCGCTATACCTGGACCGTGAAGTCATCACGCAAGCTGGACTTGATATCGATGAGGTCAGTGCGGAACTGGCCGCGCAACTGACCGCTGAGAAGAGCATTGGACTCGCCGCTGCTACCCATGAACTACTGAGTCGTGAACATTCGGGTTTAGCGGGACAAATGCAACGCAACAGTCACCCCGAACGATCGGGCGATATCTATGTTGCCCAGGCACCTTACTGGTTTATGTTTGAGAAAGGTGCGGTGGCCGCAATGCATGGGTCCCCCTGGGCCTATGATACCCACGTGCCGATTATCTTTGCTGGAAAGGGCATTAAAGGGCAGAAAGTGACTCGACGGGTACATCCCGTTGATGTGGCGCCCACACTTTCGGCGTTGCTAGGGTTCTCCGCGCCGGCAGGTTCAGAGGGGGAGGTGCTGAGGGAGGTGTTGCAGTAATTAGCCCGTAAAAACGATAAAAAATTCCTTACAGTTTTATTCTTCTATTCAAGTGCATTTGATTCTAGTAGTAAATTTGAATCAAATGCAGCCCGCGTGATTTGGCTTTGGAGCTGAGCTTTTCCTCTTTATGATTCACGAGTGCTTCACCAATAACACTCAAGCTAATCTGGTTTCTACCCAGCGCAAATAGAGCTCCAGCAATATACCGAACCATCTGTTTTAAAAAACCATTGCCTACGATTTTAAGATAGTAAATTTCGTTGTCGAAGTTTAATGGATCGGCTCGCAGGACTTCGCAGCTAAAAATCGTACGGACGGTTGAACCTATATTGGCATCGCGCTTCGCAAAGCTGTAAAAATCATGTTCGCCAATGAAGAGTTTACAGGCTTGTTGCATGATTTCTATATCAAGTGGCTTTGCGGCTGAGGCTTTAGTGGCAGTAGGTATATGCGCAATGACATCATTGAGAACCGGATTGTAGACTGGGTCTGTGCAGAAATAGTAATGATACTCTTTACTCGTGCTGTCCTTGTTTGCATTAAAATGTGCATCACAAGGTGTACATTGCAGGATGCGTATATCATCAGGCAATAGTGAGTTCATGCCGAGCAGGATTTTATCTGATTCGATTGCCATGGCCATAGTGATTTTTGCAACCTGGCCCTGTGCATGTACACCAGCATCGGTTCGACTAGCAGCAGAAATAGAACAGCTCTGATATTTGCAGATTTTTTTCAGTATCTGGTGAATGCTTGTCTGCACCGTTGGCTTTTTTTCGTTTTTACCCAGGTCTTGCCAGCCAAAATAGCGGGTGCCCTTGTACGAGATAACGAGCCGATGATGGTACATGCATATGTCCAGGCTAGGAGGAGGATGGGTAAATATTTTGTCCTGCCCACTAAACAGTGGACGTTTGTCTTGGTGCTAAAAGTTACCGCTAAAAGCCAGTCTCTGCAGCTTTGGATCGTTAGCTAAAAAAGCATATCACGCGCAGGATACCTCAAGATAGGTGAAAGCTGTCATTACGTCCCTGGGTGGCCCAGAGCAGGGTGGGTCAGCTTTTTCCGGCGTGCAACAGAGGCAATAAACTTACACAGGCAGTTGCGCCGCAGCATGTTCTCGACTAGTTTTTGATGAAGCGCGTTGGCGCATCTTATATTGCAAAAGGTACAAAATATGATTGGCTACATCACACTTGGCACAAACAACCTGGAAAGCGCTTGTGAATTCTACGATGCATTGCTTGGTAGCATCGGCGAGACACGTATCTTCGAGCAGGATGGCTTTGTCGGTTGGGGCACATCATTGGCAGAGCCGGGGCTCACTATTACCGCCCCCTTTGACGGCCAACCGGCAACAGTGGGCAACGGAGTGATGGCCGCTTTCCGCATGCCTTCGAAGGAGGCCGTCGATGCCCTTTACGCCAAGGCCCTGGACCTTGGTGCTAGCGATGAAGGGGCTCCAGGGCCTCGTGGTGAGGGCTTCTACGCAGGTTATTTCCGTGATTTGGATGGCAACAAACTGAATGCGTTCTTCATGGGCTAGCCAAAACGTGCCAGGAACCAGGCGAGGCCATTAGGCGCTAAACAGGTCGAGGTTCTCGCCTTCGGGCCGGACTTCGACAGCGTCACCCAGTGCGATCTCTCCGCCTCTTATAATCTTACAACAAAGGCCACCATGGCCAAGCATCGCTGCGACCCCACCCTTGCCCAATGCCTTTTCCATGCGCGAACAGGGATGACACAGAGCGTTCGCCTCAAACAATGCGCCACCGATTTCAAATCGTTGATAACGAAGTGCATTCAGGTTTATGCCGGACACCACAAGGTTGCGGCGCAGCTGGCCGGGGTGCAACTCAGACAAGCCAGTGAAGTGCTTGATCTGGGCAATGAACTCGCTGGAGATTATGGTTACCTGACGCCCTGAGCCGGGGGTCTTCTCGGTGCGGTGATCTCCCGCCAGACCGGCCCCGGCGATGGCGACTACTCGGTCCATTTCCTTTAAGGGACTTCGCCGTTCAGGACGGACACCTATCCATTCGAGGGTCCCGGGAGCCAGGTCACGGGCAAAACGATCCAAGGGGTTGCTACGTTTCTGCATCCATTGAGTCTATCACCTCTGGCGTGAAGTAGATCAGGACTGGGGCGCTTGAAGTGCTTCTTTGGTCTGGCGGGTTCATTTTTCAGCACACAGTGGGTGAGCTGAGTCATTACATTATTGCTGGTGTAGCAGCAGCCACTTCATTGCGTCTGACTCTGCCAGTAGGCCAACAACCCGGTTATTCTCGACAATCGCCATGGGCGTGTCATGTTGGCCCAGGCTCTGCAGTGTATGGGTGGCATCGGTATCGGGCGAAAGCGACAGGGCACCCAGGTCGGTTCGCATAACCTGTCCGACTGTTGCCTGTGATCGTTCATTGTTGGCGATATTTTTGACCTGTTGCAAGGTGACAAGTCCCACGAGTTGCTCATCTTCCAGCACTGGCCATAGCAGTTGTGAGCTTTGCAATAAGTGGCCGTCAATGAAATCCTGCACGCGCAGTTGGGGGGCGACGGTTTCAAAGTGGGTGCGCATCAACTGGCGTGCACTGACGCCCTTGAGCACATCGTTGACAAGCATCTGCTTATAGCTTGCCGCGGCGGCGTTCGACAGGAACCAGCCTATCAGCACCAGCCAGAGGCCCTGGAAGGTCATGCCCGACAGCGCCTGCATGACACCTAATATCATCAGGAACCAACCAAACATGCGGCCGCTCTCCGATGCGATGCGGGTGGCTCGCTGCAGATCGCCGGTTAGCCACCAAATTGTGGCGCGCAGTACCCGCCCGCCATCCAGCGGAAAGCCTGGCACCATGTTGAACAGCCCGAGAACAACGTTGACCGGTCCCAGCCAAAGCATGAGGGTGGCCATGGGCGACAAGCTGGCCAGTGCCGCCTCCTGATTCTCGCCAAGTGCGCCAGAAAAATTGCTACCCGCCAGCATGCTACCCAGCGTGATACAGAAAAAACCGATTGCGAGGCTGGTCAAGGGTCCGACGATGGCGATCAGGAACTCGGCCCGTGGTTCCCGCGGTTCTTCTGCAATCTCCGCTACGCCGCCGAACAGAAATAGGGTTATTCGCCGCACCTCGATTCCAAAACGCTGGGATACCAGCGAATGGGCCAGCTCGTGGGCCAGCACCGAGGCAAAGAACAGCACCCCTGCTGCAATGGCGGTCATCCAGATGGTGGCTGCTGGCCAGTCTGGGTGCCAGGCCGGAAAAATATTTGCTCCCAGTAGATACACCAGCAGTGCAAAGATCAGCATTAGGCTGGAATCCAGGCGCACTTCTATTCCGAACAGGCTGCCCAGGCGCAGACCGCGACCGGGAGGCGGTGGGATAGACGAGGCGGGTGTGTTGGGGCGGTTTCTGGTCATATCCTGGGTCCATGAAGTATGGGGGGCCTGAAGGCCCTGTGTGCTGAGCTACCAATATGTTAGCACTCTGCGCCGCGGATGATCTTTACCTGAATGGCAGGCAACCCTGAAATAGCGGCACACTGCGTTTGAGTTCTGCTAGGCTAATCGAAACCAAGCAAGAACTACCTACAGGAAAAACTATGTCTAGCGCGGATATCGGTCTAATAGGTCTGGCCGTCATGGGTCAGAACCTGGTGATGAATATGAACGATCATGGCTTCAGGGTCGCTGTCTATAATCGCACGACAGCTAAAGTCGATGAATTTTTGGCGTCATCAGCCAAAGGCAGCCAGGTTGTGGGTGCCCACTCGATCGAGGAACTGGTGGCGTCACTGGAGACACCGCGGCGTATCATGCTGATGGTTAAAGCGGGTGAGGTGGTCGACATCTACATTGACAGCCTACTGCCTCACCTCAGCGAGGGCGATATTATCATCGACGGCGGCAATTCCCTGTATTCGGATACCGAGCGCCGAACACGAGACCTTGCCCAACGGGGGATTCTGTTTGTTGGCGCCGGTGTATCCGGCGGGGAGGAGGGGGCCCGTTATGGACCCTCGATTATGCCCGGTGGTAATGCAGCCGCGTGGCCGGCGGTCAAACCGATCCTGCAGGCCATATCGGCAAAGGTAGGCGACAACGAACCCTGCTGCGACTGGGTGGGCAATGGGGGCGCAGGCCACTATGTAAAGATGGTGCACAATGGCATTGAATACGGCGATATGCAGCTCATCGGCGAGGCCTATAATCTGCTATTGAGTGCGGGGCTGGGTTATTCCGAAATGCAGCAGATATTTGCCCGCTGGAATACCGGCGTATTGAATAGCTACTTGATAGAAATTACCGCCGATATTCTCGGTTATGTGGATACCGACGGCAGCTACCTGCTGGAGAATGTGCTGGATGCGGCGGGGCAAAAGGGTACCGGTAAATGGGCTGGGGTAAGTGCGCTGGAGCAGGGTATGCCACTGACTCTCATAACAGAGTCGGTCTACAGTCGTTGCATCTCAGCTCTGAAGGAGCAAAGAGTGGCCGCATCGCTTGTGCTGAAGGGACCGAAGAATGATTTTTCTGGCGACAAGCAGAAGCTGGTAGATGAACTGGAACAGGCGCTCTACGCTGCCAAGATAATGTCCTATGCCCAGGGATTCATGCTGCTCAAGGAAGCATCAAAAGCCAATCATTGGGATCTGGACTATCGCGCCATTGCGCTCTTGTGGCGTGGTGGATGCATTATTCGCTCCGTATTTCTGCAAGACATTGCCTCTGCCTACGAGACTAATCAGGGGCTGGATACTATTTTACTGGATCAATTTTTCATCGATGCGATCGCCAGTGCCCAGAATTCCTGGCGCGACACCATAGTCACAGCCGTTTTGACGGGCGTTCCTGTGCCGTGCATGGCATCGGGACTGGGTTTTTACGACAGCTATCGCAGCGCCACATTACCGGCGAATCTAATTCAGGCACAGCGTGATTACTTCGGCGCTCATACCTATGAGCGCACCGATCAGCCCCGCGGCGAGTTCTTCCACACCGACTGGACTGGACGCGGCGGCGACATCGCATCTACGCAGTACGAGGTATAGCTAAGGGAAAATTAGAGGCCTGGCGGCAGGCCAACGAATACTAAAGGCGGCATTGATTTCGGCTTTCACCAACGAGCGGTCATTTGGTCTATATTGTAACTAGTCTTCGCGGCTTCCGGCCGCGCTCCTTCTATTACAGAGTTATTTTACGTACAAAAATGTAGCGATAATGGAGATTTACAATGGCAAAATGCCTACAAGGAAAAGTGGCAATTGTAACCGGTGGTAATGCGGGAATTGGAAAAGCCACCGCGCGGCTATTTGCGGCCGAGGGCGCCAAGACAATTGTCAGCGCGCGTCGTGTCGAGGAGGGCGAAGAAACGGTCAATGAAATAGTAAAAAATGGGGGCATCGCCGCTTTTGTGCAGGCCGATGTTTCCAAGGCGGCTGAAGTCAAGGCTTTGATTGATAAGACCGTTAGTCTCTATGGAACCATCGACTGCCTGTTCAATAACGCCGGAATATCCGGTAACCCAGGAACACCTATTACAGATCTGGAAGAGGCTGAATGGGATCAGGTTATTGATATAAACCTCAAAGGTGTTTGGTTGGGAATGAAGTATGCAATTCCCATCATGCGCCAGAATGGCGGGGGATCTATTGTTAATATGTCATCCATATACGGCCTCTTGGGCTCACATCTGCAGATGCCTGCCTATACGGCAAGTAAGCATGGTGTGATTGGATTGACAAAGTCCGGTGCCAGGGACTACGCCAACGACAACATTCGAATAAACGCCATTTGTCCTGCATACATCCATACGGCTATGGTGGATGGCCCCATGGAGGAGAGTCCTGAACTAGCCGAGAAAGTTATGGGACTGCATCCCATAGGAAGACTGGGGACTGTTGAAGAAATTGCTGAAGCTGTATTATGGCTGTCTTCTGACAAGTCTTCGTTTGTTACCGGTCACTCGCTGGCGGCGGATGGTGGAGTAACCTTGGGATAGTCTCTCGATGAAATGATCGGGTATAAGCTAATGTTGGGTATCATCGCATGATCGACATATCGATTCTTGAAACAGTGGCGGAGATATCCGTCGCCTTGGCTGGATTTGCAGGTATTGTAGCCACGTTTCAGTTTCGTGAAGGCGACGCTCCCAGCGCCGGAAAAATTGTCTCCCTTACCATTATTGTAAATATGGGGTTGAGTGCAGGAATGTTCGCATTCTTACCTTTGCTGCTTTTTAGCATGACCTCAAATGAAGCGTTTGTCTGGTTCGTGTCGAGCTATTCATTAGCAATGTATATGTGTTACATGATGTTTTTTGTCCAAAAAAACATGCATGGAAAAGTTCGACGCCACAGAGTGCGAGTGCTGTTCTCGACGTACCAGGTTATCAGCGGGCTATTAATCGTGTTGTTGCTACTCAACGGCGCCAACATAGGGGTAGAAAGAGGCCTGGGACCTTACCTTCTAACCTTATTGTACGGGCTGTATATGGTCGGTACTAACTTCATACGGTTGTTGTTGTCGCCGCTTTGGAAGCGGTACCGAGAAACGGCTAAGTAGACCACTCCACAGAGCAACTACATTTTCCTGTGCATGCAGGGTGCCAATGTTGACGCTATTAGATATTACGATAGATGAAGAAGACCCATGATGCACAAATTGACATTCCGGCCTTAATGTTCAGAGTGCCCGCGGGAGATGCGGGCTTTGCAGCATATATGGCATCGGTAGACTGCATGATTATGGGACGAAAGTGCATGGAAAAATCGCCAGCTTTAAGCTGACGCCAGAGCAATGGCCTTATGGGGACATTCCAGTTTTTGTACTCAGTAGCACAGTTAAGTCCCCTCCGGAGTCACTCGGCAACAGGGTAAAGATGTATTCTGGTGACTTGGTCCATTTGACTGAACAACTGGCAGCGGATGGCTATACGCACGCCTACATTGATGGCGGGGCAACTATCACATCGTTTATTGATCTCGGACTTCTTGACGAAATATGTGTGACACAGATACCAATTTTGCTGGGCGGCGGGCTGCCTCTATTCGGGAGTATCGAGCGACAAATCAAGCTGGGGAATGCCGAGGCCACGGTATTCTCGAATGACTTTATTCAATGGAAGTACAATATTTACAGTAGCTAGTTAAGCAGTGATGATAAATTGATTCAGAATGGCTAGGCGTTGCTGTCTGATGCTTACGATGGCTAAGCGATTGACCGAAAACAGGTTTGATCAAACAAAGATAATCAGAGGTAATATTGCTTTTCCCGCCGCCTGCAGATAGCTGAATATTGGAACGCCCAAAAAGCTCAAAACCACCAGCCCCAAAAATAAATAGCTGCCGTAGCGCATATTATAGTACTCGTACTTCTTTGCAGCGGACGCGGGCAGTAAGTAGGGCATGATGTAGTGGCCGTCCAGCGGGCCCAGCGGTATTAAATTGAAAAGCATCAGCAGTAGATTGATTAGTGCCAGGTAGGTGAAGAATATCTTTGGGCCATCGCCTGCGAATAGACTCCAGTCAGCGGCCAGGCCTATCAGGTACAGGTTGATCGATACACAGGCAAGAAGAAGATTCATGCCAGGGCCTGCAGCAGCGACGAGCATGCTGGCCCAGCGTGAGCTGTAGTTACGCGGATTGGTAGGCACGGGTTTCGCATAACCGATGCCGATCAATACCACCATTAGTAAGCCCATTGGGTCTATGTGCGCGATCGGGTTGAGTGTTAATCGACCTTGCCGCTGTGCGGTGTCGTCTCCAAACAATTTCGCTGTGGCAGCGTGGCCGAACTCGTGAAATGTCAGGGAAATAATCAACGCCGTGGTAATCAACAGGAACAGTGGCCACTGGCCTTGGTAAATGAGTTGCAGCATAGGTAATGTGACTCCTGTTGATGTTGTATTTCTGGCTGAGGTGCTGGTCTGCGCCGCGTGCAACTCTGCCATAGTCGGAGGCAGTGTTCCATGAAAAAACCATATAAATCAATAAGATGTTGAGGTCGGGCGTACGGCAGCGCCAGCTTTTGTACTTTCGTTGTTCCTGTTCTGACCCGGGAGGCGTGCCCGGGAGCAAGGCAGTCAGTTAAAGCAAGGCAGCGAGCAGGCCTAGGGGAGTGGGGCTGGGCTATTTAGCCTGCCTGGGCTGCTTGTCAGAACCTCTTACATGCCTGGATATCAACCTCTACGCGGCTTGTATATACTGCGGCCACCTTCACATTGCCATCGAGCCCAGTTGATATGTCGTTACTCCCGTGCATCGTAAAAGAACCCAACACTGCTGCTACCGCGGTAGTAATATGGCTGCATGGCCTGGGTGCGGATGGCAACGATTTTGTGCCCATCATTCCACAGTTGAACCTACCATCGACCATGGCTGTGCGCTTTGTATTCCCTAATGCACCGTCAATCCCGATCACCATCAACGGCGGTCACGTAATGCCTGCCTGGTATGACATTACTGCAATCGATATTGACCGAAAGGTGGATATGAGCCAACTGACTGAGTCAGCGGAGAAAATTCGTTTGTTGATTGACCGGGAAACCGATCGCGGTATTCCCAGTGACCGAATTGTATTGGCGGGCTTCTCACAGGGTGGTGCGGTCAGTTATCAAACAGCCCTGACGTACATTCAACCGTTGGCCGGCTTAATGTGTTTATCAACTTATTTCGCCACTAAGGACAGTATTACGCCAAACAGTGCCAACAAACAGATATCGATAAAAATATGCCACGGCACCAATGACCCCATGGTGCCCGTGCAACAGGGTAAGTTGGCGAGCCAACGATTAACTGAGATGGGCTATGCGGTGGACTACAGCGAATACCCTATGGATCATGCGGTATGCCTGGAAGAAATTGCGGAGATATCACGCTGGCTGCAACAGGTACTGGGCTGATTGCCTGGCGAACTGCAGAGCCACTTGAGTCTCAATAAACCCACCCCGAACTTCCCGTATCTGGCAATCCAGTCTCAGTCGCGGGATACTGAACACTCCATCCTTACCGGCGAGACCGCCACAGGCAGTCCATGATAGAACCCGCTCTCAATCGCGCAACGCACTTTAGTATTGTATGGGCAGTGGTACTGGCTGTTCTCGCGCTGGTGGAGTGGCGCAGTCTGGACCGTGATCCGATGAGCGAGCAGATATATCTCCCCTTCATCGAGCGTAAGATTACAGTGTCGAAAACGGACGCAGCCACCACGAAACAACTCAGCAATGCAGCGGGCAACTCGTCCGAGACGATCGCCCAGCGCAATTTGCAAACCACTGTTGAAATTAACTTTAACGGTCCGCTATTTTTGGCCTATTTCTTTGCTCCGATACTGACCTTTCATGCAATTGGTCTGCTGTATGCGCGACTGCGTGGCGGTAGCTGAGTAGGAGCTAAAACACCGCCCCAGCCGACTCCACCCCAACGCTACCTTTGAGCATAATATTGAAACTGATGCTGATCCTATCTTCCTGGCTGAGGTTTTCCTTAACCTGGTGCTGAAACCAGGAATTAAATATCAGCAGCTGGCCATCCATTGGCGTGACCCTTTGCTTCCACGCGTTCTGTAGAGTTTGTGCCTTTACCCGCGGTTGCAGCACCAGAGCCTGTTGCCTGGGGTCCAAAAACTCGATATCACCTGAGCCCTCGGGGGCCTTAACGTAGTAAACACCGCTTAAAAAGTTGTTGGGATGGGTGTGACTCATATGACTATGCCCTGGCGGATTCACGTTCGCCCAGGAGTCGGTAATAACAAAGTCATCGTACTCTAGCTTCAGGAAGTCGAGCACACGCTTTGAGCCTTCCTTAAAACAGTCCATCAGTGGTTCAAATGCCTCTAGCTTGTTAAGGTTTCCCCTGCTTTGCCAGGCGCCATTATTGGGGTTTTCGTAGCCTGTGGACTTTCGCAGTTCCGCAAGCTCGTCCGCCACCGGGACGTTTATCTCTCGAAAGTTCTGCAACTCGTGAACCCAGACACATGAGGGAAATAATTGTTTGATTTCACCTTTGGTGAACATAGCGGCAAGTGATCCTAAGTATTTGGGAGCAGGGAAGGTTGAGCCAAAGTCTAAACCAGAGACGGGGGTAACTACAAACTTGGGTGTCATTAAGCTGAGAACAGGATGAGCCAAATATAGGTATTTACGGCCCGGTTTGAAACTGGCTTTTCGCTGGCTAGGAAAGCTCGTCTTCCGCGTACTGATAATAATTGGCAATAGCCAATCCAGCCGCCACGCTGGTAAACGGATCGTGTTCGACAACTTTGCCGCCAAACTGGTTGTCCAGAATGTCTTTGACTGCAGGAATGAGTGACGACCCTCCGGTGCGAATAACAAGGTCTATATCATCTGCGCGGCAATTGGCCTTTTTAAGAACCACCGTGATCGCCTGTTCAAACTCTAGCAGTAAATCAGAAATCATCATTTCAAATTCCCAGCGCTCAACGACAACCTCAATGTCTATCTCTGGAATGTCCAATAGGGCAGACTCCTCAACCGACAGCTGTGCCTTGAAATCTTTGATAGCCTCAAAAACCTGATAGCTATAGTTCTGTAGAATAAGATCGTAGAGACGCCTGAATTTTTCAGCACCCGGATCGGGCTCGCTCATACGTTGAATCACGGAGGCGGTGTATTTGTTTTGATTGAGCGTATAGCTGATCGGCCAATTGATTAATAGATCTTCAAAATCTCCAAATGGAAATACGGTGTCCACTTCCGAGCCGTCAATTATTCGGCTCCAGCGCTCGCCTTTGCCCAGTAGTGGAAACAGTAGTTCTCTAAAGATGGTCTGGTCAATTCTATCGCCACCTAAGGCAACCCCATGAGTGGCCTGCACTTGAAAAGTTGAGCCATCACGTCGCAACACACTGAAGTCTAAGGTACCGCCGCCGAAATCGACAGTAAGCACTAATTCGTCATTACTTTGCGGGTTATTGTGTAAAAAACTGATGGTCGCTGCAGTGGGCTCGGGGCAGAAAGATTGTTCGGAGATGCCAGCATAACCATAAGATTCACCCAGACGATCTAACGCAATATTATTACGCCCACTTTCAACGCCCTCAAAGTTAACCGGATGACCCAGGCAAGCATGCTTAACCTTGTCGCCAATGGTTCTCTCGATAGACTTGTGAATCCCGGCAAGAATTGGCGTTACCAGGGCAACCAATCTAAACGTTTTTTCGAAAACAATCGTTCGGTCAGTAGTGGTATTACCCAAAAGTCTCTTTGTGCCGCGAAACAATCGTCCCGGTAATTTCGAGTCGTTGAATGCCTGGCCATAGACTGTGACGGTATCTGACTCGCCTGGGCCTCCCATCGCACTCTCTCCGCCGCCGGTTCCTGAGCGCGCCTCACCGATGACTTCAAGGCTGAGTTCCACCTTACGACCGGTATTGCCATCGATGTATTCATCTATAGCAAGTTGACCAATAGTGCTTTGATAGGCCTTGTCGATATAGTTGGCTGATGGCATTACGCTGTTTGGCGCGGCTAGTTTTATAAGCGTGACATGCTCACCATCAAATACAGCGGCGGCACTATTGCTGGTGCCGAAGTCGATACCGATACCAATTTTTGAAGATTTCTGAGAAGTAAATTGCATTAAGGGGTCGCAGGGGAGTCAGCAGTGTATTTTGGGGTGGCCAAGTATAGGGTATCTACAAGCACGCCGTGATGGGTTCTCACAGCCAGCGCGTTCAGTCGTTGGCGCAGGGCATTAGCCTGAGCTTGGCAATCGGGGTTCTGTTATCAGGGGAAGTCAGTTTTCCTGTGGCTACAAATATCCCAACTCTGCAAACACCAGTCTCAGGCTCTCAACCGGCATGCAACCTGAGTTCAGGTAGACGTCGTGAAAGGCACGATCCAGAGCGGTGCGGTCGAGCTTTTTCGTGTTGGCTTGTTGAATGTCTTCCTTTAGCTGCCAGACCAGACGGTTCCCGGTGAGGTAACTTAGCGGGTAACCCTGTTCCGAGCTGTACCAGTTGAGTTCTGCCTGAACCCGGCCATCGGTAAAGCCAGTAGCTTCCTTGAGGAGTAGGGCTGCGTTTTCGAATACATCCTGACTGTCGATGCTCTGTCCCAGCCCCATGTCCAGGTAGTCCTTGTTGTCGGTCATGAAATACAAATCGATGCCAACCCTGGCGACCAGACGGGAGATGTCTCGCTTTGCGATGAAACGTACTTCGTCAACGAGGTCATCGCTGATGTAGCCCACATCCAGCATGTAGTCTTCGAGCATGGTGGTCCAGCCCTCGGCATGTTCAGTGGCGTTGAAAATGCGACGAATAAAGGCGGGGTGCTGGGCTGCGGTTGCAAGCTGCAGGTGATGGCCAGGAATGCCCTCATGTATCATCATCACCGGTATGCCCAGGGAAGTGTGTTCGGCGAGCTGGTCTTCCTTCAGGGTCAGGTAAACCAGACTGGTTTTGATGCCTTCGCGCAGCGCCAGCGGCGGCCACATGGCCCCGGCCGGAATTACCGGCTCGAGAAATCCAGGGGTTTGCATGATGCGCATGTTCTGTTGGTCCGGCACGGCAAATAAGTCACGATCACTGATAAATTGACTGATAGCGGCGGCCTGATCGGTATAGTGATCGAGGATAGAGCTCAGCTGCCCTTCGGTTACTTTCGCGGCGAAGCGTTCATTTAAGAATTCGTGTAGGTCGACTTCTGTGGTTGCGCTGTCAAGCTGGTACTTGTTACACAATCTGGATCGCAGGTCGGCGAGCAAGACCTTAGTTTCGCGCATGAAATCACGGGCCATGGTTGCTAGTTCGGCCGGCGATTGCTTGATTTGTCGAATAGCCAGCAATTCCCTGACTTTGTCTTCGCCGAGTGCAAAATTAGCAATGACATCCCGGCTTGCCAGGTCGGTGAGGTAGGCATTGAGTGCGCAGTTGCAATCGCTTACCGCAGCTTCCAGATCGCCCAATCGCGGATAGTGCTCCTGCCTTGCCCAGTTGACGATCGTAGCCAGCATATCGGCTATCCCTTCACCTTGCTCAAGCTCTATGTCTCGCCATCTGGCGATGGGCTGGGTAAGCACCTGAGTCTCGATGGCCAGGTACCGTGGGGCCTGTTGCAGTCGGCTCAGAATGTTATCCAGGCGCGGCTGCGCGTCGCGTTCGTCGTTGACAAATAGTTGAAAGATACCGGCGCTGATCCCATCGACACCCTGTGGCTTGCGCCGTCGCTGGAGCTCGCCATGTTGCTGCAATCCGTCGAAAAACAAGTCGCTTTGCAAATAGCGTTTCATCAGGTCCAGATTGAGTCGTTCATCAAAGTCGTTGGCCTCGGTCTGCTTCAGGGTTGCCAGCAGCTGCCCTGCCGCATCACTGCGCGCCTGCAGCGCCTCCAGACTCGGGTCGCCCAACTGGCCGAGATGGTCAGTAGCGCCCAGGTCCATACTGGCTTCAGCATCGGCTAACACGTGGTTCTTGAATTGCAGTTCTATCTGTTGGAAGGCGGTCATGGAAATCTCAATGTAGTATCTGGGTGTTGGTCTGGACAAGTATAGTCCAATGGCAGTGCTGAGCTTTAAAGCGGCCCCGGGGCGGGGCCGCTTTTGGTTAATTTGCCCGCGTCCTGGTCAGTCGTCCAGACCGGATTTTCCAGCTTCTCTTACAATAGGCGAATATTCCGCAAACGCGGGACCTTCAACGCTGGCACCAATGGTGAACCCTGCATCAGTGGTCAGTGTATGCCCGGTGGTATAACCGGCTTCGTCGCTGGCCAGAAACAGCGCGGCATTCGCCACGTCTTCGGGCAGGCCGGCGCGTCCGTGCAGGGGCGAGGCCTCTGCCAACTGTTCGCGAGCACCCGCCAGATCCGCTGGATCACCGGTAAGCACGCTCGCGACCATGGGCGTTGCCATGCTTGCAGCAGCGATTGCATTGACCCTCACGCCCTTTGAGGCAAGCTCTACTGCAACGTTCTTGGTGAGGCCGACAACGCCATGTTTAGCAGCAGCGTAAGCATGTGGCCCCAAACCGCCCATCAGGCCGGCAGTGCTGGCCATGGAAATAATGGAGCCGCTGCCCTGTGGGGCCATAACACGCGCAGCATGTTTGAGCGCGTAAAAGGTGCCATTGAGCAGCACATCCATGCTGAAGCGCCATTCGTCACCGGGGGTGGTGGCAATGGGGCCGATGGCACCGACGATGCCAGCACTGTGAAAGACAACATCCAGGCGACCAAAGCGTGCCACAGCGGCATCGACCGCCGCGGACACCTCGTCTTCAACTGTGACGTTGCAGTGTTGATAGAACGCTTTGTCGCCGAAGGTCGCGGCAAATGCCTCGCCTGCCTCGTCCTGAATATCGCAAATACACACAGCGCAGCCTTCGGCTATAAAGCGTGCCGCAGCCGCCGCGCCCAGTCCGCTGGCGCCGCCGGTGATCAAAGCAAATTTGTTGGCCAATCTCATAATGACTATATCTCGCTTGTTAAAAGGGGCCGCAAACCCCCGTTATGGTCGAACCTGAAAAAGCAGGCCTGGTAGTGCTGGCAAATCAGCCCCAGCGGTGCGTGTTTACTAATAGTATCGGGGCAGCTGACAAGTTAACAGTCAGAAATCGCTGATCACTAGAGGAGTTCCACAACAGGTGCGCTCATTAAATCGGTTTCTGGCAATATAAGACATTACACAACTAGAATAACTATTCACCAGCATGGCCTTCCATGACCAAGCGAAAGCCGATATCGGGCATCCGCACATTGTTGCTTGCCCCGTCGCGCCGATAGACCAGTGACTCATCAGCCCTGAACTCATAACCACCTCCGCGCAGGACTTTCATTGCTTTGCGCCGTGGGTCGTCGTTTTGTGGCAGGTTTAGCGGGTTGATCCGCGGTTGGTCGCCATTGAGGCTCTGATGTACGGCATAGCTGCGCAGACTCATATCATCGAGGCAGAACTCCCACAGATTACCTGTCATATCATACAGGCCCAGTTCATTGGGGGCTTTTTGCGCCACCGGATGGACCCTATTGTCGGCATTGCCGACATACCAGGCGACCTCATCAATAGCGTTGGAGCCGCTGAATTCAAACCCTTTAGATGCATTGCCACCTCGGGCAGCATATTCCCACTCGGCTTCGGTTGGCAGGCGGAAACGCTTACCGGTAGCCTGATTCAGTCGTTCAACAAACAGCTGAATATTTAGCCAACTAAGGTTGTTAACCGGGCACTGTGGACAGGGAAAATAGCTGGAATTCCAACCCATCAGTTCTTCGAAAATATCCTGAGTCAGTTCCGTTCCACCGATATAGAAACCATCCAGAGTGACTGTATGAGCGGGCCTTTCCCGATCAGCGGCATCATCACTATCGGAGCCCATGGTAAAACTTCCACCTTCCACCCAGACCATTTGGGTCACTAGTGATGCCTGTGTCTCGGCAGACAAACGGTATTGCGGCTCGGTGCTGGGGCCATCGGCAGTTTGTTCTACTGCGGCAACAGTAATGGTCATGGTGATACCCACTGTTAATGCTGAAAAAATAGCCAGTAGCTTGTTTAACTTCATGTGCTTCCCTTATGAACATGCTTGTAGCATTCGCGGCGAGGCTGCGACTGCATTCGAAGCTTCAGTTTACGCTTGTTATAGGCTAATGATGTGTGCAGGGCAACGGTCAATTTTCAGGTGACGGTCCGGGCTTAGCGGCGGCCCGTGCCCCGACTTGCATCTGGGTTCTTTCTGGGGTTTATTAATGGCTAAAGTACACTCACATCACGATGCTCAGGGGATCATTTTGCATTCAATTATTACCCCACTTCTCATACTGATTGCTGTTGCAACATTAATTCCGAGTCAGCTTCAGGCCAAGCCATCCATGCGGGTCAAGACGGCGGTAGAGCGGGTGGAGAATTTGAATCCGCGTGGTCAGACCCTGGTACTGCCCTATGCCTTCAGTGCCGAATCTACTGGATTGGTTTTTGGGGTAGGGGGCATGCGCAAGGGCTTTCACCAGGAGCAGATGACAGTGGGTGGAGTGGGCTTTGCAGGAGAAGATAGTCACGGCCTGTTTGCGGGCGTGTGGGATTATCGGCTGCCATTCAGTCGGCGCACTTTCGTCTCTGCCTCGGGTATGAACGGCTATTATCCAAAGCACAGAGCCTATTCGGTGCCACGTAATGTCTATCTCCCTGCCGATATCGAGCGGCCTGGTTCCAATGATTCCAGTGAGGACATTTTCCTGGAGTCCAGCGGCTACAGTAATTGGCTCGATATAAAAGTTGAGTTTTCCCTCCCCATCGGCGCAACGAAAGATAGCAGCATGGTCCATTATCAGCTGGATAACGGCCTACTGGTATCTGAACCCTCTGGCGGTGATACCTGGAATCCAATGGAGAGTGGCTCGACGGTACTCGGGGTTCGCCAGTACAACCGATACCAGAGCTACGAGAGAGACGACGGCGGAGAGCTCGATGGTGAAATTCACGCTTTCGAGTTTGGTCTTTTATACGACAATACTGACTTTGCGATCAATCCTTCACGAGGCAGTTCACAGTATTTTGCAGTGCACCACGATCCGGGTTGGGGTGACAGTGAGGAGAGCTGGTCGTTTCTCGAACTTGAGGCCAGCAAGTATTTTTCCCTGGGTAGCAGTGACTGGGCCCGTCAGCGCATTATTGCCCTGAATGCCTGGACCGCCTACTCGCCAAGCTGGGACGTGGATACGAACGATGCGGGGGGCACCCGCGTCATCGATGCACCGCCGTTTCTGGAAGGGGCGACACTGGGCGGTTATTACCGCATGCGCGGCTTTCGCGACAGTCGTTTTCACGACAAGGCCGCGATCTATGGTGCCGCGGAATACCGCTATACACTCGACAATAACCCCATCCGCAATGTCAGCTGGCTGAGATTTCTGCACCTGGACTGGTGGCAGCTGGTCGCCTTTGCAGAGGTCGGGCGAGTAGCCCCCGAGTACCAGCTGGATACCTTGTTCGACGATGTAAAGACCGATTTCGGCGTGGGACTGCGTGCCCTGACCGGCGGCGTGGTGGTGCGAGCGGAGGTGGCATATTCCGAAGAGGGCGGCAACTTATGGTTCATGATCGGCCATCCGTTCTAAGCGCTCTACAAAACCCATGAGGTCTGTCTCTACACCCTCGATTATTAATCTGATGGTGTGTGCTGAAATTGGACATTGTGGCTGCAGCGACACAGGAGAAATATAGACTATCGGCAATGAAAAATAATGGTCTGAAGCATGCCCGCAGGATGCATTATGCATTATGCAGATTATAGTTAACGCTAAAGAACAGGAACTGGATGTTGCTTCTGAAGTACCTCTACTGTCGATAGATAGGGATTGGTGCATAATGAAACATTCGGCATCACGACAGCAAAGAGAATGGCCATGAACTACATTAAGCCCTATCTGATTTTTAATTGTGCGGTGTGGTTGCCCTGGGGGCTTATATGTATTTTCGATACCGGCCAGATCGCCAGTATCATTGGTGTCACCAGCGTAGATGCAACAGGCAACACAGATCTTCGCGTGATGTATGGCGGCTTCCAGTTCGCTGTGGGTTTAATGGCCGCCGCAGCACTCTACGACCAACGTCTCTTTAAAAACGTTGTATTCGCTTTGGCTTTTTTGGGTACTTGTATGGCGATTAGTCGCGGCTATGGCCTTTTAATCGATGGCAGCAGCACGCTATACACATGGGGCGTACTGGCCTTTGAGGCTTTTGCGGGTATTACGGGGATATTGTGGCTGAGGTTTCTGTCCCGTCAGCAATAGATGCACATTTTGTTTGGATGAAACTGTGAGTATCGATATGAGAGTGTTGCAGACCGGGTTGTCTTTAGTGATTTTTCTAATTACTTTACTGCCGCTGCCCCTACATGCAGGCAGTGAAGAATCTGTGGATGCGCCATTTTTAAGATCAGCACAAGCCCCGATAGATGAAGCTTTTGAGAGTGTTACCAGTGGTCATAACATTCAGGATGCGACTGTCGACTGGTTTAGTGGGATGCCGGCGGGCTTTCAGGCAAAGCGCAATTCCTCCTATCCTTGGGGAACTACCACTTACGGTGCAAATGAATTATGGGTTGGCACCATCGCTCAGGGCTGGTGTGTGTGGCCTGTTCAGAACCTTAATTTTCCGATGTACCTGAGCACCTATCAGAGCAAGTTCACTGGCTGCTCTGCACAGGGGGTGCTTTCAACCCCTTCTCTGATCTACATTTTCAACCTGGAAAATGGCTCCCATGAATTGATCCACGAGGGCACGCTTACCAACGGTGGCAAGGAGTATGCTCAAGCAACAGCGCCCCATGACGAAATGTCGACCCTATCGATTATGGGCTTGCGGGCAGCGGGTAGTTATGGCGATTTAGTCTTCTTTGCCGGTCATCACTTACACAGTGGAGGAGAGGGTTGGCTGCGCATATTCGTGTTTAATGCAAAGAAGAGATCTTTCCTGGGTTATCGAGAACTGCGCGGTGATACCACAAGACGATTTAAAGTTATTACCGACGAGAATGGCGATACTGGTTTTTACACTATTATTGGCGCTGAAACAGGCATGAACCAGAATGGTGACGGGCCAACTGTCATGCTGCGTTGGGTCGGCACTCCAGAGAATCCGTTTGCAGGTGGTAACTACCTGCAAACGGATAATGGCAAAGGTGCGGGGTGGGACGTGGTATCAGAGCCGGAACTGAATGGAAATTTCGGCATGATTGGTGACTTCAAACAGTTCACCCACGTTGATGAGACCGAACGACTGATTATGTCCTCCGCATCTCACCCGCATTTGTATAACTCTGGTACAGGCAAGCGCGATTCCTCAAAGCATGAATCTGTCATGCTGATGTCTGCCCCTGTCCCTGTGGGCGGCTGGACCAGAAGCAAGCTCATGAGCTTCGATATTGTCTTCAGCATGGATCGCTATGACCCTGATGTTAAGGGGAGCTGGGGTGCCAAATGGGGGACTTCGAATTTCCACAACGGGTATATCTACTTTGGCACATATCATCAGGGGACCAGTGCGGGGTTTTCTCACTTCAAAGAAGCTGACCCTGACCTGTTTGACCAGTTGACGAAGTCCGATGCCGGGCTCAAGAAATACATGGCCAACCAGTGGCGTGCTTCTTCCATTTTTCGCATGAAACTAGATGATATAGAAGCTATTGCCAAGAAAGATAAAAACCCGGAATTACTCTACGGCTACCGAGATTTCCAGGTGGCGAATGAATCCGGCAACTGGGCGACGCTAAGCAATAAACTCAATGTTGACCCCCTTTTCGGGGATGCGGGAATGGGCCACCCGGGCAACATTTATTCGTGGACGTCACTGAGTAAAGATGGACAGCTGTTCTGGGGGTTTTTTGATGCCTTTTCCGGTGCACACGACCTGCTGTTCAAGGCAGATGCGAGCCGTCTGCTCCTGCTGCCAGGATATTACCTTCCCGTCCCTTACTGGGAATATTTGCGGGACACCAGCGAGGCGCGATTACTCTACGACTGGGCCAAGTCTGAAATGGAGGCTAATGGCATGGCAAATGACTTTATACCGGGCGGTGACCTGGTGGTTTTTGAAGGAGAGGGTGAAGCACGAGTGTTGACCAAGAACGGGTTTGGCAATCCCTGTGCTAACGGCGTGCGTAATGTTGAAGTAGTCAATGATCGTATATTTTTTGCTACATCTACCTGGTGCAATCTATCGGATCGCGCGGGGTTTGAGTTTTACGAGTATAAGAAAGAACTCGATGACAAAAGACTCACCCATACACTAGAAGCCAAATAGAGATCGGCAGGAGGTAGCGCGCTCGTCTACCTACGGCGTGCGCCCGGCAAGAAACGCTGCCAGCCAACCCGCGTAATCTACCCGCTGCACTGCTGCCACAGAGCGGCTTAGTATCTCTGCCATCAACGTATCCTGCTCCTTGTTAAGCGCGCCGAAGCCGATAGAGACAATAATAGTCATCACTGTGTGGAAGGTGAAGCTGCGGTATTCCTGCCAGGTCTGCTGCGCATCGATCGCGGTACCGTGAACCCCGCGACGTTCTACATAGTAATCCACCAGCTCCCGCTCGTGGGCTGCCAGGATATCTGTCGGCAGCGAATCGATCAGAAAATACTGCACATCGCGAATACCTTTACCCCAGTGTGTGGCCTGCCAGTCCAGCATGCCCATCTCTTCCCCGGAGACAAAGAAGTTGCCCAGATGGCTGTCGCCGTGCAGTAGCGACAGAGGGCCGCTAAACCAGTAGTCCAGTAGAGCGTTCCAGTTTTTGACCGAGGTTTCATAGGCATTGATTACATCGGCCGGTATCTCACCCGGTCTTTTCTTCATGCAGGGCCCCAGGGCAAGGCGATTCAGGCTGCGCGATACCAGTCCCATAGTGGGGGAAAGAAAGGGATGGTAGTCCAGCGGCAGAATCGCCTCACGCTCAGCGCTGCTGAGGTCGTAATGGCAGGCATGCAGGCGGGCGAAGGTGTCCAGGCAGCGGTGCACCAACTCCAACGATGGCCCGTTCATCATGTCCGGATTGGTGAACAATTCAACCGTGGGGTCCTCGTGCAGGTTCTCCTGTACCAGGAAAAAACGGCTGCCCTGCCACTGGGTAGCGTAGGTGACGGGTGTGCGTAGCGGCAGATCACGAGCCACGTAACGATAAAAATGGGATTCCAGGCGCCAGGAGTTGATGATGCTGAAAAACCAGCGGGTTACCATCGACTCCATGGGCAGTTTTACGAACAGGCTGTTTGGCAGCACCGCTGCTCCCGGCTGCTCCAGTGTCAACACCAGATTCTGGCAGTTGCTGCTAACTGACGGAATGTCCTGATGGTGAATCGTGTTGATACGCACTGGCGCATCGAGTGGTTCCAGCGACCAGGCATTGATTAGCCGCGCCAGGGTTTCCGGTGTAGTGATGTCGTCCGGCCTGAACGGCATACTATGGCCTGTTCTGTCACCCAGAGCGTCACCTGCCAGGCGTCCCCATTCCCTGGCGGCAACCCATCCCATTTTTACTGTATCCACTGCACTCATGCTAATCCCGTTTGAACAGACTGATTATGCAAACCTGATGCTCTTGCCGTTATCGGACATTTTTAATAATATGTCCGACATAGTGAAATCACAAGCGACGTTCTCATCCCGGAGTGCAGGGTATGACCAACCAGACTGAATCTTGCAACAAGCCTGAGCAACAGGCGCAGCATTACGACTGTATCATTGTAGGTGCCGGGCATAATGGGCTGGCCTCAGGTTTGGTGCTGGCCCGCAATGGGCGCCGTGTGCTGGTGCTGGAAAAGAACAACTACGTGGGTGGCATGGGCGGCACCCGGGAGATACTCAAGGGCTGTCGCAATGAAGTTGGCGCCAGCTGCCTGTTTCCCCTGTCGGCCGAGATCAGGCAGTACTTCGATTTTGAGGCTCACGGCGTCGAATTACTGCCCCTGCCGGTAATGGCAGTAAACCTTACCGGGGCGACTGGCCGACCGCTGATATTTTTCAAGAATCCGTTAAAGCTGTCCTTCAATATCCTGCGCAGCTTTGGTCCCGGCGCTATGCTCGGCTTTATTCGCCTACTGAAGTTCTGTGCCTATCCGGCCCGGGTGCTGGACCGCTTCACCGCGCGCAAGGCGCCGCGCAAACTCGAGGACCTCATCGCAGAAGCGGCCACCCCCGAGCAGCGTGAGCACCTGGAACTGGCCTTCAAGGGCTCGGCTATGGACATCATCGACAAGTTCTTCCCGGATCCAGTCAAGCACCGGGAGCTGCGGTCCAGTATGGCTTTTGCCTCAGTGCAGGCCACCTATAAAGGACCCTATACCCCAGGCTCCGGCCTGTGCTTGATATACACCATGGCTCAGGAGGGTTCCGAGGGTCTGATGCAGCGGGTCAAGGGCGGTATCGGTCGCCTGTCAGAATGTCTGGCCCAGCAGATCGAAGACCTGGGGGGTGAAGTAAGGCTGAAGCAGCGCGTCAGCCATATCGTGGTGGAAAATGGCCAGGCGGTTGGTGTGGAGCTCAAAAACGGGGAGCAGCTGCGCGCCACTATCATTGTTTCTAATCTGGACAAACAGGCCACGTTTAACGGGCTGTTGGCAGGCCACCCGCTAGCCAGCGAAGACCAGCAGAAAGTAGATGCATTCACCCATCAGGGAGCCTTTGTGCATATGTTGTTCAAGCTGAAGGGGCTGCCCAGTTATTCGCAGCACCTGGGCAAGCTCAACCAGATCCCCGGCGCGCGTTTTGGTGGAGCCATGGTACTGGACCCTGAGGAATTACAGCAAAGCTATGAAACCTGTCTGCGTGGCGAACTGCCTGAACAGCTGCCACTGGCCTTCCAGATTCCCACCGTGGCAGACAGCAGTCTGGCGCCAGACGGCTATCATATTGCCAGTGCTTATGGTTTCTACTTTCCCTGCGAGGCAGAAAAAGGGCTGCGTGGCAAATTACGGGATCAGGCAGCAGAGAAAATTATCGACCACATCTGTATCCACATGCCGGATTTCAGGGAGCTGATAACCGACCAGGCAATTTTCTCCTCGGACCATTTTGCCAGCATGCAGGGTGTGACTAACGGCGACTGGACCCACGGCCTGCTACATCCGGACCAGATGATCGGCGAACGCTGCCTGATAGACGGCACCGGGCACACCACACCGCTGGTCAACCTGTATCTGTGCGGCGCCTCATGTCATCCCGGCCCGGGCGTTACTTTTCTGCCGGGCTACAACTGCGCCCATGAAATCATGGCCGCGAGTGCGGCGGGTTCTGTCCCGGGGTTGTCTGCAGCTACTTCAGCAGCACCGGTATCAGCAGTGCGTGCAGCGTAGCACGCAGTTGGGCGTCGTTCTGGATCCAGTTGCTGGGTAAGGTCAGGAATGACAGCAGCAGGCGGTAAACCCATTCAACGAGTATTTCCGGGCCAACAGCGTCCTGCAGGATGCCAGCTTCCTGGGCGGGTCTGACCACATGATCCATCAAATCTTCGCCGAACCCGACGATGACATCCGAGCTCCAGATCACACGGCGCGCACGGCTGTCTTCTTCGGAGGCGAACACAGTGCGCAGTAGGGGGCGCTTTGGTACTTCCTTGATTGCCAACATAAGCCCCTCCACCAGGAGTTCCGCAGGGGTATGGAGCTCAAGCTGCTGTTTTCTGATTCTGGTATTCAGGGCTTCCATTTCCAGCTTGACGGTGGCCACCAGTAGCTCATCCCGGCCTGGGAAGTAGCGATAGACGGTGGAGCGCGCCACGCCGGCCCGGGCCGCTACTTCTTTCATGCCGGTGGAGGATATACCGTCGGCCAGGTAGCAATGCTTAGCGGCTGCGAGGATGGTATTCACCGGATCGGAATTGTTACTAATCATTGGTCAGCGGTGCTCTTGAGCGAACGGGAATCTAGTAAGAGATTCTCGACTAATTGCCCTATAGCGTAAAGGGGCTGGAAATGCCCGCCCGGGTGATGGCGTTTATAGGGCACAGGAAATCATGGACAGGCATTTATGGCCTTACAGATCACTCACTATTTAGCCGTTCAATGCAATAGTCTATATAGAAACTGTTCCAAAAGCCGAATATCAACAATAAGGATGAAAATGGAATGAGCATGCGCCGCGCTTCGCGTTCCCAAAGTATTTTCAGAGTATTCGTACTTGCCCCAGTACTTTGTTCTGTGAGCCTACCCTCCCAGGCACAAATTCTTGAGGAGGTGATTGTTATCGCCCGTAAGCGGGTCGAGAACATGCAGGACACTCCGGTGGCAGTGACAGCTTTCGGCTCGGATGCTATGCGGGCTGCCCAAATCAATAATCTGGCAGACCTGGCTGAAACAGTGCCAGGCCTGTCCAATACCGACGGAGCAAAGGTCTCTGGTTTGACCATCCGTGGCGTCGGCGCGCGAGTGGCTCAGGTGAAGGTGGATCCGGGCGTGGGCGTCTATGTAGACGGTGTCTTCATGCCTCGCAGCGACACCCAACTGGTGGATGTTGTCGACATGGAGTCGATGCAGGTGCTGCGCGGCCCTCAGGGAACACTGTTTGGTAAGAATACCGCAGGTGGTGCCATCCTTATGACCTCGAAGAAGCCCACCGAGGAGTTTGAGGGTCAAGTTGAACTTGGCCTGGGTAATTTCGGCCGCCAGGACTTTAGTGCACGAGCGGCTGGCCCTTTGATCGAAGACACGCTGTTTGCTGCATTGACCTACGACCAACGCAAGTCCGATGGCTATATGAATGACGCCATTACCGGTGTCGATTACGGCGATATCGACAGGCAGGCGGTGGTAGGCCAATTGCGCTGGGTTCCCACCGATAGCCTGATCATTGACTTTATTGCTCTATGGGGTGAGACCGAGGAAAGGGCGGCGCCAAGAACCTGTCTGCAAGCGGACCCTACCGCGCGGCTGCAGGGTCTGCTGGCACCACAGGACGAGACTCCTTTTGCAGAATACTGTGAGCGCAGTGAAGCACTTGCCAAAGATGAGAAGGTGCTGATGGACGACGCGCCGATGCTTTTTGAGGTCACTAACAAAATGGCTGGTATGACCGTCGATTGGGAAATTGGCGAACTGACACTGAAGAGCGTTACGGGTTATCTGGCGCAGGATGATATCGAATTCGACTCAGACGGAGATTCCGTTCCGCTGTTATCAATAGCGAATTTCTCGGCTACCGCTCGCCACATGAACGCCAATGGACTTAAAGGTAGCGACCAGAGTCGCAGGTTTATCTCTCAGGAATTCAATCTGTTCGGCAGCGCCTTCGATGAGAAGCTGGACTATACCCTGGGAGTATACGGCTCCGATGAGGATATCGAAGATGTTTTAGGGGGTAACACACTTAGCGTGAGTGGCTATTTGGGTGCTCCACAGGGAGATGATGTATTGGTACTGCCTCCCTCATTAGCGGGCCTTTCTAATGCAAGCCTTGCGGACCTCACTGGCCAGTCGGCTGCGGCATTTGGGCAGTTAATCTACTATTTTAGTGATATGTGGCAATTTACCCTGGGGGCGCGCTATACCTGGGAGGAAAAGGAATACACACAGAACAATTATCTGTCGACAGCGCCCGGATTTTTTCCAGCAACTCGTGATGAGTTCAATGATTTGGCTGACTTTATACAACCCTTGATTCCGTACCCTGAAAAAGAAACCCAGCAACTGAAAGATGACTGGACGGAATTTTCGCCCTCGGCAACTGTGACGATGTTCGCCCCAGACAGTTGGACCGATGGCTTTATGAACTCCGGCATGTTCTACCTGACTTATAGCGAAGGTTTCAAGGCAGGCGGTTTCAGCGAGTTCGGTGGAGAGCTGTTTTCCTTCGATCCCGAGATCGTGAAAAACACTGAGTTTGGCTTCAAGATGGATATGTTTGAGCAACGTCTTCGCCTCAATGGCGCGGTCTACTCCATGGACTATGACGATATGCAGTTGGGCGTGACACGCGCATTCGATACTTTCAATGCATCATTCGGAATTACCAATGCCGGTGACGCCGTGGTGGATGGTGTTGAGCTGGAAGTTATCTTTGTACCGGTGGACGGACTGCTTCTCAGCTTTACGAGTTCCTACGTTGATGCAGAATATAAAGAATTTATTGACGAATTTACCAATGACGACGGTGAGCAAGAGTTGACCGATCGCTCGGATGAGCCGTTCCAGCATCTGCCTGAGCAGACATATTCTTGGGTGCTACAGTATGACTGGGATACCGACTTCGGCTTGATCACTCCCAGAATCAGCGGCTTCTATAAAGATGAAGTTTATACCGGACAATCTCCCAAGGCCTTTGAGTTTGTCGATGTGGCCACCCTCGACAGTTTCACAACCTGGAACGCCCGGTTGGCATTTCAATCAAATCAACTTGAGGGACTGGAAGTCGCTTTTTACGTGAATAACTTCACTGACGAATTTTATTATGGTACCGGCAATTTGAACGACCTTCTTGGCGTTAACTCAGTAATTGCAGGGAAGTCGAAGACCTATGGCGTTGATTTTTATTACAACTGGTAGATTGTTTCTGTTAGTAGGAATAATTTTAACGCATTTTCATACCAAGAAAAGTGCTAAGCGGTAATGAGCAGCAGCAAATGAATGAACTCGAGAGAACCACTCAGCATACGTCTTCTGATCTGGGCTTGTGCCTGATTACGGGCGCTGCAGGCTTCACCGGTAGCCATCTGGTCAAGGCGCTACTTAATAAAGGTTACCGCGTTCGCGCACTGGTTCGCAGGACTCCGCTGATACTGGAGCACCCGAACCTTGAGTGCGTTAGTGGAGATATCCAGAATGCGGCACAGATGGCTACCGCCTGTTCTGGTGTCGACACTGTGTTTCATACCGCTGCCATGATTGCCACCTTAGGTGGACCGGGTGTTACCCAGAGCTACCGCGACCAGGCTTATTCGATAAATCTGGGCGGCACCCAAAATGTCATTCAGGCCTGCCGGGAACAGGGTGTAAAACGCCTGCTACACACAAGTTCCATCGATGTCTGCTTCAACAGTGAAGAAGATCTTCACATGGATGAAAATACGCCTTATGCCACTACCTTTAACTGCCTTTATACAGAGACCAAAATCGAAGCCGAACGGGCTGTGCTGGCGGCAAATGGGACTGAAGGTCTCTTGAGCTGTGCCCTGCGGCCTGATGGTATATGGGGCGTTGGCGGCAGCTTGATGCTGGATACCATGGTAGAACAGCTGCTTGATGGCAATATGGTCGCCCGTATTGGTGGCCAGGGCGGACAACACGATCACGTAAACATCGATAATCTGGTACACGCCCATCTTCTTGCCGCGCAAGCACTGGTAAAAGACAGCCCAGTGTGCGGGAACAGCTATTTTATCACCGATGGCGAACCTGCAGCCATGTTCGATTTCTTTCGGCCTTTTTTCGAAGGCCTGGGCTACAAAGTGCCTACTGCCAATTTACCGGCGGCCCCGCTGTATTTCATGATGAAGGTCTGGGAATACTTACATTTCAAGCTGGGCATCGCCGAACCACTGTTTTCTCCCCACGAACTTAATAAGTTGACGATCTCCACCGTGGCTTATTCGGACGCGGCTAAACGGGATTTCGGATACGAGCCAATCAGATCTGTCGCCGACTGCATGCAAGAGTGTATAGAGTACTATCGGGAGAAAATCGCAGCTAAAACCTGAAAGCCTTCACCGCAACTATGCTTGTCTACAAGTATGAGAAGCATTAACGGATTTTGTGAGCAAATTCTCTCCTGTGATCTGATCTATACAGGCAGGGCTTAAACCGATAACCATGAGGGTGCCGATCAGTGAACGATGCTGTCCTGCCCAGGGCCACGCACTACCACCGAATGCCCGTTCGCCTGCTGAATGGATTTCTGCGCGGGCTGAACAGCCTGGGTATTGGTCGTATCAAGCTGGAAGAATCAATACTACTGGCCAGGGCTACAGAGGAAACCGGTCTTTCTGACTTTGGCGATAAGCGCTTCAGGGAACCACTGCGAGTCTTACTGCGGTCGCTTGAGACCGAATCTGACCTGAATCCTGTCGGGCGGTTTCTCAACCGCGCCAATATTATGCGTCTGCTCAAGCATCGTCTCTATGTGGAAGACCTGCTCAAACGTCATCCGGAAATTCTCGAGCGCGGTATTCCTGACCCGGTGGTGATTGTGGGCTTGGCTCGCTCCGGAACCACTCGCTTGCATCGCCTGTTGGCAGCGGATGAGCGTTTCCTGCATTTGAAAGCCTGGGAAACAGTTAACCCGGTACCGTACCCCGAGAGTTTTACTGCCCGTGAAAGTGGCAGGGTGGATCCGCGGATTACTGCCATTGACCAGGGGCTCAAGGCAATACTGTATATGGCTCCACAGATAGCAGCAGTCCACCCACTGGGCACCTTCGAAATTGAAGAGGAGGTGGGCTTGATCCAGCATGGATTTTCCAGCCAAATATTTGAGTTGCAGGCCAAAGTTCCCAGTTTTGGTGAATGGCTGATGAGCCATGACCAGATTGCTGCCTACGAATATATGGTGGTGTTGATGAAAATTATTTCCTGGTACCGCAACGACCCACAAGACAAACCCTGGATCCTTAAAACACCCCAGCATATGCAGGACCTTGATGCCCTAATCAGAGTATTCCCGAATGCCAAATTAATATGCTCTCATCGCGATCCGATTAAATGCGTGGGTTCGGCTTGCTCGATGACATGGAACGCTATTCTCCGTGACAGCGACACGGTTACCGCTGATTGGGTGGGTCAGGAGTGGTTCAGTAAAACAGAGCGTATGCTGAAAAAAACTATCAAGATACGTGAAGACATGGTTCCGCTGGACAACCAATATGACGTGCAGTACGCGGACATCGGTGAGGATTGGCAGCAGGTAATTCAGGGTATTTATAACTTTCTGGGTATGCCGATGACCGAGCAGGCCAAAACTGGCATGCAAGACTGGATCGATTCCAACGTCCAGCATAAGCATGGCATACATAAATATAGCCTGGCTAACTTTGGCCTAAATAGAGACGAAGTGGACCGACGCCTTATGTTCTATCGTGAGTACTATGATATCCCTTATGAAAGCAGGAACCCCCACACCATGCAGGAGCCAGGTTGATATTGCATGAACAAGAGTAAATTTACGCTGTTGGCAAAATGGCTTGTGGCCAGCAGTGGTATTGCTGGTGTTATTGTCATTGCATTGGTGAGTTACTTAAAATCACCCATACCTCAGGTTGATCCACCGATTGAGCAGCAGCCAGCTTTCCCCCAGGCGCTGCCACATTCTTTCCATAAATTACCCTACGCGGACTCGGAATGGCCTTCGGTACACGGCGGTCCCGCCAATAATGATTATGTTGCTATTGCCCACGGTGTTGAATTTCGCAAGGAGTGGCAGGCACTGCAAGGCCTGGCTACCGTTGTGGCCCCTACCACTGGACCGGAGGGGAATATATACCAGACTACCGGTAGCCCACCTGGCGGGTCTAATCTCTATGCGTTGGATCGCCAGGGCAATATTCTTTGGCAAACAAAACCATGGCAGGGCCGAGATGATTTCGATAGCTGCGCGGTGCTTAATGGGCCAATTATCGATACAGCCGGCGATATCTACGTGTCGGACTGTAATCAGTTCTGGGCTTTCAGACCCAATGGTGAAATCAAATGGGTTGTTGATTTACCTGCACCTGAAGAGGGGTCTGACTACCAGGATATAAATGAAGAACTGGAGATAGTTGACTCGAAAAACCCTGCAGAAAGAATCACCGTAAAACGACGTACGGAAATTCGCAGCTTTGTTACGGCCTTCTTTACCACTGATGGTTCTGTGGGCGGGATTACGGTATTTGGTGATGTGCTCATTGTTAATCGTGATACGGGCAAGCCGGTAGCCGAGCCGTTTCGGCTTCCCGGTACATTGCCGCCTCCTACTCAACCCCCTGAGTCAGATCGTTTTTTAGTAGGGCTTCTGGACGGCCGCATGATACAGCCCCTGTTTGACCTGGTTTTTGGTCGCACTTTTAAGTCATCCAATACACCGGCGGTGAATGCTGTGGATGGGCGAATTTTTGTTGCAGCAACAGGGCGCAAAGAAAATACCGGTGCACTTTATGGCCTTGATTTCATTCCGCCTTCAGGTGCGGGCGAACTCGGTGTTATCCGGATTGCTACCGATACCGTAATTGGCAAGGAAAGCGGTTCATCACCTGCAATTTCACCCGATGGAAGGCAGGTTTACCTGGGGGATGAAACGGGAAAATTTTATGTTGTTAATGCCAGTAATGGCAATGTTCATTGTGTGACGGACAAACTGGATGCCCAGCCGGGCTCACCAACAATTGGGAGTGACGGTACAGTATTCGTGCAAACCTTTGATGGCGCCGATGCAATCAATCCTGAAAACTGTGCGGTTAAATGGAGTCTCGATCTAGGCTGGCTATTAGCACGGGAGTTACCCGGTAGTCTGGAATTACTGCTGGGTAAACGTTTTATCATGGGGGGAGGCACTATTGCCGTAACCGATACCGGTTTGATTATGCCGGTAGTCCTAGGTTACAACCTTAGTATTGTCGGAAGGACAGTGCCATTGGTGGTTAAACTTTTTTACCTGAATATTCATCCCGAGACCGGTACAATGCTCACCGGCAGCATTCCCTATGAGGCCGAGGATAGTAATGATGCCTGGGTGATACCTCTTGCTGACGGACAGCTCATTTTTAATAACGGTTCAATGCGCAGTTCTATTTCCTCATTGTTCGCGCCAGTAGTTAATCCGATTTTATCGCTACACGACTTGCAGTTGCTTACTCCTAAAGGTGGGATTGAATCGTTGCGGGCCGTGCGCTATGCCGAAGCGGATAATTAACCGGCAAGTGGTGTGAGCTAATTTTTGAAAAGATTGTTGCTGAAATATTCCAGTGAGTCTCGGGTCTTCCAGTTACTCGCCTGCTAGGGGGTATACCAAATCGGTGAAGTTAGCGCCTTTTCCTGAATGGGTTCTTGGTTACGTAGGTCATCGCATGACTCTGGTCGCTCGTCCGCACTGGCTAGGCTGCACTGCCATGTCGAATAACGACAGCTTGGATTTTCCACTGCCCTTGCGTAATAAACAGCACGCTGATTGGAGTTGAATTCAGGGTCTGACCAGACAGTACATAGCTGTTGGAAGCCCGAGCCGGTCTGTTCACAAGTATTTACATCGACTTTGGCACCGTTGTTGGCATCACCGGCTACCTCAAAGACCTTTTCATAGGCTTCACCGTCGCTTCCTACCCAGCCCTTTACGATTTGTAACTGCTGTAACGGAGTGCCCGCTTGAACCCTGGAGCCCGGATCTGCAATGGCTGAGACCAGGAAGCTTGGCGCATCCCCAGTTTTTGCCGGCAATTCCTGACCCATAGGAACGCCGTCAGAGTATGCCGTTATCAGCATTTCTGGATCTTCACAGAGATTTTCATTATAACTCCAGCCTGCAAAGAGCCGCGGTTTTATGCGAGGCCCCGTTGTTGAGAACACTTCTTTGTTTCTCATGGCATCGAACAATGACGAACGAGAGTTCTCTTGTGCCCAGACACCAATCAAGCCGCCTGGGGTATTACTTGAGTTACCCGCAAATTCTTTGCTCCAACTGGCGCGTTCAAGTAATTCATCGTCAGCACTGCCCAGGTGCCCAGGGAAAGTCTTCTCTGTCACGCCACCGCCAAGTCCGTTATGCGTGTCTGTTGACGATGCAAGCCCAAACTTAAACGGGTTAACACCAATACGTTCCTCTTCTTTTAACCCTTCAACCAGCGAGTGGCGAACGTAACTCAGTCGAGAGAGGCATGTTGGACCCAAAGCCAAACTGAAATCGCCCAGACTGGACTCCCAGCAGGCATCAATTTCGTCCCAGGTGCGCCCAAGTAGCGATGACTGCTCAAAGGCAAACTTTTCAAATCTTTCATGTTCACAAAGTGGATCAAATTCAGCGTTAACACCTGGGAGAGCATTGGCACATTCAGAATCCCCCTTATGCTGCATCACCTCTACTATAGGTTCAATCTTCATGCGTAGCGCAGCCATTTCACGCTGTTCTTCGACCCCTCCAGCCCCCGGGTAGTCAATGCTGAACATACGCCCATTAGAGATATTGGAATTATGAGGGATGGCCAAAACGTCACAGTCAGTATCCGAATCGAGGCAATCCTTCTTCAGTGCTCGCCAGAGCTGGTAGTCACGTGGTGCCTCGATGGTGCTGACGGGGATTGGAGGAACAGTAGTATTGCGAAAAATCACATTGCGGTGCAGATTAGAGCCTAAGCGCACGGAACTGTATTCATAGGCAATCAGTGTAGTGCGCACACAGTTTTCCGAAGTATCATTCCAGTCTTCAGCCGCTTGAATTGTATCCTGCCAAACCGTTCCGGCAACCGCTTTGCAAGCTTCTCCATCTTCCCCGCAAACCGATTTTTGACGGAATGGGAACGGAGAAATAATGGCCAAGGCCTGCATAAAATCACGCCCATAACCGACCCTGAACTTCTCGCAGTAATCAGTATTGTATTGTGGGTAAACTGGGTCGGTACACATGCGACTCTCAGAGAAAAATTCGGCGTGGTCGGTGACTGCCATAAAATCCAATGGTCTATCAATACTGGCAGGCCGTGTGCCTTTGTTATCACTTTCGTCATTTGGATATAGGTAGATTTCGCCGCCAAAGGCGTAATTATAGGCATCTTGAGGGGTGGTCCTTACACCAAACTTCCAGCCATCGGCGGAGTAGCCTGTGTGCACGTGCACATCACCAAAGTAGGCATTACGCAGTGGGTTATTATCGATACACGACGCTTCTACAGTCGGTGCCTCAACCATTTGTTGGGCAGTATTATCATCTAGCGTAAATTTGCCACCATCACAGCCAGCTAGTAGAGCAAAGGTTAGTACGGCAGTGATTCGTCCTTTTAACACTGCTGCAAAACCGGGTGTGTTACTGCCCATTTTCCTCTCCTGATTTCTTATAATTATATTTTTAAGAGGCTAATATTAGCAGTAGCCATAGCCAAATACTTGTTGCCAGTAAATTCAGTGGTGGTGACTAATAAATTTGGCCAAATAAGTACATCTAGGCGTGACTCACTCCTGCTCGATGTCGCTAGTGACGCCATCGCCGCACAGGTAGCAGTCTGTAGCCTCCGCAATACGAGGTTGTTAGTCAAAGGGCTCCGAGGGAATATGATAGGCCTGTTGGTAATCGGCAAAGCGGGCGCGCTCTTTTGCCAGATCTAACCCGGACGCCTCCAGGCTATACAGGTGCTTGCCGTGGCGCTCGGTTTCGTGGCCAGAACTGAGGAAGTCTGACATAGCCTTAGCGATTGACTCGCTCATCGCCAGCCCAAAGAAATCATAGACACCTCGCAAGGCCTCAACCGGCCCTTTGCGAAAATCGGCAAACTGGATGTCAATAACCCGGTCAGATGAAAGCAGGCCTTTTTCTCGTGCGGCCATGGTTTGATCGGTACCGTATTTCAGCAGGTCGGCGTAATCCCTGGTGGTCTCTTCTAAATCCAGTTTGTTTGAAGCAAGACTGCGCAAGGTAGTGGTTAAACTGCCGATTGATATTGCCACCTTGACCGGGTCTCTATGGGTTTGTACAACACGGGCATCGGGGTATTCGCGCAGCATATCGGCGATATTCCACAGGTATTGAGGCGACTTCAGTACCCAGGTGTCGCCTGGGCATTTCCATTGTAGTAATTGCAACCAGCGGCGGTGATTTTTAAATACCTCGGTCATATCTTCTTGAATCAACCAGGCTTGGTATTTCTTCAAGCGAAACTGGACGTCGAAAATCATTGAGGCAAAGTCGTAGCTGAACAATGCGACACATTCCTGAGGCAGTTGCGCGCCCATTGGGTGCATGTTTTTGAAGTTGGGCAATATTTTGTCTACCTGTCCAAGGTCTTTTGCTGCCATAGCAATCCGCGGATCTGTAAGATAGCTTGCGCGCTCAGGCGGTGGAAAAGGCCTTGCCACTTCCCATGTCAAGGGCACGCGAAACTGCGGGTCCAGCGCCATCAGTTCATGCAGGCTGGTGGTGCCGGTACGCGGCATGCCGAGTATAAAGATAGGTGCGATAACGTCTTCGTTGGCGATTTCTGGATGCTGTTTGAAAATATCAACAAACTGCAAGCGGGTCTCAAGCAAGCGCAATAGCTCCTGCCGCGCTACCAAACGTCCCAGGCCTGTAAGATGAGCATCTTCTTCAAACGAATCACATAATAATTGCAGTGGCTGTCGAAAATAATCACCGCCAAAGTCGCTTAAGCCCGTTTTTTTGATGGCAGTTTTCATCAAGGATTCCGGCTTTAAACTCACAATTCTATTGCCGAGCGTGCCCAGCGAAGAGAAAGTGCTATTAAACAAACGCAGTGGCAGTGGAAATTGGGCCTGAGCCGTCGTCATAGATGTCTTCCAGTTTTATTTTTATTGGCACCAAAAAGTAGCAATGGGGCCGGCACGCCGGCCCAATGCGTCGTTAGCTTCCGCGTATTTCACTGAATTTGACTACTTCAACTTGCGGGGTATCTACCACGCCTTCGACTAAAAAGAAGCGCCAGAACACCAGGCCAAATAGGTTTCCCTCAGTATCCAGCCAGTTGGGTAGGCCCGGGTCCTGGTGTGCCAGAATAATCTTGAAAGAGCCGTCAGCCTGCAACTCTGTTTGCGTGCGGTTCAGTGAAACGCTGCGATCTAGATAGTCAAAGGTCTGCTGGAAGCGATTCCACAAACAGACATTGCCGAAGCGGCATTCCGGCCAGCGCCCGGTGATCACCAGTGCCTCATCGGTGTTGATGAAAAATGGCGCCATCGAGTAGTGGGCATCGGCAGCCGCCAGGCCGAAATTGCCCGGCTGTTGCGGTATCGGGAATTCGTTAGGAATCGGCGACATGAAGGCAGGTAGCTCTCCACCACCCAAGGCAGGCATATCGAGGGTGCGACTGCGAATGGCGTTGCCCACCCGACGAATCCCCTCGGCTATAGAGTCATCATTGGGCGGCGCCGTCACTGCATTTTTAGTAAGACACTCTATGTGCATTCGCGGCTCAAGATCGGGGTTTTTGGCTGCCGGCTCTGCGTGCTCAAAGTAGTGCCGCGTGGTCACTCGTGATGCCCCTTCTTTTAGTGGCAGCCAATTGCGCTCACGTTGCTCACCGCCAAGATAAAGCGTAAATTTTCCTTCTTCGTCGATGTCGATTTCAGTGTCGTTAATTACGCCACCGGTGGCTTTGGCCATGCGACCATCATAAGTGTCATTCTCAATGGTCATAGAAAAATACACAGCACCGTTTGTTTCGCCGTGGACAACATAGGCATTATCTGGATGCAGCGGGGCATCGAAATAAATGGCATCACTGTTGTCTCCGGTCAGCTTTCTAGAGGGCGTGACGATACGACGAAAGTCCGGTTTGGTTGCATCTTGCTCGAAGTATCCAACCAAGCTGGCTTCGATGATATGCATTAAGGCGCGGTGGGAACCGGCGATGTCTTCGGGACTGTGCAGGTTGCGCTCTTCGCTGCACCAGTGATCGTCTACCTCCTGTAACAAGCTAATCAATTCTTTTAAAGCTGTGCGGCTTTCAGTCTGGATGCTCATGCTAGCTCCTGTCAGGTGTGTCGATTTTTAGTTATCCCGGGGATAGTGAGGTGCTCACGTTAGAACATCAAGCGCAGGCTCATTTCGTCGCGATCTGGTCTAAAATTGGATACCGCTGAGCCAAGCAGTGGAAATTGGTGGAATTTGAGAATGGAAGTGTACAAACGCCATCGAATTTTGGGCCTGCGCGCCCCTAGGTATCATCAACTCGGCCGTGTCGCCGTGCAAACGACCCAAGTTCAAGTTCGGGGCCCATAGTCCTGTGCAATATAGAGAGGTTTAGAAGTGACCCATCACCTTGTTCAGTTAACCGGTTGTTACTGGGGCCGTGGCATGTGTCAGGCTGCAAGGTTTGTCGGCCCATGCAGATTTGCTGCTTTATTATCGGGTGATCTCAACACGCTACCGCTGCGTAAGAATGAGAGTAAAATCATTTAAAAGGCGTAAAAATTGAAATCTACAATAGAGCAATCACTGGGTAACGCAGAAATTGGCGTGGCATTGTTGAAGGTACTTACAGCGAATAGCTTCGACTCAATATTGATCACTGATGCGAGCGCTAGTGGAAAAATTACCTACGCGAACAAAGCGTTCAAAAAGCTTACCGGCCATGATCCGTCAGAAGTCATAGGAAAAACACCCAAGATTCTTCAGGGTGCGGGGACTGATAAGAACGTTATCAATCGTCTTGCTGCAGCGCTCAAATCGGGTGGTAAATTCGAAGGCAAAGCGATTAATTATAAGAAAGATGGAACCCCTTTCATCATGTATTGGCGAGTGCTGCCGATTAAAGTTGCGGGAAAGGTGGAAGCATGGATTGCGATCCAGAGGGAAGGGTCTGTCATTTGAAGAAAAAGAATGACGGCTTTTTCTCACTGGTGGGTTAAGCGAGTGCTAGAGACTCAGGGCCAGGAGACGGCAAGAACGCAGAGGCTTCCTTGCCGAGACTCAAGCAGCTTAGCTGTTGCCAGTGGGTATGTCCTGGAACGCCATGCCCTTGTCGGCGCGGGGTTCCTGCGGCAGGCCTAATACCTGTTCCGCAAGGATATTGCGCATCACTTCATCGGTGCCTCCGGCCAGCCGCACACCCGGTGAGAACAAGACAGATTGCTGGAAGTGGCCCTGTTCAGGGCTTAGGGCGTCATCCTGGAGGATGCCCGCCTGACCGAACAACTGGCAGGCAAAGTTGGCGATCTCTTGGTTCATCACTGCCCCTACCAGCTTGCCCAGAGACGCCTCAGCCCCAGCGATGCCACCTTTGGCAACGGCGGTGATCATGCGCTTGTTGGTTGCCTGCAGACCGGCATACTGGCTGTACCAGGTTGCCAAACGTTCGCGCACGACAGGATCATTAGCAACGGGCTCACCATTGAGTTGCAGTGACTTCACCAGGTCCAGGAACTGTGGAAAGCCGGTGGGCTGTATACCGCTGATGGCCAGCCGTTCACTCATTAATACAGTGAGTGCCCCGGTCCAGCCGCCGCCGACTTCACCCAGGCGGTACGCATCCGGTACCACTGCATCCTTGAAAAACACCTCGTTGAAGTGCTGGCCGCCGTCCATCTGCTTGATGGGCTGAATTTCGACACCGGGCTGGCGCATATCGATCATGAACATGGTAAGGCCACGATATTTCGACACTGTGGGGTCCGTGCGGGTCAGGACCACACCGTAATCCGAATACTGCGCGCCGGAGGTCCATATCTTCTGGCCGTTAAGAATCCAGTTGTCGCCGTCGGGCTCAGCGCGTGTGCGCAGGCCTGCCACATCAGAACCGGCGCTGGGCTCGCTGAACAGCTGGCACCAGACGTCCTCAGCACTGGCCATACGTGGCAACAGTGCCAGTTTTGCCTCCTCGGAAGCGAAGTGCATGACAGCTGGACCGCAGTTGCCGATGCCGATCACAAAGTGCGCGTCGCGAGTCTTGTAGTTCTCCACTTCCTGGGCCCAGATCACCTCGTGCAATGAGGTCAGGCCGGCACCCCCGTATTGCTTGGGCCAGGTCAGGCAAGCAAAACCGGCTTCCGATTTACTCTTGTACCATGTCTTGGCTTCCTGAAAGGCTTGCTCACCCTCCATGCCCATAAACAGTTTATCGCTGCGCCGCTGCGCATTGGCATCAAGCCAGTCGCGTGCTTCGCTGCGGAAAACTGCCAGTTCAGGGGTATCTTGAAAATCCATTATCTGTGCTCCTCAGGCTGCGCTCAGCAAACGGGTGGCGACAGCTTCTTTCCAATACGGTTGGGTGCCAACAACGCCAGACAGTAACTGGGCGCGTCGATAATAAAGATGGCAGTCGAATTCCCAGGTAAAACCCATGCCGCCGTGTGCCTGGATGTTCTCTCGGGTGATCTGGTAGTAGGCATCGCTGGCTGAAACTCTGGCAGTTGCCGCCGCAAGGGGCAAATCGGGAGCATCACAGGATAATGCCCAAGCGCCATAATAGGCATTGGCGCGGGCCAGCTGCAGGGCAACATACATATCGGCAAATTTGTGTTTAATCGCCTGGAAAGACGCAATTGATCGGCCAAAGGCAAAGCGTTCTTTGGTATAGGCTATGCCCATGTCCATAGCGGCTTGGCCACCGCCAATCTGCTCAAAAGCAAATAGCACGGCTGCTTTGTCCAGTAGCTGAGACAGGGCTTCCTCACCGTCTATGTTCTTCCCAAGCTCACTTGCCGCTGCCCCTTCAAAACGCAGGCGCGCCTGTGAACGACTGGGGTCCATGCTAGACAACGTGCTGCGCGCAACTTCTGCAGCCGTCAGGTCCACCAGGTACAAGCGCTGGTGGCCGTCTCCGTCGCGGGCTATCAGTACTGCAAAATCGGCTACATCACCATCCGGTACCGGAACTTTCTCGCCGTGCAAACCGTTGTTGCTGACCGTAGCCTTAACCTCAAGCCCGCCTAAACCTTCGCTGCTGGCCAGGGTTCCTATCAGCTCGCCGCTGGCGAGCCGGGGCAGATAGTATTGTTTTTGTTCCTGGCTACCCCAAGTCTTGATGGCCTCTGTGGCCAGGTAGACACTGGAGGAGAAGGGCACAGGTGCCAGGGAGCGGCCCAGTTCTTCGGCGACAACGCACAGTTCCAGATAACCCAGGCCCAGGCCGCCGAATTCCTCGGGTATAGCCATAGCCGTCCAGCCAAGTTCGACGATCTGCTGCCACAGCGCGCGGTGATAGGACTCCTGCGTATCAAGAATGCTGCGCACCACCTGGGCAGTGGATTCCTGACTGAGAAAATTGCGGGCCTGGTCGCGAATAAATAACTGTTCTTCAGAGAATTCAAAATTCATGGTATGTCCCCAGGGTCTGCCTGGCTTGGATGGATTACCGGCTGTTAGCCGGCAAGCGTTAAAAGCCGGCTATTATAGAGAAAAGCTCGCCATACCCGGCTTAACAAGTTGCACCGATGTGAAGAACCACAATTCAAGCCTACGCGTCAGCACTCATAGTCGGCTGCCTTGAGGGGAGCTCGATCGGCTAACTGTGTGATTATGATTAGGTAATTGGCTATATACAGGTATGCTTACTGGTAGGGATCACATCCCTCGCAAGATCAGACGTTGTGTCGTGATTTACGCGGGGAAACCTTTTACCCCTGGTAACTATTGAGTATGACCAAATCACCTGCTGCTCCTGGGCGTATAGCAGTAATAGACGCCATTCGCGGATTCGCAGTAATCGGCATACTGTTGGCCAACATTCAGAGTTGGAGCGGTTACAAGTTCCTGTTGTTTGCCAATATAGCGGAGTTACCATTGCATGAATGGGATGCGCTGTTCAGCCTGCTAAATGCCACGTTGGTAGATGGCCGGTTCTATTCAATTTTCTCATTGCTGTTTGGTGTGGGTTTCGGAATCCAGTATGTTAAGAATCGTGATCGGCAGGGCGCCTTTATCCCCGTCTACCGCCGGCGTATGTTCTTTCTACTGCTAATTGGTTGTGCGCATGCGTTGGTCTGGTCGGGGGATATTCTCACGCTGTATGCGCTGCTGGCGTTTGCCCTGATAGCACTGCGCAACCTGAGAGACCGGCAGGTGCTAGTATTGGCGATGGGCCTTCTTTTAGCGTTTGTAGCAACTCATGCACTGAATATGTTTTTCTTCGAGGTACCAGTGCCGGGAGAAAAACTGGCAGCCAAGGTCTATCCGGACATGTCGCCGTCTGAGTTAAACGCGGTTCTGGCTCACGGGAGCCTGGTCGATGTCTTCCAACTGAATCTGCATAACCTCTACTGGCGATGGCTCGATTTTCTGCCAAATGGTCGCATTACACGGGTATTGGGTTTGTTTCTACTGGGCTTTTGGATGGCACGAACCCACTATTTCGCTGATGCAATTTACAGCCTGCGCAACCTGCTGTTGTTCATTGTTATTGGTACGCTGTCCACCTATTGGTCTTTGCGTCTGGGCGGCAACCTGTCTTACTGGGCTTACTCGGCGAGCGATCTGGGATTGAAAGTACTAATAGTACTAGGACAGATTTTCGTTGCCCTGGCCTACATGTCACTCTTGGCGCGTTTGTTTCGGCAGTCTTGGGGGGAGTCTCTTCTCTGGCCGTTCACCCAGATTGGACGAATGGCGTTCACCAATTACCTGCTGCAAACGGTAATTGGGATCAGTGTTTTCTATGGCGTGGGGCTGGGTTTCTATGGCCAGTATGGTTTGGCGCAGCTGTGGCTGTGGGCACTCGTCATTTTCGTTTTCCAGGTATGCTTCTCAGCGACCTGGCTTGCATTTTTTCGCCAGGGACCGGTGGAGTGGCTGTGGCGCTGCCTAAGCCAGGGTCAGTTTCAGCCTATCCTGCGCGGAGCGTGAGATAGCATTGCAAAATTATATGGACAGGCGCCGATAGTTTAAGAGCGGAGGCTGCAGCGTTTTCAATCGATCGATAGCCCCAACGGATTCCAGGGGGTAGTGCTGCGGTTACCCCTAATCGGCAATACTGATCACTCGAAATCAGGGTTTTTCCAGTCTTTCGGTGCACGCAGCTCTTCGGCAGGTTGGAGTCGGGAGACATAGTCTAAAACGGCACTTATTTCACTGTCGTCAAACTGCTGGCTCAAAGAGGTCATTTCTTCGCTGGCGTTGCGGCGTTTGCCATCGCGAATCCATTGGAACTGTCGCACCAGGTATTTGTAGTGCTGAGCCTGAACACGAGGGCTCAGGTCATCATTACTTCCCTCACCGTTTTCTCCATGGCAATCCATGCAGTGCTTGCTATAGAGGTCTTTACCCAGCTTGAGGTCGGTACCAGGGCCCTTGCCATTTTCAATGCTGATCTCCAGGGTGGAAATATATTCAGCGACATCAGTTAATGCCTGGGCACCACCGATGCTCTCCACGGTAGCGTAAGGGGCCATCAGTACGGAATCTCGATTAGCGGCGCGATAGTCAGCCAGTTGCTTGATGACTACCTTGCGATGCTGGCCAGCGATTTGTGGCACACTGCCTGTGGTGTATCCCCAACCCTCGGGTGCATGGCAGGCGGCACACTCACGATAGACGGCGAGGCCGTTGGCAACGTCGGGAGTAAGCGTGAGAGCCTTGTCGTACTCCACATTGGCTTTGGCTTGCAACTCTTCCTGAGTTATCGCAGCAACCCTTACCACCTCTACATTGGATATTCGCAGGGAATCAAAACAATACTGTAAGGCCCGACGAGCGCGCTCTTCGCTGCCCATCTTGTTCAGGGTGTAGGCATGGTTGCGTGCCTTCAGGCAGGACTCAAGTGATTGCCGCAAAGCATGGCTGGGATTGTTTTTCAGTGCGTTGTCAACTTGCTCAAGGTCCTCCTCAAAGGTGTTTGCCATGACAGGAATGGTAAGAATGGCTAGTGCTGTGAAAATCAGGGTTTGGGCAATGCGACGCATATCAACACCTACTGTTTGTATGGTCTTTATGCTAGCCCAGCGAACACGATTTTGCAAAGTGTGTGGCTGCATCGAAGGCCATTTGGAATTTAATGCTGTTTGGGCGATGATCCAGCAATGAAACTGGCATTATTCTGCGAGCAGGTGGCGCTCATCCCATTTTCATCAACAGACTTTGGTCTCTGCCTGGACAGGGTTACGGATTCCCAGGTCTTCAGACACGCCGGCATCATCCGCTTCAGCGGTGCTTATGACTGGCGATAATCGTCATAACAATAGGGATTCAAAATGTCCAAGATCAAAAATTTAACTGTCATGGGCTCTGGCGTTCTGGGTGGCCAGATTGCCTGGCACAGTGCCTTCAAAGGCAAGTCAGTTACTGTACTGGATATCAGCGAGGATGCGCTGGCGGCCTGCCGGCTAGCGCACGACCAGTACGCCGAAATCTACCAGCAGGAGCTGGGTGCCAGTGAGCAGGACATCGCTGATACCCGCGGACGACTCAGCTTTCAAACGGATACTGCCAGTGCTGTTGCCAATGCCGATTTGCTGATCGAGGCTGTACCTGAAGTGCCGGAGATTAAATCCGCCGCTTACCGCAACCTGGCCAAATTTCTTCCCGAGTACACCCTGATTGCTACCAACTCATCCACCTTGCTGGCTAGTGACTTTGCACAAGACACCGGGCGACCGGAAAAATACTGTGCGCTCCACTTCGCCAACCTGATCTGGGCCATGAACCTGGCTGAGATAATGGCCCACGCCACTACCTCGGAGGAGACCCTCACCCAGATTACCGAATTTGCTATCGAGATCGGCATGGTGCCCATCCCGGTAGAGAAAGAAAAAAATGGCTACGTGATGAATACCTGGTTTGTGGCTTTACTCAATGCTGCTCAGACTCTGGTGACTAATGGTATCTCCACGCCGGAAATGGTGGATCGCACCTACCTGATTGCTAACCGCGGCGCTGCAGCTGGCCCCATGGGGCTGATCGATGTTGTTGGCATGCAAACCGCCTTTAACGTTCTGCAGCACTGGGGGAACGAAGACAACAACGAACAGATGTTGAAAAATGCTGACTATATCCAGAGCCACTTTATCGACAAGGGCCTGATGGGTTTGCCCTCGGGCGAGGGCTATTACAGTTATCCCAAGCCCGCGTATCAGGATGAGGGGTTTCTGGATGTGCCCGATATCTCTTGTGTGCCGGCGCTTGTGGCTAAAGTCATGGGTAATGCGCAGTGAACTGGATGTATAGCTCTACTCAGCGATGGATTAAGGAATGAATAACGATAGGCTCAAGGGCAAAGTCGCCATAGTGACTGGGGCGGGGCGCGGCAGTGGGGCAGAATCGTCAACTTGGCCTCCCTCAATGGCGTCAGCTGGGAGCCGCCTCTGGAATAGCGCTATTTCTAGTGTTTAAAAAACTATCCAGCCTGGCCGTCCACATTTTCCGGAAGGTAGTCTTGGAAAATATCTCCCAGGCTTTCATTGTCGTGCGTGGGTACACGGTAATAGGTTCGAATATCAACTGAGCCATCATCGCTGAACCGATAGGTTTCTAAACTGAACTGAACCTGTGGTCCATCGGGGCCATCAAAGTGATTCTCCAGACACCAGGCAACTTCATTGCCGCACACAAAAAGAGTTCCGGGCTGGATATTGAAGCGCACGCGCGACTGAAAAAGATCCCAGGAATCTTCACAGCAGGATTTGAAACCGCGCTTCTCGGGCGTTCCCACGGGATCTAGCATACGAAATTCACCTTGTGCCACAGTCCGCCAATTGTCCACCCAGGCTTGCTTGTCACCGGCATTCCAGAGTGTGGGGTAGTTTGTGGCCCAATTCAGCAGCGTCTTCTTGTCCGGGTATGTCACTTGGTAACTCCTGTCCTTTGTAAGCCTGTACACAATACCAAACCGCAATTGGCCAAGCGTAACTTGCCGCAGATAAATTACTCTTGGGCAGCGTTTTCCGCTGCCAGCTTTTGTAAATTCGGCACTGCAGCTATAGTGACATCGCGAATTTGACTGGCTTGCTCACGTACGCTTTCGTCTACCTCGCCCATGACCGAGATCATTCGTTGGGCAGGGTCGAGCCTGGCGGCCTTGAGAAATTTCATAATCGGCGGGCTTTGCGACCACAGCATCCGGTTGATGGCATTGGCGAGCATGGCTTGTGGATAATGCGCGGGTGTGTCTGTCATCGCGCCAGGTATCGCTAGCGCGTTCTTTTCCTCGTTAGTGTCGAACGTGGCTTCGATGAACCCGGCAACTGAGGCACTGAGTGAAACCAGTGGAACCTGCAGCAATTGCGGCGTGATCGTGCCCCCATCCCAGATGGGCGATACCGTTTTGCGCACGGCAGCGGTGGCGGTACAGTCGATAAATAGGGCATTTTCGGGCACTTTGGCATCGCCCTCCACACCGTGCAGTGTGCCCGGATCGATATGGCTTATGCGGCCAATTTTAAGCACCCGGTCGATGCTGCGCAGCAAGTCCACTTCGCCTTGTGAGATTGTGGGGTAGTGAAATTTTGTGGGTAGGCTGCTGCGGTCCAGTCGCAGCATATGGCCATGTTTTTCAAGGTGTAAAAAGATGTCGTCACCGCTGGTTGCCGTTGCTGCGGCACGCATTTGTTCAATCTGCCAGCCAACAGTATTGCCGGCAAAATCTGCACCTGGTTGGGTAGAGACGCGGTTAACAATCCAGCTCTCACGTGGACGGACCCAGCTGATGGCAGAAGCATCGACCCCCATGTTCAAAAGCCAGACGCCGACATCCATTGCTGTCTTGCCTGCGCCCAGAATGACGTAGTGGTCGGCGGCTTTAACGCCGCTAAGCCATGTATTGGGCAATTCACCCGGCGTAGTGACACGGACGCCATCGGCAACTGTGAATTTGCGCTTGTGTGTTGCGGGTACGGAAGCGGTGAAGGCGCGGCCATCCACGATCTTGCGCCTTACATTGACGCGGGTTTCTTTGCCAGAGATGTTAGAGGTGAACGTATGTACGCCGCCTTCGGCGCCTTGATAGTGCGACATGGGATAATAACTAACGCGCCCGCTGGGCAAAAAGCGTTCCTGCATCGCCCGTTCAAAATAGCTGAGCACCTGCGTGCCAGTAGCGAGTGCATACAAGCCCTTATTGGGGCCTACCTCGTCGATCCGCCCATCGTCCAGATCCATTGAATTGAGACCATAGGTGGCGCTTGGCTGGTGCAGGGTTACAAATGGATACGCTACATTCCAGTGACCGCCCGGTCGGGGGTGCTGGTCGACAAAGGTGATGGTTGCGTCACAGTGATCGAGCAGCGAATCTGCGAACGACATGCTCAGTGCGCCGGTACCAACGATCAAGTAATCGGTTTCAATCTCGGACATCTCTTGCTCCAACGCTAGCATCGCGAATCAAAGAATCGCAGCCATTCCAGCCCTTTATAAATCCCTATTTAACTGCGAAATTCAGCGCTGTGCCAGCTGCCTGCAGTATCGAGGTCGATTGTTTCACTCTGTGGATTAGCGCCAGCGTTGTCCACGACTATGAGTATAGGCCAAAACGGATGCTAGTACTGAATGATGGGAGCCTTACCTACCCATGTGTCGTCAGACAGCATTGTTATCATAGCGTGAGCGCAGTCTGCGAAAGTTATTTTTGACATGCCACTAAAGGCGTTAAAGCCCACACGGTATTTCTCTGTTTTGAGGCCATTTTTCATTTGCAGTGGGCGCAAGCCAATCCAGCACAAATCCCTGTTCTGATTTAACAACGCCAGTTGATGCTCCTTGTCTGTATGTCGATGCTTGAGAAAGTGCTCGGCGTACCAACGTACAAATTTTGCGCCAAAGGTCACAACATCTTCTTCCACTATATTACTACCACCACCGCACCAGACCAGCTTGGGTATAGTGTTCTTTCGCATAATATCAAGGATGTGTCTGGTGACATCGGTACACAGGTCTTGAGGTGAAGTTCTTTCATCTATACCAATAGCAAAAAATACTGCGTCGGTGCCTTGCGGCGTTGCAGTTGCCACATCATCAAATGAAAGTGCATCGCCTTCGATAATGGTAATCAGCTCTTTAAGCTCTTCAGGCAGTTTACTTGGGCTGCGCACCAGAACGGTCACATCATGTCCGGCGTCCAGGCATTGTTGCAGGCATTCCCGACCCAGGCTTCCTGTGGCCCCCAAAAGAGTAATTTTCATAGTGTCTATCTTCCGTTGGCTATAGGGAGTGCAACGCGGCTTGCCGAGTCAAGGGGCTCCTCCAAGGCGCAGCACAAACAAGGTGTTGCCGGCCCCGGCTTGATATCGACCGACGCCACCAAATATAACGGTATAGCCGGAATTAATGACCAAACCATCGCCAGCAACCACAAAGCCTGCACCATCGATAGTGCCACCTTCTCCCGGAAGCCCGTTTATATCCTCCAGGTCCTGACTGGCATCATAGGACCATAGTTCCCGTCCGTCGTCAGTCGCATAGGCCTTCATGGTGCCAATGAGAGAGCCGGCAAATAGTACGTCATTGGTGACAGATACTGCGGCGGAAAACAGCAGGGGTGTTTGCAGCCCTTCATACAACCGCTCCGGGTGAATTTCCCAAATCAAATCTCCTGTGGCAAGTTCCAGGGCGTAAATACCCGGATTTGCTCCGGGCACCAGGTCTTCAAGGTTGCCGCTGGCAGGGTCGATTTCAAAATCTGTGGCTGCTGCATAGATTCGCTGGTCATCTACTGCCAGCCCCCAGTGAATGCCGCCCAGCCAAGAGCCAATGCTTAACTTCCGTGACCAGTTCAGGTTGCCGTTATCGGGGTTGAGAGCGTAGATCATGCCTCCTTTGTCAGCAGCAATAAGGCTTGAACCCTCATTGGCCAATACCGGAGCTGCCCCGAAATCAAAGTCGTGGCCTTCGGGGTCAGGGCAGCGCAGGGGACGCATGAGCGCGCAGGCATAGTTCCATGCATCACCTTCGGTCGCCTGGAATATCCAGTTAACAGAGCCCGTTTCAATATCCAGAGAAATAATGGCATCGGAGGTTCCCGTGGTGGGTTCGGTGTAGTTCTGACCGGTGCCGATGTAAATGGCACCTCGTTCAATATCGATGGTGGGCGTAGACCAGATAGGTGCGCCGTTCGGCCCCATACGTTCCAGTGGCTGGATAACCTGGGTGGCCTCTTCGGTTGTGTGGTAATCCCAAAGACGTTCGCCTGTGGATGCATTTAGCGCCGTGAGAACGCCGTGGCTGACACAACACCCTCCCGGGTTGAATGCGCCTGTAAAGACTTCTTTGGATGAAACAGGAACAATCAGTGTTTTCCCCTGTGCTTGCATGCCGCCTGTAATAAAGTGGTGAGTGCTGTTGCTACCTGCGAACTCCAGCCAGCGCAGCGAGCCATCACTGGCGTTTAGGGCGTGAACATTGCCGCGATAGTCGCCCACGTAAACCAGTGCATCGTCCTGCTCTGGGGTGTGCAGCAAAACAGAGGCTGAGCGGAATACGCCTCCGGCCAACTCGGTGCGATACGACCAGTAACGGCAGCCACTATTGCGGTTAATTGCCGTAACGGTGTCACCCCCGGCAAAGAAAATAGCCTGCGCGGTAACCGTCGCAGCGCCACGCATCTCGCTGGCGCCGTCACTGGCGTAGCTGAAGTTAAGTGCCAGTTCCGTGACGTTAGTGGAATCCACAATGGACTCGGCGTGGCGGGTATTTTCCAGGTCGTAGCCAAGCCCGGTGTTGATCAGTGGTGCTGCAAGGTCTATGTCCTCGTCGCACTGTCCGCCCCGAGGTTGCTCGCTCGCTTGGTAGCTCTGGAAGGGCAGTAATGAGTCTTCTTGGGGGGTGCTGAAATCACTGGAGTCGCTGCTATCGCTGCAGGCAATTAGAGTACTTAAAAAAATCAGTAGGAGTGAAATTCGCATGCTTATACTTATGGAAAGTGAACCTGCATGGTAGCGTTGATGTGTCGCGCGGCATAGGGCTATGCAGGAGATAGCGAACGCCAAACTGTTACTGCACGGCACTGGACGGCACAGCCAAAGCGTTACATGATGAGTAACCGACGGCATCCTTGCCGCTCGCTCTCGGAGTCCGGCATGTCGCAAATCATTAAGAAGCCAAGCTGGGTCTTCGGCTACGGCTCCCTCATCTACAAAGTGGACTTCCCGTATCTGCAGCGCGAGGTGGCCAGTATTACCGGCTGGCAGCGTCGCTTCTGGCAGGGGTCCCATGATCACCGTGGCACCCCGGAGGCTCCAGGGCGTGTTGTGACGCTTATTCCAGCGCGGGGCATTCGGTGTAAGGGTATTGCCTATCAGGTTGAGACCAGCGTACTCGAGCACCTGGATCACAGGGAGAAAAACGGATACCAGCGGCACACGACGGACATAGCGCTGGCTAACAAAAATACAACCGTGCAAGGCGTCGTGTATGTCGCAAGACCAGAGAACCCCGCCTACCTGGGCGCGGCATCGGAGGCGGAAGTTGCCGATCACATCGCCGGGGCAAAGGGCCCCAGTGGCAGTAACCGGGACTACCTGCTCCAACTCGCTGCTGCTTTGCGCGAGCTGGATGACCACGATCCTCATGTGCAGGCACTGGAGTCCCTGCTGAGTGAGTAAGCAAGATAGGAACTGCAGCGGGATTGTTCGTCGTTAACCTTCAAATGCAACCGAGCCTGGCGCTCAGAGAGATACCTGGAGTCGCTGTCTTGTAGCAGAGGTGGTGATGGGGCAAGCTAGGCTAATGACTCTGAGCTTATTTTTGTTGTTGTTGCATGTATTGGCGGTGGCAGCGGTCGTAGTACGTATCCTGCTGCGACCGCATCGCGAGCCGGCCGCCCGCATTGCCTGGGTGGCGGTGGTAGCGTCTTTGCCAGTGCTTGGCGTCGTAGCCTACCTGCTACTGGGTGAGACCAATATAGGGCGACGCAATCGCAACTCTATGGATAAAGCAATCGAGGAGCTTCCGCAGCCGATTGCCATGGACGACCCTGTGGCGCAAGTGCCTCCAAATTATATGCATTTATTTCGGGTGGGAACCTCGATCAGCGGTTTCCGGCCCGTAGCGGGCAATCACGCTGAGCTGATGGCCGACTCCAACGCTACCATCCAGCGTATGGTCGACGATATTGACGCTGCCACGGAGCAGGTCAGCCTGCTGTTTTATATCTGGCTTACTGATAATAACGGCAGCAGGATGGCCGAAGCACTCAAACGCGCGGCTGGTAGGGGAGTGACTTGTCGTGCCATGGTGGACGGCCTGGGTTCACGCGCGCTGTTGAAATCCCGTTTGTGGCGTGAAATGGCCGACTCCGGTGTGAAAACAGCCGTGGCGTTGCCTCTCGGTAACCCTCTGCTACGACCTCTGCAGGGCCGTATTGACCTGCGCAATCATCGCAAGATCCTGGTCATTGATGATCGGGTGACTTTCTGCGGCAGCCAGAATTGTGCCGACCCAGAATTTCGGGTCAAGGCAAAGTACGCTCCCTGGGTGGATTCAGTCATTCGCCTGACCGGGCCTGTCGTACACCAAAACCAGTTGCTCTTTGCCACTGACTGGATGACTTATACGGGGGAACAACTGCATGCCCGCAGCGAGCAAACCGCGCCTGAGCCCGCGGGTAATACTGTAGCCCAGGTTGTGGCCAGCGGCCCGACCCTGCGGCATTCGGCAATGCCGGAGATGTTTGAGTCGCTGATCTTCGGTGCCCGCGAAGAACTGGTGATTTCTACGCCTTACTATGTGCCCGATCAATCGATGCAGGGGGCGCTCTGTGCTGCGGCTTACCGTGGCGTGCGCACCACGCTGATATTGCCGGCGAGAAACGATTCGATGGAAGTAGCGGCTGCCAGCCGCAGTTATTATGCCGATTTGCTCGATGCCGGGGTGGAACTGCGGGAGTATCAGGGTGGTCTTTTGCACAGCAAAACATTAACTCTGGATGGCCAGATCACTCTGATTGGCTCGGCCAATATGGATCGGCGTAGCTTTGAACTGAACTATGAGAACAATATGCTGCTGTATGATCCAGAGCTCACGCGGACCATTCGAGAGCGTCAGCAGGTTTATATAGATAGCGCCATAGTCGTGTCAAAACAAGCGGTGGAAAACTGGTCGCTGGGCCGAAGGTTATGGAACAATTCAATCGCCATGCTGGGGCCGGTGCTGTAAAGCAACCACTCCCTAGGGCTTTGTATGTTACTTACTATTGCCATTGTTCAGGGGCTGTCGATAGCACGGGTTTTCAAGGCTGAAGTCCTGAAGCGACTGTTGTCTTGAACAGTCACATCCCAACTTTCAGGCGTATACCGTAGTAAGCAGAGTAGTCCCTTGGTACGAATCGGCTGGTCGCCTCCGTCACGGCTGCTAGCGAGCTATCCAATAACCCGCTGTCATAGCTTTCGTCCAGCAGGTTGTTGGCGAACAGAGTCACCGTGTAGTTGATGTCACCGACGATATCTATCCCCAATGACAGGTTTAAGACGCCATAGCTATCTGCCTCCATCCAAGGCGCAAGCTGCAGATCGTGGTTAACTTTGTCGGTCCAGCTATAGGCGATATTGGCAAATACGTCACCGGGCAGTGAATTGCCTGCGGGCCATATATAGGTTCCCGCCACGTTAAATTTGAAGTCTGGCGAGTTCTGCAGATCTTTGCCGGCAAGGTCCTGTGTGCTGATGCCGTTACTGTCAGTGATACAGCCTTGTGCTTCGGTCTGTCCAAAATAGCACTCAGCGTCAGGGTAATCCTTGATCGTTGCATTGATCCAGGCAGCGGCCGCCCTTAGGGTGAAGTTGTCACCGATCAGGGTGGTGCTGTCCAGTTCGATGCCGTAGTTCTCGAGCTCCCCAACATTTTCGGTGGAAAAGACGACAGCACCGCCCTCGGTGATGGTAGTTTGTTGTGCCTGGTAATCGTCGTAGAGGGTGTAGAAACCCACCAGTTCCAGGCGCATTGTGTTGTCAAAAAGCTCGGCCTTGTAGCCCAGTTCAAAGGCATCTGATGATTCTTTGTCTACCGGCTCCAGTTCGCCGGTAAACGCGGTTGAGGCTGCTGCATCAAAAAACTGGCCTTTGTGGCCCTGTGCATAGCGGGCGAACAGCATACCGTTGTCGGACACATCATACTGGTAGGCGATACTGCCCAAGGCAACAGTGTCATCATCGTCATAAGACACGTCGGTATCCGGTCTTCCGCCGTAAAAATCGATATCGGTCAGGTCAAACTCGATTTCCTCGTACTGGACGCGGCCGCCCAGTGTCAGTCTGGATTTTGCGCCGAGATTCCAGGTGACCTGTCCGAAGGCGGAGAGGGAGGTCACTACATTGTAAGAAAGACTGTGCGCATCGAGTCCGGCTGCGACACCCAGCCCAGGTGCGTAGCGGTCGAACTGACGATCGGCATCCATATTTGAGTAGTAGACACCTGCGATGTAATTTCCCCATTCCGCTTCTGGCGATAGTAAGCGGAATTCCTGGGAAATAAAGTCCACTTCCAGTTGGTTCAGCTGCACTACACCGCCGTTGCTGGCCAGAGTGAAGGGTTCAATGCCGGTGCCCAGGGGGTCGCCCAGTGTGCCGTTGCCGAAAGGGCGGTTCAGAAGATCATAAGCGGTGTTATCCAGTTCATTGAACTCGTCGAGATCCCATTTGTTGTAGGCGGTGATCGACAACAGACTGTGATCCTGGATATCCCACTCCGCCTTGACGGACAGCTGCGTGCTCTGCGAGGTGATATTCGGGGCGTCATCGATGGTGACGGTGGTGTTCTCGTCATCGATGAATGGAATGATTTCAGGTGCGGCCTCGGTCAGTGGAATAACGGTTAATACCAGGGCATCGCTCACGTCTTCAATGTAGGTAAATGCAGGCGAACAGCAGGCGCTCTTGCTGTCGTCATACTTGCCCTGGAATTTCAGGATGAGCGTATCGCTCACGTCCCAGTCAAATCTTGCATTTACGCCCCATTTTTCGGACCCGTCCAGGTCTCCTCCGTCATACAGGTTACTCAGCCAGCCATCAATGTCGTCGTAGTAGCCTGCCAATCGGTAGCCAAGGGAGTCGTTGAGGGGGCCAGAGATCGAAGCGCTAATCCTCTCCTGGTCGTCGTCAGTCAGGGTGAGTTCCGCCCCGGCTTCAAATTCACGGGTCGGTCCCCGGGTGACAACGTTAATGACCCCGGCAGAAGCGTTGCGGCCGAACAGTGTTGATTGAGGGCCACGGAGTATTTCGATCCTTTCGATGTCGGTGAGGTCTGCCAGCGCTTGTCCGGACTGGGTAGTTGCCACATCGTCGATGACAACGGCGACCGCGCTCTCGGCGCTGACCGAATACACCACCGTACCAATCCCGCGGATCCTGAAGCCGGAATTTTGCGCCAGTCCGGTCTGGTCATAGGTGAGTGACGGGCTGATTTTGGTAAGATCGGCGGTGTCGCGTACACCATAAATATCCAGCTCCTGGGCCGAGACCGCCGTCAGCGCCACGGGAATGTCCATCATGTTCTGCTCGCGCTTCTGTGCAGTCACGATGACTTCTTCGAGCGTCGCTTGTTGCGCAGCGAGTAAGGAGCAATAGATGGCGCAGAAAGTGCCCAGGCTGTACGAAAGAGCACTACGTGCCTTTGAAAATATTGATCTCTGTACCAAACTCATGCCAACCCCTTTTTATTATGCTAATGAGGATTACAGAAACACCTGATTTGGTCAATTGAGCCTCAAGTAATTCACGGCAAGCAATGTACTTGGCTCGCTCTAAAACTTGGGAGCCCCCGAGGGCGGAAAATCCAGATAGGCCTGAGGAAGTTTATGCAGCAACGCAGAGAGCGGCTCTCGGGGGGCTCGAAGCGGTCAAAGCCTTACTGATTGTATAGTGCTGCCTAGGCTCGTCTTTGAAGATAGAAGATAGAAGATAGAATGTTGTATAATCTACGTATTATAGTTTAAGGACGAACTTGTTTCATGTATTTAAAAGCTAAATGTAGAACGTTCTTTCTCGCCCCCATTCTCGTGTTACTGCCCATGATCGCGCAAGCGCAGTTCAGCGTTCTCGCTCCGCCGGTCACCTATATCCTGCCGCAAGACTTTGGCCAAAATGTTGCCGGTCCAGGCAACGGCTTCGCCAATTGCACCGACGCTGCTCCTTACATTTGTAGCTCGGTCGAGTTGAGCAATAACGATGAGGTTATCCTTACAGAGGCTGTAAATTTTGAGGTAACTAGCAGCGATTTTATCCCGCCACCCACAGTGCCATTCAACCTCGGGTGTGAAGATCTGGTTGTCAGAGTTACAGGCGGGGGGGCTGCTACGTTTCGTAATAACGCCGGATTCTATGGTGATGTGTTTGCTGACGGCATTATCACGGTAGAGAATAATGCCCTAATCGATGGCGATGCGACATCGATGACAGATGTCGTCGTTGCCAATAACGGCGAGGTAGGTGGCATCTGCACACCTGTCCCAGGAATCAATGCGGGAAACTGTGGTACCGGTTCGCAATGCGATTCGGGCTCACCCATTTTGCCGTTGACGCTGATGAAAACCCCCAGCCGCGAAGTGGTCAGCCCCGGTGACTTGTTAACCTACACACTTGACTTTAGCAACCAGGGCCCGGCAACGGCTGAAGATGTTGTGTTGACGGATATCGTCCCACCGGGGACCACCTTCGATAGCGCTACCGGAGAGGGATCCGAGGCTGGAGGCACGGTTACCTGGACAGGCGAGCTCTCGTCGGGTGAGACAAGCTCGGTCACCATGGTCGTTCGTGTTGATAGCAATGCGGCTTTGGGCGACGTTATAACTAACGATGCCCTTGTAACCGCGCCAGATGCACAGGATGCCGTCGACAGCGTAGATGTTCTCGTGGCATTTGAACCGCTGTTGGACATCAGCAAAGTCCCAAGCCGGGACGTCGTTGTACCCGGTGGTCAGCTCAGCTACACCATCAATGTGGAAAACGTTGGCTCTTCCGATGCTACTAACATTACCCTGATTGATGAATTGCCGCCTGAAACCAGCTTTGTTTCAGCGACCGGAGGAGGCGTAGAGAGCTCGCCAGGCGTGGTGACCTGGACGGGCGCCGCCATTCAGGTGGGAGCACTGGCCTCGGTAGCGGTCACCGTTCAGGTGGATGCGAGCACGCCCGACCAGACCGTGCTTGTTAACCGCGCTGTCGTTGATAGCGACGAGACCGCGCCGGAACAGGCTTTGGCATTGGTTTTGGTAGACGCGAACCCACGACTCGGGCTTATCAAGTCTGCAGACCAGCAAGTGGTTGAGGCCGGAGATGTCATCGGCTACACGCTCGATGTTGAGAATATCACCACGATCGACGCGGAGAACGTCATAGTTTCCGATACATTACCATCTGACGTAGTCGTGGAGTCTATCAGTGGCGGTGGCGTCGAGTCCGGTGGGGCGATTACCTGGTCCTTAGGAACCCTGGTGGGTGGTGCTGAGGCATCGGTAGGGTTCACTGCCCGGACCATTGTGCCGCTACCCAACGATACTCGAGTAATTAACAGGGTTTTAGCAGATGCTGACGGTATATTCGAACCGGCCTACAGTCAGGTAGAAACACGCATCAACTCAACACCGGTTCTGAATCTGGAGAAAACCGGCGACAAGGTTATTGTTCAGCCGGGAGACACAATCACGTACACGATTACGGCGATTAATACAGGTAACGCCATCGCATCCGACCTCGTGCTGGAGGACACGATACCAGAAAATACGACCTACGTTACTTCCACTGGGCCCAGTGCGGTTGTCGGTAGTACCGTTGTGTGGAACATTGAAGAATTGACTATCGGGATACCTGAGGTCTTTACGCTGTCGGTAGAGGTTGATTCTCCACTCCCTGACCAAACCAAAATATTCAACAGCGCCACGTTGTCTGGCGCAACGCAGAGTGTGACTGCGGAGTTTCAAAGTACCGTGAAGAGTGAAGCGGTGCTGGAGCTGCTAAAAGAGGCTTCCAGTGAGCAGGTTTCTCCCGGCGAAGAGATCACGTTCACCCTCACTTTCGAGAATGTGGGTAATGCCATTGCAGAAAGCGTCATTATTAGCGATCCAATCCCTGATAACACGACTTACGTCGAGGGCAGTGCGAGCGATGATGGAAAGATAGTTGATGGCGTCGTTTCCTGGTCTTTTCCCAGCCTGTTCCCGGGTACACGGGGGGATGTGAGTTTTACCGTCCTTACCGATACCCCACTTTCCAACGGCACGACCATAGACAATCTGGCTTCCATAGAGGCTGATGCAGCCTCAGGAGCGGTTGCAGAGGCCGCAGTCCGTATCGACAGTGCGCCTGTCCTGGTTCTGGAAAAGCTCGCTGACAAAGTCGTGGCCAATCCCGGGGATTTGATCACCTACACACTAAACGTCGCTAACGCAGGCGATGAGAATGCCGTCAACGCAACGCTTGAAGATACAGTCCCCGACAACACTAGCTTCGAGTCCGCAACCGGCAGCTACGCTATTAATGGCAATAAGGTGACCTGGTCTGTCGCCAGCCTGCCCGCGGGCCTGTCAGGTGCCGTGGAGTTAGTCGTGCGTGTCGGTTCACCGCTCGATCAGGGTACATCGATTCTCAATTCGGCAACCCTTGATGCCGACAATGCCCAACCCGTGACCAGCGAGGCTCAGACCCAGATCGAGAGCCGGCCAATTCTCGAGCTGACCAAGTCTCCCAGTGCTCAAAACGTGCAGCCAGGTGATCTTCTAACCTACACACTGTCAGCCGAAAATGTGGGCAATGCGAATGCGGCCAATGCTGTGATGGTTGATCTCGTGCCGGATAACACCACGTTTGACTCAGCCTCACCCGGTGGGGTGGAGTTAAATGGTGAAGTGACCTGGGACCTGGGAACGCTTCTGGTGAGCGATCCTAGCCAGGTTTCCATGACGGTGAGGGTGAATACACCCCTTGAAAACGGTACCGTGCTGGTCAACAACGCCAGGCTGGCAGCCGATGGCACATCTGAAGAAACGGCTCTCGTTGAGGTGGTTGTCGACAGTGCGCCGTCACTGGCTATTACGAAAGCGGGTGATCGCAATATCCTCCAACCCGATGAGGAGCTGACCTATACCCTGAATGTCACCAATAAAGGGAATGCCATCGCCAGGGATGTCGTGGTTTCTGACCTCATTCCACGCAACACAACATTTGTTTCGTCGAGCCCGGAAGCCCAGGTTAATGGACGGTTGGTTACATGGGCCCTTGGCGAGGTTGCACCCGGTGATAGGCCGTCGCTGTTGCTCAAGGTGCGTTCCGTCGCGCCTCTGGACAATGGAACGCGAATCATCAACTCGGCCGCAGTGGTTGCAAGCAATGGGTTACCTGATGCAGCGCTAGCTCTGGCCTTCATTCAAAGCAGCCCCATTCTGGAGTTGGAGAAGGCTGCTAGCGCTATTAATGTGGTACCTGGTCAGGACATTGTCTATACCCTGACCTACAGCAATACCGGGAATGCCAACGCGACAGGTGTGGTCCTTGAGGAATTGATCCCCGAGAATACGACGTTCAGTAGTGCCAGCGATAATGGCTCTGTGAACGGTGGTCTTGTAGTCTGGCAGTTGCCGGACTTGATCGCAGGTACATCCGGGCAGGTAACGGCGACATTCACAGTGGATGGTCCGCCGCTGGCCAACGGCACCACTATCAACAATTTCGCGACCCTGAGGGCCAACGAGGCTCCCTCTGGCAGTGCCCGGGAAACCGTGACCGTAAATAGTGCTCCTATCCTGACGTTGGATAAAACTACCGAGCAGTCGGTGGTTGAGGCGGGCGAACAGATTACCTACACGCTCACCGCGGGTAATGCCGGCAATGACAATGCAACCGTGGCCGTGCTGGAGGATACTATTCCGGCCAATACGACATTCGTCTCCGCGCCCGGTGGCATGCTCAATGGCGACACGGTTACCTGGACCACAGACGCGATTGCTCCCGGCGAAAGCGGCTCGGTAACTCTGACCGTGCAGGTGAACGCGCCTTTGACTGACGGTATAACGATTACTAACACGGCCACGTTGAGCGCCGCGAACGGCAATAGTGTGGTGGATGATGCGAAAACGGTAGTTAGTAGCAGTCCTGTGTTGTCTCTGGATAAAACAACAAGCAGTGCTAACGTGGCGCCAGGTCAGGACATCACCTACACCTTGAGTTTTAGCAATACCGGCAACGCCGTAGCTAGCGGGGTTAGACTGGAGGAGCTGGTTCCTGATTTCACCACCTTCGTGAGTGCCGATAATGGGGGCACCTTACAAGGCGGTCTGGTGGTCTGGCCGTTGCCGGATCTGGCTATCGCCACATCCGGTCAGGTCTCGGTGACCTTCAAGGCGGATGGTCCGCCGTTAGCCGATGGCACCCAAATTCGCAATTTCGCCACGCTCAATGCCAATGAAGCACCATCGGTAATTGCGCGCAAGGACGTGACTGTTATTAGCGCTCCTGTTCTCGAGTTAGATAAACTCGCAGATCGAGAACTGACGACTCCCGGTAGTGAGATTACCTATACCCTGAGTCTGGTAAACGCGGGGAACGATACGGCTCAAAACATCGTTCTGGAGGACGAACTGCCCGAGTTCACTACCCTGACGCTGGCCAGCCCCGATGACTTCACAGTCGATGGCAGAACGCTGCGGTGGACCTTTGATGAGCTACTGCCGGGACAAAACCTCGAAGTGGTTGTTGTTGTGCGTGTAGATTCGCCTCTGGATAGCGGAACAGAGCTTGAAAATTTGGCAGCGGCGGCAGCAGATGATGCGCAGCCGGTGACGGACAGCACATTAACTCGAGTGGTATCTCGGCCTGCGCTCAGACTGGAGAAAACTACCCCAACGCAGGTGGTGCAACCAGGTGATTTAGTGGACTACACCCTGTCGTTTGGCAATGACGGCAATGCGAATGCGTCTGGCGGGATCCTGGCGGACCAGATTCCAGTGAACAGCACGTTTGTTTCCGCCACTGACGGTGGAGTGTTCAATAACGGCGGGGTCGTGTGGCAAGTACCCCAATTGCCAGCATACAGTCAGGCCACGGTCGGGTTGACGGTGCGAATCAACCAGGATGTCGCTAATGGCGATATTGTTACCAATGTCGCTGCCCTCCAGATGTCAGGCCTGGTTCCTGTTGCTAGCCAAGTGTCTGTCCCCGTGCGGGCGGCCCCCGTTCTTGCGATCGAAAAAACTGCAGCGGTTGTCGAGGCAAGGCCGGGTGATACAGTGCGGTTTGAAATTCGGTACGCTAACAGCGGTAATGCCACAGCCAATTTGGTGCGCATCGAAGATTCCTTGCCAGTGGGTACCGGTTTTGTAGCAGCACCTGGTGCGAATTTTGATGGTAAAATCATTAGCTGGGATATTGGCAGTATTGCGCCGGGTGAGATTAGAGATCTGACGTTGGATCTCGAAATTCTGCCTACGACGGCACCCGGTACAGTAGTAACAAACTATGCATCCATTGGCTCAGCTGACTCGCAACCCGCGGTCAGCAATGAGGTTGATGTGTTGGTGTTTGACTCTACCGGCGGGTCGCCCAGGCTCGCCGTAGACCTGGCTGGAACGCCGGAACAGATACAGCCGGGTGAAAGCATCAGCTACGACGTCAGTTTCGGCAACTCGGGAGAAATCGCAGCCAGCGACACCAAGTTGGTGGCTTTGCTTCCGCCAGGTACGGTATTTGAATTCGCCAGTGATTCCGGGCAGTTGATCAATGTGAACGGCGCACAATGGGTATCATGGGATTTGGGTACTTTGACTGGAAATAGCTCTGCAGTAGTGACTTACCGGGTGCGTTATGAAGCGCCGGTAAGTGACACTGTGGGCAGTGCTGGTCCGCCGGCATCCTACAATACGGTCAGGCCTTTGCCAGCATTGGCCGCCATTGCGGCCAGCAACAGTAGTCCTCCTCAAGCAGCAACAACGATAAATTTCGTGATCATTGATGATGTTACGAATGAGGTAATAGCAGTCCCAACATTGACATGGTGGCAGCTCATACTGACTTCTCTGTTGCTAGCTGCCGTTACAATCTTGTTTGCGGGGTTAAGATTAGATAGGGCGTAGTCCAAAGGTCTGGCTTGCCACTTCGCATTAGGAGGCAAGCTGAGCGCAATTGGGGGAGATGCGATTCATCTTAAGCAGAAATAAAGCCTTCATCAGGGTAGAATACCGGCCTTTAACTTGTCGTGTTCCTCATCTTATAGGTCTTGTTGTGTCAAAAATTATTGCTGTAGTGATCATCCTTATCCTGTTTTTTGTGTTCCTTCAATATACATCGGGTAATAAGAAATCAGCGCTTGAAAACAAGCAAAAGGGCGCGGAATATCTCGCCGCCAATAAGAATCTCGAGGGCGTGGAAACAACCGCGTCTGGTTTACAGTACAAAGTATTAGAGCAAGGCACTGGGGGTCAGCACCCGAAAGCGACTGACACGGTTAAAGTGCATTACCACGGTACCTTGCTTGATGGCTCTGTCTTCGATAGCTCGGTAGAACGTGGTGAGCCTATTGAATTTGCCCTGCACCAGGTTATTAAAGGATGGACAGAAGGCCTGCAGTTGATGGTAGTAGGGGAGAAGATCCGATTGTTTATTCCCAGCGAGTTGGCCTATGGCAATCGTGCAGCAGGCGCTATAGGGCCGGGATCCACGTTGATCTTTGATGTGGAGTTGCTGGGGATCAACTAACCGGTTTTTCTCCGACGCCAGCCACAGGTAAATGACGGTGATGTCCGTTAGGTTTTGGCCAATAAATGCCCGATCAAATGCCGCAGCGAGCGTATCAGTGACGGGCTTTTGGCTGCTTCGTGCAATTCGGCCAAATCTGCCTGATCTAACCAGACACCTCCCTGCATGACGCCAACGGGATGTTCAACAACGGAAACATCAGCCAGCGGGTCGCCATCCACAAGAATCATGTCCGCAGAGTATCCCACTCGTATTTTTCCAATTTCATCTTCCAGCTCTAAAACCCGCGCCGGGTGAACTGTTGCACTTTTAAGCGCTTCAAAAGGAGTCAGGCCTGCGCCAACAAAAAGTTCCAGCTCGCGCGATACCGATGAGCCGGGGAGGGTGACCATGGCTCCCGAGTCAGTGCCGACAGTCAGGACCACGCCTTCTTCGTGAAAAATTTTGACACTGCGACGATAAAAATCAGCAAGTCGAATTTCACTGTCTCCTTCATAGCTTGCCCAGAAAACATATGAGGCCTGGTCAAACAGCAGGACCAGCGGGTTAAACATCTCCATTTCAGCGCGATGCATATGGGCGCCGCGAGTTCGTGTTAGTTCGGTCAGGTTATGGTGGACGATTAATGTGGGGTCGACGACCACACCCGCTGCCGCCATCTTGCGTGCGAGCACTCGAACCTTGTCCTCATCCATGTCCTGATCGAGGGCATGCCAGATGATGGATTCCATGTGTTCCATGTCGACAAGACCATCGTCCAATAAAAGATCGAATGGCGCTTTAGCCATGGGATCGTCTGTCGGTGGTTGCCCCTCTACCGGGTGGCCAAACACTGGCATATCCAGCTTTTCTGCCTCGTCAAGAATTGCCGCATAGCTTTCCAGGGACAGGTTTGAGTAGACTTTAATAGACCCATAGCCCTGTTCATGTTGCCGGCGCACAACGGCCCGAGCTTCTGCAGGGCCAGCCACCATTATCTGGAGAATATTAGCGTTGCGGCCACCTTTTTCATTAATAATCGCGCCACTGGTGAGAAACCTCGGCCCCAAAATGGCGCTCGCCTCAAGGCGGTCTTGCAGTTCTAGATGAAACGGCATGCCACCGGCATTGCGCACAGTCGTTACACCGTGGGACAGGAAGGCGGCCAGTTCGGCCTCATCGTAGAGGTGCACATGCATATCGATCAGGCCCGGCATCAGGGTTTTGCCTTGCCCGTCGATAACCTGTGCCTTATCCGGGGCCTCGACACTATCGTTGGGCCCTAGTGCGCTAATTACGCCATCTTCAACCACCACTGCCCAGTTTTCATGGGCCGTGTTCTGCTCCATGCTAAGGACGCTGGCACCGCGTATGACGTAGGTGGTGATTGCACCTTGCTTGGGCTCCAGGGCCGCTGGCAGGCCCCTGTCGGCAAGGGTAAGCACCGCCAACAGCAGGCTGAAAAGTAGAACAACCGAAGCTAGTATTGCTATCAGAATCTTACGTACCAGGATCATCTATCTTTCCTTCCTTGATCTTACCAAGTGTAATTGAGGCGCTGAACGTGCGAACTGGGCAATGCATATCATAGTGGCAACGCAGCAATGATGGTATTAATGTCATCAGCCATCACCACCACGAGGTAGTAACTTATGTCATTGCATAAGCCATCAACAGCGATGTATCGAATTTTTGGCCTCGCACTGGTTGTATTTGCGGGCTCCCAATCAGTTGCCGCTCCGGTCTCTGAACGCCCCAATATCCTGCTAATTGTTGCGGATGACCTGGGCTACTCTGACCTCGGAATCTTTGGCGGCGAGATAAATACGCCCAACCTGGACTCCCTGGCCCGCGAAGGTGTGGCCCTGCGTCGCTTTCACGCTGCACCCAATTGTGGGCCCAGTCGCGCGTCGATTTTGACTGGCGTTGACTTCCACCGTGCCGGCATAGGAGGCAATATAGAGATAGCGGCAGAAAACCAGAAAGGCCTGCCAGCGTATCAGGGTTTCTTGCGCGACGATGTTGTTACATTCCCTGAGTTGTTGCGTGACTCTGGATACCACACCTATATGGCAGGTAAGTGGCATATGGGCAAGAGCCCTCGGAATATGCCCGGCGGGCGCGGGTTCGAACACTCCTTTGCCCTGCTCAACGGTGGCGCTAGTCACTGGGCAGACCAGTTGGCCCTGGTGCCCAATAGTAAGACTACCTATACAGCGGATGACGTGGTGGTCGATAAACTGCCGGACGACTTTTATTCCACAACGTATTACACCGATCAAGTCATCGAGTTCATCGAGTCAAATCTGGATGATGACGCGCCATTTTTCGCTTATCTGGCGTTCACTGCTCCTCACAATCCATTGCATGCTCCGGATGCAAGCATAGCCAAGTACAAAGGACGCTATACCGAAGGGTGGGACCAGTTAGCGCAAAACAGGCTCGCGCGACAACGTGAACTCGGACTGCTGGCCGAGGGGGTTGAACCTGCTTCTCGTCCTGACTGGGTATTGGCCTGGGACAAGCTGAGCAGTGAGCAAAGAGCACAGCGGGCACGGGATATGGAGGTCTATGCCGCTATGATCGATTACATGGACGAGTCTATCGGGCGATTGCTTGCCTACCTGCGTAGTAACGGGAAATACGACAACACAATGATCGTGTTCATGTCGGATAATGGCCCCAGCAAGACCTCTATTGCCGACTACCTGGCGTTGGGTGGTGCAGCCGAAGACTTCGTGAAGACATTCGACAACAGTATTGAAAACAAGGGACGTCCCGGATCATCTACTGATATTGGGCCCGGGTGGGCGTTTGCTAGCGCAACGCCACTGCGCCTGTTCAAGGGTTATGTGACGCAAGGGGGCATTCAGGTGCCTGCCATCATAAAACCTGCCGGTGGGCGGGTAGATAGCGACAGGATCGTTAACACGCCGCTGCATGTCACCGATTTGATGCCGACGTTTCTGGAGCTGGCCCGAGTCACATATCCCCAAAAATACAACGGTTTTCCCATTCCCAAACAGGCAGGTCTATCGCTGTTACCCCTGATGTCTGCCGCTGGCACTGCACAGTTCACTCGCCGGGGTCTGGGGTGGGAGGCCTACGGTATGGATGCGTGGTTGGAAGGGGACTTGAAGCTGGTTAGGCTTCCCGCACCCTATGGCAGTGGCGAATGGCAGCTGTATGACCTTGGAAACGATCCCGGGGAAATAACTGACCTGGCAAAGAAGATGCCGGAGGTGGTTGCCCAATTTGAGACGAAATGGCTAGCCTACGCCCGTACTAATGAAGTCGTGCACCCGGATAAGCCAGTGGCATACGGCAAGCCTGCCAAACCCGGAAAATACTAGCGTAAATGGAAGCGTCATAGCGCCTAACCAGGTGCTACTGTAGTGGATATCCTCCCCCTACCCGTTTACTATTTCTTCTACTTCTGAAAGTGGTCAGGCACCGAATCGTCTGATCGCTTTTGAAAACTCTGTATCAGTACATCATTTCAGGATCAGGAAAATGCCAAAGGCAAGTGAAATTAAAAAGAACACCGCTATCGAGTATAACGGTAATACCTACATAGTAAGGGATATCGAGCGCTCTGTTCCGCAAGGCCGGGCCGGCGGCAGCCTGTACCGTATGCGCATGTACGACGTGATCACCAACCGAAAAGTTGACGAGACCTTTAAGGATTCAGATATGTTGAATCTTGGTGACCTCATTCGCAGACCCGTTATGTTTTCCTATATCGATGGTAGTGATCATGTTTTTATGGATGTAGAAAACTACACGCCATACAACCTGAGCAATGAGTCCATTGAGGATCAAATTGTTTTTTTCAATGAGACAACAGAGGGGATGCAGGTCGTCATTGTTAATGACTCACCCGTTGCGCTTGATTTGCCAAACTATGTGGAACTTCAGGTGACGGAAACGGATCCCTCTGTTAAAGGCGCCTCTGCGACATCGAGGACCAAGCCTGCATTGTTATCCACCGGCTTGACGGTTCAAGTTCCTGAGTACATTGCGACTGGGGATACGATAAAAGTGAGTATAGAAGAACGTAAATATATGAGTCGAGCAGACTCTAAGTAGCTGCCACCAAACTCTCTTAACACTGACAAATACTCTCTGCGACCTCAGCTCGGATATACCCGGTGTTTGGTAACGCCGAATTACAGATACTATGCGTACTGGTATCCGGCGTTTCATCAGCCATGCCCAGCCCCGAGATTTTCATTGGTGTCTCGTTTTCTTCAGGCAAAAAAATACCTCCAAAAGAGGAGGCATAAAGTAGGGATATTTCGTCTCCGCGAGCACAGGGGGTGGCTCTCGAAGACATGGAACACACTATAACGAGGCAGATGCGATTGGAGCATGGCTGGGCGCGCCAATAGCATGGCCATAGGCGACATAGCTGCGACTCCCATTGACGAATTACCCTTTCGCTATTCACAGGGCGTTGGCGCAAGCCTCACAAGCTGGATGTTCTCAGCCAAAATGGTTAGCTTGCCAGAGCCCTATTAATCTCTACTATGCTTAGTGGGGCGCTTTTCACCTGAAGACGAGAGTTGACATGAAGTTTCGAACAAATATGACTATTCCAGTTTTCTTAACGGCCATCTTATTGACTGCTTGTGATCAGCAACAGCTGGAAAACGGCGTCGATGGTGCGGATCTTGTTTTTACCAATGGCCGTGTTTACACCGTCGATGCTAAACGTAGCTGGGCACAGGCTGTTGCCATTGACGATGGTAAAATCGTCTACGTAGGAGACGACGCGGGCGCGCAGGATTTCGTGACTAGCAATACTCAGCTTGTCGACCTTCACGGCAAAATGCTGCTTCCCGGCTTCCAGGATGTCCACACCCATTTTGCTGCCTCCGGCGTGCATTATCTAGAATGCCCCGTTTTTGACCTCGAGAACAAAGAGGCTGTCTTGGCTGAGATCAAGAAATGTTCCGATGAAAATCCGAATGCAGAAATCATTCGAGGTGTTGGTTGGACGATCGATCAATTCGAGAACGGCCGACCACCTCGAAAGGAACTGTTGGATGCTATCGATTCCAGCCGTCCTCTGGTTTTCGGCGATGCAGACGGACATGCCTTCTGGGTGAACACGGTAGCCTTTGAAACCTATGGAATTACCCGTGACACCGCGGACCCGAAAGGCGGGAGGATCGAACGAGATCCGCAGACGGGTGAACTCTGGGGTACATTGCATGAAGACTCGGCTATGGAGCTACTCAAGAGTCAATGGCCGCGCTACACGGATGAAGACTTCATAGAGGGCATCCGATACTCGGAGAATCACTACCACTCATTGGGTATCACCGCGGTCCAGGATGCCCTGGTCAAACTGGATGGCCGCAGCGAGTATCGCTCACTGCCCGCGTACAAGACTCTCAGCGACCGGGGTGAGCTTAATATCCGCGTCTCTGTCTCACTTTTCTGGGAGGCGGAAAAAGGCATAGAGCAGATCCAGAGGTTCAAGAATGTGCGCCGGGAAATGTCGGCAGACCGCTTGCGGGCAAACACCGTGAAGTTTTGGGCGGACGGCGTAGTTGAAACCCACACCGCAATGATGCTCGAACCCTACTCAGACAAACCGGAAACACGCGGCCTGATGATGGTTCCCCGTGAGCAACTGATGACCGGTGTTCCCTTGTTGGATGCCGAGGGCTTTCAAATTCACATCCATGCGATCGGTGATGCGACAGTGCGCTATAGCCTCGATGCCATCGAGGGCGCATGGCAAGCTAATGGGCGCCGGGATGCACGCCATCACATAACCCATGCGCAGATTGTTCACCCTGATGATATTCCTCGTTTTCAGGCATTAGGGGTCGGTGCCAGCTTCCAGCCATACTGGACTTACGCTGACGATTACGTCACGTTGTTCAATCTGCCTCGGGTTGGTCCCGATCGTATCAAATGGAGCTACCCCATTGGTTCACTGCAGCGCAGCGGTGCAACGGTGGCCTTTAGTAGTGATTGGTTTGTCTCCACCGCCAATCCATTGGTCGGCATAGAGACTGCGGTCACGCATGTGGACCCGCTCACCAACGAAGGGCAACCTTATTTACCTAGCGAAACCATCGCGTTGGATGAAGCGGTCGCTGCCTATACGATCAACGCTGCATACTTGAATGCGATAGACGACATGACTGGCTCAATTCAAGTTGGAAAATACGCTGATTTAATCGTTCTTGATCAGGACCTGTTTCAAATTCCTATACAGGACGTTTCCGATGTTCAGGTGTTGCTTACCTTACTGGAAGGCGACGTCATGTATGGAGACATCGAAGATCTCTAGCGCCAGGACACTGGCTTTAGTTCCCACGATGCACATATCTTAAAGGGTAAAGAGGCCGTCATTGCCTTTTTTGCCATTGATTTCCTGGACGGCCTCAGGCCCCAGGTTATGGACGGTCTGCGCACTGGAGGGAATTCTGTTACCACGGGGCTAGGCCCCGTCGATTTCGAATTGGGAATAATCGCCGGAACGGTAAATCGACGTGCCATGATCCCAGGCTTCCCGCAAGAGCCTGGCGACGGTACCGTCTCTGTGGCGGAGACCGTGGTGCCCGGCATGGTGGATTTTTTGCAAATGGCAACCACTCACACCTTCATGATCTGGAATCCACAAGTGATGGATCAGGTTGTCCATTTTTTGCAGTTGGGTCAGTTTAACAGAGAGCCCTACGAATCTGGGATTAAGCCTGCTCAGTGACTGGGGTAGGGCGGCTACTTCAGGTGCCGACGCCTGATTCTTTCGAACTTAACGCGTTAATTTTTCAACAGCATTGGGACTAAAGCATGAATAACTCAATTCAAAAAAGTGTACTGAGTGACTTTGTTAGTCGGCACTCTGGTTTTGACCCTGACGAGTATGTGGCTAATACCCCCATTGAAAATTACGATGTTTGGAATGGTTTTTGTTTGCCGATGGATTATGGCAACGTTGCCGAAGAGTATCGGGCCATACGAGAAAGCTGTGCCATGTTTGATGCATCACCAATGAAGAAATATTGTTTTCGGGGCGCTGATGCAGGCGCTTTCCTGGATCGGGTATTAACCGCAGCGGTGAGTCATTTGCCTGCCATGCGCTCAGCCTATGGTTTGATTTGCAATGAGCAAGGCTATCTGCTGGACGATGGTATTGTAAACAAGTTAAGCGACTCCGATTACTCCCTGTTTATCTCAGAGTTAGATCTTGATGATCATTTCGCTAAATATAATAACTTTAAAGATTTATTGATCACAATTGAGACAGAAAAACAAACGGGACTGGCTTTGCAAGGCCCCCGATCCTGCGCGGTATTGCAACAGTTTGGTTTTGATAATGTTGAGCGTTTGGAACCTTTTGAGCTGATGCACTATGAACTTGATGTTCATTCTGTATTGGTGGGGCGATTAGGTTTTACCGGTGATCTGGGCTATGAGTTATGGTTTGAGCCAACGGCTATAACCACGGTGGAGCAGGCCTTCTCCTCGGCCGAAGAAGTTTTGGGCTTTATTGTTCCGGGTTATGCTTTGTCAGCATTGCAAATAGCACGTATTGAAGCCGGGATGATAGTTCCAGGATGGGATACAGCTGGTGAATTCACCAATTTGGACAACGAGCGTACTCCTTATGAGCTAACATTGGGCTGGAATGTTAAGTTAGATAGAGAGGGGTCTTTTTGCGGAAAAGAAGCGCTGCGAAAACTAAAGGAAGCGGGCCCTCGCTTTAGAATGAAGGGCTTTAAGATTATCGAAGACTGTGCATTAGACGAAGGGCAGCATCTTTTTGCGATGGTTGATGGTCAAGCTGCACAGGTGGGTGCATTACCCTCGATCATCTGGCATGCACTGGAACAGCAGTGGATCGGTTTTGCTTCTTTAAAGGCAGAGTTCACAGAGATCGATAAAATGTTCGTAGTGATTGACGGCAAGGAAATACCTTGCAGCATTTTGTCTTTACCAATGATTAGTCTGGATCGTCGTAGTCAGGTTCCCGCGCAGAGCTGATGAAGCAGCGTGGGTCGCTGACAACCAGGTCAATGCTAGGCGACAGCATTGACTAGAAACGTTTTCCAATGTCAAAATAAAGTCCGCTTTCCACGATCTCGACGCCATCATTAACGAATTCGTCCCGACGCCAGCCCAGTGACGTGAACCAAGTTTGCTTGAATGTAAATGTGTTAATTAGTTGAAAACGGCTGGATTCCTCGTGACCCCAGGAAAATGAACCGCTCAGGGTGTTCCTATCATGCCAGCGATAGTTGGCGGTGAAGCCCAGGATAAACTCTGTCCAGTTAGTCTCCTCTTTCTCCCGAAAAGGCAAGGCCTCGAAACAGCCGATCAAACCGCATTCGCTGTTCCAAATAGGAATTTCACCGAACACCTTTATGGTCTGGTCGTAGTGACGCAGGCCACCGATCAGGCCGAGGTCAAATCCATTCCAGCCCTGCAGTAACAGCGTCCCAAACTCCCCTTGCACAATCCGCTGTTGCATATCGACATTGACGTCCAGAAACTCTTTGAGAATGGGGGGTGGTGCAATGTCGCTATCGGCGCTTAAGTCATCTATACCCAAATCGTAGCCCCCGTGCCAACCACTCAGGTCTAACCACATTGTGCGTTCCAGGGCTTGAAAGTCGTAACGAACCCCCAGGGCAAAAAAACTGTTGGCATGTTTGGCAAGATCAAGCATATCTGCGTCAATTTTGATGTCATCACCGTCGGCCACGGTCTGATCCAGTGCCAGCCCGGGCATATGCACAGGAAAGTAGAGCGACCAGCCTTTGTGTCCGTAGGCGGTATCCGGCTCCTGAGCCGCGCAGATTGCGGGCAGAGCTGTAAACACCAGGCCGAGGATGAAAACGCTACGGAGCATGCAAGATTCCTTTTTAGTGTGCTAATCCTGCCAGACCTAGTCATAGCTCAGGAATGAATCCGTCGATATTCCAAGGGACATCTGAAGTATAAGAAAAACGAAAGGGGTGTGTCGACCAGATTGGTTGGCCTGTCCCGGTCGATGCCCCCCTACAATTTTGGCAATCTACCAGTGCAGTGGAACAAATTGAGTAAAGGGGAGTCCTATTGATCATGAAAAGACGATCAGTAGTATTAGCTCTAGCCGCACTGCCTGTTGTGGGGGGTGTTCTTCGCACCTTTCCCGGCGCTCGCAGTAGCACTCATACCAATGCCGATATCGAGGCAATGCAGGCACGCTGGCGTGATTTCCTGCCGGCCAATGCCAAGCCCCCCAGCGCGATCAGTCAGCTTGATTTGAGCGAGGAGCAGTGGCAAGCAAAACTTACCCCTGAGCAGTTCCAAATCCTGCGCAAGGACGGAACCGAGCGCGCTTTTTCCAGTCCACTGGATAAAGAGAAGGAGAGGGGAGTGTTTGCTTGTGCCGGGTGCGAGTTGCCTTTGTTTAGTTCAGAGATGAAGTTTGACAGCGGCACTGGCTGGCCGAGTTTTTTCACCACCATCCCCAATGCGACGCAAAGCAAACGCGATTACCGCTATGGCTGGACGCGAGTTGAATACCACTGTGCACGTTGCGGCGGACACCAGGGACATGTCTTCGATGACGGCCCTGCACCCACTGGCCAGCGCTGGTGCAATAATGGCGTGGCACTGAAGTTTCTGCCAGTGTCCTGACAGCGCAACACCTATCATCCATCAGTGTGCGGCCAGCTTAGCTGCCTGGAGATTGCAGCATCGGCAGATCGTGCTGCAGTTATGAAAGATTGTTTTGTTATATTAAGCGCGGTTTTTAAGCATTTTTCCCCGGTCACCAGAATTCTAGACGTAAATAAAGTATTTAAAAAACAACGAGTTATGTCATTATGGCCGCTATTCAGGCTCGGATTCGCCCTGTCGAATTGGCTGGATTCAGTGGATCGAAGAATAACTTTGCGAGCGCTAATCTTGTCGGGCTCCGGCGGCTGAACTATACCTCAAAGACTGCTTCGAAAAAGGCAAGAGAGATTTTCGCTGAAGATGATACAAATAACCGGCCGGTTATTTGTTGCCGCATGAATCTCTTGCGCAAAGCCACGGGCCATTCCTGACAAAGGTCGCCGAGCTTCCGAAAAGCGATAACCACTAGTGTGTGGTAGCTTTGCCCGGTTGTTCGCGCGACGTGAATCTTCCCAACTAAAGCTTACCGCATCTGGTATTTGGTCTTTTGTTAGACTTGGTATTTACCCGGCAAATGGCGCAGTAACGCTTCCGGGGGGAGAATCACAATGGGAATTTCTTTTTTTCAACGACTTCGGGAGCAGGCGAAACTCGCCGTTGGTGTGTTTGTTCTTGCCCTACTCGGTGCAGCGCAGAGTAGCTATGCAGCGCCCAAGATCGAAGAAGTGCAACCCTGGCCTAATGCGGCGCCTGAACAGCTGATTATCTGGGGTACGGATTTTGGTGCTGACCCAATGTTTCATTTTGGGACTTCAACGGTTCCATTGGTGATTTCTGACAATCAGGAGCTTTGTATCAATGCTGTGGTTGCGCCACCATTAAATTTAGCGGACGTGGATTGTGTAGTCGTTAATTTACCCGAAGTGGCCAACGGTGCGCCGAATGTGCCTGCGGGTGACTACCTGTTAGCCATTTGGGTTGAAGGGGATGAGCAATGTGCAACGAAACCAAGCTCACTCACTTTTGTGTATACCCCTTCAGATTGCTCGGGAGTTAACTTACAGAGCGCTTCGTGCGGCGGTGAAGTCTCGGGTGAATTCGCCGATCTGACCGCCGCAGGGAACAACAACGCGACGTGGGACATCTCCCTCAATCCCGCAGAATCTGGTCTATCAACAACTTTCACTGGGGATGGCAAATGGCCAAACGAATTAAGTTTGATAATCAATGACGGAGTTAGTCAACAAACTATCCAACTTCACACCTCGTGTTCACAACCTCTAGCCATTGGTGATGTATTTGGCAGCATGGAATTGGTTGCTATGGAAGCAACGCTTCTTCCCACCACGCAACACGATCTCTATGACCTGACCCTGGGTGCTGTGGGTCCAGAGGGCCCTCCAGGTGAATCAGGTCCTACGGGTGAAACAGGTCCTGCCGGTGAAACTGGTGCGACGGGTGAGTCCGGTCCGGCAGGTGATACCGGTGCGACTGGCCCTGAAGGTGAAACCGGTGCGGCTGGTGAAACCGGTGCTACTGGTGAGACTGGCGCAACCGGTGATAGCGGACCCGCTGGAGCCACTGGAGCGAAGGGCGATACGGGTTCAATAGGCGCCTCCGGCGCCACTGGCCCGCAGGGTAACTCAGGTGCAGTAGGCGCTTCAGGCCCGACGGGTCCGCAGGGAAATACTGGTGCCATAGGTCTCTCAGGCCCAACAGGTCCACAAGGCAACTCAGGTGCAGTAGGTGCTTCAGGCCCGACGGGTCCGCGGGGTAATACTGGTGCCATAGGTCCCTCAGGTCCACAAGGCCTAACCGGCAGTACCGGTACGCAAGGTCCTACTGGTACTCAAGGTGCTACCGGTCCACAAGGTCTTACCGGTGCTACCGGCTCGAAGGGTGACGCTGGTGATACAGGTTCCGCTGGTCCTACTGGTACTCAAGGTCCTACCGGTCCACAAGGTCTTACCGGTGCTACCGGCTCGAAGGGTGATGCTGGTGATACAGGTTCCGCTGGTCCTACTGGTACTCAAGGTGCTACTGGCCCTGCAGGTGCCACAGGTGCTATAGGTGACACAGGTGCTACAGGTGACACAGGTACCCAAGGTTTTCCGGGCATTACAGGTGCTACAGGTGCTACAGGCGACACAGGTGCTACAGGTGACACAGGTGCTACAGGTGCTACCGGTTCTATCGGTCCTCAAGGTAATGATGGCACAGGGGAATCGCTACTCTGCTTTGCAACCGACCAGACGATCGGTTCGCAAGGTAAGTACATTGGTCTTGGGCAGCAAGGTGGCTCACATGCCGAAGTCGGCGTGATCCTGCCTAGCGCATTCAACGGCGGCACTGTTTCAGAGTTTATTGTTAAGGTGTCTCAGGGTAATCAGGTTCGCAGCGGTTCGGCCTGGCTCTTCCATGATGGCTTTACGGATGCCGGTGATCCATTAGGCGGTCTAGTAGGCGGTAAATGCGAAATTAATGAGGACAAGGAGCCCGATGACCCGGGCAACAATAATGATTCGACAACGATTTGTGTGGTTGACATTCCCGGAACCGAGCCATTGGAGAACTATGATAGTTTGAGCCTCTTCGTTAAGACTGATAATGGGAGCTATGAAGGCGCTACCGCTTGCGTATTGATAACGGGGTCCAGTGAGGAGCCAGACTAAATAGTCGCAATGTACGGTAATTGTGGCTGGTAGCCACGGTACGACACTAAGTCCAATCAAGCCCGGCGAATGCCGGGCTTTTTTTATGCACGCCAAACTGCCTAGTGGTGCAAACCTTGCCCTTATGGATGTGTCGAAAGCGGGTGCTATTTCACGACGAGCTTTTGCTCAAACATGAGTGGCTGTCGGGTTTAGGCGATTCATAGCTGCAACATGATGAAGCATCGGCCGCAGGTTTTGTAGATGCCCTTGATCAATGCCCTTAAGCTGAACCGCGCAATCTACGGCTGTTAAGGCTATTGAAGACTCATCATGGCATGGGTCACAGGATCTCCTCGATGAAAAATCGGGGCCTTCTTTTGGTTTCCATATAAACTTTCGCGACGTACTCGCCCACGACGCCCAAACTCAGAAGCTGGATACCCCCCAGCACATACATAGGTAGCACCGAGGACGCCCAGCCGGGTATGGCCTTGTCTGTGAACAGGCTTATGTATAGAGCCCAGGCTGAGATAGCCATACTGATAAAAAATATCAAGATGCCCAGACCGCCAATGATTCTCAGGGGTACGGCGGAAAATGAAGTGATACCGTCAAATGCAAGCGCAAGCATCTTGCTTAAGGGGTATTTCGATTCACCCGCAAACCTCTCCTTCCTGTCGTAAGGTACTTCGCAAGATTTAAATCCGATAGTTGGAACCACGCCTCTCAAATAAAGGTTAACCTCGTCGTGTGACTTCAGTGCCTCCAGGGCCCGCCTGCTCAGCAAGCGATAATCGGCATGGTTAAACACAGTTTCCACCCCCATAAATGACAGCAGGCGATAGAATACTTCGGCGCTGAATCGCTTCGAAAAACTGTCAGACTCCCTGTTACCTCGCACGCCGTAAACCACATCGAACCCACCGCGGTGCCGTTCAACCATCTCCTCGATCACGCTGATGTCATCTTGAAGATCGGCGTCGATACTGACAACCACATCGCCATCAGCGACAGTTAGCCCAGCCAGCAATGCATTTTGATGGCCGCGATTTCTGGATAGTTTGACGCCGCTTACCAGGGAGGAAGATTTTGCATTTGCTTCAATCAATGCCCATGTACCATCACCACTGCCATCGTCGACAAGCAGCATGCAGCTTTCGTCGGATACCAGTTGCTTTCCTATCATTTTCGTAATCAATTCGCTTAGTTGTCGGATAGTCTCGGGCAGAACCTCTTCCTCGTTATAGCAGGGTACAACTATGCTCAGTTTTGGCACCATCATGACGTTAAATTCCTCATTGCCCAGCAGCTTGATATGTCCAGTGACGATTTATAACAAAATTCCACACAAGGACAAGACCCGTACTCAACACCTGGGAAACCAGGTAGTGGATAGCCAGTTCGCTATGGAGTATATACATACAAAGTGTATTCAACATTAATGCTGATGTAGCAACCAATGCGAATTTGGGCATGGCTTTGATATGCGAGGCACTGCTTGAAAAGGTGAAGTAATAGTTCAACAGGTAGTTGAGAATAGAGCTAATCGCAAAACCTATAGCGGAAGCTAACACCGGATCAGTGCCGTATATCTCGGCTAAAAAAATGAGAATAAGGTACTGGGTAAGCGTTGCCACGCAACCGACCCCCAGAAATCTGACGAGTTGTCCAAACACTTTCATTCTTCCTGGCTCGTACTCCGTTTGTATAGTCGAACTCTGAGCGGCAGCCCACTCAATACCTAGGGAATTAGCGTCATCTGTAACCAGTTCCCATGGTCATTGTTTATTCCGTCGCCACCATCGTTCGCAACAAGCCTGATTGTATCGATATTGTCGACTGAGACTTTAAAATAAATGGGGTTAATGACACCTTGAAGAATGCCAGTACTAAACAGCAACTGCTGGTCGCCCAGAATATCGAATCTCATCTTGTTGCCGACGTTGGACGAGTAGCTGATGCCTACATACCCCTCAAGATAGCGAAACCTACTGTCTATATGATAGTCGATATAGGAATTTGCGTGCGTGCCGATGCCACGACGGAACACGTGGCCATTAACCGACAGTCGCGCCCCTGTCACCGACTTATTGACTTGCATTTTTCCCCATTGTTGGCTCGTGTAATGGGGGGATGTGTCGGAGAGCAATACCGGCTTATGCGGACGTATAACCAGGGTGGCGGATATCAAAAATATCATTGCGAAAGCAATCACAAGAATCTGCCTACCACCGACCTCCTTACCCATTGTGTAGGTCAGGTAGGAAAACAACAGAACATTCACGACACTGATTACTATATCGATTTGGGAGTCAAGCCAGAGAGCAGATAACCCGGGATAGTTATCCGGGTAGGTTCTGGCGAGAACGACAAAGAGATTGAAGAAGATCGATGCGGATAAAAGTGCATAAACCACCTTCAGAGATTTGCTTTCTGAGGAAGCCAGCAGCAAAAAAGGTAGTGCGGGTAGAATATATCTTTCATGCATTTGCGTCGGCAGCATGAAAAAGCCAAAAAAAGCCAGGGCGCAACAGAGGTAGATTTTTTTCTCGCTCAATGGCTTCTTGTTGAGGTGGTGAATTAACAGGGCGAAAAGCAGGCCAAGCATTATCAAGCCGATTGACTTGTAAGAGAGCAGACCGTAAAAATAGCCAGTATCCAATACGTCTCGAGCAGTTCCGCCACTTATCAACCACCAGAAATTGTAGGCATTCAGTGACAAGAACGGATAGGCACCGACCGCGCCAAGCAATTTCTCGACAACAATATGCGCCTTGCCGTCGATAAAGAACGGGAAAATTATAATCACGTAACTTAGCCAGGCCACTACAAGGCAGCTGGCCAGTTCGACTAAGCCCCTTCGTTTGTAGGTAACGAAAAGAATAATGGGTAATAGCATGACCATCTGGGTCTTGGTCAGAATGGCGGTCGTAATAAGGGCTACGGAGAGTCGGAAGTGGTCTTCTTTCAAGGCGATGATAGCCAGTAATGCGATCAAGGTCGGCACCGTATCGACCTGCCCCCAATACGCAGAGTTCAATATAATCGCTGGGTTAAAGGCAAAGAACGCTGCTGACAGCAATGCCGGCTTACTACCCAGCTTGTTGCGTAGCTGTAGGAAAATCAGCGCAGTAATTGCCAGGTCGGCAAGAATAGACGGTAGCTTGATCAGAAATTGAAAAAGATAGGTGTCGCGCTCAAAGCTGGGTGAAAAATACTGGTAGATATGTCCGATAACGTTGAGAACGTAGAGAAAGCCAGGGTTATAGTCGCACCATGTTTTCTCATAAATATTGGTAATGCCGTGTAGCGTTGCTGTCTCACTCCAGATCTTGAAGAGTTCTATATCTCGTTCGTAACCAGCCGCGGAAATATAGAAAATCCTGATGAATGCGGCGACCAGCAGCAGGGCCAGCAAGAGGTACCGGTCGCGCACAAGCTGTGCTGACCTGGCGTCTACGGTAGCCATTTTTTTCTCTCAAATAGGCCCAGCGTAATGAGCATGACGAGGCTTAGAAGCAATAGGTTCATTTTCCAGGCCCTGGGTGAATAGCGCAGCTCGATCCGGTGTTCACCCGGTTCCAGTTTAATCCCTGTCAGGCCAGGTGATAGCATCATTGTGTCGGTTAGTTGGCCGTTAACCCTGGCTTGCCATAGAGGGTGGTAAGTCATCTTGAACAGCAGGACAGATGCGCTTACTACCTCGGCCGTAACCGCGTAGTGGTTTTTGGAGCTGAATTCATCGCGTAGCTCTCCCAGATGCCTTGCTGGGCCATTCGGCCTGAACAGTTGGGTATCGCGGGCAAATATATTGCTGGATTCAAGTCTGTCGGCTGTACTTTTTTCGCCGGACAGCCCTGTTGCAGGAGGTTCCGAAGCCACTTCATCGTGACGCTCAAACTTCAAGCGATCCTTGAGAAAAATCGAGTTCTGGTAACCCGATCGGGTATGGTCATCCAGATAAATGGACATAAATTGTCCCTCGCCGGGGAGAGGGCTCCTCAGCCATTCCAGGTTCCAATGCCAGATAGATTCCTTGTTGCCGTAGAGGGCCATAGGGGATTCAACTAGCTTGAAGAATCCCGTGGTTGCGATTTTGTAAAGATGAAACTGACCTTTCTTTAGAATTTCGGTGGCAAAGACTGGCGCTGGCCGGCTCTCTGGCAAGAGCAGGTACTTGACGTTAAACATGTCAAAGTGATCCTGACGGTACTCGTTGAAATTGAGCGAGTAATCGGCAGTCGTCGCCCATGAGAAGGGTAAGTAACTCACCGCCGAGATGCCGGCATTACTTAAATGGTGGAACACCGGTACATCACCTACTTTGAATTCGTTTCCCCAGTTCGCTCGTCTGCCAGGATGGACTCTGCCGTCAGGCATCGACTTGATTTTTTGAATGACGCTTGCCAGGTCTTCATTGTCGCTACCGATTTTCTCGATATTGTTTTTAATAATGGTGTCGTTTTTTTCGCGATACTTGTGCATGGATTGCGCAACCGGTATGAGCAGAAGCACGCATGCAGTGGTGGCAATATAGAAGTTACTCTTTAGCTTCAAAAATAGAAAAAGCTCGGCCAGGCATATCCCCGCGGTCAATATGCCGAAAAAGTCTACCAGGGCAACCAGCCTGTGAAAGTGTATAGCACCACTGAGCGGCATTACATCAAGGAGCGAGCCCCAGGTCGGGCGCCCCAGGTAAAGCGCCAACCATAGGACGAACCCAATGACCGCGAAACGATAGAAAAAAGGTCTCTTGGGCAGGCACAGTAGTGCCCCCGATACGCACAGGACAGTAAATACTGGTAAGCGTCCGTAATCAAAGAGCTGACCAGAGACAATTTGCGAGAAGATATAGGTCAGGCCATATGAGTCAAATTTCTCCATCGAGTCATAAAGGCTGCGGGCGTGGTACGGGCTGTCGAGAAATAGAGGTAGGACGAAATAGGCGATGCATGCCAGAAAGCCAAGTCCAATTATTACCAAGCGACGAAATCTTTTTAAACCTGTTCTGATATCCAGATCCCTGAATAGAAAGATTACCGATGTGATGGCTGCGGCCAGGCCGAACAACATCTGCGAGATAGATAGCAGCCAAAGCATTAAAATTGCGAGCGGGAAGTTTCTGCCGGTAATTACGGTCCGGTACATACAGGCGAGCGTTATTGGAAAAAGATACATCGCCCAAAGCTGGGCATACATGCCAAATCCGGACCATGTATATGATGACATCTCCAGGCCATAGCCATCCTTGCTTACTATTGCGAGGGAAAGCACCGCTGCAGCAAAGGCATGTTGGGACGGAAATTCCAGTCGTTTCAAGGAGAAAAACAGGTTTAGCGGAAAGGTCAGTAACAAAAAAAATATAATGCCGTGATAGACGTGGAATAACGGCACTGAATCCAATAACAGGTAGTTGGCGCCCAGGGTTGCGAGGTGTGGGAAGTATTGATAATGGTGAAAGACCGGGTAGCCAAGGCTCCAGTATGGAACCCAGTGGTCAATCAGGTTGCCCCCGTTCTGTAGCTCCTCATTCATTGATTGGACCAGTGACAAATGGAAAACACTGTCATTGGTGTCTGGTGTGTTGACAAGCAACTCGGGGAGCAGGAGGTAAAATAAGACTGCTTCGATCAGGAAAAGCCCTATCAAATAGGAAGATTGATGCTGATCGATAATGTACGCTTTACCGGAGCTCACGACATTTTTTTGGCTTATTCTCACACTTCAACGTCTTTCTTTTTATTATAGACTATTTTCGCGACTTAAATAATTAACCGGGTTGTGCCGAGATAAACTGCGGCGAATTCTACAGTCTGGTGAAAACGCCACCGATTCCCGCCCGGCATCAACCTAAACTGAAGAAAGGTAACGGATGTTACTGGTGGAGTAGGGCAGTTGCTTAAGATCTGACGACCAATCTCTTTGGCCTGGTTGGTTTAGTTTGCCAGAACTCAACGCCCTCATGCTTCGGTCACATACTTACTGATATCCACATCATCTATCTGTGAAGCGGGTAAAAAGCGCTCAGCGTATTGCAGATAAACTTTATCGCGGATAAACAACTCAAAGCAGTCTCTGTCCAGGTGTTCGTCCTCTACCATTTTATGCAATATATTGATTGCCACACTGATAGGCTTGGCTTTCTTATAGGGTCGGTCAGAGGCGGTGAGCGCCTCGAATACATCGGCGACTGCCAAAATTCGTTCAGGGATGCTGAGTTGTTCACCCGGTAGTTTTCTGGGGTAGCCAGAGCCTCGCATGGTTTCATGGTGTGTGGATGCATAACGTGGCACGTTTTTCAGCTCTTCCGGAAAAGGCAAACTTTCGAGCATTTTGATGGTGCTGATCATATGCTCGTTGATCTTGAAGCGGTCTTCTGCCGTCAGTGTGCCGCGGGAGATTGATAGGTTATAAACCTCGCCGAGATTATAAAGCTTTTCCGGTATGTCCATATTGATGTTGTACTCGGCCGGATAATCGGTGGAGCGGGTTCGCTCAATCATGTGTTCCGGGCGGTCTTGTAACAGGCTTTCGGTATTGGGCAATGCCGCTGTCTGCGCTGGCGGGCTAGTGAGCTCTTCGACCGGCGATAAGCCAAGTCGGTCATCGAAGTGTCGTTCCCAGGTAACGTTGGCGATGGAGCGAAGTCTGTCCTGTTTTTCCGGGTCCAGGAACTCACCGCCCACGTTGCAATCAGCAATGAACGCATAGTCTTCCTGCAGGTTGGCGCGCTGGGCCGTTAGTTGCTCTGTTAGCGCTTGCTCTTTTTCGGGATGGTCAATCAACTCCTTCAAAAAGTCGATTTCTGCATCTCTCCAGAGTGTTTCAAATCGCATGCGGACCTCGTGAATGCGATTGTAGATGGTTTCCAGTTTGCTGCCTTTGTCTACTATATGTTCAGGCGTTGTGATTTTGCCGCAGTCATGTAACCACGCAGCTATGCGGTATTCCCGCCACTGGTCTTCACCGGACAATTCGAATTCATCGAAGGGGCCATCAGTGCTGGCTGATGCTCGCTCAGCAAGCATCAAGGCAAGTTCGGGTACGCGTTCGCAATGGCCTCCGGTATAGGCAGACTTATCATCAATGGCCTGGGCGATAAGCTGTATGAAGGCATCCATCAGCTCACGTTGCGCAATCTCGTGGGCCTTGATGGCCTCTACCATCTCCACCATGGACTCTGACAGCTGGTAAATTTCTTTGATGCTAGAGGGCACTCGCTGAACCTCATCGTAAAGACGCATACGTACTTTCTTGTTCTCACTGGCCAACTGTCTAACCGGGCGCACGATGGGAGTAGCAAATGCCCAGGTGAGTGGTAATAGCAACAGGAGAAACCCGGCTGTGATCGCGCTGGACAGCTTAACTTTGTCCATAAATGGATCGATCACCACTTCTTTGGGCACCAGCATACCCAGAGCCAGGGCGCCTTGGACGAACGAGTCCAGATTGGCGGCATAGGCATAGTATTCCCGACCTTCGATTTCAACTTCCAGAAGCGTATTTTGCATTGTCGGCTCACTTGCCGCTCTGATGAAGATCTCAGAGGGGACTGCCACTGCTTCCTGCGCAACCGTGCTTGCCTCATAGTTCAACCATTTATCGGCCAGGTACTGCCTTTGCTCGGGGCCAAGGGCTGAGATCGCTTTGTCTATGATAGCGACCAATTGGGATTCACCGTGCTGGGCCATAATGTGTAGATTTTCCGGTACATCACCAGAGCCCATATCTATGTCGACATTGTATTGAATACCGGTGATGAAATAATGCTTCTGCAGGTACCGCAAGATCATGTCACCATCTATTGCGGCATCAACGCTCCCGTCCAGCACTCGCTCTATGCCATCCAGGGTGTTTTCTGTTGCAATAATTTCTACGCCCGGAAAGCGCTGTTCCACCAACGGTATGATCGACCATCCAGAGGGAATAGCGAGTTTGCGCCCGGATAACTCCGCCAAGCCGGTGATCGTAGGCGAGCCCTCGCGGGTAACAAGCGTCCAGGGAAGCTTCCCATAGCTCCTGGTTGGTAATCCCCACTCGGCGTATTCTTCGCTAAAACGCGCCGAGTGTAATAAGTCGATGTTCCCCTCTTTAAATTGCGTCACCAGGTCGGTCCAGGTGAGGCCTTGTGCAAACGTCATCTCCAGACCTGTCATTGCGGCGACCATCCGCAGCACGTCGATAGAGTAGCCCTGCGGCTTGCCAAGCAATGTATAGTCCACAGGTGGCCAGTTCGCTTCGTTGGATATGACCAATGGTGGCAATGAGGCGATGTATGCCTGTTCATCCGGGGTGAGCGAAAAGTTGGGTAATGGGAAAGCCTGGTCGTCGCTTGTTTCTATGCTCGACGCGATGACCTGTCCATCAGGTTTGTAAATAAACAGCTCGGATTCTTCTGAAATATCCTGTTCTCGTAGAAATTCCGAGACGGCATCAAGTGTCATATCGATACCTATAACCGAATCGGTGCCCGCTATTTGTTTGGACAATGTTCTGCCAGGCACACCCAGCTGCGCGAATAAATATGGCGCAGACGCATAGGCCTCGTCCGCCTTCAATGCCTCGGTATACCAGGGTCTGTCAGTTGCCAGGAAATCGGTGGGCTCGCTTCTCACAAGCCTTGTCTTGAATGACGCATCCAGATATTCGAAGCGCCGGACCCGGTCGGTAGCAGTACCGTCAACACTGATAACCACCCACTTGTCGCTGTGCGTGGCGCTCAGTGACTTGCGCGCTACCTTGCTTGAGTCCACGTTTATCAGTTCAAAGAAGCTGCCATCGGCGTGGCCAAGGTACATGCCGTAGTAAAGGGGGTTTCGTTGCATTACGCTAGCAAGCGTTGTCAGGTGCTTATCTGCTTGATCACGATCGGTGATTGTTGGATTGTCCGAGAGCAGCGAGATAACGGTATTATTCTGATCACCGATAGCGTTCCACTTGGTCACAATGCCAGAAGACGCTGAAGTATAGAGCTCTGTCGCGGCCTCTGAGGCCAGCGTGCGGCCAAAATGATACTGCATTCCTATCGCTAATGCTGCCGTGAGAGCTGTGGCAAGCATGAACACGCCAACAACAGTCACTCGAATGCCGACAGCAAATGGCTTTGATTCTGATTTCATGGATGCGTTAACCCGATGTCTTTAAGGAGTGAGCACTAAAGCTTAATCTGGGACGATGTTACTATTTTCAGTAGACATAACAAGTGCAAACCAGTGTGGCGAATAAGAGCCCATTGATGCATCGCAAAAACATAGATTCGCCGCCACAAGTTAGTGTGCGGATACTTCCAACTGATATTGATCCATGGAGCGCTCAAGCGTCTTGCCCAGCGCAGACAGAAATGGTTTGAAGTGCATCCACTGCTCGACACCCTGGCGGTAAATAGGTTGCCGTACTTGCTCCGAACTTGCCGTGCGAACCGCTCGGTCAGTGTTGTAATAGTTTAGACACGCGGTCTCGAATGGCAGCCCACAATATTCCAGGATACGTGTTACCTGAGTTTCCAGGTTCTCGACTACATTTTCATAGTTGACTCTAAGCACGGTGTCGGGTGAGACAGCGTCCCAGTGGTCCATGAGTTCCACATAATCATTGTAGTATCGGCCAATGTCGTTCAAGTCATAGCTGAATTCCTGGCCTTCTGCGAACAATTGCTTGAACCCGCTGAAGCAACAGGCCATCGGGTGTCGGCGGGCATCGATGATCTTTGCATTGGGTAAGATGAGTTTAATAAGGCCGATGTGTCGGAAGTTGTTGGGCATCTTGTCGATGAAGAATGGGGCACCCTGTCGGTGAATCTGGGTTTCCTCCATATACTGCTGACCCAGTGATCGCAGTTGCGTGTCGCTGAAATCCTGCAGTAGTTGCGGATAAGGCTTGTTTCCATCGTCACGGCCCTGACGCCGCAGTTTTTGCGCAGTCGAGAGGATGTTGGGCAGTTCAAGAGTGCCATCGACCTGACTATGCGAAGACAGTATCTGCTCCAGCAAAGTTGAGCCGGCTCTTGGTAAGCCGACGATAAATATAGGGTCCGGTGCTGGGCAGCCTGTACTGGCTCTACTTTTCAGCACATCACGAGTGAAGTACAGGCGCTGATTGGCAAGCTCTTCCGACATCTTGTCGGCGTCGTAGTTACTCTGCTGCCGCTTTAGCAAATTTCCCTGTGCATAAAATTCAAATGACCGAGTGTAATCGTGCTCGTCCTCGAAGGCTTTGCCGAGTGCAAAGGCGATGTGCAGCTTGCTTGCTGGTGCCAGTTCCTCGCGCTGTTCCAGTGCGAGCATCTCATCTACTTCACCCTTGCTGAAATTGTAGGTCTTTAGGTTGGAGAGTGCGTAGTAGGCATCGCCGTGCCAGGGGTTTGATGAGATCGCAGCCTGGTAGCTGGCAATGGCTTCCTTTTGACTGCCTTGGGTTTTTAATGCATGACCGCGAGAGGTCAGGGTGATGGCATCGCCCGGGAGTAACTTCAGTACATCGTCAAACAGCGCTATTGCGTTTTCATAGTCCCCCATCTGCATTGTCTCGATTGCGAAAAGAGACTTAAATTGCGGATTGTTGGGCTGTTCGCTGGCGAGGTCTTCTGCCGCGGACAGGGACTGGGCGAACTTCTGCCGTTTGCGCAAAATGCTGATGTAGTCGACCTTTACCTGGGAATTGTCGGGCTCGAACTCTACTGCACTTTCCAGCAAGTATTCAGCATCTTCCAGTACGCCGAATTGGACGGCGATTTCTGCTAGAAGGCGCATAGCTTCAACGTGAGTACGGTTGGCTTGCAGGAACTTGCGGCACAGTAATTCGGCCCTGAGCAGTTTGCCCTGGGCCATGAGGTCGGTTACGGCTAGCAGAACTTTGGGTAGCGCCTGTAGTCGTTCAACCTGAGCCTGAGCCTGGCGGGCAGCTTCAGGGCGGTTCATCGCCTGCAGGATCTGGTGTTGGCTGCGCCAACTTGCGACCAGTACAGGGTTCAGCTGACATGCGTTGGCAAAGGCTGCCAGTGCTTTCTCTGGCTGATTCAGGGCGACATGCAGGTGGCCCTGCTCCTGAAAGACCCGCCCCCGGTCCTGCGACACGGATTTCAGGGTGTTCAGGCAGTCTTGCGCTTTGTCGTACGCTTTGGTGTATCGGTAGCACACCGCAGCCATATACAGTGCCTCGGCATGCTCCGGGTCGATGGCAAGCAATTTGTCGATGTCTCGTAAGGCATCGGCAAAATTGCCGGCCGCAATTTTCATTTGGATATCGGCGGGCGTGAGATCGACCGAAGTTGAGGTCATGAGGGAGCCTGGGGGAAAATTGAAAATGTCCCGGCATTCTAACGCCGGGACATGGGTCTTGCGAGTAGTGGTTTAGAAGTTGTAAGAGAAACGCATGCCCATAGTGCGAGGCCTGCTCAAAGTCACCCTGGCGCGGTTGAATATGGCGTTGCCGGAGACTTCCGCTCTTTCATCTGTCAGGTTCTCTACATACAGCTCAGCAGTCCAATCGTCCGAGCTGATGCCGGCGGTTGCGCCCCAGAGGTACCAACTGTCTAGCGTTACGCTATTGTCTGCCACGATGTCGGTGTTAACTTCATCCGAATAGCTGACGTAAGACATAACGTGGGCCAGTTTTCCGGCGAAAACGTCCCACTCGTATCTCGCATTGACGGTGGCCTGTAACTCAGGAGCGAAAGCCAGGTCGTCTCCTACGTTAACGAAGCGGGAGACAAAGCTTTCGGTGATTTCCGTGTCGAGGAAAGAGAATCCGCCGGACATCATCAACCCAGGTACAGAGTCAGGTGCCCAGGTGACGTCCCCCTCGAGTCCGGTGACCTCTGCATCGGCAGCGTTGTCGGAGAAGAACAGGTTGGTGATACTGGTGTCGAAGATGCCTATTTGCATGTCCTCGACCTCGACGAAGAATATGTCGCCATTAAAACGCAGGGTGCCGTCCAGTAGGTCGAGCTTCCAGCCAAGCTCGTAGTTGGTGACATCGTCCGTATCAAAGGCAAAGGGCACGGTGTAGCTGCCGTCCTGCGATACCCTGCCGCCTGGGCGGTTAAGGAAACCCGGACGGTAGCCTTCCGACCAGGTGACATAGTAGAGCTGGTCTGCGTTTGGCGTCCAGGTGAGGCTCACCTTGCCAATCACGCCATCTGTTTCGGCCTTATCATTTTCGCCGCTGAATATCTCGTCGAGGTTGTTCCCCGCGTTCATGTCTTCCGATTGCCCCTTATTGCTAAACGAGCCCGCAGCACTGCCGAGCAGGTCGACTTCAATGTCGTACCATCGGGCACCAACAGTGGCGGTAAATTGATCGGAGATATCAAAATTAAGTTCACCGAATACACCCATTTGTTCGTCGGTACGCTTCACATCGTTGCGGAAGACGACACCCGGGTCCCACTGACTTTTATCGGCAGCCGAGGAGGGTTCGGCGGAGAAGTTGGGTCCGAAGCCGATCTCGCCATTCGCGGCGACAACCTGGGTCGAGCCGGGATAGGTGAACTGGTTGTCTTCGCGTATTTCCATGTCGCTGTAGAAGGCGCCAGCGATACCACGAAGACGTCGGCTTTGATCAGTCGAAATCCGAAATTCGTGTGTTTGCACTTTAGTTTCTACGGCGCTTTTCACGAACAGGTTGGGTGCCTGACAGGTGCCGGTACCCGCGTCGGAATACAAAACCGAATCGTCGCAGATGTAGTAGGGGATATACTGGCCAACAAAAAGGTAGTCGGTGTAATCGATCTTGGAGTCTGCCTCTCGCTCGGTATAGGCGCCTGTGTAGAGAACGTCCAGCGCTCCCAATCGGCCGGTCAGGGTCCAGTTGTAGTTTTCGTAATCGTCATCTAGCGTGTCTTTTTCGTAGCGGCTGATCTCGAGGTCGTCGAGTTCCGGATCCGTGAAGAACACGCCATCAGTATCGATGTTCTGCTGGGCGACGCCTAGTAACAGGCTCCAATCGTCGTTGATGTCCCAGAGGCCGGCCAGGCGTACGCCCTTGTAGCTAGCCTCGTTGAAGTCATCCTCGGCCAGCTTGGCGTTATCAGCTTTTAAGAAGTTCACGGCGGACAGGTCGTTGTCGGGCTCGAATCCCCCTGGTTGAAAGCGAGCACTCTCTGCCGTTGTCAAAGTCCCTGCCACGTTGTCGATATAGCCGCCTTGTTTGTCAGTGTAGGCAACCGCGCGCAGGGCAAAGTTGTCTGCTACGGGTATATTGACCATACCTTCCAGGTTGTAGCTGGGGTCGCCTTCTTCGGTATACGCTGCACCCATTTTTACGTTGGCCGCGAAGCCGCTTGGGTCGGGCTTGTTGGTAATCAGGCGCACGGTGCCCGCTTGTGAGCTGGCGCCGAACAGGGTGCCTTGTGGGCCTTTCAGAACTTCAATTCGTTCCAGGTCAGCCGCGTAGACGTCCAGGTTTCGTCCCGGTTGCGTCAGAGGCTGCTCGTCCAGATAAAAAGCAACGTTGGGTGCCAGGCCGGCGACGCCGGAAGTGGTTGTATTGGGTGTGGTAGAGGCAACACCGCGGATGTAGATGGTATTGGTGCCGGGGCCGCCGCCGCCGGAGGTGACGCCCGGCAGGTGTATGAGGTAGTCAGCGAAATCTTTGATCCCCAGCTGCTCCAGGGATTCTTCCCCAAGTGCAGTGATGGCGATAGGGATATCCTGAGTACTGGCGGACTTTTTCGTGGCCGTGACAATCACCTCTTCGAGTTGAGCGTGAGCCAGATTGACCGTTGAAGCCGCGAGAATGGCTCCATACATAGCATTTTTTTTGAACATACAATTTCCGAGTGAGTGGCAGGACGGCTTGAACTTTAATCGTTCGAACAGGAATATTTATAATACTAAAGATAATGATACCTTTTTTAGGCGCTTCACCTCAAGCAGTCTCTAATGGATTAGGGAAATACGGCCCCTAAAAGCCCTTTTGAGATATGATTTATGAGCCTGGAGGCAGAAAACCTGAAAGTAATCTTTAGTGCTCTATATAAAAAGCATCTCCTTGATACCTTTATGCGTGTAATATCACGTGCTCTAAACAAACTTTGAGTGGCTCCGCGGGAGTCGTGACGTAGATGGCTAAAAAATACCGGTCCGATCACAAGATAGGGGAAGACAATATCCAGGCATGGGGTATGGATATCCATAACCCGGTGTTCTTTGTCAGTGCCAGCCTCATTATTCTATTTGTCTTGATCACGATTCAGTTCCCGGTGCAGGCCAATGAGATCCTGGGCGCCACCCGGGCGTGGTGCTTGGCAACCTTCGGCAGTTTCATGATGATCGCAGTGAACGGGATATTGTTTTTCTGCCTGGCCCTTATTGTACTGCCTGTCTCTAAAGTGAGGTTGGGCGGGGTAAGTGCCAAACCTGAATTCAGCCGCCTGAGCTGGTTCTCGATGCTGTTTGCAGCGGGAATGGGTATAGGTTTGATGTTTTGGGGTGTGGCGGAGCCAATGACATATTTCGCGGGTGCTGGAGGTACCCCTTTGGGGGTGACGCCAGGAACGGCAGAGGCGGCGGATATGGCCATGGCGGCAACGATGTTCCACTGGGGATTACACGCCTGGGCTATCTATGCGGTCATCGCGCTTGCGCTGGGCTTCTTTAGCTACAACTGCAAGCTTCCACTGACTCTGCGCTCGGCGTTCTATCCGCTGCTCGGTGAGCGTTGCTGGGGGTGGCCGGGGCACATTATTGACATATTCGCAGTGCTGGCAACCATATTTGGTTTGGCGACGTCGCTAGGCCTGGGTGCATCACAGGTCAATGCTGGTTTGGCCATGTTGTTTGGGATAGAAGAGGGCTTCAATACCAAGGCGACTATTATCATCTTCGTTACGTTTATAGCTACTCTCTCGGTGGTGCGCGGTCTGGAAGGTGGCGTCAAGATCCTGAGTAACTTCAATATGTTACTCGCCGCAGGCTTGCTGGTTTTCATTGCCGTGGTGGGTGGCAATATCAATGTCGCCGGCGCCGTGCTGGATACGGCGGGAAACTACCTTGGCAATATCGTGTCGCTGAGTAACTGGGTGGATCGGCCTGATCAGCAGTGGATGCAGGATTGGACCGTGTTCTACTGGGCCTGGTGGGTCAGTTGGTCACCTTTCGTGGGGATGTTTATTGCTCGTATTTCCAAGGGCCGAACTGTCAGAGAACTACTCATCGCGGTACTGCTGGTACCGACCATAGTGACCCTGCTCTGGATGAGCGTGTTTGGTATGAACGCACTGCATCAGGCGCAGAATGGGATAGGCAGCCTTGCCAATGGAATGACTTCCATGAGTCTTGCCACCTTCCAGATGCTCGAGAGCTTGCCCTACGGCGAGCTGACAACCCTGGTCGGAGTGGTATTGGTGCTGGTGTTTTTTATTACGTCCTCGGACTCCGGTTCGCTCGTTATCGACGGTATTACGGCGGGAGGCAAGCACGACGCGCCCGCTCCCCAGCGTGTCTTTTGGGCGACGATGCAAGGCTTGTTGGCGGCGGCATTACTCTACGGAGGCGGGCAGCAGGCATTGGTCGCGTTGCAGGCCGGGACAGTTGCTGCGGGCATTCCCTTCACGCTAATTCTACTGGTGGTGTGCTTCAGCCTCTACAAGGGCCTCAATGCCCATTTGCGAGAATTAACGCAGTCTTGACTCTTACTCGTCAGCGCAAACCGATGTAGTATCAAAATCATCTTAGTGCGGATAACAGGAGCTTTTCATGGATCGCCTCGAACAAGTACTGACGTCCCTGCGCAGGGTTATTCGCGCCACGGATCTGCACTCCAAGCATTTGGCCAAAATCTCGGGCCTGACAGCGCCGCAAATACTGCTGCTCCAGGCAATTCGTAAATTCGAGGGCGCTGCAATCGGACAGTTGGCCAATGAAGTTAGCCTGAGCCAGGCCACGGTAACCTCAATACTGAACCGGCTGGAAAAAAAGAGGTACGTAGAGCGTGAACGCTCTACCGTCGATAAGCGCAAGGTTCACGTTCATCTCACAGAGACTGGTTTTGAGATTCTCAGGGATGCGCCCATACCATTGCAAGAGCAATTCGCCAGGGGATTCAATGATCTGCAAGAGTGGGAACAAACCATGATTATTTCGTCCTTGCAGCGGGTGGCGTACATGATGGATGCCGAGCATATTGACGCCTCTCCGGTTCTCGACGTTGGTGCTCTGGATCGACCGCATGAATCGCCGGCGGATGTAGAAAGACTGAGTCGATCGAATCCTGCCATCCTGCCATTGAAAGCTGAGGTACTGCCAATTTAACTAACTGAAATTGGCAGTGGGTTAATACGCGAGCCGCATTGCAGTAAGTTGAAGAACTTAACAGGTTTTTGAAACCGCACTTTGAGATGGGCCTGAATCAAATGGGCTCATTAGATGAAGTAGTGACGGTTTTCTTCGCTCTCTCTTTCAGCCAGCCGACCATATCGTCGAAATACTCCGGGTGATAGGAAGTTGCCTGACGTTCTCGGGGGGACAGAGTCTTGAATTGTACCAGGCCGTGCTCAGTATCCGGATAGACCTTGTACTCGATGGGTTGGCCCTGGGCCGCCAGTCTGGACAATTGGTCAATGCTGCCGGGTGTAGGCATGCTGGAGTCTTCTCCAGCAAACAGCCAGTAGCTAGGCGCTACCAATTTTTCCAGCGTTTCTGCCGGTTCATAATTCTCATAGGGATCGAAACCGAAAACAGACGCCCACAGGTATACCAGGGATAGGGGGGCAGGGCTATCGAGTACCGCGGCCAGAGTGGAGTCAGTGCCACCCAGGGCATTTTCCTTATACCAGGGTTCGTCGCGATAGCGTTTGAGATGTTCTTTGAATTCATGCCAGCGATCAGTGCTTCCGCTGCTCAGCATATCCATCAGTATTTCATTCAGGGTGTCTGCCTGTGCGATGTCTTGTGTAGGATAGGCCTCGCGTTCCATCCAGTAGGCATAGCCCCAGCGATCTTCCGCATGCAGCGACACGGCCGGCCCATAGGCTAAAATCAGTGCATCTATATTGGTCGACAGAAGGCTGGCAATGGGAGCAACCCAGCCGCCCTGACTGTAGCCAGCCAGGAGGATAGGCTGGCTGGCAAGCGATGGCTGTGAGGCGACAAAGTCAGCGGCAGCTGCGGTGTCATTTGCAAGTTCTGTTAAGTCCTTAACGCCGCGTTGGATAGAAATTTGTTTGCCTTGCGACTTCCCTGTACCTCGCTTGTCATAGACGAAAACAGCAAGTCCGTTAGCGGCAAGTAGATAGGGCAGGTAGTAGTGATCAACAGCACTGAAGTTTTCCGACCCATGGACTGGAATAACGACACCTTGGAAATTTCCATCAGCAGGCGTCAGCAGGCGTCCACGTAGGCGATTGTTACCGCTAGTGAAGTGGTGGTCGCTAGATGTAAGTGCAATAGGTTTAAGCGATAGATCGCCCATAGGCCCCTGAAATTGGATTCCGGTATCGGACCGACTCAGTACATGGGAACTGTCATCTTTGTGAAGGTGCCGTTCACTACCTTCATACCTGTCCTGTCCGGTCTTTACTAAAGACCCGGTACGTCCGCCCTGTGTGAAAAATCGTAGGCTGCCGCCAAAATCACTAATCACTAGTATTTCTCCATCGGGCAGGCTGTAGGCACCAATGGGAAAGGCAGGGGTGGTGTCTGCCATTGCGGGAGTAAGAGCCAGAAGAAATGCTAGTGCTACGTATTGCAGAAAGTGGGATTTCACTGGGATCTTTCCAAGTATAGGGAAAGGTCATGCTAGTTCATGGTAGAGATGAGTTAAATAAGGATTAGCGGATTAGTCGACCAAGCGACTTGATTTCGGGATGAACTGCGCCCGCTTGAGATACATCAGCGGCCTTTGAATGGCAGCGGGCGCCGAACAGGTCACTGACTAATTCTTAGCATAAATCAGTCACTCCCCAGCTACCCGTCGGTTAACATAAAAATATCTAGTGCATCAATATTGGATAAGCCTCGATATAAATCCAATCATTCTGTTTTGCAGGAATATGGCAGCCCAGGCAGTCAACCTTATAGTCGGTCGCTACGTTGACTTCGGGTTGGTCTGGTTTAAACAATGCCCAGCCCCAACCATCACCCCATAGCGAGTTACCAGAAAAGCGATTCTGGGTGTCTTTGATCATGACAAACCATTGTTTGAGCCCGTCAGTGGAGTGATGAACCCCAGCCCCGGTGGTATAGTCGCCGGATTTTGAGGCGCGCAATTCCTTTACCAGCACTGCACCATCTGGAAACTTGCCGTGGTCTTGATAATATTCCACGGATTCTTTTTCTGTGTACACATCGTGAAAACCGCTGGCGCCTCCCGAAGGTACAAACCAGGAACCCAAATGAGTCATAGAGGTCCTGAATTCATTCGGAAAGCTAATTGCGCCCTCGGCATCTACATAGGGAGAGAAGTTATCCTGAGAAAAAGCTACAGAAGAGCCCAGAGCAAACAATACTGGGGCGAGGAGCAAGCGGGAAAATATTCTGGAGGCTGGCACTACTTGTCTCCCATTGGTTCAATGTATTGATTGTCCAACTCTGATAAATGGCCGCCTGTTGCTTTTATGCCGGCGCCCTTGCCCGCACTCAGTACTGGATAATATTGGGTGAAAACAAAGTCATCGGCGGCAGCATTTTGATGACATACATTACAGGCGGCGGAGGGAAAGGCCGTAGCTGTTGGTGTTAACGTCTTGTGTTCCTTCCCGGAAAAACTGAAGTAGGCCCAATTGCCCGGCTCATCGGGAAATTCGGCCTGGCTCTTGATGGTTGCCTCCAGGCCAATAAACTCACCCTGAAAGTAGCCTTGACCGCTAACGGCCGCTTTGGAGCCAACGCTGACCAACTCCTTCACTAAAATGGTGCCGTCGCGAAATTTGCCAGTATTTTTCCAGTGCGCCCAGCTTGTAGGGTCAATGTATACATTGTGATGTTCCGGGAATGCGGCTTTGCCGCCATTCATATCATTGGGCGTTACTGGCGTTCCAACATAAACCCACTCGCGATAACCGGTAGGTCGTTGTAATTCACCATCTTTAATCGAATATGCCTCATCCGCCTGCGCCATACCTGAAATTGACAGAAGTGTGTATAGTGAAATCACGGTAATCAATGCGTTTTTAATTTTCATAGTGGTGCCTGTCGAGTCAGTGAACATCATTGACGATTAGTCTACGTCCAGCCGCAGCCAGTTCAGGTATCTGAAATGCTCAAAGATGTCTCCCACCCGCTCAATCATACAGCGACAGAAATGGAGGTATTGGACGATATCCTGGAGACGCTACGTTTTCGGGGCAGTATTTTTTTCCATTCCACTCTTGCCGCTCCCTGGGGAATGTCTCTGACTTCTTCGGCCACGCCACGGTTTCACGTTGCGCTGGAAGGCGGTTTTTATGTGGGCACAAGTGATAGCCAGGTGTCGGTTCAACCGATGGAAATTGTGATGCTTCCAGCAGGCGATATGCATTGGATAGCGGATCAGGAAAACCGAAAATTGGTACCCAGTGAACGTGCTGGTCAAGCTTGCGAAATGGGGCAAGCACTCTTCCAAAAAGGCGACATAACCAACCGATTGATGTGTGGTGTTGTTGAATACGATGATGCAATTTCACATCCTATAATCAGTGCTTTGCCATCAATATTTCTTGTTTCAGACATACATTCCGAAGACAGTATTTGGATGACGGTGAAACAAATTGATACAGAGATAATTCGCGGCGGCAATAAAAAGAGCTCGATAATAGACAGGCTTACTGAAGTGCTGTTTATTCAGCTAATCAAGCAACACATCACCGAAGACGAGCATTTACAGGGTTTTCTGTCGGCTCTGCGAGATCCGAGGATGGGGAAAGCCTTACAATTGATCCACAAGAATCCTGAATTGCACTGGACTTTGGAGATGATCGGCGAGGAAGTGGGCATGTCACGGGCGACACTGCAGCGTAAATTTAAAAGTGAGTTGGATATGTCACCCATCATGTACTTGAATCGGTGGCGCATCGCTAAGGCCTACCAACTAGTGAAGTACTCGAGTCGATCCCTTGATCGGATTGCAGGCAGTATCGGCTTTTCCGACGCTCGTACAATGCGAACCGCATTTCAGCGTCAGTATGGGATTACTCCCAGTGAATTGCGCAGGAAAGAGATTGCCAGGTAAGCTCTCCGAAATTGTTGGAACCGCCTGATCTAGCCCTACTCTCCAGTAGAATTTTTTAAAAAATTACGTGCCAAGAAGGACAGAGCTTTACAGCATCATCCTATGACTAGCTGGGAGATGTACGCTTCGGTCATGTAAGTGACTGAATACCAGTGGCTCAATTACTCAGGTCTCGAAAAGTTACCTTGTCAGAACCATTATCATGCATCTAAGTAATACTCTAAACTCGCTAACGCTGAACCATCAGAAACTGCCCACATGCCACTCGCTCTCATTTACGCTCGTTCTGACAACTATTGCATCGGGTGCGACGGTGCCCTGCCGTGGGAGTTGCCCGATGAGTTCAAGCACTTTACAGCCACTACCATGGGGTCTGCTGTCATAATGGGTCGCAAGACCTATGAGGACCATTGTTGCGAGCTTCCCGGGCGGATGAATATCGTGATCACTCGAAACAAGGGTTTCCCGCTGGCCCCGAACGTCGCCCCTGCCAGTTCACTACAGGACGCGATTGGTCTGGCAGAGCAAAAACATCATAAAAGCTTTGTTATCGGTGGGGCTAAGTTGCTGCGCGAGGCGCTTCCCTTGGCGGATACTGTCTACGAGAGTGTGATTCACGCGAAGATCCCGGGCGATACTTACGTGGATGCATTCGATTTCAGGCGCTGGTCAAGTGAGCTTATAGAGGAACACCCTACGGACAACCGGCACCTGTTTGCGTTCTCAGTGTTTCGTCATCGCCGGCCCATGCAATAGCGAGCATTTTCGTGACACAACTGCTGGTCAGTGCTGAACACCATTCGCCAAATACCTCCCGTGGTGAGGGATATGTGTGGCTGGCGTTGAGATAACACGCTCAACAACCCACATAACTGGTGACAGCCATTGTATTTTAAAGAGAGGCACATCTGCCGAAATTGAAATTTTTATCAGGGAAAGAGTGGGCGACAGCCCGTGGTTCTGGAGACACGTTGAACAAACGCGATGGCCAAAAGAAAAAGAATCGGATAGCGCATGGTGGGAACCTTCTTAGCGATGACGCGTAGCGGTCATTGCGGAGTCTAGCAAGCTTGCTAAGGTTTCTTCACCCTCACAATCACCTTTCCCTCGACCTTGCCACCTGCAATATGGGCAATAGCCGACAGCGCGTCGTCAAATTCGAAAACCTGTTGGGATGACAGTTTTAGTTCACCGCGCTCCCAGTAGCCGATCAGTTCCTCGACACCACCACGCATGATGTCGCTGGAGAATCCAACCGGCATGGCGCCCACCAGGGAAATATTGGTCATCAGCGTCTCCGGAAGATTTATCCGCGCCCATTCGCCGCTCGCGTACCCGATTACCACGAAACGTCCTTCGAAGGCCGTCGCTTTGAAGGCCGCCCGCCCGGCTTTTCCGCCCACGGGGTCGAACACCATGCTGGCACCTACACCATGGGTCAGCTTCCTTGTGGCCTCGGTAATGTTTTCAGCGCGATGATCAATAACGTCGTCTGCGCCGATGCTCTGGCAGAAGGCTGCTTTCTCCGGCCCGCCAGCCACCGCGATGACACGGGCACCAATCGCTTTGCCCAACAGGACGGCCGCAGCGCCGGAACTCCCAGAAGCACCCAGCACCAGCAGGGTGTCGTCAGCTGTGAGCTCACCGCGACGCACAAGCCCAACCCATGCCGTCATGTAGGGAATAAAGAAGCCAGCGGCTTCTTCTCCGCGCATTCCATCAGGAATCGGCAGAGCTGCACCGGCGCTCATGAGGCAGTAGTCGGCCAGACCCCCAGCCTGAGCCTGGAACAATGTTGTACCCATGACCCGCGTTCCAATGAGGCCCTCATCCACACCGTCGCCCACCGCTACCACCTCACCAGCCGCCTCCTGAGAGGGCGTAAAGGGTAGGGGGGGTGTGAGAGGATAGTTGTTGCGGCACATGAGTACGTCTGGCAATCCCAGACCGCAAGCCTCTACTGCGACCTTGATTTCACCCGCGCCGGGTTCGCATTGGCGAACATCCTCCGCCAAACGCCATTGCTCCGTTGGTTCGCCAAACTGATCTACACGCCATGCTCGCATTGAGTTTCTCCGGTTTTGATGAATGACTCGACCGCCCGCAGGTGGAAGTGTTGCGTCGACCGGTTGAGATCGCAGGCGAAAGCCGACCTTATTGACCTGGGGAATGTAAACGGCGGAAACTTCCGCTTTCACTTCACAGTGGTCTCTTGGGCCTCTCAATAAATCGCAGGAATCAACCGATAGCGAACGCGTTGTGTATAGTCTGGATAGCCAGGTAGCTCAGCTTGTAAAGTCTGGTCTTCAAGTGCAGTTCTAATCACCGCGATGATTGATGCCACCGTCGCAGGAATTAGTGCCCATATTGAGCCCAGAGCAAGAACCATGCCGAACAGTCCAAGGATGTTCCCAGCATAACCGGGGTGCCTCACAAGCCCATAAGGACCGCTGTCACATACTTCATGTCCTCGATCCGTCTGAATGGACACCACGCTGTAAAAAAAGCGGTTCTCTACCAACGCCCATGCGGCGAAAGCATATCCAAGTGAGGTCAAAGTAAAACCAATCCCGATGAGCCATAGCGGGAATTCAGTGGACCAGTTGAAGCGATGGTCTAATCCTGCCACCACGACCATAGGATATCCAATACTCACTGCCATCAATGGAGCAAGCGCTTTATCCCAGGCCTTTGCGCTTTGGATAATCTCCATATCTTGTCTTGCGGCGGTTAATCCGGGATGTCGTCGTTCAGCCCACATGCGCCCACCAATACCAGCACCCAAGATCAGCATGCAATACAGCCAGGCTTGCCACCAGTCGATGTCTCCACCGCATATAAGTAAGATCAGTGGGATTAGGAGATACACGACAACTAATTTGATCCATTGTCTAAGAGACACTGGTTTAGCCGCCTCTTCATTAACTGTCTTGTCTGACAAGTGATTCTCCGGATAGAACAAATCGAGTTTGTGCCTGACAGCTAAAACTATAGACGGCTTTGGAGAAGTCAATCCTAACTGTTGCCATCTCCATAAAAAAGGGGCTGCTCCTAGGCGAAAGCCGGCCTTATTGCCCTGGGGAATGTAAACGATGAAAACTTCCGCTTTCACCTCAAACGGGTCAATCCGATTTGGGCGCCGCTTTCTTTGACCAAACTGCACCGATTGCTACTCCTAACGCTACGCCGTATCCCACGCATTGTGCGAGGTTGTCCGTTCCAACCCCTATGGCCGTCCCTATGCCAGCACCAGTGGCAATTCCCACGGCCATTTTACTCACGTTAGAAGTTTTCTTTTGATCACTCATGCTGACTCCCAGACTCGTGCGTTTGCCACTACATTCTTTCGCTTAACAATTGTCAGAAGAAAGTAACACAAGGTCCGCTCCTAGGTGCGATCTCAATCGGTCGATGCAACACCTAGACTCTAGTGATAGAGAAGAGGATGTCGCAGATGAAGACAAAAAATGGGCCGCTACCATCGACTACCGGAGGCATCCATTCATTCTACAGGTCGCCAAAGCCACGGCCCAACATCGTCTGATGAAAAATCTGGGTTGTCGGGGTCATTGGGCAAAAAAATGTGAATCTCAGCGACTGGGTCGTCTCCGCCACCGAAGACAACGACACCTGATTGATCGCTGAGCATTGCAACCAGATGTTCCCCTATGTCGGTCGCAAGTCGGGTGGGGTCGAAGTCCTGAAGTATCGGTCTTCCCGCCTTTCTATACGTCTGAAAGAGCATGCGAACTTCATCGCTGGTGGCCCAAAAATACCCACTTATGTCAACCTGTAGGCCGGTGCCAGGTAATCCGATTAGCAATATCCCTGAGCAGACCTTGTCAGGGCAAAGTGCGCTAATGTCTTTGTAAGAGTACTGAACAAAATCTGCTGGTTGTAGCCATTCCTTACCTTCGGCCCTGATAGTTCTACCCTCAACAACGATAATATTTGGCTCGATCTCCTTAAAGATTGGCATGAGGTAAAACATATCTGGCGACTCGACAATTTCCTGCAGTGCTTCATTGTCTCTATGTTTGCCAAAGGAAAGTGAACATACAGGGTCGATATTTCCTCCACAGAAAAAACCGGCGCCTGAATTCCATGAATCAAAATACCAGGCATCATTTGGGATCGGCACAAACGCGTCGGAAAAATTCGTATCTATTACTTCAACCAAACAGATTGCACCCGCGACACAAGTTCCAGACTGGTCTGACTGCACCTCTCCGCCTTCGACAACGATGACTGCTAATTTGCAGCCCGCTACTAGGACAGTGATGCTCATGAAAAAAAGAATTTTCGGTGCTAATTTCATAACTAACTCCCGTTCCCGATTTGCGCAAAGAGAGCACACAAAACATCCACACTAAATATATGGCTTAAGTGGTTTTCATGTCATTGACTCGTATCAAACAGTGTAGCGACTGCCAGAAGGTAATGGCCGTAGTACGTCGAAGGCGGCCGAAACCCGTGGCAATGGGCTAATGTATCTTCCTAGGCGAAAGCCGCCGTTACGGTACACTCACCCGATGGCCATCATCCCCGCTCACATCAGACCCTCCACCAAGAAAGACTGCGTTTATAGTTGGGTAGTTAGCTAAGGTCCGCTTTCACCTCATAAGGGAATTCGCCTTAGAGTCGATAGAATGTCGACATTAGGTCGGAGACAGAGACGCGAAGATCACGGTAGCATTTCGATTAATGAATTGCCTAAACCAAGGTGCGCAAGAATTCCACCTGAAACGAAGCCCAGCGGAAAACTAAGAAGGCGAATAACCGGCGCCTTTGCTTTCTTATAGTGTATTCTGGAAGCTCGAATTCCTGATGGGAAGAGCCAGTCCACAAAACGGTCCATAACATCGTCCAGCAGTAAAAGGCCGGCGAATCCGACGATTATTATAATTGCTACGGGCCAAAAACCAGTTGTAATAAGCTGCACCAGTCCGAAGACCATTATCCCAGCTAGCAGACCTAGCACGACGTTGGTTGTGCTGTAGAACCAGTCACCAATGCGCATCTTGCGCCGTTCACTATTTAGGCTTTCTTTCACTTGGATTTTATCTCCAGTACTTTCTATATCTATGCTTAGCCAGCATACGGGGCCAAATTGCCACTGGAGTCATTCTAGCTTAGTGTCACTTTCTAGGCGAAAGCCGACCTTATTGACCTGGGGAATGGAAACGGTGAAAACTTCCGCTTTCACCTCATTGCAGTCGTAAGCAAGTAGTCGATCTCCGCAACTCAGGCGATAGCTTTGTGCCATGAAGCGTCATAGGCGCATATCGACTGTGAGCAAAACGTGAGCATCTGCTGGGGCTGCGTTCGCTTGCGAGTTAGGGCTCGAAATTAACCGACTGGATTGGCCTGCATTTAGGATGACAAACCTTGAGTTCGATCAATGATAGTATAGCCAATTGAGAGCCAAATAAGACATTGTTCTGAATATACTTGTGAAGTTGATTCTTAGGATTGAGCTGATATTTCTCAGATTTTTGTTGCCTACAGGAAGTGATTACTATGAAACGTTTTAGATTATTATCGACCTTGCTAGCGGTTATGGGATTGAATCTCGCCGTTCCGGTCTCTGCCCAGACTGATGGGCTTGACGACGTCATCATTGAGTATTGCGATGCAGTTTCGAAGAACGTCAATGATACGCTTAGGGGTTTGAAGAGAGCTACCCAAGATCTGACGAGGTGCGACAATAAGCTACGTGATTGCACATCTGGCTTATTCGGTGGCAACCCAGTAAGTTGCTTTGTCGATTTCGGCCGTTGTATGGTCGACGGTAGAACAGATGCGACGCGGGAATGCAGCGAGTTTGGCCAAGAAATGGCTGAAGATACGAGACACGCCCAGAACAAGGCCTCCCGTCTCGGTGTTGAAGAGGGATTTGAAACATGGTTTAGACGTGCCTACTCAAACTCGGATTCATGTCTCGCCCCAGCCAAGGGAACAGTGGTCGTATGCACGGCTAGTCTTACTGCGGAATAGACAGGATTGGAAGCCCCGGAGCTCCTTGGATGGCTGAATTTAGCCAGGTGCAAAGGCCTCCTTTGAAGGTGGAAGTGGAAGTCGTCGCTGGGTAAGGCTGACAGATGAGCTAATGACCGTTCTGCGTCGTTTTCTGCCAAAAGCATATTAGAGTGCTAATGTCGAAAGTTAGGCGAAGGCCGACGTTATTGCCCTGGGGAATGTAAACGGTGAAAACTTCCGCTTTCACCTCAAGGCGATCACTTTCTGTTCAAGCCTATCCACCACGTTAGTAAAACTTTCGGGGTAACCTGACTTGATAGATTGCCAAGCGGATAGAAAACCTAGCTCCTTGAATTGCTCCATTGTGCTTCGTTCATATGCTTCCCATCCTTCAGAAGAAAGTAGCTTTCGTCGATATTGCACATGCGCACTGTATACCAACGACATCTCGGCCCCGACAATACTGTTAAAACGTAGCGCGTCTTCTGGTGAAAGTGCTAAATAATCGCTGGAGGCACGGATCATTAGTTCTGCATTATCTGCAATCAGGCTATAGGTGTCCTTTTCCAGAGTCATCAGAGATTGCTCGGTGGCACCTTGTAGTGAATGCGTGTTCTGCCGAATCTGATAAGCGAGATAAATGAGGGTGGCTATCACTCCAACTGCACTGATAGCAGATGAAATGGCTTCAATGGCTTCCCAACTCATGCACTTCTCCTTGTTATCTGGTTTCCGTAAGCATAGCTGCATTTGTAGCTAGTTTGGAAGACGGGCTAACGACCGCCCGTAGGCGAAAGCGGACTCCAGGGCGGGTTTCAGATTTGAGAGATGCAAACGTCGCTATCACATCCAAGCAATCACTCCAGCGTCGAAGCTAACGCTTGAATCCTTTGGTAGTACGCGAGACCGGAACCAATTGGCTCGTCTTTTAGACCTCGGGTTATCGCAGTCATAATGGCAGGATGCATCCATGCCTTATTCTCCACAAACCATGCTCTAGCAAAGCTGCTACCAAAATAGAATGGTACATCTGCTACTAATTCTTCAACGCCCTTTTCGACGAGTTCAGGACTCTCGTTAAGTTCCAATACAATGTAGTTATGGTGATAGTCATAAACGAAGGCTGTCAGAAAAGAGTCTAGATCTATCATCTCTTCTAGCGTTAAATCATCGGCATTGGTCATCGCTTTAGCGCGTGTCTTAGCGATTCCAGACTCAAGGTTTGCATGCTCTGAGATCACGGCGTTAGACCAATTGGTCGATAAGGTCTCCCTCGTCGCTATCATATTTGATTGACGAATTTCATATCCGACAGCAAGGAGTGCAACGATAGCACCTAGCGCAGTCACTGTTTGAACGTATTCATTTACATCGGAAATCTTCATGGCTCCCTCCAGTATTTTATTCCATTAGAAGGATAGACCGAAGTCGGCTATTAGGCGAAAGCCGACCTTATTGCCCAAGGGAATGTAACCGGTGAAAACTTCCGCTTTCACCTCAAAGGAGACATTACAAAGTCGCTGCCAGCGCATCTATTTCCCGGTAGTATTCAAGATCAGAGCCAAGCGGGGCGTCTTCCAAACCACGCTGTATTGCGTCAAATACTTCTGTGTCCATCCAAAAGCTGTTTTTTTCAAGCCAGGCCCTATCGAATCGGCTGCCGAATATAACCGTTGCCTGCTCCTCAAGTTCTTCAAGTATCCACACTGCTCTGCGTGAGCGATCGTCAAGAGACAGTACATTGTAATCGTGCTCGTACAAAGAGATCCGGACGGTCAAATACTCATCAAGGTCGATTTTCTCTTCAAGGGTTAAGTCATCAGGATTGGACATGGATTTGGCGCGCGTTGCCGATATCCCTGACTCAATCAACCCAACTGAAGTTTGAATCCAGTTTGACCAGTTATTAGATACGGCCTCCTGTGTCGCTATCCTGTTGGACTGCTGTATTTGAAACCCGACGGCGACGAGCGCAATGATTGCACCCAGCGCGGCTATTGTTTGTATGTAATCATTAAGTTCAGATAATTTCATAGTTTTCCACCCTTGTTATTGGATCTTCAACAAGGATAGACCGATGTCAGCTGTTAGGCGAAAGCCGCGATTAGAGCCTCCGAGTGAGGCTCATGCGGGAAAGGTCGGCTTTCACCTCTATGCGGTCATTTTCGCAGCGCGATACAACCCTTAAATTCTCGCCACATCGAATTAGCGCAGCATAAGGTCTAGCTCACCCTGCAGAGCTTCGATCGGTAATGCACCGTTTGCCAGGACTGCGTCGTGAAAATCCGGAAGATTGAAGGCGTCTCCCAGGCGTGCCTGTGCGGCTTTACGTGACTCAAGAATGGCCTGCATCCCCAGCATGTACGAGCAGGCCTGTCCCGGCATTGCGATATAGCGTTCAACTTCGGTAGTGACCTCGGCTAGTGGCATGCCAGTGTTTTCGCGCATATAAGTGATGGCCTCTTCGCGAGTCCAACGCTTTTTGTGGATACCCGTATCCACGACCAGCCGCGCCGCTCGGAACAGCATAGACTGCAATCGCCCTATATTACTGCGCGCATCGTGCAGCCCCAGCTCATGCACCAGATGCTCCGCGTAAAGAGCCCATCCCTCGCTATAGCTCGCTATATATGCGTTGCGCCGTATCATAGGCAGTCCGCTCAGTGATTGACGTATGGTAATTTCAAAATGGTGGCCTGGAATCGCCTCGTGCGCTGACAAAGTGCGCATGCCCTGGCGTTTGATTTCGTCGGGGGCTCGCAGATTGATCATGAAACGTCCGGGTCGAGAGCCATCCTGAGACGGTGGCGAGTAGCGCGCAAGCGCCTCTCCGTCCTCGGCATACTCGGGAACGCGTTCTACCACGACCCCGGCTGCGGAGCGCATCCCAAACACCGATGCCGTCTCTTCCTCAAGCTCCACGCCGATGCGTGTGAAATCATCGATCACCTGTTGCCGACCAGCGTCCGAATTTACATAGCGCGCACTGGGCTCATTCATCATCTGGTCGATACGCTCAGCGATGCTGCCCTCGGCGTAGCCTATTCCAACAAGTTCAACCAATATTTCGTCGCGAAAGCCCGCGACCAGTTTGAGTCCCAAATCGTGAATCTCGTCGGGAGGCATACGAGTGGAGGCCTGTGCATAAAGCAGCGCTTGGTAATAGTCGTCGCCATTGGGAAGGGTCCATACGCCCACCGCTGCAGGAGCTCGAGGCAGAATCTGATTGAGTGCATCCGCCAGTTCCTGATACGCCGGAATAACATGCTTCTGCACAATTTTCAGGCTCTCTGAAGCCATGGCCTGCCGCTCGCTTTCCTCCATATCCAGCTCCTCAAGGGCGTTAACCAGTGTCTTGTGAATCGACCAATCGTTAGCGGCAACGTCGACCAGATCGTTGATCTGCTGTAAGGAACGTGCGATGACGATCTGAGGTGGGTTAGCTTCTAATGTGTCCCGGTACTGCACTGCGTCAATCAGGGACTGCATGTAGCCGGGAATTGCCGCCATGCGCTGCAGATAGCGTTTGCTGCTATCGAGGTCGACGATTTGATGCAAATCGTTCAGGGTGTTTAGCGGCTCCAGCTGTGCGCCTGAAATCTGGTTTACGGGATAGGGACCCACATAAAAAACATTGTCGAACTGGTAGGGCTGCTCGGCGGCGGCGAGCCCACTTCCCAGAGTCCACTCCATGAACTCAAGCGTCAGTTGTTCCTGCTGATTAAGACTGTCTTCGCGATAGCTTTGTAGTCGTTCGTAGTTCGCCTGCGCATCGGCATGCCAGGTAGCCAGAGAGTCGGGGGAGTAATCCGTGAGTCGATCGCTGTGAAAATCCAGCGGCGTGTTTTCAATGAAGCCCAGGAAGGTGATCAACTCCGGCTGTTTGACTAGTCGCTCAAGCATTACGCGATCTGCGAAGTGATGAATGTTCAGGGGTTTACCCCAGATAAGTCGATAGCCGAAGTAACCTCCGGCTATGACGGTTAGTAAGAGTAGTGATAAAAGAATTCGACGCATAGGATAATCCTGATTCTGGGAGACCCAAAATGATGGTCAAGAGAGAATAATATAGATCGATTTTGCCTTCGGCAACGGCCGCTCCTAGGCAAAAGAGGCCGCTTTCACCTCACAGCGGCCACTACAAGGTCGCCGCTAGCGTATCTATTCTACGGTAATACTCAAGATCAGAACCGACTGGAATGTCTTTCAAACTGCGATCGATCGCTTCAATAATTTCTGGCACCATCCAGCGTCTATTCTCTTGAAGCCAAGCTCTGGAAAAGCGACTACCGAATATTATTGGTGCATCCATTACGACCTCTTCAAGTGTTCGTGCCACAAGCACTGGATTATCGTCCATGTACAATACTTCGTAGTCATGGTGATACTTGTAGACGAAAGCTTGCAAAAAAGAATTCAAATCGATCTTTTCTTCAAGTGCTAAATCATCAGGATTGGTCATTGATTTGGCGAGTGTTGTCGAAATTCCAGATTCAATTTCGGCAACCGTAGTATCGATCCAATTTGTCCAGCTAGCAGATACGGCCTGCTGCGACGCTATCCTGTTGGATTGCCGTATTTCATATCCTACGGCGATGAGCGCAACGATTGCACCGAGCGCGGCCATTGTTTGTATATATTCATTAAATTCAGATAACTTCATAGTTTTCTATCCTTGTTATTAGCCCTTCAACAAGGATAGACCGATGTCTGCAATTAGGCGAAAGCCGACCTTATTGCCCAGGGGAATGTAGACGGTAAAAACTTCCGCTTTCACCTCATTGCGGTCAATGGGAATATGGAAGATTACTGCATTAGCTGATTACAGATCAGGTGCTCTACCTACTGAGCTACACCAGCTTTGATCAGATTGGGGCATTGTATATCAGTCCCGGTTGATCCAGGTCAAAGTTAGGCTTGTATTTCAAAAGTTGTCACCTTTCGCAGCGAACTTGGGCTATGCTGAAAAGGCGCTAGGGCCAGCGGTCACCCAGAGTAAGTGGTTTGTGCCCGCTTATAACGCCAAAAAACGATCCGTAAAGTAGCCAGCACCGTAGATCGAGCCTTAAATATTTGGAGAGCAACATGAAAACTAAAATGAGAAAAGCAGTAGCCGTGGCTTTTTGCTTGCTGGTGGCCGGACCTGGAACATCGATGGCGCAAGGCCGCAATGACTGTCCTGACGGGGCACTGGCCGGTGGGACTTACAGCAACCTAGTGATAAAAGGCGGAGGTGACTGCTACATTATGAATGTCTTGGTCACGGGCGATGTCACTGCCCAGAATATGGACCAGATCAGCATTGTGTCCAGCACTGTTAACGGCTCCATATCATTTACGAACTCTATAAGTGCCTTCGTCTACAACAACGTTGTTAGCGGCCCGAGCATTACTACTTTGCGCAACACAAACTCAACTGTCGCGCGCAACACGGTCAACAGCGGAGATATATCTGTAAATGACCAAGAGTGTAAGCAACAAACAAGTGCTATCGTAGAAGAAAACGAGATTTTTGGTGGTACTTTACGTGTAAATTGCAACAAGACTGCAACTGTGCGGAACAACGTCGTACGCGACGGTAACATCATCTGCAGAGATAATGACAGGCTGGATTCGTTCGATAATGATGCACGAGGGGCCGGCGGCAAAGTGAAGTGCTCCGGTAGCATTGGAGACTGATCGAGCAAACTTGGGACCGTGGCGTATAAAAATGCATGCGACACATCAAATGTGTATTTGTAGGCATAATAATACGTTCTGGTGATGTCCGCTTCTAGGTGCGAAAGCGGTCATCAGCGGATGATTCTGGCACGAGTGTTTTCTATCAGCCAGTCGTACGCCGATCTCCTCCATGCCTTCGCTCCTTTGCTTCCCAGCGTGAATCTGGGTTTTTGCGTCTCTCTTTCTTCCTACGCGCACACTTTCTGTGATCTATGATAGGTATCATTGCGGCTCCAATGTGTTCAGCAGCAGACTTACAATAAGTATAGACCAAATGTCTCAAAATCGGCGAAAGGAGACATTACCGAGATGCCTGCTTTCACCCTTGAATTCAAGCCGCAAGGCGGTCACTCAGTTTTGGGATGTCTGACGCTCCACATGAAGTAAAGTGGAGCTAATGTCCCCATCATCAACAACAGCCACGAGAATATATCTATCGGACTAATCGCAGCCTCTTCTCGGGACTGCGCTGCAAATATCGTGGCACCTATAAACTCAAACCAGTATGCGTTGGTCGTATAAGTCTGATTGATTACGAGACCCCAGCTAACCATGCCCGCGACCATCATCACTGCGCCAAACAAGTATGTCACACTGGCTATGAATACTTGTGGCCTTTTCAACTGGGCACCTGCGGCGTAAGCGACTATAAGGTATCCAGTGACTATCGAAAGGTACATTGCAAGCATAGTGAAAATCGAGTTCCAACTCTCGTGAATAAGCTCCAACCTTTTGTAGTACAAGTCACTCTGCTCAAATGCTGACATTTTTGACCACATTTCTACGACTATTTCCATATCAGTCATCTGTTCATCTCCTTGTCATTGGAACTCCAAGTAGCATAGCCCCATGTGAGTAATTAGGCGAAAGCGGTCGCGCACTAGGTGGTGATTGGACACATGTAGGGTAAAAAAAAGCCCTCATGGGGAGCGAGGGCAAGATTGGGTTGCACGATAGGGACGTGCATAAGGGAATACGCCGCCGTGGCTAAAGTGGATTAGTTTCCGGACAATCACCAAGCACGCTATCTGAGCAGGCCAAAGCGGACAGTTTGGCTAAATATTAACCGGTGATTCCCTCGCAGGTGATGTGGTGCAGGGGTAGTGGCTTTAAGATGCATGGCCAATTTTTGCCTGGCTACAGGAAACTAATTTACCAGTACATTCTCATACTATCTCAATCTTGGGACGTTTGGTCTCAAATCTAATCCATTTGGCCTACAATTCGCTACAATGTCCTCGAATCAATCTATATTTATTCTAAGGGCAAAATCCATGAAGCTTCGTCATAAACTGCTCACGATTCCACTGCTAATCGTGTCGGTAGCACTGTTATTTTTTGCTCTGAATTTGAGCCATAGTGAGTCGTGCCCTGAGTCCCAGGGTTTGGCTACAGGGGTGGCTTCTATGAAGGCCGTAGTCCATCACTGTTACGGCTCACCTGATGTGCTCGAAGTGGCAGATGTTGAAATGCCCGTGGCAGGGCCTCGAGAGATACTGGTTAAGGTAGAAGCCGCCTCCGTCAATCCGCTGGACTGGCATTATATGCGGGGCTCGCCCTACATCATGCGCCTGCTAACGGGTTTTGGTGCTCCTGGCGACCCGCGTTTTGGTCGCGATTTTGCCGGCACGGTACAGGCAATGGGAGAGGAGGTAACCGAGTTTGAAGTTGGAGACCGTGTTTACGGTGGTGCCAACGGTGCTTTCGCTCAATACCTCACTAGAGGCGCCACCGGCTCAGTGGCAAAGATCCCCGACAATGTCACCTCAGCACATGCTGCTTCAGTGCCCGTTGCCGGAATAACGGCGTTACAGGCGCTGCGTGACAAAGGCCAGCTACAGCCAGGCCAGAAGGTACTTATCAATGGCGCTTCCGGTGGCGTTGGCACATTCGCGGTACAAATTGCCAAGTCTATGGGGGCCGAAGTTACTGGCGTCTGCAGCACCCGCAATGTGGAGATGGTGAAATCAATCGGCGCCGATCACGTTTTTGATTATAAGCTGGAGAACTATACCGATAGCGGACAGCAATACGATCTGATTATTGATAATGTGGGTAACCATTCCCTGTCGGCGAACCGTCGCGCCCTGAAGCCCGCAGGTAAGTTGGTGATAATAGGGGGCGCTAAAGGCGACTGGATTGGGCCCCTGGCAGGGCCGATCAAAGCGATGGCGTTGCAACCCTTTATCGATCAGGAATTAATTTCTTTTACGGCACAAATGAATTCTGAAGATTTGTCTATACTGGCCGGCATGATGAGTGATGGCCAGATGACTCCAGTCATTGAGCGCAGCTACTCGTTGGACGAAACTGCAGCGGCCATTCGCAAATCTGAAGAAGGGCATGTACGCGGCAAACTGGTGCTAACCATAGAGTGAGGGTATCAATGTAATGACCCACCCAAGTTAAATGCCCGAAGGCTAAGACGGAAGCACCGCGGTTACGGCGACACCTTCTACATCGATGAAGTTTTCGTAAAGATAAACGGCAAGCAGCACTACCTCTGGCGAGCGGTTGACCAGGATGGCGATGTGGTTGATGTCTTTCTACAGGACAAGCGGGACGGAGCTGCAGCTAAACGATTCTTCAAGCGATTACTACGATCCCATGGTGGCGAGCCCAGGAAAATCGTCACTGACAAACTGCGGAGTTATCCAGTGGCGCACCGCGAATTGATCCCTGAGGCGATCCATTCCGCTGAGCGGTATGAGAATAATCGGGCAGAGCAATCCCACGAGGTGACCAGAGTCAGGGAACGAGGGATGCGGTGGTCCGACATCTCGGAGTTCAAGTCAGTGAAGCAGGCGCGGCGATTCTTGGGTACTCACGCTGCTGTGTCCAACTTGTTCAACCTTGGCAGACACTTGATTCGCGCTCAGCATTACCGTGATCTGAGGGTAAGTGCGTTCAGAGAATGGAATAGGGCGGTGGTTTGAGGTCTGAAGTCGAAATTCATCGGCCTGGAAGAGTTAACTTGTCAGTACCCTTTTCGCTACCGTTAAATTGCCAGAACTCTTAAATCCTCTTTAAATCACGATAGAAGTTTTCGTGAGTTCCATGATCGATTAGCGTTAAAACAAGTTCGCCTTCTACGTGCTGGTAGGCCAACAAATAAAGCTGTGCATTATGTTTGTATTTGAATACTTGAATACCAGCTAAATCCCCGATTTTCATATCACCAACAGTTGGATCTGAAATAATAGTTTTAACAGCATCGTCCAGAGCCAGTTTTTCTTGCTTGTGAAGCCTTTTGACGTGGCGTTTAAATATGCCTGTTTGCTTAACAATCATCCAAATTCATACTTTGATACATCGCCAGCGCTTCTCTCTGCGATACCAATCAAAACGCCTTTTATAAAGCTCAGTGGTAAGTCGGGATTTTCATCGGCAATCTTGCCAATTCTCGCCCAATATTCAATTTGCTTCGGTGGGCTACGGTGTTGAGCCTTGCCATTTGTAATGGCATCATTAATTAGCTCTTCTGATAATTTAATTGCTTTAGCCATGACAAATGCGCCTATTTATAAAGTAAACGCCAACTATACACTAAAGGTTTCAAAAAGAAACCGCTGGTGTGTAGCTTGAGTGTCGTCACGTTAAAAGCCGGTAATAATGTAATGAACCGCGCCCACCTACGCTGCTCGACCGGCGGACTCCAGTCTATAAGTTAATTTCCAGAGTCGGAAGATGTCTATTCCACAACCCTATGATTTTACTATAATATTTCACCTGTCCCTGGCGAAATCGCACTTCACGCTGCTATAGGGTATTGCCAAGTGACTATGTTTCCTCGTCAAGTGTTTAGGCAAGTTTTTCCTCCCAATGAGTACCGTTCTTCACCATCGTATTGAGGATAGTCAGCTGCTTGCGCATGCAGGCAACCATAGCTACCTTCTTGGGTTTGCCTGCGGCCAGCAGTCGTTCGTACATGGACTTGATCTTAGGGTCGTACTGGATCGTCGACCACATTGACATATACAAAACGGTGCGGACTTTACTTCGCCCTCCGGTCACTCGCCGCTTCATCGTATGTTGGTCTCACGGCATTTCTGAGTAGGAGCAGCTAACCGCCGGGGGGGTACTGACAAGTTAACTTGTCAGTACCGGGCGGTTGCTTGAAGTGAGGCGGTAGGAATTGTCTCGCTTTGAGTTTTAAGCTTGCCAGTACCCATGCTTTTTACACGCAAAGCACGGGTAGTACGTTAAACTTTACAAATGAGTAGATTGACACAAGAATTTGTTGGCAGTTGCCCCGTTGAGCGCGGTTTCCGGCTGCGCGGCCTCGAAATGACACGGTTGGAAGTATTTATCGATGCCGCATTTGCTTTTGCGGTCACCATGCTGGTTATTTCATTCGACTCTATGCCTCGCTCCTATGACGAGGTCATGCTCGCAATTAAAAGTATTCCTGCCTTTATCATCGCGGTGACGCAATTGGTGTGGATCTGGCATACCCATAACATATGGAGTCGGCGCTTCGGATTAGATACAACCTTTACGGTCTTTATCAGTACTGCACTTCTGATCGTGGTCCTGATTTACATTTACCCAATGCGGATAATGGCGGGCGGCATGTTCGCTTGGCTGACCAACGGTTATTTTACATTGGACTTCGAACTGATAACGCTTGACCAATTGCGCGATATGTTCATATTCCTCGGTATTGGGTTTATTGCTTTGTGCCTGGTTTTTGTGGTGATGTACCGTTACGCTGCCCACCTGAAAGTTGAACTGTTGCTCAATGAGTATGAACTGTTCGAGAGCAGGACCTTGGTGGTCAAATGGTCCGGTGCGGCTTGCATCGGGCTGCTTAGCGTAATTCTTGCCATGACCCTCCCGAGCCAGTTGGTGCCTTATTCCAGTTTTACCTTTATGCTGCTTGGAGTCTGGTTTCCGTTGGCACACGCGTGGCGCAGCAAGAGTGCTCCTGGCGGTATTGCCAACTAAACGGTACTGACAAGTTAACTTCTTTTCGCTCTAAAAGTGGAAATCACAAACCAAAACCCGTGACAGAAAAAGCCTAAAGTGGGGCCTGATAACGAATTTCCGGTGAGCCAGGGCGCATTTGTGTAACGCCAGCCCATGAGCTCGAGTTAACTTGTCAGTACCTCCACTGACAAACTAACACAGGTCTCGCTCAGTCAATTCACAGGCGAGTAGGGGAGCAAACATTAGCTGGACCAGGACACCGCCCTTTGTGCCTCTTCAGCGTGTATGGACCAAAATAGCCGGGTTAGAATTATGCCCTTGCCAGAACTACTAATATTTGGTAGTTTTAAAGAAGGGTAATCGAAAGGATTTTTAACATGCCAACAACCAGTATTGACCTTGGTAAGCATTTCACTGGGTTTCTTGCCGATCTTAAAGGTACAGGTCGCTACCGTAACGCCAGTGAAGCGGTAAGGGCAGGCCTGCGCTTGCTCGAAGAGCAGGAAGCGGAATACCAAACCAAGTTGGAAGCGTTAAGACAAGCCATTGATGAAGGTGATGCCAGTGGAGACAGTGATTTAACGCACGACGAAATCATTGCGCAGGCGAAAGCAGAACTCAATGGTGAATGAAAGATACAAATATACAAAACGTGCACAACAGGACTTAATCAAAATCTATAAAGACACAATCCGGCGTTGGGGTGGCGGGCAAGCAGATAAATACGAGGCCGAGATTAAAAATGCTGTCGAGTTATTGGCAGACAATCCCGAACTAGGCCGTGGCTGTGACGAAATCAGGAAAGGTTTACATCGTCACGAACACGAACGACATATTATTTTTTATCGTAAGAGAAAAGCTGATATTTCAATTGTCCGTATTATTTATGACGGTATGGATATAAAGCGGCATTTATGATCATGGAAGAAAAACGGTTCTGTCGCATCCGGTGAATCCATAGAGGCTCATGATTACGGGGACAGTTTACTTAATAGGATGATGGCGTAGTAGGTGAATTAAGTAAACTGTCCCCGGTATTACAAACATATTGCTGCGCTGCTGTTGGATCATTAGTGCATACTGCCCGCGCTGTTGCCGCTGTTGCCGCTGTTGCGAATAAGGTAGAGTCGCGCCTCCTCAGTAAAGAATTTTTGCTCAATGGCAGGTAAAAAACCAAAAATTGAACGTGGTAGCTTTCGGCGCACCTTGGCGGTGTCTTTGGCCGGTGCACGCGCTGGCGGCGCCTTAGCTATAGATGGAGCTTGGGCAAAACTGCGTCCGGGACAAGACGGCAGTGGCCCACTAGAGTCTGAATTTGCCCGCCGTGAAGCGCGAAGATTTGTAGCGGAACTGGGCCGACTCAAGGGCACCTACGTCAAAATTGGCCAAATGCTGGCGCTGCTAGGTGAGCACTTTTTACCGCCAGTATTGACCGAAGCCCTGCACGAGCTTGAATCTGGTACTGAGGCTTTACTCTGGGAAGATATCGAGAGCCATGTGCGCGAAGCACTGGGTGAGCGATATGCTGAATTGATAATTGACCAGCATGCTATTGCAGCAGCTTCCCTGTCTCAGGTGCATCGGGCCACAATCGCAGCCAGTGGTGAGCAAATCTGCCTGAAAATCCAATACCCGGGTTTGGCTGAGCTGATTGATACTGACTTCGATACAGTAGTGCGAATGTTACTGATTGCCCGCTGGATAAAATCCGGGCGGGAGCTAGATGCTTGGTTGGAGTTTTTACGCGAGCAACTGCATCGCGAAATGGACTATCAGCTCGAAGGGCAGATGACCGATCAAGTCGCTCAGTTGGTTCAATCTTGTGCGGGCGAGAATTCTGAGTTGGGGTTTTCCTACTATGTGCCGCAGCGCCATCAACGATACTGTACAGATACGATACTGGCACTGGAATACATTGACGGTTTTGCGGTCACTCGGACCGAGGTGGCTGCCATGTCACAGTCGCGCCGTAATGCACTGGGGCGGGCCATGCTCGAATTGTTTTTCTACGAGCTTTACCAGTGGGGGGTGCTGCAGACCGACCCCAACTTTGGGAATTATTTAATCCGTTCCCAGGGTGAGCAAGATGAGCTCGTGCTGCTGGATTTTGGTTCCATGTTGCCCTGCGATGAACATCTTTTGATACACCTTGGCAACGCTATAGCTGCTAGCCAGGCGGAAGACCGTGAAATAGTGTTGGAAGGTTTAATCGGGCTGGGCTGTTTAAAAGAGGATGCCAGCACTGAGGCCAAGGCGACATTGACGGAGCTCTGCCTGCAGCTGGGGGAGCCTTTACGTGAATCCGAACACCAGCCAGCCGAGTACCTGAATGCACGTGGAGAGTACTGCTGGAGTCGCTCACAGTTGACGCGACGAGTTGGAAAAATGGCAGCTAACTCAGCGTTTACCAAGCACTTCACCACACCGTCGCGCCAGTTCGCCATGATTGCGCGCAAGCTAACTGGAGTATATACATTCATCGTAGTCATAGATGCCCAGTTCAATGCTGCTGATATTGTCCGACGTCATACGGAACGCTGGTTGGAGCGTAGCTAGAATGTCTAGTGGCGGCGACAATCCAGACGACGGTACAGACAAGGTAAAGCGCTGATATTGGTAGAATCGGTGGATGAACATATTAGAACGCCACCGATTCCCTCCCGACATGATCAGCTACGCAGCCTGGCTCCGCTACATTGGACCCCGCGCCTGATCCAACTACTACCCAGAATTTTCAACGACCCAATCCCCAATATTCCCTGTATCGGACAACTCCCGATCACAGATACACCCTCAGATTATGAGGTGGATGGTGTGTGGCGAGGTTGGGCAGTAAGTTGAAGAAGGGTTAGAGGTTTTCGAAACCGAACTTTGGGGTGGGGCCGAAATTGAATTGATCATATAAACCACTGATTCATTGAAAAAATTAGCAATTCGCCACCCACAGGATGATGGTAAAGTTCGAGCGTTTATCAATGGTAACAGGCGCGTGGTAACAGACGCGTGGTAACCGTCACAGTACCCGGAAAAATCAAGGTACTGCCGCTGCGTTTCCGCTCCTTAAGTTCTCAAATGTCTACCACAGGTCGTATTTTTTAACTTCAGCTCTACCCACAACCATGTGGTGTACCTCATCAGGGCCATCTGCAAATCGCAGATGACGCTGGTCTGCATACATGCTGGCCAGTGGTGTCCACTGTGACATGCCCGTAGCGCCGTGCATCTGTATAGCCTGGTCTATAATCTGGCATACTTTTTCGGGCACCATGGCTTTGGCAGCGCTGACGTACACGCGAGCCTCCTTGTTGCCTAATACGTCCATGGCTTTGGCGGCCTGCAAAACCATCAGGCGGCAGGCGTCCAGTTCAATGCGTGCTCTGGATACAACTTCAAGGTTCTTGCCCAGTTTTACAATGGGCTTGCCAAACGCCACCCGGGTGCTGGCTCGGCGAACCATTAGCTCCAGTGCTTTCTCTGCCTTGCCGATTGAGCGCATGCAGTGATGAATGCGTCCGGGGCCGAGGCGTAACTGCGATATTTCGAAGCCACGCCCCTCGCCCAACAACATATTGTCTTTGGGTACGCGTACGTTGTCGAAGCGCAGGTGCATGTGGCCGTAAGGCGCGTGGTCTTCGCCGAATACTTCCATGGCGCCAAGAATTTCGAGCCCGGGCGCATCCATGGGAACCAGAATTTGCGATTGCTGCTTGAAGGGCGTTGCATCCGGGCTGGTCTTGACCATGGTGATGAGGATTTTGCAGCGTGGGTCACCGGCGCCTGAAATATAGTACTTTTCTCCGTTGATCACCCATTCGTCACCATCGAGAACCGCCGTAGTACTGATATTTTTGGCATCCGATGAGGCGACATTGGGCTCGGTCATGGCATAGGCTGAGCGGATCTCACCGTTCAGTAGCGGCTCCAGCCAGTCGCGCTTCTGTGCTTCGGTACCCACACGTTCCAGTACTTCCATGTTGCCAGTGTCGGGTGCGCTGCAGTTCATAGACTGAGATGCCAGTGGGCTTTTGCCCAGCTCGGTAGCGATGTAGGCGTAGTCCAGGTTGGAAAGGCCAGAACCGGTCTCATCGTCAGGCAAGAAGAAGTTCCAAAGCCCAGCTTCGCGGGCTTTGGCCTTGGTTTCTTCGATGATTTCTAATTGCCGCGGGTGAAAGCTCCAGCGGTCTTGTTTGCCTTTGTCTAGCGCGAAAAATTCCTCGGTCAGTGGGTCAACATTTTCTTCGATATGCTTTTTAACTGCGTGAAACAGTGAGCCGACTTCGTCGGACATGCCGAGGTTAAACAGATCTTTGTTGGAATCGCTCATGGTATTTCCCTGTATGTATTTGCTTCTTTTGTAGTGTGTTGTTTTGCGTTTCAGGAGCAGTATGTTGCGCCACCGTCACAGGTAATAACTTCGCAGACGGTTTAGGCACCGGCCCTTGAGCTGAGAAATATTGCCAGACCGGCCATATCCTCCGGGGTGCCGACACGGCCTCGAGGACTTACATCACCCGCCACGATCCCGTCTAACCGCGAAGATCAGAAAAGAATTTGCTGGCCACATAGAGGTAGTGTATGGCTGTCATGACGAATGGACTTCTCCTGTTTTCAATGTATTCATCGTAGCTATTCAAGTAGTCGGGGTTGCCGGGTGCAACAATTAGCTCTTGCATGCGATTACGCGCGCGCGAGTGCGTGTCGCCCATAACAATGTGCTCCCCACGGATATAGTCAATGGCGATGTACTTGTATCGATGTAAAGTTTCAGGGCGCCTGAGAGCATCCTCATAGGCCAGCTTTAACTCGTTTTTAACTGCCTCATTGCCGTTGCGGTACATATTTGAAATAGCCCAGGCAAAATGCCAGACGGCATGATTCCAATCGATTGCTGTAAATGGTGTTGTTTCGTATAGCATGTCGATATTGGCGAAATACAGTACAGAGATCCTTCGCGCAATTGCGGGGGTAATAATCTGGTCTCGAATGCCCCATATGGGCAGCTCGGAGGTAGCAATTTTGCGCGCCAATTCAGCCTCGGCAACTCGTAGCGTGGCATCGAGGTCTATGCCGTCAACCAGCACCGATTGCTGATCATCATAGGCGATGAATGGCATCAATGACGCGCAGAAGGAGTTGGGCCTCCCAGGCGTGGCAAAACGATTCACAGTGTATTGAAAATCCTCCAGAGGCACCGTATGGCACCAGGTTCCCGCATGGGGGTCGCCATCAGTATCTGTGGGTCGGGCGTGACGCTGCCATGAGCGGATACCGTCCCTTGGCGTAGGGGTGCCCGCGCGATAACGCAGCTGGTCGATCCGGTGGTTATCACAATCCAGGGTTATTTCGTCGTCAGCCAGCAGCTGGAAATCTTGCGAAAGATAGACAACATCGGGATTGTCCAGGCCTTCGGGTAGCTGTTTGCCATCTGCGCTTTTGCTGCTGATGACACTGTAGTTTCCGGATTCAAGAACCAGTGAGGAGGTAATGGTCAGAAGCTGCTTAGCCTGGTTGGTGAGTGTGCAGTGCTGTAGATTCAAGCTGTCTGTGGAGGTGTTGTGTAGTTCTACCCAGTTGTGATCGCCTGGTTGTCGTAGTGGCATGACCTCGGTAAAAACAACTTCGCCTTCGCTAGCAGGAGATCGGGGTACTCCGGCTTTTTGGCAAGCTGATATCCCTAATACCAAAATGCTGGCGAAACCAAATATGATCAGTGGGTTGTGCATTTATTTTTTTACTCCAGAGAGGTGAAGGGGGTGATCGTCTAGTCCCTGGGTTGGATGCCCAGGCTAAAGATAG
>JBALVN010000029.1:0-549 GCA_036961455.1 Halioglobus sp. | reverse complement strand
AACCGCGGGGCCTCGCCCCGCGACCGTATACGCAAGGCTTTGGGGCGCTGCGAACTGATTCTTGGTAAGCACGAGCGCCGCTACGGTTGAATGACTAGCCTTGACGCTTCTGTTTGAATCTTCTGGCGAATAGGGCCCCGAACTTGATGCACCACAGGCGGATTGATTCGCGGGTGACAGTGATACCACGTTCAGCCAAGAGATCTTCAATATCGCGGTGACTGAGGTTGAAACGGTAGGAATACCGGGGACAGTTTACTTAATTCACCTACTACGCCATCACCCTATTAAGTAAACTGTCCCTTTAATTCCAGCTTGGAATTCGCGGGCTTAGGTCCCGGGCGACCACGAAAGGCTTCGATCTCACCCTTTAGCTTCACTTCTTCTTCCCAGCGATACAGTTTGTTACGGGGAATATCGAGTTCGCGGGCAAGAGAGGCTACCGATTGTTCCCGTAATTTTAACCGGCGAATGGCTTCCAGCTTGAATTCTCGATGGTATTGCTTGCGTTTCATAAGACATCTCCTCGGGGTATTGTCCCCTTATATA
>JBALVN010000028.1:0-553 GCA_036961455.1 Halioglobus sp. | reverse complement strand
TGTGAATAGAAGGCCAATTTATTCCTATGATAACGAACCAGCCGATTACCCAGACTGTAGTTAAAATTGTTGAGAGCTGTGTTCGCCAAGCCCAATTTTCCAAGCTCATACATACATCCTTGCATTTATTCTCTACGCTGCTGATCACTCTAACTCATACGCCGTAATTGTCTTATACAGTATATGACGTATAGCGAAAACGCTTCTTTAACTATGCCATTTATAGCCTCTATGCGCTGAACCCTGAGCAACCCACAGTAGCAAGGCTGTGGGAGGGCAGGGTGTTGCATCGACCGATTGAGATCGCAGGCGAAAGGAGACATCAGGCAGTTTGGCAGGTATGCCACACTGGCTAGCCTATACTCCACCAATGCGCGTCGTAACAATCATATTCAACGGAACCGAGTGGGTGGCTGAAACCCGGCTCAACGGTATGACGATACGCGGATTTGGTGACACACAGACACACGCCTGCAAAGGTTTGCTGCCCGCTTGCCGTCAACTCCGCGGTAATGTCAGCCCCGGAGTTCTTACCCACCGTTCGTAGTCGAAA
>JBALVN010000027.1:0-559 GCA_036961455.1 Halioglobus sp. | reverse complement strand
CGCGCACCTCCGCCGGAATATCACCGGGCTTGAGCTGACCCAGCAGCATATGAATCAATACGCCGTCGGCATTAAGCTGTTCCATGGCCATGCGGCACAGTTCTTCATGGGCCCGGTGCATGGGGTTACGGGTCTGGAAGGCCACCACCTTCTCCCAGCCGTGCTCCTTGATCTCGTTACGTATTTCCACCGCAGTACGGAAGGTATCCGGGAAGTCTGCCTGAAAGTAGGAGAAATTCAGCACCTGGATAGGGCCAGAGACCACGGTTCTACCCAGGCCGGAGAACGTCGCTACCCCGGGGTGCTGGTCATCCAGGGTACGAAAGATCTTTTGTGCCATGAAGTCGATCTGCTCGTCGCTGACGGTCTCCACTGCCTCCACGTCCATGATGGCCAGTACCGGGTTGCCCTCCACATTGGGATCACGCAGGGCGATGCGGCTGCCCGCCTCTATGCCGGTCTCATTGGTCATATTGACAATGGGTACCGGGAAGAACAGGCCATCCACGGTGTGCATCTTCTCGGACACACTCAGGGCGTCGGCCAGGTTCATGTAGCC
>JBALVN010000026.1:0-580 GCA_036961455.1 Halioglobus sp. | reverse complement strand
GAAGAATACGCCCCTGCTGTAGCTGCGTGCCAGCCACCGCTGCGAGTATCGCCTGGCGTGTTGCCTCCTCGTCCAGGTCGTTAGGCAGCTCGGTACCATTGAGCCGCAACTGATTGCCCTCCAGCACCAACTCTCGCGGCAAAATTCCCCAGTATGCAAGTTGTTGCAATGATGCCTCATCCAGCCGCCTGGGGATCAATCCACACGTCCTGCCATAGTCGAAAAGTGTTTCATCCACACTCTCGCTGATGGCACCGCTATTGAGGCCTTTCTGCAGATTCAGGTCGTCGAATACGCGGCGCTTTACCACACCCTGTTCAATCAGGTGCATCATGCCGTTGACGAACATCTCAGTGGAGACGTAAAGCCCCTCGTTAAAGGCACCGAGGTCGTCAGCCAACCCTGTCTGCTGGTGGGTCAGCGCGCTGTGAATAGCCCGGTAGGCATCATTCTCTTTTTCCCGCAGTAAGCAGGCATGGGCCACGGCATCCCCCAGAGAGCCGATTCCGATCTGTAGCGTGCCACCATCCCGAATCAGGCTGCTGGCGTGCAGGGCTGTGGCATAGTCCTGCACCGTAAC
>JBALVN010000025.1:239-632 GCA_036961455.1 Halioglobus sp. | reverse complement strand
GCGATCCCTGGGATCGTATTGACGAATATCGACTGTCAGTACCTGTTCGGTTTTCCCCCACCGAGAAACTGCGCGCCATCGTCATTCCTAGCATTCGAACTTATGTAGAATCCGGGGCCAGCGCCAGCGATGGGCGCACTGAGGGTGTGCTTGCAGGCTTTAGTTGGAAGTTCTCGGAGACCCTGTCGATTGGCCCGGGGATTGGTTGGTTCTCTGATGTGGGCGATGACAGCAATGTATTTCCTATTGTCCTGGTTGATTGGCAGATCACGGAATCGCTCAGCTTGAGTACGGGCCGTGGAATGGCCGCATCACAGGGTCCAGGGTTGTCGCTGAACTATAAAGTGAATCAGCAGTGGACGTTTGGGTGGACCACAAGAAATGAAAAAACAC
>JBALVN010000025.1:0-229 GCA_036961455.1 Halioglobus sp. | reverse complement strand
AACACGGTTTGCACTTGAACAGCGTGAAGGCCGGACCGCCGAGGTGGGAGAGGATTTGAGCATACCGTTACTGATGGTAGCTAGCTATAGTCCGTGGCCACGGACCAGCATAACCGCGTTGGCCGGGGTTGAGGTTGGAGGATCTTTGTCCCTGGAAGATGGGAAAGGCCGAGAGATTGCTGAAACAGATGTCGATACCGCCATGGTGATTGGCTTCGCCTTCCAAAGC
>JBALVN010000024.1:0-643 GCA_036961455.1 Halioglobus sp. | reverse complement strand
GTGTTGATCGCCCCTATTTCGAGCAGCTTTTCTGGTCGGGCATTGTTACTGCCCCGTTATTGCCTAGCACGGTATTTCCAACCGGGCTGGATCAGCATGGCTTGCCCATCGGGCTCCAAGCTATCAGTGGTCCCTATCGCGACTACCGGTGCATCGAATTCGCCAGACTGATCTGCGAAGAAATAGGCGGCTTTGAACCACCGCCTATCTAATTTCGGACACAGAGCGTCCGACTATGCCGGGGGGACGGGTGACACTTTTTGTCGGGGGTCGGTGGGTGTATAGTTATCCTTCCACGCGCCCGTAGCTCAGCTGGATAGAGTAACTGGGTTCGAACGGGGAGGCCTTCCTGTTGATTTGCATCCAACATTGATCCAATTCGACTAGATATTTGCATGCAATTTTGAGCCACTAGGGCGGCCAGGAAATTTCCAGAAATCAAAAGATTAGTAACTGAAAAACGGTATATTTTTCAATGCAAAAGCTGGATCAATATTGGATGCAAATCAACAAACTTGAGCCCACGTTGTGTAGCGCCAGCCCATGCACTCAAGTTAATTTGTCAGTACCATTTACCGCTACCCGCTTACCAATCCGGATCCCCCACCCCGGTAGCAGTTGCAAGCGATTCCACGACATCTAC
>JBALVN010000023.1:0-665 GCA_036961455.1 Halioglobus sp. | reverse complement strand
TCAGCGACGGTTGCGCCCTATCAAGCCGCAGCAGGGGATTACGTTAATGAAGTGACGCTCGCTGCCAGTGTACTGGTGGGTGAGCAGTTGGTAGAGATGAGCGACACGGATCTTAACCATCACTTTGGCGTATTGCCTCCTCCCGGTATCCAGATCGAAAAAGCGATCAACGCAGTTGATGCCACCGCGCCCACTGCGGCAGAGGATGCAGATACAGCGGAACTGGCAGTTGCCATGTTGGTGGACACCCCAGTGACCTGGACGTATTTGGTCAGTAACACGGGTTCTGAAGCGCTGGCTAATGTGACAGTGACGGATGACCACGGTGCCGCACTGGATGGTTTTGCGGCTGTTTACGTCAGCGGTGATACCAACGCCGACGAACTATTGGATGTAGGCGAGCAGTGGTTGTATAGCTCTGCTGGCGACTACACCGTGGTGGCGGGAGCCTACGTTAATACCGCGACAGCGAACGCAACCGGGGCAGAGAGTGAAGATGCTGCCCAGGCAACAGACCTGAACCATCACCTGGGTGTTGATGCCACGGTGTCGGTTGAGAAAGCGATTAATGCAGTAGACGTGTTCAATCCCACGCTGGCAGAAGATGCCGATGCAGCACCTGGCGTTGAACTGGCCGTGGGCGATGCGGTGACCTGGACTTACCT
>JBALVN010000022.1:0-678 GCA_036961455.1 Halioglobus sp. | reverse complement strand
TGGCGGTTTTGGCTGCTACAGTGCTTGTTGCCTGCGGTGAGCCTGAGGGCCGTGGTGTTATCTCTGGTGATACCCTTCCCTCCGCCGTTGTCCAGGATAAAGCGCAGCGCCAATCAGCTGTCTCTCAGGCAAGCGATAGCCAGATTTTATTTGGCGACTTGCACGTCCACACGACCTTTTCGCCGGACGCCTTTATTATGTCCATGCCTTTGCGGGGTGGCTCAGGTCTGCACCCTCCTGCGGATGCCTGCGATTTTGCGCGTTATTGTTCCAGTCTGGATTTCTGGTCTATCAATGATCATGCCGAGGGTATTACGCCCCGTCGCTGGGCGGAGACGCGCCAGAGCATTCGCGAGTGTAATGCCGCTGCCGGAGATCCGCAGAATCCTGACATGGTGAGTTTTCTGGGCTGGGAGTGGAGCCAGGTCAATACCGATCCATCGAAGCACTATGGCCACAAGAACGTCATCTTTCAGGATACGGCTGATGCCGATGTTCCGGCTCGAGCGATAGCTGCGCCACGGCAGCGCTTGTCGCAAGCCCCCATAGGCCGTGCCGTGCAGTTTATGATGTCGTTGATGGACTTTGAGAACAGGCAGTTTTACCTGGGTATTCAGGGCTACTATGACGAGATCGCCGACACGCCTATTTGCGACAAGCAGATGGATACCCGCAAGC
>JBALVN010000021.1:0-688 GCA_036961455.1 Halioglobus sp. | reverse complement strand
GTATGTACCTAGTATATTTGTTTCTATAAAGGCATCTGGCCCTGTTATTGAGCGGTCAACGTGTGACTCGGCAGCAAAATGCACTATGGTGTTTAACTGGTGCGTGTCTATTAGGCTTTCTATTAATGCTGTGTCGCAAATATCACCGTGTACAAAAGTCATGTTTGGGTTGTTTGCTACTAGGTCTAGGTTGGCTTTATTACCCGCGTAAGTAAGTGCGTCTAGCACGATTACTTTGTCTTGCGGGTTTTGCGCTAGCCAATAGTGTACAAAATTGGCGCCTATAAACCCAGCACCACCAGTTACTAATAGATTTTTTACTGTCATTTTTTATTCCATTTACAAATTTTGTTAAAGCTGTGAACTGTAAACTGCGAGCTATGAGCTATGAGCTATGAGCTATGAGCTTCGAGCTTCGAGCTAAGAGCTGCAAGCTTACGTGCTATGAGCTGCTAGTTATTAGATAACTCTTTTAGCATTGTTTTTAATTGTGTGCGCCAATGTATTGTTTTAACGCCAGTTAGCTCTTCAGCCTGTGCTTTATTTAGTACACTAAACGCAGGGCGTTTAGCTGGCGTTGGGTAACTCGCTGCCGGTATTGCACTAATAGGTATTGCTTTACTTAATAGGCCTAGCTCAATTGCTAGCTCTTGTATTGCTACTGCAAAGTCGTACCACGATGCCACAC
>JBALVN010000020.1:0-698 GCA_036961455.1 Halioglobus sp. | reverse complement strand
GACCCATTCGTAGCTGCATACACCCAGGGCCTTACCGTGTTCAGCAATGGCTCTTTCGCGAGCAGCGGCATTCGACATAGGAGTATTGCTGCAGTTAAATATCCCATGTATCAGTATTATGTCTGCTTCCATCACACTTCCTGGATGTTGAAAAAAGGCGATAACACCAAGTCCATTTGTTCATCGTACTGCAATACATGGCTGGGTGGTACTGCGGCAGTACGGCTGGAAATCAGCAAGAAACTGCTGACAAAAAAACGCCCTCAAGAAGATAGCTAAGTAGGAATTCTCTGCGCTTCAGTGGACCTGGATAGATATGTAGCCTATCAAAATCACTGTAGTGGTCTAATAAAACCGGACATCAACTTAGGTGGTAAGTGAATATGCGGCATGCGGTCGAATCGCGTTGAGTTCTGGTTCGAGTCCAGTACTAGCCAACTTGATATCGTAGGCTGTCTGAAGGTTAAGCCAGGATTGTGCATCACCGCCATAGTAGCGGGCAAGTCGAAGTGCGGTGTCAGGTGTTACGCCACGCTTCTCTCTTACAATATCGTTGATACGTGGCGCCGGCACACGCAACTCCCGGGACAGCGCACTGGCACTCATTTCGAGAGGGGCCAAATATTCCTCTCTCAATATTTCGCCGGGGTGTATTGCGCGCATTTTATTAATGGTCATTGTCTCACTCCTAATGGTAG
>JBALVN010000001.1:473064-1442181 GCA_036961455.1 Halioglobus sp. | reverse complement strand
CTCCGAGGCTATTGCACTGATGGATGCGGCTTTCGATGCTGCATGGCGTGCTGTGGAGGAGCAAACCTGATTGACTGGAGCATCGAAAACAAGAAGACGAACGGCGAACGGCGAACGGGCTATCCTCATTTCCAACGGCGGACCATAAGCCCACCCGTTCATGTGAACGGAGCAGGGCCAGGCACAGCCTATTCGTCTAGCCAGTATCCTGAAATTGCCTCTGATCTATGACCAGACTAGGGACACGGACATCTTTTCATAGAATTTTTGGACATCTTTTGCCGGAATCGACACCGGCGTTTTTGCCAATTAACATCCAGGGCAGACGCCGAAGATCCGCTGCCTTAGAACCAGGCGTTATCCATGTTCTTGCAGGTGTCATCCAGCTTCATCAGCAACGCCGCCCAGGTTTCAATTTCGGCAAGTTCGTAGCGGTAGAAGTACTGCATAGCCTGCAGTTTGCCACGATAGAAATTGGCATCTTCTTCGTGTGGGCTTGCAGCCAGCCCACGTGAAGCGACCATGCCCTGCTTCAGCCACATCCAGGCGATAACCACATTGCCGAACAGGTCCAGGTACTTGACTGAGTTGGCCAGCACCAGGTCGATGTCTTTTTCCATCATCGATCCCAGCAGGAACTCGGTAACCTCTTTAAGCGTATTCACTGAGCTTTCCAGATGCTCGGCAGATGCGCTCAGATCGGCTATGGTTTTTGCTTCACTGATGGTCGCACCGATAGCGTTAATACAAGCCAGGTAGCCAGCGAGGTTATTTTGCGGGACCTTGCGTGCCAGTAAATCCAACGACTGTATCCCCGTTGTACCCTCGTGTATGGGGTTCAGGCGATTGTCGCGGTACATCATTTCCACCGGATGTTCGTTGACATAGCCCGATCCGCCCAGCACCTGTATCGCAAGGTAGTTCGCCTTGGGACCATACTCAGACGGCCAGGATTTAATCATAGGCGTCAGGAAATCCAGAAGTTCGTGAGCCGCCGCGCGCGCTTGCTCTGTGTCGGCGGTATACGAATCATCGGCAAGTTGGGTACCGAACAAACAAAGGGCGTAAGCACCTTCAGAGTAGGCTTTTTGTGCCAGCAGCATGCGCTTAACATCGGCGTGCTCGATTATATTAACCTGCGGCGCCATTGGGTCCTTGGCCGAGGGCAATCGACCCTGTGGACGCTCCTTGGCGTAATCCAGAGAGTACTGGTAACCCGACAGGGCGAGAATAGCCGCACCACTTCCAACCATGATGCGCGCTTCGTTCATCATGTGGAACATGTACATTAGTCCTCGGTTTTCTTCACCCACCAGATAACCGATTGCGCCGTCTTTCTCACCGAAATTGAGCGCCGTGGATGTTTGACCGCGTCCACCCATTTTGTGAAACAGCCCCGCCAGGGTAACGTCGTTGCGCTCGCCCAAGCTGCCATCGTCGTTAACCAGGAACTTGGGGACAATAAACAAGGAGATACCCTTCACTCCCCTGGGCGCACCTTTGACCCTGGCGAGCACCAAATGAACAATATTTTCAGTCAGCTCATGGTCGCCACCGGAGATCCAGATTTTGTTACCGCTAATCCGGTAGGTGCCGTCTTCCTGCGGCAGTGCTGTGGTTGCCAGGTCTGACAGGCTGGAGCCTGCACCGGGCTCACTCATCGCCATCGTGCCTGCGAATCGACCGCTGCGCTGTGGCTCCACCCATTTGGCCTTTTGTTCCTGGGTACCGTGTGCATCGATGAGGTTGGCATTGGCATTGGTCAGGCCGATGTAGCCCATGGTCGTGCTGCCAGCCGCATTCAAATAGGCACCTGTCGCTGCCGTCGCCAGAGCGGGCAATTGCATACCGCCTACTTCATAATCGGCGCCGGGCGACGCCAAACCGGCCTCAATAACCGCATCAAGCGCTACTTTGATCTCCGGGATCATCTGCACCTTTTTGCCATCAAACGTAGGCTGATGAGTGTCGACCTTTTGTCGAATAGGCAGGAAGTATTTTTCTGCGATGGCCTGAGCAACATCCAGTGCCGCATCAATCGTTTCTTTGTTGTGGTCGCTGTAGCGTTCACGCGTCAGGGTGGACTCAACATCGAACACCTCATACAACATGAATTCCAGATCGCGACGACTCAATAGTGGTGCAGGCATGGGTAGAAATTCTCCGGTTCGGTTATAACTATTAAATACACGGTAACAGTATCAGTGCGGGTGAGTTTTAAGGTGTCACTCAGGTGACTCTCAGAATTTTGCATCAAGACAAAGTCTAGTCAGTCGGCTCAGCACAAATAAGCGTCACTAAGCCAATGACCACAAAGGCGACACCTGGTAACGCAAAAGCTGCGCCCCCTTTAAAGCGCTATGCAGATACTAGAACTGGCGAGAACCGCGACCATCGACTTGAATACAATTCGACTCATTCGCGGTTCTCGCCCGATATCAGCAGCAATCTCACTGGACAGTGAGAATCACCTTGCCTCTAGCCTTGCGGTCGATGAGACAGTTAAAGGCATCTTCATACTGTTCCATGGGGAAAACATCGGTCACTACTGGATTGAGCTTGCCCTGGTCGAACATCTCCCACAACTCAGTGATGTTATTGAGATTCTCCTGGGGTTCCTCACCCGAGAACCTACCCCAGAAAACACCCACTATAGAGCAACCCTTGAGCAGAGCCAGGTTCAGCGGTATCTGTGGGATGGGACCACTGGCAAAACCAATCACCAGGTAGCGGCCATTCCAGGCCATGCTGCGTACCGCAGGCTCGGCAAAATCGCCACCAACCGGATCGTAAACCACATCCACGCCCTTACCGCCGGTCAACTCCTTAACCTTATCCTTGAGTGATTCCTCGGAATAGTTGATCAGCTCATCGGCACCCAGCTGTTTACACAGGTCCAGCTTTTCCTGTGAACTGGCTGCTGCAATCACCTTGGCGCCCATCAGTTTGCCAAGTTCGATTGCAGTGGTGCCAACACCGCCTGCTGCGCCCAGCACCAGCAGGGTTTCTCCCGGCTGGATATTCGCACGCTGCTTCAAAGCATAGTAGGAGGTGAAATAGGTAATGCTGACACCAGCGGCCTGCTCAAAGGACAAGCTTTCAGGCATGGGGAATGCGCCAAATTCATGAGTGACGATACGCTCACAGAACGCGCCTGAGGCACCCATGGAGATGACCTTGTCACCGATCTTGTAGCGCGTGACCTTGTCGCCTACGGCACTGACGACGCCAGCACACTCTGCACCGGGCACAAAGGGCATATCCGGTTGAAACTGGTATTTGCCCTGGATCATCAGTACATCAGGGAAGTTAAGGCCAGCAGCCTTAACGTCAATCAGTACATCGCTCTCACCCAGCTCGGGTTCGGGCCAGTCGGTTGCCAGCTCAAGCTTGTCAGGCAGGCCATGCTCTTTACAGGTAACTGCTTTCATAGCAAATCTCCAAACAGTTAAGCGACTTCAAACAAGCCAGCAGCACCCATGCCACCACCAACACACATGGTGACAACCACGTACTTCACACCGCGGCGCTTACCTTCGATCAGCGCGTGGCCGATCATGCGCGAACCGCTCATGCCGTAGGGATGGCCGATGGAAATAGCACCACCGTTAACGTTGAGCTTGTCGTTATCGATACCCAGTTGATCGCGGCAGTAGATCACTTGCACAGCAAACGCTTCGTTCAGTTCCCACAAGCCGATATCGTTAACAGACAAACCGTGCTGCTTGAGTAGCTTGGGCACGGCAAATACAGGGCCAATACCCATTTCGTCGGGCTCGCAACCCGCTACAGCAATACCACGGTAAATACCCAGAGGCTCAAGACCACGCTGTTCAGCCAGCTTGGCATCCATCACTACCTGTGCGGAAGATCCGTCAGACAGCTGAGAAGCGTTACCTGCAGTGATAGTGCCGCCTTCAACAACAGTCTTCAGATTAGCCAGGCCTTCTGCTGTGGTGGCACGCAGGCCTTCGTCGGCAGATACAGTAGCTTCAGCTTCAGAAGCATCACCCGTTTCCTTGCTCCAAACAGTGCGCTTGCAGGTGACGTCAACCAGTTCATCTGCGTACTTGCCGGCTTCATAGGCTGCAGCTGTTCGTTGCTGTGACTGCGCGCCGTACTCGTCCATAGCTTCGCGAGAGATGTTATAGCGCTGACCAACGATTTCTGCGGTCTGCAGCATTGGCATGTGAATATTGGGGTGCATAGCCATCAGCTCATCATCGACAAAACGATGCAAGTTCATGTGCTCGGTTTGGGCCAGGGAGATTGATTCAAGACCACCGCCTACAACCACATCCATTCCGTCATACATCACCTGTTTGGCAGCGGTAGCTACCGCCATCAGGCCAGATGAGCACTGACGATCCAGGGTCATACCAGAGGTGGTAACGGGCAGGCCAGCGCGCAGTGCAATCTGGCGGGCAACGTTGGCACCGGTTGGGCCCTGCTGTAGGGCACAGCCCATGATCACGTCTTCAACTTCGGCAGGGTCAATACCGGCACGCTTAACCGCTTCTGCGACAGATGCTGCGCCCAGGCTGGCACCGCCCAGATTATTGAAACCGCCGCGATAAGCCTTGCCGATGGGTGTACGTGCCGTTGATACAATGACTGCTTCTTTCATAGTTTTTCTCCAGTGATTCAGAAAAGGGCGCCATTGGCGCCCTCAAAAAATATTTACTTGTCTACCAGACCAAGGCCTTCCATCGCCTTGCCGGTAAACTTGATGGTCTGCTCAAAACCGGCCTCGGGCTGTCGCTCGTTTACCGGGGAGGTAATTGCATCCCAGTTGGCGGCAATGCCTTCCGGAGTCTGGTCTTCAGGCTTAAGCCAAACGCCATCGGTTTCGATAATTTTAGAGATCGAGTAAGCACCGGCACCAGCACAGATGATGGTCTTGTTGGGCGCGTCTTCACTGACCATATACAACACTGCAGGCGTCACAGTCTCTGGCGTCAACAGGGCGAAGGCTTCTTCCGGAATCAGGCCTTCAGTCATACGCGTACCTGCGGTAGGCGCCAGCGCGTTCACCCGAATATCAAACTTGGCTCCTTCTTGAACCAGGGTGTTCATTGCGCCAATAACGCCCATTTTTGCGCTGCCGTAGTTGGCCTGGCCAAAGTTGCCGTACATACCTGATGAAGATGTGGTCACCACGATCCGGCCATAGTTCTGCTCACGCATGATGTTCCAACAAGCCTTGGTGCAGTTAATGGTGCCCATCAGATGCACGTCAACAACCAGTTTAAAGTCGTCCAGGTCAGCCTTGGCAAAGCTCTTGTCGCGCAGGATACCGGCGTTGTTGACCAGGATATCTACCCTGCCCCACTTGTCCATCACTTGCTTGACCATGGCTTCAACTTCATCGTACTTGGCAACGTTGGCGCCATTCGCGATGGCTTCACCGCCAAGTGCTTCGATTTCGGCAACGACTGCCTGCGCGGACTCTGAACCAGCACCGGAACCATCAACACTGCCACCCAGGTCATTGATGACAACCTTGGCGCCACGCTTGGCAAGCTCAATAGCGTGGCTGCGACCAAGACCCTGACCAGAACCTGTAACGATGGCAACTTTACCGTCATAGCGAATAGACATTACTCAAAACTCCTTTGGGATAAATTCTTTTAGCTGCCGTTCCCGCTCACGCGGGGATGGCGTTTTTTTTGCGAACAGCAAACGACGTTCTTAGCCTGCAATAACCATGGACAACCACTCAGCAACCAGTGCTGGCGTGTCTTCGCCCTCAATTTCTACCGAAATGCCCTGCTTCACCAGAAAGCGGTTGTCATCCTTGCGATCCACGTTCAGCACTTCAGAGTGGCAACGCACACGCTTGCCGGAGGCGACGGGCGCCAGGAAACGAACTTTATCGAAGCCGTAGTTAAGACCCATCACTGTATTTTCGGGAATGACTCCGTTGCCCTCTACCATTTTTGACAGCAGTGACAGGGTCAGGAAACCGTGGGCAATAGTACCGCCGAAGGGCGTATTTTTAGCCGCTTCCTCGTCCACATGAATGAACTGGTGATCTTCGGTGCAGTCGGCAAAGGTATTGATGCGATCCTGGGACATGTCTATCCAGTCACTGGGCTCAAACTTGGTGCCAATCGCGTTAACCATTTCGTCTTTGGGTACTATTTTTATAGCCATTGCTAACTCCTTAATAGGTGTGTTGAATTATATCGACAGGGTTTATGCCATTAACGACAGCTAAATGCAACACAGCGGCTAGTCTCGCAGTTCACGTCGCAGGATTTTACCCACGTTGGACTTGGGGAGTTCTGCGCTGAACTCAATAATACGAGGAACCTTGTAGGCGGTGAGTTGTTCACGACAAAATGCCGTCAGGTCTTCTGCGGTCAATGCCGGGTTGCTGCTAACCACGTGCAGTTTCACTGCTTCACCGCTCTTGTCGTCAGGCACACCAACGGCGGCACACTCAACAACGTCCGGGTGAGTATAGACGACCCCCTCGATTTCGTTGGGATAAACGTTGAAGCCGGAGACCAGAATCATATCCTTGAGTCGGTCGCATATTTTGACGAACCCGTCTGGCTGGACTTTGGCGATATCGCCAGTGCGAAACCAACCCTCGTCGTCTAAGCACTCTTCAGTGGCGTCCGGCCGGTTCCAATAGCCGTGCATCACCTGTGGACCGCGAACCAGCAACTCGCCTTCCTGGTCGGAGTCCAAGCTATTCCCGGCAGCGTCTACAATCTTTATTTCCATTGATATCATGGGCTTACCGACTGTACCTAACTGCCTTTCTTGGCGGGTATTACCAGTGAGAGTGGCCGCTGTCTCCGACAAACCATAGCCTTCAAAGATCTGACTGCCGGTGCGCTGGAACCACTCAGTGGCGATTTCTTCCACCAGAGCGGCGCCGCCCGCGATGACCCCCTTTACCTTACTGAAATCAACTTCATCGAATTCGGGGTGCTGCATCATCGTGACGAACAAGGTGTTTACCCCGGCCATTGCGGTGAACGGATACTGTTTCATCACCTTAATGAGGTCGTCGATGTTGCGCGGATCGGGAATCAACACAGACTGCCCGCCCCCGCAGAAGGTAGAGACCAGGTTCATGGTGAAACCGTAGATGTGGTAAAGCGGCATGGGACCGATCACGATTTCAACTGCGCCTTCGTCCAAATCCGCTGCATGGGCCGTCTGCTGAGTGCTGGCAAAGACGTTGCCGTGCGTCAGCACCGCCCCCTTGGCGGGGCCAGTGGTGCCTCCGGTGTACTGCAGCAGGGCAACACTGTTCATCTGGGCCGCAGTTTCCGGCAAGGTCTTGCCCTGACCCGCCGCCAGCACCTCTGGCAGAGAGATAAGTCCCTCAAGCGCTGACTCTGGGCGCGGCTGGGACTCCAACAGGTCGAAAATACTGGTGCAGATAACCTGTTCAATACCCGTGCGCGGCAACACAGCTTCAATCTGCGGCAGCAGCTCAGTCAGCGCTACCAGCACGGTGGCGCCGGAGTCATTGAACTGGTGCTCCAGCTCCCGGGCGGTGTACATCGGATTGGTGTTCACAATCACCATTCCAGCGCGAAATACGCCCCAGGCAACAATGGGGTATTGGGTAATATTGGGTAACTGAATGGCAATGCGCGTACCGGGTGCCAAACCTGCGTCATCCAACAGCCATGCAGCAAAAGCACGGCTCAAACGTTCTATATCAGTAAATGTGTGGTCCTGCCCCATAGCCGTGAAAGCCACTCGTTCCGGGTACTGCGCACAAGCACTATCGAACATATCTACCAGGTTGGTGAACCCATCTGGATTCAGTTCCTGCAATTTCGCCTGTTCGTAGGGGAAGGTTTTCACATCAATAGATGCACTACTCATAGTTCTACCTTGGCCTGATGCTTTTTTCATTTGCCGAGCATGCTACCAATTCAATCCTCAAGCTGCTGTCACCAAGGTGACAACAAGGGCAGTTAGTTAGCGGCTATAGTAGGCTCGTATCTAAGCGTTGGTGCGCGCTAACGCTAAGAAGTTCAGTTCGATTTCCAGACGCACACCACAGGAAGCCATAAATGCGCCAACTAACAGGCCTAGACGCCTCTTTCCTTTATCTGGAAACCCCCAGTGTGCCGATGCATATCGCGGGCCTGGGTATCTACGACCAGTCTACCGCCCCAGGCGGGAAGCTGCGGTTTAAGGAAATCGTAGACAACATCCATCGTCGGATACTGGAGTTGCCGACCATGACCCAGCGCCTGGTAACGGTGCCCTTTGGCATGGATCACCCCTACTGGGTGACCGACGGCACCTTTGACCCCGAGTTTCATATCAGGCATATCGCCCTGCCCAAGCCCGGCGACTGGCGCCAGCTTTGTATACAGGTTTCACGGATTAATGCGCGTCCATTGGACCGCGACCGTCCGCTGTGGGAAATCTACATTATTGAGGGTCTGGACAATGTAGAAGGCGTGCCCGAGGGCAGCTTTGCCATGTTTTCCAAGGTCCACCACGCGGCCGTAGATGGTACGTCCAGCGTGGAAATGTCTGTCGCCATGCACGACCTTACCGCAGATTACAAACGCTCCAATAAGGCGCCTATTGTCAGGCTGGACAATACGCCTGGCACTGCTGAGCTGGTGGCCAGATCTACGCTGAATAATATCCGCACCCCTTTCCACTTTGTCAGTGTTGCCAGAAACACCATCCCTGGCTTTGCCAAAGCTGCCCTCAATTTGGGCCGAGGTAAGCTGCACAGGGTCAAAGATATTCCGCGTACTCGCTTCAATGGCACGGTGTCACCGCACCGGGTTTTCGATGCCATCAACGTATCTCTGGATGATGTGAAAGCCATTAAAAACTCGGTACCAGGCGCTACCGTCAACGATGCGGCCATCGCTATTGTCGGTGGTGCCATGCGTAAATACCTGAAGCATCATGAGGAGCTGCCGGAAACTTCTTTGGCTGCCATGGCCCCCATTAATGTTCGTTCGGATGCAGACGTCAACGGCGGCAATATTGTCTCCGCTATGACGGTCAAGATTCGCAGTGACATCGCCGACCCACGCGAAAGGCTGCAAGCGGTGCACGAAGGCACCCGGGACGCCAAGGAATTCACCCACGCAGTGGGTGCCAAGGCGATGACGGACTATACCAACATGATGCCCGCTAAATTGGTTTCCGAGGCAGCGCGCCTGTCCAGCCGTCTGGGTCTGGCAAATCATATGAGCCCTCAATACAACTGCGTGATTACCAATGTTCCAGGGCCGCCAGTACCGATTTTCAGCACCGGCGCGCGGATGGTGGCAAGCTACGGTACCGGACCTGTAACGGACGGACTCGGTCTGTTTCACGCAATTGGCAGCTATTGCGGCCAATTCGTCATCAGCGCCACCTGTTGCAGAGTGATGATGCCTGACCCGGAGTTCTATAAAGAGTGCTTGCAAGAAAGCTTTGACGAGCTGCTAGCCTCGGTGGAAATCAAACAAAGGAAAGCCTCTTGAAACCACCCTCGCTGGCACTGGCAATATCAGACGGCCCTCGGGCCCTGATGGATGCAGCTCTACTCACACTGACCACCCCGCTACTGCGCAAGATGCCGCCCGCGAATGATTTACACAGTGTCATGGTCATCCCCGGTTTTCTCGGTGATGATCGCGGCAACGCTCCATTTATTCGCTTCTTGCAAGGATTGGGCTATCGCGCCAGCGGTTGGCAACAGGGCCGCAATCTGGGTACCAGCAGTTTCAATGATGACAGTTTGAAAAGCACACTAGAAGAACTTGCGATAGCCGGCGGCGGCAAAGTAACGTTGATAGGCCATTCACTGGGCGGCATCTATGCCCGTGAAATCGCCAGAATGGAACCCGATGCCATTCGCCAGGTTATTACCCTGGGCAGTCCCTTTGGCCCGGGGCATGAGGAGGCGTCCCATGCCTCTCGTCTTTACAACAGGCTGAATCCAGAAGAAACGCAGGCGGCTTTGAATCCGGCGCCACCACCGGTACCTACAACGGCTATCTACACGCGTGCAGACGGCGTCATTAACTGGCGAACGTCCAAGCAGCAAGGGGATTACCCCAATGTGCACAACATTGAGGTACTGGGCAGCCATATCGGCCTCAACATGAATTCTGCAGTCTGGTATTGGGTGGCAAAAAAGCTCAACGAGCACTAGCCTGGCTGTGATGCCCGCCTGGCCGTTGCCATATCTGTTTCAAGGTGCCTACCGGCCAGGAAAAACAACAAAATCGCCGGCGAACTCAACAAACCAACCGTCAGCATTGCGTAGCGCAAACTGTCCTCACCAAAGTGTGGCAGATAGAGGTCACTCAATACGCCAACCGTCAGTGGCCCCAGGCCTAGCCCTATCATGTTCAAAATGAAAAACAGTATCGCCGAGGTCATAGCGCGCATTGCCGGCGGCACCAATGCGTGACAGGTTGCCACTACAGGCCCCATGTAGGTATTGAGGGTAATGGTCACAAAGAACAGCAGGCCGATAACGATCGCCGTGTTGTCCATGAGCAAGTAGGGAAAGCCTAACGGAACCGCAATCAAGCCTGCAATTGCAGGTAACCAGACGTACCAGCGACGATCCCTCCCCCCAAGACGGTCCGCCAAATAGCCACCCATAAACGTACCAATCATGCCGCCACCACCACCAAAAATGGCGAGCACAATGCCCACCTCCCCCACGGTAAAACCATGATTACGAATGAGGAAAGATGGGGCAAAGTTGCCATTGCCGTAACCGGCAAAAGAGGTAACACCTGCGGCAAGCGCGAGATACCAGAAGCTGCGCACTGACGATAAATGTTTGAGCGTCTCAGCCAGAGTAGGTTTGTGTTCCGGGTTGACGTTCTCGTCCCACTGACCGCGAGCCGGTTCCTTAACCGTAAAATAGAATACGATGGCCAACAAAACGCCGGGAATGCCCACGGAGAAAAAGGCCACACGCCAACCATAGAACTGACTGACAAGACCGCCAACAATAAACCCTAGTAACACCCCCAGGTGCACGCCGATACTATAGATCGCCATCGCCGTGGCACGTCGCTCAGGCGGGTAGTAATCGCTGATCATCGAATGTGCAGGTGGGCTACCGCCGGCTTCGCCAATACCCACGCCAATCCGCGCCAATAGCAGTTGAGTGTAGTTCTGGGCAAAGCCTGATAACGCCGTCATGCCACTCCAAACAGCAAGAGCCGCGGTGATGATATTTCGCCGGTTGCTGCGGTCCGCCCAATAGGCAATGGGGATTCCCGCTGTGATATACACCAGGGCAAAGGAGAAGCCACTCAACAGGCCCAACTGCGTATCAGACAGGCCCATATCGTTCTTAATGGGTTCCTGCAGGATGACCAGTATCTGGCGATCAACAAAGTTGAAGGCATAGACAAGGGTGAGCATGAACAGGCCGTAACCGGCAACTTTACTGGTGGTCTTGGTATCAGCTGCGGGAGAGCTGCTCATAACGTTTCCTTATTATTTTTTTGTCGTTACTTTTATTAAAATGCGCGCAACTGGCAGCACGGATCAGGATGAGGCTGTTGATATCGCCCCGCGAACATAAGACCTGGTGTCTATTTGGCTGCTGTCGTGACGGTATTCCGTGGGAGTGCAGCCATGCCAGGATTTAAAAGCAGCCGAGAGCGAAGAGGGATCACCGTAGCCCAGCAAAAAGGCTATCTCAATAACACTGAGCTGGTTTTCTTGCAGGTAACGCCGCGCAAGAGCTGACTTAACCTCTTGCAGCAACTGCTGGAAATTGGTGTCCCGTTCCTTCAACCGACGCTGTAAGGTGCGCCGCGAAACATTCATATCGCTGGCAATACTGTCGATCGAACATTCTCCCAGCGGCATCTGGCGCCGAATGGCCGAGTGCAGGGCAAGGGAGAACGGATCGCCCACCGAATTATCACCGCTAAAGAACAGGGAAAACTCTTCTTCCACTGCATCATAAATGTGCGTACTGACGTGCAGCTGAGGGAAATCCAGCACCTTACGGTCGTAGTAGAGTGCGCTAACCGGTTGGTCAAAATACAAGGGGGCTCGGAAGGTAGACTCTAGTATCTCTATGTTATCGGGACGCGCATAGGACAAATCCACCCGGCCGGGGCGCACGGGCAACAGGCAGTAGCTGTCCATCTGCAACACGGTGGTAGACAAAATGTTGTCTGTTACCAGACAGCGGTCTGCTCCTGGTGGGACCTCGGGGTGCCACTCCAGCGCAAACTCGTCACCCCTGCGAGCAATTTTCATCACTCCAACGTCCCCGAGGAGACTGGAGACGCTGGGCATCAGGTTCAGCCAGTCACGCAGCGTTTTGGAGGCAGAAGCCAGGTACACCAAGACGTGAGCGGTTTCCATGTACGCGACACGGCCACTGAGTAGCCCAAAATCAGGGTTACCTGTCTGGCGAAGAAACTCCTGCTGCAGGCGGTAGAAAACAGCGACTGGCACCCTGCCGTCCGGGATCGTCAAAAGATTCCTGTCCAGACCTGCATCGCGGGCAATACAGGCCGGGTCAGCACCCAAGGCTCCCGCCAGATCCATGAGCCCACGCAAGGTCCGGGCATGGACATACCTGTTGCGCATATCATCTGCTGAACGCTGTGCCTTGCTAGCCATCTGCTCGCTGTAGTCCTCGATACTATGAACTTCTTAATATACCAGTATATGGATTGCAGCCCCGAATTCTCTTGCTCACCAAAGCGGCTGACTTGTGCTGCTGTGGGGTATTGGATGGCGCAATCTCAGGCGTGTATGGCGTCTTATCCCATGACCTGCGGCAAGGCTTTGCGTAACATGCCTGCACTGACCAAAGCTGACAGGAATAAATTCAATGCCAGACAAGATATTGCGCATTGGCGGCGCCAGTGGATTCTGGGGCGATGCGGCGCGAGCCACCCCGCAGTTACTCAATTCAGTGAAGCTGGACTACATCGTTTACGACTACCTGGCCGAGATCACCATGTCTATCATGGCTAGAGCCAGGGCCAAAGACGATACCAAAGGCTACGCAGTAGACTTCGTGACCGCCGCGATGCAACCCAACCTGAGGCTGATTGCTGAGCGAGGCATCAAAGTGATTTCCAATGCCGGCGGGGTTAACCCCCAGGCCTGTGCTCAAGCGCTGCGGGCAGAAATTGCCGAACAGGGCCTGGCACTCAAGGTGGCCTGCATCATCGGGGACGACTTAATGCCGCAGGCCGACCAACTGGCCAGCAGCGAAATCTGCGAGATGTTTTCAGGAGAAAGGTTTCCGCCAGTCGACCGCATTCAAAGTATTAATGCCTATCTTGGGGCGTTTCCAATTGCCCGTGCGCTGGACCTGGGTGCCGACATCGTCGTGACTGGACGCTGTGTGGACAGCGCTGTCACGCTTGGCGCTTGCATCCACGAGTTCGGCTGGGGTCGAGACGACTTAAACCAACTGGCCCAGGGTTCACTGGCCGGCCATATACTCGAATGCGGCCCCCAGGCTACTGGCGGTAACTTTACCGATTGGGAACAGGTAAGCGGCATGGCCAACATCGGCTACCCCATTGCCGAAATCGGCACCGATGGAAGTTTCGTTTGCTGTAAGCCAGAAGACACCGGTGGTTTGGTCACTATAGGGACTGTCAGCGAGCAAATGCTCTATGAGATTGGTGACCCGCAAGCTTATATGCTGCCGGATGTCGTCTGTGACTTCTCCACCGCTATAGTTGAACAAGTAGGCGACGACAGGGTCAGGGTAAGTGGCGCTAAGGGGCGCCCTGCCCCGGACACCTACAAGGTCAGTGCCACTTACGCAGATCAGTTTCGCGGCGGGGTATACATGAGCTTTTACGGCATCGATGCCGACCGCAAAGCCAGAGCGCTTGGCGAATCAGTCTTTGAGGCCTCGCGAAGTGTTTTCAACGCCCACGCTCTGGCGGATTTCAGCGAAACCAGTATCGAACTGCTGGGCACCGAGAGCCAGTATGGCGATTTTTCCCGCGTAGAAGACTGTCGAGAAGTGGTGATGAAAATCGCCGCCAAGCACCCGGACATGATCGGCATAGGCATTATGTTAAAAGAAGCAGTGGGTCTGGGCCTGGCGACCCCTCCCGGGCTATCGGGCTTCGCAGGCGGACGCCCCAAACCTTCTCCGGTGGTTCGCCTGTTTTCCTTTACCATCGATAAAGCAAGGATTCAGGTCAGCATTGACCTCGACGGAAAAACAACCGACTGCAATGAAGTTCACGGCCAGGCATTAGCCATCGCCGATATTCCCCGGCCAACACAAGCGGCCGTTTCATCCGCTGAGCCAATGGTGGAAATCCCACTGGTGAAGCTTGCCTGGGGACGCAGCGGAGACAAGGGCGCCAAGGCAAACGTGGGTATCATCGCCCGTGATGCCAGCTATCTGCCCTACATCTGCAATGCGCTCACCGTTGAAGCCGTAACCGCCCGCTTTGCGCATTTCCTGGACAGCACAGAAACCGGATCGGTGGAGCGCTTTTTGCTGCCCGGATCAAATTCCGTCAACTTCCTGCTACACGAAGTATTAGGCGGTGGCGGCATAGCCAGTATTCGTAACGATCCCCAGGGCAAGGGCTACGCCCAGTTGCTGCTGTCAGTTCCCATACCTGTTCCGGCCACTCTTGCGGAGACTCTTTCATGACCGTGTTCAAGTCCAAGATCAATACCAACTCAGATGGCTTTCGCAAAAATCGCGAAGATATGCTCGAGCACATCCAAAAACTGGGTGAACTCAATAGCCGCGGCGCAATGATTTCGGAAAAGCGCCGCGCGCGCTTTGAATCCCGGGGCCAGTTGACGCCTAGAGAACGTATGGCTCGCCTGCTGGATCCGGGCATGCCGTTCATGACCATTGGCAACATTGCCGGCTACTTGCTGGACAATAGTGACCCTGATAAATCAATACCAGGCTCCACCGTGATCACCGGCATCGGTTTTATCGCCGGGGTTCGCTGCGTGGTCGTCGTCGATGACAGCGGTATACAAGCAGGTTCACTGACAGCCGGCACTGGATACCGCGTTATGCGAGCAGAAGAAATTGCGCTGCAGCAAAAACTGCCGTTTGTTCATCTGGTCGAAAGTGCGGGCGGCGATCTGATCAACTACACAGTGGAGAGTTTTTCCAATGGCGGTGCCTTGTTTGGAAACTTGGCGAAGCTGTCTAAAAATGGCATTCCGGTTATCTCCATCCTGCACGGCTCCTCCACCGCCGGTGGTGCTTATATGCCAGGCTTATCGGACTATGTCATTGCGGTAAAAGGTAACGGCAGAGCGTTCCTGGCTGGCCCGCCGTTACTCAAAGCCGCCACCGGCGAAATCGCGACAGAGGAAGAGTTAGGCGGTGCCGAGATGCACGCGACTGTTTCCGGCCTGGCAGAGTACCTTGCTGAGAATGATGGCCAGGCCGTGCAGATGTGCCGTGAACTCATGCAACGTTTGCAATGGAACAGGAATTGCAAAACACCGAACCGTGGCAACTACCTTGAACCGATCTATGACCCAGATGAAATTGCCGGCGTTATTCCTTGCGATTACCGCACACCCTACGACATGCGCGAACTGGCAGCTCGCATCGTCGACGGCTCTGATTTCATGGATTTCAAATCGCGCTACGGTCCCTCTACGGTATGTTTACAGGCAGAAATTTTCGGTTTGCCGGTGGGCATCATCGGCAACAATGGCCCTATCGACCCTGATGGTGCCAATAAGGCCACACAGTTTTTACAACTGTGCGACCAATCCGATATTCCCATGCTGTTTCTGCAAAATACCACCGGCTATATTGTCGGTACCAAGTCTGAACAGGCCGGCATGATCAAGCACGGTGCCAAAATGATACAGGCAGTCCGTAACCTGGAAGTACCTCGCATCACCTTGATGACCGGTGCCAGTTTCGGCGCGGGTAACTATGGCATGTGTGGTCGTGGCTATGACCCCGACTTCCTCTACACATTCCCCCAGGCTCGCACAGGTGTCATGGGTGGAGAGCAGGCGGCAAAAACCATGTCCATTGTGGCGCGTGGCAAAGCCGAAGCAGCTGGGCAGGCCGTTGACGAGAGCGTGATCGCGCAGCAAGAAGCCTATCTGGCCAATCTTTTCGACAGCCAATCCAGTGCTTACTACACCTCCGGCCATTTGCTGGATGACGGCATGATTGATCCACGCGATGCACGTAAAACGCTGGGTTTCCTGCTGGAAACTGTGTGGGAGAAGCGCAATCGTACGGTAAGAGAAAACAGTTTCGGCATCGCTCGAATTTAAAGGTTCCCGGAGAAAATTGATGACAACACTACACTCTACAACGTGCCTGATTCTGGAGCCGCAAGGCAGCGTCCTGACGATCTGGTTTAATCGACCGGAAGCCAGAAATGCCCTCTCCGCCGAGATGGTAGATGAATTGGGCGCGGTACTGGATGCCGTTCGCGATGATCGCAGTCTGCGTACTATTATCCTGCGCGGAAAAGGCGGATTCTTCTGTGCCGGAGGCGATATAAAGGGTTTCAAGTCCGGCCTTCAGGGCGGCGCGCCCAGCGAGGAAGATGTTGCCAGGAGCAATCGCGGCTTTGGCGACCTGATGATCAAACTCAATGAGCAACCCCAGGCAACCATTTTGTTGGTCGAAGGCGCAGCCATTGGCGGCGGCCTCGGTCTGGCCTGTGTCGGCGATGTGACCATTGTTACTCGCGACGCAAAATTCCGGCTCAGTGAAACCAGCCTGGGTATTCCCCCGGCTCAAATCGCCCCCTTCGTGACCGAACGCGTGGGCTTGACCCAGGCACGCAGACTGATGATGACTGGCGCCAGATTTAAAGGTGCTGAGGCTGTCGATTATGGTATCGGCCACATTCTTGCCGAGGACACCCAGGACATGGAAGAGAAATGCGCCCAGGTGTTGCAGCAGATTGCACTGTGCGCACCCGGTGCTAATGCCATCACCAAGGAAATTGTATTCGAAACCACACGGCGTCCGCGGCCTGAGGCGCTGGATTTTGCCTCCCGGGGTTTTGCCAAGTGCATGCTCAGCGATGAGGGCAAAGAAGGCGTTAGCGCTTTTGTTGAAAAACGCGAACCCAGCTGGGCCACACAATAGAAACGGAAGACAGCAATGACTAAATTTACCAGCATACTGGTGGCCAACAGGGGCGAAATTGCCTGCCGGGTCATTCGAACTGCCAAAGCTCAGGGCTACCGCACGGTAGCGGTGTATTCCGACGCGGATGCCATGGCACCGCATGTGCAAATGGCTGACGAAGCCGTTTGGATAGGCCCTAGCCCAGTCAACGAATCCTACCTGGTGCAAGATAAAATTATCGCTGCGGCGCGTTCCAGCGGCGCCCAGGCCATACACCCCGGCTACGGCTTTCTCAGTGAAAATGCAGAGTTTGCTCGCGCTTGCGAGGAGGCAGGTCTGGTTTTCATAGGCCCCAGCCCCGATGCCATACACCTGATGGGAAACAAGGCTGAGGCCAAGCGACGGATGCTCGATGCTCAGGTACCTTGTGTTCCCGGCTACGAGGGTGAAGACCAGAGCGACGCGGTATTGATCAACGAAGGTGAGAAGATCGCTGCGCCGCTAATGGTTAAGGCCGCAGCCGGTGGTGGTGGTAGAGGTATGCGCCTGGTACACGATATCGCTGAACTGCCCAATGCAATCAAACTTGCCCGCGCCGAGGCCCAGTCGGCTTTTGGTAACGGTGAGCTGATCCTGGAAAAGGCCATAATCCGTCCCCGTCACGTAGAGGTGCAGGTGTTTGCTGACACCCAGGGCAACACCATTCATCTGGGAGAGCGAGACTGCTCAGTACAGCGCCGTCATCAGAAAGTGGTAGAGGAAGCGCCCTGCCCTATCATGACCGAAGAGCTGCGCGCTGAGATGGGTGCAGCCGCCGTGGCTGCCGCCCAGAGCATTAACTACCGTGGTGCCGGTACGGTGGAGTTCCTGCTGGATGAAAGCGGCAGTTTCTACTTTCTTGAAATGAATACACGCTTGCAGGTCGAGCACCCGGTGACAGAGCTCATTACGGGTCTGGACCTGGTTGCCTTGCAGCTGCAGGTTGCCCAGGGCGAACCTTTGGCAATGAGCCAGCAGGACATTTGCCTCAACGGCCATGCCATTGAAGTACGGCTGTATACCGAAGATCCCGCCCAGGACTTCCTGCCCACCTCCGGACCCGTTGACCTTTGGTCCCCCGCCAGTGGCGTTGGTGTGCGTATTGACAGTGGCATCTGTACTGGCCAGGAAATTTCCCCCTTCTACGACCCAATGGTTGCGAAGGTCATTGCGCATGGCCCCACTAGAGATATCGCCCGCCTTCGTTTGATCGAGGCACTCAATGAAACGGTACTGTTTGGCGTCACTCACAATCGCGACTTCCTGGTGGCATGTCTGGAGAAGCAATGTTTCGCCGATGGCCAGGCGACAACTGCTTTTATTGCCGAGGAATTCGCAGAGGAAGAGATGGCCAGCGCAGAGCCCACATTCAGCGCCAGTGCTGTCGCGGCTGTATTGGAGCTCGCTCTGGAGCATGAGAAAGTCCACGATAGCGCTATCATTGTTGCCCCCCAGTTGCGCAACTGGGCCAGCGCCAGTCCACTGGTCTCCAGAAAGCAATACCTACACAGCGAGGAAAATATCCACGATGTGAGCGTCACCCCGCTGGGCGGCAACGGCTATAGAGTGTTCAGCGCTGACCAGGAGACCAACATCGAGCTGTTATCTATGGATGATACTAGCGCTCACGTGGTTATCGACGGCAGTCAACACATCGCCCGATACCTATCCGCTGGTGCAGGAAAACTGTATCTGTCTATAGACGGTCGTGCCAACCTCTACGAGGATCAAATTCGTCTAGATGGCCAACAGGATGAAGCTGGCGGTGACGGTCGAATTGTGGCCCCCATGCATGGCTTGTTACTGGAGGTGCGGGTTAAGACCGGTGACACTGTAGAAACAGGCCAGACCCTGGCTGTACTGGAGGCCATGAAAATGCACTATGAAATTGTCGCCGAGGCCCCTGGCACAGTCACCCAAGTATTGGCCATCGCTGAAAACCAGGTGGCTGCGGATGATTTACTGATCGAGATCGAAACAGATGTCTGAACAATATGTAACAAGCAATGGCGTTCGCCTTGCCTATGAGGCATTTGGCGACGCCGATAATCCCGCTATTGTGCTGGTCATGGGATTGGGCACACAACTATTGGGTTGGCCGCTAGCCATGTGTGAGGCGCTGGCTGCAGAAGGTTTTCGGGTTATTCGTTTCGATAATCGGGACGTCGGCCTTTCCGAAAAAATGGAGAACGCCCACATACCCCAGCCGGTCACGCTAATGGTCCGCTCCCGTTTCAACCTTCCTATGAAGGTGCCCTACACACTGGATGATATGGCTAAGGACCTTATCGGGCTTTTGGATGCACTGGATATTGACAGAGCTCACGTTGTGGGTGCTTCCATGGGCGGCATGATCAGCCAGATCGCGGTGGCCAAGTACGGTAATCGTTTTCTTTCATTCACCTCTATTATGTCCAGCAGCGGTGACCCAAAACTCCCAGGTGCTCGCAGAGATGTTATCAGCACCATGGTCAAGCGTTCATTAGGTATGGAAAAGCCGACGCTGGAAAACACCATGGCTTACTGGCGTAAAATCGGCAGCCCCGGGTACCAACCCTCGGACAAAGTACTAAAAAAGAAAATTATCGACAGCTACAATCGTAGCTTTCACCCCGAGGGTTACTCCCGACACCTGGCTGCAGTGATCGCCAATGGCAGCAGGGTTCGTCTGCTGAAAAAGATCACCACACCTACCCTGGTGATACACGGCAAGGACGATTCGCTGGTACCGGTGGAGTGCGGCATAGATACCGCCCGGCACATACCTCACGCAAGCCTGAAGCTATTTGCGGGCATGGGGCATGACTTGCCACAGCCTCTATTACCTGAGTTTGTTGCGCTAATCAGCGAACACGCTAGAACGTCTGCAGTTGCACCAGCCGGCAGCTACGCCGCCTCCTAGGCGCCGCGTTCGCTCAGCAGTTTCTTTTGCAGGGACATCAATCTGCGGGTCGCGGCAAAGACTGACATCGCCGGCTGGGCGACGCCCCGGTTACCTAACTCATCGAGCTGAGCGTAGAACCAGTATTGCACCGAGAATGTAGCCAGCGTGCGGATCGTCTTACTTCGATTCAAAAAAGACAGCCAACGAGGGAAAAGTGAAAGCCCATCTTCGTAGCGTGGCAACTCGGCAACACCGGAAAAAATTTGTGCTGGTGCATCGGTCATCACGCACATGGGGCGCCCCAGTCCAATAACATCAGCGCCGCCACCTGAGACTGCCTGCTCCATACCGTCACGACGGCGGAAGCCACCAGTCACCATCAAGGGAATGGATATTTGTTCACGCATCGCCAGAGCAAAATCAACGAAATAGGCTTCGCGTTGGTGCGTGGACTGCGCCACCTCCTGCGGATCAACCTCCTCTATTCCTTCAACACCCAATAGTTTGGGTTGCTCGTAAGTACCTCCTGATATTTCCAGCAGGTCCACACCCTCCTCCTGCAGCCACTTAGCCACCTGCAAACTGTCGGCAAAATCAAAACCACCGCGCTGGAAATCAGCGCTGTTGAGCTTAACTGCCACCGGGAACGCTGGCCCGACACTTGCGCGCACGGCCCTGACTACTTCCAGTAGCATCCTCGCACGATTCTCAAGCTCTCCGCCGTATTGATCCGTGCGCAAGTTGGATCGTGGGCTAAGGAACTGTGATAACAAGTAGCCATGGGCGGCATGCACTTGCACGCCGGTAAAACCGGCGTCTTTGACCGCCAGGGCACAAACCGCGAAGCGGCGCACCAGGTCCTCAATTTCTTCTACCGTAAGCGCCACCGGCTCACCAAACTGACCACCCGGGAGACCCAGTTTAACTGCGGAGGGGGCCTTGGGATGCGGATTGACGTTCTTCTGGGTTTGTCTACCAGCATGGCTGATCTGCGCCCAAAAATGATTGCCATTACGCGTAGCTTCCCTGGCCCAGCTGCTAAGGGCACGCTGCATTTGCTCGTCCGGCTCCCTATCGATAACAACGTTTCCGGGGCGTTCCAAATGATCTGCATCGATCTGAATATTGCCCGACAGCAACATGCCGGCGCCACCGTCACTCCACAATCCATAGAGAGTCTCTAGCTGGGCAGTGGGCACGCCCTTCCCGGTTGCCAGGCCTTCTGTCATTGCAGCCTTGGCGAGTCGATTCGGAAGCCTTGCGCCACAGGGAAGATCCAGTGGGTTTTGCAGTAAGTTCTGAGCTTGCTGTGTGTCTTGCATAAGTTCTGTCACTGTCTCATTCGCCAAGGGGTCATTGCGGTAGTGCATGCAAGGCAGTGCTGCCAGGTAAGTGGCAGCACTGCCCCAGGATTAAAGGTCAGGCTTCGCGGCAGAAACGGGCGATACTGGACGCAGTTTCACGACTGACATCCGGACAGGCAATCGCAAAAATCTCAGTACCATGAATCGTGCCCATTACCTGAAGACAGCGCGCTGAGACACCTGCGCGCAATAGCAGGCGATAGAATTCTATACCTTCGTCTCGCAGCGGGTCACACTCGTTGACGCTAATGACCGTGGGCGGCAAACCCTTCACGTCTTCCTCTGAGGCAAAGCCTGGCCAGGCGAGAGGGTTGCCGTTCTCAAACTCACTAAGGCCGTAAGCGACCGCTGCGTAGTTACTGTGTAAATCAAGCAACAGGCCATTATTCTCGGTTGACGAGGGGTAGCGCTCCTGGGGCCAGGCACCTGCAATATAGGGGCACAGTGCATACAGCCCGCGAATCAAGCCAATATCACCATCCTGTTTCAACTGCAGCCCGGTAGCCAGCGTCAGATTACCACCACCACTCTCTCCCGAGACAATAATGTGGTCTCGATCAATACCCAGAGCATCCGCCTGCTCCACCAGCCAGCGCAGGCCGGAGACACAGTCGTTAAGGCCAGCTGGAAATGGGGCGACCTCAGGTGCAGAGGAAGGCGTGACGCAGTTGCGAAAATCAACCATCGCCACGGCAACACCCTGGGCTGCGATAATCTTGCCCCAGGCGCGATAAATGCCATAAAAACAGGACATAGACTGCATACCCCCGCCATGGATGTAATACACACAGGGTATTGCTGCTTCAGAGTCTGGCCGAATGAACTGAATTTTGATGGTATTGCCATCAGGCTGTGAGGCAAATTCGTGCTCGGTTATGGTCAAGCCTGCTGATGGCGCAATCTCTTCGGTGTCCAGCATTTCGAACATTGCAGTCATCTGCTCAAGCTTTTCGATATTTTCCGGCGAACTGGCGCGTTCCAGCAATTCCTCTCGGCTGCCCACGTCCTGTGCAGACATCACGGGCATATCGCCCATCAACAGCTTGATACGGGGGTCTACGCGGGGATCATCAGTTAACTGACTCATAGTGTTTCTCTTAGGCAAAGGATGGCAAGAGCAGCAGTATAAACATCCGCGCAGGCGGTGTCCGCCTGCATCGCGTGCGCAGGGGTAAGATCAACGGCGCAGAGGCGCTGAAATAGGAAAATAGCTAAGCCGGTGAAAGCTACTTCAGGTATTGAATAAACCAAGCCAGGGCGTCTTGACGTGCCCCGCTGAGATTGTCCCCTTTGTACATCTCATAATGTCCACCAGGGTAAGTAACATACCGCGAAGGCAGTCGGTCTTTAATGGCTTCGTACAACAGCCCACCGTTCATGGCTGGGTCGAACAGCGTTTCTCCCTCGGCGTCGATAATCAGCGTCGCGGCCTTAAGTTGATCAATATCAGCTAAGGGTTCAAAACGTTTTAGGGCTACCCAGTCTGGGTAACCACGAAGCCGCGGATCACCTTTACTTTCTGGCCCGGGATAAGGGGGGATCTCGCCGCGAGCTACCCTGGTTTCAGCTTGGCGCATTGACGCGGCGGGTAGCTCTTTGAGGTTGTATGGCTGATTAACCGGGCCCATCTGGTCGACATAGGCTTTAATCCGGTCATCGCTGGTGGCGCTCACCAGAGCAAGTGCACCACCCATGGAGGTGCCCCATATACCCAGGTTGTCTGGCATGACATTCGGCTCCCCACCTAAATAGTGAAGAGCAGCCCTGACATCAGCAGACATGGAAAAGGGATTAACAATGTTGCGGATTTGGCTAGCCCTCACTGTGCTTTCTACAGCTTCCTCAGAAGGTTCTAGTTTCGCAGATGCGAGCAAGGGCCCATCACTTTCACCCCAACTCTTGAAATCAAAGGTCAATACAATGAACCCCGCCTCAGCGAAATGTGGCGCATAATTTTTGCCGACATTATCTTTACTGCCACCCCAACCTGGAACCAGCAAAACCCCAGGTAGCTTCGCATCTTCTGCCATGTCACTGGGGCGATAGATATCGCCGGCAAGGCGAACGCCCTGACTCCAGATAGTGATCTTACTGTGATCTACGCTGGGGAGATTTTCTGCTCCGGCAAACAACGAGGCAAAAAAACTCGCTATCGCGACGATAGCAATAGCGCTGACACGAACGCCTGACATTGAATTTTTGTCATGTCCCATTAAAAAACTCCGAGCAGAATAAATTTATTGCGCTTTGGCTTTGAGTACTAACAAAACGTTGCCGGGCATCTGGTTAAAGTAACTGTAGCCGCTTTGTATCACCAGATACCCGCCGCCTACCGCTATGCTGGTGTTATCCAACGAACCACCGTGTGCCTCGACGCCATTGAGACTGGTAAATGACTTCTTGGTGTCAAACTGCCAGAGCACCTGGCCATCGTCACTGTTGAATGCCTTCAAGGTTCCATTGAGGGCGCCAGCAAGTACTGCGCCGTCCAGGCTGGTAGCCGCGCCTGAGAATCCGTAAGCATAGTGACATGCTGGCCACTGCTCATTATGCCGGCCGTTCTTTACATCCATGGTGGTCTTGTCTAACTCACAACCACGCGTGGCCTTGTGCTGCCACTTGATTTTTCCGGTAGTGACATCAAGCGCTGTGACACCTGGCCTTGGACTGTAGTCCCATTTTTCAATACGCCATTCCGGATCAGATACGGGCACGAACACTGTGTCATTTTCAACACTCATGCCCCAGTGCACGCCGCCAACCGGCGTTCCGTCTGACAACTTGGTCTGCCACAGCAGCGCACCGCGATTATCCGGATCAAGACCAAACACATCACCGGATTTCTGTCCTGCCAGCAGTATGTCCTGGCCTTCAGCTGTTTTTGCGATGATCACCGAAGCGCCGAAATCAAAATCAGGGCCAGGGTTCTTAGGGCAGGCAGGACTCTCGGGGTAGCCCAGAAAACCCGCCGCACAAGCTTCGTTATAAACATCATCAGCGAGCGCCTGGAAAACCCACTCTTCTTTACCGGTGTCGAGATTGAGCGCAATAATCGCGTCGCTGGTACCGGTGGATGGCCATGAGTAATTTTCACCTGTGCCGATATAGAGGACGTTGCGCTGAACATCAATCGCTGGAGTCGTCCAAACCGGCGCACCGGAAGGGCCCCTGGTTTTTAGGCCACCCGGTGTTGGCTCAGCCGGCTGCGCCTTGCCGGTTGTGGCATAGGTCCAAAGTACTTCGCCGTTGCGGATATCGAAAGCCCGCACTCCACCGTGATCCTCACAACATTCATAGTTGCCGTGTCCGGCCCTGGAGACCTCAAAGCTGGAAATAGGCACGTAAAGGCGGTCTTCGTGCAGCACCGGCGTGCCGGTAATCGTTGAGGCTGTGCCTGTTTTGACAGTGCCTTGCCAAATGCCACTGCCATCAGCAGCGCTGACAACATGGACACTAGCGCGACTGTCACCAAAAATCAGAATGGGTGTTCCCGAGTCGGGCATGCGCCCCATCACCAATGCCGAGCGCACTGGCGCTGCGGACCGGTAAGTCCACTTGAGACAACCTGATGCCAAGTCAAACGCATACACTGAGCTCGTCGCAGCCACACCAAAGTACAGGGTGTCGCCGGTAATCACCGGCTGCGAGCGCATGGTCGTTGTACCGGGAAAGCCCTGAGCCCAGGCCAGCTCCAGGTTTGGCAGATCGTCGGCGGTCATGCCAGCTTGCAAGGCAGGCTGATAACGCCTGTTGTGACTACCGTAGCCCCATCCACCCACCAACGGCTCAGTTGGGCGCCCTTCTGACCCTTGCGCACTGCAGGCCATGCCCGCTTCCCAGGAGCGTGGATCTTTACTTCCGGTGGCAAGGTGTTGAGCCAGTGTTGCCCTCTGCGCATTAGTCATGGCAGAAGCCTGTACTTGCATATTGCCGTTGGTCATTTCATCCAACAGCCGATCGTAGCCAAGAATTCTCAGTGCCCCAAGGGCCGGGGCCTTGGCACCGGGATTGGAATGGCACAAAGAACAATGCTGCTTATACAGCGCAACCCCTTCGCTGCTGTCCTTCAAATGCTCTACAAACCAGTCCTGTGCTTCCTTTAGCGCGGCCTTATAGGGAGCACCCTGGTAAATATCGTAGTGTTTACCAGGGTAGGCGACATATCGAGTCGGGACTCGATCCTTAATAGTGTCGTAGAGCAGTTGGCCGTTGATCTCCCTGGCAAACAGTTCCTCCTGCTCGGCATCGATAATCAGGGTCGGCACGTTCAGATCCGCTGCTGCGGCAAAAGAGTCAAAACCTTTGAGATAGATCCAGTCTGGAAAGCCCTGCAGCGCAGGAATAATTGCAGATTCAGGCCCAGGGTAGGAATCAATGTCACCTCTGGCGCGCTGGACCTCCCAGCGGCGAACCTGCTTATCGGTGATCATATCCAGGTTGCCCTTGAAGTTCACCGCGCCGATCTGATCCACATAGGCTTTGATGCGGTCATCAGCAGCTGCAGTGACCAGTGCGATGCCGCCACCCAGACTGGTACCCCAGATACCGATGTTATCGGCTATAACCTGTCGTTCGCCTGCCAGGTAATTGAGCGCGGCGCGCGCGTCCGCCACCATCGATGATGGATTGATCACGCGGCGAATGTGTTCTACATCCACGTTGACGTCAGTCCTGTCATCTTCAGGCGCCAGGTCACCGCGATAGATCAGCGGGCCATTACTCTCGCCCCACCCCTTGAAATCAAACGTTAGAACGACAAAACCCAATGAAGCCAGCTGCGGTGCATAGGCGCGATTGAGATGCTGCTTGGTTCCTCCCCAACCGTGCACCAATAACAGGCCCGGCAATTTTTCGCCGGCTGTCATTGCGCGAGGTTTGAACAAGTTGCCCTGCAACTTGACGCCCTCGCTCCAGATCACAATGGACTCGGAATCTACTTCTACTTCTGCATCAGCAACATCAGCCGGCTGTGCCTGAACGAAAAAGGGCACTGCCAGTATGAGCGTTAGTATGAAAATTAACTGCCTCATAATGGAAGTGCCCTGCTATTGCTTGGCGCGTTAGAAGTTGTAAGTCAGACGAATACCATAGGTTCGAGGATTCGTGAGATCGTATTCAGACACTTGCTGGGTTGTACTGATATCGCTTTTCAGGATCACCTGACGGTCGTCAGCGATGTTTTTCACGTAGGCTGTGACTTCCCAGGTCAGATCGGTAGAACCGGCGCTAAGGCGCGCGTCCCAACGGTCCCAACTGTCAAGCGCGTCATAATCGTTGTTAAACGGGGACGTATACTGCTCATCCGTATACATGTAGCTGGCGGTTGCCATCCAGTTCAGGGACATCATCTCCCAGCCGTACACCAGGTTTGCAGAGAAACCCAATTCCGGCGAGAGGGTAAAGCTATTACCCGACAAATCCTGCTCATCTGTACATAGCGGGGCCAGGCTCTTACCCTCCGCCAGTGGCCCGATGGCGCAGCCAACACTATCGAGGGAGCTGTAGTCTTCATATTCAGTATCGTTATACGACATTGCCGCACTGAAGGTCAGGCCCTCGGTAAGCAGTGCTGTTACTTCCGCCTCTAAGCCCCATGCTGTAGCGTCGGCAGCGTTTTCATAGACCGCGATGGCAACACCCTCAATCACTTCATTCTTCTGGACCTGGAGGTCTGAGTAGTCATAAATAAATGCGGCCGTCGTCAAATTCAGGCGCTGATCCCAGAAGGTCCCTTTATAGCCCACCTCAAACGACAGGAGATCCTCCGGATCCACCGAACCTATCTGGTCTCCGCCCGCCGGCGAGAGCATGTTGAAACCACCTGAACGATAACCGGTTGCCGCAAAACCATAGAGGAAGTGGTCGTCACTGAGGAAATGGTCGACTCCGATCCGCCAGGTTACTTTGCTCCAATCATCTTCGATAGTTCGGTAGGTAGTCGGATCTTCCGGGTCACCCAACCACTGGGCAAAATAATTGTCACTCCCCTCTTTCTCGTCATAGCTATAGCGCAAGCCTAGAGTAACAATGGTGCTGTCGGTCCAGTCCCAGTTCATCTGGCCATAAGCAGCATAGGAGGTCGTATCGACGCTGCCCGCACCACGGTATAGGTCGCCGCCTTCCAGATCTGTAGGCGCATTGATGAATGACCCAAACAATGCGTAGGTCTCCATTAGCTGCCGGTTGTGCTCAATAAATGCCAGGGTCTGGTCTTCTTCACTGTTGTAGTAATACAGGCCGCCAATGAAATTCACTGCGCCACCTAAATCGCTGGTCAGCTGGAGTTCGTGAGATACCGTTTCAGAAGTAAGCGAGAATGGCCTGGTCGTATCGTTTGGCGTCAGCGTGTAACCGGTAAGGAAGGAAACTGGCAATGCCACCCCCGGCGCCACCGTAAGGTTCAACTGACTCCAATCCAGCATGGAATCTGCCGCTCGGATACCGTCCGCATCCCGATCTGACTCGTAGTCGAAATCAGACCAACCGAAGGTATATTTCAGTGAAAAACTGTCTGCGTCGTAGTCACTGATAAACGTGACGCCCTCGCGCGTATTGTCGACGTAGGGCTTGGTGTCGACGGAAACGTATTTTTCATCACGCAAAGCCGGGTTTTGTTCGGTCATACCCTGATTTGGGTTAACGAAGTTTTGCTCCGGGAAATTTCCTGGAAAGTTCAACTGCTCACCAGTATCTACATCAAACACTTCCTGCACGTAGTCGGTGGAATACGCATCGAGGACGTAAGGGCTTTCGGGTGTCGTGCTTGCATCGCGGGCAAAGGCTTTAAGCGAGTTGGTCCAACGGTCTGTGGACAGGTGTTGGAATGCGATAGTGGCGTATTCCCGATCGGCCAGATCATATTCATCGCCATTGGCGATATTTTGCTGGAACCCTTCTTTTCTCTCGATCTTGGATAGAGCCGCCAACATTGAAAGTTTATCGGTAATGGGGCCGCTGACGAGACCTTGGGCAATATAGGATTCATAGTTGCCCACTTCGGCAACCACTTTGCCTTCCCACTCTTCTGTGGGCTGCATGCTGATGAAGTTGACCGCACCACCAATTGAGTTGCGGCCATAAAGCGTACCTTGCGGCCCACGCAGAACCTCAACCCGGTCTATGTCGAGAAAATTCGAATAGCCGAACATTGTTTCAGTGCTATAAACGCCGTCCCAATACATGCCCACACCAGGATCTGAGCCAACGCCTACCGTTGTGCGTCCAACGCCTCGAATACTGACGCGACTGGGTGCGACAGTGAGCGAGGGCGTACGAGCTGAAATATCCTGGCCAGTCTCGATGCCCAGCTGCTCGCGCATGCCGGAATCAAACGCAGTAACGGCCACTGCAGTTTCCATCAGGTTGGATTCCACACGGTTGGCTACAACAATGACTTCCTCCAGAACCATTTGGGCATTTGCGGTGGAAGCCATTAAGCCCATGCTTGCGGCAGTAATGGCCAAGGACAATATCTTCTTGCGGTTAGAGTTCATTGAGGACGCCTCGATTTATTCATTTATTTGCACTTGTGCTAATTTATTATTTATTTATTAGCATGTCTACTAATTTTGTATATTATGGTTCAAATAGTTAGATATACTGAACTCCATGGAACAAGCAGCCACCAACAACAGCAAAAAGAGCAAGCGCACACAGGAACGGACGGAAATCACCCGGCAGAAGCTGCTGGATGCCGCCACCCATTTGTTCGCCTATCGCGGTTACGACGGTGTCACCGTCAGGGATATTGAGAAGTCAGCAGATGTCCACCGGGGACTGGTGGCCTATCACTTTGATGACAAAGACTCGCTCTGGCGTGCGGTCGCTGATACCTGTTTTGGCCAGATGCGGGGCCAGGTAAACCAGCGCCTGGCGATTCTCAGGGAACTGTCTCAAGAAGAGCGGCTGGCCACTATTGTCAGGTTCTATGTTTACTTCGCCGCAGCTCACCCTGAGGTAAGCGCCCTGGTAAGCCAGGAGGCGACCACCAAGTCCTGGCGCATTCAATACCTGATCGAGAACCATGTGCAGCCCGCCTGCACTGCGATGGAAGAACTGGCCGGGGAAACACTTGGCCTGGATAGACAGAGCTTTGTCCACTGGTACTACATTCTCATCAGTGCCAGCTCCACCCTCTTCTACTTTGCCCCAGAGTGTGAACTGCTATTCGACATTGACTCCAAGTCAAATTCCGTCGTGGAACGGCACGCAGAAATCCTGGTAAACATGCTGGCGAAAACCTCTTCAGCTTTTGACTGACCCCTGAGGCTCATTTTTAAGCTGCTCGCGCTCATCGATTTGTTTCATGATTTCCCGGTGTCTCGCTTCGGTCATTGGGTAACGATTGGAAATCAATACCGTGGCAACAAACAGCAGGAGCATCACCGGGCCTGAAAGTATCGCCAGCTTCATTACTGCTTCAACCGGCACAGTTTCGGGTGTGGCTGACTGGGGGAACTTGATAATATCCAGGCCAATACCCGCAACGAAACTCCCCAGACCATAACTGGCCTTGGTGGCAAAAGATCTAGCCGCGAAGAAAAGGCCCTCCTCCCTTTTACCACAAGCCAATTCGTGCTCGTCGATACTGTCCGAGAGCATGGAGTCCAGCAGAATCATGTAGGCAATGAAGAAGATCTGGGATATTCCATTGACACTAAAAATAAGGGTGAACTTCAGGGTGTCGTCCATTTGCCCCAAGAGGCCGCCGAAATAGAGTATTTGTGGTGAGAAAGCGAATACGCCGCCGGTAATCACACAGATTCGCAGGGCGCGTTTTTTATCAAAGCGGGCAGACAAACCCTGGGCCACCCAGGACGCAAAGATGATACCTATCAGTACCGAGCTTGCGAGTCCCGCGAGATGCCCGGGTTGAAAATCAAACACATAAGTGGCCACGTAGATCAGCAGTGTTTGCGAAACCCCTGCAAGTGTAGAGAACATTAAAATGGCGGCGAACAAGACGCGAAACGAATCGAGCTTCAGCGTTCGAAACACATCAATAACGGCAAACCAGGCACTGGACTCTTTCCCGGTTACCACAGGCTTGCTCAGCTGGGGGATAGACTTCCAGGTACCGAAAACAGAAAGCAACATGGCAGTCGAACCCATTACGCCACAAAACAAACCAAAGCCCGGATAGCTGGCCCGGTTTAGCATGCCGTTCGGATACATCTCCGATGGTGGGAAAAACAATGAAAAACCCACCACGCTGGTGACCAGAATACCGGCGTAGGTGAAAAACACCCTGTAGCCAATTAATGAAGTGCGTCCGTAATAGTCTTTGGCAAGTTCTGCTCCCAGGGACAGATGCGGCACATAGAACAGGGTCAGCATTAACCTCACGCTGATGGCACCCACTAGCATCCAGGCAAACAGCGCGGGGTCAGTGAGTCCAGCAGGTGGACTAAATAGCAAAAAGATTGCTATTCCAAACGGTATGGCCCCGACCAACATAAAGGGATGACGCCTCCCCCAGCGGGAGCGAAACCGATCCGACAACTGCCCCACCATCGGGTCAGTTATTGCGTCCACCAACAGAGCCAACAGCGCTGCAGAGCCAGCAAGACTTCCCGACAGCCCAAGCACCTGGTTGTAGTAGAAAAACAGGAAGGTGCTGAAAGCAGACTGCTTAACGCCGTCCGATAACTGGCCGACGCCATAGCTGAGTCGTGTACTAAGAGGTAATGTTGCCATTAGACAAACTGCTCCGGCCAGGGGCTGCGCATATGCTGATGATTGATGGACGTGGCGCCATCAACCGGGATGATTGCCCCGCTGGTATAAGCCCCCGCACGGCCGCTGAGGTAAACGGCTATGCCCGCCATCTCCTGGGCTTTACCAACACGCCCAAGCGGCGAATTTTCTTCCACCTGCTGCAGCTGCTGATCGAAGATCTGACTGGTCATCTTGCTGGGATAGAAACCCGGCGCTACCGCATTGACAGTAATGCCGCGACTGCCCAGGTCTACCGCAAGATGACGGGTAAGGTGATGCACTGCTGCCTTGCTGGCGGGGTAAGCGTAGCTACCGGTGGTATGCACACTGGGCACATGTAAGCCTTCCATGGAGCCGATATTGATCACCCGGGCTGGATCATCTGCCGATGCACCGGCCTCAAGCAAAGGTGTCAGGTCGCGGGTCAGACAGAACATCGCGTTAACATTGGTCTCCATGACCCGCGCAAAGCCCGACTGGGGATACTCTTCATAGGGTGCGCCCCAGGCCGTACCGGCATTGTTCACCAAAATATGTAACTTGCCCTGCTCTGTCTCCAGCCGACCCCTCAGCGCCAGACGATCCGACTCACTGGTGACATCGGCAGGCGCCGCAATGCATTCGCCCCACTGCGACAATTCCTGCGCGGCTTGTTCACAGGGCTGGGCTTTACGCGCGGTGATGTATACACGGGCGCCAGCCTCGAGTAGCCCGCGAGCAATCATGAAACCAATTCCTCTGGAGCCTCCGGTCACTACCGCAGTTTTTCCCTTGAGCCCAAACAGGCTTTCCAGGTTCATGGAGTCACTCATCGTTTTTTACTTCCTTATTATTGTTGTAACCACCCGCGGACCCGCGAGGCATCGGCGCTGTCCAGTAGCGCCAATTCCTGCAGTTGCTGCAGGTCGATTTCGACCTCCTCGCGGCTGGATTCATCCAGCAATTGAAAAGGCCCTTGGGTCAGGTGCGTGCCAATGCGCCAGGCCCGGTCAATATCAGCTGGTTCAGCTATCTCGTCAACCGCCAGGATAACGCCGTGAGCGATTAGTGTCGCTCGCAGTATTTTAGCGACCTGAGAATCCCGGCTCTGGGTGGCAAACCCGGACGCCTGATAGGCGGGATCCGGGTAGCTGTAGAAACCTGCTCCACTTTTCATTCCCTGCTTGCCTTGGGCCAACCTTGACTCAAGCGCGCCAACTATATCGCCTCGGTAAACCTGCAACGCGTCGTCCCTCCCCCGGTGCAACCAGGTATCGCGCACCAGTGGCAAACCAAACAAATCGACCATCCCGAAAGGTCCCATGATGGCGTCCTGACTGAGCATCCACGCAGCATCAATCTCATCAATTGAATAGTCGCCACGCGCCCATAGCGCAAGCGAGGTGCCAATCACCGAACCAAGCATGGCGTTGAGCAAGTAGCCGGGGTTTTCCTTTTGCAGCACCAGCGGTTCACCCTTGATGCTAAGTACATAGCGCCGCAGAATGTCCACAGTCTCTGCAGTAGTTCTGGGGCCAGGCACGATGTCTACCAGCGGAGCACCGAGATGCGAGTGTAGCGCGGCAAAGCGATCGCCACGCTCTACAGCATCCTCGATATCCGACACCAGCAGACCGGAAGAATTAGACGTCAGTATGGTGTGGGCAAGACAGCATTGATCCAGCTTCGCGTGCACTTTGCGCTTAAGCTGTTTATCTTCAAATACCGATTCGCTGACCAGATCAGCCTCCGCGGTCGCATCAGCCAGATCGGCGCTTACCCTGGTTCTCGACAGTGCTCGCCTGATATCTTCTTCGGTGCAATAGCCGCCTCCAACCAACATAGTCGCCAGCTCTGCCTGAACCTGAGGTATGCGCTCCAGGCTCTCGGCATTGGCATCGTACAAAACAACCTGGTAACCAGAAACAGCCGCAGCAAGGGCGTTGTAGCAACCCATGGTGCCAGCGCCGACAAAACAAACCGTGTTGATCTCAGGGATAGTCATATCAATAGTTATCGAATCTGTCGGGGAAGGCGGTCACGCACCACAAGATTGGTCGCGCCCTTGGTAACCATCGAAGGCAACCAGGAGATCACCGGGAGATCCGCAAGCGCATTGACGATATGAAACTGTGTAGGGTTCTGCTCCCAGGTGAGGTGCTGCCAACTGGCGCTACCTTCGCCAACCCATGCCTCATGAATCACGTTCTCTGATGGGAAGGTCGTAGTTTCATTAAGTGCATGGCCAAAGCCGCCAATGGCTGGCATGTATCGCCAGGCCATAGGGTTGTCCTTTCCTGCGCGGGCTTCCATCTCGGAAGTGATTTCTTCTGCAGTAGGCTCTCGCAATTCGCAGATATCCAAATCCAGGAATTTGTGCCCAAAGTGACCTGCACTGGTATGCCAGCTTCCATCGATAACACTGTGGTCGATGATATCTGCGTATATCTTTGGAATCCCCTGCAGTTCACGGCCGGTGAGAATAGGATCTGTCAGGTCCTCCCATATCACCAGGCAATAGTTACCCTCCATAGTTTCCTCCTCACCTTCAAAGACAGCCGCAGCATTAATCGCCACCAGGTTGTAGCCGTGTCCCGCTAGCCAGTCAACTTGTCGGTTACAAGCGTAAGTGATGGTCACAACAGGAACATCCGCCACTCGATAAGGTGCCGGGAGATACGCCGCCAGCGCCTCCCGCTCGGTAACAAAGGCAACTGTCATTGTGGTGACATCACGATACCAACCACTGGATTTGGGAGAAAAGGGCCTGGGGCCGAAATGGGCCGGCATCATGTAACTGCCGTGGGGCTCGAGCTTGAACATTTTGGTTTCCGCTGTTATCGAGGGACTGAACATCGACTGAAAAAAAACCGATGCCTAACGTTAAGTGACGATGCTAGCAGTTACCTTTCCGGGTTACCTGTCACCAAGGTGACTGACAAACTTTATTCGAACAGGCTGATCTCTTCTTCGAGTAGCGCCCTGTCAGGCACAAGAAGGTAATCGTGGCGGGTCTCCACCAGCCCACGGACATTCCAGTCGCGGAAGATCTTATTCACGCGTTGGCGAGACCCCAGCGCCAGGCGAGCAAAATCATTCTGACTGACTTTAATGTCCATCAAGAGGCCATCCTCTGTCTGCTGTCCATGGTCGTCTAACAGATACAACAAACGACCTGCTACTCGGGCTTTTAATGGGTAGAACAGAATACCGCCAACCAGTTGGTGCATTGAGCGCAGGGTCTGCTGATTATAGTGGAACAGATTCTTATACATCAGTGGGTGTTGCTCACCAATTTCCAGCACTATTTCCCTGGGAATAACCAACAACTGCGTGGGATCGATCGCACTGGCTTCCAGTACTCTGCCCTCATCACCAATCAGGCCCGGTTCACCAAACCAGGTTTCCGGTTCGCGCTCCACCAGCGCAAACTCATGGCCATTAGGGCTATGCAGCGATACACGCACCCGCCCGCTGATCACGCAGAATATTTCAGTGGTAGGAAAGCCCTGCCGATAGATGCACTCACCTATTGCCAGAGAACGCTGCACAGCCGCGTCACTGAGGGCCTGTAATGCCTGGCTCGGTAGTCCCTTAAACCAGGGAGACCGGGACACGATGGCAGGGAGATCACTGTCTGTCATTTACAATCCAAATACGCCTATAGCAATACTTTTAACACCCTCGGCGGCGCTACTCCAGACTTACTTCTGCTTCCAGCAGCGCTACATTCAGCACGGCCAGCCGATCACCTCGGGTCTCGACAATACCGCGCTCACTCCAATCGCGAAAAATCTTATTAACGCGCTGCCTAGAGCCCAGCGCCAGTCTCGCGAAATCATTCTGGGTCAGTTTCAGGTCAACCAACAGCGCGTCTTCCTGCTTAATGCCGTACTCATTGAGCATCTGTAGCAGACGACCCGCGACCCTGGCCCGCAGGGGGTAGAACAACACCCCGCCGAGCAGGGTATAAAGTTCACGCGTGCGCTGCACATGATCGCGAAGCAGGTTGCGGTAAAGCAGCGGGTGCTGCTCGCCCAACGCCACCATGGCCGACTTGGGCAGTACCAATACATCTGACTTGACCAGCGCTTCAGCGCTGGCAACCCGACCGGTATCGCTGACCAGTCCCTGCTCGCCCAGCCAGGAGCCGTGGGTCATGTCCGTAATGGCAAAATCATGCCCGCCGCTACTGGATATCGCCACCCGGATACGCCCGGTAATCACGCAGTACACATCTGTGTCCAGCTCCCCCTCGGTAAAGAGAAAACTGCCACGGGCGTATGGTCTAATAGAGGCCGAGCTTGCCAATTGCTGCAAGGCGTTGTCTGGCAAGCCAATAAACCAGGCAGAGTCGCTGATCAGGTCCAGTGGACTAATATTAATCATGTAACAGCCGGGGGGAGAGACAAACCAGCAAAAGGCAACATCCTGTGATCATTGAAGAGACCGGTGTCTCGTGACGGGCACATAGTAGCAGTCAGCTATCATAGGGAAAACCAGGCCGGGTAATAGCGAGATACAATTATTAAAATTGATAATGATAGCTTATCTTTATTCTCTCACGTCACTGATCAAAGGAAATCATCATGACTGCAGTCGAACAAGTACCCAATGTCACCTTCAAGACCCGCGTGCGCGACGAGTCTGTGGAAGGCCCCAACCCCTACCGCTGGGAAGACCAGTCCACTGACACCCTGTTCGCAGGTAAGAAAGTCGTGGTCTTTTCGTTGCCCGGAGCCTTCACTCCCACCTGTTCCTCCAACCACCTGCCGCGCTACGAGGAGCTGTTTGCAGAGTTCCAGGCCCAGGGCGTAGACGCCATCATCTGTGTTTCGGTCAACGATGCCTTCGTCATGTTCCAGTGGGGCAAGCAAATCGGCAACGAGAATGTCTCCCTGCTGCCTGATGGCAACGGCGAATTCACCCGTAAGATGGGCATGCTGGTAGACAAGTCCAATGTGGGCTTTGGCATGCGCTCCTGGCGTTACTCAATGCTGGTGAACGACCGCAAAATAGAAAAGATGTTTGTGGAGCCAGACTTCGCCGACAACTGTCCAACTGACCCTTTCGAGGTCTCGGATGCAGATACGATGTTGGCCTATATCAAAGGCACTGACGCGCCGGGCGTAAGCAGCCCCAGCAAGTCATTCCAGGGCTGATAAACCCTGTGCGGGCTGTCTATTGGACAGCCCGCACATCCCTTCTATACTGACCTCGTCTGTACCTATCCAGCTCAGGGGCTAACTTGAATCATTTTTATCGCGCGCTTCTTATTTTATGCTTTGTCATACCGACCTTCCCCGCTCAAGCTATTGTGTGGCCTCAAGAAGTGGTCGCACCCCAGGGCAAGATTATTGTCTACCAGCCGCAATCGGAGTCTCTGGACGGTAATCAGCTAAAGGGTCGTGCCGCAATGTCCATATTGGTGGACGGCAGCGAAGAGCAAATGTTCGGCACCTTCTGGTTTACTGCGCGTCTGGAGACGGACCGCAACTCTGATATTGCCCTAGTGCGCGACATAAAAGTACTAAAGGTCCGCTGGCCCGATTCCAAAGATGCGGGAGAGCAGCGCTTTACCGCACAAGTCGAAGCCGCCCTGCCTACGGCTGGTTTTGAAATCTCAATGGAGCGCTTGGCGTCCAGTCTCGCCACTGCAGAGCTGGAGTTCCAGAGTCTGGAAAACCTGAACAATGACCCTCCAAAAATTGTCTTCCGTCGCAATTTGGCAGTGTTGCTCAGCTATGATGGCAAGCCACGTTACTCAGCCATAGAAAACAGTGACTATGAGCGTGTATTGAACACGCCCATCGTGGTGGTAAAAGACAAGCGCGGCACCCACTACGTCACCAACGGAAAACTCTGGTATGAAGCCAGCAGCGCCATGGGACCCTGGCAGCACACCACTTCACCGCCCAAAGACCTGGCTGAAGCCATGCCCGAAGCTGACCCGGATACACCCGACTGGGACACTCCGCCAGAGATCGTGGTCGCCACTGAGCCCACCGAGCTGATCGTCACCGATGGACCGCCAGAGTGGAAATCACTGGCAGGGGGCGAAGTCCTCTACGCCGGCAACACTGAATCTCCATGGTTGCGCGACTTGCCAACAGGAAACATGTACCTATTGCTCTCGGGCCGGTGGTTCCGGGCCAAATCAGAAACAGGGCCATGGACTTTCGTGCCTCCCAATGAGTTACCTCCGGCTTTCGCTGAGATTCCACCGGCTTCAGATATTGGGGGTCTGCGCTCATCGGTAGCGGGTACACCAGAGGCAGAAGATGCGGTATTGGATGCACAGATTCCGCAGACCGCTGCGATCAGCCGCGACGCGACGCTGGAAGTGACCTACGAGGGTACACCCAAGTTCGAAGCCATCACCGGCACCAGTGTTTCCTATGCAGTTAACACCGCCACCCAGGTTCTGAAAATCAACGACAAATATTACGCCGTCGATAACGGTGTCTGGTTCATCGCCGGCAAAGCCACTGGCCCCTGGTCTGTTGCCGATGAAATACCCAAGGAGGAGATCGCCAAGATTCCGCCCAGTTCGCCGGTGTATAACACCACCTACGTAACCGTTTATGAATCCACGCCAGAAGTAGTCTACGTGGGCTACACGCCGGGCTACCTCTGGTCTTTCCCCTACTATGGCGTCCCGGTGTACGGTTCAGGCTGGTACTACCGCCCCTACCCAGGCCCCTGGTATTACCCGCACACCCCCACCTGGGGTTTCAACGTCGGCTACAACCCCTGGACGGGATGGAATTTTGGCGTGTCCTGGACCAATGGATTCTTGAGCTTTGGTGTTCGATTTGGCGGCGGCTACCCCCATCACCATCACCACGGGGGCTGGTACGGTGGCGGCTATCGCGGTCCAGTGGTCATTAACACCGGTGATATCAACATTGGCAACAACGTCAACGTTGGCAACCGCGCCGATCTGAGTAACAAGATCCAGCGCAATGACATCAAGGTCGATCGTGATAATTTACGCCGCGACAACCTCTATGATCGTCCTGGAAATCTGGATCGCAAGGCCGACCCTGCCAATGTTAAGTCAGATTTCAAACGCGCTACGTCCAACAACGAGTTGAAAAACAACGTGTACGCGGACCGGGATGGCAAGATTTCCCGCAACGTAGACAACCAGTGGCAGACTCGTGACGAGGGGGCCTGGAAAAACGACGCTGACCTGAATCGAGCAAAAACTGCGAATATGCAAAAAACCGCCAGCCGCGACATTCAGAAACCAGAGTCTCGTGATGTGCAAAAGCCGTCCACTCGTCCAACGACGACTGATCGACACCGCGAGCTTGAGTCGGCCAAGAGGGCCCGCAGTAATGCCACTATGCAGGAACGCTCGCGGCCTACCCAACACCGACAACCGCAGCGAGGAAATCGCAATATGCGGCGCTAAGCGGCGCCGAAATACTGCCGATTTTTTTGGGTGGGGCTGATGTGTCCGGCAACAAACAGCCCCATCACTTGGGCTGTTCTATGCTGCAGTACTCAGGGAGACGCGCTCACTCGCGGCAGTTAGGTCTACATCCGCTCTGAAAAAACTGGTAATGTTAGCGGCCACCCCGCCCTCCTGCCGACAATATCAATTTTGAGCAACACAGCTATCACTAAACCTAATTCCGGCCACACTCCCATGATGGTCCAGTTCCTGGCCATCAAAGCAGATCACCCGAGAGATCTGCTGTTTTATCGCATGGGAGATTTCTACGAGCTTTTCTACGAAGACGCCAAGACCGCGGCAGAACTGCTGGATATAACCCTGACAGCGCGGGGCAAGTCCAATGGCGAGCCTATTCCCATGTGTGGCGTGCCTTACCACGCCGCTGAGGGCTACCTGGCCCGACTGGTAAAAGCGGGAGTGTCGGTTGCCATTGCTGAACAGATAGGCGACCCAGCCACCAGCAAGGGGCCCGTCGATCGCAAGGTTGTGCGAGTCGTCACCCCAGGTACGCTTTCTGACGAGGCCTTACTTGAGGAACGGGTTGATAACCTGCTGCTGGCGATTTCCCAGCGCGCAGAGAATTATGGTATCGCCTATCTGGATTTGGCCAGCGGCCGATTTCGTGTGCTGGAGGTCTCAGGCGACGAGGCGCTGACCGGCGAATTACAGCGCCTGGACCCTGCAGAAACCCTGTATTGCGATACCATAGGCCACACCGCCATCACTGGTCGGCGCGGTGCGCGAGCCCAGCCTGAATGGGAGTTCGACAGTGAATCGGCCAGCCGGGCATTGAACACACAGTTCCAGTCCCACGACCTGCAGGGCTTTGGCTGCGACGGGCTGGACCTGGCCATCGGTGCCGCCGGTTGCTTGCTGCAGTACGTAAAAGATACCCAGCGCTCCAGCTTGCCCCACATCCGCAGTATGAGTCATGAAAGTCGCGAGGCCAGCGTAATTCTTGACGCTGCCACCCGGCGCAATCTGGAAATTGACATCAATATGACCGGGGGTGACAGCAACACCCTGTATTCCGTGCTCGACAAAGGGGTGACCGCTATGGGCAGTCGCCTGCTACGGCGCTGGCTGCACCGCCCATTAACCGACACTTTGACGCTTGAAGCCCGGCAAGACGCAATCGGTGCTCTGTGCGCCAATTACCACTACGAGACTGTTCGTGACGCCCTCAAACCCATCGGTGACATGGAGCGTATTCTCACTCGCGTTGCGCTGCGCAGCGCCCGCCCGCGAGATCTCACCCGTCTACTGAGTTCTATTGCTGCCCTGCCGCAATTGCGCTCCGAACTGGGACACTGCAACGCGCCATTGCTGGCAGAGCTTGCCCTGCAAGCTGGGCACTACCCTGAACTGTTGGAGTTGTTGCACCGGGCCATCATCGAGAATCCTCCAGTGGTGATTCGCGATGGCGGCGTTATTGCCGACGGCTATGACGAGGAACTGGACGAGCTGCGCAAAATCAGTAGCGGCGCCACAGATTACCTGCTGGAAATAGAACAACGCGAGCGAGAAGCCACTGGCATTGCCACGCTCAAAGTAGGCTATAACCGCGTGCACGGTTACTATATTGAAATTAGCCGATCTCAGTCAGACAAAGCCCCTGTAGAATATGTGCGTCGCCAGACCCTGAAAAATGCCGAACGCTTCATCACCCCGGAGCTCAAAGAATTTGAAGACAAAGCCCTGTCCAGCAAGAGCCGGGCGCTGGCCCGGGAAAAGGCGTTATACGATGAGCTGATTGAGCGCCTGAATGAACAGCTGGCTCAGCTTCAGGACACCGCCGCGGCAGTATCCGAAATCGATGTACTGGCCTGTCTGGCCGAACGCGCCGACAGCCTGAGCCTCTGCCGCCCACAATTTTGCCAGGAGCAGGTGTTTGAAGTTAGTCAGGGCCGCCACCTGGTCGTGGAGCAGGTCCTGGAAGAGCCCTTCATCGCCAACGACACCTTGCTTGATTCGTCCCGACGTATGCTGCTCATTACCGGCCCTAACATGGGCGGTAAATCGACTTACATGCGCCAGAACGCGGTCATCGCTTTACTTGCGCACATTGGCAGTTACGTGCCCGCGTCTGCGACTCGACTGGCGCCTATGGATCGCATCTTCACCCGCATTGGCTCCTCGGACGACCTGGCTTCAGGGCGTTCCACCTTCATGGTGGAAATGACCGAGACCGCCAACATCCTGCACAACGCTACGCCGCGCTCGCTGGTGCTGATGGACGAGGTGGGCCGAGGCACCAGCACCTTCGACGGTCTCAGTCTGGCCTGGGCGGCCGCGGTAGAACTGGCACAGAGCGTCAAGGCCTTTACCCTATTTGCTACACATTACTTTGAGCTCACTGCCCTACCTGACCTTTGTCCCACAATGGCCAACGTTCATCTTGATGCAACCGAGCATCAGGATCACGTGGTATTTCTGCACCATATCCAGGATGGGCCGGCTAATCGCAGCTTCGGCTTGCAGGTCGCCAAACTGGCGGGCATTCCGTCGCAGGTGCTTAAAGCCGCAGCGGAAAAACTCAGGGAGCTTGAGGAGGCCCGGCCAGGCGAGGCTGGGGAAGATGGCGTGCAGTCAACCGCCGCGGCACCTGGCCGGCAAATTCCAGGCATTACCACAGCGGTGGCCTCGCCGCAGGTAGACCTTTTCGGCAGCCCAGCGCCCCACCCGGTGGTGGATGAGCTGGAAGCACTGGACCTGGACGATCTGAGCCCCAGACAGGCGCTGGAAAAACTCTACGAGTTAAAGCGCAAACTCTAGCGATAGAGCCCTTCAAATCCCCGAGGCATGCGGGTAAACTATCGCCCGCTAGTTTGAGCCGGTTCAGGAGAACCCGTTCTAATGCTGTCATTCCCGCTGTCGCGGGAATCCAGAGACACTGAATCCACTGGTTCCCGGCAATTTCCGGGATGGCGGTGACGAGGAATGCAAAGAGGTTTGTAAAGAATGACATTTGTTGTAGGCGAAGATTGTATCAAGTGCAAGCACACGGATTGCGTGGAAGTCTGCCCGGTAGACTGTTTCTACGAGGGTCCAAACTTCCTGGTCATCCACCCGGATGAGTGTATCGACTGTGCCCTATGTGAGCCTGAGTGCCCCATCGACGCTATTTTCTCCGAGGACGAATTGCCGGAAGACCAGCAGGTGTTCCTGGAGCTCAACGCTGAGCTGGCAGAGGTCTGGCCTTGTATTACAGAGATGAAAGAAGCCCTGCCCGACTCAAAAGAGTGGGCCGGCAAGCCCAACAAGCTGGAACTGCTGGAGCGCTAATCGTCGACCGGCATACCCAAGCCCCGCCAAGACGGGGCTTTTTTGTGGCCGCAGATTACCGGTTTCATTGGCCATAGCTGCCAACCCAGATAAGCTGTCAGCATGACCACAGGTATTCTCTTACTGGCAGCCGGATCCAGCCGTCGCTTCGGTAGCGACAAGCGCAAGGCACTATTACCCAATGGGCAAACCCTGCTGAGCCACACTGTGCGGCAGGCGCTCAGAAGCGGCCTGCCGGTTATGGTATGCCTGCGCGGTGACGATACTGAGCTTGCAGATCAGCTGCAAAATCTGGGAGCTTCTACCCTGCTCTGCCCAGTGGCCGATGAGGGCATGGGCTCTACCCTGGCCTACGGGGTTAAACACCTACCCGACTGGGATAGACTACTAATCGCACTTGGCGACATGCCTGACATCATACCTGCAACTTTTTGCAAAGCAGCCGCCGCGCTGGATACAGATGATATCTGCCAACCCTGTCTGAACGGCACTCCCGGTCACCCGGTGGGCTTTTCCAGAGCCTACTTCGCCCAGTTAGCCAAACTTGAGGGCGATTCAGGTGCTCGCACTGTGCTGCGTAAAAATGGGGAAGCGGTTATCCGCTTCCCCGTTGATGATCCGGGTATTGTCCGAGACATCGACAGACCAGTCGACATCCAGTAGGCGCTATAAAGGGTGCACGCGAACCTTCAGCTCTTCATAGCCGCGCACAAAATTTGACAGCACGCGCCGGGGTTCTTCGACCACCTCGATGCGACTGAATCGCAGCATGATCTCCTCCCATAGTATCCTCAATTGCATCTCCGCCAGGCGATTTCCCATGCACCGATGCACGCCAAAGCCGAAGGAAATATGATGACGTGGATTTTTGCGGTTGATAATAAAATCGTCGGGATTATCCACGCTGCGCTCATCCCGGTTGCCTGACATGTACCACATGACCACCTTGTCATCCTTCTTGATCTGCTGACCGCCAAACTCAACGTCGCGAGTAGCACGGCGCCGCATATGCGCCAGAGGCGTTTGCCAACGGATAATTTCTGAGACCATAGAGGGAATCAAGCCCTGGTCGGCGCGCAGCTTGTCATACTCAGCCGGGTTCTGGTTCAGCGCCAGCACTCCCCCTGTGGCTGAATTACGGGTAGTGTCGTTGCCGCCTACAATCAATAACAAGAGGTTACCCAGGAATTCCATGGGTCTGTCGACCAGGTCCTCGGTATTGGGGTCTTTCTGTAGCAGCGTAATCAGGTCGAAACTGGCGCTATCGCCGGCCTTGCGTTCATGCCAGATGCGGGTAAACGTGGCCAGGCAATCCATTAACGCCGCCTGGCGCTCATCGTGATCGGCATCACCACCCGAAATTTCCGGCGCGGCCGTAGCCATGTCTGACCAGTATGTCAGCTTGGAGCGCTCCTCGAAGGGAAAATCAAACAGTGTTGCCAACATCTGGGTGGTTAGATTGATCGACACCTCGTCCACCCAGTTAAACGTCTCGCCTATAGGCAGGTTGTCGAGGATCTCTGCTACCCGGGAGCGAATAAGGTCTTCCATTTGCGCCAGATTCTGGGGTGCCACTACCGATTGAACCGCCTTGCGCTGAACGTCGTGCTTGGGGGGATCCATGGCGATAAACATTTCGATCGGCAGATCTTCCTCAAGATCACCGATGACTATCGTAGGCTCTGAAGAGAAATCCTGAAAATTGCTGTCTACCGCTACAATGTCTTCAAAGCGGGTAATGGACCAGAACGGCCCAAAGGGACTGTCGGCCTGGTAGTGCACCGGGGATTCATTGCGCAGGCGGGCAAAGTACGCGTGCCAGCTGTCATCCCTGAACATGCGAGGGTCACTAAAGTCGATTTCGCCCAGTGGCGTATTAATCGGGTCTGGCATTGGGGCGGTCTGGTTCATGCTGTTATCTCCTGAGGCCTAGGCCTACATCTGGTATTCGGGCATGCGAACAATCATGCCGTCCATTGCGTCGGTTACATCAATCTGGCAGCTCAGTCGGGAGACCTCCTCCCTATCCGGACGCATGGACAACATGGACTCCTCCAACGGATTGGACTCCCCTGCTGTGTCTACCCAATGCTGATCCAGAAACACATGGCAGGTGCCGCAGGCGCAGGCGCCACCGCAATCAGCATCAATGCCGGGAACGCCGTTATCGATAGCGTTGAGCATCAGGGATTTGCCGGCTTCGGCATCGATGGTGTGGTCAGTGCCGTTAAATTCGACCAGGGTAATCTTGGGCATGGATTGGCTCCTTTGTTTGAATATTGAGCAGTCTAGCCGCAGGGGGTTTTTTTAAGAGGTCATTTTTTGACATAAGGGGGTCATTAAAAGACAATAAAATCATGCCATCCGTCGCCGATCCCTATTTCATACCCAGCAGCTACTCCCGCATCGTGGCCAGAGAATTGGGTTTACTGGAGCGAGACCTTCCCAGGTTGCTGGCCGGCACAGGCCTGGCACCCGAGGTATTGTTGGCGGGAGATGAGTCCAGGCTAACCGGCGAACAGCAGCTGCGCGTGCTGCGAAACGCCGGGATGCTGGGTAAGGCGCCTGATTTCGGACTCCGTCTGGGCAAACAGCTGCACCCTTCCGCACACGGCCCCATGGGCTATGTTGCACTGTCCAGTCCGGACCTGCTGACCGCACTCATGTCGCTGCGTGACTTTTTGCCGATACGTATTCCCTTCGCTTATCTGGAGTTGGAAGAAGACAGCCAGTGGCTCAAGTGCAGAATAAAGTACAGGCTCAAAGCCAGTGCCACCGAGTCGCGCATGCTGCTGGAGTGTTTTGTCCTGGTACTACAGGCCCTGATCGAATCTTTTCTAGGGCGGAATTTGACCGAAGCGCTGGTAAAGCTCAACTATCCTCCACCGGATTACAATGACCGCTATGGCGACTACATCCATTCTTTGGTGCTGTTCAACCAGGAGGAAAATTGCTTGCAGATCCCCGCGGCAATGGGCGCAGAACCAAATCCTTCTGGTGAGGCAGAATCCTACGCAGTGGCTCGCTCCCTATGCGCGCGTCTGTTGGATGAAGTGCCAGTACGCTCGCTATCCATGGCAGACAGGGTAAAACGCTATCTGCTGGCACAGCCTGTGGGCAGCGTGAGCGAGGATGACGTGGCCAGGTCATTGTATGTGTCCAAGCGAACTCTGGCCCGCCGGCTAAAGACCGAAGGTAGCGGCTACAGGCAAATCAGGGAGCAACTGCTGGCCGAGATGGCCGCTTCCCACCTTAAGGATTCAAACCTGAGCGTAGATTCCATTGCCGCCTTACTCGGTTACCACGACAGTGCCAATTTCCGCCGCGCGTTTCGGCGCTGGTATGGCGTCACTCCTAGGGACTATCGCCAACAAACGGATGCTCATTGACCTAGCCTTATACCCTTGGCTCCCTTATATTTGGTACAGTCAAACTCACAATAAACGCAAGGACCTCACCAATGGATAACAAGCTTGTTGCATTGATCGTTTCAATTTTTCTACCACCTGTGGCTGTCTACCTGAAAAAAGGTGCTGGCTCAGACCTGATCATTAACATCGTGTTGTGCCTGCTGATGTGGGTACCTGGGGTGCTGCACGCGATTTGGCTGACAGTACTGTGACCAAAGGGAAAGCACCCAATGCCACTAGCTGATGACGAATCGATCATAAGCTCTACTGCCTCAGCGAGTATTTTCCATATGGACTGGCGTGTCGCTTTTGGGCTGTCCGTGACGATCATCTGGATCACCACAGGCATACTCTACTTACTGCAAATTGTAGGCTGGGGCAACTTCGTCCATCTGCCAACAGCAGACATCGGCAGCTTTCTGGAGGGCGCTTTTGCCCCCCTGGCTTTCCTGTGGTTGGTAATTGGCCACTTTATGCAGCAAAAGGAAATAACCGCCAACACCAAGGCTATTTCCATACAGGAACAAAGTGCCCGCCGACTTGAGGTGCACTCCCAGCGAAACTCCTATTTCAAGCTACATGAACTTGTACAGGAGCAACTGGGCGCTATTGCTTCCTTCCACTACATGTCCGTTTGTGGTCCCACTGGCACGGGAGAGATAAGCGGTGATGAATTCACCGAACAGCGACATCGCACCGCCACTGGTGACCATTCCTGGTTTATACGCAAAATGATCGCGTTGGCATTAGTCCATAGGGAAGACATGCCGCAACTGTGTGACATTTTCTTTGGCACGGATATTCGCCAGCGCCACTCAGAAAACTTTACCCTCACCTTCGCTAAGCTGTTAAAAAATGCTGCAGCTGTAGATACAGATAACATGGTTGTTGATGCATTGCTTAACGGCTCCGCTGCCGGCTTGCTTTATCGTATTATCCAGCATGTGCGAAAAAAAGAAGCGATAGACAGTTTAATGGGGGTTCCGAGGGTCGACGGCCCCCAGGCTTAACGGTTCTTTGCATTGGTTTTTCTGCGAAAACGCCCGGGCTTGGTCGTCCATACCCACACGCCACTGCTGGCCAGCAAGATCAAAAGAATCGCCACCAGGTCCATTCCTGTGGTTCCCAGGCGACCAAGAATTCTGCCGCTGTGCAGATCGACCAGCATTTGCGTCCAGGACACACCGCTACCAAAAGAAGCCTGTTCGAGCAGAGACTGAATATCATCCCCATGCGCCGCGGGTGCTGCCCACACGGCGGCGCCTATTGCATCCGAAAAAACTGTAAGCGCCAGGCTATCCAGGCTGACTGAGTACGAAACATCGCCACTGCGCAACATCAGGTGATGATCATCAATCCCGGCGGCAATACCAATCGCATCGGGCAACGCCTCGAGGTCATAAGCGATATCGATCGACTCAATAAGCTCTGCACCCGTGGATACAACCAGCAGAGTTTCACCGCAGGCGGCGATGATTTCATCGCCCATAAACACCGCACCAGCAAAAGGTTGGCTACAGTAGCCAACCTCTGTGCCCTGCACATAAAGCGTGCTTGCGCCATTATGGCTGACCCAGATGTCCCCCGCCCGATAACTGGTGAACGCTATGACGTCGCCGCGGTACACTGTTTGCAGCACGCCAGGGCCTGTCGCTTGATCCAGTCCCCAGTCAGATGAATGGTTTAACGCAATTCCAGTCACCGCCAGCCAGATTAGCAACAGCGACACCGCCACGCCCAGGCGCCGATGCCAACGCAACAGGAACAGACGGACACTGCGAAGAAAGCTAGCGGGCATCGGCGGTACTGACGGTCTCTAGACCGCGATCCAGATAAATGGCCCAGCGAACCACTTTCTGCACTGCATTAACCGACAGAGTCGCGCCGGTAATGCCGTCAATACGACGATCAAGACGATTATTGTCGTCAACCGTGGCGCCACCGAACTGGTCAGTAAAATAAGGGTACCTCACTTCCCAACCTCGACTCTCACGGAAGCTAAGTATGCGCACGCTCTCCACCTGCCCCTGGTTGATCCCTACGCCTATGGTAATCGGTTTTTCCTTGCCAATTTCTTTTAGGATCCAGGCGCTGCGCTGGCCTTCACGCCAATAGTGCACGCGAATCGGCGGGCGCCCGAGGCCAATGGTATTGATTGCGACCTGACGCTGCTCGTCACTGACCCACATTTTTTCTGGAGCAGGAACCTCTGTACCAAACACCTGCCCCAGGAACTCCTCTGTGCTCAGGTAGTCCTCAGCGATAACAGCTGGAACCAGAAACACAGATAGCAAAATGCCCCTGCGTAAAATACGCAGAGGCGAATCAAGCCATTGGCAAAGCACGTTCATCAGAACTGATAGCCCACTCCGAGATTAAAGCCATCCAGTTCCTTGGCGCCTCGCTTCTCAGCTTCCTGTTTTTGTAGGTCCAACTTGAACACCACGTTGGGGTTGAGCCAGTAATTAACACCAACATCCAGCTGAGCAATACCGCCATCGACACCGGCACCAGCTAAATTGTCCCAATCATTGTAACGGGCAAAGACACCCCAGTTATCATTGATGCGCCAGCTGGGCTCTACATACCAACCCGTTTGCTCATCGGCACCGAGCTTGATCGCATTGATCGCTTCGTCAATGTCCCAGCGCGCGTACAGTGCACGCAGGGCAAAATCACCTAGCTGCCAGGCAGCATGTGCTTCCAGCAGCGTGGCATCAATGGTTTCGGGTAATGTGTCCTGATACAGATCTTCCTGATATTGGGCAGTAACGGCCAGCTCCAGACCGGAGATACCGGTGTACTTCAGACGACCTGTATAGGCCAGCGCGTCAGCCTTGGCCTTGGCAACCTTTTGACGACCATCACGAATTTTGTATTCGCCATCCTCCAGGCCCAGGCCAGAAGTAAGCGTAGCGTCGTAGCTGAAGCCCTGACCAAAACGACCGGTACCCGCCAGTCCACCTTCCCACCAGGTAGCAGGAATAATGTTTTTCTCTACGGGGTTACGTTCAACGCCATAGAAGGTAGGCGGCTCATGCGTTTCGTTAATGATACCAACCGGCATCAGGAATAAACCTGCCTTTACGCTGTGGTTACGCAGGTAGTCATGTTCAATATAAGCCTGCTCCAGCTCAACCTCACCTGGCTTGCCATCTCCTGATAACGAGTGCTCCAGCTCCAGCTCACTAAAGAAGCGTGTACTCTCGTTAAACTCATGGCCGAGGTATAAGACAAAGCGATGAAAGTCCAATTCAGTCTTGTCGCCATCGCCATTCTGATCTTCCAGATTGTTGTAGTGCATCTCACCGTAGCCGCCAAGGGTCGTGTTGCCACCGGAGTTACCCACCGCAGGGGCCATTTCCGCGACCAGCTCTACCGCGTCTGCGGTATCATCCAAACGTTCCTCTACAACCAGAAACTGATTGTCACGCTTGGCTGCATCGGCCTTGAGCGTTTCGATTTCCTTCTGCTGCTGCTGGATAAGCTCCCACATTTCTTCAACTGTTGGCGTATCCCCAGCAGCGGTTGCGCCAACGGTGGCGGCACTCAGTAACAGGACCGCTGCGGTCTTGCACACATTCAACTTGGTCATCATGTCCCCTAAAGATCTTGTTCAACTTGCTGACTCGCGTCAGTTGCGGGGAACTTTAGCCAAAGATGCATCTAAATGCAAATCATTCTTATTAAGGATAGCAAACAGAAAGGCGTCGACCACGCTGCCGATAGAGTGCTCTCAGGATTGACCTAACGGGCTGCCGGGTCCGCTTTAGCGACAGCTAGATCCAGAGGCGCCAGCTGCTGGTGCAGTGTTTGCGCATCAATAGCGCCCTGTCGGTGCAGGGATTTCAGCGCCGCAGGAACAATGTATCGGGCGCTAAGCTCGAAGTGATCACGCAACTCTGGTCGTGATCCACTGAAAACGAAGCCATCAGTGCCCAAAACGGTGTATGTTGCCGGCATCCAGAGACTCGGCCCATTCACAACGGTCATCTGCGAGCACGTCTACCCGCTTTGGATCGAGTTTTTCTTTCATCTACACACCCAGCCCTGGACATTGAAATTTCTCGTCTTCATCTTTCCTCAATGTAGCCTCCTGCTCTGGGCAAACCCAACAGGCCCGGCACACGGCGAGCAGCCGGCGTGCTCTCACGATTCCAGGGCGCCGGCATACGCATACCGAAAGCCGCGGCCAACAACGCTATTGTCTGCAGCGCAATAAACAACCAGTAGTTTTCGTAAACCGCGAACCATGTCAGGCACAGTGTCATATTCGGTATATGAGTACGCGGCACCTTCTGCCGAATGGATTGCGGCGTATCGTGCTCTGGGGATACATAGACATCCCAATACATGTCCATCCAAAATGCCTGCCAAACTGATATCAATGTATAGGCCAGCAACCAGACGCCCCAGAGCGGCCAGGTCGCACCTAGCCGCAAAGCCACATGCCACCAGGAAAGAAACAACAGCCCGGTGCAAAAACCCCAGCCGAGCCCAAACACCAGTTGCGGAAGCGGATCCAGACGCCGGTCAAAGCGCAAGGTATTGCGATACCAATAGATCCAATATGCAGCAATGATGAAAGCAAACAGTACCAGGGTACTGATTAACCACCAGGGATCCTGCAGCTGAGCTTGATAGACAATAGGACTGGACAACGTTGCCGCAAGAGCACCGCTAAAGTAGGCAAACCAAATACATGCACAACAGTATAGTGCCCAGCGATTCCATGCGGCCGGCGCTGACCAAATACCAGCGTCATGATTCCTCCAGCGCGTTACATACAGTGCAAGCGCGAGCAGTGAAATGCCGAAAAGAATGTAGAGTCCGATGATAGGAATCACCTCTCAATTTGTTTGAGACCGAATTGTAATACCTGGCCTAATTGCAAAATTGACAATACGCAAAGAAGCACAGCTGTTGGTAACAGACACTACGCAAAAAGGACACTTGCACTTACTATTGTGGAACAACTTAAAATACCAAGATCGGCCAATGAACTCTCCGAGCTCCCGGATCTGCTTAACTATATTGATGGCAATGTAGAAGTTCCGCTGGAATCCAGGAATCATTCGCTACACAACCCCAATACACTTGAATCGTTGCAGGAGCAACTTTCCTGTAGCGAGGAACAGGTGGCACGCGCACTTGCGTCAGCTGACCAAGCTCACGGTGATGGCGCCTGGGAGAACAGCTCCGCCGAAGAGAGAGCGAATATTCTCGATCGTATTGCAGAGCGCCTTAATGACGCTGACTTACGCGAGTCCATAGCACGCGCAGATGCTCTCACCACTGGCGCGGTCATCTCCGTCACCCGCACCATGGCAGAACTTGCCCCCTATAGTTTCAGGGGAGCCGCGCAGTATTTACGAGAAGGGCATCTCGAACAGCGATTTCCCGGTAAGGCTGGCGAAGTAGAGTACTTCAGGCGGCCATGGGGACCAGCGCTACTGGTCAACCCCTGGAACGGCCCTACCGCCATCGGTTCTCACAAGATAGCCAGCGCATTGGGCGCAGGCGCCCCCTGCATTGTTAAGCCTTCTGAATGGGCACCCCATTCTGCGTTAACGATGGCTAGCGTCATTCAGGATATGGGTCTTCCAAAGGGAACGTTCCAACTGACATGTGGTAGCAGAATTACCGGTGGATTGATGGTAGGAGATCCCCGTATCAAGTCGATTTCTTTTACCGGGGGCACCGCTGGCGGTCGTGCGATCAGTCGCGCCTGCGTGGATGCTTTTACCCCACTGCAGCTGGAGCTGGGCGGCAACAATCCCATGGTCGTGTTTGCCGATGCCGACCTGGAGCAGGCGGCCAAAGGTATCGCCTTCGGTCTGACTAACCTCAATGCCCAATGGTGCAGAGCGCTAGGCCGTGTAATTGTACACCGCTCGGTCAAGGAAGAATTACTGGAGCGGGTACAGGTAGAGTTCGGCAAAGTAATCCTCGGGAATTCGATGGACAGCAACTCCACTATGGGCCCGCAAATTCACGCGCTACAGTACAACAGTGTTTTGGCCGAGATTGATCGTTTGCTATCAAAGGGTGGAGTTCTCACGCAGAACACAACGCTGCCAGACTTACCGGGATACTTTATACCTCCGACGCTTGTTGACGGCTGCGCCCCGCAAGACACCACCGAGGAAATATTTGGACCGGTGGCGACAGTGCACTGTTTCGATTCTGAAGCGGAAGCGCTAAAGCTGGCCAATGGCACAGACTATGGCCTCGCTGCCTATGTCTACAGCCAGGACCAGAACAAGGCCTTTGCGTTTTCCAGACAGCTGCGTACAGGCGGCGTAAAAATTAACGGTTACAACTTATTATCGTTGAGCCCAGCTGTCCCCAGGAGCGCCTGGGGCTTGTCGGGTCTGGGCGAGGAAGGTACCGCCCACACTATTGAGTTTTTCACCGGCGCGCGCGTTGTGGGTCCGGCTCCAAGCCCCGCTGGCTAGATCTCTTTCATCTCAATGCGCTGCGTCAGGCCCTCGCTGCTAAGAGAAAAGACTGCATCTTTGTACTTGGGAGGACCGAACTTGGCTTTGGCATTGTTTGACAAGGCCACCGGCTCTTTCGGGATACCGATAAAATTGGTATCAAGATCACCGTTGTCGTTGACGTCGTAATAGATGGAAATCGCATAGTCGCCGGGGGGGAGTTCCAACTTCGCGATAACCAGATCATCAACCAGTGCATCCCCAATAACGACCGCCAGCCGAGCAGTTGTCGACTCTCCAAGCCAGTCATCCGGATTGTCATAAACCGAGATATAGACATCGCCTTCAGCCTTGGCAAGACCGCTCAGCTCTATCGTCAGGCTCGCTTCATCTGCAGCATTGACGCCACCGATGGCAATCATTAGCACTGTAAAAAGTGCAATCATGTTTCTCATGGATTTTTTCCTTGGTTCACAACTTTGCTTACTAGCATAACCCAGCTGCCGTATAGAGTAACTCGTTGGTGACACATCGAGATACATTTGCCAGTTATTGCGCTATTAAAGTCTTGCGCGACAGAGGCAATGGCTGGCAATGAGCAGTTTTGATCAGGCGAGACGAACATCCCATTGCCGGGTCTCGTCCTGTCTCCAGCAATAACGCTGCAGGTGATTACTTTCATCGAGCCAAAATCTGGCATCAGCCCCGTACTGCCCGCCAATGAACTGCCACAAACTGCACTGGATTGTAGCGCCATCGATTTGCTGCAAATCACAGTCTCCCAAATCGACAACTCGACGTTTGGTGATATCGGGTAACAGCAAGCTCTTGGGATTATCGGGTTGTGAAACTGACGGCACCAATACTGCACACGATCCACCATCCGTGGCCAACTGACGTATCACCGAACCGGTGAACACCCGCATCAGGGGGTACAATACCGGACTAACATGCTCACCCGAAATGACTGAATTGGGATGCGTCACAGTTCCACCTAAAGAGCGTGAGTACTCGACACTATCGGCTTGCAGTGCATAACTTGCCTCAATAACGGTTGCATCACCAGCATCCCAGCCTAGTTCAAATGCAGTGACTACGCCGGCATCAATCCAGGCGACCACAGAAATCGTCAGCCCCGGTACTTTGCGAGTGCTGCGTACACAGAGTCGTCCGTCTGCCTTGGGTTCGCATTGCCAGCTTTCTTCCACCTTGGTCAATTCGCCATTGAGGAAATAAAGATAGCGCCCTGAGTTTACGAGTAGATCATTCACCTTCAGGAGGCTGCTCTTCGATCAATTCCACCAACTGACCACCCGTCGTAGTGGGGTCCAGGTAGACCATCAATTTATGTCCAATGCAGATTACCCCATCAGGTGTGACATAGCCGGGAACAACGTTGTGACGCGCCAATGCGCTGAGCGCTCCGTGTATGTCAGTGACCTTCCAGGCAATATGATTGATACCCCCGCCGCCACTGGGAGCCGCGAACAGTTTTGCTCGAAAGATCTCATCACAGGGCTCGATATACTCAAAGGCAAGGCCGCCCACGCTAAAAAATGCAAAGCGCGTCGGTGCCGCGATTCCAGGCGCGGGCTCATAGTGAACATCCTCTTCACTTAGGCCGTAGAGGCGACTAACGTGATTGATCGCAGACGCCATGTCCTCAACCACAAAGCCCACATGGGCCGGCCCCAGAATGTAGTTTTTCAGTAAATGGGCTGTATCAGTCATTGTCAGATTCCCTGATGAGCTCCCCGCTTAATTCCCATGGGCGATCCAGAATAAGATCCGTTTGCTCGGACATTAACTTGTTATTGGCTGCCAGAAGGTTGACGGAAGCAAGTGTTATACGTTGACCTGGAATTTGCTGCGTGATCAGCGGCTGGTTGATAAAACCGTCGAAGCTGCGCTGCGCCCAGGCCGTCATCAGGGTGAAATCCTGGTGAAGATCTGCAATCATTCCTCCGTGCTCCCCCACTGCCAAACTGCTGTAAGCCAGGCAAATGCGATTCTCTGCAGCACGACTGGGAAGCGCAAGCGTCGCTTCCCAGGTCTCTAACAATTTACCTGGAACGACAAGCAGATGAACCCCTTCGATTGCCGCCAACTTACTCATTTCCGGGTGGCGCATATCGTCGGCGGTCAGCAGCGCCAGACGCCCCCAGGAAAAGTCGATAGAGTCAAAATTCTCTGCCAGCTGCAGGCCTGGAAAGCGCGCGCTGGCGTGCAGTTGGCCCTGGGTGGCCACCGGCCCCGAGCTGCCAATCAGTAACGCAGAAAGGCCAACCCCCTGCCCTTGCGCCATGGGCAGTGAAGTAACGATGTGAAAATCATTTCTGCTTTCACACATTGAACTCAGCCGCTCGATTAGCACCTGCGACTGCTCAAGCTGCTTGTCAGAAGTGCCCCACTCCATACCGCTAAAGAGCTCAGGCAATACAGCTAGCCGAGTGTCCGCCGGCAGCTCAGCGATGAGCGCCTCTAGCTCGACAATGGCTGACTCACCCTGCAACCCTGGCGCAAGGCAAGCCACGGTGATTGATTGGGCCGGTACCGATCTAATGGCCTTGGGCGCAGTCGCAATTGCCGAATACAGATGCGGCCGGCGTGTCGTAAAGCAGTCAGTGCCATCGACAGAGCGCTTTTCATCTGCCTGCGACAGGTCAATATCCGCCCATACCACCGCATCTTTATCACGCGGCCCCTTGGCGAGCACTTTTCCTTGCGGTGAGACGATCTGGCTCTCCCCCGCGCCATACAAAAACCTCAGTGGAATATGCGTGTCTTCACTCACTTGCTGCAATAGGTTCTGGGGTATCAGCGGGCCCACTTTGTTGGCCGCCACCAAAAAACAACGGTTCTCGGGAGCACGCGCAGGCACATGCAGGCTGGCCTCGTCCAGGGCGAATGAATTCAATGAATCGCAAAATAGCTGAGCACCACGCAGGGCCAGCCCGCGCGGTGTTTCGAACGTGACTCCATCTCTACAGGGGAACATGGCCAGGCGGCCTACCTCTGTGTCGAGTACAGGGCTTACCTGCTTGGCTCGCTGGAACCAGAAGTTCTCGTGGCCCATTAGCGTTTGTTTGTCGGCCTGGGCCAGCAGAGATCCATCCGGCCCGTACATCAACGATGTGATGGTGAGTTGTTGGTCGCTCCGGCGCAAGGAGACGTTAATCACCAGATGACAGTGATGGCGCGCCGCCTGCGCTGCGATGGCGTGCAGGAATGCGCCATCAAGATCCAGAGACACATCCCATGCGTGCTGCGCATCGTCATACCAGGAGATATGATTACAAAACTCTGGCAGCACCATCACCTGAGGCTTGTGCTCGCCGGCACGCTCTATCATCTCGATGCTGGTGGCAAGATTAACGTCTACATCCGTGCCGCTGGAAAACTGCAGCGCAGCGACCCTGATCAAGCGCTTGGCACTGCGTAATGACAGCTAAAAAAACAGTTTTTTGGCATATTCCAGACGCCCCTCACATTGTGACAAAATTGTGATAATGATATGGTTTTATATCATTATAAACAGAAATTTCAGGACGTGATATCACGCTCTTCGGGCAGCTCATCATGCAGTACACATTCATCTTTGAACAATCACCGGCGGTAGAAGAATCGTGACTAATATTGTGATTACCGGTAGTACCCAGGGTATAGGTCTGGGCCTGGCCAAGGAGTTTAGCTCACGAGGCCATCAGGTGCTGGTAAGCGGCCGCGATTCACAGCGGGTTTCGTCTGCCGTTGTTTCACTTGAGGAAACAGCAGGCACAGTTTTGGGACAAGCCTGCGAAGTCGCCGATATAGACGCAGTGCAGGCGCTCTGGGACCGGGGCCAGTCTGAGTTTGGAAGCGTGGACATCTGGATCAACAACGCTGGTCTTGCGAGAACCGTCTGGCCCATTCTCGATGTACCACAAACCGACCTGGAGAGCATGCTAAGCACCAATATGCTCGGCACCATGAACGGCTGCCGTGTCGCCGCCAGGGGCATGCAGGAGCAAGGTCGAGGCAAGCTCTTCAACATGTTAGGTGGCGGCAGCAACGGCGAGTACTTTCGAGGCCTGGGCATTTATGGCAGCACCAAGCGCGGGCTAGACTATTTCACCGATGCTCTGCAAAAGGAGCTGAAGGACTCAGGTGTCATCATCGGAAAAATTCGCCCCGGGATGGTCATCACAGAAGCTGTAGTGCGTGAAGCACGGGATAATCCCGAGTACTTTGAACAGTCTCGAAAGGCGATGAACACCCTTGTCGACACTGTTGAGACCGTCGCTCCATTCCTGGTAGACGGGATCCTTAGTACTGAGCGCAGTGGCAGCATGATTCGCTGGCTTACAGGCGGCAAAATGGCCCGGCGTTTCGCTGTGAGCATGATCCGCAAACGCCCCGATCAATTCGAAGCTTTTGGGCTCTAGGAACCACCTCAATAGTGACACGCTTTCTCGGTACTGACATAAGTGAAGGCGTAGCACGCCATCACCTCCTGGCCTACTTCTTCGCTGCATTCATCTGGTCCAGTTACGCCGGTGCCCTGGCCATGTTGCAGCCGGGACTGTTACAGGTCATGGATATAGAGCGCCCTGCCCCAGTTGTTCGCCAACGAGGGTTACGACCAATTAGCAGCACAGCAAATGACTTTCGGTATTGCTGGCAGCCTGGGCGTGATCGGCGCCTTGGTAGCGCTGGTGGGCCTTGCCCCACAGGTAGGAAAGTCACCCATGATACTCGCGAATCTATCGCCACCATGCTGCGGAAAGGCCTGACTGCGCATTAGGTGAATTTTGCTGCTCGATCACTCTCTGTAACCTATCGTGCACGCATTGTCTCCAGATTTCAGAAAACTCTGCGTAGGTGTTACTGTGGCAATCATTGCTCGCTGTGGTGCTATATTCCGTTGCGAACCATCGGACTGCTGCAAACATCAACCTGGAGTTGTCATGACAAGAGAAAGTATATTTTTACTACTGGCTGCAGTTGGCCTTATTCCAGTCGCTCTTTCCTACGGATTTATGCCGCAAGAATCTATGGCCTATCTATTTGGCATTGATGCCAGCAGCGTTAACTCTAGCCACATATTCAGGGCCGTGATGGGTCTTTATCTGGCGATGGTAGTGTTCTGGATTACTGGTGCCAGACTGCACTCGCTAAGGCTTCCCGCTCTTTGGAGCCTCGCAGTCTTCATGCTCGGACTTGCCGCTGGAAGAGCTCTGAGCATTGTTATCGACGGCATGCCCCACCCTTTACTGTTGGTGTATCTACTACTAGAGCTGGGAATTGGATTCATCGCTCTGTATTTGGCTAAAAACTATCAACCCACGTAAAGCCATGCGCAGGACGCTCGGCATTCACTCAGCTTCTGGTGAGATAAATTTGACCGGCTGTAGCATCAGCGCCTCGAAGCCTAAATGTATAAATTCCTGCGATAATCCGAAGGGCCTGCGAAAGAGGAACCCAGATGAACGACGGACCGTTTCAACACACCCAGACTATTGACTGGAGGAAAGAGAATTCGACGCCTGACAATCATTCGAATGAGGAAGTAATGCCTCAGAGCGAAGGTGACGTTATTCTCGATCGATTTGAGGTCAAACGATTTCTTGGAAGCGGCGCATTCGGCTTTGTGTTTCTCGCCTATGACAGAGATCTTGACAGATTAGTCGCTATTAAGAAGCCGTCCCAAAAAATCCTTTCTCAGTTCGACAGCATCGATCAGCTCATTACCGAGGCGCGCACGGTCGCGCAACTCGACCATGAGCATATCGTTCCGGTATACGATGCTGTGACAGCACCCGATGGATCGCTGTACATCATTTCAAAATTTGTACGCGGACAAGACCTTCGATCAACGCTGCAAAAAGACAGGCTGAATATCCCCCAAACTGTCAAAATCGTCAGAGATGTGGCCCTGGCACTACACCACGCCCATCTCAATGGCATCGTTCATTGTGACATCAAGCCTGCGAATGTGATGCTGGAAGATAATGGGAAGGCCCATGTTACTGATTTCGGCATAGCGTTCAACCTTCGCAATGTTCTGGAGGATACAGCGTCAGCTGCGACACCCGCTTACATGAGCCCGGAGCAGGCAAGCGAGGCTAACGGTTCTGTGGATGGCCGCACCGACATCTACTCATTAGGCGTAGTGCTGTATGAACTTCTCTGCGGTCAGCTGCCCTTTTACGGTGAAAGTCGGTCCGAGTTACTTGACAACATACTGACAAGCCATGCCAGGCCACCACGACAAATAGATGACAGCATACCCAGGGCCCTGGAAACAATTTGTTTGAAGGCCATGTCGCGAGATCCGGCGCAGCGGTACACCACATCTTTGGACCTTGCGCGCGACCTCGAAAAATACGCCGGATACGAACCCAGGCCTATCGATGTTTCAATGGTCAAGGTTCCGCCAATGCTAGCAGACCTTGTTGAGCAGCTAGCGGAAAACACCCACGACATTTGGGCCTTACAGCGCTACCAGGATGGCTGGAAACTTGGGGATGTCCGCAATGACAGCCAAAAGACTCACCCCTGTCTGGTAGATTATGGCCAACTACCAGAGTCAGAGAAACAATACGACCGAGTCGTCGTGCTAGGCACCATCAAAGCGATGCTGGCATTGGGCTACTCAATCGAGAAGATCGATAAACAATAGCCGTAATCAAGTATGCAGGCCGGAATGCTCCAATGGTCGCTCTCGGTGTATCAAGATCCATTCGGAATGTTCCTCTAGACAGGCTTCACCAAGGGCCCGCAGTACTTTTTTCTCCATCCCAGAATCGGATTCAGCGGCGAGCAAATGACTTCTAGCCTTGCCAAATGTTTTATGCATAAACAAATATTGCTTGGTGAGTTCTTTGTCTGCCTTTTTATAGGCGTAGGCCTGTCTTATCCCTGCTGTTAGCGGCAAAAACCCCATCAAAATCAAGAGAATATTGGTCGGCAGGTCATCGAGAGAATCGCCAATTACAAGCAGTGCAATGGCGATAAAGATACCAACCCAAAGAGTAAGCGCACCGTAAAACTGATTCCGCTTTAGTTTTTTCTGTCGGCGATGGGACGCTTTATCATAGTACCCCAGCTGCCCAGTACCTGTTTCCAGGTTACCAATCCAGTACTTTGCTGCCAGCTCCAGCCCTGTGTTAGTTCCACTTAAGTTGACCCTGCCCGCACTGCCGACACTTCTCATGACATGACGAATCCAGGCAAGCTCAACGTCTTGCTTCTGCATCATGTTGTCATAGGTAAAAGCTGCGCCTTTAAAATCCTCAATTCCTGCCAGTGTCCAGTAGAACTGAACTCGCAAGCCCTCCGCCAATGCCCTGTTATCCAGGTATTTTCGATGCCATTGAAACAGACCTGCAATCTTGTTAAGAAAAAGTGCAGTGAAAAAGAAAAGCAGGAATGCAGGTAGCAGGAAGGAAAACTCAATATATTCCGAGTAGACAATAAAGCTGGCACCCATTAACACCGCTAGCATGTGGGTGACGAACACTTCCCTGTCTACCAGCTTTCCGTAACGACTAGCGAGCCAGTCTGCCGTGCGATAAGTTTTGTCGATTTCCGCCAGCTTGGGATCGAGGCTCATCTCCTCGTCCACGATCAGACTATCACCCGACGCGGCTATCGCATCATGATGCTTGATTCCATCCAACCGAAAGTCCTGTATATGTTGGAATGGCGCCCGATGGTTTTCGGGTATCTGAAGAGATTCAAATACGCGTTCGTTACTTAACCATCGGCCACAATCGCGCGTCTCTTCATCTGACCTTGGACAGTGAATGTGGTAGATCAAATCACTCTCTTTGTCGGCCAAGAGATGGTCCAGGCTGCGCTCTGACGTAATCCCAGCCATCTCATCATGTAACTGAAAATGAATAACGCTGGCAGTACCGCCTGGCCGGCGACGGTCTACACCGTCCCAAAGTGCCAATAGCATATGAGAGTGGGCCACGATATAGGTACCCAGTTGGGCATACTGCAAGTTCCTGTCGTCGCCACGACCTCTAATCGACTCAGAGGTGCTTCCCGATACAATCGGTAGTTCAACCACTTGTGCTTGTTGCAACAGCGCCCGGAATTCCTGCAGTGCCGTTTCACTGCTAAAGTCTTGCTCGTAATCAGACAAGGGCATAGGCAGTGGCACTTCCAGTCCAACCCCCATCTCGATGGCAATGCGAGCAACCAGAGTATCCCCACCTACAGCAAGTGAGTTAACGACAACCAACGGCAGATCGGGGAACGTGTCCTGGAGACTGGCAAACAACTCGCGAACCTGCCGCGCCATGCTCAACTCATCTGCATGACTCAGGTCCCGGTGCGCCGTCACGCCTATTTTTAGACAGATACCATCATCAAAATGGCTACTCACTACCGCTCCTTACCGTTAGATAACTCAGTCTACAAGTAACCATAGCCCAATTGCGCCGTTTATGTCGTGGTGACATCGTACTCATGCAGTCCGCTTGCATCCTGCGAGCGACAATACTCTTTGAAGCTGCCCGGGAATAGAAACGGTGCATGACCTGAGGCATTGCGATAGTAGCTGTTACAGTCGCTTGCTCCCCAGGAAAACGAATCGAAACGAACGGCCATCCACTCATTGTACTCATGGAAGGCAGCTGCTTTTGGCGAAATCGCAGCGATGTCTGAACTTTGCATTTCCTTGAGCAGGCGCACAATAGTGCTGAGGCTTTTCTCGGCGGTTTTGAAATAAGGCACGTTAAGCACCAGCCCATTCGGACCGATCGCGAAGAAGTAGTTAGGAAACCCCGGCACCGATATACCCTTGTGTGCACGCGGATTATCCGCCATCACCTGGGCCAGGTTCTCCCCGTTCTCGCCGGTGACCTCTATCCGGTCGAAATCCAGTATGCGATAACCGGTGCAGTAAATAATCACATCAACCTCGAGATTTTCCCCACTGTCGGTAATAGCACCCGTCGCAGTGACTTCCTGCAGACCGGCATGCACTAAATCCACATTGTCGCGATTGAGCGCCGGATAGAAATCGTCGGACACCAGGCCGCGCTTACAACCATAGTGACTGTCGGGGGTGAGCGCTTTGCGCATTTCTGGGTCATCGACGCTACTATCGATAAACTTATGTACCATGTTCTCAAACTGACCCATGCGGTTATGGCCCAGGGTGACGGCATATTGCACCTGTCCCATCATAGCGCCCTGGACTTTACGGATTAATGAGATAAGGAATGGGAATCGACGCCAGCGGCGGCGCTGGCCAGACGTGTATTCCTTCCAGTTTCTGGGCATGATCCAATTAGCGGAGCGTTGTAGTACTGTCAAATGCCCGGCAATTTTGGCCACCTCTGGAACAATTTGGACGGCGCTGGCAGCAGAACCCACAATCAAAACCCGCTTACCGGTAAGGTCAACGCTATTATCCCAGCGGGTCGCGTGCCAACTATCTCCGCTAAAACTATCCATACCCGGTACGTCCGGATAAAGCGGCGTGTGCTGGTTACCCATGGCATTGATGACAATATCAAAGTCATGGCTAGCGCCCTGGTCAGTTTCCAGCAGCCAGGTCCCATCTTTCTGGAACCGCGCGCGCGTTATCCGCGTGTTTAACTGGATATGCGGGTCCAGCCCGAACTCTGTTGCGCAACGAGCCAGATAGGCCTGGATTTCGGCTGCCTGTACAAAGTTGGCAGACCAATCCGGGTTGGGCGCGTAAGAGAAACTGTATGAGTGAGCCCACACATCGCACGCTAGTCCCGGATAGGAGTGCAGGTGCCAGGTCCCTCCGGGTGCGTCCAGCACATCGAAAATCGTGAAGTCATTGAAACCCTGCTCCAGAAGCTCATGGCCGGCGCCAATACCCGCGGGACCGGCGCCAATAATAGCTATTTTGAAAGATTTTTTAGTTGCACTGGACATTGTTAATTTTTCTCCACTTGGTCGGTCAGACGAACAACAACAGTAAGGCGGCGACTTTATCCGCTACCCACGCTTTGATTGCCAGCCACCAGCCTGAATCGTTGTGCAGTACCCACTCGTCCTCGGCCCGGTCGAGTATGTATGCCTTTATCTCACCACTTTGCTCCGGTGTCAGTACAGAGTCGAAACGAGGCATGCCCACAGCCAGCATGAGGCCGTCGAGTACAACCGCGTCAAACTGCTCATACCAGCTGTTATCGAGCTTGCGTAAATCGGGCACACTGCCGTCAGAGACCACGCCGCCTCCGTGACAACGAGCGCAGAACCGGGTGTAGGCAAGGCCACCGCGATCAATAGCCTCGGCGCTGGCGTTTGTTTGCGGAGGCTGTGCTCGCGTTGATGGTAGCTCGTAGCCTGGCAGCACCTGATCTGCACCAAGGGCAAAGGTCAACACCCTGCGCTTGGACGTGGCTGGCTGCCTTTCCAGGCCTATCATCATACTGTAGCCGCCGCCTTGGCCGGCCATCACCGACACATATTGGCGACCGTCAACCCTATAGGTAACAGGCGCGGCAACGATGCCGTGCTGGGTATCAAAGGACCATAATTCTTTGCCATTACTGCCATCATAGGCCTTGAAACGGTTGTCGGCCGTTCCCTGAAACACGAGCCCGCCTGCCGTTGACATAACGCCACCGCCGCCCATGTCGGGATTAGGCGCGCGCCAGACTTCCTGCTGTTTGACGGGATCCCAGGCAAGCAAGTAGCTGTCCAGCATGCGTCGCAGCAGCGCCTGGCTCAACAAGCGGCCAAAGGGCGAGAAGCCCATTTTGTAACCCAGGTTCCACTGACCCTCAAACCAGGTGTATTCCTCTTCTTGCTCCATTGGGGCACCGAAATCAAGAGCGGGAAGATACACCAGGCCTGTTTGCTTGCTGTAAGACATCGAATGCCAGTTGTGTCCACCCAGGCCGCTGGGGCGCACCGTAAAGGGTTCCTCCACGTAGCGAGCAGCTGGGTTTTCCACCGGTCTGCCTGTCTCCATATCATAATGGCTGGCCCAATTGACTGGCACAAAGGGCTCCGCAGACAGCAGCTCACCTGTCACCCGGTCGATGATAAAGAAAAATCCATTTTTAGGTGCCTGCATCAGAACCTGGCGTGTCATGCCCTGCCAGCTTATATCTGCGAGCACCATCTGCTGGGTGGCCGTATAGTCCCAGGTTTCACCAGGGTTTTGCTGATAATGCCAAACGTATTCACCCGTATGCGGACGCAATGCAACGATCGAGGCGATGTAGAGGTTGTCCCCTCCTTCCGGACTGCGCATTTCCCGGTTATGGGGAGCCCCGTTGCCGACACCAATGTAAAGCAGATCTAATTCAGGGTCGTAGGCAATCGAGTCCCAGACCGTTCCGCCTCCTCCCATAGTCCACCATTGGCCAGTCCAGGTCTCTGCCGCAATGGCCATCTGGGGTGATTCAAAGCCCTCTTGCGGATTGCCCGGTATAGTGTAGAACCGCCAGAGTTGCTCACCGGTTGCGGCATCGTAGCCGCTGACATAGCCTCGCACGCCGTATTCCGAGCCTCCGTTGCCAATAACAACGACACCGTCGGCAACACGGGGCGCACCAGTGATTGAGTAGTTTTTGGCCGGATCAATCGTCTGGGTGCGCCAAAGCTCAGTGCCGTCGTTGCGGTCGATGGCCACAAGATAACCATCCAGGGTGCCGACCAGCACGCTGTCCTGCCAAAGCGCCACACCGCGATTGATTACACCGCAGCAGAATGCATTGGCCCGCTCGCGGGCAACGCCTGGATCATAGACCCACAATGGTTCTCCGCTGGTGGCATCCAGAGCATGAACAACACTCCAGTTACCCGTGACATACATTACGCCATCGGCGACCAGGGGCGTGCCCTCCAGCCCACGGGTATCCGGAAAATCGTAGCTCCAGGCCAGGCCGAGTGTCTGGACATTGCCGGTATGCACCTGCTCGAGCGGGCTGAACCGTGTTTCGTTAAGGTCACGGCCGTGAGCAAGCCAGTTATCAGGGCTGGCAGGTGCGGACTTAAGACGATCGAGGGTGACAGGCGCCGCCATCAATGCGGAGCTGAAAAGCATGAGTGCAAAAACTGCGCGGACCTGTTGCAGTCGAATGAAAAGCCGCATAGAAACGTTCTGCTTTACTGTTATTGGTTTTGCTCAGAATAGCAGCTTCGGTGCGCCATATGGGACGCCGAAGTGGGCAGTTAGCTGCGGTGCAAATGAATAAACCACCAACGCAGTAGAGGCGTTCCTAGCGCAAGCTGGCGACGCACTAGGGATTAATTAGTGCGCTGCCGTCAAAAGCCATAGGTCAGATATATGCTCGGCCCAAGCAGATCGATATTGAACTCTTCCTTACCGCGATTATCTTTGTGAGATACATCGATTTCCGCTGCCTGGTATGACAAGCCAACCCCGAAGCGATCGGTAAATCGATATTCTGTGAATGCTGTCAGAAACAGGTAGTCGCCACTGTAGTCATCGTAATCAAAACTCAGCCATCCCAGGGCGGCAGACACCTCCCACTTATCGGTAAGCAAATAGGTGCCGTAGGCTCGAATATTGGGCAGCGGGGCTGTAAGCTCACTGGTAGAGCGATTGCCCGCGCGTTCAAGCCCGTCAACGCCTACTGCTGCTGCAATCGTTGTGTCTATATCAAAGGCATGTAGACCTAGCCCAATACCCAATTCTTTTCGATCATCCCTTATCAGAGAGTAATTGACTGCGAGAAGATAAGTATCCAGGCCAAAGTCGGTATCCACGCGCACACCGGCCGTATATTCCTCTCCGTCCCAATTGAAATCTCTGTTGGCAATTTTTTTGCCATCCGCTTCCATCTGCGAGTAGTAGCCCTGCAGCGACCACTTGTCCTTAAAACGCCACTGGTAGCTAAAAAAAGCTGTGGTGCTGCTTTCTTCAAGCCCGAGGACTCTATCGAAGTTAATATCCAGTTCTGGCAACGGGTCCTTGGTAACCGCAGCTGTCACGTCGATATCTTGCTCATAGACACCCAGCACAAACCGGTGCGTATCTTCAATAGAGCTTGCCCAAGAACCGGTCGAGCTTATCAATACTGCCACCATGGCCAAGTAACGTGCTTGCATTTACCTTTCCTCCTGCTGTCATCCCATTAATACGCTTAACAATTCTGGCAATTAATCGATAAGCCCAATCGTGGAAGCGTGAAACATCTGTTCAAACTTGCAGCTATTCCCAGCCAGTCCCTGCCTGTAGGCAATTTGTATCACCTACTGCAGTTCGTGCTTTGGGCATCAGTGCCCCGCTGCTTTGCGGGCGACGTAGTAATACTCCAATAGCGCTTTGGTCTCTGGCCGCAAGTTAGCGATGCCTTCATAGGGTGTGCCATGCGTTTCCTTGCGGTCGGGGAATTTTTTCTTCAATGCCATGTGACGTTCGCGCATATCTGGGAAGTACGCCACCGACCACATGCCAGTAGCCAACAATGGTTTGGTTTCCTTAAGGTCCCTGTACAGGTCGTACACAGGCAAAGCAAAGCCTGGGGAGCCCGGGGCAGGCCAATGTGCTTTAAATTGTTCCTTGATGGTTGCCTTCAGGTGTGGCCCTTCATAGACGTGATGATAATCTCGACGGCCATATTCATCGCCGTTCAGCAGCAGCGAAGTCTGGTTAATGCCATCAACCACCCGGTCCCGGGGAATATGCTGGTCTGCCTGCGCAATTGTCGCCAGGGTCGTGTACCAATCACCGGCATAAACAATATCACCGGCAAAGGTGTCAGCTTCTATCACGTTGGGCCAGCGCACATAGGCATTCACACGAATCCCGCCCTCCAGGGTATCGCCCTTGAACCCGCGAAATATCATTTGAGAATAGCCGGAGTCAGGCATGGCCTGAAACATTGGGCCATTGTCACTCATCATCACAACAACCGTATTGTCGGCGTCACCCGTCTTTTCCAGAGCGGCAAAAAGATCGCCAAGATGACTATCCAGATCAGTCATACTCTCAACCCAGGTACCGCCGTTTGCAGTAGTAAAAACGCGGTTTCTACGGGTAAAGTTGACCGGTATTTGCGGCCAGTAGTTAAGAAAGAAAGGCTCATCTTGAGCGGCCAACTCGTTCAGCTTGTCTATAGCCTGCGTCTTGTAGCGAGCATTGAGAGCGTCGTAGTAGGCGTAATCCAACGGTTTACCTGCCTCCACGCCCCACTCGTGTGCATCCTCACCAGCAACAGCATCAACGCCCAGCACCCAACCTGCTGGTCTGAAGTTCTTGTCCATACGATAATTCGGTGAAGTCTCTCGTGTCCTATAATTGTTCGAAAGACGATCGTCCTCAGACTCGTTCGTCATAAAATTGAACGTTGCCTGATTATGCAGAGGGTAGCTGGCTGTATCAAAACCCTGATTATGGGGTGCAGCCTGGGCAATATCGCCCTGATGCCACTTGCCAATATGGGCTGTGTTATAGCCTTCTTTTTTCAACAGCTCAGCAAGTGTCACCTCGTCTTTATGCAGACCAGTGCCCTCAGGCGGCACAATTTTTGGTTCCAGCATATGGCTGCGCACTGGCAAGCGGCCAGTCAGCAACGCTGTTCGAGTAGGCGTGCAGGTGGGTTCAGAGTACATTCGCGAGAACGTTAAACTTTCACGGGCAAAAGCATTGATAGTAGGAGTGGTTGCACCACGTACATGGTTCAGTACAGGGTCACCCATCTCGCCGAAGCCTACATCGTCGATCAGTACAAAAAGAATGTTGGGCCGCCTGCCACCGTTAGCCTCTCGCACTTCAGCCAGCCTGGCTGCAACCGCTTTATCTTCCTGCGCCCATCGATCGCCGTGTTGCGCCAACAGCATATAGTGCTCCGCATCGTGCTGTATCTCACCGCGCTTGGCGTTTCCCAGGCTTACCTGAGGAGCGGCTAACAGCAAGGTCGCTAGCGCTGCGTATACCCGAAGTTTCATCATTGATTCAGACCCACCAAAATTGATAATCAGAAATTTCTTATTGCGCCGATACAGAGTGCGCGGCGTTTACCAGATAATTCCAGAAAATGTTTTATACAGGTAGGGACAGAATCGCCCCATCAAAAAATCGAACAGGTGATGGGCAGCTGCATTGGATGGGCGGGGGGAATACTTTGAAAGAATTGGCTGTTTTGGCGACAGCGTGTCTGTTGGACTATAGACGCTTTAAGGACTCAGAAGGTAATTCGCCGTAAATAGAGCGATAGTCCGCCGCAAACTGCCCCATATGCCAGAAGCCATGAATACCGGCCGTTTCAATGATACTGGCACCGCCGACCGCACCGAGGCTCTGGCGAACCTGAGCTATTCTCAAGCATTTGATATATTTTTTGGGTGTAACACCGAACCTTTTTAAGAAGCTCTTTTCCAGAGTCCGTTGACTACAGCCCACATACTTGCAAAGTTCACTTGCCAGGATGCTCTCCAGCTCACTGCCGTGGATAACCTCCAGCGCTTTGTTCACCGAGCCATCAGAACTAGTTGTTGAATCATCCCGGGAAGGGCTTGCTTCATGAAGCGCATCAATGACTGCCAGGGCAAGGCTTTCTTCGCGACGTAATATGATGCCGGAGCGAGAATTAGCACCAAATTCAACCAGTTTTTGCCACTTACGTAACTCAGCGCGAAGTGCTTCCAGCTTCACAGCATCGGGGAGATAAACCCCCACCGCAGGGACAAGCTCACTTAGAGGACGACGGTAAACCTGCTCCGCCAGGTAAGCCATAAAAGCTTCGGAAAAATGCATTCCATTACCGGAAAATCCGACTGGAGAGCTGGCCTTCATATCATCATTATCAGGAAAGACAGTCACCGCATTATTCGGTATCAGTTGATCATAAGCCCAGGTCAGAGGGTTATCGGTCTCAAGTAGTCCAAAGCTTAAGATACCCGCCCTGGCATGAAGTCGCTGATCATAAGCTGCCCCATAGCGAAATTTGGTATAGGCAACACGGGGAGTCTGGTAGAGGTCGACAACGGATTCATCGATGGCGGGACCCAACTGGGCTACGGTAAAGTGCCAACCATGCTGAATGTTGGTCAACTCCTCGAAGTGCCGACCTCGCTGTACTTCGTATTTAAACATTTTCGATTTTTTGATGTGGTGCCTGAGCCGCTTGCGTTAAAACTAGTCCAGAGTAACAGTAAATACCAGAATTTGCTTAACCAGCATTTATAGTCAAGCAATTAGCCCCTTGAAAAACATGGGTAATAACTATGGCAAGTGATCAACTTACTACCCAAAAACCAAAGCTTGGCCGGCCTAAGTCAGCACCAAATGTATCCAGGCCAAACCGTATTGTCACATTTGTGACCGAGCATGAGTTAGAACAATTGGAGGCCGTCAGCCGTGAGGAAGAACGGTCGATGGCATCAGTTGTTCACCGAATCATTAGATCCCATTTTCAGGAATAGTTAATGGGCCAGACAATCTCCAGTCGACACTCATAAAATTGGCCAATACGCGTTAGAGCAGCTTGCGACTATGCCAACGTTAACTTCAATAGGAACAATTCAACAATGCGTTTACACCTCAATCGCTCTTACTACAGTGCTATAGCGCTGACCCTTTTTACTGCTTGCCCTGGCGCTCTGGCGCAAGGGGACTCAGCAGCAGATGAAAACCCGTCAAACCCGCTGTCGAAAAGTCGTAATACCGATTTAAGAGCTCAATATTTTGACCTTGGAGATAACAGCGATCGCAGCACCTACAATGTCGAAGGTGCGACCATGCTCAGCTCACAGCTGAAATTCAAGTACGAGGCACGGTATTGGAGCACCGACGTAACGGGCACACGCGAGCACGGGATGGAGGCCACAAGTCTAAAGGCAATCTACTTTCCCAAAGACAGACAGCTTAGTGACGAATGGGCCGTTCGCCCCGCGATAGGCCTGGAGTGGATATACGACTTCGACAATACCGACAAAGGTATAGGCAGCGGCAGTGACATCCTGTCTCCCTTCCTGGGTCTGGCATTCGCCCACTCCTCCGGACTATCCCTGGTACCCCTGGTGCAACATTTTACCGAGTACAGTGGCAATAAAGTCGAACTGACGGCTTTCCGGCTAATCGGCATCCAACCATTGGATAGCGGCTACTGGCTTAAGCTGGACGCTAAAGTACCGGTGGACTGGGAGAACGATAATGCGATCCCGGCCAATGCTGAATTTCAGTTTGGTCGCATGTTCAGTCCTGGACTGGGTGGTTATGCAGACGCTTTTGTCGGCATAGGAAGCGATCGCCCCTATGACTGGGGCTTGGGCTTGGGACTACGCTTCGTCTATTAATAGACCTCGGACAACGGTGACTTAGAGTCAGCTAGGGACGAATTTAGTCCAGAGACGCAAGCTGCTCAGTAGTCAGCCAGCAACTGTGGACGCCATAGGGTACGCGTTGCGGCAGAGGTAATCGTGCTACCTCCTTCATATTGCTCGCATCGAGTATTAACAAGGCTGCGTCGCTATCACCCATTAACAACTCCAACAGGTAACCATCATCTTCTGCGACTGCATCGGGCTTTGCCACGAAAAGGGCTTCGCCGCCACGGTATTGGCCGTAATCAAAGGTCGCCAGCGGCTTCTCATCCAGCAGGTCGTATTTCAGGACATTGCTTGCCATGACACCACCGGCACTCTGCTCATCGAGTAAATAGGCATAGCGCGTCGGCTTGCCCAGCCAGGCGCTATTAATGCTTGGGCGCTCATAGAAATGTTGCAACAGGCAACGCTTGTCGCTGAGCGCGCCACTTTGCAGGTCGAAGCGGAACTTATAGAGATGTGCGTGGGGTTCCTGTGGCGTGTGGATTGGCACATTCGCAGGATAGTCAGTGAATACCGGCGCCACTAACACCAGATCAGTGCCTCCATCGCTACGGGCTTCTTCCCAGCCATTGACCGTGTGCCAAATATGCCCATGCATGCCAGCGTCAAACCATCTCACTGTGGCCTCGTCGCCTTGCTCTCTTGGCAGCACACCAAAGCGCATGTCGTAACCGGGGTCATAATAGAATGCGCTGGCGCGTTCCTTGAACATCTGACCGGGGTCAAAACGCAGTGATAGATCAGGAAAAACCGCGCAGTGAGGCGTCAAAAAACCATCGTGGACAAAAGCCAGTGCCGGTTTGGCCTGCTCCACCTGATGGTAGAACTGTAACTCGCCTTCAGATAGTACCGAATAGAAAATTGAACCGCTTTGCAGGTTGGTACTAAAAGAATGCCAGTCACCCGATTCCGGGTCGATTTTAGGATGAGCGGTAAACGGTCCCGGTAAAGCATCCCCAAGCGAGTCAAACTGACCTTCGCCGGACAGCACCAACATGCCATCGTCCAGGCGTGTGTGTAATGCAAAAGGGTGCGCAGTTTCCTGCAAGGCATACAGTTTGCCGTGATGGTACTGAATTGCGGTAGTGGCCGAGGCACTATCCACATTTGCGAGTTTAGGCACCAGGCCAAAACGCTTTTCCATCACGTTGCTGACGATACGCGCAAAACCTTTCTTGCCATTACCGGCGATATCACCGAATTCCAGATACAGTTCCCGCCCGGCCTTGCGCTCATGTTCGAAGCGCGGTGTACGCACATACTGGTTGGAGTACCAGGCGCGACCGTCACGAATCTGCACCTGGTGAAGCATCCCGGCACCATTAAACATGTGCAGACGTGAACGGGTTTCTGCAAATTGCCGGTTGGTGCCGTTACGCAGATAGACGCCTTCAAGATCGGACGGCAATTCGCCTTCAATGGACAACTCGACCCTATCCAACTCAGTATGCACAGGGTCAAATCCCGGCAGAGCGTAAGCGCTGTCACGGTTATAGGCGTCTACACTGGGATCTGCCCGTAGTCGCTGCACCCAGCCTGATACCAAACGCGGCAGCAGCAAAAAGCGGGCCAGTAACAGCACCAGAACCACGGTAAACACTATCGTCCATGTACCCATAAAATCAGTCTCCAGTATGCTTTTTATGCCCACGCGTGGCGCCAACAAACGCCATGCGCCACCTTCACCGCGTTATTTCTCGTCGGCTTGTATTTAAATCTTGGTCTGCATTTTGATAGCATTTTCGGTGTTCTTACCATAGGGGGGACGCATGCCCGCCATGCCCGCAATATCAAACTTTGGCTGCCGGTAAATCCCTTTCGCATGACTAAAGTTTTTGAAACCATCGCGGCCATGGTAAGCACCCGTGCCTGCCGGGCCAACGCCGCCGAAAGGCAGGTCTTCCTGCATGATATGCATGATGACGTCATTGATACAGACACCGCCTGAGGTCGTTCTATCAAGCACAGCTCTCTCTTCACTGCGGTCATGGCCAAAGTAGTAAGCAGCCAGAGGTCTGGGGCGCGAGTTGACGTAATCGATCGTCTCATTGAAATCTTTGTAAGTTTTCACCGGCAACAACGGACCAAATATTTCCTCGTCCAGAATACGCATATCGTCTGTGGGATTCTTGAGAATCGTCGGCGGCATTTTGCGCGTCCCTTGCTGGATGGAAAAGTCTTCTCCAGCAGGGTTGCACTCAATAATCTCAGCGCCCTTGGCTCGCGCGTCTTCCAGGTTATCCTGCAAACGCTGATAGTGACGATCGTTAATGACCGAGGTGTACTGTGGATTATCCAACAGTTTGGGGTACATTTGGGCAACAGCGGCCTGGATTTCGGTCATCACTTCATCAAGACTTTCCTCCGGCACCATCAGGTAGTCGGGCGCGAGGCATATCTGCCCTGCATTCATCGTCTTACCCATCATTATTCTGCTAATCGCCTGTTTGATGTCAGCGCTGCGACTCAGTAATACGGGGGACTTGCCGCCAAGTTCCAGGGTGACTGGCACCAGGTTCTTCGCCGCCGCTGCCATAATATGACGAGCAACACCGGTAGCACCGGTAAACAGCAGGTGGTCAAAAGGCAGTGAGCTGAAAGCTGCCCCCGCTTCCGGGCCACCGGTAAACAGGGCCACTTCCTTTTCGTCCCAGGCATCTCTTACGATTTGCGCCATCACTTCGGATACGGCAGGAGTGAACTCAGAGGGCTTGATCATCGCTCGATTGCCAGCTGCCAGAACGTCAGCAAGCGGGCCAAAGGTCAAATTGGCAGGGAAATTCCAAGGGCTGATAATACCAACCACGCCCAGCGGCTGGTACTCAATCCAGGATCGCCCACCCAGCAAGTTAAGAGGAAACATCGTCTTGCGTTTTTCTGGTTTCATCCACTGCTTGACGTGTTTGATTGCGCTCTTGAAAGGCACAATGCTGGCCGACACATCGGTCATGAGAGACAGTTCTCGCGGGCGGCAGCCGAAATCCGTGTTCAAGGCCTCTACCAGCTGATCCTGAAACTTGTGTATAGACGTCATGCCGCGGCGCATGCGGTCGATGCGGGTTGCTGCGCTGACATGCCCCTGGGTGGTGTAATCGGCTCGCTGCGCCTCTAGCACGGCCATCATAGCTTCGGCTGTAGCGCTACTGTCGATAGTGGGTTCCTGGGCGGCATTCATGGGCTTCTCCTCATGGGCTAATTAGTGTTGTCTCTTGTTCGCTCGATATTTTCGGTTGAGGCAGGTACTGCCTTAAGTCCCATCTGCATCCTGCTGTTGAAACTCTGCATAGGCCTGCGCTGTGCCTGCCGCCATTTTGTCCCCATCGAACGGGATTGACATTTCGGAGCTAAACTCGAGCACAATTCGCTCAGGCGTATCCAGAAAGCGCACAAACATTGACGGGTCAATTCCCTTGGTAAATTCATTATTCTCATCCGCGCGTTCGGCTGCGGCCATGCCTTGTGCAAGCAAATTGTACATCCAGTGTTTTATTTCTGGATCATCATGGATAACAGTATGGCCCTTATAGGTGACTGTCTTACCTCCTCCCATAGAAGTGCCTGTACTAGTAATGACAATCGATGAACGCCCGTCCCTGGCAATTGCCTTGATCCGAACCCGCTCTCTGGTAGCAGTCATCCATATTTTTCCGTTTGCAGGCACATAGGCTGTGGTCACACCTATGGGGTGGCCTGCCTTGTTGGCCCATATGAACGTGCACTCCCCGGCGCTGTGGAGAAGCTCTTGCTCTCGCTCCGGATCCAGCCGGTACTGCTTTACATCGTCATAGTTATTAGATTGTCCGGTCACACTACTACCTCTATTAATTGTAGGCCGGCCCGCCAAAGCCGGGCGCTCCCTGCGCGTCAAACGTTAGCACATTGGTGGTCTCCCAGGGTGGAGCTTCCAAGCGTAATGCTACAAGCGCCTTCTGCTGACTCCACTTGGTCACATCAAGGCAAATCTCTGCTATCTGTGCCGCCGTATAGTAACGTTCCAGCTCTTCTTTTAAAGCCGCGTCAGCGAAAGAAGGTGACAAAATCATGGCATCACACAGGCGCAGAGCAGCGATAATTTCGGCAGCAAAGTCGCTGTTTTCGTATCCGGCAATCTTGCGCTGCATTGACTCATCAAAACCATGCTCCAGAGCCTCCTGATTGCGCAGCGATCCGCACAATCTGCAGTCATGAATCTGGGCACAACGCAGGCGCACTAATTCAGTGACTAATGGGTCCAGCGTTTTGGCGCACACAACCGCAGCTGCAAACTTGGCAATCGCCTGCTCCAACGGCCCATTGGCCGACACGCCTGCGGTCAAATCCTGTGCGGCTAATCTCGGATCGAGTATTGTCATAGCAGCACACTCCCAGCCACTAATTCCAATCGCCTGCTCATGTCAGTGACATAAATCGCATTAACAAAGTTATAGACTTCATCTGCACTGGCAAATTGCCGAAGGCAGGCCACCTGCTCATCCGTCATGGTCCCGACCGATGATACAAACTGTTCAGTGAATGCAATGAACGCCTGCTCCTTATCGGTTAAACCTCTTTCAGGTGGAGTCCAATTCTGCAATCGCAGTGCCGCATCGATATAGCTACTGCAAAGCGCTAGTAAACCGGCATCCGTAGATGCAGGAGCCAGAGATGTAATGTTGTGCAACTGCGCTGCGATGTCGGGCTGGAGGTCTTCCAGGCGAGTCATTACTGCTGATGAAATCATATTTTTAAGCCAGTCGTTGTTGAACTGCAGTTATTACAGTCACGATCGTATGATTTTAGTCGTCATCACCTTATACACCACTCCTGAGCCAGGAAAATCTAGTGGCTTTTGGCTACTTCTACAGGGTACAAGATTGGCTACAGTAAATCACCGCCCCAGGCATCATCTGCGTGTGGCGGTGTTAGGGAACAGTGTGAGTTGAGCTTAGAACCGATAACGGAAACGTGCACCGACGGTCCTGGGGTTAGGCAACACCAGGTTTGCGCCGAAGGGAGGCACCTGACCTAGCGGCATAAAACCGAAGTTCACATTCCCCAGCCCACTGCGCACCTTATCCTCATCGGTAAAGTTGTTGACATAGGCCACCAAAGACCATTTATCGCCGTCAAGGCCCGCTGTAAAGTCTGCTATCAAAACGGAATCCAGATAGGTCAGGTTACCAGCATCGAGATAGCGTTTGGATTGATAGTTACCAAACAGCTCAGTGAAATAACCCCAACCATTGTCAAACTGCCCATCGTAGCGAATAGAGGCTACAGCAACGTCCTCAGGCGTATTGGGGAATGATGTACCGCTGAAATCACCTTCGACGTTACCGGATTGAACCTTGTCATAAGTCCCCGGGTCACCCACGTCGCTAATGTTAAAATCCAGGTACTCCGTTTCAACGTGGGTGTAGCCGACGAAGAAGGTCCAGTTCGCTGAAGGTCGGTATGTGGCTTCAACCTCAGCGCCGTACACTTCACTCTCACCGGCATTAGTAATGGACACTTTGTTAATGCCCAACTCATTCCTGACAAAGTACGGGACCTGTTGGTTGGTATAATCGTTATAGAAGATCGCACCATTCAGGCGCAGGCGGTTGCCTAGCAAATCTGTCTTACCGCCAATTTCGTAGGCCCAAAGTTCTTCGGGTTCGTAGTGGCCGGTAGTCATATCACCATTACCATCGGTGGTAGCAATACCTCCAGGCTTAAAGCCCTTGCCCGCTGAGGCATACGCAAAAATGTCATCAGTTGCCTGCCAGTCAACACTGAATCTAGGCACGAAGGCAGTCTCGTCGACAGTCTCTTCCTGCATTTGAGCCTCGACTATTTCAAAGTCGTCATTGAAATACGGCATATTGAGCAAGCCGTGCAGGTAGGTGTCCTTGGGCAGACCCTCGTAGTCGATGGTCTCTTCCAGATAGCGCCCTTCTGCGGTTAGCCGCCAGGCCTCTCCAAGGTTGTAGACGATAGAGCCTGCCACTGACCAGTGTTCGGTATCACGATTGATAGGAATTCGATTGGGCAACATCTGGGTTTGTACACCGGTGAACAATTCACAAGAGTTAACGTCACCGGGCACCGTACAGGTTGGATCAGCAACCTCAGAGAGTTTGGAGTTGTAGTAAATGGTATCTACGTCGCTGGATACCCACCACATCTGATTCATAACTGAGTCCATGTCCTCGGCCCAGTAGAGCATATCGGCCATCCACTCTATGTTTCCAACAGCGCCCTGAAAACGAAACTCCTGGGAAATTTGGTCATAATCGAAAGAGGTATCGGAGTTGGTCTCCACACCAAACTGGGTAACTGTTCCGTCTGGCGGTCCTTTGTATGACGGATCAAAGGCTGCGGAACCCGGGAAAAAACCATCCAGCACATAGTCCGTTTTATCGAAGTCCTCCTCAACGCTCGTCTCGTTCTGGGTATAGCCAGTCAAAGACTGAATCTGCACTTCACCAACCTGCCAGTCCAGTTCCAGGGAAAGGCGCATGTTTTCAATCTCAGTCCCTATGAAATCTTTGCCCGTATCGGGGTTCGGCGACAGGTCCAGGTCTTCTTCACTCGCATCACTCAGGTCACCCGTTAGCATGGTGGCACAGGCTGGGGTAAAGCCGGCCAGATGGCGCCAGGCGGCATTCTCGTCACATTCGGCCTGGGTGGCTTCTGGCAGCCCGCGATCACCGCCTGGGATAGGCGTTTTCATACTGTTGTCGGGCACACTGCCCAACAGGAAGAAGTCATTTGAAGCGCTGTCTTCTGGCCTCACAGAGGCGGCCATCACCACAGGCCTGGGGGTCGACTCATCCTTGATGTACTCACCACGGAAGTAAGCAGAAAAGTCGCCCTCCCCTTCGAAGTTCAAAGCAATACTGCCTCCGTTTTGCTCATAGCCACCCAGGTCGCCGCCGGTAACCGGGTTCTCGTAATGACCGTCGAAATCAGAGCTAATGGCCGAGATATTCATCGCCAACCGTTCGCCGATGGGGAAAGATACGCCACCCAGACCACGCCAGTAGCCGTGCTCGTCGAGTTCACCTTCCACGTAACCGGTAACACCGTCTTCAGCAACAGGTCGCTTGGTCACGTAATTAACAGCTCCTGCGAAGGCGGAGCGCCCATAGGTAACACTCTGAGGCCCCTTGATGATCTCAATTCGTTCCAACTCCAGCAAACCCATATTGGCATAGGCACCACCGCCGGCAACAGTGAGCGTTTCCGAGGAAATATCGATACCATCGACTAAAATGGCCACATTGGGACGTCCCCGAGTGATATTCATACCACGAATGGTTGGCCGGGTGTCGTTGGGGAGCACTCCGGTCTCAAAGGTGAGGCTAGCGCTGTACTTGGCCACATCGGCGAGGCTGCTGATGGCCTTTTCCTGCAATTCAGCGGCGCCAATAGCGTCAATTGCCACAGGAACTGACTGCAAGTTCTCCACTTTCTTACGCGCGGTTACCAGCACCTCCTCAAGCTGAAAGTTGTCACCACGCAGCGACTCTACTTCGCGACCTTTGCTCTCTTGCGCCTGGGTTACCCCGGCGACAGAGAGGGTGGCCAGCGCCAACACCAAACGGCGTTTATTAAACATTCTTCACCCCATCACCTTTCATATTCTTATACTGACCAGATTACCATTGCTCAAAGAATTCGTCTAAAACTCTTCCAGCAGGCGGCCCTTGCCAGTCATTTTGTCTTCGATACCGCAAGCGCGTAGTGCATGCCATACCGTAGCCACGTTAATTGGAATCAACGGCTTCTGCAGCACCTGCTCCAGCGTCGGAAAGAGATCCACTGTAGACAGGTTGGTTCCAGCTTGCACAATCACGTCCACATCATCGCCATCAACCTCACGAACTGCAGCAATAACCTCCTGAATACTCGTTTCTGCGATAGCCGTTGCAGAGGGCCGATTCAAACCCTTGACATGCTTTACGGTATAACCCAGTTCCTCAAAATATTGACGTACATTAGCATCGCCCACGGGCGGATAAGGCGTAATGACTGACAACGATTTGGCGCCAAAACACTCCAATGCGTCGCGGGTGGCCTGTGCACCCGTCGTCAGCCCCAAGTCACCAATGTGTTCACGTATACCTTCTTCGAATTTTATGCTGCCCTCGACACCCCCCCAGAAGGTCTCGGCGGACATACCCAACATAATGTGACTCACCTTCGCTGAGATCACATTGCGCAAAGAGATTGGAATCTCACCTCGCATAATATCCAGAAAACGTTCAAACACCGTATTGGTATCGTCGCCGGTGCTCTCAACTTCGTCAGCCCAGTTGCGCAACTCGATCCAGAACCGTGAGGGGTGCCAGGTCACGCCTTCCAGATTAAATTTCTGCAGGTCGTACTCAACGCCAGTATTGGTAGAAGGGATGACCACTCCTATCTGAGCGCGTCTGGCTAGCTGATAGTTATCCATTAATCACTGCTTCCTATTCCACCAACTACAGGCAGCAACCCGGCAAGGCCTATTGCGGGCGGCAGTGACTGGCGTAATGTTTGTTGCTGGCTTAGCGCCAGGAAAGGATCAAAAGCGACAGGATGGCGATAAAAGACAGGGTCGTCAGGTCGATCAGCACATTCCCTCTTGAACCCCAAAAAACCCGCAGGCAACATCACCACAACCGCCAGAACCCGAAAGCAATTTTATAGCCCGAGACAGAGTGCCGGTTCATGACATTTATCAAGTTTCAGGTCAAACACCTACTAACTACTCAAAGCGCACCGTTCCACGAACCAGAGCCTCAAGATATTCAGGGCTCGCCAGGTGGCAGTAATAGTTACCCATGAAGCGCTCTGGCATCGGGATCCACCAGGCGTGGGGCGCGTACAGAGCCCTGGTATGGAGATGGTACAAAGCGTTTTCATCTAAAGTGGCCGGCGTAAAAGGCCAGGGTTCCAGCCATTGGGGGCCGATAAACTTCATATCCTCCGGCTCAACCACGAAGTCACCAAGGTCCAACTTGCGTGCGGACTTTGGTACAGCCGCGACAATTTGCGCCAACACCTGTCGATGAACCTCATCGCAGCTGGTTTCAGCACCAGCGATTGGCACAGCGCCCCCTTCGCTGTCATGGGCGGTGTTAATGCGTTCTGAGGTGCGCAATTTACATGACACAACAGTGGTAATTTCCGGGCGCGAAGCCACTGGAGCACTGTTATAACGATGGATAACAAAGGGTTGGTCTGTGGGCTTTGATTCGACGAAGGCCTCATAATCATCATGCAGCACCACTTCAGGCTCCAAATCTGTAGCGGCGATGATTTGCTGTGCCTGTGAGCAATAATCTTTTTCATCCGCTGCATATTCGCCAGCAAAGACTCGCATAGGCGCCAACAGCGCCAGACAAGCAAGCACCAGTCGTCGGTCTATAAAAAATTGCATTGTGTGTCTCAATGCTCTTCGAATAATCGACCGAGATGGTCGTACTGATCGCGAATGCCACAACTGCGCAATGCGTGCCAGGCAGTGGCAACGTTAATCGGCAGCACTGGTTTTCCAAGCCACTTCTCAATGACAGGAAAAGTCGTGGCGGTGGAGAGATTGGTTCCTACCTGGATAATAGCGTCAATATCATCGCCATCGACCTGCTTGACCATATCCATCACCTGATGGTCTGGCACCAGGGCAATCGCGTCATGGGCGTTCTCGCAACGCAGGCCCAGCACCTGCTTGACGTTATAACCTGAGTCTTCAAAGAACAGATGGACGTTCTTGTCACCAATGGGCTGGTAGGGCGTAATCACTGCGATATTCTTATTGGCGTTGCCCGGGACCGCCAGCGCTTCGAGTGCAGCGATTACCGCATTAGCGCCTGTTGTCAGACCGATATCACCCACCGCCTCCTGAATTCTATCAACGAAACCGTCATTACCCTCGATACCGCCCCAGAAGGTCTCAGCAGACATACCCATCATTACGTGATCCGGCTTGCAGGTCATCAGGCTCTCGATGGAAGCACCAATCGTCTCGCGCAACATTTCCAGGAAACGGATGAAATTATCGTCATCACTCAGGTCGGCATGTTCAACCATAAAACGGCTGAAGTGCCAGCTAACACCGCGGGGGATTACTCGCTGGCAGTCATACTCAACGGAGGTGTTTGTAGACGGAATTATCACCCCGATTTTAGCGCGATGACCGATGTAGTTATCCAGATGGCCATCGCTACGCTGATCCCGATCTCGGGTTTTGGATAAATCGATGGTCGCTTCACTCAGCTTCATTCTGTTCTCCTAGTTGCCTGCAGTTCATGCTACTTCCAGGCTATCGCGCACACAATTGATCATGGCCCGCTCCAGCAAGAAGGCCTTGGCCTTCACCGGATCGGCTGCAGATTCCAGCAGCATCTTCTGCCGCGATTCCTGGGCCGCCTGGCCTGTTGCCTCCATCAGTTTTTTATTGGCAATGGTGTGATCCTGGACAAATTTAACAGCCAAATCTCTGCGCTGGCGGTTATACAATTCAAACAAAGGCTCATGTTCGGCACCATCACGGATGATACGCACCAGCTTTTCGCCAAGATTGTTGGCATCGTGAAGTCCGCCATTCATCCCCATGCCGCCCAGGGGGTTATTAATATGACAGGCATCTCCTGCCAGAAGAACCCGGCCTGCATAGTATGTTTCAGCCACCCGTTGGTTCACGTTGTAAAGGGTGCGATGCCCAATATCATAGTCGCCCTCCTTGTCCCATAGGTGATGCAGGCGTTGCTGAATAAACTCATCAGACAGCAGATGTGCCTCATCTTCGACATTTTCTGGCCGCGTAGGAAACAGTACTCTCCAGATTTTTTCTGTGCGCAAAATAACGCACCATTCATCCGGGTCGGATACATAGTTAACCCAGGACAGGTCATCAAATACGTCCTCGAAGGGAAACTGCGTGCTCACCACCAGAAATTTCTCGTCGTAGGTGAAGCCTAAATAGTCGATATCCGCCGCTTTTCTAATCTGGCTGCGTGCACCCTCGGTGCTAACCAGAAACGAGGCTTGCTGGCACTCTTTACCGGCAGGCGTTTCCAGTGTGACTGAAACGTGATCTTGAGCTGGCGAAAAACCCGTTGCCTGAACATTGAAACGCAGTTGCGCGCAGTCAATTTTTTCCAGTACTGCTACAACCAGACGGGTAAACTCATATTGCTCCAGTTGCAAGCGAAAGGGATAGGCCGTGCTGTCAGCCAGTAGGCCCATGTCAAAATTTGCGACCTCACCGCTACGTCGATCGCGATATTGATAACGGTCCGCCACCAGGCCTTTCTCAAGCATGTCGTCAATAATTCCGAACCCCAGGTCGGCTATCATTTCCAGGCTGGGAGGATGGAATGTAGAGGCGCGCAAATCGACTGGTAGTTCCGGCTCCTTTTCCAGCAGGACCACTGGAATGTCCCTACTCGCCAAATAAAGGGCCAATAGACAACCAACCGGACCGGCACCGGCAATCACCACTGGTGCCATTGCAGAATCACTCATCGCTCAGGCACCTTTTTCCAAGCTTGCCAACACATCATCCAGAGCCCATACATCCGCGTATTTGGCATGCATATCAAACAAATTGGCCTCGTGAGCTTCGGCGTTGCGATCACCTACTGCCTCCCTGGGCACCACCACCCGGTAGTCATATTGGAGTCCATCTACCACGGTAGCGCGCACGCATCCGCTGGTGGTGAGACCTGTCACCACCAATGAATCGACGCCCTTGGCTCGCAACATGCCATCGATATCTGTCCCTCTGAAAGCGCTCGCCCAATGCTTCTCTATCACTGGTTCGCCAGTTTCGGGCGCCAGCCGCTGATCCACTTTTACCCAACGCGATTCAGGCGTCAGTACATTCAAAGCAGGTACGCGATCACGGAAAACGCGCGCCTGATCTTCGTTGTAATACACAACCGAAGTAAAAAAAACAGGCAGCTTCAAGCGCCGGAAGGCCGCCAGCAAAGTACTGTTGGCAGCAACCACCTCAGGACAAGTGCAGCCGAGCTGACATTCAGGGTTGGTGAAGCCTTCGATCATATCCACCAGGACCAGAGCGGGCTTTTCGCCCAGTCCAAGAGACTCCCTGTTCAGGTCCATGTATCTACTCCTATGTTCTGGTTGTCGTGCTAACAAAATCACTGAGAATAACCGCCATCTCGGCAGCTTGCTGCTCGCAAGCGTAGGTTCCTGCGCCCGTCGGCAGACTTGCAGTGTGGCCGTTACTTAGCAGGGCCAAAGAGGGTTCAACGGCAGTGATCAAAAGGTCTTGATCCCCTGCAAAAGCCAGCACCGGACAGCCCAGAGCGGCCAGTTGCGTGGCGAAGTCCTGGGCACACACCGCACGGTATGAGGCCTGGTAGAGTTCGCCACAAACCAGAGCACTGAGCACTTCCCTCTGCACCAGAGATAACACTGCCTGCTCATCTTTAGCGCGAACACGCTGCCACATCTTCAGTAGATGGCTGCCGTCTGCCTCTGCGGGAAAACCTGCCGCCTTCGCAGGTAGAGTTTCGCGCTGTGCATCAGTCAACAACGTGGGCCCGCAAAGCGCCAGAGCGTTAAATCGCCCGGGGTCGTCAAAAGCCATTTGCACCGCTATAGACGCACCGGTGTGATGCCCAAAGAGCGTACAGACCTCAACACCCAAAGCCTGGAGAAATTCCAGTAGACGCTCGGAAAAAGACGCAATAGAACATTCACCTGACAACGGGTCACTGCCACCAAAGCCCGGTGTATCAGGTGCGATAATGTAAAACTGATCTGCCAACTCTTGCATCAACGGCAGGTACATAGACGAATGGCTAGGCGTTTGGTGCAGCAACACCAGGACCGGCAGATGGCGATCTCCAGCATAGCGGTAGTGGACTTGACCACCCGGCAGCTGCGTGTAGGAACGCAAAACGCGACTCACTGATCACCCAGAGACAGGCTGACCCACTTGAGTTCGGTGAATTCCTCGGTGCTGTACTTACCACCACTACGCCCAATGCCGGACATCCCATAGCCGCCAATCGGCGCCAGGGCATTGCTCTGAAATGAGTGCATGCCGATATGTACGCTGCCGGCTCGAATTTCCTTCGCCGCCCTGAATCCCCATTGAACATTATGGGTAAGCACCGCCGCGGAAAGGCCAAAATCACTATCATTAGCGACAGCGATCGCCTCGTCGAGATCATCAACCGCCACCACCGATGCCAACGGGCCAAAACTTTCCTCGCGCCAGATCGCGCTATCTCGGGCAGGTTCTACAACAACAGTTGGCCGCAAGGTCAAGCCGCGTTCAATAGTGCCACCGGTAAGCAGGGTCGCCCCCGATGCAAGGGCCGCTTCAATGTGGGCAAGCACCTTGTCCAGAGAAGCCCTGTTTATTAACGGACCGTAGCGGCTGGATTCATCACGAAGATCACCCAGATGTATTTTCTCACAGGCATTTTTCAGAGCCGCCAGAAAGGCTTGCTCAACTTCACGCTCTACTACTATGCGTGAGTTCGCCATGCAAATTTGCCCGGCGTGGGTAAAGATGCCCTGGGCCGCGATCTCCGCAGCCGCCACCGGGTCGGCGTCGCGCAACACCAGCAGCGCACTCTTGCCACCCAGTTCCAGCTGACAGCGTCGCATATGTTTCATTGACTGGGCGCCAATGGCAATTCCGGTCTGGGTAGACCCGGTTAGCGCAATACAATCCACCTGCGGATGCTCTACCAGTGGCGCACCACACTCCTTGCCATATCCAGTAATCACACTGACGGCATCTGGAGGTACTCCAGCGTCCAACAGCACCTGCCCGAAAGCCAGGGCGGTGAGCGGTGTCTCCTCCGATGGTTTAATCACCACGCTGTTACCTGCCGCCAGCGGGAAAGCAGCCATTTTCGTTAACAACGACAGCGGCGCATTGTAAGGTGAAATCACTGCGACCACGCCCATAGGCTCGCGAAATACCATGGAGATACGATCAGGGCTGTCGTTGGGGAAGGTATCGCCATACAGTCGCCGCGCCTCGCCTGCAGCCGTGCGCAGTAAATCTACGGTGTAGGCTATCTCGCCTCTGGCTTTGACGATGACGCTGCCACTCTCGTCGATCAGGTTGTCGAGAAAACGACTCTCCCCTTGCTGGGCAACAATATCCGCGGCTCGCAACAGACAAGCTTCTCGCTCTCTGGGCGCCAGGCTGGACCAGGTTTGAAAACCCAGGCGGGCACAGGCAACTGCCGCAGCCACTTCATTGGCACCGGCGCGCGCTACCTCAGCGATAGGCTTATCGGTCGCCGGTGCCAGCACCTCGAAATACTCTCCGGAGACTGGCTTTTGCAATCTACCGCCGATGATCAGTTCATGTTGAACCATGGGAATACTGCCTTGCTCAACGGGTTCCGAACTGTGCCTGCTCGTTACCTTCAATTTCCATCTGCGCGGCCATCAACCTACCCCGCTCAGCTGGGAAGGCCTGCACTAGCCCCATACAGAGATCACGCAAAGCGCGTGCCGGCACACCGTGATTACCTGTGCCTCCGCCTGTACCGCTGGCCTTAACGCAGTATGTAGCCAATTTAAAGGCCGATTCTGCCACCACACCCTTGCACAGGCGCCAACGTTTTACCACCTCGTCCTTGGACAGAATAGGCGTCTGACTGCTCTCCAACTCAACTTGTCGACGCAGCCAGATAGTCGCCGTTTCGAGCTCAACCAGCATATTGCCGATCAGTTCCTGCTGGAAAGGTGCAGTCCCCACCGACTTGTCACTATCGGCGAAGGTTTTGCTGCGCAACTGACCAATAGTGTATTGGTAAAGACTGTGCGCAGCACCCAGGTAGCAGGCAATACCGGCCACCTGGTTACCCACAAAACTACCTCGACTCATTTGCATGCAGCGGGTAAATGCGGCGGGTATCGCCAGAGCATCTGCCTGGGCAACAAAAACGTCCTCAAGAATGATGCCGTGAGTGGCGGTGCCGCGCATGCCAATGGCATCCCAGTGTTGCCTTTCACTGACGCCAGCGACATCCCTGTCGACAAAAAACGTACACAAGCCTGCAGCAGTGTCATGCCCTTCAAGCGAGGCGGTCACCAGATAACGGTCTGCCACACCGGTGGCACAGCCAAAGGACTTCACACCGTTGAGCAGGTAGCCGCCTTCTGTAGGTTTGGCCTGCGTACTAATGGTAATAGCTGCTTTTTCCGACTTCACCGATTCGCTGGCAAAGTTAGCCAGCCACTTTCCCTCGGTGCCCATAGTATGCAGGACTTTTTCAGCGAAGGAGCGCACCGCTGGTGCCTCTTCATCAGTGAAAAGCCCCTCCTCCAGTGCTTCCAGCGCCAACAAACCGCGTGAGGCCGAACTACAATGAAAGAAGAATGTTAGAGCAGTCGAGGGACAGGCTGTAGCCAGTGCAAATGTTGCTGCACACAGGTCTCGCAATCCGCCGCCCAGGCCACCGTAGGCCTCTGGCACAATCAACCCCAACAAGCCTGCCTCGCTGAGGGTCTTGATATGTGGTACGTGAAACTCACCACGCTCGTCAACCGCCGCCGCCTGCTCTGCTAGTGCAGGCAGAACACTCTCTACACGTTTTGCTCTGGCGATTTCTGCCGCGGACATGTCCTCAATAAACGCCTGACCGGTAAGTTGTTGCATAACCTCGTCCCCTTTGGCTTATTCGTCTTCACCGATGAGCAAAGCGCGCTGCGCCGCCACTGCTTCTTCACCGATCATGGAAGTAATGCGACCCCAAACAGGATCCACCTCCGGATTGAAAATTATCTGTTTGTTAGCAATATTACGGGCGCGCAAATCAGCATCTGTAACGCCGGCCCGAGCTGATTCCGACACCCCGTTCTCCAGCAGCTCAAACCAGTGCTGCAAATAAGACTCTACAGTCGACTCAATTCCGCCAAAAGCCTCCTGCGTTGCTCGCTTGGCCAACATCCACGGTGACATGACCGCGTTTTGCCGGGGAGAGAGGTGCGCCATGCTTAGCCCTTCGATAGCACTGCCTGCTTCGAAGGCCTCAGTCAGCGGCGTAAACACCTCATCCATGTAAACAAGGTTGGCACCCAGGTCCAATCGTGGAATCAGATCCAGGTGAAATGCAAAATGCTCTGCCGCCTTCACCGAATCCAGTGTGAAGTGCGGTACAGCACTGTTTCCCGGTGTGAATGCAAACAACATGTGGCTATCCAATTGAATAGGCTCGACTACCAGCGAGCAGGTCACCACCCTGAACAATGAATCACCGGTGAACAGACGTACCTTGCCTACCTGTCCTTGCACCATCGGCAACTGACTGACCAACGGCATCCACGGACCCCCGCCGTCGCCCTCTTCCTCAGTTAACCCCAGGTGATCAACCAGGCTGCCAAGCGTCGTGCTAAACAGTTTTTCGGGCAGAGATTGCTTGTCGCTCATTGTGTTCTCCATGCGGCAGACAGCTGAAGTCAGTTGACTGCTATTGGCCAGTAGTCTGAACCCGACAACGCTGCGCCACCTTGATATTTCTCAAATCAGTTTGCTGCTATTTACAGCGCACAATTGCGCCGGCCAGGTCCCAGGGGCGATTAGCCAGTAGGTCGGTGCGCTGAGAGACAACTTTGTGCGCGGCATTCACTGGCCGCAAACAAACAGACATGATACCCGGCGCCCGTGCACTGCGATGCCAGATGGGCTGGCTGAGCAAGCCATCAAATTCACGCTCAGACCACTCGGTCATAACGGTGAAGTCCGTTTGCAACTCGGTCGCAAATGCCGAACCGTGTTCGGTCGTATCGACAGCAACCAACAAATTAATGCGATTTTCCGCCGAGCGCTCCAGCAATCCGGTCTGTAGCTCCCAGTCTTCCAGGGGAGAAAGCGGCACTGCCGTCACTTCCACACCTGCCATAGCCAACAGACGAAAAGTTTCGGGATAAATAGAATCATCGCTGGTCAACACAGCCAAACGTCCGAATGGGGTTTCTAAACTGGTAAAGGTATCGGCCAATTCACTCCAGGCATAACGCTGGGAATGATGCACCTGGCCCTGGCGCAGCAACAAACCCTCACGTCCCAGCACGACAGCGCAGTGCTGCCAACCGCCATTGTCTGCGGGCAACACCAACGAGGTGCTCAGCAGCACATCAGCACAGATTGGCACCAGCGCTGCCTGCACCGCAGCGGCAAATTCTGCGCTAGCGTCCGGATCGGACGCATCCGGAACCATGGGCGGCAGCGCGATTAACTGCGCACCCCCCGCACTGGCCTCCAAAATGCGCGCCACTGCCTCATCCAGATCCAGAGGATCGGCAAGTGTGACCACGGTAGCGAGTAACTCGGCTGCACCGTTCATCTGTGGCAGAGGCTGGTTGGCAGGGTCTTGTGCAATAGCAGCGTATAATTCAGGGCGCCGACTGGCGAATACATCGGTTCCGTCGGGGCGTTGTTTGTCGTCGGCCAGGCAGAGATCTAAATCTGCATAAACAAATTCCTCTCTATCCATCGATGCCATAGCTAGCACTGTGCCGTCCGGTGCGACAATCTGGCTTTCCCCCGCGCCATTTAGGAACCGTGGAGGAATACCCGTTGCGGTGCTGATGCCATCTACCATGGCTTCTGGCACCAGCGGCCCCACTTTATTGGCCGCAACTACATAGACTTTGTTCTCTGCTGCTCTAACAGGGATATGCAGGGAGGCCTCATCGGTGGCAAATGAATTAAGGCTGTTGAGAATCATCTGAGCACCGTTGAGGGCCAGGCAGCGAGGCGTCTCATTAATCACACCGTCCATACAGGCATAGAGCCCAACTCGACCCAGGGCGGTCTGAACCACCGGGCCTTCCGTCACAGCGCGCTGTAAAAAGTCATTTTCATGGCCGATATAAATCTGCTTGGTATTGTCCGCGATTAATTCGCCAGTGGCGGAATACAGCAAGCTGGAGCCCGTTGCTTCGCCATCTTCGCGCTGCACCGTACAATTGACCACGACCTGAACACCCAGCGCCGCAGCTTTAGCAGCGATCGCACTGAGGAAGGGGCCATCCAGGGACACTGACACGTCGAAACAATGCTGTTTATTGTCATACCAGGATAGGTGGTTACAAAACTCTGGCAGCACCACCAGGTCAGGCTGACACTCGCTGGCTTTATCCAACCAGTGCAGGCAGGCCGCAAGGTTACTCTCGAGATTGGCCCCCACCTGAAATTGCGCTACCGCCACCCGCACAGTCTTTCCAGTCACCTAGTTACTTCCTTTTTCCGATTAGGGGGCAGCTTAATAGCGCTTACAGGCTCCCCGAATGACAAATGTCAAAAGCACTTGCAGGCCCGGGGCTATAATCCAATGAATAGCATCATCGGGGCAAGCAAAGCCCCACAACCGGGGACTGAATGAACGAATACCTGCTACTCAAATTCGCTCACATATTGGCCTTTGTTTATTGGTTGGGAGGCGACTTGGGTACCTTTCTGGCGAGCCGCCAGGTGGTGAGCCGGGAAAACTCCCCTGAGGCCCGTCATGTGGCACTGAAGATTATGCTGGCTTGTGATATGGGCCCCAAGCTATCCATGCCTCTGATTCTTCCCATCGGCATTCATCTGGCAGCCTACGGCGGCTGGCTAGCAATCTCCGGCGGGCTGCTCGCAGCTATCTGGCTGCTCTGCCTGTACTGGTTCGCGGTGGTGTTGGTGCTCTACCTGAACGAGGGCAAGCCATTTACCGCCCGTCTTTCCCGCGCTGACTTCTGGTTTCGCATCGTCTTCGCTACCTGCCTTGGCGTGTGGGCAATAGTATCTCTGCTTGCAGATATCGGCATGGCGCCCTGGATTGCAGGCAAACTGCTAGTGTTCGTTGCCATGGTGGCCTGCGGCGTATTGATTCGTCTCAACCTCGCCCCTTTTGTTCCTGCGTTTGCAGACCTGATGGGAAATGGACCCAGCGAACAAAACAACAGCGCCATGGAACGTTCTATTGCTCGATGCAGACCCTGGGTCTGGTGCATTTGGGGAGGCCTGCTCATTAATGCTGCAGCCGGCCTGCACCTGGTAGGCTGATCCATGCCCGATTGCAGAGCGTAGCAAGCAAAACAACAAAAATAATTGGACAATACTATGACTAATAGCAGCACTGCTACCATCGCGCAGGCCCGATTTCTGGGCATTGCTCTCAATGACGGTGTTTCCCGGGGCCACATGCAGAGCTTCTATCTGGCCTGCTATGCCGCCATCATGCTCGCTACCTTTATACCCCAGACACAGCCTTTTCTATTAGACGAAGTACTCGGGCTGGAGCGTTCACGTCAGGGAGTGGTCAGCGGCAATCTGAACTTCTGGGGCGAGATTGTCATCATACTGACGGTGGGCCTTTGGGGCGGACTGTCTGACCGCATCGGCCGCAGGGCGGTCACCGGCATGGGGTTTTTATTGATCGCAGCGGGGATACTTCTCTACGGTCTGGTGAAAGATATTTCGGGCCTGCTGCTGGCCAGGGTCGTCTACTCTGCTGGAATTGCCGCGGTGAGCACGATGATCATCACCCTGATGGCGGACTACGCTAACAACGCAAGCCGAGGCAAGGCCACAGGTTATCTGGGTATCATGAATGGTCTGGGGGCCATGACTGCAGCCCTGTTCTTGTTAAAACTGCCTGCCATTTTTCAGGGACGTGGACTGGATGCCAGCGAATCAGCCCTTGCCACCTACGGTAGCATGGCATTGGTCACCCTGTTGATAGGACTGGTCATGTTTATCGGGTTGCGCAAAGGCAAGACTCACGCTTTTGAGGATAGAGCCCCCTTAGTCCAACAAATGCGCGAAGGTCTGGCCGAAGCCCGCCGACCCTTGATTGCGCTTGCCTACGCAGCTTCTTTCGTCTCCAGGGGCAACCTGGCTGTAGTCGGCACGTTTTACACGCTATGGGCCTCCGTTTACGGCACCCAGGAACTTGGCATGACCTCCGCCGAGGCATTGAGCAAGGGCGGTGGTGTACTGGCAATTTCGTACATGGCATCGCTACTGTCAGCGCCTGTATTCGGCATCCTGTCGGACCGCATAAAACGCACCAGCGCGCTGGCCATCACATTGCTAATAGGCGCAGTAGGCTACGGCAGCACCTACTTTCTGGACGATCCATTCAGCGGCGCTGCAATCGCCTGCCTGATCCTCATCGGTATGGCGGAGGTAGGCTGCATCATCACCAGCGGCGTACTCATTGCCGAACAAGCACCCGACAGACTGCGAGGTTCAGTGGTTGGCTTGTTCACGCTTTGCGGCGCCGTGGGTATTCTGGTTGCCAGCGTGGTGGGCGGCTACCTGTTCGATCACTGGATGAAGACCGGCCCGTTCGTGTTCTTCGGTGGGATTTCAGCGCTGGTACTGCTATGGACGCTAGTGCTGCACAGCCGTAGCCCTGCCCCCGCGCCCGCTGCTTGATCGACATTACAAATCAGCGAACAAATCTCGCTTATTAAAACCGGCGGTCAGAAAACGTGAAAACGCTTTACCGCCGGTTAGCCAGGCCACTTTTGCTCCGGACTTATTCGCCTTAAGCATGCCATCCACCAGAAAAGGCGTGACCGTTGCTACGGTATCACCGAGGATATTAAATATCTTTTTGCTCTTCTCCCATTCCGCAGAAGAGGTATCGTAATCGCCGATCAAAAGATCAGTAACGACGATGCCAGGACTGAGCGTACACACCTGCACGCCGGAACCCTTCACTTCTTTTTGCAATGCTTTGTTAATGTAGTTTACTGCGCGCTTGGTAGCCCCATAAGCGCACATGCCTGGCTGTACCTGATTACCACTACCAAAGCCCTCCATATTCCAAATTTGTCCAACTCCCTGTGCAGACATCCCCGCCAGAGCAACCTGGTTGGCCAGCAACAAACCTGTGAGATTCACATCGACAATCGCTTTCAAGTCACTGGGGGCATTGTCCGCAAGGTTTTTACGCGCAATGCTCATGCCCGCGTTATTGACCCAGACATCTACTCGACCAAATTTCACCTGAGACTGGTGCCACAAATTTTGCAATTGATCTGCATCGGTAATTTCGCAGGCCACTCCCAGGAGTCTGTCCGCAGCGCCTGGGCCGGACAACTGGGCGACCACCTCATCCACACTGCCCTGCTTCCTGCCAGACACAATGACGTTGCAGCCACGCTGCAAAAATTGCTCTGCAAGACCTCTACCAATGCCCCGGGTACTGCCTGTGACTACGACTGTTTTCATTTTTGACCTCATCTTATTATCTGGCTGCAAGCCTATTTTAAACTGTTATTATTCCTGACATTCCCTGTAAATCCCAAGGATAGATGCATGAGCAATCCCTACCCGGTTTTCCCCATTGGCTCTGTTGGCCACAACCTGATGCTATTGCGGGGCACCTGGCACGATCATATCGAACTCTACAATCTCGATGGCAGCCCACTGGAGGACGACTCATCTGCAGGCAGCGGCTCACCTGGGCCTGGACCTTTCGACAATCTGGTGTACATCGATTTCGACGGCTACAGTTTGGCGCTCACCAATGTGCATATCCGCGGCAGGGAACTGGCCGCCAAAACTTTCACCGGCAGAATCCGCGACGGCCTCCTGGTTTTTGATCCACTGGGGCCCGGCGCCTACGAAAACGTGGGCATGTCCGGCGGCCCGGGAATCCTGACGTTCAACGCACGCAAACTGGACGCTGCCAGCGAGGTCTATATGGAGCCCGACTTTATTATGCTCACTGCCCCGGGAGAACGAGTGCGCCACACTGTTCTCTACCGGCATGGTGAAGCAGTGCGCACACTCACGGCCAAAGGCACACGGCTATGGCCCAGCTGTGATCAGCGTCACCCTCTGGACCCCAGAGGCAGCGATGGCCCAGTTCACGAAGAACCCTTCAGTTCGCCCATTTGGGCGCACCTTGCAGACAATGTAGAGGATTGAGACTCAGCCCAATTTGATTTTAGTCAAGCGGGAGGTCGCATGCCTGACCTATGATGCGACCAACAATCTCAAAAATGCCCCCGGGCCCGCGGAAGTTACTATGAGCGAACGAATTCTCACTCCCATCATCGACCTGGTGGAAGCCTCTCCAGATGTTGATAACCGAGAGGTTTTCAACCACCTCTGGGAAATCCTGGGTGAGATGAATGAGCGTATAGAGTCTCGGTTCCAACTCACCCGAGACCCCTGTAGTGAACGTTTTGATGACTACAGCAACCTCGGTGGTGGGGGGACAGGTGCCGAAGGGTCACTGAAAACCTACTCAGGCCCGGAAATCGACTGGTACGTGCACTCATACATAGGTTCGCCGGAATCTACCTTCAGCAATATGCACATTACCATCAGCCTGGGGCCACAGTATCTGGTCCCCAACTTCGGCTTCGCCCTGGGCACGGTGCCCGACCTCTTCATGTACATGGATTACATTCCGCGGGTTGAGCTCATGGCCAATGCCGAGTACATGGACAAGTACTTCACGGAGGTCAACGATGAGTTCCTCGAGCTACAGGCAGACGAGCGCTTTAACCCCTTCATCAGTCGTGATCTCTATACCCGCGTGGCGATGACACCCACAGCCGTGGCTTACACCGCTAAAGCCGAAGACGCTGTACTGGAGAAGGTCAAGGGCATTGCCCTGTCCCGACTGGACCGCTGGCTGCAGTGGGTAGATGAGGCCGAGCTCACGCCCCAGGCAGATCGCCCTGCCATTGCCGCCAGGGACCAGCTCATTCGAAAAACCATCTGCCAACGAGACCCTGCCAACAATCTTGGCGACAAGCTCTTCGGGGCAGAGGCAGCAAAGGCCATGGTAGCCGCCCTTTGGGGTGGCAGCCGCACCCTGCCAAGGCCCACCGGGGACTAACCCTACGCACCAATACGTCATTCGGATCACTCCTAAATTGACATTTGACAAACTTTTGCGGTACTACTACTGGCACTCTGGGGGTAGGGGAAGTCGTTACAGGGACTCAGTGCCAGGACCCACACCATAAGGTGTCCGGCGGGCGGCGTCATAATCCCACCAGATGATTCTTAAAACTCGAGGTGTTTTTATGCAAATAACAAAGCTACTTGCAGCAACAACCGCAGCCCTGGTGCTTGCTGGCTGCAAAATTGAAATTACAGTGCCTGAAGGTGGCCGCGTGGTCAGCCAATCGGGCAATATCGAAGCCTGTGAATCGGGGGCAACCTGCTCTGTTGATGTGGTTGATATTTTCTTCGACGAAACCTTCGTCGCCGAGCCCGCTGACGGCATGATGTTTGCCGGCTGGGAGAAAGTCGACCGTGGATTGTGTGGTGGCAATACAGATCCCTGCCGCCTCTTCACTTCCGGCTTTGAAGGTAATGATACCTTCATGGGCTTCCTGGAAAATGATCAGGAAATTTTCTTCATGAATCCGACCTTCGCCGAAGATGATGGCAGCGGTGGCGGCGAGGTTCAGAGCTGTGAGTACACACAGTCTACTCCGGGCGGCGACTTCGATGTCTGCCTCACGACTGAAGACGAAGGCATTTGTTCAGCAAACGGTGGTGCACTCGGCAGTCGCGATTGCACAGCCGGGGATCCAGTGGGCTACTGCAGCACCGGTGACGGCGACATTTACTATTATCACGGCGATGCAGGACTTCTCGAAATGGGCTGCAATTTCACTCCTGGCGGCGAGTGGAACTCGCTCTAAGCCTATAAGAAAAAGTCAAAATTACGCCCCGCCAGGTTAGCTCCGGCGGGGCGTTTTTAGTTCTAAAGCTATTGATTTTCTAACAGATACCGGAAGAAGAGCTACTCGACAACTTCAGGCGCTGCCACATTGTTCATAGCAGAGCGTAGAGGGATTGATGGGAGCAAGGCTTCAGGCCCCTGCTTGCGCATCGGTGACGGAATGGCAAACAAGCGTTTGCCGCGGTGTTTTGCCACCTCGTCAGTATCGATCTGCCAACCTCGCTTCTCAATGAGATCCCTGCGCATCTTGCGGAAAGTACTCATAAAGCGATCTGACTTCACCGATATTTCGTTCTCCAGGTTGTCCGCCAAATAGAAGGGCCGTGTTTGCTCCACGATGGCAGTATCTTCCTGCAATACTTTTTCCAACCGCTTCAGCGAGCCTTTATCAAACAAAGGCGACTTAAAGAAGTTGCGCACCTGCAGCGCGAATGTACGGGTAGTATTTTCATCCACTGGCGTATTGGCATCGAACATGATGATGTGCATTTTGGGATTGGCTTCGATATGCATGCGGATCGTATGCCCAGCCAACCAAAATGACGGATGCACATAGGTTTTAGTCTCGTCCTTGCGAATGAAACGCCGCAGACCGCCCTTTAACTGGGGCGGATACATCTCATTAGTGGAAGTAGCCCAGCCATCATGACGCTCTAATTTGATAATTTTGTTGCGCCTGGCTGTATGGTTATGACCAAACATGGGATGCACGAAGGACGCATGGGCGATATCAATACCATTTTCAAGCACTCGTCCGGTGTCGGCGTTCCATGTCCACTCGGATTTGACCAACCGCCATTTGGGGTCATCGAATTCGGGGAACGGCGGTATTGGAAAGCGCTCCTGCTCTGGCAGGTCACCGAGAAAAACCCAGACCATGCCGTAGTGCTCTTCGGTAGGATAGCTCTCAACCCTGGCTTTCTCCGGAATACGCCCATCATCCTCTTCAGAAGGAATATGCACACACTTACCAGAGCCGTCGTATTGCCAGCCGTGGTAGGGGCAGGTGACATTATCACCCGTCACCCAGCCCTGGCTTAGCGAACCCCCGCGATGCAGGCAGGTATCCGCCAGACAATGCGCCCTGCCCTGCTCGTCCCGAAACAGCACAAACTGCTGGCCCAACATTTTGACGCGGACCGGGTCCTTGCCTACCTTGTCTGACCATTCGGCCACGTACCAAAGATTAATTAACACGCCGGTTATCCTCAAAAACTACTGCGGTTATTGTCGATGCACGTATTATTCTTGGTAGGCGGCCACAGGTCGGTGATATATATCAAATTTTTCTACGTCATCAATGGCAGCATTGTCGAATCGTCAACAGCCAATGGAAAACACGATCATGATACCCAGAGCAATTTACCGGGCCATCGCAATCCCCGGGCTAAAGCCTCCTTATGACCGGGCTTCTCTAAAGATTTTTTACCCTGCTAAATACTCAGACAGCGACGAAGAGCGCAATGCGGGAGTGGTGCCTGCAGACACCTCATTTGCCCCCTTTCCGGTCGTTATCATGCTGCCGGGAATCAATTTGGGACCAGAGGCCTATACCTGGCTGGCCAGAGAACTTGCCACCGCGGGTGTCGCGACCGTTACCTATACGCTTATTGCCGAGGAAATGCCGGGTTACATCAGCCAAACGCCCGGGCTGGCACTGTCAGAACTGGCCCGAGACCAGTATGGTCAGCATCCCTCTGCCACCGCCGTCGGCCCTATTTTAGAGGACTTGCGCAAGCTCAACGATAAAGGCCTGCTGGCAGGCACCCTGGATCTGGACAACGTCATTCTGGCCGGACACTCTGCAGGCGGCACGGTTGCCCTGCTCAACGCACGGCCAGACTGGTTTGCGGGCGTCAAGGGTGCAGTGGCCTACGGCGCGCACACCGGGGCTGCTACCGCCCTGGGTTACCCTGAAGATGCGATGTTCACCGTTCCCAACCAACTGCCGCTGCTAATTATGGGCGGCACCAGAGATGGCTGTATAGCCAATAGCAGCGGCCGCTATGGCGAGGCAAATGGCTCTCCTACCGCGCGCGTGGAACGCACTTTTGATGACGCACTCGATAGCACCCGTGGTGACTGTTACCTGGCAATTATTGAGGGGGCGAATCACTTCTCATTCGCCCACCCGCTGGATGACAGCACCGGGCGGCCCTTTATCGACATGCCGACCACGAAACCGGATGAAACACTGCGAAACTTACTGGCCAGCTTGACCCGGCACTTCGTACTGGCTGTCACCCGTGATAACGAGCAAGAACGACAAAAGCTCCACGCCTTGCTACTGCAGGATAACCCGCTGATACAGCGCGGAGACCAGCGCTGATCGCCTGCGATTTGATAAAAAGCAAGGCCAGGCGCAGCCATTTGGCGACAATAGGCGACTGAAAAACCAATAACAGATACTTTCAAGGAAATAGGCATGTCAGACCAGCAACCCAGTAACTGGCAACAGGCAATCAATGGTGAGTGGCATGGCTGCCCCTCACTGTTCGAACACGATGGCACCCACGTCGGCACCAATAAGGTAAGCCGTGCCAGTGAGTTCAAGGACGGCCGCACCACCTACTGGATGGATACCTGCTTTGACGCCACCGGCCCGCTGATGGATCGCTTTGAAATCGGCGCTCGAATGGAATTTGGTGTTGTCGACTCGGACCAGGATCGCATTTATACCGGTCCTGATTTCATCGGCTCGGGTAGGCCCTACGGGCTGCTTGTTGACTCCAATTACTACTCACCTGGCTGGAACGTGAACCTGCGCACGGTGAATCACGTGGTGCCTGAACTGGGCATGCAGGTGTACAGCTCACAGCTGTTTGAAGCGGATACTCTGGTCGGCGTATTCAATGGCCTTTACGTGGTTACCCAGGACCACGATAGCAACCCCCAGACCCAAAAAATGGTCACTGAGTGGCTGGATAAGGAAAAGCAAGAAGGCAAGAAACCGTTCAACCTTCCTGTCAAACATGAGGGTGTATTTCGTGGAGATTTCGAGGTTTACGACGACAACCAACAGTTAGTGGGAACCAACAAAGTCAAGGTCACTCACAGACCCATCAACCTGCTGCATTCTGAACAAACCATCGAGATCGAAGGCGTGATCAACCGCAAGTGGACATCCATGCGCACTCGTAATGGCAATAGCCATCAATATCATGGCCCGGATATGTTCGGCAATGGAAAGTCCTATGGCCGCTACCTCTATTCGATCCGCCATATATTCGGCGAAGCCTCCAAAATGTGGTCCCGTGAAGCGGTGGTGGACGACAAAGGCACCCAGGTTTGCGTATGGCAGTTCCTGGAGTCCCAGAAGGAGAAATACACCACTTTTGGTGTGCTGCGCTTTGAAGCGGGTGAGAATGTTCTGGCCCCAACCTACGTGGACTAGGTATCACCTGCCAAGGGGGGTGGCCATCGCCCCCCCGACTCTTTAACATGCAAGGGCTTATATCCAGCGGTATGCCCCTTGAACCCAAACCACAGCCAACCATTGACCATCTATTCCGGCCTGTCTTTAGCCGATATCCAGCGACTGGACGTCCTTGTCACCCATCGCAACCTGGATTCCGCTGACTATTTGTTCCATCAGCACACCCCTGCTCGCTCGGTCTATGTATTGGAAGAGGGAATCCTGATGATGGAGCGCTCCTCGTCCACTGGGCGGCGACAGGTTATGGCCTTCATGCAACCGGGCAATTTCATTGGCATCCCCCACAACCAGCACTATGACTACACGGTTTCTGCGCTGCGTCGCTCGCGGGTCAGGGAAATCCCGCTAAAGCCCTTTGTTGAGCTACAAGATGAAATTTCACGGCTGAAGGAGAATGTACGAGGCATCGGTGGCAACATCCTCGCCCATACCCTGGATCAGGTGTTCGCCCTGGGCCAGAAAAAGGCTCACGAGCGTGTCTGTTTCCTGCTCAAACAACTCTCGGATCGCGCAGCGACGCCTGGCACTCGAAGTCTGGACCTGGTTATGACTCGCCAGGATATCGCCGACTACCTGGGACTCACCATCGAGACAGTGAGCAGGGCCTTCGGTAAGCTAAAGCGTGAGCAGGTTATCGAAATTTATTCAGCACACACGGTGGAAATACTCGATATGGAAGCCGTCGAGGAAATGGCGCTGGCTGACTAGCCCCCGAATAGCTTCGCCACCGCATCACACATTTCTTTAGAACTTTCTGCAACAGCGCTGTCCTGTACTGCCCAGTCATACCATTGCTTGACCAATGGATAAGCTGATAGTGGTTCGGGCTCGCCAAACATAGGCCCCAGCAAAAGCACGAAATCCAGATGCGGCACCAGCGCCATATCGCCAAGGTGGATGTCTCGCTGTTGAAAACTGGGCTGGGTCGCCAAAATGCGCTCAAGACGAGCCAGTTCTGCATTCAGCGCCGCTAACGCCTCGTTTGTATCTGCACCTTTGTCAGTCTGGCCCACCAGCTTAAACAGCGGAAACAACCCACCCGGAGACAGATAGGTGTCTGCATAGCGCGCCAGTATTTGCATGTGGGCACGCTCTTTGGCCTGCCCCGGGGTATAGGCCCCCGCGCAAGCTACTGCATCAAGATATTCCATGATCACCCAGGAGTCAGGCAGCTGAGATGCATCATCCAATTCCAGTACCGGAATTTTGCCCATGGGAAAGTGCTGCACAAACTCAGGGGTGCGAAGTGCCTCCGGCGGATGACAAATCTCAATGTCCAGTTCCCCTTTACGAATTAAGGTGCGTACTCGAGTGGCGTAGGGTGAGTGCGGCAGACTGTAGAGCTTCATTATTTGTCCTTAGAGAGTGACTTCAGTAACCCGCAGGATAGAATGAATCAACAGAATAAAAAACCATACATCGAGGGAAACATGAGCGATACCCTGAAACAACGCTTGGCAAAGCCCTCTCTATTACAGGCACCCGGTGTTTACGATGGTCTGTCCGCGCTTCTGGTTGAGCAGGCTGGGTTTGAAGCTGCGTTCCTGTCAGGGGCCTGCTTGTCATTTGCTCGCTTCGGTCGCCCCGACATGGGCCTGGTGAGCGCTGTAGAAGTGCGTGACACGGTTTCCATTATCCGCGACAGAATCGATTTGCCGCTCATCGTCGACATCGACACCGGCTTCGGTAATGCCCTGAATGTGCAACGTACCGTTAGGGATTTTGAGCGCGCCGGTGCCAGCGCCTTGCAACTGGAAGACCAGCAGGCGCCCAAACGCTGTGGGCATATGGCGGGCAAGTCTGTGATCAGCACCCAGGAAATGGTCGGTAAGATAAAGTCAGCCCTGGACAGCAGGCGCTCCGAAGAAACCCTGTTGTTTGCCCGCACCGACGCCCTGGGCGTAAATGGCCTCGAAGACGCTATGGAGCGCGCCCAACACTATCTGGAGGCAGGTGCCGACGCGCTGTTCATTGAAGCCCCCAGGGATCTGCATCAAATGCAAAAAATCGGCAGGCAATTTGGTCGTCAGATTCCACTGATTCACAACCTGGTAGAGGGAAGTAATACGCCTGTGGAGAAATCGGACGACCTGGAAGCACTGGGGTACCGTATTGCCCTGTACCCCGCCGCCCTGCTCCATCAATTCACACCCCAGGCCCAAGGTCTTCTTGCCCACATTCGCAAAACCGGCGATACCCTGGACTACCGCGACAGCATGTTTCGTTTGTCCGACATGAATAGAATTTTGGGTGCTGACGATGCACTGCAAGCGGGCAAACACTACGACACGGGCAACTGAAAAAATGTTACGCATTCTACGCATTTTTTCCCGTGCCATTGTCGTCATCCTGACGCTAGCGGTGATAGGCCTAAGCTGGCTAGGGTGGACCAATCGGGATCTGCCAGTGGAAGTTCTGGAGCAGCAATACGGCGGCAGTAATCTGCAGCGCCTTGATGTCGATGGCGTGCAGTTGCGCTACAAAGTCGAAGGATCCGGACCGCCACTGGTATTGATACACTCCCATTTTTACAACATGCGTCAGTGGCAGCCATGGGTCGATGAACTGGCAGATCGCTTTACTCTGATTCGCTATGACCTCACCAGCCACGGTCTTACCGGTCCCGACCCCAGCGAAGACTACACCCGCCAACGGGGCACGGATCTGCTGAACGCTCTTCTACAACACCTTGGGGTAGAGCGCACCGCCATTGCAGGTTCATCAACCGGCGGTGCCCTCGCCTGGTATTACGCTGCCCGATTCCCGGACAAGGTGTCTCAACTCATTTTGATCAATGCGCCAGGCATGCCCCGGGTCACCAACAAGTACATGGAAATACCCTTACCTGACTGGTTCGGCCACGTTCTTTATCTGCTGCCTGAATCACTTTTTCGTCCCTTCTTGGAAGCACCAGTGGTCGACAAATCCCTGGTGAGCGATGAACTCCTGGAAGAATTCCATTTGATGTATCGCCGCGAAGGCAACCGTATGGCTGAGTTTCATAGACTTCGAGGCTGGGAAAAAGGCGACATCACCGCCACCTTGGAAAAAATTACTGCGCCGGTGCTTATCCTGTGGGGTGAGGATAATCCGCAGTTGCCAGTAGAGCACGCGCAACAATACGCCCAGGCGCTAAAAAACGCGCAGCGTATCAAAATTCACATCTACCCGGGGATCGGCCATGTCATCCCCCTGGAAGCGCCGCAGCAGTCAGCCTTAGATACCGCCGCCTTCATTGAGGGCAGATATCTTGAGTAAAAGCCTGTCAGTACTGCTTTGCCTGTTACTGTGCGCCTGTGGTGATGATCCTGTACTGCCGCCAGCCAAAGCACTGGCTGTAGGGATTGAGGTTGTGGAGCAACTGCATGGCGCAAGTCCCGGGGTTTATTCTGTAGTGGCACACAAGAACCTGAAAATCGAAGCGCCTGATGGCGAAATGCTTGAGTCCAGCCTCTACTATCCGGGGGAGGGAACACGGCACCCTTTGCTTCTGTTCTCCCACGGCAACTGGTCAGATCGGTTCAGTTACGATCGTATTATTGACCACTGGGTGAGTCATGGTTATGTCGTTATTGCTACGAACCATTCCGATTGCTGCAGCCCGGTCAAAGGCATCTTCAATAGCCTGCGCTATGGTCAACTGGGCTTGATCAATCGCCGGGTGGACGACCTGGAGCTAATGCTGGCAAGCGTGACCATACTCGAAGGCCAGATCCCGGCATTCAACGGCAAGACAGATACCTCGAAAGTTGCCGCCACAGGTCACTCGTTTGGAGCCTTCAGCGCACAGCAGCTTGGCGGTGCCAGTGCTCTGAATACGGATACAGGGCAGTACGAATACCACCCCAACCTGAGCATCTCAGCTGTCGTGGCCCTGAATCCTCCTGGCCCGATGTTTGACACGATCACCGCTGACAGCTGGCGTGGCATGACAACACCAACGCTCATCACTACCGGCACCTGGGATGTACAGAAGGGTTTTTGGGAGAACTGGAAACTGCACCTGATGTCCTGGGAGAACAGTCCCGCTGGCAACAAGTACGCACTCGTCATAGACGGGGCAGACCACTACCTGGGGAATCTCATATGCCGCACTGAACGTGAGCACGCGCCTCAAGAAGACGCCCTACGAATCGTTCAATTGGCCACCACCGCGTTCCTGGACTCGCAATTAAAAGAAGATGGCAGTGCCGGTAAGATATTTAACGGCAACAGCCTGGCGCAGAAGACTCAGGGTTTTGCCAAGATACTGCGCCGCTGATTTGCACTGCTGGCCCTGCGATTGCGCAGGGCCAGTTAGAGGGACATCAGGCCGAGCGGTCGTCGCTCTCGACCATATTGAGAGGATTGCGAGAAGCCGACACCAGCGGCACTGTATCCAGTGCCCATCTCAGCTCCGGGTTGCTGCGCCGTGCCGGAGAGGGAATTGTGAATACTTTCTCACCCTCAAAAGGCTGCATGGCCTTTGAGTCAATTTTCCAGCCTTTTTCTTCCACGTGGGTTTTTCGCACTTTACGCCACGCGCCCATGAACTTATCCTGCTCTACCGACACCTCATTCTCCAGACTCTCAGGCAAATAGTGCGGTGATATGGCCTCAACAATGTTGGCGTCTTCCTGAAACACCTTCTGGGTTCGCTTGACCGACCCTGCATCAAACATACCCCACTTGAAGAAGTTTCTGGCTTGTACCACGAATGACCGGGTGGTGTTTTCGTCAACGGGGGTATTGGCATCAAAAATAATCATTTCCATCCAGGCGTTAACCTGAATATGCAAACGCACCGTATGTCCAGACAGATAAAAGCCAGGGTGGACATGGGTCTCAGCTTTGTCCCGGCGAGCGAACTTCATCAAACCCATGTTGCCCTCCATCGGCGGTGGGTAGAGCACGCAAGAAGATGAACCGGAATATTCATCTCTTTCCATTCTAACGATGTGATTTTTGTCTGCCATTTCCCGATAACCAAATCCGGGATGGACAAACGAGGTGTGCGCAATATCAATGCCGTTCTCAACTACACGGTTAACGTCGGCATTCCAGGTAAATTCGGTGTAAACAGGACGCCAATTCTCTCGGTCATCATATTCGGGGAAAGGCGGTATTGGGTAACGCCTGGATTCTTCAAGATCACCCATGAACACCCAAATCATGCCATAGCGCTCCTCCGTGGGATACGCATCTATACGTGCACGTTCGGGGACCTCTGCACCCTCACCCCGCGAGGGAATAAATTGCACCTTACCCTCGGGATCGAACTCCCAGCCATGGTAGGGGCAGGCGACGCAGTCGCGATCGGTGGTCCAGCCACCCGACAGAGACCCTCCACGGTGTATGCAAATATCTGATAGACAATGAACCTTGCCTTTGCTGTCACGAAACAGCACAAAATTCTGCCCTAGCAGCTTAGCCTTTACAGGTTTGTCCTTGACCTTGTCTGACCATTCGGCCACATACCATAGATTTACCAGCATGCTTCACCCTCGTGTGTGCTTCTGTTACTACGTAAAAACGCAGCGATTGGATTAATATTAGGACAATTTCTGGACAAAGAAAAAAATATCCAAAGAAACTGAACCGCTCTTGCTGCGCTGTCGTACCAATGCCATATCAACAAACTTTGGACCATGCCATGAAGCGCAACCTGTTCACCCTCATCCTGAGCATCGCAGCTCTGAGCATTTCTGGCCTCACGGCTGCCACAGAAACCTCCTTGCCTGAGACCGCAACAGCCCCCGAGCAGGCTACCATCATTGTCTACCGGGCTGACGAGTCAATAAAGACCAGACGTATCGGCCTGGACATACACGTTGACACCGCCAGCGTGGGCCGTCTGAATGCCAAAGACGCCCTGCTTGCGTCTGGCGAACCCGGCACGTATGTCATTGGAACCAGTATGCCTGGTGATATTGCGCTGGAGCTTGAACTCAAGCCTGGCGCCACTCACTACGTCCATACCCGCATGCGGATGATCGGTAACAGGGTTGTGGTCGAACTGGTAGAGGTAGAAGCGCAAGTCGCTAAATCACACCAGGTCGATGACACGCAGGTCATGCTAGCTATCTAATTTCCGAGGTCCACCCCATACTCTCTAGGCGCTTCGGCGCCTTTTTTTACGCCCCTTACATGCCCCTACAGGGCGCGAAAAACGCCCTTCTTTGTAATACCCGGTAAAATCTCATTCGCTTATTGGCTATAATGACATAATGTTATATCTTTTGCAGTTATTGTAATCAGGAGGCCCTATGGAAACGTCGAGCAAAACCGCCCGCGAGATATACCAGGACGTTATCAGCAACCCGGCGCGCAAGCGCTTCGGCTTTGGCCAAAAGGCTGTACTGGTCAACATAGACCTGCAAAAGGCGTATACCCGTACAGATCTTTTTGCCACCGCCTATGAGACCGACCCCAAGCAACTGGAGTATGTGAATGCGCTTGCCAGTGAGTTCCGACAACTGAACTGGCCGGTCGTGTGGACCCACGTGGCGTACATGGATTCTGGCGATGATGCGGGCATATGGGGAACTCGCACGGACACCTCTGATTCTCTGCAAAACATCAAGTTTGGCTCGCAGCGCAGTGAATTCGACGAAAGATTGGACATCGACCGAATCAACGATGTTATTTACCTCAAAAAAATGCCTTCCGCGTTTTTTGAAACCCAGTTGCAATCACTGCTGGTATGGCATCAGGTGGACACGGTTATCCTGACCGGTGGCTCAACCTCAGGCTGTATTCGCGCCACAGCAGTAGACAGCCTTTCGCGAGGGTATCGCACAATCGTCCCGGAAGAATGCGTGGCCGACAAGCACGAAAGCTATCACTTCGCCAATCTCACCGATTTATCCCTCAAGTACGCTGACGTTCTCAAGGTGGCTGACGTCAAAGAATGGCTGGGCACAGCGCAATGAAAGCAGACCCCGGTTTTTACGACTATTGGCCCTATGAGGGCAGACCGAAAATCGAATGGCCTGGCGGTGCTCGACTGGCCTTCTGGGTAGCGCCCAATATTGAGTTCTATGAGTTTGACCCACCGAACAACCCTCAGCGCAAGGCATGGCCCCAGCCCTACCCCGCGCTGCCGGGCTACAGTATTCGCGACTATGGAAATCGGGTAGGTCATGTGCGGCAAATGGAAGTACTGGAACGCTACGGGGTCCGTGGCTCCATATCTTTGTCTACCGCTCTGTGTGACCACCACCCGGAAATTATCGCCATGTGCGCGCAGCGCAACTGGGAATTTTTCAGCCACGGCATCTACAACACCCGTTACACCTACGGCATGAGTGAAGAGCAGGAACGGGAGATGATTCTCGACTCCATGTCCAGCATCAGGAAGCACACTGGCCAGCACTGCGCTGGATACCTGGCGCCGGCGCTGTCCCATTCGGAACATACACTGGACTTATTCGCTGAGGCCGGGACTGAATTGGCAGGCGACGACGCCGGTTTCTATACCTGCGATTTGTTCCACGATGACCAGCCCACACCGATCAAGTTGCGCAGCGACAAGCGTTTTGTCTCCGTCCCCTACTCCCTTGAAATGAACGACACCATTGCCTATGTGGTCAACAAGGTGGAGCCGCGCCGCTACGGACAAATGCTCAAAGACAACTTCGACAGACTCTACGCAGAAGGTAGCGAGTCGGGAACTGTAATGTGTATTCCGACACACAACTACCAGGTCAGCTGCCCCCATCGCCTGAAGGCCTTTGAAGAGGCATTGGAGTACATCACCGGCCACAGTGATGTCTGGGTAACGACAGGCCGGGAAATCGCCAACCACTTCCTGGACCACCACTACGACACCGCTCTGGTAGACATCACTGCTAAAAAGGGGGGGCGCTAGTCATGGCCCTGGAACCTGAGTACCTGCAATACCCTCATCGCAGCTATGGTATGGATCACAATCGCTATGACTGGAGCATGCTTAGCGAGCGCCGTTCAGTCCAGTGGCCAGAAGGTGCAAAACTCGCGCTGTGGGTCAATGTTGGTCTGCAGTTCTATCCGCTAAATCAGCAGGGCAAGCCCTTTGCCGTTCCTGGCGGAATGACTATGCCCTACCCGGACCTAAGGCATTTCTCCCTGCGAGACTACGGCAATCGCGTAGGCATCTACCGCTTCTTCAAAGCGTTCGATCGCCATGGCATAAAACCTACGTTTGCCATGAGTACCGAGTTAGCAGAGCGCGCGCCCTATTTGCTGCAACGCATATGTGAACGCGGTGATGAAATTCTGTGTCACGGGTGGAATATGGATAGCCTGCACTACGGGGGCCAACCTATCGCTGAAGAAACCGAATTGGTTGAGCGCTCGCTCACCCGCCTGAGAGAACTGAGTGGACAGGCCATCAATGGTTGGCTCAGTCCGGCACGCAATGAAAGTGAGAACACACCTGAACTACTTGCAAAAAATGGCATAAGCTACTTTTGCGATTGGGCCAATGACGACATGCCTTATGAGTTTCGCACAGAGTTTGGCGAGCTCACTGCCATGCCACTTTCGACAGAGCTGGAAGACAGATTTGTGCTGATGAACAACCTCCATTCGGAGCAATCGTGGCTGGAGCAAGTATGTGACGCCTGTGACTTCTTGTTAAAGGAAGCTGAATCAGGCGGCGGTAGAATTCTGGCCCTTAACATCCATCCATGGATGCTGGGCCAGCCCCATCGTATTGGTAAGCTGGAACAAGCTCTAGCCTACATTAGTTCCTGCGCGGGCGTGTGGAGTGCATCCGCTGGTGAAATATTGCAGCATTGGACGGACCAACAGGGACAATAGTCGATGGATTCACTGGCAGAAGTTTTTTCTGATTCAAACCTGCAAACCAAAGATGGCGAAGCACCCACGCCGCTGTATTTTCGTCTCTACAGCTTGCTCAGGAACGCTATTATCAATGGCACGATCGCGCATGGCGCACAAATGCCAACGGAGCAACAGCTCTCAGATTACTTTGATGTTTCACGCATTACGGCCAAAAGAGCGATGGACGAACTGGCCGGCGAAACACTGGTAGATCGACAGCGCGGTCGCGGCAGTCACGTGATCTATCAATATCAACCCAAACCAGTAAAAGCGCCGCTGGTGGGCATGCTCGAAGAAATTGAAAGCATGGCCAGGCACTCGGAGGTAACGGTACTGGAATGCAAGGCCCTGTTACCACCAGCCGACATTCGATCCGCTCTGGGACTCGACAACGAAGAAAAAGCGCTGTTACTGCAGCGTATACGCTCCAGAGATGGGCAAGCTTTCGCATACTACAATAGCTGGACAGCAGGCCTGAAAAAGACGGTATCTCGCCGTCAATTTTCCCGCTCTCCAAGACTGGAGATATTCCGTAAACAGGGACTGGACATTACCCATGTCACCCAGACCATCACTGCGGTAGCCGCTACAGCTGAACTGGCAGCACACCTCAATACCGAGATTGGGGCGCCCCTGCTAAACCTGCTGAGACAGTCTTTCATTACCGAGGGAAAAAGTGAAAAGCTGGCAGATGTTCTCGAAGTGTATTATCACCCTGACCGTTTCCAATATCAGATGGACCTGCAACTGGACCGAAAATAAACGCCTGCGCTATTGAGCCGTTGCAGGTACGAAATCTTTGGGCAGACCTGCTATGGGCGTAAAACCGTAGAGTTCAACGCAAGGCAGCGCCTCTGCCAGTACCCGTCGAGCAGCAAACAGCGCTTCAAAATTGACCCCTGTACGCAGGCCCATACTCTCCAACAGAAACACCAGGTCCTCGGTGACAATGTTGCCGCTGGCGCCGGGCGCAAATGGACAACCACCGATGCCACCCATGGAGGCGTCAATGGTGGTCAAGCCAGCATCCAACGCGGCCATAACGTTGGCAAGACCTTGCCCTCGAGTATTGTGTAAATGTATTCCAGTGAGCTTGTCCTTACCCAGTAGCCGATGAAGTTCACGCGTGTAATCACGCACCTGTATCGGGCTCGCAAAACCGGTAGTGTCTGAAAGGCCGACCTCATCACAGCCTGCAGCCATTAGTCTTTCAGCCATCTCCATCACTTTGCTCTGGGGCACCTCCCCTTCCAGCGTGCAACCAAAAGCCGTGGACAGCGACCCCTCCAGTTTGGGCCGCTCGTTGCTTGGCAGCGCATCGATGGCGTGACGAATTCCCACGATTTCTTCCAGTAACTGTTTGTGGGTGCGCTTGAGATTTTTCCTACTGTGAGTTTCGCTGACCGATAAAGGCACTGTCATCTTATGCGGCTTCACCTGCAGAGCATCTTCGGCACCGCGCAGATTGGGTACCAGCACAGCCACCGAGAGGCCAGCAATAGATCTGGCATAGGACACCAGTTGGGCAGTATCAGCCAGCTGCGGCAGGACAGATGCCGGTACAAACGAGCCTACTTCAATCTCTGGTATACCGGCAGCAGCAAGGGCGCTTATCCATGCCTTTTTAGCTGCCGTTGGCATAATCGGAGAAATGCTTTGCAAGCCATCCCGCGGACCCACCTCACTTATTTCGATATCAACACTTGGCAAACTATTTCTCCGAGCAGTGAACGCCGCATTTCAGCATCCTGCAGCTTTTTGAATATGATATATTGATATATCATATTATCATTTAAAAACTCTGCAAGGAATCACCATGACAGACGCAGCCAAGCCTCTGGCCGGCCTCAAGGTCGCGGAATTCACCCATATGGTGATGGGCCCCACCGCAGGCCTGCTACTGGCGGACCTGGGCGCAGATGTCATTAAAATCGAGCCTCTGGGCGGTGATAACACTCGTCGGCTAAAAGGCTCTGGCGGCGGCTACTTTGCGATGTACAACCGCAACAAAGCCAGCCTCTGCCTTGACCTCAAGTCCGAAGATGGCATCGCCGTGGCAACGGACATCGTCGCTCGCAGCGATATAGTCATCGAGAATTTCAGGCCTGGGGCCATGGAAAAACTGGGTCTGGGATACGACGCGCTGAGCGCCAAGAACCCTGGCCTGATCTATCTTTCCCTTAAAGGCTTCCTCTCGGGACCCTATGAGCACCGCACCGCACTGGATGAAGTCGCACAAATGATGGGCGGTTTGGCCTATATGACAGGGCTACCCGATCGACCCATGCGCGCGGGTAGTTCAGTGATCGACATCAGCGGTGGCATGTTCGGCGTTATCGGTGTTCTGTCTGCCCTGCAGGAACGCCACAACACCGGCAAAGGCCGGCATATCACCAGCTCTCTGTTCGAGACAACGGCATTCATGGTGGGCCAGCACATCGCACAGCAGGGCGTACTGGGAGAGGAACCACCGCCAATGTCAGTTCGACGCAGTGCCTGGTCGGTCTACGATATTTTCAACAGTAGTGATGGTGCCAGAATTTTTGTCGGCGTGGTCAGCGATTCGCTGTGGCAACGCTTCTGCACAGAATTCGAATTTCAGGAATGGGCCGAAGACCCCGAGCTGGCAAGCAACAACCAGAGGGTTAACCATCGCGATATCCTGATACCTGAGATTCAGGCTATCTTCGATACGATGGATAAGGAGCATTTAATGCAGCGACTGGATCATGCCGGCGTGCCCTTTGCGCCTATCAACAAGCCCATAGACCTGGTGGATGATCCCCACATGAACGCCGGCGGCCTGCTCGATGTCACGCTAAGCAATGGCGACACCATAAAACTGCCGGCCCTGCCAATTGAGTTTGACGGGCAGAAATCTGGCCTGGAGCGAGACCTGCCCGCTCCTGGAGCCGGAGCCCGGGAGCATCTGGAAAAACTCGGCCTGGAGTCCACTATGATAGAGCAGTTGATCGCCCAGGGAGTAATGATCGCCGAATAACTCAGCCGCCGTAGAGCCAGGGACGTGATGCCTGCCGCTGCCGATGAAACTCCTCTATGACGTCCCAGCGCGTCTGGGTCAGGTCAATAGCGTCCAATCCTTCTACCAGCATACGTTTTGCGCCGGCATCAATAGCAAAGCCGTAACACTTATCGACAGCACACAGGGCTTGCTTGGGCAGGTCTATGAGTATTTGATTGTGCGACGGATCCTGTGCAACCCAAATGGCAATTTCCTCAATACTGGCTTCATCCAATACCAACGGCAACAAACCATTGCGTATGCAGTTATTGGCAAAAATCGCACCAAAACTAGGGGCGACAACCACCCGCACACCGTACTCCGCCAGAGCCCAGACGGCATGCTCACGAGATGATCCGCAACCGAAATTAGGACCGGAGAGAATAATGCTCGTACCGGTGTATTGAACCTGATTGAGTACAAAGTCGGGAGCAACATCGCGACCGCCGATTTCTCGATAGCGCCAGCCCGCAAAAAGCCCCTCTCCCAGACCCAACTTTGAAACTCGCTTCATCTCCCGGGAAGGAATAATGGCATCGGTATCGACATTGGCGCGAATCATGGGAGCTGCAACCCCCGTATGCTGAAAAAATTTCTTCATAGGCCTACACCATCTCCCGCGGGTCCGTAATAACGCCCGTCACAGCAGACGCTGCTACCGTTGCAGGACTGGCCAGATGTGTACGGGTTTGCGGCCCCTGCCGGGATTCGAAATTACGATTAGTGGTACTCATTACACGCTGCTCAAAACCAAAGTGCTCCCCCCCTGCAAAAAAGCACATGGAACAACCCGATGCACGCCACTCAAAACCGGCGTCAATAAAGACCTGGTCAAGCCCCTCAGCCTCGGCCTGTGCCTTTACCTGCATAGAGCCTGGGACGCAGATAGCACGCAGGCCCGGCTTTACTTTTTTCCCCCTGAGCACGTTCGCCGCAAGTCGCAGATCACTGATACGTGCGTTGGTGCAAGAACCAATGAACGCACAATCGATCGGCTGCCCAGCGATGTAGTCACCTGGCTGTAAATCCATGTACGCCAGTGCCCTACTGATAGCAGCACCGGCTGGCTCGCCACCGCCCGCTGCGGGTACTCGACCACCGATTGCCATGACCTGTTCCGGGCTGGTACCCCAGGTCACCTGGGGCGCGATGTCACCACAGTCGATTAGAATCTCCCTGTCGAACAAGGCGTCCTTATCCGTCGGGAGCTGACCCCAGTAACTAACCGCTTCATCCCACAGCGCCCCGGCAGGCGAGTAGGGTCTGCCGTGAAGGTAATCAACCGTCTTGCAATCTGGGGCAATTAAACCGGTAAACGCAGAAAACTCCACTGCCATGTTGCAAAGGGTCATGCGGCCCTCCATGCACAGATCTGCGACCGCAGCGCCTGCAAACTCAACAGCATAACCACTGCCACCCCCGGCGCCATGCTTGGCAATAAGGAACAGAATCATGTCCTTGGCGGCAACGCCCGCTGGTAACTTGCCCTCAAACATGACCCGCATCGTCTTGGGTTTTTTGACGCGCAGGGTCTTGGTGACCAGCGCGTGTTCTGCTTCGCTGGAACCTATTCCCCAGGCCAGGGCACCAAAAGCGCCCTGGGTACAGGTATGGCTGTCCGGGCAAACCAGGCTGACGCCTGGTTGCACGATTCCCTGCTCAGGAGACACCACATGCACAATGCCCTGGCGCGGATCATTCAAATCAAACAAGGTGAGCCCGGCTTGCTGCGCTCCCTGGCGTGTGGCAACAATGAAATCACGTCCACTTGGCATGGTGGTATCGTCACTGCGATCTGGGTAGGTATCGACGATATGGTCCATGCAGCAGAACACATGATCAGGATAAAACACGTGCCTTTCATCGGCCTGCAGGCTGGAAAGCGCTATTGAGCCGGTGCGCTCATGCAGGAAGATACGGTCTATATAGATCAGGTCAGTGCTGTCGCCTTGTTCCTCTACCAGGTGTTCCTGCCAGAGTTTGTCAAAAAGGGTCTGCGCCATTCGCAAAAATCATCCCGGTTCGGAGTCTGGAACGCGCCAGATCCGCTTTTATTAAATTGTTATATTAACATAACATTATATCTTAATTGGCAGCACGTTTAAGCCGCTCCTGAATTTTAGCCATAGGCAGATGCGCCTCGGCCTCTCCCAGCATGAAGTCGAGAAAACTACGCGCCACTCGGGATAATTGTTTTTGCCGCAGATAGATGACATTCCACTGCGTCATAATTGGGAAACCCTGCACGCGAAGCTGAGCCAGACCGTCTGCCTGTGCATTGACCAGCGCGTAAGCCGAGAGTACGCCAACTCCCATGTTGGCCATAATAGACAGGCGGATTGCTTCACTACTGGCCAACGAGAGGGGTCTGGTAATCTCTTGCCCGCTGTTACGCAGAAATTCATCCAGCGCCAAACGGGAACCGGAGCCCTCCTCACGAATAATCAACAGCTCAGAGGACAGGTCTTGCCACTGCAGCTTCCTGCGCCCGACCAGAGGATGGTCAGCGCGTGCAGCTACCACCAGCGGATTGGGTAAAAATGGATGATGCACGATATCCAGCTCTGCGGGGACATGGTTAAAGATATACAGGTCATCCAGGTTTTCGCCTAGGCGCTGTAACAGGTCGCTGCGTTTGCCCTCGTTAAACTCAAGCTCTACACCTGGGTAGCGTTGCAGGAAGGGCGCCAGTAACTGCGGGAGAAAATACTTGGCACTGCTATCAACGGCCAAGCGAAGGCGCCCTGCCCTCAGCCCTTTTAGATCATTAATGTCACCATCCAGCCTACAAAGCGTATCCTCGACTTCGCGCCCGGCTTCCACCACCCGATGGCCCGCCTCCGTGAGTTGCAGGCGCCGGCCGATAACCTCATACAGCGGAACACCCACCGCCTCCGCCAGTTTACGTACCTGAATTGACACACTGGGCTGGGCCAAATGCAATTGCTCTGCCGCCTGAGCAATACCACCGACTTCAGCAACTTTCATGAAGATCTCAAGTTGCCGCAGGGTTCCCAGACGGGCGGGTGCTTGTTGGCTGTCTTTATCGGACACGCAAATATGGCCTCTTTAAACACATAGCTCTTAATCTATAGTTAATTAAAGTAATTTCAATTTTTATTTATATATAATTTTGTTTACCCTTGCCTGACTTTGCTATGAACAACTGAACCAAATCTAACGACAGAGGAAAATAAAAATGCGCGCACACGTTGAGCTGGTAGACGAAAAAGACCTGATATGGCATCCAGCTGAGTTTCCCCATGCAACAGGGGAAGCCCGACAACAGAACCTGAGTTATGACGAAGAGGATGGCTCCGCCTCGCTGCGAGTCGAGTTCACATCGGACTGGAGCCGGCCAGCCGGCCTGCACAGCGCATTCACCGAGTGGTATATCCTCGAAGGTGAGCTGCAACTGGGGGACACTAAGCTGTCGGCCAACGATTACTGGGCCGCCCCCAAGGGCATCCTCGCGCCGCAAATAAAAGTAAAAGCAGGCACTATCATCCTGCTGTTTCGCGAATACGGCGACTGGTCTTTTACACCCGCTAACGGCAACGGCCCGGAAGCCAGAGATTTCGATGAGTTAACTGTGCGCCGCGCTGACGCCCAGGACTGGTTCGATGTTACCGACCCGGAACATGGCAGCCCCATGGACTTCGAACGTGGCGGCACACCAGTGCCTGGCCTGTTCATCAAGATGCTCTATCACGATGTAGAGACCGGCTTTTACACTCGCCTGATCAAAGCCAAACCAGGTTGGCGTGAACACCCCCTCGCCCATCATCCCTGCTTTGAAGAAGCTTACTGCCTGGACGGAACTTTCGACTACAACTTTGGCGATATGGTAAAGGGACAATACTTCTTCCGCCCCAAGGGGATACGTCACGGCGACTTTACCGCAGGTGAAAATGGTACCGTGTGGATTCTGCGTTGCGATGGACAGCTCGTCGATTGGTATACCGACAACGCCAGCGTTGAAATGAAGGGCGACCCGGTTAACTGGGGAGAGGGATTCCCTGACACCGAGCCACCTGAACTTGTCCTGCCTGTGCGCTCAACCTCTGTGGGTCCGATGAAGCGCCCGGACTATATGTGAACCTGACAACGGCCTAACGCACCGGGTCTTCGTTGCCGCCTAGTCTGCAAGGGATGCGACTACGCCATCTGCTCGCAACTGGGCCAGTTCTTCTTCATCGAGCTGTAATATACCCTTGAGAACCTCGTCATTATGGCTACCGATTGCGCCACCGGGCCAGTCGGTGCGACCCGGAGTGGACGACATTTTGGGCAAGATCGCCGGAATTTTGAGCGGTTCTCCGTTAATCTCCACGCTCTCGAACATACCTCGGGCGTTGTAGTGATCGTCTTTGAGCATGTCTTCTACACTGTAAATTGGCCCTACCGGCACCCTCGCCTCTTCCAGCACCGCGATAACGTGTGTCGATGAATGCGCGGTACACCAGTCGGACAGCGCCTGGTCGATTACATCCTGGTGCACAACACGCCCTGCGTTATCTGCCATTTCAGGATTCGCCGCCATGTCTGAACGGCCCGCCACCGTCATCAGCCGTTTGAAGATGGAGTCGCCGTTACCGCCGATCACCACGTACTTACCATCGTCACAGGGGTAAGTATTGGTCGGCACTATTCCTGTCACCGTGGTACCGGAAGGCTCACGAATTACCCCGCCTCCATCGAACTCGGGCACGATGCCCTCCATCAGGTTGAAGATTGACTCGTAAAGGGCCACATCTATTACCTGCCCCTCACCACCGGGCTTACTGCGCTGAATAATGGCCAGTGCTATGCCCAGCGCCGCATGAATGGCCGAGAGCGTGTCGCCCATGCTGATATTACTGCGGATCGGTGGCTTGCCAGGCTCACCATTGATATAGCGAAAACCACCGAACCCTTCTGTCACCGAGGCATAACCGGGTTTGTCTGCGTAGGGACCATTCTGACCATAACCGGATATACGGGCGTAGATAAGCCCGGGGTTATCCTCTTTCATGTCCTGCGGACCGATACCCCATTTTTCCATTAACCCCGGGCGGAAGTTCTCCACAACCACATCAGCGGCCTTGATCAGCTCTTTCGCCAACTGCTGCCCCCGTTCGGACTTGAGATCCAGGGTTACACTTTTTTTGTTGCGACCCAGGCTGCGCCACCAGTAAGAGGTGCCGTCTTCGTCCAGCAGTCGCCAGCCGCGGATGGGGTCACCTGAGGGCGGCTCGATCTTGATGACTTCGGCGCCGAAATACGAAAGGATAGTTCCAGTGAAGGGTCCCGCTAACAGCTGCCCCATTTCAATGACCCTTATCCCCTCTAAAGGCCTCTGTCCATCCGACATACGTCTCTCCATCGATTACTATAATTACCTACAGATCGGCCTGCCTGTGTCATTGACCAATGCATTGGATACCGCCTGGGTGCCTGTGATATGTATACACCATGACACGAAGGAGCGACTAGCCCTTTGAGAAACATCAACCCGTTATAGGACCACCCTTGCTCGATACCCGCGTCGTACTGACCACCCTGGTGGTCTATAAAATAGTACTGATTTTGATCGGCTTCTGGGCCCAACGACGGGTCTCCAGTGAGAGCGATTTTTTCCTGGCCAATCGGCAGCTGGGACCCTGGGTTGCCGCCATTAGCTACGCTGCCAGCGCAGCCTCTGCCTGGACGCTGCTAGGCATGAGTGGACTTGCCTACAGTATCGGTTTCTCGGCCCTATGGGTGGCGCTTGGTGCCGTGGCAGGCTGCGCTGTTTCATGGTTTGTGATCGCCCCAAAAATCATGCGCCTGGGTGAAAAAAAACCTGTGTTGTCGGCAACGGAACTAATCGCTGAGGGTACAACGGGGGACCAGCGCAATAGATTGGTTGGGCTGATTTCGCTGATCATCCTGTTCTGCTTCGTCGTCTATATTGCCTCCCAGTTTCAGGGCGCGGGTAACACATTCGCCTCGACTTTCAATCTCGATGCCAGTGACAGCATTGTGCTGGGTGGAACGATCATCCTGATCTACACATTACTGGGAGGCTTTTGGGCCGTCAGTGTCACCGACACGCTGCAGGGCTTACTGATGATCCTCACCGCCATACTGTTGCCTGTGGCGGCGATCCTTCACCTCGGTGGGCCTGTACAGTTTTACCACGCACTGTTGGAGACAGGAAATGGCAGCTATACCGACCTCTGGGGGGGTAGCTCCGGTCTCATTGCACTGGGCGCGATTGCAGGTTCCCTTTCAGTGGGACTTTCTTCACTGGGACAGCCGCACCTTGTGGCCAGGTTCCTGGCCTTGCGCGACGCAAAAGCAATGCGCCAAGGGCAATTGATTGCCACCGCCTGGTACGCAGTAGTATTTTTCGGCATGTGTCTGGTTGGCTTCGCCGGGCGGGTGCTACTGCCAGAACTGGAAAACAGCGAACAGGTGTTCTTCGCCCTGAACAGCCAACTGTTCCCATCTTTCATTGCTGCGGTACTGCTGGCCGCGGTGCTCTCTGCCATCATGTCCACCGCCGACAGTATGCTGCTGGTCACTGGCACAACGGTGGCCCACGACATGGGTTTGACCAGACATTACCCGCAGCACGCACTACTGGCATCGCGACTGACCATTGCTGTCATATCCCTGTTTGCAGTTTTTGTGGCTATATACCTTCCGGCGACCATTTTTCAGCGTGTTCTTTTCGCCTGGGTGGCCATTGGTTCAGCGCTGGGACCCGCTATCGTTTGCAGGGCCTTTGGCGCGAACATCCCCCCCGGCAGACTGCTGCCCGCAGTTGGCTGTGGCTTTCTCGCTGCGGTGGTGTGTTACCTGCTGCCCAATACGCCTGGAGATATTCTGGAACGCACCGGTCCATTTCTACTGGGACTCTCGATACTGCTGTTGGCGCGACCGCGAAACTGAAACAAAAAAGCCGCCTTGATGGCGGCTTGTAACTCTATACTCTTTTTGCAGGGCCGCTAGTCGAAGCTCATTTCTCTGAGCAGAATCGAACTCATTATGGTGCGAAGTTCGCCCCTATCGATATTTGCTTTATCTCCCTTATCCATAGATCCCCAAAGCTTCTCAGCTTGTTTTTCCCAATAATCGAACGGCAGATCATAGGCAGACCCTGCAGTTTTATGCTCAACGAAGAGCCACAAATCAGGTTCGCCCACACGCTTATCGACATTGCCATACATTGTGTAACTCAGAACATGGCCGTCCTTCTTTTGCATCTCCAGAGCACGACTCCAGTTTTCCTTCAGATCCTGAATGTAATCATCAAAATGACCATCTTTAGTGTCCACTGAAGTCACCGACCAGTAAGAGCCAAACTCATACCCATCCTGGGCGAACAGACTCATAGGAAAAATCAGCAACGCCACTATTATTAGCTTTCTCATTTTCTTTCTCCGTATCGAATTGAATCAAGCAAAACGCTTAGCCAAACCGGCCCTAAACGATCTATAAACTATAGTCCACGCTTGGCATCCTGCATGCTTACAGGGAATTACAATGTGAGACAACTACGGGAGAATTGGCGATCGCCAATCAATTTTTACATTTTGCGGGTACTGTGAGCTCGACTAAACGACTTGGTCAATTCAGCCAATACAAACCTGTCGGTGATAACGCGAGACTTCAGCTAAACAGCGACTCGCCACTGAGACCCTGCGTCTCCATGATGCCGCGCAGGCGTTTGAGTGCCTCCACCTGAATTTGGCGCACCCGCTCACGGGTCAGCCCGATTTCCCGGCCTACTTCCTCCAAGGTACTGCTCTCATAGCCACGCAAGCCAAACCGACGGGCGACCACCTCTCGCTGTTTTTCTGACAATTCGTCCAGCCAGGAAGCAATGCTGTCTTTGATATCTGAATCTTGTAAGAGCTGGGAAGGGTCTGTCTCGTGAGCATCGGCAATGGTATCAACCACGGACCTATCGGAATCAGGACCGACCGGAGTATCTACGGAAGTCACTCGTTCGTTGAGCCGCAGCATGCGCTTTACGTCAGCTGCCGGCCTATCGAGCATGTCGGCAATTTCATCAGCCGTGGGTTCGTGATCTAATTTCTGGGTCAGTTCGCGAGCGGCACGCAGGTAAACGTTGAGTTCCTTCACCACATGAATGGGAAGGCGAATAGTGCGGGTCTGATTCATGATAGCGCGCTCAATGGTCTGTCGAATCCACCAGGTCGCGTAAGTCGAAAAGCGGAAGCCCCGCTCAGGATCGAACTTCTCTACCGCACGAATAAGCCCGAGATTGCCCTCTTCAATGAGGTCCAGCAGGGTCAAGCCACGGTTAATGTAACGTCGGGATATTTTGACGACAAGACGCAGATTGCTCTCGATCATGCGTTTGCGCCCCGACTCATCGCCCTTGATAGCGAGACGGGAATAGTACTTTTCCTCATCCGCTGTCAGCAGTGGGGAGTAGCCGATCTCATTAAGGTAAAGCTGGGTGACGTCTAGAGACTTTGCAACTTTACGGGCCGTGGCAGTTCGGGCCTTGGCCTGATCAAAACGAACCTCTTCTGCGGCCTGGGTCTCGGCACTGACGTCCGCGACCATAGGCGCTGCCTTGTCCGCACTCACCGCAGGCATAGCGCTGCGGGCACGGGTCTTGGCCTTCGTATTCATCGCTGCCCCTGTTGCTCGTCCCGATTTCGAATTCCGTTTCGGGCTGGTAGCGCTTTCCAGTTCCATGGCTATACCTCATTTTCTTCTAGTATGTGTAGAGAGTATTTCCCGCCGGGCCGAACAGACTAACTCAACCCTAAGATCAATTACAAGCAGCTATGCAAAAAATTGCACTGGCTAACTTATAGTCAAAATTGATCGTCTGGTGCCACTTTGCAACGCCTGTTAGCGCTTGGGCAATAACCGAAGAGGGTCAATGGGCTTGCCCTCTTTGCGGATCTCAAAGTGCAGTCTCACTGAATCGGTAGCGCTACTACCCTTCTCCGCAATCTTTTGTCCAGCTTTCACCACATCGCCTTCAGAGACCCATAAAGTGCTGTTGTGGCCATAGGCGCTGAGATAAACATCATTGTGTTTTACAATGATCAGCTCTCCCAAACCGACGATACCCGTTCCGGCATACACCACCTGACCAGCTGCAACGGACTGAACCGAATCACCGCGACTGCCGCCGATATCAATTCCCTTGTGCACGGTAGATGAATAACGACGCACCACCTTGCCCGTAGTCGGCCAACGCCAGGCCGTGACCGGTCCCCCCGCCGTCTTCGCCGCCACCGAACTGGTGGTAGTCGACTTTGTAGCAGCGGTAGATGACGGTTTGCTGACAGTCGCGGACTGAGGAGACTTGGCGACTGGTTTGGGGGCCGGCTTCGCGGCTGGTGCGGCTGTAACGCTGCTAGAGGTTCTGGCAGTACTGCTCACCCGCGGGGGGTCAGCTTCTTTCAACTGCAGGCTTTGACCGGCGTAAATCGTATAGGGGGCTGAAATTTTATTGGCCGCTGCCAGACGGCGGTAATCAAGACCATAGCGAAAGGCGATAGAGTAAAGGGTATCACCCTTCTGCACCCTGTAACCGCCACTGCCACTCGCCCGGGAATGGCGATCTTCCACAGGTGCGGGAGGGTTGCCACCACAGGCAACCAACAGGAGCAGAAGCAGTAAACTGCAGGTAACCGCCCTGATAGCGCACTCTCCTTTACAGTGCCCACAATTGCGGGCGGGTATCCGCCTGACTACCCGGCGGATGCTTGCTGCTTTCGTCCCCAGCGGGCGTCAATGAGCCAAACCAGGGCAAAGCCGATCACCATCAGAGCGATACATAAAACCAGTTGCGACGGTTGCCCGGTCAATACAGTAAATTCAACGGGCATTACCGGCACCTGTTGCGCCGGTTTGAGCTGACCGTGGCTACCCTCAATCCATACCAGCACATGTTTCCAGGGCCAGACCACCAGTAGCGAGCCAAACAGAAATCCTGTCAGCAGGGCCATGGTAGCCTCGTGAAAGCGGTGCAACAAAAAGTGCAGCAGCCGGGAGAATGACAAAAGCCCCGCACACGCCCCGATTGCAAACACCAGGATAAAACCCAGGTCCAGCGACTTTAGCGCCGTGAGCACCGTACCGTACATGCCCAGTAACACCAGAATAAAACTACCGGAGATACCAGGCAGGATCATGGCACAAATGGCTAGAAACCCCGAAAGAAATACCCCTGCCATACCAAAGTGCATGTTAACGGTGGGAGAAAGCGCGATCGTGGCCGCTATACAGATGCCGACGACGAGACATAGCCCCCGGGCAAAATTCCAGCCCCGCACTTCGCGTAGCAAAACCAGGGCCGATGCCAATATCAAACCGAAGAAAAATGCCCATAGAGGTACCGGATGATTTTCCAACAACCAGGAGATAAGTCTGGCAAGCGACAGGATGCTGGTTGCAATCCCCGCCAGTAATGCCAACAGAAAGCTGCCGTTAACATGTTCCCAGGCCGCACGAATCTCGAGTTTTAGCAGCAGGCGAACAAACGTCAGGTCTACCGAACGAATACTGCCCAGCAAGGTGTCATAGATGCCGGTGATAAACGCCATAGTGCCGCCTGACACACCCGGGACAATATCCGCTGCCCCCATCAACATGCCACGTAAAAATATACCCAGAGAGCCCAAAATTAGCGCACCGTGCCTGGGCGTAGGGGTACGAAGCGAACTTCTTCCACCACACTGGTTTCGAAGCCCTCGTGGGTACGGTCAACCACGTGCAGGTGCTGCACATCACCGCCAACGGGGATCACCAGCCGGCCACCAGGCGCCAACTGCTGCAGTAAGTCTTTGGGAATACGCTCAGGTGCGGCGGCGGCGAGAATACCATCGAAGGGGCCTCTCTCGGCCCAGCCCATACCGCCGTCGGCATGATTCATATGGACATTGCGCAGCTTGAGCTGACGCATACGCTGTCTCGCCTTCTGTTGCAGCGGCTTGATGCGTTCCACGCTGTAAACCTCACCCACCAACTGGGCGAGAATAGCTGTCTGGTAGCCTGAGCCAGTGCCAATTTCAAGCACCCGTTCAGGGGCCCCGCCCTCCATAAGTAATTCGGTCATACGGGCCACAATATAAGGTTGCGACAAAGTTTGCTGAAAACCAATAGGCAGCGCCACGTCCTCATAGGCACGGTGCGCCATAGCCTCATCCAGAAACAAGTGCCTGGGTGTGGTGCGGATAACATCCAGCACCTGATAGTCATTTATCCCCTGGTCGACCAGACGCTGAATCAAGCGCTCGCGGGTACGCTGCGACGTCATCCCGATACCATTGAGGTCCACCCTGCTCACTCCTGTTACCACTCCTAAAACGTCCCTAAATTATTCTTCATTACCGCCGCACTATGCATATCGGACGAACTCCGCCAATAGCGCCGTGGCATAGTTGCCGGCGCTGAGACGAAACTCCAGCTGCAGGCTGCCATCATCACAAAACTGCCAGCAAAAGTCATCAGGGATAAGCCTGCTTGGGCGCCATCCAAGCTCCAAACCCTCAGCGATCAAAAAATCACCTATATCTGCCTGCTTTGCCAGTACCATCGCCCACCGGTCGGCCGGGCCCGGCGTCGATTGATCTATGCCCTTGCCCCACAGAGGCAGCGCAGGGTGTAAATCACCAGTGGCGCATCTGCGTGAAATTTCATCGTCTGGCTGTTCACAGACAAACTGGCTGCGGGTACCGCGCAAAATACAGGTATCGCCCGGTAGCACCTGATTCCAGTCACCTGCATTCACCCGGTCGGCCAGCAAGCTATTAAACAGCTGAGAGCGCAACACCGAGAGATAGAGGCTGCGCTTGTTACGGGAGATGCGCCGCCCCCCCGTAGCCATCCAGCTTCGGGCCTGCACCAGATTGGAACCTGCACGACCAAAGCGCTGCTCACCAAAATAGTTAGGCGCACCTTGATCACGAATACTTTGCAGTCTGGCCTCGATGACATCGCGCTCGCCTGCAAGCTCCCTGAGTACCAGAACAAAGCGATTGCCACGGTGCACACCGCGCTTCAACTTGCGGCGGTGCCGCTGGATATCCAGTACTTGCACATCGCCATGTTCCGCCAGACTCTGCCAACGAGGTTCGATCTTGCCCGCCATACGCACGCTAAACCACTGCCTGGTGACCGCGTTGCGGTCTTTCATGCCACTGAAGCTAATATCCTTCAGATGAATACCGCTGAGGCTGGAGAGGCGCTGGGCAAGGTCATTAGTATTGACTTCACGTTTCTCCAGATGCAGAAAAACGTGTTCGCCCTCCCCCTCGGGCTCGAAGCCCAGGTCTTCGTAGACGCGAAAATCTTCTGGGGTACTGCGTAAGTTGCCGGTGGCAACAGGCTCCCCTGCAGCGGTGGACCAGGAAGTAGTCATGCAGGCATTGATTCCAGCATCACCACCGCGTGGGCAGCTATACCTTCTTCTCGCCCGGTAAAGCCTAGTTTCTCGGTGGTGGTGGCTTTTACGTTGACCTGTGCAGGCAGGGATGACAAATCAGCAGCGAGATTCTCTCTCATGCTATCGATATGGGGAGCCATTTTTGGGGCCTGGGCGATCAGGGTGGCATCCAGGTTACCCAACACATAGCCCGCTTGGGTAACCAATTGCATAACCCGACGTAGCAGTATCCTACTGTCAATATCGGTATTGGCAGAATCGGTGTCGGGAAAATGCCTGCCGATATCACCAGCGGCGATAGCGCCCAGCAAAGCATCGCAAACAGCGTGAATGAGCACATCGCCATCGGAATGAGCTGCCAACCCATGATGGTGTGCAATGCGCACACCACCGAGCACAACCGAACTTCCCGCGTCAAAGCGATGCACATCGTAGCCGTGGCCGATACGAATACTCATGAGGACTCTCCTTGCCGGGACAAATACCAGGCTGCCAGTTCCAGATCCTCTGGCCGGGTCACTTTTAAATTAGCGGAAGATCCCGGCACCAGTTGCACCGGGTGCCCGGCCAACTCCATCGCGGAAGCCTCGTCAGTCACTGCCAGGCCTTTGCCAATTGCCGCCTCCAGTGCCGCGATCAATTGACCCAGACGAAACATTTGCGGCGTCTGGGCCCGCCATAAGGTTTTCCGGTCCAGTGTCCTTTCCACCCTGCCGCTAACGTCTGCCTGTTTCACCGTATCAACCAAAGGCTCTGCGAGAATAGCACCCTCGCCCATTGCCGTGGCCGCCTCTACCAAGCGCAATACATCAGCTACCTGTAATCCCGGGCGAGCGGCATCATGAACCAGCACCCAGTCAGCCTGATCGCCGGAAACCGCGCGTAGCGCCGCCAACACAGAGTCTGCACGCTCATCGCCACCGCTTACTATTGAGACCCTGGGGTCATCCAATAGTGGGAGACCAGCAGCGAGCGTATCCTCGGGATGTAGGGCCAAAGTGATGGAAGTAATACCCGGTGTTCGCAGCAAAGTACCGACGCTATGCTCCAGTAGTGTTCTGCCTGCAATAGACAGGTATTGCTTGGGGGTAGCAGCAGCCATGCGAGAGCCGATACCTGCGGCGGGAATGACGGCGTGGAGCTTCGCGCTCATTCGCTGTCTTCCTGGACAGGCCGTCGCTCGACCGGAGCCTGGCCTTCTTCTACCTGGTAGTAGGTTTCACCCTCACGTACCAGATTCAGCTGCTCCCGGGCGCGCTGTTCTACGCCGGCATTGCCAGTCTGAAGTTCAAGCACCTCATGCTCTAGCACGGTATTGCGCGCCTGTAATTCCTGGTTAACCCTAATGAATTCCTCTACCTGAACTTTCAGACGCTGTTGCTCAGCAATGCTGCCCTCGGCGATCCACAAGCGATACTGCAGTATCACTAGCAGGACCAGCAGAATACCGAGCAGCCAGCGCAAGATAATTCCGGCTTAGCGCTGAAATTCTGCGCGACCGCGATAGGGAGCACGGCCAGCGAGTTCCGCCTCGATACGCAGCAGGCGGTTGTATTTGGCAACCCGATCAGAACGGCAAAGAGAACCCGTTTTGATCTGGCCCGCGGCGGTAGCAACCGCCAAATCGGCGATAGTGGTGTCTTCGGTCTCGCCGGAACGGTGTGAAATCACTGCGGTATAACCCGCTGCCTTGGCCATAGCGATGGCATCCAAAGTCTCGGTAAGGCTGCCAATCTGGTTGAACTTGATCAGGATCGAATTGGCTACGCCCATATCGATACCTTGCTTGAGTATCTTGGTATTGGTTACAAACAAGTCGTCACCCACCAACTGAATTTTGTCGCCAATCTTGTCGGTAAGCAGCTTCCAGCCATCCCAGTCGGATTCGTCCAGGCCATCCTCGATGGAAATAATCGGGTGACTGTGCGCCAGCTCTGCCAGGTAGTCGCTAAAGGCGTCACTGGAGAACTGTTTACCCTCTCCTGCCAAATCGTAAACCCCGTTCTTGTAGAACTCAGAGGCGGCGCAGTCCAGCGCCAGGGTGATGTCGGTGCCAAGCTTGTAACCGGCTTTGTCTACGGCAACCGCAATAACTTCCAGTGCGGCTTCGTTGGACGGCAGGTTGGGCGCAAAACCACCCTCATCGCCAACGGCAGTGTTGAGCCCACTGTTGGACAGCACTTTCTTTAGCTGGTGGAAAATTTCAGCACCTGCGCGCAAACCTTCAGCAAAAGTGGGAGCAGCCACCGGCTGTACCATGAACTCCTGAATATCGACGTTGTTATCGGCGTGCTCACCACCGTTGATAATATTCATCATCGGCACAGGCATGGAATAATCTGAGGTGCCATTTACCTCGGCTATGTGTTGGTACAAAGGGATGCTCTTGGCCTTAGCTGCAGCCTTGGCCGCAGCCAGCGAAACCGCAAGAACTGCATTAGCGCCGAAGTTCGCTTTGTTTTCAGTTCCGTCGGCATCAATCATTGCCTTGTCCAGATCACGCTGGGCGCTAACATCGCTACCCAAAAGTAAATCGCGAATGGGGCCGTTCACATTAGCAACCGCTTGTAATACGCCTTTGCCAAGGTAGCGGGAAGCATCGCCGTCACGCAATTCCAGGGCTTCTCGGGAACCGGTGGAGGCACCTGAGGGCGCGCAGGCCGAACCGACCTGACCTGACTCAAGGGTCACTTCCGCCATGACCGTGGGGTTGCCGCGAGAATCCATAACCTCGAAAGCCTGAATATTTGCGATATTGCTCATAGGGGGATAGCTCCGTATTTTCTAATCGATTTGCAGGGGTGGCAGGGACTTCACCATGTCGTCCACTGCTTTTACCTGCGCAAGAAAGGGTTCCAATTGATTCAGCGGTAGCGCGCTGGGGCCGTCACAGAGGGCATTGTCTGGGTCAGGATGAGCCTCTAGAAACAAACTGGCCAGGCCCACAGACATACCAGCCCGCGCCAGGTCTGTCACCTGTCGGCGGCGCCCACCGGAGGCAGTTCCCCCGGTATCACGACACTGCAGGGCATGGGTGACATCGAAAACCAGAGGGGCGTTGCCGCAGGTCTCTTTCATGACGCCAAAGCCAAGCATATCGACCACCAGGTTATCGTAACCAAAATTACTGCCGCGCTCGCAAATCAAAATCCGGTTGTTGCCGCACTCTGCAAATTTGTCCACCACATTGCCCATCTGTGATGGGCTCAGGAACTGAGGTTTCTTAACATTGATAATGGCGCCGGTCGCCGCCATGGCTGCAACAAGGTCGGTCTGTCGCGCTAGAAAGGCAGGCAACTGAATGATATCTGCGACCTCTGCCGCAGGTCCTACCTCTTCCGGACTGTGTACATCGGTAATGACAGGCACACCAAAGGTGGACTTCACGTCGGCTAATATTGAAAGTCCCTCTTCCAGGCCTGGACCACGATAAGAATGTATGGAAGATCGATTGGCCTTGTCGTAGGAGGCCTTGAACACATAAGGAATATTCAGTTCCTGGCACACAGTCACATATTGTTCGGCCACCGAGAGTGCAAAGTCACGACTCTCCAGCACGTTGACGCCACCCAGCAGTACGAAGGGAGCACGGTTATCGAATCGGATATCTCCGAGGGTGACGGTCTGATCAGTCACGGCTTGTCCTCATATTGCAGGCGTCGGGAACTTAACTGGTTTTAGCTGCTGCGTGCTCGATTGCGGCTTCAATGTAACTTGTAAACAGCGGGTGCCCGCCTCGAGGCCTGGAAGTGAACTCCGGATGGAACTGGCAGGCAACAAACCAGGGGTGGTTTGGCAGCTCAATCATTTCCACCAGTGAGCGATCTGCGGACCAACCGGCAACCTTCATACCAGCATCGCAAAGCTGGTCCAGGTAGTTGTTATTGACCTCATAGCGATGACGGTGGCGCTCCTCTATGGTCTCGGCACCGTATATTTCTCGCACCTTGCAGCCGTCATCGAGGTGGCAGGGCTGCGCGCCCAGGCGCATGGTGCCGCCCATGTCGGAGGACTCGCTGCGCTGTACGGTGCTGCCGTCCGCATCCTGCCATTCGGTAATCAAGCCTACGATAGGATGAGGAGTGTTCGCGTCCATCTCGGTAGAATGCGCACCTTCCAATTCACATACATTACGGGCGTATTCCACCAGCGCCACGTGCATGCCCAGGCATATACCCAGGAAAGGAATAGCGTGCTCCCGGGCGTATTTCACGGCGCTGATTTTACCTTCGATACCGCGATCACCGAAGCCTCCAGGCACAAGGATGGCATCTGCCCCCTCTAGCGCACCGGTACCATTCTTTTCGATTTCTTCAGCGTCGATATGATCAATACGCACGTTCGTCAGGGTCTGTAGACCAGCGTGGGCCAGAGCTTCGTTAAGGGATTTGTAGGCGTCCAGCAGGTCCACGTATTTACCCACCATAGCCACTCGAACTTCACCGGCAGTGTCACAAAACTCACGCTCAATGACGTCTTCCCACTCGGAAAGGTCTGCTTGCTTACAGTCGATGCCAAAACGTTCCACTACAAAGTCGTCCAGTCCAAAACCGTGCAGAACACCGGGAATACGATAAATAGAATCCGCATCCCGCAGGGGAATAACTGCCCGCTCTTCCACATTCGTGAACAGGGAAATCTTCTTGCGGGCGCTTTCCTCTATATCCACGGAGCAGCGACACAAGAGGATATCTGGCTGCAACCCCAGGGCACGCAATTCTTTCACCGAGTGCTGGGTAGGCTTGGTTTTGATTTCGCCGGCGGTGGCGATGTAGGGCACTAACGTCAGATGCATCAACAAAGCGCGACTGGAACCCATCTCTGCCTTCAACTGCCGAGCGGCTTCCAGGAAAGGCAAACCTTCGATGTCGCCAACAGTGCCACCGATTTCAATCACCGCAACGTCTGCATCGCCCGCGCCCAGGATGACTCTGCGTTTGATTTCATCGGTGATATGGGGGATGACCTGGACAGTGCCGCCCAGGTAATCTCCACGGCGCTCTTTTTTCAGCACCGAATTGTATACACGGCCGGTTGTGAAGTTATTGCTGCGCTTCATAGTCGTGCGAGTGAAACGCTCATAGTGACCCAGGTCCAGGTCGGTCTCTGCACCGTCCTCGGTCACGAACACTTCGCCATGCTGGAAGGGGCTCATGGTCCCAGGGTCCACGTTAATGTAGGGGTCTAGCTTAAGGAGAGTGACCTTCAGCCCCCGTGCCTCGAGCACAGCTGCCAGGGACGCCGCCGCAATACCCTTACCCAGAGAGGAAACCACACCACCAGTGACGAAGACATAACGCGTCATGTAAAACCTTTAAGTACGCTGTATTTCGGGATACACAAAACCTCCACTGCGCCCATTACTGAGCCATAGAAGTCTTGTCAAAAGATGGGAAATCAGACTAACAGAAAGGTCGAGACAGCTCAATCGTATCCGCTGGCAATAATGGGCTCCCAAACCAATTCCCAGGGGGCCTCTGCCTCCTGCCCGCTGCTACCCCAGCGACTACTATGACAAGGTCCCACGCCGCCTAGCCCAAGCAATTCGTCACCCAGGTACAACAGGGGAACACACTGCCGCCACCAGGGGGGCACCTGGGCTTCCTGCAGCACCTTTTTGAGGCTCTTGCTGCGCTTGTGTCCAGCCAGTCGACAGCGCTCACCGCCATCTCGCCACTGCAGCAGCAGTTCCTCATCAGCTGCCAACCAAATGCCTTTACCCTCACAACGCTGCAGACTGACCCGCCCAATGCCGGGCAAAGCCAGAGTTTCACCCGGCGCCAATGGCAACACCTCGTCGAGAACCTCCACCGCTTCAGGCAGCAGAAATATCCCCTCCTGGTAGCGCTGCAGGCGGTAATTGCCGGTATTGAGCTGAGGCTTGGCATCCCGGGCAGCCAGGCGCAGTTGGCGTAAAAACTCGTCCAGGATAGATTGGTCCGGGGCCTGGTAGTGACCCAGTTTCAGCCAGCCGCGCAGCACCAACGCGACCTCCCTATCATCGCAGCTCTCAAGCATAGATAGCGGCAAACCTGGATCCCCGAATTCACTGTAAATAGTCTCTGGAATGGACACCGACTGTTCCCGGGCACCAGAGGCCGCCGCCAGGTGGCCACTCGCCCTGGTGATCGTCTGACGATATCCCGGCCAACGACCTGCCAACAGTGGCAATACCTCTTGGCGCAGGTAATTACGATCGAGGGTAATATCCTCGTTGGATGGGTCGTCGATACAGCGCAGACCCTGGGCCTGTACATAGGTTTCCAGCTGAGGGCGGGTAAAATCCAATAGTGGACGGAACAACTGTCCTCGCCCCAGATCCCGCTGCCGAGGCATGGCCGACAGCCCTTCCAAGCCAGCGCCGCGCAGTAATCGCAAGAAAAAAGTTTCTACCTGATCATCCTGGTGATGCCCCAGAAAAAGTAACTCTCCTTCGCCCAGTTGATCTTCAAATAGAGCGTAGCGCGCCTCCCTGGCAGCGGCTTCCAGCCCCCTCCCCTCAACTTCTACATCCGCCGCCAGAGGCAGAAAAGGAACATTAAGAAAACGACAGATCCAGGCACAGTGGTTTTCCCAATCAGCGGCTTGGGCCTGAATACCGTGATTGATGTGTATTGCGGTAAGCGGTGGTGCAGTGCTGTGAACCTTGCACCAGTGACTAATCAGCTGAAGTAGTGCAGTGGAATCGACGCCGCCGCTGTAAGCGACGTACCAATGCGGCGCACTGCAAAACGCGACTAAGGCGTCATCCAGGTCCTCGTGGCTTATGGTCTGGGGCATGACGCGGAAATAGTCTTGTCCTAATTGCCGTAGGACATCAGGCGCTGGTAACGCTTGGCCAGCAGATCTTCCAGAGGAAGCTGCTGCAAAGAATCCAGCTGTTCAACAAGATGCGCCTGGATACGCTCTGATATTAGATCCACGTTCCTGTGGGCGCCACCCAGCGGCTCGGGTATGGTCGCATCAACAATTCCCAGCTCTTGCAGAATGGAAGAGGTCACACCCATGGCCTCCGCCGCGTCGGGTGCCTTGGCGGAATCTTTCCAAATAATATTAGCGCAACCCTCGGGGGAAATTACAAAATAGGTAGAGTACTGCAGCATCACCAGGTGATCACCGACGCCAATACCCAGAGCGCCACCGGAGCTGCCCTCGCCTATTACCACGCAGATAATAGGTGTAGCCAGACGCGACATCACCGCCAGGTTCTGGGCAATAGATTCACTAATACCTCGCTCCTCGGAATCTATCCCCGGATAAGCTCCCGGAGTATCGATTAGCGTAATAACCGGCATTTTGAAACGCTCTGCCATCTCCATAAGGCGCAGTGCCTTGCGATAGCCCTCGGGCTTGGGCATACCAAAGTTGCGCATGACCTTATCTTTTACTGCCCGTCCCTTCTCCTGACCGATCACCATAACCGGACGTCCTTCAAGCCTGGCGACGCCGCCGACGATGGCACTGTCATCACCGAAGTGCCGGTCGCCGTGCAGCTCATCAAACTCAGTGAAAATTTTCGGGATGTAATCCAGCGTGTAGGGGCGTTGGGGATGGCGCGCGACCTTAACGATGTCCCAGGCACTGAGATTGGAGTAGATTTTTTCTGTGAGCTTGGTGCTCTTGTCTCGCAGGGTCTCAATTTCCTCACCGATATTCAGCTCATTGTCTGAGCCAACCAGCTGAAGTTCCTCGATCTTTACTTCGAGTTCGGCGATAGGTTGTTCGAAATCCAGATAATTGGGGTTCATGCGTCTACAGGTCCTGAGATTGTGGCAGGCAACAGTGTACAAAAATTAGCGCCGTGCCACCAATACCCAATGCAATCCATTGAGACTCCGCATACGCCGGCGTCATGAGCGCGTTGTCCCGCATACCAGGGCGATAAAAGTTACAGCTTGAATCTCTGCCACACCGAGAAAGTCTGGTTCTCAATCGATAGAACAACTATCCGCTCGATAAATTCTGACATCTCGAAATTCAGTTGATTCATCCAGATCAGGCAGCGTGCAACTGTCCTTGCTATCGACCTGCTGGTAAGGGGGATGATCGAAATTCTTCACCCGGGAGTCAGCGACCAGCACACACGGTGCTCGCTCGACAAACCGCCGCAGCCAGCAGAAGTTTTCCCGGTCGTAGAGCACATCGGCGACGATAATGAGGTCTATTTCACCCTCGATGTCGAAATAGTTATCGCTGAGCACAATATCTGCCTGATTAAGTCCGGCATTGATTCTGGTCGCCTCCAGCGCCAGCGGATCACTATCACAGGCGATGACCTCCCTGGCCCCGGCCAGTGTCGCTGCTATGGCAGCCACACCAGAGCCACAGCCAAAATCCAGCACGCGTTTGTTACTAACAAGCTCAGGATAATCGAGAAGATAGCGAGCCAGCACCTGGCCCGAAGCCCAGCAAAACACCCAGTACAGAGGATTGTCCATCACCCGCTGCATCTCCTGCTGAGTGAGTTCGTTTTGAGGGTAGTCCTGGGCTAGCAGCAAAAGCTTCAGTTCAGGGGTGTCTGGCAGCGATACGAGCTCCAGAGAAGCACTGGGCAGGACTTCCTGAAGACTGGCATTCAATTTTTGATGAGATAACGGCATGGGACAAGATTATAGCGGTTGTTAAATACATTCTGGGCATTACACTACCCGCCATGTCAGACCTCCCCCCCTATATTGTGCCCCATACCCAGGAAGAAACACGCATCTTGTACGAGGATGACGATCTCCTGCTGGTGCGCAAGCCAGACCTGCTGCTGAGTATTCCCGGACGCCATCCGCTCAACAAGGACTGCCTGATCACTCGACTGCAGCAGGACTATCCTACGGCCAGTATTGTTCACCGCCTGGATCTGGACACCTCAGGTATCATGATCATTCCGTTGAACAAACCCACTCACGCCCATATCAGCCGACAGTTCCAGGAACGCTTGGTAGAGAAGAGTTACCACGCGGTGGTATTCGGGGTGGTAGAACAGGATAAGGGCGAAGTTGAACTCCCCATTCGCTGCGACTGGGAAAATCGCCCACTGCAGATGATCGATCATGAACAAGGAAAACACGCCCTAACGCGCTATGAAGTATTAGAGCGCATGACCGACCGCACCAGGCTATTGCTGAAGCCCGTCACCGGGCGTTCGCATCAATTGCGTATTCACATGCGCGAGATCGGGCACCCCATTCTCGGCTGTGACATGTACGCACATGAAGAGGCATTGAAAATGGCCGAACGTATGTTGCTGCATGCAACATCGATTGGCTTTGAGCACCCGTCAACCGGCGAATGGTTATCGGGTGAGTGCCCGCCAGACTTTTGATCTAGCGGTAGGCGCACCGATGCAAATGTCGTTAGAGGCTCAGAACTGATTGAGAATATACCCGATCACCATCACTTGAGGCACTGTAATCAAGGGTAGAAACAGGGCTATTTTCCAGGACCTGGTGGTGTCTTTAATCGACATCACTTCCGTGTAATCTGTCGCTACTCCAGCCATCAAAAAAGTAAAGGCATTGCCAGGCGCGCCCGCGCGATTCAGCAGGTCGGCCGCGATGGGGGTAGAGCCCTCTGAGCAGACTTCAATAATGGTGGTCGCCAGTAATGTCAGCCATAAGCCGGCGAAAGTCGCCCCAAACCAGGTCGCAAACGCTTCTTCGGGCACCAGGGCGCGAATCAGGCCCGCCAGTATCAGGCCAAAAAGGGACCAGCGAATCACCACGCGGGAGCCTGCGAAACCTTCCCGCAGAACGTCGGCCGTGCCCGAGAGCGAAAAATGCATGGACTGACGTACCTCTTTCCACATCTCGTTTAAAGGCCTTTCCTCTCCCAATTCTTCACGCCAGGGATTGGACGGCAGCGTGCCGCGGGAAACCAGTGCATCGAAGATCAGTCCCGACACAATACCAATCACCAGGGACAGTAGAATAAACAATAAGGTCCAGCCCACGCCGATCAGGCCGAATAAAATCAGGGTGAGAGAAAACGAATTCCAGGGGCTGGCCAGCAAAAAGGCCATCACTTGCCCCACTGTTGCGCCACGCTCATAGAGTTTCATACCTACTGCGAGAATGCCGTGACTGCAAAGATCCAGAAATACTCCGGCAAGCGTGGCGCGAAATAGACCGTGGATACCGCCATCACGGCCGAGAATACCCATGACCAGCTCACGGGGTACCCGGCTGAGCAAGCCTACAAAAATAACACCCAGGGCAATACCCCACCACATGACGTTGAACAGTTCGAATATCCCGCCAGTAAATACACCCAGCACGCTGTCGTGTGCATGGGAGCCTACGGCACCGATTGGATACGCGATGGCAACAATCACCACGCAGACCCAAAAGAAGTAATCTCGTTTGACCGGGGTTTCGCAGCAGCTGTCCGCTGTCTCTTCGTTGCTATGACAACTGGACGCTGGTGCTGCTGAATCTGGAGAGCCGTGCTCCGGCTCAGTTTTCGCAGCACTGCAGTTGCTGTCCTTGTCCTCGTGGCAATGGCTCATATCAATCGCTCCTCGCCGCTGGCCAGGTCGTCGAGGATGGCGCATTCCGGCCCTTCATCACCGTGACAGCGGCTGGCCATTTCCTCAAGCACCTGCTGCATCGCCACCAGGGAGTCGATGCGCTGTTGCAGCTGAGCGCTCTTCTCCAACACCAGAGCGCGGGCGTGCTTGCTTTGTCTACCGCTATCCCGGTGCAAGTCCCGTAGCTGGCGACACTCATCCAAATCAAAACCGACCTCCCGCGCCCGGCAGAGGAACTTCAACTCCTCTATTGCCCTGCCCTCATACTGTCGATAACCATTGTCACCGCGTTCGGCAGGCGCAATGAGCCCTATGTCCTCGTAGTAGCGGATAGTCTTGCTGCTAAGCCCACTGCGACGGGCAGCCTCCGAAATATTCATCGTCACCTCCGGGTGTCTATAGGACAATGTAAACCTTCCAGTCGCTGGAAGGTCAAGACTTTCAACAGCTTAAGTTCTCAGGCCTCTTGGCGCGGTACTTCGCCAGCCCCTGACACACCGAGCTCCCGGCCCAGGTATTCGGCAAAAATTCTGGCTCGGGCGCTGATCGTTTCTGGCTGCTCAGTGACCAGATAATGGGAGTGCTGAGCTTCAACGGTCTGCCCAACCAGGGCCACCAGACTGCCGTTGCGCAGATCAGTCGAAACCTCGAGACGATCGGCGAGAAATACACCGCAACCATCACGCGCGGCGCAGATTCCCAAATAAGAGTCCTGAACATAAAGATTGGAACGGGCGTCGCTCTGCTCCAGCCCCTGGTTGGACAGCCACCGCAACCAACGACCATGACGATCATGAATCAAAGGCAGCTGCAGCAGCTCCTCGGGGCTACTGATACTGCCACCTGGGGGCAGCAGCACTGGGCTCATCACTGGGCCATACTTTTCACGAAACAGCTCACGGACCACTTTTTTCGGTGCCGCTGGCTCGCCGAAGCAAACTGCCACTTCAATCTCTGCCGGCAGTTCGCGCTGCATGGGTTGTATGTTATCCAGCCGTATTTCAATTTCGGGATAGCTGCGATTGAAATCACCAACCATAGCCAGTAACCAGCAAGCGGAGATTGACGGAGGTGCCGCTACCACCAACTCACCTGGCAAGGCCCCGGGGTCTACGGATAAAGCACCCTCGGTCAAGCGATCCAGTGCATCGCCCACAGATTGGGCAAGACGCCTGCCCTGCTGGGTCAACACCAGACGATTACCACTTCGATCAAACAGCTCAATGCCCAACAGTTCTTCTAGCTGGCGGACCTGGCGTGACACCGCACCGTGGGTCACACCGAGCTCTGCGGCAGCACGTCGCAAATGGCAGTGTCTGGCAGCCACTTCGAATGCTCGTAGTGCATTGAGCGGCAAATTGCGCCGTGAAACATCCATCACAATTCCTCTTGGTTACTTTAAGTCACCATAAAGGTGAAAATATATCGATTGCAGTGAGAATTACAATGCGGAAAATAGCGACATTATTCTCATCAAATTAACGGATGTCCTCTATGGCTCTGCAGCTTAGCGACCCCTCCCTGCTCAGGAACGCGGCCTACATCAACGGCGACTGGCGCCATTCCACCAGCGGATCAAGCTTTTCCGTGACTAATCCAGCCACAGGCGAGGTACTGGCAGAGGTAGCGAATCTGGGCGCCACAGAGACCCGGCAAGCGATCGCCGCGGCTGAGCTTGCCATGATTGACTGGCGGCAGGCGACAGCGAAGGAGCGCAGCATCATCCTGCGCCGGTGGTTCGACCTGATCATGGCCAACCAGGAGGATCTCGCGATACTGATGACCGCCGAGCAAGGCAAGGTATTGGCAGAATCCCGCATGGAAATCGCCTATGCTGCTTCCTTCGTGGAGTGGTTCGCGGAAGAGGCCAAGCGGATATACGGCGATGTTATACCCGGCCCCGCCGATCGTCGGTCAATCGTCATCAAGCAACCGGTGGGTGTTGTTGCTGCGATCACTCCATGGAATTTCCCCAGCGCCATGATCACTCGCAAGGTAGGACCTGCGCTTGCAGCTGGTTGCGCTGTTGTACTCAAGCCTGCGGCGGAGACTCCCCTGTCGGCACTGGCGCTGGCACAATTAGCTGAGCGCGCCGGCATTCCCCCTGGATTATTCAATGTAGTCACAGGCACGGATGCCCCGGCAATTGGCGACGAAATGACTTCCAGCGATATTGTCCGCAAGCTGACTTTTACTGGCTCCACGCCCGTGGGAAAACACCTGCTGGCACAGAGTGCAGCAACCGTTAAAAAAGTATCGATGGAATTAGGCGGCAATGCGCCGATCATTATTTTCGCCGACGCGGATCTGGATGCTGCAGTCCAGGGCGCTATAGGCACCAAGTACCGAAATGCCGGACAGACTTGTGTTTGTGCCAATCGTCTGTTGGTGCAGGATTCTATCTATGACGCCTTTATCGAAAAGTTCACCGAGGAGGTGAGCAAATTTCGGGTTGGCGATGGCATGGATGAGACCAATACCCTGGGCCCCTTGATTGAACCCAAAGCCCTCACCAAGGTTAAGGAAATGGTGCAGGACGCTGTCGCTTCCGGAGCCAGCATTGCCCTGGGTGGTGAAGCGATGACCGAGCTGGGACCCAACTTCTTCCAGCCCACCGTGCTCACCAATGTCACTTCGGACATGCGCGTGTTCCGTGAAGAAATTTTCGGTCCGGTTGCCCCAGTGCTGCGCTTCACCGATGAGGCCCAGGCAATTGCCATGGCCAACGACACTGAATACGGTCTGGCTGCTTACCTCTATACTAACGATATCGGCCGTGTCTGGCGGGTCAGTGAAGCCATAGAGTACGGCATGGTTGGGGTTAATGAGGTGGCCATCACGTCTGAGCTCATCCCCTTCGGTGGCGTCAAGGAATCCGGCCTTGGACGAGAAGGCTCCCGTTACGGTATCGACGATTATGTTGAAGTGAAATATATTTGCATGGGTGGCATCGCCCAGATTTGAAACGAGTAAAAAAAACAGGAAACTACTATGTCAGCAGTCATCTACCCCACCACTAATCTGGCCGCCACCGAGCAACTAACCTTTGAGCGTGGTGAGGGCGTCTACGTCTATGACCAGTCGGGAAAACAATATTTAGAAGGCCTGGCTGGTCTCTGGTGCACCGGACTGGGCTACGGCAACCGTGAGCTGATAGACGCTATCAGCGAGCAACTGGGCAAGCTGTCCTTCAGCCATACGTTTGGCGGCAAGACGCACCAGCCGGTTATTGATCTAGGCAACAAGCTGGCAGACATGGTGCCGGTGGATGACGCTATGGTGTTCTTCGGCAACTCAGGGTCCGATGCCAACGACAGCCACATCAAGATGCTGCGTTATTACTTCAATGCCATCGGTAAGCCTGAAAAACGCAAGATAATTACCCGCGACCGCGCTTATCACGGTGTCACTGTGGCTGCGGGCTCTCTCACCAGCCTGCCTGCTAACCTGGCTCACTTCGACGCACCGCTGGAAGCCCTGGGCATTTTGCGCACCGATCACCCGCACTATTATCGTGGTGCGCAGGGCGACGAGACAGAGACACAGTTTGTTGATCGCATCACTCACAACCTTGAGAAATTGATCCTCGAGCAGGGCCCGGAAACCATAGCCGCCTTCATCGCCGAGCCCATAACCGGCGCCAGTGGTGTCATTGTTCCCCCTGCCGGTTACTACGAAAAAGTGCAGGCCATCCTCGATAAGTATGACATTCTATTCTGGGCTGACGAGGTCATCACCGGCTTCGGCCGCACCGGCAAGGTATTCGGTTGCGAAACAGTCAACATTCAGCAACCTGCAATGATGACCTTTGCCAAGCAACTGTCCTCCGCGTACTACCCGATCAGTGCATCTGTCATTCGTGGTGACATGTACCAGCCAATGATTGCGGCCAGCGAAGAAGTTGGCGTGTTCGGTCACGGCTATACCTACTCGGGCCACCCGGTTGCCTGTGCTGCAGGCCTCAAAACACTGGAAATCTACGAGCGCGATGGACTCTATGAAAATGCAGCCACTCAGGGCGAGTACCTGCAGTCGCGCCTCGCCGAGTTCATGGAATATGCGCAGGTGGGTGAGGTGCGCGGTGAAGGTCTGATCGGCGCAATTGAACTGGTAGAGGATCGCGGCAGTAAAAAGCCGGATATAACGCTAGCGAAGAAAGTGACTCAGGCGGCACAAGACAATGGTTTGATTGTACGTAATGTCGCAGGCAATGCCCTGGCGGTCTGTCCGCCGCTGATTATCAACCGCGAGCAGGTTGATGAGATGGTTGATAAGCTGAAGATGTCACTTGAGCAAATGATCTAGCAGGTATTTGAAACTGTCACACCAAGAGGCACTGGATAACAGTTGCGCGAGCTTCCAGTGCCCTGGGCCTTTTACTAAAGTGCCTTCAAATAATCGATCATCAACTGCACACTGCGTTTGCCGCGATACTCATTGACGTCTAGTCGGTATGCCAATTCCACCTGCGATATGGATTCATTAGGCCAGGTATCCAGGTCCACATTGAAGGCGATAGCATCAATAAGCTGTGTACTGCCAGGTGGTGACAATACCAGTTTCAGATGTTTCTGCCCGACGAGGCGCTGATGAACAATATCGAAGTGGCCGTCAAACAATGGTTCAGGAAAATGCTGCCCCCAGGGGCCGGCGAATCGCAATTCACTGGCAAGCTCCAGCACAAAGTCATCAGCTGCCAGTTCTCCATCTGACTCGACCACCGCTTGCAAGTGCACATCTTCGGCGTGACGCTCAACCTCAGCCACAAAAGCAGCCGCAAAGGCCTCATAGGCATCACTGCGCAACGTCAAGCCGGCGGCCATGGCATGACCGCCAAACTTTAAAATCATGCCAGGATGGCGAGTGGCGACGGCGTCGAGTATGTCGCGGATGTGGATCCCGTTAATAGAGCGTGCCGAACCTTTAATTTCGCCATCGTCCCCATCGGCAAACACAATTGTGGGCCTGTGCAGCCTGTCTTTTATGCGGGAGGCGAGAATGCCAATAACGCCCTGGTGCCAATCGCCCCGGTACAAGGTCATGGCAACTGGCAGACCTTCTTCCTCCAGCGGCAGCTCATCCAAAAGTTTTACCGCCTGATCCTGCATGCCTTGTTCTATCAGGCGCCGGTCCACATTTATTTGATGTAACTCAGCAGCCAGCCTGCGTGCATCCGCCTGATCCGTCTGCAGAAGGCATTCTATGCCGACAGAAATATCGTCAAGCCGGCCCGCCGCATTAATACGTGGCCCAACGGCAAACCCCAGGTCAGACGCTACCACTGCGTGTAAAGGTCTGGAGGCCACTTCCAGCAAAGCCAGAATGCCCGGCCGTGCTTTTCCACTGCGGATACGTTGTAGCCCCGCCGCCACTAAAATACGGTTGTTTTTATCCAGGGACACCACATCTGCCACTGTGCCCAGAGCCACCAGGTCAGTCAGCCTGCCCAGGTTTGGTTCTTCTCGGTCGGCGAACCAATCGCGCGTGCGAAGTTCCGCCCGCAGCGCCAGCATGATGTAGAAGATCACGCCGACTCCGGCGAGATTTTTACTGGGAAAGTCACAGCCTGGCTGATTCGGATTAACGATCACATCTGCCTCGGGTAACTCATGTCCAGCCAGGTGATGATCGGTAATGAGAGTTTGAATTCCCTCCTGGCTAGCCGCGGCAATACCGTCGATGCTGGAAATCCCGTTATCCACAGTAATGATGAGATCTGGTTTGCCTTGTGCCACAGCAAGATTGACGATCTCAGGCGTGAGACCATAGCCGTACTCAAATCGATTAGGTACAAGATAGGAAACATGGTCGGCACCAAACGATCTTAGTGCCACCAATGCCAGGGTAGTACTGGTCGCGCCATCCGCATCATAATCGCCGACGATCAAAATGCTGCGTTGCTCTGCCAGGGCATCTGCCAGCATTTGCGCAGCGCGCCCGGCGTTGAGCAACAGGGTAGGTGGCAGTAACTGTGCCAGTCCCAGCTCCAGTTCTTCTGGCGTCTGCACGCCCCTTCCTGAATAGACTCTCGCCAGCAGAGGATGCATACCCGCCGAGGCCCACTGTTCGGAGGCATCGGATTTTCGTCGGCGAATGATTTTTTCCACGACTGTGGTGTATCAGCCGCTGATATTTTCTACCATGAAAGACTGCACCGCCGACAATTCATTGGGCAAGACTTCACAGCGTTCGGGCCGCTCAAACAGGTCACGCAGGTGGTGCGGCAAGAAGGGTTCATCATCGAGACCAGCTGCCTTGACTGCGCCAGGAAATTTAGCCGGATGGGCTGTTGCCAGAGTCACCACAGGAACACCCGGAGCAATGTCGGCGTCAAGAGCCGCTTTAACGCCGATCGCGCTGTGGGGGTCCAACATATACTCACAGCTCTCCCAGGTGGCAGCCATCTGAGCGCAGGTTTCGGTGTCGGTCACACACTGACTGGAGAACAGCTCTCTGGCCTGCGCCATAGCCGCTTCCGATAATTCAACATCACCCTTATCGAAGTCGCTCATCAACTGAGCAATGCTGGTACCGTCTCGACCGTAGAGATCGAATAGCAACCGCTCAAAGTTTGAGGAAACGGTAATATCCATGCTGGGGGACAGTGAATGCTCCAGTGGCTGGCGGTCATAGGTGCCTTTACTCATCACCCTGTGCAACACATCATTGCGGTTGGTCGCAATCACCAGGCGCTCCACAGGAAGCCCCATCTGCCTGGCCAGATAACCGGCAAAAATATCACCAAAGTTTCCGGTGGGCACAGAGAAAGCCACCTTGCGTGCCGGTGCGCCCAAGGCGACAGCAGCATAAAAGTAGTAAACGATCTGGGCCATGATACGAGCCCAGTTGATCGAATTCACCGCCACCAGACTGCGATCTTCCGGCAGGAAGCTACGATCATTAAAGCTGGCTTTAACCATAGCCTGACAGTCATCAAAGTTGCCCTTTACAGCGAGGTTGTAGATATTGTCGCCATCTACAGTAGTCATCTGTTTGCGCTGCACATCTGAGACACGTTCGTGCGGGTGCAAAATAAAAATGTCGATATTGTCGCAACGTTTACAGCCTTCGATGGCAGCAGAGCCGGTATCGCCAGAGGTTGCGCCCATAATCACCACTTTCTGGTGTTTGCGCGCCAGCACGTAATCAAGCAGCCGACCCAGCAATTGCAGAGCGAAATCCTTGAACGCCAGGGTGGGACCGTGAAACAACTCCAGCACCCACTGGTTTTTGTCGATCTGCATCATTGGCGCCACTGCATCGTGACGAAACTCTGCATAGGTCTCTTCCAGAATGACCTTCAAATCGTCAGTGGGTATGCAATCGCCCACAAAAGGCGCTATGATTTTTTGCGCCAGCTGAGGGTAGTTCAGCTCAGCCATCTGCGCGATTTCCTCGGCAGTAAAGGTGGGCAATATCTCCGGGACATATAGCCCACCGTCTGCAGCAAGGCCCGTCAACAGGACTTCTTCAAAGTTAAGCGCTGGGGCCTGGCCCCGGGTACTGATGTATTTCACGTTTATTACCCTTAGCCGTCCAGTGCTTCTACCCGGATGCGTGCCACATCCCCTGAGATAGATTCCAATGCTTCTATAGAAGCCACAGCTGTATCCATACTGCCCTGGGGCGCTTGACTGGTGAGCACAACCAGCGGCACGCGCGTTTCACCTTCTGCAGGGGCCTTCTGAATCAACGCCTCAATGCTTATGCCCTGTTGGCTCAATAACGATGAAATCGCGGAAAGTACTCCCGGCTTATCTTCGGCCACAATACGCAGGTACCAGGAAGTGACAACCTGCTCCATTGGCAATATCGGGAGGTCTTTCAATGCCGCTGAAGCAAAGCCCAACGCCGGCACGCGACATAATTGCCCGACGGATATCTCACGCGCCAGGTCGACAATATCAGCCACTATCGAAGAGGCGGTAGGCTCTGCCCCCGCGCCCGCACCGTAGTAAAGTGTAGGACCGACTGCATCGCCTTCAACCAAAACCGCGTTTTTGACGCCATTTACATTAGCCAGTAACCGCGACTCAGGTATCAGTGTGGGGTGCACTCGCAGCTCCACGCCCTCCGCACTCTGCTTGGCCACACCCAGATGTTTAATGCGATAGCCCAGCTCCTGCGCGTACTCGACGTCCTGCGGCGTTAGCCTGGTAATGCCTTCGGTGTAAACAGAGCTGAATTTCAAGGGCATGCCAAATGCCAGCGATGCCAGTATCACCAGTTTATGGGCTGCATCTATCCCCTCAACGTCAAAAGTCGGGTCCGCCTCCGCATACCCCAGTTCCTGTGCTTCAGCCAAAACATCGGCGAAGTCACGGCCCTTTTCACGCATTTCGCTAAGAATAAAATTGCCAGTGCCATTGATAATTCCTGCCAGCCACTCGATACGATTGCCCGCAAGACCTTCACGCAATGCCTTGATAATGGGTATGCCGCCAGCCACTGCCGCTTCATAACGGATAACGACATTGTTCTGCTGGGCTAGCGCAAATAGCTCATTGCCGAACTCAGCGATCAATGCCTTGTTCGCTGTAACCACATGCTTGCCGTGGCGCAGCGCTTCCTCAACAAGTTCCTTGGCTACAGTAGTGCCGCCAATCAGCTCAACCAGAATCTGCACCTGCGGGTCCCGAGCTACCTCGAAAATATCTCGGCTGACCGGAATGCTACCCAGGTCACAAGCGGGATTATCACGGCGCGCACCCACGTGGACGATTTCCACATCGATCTGGGCGCGGGCACTGATCAGCTGGGCGTTGCGAGCCAGCACATTAACGGTGCCACTGCCCACTGTACCAAGGCCACAAATACCTATTTTAACTGCTTCTGCGCTCATTATTAGCTGCTTACTCCAGTACTGCGTGGTGACGCCTCAGGAGAGGCCGTCGTTCTTGATCATTTTACGAATGTTGCGAATTGCCTGGCGGGTACGATGTTCATTTTCGATCAGACCGAAACGCACATAGCCCTCGCCGTACTCACCAAAGCCTACTCCGGGTGATACTGCTACTTTGGCTTCTTTCAACAGCTTTTTACTGAACTCGAGAGAGCCCATATCCGCATAACACTCAGGAATTTTCGCCCAGACAAACATAGTCGCCTTGGGCCGGTTCACCGGCCAACCGGCATCGGTGAGGCCAGAACACAGAACATCCCTGCGAGACTTGTACATCGCATTAATTTCGCTGACACAGCTCTGATCCCCTTCCAGGGCTGCGATGGCTGCCACTTGTATAGGCGTAAACATACCGTAGTCCAGGTATGACTTAATACGGGCCAGCGCGCCCACCAGAGACTTGTTACCGCAGCAAAAGCCCACTCGCCATCCGGGCATATTGTAACTTTTGGACATGCTGTAAAACTCGACAGCGACATCCATTGCCCCCTCCACCTGAAGAATGGAAGGCGCCACATAACCGTCAAAACAAAGGTCCGCATAGGCCAAGTCTTGCACTACCCAGATCTTGTGCTCTTTGGCAATGGCCACCACTCGCTCAAAAAACTCCAGCTCAACACAGTAGGTCGTGGGGTTGGATGGGAAGTTGAGCACTAGCATTTTCGGCCGCGGCCAACTGTTGTGAATAGCCTTGGTCAATTCCTCAAAGAATTCCTCTTCGTTGGCACCCATGGGGACATGGCGAATATCTGCGCCAGATATGACGAATCCATAGGGATGGATTGGATATGACGGATTGGGCACGAGTATGGCATCGCCTGGGCCTGTTGTAGCAAGGGCCAGATGAGCAAGCCCTTCCTTGGATCCCAGCGTGACAATAGCTTCGGTTTCCGGGTCCAGGGTCACATCGTAGCGGCGCAGATACCAATCACAAATGGCCTTACGTAAGCGCGGAATGCCCTTGGACTGCGAATAACGGTGAGTGTCACCACGTTTGGCGGTTTCCACCAACTTGTCGACAATGTGGTCCGGCGTAGGCTGGTCGGGGTTGCCCATACCGAAATCAATAATATCTTCACCCGCTGCCCGAGCTTGCTGCTTCAACTCACCAATGATGTTGAAGACATAGGGGGGAAGGCGTGATATCCGCTGAAATTGCTCGTCCACGGTAGAAACTCTGACTGGGGCCCATTGGGCCTGGGTGATAACCAAAAAGGTTGGAAACAGTAAGGTTTCAGGGGGGGTATGTCAACGCGAAGGGCTGCCAAGTCCGGCAATTTTACGGTTTCTGTCATTCCCGCGCAGGCGGGAATGACAGGGTTTCAGCTCGACATCAAAATCGACAAGCTATCCTGCCGTTTGCACGGAGATAGGAGTGCTCAATTCAGCCCAAGAGTCACCATTAACTGGTCAGCGCTCTGATAGCCGGGAATCATCTGCCCTGTCTCGGTGATCATGGCGGGGGTACCGCGAACGCCTAGCTCCTGACCCAACTGGTACTGGGCCGCCACCGGATTATCGTCGCATTGCTTCACCGGCACGGATTCCTTGTTCTTCAGGCTGGTGAGGGTCGCCAGAGGATCTTCTGAGCACCAGGCACCAACCAGCTGGCGGTATCCAGGTGAGTCGACGCCAGAGCGAGGATAGGCCAGATAACGCACTTCGACGCCACGCTTGTTAAGCTCCGGAACTTCCTTATGCAGTTTCTGGCAGTAAAAGCAGGTGACATCGGTAAACACGGAAATATGGGCGCGAGTCTCGCCCTCGGCCGGAAACACAATCATGTCGCCTGTGTCCAATGCATCCAGTTTCGCCAACCGCTCGCCATCGCGACGCTTCTCCGCCAGGTTAACGAACTCTCCATTATTGACCTGGAACAGATCACCGAGAATAAAATAGCTGCCGTCCTGGGTGGCATAAACCATGGGGCCCGAATCAAATTGAACCTCGAGCATACCCGGAACTTCACTGGTTTCCACAGTAGCCACTTTCAAACCCATGGCCGGACTGTCCAGGGCGGCACGTACTTTTTCTACCACAGCCTTGTCTGCGGGTTCGCCCGCCTGGGCAAGAGACGCCAACGCCAACAACAGCAGCGCAGAAACGGACTGATTAAATCGGGATACCATGGTTTTTCCTCAATTGCGGGCAACAGACCCCTCGCCTGCCGCCGGATAATTAGTGCATCGCTTGTTTGAGCGATTTTTACGCTGAGAGTTCCTCAGCCCCTGGGATGATGCTGTGCATGCAATTCTTGCATGCGTTGTTGGGCCACGTGAGTATAAATCTGGGTGGTACTCAGATCACTGTGTCCCAGTAACATCTGCACCACGCGCAAATCGGCACCGTGGTTTAGCAGGTGCGTGGCAAACGCATGGCGCAGTGTATGAGGAGACAGGCTCTGTTTGATCCCGGCACGCTGCGCATAGATTTTAATACGATACCAGAAGGTCTGGCGAGTCATCTGTCGCCCCCTTTTACTGGGAAACACAACATCCGAGGGAATTCCCTTGAGTAATTCAGCTCTGGGGCCCGCTAAATAGCGCTGCAACCAGGTCAGTGCCTCTTCCCCCATTGGCACCAGGCGCTCCTTGCTCCCCTTACCGAATACTCGCACCACGCCCTGATTGACACTGATCTGATTCACCTGCAAGCCGGTGAGCTCACTCACCCGCAGGCCACATGCGTAGAGCATTTCCAACATGGTTCGGTCGCGAAATTCCAGAGCAATATCGAGATCCGGGGTTTCCAGCAGCTTGTCGACATCTGCCTCGGAAAGCGACTTGGGAAGCGGCCGACCCAGCTTCGGGCTATCGACGTCCAGGGTCGGATCAACCGTCAAACGTCCCTCCCGCAGCAGGTATTTATAGAAGCCCCGGGCACATGACATAAATCGCGCCGTGGAACGCGGGGATTGACCCTGCTCCAAACGCGCTCCGAGATACGCCTGAAGCTCTGCTCTATTGGTGCGAATAACGGTGCTTTTTTTGTTCTTGCCCAACCAGTCATTGAACTGACGTAAGTCACGGCGATAGGAGCTCAAAGTATTGTCACTAAGGCCCTTTTCCATCCACATGGCATCGATATAACGCTCGATTTCAGGGTGTTCGAGGAGTGCAGAGATCATGCGCTCACACTACCACGATCAGCTTCCAAGTAGTGAGCACAGCAGCACGAGGCAAGCGCAGCCAGAACGAGGGTGGAGCTCAACCTACAGACACAAAAAAGCGGCCGCAAAGGCCGCTCTTCAAAAGTGCCAGCAACGACTGGATTAGCCCAGCTTTTCCTTAATACGGGCAGCCCTGCCGGACAGCTCACGTAAGTAGTACAGCTTCGCTTGGCGCACATCACCGCGACGTTTGACAGCAAGACTGTCAACCAAAGGGCTGTATGTCTGGAACGTACGTTCTACACCAACACCGTGGGAGATCTTGCGCACAGTGAAGGCTGAATTCAGACCGCGGTTACGCTTGGCGATTACAACGCCTTCGAAAGCCTGCAAACGCTCACGCTCGCCTTCCTTCACTTTTACCTGAACAACCACGGTGTCGCCGGGGCCAAACTCAGGTAGGTCTTTTTCCATTTGTTCAGCGTCAAGCTGAGAAATGATCTTGTTGGTGCTCATGATGCGCTCCTTTAGTGTTCCAGTCGTAGCTTCACAGCTAGCGGGCTTATTAATTAATCCTGCTCGCGGAAATATTCCACCAGCAATTCATCTTCCTCGGTCGTCATCGACCTGCCTTGCAACAGGTCAGGGCGACGCTCCTGCGTTCTTCCCAATGCCTGCTTCAGGCGCCAACGGCGAATTTTTTCATGATTGCCGCTGAGCAATACGTCCGGTACCTGTTTACCCTGGTACTCTTCTGGCCGAGTGTAGTGCGGGCAATCCAGCAGACCATCAGCGTAGGAATCCTCCTGCGCGGAAAGCTCGTGCCCCAAAACACCTGGCAATTGGCGCGTCACCGTATCGATGACCACCATGGCGGCCAACTCGCCACCACTTAGAACATAATCTCCGATGGACAGTTCCTCGTCCACTTCAGCCTCTATCAGGCGCTCATCAACACCCTCATAGCGACCGGCAACCAAAATCAGCGCTTTCTCTTGCGAGAGAGCCACAGCCTTGCTGTGGTCTAGCCGCTGACCCTGCGGTGACAAGTAAATGACTTTCGCCTTTTCGCTCGTCGCCTCCCTTGCTGCGGCTATAGCCTGCTGCAAAGGGTCTATCTTCATCAACATCCCCGGACCGCCGCCGTAGGGTCTGTCATCCACCGTACGATGTTTGTCGGTAGTGTAGTTTCGCGGATTGCTATGACTGATCTGAATCAGTCCTTGCTTTACCGCTCTGCCAGTCACGCCATGCGCACTGACAGCTTCAAACATTTCCGGAAACAGGCTTACCAGTGCGATCTGCATCCTGCTCCCCGGTTGTCCTGCCGGTCTATTGATCGTGAATAAACCAGTCTATATCTATCACCGCTTCTTCCAGGTCCACCCGCATAACTGTATCGCCGGGGAGATAGGGAATCAGCCGTTCCTTATCATCAATGCTATCGTCGGTGGCTTTGACCACTAACACATCATTCGCGCCAGTATCGATCAGGTAATCCACAGTGCCCAACAGTACTCTGACGTCACTGGACTCGGGTTCTCGACCCCAGGCCTGCAAACCCTGCAGCTGGCGCCAGTAGAAGTCGCCCTCTTCCAGCGCGGGGAGACCACCGGCATCCACCACGATATGTAGCCCTTTGTAGGACTCTGCCAGGTCGCGGTCATCAACTCCCGCGATATGGGCAACCATGCCCTTACCCTGTCGTTTCCACTCATCGAACTCCACTGCTTCCAGTGAATCTCGGCGCTGAAGCATCCACTTTCCGAACCGGAAGAGATTTTCCGCCGGATCGGTGAACGAGTGAATTTTTACCCAACCCTTAATGCCATAACAGCCGGTAACCTTACCAGCGGTCAGAGAGTTGGATCCGGGCTCACCCATCGAAGACCGGTCGCCCGGCCTTAAGCCGCGACTGCTGCGTCTTTAACCAGTTTGGCGACACGCTCAGACAGCTGGGCGCCTTGGCCCTGCCAGTACTCGATACGGTCAGCGTCAACGCGCAGACGCTCTTCCTGGCCACGAGCTACAGGGTTGAAAAAACCCACGCGCTCGATGAAACGACCATTACGCGCATTGCGATGGTCAGTTACGGTCAGGTGGTAAAAGGGGCGCTTCTTGGAGCCACCACGTGCAAGACGAATTGTTACCATTTGCTTTAAATTCCTGAAAAATTAGAGGCATCTGACTCGAACTGATTCAGGTACCCACGACAAAAACCGACACACCGGCCGGAAAGGTGGCGTATCATACGGAAATCAAAGGGTGATTAAAAGCCCAAAAGGGGGATTTTTTCAGGTAATTCCGCAGCTTAGCGAATATCCCTGACGTCCAGGAAGGCTGTTGTGCTGGAATCGGGACTGCCCTCTTGCACTGGCATCAATTCACTTAATCCCCGCCTGTAGTCCCCGCCTGCGCGAGGACGGCATTGAGGCCAACCCCAAACCACTATTTAAAGGGCGGCATACCACCGGGAGGCATGCCACCAGGCCCGCCCATACCGCCGCCGGGAGGCATCATGCCGCCCAAGCCGCGCATCATTTTCTGCATACCACCGCCTTTCATTTTCTTCATCATCTTTTGCATTTGCTTGTGCTGCTTCAGCAGGCGGTTCAAATCCTGCACCTGGGTGCCAGATCCTTTGGTGATACGGCGCTTGCGGGAGCCCTGGATAGTTTCAGGGCGGCGTCGTTCGCCCGGGGTCATAGAGTTGATCATCGCTTCCATGCGGCCAAACATTTTCACATCCACGTTCTGCTGCGCCATCTGCGCCATGTTGCCCATACCTGGCAGCTTGTCCAACATGCCGGTAATACCGCCCATGTTATTCATTTGCTGCAACTGATCCCGGAAGTCCTCCAGATCAAAGCGCTGGCCTTTCTTGATCTTACGAGCCAGCTTGGTAGCCTTTTCCTTGTCGACTTTCTGCTCTGCCTCTTCGATCAGGGAGAGCACATCACCCATTCCAAGAATGCGTGACGCCAGGCGGTCCGGATGGAATGGGTCCAGAGCTGCGGTTTTCTCACCCACACCCAGAAATTTAATGGGCTTGCCAGTGATTGCGCGCACAGAAAGGGCTGCCCCACCGCGAGTGTCCGCATCGACCTTAGTGAGAATTACACCGGTCAGGGGCAGTGTTTCACCGAAAGCCTTGGCGGTATTGGCCGCGTCCTGACCGGTCATGGCGTCAACCACGAACAGTGTTTCAATCGGATTGACTGATTTATGTACTTCGGCAATCTCCGCCATCATGTCCTGGTCTATGGCCAAACGACCGGCGGTATCGACGATGAGCACATCTGCAAAAGATTTTTTCGCGTGACTAAGCGCAGCTTTAGCAATATCCACCGGCTTTTGCGATGCATCCGAAGGGAAGAAATCAGCCCCAACCTCGGCGGCCAAGGTTTCCAGCTGCTTGATCGCCGCCGGTCGGTAGACGTCAGCTGACACCACCGTCACTTTTTTCTTATCCCGTTCCTTCAACAATTTGGCCAGTTTGGCCACCGATGTGGTCTTACCAGCGCCCTGTAATCCCGCCATAAGAATCACAGCGGGGGGCTGAGTAGCCAGATTCAGACCCTCATTAGAAGAGCCCATCACTGTTTCCAGCTCGCTTTGGACAATTTTCAGAAAAACCTGACCTGGGCTAAGGCTTTTCATCACCTCCTGACCAAGGGCGCGCTGCTTAACCGATTCTACGAACTGCTTAACCACTGGCAGGGCAACATCGGCCTCCAGCAGCGCCATGCGCACCTCACGCAGGGTGTCCTGGATGTTTTCCTCGGTCAGGGTGGCCTTACCGGTAATAGAACGCAGGCTGTTTGACAAGCGATCACTGAGACTCTGGAACATCTAATTACTCTCGAACTTCAGAATGGAGAGCGGCCGCTATTGATTCTAAGGGGCCACTTCTGTACAAAGGTGCGAAGTATACGTCACCTCGGTCCAACCCCCAAACTGATGTCAGCCAGCATACTAGCTCCTATCGCCGCACTCCTGTATCTGGCCGCGACGGGCCTACACCTTATGCACATCTTCCAGCAGCGCCAGGACCTGAGCCGGGGCGTTGCTGTCATGGGCGGGCTAGCCATGCTCTGTCACAGCATTGTTGCCGTGCAAGGGGTGAGCGCTTCCGGTGGGCTGAGCCTGGGCTTTTACAAAATTTCAGCGCTGATGTTCCTGGCCATCAATGTGGTGTGCGCATTACTGATGCTACGCAGACCCCTACAAAACCTGCTGGTTGTATTGTTTCCGCTCTCGGCGATGTCAGTGCTCGTTTCCACATTTGCACCGGAAACAACGTCAATAACCACAGATCTGCCCGGCGGCATGCTTTTGCACATTGGCAGCTCCATTTTGGCCTACGCTGTTTTAACGCTGGCTGCAGCACAGTCAGCGCTTGTCGCCGCTCAGGACTATCAACTGCACAACCGGCATACCCGAGGTATTGTGCAAATTTTGCCGCCCTTGCAGCTAATGGAAGTCATGTTGTTTGAGTTGTTGCTTGTAGGCGTGGTCTTGCTAACCCTGTCAATTATCAGCGGCTTTCTTTTTGTAGACGATATCTTTGCGCAGAGTTTGGTGCACAAAACCATTCTGACTATCGTGGCCTGGTTGCTGTTTTCAGTGCTACTTTGGGGGCATCACAAACTGGGATGGCGCAGTCAGATCGCTGTTAGGCTTACTCTGGCTGGGTTCGCCGCGCTGATGCTGGCCTTTTTCGGCTCCAAACTAGTGCTGGAACTGGTACTACAGCGCGGTTAATCATATCTGAACCGGGGCTTGCCCCTACCGGGCTTTTTCTTCAAGATACCGTTTCATAAATTACTACAGGTTCACCCCACTCTTGAACGAAGCACCGCTGGGTCTCCTTTTCTCGATTCTGGCAGCACTCATTCTCCTCTCTGGCTTCTTTTCCAGTTCAGAAACCAGCATGATGTCACTCAATCGCTATCGGTTGAAACACCTGCAGAACAACAAGCATCGAGGCGCCACCCGGGCCGGCAAGCTGCTGGAAAGACCGGACAGATTGATTGGCCTGATCCTTATCGGCAACAACCTGGTGAATATATTTGCCTCGGCTATTGCCACTGTGATCGCCATTCGCCTGTGGGGTGATGCAGGCATATTTATCGCCACGTTCGCGCTGACCCTGGTCATTCTTATCTTTGCCGAAATCACACCCAAGACCATTGCCGCGCTGCACCCGGAGAAAATCGCGTTTCCTGCCAGCCTTGTGCTCCTGCCTTTGCTGAAAATACTTTATCCACTGGTCGCCGCGGTAAACTGGGTGACCAACGGTTTGCTTAGAATGTTCGGGCTTGACCCGGCCAAGCAGAGCGACGAGCACGTATCCTCTGACGAACTGCGCACCATAGTGACCGATGCAGGCAAGCTCATTCCCGCCCGTCACCGTGGCATGTTACTCAATATACTCGACCTTGAAGAAGTGAGTGTTGATGACATCATGGTGCCGCGCAATGAGGTGTTCGGTATCGACCTGGACGACAGCGACGACGAAATTTTGCGCTACATTCAGACCAGCTCCCACACCCGCTTGCCTGTGTGGCGCGAAGACATCAACAACATTGTCGGCATGCTGCATATGCGCAACATGAGCCGGGTCATAGACAGCCAGGGACTGGATCGTAACGCTCTGGAGCGGGAAATGGAGAAACCTTACTTCATTCCCGAAAGCACACCGCTGCACACGCAACTACTGAATTTTCAGCAAAAGAAAAGCCGTCTGGCAGTCGTTGTGGATGAGTATGGCGAGGTAATGGGATTGGTGGCGCTTGAAGACATACTCGAAGAAATAGTCGGTGAATTCACATCCAACATGGCCGGTAGTGATGAGAATATTTTTCCCCAGAGGGATGGTAGCTTCATCATTGCCGGCACCGCCAATATCCGCGAAATCAACAAGTCCCTGGACTGGCAGTTACCCACAGATGGCCCCAAGACACTCAGCGGCCTAATTCTCGAATACCTGGAAGGGTTTCCCGATGCCAACGCCGGCCTGTCTATCGACACCTATCGGCTGGAGATTCTCGAACTAGAAGGCAACGTAGTACAGGCGGTAAAAGCAGATGTAATCGCGCCTGAACCGGAGCTGTAGGCTGCGGTTTTACCCACTAGAGGAAGATAGTGGATGACTCCTTGCGCCGGGCAATCGCCCGCTCAATAATTTCCTCCTTGCCGCCTGAGCTTTCCATAAACCAGTCAGTAATTTCCTGTGCGCTACGAAAGCAACCCTGACAAATATCTTTATCGTCGAGGACGCAAATAGAAATACAGGGGGATTGTGGACCGTTCTCGTTCATGACTGCTCACTTAATTCGTCACTAAAACGCTTGGCGTTGCCCACGTAGTGGTCTGCATTGTGCTGCAGCATCAATTGCGCCTCATCACTGAGCTGCCGTACGATCTTGGCAGGCGAGCCCAGCGCCATCGAACCATCGGGGACTTCCATCCCCTCGGTCACCAGCGCATTAGCGCCTATCAAGCAACCTTTACCCACGCGAGCACCGTTTAGCACAACTGCATTGATACCAACGAGTGTGCCATCGCCAATACTACAACCATGCAGCATTGCGTTATGACCCACCGTTACGTTTTCGCCCACTACCATGGGATAACCAGGATCAGCATGCATTACGGTGCCATCCTGGATATTGCTACCTGCGCCTACCTCGATGCGGTCGGCATCGCCACGCAGAACACAGCTGAACCAGATACTTGCATTTTCATGCAGGGTAACGTCGCCGATCACTGCTGCATTCGGGGCAATAAAATGACCTTCGCCCAGCAGCTTTACCCGTTTTTCACCCAGTGAGTACTTCATGGTTCGCTATTCCAGTCGCGTTGCAAATCGAGGTCCGCATCGTAGGCAATATTGGCCAGCATGGCCAGCACCGCGGCGGTCACACCCCAAATGTTATCCCCTTCCATCTGGTAGTGGGGCACCATTCGCTCTCGACCTTCGACCTGCATTCGCTCCAAGCGAAACAAATCTGGATCTGAAAAACGGCTGATCGGCTGTGTAAACAAAGACTCGAACTCCTGGTAATCAATCACCAGATCCAGCTGCGCTGGCACCCAGGCAATGCATGGATGCACCTCAAAGCCGCTGCGAGTCACAAGTGGAGAAAGCTCTCCCAGCGCATGGATAAGCTCCCCCCGCAGACCCACTTCTTCCATCGCCTCTCGCCTTGCGGTTAACCACGGCGTGCGGTCCTCGGGTTCGCGCTTGCCACCAGGAAAAGCGATTTCTCCGGGGTGATGTTTCAGATGTTTTGCCCGTCGACCCAACAACACTCGCGGCTCGGCCTCGTCGGAAAGTGCCACCAGCACAGCCGCTTGCGGCAGGTCGCTGTCATCCCAGACCAGACCATCCAGGACGAGGGTATTTTCCAGCGTTTGCAAGACCGGGCATAGCAGCCCCATCAGAACAACCCCTTACCCGTGGCACCACAAGCTAGCCTATACACCGCGTTCCTGCTCCGCATAGAAGCGCACTGAAAACTCCTTCAGCTGCCCCTGCTCGATTGCAGTGCGGATGCCCGCCATGTGCTGTTGATAAAAATGCAGATTGTGGATGGTGTTTAACTGTGAACCCAAGATTTCGTTGCATTTATCCAGGTGGTGCAGGTAGGCGCGACTAAAATTCTGACAGGTGTAGCAACTGCACTCTTCATCCAGCGGCAGGGTACTGGTCTTGTGCCGGGCATTGCGCAGTTTAAGTGCCCCCCGGGAAGTAAAAATATTGCCGTTGCGGGCATTGCGAGTGGGCATGACACAGTCGAACATATCCACACCCCTGAGCACACCCTCCAACAGATCCGAGGGCGTCCCCACGCCCATCAGGTATCGGGGCTTGTCCTCGGGAAGAATCGGCCGCATGCCCTCCAAAACAGACATCATTTCGTCCTTGGGCTCACCCACCGACAGGCCGCCGATTGCATAGCCGTCAAAACCAATATCGGTGAGTCCGGCCAACGATTCAGTCCGCAGTTGCTCGTACATACCGCCCTGGACGATACCAAACAAGGCTGAAGTACTTTGGCCGTGAGCGTCCTTACTGCGCGCTGCCCAGCGCAGAGACAGCTCCATAGAATCGCGCGCTTCCTGTTCCGTTGCCGGATAAGGGGTGCACTCGTCAAATATCATGACAATGTCTGAACCCAGACTACGCTGGATAGCCATGGATTTTTCCGGATCCAGAAATACTTTAGAGCCATCTACCGGTGACTGAAACTTCACCCCCTCCTCTGTGATTTTGCGCATATCTCCAAGGCTGAACACCTGAAAGCCCCCGGAATCCGTGAGAATGGGGCCATCCCAGTGCATAAAATCATGCAGATCGCCGTGCCGCTCGATGATGTCCGTGCCCGGGCGCAGCCAGAGGTGAAAGGTGTTACCCAGAATGATCTCTGCACCTATCTCACGGATATCCCGGGGCAGCATACCCTTGACGGTGCCATAGGTTCCAACGGGCATAAATGCCGGTGTTTCCACCGTACCTCTAGGAAAATGCAGGCGCCCACGCCGAGCATCGCCATCATCCCCGAGTCGCTCAAAACGCATGCGGCACTCACGACTCATGGGGGTTAGCCTCGGCAGTCAAAAACATGGCATCTCCATAGCTGAAAAAGCGATAGGCCTCAGCCATCGCCTGGTGATAGGCATTCATTATATGCTCCCTGCCGGCAAAGGCACTGACCAGCATTAACAGGGTGGATTCGGGTAGGTGAAAGTTGGTAATCATGGCGTCCACCGATCGGAATCGGTAGCCGGGGTAGATGAAAATATCGGTGTCTCCGGCGAAAGGAACAATCTCTCCGCTGGCACTGGCCGATTCCAGTGAGCGCACAGCGGTAGTGCCGACAGCTATCACCCGGCCGCCACGGCTGCGGGTCTCTCTAACGGCTTGGCAAACAGATTCACTCACCTCGACAAATTCAGCATGCATCACATGATCATGAATGTCGTCTGCGCGAACCGGCTGGAAGGTGCCTGCGCCCACATGGAGGGTAACAGTTGCGCTGCGCACGCCTCGCCCTGCAATGTGCTCCAGCATTTCATCGGTAAAGTGCAGGCCCGCAGTGGGCGCAGCTACGGCGCCCTCTCGCTCAGCAAATACGGTCTGATAACGTTCCTGGTCTGCCGTGTCATCTTCTCGCGCAATATAAGGGGGTAAAGGCATGTGACCAATGTCCTGCAATATTTCAGTCAACGCGGGGCCGCCCTCGCTGGACAGCGCGAACAGCGCGCCTGCTCTACCTGTCACCTCTAGCCGATAAGCGCCGGGAGTCTGTCCTTCTCGCTGGGCCAGCAAAATGATTGCACCGGGTTTTGGTGATTTGCTGCTGCGGACATGGGCCAGAGCAGTATGGCTGCCAGTCATCCGCTCAATGAGGATTTCCAGTTTACCGCCGGTTTCTTTCTGGCCCCACAGACGCGCCGGGATCACCCGTGTATTGTTAAAAACCAACAAGTCATCCGCTGAGAGCAGCTGCAACAAATCAGGGAATTTTCGGTGTGTTATCTCCCCACTGGTGCCATCCAGACATAATAGTCTGCTATCGCTGCGCTCTGGCAGCGGGTACTGGGCGATCAACTCCTCGGGGAGCTGGTAGGAAAAGTCTGTGCGTTTCATGGGGTGTTGCCGTTCCGACGCGTTGAATGATGGGTAAAATCATCCGTCCATGGACACAGAAGCCGGCGCATGGCCGGCTTCTCGCGGTAAAACTGCCGGAAGATTACTCTTCTTTGGCAGCTTCCTCTTCTTCAGCTGGTGCCTCTTCAGCAGCGGCCTCTTCCTCAACAGCTGCCTCTTCTGGTGCGGCGGGCACAGTAATCTTGATCAGCTCTTCAGCCAACAGAATCTTGACCTTCTCTTCACCGTTTACAGCGTTCTTGTTCGCATCCACGACCGCATAACGATCATCACTGCGCTGGAAAATGCTGTATTCGTTAGTTTTCTTAACCAGTTTCATGGCCATGTTCTTTTCTCCTCGGAGGTACTCAGATCATCCGCCTTAACAGCGGCCTGGGTATAGATTAGGAGCTCCCAATTGAGCTGGCGCGAAGTTTACAGCCAAATACGGCCAGGGTTAAGGAAAAATATTGCAGTTTAAAGGTCAATTGCTATAATCGCGCGCTCTCCAAATGGACACTACCTGGTTCAGTCGCCCCTCCCTGTCGGCGCGATGAAATGGGTAGCCACTGGGGATTCAAGCCAAAGGCTAAGAGCACAATGCCGGTGTGGTGGAATTGGTAGACACGCTAGATTCAAAATCTGGTTCCTTCGGGAGTAACGGTTCAAGTCCGTTCACCGGTACCACTCTTAGCTTTAGACAGCAGTACGATAGGTTTCCTCAGTGTTTTGGCAGTAGCGCTGAAACTCGAAGCAGCATCACGCCTCTTGGCGATGCTACCGCCAGCCGGTACCGCTGATACGCTAACGTTCACAAGCCGCACTATCGCTGTATCGCCTCCTGCAAAATCTCTACTTTTTCCCCCTTTTTTCTGGATATAACACCTGCGTATGCCTAAATTCCGTATCAGAACACTATTGATAACAGGATCGACAGGTGAAACGTTTCGACCTCACCTTCAAAGGAGATATTCTCCCGGATCATGAACCCCAGCAGGTACGCGAGGGCTTTGCAGACCTGTTTCGAATTCGCGACCCTCTGGTGCTGGAAGAACTGTTCTCAGGTGATGCTTTCGTACTGCGGAGCAACCTGGATCGCAAATCAGCAGCCGACTACTTTCGCAAAGTATGTGATATCGGAGGCCTTGCAGAGCTGGTAGCGACCAAGGCAACCGCTGCTAATAGTGGCTCCATGCAGGAAGTATTCACCCGTATCCAGGAAGATGATCCGGCTGCATTTCAGGCAGGCCGGCCAGCCAGACGTGGCGAAATAATCAATGCGCCACCGTTGCCGCAAAACGCCTCGCCTTCAGCCGTTTCTACCCCCGATTCGACCCCGACGGGCCCCTCTCCCGATGAGGTACTGGCTCGACTAGAGATATTGAAACAGGAAGCCGAAACCAGTCACGGCAGCAAGATCGATCAGTTACACCAGATGCAAGACGAAGTAAAACGCGATACATCTGTCGCCCTGGAGAACATCAGGGCTGATCGGGAAGAAGCTCTGCTCACAGCTCAGGATGAGTTCACCCGCTTACAAAATCTGGAAGCGGACAGCCGTGGGCAACTGGATATCAGTCTGTCAGTTCTCGACGAGCAGGAAACAGAAAAACAGCTTAAATTGAAGCGCGAGATAACGCGCTGCGATCAGGTCGCCCAGGTGAAGCACAAAGAAATCCAGGGCATGTCTATGCAGCTCGAACTGGACCGTGAAAGCTGCCATCAGCAGGCAAAGGAAGCTATAAGCAAGCTGGAGGCCCAAATTGCCGCTACTCAGGCACAGGCCCAGCTGGATTTGGCCGAATTTAATGGCCTTCTGAGCAAGGCTGAAAGCGATCTTCAAAACGAGCAAAAGCGTCTGGATTTACAATTCGAATCCCTGCAAGAAGCACACGAACAGGCCATCAGCAGCCTGCAAATTCAGCGCGAGGAACATCAGCATCAGCAGCTAGCAGAGCTGGAAGAGATCCAGCAACTGCACCAGCGCGCTGAGCAGAACCGGGAAGACCGACTTACCCAGCTCTGGGAGCGCGAAGAGCAATGCCAAGGCGAAGCGCAGAGCCGCCTCAAGCAACTTGAGGAGACCCGCCTACGGCATCAAAAATCTCTGGAGCAGCGTCTCCAGCGATTCAAGTTGGAAGAAGAAAAAATCATGCTGGGGGAATTTCAAGCGCCCGACTTGTAGTTCTGTACCAAATGGTACAGAATTAATCATCCTTTGCAAAACAGTGTCCGGTCATGGCCCGAAAACCCTCTTTCAATCGCGAGCAGGCCGTGGATGCCGCTCTGAAACTGTTCTGGCGCAGAGGCTATGCAGCCACATCATTGCCCGAATTACTCCAGACCATGGGCGTGGCGCGTAGCAGCTTTTACGCAACATTCACCGACAAACGCTCCTTGTTTATCGAATGCCTGGAATTGTTCGGGGAGCGCACGCGAGCCATCCTGGTCCAGGCAGCCGCCTCTGGCGACAATCTTGGCGCCATCAAACAGTTCTTCAACGAAACCGTCACCAAGGCTTCGCAGCCTCGAGTCTCCAGCGGTTGCATGATGGTCAACACTATTTTGGAACTAGCTGATGTGGACGCAGAACTGAAGAGCCATGCCCAGGAAAAACTCGATGAGATACAGGACGAATTCCAGCGCCTGCTGACTAACGCCCAAAATACCGGCGAACTCAAGAGCAGCCGACACCCAGAGGATCTGGCGGAGGCTTTGATGACACTCAATCTTGGCATACGCGTGCAAAGCCGAAAACAAAGTAATAGAGCCCGACTGCAGCAATCTATTGATACCAGCCTTGCCCTGTTCGGCATAGCTGCCTGACCAAAAGAAGACAATACTATGCTTGCAGAGACCATGAACTACCAGAAGCGCTTCAAAACAATTGACGGTAAAAAGATCGCGTATGTAGAAGCCGGTTCTGGAGAGCCCATTGTGCTTTTGCACGGCAACCCTACTTCATCATATTTATGGCGCAATGTAATCCCGGAACTGGAGAACAGCGGTCGCGTCATCGTTCCCGACCTGATCGGCCAGGGTGACTCAGAGAAGTTACCGGCCAATGAAGGCGCTGATCGTTACAGTTTTGAGGTCGCCTACCGTTACCTTGACGGCCTGTTGAGCGAGCTGGGCGTCAGCCAGAATATTACCCTGGTGATTCATGACTGGGGCAGCGGCCTGGGTTTCCACTGGGCAAAAAACAACCCAGAGGCAGTGCGCGGGGTAGCGTATATGGAAGGTATTGTCTGCCCGCTGAGCTGGCAGGATTGGCCGGAGAGCGCGCGCGGCATTTTCCAGGGTTTCCGCTCTGATAAAGGCGATGATTTGGCTTTACAGCGCAACATGTTTGTCGAAGCTGTCCTGCCCAGCTCGGTGATACGAGATCTGACCGAAGCCGAGATGACGGCATACAGAGCACCCTTTTCGACGCCGGATGATCGTCAACCCACACTCAATTGGCCCCGGCAAATACCCATCGAGGGAGAGCCGCCTCACATGGTAGATCTGGTAACTGCATACGGTAACTTTATGGCAGGCAGTTCTATTCCAAAACTGTTCATCAACGCAGATCCAGGATCGATTCTAACGGGAGCCGCGCGCGACTTCTGTCGTAGCTGGCCCAATCAAAAAGAGGTCACTGTCAAAGGTTCGCATTTCGTGCAGGAAGACTCTCCCGTTGAAATTGGTCAGGCCGTGGCCGCCTGGCTTAAAACTATTTAACCCACCTTAAACAAGGAAACAGATCATGTCTGATGTAACCACCTACGTTATTGCCAACTTTATCGTTCACGACAAGGATGAATACCGTAAGTACGAAAAAGGGTTCTTCCCTATTTTGACCCGTCACAACGGAGAGTTCGTTACCTTCGACGATAACCCCATTACCTTCGAGGGAACTCAGACCAGAAAGGGCCGCATGGTAATCTTCAAATTTCCTAACGAAGATACTGCCAATGCCTGGTATAACGATCCCGATTATCAGGCGCTTTCAGAGTTCCGCCGCGCAGGCACTGACCTCAAATTTATTACCATGGTTCACGGCCTCCCTCCACGAGGTTAAAGCCCGGGCTTGGCCTGCTTTACGGGTCCAAACCAAACCTTCAATTATTTGATTTTCAACTATGGCGGGGAACGTTCCCCGCCAGCTAGACTCCTATTACTAAATAATTCAAAGGAGTACAGCCCGTGGAAATGGAGATGGACACCCTGAAGGCGTTTGCCCTCGGCTTTATAGAGATCAGCGCACTGCTGCTAACTTTCGCCGTTGGCCTGCTGATTCTGGCAATCATCTACATGTACATTGTAGACATTACCCAGACATCACAGACTATCCGCCGCAACTATCCGGTGATCGGCCGTTTCCGTTACCTCTTCGAGCACCTTGGCGAGTTCTTCCGTCAATACTTCTTCGCCCTGGATCGGGAGGAGTTACCCTTCAACCGTGCCCAGCGGACCTGGGTTTACCGAGCGGCAAAGGACATTGATGCTACGGTGGCGTTCGGCTCTACTCATCCTTTGAACCAACCAGGAGATTTCATTTTCCTCAATGGGCTGTTCCCCCCCCTGGAAGAAGAGATACAGCCGCGAACCTGTATAAGATTTGGTGAAGGGTTTGCACGTGACCCGTATGAAACCTCCTCCTTCTTCAATATTTCTGCTATGAGTTATGGGGCCCTTTCCGCACCAGCGATCCAGGCGCTTTCTACAGGTGCCAGTCAGGCTGGCATCTGGTTAAACACAGGCGAAGGCGCAATCTCACCATTTCATTTACAAGGTGGCTGCGACATCATTTTTCAAATTGGCACCGCCAAGTACGGTGTTAGAGATGAATTGGGGAAATTGTGTGACGATAAATTGCGTGAGATCGCTTCTCATGATCAAGTTTGCATGTTTGAGATCAAACTATCCCAAGGGGCCAAGCCAGGCAAAGGGGGTATTCTACCGGCCGCAAAAGTGACTGACGTAATTGCCAGAACACGCGGTATCCCCGAGGGGGAAGATTCTTTGAGCCCCAACAGGCATCCCGACATCAACTGCGTAGATGACCTGCTCGACATGATTCAGAGAATCCGTCAGGTCACTGGCAAACCCACTGGAATCAAGGCAGTGATCGGGCAGTCACAATGGCTGGACGATCTATTCCAGGCCATAAGAGAACGGGGTCTTGAGTGCGCACCAGATTTCTTCACGGTCGACAGTGCCGATGGCGGCACCGGCGCAGCGCCACAGAGCTTGATAGATTTTATGGGCCTGCCTCTGCGGCGCAGCTTGCCGCTGGTAGTCGATAAACTGGTGGAATATGGTCTACGCGACCGAGTTCGGGTGATTTGCTCTGGAAAAATGATTAACCCGGCTGGGGTTGCTGCCGCACTATGCCTGGGGGCAGACTGCGTCAACTCCGCACGGGGTTTCATGTTTGCCCTGGGTTGCATTCAGGCCCTACAGTGCAATAAAAACACTTGTCCAACTGGCATTACCACTCACGACGAGGATTTACAAAAAGGCCTGGACCCGACCAGCAAGGCCAGGCGTGTTGCTCACTATGCCCACAACCTGATGCATGAAGTTGAAATGATTTCCCACTCCTGCGGCGTGGCGGAACCTTCATTATTGCGACGCGAGCATGCCCAGATGATTAACGAGATAGGCAGTCCGACGGCACTCAGTGAAATTTATCCCAATGCCCAAACCCTACCTCAGTACTGCAGTAGTACCTGAACTACAATCTCCAGCATGGAATGCCCGCCACTGCGAGAGCGTCTCTATCCAGCCGGGATTTGACGTCAATGATAATCCCTTCGGGAGCCAACAACGCTGTAAGTTCAGTCAGGTTCATCTCCAGGTACTCCCGGTGCGGAACAGCAAGCACCAGGGCATCAGCAGGAGGCAACTCCTCCCAGGCACTGAGCGTGAGCCCGTATTCGGAAAGTGCCTCATCAGATTCCGCCAGAGAATCATGAACCAACACCTCGCACTGATAGTCACGCAGTTCGGCGACAATATCAGCCACCTTTGAATTACGAATATCGGGGCAGTCTTCCTTGAACGCCAGCCCAAGAATAACCACCCGGGCTGAGTCCACTGGACGCCCCGATTGCAGCAATTTTTTTACTGTTTGCTCAGCCACAAATTTGGCCATGCTGTCGTTGATCTGTCGACCTGCAAGAATTACCTGTGGATGGTGCCCCAGCGTCTCAGCCTTGTAAGTCAAATAGTAAGGGTCCACGCCAATACAATGGCCACCGACCAAACCCGGCCGAAATGGCAAAAAATTCCACTTGGTGCCGGCCGCTTCCAGCACATCAAGGGTATCGATTCCCATGCGATTGAAAATCAGCGACAACTCATTCATCAAGGCAATGTTTAGATCACGCTGGGTGTTCTCAATCACCTTGGCCGCCTCCCCCACCTTGATGCTGGCTGCCCGATGCACACCGGCGGTTACCACCGATTCATAGAAGCTAGCTACCTTTTCCAGTGTTTCAGGGGTATCGCCGGCAACAACCTTGATCACGGTTTCGAGGCGATTCTTTTTGTCTCCGGGGTTGATGCGTTCTGGAGAGTAGCCTATGTAAAAACCACTGCCCGAAGCGGATTCATCTGCCCCCAGCCATTGCAAGCCTGAAGCGGCTTCTAGCAGAGGTATGCAAATTTCCTCCGTACACCCAGGAAATACCGTAGATTCAAATACAACAGTAGTGCCAGGGCGAAGATTCTGACCAACCGTTAGGCAAGCACCCTCCAGTGGCGAAAGATCGGGCCGATGTGCGTCGTCAATAGGTGTCGGCACTGCCACCAAAATAATATCAGCTTCAATCAAACAAGCCGGATCACTGCTGAACTCCAGCTGTCCGGCAGCGGAAAATTGTTCTGCCGAGATACCACCATTGGGGTCGGAAGACTGCTGATATTTTTGTAATCGAGCCTCGTCGAGGTCGAATCCAATAGTGCGCTGTTTTCGACCAAATGCGATTGCTAGCGGCAAGCCCACATAGCCGAGCCCGACCACTGCTACGGTTTCAAACATTCGATGCAGTCCCAATCAAAAAATTCTGGTTTTTAATGCCTACAGTGTGCATGAGCACCCAGTCACTGGCAAAACAAAAGACAGAAAATCAGTCACTAGCCGGGGCCGACGCACTGAAAAATAAGGTCAGCACTACCGCACTCAGGAAGACTCTTTAGCGCTATCGAATTCAGCTTTTTTCATTGCCTGCACCTGTTGCATCTGGTGCCGGTAAGCATCGACAATTTTCTCCATCCCTGAATCCGTAAGCCCACCTTCGTTACCTGCGGAGACGTAAGTAGCGTAGACGGCCGAAGCGGACATCAAGGCCGCCGAAATAACATGAGTCCCCGCGCCCTCTTCCTTGATGGTATTGGCCAGGTCAATAAAGCGGTTCATGCACTCATGGTGGAGTTCAGCATCAGATTTTGCCATTTTGGCGCTCCTTTAAAAGGTAATGTTAGAAGGCGCAGAATTCTAGCACTTTACTCTCTGCTTGCCGAATCGAGCTGCTTTGATTGAGCGAGAAGCCATTACTAGGGTCGTTTAAAAGCCCAATCACCTGAGAAGGGTATCCCCTGTTCCCGATTGGCCCATTACCGGAGGCCCCATCGAAATGACCGATGTGACCTTCAAGCAAGGAATTTTGCTATCATTGCTCCGATGCTCTGGCACAGTCATAGGTTCGATAAAAATAACTCCCCGGGAATCAGAATGAAACTGTCCGTATACACGGTTGGACTCTCCTGCGCCCTGGCTGGCGGGATGCTTGCCGCGCCCGCTATGTGCAAGGAGGAGAAGTCATCAACTGCTTTTTCGGCAGAGGTAGGACTTGGGGGTGAATATGATAGTAACGTCACTATTGACGAATTGGACGCCGCCAGCAGCCAGAGCGATTATTCGCTAATTATGGATGCCGAACTGCAAATGGACCACCAGTTCAATGACACGACGGATATGACGATTACCTACGATTTCAGTCAGAGCAACTATGACCAATTCAGCTTTCTGGACCGACAGACCCACTTGCTTGGAATGGACTTAGGCACAGACCTTGGCAATCTCAATTCTGGACTATCGCTTTACTACATTAACGCTCGCCTGGACGGCAACGATTTTCTCGAGTATTACCGCGGGTCCCCTTACCTGTCGGGCTTCCTCTCGAAGAGGTGGTTTGCCCGCGGAGCCTACGTCTACTCAGATAAGGCAATCCAACAAAACCAGGGCCGCGATGCTAAAAGTCACGCTGGGGAACTGGACTTGTACTACTTTCGCCGCGGACTGCGTAGCTATTTCAACTTCGGATACAAATTCAAGGACGAGGATGCGATAGAGAACCGCTACGATTACGCCGCGAATAATTTCAAAGTTCGCTACATACAGCGATTCGATGCGTTCGGGGACGTTCTAAAAACCGAGTTTTCCTGGCGTTATGAGTACCGGGATTACAGTTCTATTACTCCCAGCATTGGAGAAGAACGGGAAGACAAACGACACCGCTGGAAAGTGGATATTGAATACCCAATCCTGGGTAAGGGGGCGATTGCAGTGTACGCGGGCTATGCTGACTACGACTCAAACTACCCTCGATCGGACTACGATCAGCAGGTAGTTGGCACCAGGCTATCTTACAGCTGGTAATCAGGAACCACTGAAGCGCAGTAACCCGTAACCATAAATTTCATCGCGCCCTGGCGGTCCGAGGTCCTCTGCCGACTGGTACAGCAGAGACATCACATCCGCATCAGGCTGCTCGCTCAGCAAACTGGCCGCCGCCGTTACCGCAAACGGCACGGCAAAAGATGTGCCTGAAGAGGCCACGTACCCTCCACCGGCTTTGGCATGCAATAAACCCACGCCAGGTGCGGCAATATCGAGGTAGGCGCCGCGGTTGGCCAGACGGAACACCTGGTGCCCTTCATCAACAGCGGTCACTGCCACAACCGAGCCATAAGCCGCAGGATACATCGGCTGGGCAACCGGACCACCGTTGCCAGCGGCAGCCATAACCAGCACATCCTGCTCTGCAGCACGCTGAAGTGCGGCTTCCAATAGCCGGTTGGGAGGCCCGGCAAGACTGATATTGACCACATCGACATCCGTAGATATCAACCAATCCAGAGCCCGCAGCAAGCTGACAGTTGAGGCAATTTCGCCTCTATCAGCATCCTGCTCAAATACGGAAGCAGCATACAGCTGCGCATTGGGCAGTAGTCCCTGATACTCGCCGTCATTGGCTGCGATGATCGACGCTATCGCCGTACCATGGAAATCGGGGAGTTGGGCGCCCTTGGAAACGAAGGAGCGGCTTTCAATGTTAGCACCAGCAAGCGCCGGATGATTAACGTCCACCTGACTATCAATCATGCCTATACGGGGCGTGGCCGTCGACGCTGAGGTGGACAGACTAATGGCCGCCCGGGGGGTGAGGCCGGTCTCTTGCACCGCCACCTGTGAACCTGCTGTGTAAATGTGATTGAGGTCCACCTCTGCGCGGTCCTTACCCACTACATCCATAACTCCACGACGAACTTCAGTGATGTCAAAGCTGGATGGTGCGGCCACTTCTGCCAGACGCATGCCTAAAGCGGGGAGGTCAGTGACGGTATCAAACAGGTAGCCCTTCTCGGCCAGCTCTTCAAAGACTTTGGGCTCTGCCATCACCAGCCACTGCTCACGGTGAATTCGTTCCTCATCGACATCTAGGTCGGCTTCCAACCCTTCAAGGATATCGTCAATCTGATTCTCGAACCGCTCCTCAACGGTATCCGCCACTTGCACTTCAGCAGAGCTCTCAACCACCTGCTCAATAGTGTTTTCAACAGAGGTCTCGACTTCGACCTCTACCGCCTCTTCGACACTCTGCTCAACATTGTTTTCAACGCTCTGGGCTACTTCCTGTTGGACCGAGTCCTCTATTTGGTCCTCAACAGTATCTTCAACATTCTGGGCAACTTCCTGCTGGACTGAGCCCTCTATTTGGTCCTCAACCGCACCTTCAACTGTGTCGGCAACGCTCTCCTCTATTGCCTCCTCAACCTCTTCTTCGACACTTTCCTCAACATCTTCTTCGACATCTTCAGTCACGGTGTCGGCGATCTGCTCTTCAATTGATTCCTCGACAGTGTCTTCTACCGTCTCTTCAACGGTTTCCTCGACTATCTGCTCAGCATCTTCTTCGACTGCTTCTTCGACCGTGTCTTCTACAGCCTCTTCGACCTGTTCTTCGACCTGTTCTTCGACTAAACGATCACCCGGGCCTAGCAATAAACGATCCTCAATGGCCTCTTCTACTGCCTCCTGAGTATTTTCCTCGGCGGCATCGGCGATGGCGTCATCGACAGTTTCCTCCACGGACTCTTCGAGATCTTCCTCAATTATCGTACCCACCAGATCCCCAGGAACCTGAGCCAGTGCGTCGTCTGGAGAAACCATGACTAAAATGAAGGCTACAAGAGCGCTGCACAGCAGTGAGTTTCTACCCCCAACGCCGGATATTCCCAAAGTTTTCAATAGCTTGCAGAAAAGCATGATAGTATTCACCGTAACAACATAATGTCATCTAGTGTATTAATGACGTGCCACGAGAAGATAAATTCCAATTGATGGAATAAAATCTCGCGCCCAAACGTCCCTTATTTTAACAGGATTCGTATGCCAGCGCTCAGCGATTCACAACGTGAAGCCATTATGGCCGAACTAGGTGGATTACGCCGCTACTGCTACTCACTGACTGGCAGCGCCGCCGATGCGGATGACCTACTGCAAATAACCGTCGAAAAGTTGTTACAGAAGGGAATGCCAGGGGATGCGCATCCTGCCAAGTGGAGTTATCGGGTCTGTAAGAACGTCTGGATTGACGAACTGCGGTCCAGGAATGTGAGACAGCGTTACCCCTCTATTGCGGATGAGGACGATGCATCACACACCACTGAAGAGGTCGCCGATGGCGAACGGGAATTAGCAGCAGTCTTGGTAGCGCTGAGAAAGCTGCCTGACGAACAAAGGCTAACCCTCACCCTGGTGACTATAGAAGGCAAGACCTACGCCGAGGCGGCAGAAATACTTGAGGTACCCGTGGGTACCGTCATGAGTCGGATCGCCAGGGCCAGGAAAAATTTATTGCAGCATTACAGTCCCAAATTAATAGAGGACTGAGAGAAAACACTATGAATGATAAGGATTACGAACTGGTCTCGCAGTATTTGGACGGGGAAATGGACGAACTCACAGCCCGCCGCTTCGAGCAGCGCCTGTCATCCGAACCGGATCTAAACTCCACTCTGAGCCAGATGGGAGCACAAGACCAGCGCATCAAACAGGCGTTTGTAGGCACAGAGCATGCGCCTGAGCATATTTCCGACATTCTGCGCCCCATCACCTCAAATGTTGTAGCGCTCCCAAAGCGCAGCGATCGTCCAGCCTGGCAATATGCAGTGGCGGCTTCGTTAGTCGCTGCCGCAGGACTGTTGCTAGCCCCAAACTGGCAGGAATCGGCCCCATCGGGCTCTTCTCTTGCCTCGGTCCTGGAGTCCTCTCCCTCCATGGCGAACGGATGGGAAACTCTTTCTGACGGCCGTGAAGTGCGTCCCGTATTAAGTTTTCGCGAAATCGATGGCGGCTGGTGCCGCGAATACCTGATGGTAGACGCTGACGCTGCAAAACGAGGTGTCGCCTGTCGTGACGATGGGCACTGGAATACTCGGGTCCTGGCTGCAACGGATATCCCTGGTGACGCTTCAGATTTTCGCCCTGCAGGGGCTGGCGATGCAGATGAAGTCGCCAGCTATCTGGCGGAGCACGCCGCTGATATAGCGCTCAGCGCCTCTGATGAACAGGCACTGATTGCTGCCGACTGGAAACACTAGGCCATAGAAATACCCCTTTAGCCTGGCTGTTGTAAAGCAGCCGGGCTTTTTTACGCCTGAGTTTTGCTCCCATAGGTAATACCAATGCACTAAAGCAGAGGAAATTGGGTAAAGTGTTGTTTTAGAAAGAGAAACAGGGCCTGCCACCCCATGTAGATGACAGGCCCTGAAGTTCAGTGCGGAGGGCTAGCGGTCCCCGCTCTGGGAGGCATGAGCCACCCACTCCAGGCAAGAAACCTTGCCTGAAATCTGTGGCGAAAGAAGTGAGGTCGACAATGACAGCCACGCATTCTGTTAAAGCCTTTTAAGCTCCGTGATGCGTATCCAAATGGCTAATCACCCGTTACCTCATTGTGGTGTTTCACTCCACTATGGTTAGATAACGGATGGGGAGGGAAATTTATTCCCGAAAAAACAAAATAAAATCAATTCCTCTCATTAGCTAGCTTAACCCTTTGATTAGTAAAGATTAAAATTAAAAAACAAATCGAAAACCTCAGAACGCTACCGCCGAAAAGTTCGAATACTTGCCATCATAAACATCGACAGGTTCTTCACCGAACAGCGGGCCAACATCTACGAATACCTGCTGCGGGTCTTGATACAGGAGTCCCTGCCAATAGCGGTGATCGGAGCCAAGGCGAGACTGGCTAATTGAAACTTTCAATTCGTCTCCGCCACGGGTTTTTGTACTGAGCTTTCCCGTCACTCGGCAGTTTGCCAGCATTTTTAATCTGCCTCTAACTGCGCTGCGGGTCACAGCCGCATCCGGGTTAGGATGAGGCATGTGGATACACTGGCCCTTGCTGATTTTGCCATTAGAGGCAACAGTGAGCTCACATGAAAACTCATCGAATATCATATTCCAGCGCCCTGCTAAATCATCCAAATTACATGAAAAAACAGGGGCCGATACCAGGCAAAACACCATTGCTAATTTCTTCATCACTACCTCCATATACAAAGTGGCACTGACTAAAACTAGCAGACTACCAGGGAAATCGAGATAGAAATCTCGAGTTTTCGTCAATTGCCTAAAGCCTCTCTTCTGGCCTGGCGCCAGCGACAACATCGCTAAAATACATATAGCCCTGCCCTCTGCTAATCAAGCTAGTTCGATTAAAGATATGACATTTGGCAAAGGCTTGGAGACAGTTGACAGAAAGCTACACTTGAAAAAAAGGATGCACTAGAAAGCACACCCTTGGCAGATCACTGGAGTCCCTCAAACTCAAAAATATTTTGGCGCGATTGAGTCAACGATTGTAAATATGGTCGGAACGGCAGGATTTGAACCTGCGACCCCCTCACCCCCAGTGAGGTGCGCTACCATGCTGCGCCACGCTCCGAATTTCTTTTTTACCGTAAAAATGGGACGTACAGTTTTTGTCCCGGGGTTCTAAGCAGCTGATTTGAAAAGGAAAAAATTAATAATGCTCCCCCCCAGTGTGATGCGCGACCTGACTGCGCTACACCCCGATAATCGCTTTGCTAGCGAGGGCGGCATTATACTTAAAACCACCCTGCATACAAATACTATTTAGCTGGTGACAGGGTTTTGAGCAGCTCTTCAAGCTCCTCTATGGTTTCCTGAATGACGGCGGTTACATCAGCACCCAAAGCGCCACTGTCTTCATCGGTCATGCGCTGCCTGGCGCCGCCTATTGTATAGCCCTGATCATAGAGCAAGCTGCGGATCTGGCGAATAGTAAGCACATCGTCGCGCTGATAATAGCGGCGATTACCACGCCGTTTAACCGGCTTTAACTGAGGAAATTCTTGCTCCCAATAGCGCAGTACGTGAGGTTTAACTGCACAGAGCTCGCTAACTTCCCCTATGGTGAAGTAGCGCTTACCCGGAATGGCAGGTAATTCATGATTGTTGCTCGGTTCCAGCATATTCCTCTACTCGGGCTTTGAGCTTCTGCCCAGGACGGAAGGTCACTACCCGGCGGGCAGAGATGGGGATTTCTTCCCCCGTTTTCGGGTTGCGCCCAGGCCGTTGACTCTTGTCACGCAGGTCGAAATTGCCGAAACCGGACATCTTCACCTGTTCATTGTTCTCGAGGCAGGCGCGGATCTCCTCGAAAAAAAGCTCAACAATTTCCTTGGCTTCCCGTTTGTTGAGCCCAAGCTCCTCAAACAGGCGTTCTGCCATTTCAGATTTTGTCAGCGCGGTCATCGTCCCGTTACCTAGTTCCTAAGCTCGGCTTTATAGTTTTTCTCCAGCGAATCAATGACTTGATTGACTGCTAGATTCACGTCTTCATCGCTAAGAGTGCGTGAAGAATCCCGGAATGTCAAACCTAGAGCGAGACTTTTTCTTTTAGGATCAATGCCTTTGCCCTCATAGACATCAAAAAGGGTTAAGTCTGTAAGGTAAGTCCCTGCTGAGGCACGAACATTTGCCATCAAGTCCTGAGAAGGTACCGCCTTATCAACAACGACGGCCAAATCGCGGCGAACTTCCGGAAACTTGGAAAGCTCCGTGAAGGCCGGTAAATCTCGCTGCAATAGAGCTGAGAGAGTGATCTCGCAGACATAAAGGGGCGCATTCAGACCCAGTTCGTTGCAGACCGATGGGTGTAGAGTACCGAGATACCCTACGACCTCTTCATCGCGATTAATCAGAGCCGTCTGCCCTGGGTGCAGTGCATCCCGGCTTGCGGCGCTGAAACCGAAGCTCTGTGCAGTCCTGGTCAGCTCCAACAGGCTCTCCAGGTCACCCTTGAGGTCAAAAAAGTCGGCTGCCACAGACTCGGCATTCCAACCCTCGTCAAAACGATCGCCGGTCACAACCATGCCCAGGGTGGGCACCTGCTTAAGACAATCCTCTCCTGGCAGAAAACGCAGCCCGGTCTCGAACATTCGAACCCGAGGCTGCTGTCTATTGGTATTGCGCAGCACGGCCGAGACAAGACCGGGCAAAAGACTGGTGCGCATCACCGCCATATCCGCCGAAATGGGATTGCTAAGGGCAACCGGTTCCACACCCGGATCAAAAATTTTCTGTAGCTTGGGGTCGACGAAGCTGTAGGTAATGGCCTCTCTGTAGCCCCTTGCCGCCAGATGACAACGAAAGTCTGACAACGCCAGGGATTGCTCAGGTTTGGCTGGAATCACCAGGTTGGAGTTGATATGAGTCACTGGCAAACGGTTGTAGCCGTATATCCGGGCCAACTCCTCCAACAGGTCCGCCTCAATGGCAATATCAAAACGCCAGCTGGGCACAGTGCAGCTCCAGCCCTTGTCAGTTGGTGTCACTCCCAGGCCAAGGCCGGACAAAATTCGAACGACCTCTTCGCTATCCATTTCAAAGCCCAGCAGCTTCTGAATACGCTCTGCCCGCAGCGACACATCAGGCCTTAACGGCAAGTGCTCCTCGGCAACGGTTTCCTGCAAAGGCCCTGCCTGACCGCCCACTATGGCGAGCAGCAAGCCTGTAGCACGCTCCATAGCCCTGACCTGCAGTTTGAAGTCCACTCCGCGCTCGAAACGATGAGATGCGTCAGTGTGCATACCATAGGACCGAGCTTTACCTGCCATCAGTTCCGGGGTAAAGAACGCCACTTCCAGGAACAGATCCGTGGTGCTGTCGCTGACTGCGGACCCCTGCCCCCCCATGACGCCGGCCATAGCGACTGCCTTTTGATGGTCGGCAATTACCAGAATCTCACTATCAAGCTCGACAGTCTGGCCGTCCAGTAACTCCAAAGACTCGCCTTGCTCCGCGGTACGCACCCGGATTCCGCCCTCCAACTTGCTGTGATCAAAGGCATGCATGGGCTGGCCCAGCTCCATCATCACGTAGTTGGTCACATCTACCACTGCATCAATCGAACGCAATCCGACACGGCGCAGCTTCTCTTGCAACCACAAAGGACTGGGGCACGAAATATCGATCCCCCGTATCACCCGACCGACAAAGCGAGGGCAACGCTCAGGGGCCAACAGTTCAACAGAAAAAGTGTCGTCAATCGAAGCTGATACTGCTTCTATAACTGGCTCATTCACCGAAAGGTCGTTCAACAACCCTACTTCGCGGGCAATACCTGCAAGCCCCAGGCAATCCGCTCGGTTAGGCGTAAGACCGATTTCGATCATACGGTCATCCAGCGCCAAATAGTCCCGCAGATCTTGACCTACCGGGGCGTCTGCGGCGAGCTCCATCAAACCTTGGTTGGCATCAGACAGCCCCAACTCTTGTTCGGCGCACAACATGCCAAAAGACTCTGCGCCACGCAGCTTAGCCTTCTTGATTTTGAAGTTGCCAGGTAACACACCACCCACGGTCGCCAGCGGCGCCTTGAGTCCGGCGCGCGCATTGGGCGCACCACAAACGATTTGCACCGTCTGCGTTCCGGTACTGACCTCACAGACACGTAATTTGTCCGCATCCGGATGCTTCTCTGCAGAAATTATTTCCGCAACCACTACACCGGTAAACTCACCAGCGACAGGGTCGATAGAGTCCACTTCAAGCCCTGCCATGGTGATCTGGTGGGCCAGGTCTTCGGTGCCGATGTCAGGGCTAACCCACTCACGCAACCACTGTTCACTGATAATCACTGTCTATATTCTCCAGAATTTGCGGTGGTCAGAACTGTTCAAGGAAGCGCAGGTCATTGTCAAAAAACAGGCGCAGGTCATTCACGCCGTAACGCAACATGGCGAGGCGCTCTACGCCCATACCGAAGGCAAATCCTGAGTACTTTTCGGTATCGATATTGGAATGTTCAAAGACCCGGGGATGCACCATTCCGCAGCCCATGACTTCGAGCCAACCGGTATGGCTGCAGACCCGACAGCCTTCGCCACCACAGTTCACGCACTGAATATCCACTTCTGCGGAGGGCTCGGTGAAAGGGAAGTAAGATGGACGGAAACGCACCTCTAATTCCTTCTCGAAAAACACCCGCAAAAACTCCTCAATCAGACCTTTTAGGTCGGCAAAGCTGGAGTGTTCATCGATCAGCAGGCCTTCAACCTGGTGAAACATGGGTGTGTGAGTCAGGTCAGAGTCACAGCGGTACACGCGGCCGGGGCAAATAACCTTGAGGGGCGGTTCCTGAGTTTCCATCACTCGCACCTGCACGGGTGAGGTGTGGGTTCGCAGTACCGTATGCTCGTCGACATAAAAGGTGTCGTGCATGGCTCGTGCAGGGTGATGAGCGGGAATATTAAGTGCCTCGAAGTTATGATAATCGTCTTCGATCTCAGGTCCCTCGACTACATCGAAGCCGATGGCAGAGAAAAAGGCCTCCATTCGCTCCATAGTGCGGGTAACCGGATGAATGCCACCAGTAGACTGGCCGCGTCCGGGAAGCGTTACATCAATGGTCTCGGCTGCCAACTGCTCGGCAACAGCAGCTGATTCCAGTGCTGCCTTGCGGCGGCCAATCAGCGCCTGTAACTCCTGTTTAACCACGTTGATCTGGGCCCCTGCCTGCGGACGCTCTGTGGGGGACAATTTACCCAGGCCTTTGAGCAGAGCAGTAATCTGCCCTTTCTTGCCGAGGTAATCCACCCGCAGCTGCTCCAGCGTGGCGCCATCGGCGGCGGTTTCAATTGCAGCTTTGGCCTCATTGGCCAGTGCTTCGAGGTTTTCCATTCAGTTGGTTCTCGAGTTAAATCTGTTTAATCAGGAAACAATTTCATTCCTGACCGTGTCCGCTTCGGCTTCCTGCCTGCCGCGTTAGCGGCCCGGTCCGTCCCTGAACATAAAAAAAGGGAAAGAGCTGAGCCCTTTCCCTTTTGTTTTACATGTAGCCAGCGAACCGCGAAACTGCCGCGGTGAGGGTGGGCTTAGGCCAGAGAGGCCTTCGCTTGCTCCACGATCGCTGCAAAAGCCGGCTTGTCGTGAACCGCCAGATCCGCCAGTACACGGCGATCCAGGGCGATATCGGCCTTCTTAAGACCATTGATCAAACGGCTATAACTGAGGCCATTGGCACGTGACTGGGCATTGATACGTGTGATCCACAGCGCGCGAAATTGACGCTTGCGCTGACGACGGTCACGGTAGGCATATTGTCCAGCCTTGGTAACGGCTTGCTTGGCAACTCGGAATACACGGCTACGAGCACCATAGTAACCCTTGGCCTGCTTCAGAATTTTCTTGTGACGGCGGTGAGCCACCACTCCACGTTTTACGCGAGGCATAAGTCTTCTCCTTTCCTAATAACGGTTACTTGGCACGCATCAAACGATCAATCAGAACAACATCGTTCTTATCGATCATAGAGGTACCGCGAAGCTGACGCTTACGCTTGGTTGTCATTTTAGTCAGGATGTGACTCTTGTTTGCGCTCTTGCGCTTGTATCCGCCGGCGGTCTTCTTGAACCGTTTGGCAGCACCACTGTGAACTTTTGCTTTAGACATAATCAAATACTCCGCATTTGAATAATAAAAATTAAAGAACTTGAGGCGTCACAATGCCGTCAGTTCTTCTTCTTGGGTGCGATAACCATTGTGAGCTGTCGACCTTCCATTTTCGGGAATTGCTCGACACCACCCAACTCGGCCAGATCAGCTTCTACTCGTTTGAGTAGCTCCATGCCAATTTCCTGGTGAGCCATTTCACGACCGCGAAAACGCAGCGTTACCTTGGCCTTATCGCCGTTTTCAAGGAAACGTGTCAGGTTGCGTAGTTTTACCTGATAATCTCCTTCCTCCGTCCCTGGACGAAACTTCATTTCTTTAATCTGGGTACGCTTCTGCTTCTTTTTCTGAGCAGATTTTTGCTTCTTTGCTTCGAATATGTGCTTACCGTAGTCCATTACCTTACAGACTGCGGGATCCGAATCAGCTATAAGAACAAGATCCATGCTGACGGCTTCGGCGGCGGCCAGTGCCTCGCTTAGCGGCACAATGCCTACTTGTTCTCCCTCGGCTCCAACCAGACGTACGGGGTCTGCCGTGATCTGGTCATTGATAATCGCCTTTTTGCTGGCGCCTTTGCCGCTATCTTTCTTAATACTGTCTCTCCACTAATTCAATGCAATACGACCGCGTCGCGCTACATCGTCTGCAAGGTGCGTTTCAAACGCTTTGAGATCCATGGATCCCAGGTCCTCACCACGACGTGCGCGCACGGCCACTGTCTGTGATTCTACTTCTTTGTCCCCTACCACAAGGAGGTACGGAACCTTCTGAATCGTGTGCTCGCGGATTTTAAAGCCGATCTTCTCGTTTCTCAAGTCCGAAATGACCCGAAAGCCCTTGTTTTTTAAGGAATCTTCCACAGTTTTGGCATATTCGGACTGTTTGTCGGTGATATTGAGCACCACAGCTTGAGTTGGAGCAAGCCAAGTGGGAAATACCCCTTCGTAATGTTCGATCAAAATTCCGATAAATCGCTCGAAAGATCCGAGGATCGCTCGGTGCAACATCACCGGCACCTGGCGAGTTCCGTCCTCTGCCACATATTGCGCATCAAGGCGTCCTGGCATGGAAAAATCAACCTGGACCGTACCCAGCTGCCAGACCCGACCAATGCAATCCTTGAGGGAAAATTCGATCTTGGGCCCGTAAAAAGCGCCCTCTCCTGGTAACGTCTCCCAGGGCAAGTTATGGGCATCCAGGGCATCGGCTAAAGCTTTCTCGGCCTTATCCCAGTCTGCGTCTGAGCCAACTCGCTGTTCCGGTCTGGTAGAGAGACGGTATATAACGTCCGAGAAGCCAAAATCCTCATAGACCTCATGCAAAAAGTTAATAAAAGAAGATACTTCCGGCTGAATTTGCTCCTCGGTACAGAAGATATGGGCATCGTCCTGCACAAAACCACGCACCCGCATAATCCCGTGCAGAGATCCGGAGGGCTCGTTGCGGTGACAGGAACCAAATTCCGCCAGGCGCAGAGGCAGGTCACGGTAGGACTTCAGGCCCTGGTTAAACACCTGCACATGGCAGGGACAGTTCATCGGCTTAACCGCCAACTGACGATCTTCAGTGCTGAGCATGAACATGTCATCGCTGAACTTGTCCGCGTGGCCAGATCTCTCCCACAGAGACAGGTCCACCAATTGCGGCGTCTTGATCTCCTGGTAATCATTCACTTTTTGCGCATGACGCATATATTGCTCAATTGTCTGGTAGATGCTCCAGCCGGCGGGGTGCCAAAACACCATCCCTGGGGCTTCTTCCTGCGTGTGAAACAGGTCCAGCTTCTTGCCTATTTTGCGGTGATCGCGCTTCTCCGCCTGTTCAATGCGATTTAAGTACTGTTTGAGCTGCTTCTTGTTGGCCCAGGCAGTGCCGTAGACGCGCTGCAACATCTCGTTGTTAGAGTCACCGCGCCAATATGCTCCTGCTACCTTGGTCAGTTTGAACGCTTTCAATTTGCCCGTATTGGGAACGTGGGGACCACGACACAGATCCATCCAGGCGCCCTGCCGGTATATGGAAATCTCCTCGTCCGCGGGCAAATCTTCGATTATCTGGACTTTGTAACGCTCACCCATATTGCGGAAGATCTCTACAGCTTTCTCGCGACTGCAGACAATACGCTCCACAGTCAGGTCCTGTTTGACGATTTCCTCCATCCGCTCCTCGATTTTCTCAAGGTCCTCTGGGGTGAAGTTGTGGCCTGTAGCAAAATCGTAGAAAAAGCCATCTTCTATAACCGGTCCAATAGTGACCTGGATACCGGGGAACAATTGCTGTGTCGCCTGAGCCAGCAGGTGGGCAGTGGAGTGGCGAATGACCTCCAGACCGGCTTCGTCGCGCTCGGTAATAATGGCCAGGGCAACATCTGCCTCGATCACATGGGAGGTGTCCACTTCACGACCATCAACCACCCCTGCCAGGGCAGCCTTGGCAAGGCCGGGACCGATATCGGCAGCGACGTCGTGAACGGAAACGGGGTTATCAAAGGAGCGTTGGCTGCCGTCAGGCAGTGTAATAACAGGCATTAGCTTTCCTGGTTTCAGTGGTGGCCCCTACTAAAGGCCACGTGAGTCAGCTTAAATCAATGATCTGAGGCTGAGTGTCCGGTCCGTGGACCGCGTTAAACGGCGCGCATTCTAGCACAGGAATACAGGGCGGCCTACCGCAGCACACTCACTCCCCACAGTTCGCTCCAGAGACGCTTAAAAGGCCGTCGCGTGCGATGCTGTCTACTTGCTACCCGTCTTACGCCTGAGCTTTGGTCGCACTTGCGCTTTCTTTTTTGTCGCCGGCTTGCGCTTGACTTTCAAAGGCTTCGATTGAGATCGTTTTTCCAGCCAATCGGCAGATTCAGCCCAAACAGCACCCTGGGCCTTGCTGCCGATAATGACCCCCATATGGCCACCGGGTACGACGCGAAATTCTTTGTCTGTTGACGCGACTATGTCCACACTTCGCTCGGCCACCTCTGGTGGCACCAGCGCGTCTGTCTTGCCGGCAAACGCCAGCAGGTTTGAGTGAATGCTGTCCAGCTCGGACACCTTGTCGCGGATTTGGACCCGACCTTTGGCGATTTGGTTCTCACTGACGACACTCCCGGCCATATCCTGAACCACACCACCGGGGTAACGCAGCATATGGTTCAGGTAATCAGAAGTTGTAGAGTGAGACTCTACGAACTCTCTATCCCACAGGCGCGTCACCAGATCCCAGTAGGTTGTGACGCTACCCACAGGGTCGGTCAGTTTGAACACAATTGTGGTCGCCCAGTCCGGCATAGACAGGCGCGCCGGATCGAGAGTATTGAGACGGAAATTTGTATAGTTACTCACCAGTTGCGCGGGGCCATCCAGGGCCTGAGCGGCGCCGGCGACCTTGGAGATAACACCCTTACCGGTCTCCAAATCTATGGGACTGGCTATGGTGACAATATTGCGAATGTTCTTGTCCTTACGAATTCCCTGGTGAAACAGGCAAAACAAACCGCCCATGCACCAACCCATCAAGGAGAGCTCTTTACTGCCCGAGTGGCGACGAATTTTTTCCAGAGCCGTGCCCATCATGTCGTCGCAGTAATCCAACATACCCAGATGAGCGTGTTCTTTCTTGGGTTTACCCCAATCAAGAAGGTAGACCTTGAACCCGCGAGCGACCATGTAGCGCACCAAGCTGCGCTGGGGCATGAGGTCGAATGTCTCTGTTGTCACCCCCAGGGGCGGCACTAACACCAGCGGTATTGGATGCTGCTCCCGTTGTATGGGCATTTTGCTGCCATCAACAAGTTCAATTTCATTGTCGTCCGGCAACTCGTAGTAGCGCACGGACATGAGGTCACCGTCGTGCACCAGCTCAAACCAGGTCCGTCCTGACTTGATCAGAGTGTCTCGCTTGAACAACCAGTCAATACTATTGGCTGTCGCTCCGGACATTCGCTGATTCAGCGCCAGGCCCTGATTGAGGGCAAATTTGGCTAACTTGTTCACAGTACACCCTCCTCTTGCCCAATAAGTTCTTCTAGTTCCTCCACCGCTTTGCCGAAATACACCGCCATACGCTGCAGATGCGGCAAAGTATCCCTGGCACCGGTAAACCCAATATTGAAGGTGCCGGCATAGCTGACGCAATCAATACTCAGGGCGCTGAATTGCATCAGTGGGCTGAGCGGGTACACCGCCTCCATACGAGCACCGTCAAAATACAGCGGCGTATCAGAGCCGGGGGTATTGGATACAGCCAGATTAAACAGCGGTGGGACGAACTGTCCTACACCTTTTAACTGACTCGCGAGCAGAGGCGCGGCCCTCATTAGAACGTATGATGTGACCGCCTCATGGGGCAGTGAAGCCCGGTCTTCCCGCACCTGCTTCATGGACTCTTTGACAGCATCGAGCCGCGCAAGAGAACCTCCCACATGGGTACCCAGCGGAACACGTAAGCCTGCGATAGCATTGCCTGCCAGGTGCTGGTCACGCTCCTGCAGTGAAATTGGCATCACGCCTATCAAGGGGTCATCAGGCAGTGCATTGTACTCTTTGAAAAAACGACGCAAGGAGCTGCCGCAAAGGTAAGTCAGTATTTCATTGACGGTACTGTCGGTTGCTTCTGCCAGAGAGGCAATACGTTGCTCATCAAACTGCTGGGTAGCGAAACGGCGCTGGGCGTTAATGCGCCGATTAAGCGTGGAGCGCGGCGTGCCACGGGGAAAAATAAAACTATTGCGCTGGCTGGGTCGAACTGCCCCCTGGAGCATTCCCAGAGCAGCTTTACCCATCGAAGCTACGGACCCAAGTGACTCTGCAAAACCCGGCAAGGCCAGACTCGAACTATGTTCTGCTTGAACATCTTCGACCAGTGATTGTGCCCACAGGGGTTTAGCATTGCGGGTTCGCGCGCTGGCTGACAAAGTAGACAGCAGCGCGGATACGCCGTTGACCGCCTCTACCAGCGCGTGGTGGATCTTGATGTAAAAGGCAAATCGGTCGCGCTCAAGCCCCTCAATCAAATGAAACTCCCAGAGTGGTCGGCTGCGATCCAGAGCATTACTGTGTAAACGGGAAACCATACGGCCCAGCTCTCGTTCACCGCCTGGCTGCGCGAGTGCAGACCGCCTGAAATGGTAGTCCAGATCGAATTCGCGGTCTTGACTCAAGCGAGGGCTTAGGCCGCGGGAAAGACGAAAATCCCAAGGAGCAACAATCTGTGCAGCACGCATTTTCTCTGCCATATCGGCATAGAAGCTTTCGCTGGCATTGCGCGGCTTTTGGAAGCAGGCCAGCACGCCCACATGCATCGGCGTGTCCGGGGTCTCCATCATCAACCAGACTGAATCCAACGGTTTCATTTTCACTGCGTCCATAGCCTCTGTTGTTTGCGCCGGGCTGGGGATTATAGCAGCCCCGAGCGCTGTTTCTATGATTAGGTACGTATCTAGAAAAACAGGCGCTGGTTACCGGGACCACGACTCGCTGTCACAACGCGTTCTTGCTCAGGCTCCGCAAAGACGACAAAACGCAGCGGCCCACCCGTCATCAAGGCGTCAAAGGGGTAACAGGTGACTAACAGCAGCTGCTCATGGCCGCTGGACCATAAAGGCTGACCAACTGAACTGTCTACCACGGCGGTTTGCTGAACTCGATACTGCTTCAACGCACCCGTTGGCAGCCTCAAAAGAATGCGCTGACCGGGTCTCAGGTCCCGCAGAAACGCAAAGTGGGTATCGCGGTGACCGCCGATCATTGCAGAACCAGATGCACCAAGTTCAGCCGATGCGAGATTATGCCCAGGCCCAAAAGCCAGTGAGTTGCCGGTGTCCCCTGCCAGCACAAACTGTGAAATGTTCAGTGATGGCACTGACAATTTCGCCACCGGCCAGGTGTCGGCCCAGGGCCAGGGCTTCACAGGCTGACCTTGTGCCGCCATGCTCTGCTGCCAGGCTCGCTCCAACATCACCGGTGCCAGCCACGCCTTGGCGTAGATCACCCCGGCACTTCCCAACTGCTGTAAAGCCAGCAACACCATTACCGGAAACAACACTCGAACAGCAGCATCAGGCATCAGGGTGGTCCACCCGTGTGGCACGGAAAAACAAGCCAACCAGCAACAGGAAGCCACCCAACCAAATATTGGCAGCCGCGGTTGTAGCAGTATTGGGATAAGCAAAAGGCTGTGGGCTCTGACCCTGCGGACGGGTATTAGGTAGCGGCCTGCTGTTGGCCTTCTTTCCAGGCGGACGCGCAACCACATCTTCCACCGCAACAAAGCTGGTGTAAGGACTCAATAAAGAGTGTTGCAGGGCCAGGGGTAACACCCGCTCTCGTACCCATGGGTCGGTCTTGCCGCGGCTCTTTTCGTCCAAAAGACCTGCTATTTTCTTACGGGCCCAGAATGAGGCCACACCATCGCTGCTTTTCAGGGTCTGTGGATCCAGGGGGCCTGGTAGCTGCACTTCCCTGACCCACTCTCGGTTTCCTGAGCGTCCCTGAATTTTAAGCGCTTGACCTGGCATATGTTCTCCAAACTTAACCGCCACCAATAGCGGCTCTCCCTGATAAAGATCAGGAACCCGGGCAGGCCAAACCTCTGCGCCAGCAGGCCAGTCTACCGATAGGTGGGTAGCCATTGGGTTGGACAACTGCTCAAACAAGGCGTCCATCCTTTCGCCTACTTCACGCACATCGCCTATATAGGTAAAGGTACCGCGGCCATACTCGGCAGCTTTACGCATAAACCAGCTGTTAGGTGCTGAGCCAATACCTACCGTGAATAAGCGACTAGCGCCCAAGCTGCGCACGATTTCTTCATACAGAGCAGACTCATTGCCCACCGCACCGTCGGTAATAAACACGACCTGGCGCAGAGCGGGCTGGGCGCGAAGTTCATCCTGCGGACCTGGTGAAGACAGCGCAGCTTGCAAGGCCGGCATCATTTCTGTACCTCCTGATGCATCCAGATGGCGCACATATTCTGTGGCCAATTGCACATTGTGTCGGTTGGCCGCCACTGCCTGTCTGAACAGCGCCCGCCAATCTGAATTGAACTCAATAATATTGAATTGGTCCTGCGGGCGAAGATGGCGCAGGGCACGATCCAGGCTCTTTCGCGCCTGGCTGATCGAAACACCGCCCATGGAGCCTGATGTATCGACTACAAAAACAATCTCCCTTGCAGCAGGCTCGGGTGTGCGCTCTACCGCTGGCGGCACCAACATAAGCAGACCGAAGTACTCACCGCCGACCTTTTCAGTGAAAAAGGCGGCGCCAGGGGAGCCACCGGATACAGGCGTCCATTGCAACACAAAATCACGGTTCATTTCAGCGTGACCCCTGGCCAACTTGATGTCGTAGACACCCGCCCGCCGACTCAAGGCGATCTCATGGTAAGGAGAATCAACGCTGGCCAACGGCATACCCATATCCAGCCGGGCACTGATCTCAATCCGGTTCATGGAGGTAGCATCCGAGCCCTGCGCTGAGAACTGCAAAGGCGAAATGAGATGCGCATCGTTTACCTGATTGGTAGGCATAGCCCAGCCGTGACTGGGCATGACCGTCAAGGCCTCATCCATTACTGACTCGGCCCGGCGCTCTGCCCTGCCGACTTGCCCAGGCATATACCGTGGCGTAATTGTGGTAGGCAAACGCAATGAAAAGCTGCCGTGCCGGTATTGTACAATCTGGACATACTCCAAACTGACACTGATCGACTCACCCGGGCCAATATTGGCCACCCGATTGGTGAACAAATTTGGACGCTGCTGTTCAATCAAGCTTGCCTTCTTGCCAGCTTCCAGCGCCTTTTGATAAATACGATTCGCCTCTACCTTCTCACGAACTTTTCCAACAATACGACGCTCACCAACACGCATTTCCATGCTTCTGACGGCAGCTTCCTCAGGCAGCGGGAATACGTAGACACCCTCGACCCATTGTGACCCTACGTTGAGGAACTCCTGCTCCACAGTGACCGTAGCCAGCATGCCCGACACTGAAAATCGAACGTTGGTCGACTGCGTTAGCGCCGGCTGGTAATCTTCGCCCTCCGCTCGAAATGACATTTTTCCACTGCCCACAGTCTCAAGTTCATTCTCAGCTCGCACGCTGGTGCTTGCCAGAATCATCATAGAGACTGCTGTCAAAATCAGTGTCGGCAGGCAGCGAAACAGCAACCAACAAGACAGGCCGCCATAGCGCGCCTTATCACGGCAAAAAAAATTATACATACAGGATGAATACATGTTGTGGTCTCCAGGTTTAGTCCCGCTTATCTAAACCTTCAATTGTGGCAACCACCTGTATGAAAAATGGCGTTACTATGCTCAATTGTGATCAATTATGGCGAGCGCTTGAGCTGGTCGACGATTTTTGAAACCATGCATGTATTGCCCAGGTTGGATTGAACGAACAAATGCAACAACACATCGCCATCGTAGAGGATGAAGCTGCAATCGCGGCCAACTACCGTGACCATCTGCAAAGGCAAGGTTTTCGCGTTTCTCTGTACGCAGATCGAAGCAGCGCAGCAAGTGCTTTTTCTGTACATCTACCTGATCTGGCCATCATCGATGTAGGGCTGGGCAACGAAATGGAAGGCGGTTTTGAGCTGTGCCGAGATTTACGTGCACGCTCTGCCGAACTGCCGATTGTCTTTCTGACCGCGAGGGACTCAGAGCTGGATATTATCTCTGGCCTGCGTCTGGGTGCCGATGAATACCTGACCAAAGACATCAGTCAGGCGCAGCTCTGCGCAAGAATTAACGCACTATTTCGCCGGGTTCTTGCTTTGCAGCAGCCAGAGCAGAAAATGCACCGGCTTTGCCAGGGCGAACTGGAATTGAACAAAGAGCGCATGACGACCAGTTGGCAAGGCCAGCCACTGGAGCTGACCGTGACCGAGTTCTGGATGGTGCACACTCTTGCTCTACATCCAGGGCATGTCAAAAATCGCCAGCAGCTTATGGATAGCGCAAACGTGGTGTTAGACGACAACACCATCACCTCACACATTAAGCGGATACGACGCAAGTTCCAGTTTCTGGATGACCGCTTCAACTGCATTGAAACAGCCTACGGCGTTGGCTACCGATGGAAGGGTTAAGGTTTAACCTGCGGCGCCAGCTGATTCTGGTGTCCGTATTGTTACTTTCAATCCCTTGGGCGGGGTGTCAGTTCATACGCGAAATGGAAGGTGCCTTGCGTCAGGGCCAGGAGCAGGGGCTGCAGGCTACCGCCGAGGCAGTAGCGGCAGTAGTGGGGGCACAGCAAAAAGCCATCTACCCTGATCCCGCCCGCATCATCGCACCGCTGGATGCACGGCCCCCGGTTTACGCCCTTCCCTCCGAACAATATGTGCCAGTTGATGGTTACGCCGAGGGCTGGGAAGACGTTCCCAAAACCAGTTTAAGCGACCCAGACCTGAGTATGCCTCTGTCATTGAGCTACCAGGCGGTCACTCGCGGCGCCAATCTCTACCTGCTGATACAAGTGGAAGATCCTGAAGTGATTTACCACAATCCCGGACTCTCGCGTGAGCCGAACGGAGACCGCCTGATATTGCGTACCTGGCAAGATGGAAAGCGGCAGGAGTACGTAATTGCAACCGCAGCGCCGGGCAGTCTGAGGGCCCTGCCCGCCAATCGCCGCAGGCGTGGCAATGACCCCGGACGCATACAGGGCTACTGGCAAGATGCGGCAGGTGGCTACACCCTGGAGCTGGAGATCCCTCTTGCCTATACCGGCGAAAGACTAGGCTTTTATGTCGTCAACAATAGCAGTAAGGCCAACTCTCCGTTTGAGACCCTTGGTAACATCTCTGCGCTGGAGACAACGGCACCACCCTGGTTGATTTATACGACAGAGGCATTGCAGAGCACACTGTCTCCCTTTTCTCATCCTACACGTGAAATTCAGGTAACCGACAATCAGCGCTGGCGGGTGGGCAAGCTCGAGCCTCTGGAGGCTGGGTCGTCCAACTCCAATACCTTTTGGCTGCTGCGCTGGGTCTACCGCAGTATCCTGTCTGAGCAGGACCTGCCACCTTCCCCGATTTCAGACGATCCCGGCAAACTGGCCAGGGACAGTGTCGCGTCAGCACTGCAGGGGACACCGAGTCACTCACGATTCCGTGACGAGGGCAGTCGAACCCGGACCCGGTTAGTGGCCGCTGCTCCAGTTCACCAAGATGGCAAAGTTATCGGCAGCGTTATCGTGAGCCAGAGTGGCGAGCAGTATCTGTCGCTGACGGACCAGGCATTCAGCCGCCTATTGGGATACAGCCTGCTCGCCATTGTATTCGGTGCACTGGGATTACTGTCCTACGCAACCCTGCTTTCACTGCGCATCAGGCGACTAAGCACTGCGGCCAGTCAAGTGATCGATAGCGACGGGGCTATCTCTGGTACATTTCCGCGCAGCCAAGCGCAGGATGAAATCGGCGAGCTCTCTCGCCACTACGCAGATCTTCTGGAAAAACTACGTGAATACAATGACTACCTGCGAACCCTAAGCCGCAAACTGTCCCATGAACTGCGAACGCCGATCGCCATTATCCAGACCTCTTTGGAGAACCTGGAGCAAGATAAAGTTGGTGATTCTGCAATCTATCTGGACCGGGCCAGGGGCGGTCTTGACCGGTTAAACAGCATACTCACTGCCATGAGCGAAGCCTCTCGACTGGAAGAAAGTATTCGTGGCAACCAGACCAGCGCCTTTGACCTGGTGCCGCTACTACGCGAAGTTCACTCCGCCTACAGCACCATCTATACACAAAATCCTATCGAGCTAATACTGCCCCAGGAGCAGGCCTTTGCCTGGGGAGTGCCCGAGTTGGTCGCCCAGGCCCTGGACAAGATCATTGATAACGCGGCCTCTTTCAGCGCTAATGGCTCTCCTATCAGCCTGGAGCTGGAAACAGCCCAGGGCGGCTGGACAATCGCTGTGCGCAACAGCGGACCGCGGTTACCCGAAAATCTGGAAGACAAACTCTTTGATCCGATGGTTTCAGCGCGCAGTGGCGGTGAGGACGAGGTTCACCTGGGCCTTGGCCTGCATGTAGTGCGACTGATTAGCGATTACCACCAAGGCAGGGTGCGAGCCGAAAACGTTTATCAACCCAACGGGGTGCGGGTAATCATGGAGCTTCCTGCCGCATAAAACGGCGGCCAAAAAAAAGGCCTCCGAAGAGGCCTTGGTAGATACTGGTTTTCAAGCTCTACTGAGCACCACCCGGGTCAGACAACTTGTCCATCACCTGTTCCAGTGAAAAGCTGGCTGCTTTCTGTCTGGGTGGGTACTTCTTGAAGGTCGCCAGGAATTCTCCGACGTAAGCCTGAGCTGGTACTAACAGGTAAGCCCGATCGAGTAACCAATCGTAATAGGTATTGGAAGTAATCGGGGCCCGCTCGTAAGGATCCCGACGCACGTTCAATATCAGCGGTACTCGCAGTGGTACGAACGGCTCCATCCAGACCCGGAACCCTCCTTCCGTCTGCTGCTCCATGAAAATCAACTTCCATGCGTCGTAACGCAAGGCTGTCAGATCGCCGTCATCAGAGAAGTAGAAAATCTCGTGACGCGGTCCGGTATCCACCTCTCCGGTCAGGTGCGGCAGGAAGTTATAACCATCCAGGTGCACCTTATAGTTACGACCGATGGCGCGACGGCCAGTGAGTAACTTTTCCTTCACATCCGGTTCCCCGGCGGCAGCCAGGAAAGTGGGCAGCCAATCCATGTGGTGCATGATTTCGTTGGAGATGGACCCTGCCTTGATCTTGCCAGGCCAGCGCACCATAGAAGGCACTCGCCAGCCGCCTTCCCAGTTAGTGTTCTTCTCTCCACGGAAAGGTGTGGCTGCCGCATCAGGCCAGGTGTTGTAGTGAGGGCCGTTGTCGGTGGAATAGAACACGATGGTATTATCTGCGATCTTAAGCTCATCCAGCTTGTCCAGGAACATGCCAATGTGCTCATCGTGCTCCAGCATCCCTACGGTGTATTCATCCGCATGGGGATAATCCTTCTTGAAGCGAGCCATTTTCTCGTCGCTAACGTGGGTACGAAAATGCATCCGGGTACCACTCCACCAGACGAAGAAAGGCTTGTCGGCCTTAACTGCCTGCTCAATAAACTTCATTGCTTGGGCGGCGGTATCGTCATCCACGACTTCCATGCGTTTCTTGGTTAGCGGACCGGTGTCTTCGATCTTGCCATCGGCAGAGGAGCGAATGACACCCCGTGGCCCATAGCGCTTGCGGAATTCGGGGTTGGTTGGGTAGTCAGCGTTCTCCGGTTCTTCCTCGGCATTCAGGTGGTAAAGGTTACCGTAGAATTGATCAAAACCGTGATTGGTAGGCAAATGCCGGTCCTGGTCTCCCAGGTGATTTTTGCCGAACTGCCCTGTCATATAGCCGTGATTCTTCAACATACCGGCAATGGTGGGGTCCTTCTCGCTCATGCCTTCTGCGGCGCCGGGGAGGCCAACCTTACTGAGGCCAGTACGGAATACCGATTGCCCCATAATGAACGACGAGCGACCGGCTGTGCAGCTCTGCTCGCCATAGTAGTCGGTGAAAATCATGCCTTCATTGGCAATTCGGTCAATATTGGGTGTGGTGTAGCCCATCATCCCCATTGTGTAAGCCGATATGTTGGAGCGACCCACGTCGTCTCCCCACACCACCAGAATATTGGGCTTGTCCGCTGCGCTCGCACCCAGGGCAACACACGCCATAGCGCCAGCAAGCAACGATTTCGTACGATTGAGCATCGAGAACTCCTTGAAATTGAATGTGGGACACATGTCCCCATTACAATATAGACCAGTATTTACTCAGCGCGCTTCAGAATTTCCATTTTTTAATCCAAGAAGGCGTGCAAAGCCATGTTGGTGACGCTTCTGGCCATGTCAGCCCCAGAAGGCTTTCCTTAGGATAGTCACTCTACCAACAAAGGAGGTCCTCAATGACAAGCGCTGCCCCAAAGAGTCCACGCTCGCACCAGCCTAGACCCAATGAGACACAAACTGCACATTGGATTGATCCATACGGAGAGGCTGAGTCTATCGAAATAACCGCCACCCCGGAAGCACGGGCCTATTTTGAACAGGTTATGTCCAAGGATGAGTGCTAGGCGCTAGTCCGCCAGAAAAGCCAGCTGTTTAAATTCAGTCAATTGATCCCGCAGCGCGGCGGCTTCTTCAAACTCCAGGTTTTTGGCATGCTCTTGCATTTGAGATTCCAATTGCTTGAGTTTGCGAGATAAAGCCGCTGGCGAAAGTCTCGCCACTTCGGCACCAAAAGCCAGCGCTGGCTCCGCCACTTTCTTCCCTTTGCCTTTACCGCGAGTCGGCATCCGACGGGCACCTTCCATGATGTCCTGAACGGACTTCTGCACTCCTTTGGGAGTGATGCCATGCTCAAGGTTGTGGGCAATTTGTCTCTCCCTGCGCTCGGCAGTTATCGCAATCGCCCGCTCCATAGAACCGGTTATCCGATCTGCATAGAGAATAGCCCGGCCATTCAGGTTACGAGCCGCCCTGCCAATAGTCTGAATAAGAGAGCGCTCCGAACGTAAAAAACCCTCTTTATCGGCATCCAGAATCGTGACCAGAGAAACCTCTGGCATATCCAGACCCTCCCTTAGCAAGTTAATCCCCACCAAGACATCAAATTCGCCCAGTCTCAGGTCACGGATAATCTCCACGCGCTCCACCGTATCAATATCTGAGTGCAGGTAGCGCACGCGAACACCGTGATCCGCCAGATACTCCGTGAGGTCCTCTGACATCCGTTTGGTCAGCGTGGTCACCAACACCCTCTCGCCCAGCGCTACGGTCAAGCGAATTTCGCTCAGCAGGTCATCCACCTGGGTCGTTGCCGGGCGAATCTCCAATACTGGATCTATCAAGCCGGTTGGCCTGACAACCTGCTCTACTACCTGTCCCGCGTGTTCCGCCTCGTAATTCCCGGGGGTTGCAGAAACAAAGATCGCCTGGGGCACCAGCTGCTCCCACTCCTGGAAGCGCAGGGGGCGATTGTCCAGGGCCGAGGGAAGCCTGAATCCGTACTCCACCAGGGTTTCCTTGCGCGAGCGATCGCCCTTGTACATCGCCCCAATCTGCGGGATTGTTGCGTGGGACTCGTCGATGATCACCAGCGCGTTGTCCGGCAAGTACTCAAACAGTGTAGGCGGTGGCTCTCCAGCCTTGCGGCCAGACAGGTAGCGAGAATAGTTCTCTACCCCCTGGCAGTAGCCGAGCTCCCGAATCATCTCCATATCGTATTTGGTGCGCTGGCCCAGGCGCTGTGCCTCCACCAGTTTCTGGTTGTCTTTTAGCTGTTCAAGACGGACTGCCAACTCAGCCTCAATCTGGTCCACTGCCTGCAGCATCGTGTCCCTGGGAGTCACATAATGGCTCTTGGGGAAAATTGTGACACGAGGCAACTTCCGCGCTACCACACCGGTGAGGGGATCGAAAATATAGATATTCTCGATCTCTTCATCAAATAACTCAATTCGCACAGCCTCGCGCTCCGAGTCTGCTGGGAAAATGTCGATGACATCACCGCGCACTCTGTAGGTCGCGCGTGAAAAGTCCACATCATTGCGTGTGTATTGCAAGTCAGCGAGGTGGCGCAGCAGAGCCCGTTGATCGACCACCTCCCCTCTGGACAGGTGCAGGCGCATTTTATAGTAGGAATCGGGGTCGCCCAGACCGTAAATTGCAGACACCGTGGCCACCACAATACAGTCCTCGCGCTCCATCAGCGCCTTGGTCGCCGACAGGCGCATCTGTTCGATGTGCTCGTTAACCGACGAATCTTTTTCGATGAATGTGTCCGAGGACGGAACATAAGCCTCTGGTTGGTAGTAATCGTAGTAAGAGACGAAGTACTCGACCGAATTATGTGGGAAGAACTCCTTGAACTCACCGTAGAGCTGCGCAGCCAGCGTCTTGTTATGGGCCATCACAATCGTGGGCCGCTGCACCTGCTCGATTACGTGCGCCATAGTGAAGGTCTTGCCGGACCCCGTTACCCCCAGCAGGGTCTGGGAGGCCAGGCCTGCCTGGATCCCCTCCACCAGCTGGCGAATCGCTTCGGGCTGGTCTCCTGCTGGTTGGAACTTGGACTCAACTTTAAATGGGCGAGACACGGCTTGATCCTGAATGAAAAATAGCCGTGTATTATCATTCACATAGCAACCAATTGCAGCCTGATTTGGCAACCGGCAAAGATTCCAAAATAATCCCCAAATTGCAGTTGACCCGACACCCCACGATCATTAATATACGCGACCTCTGATTAACTCCATTCCGCCTTAGCTCAGTTGGTAGAGCAATTGACTGTTAATCAATGGGTCGCTGGTTCGAGCCCAGCAGGCGGAGCCATACAAAGAAAGGGTCGCACACTGTGCGGCCCTTTTTTGTTTGTAGTATCTGACGGCGCTAACGCTTGTTAAGTCCCGCTAATGCCCCATTCTCACCCTGCACCATTTCCCTGATAAACTCGGTCTCTGGATAGAACCCGCGCAGGCATAGACATCGATGACTCCAGCAGTAAAACAACTTATTGCCGCCAGCCTTTTGCTGATCACAACAAATCCCATCCTCGCCCAGTCCTCCTATGACGACATCTGGTCCCACTTCACCCTCTACGATTCAAAAAAAGACGATGGGCTGGTCAAGTCATTTGCCCTCTCCGGGCGCCTCCAGGCGGACGCCACATGGGCCGATGCCGACGAAGGTGAGTTTGAAGATCTACTGTGGCGCCGCTTCCGCTTTGGCTTTAAATCGAAGCTTGCCAACGACTGGATTATTCAACTGGAGGGAGATTTTGACCTGAACGAGTCAGCCAGTGACTGGTATAGCAGACTAACGGATGCCTATATGGGCTGGAACCCGGGGGATGAACTGGATTTGCGTTTCCTCAAGCATTCAGCGCCATTCACGCTGGACGGTGCCACTTCCTCCAAGAAGCTGCTCACCACGGAGCGCAATAACCTGTCCAACAATCTGTGGTTCACCGCAGAGTATTTCTCGGGAATCAGCGCCCGGGGTGAGCTGGAGAACGGCCTGAGCTATCGCGCAGGCGTCTTTTCCGGTGACCCTGATGATGAAATCGGCTTCCAGGATGGCAGTTATTTTACGCTCACTTCAGTGGGCTGGAACTTTGCTTCAAAAATGGCACTGACCACTGCCCAGGTGCGAGTTGACTACGTCTACCAGGACCAGGACTCTCTCAATAACACCCGCGAGTTCTCCCATGTGGTCAATCTCGTCAGCAAGTGGGGCAACGACAGCTGGGGACTTTGGACTGACCTCTCCGCTGGTGATGGTTTTGCCAACCAAAGTGATATCTGGGGCCTGGTAGTGATGCCCTTCTACAACAGCACAGAACAATTACAATGGGTTGCCCGCTACACCTTCCTGGACAGCAAAGACGTTAATGGACTGCGCCTGGGACGCTATGAGAGAGAAATCGTTGCCGATAAGGGCGATGAATACAATGAACTCTACCTGGGCGTAAACTACTTCTTTTACGGCCACAAGCTAAAATGGCAGAGCGGACTGCAGTACGGCAAAATGGAAGACACCATAGAGGACGGAGGTCGCTATGAAGGCTGGGGCTTTACCACAGGCCTGCGCATTTACTGGTACTAGGCTGCGAGCATACAAAACCAATGTTTTTTGACGGGTGTCAATTGGCCTCGACAGTTTGCGCTCGCGGTGCAAATTGGCATGAACTCAAGGAAAAAAACCCTGTAGGCGACAGCCAGAGCACCTCTATGCCACCATTTGTCGGTAGAATCCGCAGGTATGTGTATGAAATCAGGTAACAACGCCAAGAATTTCGCCCTGATCCAGGAAGAGGCGGGAATACACGTTGGTATTTCCGCCACTCTGCCATTGGCGGCAAGACATGCGGCCCAGCTACTGCAAGAGCAATACGATTACTGGTTGGACCGCGGCCGCAATCAGGCCTGGGGATACTACAAGCGTGAGTATTTCACTATCGCAGTGGGTGGGGGTAATACGATCAAGTCCCAGTACCGGGCGTGGCTGAACCATCATCACAACAGCATCGACTGGCTCCGGCATGTGCGCTTTTACTTCCTTGAAGAGACCACCGGCGAGAGCGGTTGGGAGAGTGCTGAACACTCTCTAATCATGAATTTCCTCGTGCCCCTGGCAGAAAAGCTGCGTAAACAACGAGGGACCAGAGTACTGGCTCGCGCCCTCAACCTGCCAGCCACTGCCGATCAAGACGATATCATTCATGCCATGCAGGCAAACCTTATTCATCCGATAAACCTGGTACCTGCACGGCAAGCAATGGACAGCGGAAAATCCCGCCGTGCCCTGCAGCTAGCCCGGCAGGAATGCGAACGCTACGAGCAGGACATTCAAAGCAAGTTAGGCTCTTCTATGGCCTTTCACTGCATTGTGAGCGGCATTGGCAAGGACGGCACCATTGGTGCCCTGGCTCCCTACATGCAAGAACTCAGCATCCGTGAGCCCGGCACGCTGCTGCTCAAACAAGACTCCGGCGCATTCAGGGTCGCACTGAACCGGGGGGTTTTAGCCAACGCCGAGCGTGTATCACTGATTGTATCCGGATCTCTCAAGCTCAAAGCCCTGGGCCGTTTTGAAATGGAGGAATCAACTGAATTTGAGCAAACGGTAATGGAAACGCCACTGCGTTTATTGCGCGAAAGCCCGGAGATCGCTGAGAAGGTTTACATTTTTGCCGATGAACAGTCTCTGCATTTTGATGAGACTGTCTTCAAGTTCAGCGAACGCGGTCAAATCATACAAAATAAGGCCGAGACCCGGGCCGGCGACGAAGAGAACGGCGTACATATTCTGCTCATGCATGGATTTATGGGCTTGTTCAGCTTCGCCAATCTGTTGATACGCTTACCCAGTTCCTGGACGGTTTCTGCGCTACACCGAGGCAGCCGCGCCAAGTTCATGAACACCGACGAGATCTTCCCCCACTACGCCCACGCACTGCGCAAGGCTATTTTGAGCAACTGGCGCAAAGGTCGCCCCGTGCCTATTGCTGGGCACTCTATTGCCGGGGTGATTTCTGATCACTTGCTACTGTCTATATTGAGCAACTATGAAGCAGATATCCCGCCTTATGAAAAGCTCAAGGCCGAAGACAGACAACTGGTAGATGCACTGCGAGCCAGCGGTATTATTCACCTCGCCACCTGGTCACCCTGCGACGGCCCCAACACCGGAGAGAATGTGAAGTCACTTGTGTCCCATGTAAGGCGCAACACCGAACTGGATTACACTGGGCTTGAACGTATTTATGAATTAAACGAAGAAGGCCAGTTGAGCCCTGCCAACCCAGAGGAGCTCGCAGACAGCGCTTCCAGTTTGGCTGGACTGGACAGCTTCCTGAAGCGCAAGATTTCTCGTCCACTCATCAATGGCATGACGATTGGCCTGCGCAAAATGCTGGAAAGGCGATCGGTGCAGCAGCGCATGCTTAACGCCGAAATGCCCTACATTCTGCGCCTGGTTGGCGGAAGACTACTGAAAACGGCCTCCTTGTACGGTCTTGCCAAAGAGGTCAATGCAGGCCTGCACAGCCCGGTAGAGTACCAACGACGGCACCTTAAAGCGCTGGAGATCCTGCTGGCTTATGATATTCCGTTCCTGAGCATCGTCCATCGTGATGACTTCCTGGTATCGGCAGCCCGGCATACCGAAGAACACGAATACCTGGTCACCAAGCGCATTCAGAAAGAAGGGGTGAAACGAGAGGAAGACCTGGAGATTCCCGCCAGATTAGTCATCCTGCAAAGAGAGCAAAATGAACTTCCCATGGACCCACTGAACCCTCACCTGCTGGTTATGTCTACCAACAAGGAAGGCAGTAATATGGCCAGACAGATCACCTCCAGTATGACTCGCTTCGTCAACGAAAATGTTGCCCGGGCGATACGCAGTAAAACAGTTAAACCGCTCCCCAGCATTACACGCTGGCTGCGCAAGCAGAACCGCTCGACAAAACGTAAAGTAGCCTGAACCCGCACCACAGGAGTATCATGGCTGCCTTTTTATCCGCACTAGGAAGATTCTAACGTGAAAATTTTCTACTATAAAATCAGAGCTTTTGCCGTCACCTGGATTTTACGTCTACTACCGCGCAACACACCGGTGGTCTTCAAAGGAACAGGCTCTGCCATCGTCCTGGCTGAGCAGGTGGCTATTTTTGGCTTTCGCAAAGTGCTAATCGTGACCGACAGTTTTTTAGGTGGCTCCGGTATTCTGGACGGTATCAAGCAGCAGTTAGACAAAGACAGCGTCGCGTACGCTATCTACGATGGCGTATTGCCAGACCCTTCCTTTGACCAGGTACAGGCCGGCGAAGCGCTGCTTCGAACCGAAGCTTGTGAGGCAGTGATCGCGGTTGGCGGGGGCTCTGTGCTCGATGCGGGCAAGCTCATCGCCCTACTGCATACTAACCCCGGTGACCTCGGTTCTTTCGATGGTATCCAGAAGGCCAAAAATCCTGGTACGCCATTGTTTGCGGTGCCTACAACTGCAGGAACAGGCTCCGAAATCACGCTGGCAGCCGTCATAACCGACCCGGTGACACACCGGAAAGTTCCTGTGGTGGATAGCAAGCTCATCCCCGGCTATGTGGCGCTGGACGCAGACATAATGAAAGGTATGCCCAAAGGCATCACTGCCGCCACCGGGATGGACGCCCTCACCCACGCCGTAGAGTCCTACCTCTCCAAAGCATCCACACCCGCCACAGAACTTCAGGCCAAGGCCGCAGTGCGGTTAACCTTCCTATACCTCGCCCGTGCCTGGCACGACGGCGACGACATGGAGGCAAGGGATGCAATGGCTATGGCTTCTTTTTACGCTGGCGCTGCCTTTGGCCGCACCTCGGTGGGCTATGTACACGGCATAGCGCACCAGCTGGGGCGGATTTGCCAAACACCGCACGGTAATGCCAATGCCATGGTCTTACCAGAAGTTCTGGCCGCCTATGGCAACTGTGTACACGAGCGTCTGGCGGACCTGGCGATACTGGTGGGTCTGGGTGAACGTGGAGAGGCGCCCTCTTCTCTTACACAAAAATTCATTCAAGCTATCATCGACATGCGCATCGAAACAGAGCTTCCGCTGAAACCTAAGGGTCTTGAGCCAAGCGATATTCCAAGCATAGTTGAAGAAGCGCTAAGTGAGGCAGGAGACCTGTACCCGGTACCCCGCTATATGACGGATGTCGAGATTACAGCGATTGTGCGCGGCTTGCTTCCAACTGCCTGAATTATCTATTGTGCACGTTACAGATTCTGACAAAAGGATACTTTGATGTCGAAAGAGTTCACCGCCGTAAGCCTTGTAGCCAGGTTCATTTTTGCTGCCGCACTTGTCTATGGGACTTACAACCCTACTGATTTTTCGTACATCAGCTGGGTATTTGCTGAAGGCACCGAATTCGGCCCGGTCACCGCCTTGGTAGGGGTAGTCCTGGTGATAGGTTGGATCATATATCTACGCGCCAGCTTTAATGCCCTGGGTCCTCTGGGGATCATCTTGGGCACGGCGCTGTTCTGCTGTGTGATCTGGCTGCTGGTCGATCTGGGCTGGTTAACCCTTGAGGCTACAGGCGCGATTACCTGGCTAGCGTTGCTGCTGGTGGCGGTAATGCTCGCCGTAGGCATGTCCTGGGCGCATATACGACGGCGCCTTAGCGGCCAATACTCTGTGGACGATGTAGAGGACTAAATCAGGAGGTTTTTTCGGGGAAGAGTTCTTTCACGTTGGATGGAGGCGTCACAGCACGAGGCTGCGCATCCAGCTCAGCTTGCTTGTTCCAAAGCAGGTCGTGGCGCACCTCATGCTCGCTAAAGCCGCTTACCGCCTTACGCAGTACCGAAGTGATGCCAGTACAGTCCATGGCATCGCAGTACCGTACCAGGTCAGATACATAGCTATGTATCTGACCAAATGACAAACATTCTTCTTCGGCGCGCATGATCATGGGGTGGCCGGTACCAGTCACATTACTACCCAGCAGGAGTTCCTCGTAAAGCTTTTCACCCGGGCGCAGACCGATAAATTCGATATCGATGTGATGACCAACGTGGGTATCGTGATCCATTTCGTAACCACTGAGACGAATCATTCGCCGCGCCAGATCGACGATCCGCACCGGTTCGCCCATATCCAGGACGAATACGTCACCACCGGTACCCATTGCTCCGGCCTGCAAGACCAGCTGTGCTGCCTCTGCAATACTCATGAAGTAACGAGTCACTTCCGGGTGGGTCACCGTCACCGGTCCTCCTGATTCAATCTGTTCCCTGAAAAGTGGAACGACGGAACCTGAGGACCCCAATACATTACCAAAACGAACCATGCAGAAGCGCGTCTTGGTATCGCGCTGGGCCAACCCTTGCAGAATCATTTCAGCAAAACGCTTGGATGCGCCCATGATATTGGTGGGACGTACCGCTTTGTCGGTAGACACCAGCACAAAAGTATCGACACCGGCTTTACGTGCCGCTTCAGCGGCATACCAGGTACCAAACACATTGTTGGCAACACCTTCGGCCACGTTATACTCAACCATCGGCACGTGCTTATAGGCAGCCGCGTGGTACACGGTCTCAACCTGGAAGGTGCGGAACACGCTCTCCAGCCTACGCCCGTCCTGAACAGAACCCAACAGAGCCACCATCTCGAACTCCAGATCGGTGGCATCCATTAACTCGCGCAACTCTCGCTCGATGTTATAAAGAGCAAACTCGGAATTATCCAGCAGCACCAGTTCTTTGGGCCCTGACCTGACAATCTGCCGACACAATTCTGAGCCAATAGAACCGCCTGCCCCTGTCACCATCACCACCTTATCAGTGATGCAGCGGTCGATGAACTCGGGTTTCGGGGGAACAGGTTCACGACCCAGTAGGTCGTCCAGATCAACGTCCTGAATCTGGATGACGCTGGCCTCGCCGTTCACCAGTTCGGCGATACGTGGCACAGTCCGCACATAAACAGGCAAACCAACCAGTGAGTTAATAATTTCCTTACGGCGGTCGGGTGATGCCGAGGGAATAGCCAAAAGTACCTGGGTAATGTCGTGCTCGGCGATTAACTGCTCAATCTCATCAGGGCGCACCACCTGTAATCCGTTAATGACCGAGTTATGTAGTCGTTTGTCATCATCAACAAACACGACTGCTCGATACTGATCACCGTGATTGAGAGCTGTAAGCAATTGCCGGCCTGACTCACCGGCGCCGTAAATGATCACGTTCTCAGATAAAGAGCGTAATTTGGCCTGGTAGTAAGCACGAACACTGAGGCGAGTTCCGCCTATCCCCAGTAGTGCCAGACCCCAGTATATAAAGGGCATGGAACGCGGAACGTCGGCCTGGGTAAAGAACACGGTCGCGCCCAGCACCAGAGTGGAATAACTGACCGCAGTAATTACCGCCCAGATAGCCTGCTGGCCCATGAATCGAATGACCGCCCGATAAAGGCCCAGACGTAAAAATATGAAGGCACTCACCAGAACAGTGAATACAGCACAGAAAAACTCAACGGGGCCTAGCGAAAAATCCAGATGGCCGTAACGGAAGGCCACCGCGGCCCACATGGAAGCGGTGACAAAGCACATATCCAGAGCCAGTAAGCCGGATTGCTTGATATTACGAGGTAGTTCGATCAATTTTTCAAGACCGCCCCTGAGTCCTCCGATAATCCCGGATATGGAGCGCGAAACGATACGGCCAAAAAACTTCAGCAAGCCCCTTTCCTCAATCTCAATGGTCTGGTCTAGGCCGCTATAATTTTGTTTGGAGTGCAGCCCGAGTAAGGATACTAGCTGAATTCCCTTACTTTAGCCATGCCCCCAACAAGGGGAACATATGCCAAAATTACCAATAAAATTGAATACTTGGGATAGATTGTTGCCATCCAGGATAGGGGAAACAACCACAGCGCGTTGAGCGCGAGCAAGACAAAGACTACTGGCAGGTGACCACCCAGACGACGGCTAAGTCGCTGGTAGGCGTGCAGCCGATGAGGTCGAGTGAAAGGTTGCCCGGTGGCCATTCGCCACATCAGCGTGACGGAAGCATCGACGATAAACGCGGCCAGCAAAATCGCCCAACTCGCCAGGGGCAGATAGCCTTGTACATCACCCAGCAAGGCCAACGCCCCCAGCAAGAAGCCAGTGGGCACACTGCCAGCATCACCCATGAACAATCTAGCGGCGGGCCAGTTCCAGAATAAAAATCCGGTATGCGCAGCCGCTAGTAAAAGGCAAAAAATAAGGTAATCGGTGGCCGCTCCTCCACTGAAGGCCAACAGGGCAGCACAACAGCAGGCAATCAGGCATTGAGTTGAGGCATAACCATCGATGCCGTCCATAAAATTATACAGATTCAGCATCCACAGCAGGGCAACCACTGCCAGCACGCCCATCAAAAGAGTCACCGCGTCGCCCTCACTCAGCGGAGGTAATGTGATAACCACTGCTAGCGCACAGCACAATCCGTAGAGAGAAAAACGTAGCTGCACACTTAATCCGCGCATATCATCAACCACCCCCACCAACACCAGACAGCCGGCGATAGACAACAGCAGCAGGTACTGAGGCGCCCAGGCCAGTCCCAGCACGCCAGCAATAAACACCCCCAGACCAAGCGCCAAAAACAAGGGCAGACCGCCACCATGGGGGGTTGCCCTGTGATGGGAACTGCGCTCGTTGGGTAGATCGAGAATCTGCCAGTGCCTGGCAATCCGTAAATAGATTCCACAGAACACCAACGACAGTAGCAAGGTAGCCGACAGGGCGATCACAGCCTCCCCCCCGTTTCACCCAGCAGACTTTCAAATGACTGTTTGGGACGCCAGTCGGTGGCTGCCACAATCGCCTGGTTACTATAAAGCTCGGCGCTGAATAGCTTGTTCCAGGTAGAATCGCTAGAAGCAGTCAACGCATCCAGTACCCAGCTGCCCAACCACCAGGCCCATCGAGGACACCACTGAACACCCGGCTTCATGCCCCTTGCTGCACGCAGCGCATCATAGATGCGCCTGGTCGTGTAGGCCTCGCCATCCGTCACTATAAACGTGCTTACCCCCGGACTGGGGTCTGCAGTGACGGTCAACATCAAAGCGCCCAGGTCTTTAACGCCGATCATGGAACGGGCACCCTCCTCTGGTGGCCTGGGTAGACCTTTGCCCACCGCTTTGGAGAGCTGGGCAAGATTGGCTTTGGTGGCCAGGCCATACACCAGCGCCGGCCGCAGAATACAGACTCGCATGCTGCCTGTTGCAAACTCGCTATTGAGCTCAGACTCGGCCTGCTGCTTGGACAGCCCATAGGGATCCACTGGCAAACAACCATCGTCCTCGGTTCGAGGACCAACGTCGCCGCTTGCCCCCATGGCTTTGACACTGCTGAGAAACACAAAACAAGACACGTTTGCCAACTGCGCCTGCCGCGCAAGCTCGATAACGGCGCGATGATTAACCGCCCGGTAATCCTCAGGGTTAGCACGCTGGTGAGCGATACCTGCCAGATGCAAAACAACATCTACAGATTCAAGATCTGTTGCACAAAGATTTTCGACTCTAAAATCGATTGCGCGAGTAGGCGTGCCATCTGGCAAGGGCCTACCGCTCAAACTATAGGCAATCAGCTCCTGGCCTGACTGGCAAATCTGCCGGCACAATTCCGCGCCGATAAATCCAGTGGCTCCGGTTACCAGGTACTTCATAGCAAGATGTATAGAAAAGGGGGCATAAGCCCCCTCATGATACGGATGCGCAGGCCTTATTCCAGTGTTATCCGCGCTCGGTTCTTTTCGAGCGTCGATTTACCTACCCCTTTAACCTCGGCCAATTGTTCAACCGTGGTAAAAGCCCCGAATTCCTCCCTGTAGCGGACAATATCTTCTGCCCGGGAAGCGCCAACACCATTGAGCCCTGCTGCCAGGGTCGAGGCATCCGCCGTATTGATATTAATGGTAGTCATTGCGCCCGGTATCTCCTGCGCCTCCTGGGCATGCGCGGGCGTTAATGCAAACGCACACAAGAGCACCGCCAGCAGCGCGAAGAGTTTGATGGGGTTAATATTTGAGGCGCTAGCAGCGCCGGTGTTGTCATTACGTAGATTTTTCATGATTGATCTCCTTGATCAGCTATCTGCATCCGTGCAGGCATCCGTACCGGGGAGAGAGTCTAGCAGTGCACGGCGCAGGTGGGGTCCTCGCGCCCGTTTTTGATCTTATCTAACGAGCATTTTCCAACTCGCTGTGAACCCGCTGCAGCGCAGCGAGCGGGTCTTGCGCTGCGGTGACTGAGCGCCCTATCACCAGATAGTCCGAGCCATTTGCCACTGCATTCGCCGGAGTCAGCACTCGACGCTGGTCACCGGCAGCATCACCGGTCATCCTGATGCCTGGCGTTACAAGGCAGAAATCATCGCCGTGCTCGCTGCGCAGTTGCGACGCCTCCATACCAGAACAGACGACACCATCAAGCCCGCTATCATGGGTGAGAGCCGCCAGTTTCATGACCCGCTGTTGCGCCGTTTCGGTGTAGCCCATCTCGGCCAGATCTTCATCGGACATACTGGTTAGCACGGTGACAGCAATAAGCAGAGGCCTATGCTCAAAAGACTGCAGCGAGGCCAGCGCAGCTTCCATCATGCGGCGGCCACCACTGGCATGCACATTCACCATCCACACCCCTAGCTCGGCAGCTGAGCGCACGGCGCCGGCAACCGTATTCGGAATATCATGGAACTTGAGATCCAGAAATACTTCGAAGCCCATTGCCTGTAAAGACTCGACCAAACCCGGGCCACAGCGGGTAAACAATTCTTTGCCTACCTTCAGCCGGCACAACTGGGGAGACAGCTGAGCTGCCAACGATAGGGCGGGTTCAGCGGCAGGAAAATCGAGCGCAACAATGACCGGATTATGACTCATAGAAAAATCTCTACTGGCGAGCCAGTATTATTCCATACTGGTACCGCGAATGGGGCGAACCGTCCCCCAATATTTGCAGCCTGGGCAAAACCAATGCAAATGTCGGCCAGCAAAGCCGCAGTGACTGCAGCGGTAAGACGGTCTTTCCTCGATCAGGCGCTGAACAAGCTGCTGCAGCAGCCCCAGGTCTTCGCGGGACTTGCCTTCACTCACCTCAACCTGGAGACCCACCAACTTCTCCAGTCCACGCAGCGATGGCATTTTATCCAGTTGCTGCACCAAAAAATCCTCAGCGACACCCCTTCCCTCTATCTTGCTAATGTCCTCAGCAACTGCCAGTAACAGGGGCGGCGACGGGTTAGTACCTAGACAATCTCGCAAGTAAGACAGCAAAGGCTTATCGTCACCTAACTCCCTATAGCAATCTCGCAAGCCGGGCACCGACTCACTGATATACAGGGGGTCCTGCTGCCGAACCCTGCGCAAGGCTTTGATAGCCTGCTTGTAGCGGCCAGTATCGAACTCCACTGCGCCCAGCATAATAGAAGCACGAACGCTCTGCTTATCACGGTTTAAAGCTTCCTCTATCAATTGCCTTGCGCCGTGCAGATCCCCCGCCTCCCGACGCTCTGCGGCAAGTTCACAGTAGAAGTGGGACATTATTACAGGAACAGACTGCCCAGGCTTTTCCGAGGATTCAGCGGTGGCATTGCCGAGCAAGGTTTTGCGCGGAAGTAACTCAGCGGCAATGTCGATAGCCTGCAGCCACTCCCGCTCGCTCTGGTAGATCTCCAGTAAATGCCACTGGCTGGCGCGACGTTGAGCGGGTGACTCCTTGACCAAATCGAGCAACAGACGTTCCGCCCGGTCCAACAACCCGGCGCTTATGTAATCCCGGGACAATTCCAGGTGGGCCTGGTGCACCTGCGCCCTGGGCAGGCTAGGGCGAGCAAGCAAGTTCTGGTGAATCCTGATTGCCCTGTCCACCTCCCCTCGCTTACGCAACAGGTTGCCCAGAGCAATATGCGTTTCCAGAGTCTCGCTGTTAACTTCCAGGGCATTGATAAACGCATCGACCGCACCGTCGGGCTTGCCGTCCAGCAGGTAATTGAGGCCCTTGTAATATTCACCCGGAAGATCGGGTGCAGAAACAGATTTTGCCTGACCGCGCCGGCCCAGGAACCAACCTATGGCAATCGCGACAAAAAAAAGAGCGAAGACAAGATAATCATTCACCGTCTTTGAGGCCCGCGGTGCGCAGCTTGTCCAACTCCGCCTTGCTCTTATTTAGCTGACGGTTAGCGGAACCCAGTGCTGCGCGGCTGCGCACGACTAAAGCAGAAGACATCAGCATGCCAAGTGCACCACCCAGAGCGAAAGCCAGCAGTAGCCACAAAGCAAGACTGCGCGGTTCGAAGCTCATAACCAACAAATCGAGGGGAACGGGCATTTCGTTTTGCAGCGCAAAAAGAGCACCGACAGCAGCCATGATAAGCACGAGGGCGATATAAAGGAGATTGCGAAGTAGCTTCATGGGACGGTCCGGTTCGACAAAATAAAAAAACGGCATGACCTTACGATCATACCGCCTGTATTCACAAGGGCAAGTTTATAGCCCCATTTGCAGCCCAAGGTTCACTCGTTCGCGCAATTCCTTACCAGGCTTGAAGTGAGGCACATATTTGCCGGTCAGCTCAACAGCGTCGCCAGTCTTGGGATTACGACCACGCCTGGGCTCGCGAAAATGCAGGGAGAAGCTGCCAAAGCCACGGATTTCTATTCTCTCCCCTTCCGCCAGGGACTGAGACATGTGCTCCAGGATAGTCTTTACCGCCAATTCAACATCCTTTGTGGACAATTGGCTTTGTCTTGCAGCGATAGTTTCGATCAATTCACTTTTTGTCATCGGTCTTATTCGATTATTTTTTCACCGGAACAACATTGTGGCCTGAGACAAGAGATTACGCAAGTTGTTATTTTATATAGAAAAAGTGTGTCATTGGTCACAATTCAGGGCGGCCTCCACGTCCCTGAGTTCCAGCCTGATGGGGAATGAAGACAGCCTGCAGGCCCCGGCTTTGTGGCGCCGCAACGAAAAAGGGCCCACCAAAGTGAGCCCTCTTACGAAGCCGTCAGGCCCAAAGGCCCGACGAAGCGACAATCTTACTTGTCAGCCATCTGCGCCTTGATCAGGTCGCCGATAGTACCCGGAGATGCAGATTCCAGCTCAGTCTCTTTCAGAGACTTAACTGCTTCTTTCTCATCTTCGTAGTCCTTGGCCTTGATAGACAGAACAACACCGCGGTTCTTGCGATCCACAGAGGTGATCTTGGCTTCGACAGAGTCGCCAACCTTGAAGGAGTTGCGAGCATCTTCCACACGCTCGCGGGAGATATCGGAAGCCTTCAGGATACCTTCTACTTCGTCAGCAAGCTTGATGATCACTTCCTTGGCGTCTACCTCGATTACTTCACCGACTACGATAGATCCGCGGTCATTTTCAGAGATGTAGTTACCGAAGGGGTCGTCTTCCAATTGCTTGACGCCAAGAGATATGCGCTCGCGCTCAGGGTCGATAGACAAGATAACTGTCTCGATCTCATCGCCTTTCTTGTAGTTACGAACCGCTTCTTCGCCAGTCTCGTTCCAGCTGATGTCGGACAAATGAACCAATCCGTCAATGTTGCCTTCCAGACCAATAAAGATACCAAAGTCAGTGATGGACTTGATAGATCCGGAGATCTTGTCGCCCTTCTGACACTTGGAAGCGAATGCGTCCCAAGGATTCTGCTGGCATTGCTTGATACCCAGAGAGATACGACGACGCTCTTCGTCGATATCCAGAACCATCACTTCAAGCTCATCGCCAAGATTGACGATTTTTGAAGGGTGTACGTTCTTGTTGGTCCAATCCATCTCGGAGACGTGTACCAGGCCTTCCACACCCTCTTCCAGCTCGGCAAAGCAGCCGTAGTCGGTGAGGTTGGTGATTTTGGCCTGAACGCGGCTGCCCTCAGGGTAACGACCGGTGATTTCCACCCAGGGATCTTCACCCAGTTGCTTCAGACCCAGCGACACACGATTGCGCTCGCGATCAAACTTGAGGATCTTGACGTCGATTTCCTGACCCACTTCCACGATCTCGGAAGGATGCTTGATGCGCTTCCAGGCCATATCGGTAATGTGCAGCAGGCCGTCTACGCCACCCAGGTCGACAAACGCGCCGTAGTCGGTCAGGTTCTTGACGATACCTTTGACAGACATGCCTTCTTGCAGGGTTTCCAACAGAGCTTCACGCTCTTCAGAGTTCGCCGCTTCCATTACAGCGCGACGGGAAACCACAACGTTGTTGCGCTTCTGGTCCAGCTTAATAACCTTGAATTCCAGTTCCTTGCCTTCCAGGTGTGTGGTCTCACGAACGGGACGCACATCAACCAGGGAGCCGGGGAGGAAGGCACGGATAGTGTTGATATCGACGGTAAAGCCACCTTTGACCTTGCCATTGATAATTCCGGTAACCACTTCCTCTGCCTCATGGGCAGATTCCAGCTCTTTCCACGCTTCGGCACGCTTGGCCTTCTCACGGGACAGCTTGGTCTCACCGAATCCGTCTTCTACGGATTCCAGGGCCACTTGTACTTCGTCGCCAATGCTCAGAGAGCACTCGCCTGCGGCATCGGTGAACTGCTCACGAGGAATGACACCTTCAGACTTAAGGCCCGCGTGAACGGTTACCCAGTCGCTGTCAATATCGATTACAACGCCGGTGACGATGGAGCCGGGCTTCATGTCGACGGTCTTAAGGCTTTCTTCAAATAGTTCGGCGAATGATTCGCTCATTACACATTACCTGTTGGTTTGGTCATCCGCGCCTCCAGCCGGTGCGGGGTTGTTAATTTACATCGCGACGCTGGCACTGACTGGATTCAGCCGGCAGCACAATGCTTTTTGCCTTTTAAAAGGAGATAGGGGCTTTTGCCCACTATATCAGTCCTTTTTCTGCCACTTTCAGCATCACCTGCTCGAACACTTGCTCGATGGGGGTAGCGGTGCTGTCAATAACAACGGCGTCCTCTGCGGGCACCAGGGGGGAGACACTGCGGCTTGAATCGCGCGCATCTCTCTCCTCGATGTCCTCCAGAAGGCGCGGGAGACTAACATTTTGCCCCTTTGAAATCAACTGCTTATAGCGGCGCTCTGCTCGTTCTTGCGCGGACGCAGTGAGGAAAAACTTGAGCTTGGCAGCCGGAAATACCACCGTACCCATGTCACGTCCGTCGGCCACCAGGCCGGGAGCCTGTGAGAAATCTCGTTGGCGAGCCAGCAGCGCCTCACGAACACTGGGAATTGCCGCGACAGTGGAGGCGCCGCGACCGCCCTCTTCCGTGCGGATAACTGCGGAGACATCCTGCCCTTTATAGGCCACCAGCACCTCGCCGTCGTCCGCAGCGCTGAAGCTGACATCCAGCTGACGGGCAATTTCGGTAACAGCTTCATGGTCGTCCCAGCTGACTCCTTCGATTAAACAGGCCTGCCCGGTAACCCGATACAGAGCGCCGCTGTCGAGGAAACGCCAACCCAACCGATCCGCCAGCAAATGACTAACAGTGCCTTTCCCCGCGCCGCTAGGGCCATCAACGGTGATAACTGGAGCTGTAGTCATCAGTTTGCCTGTACTGAAATTTGCAGGCCTAAACCACGAGCCAGGGCATCAAAGCCGGGAAAAGATGTGGCAACATGATCACAGTCGAGCACGAAAATTTCTTTCTCAGCGCGCAGCGCAGCGATGGCGAAAGCCATAGCAATGCGGTGGTCCATGTGGGTGTGGATTTCGCCTCCGCCAATGGGGCCGCCCTCAATGATAATGCCGTCCTCCAGCACTTCATTCTTCACACCCAGGGTGTTGAGCCCTTCGGCCATGGCCGCAATTCGGTCGCTCTCCTTGACCCGCAGCTCCTCTGCCCCACGCAATACGGTGCGACCTTCGGCGCAGGCTGCAGCAATAAACAACACGGGAAACTCATCAATTGCCAATGGCACCTGGTCCTCTGGAATCTCTATGCCCTGCAAAGGGGCGTATCGCACCTGAATATCCGCGACCGGCTCACCGCCCACCTCACGCTCATTCTTGAGGGTAATATCAGCGCCCATGAGACTGAGAATATTCAGTACTCCAATGCGCGTGGGATTAACACCAACATGCGTCAACAACAAATCCGAACCCGGCGTAATGCTCGCCGCCACCAGAAAGAAAGCAGCAGAGGAGATATCGGCTGGAACATCGATGTCTGCAGCCTTTAGACTGCCGCCACCGTGCAAGCTGATAACCCCATCTTCGTGTTTAACCTCATAGCCGAAGCCGCGCAGCATACGCTCGGTATGATCACGGGTAGGCGCTGGTTCAGTAACCGATGTTCGACCCTGGGCGTATAAGCCGGCAAGTAACACGCAGGACTTCACCTGGGCACTGGCCATCGGCAGGTCGTAATGAATGCCTTGCAACTCGCAACCGCCGCGAATATTTAATGGCGGCCGTCCGCCCTCCTGAGAAGCAATCTCCGCGCCCATCAGCTTAAGGGGATCGATCACCCGCCCCATAGGTCGCGAGCAGAGAGAGGCGTCACCAGTTAGCACAGTATCGAAGGACTGGCCGGTCATCAGGCCGCAAATCAAACGCATGCCCGTACCGGCATTGCCCAGGTCCAAAGGCGCCTGAGGTTGCTTCAGCCCATTCAGACCCGCGCCTTGAATGACCACGTCTCCATCGCCTGGTCGGTCAATCACCACACCCATAGCGCGGAACGCCGCAAGTGTCGCCAGAGCATCCTCGCCTTCCAGGAAGCCGCTGACGCGGGTGGTGCCTTCTGCCAAAGCGCCCAGCATAATAGACCGGTGGGACATTGATTTATCCCCGGGGACGCGAGCTTCACCGTTAATGGTGCCGCCCGGTAATAGTTTGAATTCCATTGAACGTTTCCTTGCTTAGTCATTCCCGCGCAAGCGGAAATCCAGCGGCACCGTGTCCCCGCTCTCGCGGCGACTACGATAGAGTTTATTTGCCCTGCGCGCGCTCTGCGAGGATCACCGAGAACTCATCCCGTGCAGACTTGGCCCGGGTAAAGGTCTCATGCATACCATCGCCATCGCCGCTAGCCACTGCAGCACGCAACTGGCTGAGGTGATCACTGAACAGGTCAATCGCATCCAGCAACGCAGACTTGTTGGCTATAGCAATATCCCTCCACATCACGGGATCGGAAGAAGCGATGCGAGTGAAATCCCGAAAGCCACCGGCAGCACAGCGAAAAATATCTTCGCTACCATCTGATTGCGCGAGCGCATCCACCAGCGCATAGGCCAACACATGGGGCAGGTGGCTGGTGGCTGCCAACACAGCGTCATGCCTGGCAACATCCATAGTCACCACCTCGGCACCGGTGACAGCCCACATATCTTTTACCAGAGACAGCGCATCCTCATCGTTTTCAGCAACGGGGGTAATAATCACCCGGTGATTTTCGTAGAGGTCTGCTTTTGAAGCTTCTACGCCGCTGCGCTCAGATCCGGCGATGGGGTGTCCCATGACAAAGCGAGGCGGAAATTCACCGTTACAAGCCTCAATAGCCGCCGCCATCAGGTTGCCTTTCACGCTGGCTGCATCAGTGACGACCGGAGCATTATCCAGTCCTTCAAGCCGCGGCAGAATCTGTGCCAGTACCTCTGCAGCCACCAGGGTGGGCGTGCAAATCACCAGGATATCCGCCTGCTCGATAACTTCACCAAGATCCAGGGTATATCCATCGATGACCCCAAGTTCCAGTCCGCGAAGTAGGGACGGCTCGCGGTGGCCATAGCCGATTACCCGCTTGCAAAAACCTTTCTCGCGCAGCGCCTTGGCAAGGGAGCCACCGATCAGGCCCAGACCGAGAATAGCAACTGTGTCTACACGCTCTGCCATGACCCAGTTACAGTACGGCCCGTGGGTAAGACCCCAGGGGCTTGAGCAAAATGGACTGCTCTTCAAGGTCGGTCACAATGCCGGCGATATTCTCGTCCTGCAGATGGCCTTCGAATTCGATGAAAAAGACATAAGCCCACTTTTCAGTACGCGATGGTCTGGTATCGATGCGGGTCAGGCTGACGCCTGCCTTGCGAAATGGATCCAACAGGGTAAACAGGGCGCCGGGTTTATTGCGGCTGGACACAATAATAGAAGTTTTGTCTCGGCCCGATGGAGGCACCTCCTCGCGACCGATGATCAGAAAACGCGTCGTGTTGTCGGCATAGTCCTCTATGTGTTCAGCCAGTTTGTCCAGACCATACAAATCTGCCGCCATATCCCCTGCAATGGCCGCAACACCAGGCGTCTCCAGTGCCATCCGCGCGGCCTCGCCATTACTGCTCACCGCTTCACGCTCTATATGAGGCCAATGAGCATCCAGCCAGTTGCGGCATTGGGCCAGGGCCTGTTGGTGAGCGCAAATCCGGGTAATCGTATCCTGGCCGGTATGGTCTGCCACCAAAAGATGATGGGCGATCGCCATCTCCACTTCGCCGGAAATCTTCAGGGCAGAGTCCATGAAACTATCCAGGGTGTGGCTGACCATGCCCTCGGTGGAGTTCTCTACCGGAACCACACCGTAGTTGCACTCACCTGACTCTACCTGGGCAAAAACCGCGTCAATCGTCGACTGGGGCACGCAAATACCCGCGTGCCCGAAGTGCTTGATCGCCGCCGCCTGGGTAAAGGTTCCCTCTGGGCCAAGGAAGGCCACCTGCAGGGGTTTCTCCAACGCCAGGCAAGAGGACATGATCTCGCGAAATATATGCGCGACAGTCTCCCCGGCAAGGGGCCCCTGATTACGATCAATAATGCGCTTGAGTACCTGCGCCTCTCGTTCCGGCCGGTAGTAAATGACCTCCGCTTCAGCATCACCCGCTTCCCGGGCCGCCTGAACTTCAGTCAACTTTATTTCGGCAACCCGCTGGGCGCACTTTGCCCGCCGGCTGATCAATTCCTGAATTTCCCGGTCAATGGCATCAATATCCACCCTGACCTCCTCCAGGTTCCTGTTGTCTCCTGAATCCACCATGGATCTATCCGTTACGTTGTTCGAAGTCCTGCATGAAGGCGATCAGGGCATCGACCGCATCTTCGCCCACTGCGTTATATAGACTGGCGCGCATGCCGCCAACAGAGCGATGCCCTTTCAGATTGAGCAGACCCGCTTCTTCTGACTCAGACAGAAACTGCTTGTCCAGGCTAGCCTCCGCCAGGGTAAAGGGCACATTCATCAATGAGCGGCTCTGTATCTCCACCGGATTAGCATAAAAGCTGGAACCGTCGATAGCGGCGTAAAGCTTCTGAGCCTTACGTCGATTGATCACTTCCATCGCTTCCAGGCCACCTTGTTCTTTTATCCAGTCAAATACCAGGCCACCGAGATACAGTGCGAAAGTCGGCGGTGTGTTGTACATGGAGTCATTGTCAGCGGCGATCTGCCAATCGAGCATGGCAGGACACTTTGCGTCTGCCTTGCCGAGTAAATCTCGACGCACGATCACCAGGGTCAGGCCCGCTGGGCCAATATTTTTCTGGGCGCCAGCGTAGATCACACCATAATCAGACACGTTGACCGGGCGTGACAGGATTGTGGAAGACATGTCTACGACCAGAGGAGCATCGACCTGAGGCACCCAAAAATATTCCACACCACCAATAGTCTCGTTTGGCGTGTAATGCAGATAGGCCGCATTATCTGACAGCTGCCAAGTGTCCACTGCCGGGATAGTCGAGAACCTGGTGTCCTCAGAGCTCGCCGCTACATTAATAGCCCCATAGCGCTTGCCCTCGGCAATGGCCTTCTTCGACCACTGCCCGGTATTAACATAATCTGCGACGCCATTCTCACCCATCAGGTTCAGCGGCACTGCAGAGAACTGTGTGCTGGCGCCGCCTTGCAAGAACAGCACGGCATAATCATCAGAAATACCCATCAGCTCGCGCAGAGTCGCTTCTGCACGCTCGGCAACACCGACCACCTCAGGACTACGGTGGCTCATTTCCATAATAGACAAACCGGCCCCACGCCAGTCCAGCATCTCATCCCGGGCTTGCTCCAGAACCGGCACTGGCAGCGCGGCAGGACCAGCGCAGAAGTTGTAACAGCGAGTCATAGCAAAAATCTCTTCAATTAAAGTAACCCGTCATTCCCGCAAAAAACGGAAACCTGGTGTTCCTAGTCAGGTGAAACGTGAAGCCTTGCCCCCGCTAAAGCGGGGGCGACGACTGTGCTTGCCTCAGGAGTCGTCTTCGGAGTCCTCAGGCGGGGATTGCTCACCTGATTCTGCAGGCGGCGTTTCGGTCACGACACCCTCAGCGGAGGCTTCAACAAGTAGCTCATCTTCATCCTCGGGCTCAGCAATACGCTCCACACTCACAATAGACTCATCTGCCTTGGTGCGAATCACTCGCACACCCTGGGTATTGCGCCCGAGCACCGATACTTCCTCGGCGCGGGTACGTACCAGTGTTCCCTGGTTGGATATCAGCATCAGTTGGTCACCATCGAACACCTGAACTGCCCCCACCAATTTACCGTTACGTTCAGAGGTTTGCATGGCAATAACGCCCTTGGTACCGCGTCCCTTAGTGGGGAAGTCGGCCATTTCGGTACGCTTGCCATAACCATTTTCTGACACAGTCAGCACCCTGCCGCCTTCGCCTGGTATGATCAGGGATATCATTTCGTGGCCATCTCCGAGCTTGATACCACGCACACCGCGAGCGGTACGACCCATGGCACGCACATCTCCTTCCTTGAAGCGTACCGCTTTACCTTCACTGGACAACAACATCACATCGCAGTCGCCAGTCGTAATGGCAGTACCAACCAACACGTCGCCTTCATCCAGTTCCAGGGCGCGCAGGCCCACGCTGCGCTGACGCGCAAAGTTGGGGAGCGCTGTCTTCTTCACTGTACCGCTGGCGGTAGCCATGAAAATGTAATGGCCCTCTGTATATTCTTCCACCGGCAAAATAGACGTCACTCTTTCCCCTTCTTCCAGGGGCAACAAGTTAATCATGGGCCGGCCACGTGAATTACGGCCGGCAAGCGGGATCTGGTAAACCTTGAGCCAGTAGACCTTGCCCATATTGGAAAAGCACAGAATGGTAGCGTGGGTGCTGGCGATCAGCAGATGCTCGACGAAATCCTCATCTTTGACTGCTGTTGCCGACTTACCCGTACCGCCGCGGCGCTGAGCCTGGTAATCGGTAAGAGGTTGAGTCTTGGCGTAGCCACCATGGGAGATAGTCACCACCCGATCCTCTTCGGTGATCAAGTCTTCGACCGTGAGATCGTGCTGCGACGCGGTGATTTCAGTCCGGCGCTCGTCACCGTATTCGGCAACAACTTCTTCCAACTCTTCGCGGATGACCGCCTTCAGACGATCCGGGTCGGAAAGAATCTCCAGATACTCGCCAATTTCCCGAAGCTTCTCATCGTACTCGTTGAGCAGCTTCTCGTGTTCCAGACCGGTAAGACGATGGAGGCGCAGCTCCAGAATGGCCTGTGCTTGCGCCGGCGCCAGGTAATAAAGGCCGTCACGAAGACCGTACTGAGCATCCAGACCATCCGGGCGGCAGGCATCATCGCCAGCACGTTCGAGCATGCCGGTGACGTCGCCGGGCTGCCAGGCGCGAGCGATCAGTTTTTCTTTGGCCTCAGCAGAACTGGGCGAGGCCTTGATCAACTCAATCACCGGGTCGATATTAACCAGGGCTATGGCCAGGCCTTCCAGCAGGTGGCCGCGCTCTCGGGCCTTGCGCAACAGGTAAACTGTGCGTCGCGTTACCACTTCACGGCGGTGCCGAATGAACGCCTCAAGAATCTCTTTCAGGTTGAGGATCTTCGGTTGAGCGTCAACCAAAGCCACCATGTTAATACCGAACACTGACTGCAACTGGGTCTGGGAGTAGAGATTATTAAGCACCACGTCGCCGACTTCACCGCGACGCAGTTCGATAACGACCCGCATGCCGTCCTTGTCAGACTCATCCCGCAGTTCGGTAATGCCCTCGACCTTTTTCTCTTTAACCAGCTCAGCAATGCGTTCGATCAGACGCGCCTTGTTCAACTGATAGGGCAGCTCATGAACAATAATGATGTCTTTGCCGCGCTTATCATCGTGAATGACTTCTGCGCGAGCGCGCACATAAATTCGGCCACGGCCAGTACGGTAGGCCTGAATGATACCCGCGCGCCCATTAATGATAGCGCCGGTGGGGAAATCGGGACCTGGAATGTGTTCCATCAAGTCATCGACAGTTAATTCCGGGTCAGACAACAGGGCCAGGCAACCACTCACCACCTCGGTAAGGTTGTGAGGTGGAATATTGGTCGCCATACCCACGGCGATACCCGATGAACCGTTCACCAGCAGCGTGGGGATGCGTGTAGGCATTACCGCGGGAATTCTCTCGGTGCCGTCGTAGTTATCGACGAAATCTACCGTTTCCTTGTCGAGGTCAGCCAGCATCTGGTGGGAGATTTTGCGCATGCGAATTTCGGTGTAGCGCATGGCTGCAGCATTGTCACCGTCAACCGAGCCAAAGTTGCCCTGACCATCCACCAGCATGTAGCGCATGGAAAAAGGCTGGGCCATACGCACGATAGTATCGTAGACGGCCGAATCCCCGTGAGGGTGATACTTACCGATCACGTCACCCACTACACGGGCTGACTTTTTATACGCCTTGTTCCAGTCGTTATTGAGCTCGTTCATAGCGAAGAGCACACGCCGGTGAACAGGCTTGAGACCGTCCCGCACGTCCGGTAAGGCACGCCCCACGATCACGCTCATGGCGTAATCCAGATAGGACTGCTTCATCTCGTCTTCAATATCGACGAGAAGAATTTCTTTGGCTAATTCACCCATGTAAAACTGTTTCCTTCAGGTCCTGCTAAAAGGCCTTATTATTACGTTAGTTATGGCTGCAACGGCCTCCGAAAAAGGCACCTAAACGGGGCCAGGGAGGACCGCATCAACAACGTTGCGCGCCCCGAAACACAAACCCCGAATTATACGGATTTTACCCCGTAACTGCCATGTTTTTAAAGAATTTCACCGACAATCCGGGCCTGCTGAGGTTATACTTTGCCCCGCTTCGAGAGATTGCCTCCAAACCCTTCGCCAGTGGCGAATATTTGTGCACATTCACCCAGTCTGAATCGAAAAACGGAAGCCTATGAGCGCCACCGAATCCGCTGTCGACACCCTGCTCCACCCTGACTGGATTGTTCCGGTCGTACCCCGTGGAGTAGTGCTGGAAAAACACAGTCTGGCCATTACCGGCGGGCGTATCAGCCACATCCTGCCCAGAGCTCAGGCCCGCGACCTTGAAGCGATAGAAGAGTTGGAGCTACCCGGGCAAGCATTGATGCCAGGACTGGTCAATCTGCATGGCCATGCTGCCATGAGCCTGCTGCGGGGATTTGCCGATGATCTCCCGCTGATGCCCTGGCTGGAGCAGCACATCTGGCCTGCGGAAGCGCGTCATGTCAGCAATCAGTTTGTGCGCGACGGCACTGAACTTGCCATCGCGGAAATGATCCGCAGTGGCACCACCACGTTCAGTGATATGTACTTCTTTCCGGATGCCTGCGCCGCCGCCGCCATAGACACAGGCATTCGCTGCCAGATCGTTTTTCCCATACTGGATTTCCCTACAGCATGGGCCAGGGACGCAGACGAGTACATCAGCAAGGGCCTGCGCCTGCGGGATGAACTCAAACACCAGCAGTTGATTACAGTCGGTTTTGGCCCTCACGCCCCGTACACCGTGTCCAGGCCCAACTTACAGAAAGTTGCAACGCTGGCCGCCGAACTGGATGTGCCAATCCAAATTCATCTGCACGAGACCCGCGGGGAGGTGCTGGCCGCAGTAGAGGAGCACGGCGAACGCCCCCTGGACACACTGAATGCCATCGGTCTGCTAGGCCCGCGCACTCAGTGTGTTCACATGACAGACCTGGGAGACCAGGATATCGCTCTACTGGCGGCCACTGGCGCCCACGTGGTGCATTGCCCGCAGTCCAATATGAAACTGGCGTCCGGCGCCTGCCCGACAGTAAAGCTGCAGGCAAAAGGCGTTAACGTTGCCCTTGGCACTGATGGTGCCGCCAGTAACAATGACCTCAATATGTTCAGTGAAATGCAATCGGCAGCAATGCTGGGCAAACTGACTGCCGGCGATGCCGCTGCACTACCCGCCGCCGACAGCCTGTACATGGCGACGATGGGCGGCGCCAGGGCCATGGGTATAGATGATCAAATCGGCAGCCTGGAAACAGGCAAGCAGGCAGACCTGATAGCGGTAGATTTTACCGGCCCGGAATGCCAGCCCTTATACAACCCCCTGTCACAACTGGTGTACGCCTGCAACGGCAACCAGGTGCGTTACAGCTGGGTGGCCGGCGCAGTCCTGCTGGAAGACCGAAAACTCACCCGCATCAACACCGACGATCTGCTGGCACGTACCGCTGCCTGGCAGGCAAAAATCAGTACAAGCGAATAGATATCACATGACTTCAAAAACCAATGTAGACCCCGCAGAGATCGCCAAATTCGAGGCCATGGCCTCTCGTTGGTGGGATCGCAACAGCGAGTTCAAACCACTGCATGACATCAACCCGTTACGTGCCAACTATATTGATCGCCACTCACCGGTATCCGCCCAGAGTCTGGTAGATGTCGGCTGTGGCGGTGGCATCCTGGCAGAAGCCATGGCCCAACGGGGCGCTGACGTCACTGGCATCGATATGGGCGAGGCGCCGCTGTCTGTCGCCAAATTACACCAGCTGGAATCGGGTGTGGAAGTGAACTATTTTCAGAGTACCGCTGAGGATCTCGCAGCCAATCAACCCGAGAGTTTTGATATCGTTTGCTGCCTGGAGATGCTGGAGCACGTGCCCGACCCTGGCGCGGTCATCAAAGCCTGCGCCGACATGGCCAAGCCTGGCGCAGCACTGTATTTTTCCACCATTAACCGCAACCCGAAAGCATTTCTGTTCGCTATTGTCGGCGCCGAACATATTCTCCAGCTGCTTCCGGCAGGCACCCACGAGTACGACAAGTTCATCAAGCCCTCGGAACTGGCAGGCTGGATCCGCGACGCAGGGCTGGTGCTGGAAGATATGGTCGGCCTTACTTACAACCCGATTACCCGCACTTACCGCCTCAACCCCAAGGACGTCAGCGTCAACTACATGGTCCACGCGGTAAAGCCCGCATGAACCCCGACAAGCTTAAGGCAGTGCTGTTCGACCTGGATGGCACACTGGTAGATACCGCCGACGAATTTGTGCTGGTGGTGCAGAAATTGCGAGCAGAGCACGGTATGGACGAGATGGACCCGGTGCGCATCCGCGCCTCGGTCTCCAATGGCGCTCGCGCGCTAGTTGCACTGGGGCTGGGACTGGACCCGCAAGAGGAAATATTCGAGAGTAAACGCCTGCGCCTGCTGGAGCTCTATACCGAAGTGCTGGGCAGCAGTGCCAAACCCTACCCCGGCATCATGCCACTGTTGGCGGAACTCAAAAAACGCAATATCACCTGGGGCGTGGCCACCAACAAACCCCGCGCCTACGCAGAACCCCTGCTGGAACGCATCACGGCACTGCCGCCCTGCCCCAGCCTGGTCTGTCCGGATGACGTGAAAGATCGCAAACCTCACCCTGAGTCCCTGTACCGGAATTGCCGTGATCTGGATTGCGCACCCCACGAAGCTATTTACATTGGCGATCATCTGCGCGACATCGACGCAGGCAAACGAGCAGGAATGTACACCATCGCCGCAGCCTACGGCTACATTGAAGCAGATGACGACCCCGCCAGCTGGGGAGCCGACGCTTTGGTCAGTGACAGCAACCAATTAATCGATCTCATTTTTAATCTGTAATTTCCGGAACTTGACCATGAATATTCAACCCGCTCCCGCCAATTACCACCCAGCGCAAGATCTGTTGGCCGACAAGACCATACTGGTCACCGGCGCCGGGGATGGTATCGGCCGGGTCGCGGCGCTTACTTATGCGGCCCACGGTGCAACAGTAATTTTACTGGGGCGCACTGAAAGTAAACTGGAAGCGGTATACGATGAAATTGAGTCGGCCGGGCACTCCAAACCTGCGCTGATTGAGTTAGATCTCGCCACGGTCAGCGATGACCAGTGCGTTCATCTGGCGCAGAGTCTGTCCGAGGAATTCGGCCATATTGATGGCCTTTTACACAACGCCAGCGTCCTCGGCGAGCGCCGACCCATAGAGAGCTCCAGCTATAGCGTCTGGCAGGAAGTGATGCAGGTTAACGTCAACGCCGCGTTTGTGCTGACCCGACATCTGCTGCCATTACTGCAGGCGGCACCTTCGGCTTCAATTGTGTTCACCTCTTCAGGTGTTGGCAGGACAGGCAGGGCTTTCTGGGGGGCATACTCGGTTTCGAAATTCGCCACAGAGGGCTTCATGCAGGTGCTTTCAGCGGAGCTGGAAAACACCTCAGAAATCAGGGTCAACTGCATTAACCCGGGGGGTACCAATACGGCAATGCGACGATCTGCTTTCCCTGCCGAGAACCCCAAAGAAAATCCTTCGCCGCAAGACATTATGGGTGTGTATCTCTACCTGATGGGACAGGACAGCATTGACGCGACAGGTGTTTCCTTCAACGCCCAGTAAGCACCCCGCCTGGGAATCAGCGCGATTTACGACCAGAGCGGGAAGGGCCGCCAGGTCCTTTGCGCTTGGCAAACTGACGCTCCATCTTTTGACGCTCTTTGATCGTCCCGCGTTTCGCATCCTTTAGCGGTAAATCAGCCATTCGGTACAGCGACTTGATCTCCTTGTTCTGGATCTCAACCCACTGCCCTTGCTTGACCTTGGAGGGAATAAAGACATCGCCATAACGCACCCGCTTCAGACGGGAAACGGTCAAACCCTGCGACTCCCAGAGGCGGCGAACCTCGCGGTTACGGCCTTCCATCAGCACTACATAAAACCAGTGGTTGATACCATCACCGCCGCCGTCCTGAATGTCTGTAAAACGCGCGACACCATCTTCGAGCATCACTCCGGCCTGCAAACGCGCCAGCATATCTTCGTTCCACTCACCCATCACCCGCACCATGTATTCCCTTTCGATATTCGAAGAGGGGTGCATAAGCTTGTTGGCAAGATCGCCATCAGTGGTGAACAACAGCAAACCGGAGGTGTTGTAGTCAAGGCGGCCAATGGATATCCAGCGACCTGATTTCAAATTGGGCAGCCTTTCGAACACCGTGCGACGACCCTGGGGGTCCTTGCGCGAGCATACTTCACCCGTAGGCTTGTGATACAGGATGCAGCGGGTTTCCTCAGCCGAAGAAGCATCGACGGGGCGGCCATCCACGGTGATACGTGCGTGATCGATGACGCGGTCACCCAGCTTCGCCGGCCTGCCATCGACAGTGACCCTGCCCTGCTCAATCCAACGCTCCATCTCACGTCGCGAGCCCAGGCCGGCACGGGCCAGGACTTTCTGTAGTTTTTCGCCGGGAATTGATTTGGCCGGGGCGTCCTCGGAAGGCCCGACTGGGGGTTTATCTGACATGGTGTTTTTTACTCAGAACTGGCTCTCGGGCTTCACAGCCTCGATTTCGTCACTCTCTGCCTCGGCGAGAGTGTCCGGGGACTCAACAGTCTCCCCGGAATCATTTTCTTGCGTGTGCACACTTAGCTCATCCAACGCTTCGGTGAGTTCCTGGATGTTCTCTGGTTCGATTTCATCGGCGTCGGTTCCCGGCTCATCGACAGCTTCGGCATCGGCAGCCGTTTCAGTGTCACTGCTGCGGATGGAACCTGCTTCAGTGACTGAATCGCTCTCTAATTCCGTTTCCGTTTGTCCCTCGACTATAACTTCATCCTGTTCCTGCCCATTGGGCTCGACGACATGATCAGTGCCACCTACGACGGTCAACTCAGGTGCCTCAGATTCTCCGTCGCTGCTGTCACCTTCGGTATTGGTGTCAGCGGGTAATGGATCGCTAAAACCCAGCTCTGCGTTCAGTGTATCCAGATCCCGGATCTCGGCCAGTGCCGGCAGTTGGTCCAGATTCTTCAGATTGAAGTAATCCAAAAACTGACGGGTCGTGGCGTACATCGCTGGACGACCCGGCACATCCCGATGGCCAACCACTCGAATCCACTCCCGTTCGTGCAGCGTCTTGATGATATTGGAACTCACGGCCACCCCACGAATTTCTTCGATCTCGCCGCGGGTAATAGGCTGGCGATAGGCAATCAAGGCCAGGGTCTCCAGCAACGCCCTTGAGTATCTGGCGGGGCGTTCGTGCCATAACCGGGCCACCCAGGGGCTCAGAGACTGGCGTACCTGATAGCGAAAACCGCTGGCAACTTCCACCAGCTCAAACCCGCGGTCGTCACAGCGCTGTGCAACTTCTTTCATAGCATCGCGAATAGCAGCATTTTCGGGACGCTCGTGTTCCTCAAACAGCTCCGCTAGCTGGACCACGGTCATGGGTTTGCCCGCCGCCAGCAGTGCACCTTCAATGATTTGTAACAGACCGATTTCCGACATGTTATTCCGACCTTGCCTTAACGTGGATTGGGCCGAATGAATCGGTCTGCACAATCTCCACCAGTGCTTCTTTGATCAATTCCATCAGCGCCAGGAAGGTAACCACGACTCCCAAACGCCCTTCCTCCGCCGAAAACAGGGAGACGAAAGGCACAAATTGCTTGCCTACCAGGGCCTCCAAAACGTCGGACATGCGCTCTCGGGTAGACAAGGCCTCGCGCTGGATATGATGGCTCTCGTACATATCGGCACGGCGCAACACATCCGACAGCGCTACCAGCAGCTCGCGCATATCCACATCAGGGTCCGGCCTGGTACGGTTGATATCCGGCGGATGGGCACTCCCCACCCAGGTATCTCGCTCCATGCGAGGAATTTCCTCGATGTCCTCTGCGGCCTTTTTGAAGCGCTCGTACTCCTGCAGACGCCGTATCAATTGGGCGCGAGGGTCTTCCTCATCCTCTTCGAGGTCACTGGAGCGCGGCAACAGCATGCGTGATTTGATCTCCGCGAGCATAGCCGCCATCAGCAGGTACTCCGCCGCAAGCTCAAACTGCACCGCGTCCATAAGATCTACATAGTGCATGTACTGCTCGGTGATCTTGGATACGTCGATCTCAAGAATATCCAGGTTCTGGCGCTTGATCAGATACAGCAGCAGGTCCAAAGGCCCTTCAAAAGCCTCCAGGAATACTTCCAGAGCCTGCGGTGGAATGTAGAGATCCTTGGGCAGCTCGGTCATCGCCTGACCCATCACTACGGCAAACGGCATTTCACCCTGCTGGGGATGCGCTTCGACGGGATTTTGTGATGCAATTTCGGCGGTGCTGCGCTGGTCATTTTCCGGCTGCGCAGCAGTATCGGAAGGAGCTTGTGGAGCCCCGGCCTGCGCTTCGGATTTGGGTTCGTTGACTGACACTGGCCTACCTGTAGTTATCTGTGAACCAGTATACCTGATCAATCCTCAAATGGGGCAATATCTCCCTTGCCAGCGCGCATTACCAACGGGGTTTCATCTACCATATCGACCACCGTAGTCGCCTCCATACCGCAGTAACCTCCGTCAATCACCAGGTCCACATCGTGCTGCAGGGTTTCGCGAATATCGTAGGGATCTATCAAGGGGTATTCATCGCCAGGCATGATCAGCGTTACGCTCATCATTGGCTCCCCGAGATCGGTCAACAGGGCCTGGGTAATATTGTTATCCGGCACTCGCAGGCCAACTGTTTTGCGCTTGGCATGCATCAGCCGACGGGGCACTTCCGAAGTGGCTTTTAGAATGAATGTGTAAGGTCCCGGGGTACAGGCTTTGAGCATGCGATAGACCGCGTTATCTACCCGGGAGTAGGTGGCGATCTCCGCCAGGTCGCGACAGACCAGGGTGAAGTTGTGGCGGTCATCAAGTTTGCGTATGCGACGAATGCGATCAAGGGCGTTCTTATCACCAATGTGACACCCAATGGCATAGGCGGAGTCAGTTGGATAAACCACCACCCCGCCGCCACGGATAATATCGGCGGCCTGACGCACCAGTCGGGCCTGGGGATTATCGGGATGTATCTGGAAGAACTGACTCACGGCTGAATTTCACCTGCCTTTTCCTGCCAACGTTGCCAGACGCCGGCCGGAGATTGAAGACGGCGCAATTCTACACCCAAAGCAGCACTGTAGGGACTGTCCCGGTGAAAATCGCTGCCGGCCGAGGCCTCCAGTTCAAATTCGTCGGCCAGGCGCTGTAATTGGCCAATCTGCTCCGGAGTTTGACGACCGCTAAGCACTTCCACCGCCTTGCCCCCTGCGGCGGAAAAGTCCACCACCAGCCGACGCAGCTTCATGCGAGTGAACTTGTACTTCAATGGGTGGGCAATAACGGCAACCCCTCCAGCATCGACTATCCAACGCACAACCTGGGACATCTCAGGCCAGAAAGCCTTTACGTCGCCCACTTTTCCCTGGCCAAGATACTTGTTAAAAGCCTCGTTATGATCCTTTACATGGCCCTGGGCAACCATCCAGTTCGCAAAATGGGGCCGCCCAAGCTGGCTCTCACCTGCATCAGCGAGGGCGCCGGCCAGTGCCCCGGAAAAGCCTCTGTCTTCCAGCCGCTTGGCTATCTTGGCTCCGCGTTCGATGCGGGCCCTGCCCAGCAGGCTTAGGCCCTCCTGCATCGCTGGGTGATCACAATCCATGCCCAGTCCAACTATGTGTATAGTGGTGCCAGACCAGCGGCAGGAGTATTCCACTCCGGACACCAGATGCACCTCAGGATAGTCACCGCTTAGCGCAGACGCTGCCCGATAACCGGCTACGGTGTCGTGATCGGTAATCGCCAAAAGCCCTATCCCGGCCTCAGACGCTCGTGCCAAAATCGCTCCGGGAGCGAGGGCGCCGTCCGAAGCTGTTGTATGGGTATGGAAGTCAATCAACACAATCTTTACACTTAGCGCCCCGGTCGCCAGCTACGCTGAGCGCCCGATTAAATTAATGAGGGGATATCAGTCCCCATAATAGCAGCCAAGGTACCCGCCACACCATGAAGCAATTGGCAGAATTTATCCCCATTGCCCTGTTCTTTATTGTCTACCAATTGAATGGAGAGACAGTATCCCTGGGACAGTGGAACTTTACATTCGATGGCATTTTCACCGCCACGGCTGTGCTTATGGGGGCAACGCTACTGCAAGTAGTGCTCACTTACGTGTTCACCCGCCAGTTCGAAAAGCGTGCGATGTGGATGCTGTTGGCGGTACTGATCTTTGGTGGAGCCACACTGCTGTTGCGCAATCAAATGTTCATTCAATGGAAACCCACCATCTTCAACTGGGTACTGGCCATCGCCTTCGGTGTCTCGCAGTTCATTGGCCAGAAGAACCTGATGGAGCGCACGCTGGGTAGCCAGGTTCGACTGCCAAAGCCGGTCTGGACCAAGCTGAACCTGCTCTGGGTCGCCAATTTTTCCATTGTGGGCGCACTCAACCTTGTGGTCGCCTATGGCTACTCTGAATCAACCTGGGTGAGTTACAAATTGTATTCAGCCATAGGTTTCACCCTGTTGTTGACCATATTGACTGCAATATTGATCAGCCCACACCTGAAAGAAGACACGGCTATGGTTCCCAACGAGCCGCCAGAATAGCCCTGTAGCGACCTGGCAGCTGGCTGTAATATCGCGGGACACTGACTCCTACAAAAACCCAAGCATCGGCGTTACACTAGCGCCGCATTTTCACAACGCTATCGAGGAATTCTGTTTTGTTGCGTTACCTCTCAATTACCGCCCTTGTTCTCGCCGTTACCCTGCCCGTTCAGGCTCAGGATGTTCGCTATGTCAGCGACAAGGTGTTTGTCGTACTGCACAAAGGCCCCGGCGCAGATTATCGCTGGGCCGCCAAGCTCACCCCCGGCACGCGCTTGCGCGTGGCCCGCACCGCCGAAGACGGCAAATGGGCGGAAGTCACGACCGACCGGGGAACCACCGGCTGGGTAAGCACTGAGTTTCTCAGCGCTGATACGCCTGCTCAGGTCAAGCTACCAGCGGCTGAAGCCCTGGCCGAAAAGCTAAACAAGCAAAATACCGAGCTCAACAGCCAGGTAACCACTTTGGAGACAGAAAAAGTTGAGCTTTTGAATAAAATCAATTCTGCCGACTCAGAACTCGGCGGCGTTTCACAGGAACTGGCCAGCCTGAAACAAATCTCTGGAAAGGCGGTGGAGCTAGACACCAGCAATCGCAGATTGGTAGAAGAATCAGAAAATCTTCGCGCGGAAGTCGATATGCTCGAAGCGGAAAACCTGCGCTTGCAGGATAAACTGAAAAGCGAGGACTTCATTAACGGCGCCCTTGCCGTCCTTATGGGCGTATTTATAACCCTGGTGGTACCGCGCCTGTGGCCCAAACGCCGCAAGAGCTCGAGCTGGGCATAGGAGAATTATCATGTTGCGTACTTTATTTATCTCTCTGGCTTTCGTCCTGGCGCCGCTGGCGACAGCCGAGGAAACTCACCTGCCAAACCCCATCGTCAGCGTCAAAACCTCAGATGGCACTTTCACTTTGCGCCTGTTCAGAGACAAGGCGCCAGTCACCGTAGAGAACTTCATGGCCTACGTGGACGAGGGGTTCTACAACGGCACCATTTTTCATCGGGTCATCCCTGATTTCATGGTGCAGGGTGGCGGCTTTCTCCCCGACATGAGCGAAAAAGCAAACCGTGACGCCATTGTCAGTGAATCCAAAAACCGCTTGCACAACACTCGCGGCACAGTAGCCATGGCCCGCACCAATGATCCAGACTCTGCTACTTCCCAGTTTTTCGTCAATGTGCGCAACAACATGCAGCTTGACTGGACACCCAGCAACCCGGGTTACACCGTGTTTGGCGAAGTCATCGAAGGTATGAGTGTTGTGGACTACATCGTCACCGCCCCTACCGCCACCGTGGGCGGGCATCAGAATGTACCTGTGACGCCCATTACCCTTATTGAGGTAACGCGAAAGTCCGCGCTATGATCGCGCTCTCCGTCAACCTAAACAAGATTGCCCTGATTCGTAATTCCAGGGACACGACAAACCCCAGTGTCCCAGAGCATGCACAAATGTGTATCGCCGCTGGTGCCGACGGAATCACTGTTCACCCACGCCCCGACCAGCGCCACATCCGCGCTCAGGATTGTTTTGACCTGGCAGGCATGCTGTCCGTTGAATTCAATATTGAAGGCAATCCCATGAGTGGCCCGCGCAGCAGCGGTCGCCCAGGTGTAGGGGATTACCCTGGCTTTATGGACCTGGTGAAAGATATTCGCCCCGCCCAATGCACTCTGGTACCCGACACCGATGGTCAACTAACCTCCGATCACGGCTTCGACTTAAAACAAGATGGTGAGGCTATAGCACCGCTTGTGCAGCAACTGAAATCGCTAGGGATTCGCACCAGCCTGTTCATGGATCCAGATCCTGAACAAATCCGCCTGGCAGCGCAGATCGGCACAGATCGCATCGAACTCTACACTGAGTCCTATGCGCAGGCCTTCAAGACTGGCGACCGACTGGAAGAGACATTGCAACAGTTCCTGATCGCCGCAGAGGTGGCTGCTGAAGAAGGCCTGGGCCTGAATGCCGGCCACGACCTGGACCTTGCCAACCTGCCCCGTTTCGCGGGACTTCCCGGCCTGCTGGAGGTCTCTATTGGTCACGCTCTTACGGTGGACGCTATCCGTATGGGCCTGGCCAGTTCCGTGGCTGCTTATCAGCACGCACTGGGCAAATAAATTGGATCCCAGGCTACAGGCACTGCTTGATAAGCAGGAGATTAGCGACCTGGTCTACGCCTACTGCAACGCATCAGACCGCCACGACCACGCGAAATTGAGAACTCTCTACCACGAGGATGCTACCGACGATCACGGTGCATTTTTTCAGGGCCTGGCCACAGATTTTATCGACAAGTTGCCGGAAATTCAGGCACCTATGGAAATTCTCCACCACAACATAACCAACCTGAACATTGCGCTGGATGGTGACTACGCCGAAGGTGAAATCTACGTTCTTGCTTTTCATCGCATCAGCACCAACACCGAACCCATGGACCTGCTCATCGGCGGCCGCTACTTTGACCGCTATGAAAAGCGCGACGGTGTGTGGAAATTCAGCGCCAAGGCTGTGGTGGCGGATTGGGCTACGGTCAACTCGCCCTCAACTGTGCGACTGGACCACCCTCTAATTGAAGGCTCGACTATCGGCAGACCCGGCCCGGAGGACCCCTCCTACCAGTTCTTCAAGTTGTTCAAGTGGGGAGAGCGTTAGGTCCTGGGCCAGGCCGTGTAGCCGTTGGTTCAACCCTGACTATCCCTCTGGAAGGCACCCTAGTGAGTGAGCCCGGAGCGCAGTGCATTAGTAAGTTCCAGGTAGTCTTACGGTGAGGGTGATTCGACAGCGGGAAACAAATCCTCAAGACGAGCGCGTAACGTATCAGATATCCGTCGCTTGGCGCGTAACTCAGGGTCTATATTGACCAGCACCGCCCGGCCACGAACACAATTGCTTCCCTCCTGGCTCATTACACAACTCATAGTCAGGGAACTGTTGCCTACGGAAAGCCCTTCCAATACTACCGTTACGTCACTGCCAAAGTGTGTCTCGGCAAGATAATCAATATTGACGTTAACCAGCATCCACTGGACCTGGGAGCTGATATCGTCGGCCAGCACGCGGGTTAGCAGCGAGGTTCTTGCGGCCTCAAACCAACCCGCGATGGCGACGTTACTGATGTGCCCCTGAGCATCCGTCTCATAAAATCGTGGGCTGATAGTAACAATGAAGTCCGACACTGATCAGCCACCTACCAGGCTGATCATGACGCCCGCGGCAACCGCTGAACCAATCACCCCGGCGACGTTCGGGCCCATCGCGTGCATCAACAAGAAATTGTGAGGGTTGGCCTCCAGACCAACTTTGTTGCTCACCCTCGCCGCCATAGGCACAGCGGATACGCCGGCAGAGCCAATTAGGGGATTAATGGGTGTGCTGCCAAAACGATTCATCAGCTTGGCGATTATCACACCTGAGGCCGTACCCACGCCGAATGCGACGATTCCCAGACCCAGAATACCCAGAGTGTTCACATCCAGGAACTTGTCGGCGACCAGCTTGGAGCCCACCGACAGACCCAGAAAAATAGTCGTGATATTGATCAGTGCGTTCTGCGCGGTATCCGATAGACGATCAACCACGCCGCATTCTTTCATCAGGTTACCGAAACAGAACATGCCCAACAGAGGCGCCGCGTCGGGCAACAGCATAGCGACCAAAATCAACAGCACCAGCGGGAAGACAATTTTCTCCCGCTTGGAGACTGGACGCAGTTGTACCATTTCAATTTGTCGCTCTTCGAGTGTGGTCAGGGCACGCATGATGGGCGGCTGTATCATAGGCACCAGAGCCATATATGAATACGCTGCCACGGCGATAGCTCCAAGTAGATCAGGAGCCAACATGCTGGCGACGTAAATCGCCGTTGGGCCGTCCGCACCACCGATAATGCCAATCGCTGCTGCATCGGTTATCGAAAAGTCCATCACCCCCACAGAAGTGAGGCCCACTGCACCCAAAATTGTGGCAAAGATACCAAACTGCGCAGCCGCACCGAGAAACAGGGTCTTGGGATTGGCCAGTAGCGGACCGAAATCGGTCATTGCACCAACGCCCATAAAAATCACCAGCGGCGCAATACCGCTGGCAATCGCAACCGAGTAAAAACTATAGAGCATACCGTTACTGAAACCGGCGTCTAAGGCCAGTTGCTGCGCCGCCACGTGGGTGACCGCATCACTGGCTGCATAGGCAACGAGAAGCTCCTTGCCATTTTCTGCAGCTGCTACACCCAACACCCGGGCAAGTTCCAGCAGGAACGCTGGATCAGCGCCCTGAACAGCATTTTCCAGGGCAGAATACGCCATACCCGAACCGGGTATATTGGCGAGTATGCCGCCAAAGCCGATGGGCACAAGTAACAGGGGTTCGAACCCCTTGCGTATGGCCAGAAACAATAACATCAGGCCAATTATCAGCATGAAGGCCTGGCCCCATCCAATCTGGGCAAGTCCTGAAGAATTCCAAAGCAGTAAGAGGTTATCCATAGGGGCTAGCTTATGCTGATAATAATATCGCCAACGGCGACGGTATCACCGGCTGCAACGTCAACGCTGGCTACTGTGCCATCGCGAGCAGCACGGACTTCAGTTTCCATTTTCATGGCTTCTAAAATTACGATCACATCACCTGAAGACACCGTATCGCCAGGATTGACGTTTACCTTAAAGATATTACCTGCCAGAGGCGCTAGCAATGGCTCACCTGCAGCGCCGGCGACAGCAGGCGCAGCTGCAGCGGACTGCGTCGGCGTTACGGCTGAGACATCACCGCCTTCGGCAACTTCCACTACGTAGCTGTTGCCGTTAACTTTCACCGTATAGACCCCAGAGCCACCAGCAGGTGCGCTCGATGGGGTAAGTGTCGGGGCGGGCTCGTTACCGGGTGCCGGTTCAAAGGCATCTGGATTACCGCGGTTCTCCAGGAACTTGAGACCGATCTGGGGAAACAAGGCGTAGGTCAATACATCATCGATTTCACCCTCACCGCTGGTCAGGGCGACATCCTTCTCTGCCGCCAACTGGCGCAGTTCATTGGTGAGCGTATTCAATTCCGGTTGCAAAAGATCTGCGGGACGGCAGGTAACAGGCTCTCCTCCTTCCAGCACACGCGCCTGCAATGCCTTGTTTACAGGTGCAGGCGACGCTCCGTACTCACCCTTGAGCACGCCCGCTGTTTCCTTGGAAATAGATTTGTAGCGTTCTCCCGTCAGCACATTAATCACGGATTGAGTACCAACGATTTGTGAGGTGGGTGTGACCAGAGGAATGAAACCCAGGTCTTCCCGCACCCTTGGGATTTCTTCGAGCACCTCGTCAAGCTTGTCAGCGGCGCCCTGCTCCTTGAGCTGGCTTTCCATATTGGTGAGCATACCGCCCGGCACCTGGGCAACCAGAATGCGTGAATCTACGCCACGCAGGGCACCTTCGAAGTTTGCGTACTTTTTACGCACCTGGCGGAAGTAGGCGGCGACCTCCTCCAGCTTCTGAATATCCAGACCGGTATCCCGATCGGTACCCTTTAGCATGGCTACCACCGTTTCCGTGGGGGAGTGCCCGTAGGTCATGGACATGGAAGAAATAGAGGTATCCACATTATCAATGCCAGCCTCTACGCATTTCAAGATAGTGGCCGTAGAAAGACCCGTGGTGGCATGACAATGCATGTGTACGGGGATGTCGCAAGAGGCTTTGAGTCGCTTGACCAATTCATAGCCATCATAAGGATGCAGCAGGCCCGCCATATCCTTAATGGCGATAGAATCTGCGCCCATGTCTTCTATGTGTTTGCCCTGGGCCACCCAGGTCTCGATATCGTGCACCGGACTTAGCGTATAGGAAATAGTGCCCTGGGCATGTTTACCCACTGCTTTGACCGCCTTGAGTGCAACCTCGAGATTACGCATATCGTTCATGGCGTCGAACACCCGAAAGACGTCTATGCCATTGCTTGCCGCGCGCTCTACAAATTTTTCCACCACATCGTCAGCGTAGTGACGGTAGCCGAGAATATTTTGGCCACGAAACAGCATCTGTTGAGGGGTCTTGGGCATCGCTTTTTTGAGTTCACGAATGCGGTCCCAAGGATCCTCGCCAAGGTAGCGAATACAGGCATCAAAAGTAGCGCCGCCCCAGGACTCGAGGGACCAGAAGCCGATCTCATCCAGCTTGGCCGCAATGGGTAGCATGTCGTCGATACGGACCCGCGTAGCCAACAGGGACTGTGATGCATCCCTGAGTACCACATCGGTAATGCCCAGCGGGCGCTTGTTATCGTCCATGGGTGGAACCTCTTGTGCTCAAATTCTGGTTTGGGTGATTTACTGTTTCCGTCCCCGATGCTGATGCACCGCAGCAGTAATTGCCGCGACCAGCTCATCATTAGGCGCAGCGCCAGTTGACGCGGGCTTATTGCCCATCACTGCGGGGGTTTGGGGTTCGGGAAAATAGCGTCCCACAAAGCTGGACATGGCTGTGGTGGCGATCACTAGCAGGGCAAGGAAGACGACAACGGTCCCCATGCCGTAAAGCATGAGCTCTAAGCCCTGCGCCACAATATCCTGTTGCATCTAACCCTACCCGCTAAAGAATCGTCGTCAGGCAAATGCCACAGCGACCAAAACGCCAACTATAAAACAGCTGTCCCTCAAGCGCCATCACCCCGAAGGGTAGATCAATGGCCGCGCCCTGCCCCCTGGCGTATAATCCCTCGCCAAACTCCCAGGTACCCACAAATGCGACTGATGCTTGCGCCCATGGAGGGCGTGATAGATCACACAATGCGGGAGCTGCTCACCACCCTGGGCGGCCTGGATCGCTGTGTTACCGAATTTGTCCGGGTCAGTGAGCGACTGTTACCGCCAAAGGTGTTCTATCGACTTTGTCCCGAGCTGCATTCTGGCGGCAAAACGACTGCCGGGGTTCCCGTTTATCTGCAGCTGCTGGGCGGAGACCCGGTGGTATTGGCAGAGAACGCTGCGCGCGCTGCAGAACTTGGCGCTCCAGGAATAGACCTGAATTTCGGCTGCCCGGCAAAGACCGTTAACAAATCTGATGGCGGCTCTATTATTTTGCGCCAGCCTGAACGTGTGGCTGCGATAACCGCCGCGGTGCGCGCAGCCGTGCCCAGCAACGTGCCAGTCACTGTAAAGACACGCCTGGGCTATGAAGATCAGGACAGATTTTTGGAGATTGTCAGCGGCGTTGCCGAAGCAGGTGCTACCGAGCTAACGGTACACGCGCGCACCAAGCGCCACGGTTACCGACCACCGGCCTACTGGGAAGAAATTGCCAAGGCGAGGGAAAATGTCGACATGCCAGTGATCGCTAATGGTGATATCTGGAGCCCCGGTGATGCCCTGCGTTGCCAGCAGATTAGTGGTTGCGCAGACCTGATGCTGGGTCGGGGAGCACTTTGTCGGCCTGACTTGCCCAGATTGGTGCAAGCTGCAGCGCGCAAAGAAGAGCTGAGTCCGCTGTCATGGCCCGAAGTGGTGCGATTGATTCTGCAGTTCTATCAGCTCAACCTGGAAAACTATGATGCCAGCCACGTGGGTAACCCTGTGAAACAGTGGCTGGCGTACCTGCGAATTTACTATCCTCAGGCAGCCTTGCTGTTTGAGAACATCAAACGTTTGCGAGACCCTGACGCTATTGGCGATGGCCTGCGCAGCGAGATGGCCGTCCAGGGACGACGACTGGACGCTGCCTGACTCAACGCCCTAGGCTGAGAGGCGCACGGACTGCGCCAGTTCCAATTCCAATGCATATAAATCCTGCTTCAGTTGTTCAAGTTCCCTGCGCACATCAAGACGCCAGGTCTCAGCATTTGTCTCGTCCTGCTCCAGCTGTTCGGCGATATCCATGACATCTCCCTCCAGATCCAGAGCAGCAAAATCAGTGCCCATACCCACATCGCCTACGTCCAATTGAAAGGCGGATAACATTAAGTATCCCGCTTTCAGGTGCTCATCCAAACGAGAATCAGAGCTGTTACCAATACACATCAGCAAAGCCCGCTTCAGCGACGCTTTGGGGTGAGGTAGACGGGAGACATCCAGAATACGCCCGGGCATGGGCGCTGAATCCTCCAGAAAGCGAGCGTAGTCCAGCACCATTCGCTGGGCGTTTAAAAAATCGAGCTCGTATTCAGCTCCCGAGGTGCGCCCAAATAGGCGGCTAAATAATTTCATTGCATGACTCCGGTAATCGCTGCTGCGTATTGCTGCGTATTTGACCGCAATCATGGTCTTGAGGGCATTGCTGCCGGCGCCACATACATGACATCCGGCGACAATTGAGGGCTGAATCAGAAAATTGTAGGAACTATCGCGTCGATCAGGCAAGGACCCGACTGCGCCATGGCGGCAGCGAACTGGGCATTAAACTCCTCGGCTGTTGTGGCGCGGGTTGCAAAAACCCCCATGCCAGTGGCCATGGCAACAAAGTCCAGGTCGGGATTGCCTATATCGAGCGTGCTGGCCGCACTTGGGCCGGGAACTCCGCCACGGGCACCGGTCCGGCCGAATTCCATTTCCAGGATAGAGTACTTGCGGTTATTGAAAATCACCACGGTTACATCGGTATTTTCCCTGGCCATGGTCCACAGCGCTTGAATGGTGTACATGGCGCTACCGTCACCCTCAAGCGAGACAACCTTGCGATCGGGACAGGCTATTGCTGCACCAAGTGCAGCTGGCAAGCCCCAACCAATGCTACCGCCGGTTTGATTGAGCTGATCGTGAGGTCTGGCGGTGGCGGTAAACATATTCACCAGCATGCCAGAAGTAATAGCCTCATCGACCAACACAGCGTTTTCAGGCAGGTAATGGGTGATAGCCATACCGACCTTGGCAGCATCCAACTCGCCCTCAGGCAGTTCAGGCAGATTTAGAGGGTGAACCTGAGGCTCAAGATCTGTTGCCCCCAGGGCATCAGCCAATGAAGACAGCGCCGTTTCAATGTCATCATTGGGACCTGCCAGCATCAACTTTTCGCAAGACTCAGGAGCGATAGCACTGGATACACCTGGATAAGCAAAGAACGAGACGGGATCGGCAGCACCTACCAGGATTAACTGCTCAACCTCTTTGAGACTGTCGATAGCAAGCTCAGCCAGGTATGCAAGCCTATCGATTACTGCCGTTCCCGCGCCTCTTGCGATTTTGCCAGGCAACACTTCAATCATCGCCTGGGCACCCGTGGCCTGGGTGATTTTACTCAGTAGAAGACCTTGCGCAGTGGTGACTTCACGACCGCCAATCAGGATAAGCGTGTTAGCGCCTGATTTCAGCCGTTGCGCGGCTTCCTCAACTTTCGCCATGGGTACTGGTGCGGGCCCCGGTACCGCCACTGCTGGCTCTGCACCGTTGGGGTTATCACCCCAGGACACGTCCGCCGGCAGCATCAGCGTGGCTATCTGGCCAATACCGGCCTGCAGCACTGCTTCAGCAGCGTCACGAGCAATATCGCCGGGTGACTTGGAGGTACGCACCCAATGAGAGACGGGCCTGGCGATCCCCTCGATGTCTGCTGTCAGCGGCGCATCGTATTCCAGATGATAGGTTGCATGATCGCCGACAATATTCACCATAGGCACATGCCCCTTCTTGGCATTGTGCACATTGGCCAGCGCGTTGCCCAAACCGGGACCCAGGTGCAACAGCGTCGATGCGGGCTTGCCCTTCATTCGGGCATACCCATCCGCTGCTCCGCTCAGCACGCCTTCAAACAAACACAACACGCAGCGCATGCCCTCCACTTCGTCCAGGGCAGCCACAAAATGCATTTCAGACGTACCCGGATTGGCAAAGCACACATCAATGCCATTGTTGGTCAGGGTGGTCAGCAGGCTCTCGGCACCATTCATCAGTGTTTCTCCGTGGTGTTCGTTGTTGTGAAGAGGTGGCATGATACTGACAATCAGTTGCCAACGCACCGGCCGCACGCAAACCGCGTTATGTCTGCGCCGGACAATAACTTACGAAGGTTTTCGCCTTCACCAACTGGATCAGGGAATAACAATAAAATGACCAGCACAATCGCCGTCGATCCGGCAACGGATACCGGATTTTTCGGCCACCCCCGGGGTCTGTTTGTCTGCTTTACCACCGAGATGTGGGAACGTTTTTCCTTTTACGGGATGAAATACCTGCTACTGCTGTATCTCACAAAGTACCACCTGTTTTCGGACGCGGGCGGTCTTGACGTACTGGGGAGCTACGCTGCACTGGTCTACGCAACACCGGTGATCGGTGGCCTGCTGGCCGACCGTTACCTGGGTATGCGCAAAGCCGTCATCTTCGGGGGTATTTTGCTGGTACTGGGTCATCTGGGCATGGCATTGGAAGGCGAACAAGCCCATCGAGTGGACGGCGAAATTGTCCGCGACGAGAGTGCCTTGCAGGTATTTTACTTTTCTCTGGCACTAATCGTCGTAGGCGTTGGTTTCCTCAAGCCAAATATCTCCACCATTGTTGGACGTCTGTACAGCGAAGACGATCCGCGCCGGGACTCGGGCTTTACAATTTTCTACATGGGTATCAACATCGGCGCCTTTGCTGCCGCCCTACTCTGCGGCTACCTGGGCGAGACACTGGGCTGGGCCTATGGCTTTGGCGCTGCTGGCATAGGTATGCTGTTTGGCCTGGTTACTTTTATCAGCGGCCAAAAGCATCTGCACGGTCACGCGGAGCCACGTGAACCGGCACTGTTAAAAGAGCCCTCGCCTCTGGGCCTGAACCGGGAAATGACGATTTACCTGAGTGGCCTGCTGGGTGTAGCAGCAATCTGGCAAATGCTGCAATTTCACGCCGTAGTCGGCCTGGCACTGAACCTGATGTCCGTGGCTGTATTGTTTGGCCTGGCCTGGTTCATCATCACCAAGTGCAATTCAGTAGAGCGGCAGCGCATGATCGCCCTGATAATACTCACCATGTCCACTGTGGTCTTTTGGGCACTGTTCGAACAGGCTGCTGGTTCCATGACACTATTTGCCGACCGGGTTATGGACAGGAAGATATTTGGGATGAACCTCACTGCCGCCCAGTATGGTTCGCTCAACTCTTTCTTCATATTTCTGTTCGCACCACTGTTTGCCTGGCTGTGGACCAGCCTGGGCCGCAGGGGGTTGGAACCAAGCACACCGGTTAAATTCGCCCTTGGTATCGCCCAGGCAGGCCTGGGCTTTGGTGCCTTGGTCTGGGGGGCTGCTCATCCCGATGAAGCAGGACTGGTGGCGGGCTACTGGATGGTATTGGCCTACCTGCTGCATACCACCGGTGAACTTTGCCTCTCCCCGGTGGGGCTTTCCGCAGTGACCAAGTTGGCGGTTCCAAGCGTGGTGGGAGTAATGATGGGGGCCTGGTTCCTGGCCGGTGCCTATTCGGAATTTGTCGCCGCCCAGCTGTCCAAACTTGCCGCTGTCGACATGGTCGACGGCTCCATCATCGACCTGGATGCCGCCTTGCAAAGCTACACCAGTTTGTTTGGCGACCTGTTCTATATAGGCCTGGGCGCTGCTGCGCTATTGCTGCTGCTCTCGCCCCTGATCAGGAAGATGATGCACGGAGTGCACTAATCTCCAGATCGCGCTTGGCAAATGGGCCTGAATCACCGTACATTGAGTTTATAAACAGAAGACAACTATGGGGACAATGACGCGGGGGTGAATAGATTTAACCTCAGGTTCTGGGGCGAGATCCTGCCGGGCAAAGACCCGCAGCAGGTCAAGGCACGCTTTGGCATACTATTCGGCATAGAAGACCCCCAACGTCTGGAACATTTCTTTTCCGGCGATACCATCATTCTCAGGCGCAACCTTGATCGCAAGGTTGCCGGAGAGTACTACCACAAACTGCACAAGCTGGGTGTCGAGGCCGAACTGGTCAAAGTCGACGCGGCTGAAGCTGCAGTCCCCGCCCCTACTATTGCCCCCCCTTCAGACCACGCAGAGACCCAATGGGAAACTGTCCGCCGTCAGTCTGAATTAGAGGACCTCAACCGGCGGGCACAAGAAAAGGCGAGAAAGGCAGAGGAAAAAGCCCAACACCAGGCACAGGACCAGGCGCTCCTGAGAGCCGAGGTGGAAGAAAAACAGCGACGCAGTGTAGACGCCGAACGCGCACGCAAAGAACAGGAGGCCACAACAAAGAAAGCGACAGCAGAGATTGAACGCCGTCGGCAGATGGAACATGCGGCACGCGTGAAGGCAGAAGCCGAAAATGCTGCAGAACGCAAAGCCCAGGAGTTGGCACGCAAGAAGTCCGCAGAAGCCGATGCCAAGCGACGACTGGAAGAGGAAGCGCTGAGTCGCAAAATAGACTCCGAAAAAGAGCAGCTGCGCAAAACTGAAGAGGCCGCGCACAAAAAAGCCGCCGAAGCAGAAGCAAAGCGACTGCGCGAGGAAGAACAGGCGCGTCGCGAAGCTGAAGCCGCAATGGAACGGCAACGAAAAGCAGAAGAAGCCGCACATAAAAAAGCCGCTGAAGCAGAAGCAAATCGACTGCGCGAGGAAGAACAGGCGCGTCGCAAAGCTGAGGCCGAAAAGGAACGGCAACGTAAAGCAGAAGAAGCCGCGCGTGAAAAAGCTGCTGAAGCCGAAGCAAAGCGACTACGCGAGGAAGAACAAGCGCGTCGCAAAGCTGCGGCCGAAAAAGAACGGCAACGCAAAGCAGAAGAAGCCGCGCGCAAAAAAGCTGCTGAAGCCGAGGCAAAGCGACTGCGCGAGGAAGAACAGGCCCGTAAAAAAGCCCAGGCCGCTCAGCAGCGCAAGCAGAAGGCAGAAGAAGCAGCACAGAAGAAAGCGGCTGCAGAGGAACAACGTCGGTTAAAGGCGGCGCAGCTTGCTCAAGAAAAGGCCGAGGCAGCCCAGGAAAAGCGGCGTCTCGCTGAAGAACAAGCCAAAAAGAAAGCTGCGCAGGAAGCAGAGCGTAAAAAACACGAGGCTCAGGCCGCTCGGGTTGCTGCCGAAGAGGCAGCGCTCAGGCAGCAAGAAGCTAAAGAAATCGCGCGGAAAAAAGCGGAATACGCCGCCAGGGAAAAGCAACGCAGGGAGGCCGAACGAGAGCAAAAAGCTGCTGAGGAAGCGCGCCGCCGCAAAGAAAAGCAAGAAACACTCCGCAAAGCCAGGGAAGCCAAGGCAAAAGCGCAGGCAGAACAGGATGCGCTGCGCCAACGAGAACTACAAGAAGCACAGCAGCAGAGCGCAGAGCTGGAAGAAAAGGCTATCGAGCGCGGCGCCAAAGCGCTAACCGGGACACCCAAACTCAAATCCACCCAGGCAAAAGTAAAATCCCGAATGGAGCTGCCGCGCAAAAATACGGCGTATCACTCAGGGGCCAGTAAACAACAGAGTGGAGCGCCTAATCTCTACCGCCTACAGGCTTTTCGCAACACCCAGGATGTGCGTGACCGCCCTGCGCTTGCCAGCAAAAAAATGCGTAAAGGCTTATTCGTAGGCGCCACGGCCCTGGCTGTTTTGCTATTACTTCTGGGTCGCTTTGCCAGCCATACTCCGGGAGCACTAATCGCCGGACCCTCTGCCATCGCTGCCAGCGCTAAAGGACAACTGCTCATCCTGGCAAATGATCAGTTGCTACTGCACGATCGGGCGGGCGTCGCCAGCGAGTCAATCAAGGCCAGCGAGCTGGGGCTTAAAAACTTGACCCCACCTATGAGCTATAGCACTGACGGGGGGTTACTTGTCGGCGCCAGTGCAGCAAACGACGCCACAGGAGGCTGGGAACTCTGGCAGTGCGAGCTCATACAAAAGAGCTGTAAAGCCCTCTCAACACAAGTTAGTGCCCTTGCCCCGCTGGCACTGCAGGTACACAACATAAACGGCGACCTGTTCATTGCCGATGCGCAGGCAGGTAAGCTACTGAAGCTGTCGGCCAGTGGCGAGGTCCAGCACAGTATCGAACGCCCGCTACCTGAGCTCCCGGTACTGAGACTGGATTCAGGCCTGTTGTTCATAAACAGCGCTGAAGGCCCTGCAATCAGCGTCTTGCGCTACGAGGACCAGGCCTTTGGTCAGCAGCTGGATGAAGTTCTACTGCTGCCGCCTGCGGCTCTGGAACGGGAGCAGACCCGGGTCTGGGATTTCGCGACCAGCGGCAGCTATTGGTGGGTCACGCTCTACAACCCTGGAAACGGTGACAGCGGGCTATATTTATTTGACCGAGACTGGAAATTTATCCGCGAGCTACCTCGGGACGAGATCGCACATCGCGGGCACCTGGTGAATTGGGGCAGCAAGATTCTGCTTTACAATAAAAATCAGCCACAAGTACTGCGGTACTCAGAAGCTGGCGAGGTGGAGGCAACAGTGGAATCTGAGTTGCTTTTGGAGATAATCAAGTCACAAACGGGTGACAATCGACTGGTCAGCCTCGCTTGGTACATCTGTTTGCTGCTGGTTTTGGCCATCACCCTAGGTGCAGCTGCCTACGCCTATCTATTCTCCCTGCGCGCACTGGTCTACAAGAGCAGGCCTACGCATGGTGCCGAGCCACTGGACAATATTTCCGATCAGATACAGTGGATAGGCAGCGCGCCTGCAGCGGCGCAACAATTACGTCATGCCAGCATCGCCTGCGGCGTATTATCTCTGGCAGTGTTAATAATGTTGATCGGCCTTGGCGTATCCCTGACACAGCTGATTGCGGCGATGATCGCTCTGGGTGGCCCCATTGTTGCGCTGCAATTACTGCTTCGCAGTGATCCGGAGCATCTTGGCGTCCGTGGTGCGCAGCTGGTACTGGTAGACCACCGACAGATGTATCACCTGGCAGGCGGTTCGCGTATTCAATACCGTGACGCCTTTGTGATCGTGGATGATGTAGTCATTTTCACCGGCACCGCACTGCTACCGGCCCTTGACCGCGCTCAGCTCAAAGCCCGGGCAAGCGAAGTCATTCAAGCTGGTATTCGGGTAGACCGCAAAACGGTACTGGTAAAGCTAATAGAAAGCCATCACCCCATCGCCCAGGCAGCCCAGTTAACGGCTATTGCATTTGCAGCAGGGCTATTAATTGTCGTGTTGAGTCAGCTACCTTGGTAATGGACTAGAGCCCCGGCCCGAATCAGATATACTGACCCAATAAAAAGCCCGGACCTATGCCAGTATGAGCGACCCCAGCGCCCCCCGCGTCTCCCTGTTTGTGACCTGTCTCGCGGACCTGATGCGCCCTTCCGTGGCCTTTGCCAGCATCCGTCTGCTAGAACAGGCTGGCTGCATTGTAGATGTGCCCTTGCAACAAACCTGCTGTGGACAGCCGGGCTATAACAGCGGTGACTACGAATCCACTATTCCTGTGGCCCGCAGAACCATAGAACTGTTCGAACATGCCGAGTACGTGGTGGCTCCCTCCGGTTCCTGTGCCGGCATGCTGCGCGAGCATTATCCGAAATTACTTCAGGGGGAGTGGCGGGAACGCGCCTTGGCCCTGGCTGAAAAAACCTTCGAGCTCACCTGCTTCCTCACCGACGTTGTAAAACTCGACAGCGCCCCTGCCATCTCCACCCAGATGCCAGCGGTGACCTATCACGACAGCTGCGCCGGCCTGCGTGAACTGGGTATTAAAGAGCAACCACGCAAACTGCTTAAAGAATTGTGCAACGTTGAGATAAAGGAAATGCAACAGACAGATGTTTGCTGTGGTTTTGGCGGTACCTTTTGCGCCAAGATGCCCGACATTTCCGCCAAGATGGTAGATGACAAGCTGAAAAACGCGGTTGCTAGCGGCGCCAGTATGATCACCGGTGGTGATCTGGGTTGCCTGTTCAATATTGCAGGAAGGGCCCGCAGAGAGGGCATCGACATCGAAGTGCGCCACGTGGCAGAACTGCTCAGCGGCGATCTTTACTCCCCCGCGATCGGTGAGGGAGAGTAGCAACAGTGAAACTACAGAGCCAACATTTTCAAGCAAAAACTGCCGAGGCCCTTGCAGATACCGCGGGCGTCGCACAGCGGGATGTGTTAGCGCTGTTCGCGCCAATGCTGCGTGATGCCGCTGTGCAGGAGTTCGGTTCATTCGAGGCTTTGCGCCAGCACGTAAAGCACATCCGCCAGCACAGCCTGGACAACCTGGACTACTACCTTGCCCGCTTCGAGCTAGAAGCCACCAACAACGGCAACCAGGTGCATTACGCCGATACGTCCGAGGAAATGAACTCTATTGTGCTGGATATCTGCCAGCAACATGATGCTCGCCGAGTGGCCAAGGGTAAGTCCATGGTTACCGAGGAGACTGGCCTCAACGATTTCTTGCAGCGCGGCGGACTGGAAGTCGTCGAGACTGATCTTGGCGAGTACATCATCCAGCAGGCAGGCGAAACGCCCAGTCATATAGTAGGCCCTGCACTGCACAAATCTGAGCAACAAATACGTGAACTATTCCTGGAAAAACACGCTCTGGGTGAGCGGGAGCTGGAAACTACTGCTGACCTGGTGACAGAGGCCAGAACTGTTCTAAGAGAACATTTTCTAAAGGCAGATGTCGGCATTATCGGTTCCAACGCGCTCATCGCAGAGAATGGTTACTCTATGCTGGTGACCAACGAGGGCAATGGCGACCTTTGTGCTAATCTGCCAAACGTGCTGATTATTTGCACAACACTGGACCGCGTGCTGCCGCGTGGCGAAGACGCCACAGCGATGCAGCGCCTGCTGGTGCGCTCCGCTACCGGGCAGCCACAAACCTGCTACACCAGTTTTTATTCCGGCCCACGACGCGAGGGAGAACTGGACGGCCCACTTGAAACCCACATAGTACTGCTGGACAACAAGCGTTCAGACATCCTCGCCAGCGATTACAAAGAGATGCTGCAATGCATTCGCTGTGGCGCCTGCCTCAATCACTGCCCCATATTCGCAGCGGCTGGTGGCCATAGTTATGGCTGGGTGTACTCCGGCCCCATGGGCTCAATACTCACCCCTTTACTGACCTCTCTGGAGGCCAGTGAAGCGCTCCCCAACGCCTGCAGCAGTTGTGGTCGCTGCGAAGAAGTGTGCCCGGCAGCTATACCAATCCCCGATCTACTGCGAGACCTGCGCCACGAACAAAGTAGACAGAAAATCACCGCACCACGCTGGAGAAGCGGCCTGAAGTTACATGCCTGGCTGGCGATGCGCCCTGCTCTGTACCAATTTCTCACTGGCACCACGATGACAATTCTGCATCGGTTTGGACGTAAAAAAGGCAGCTTCAGCAAACTACCGCTCGCCGGCGGCTGGACAGGCAAACGAGATTTTCCAGCGCCGCAATCAAGCACCTTCATGCAACAGTACAAAGCCAGGAGCAAGGCCGATGAGTAGCGAAAGTCGGTCGAGAATTATGGCCAGGGTTCGCGGGGCCAGTCTTGGACAAGGTGCAGACGCAATCGAACAGGAACTGGCCGGCCTCGGGGTGGCACCCGCCGCACCCCTGCCCCATGAAGACACCTGTATCGCCTTCATGGTGAACGTGCTGCGCAACCAGGGCACGCTGGATATTGCCGGGGACCGCAATGAGGCGGTGAAGGTGATTGGCCGCTACATTTACCAGCACTTCCGTAGTCATCGCCTCGTTGCCGGCAACGACCCACATCTGGCGGCCATGCCCTGGCGTGATAGCGGTGTGCTTCCGCGCTTCGGCGAGGTAGAACCTGGCGAGCCTGTCGCCCTGAGCTATGCCCAGTGGGGGGTGGCGGAAACCGGTGCGACGATTTTCCTCACCGGCAAGTCCAATCCCAGTCGCAACAACCTGCTACCGGAACACCACCTGGTCTTGCTGGATGTAAACAACCTGCTACCGGATCTGGAATCCCTGTGGCAGCAACTAGAACCTGTGTTTGACCGCGGCGGCAGACCACGAGGAATCAACTGTATTGCAGGGCCATCCAGCACTGCAGATATCGAGGCGAAACTGGTCTACGGCGCTCATGGCCCCCGCGCCTGGCACGTTATCCTGACAGGCGAGGTCTCATCGCAACAGCTACAAACCGCCCTGGACATTCACGCAGACAAAAAAAATCCCGGCGACAGCTAACACTGTGACCGGGACTGCCTGGTTGCAGTATTACAGCGGCGTGTAGTCAAATTTCTGTCCGCCCACGGCTGCTTCATACATCAAACCACCCTTGGCGATAGTAAAAATAGCCATGCCCTTACGATAACCGCCATGCGACGTGGTGGCATTGTTCTGGCCGCCGCTCGCACCCGCTGCCAGACCGCCGCCTGTACTGGCTTCAGCCGAAACGCCAGCGGTAATAGCCACGGCGGTTGCCTGCGCACTAAATTCGAAATTACCGGTACTAAACTCGGTAAACGCACGCTGGTCTTCAAAAAAGATAACCTGACTGAAAGCCTGCCCGCCTAGTTGAAAGCCCATGGTGATCTGCGTCATAGAGGTGTTGCCGATATGGCGCCCGCCAACATACACCTTGCCTTTGCCATGAGCGCCACCGATGCCAATTCCGCCTTTACCGATGGTGGGAAAAATGGCATAGCCATAAGCGCTGTTGAAGTAGCCAGAGCTGTCTCCAGCATCCTTAAAAGCGCTCATCGCATTGCTATAACTGTCCTGTGCCCAAGCCCCTTGCCCCATCAGGGCCAGGAATGACAGCAATACGGTAGCCTTGAAAATTCTTTGCATGTTGTTACCTCAAAGTCTGGGGAGTAACCCCGTAACGGGGACCCGCCATTGTCGGCAGCCATCGCTGCCCGGTCAAGAGATTCAGCCAGTATTGCGCATACCGGCGGCAATGCCGGCTATGGTCACCATGATCGCCCGCGCCAATTGCGGCTCTTCTGCTTCTCTATTACGTTTGAGCAGCTCCGCCTGAAGAAAGTTCAGAGGATCCGTGTAAATATTCCTAAGGCGAATAGACTCCGCGGTCCAGGGTTGATCAGCCAGCAACTGCTCGCTGCCTTGAATATTCATTACTGTGCTTGTATCGGCCACCAATTGTGCCCGCAAACTCTCGCCTATAAAGGTTAACTCCGAAGGCACCAGGGTTTCGTCGTAGTACGCTGACAGCCCCACATCCGCCTTGGCATAAACCATTTCGAGCATGGACAGCCGTGTCGCGAAGAAGGGCCAGTTTGCGGCCATTTCCCTGATCAGCTGGGCATTGTCTTTCTCCTGAGCCACCGCCAGGGCAGCGCCCGCACCCAGCCATGCAGGCAGCATCAGGCGATTCTGGGACCAGGCAAATATCCAGGGAATGGCCCGCAAACTCTCGATGCCACCACCTCCCTTACGCCTCGCAGGTCGTGAGCCCAGTGGTAACTTGGCCAATTCCTGCTCCGGCGTAGCATGGCGAAAATAGGGCACAAAATCAGGCTCTTCACGGACTACTGCCCGATAAGCGGCACAAGAATTCTCGGACAGTTCTTCCATCGCCTCCCGCCAGCTGTCCTGGGGGGCCGGTGGTGTACGTAGATTCGCCCTGCAGATAGCCACCGTATACAGCGCCAGTGTTTTTACTGCCAGCGAGGTCCACCCCAACTTGGTGCGGATCATTTCCCCTTGCTCTGTTACCCGCAAACCATTTTTTAACGAACCCGGTGGCTGCGAAAGTAACGCCTCCCGCGCTGGCGCACCGCCTCGTCCGATCGTGCCTCCGCGTCCGTGAAACAAAGTCAGCTCAACACCCTGGCCGGAACACACCTCAAGCAGTTCCTCCTGCGCCCGGTACTGCGCCCAGGAAGCAGATAACACACCTGCGTCCTTGGCGGAGTCGGAATAACCAATCATCACCATCAAATGACCGGCAATATGGCCGCGATACCAGTGGTTGCTTAACAACTGCGTAACCACATCTTTGGCCCGGGACAAATCGTCCAGCGTTTCAAAAAGCGGCGCTACAGGGACGCTACCACTCACTCCCGCCTCTTGCAGCAGCAGGTGCACCGCCAGCACGTCAGATGCCTGCCTGGCCATGGAAATCACATAAGCTCCCAGCGCTCCGCGCGGTTGCTCTGCCGCAACCGCACAGGTATCCAGAACTTCCTGGACATCTGCTGATGGCTGCCACTGGCGTGGAATCAATGGTCTGCGATTCCCCAGCTCACGCAACAAAAATGCGCATCGAGTGTCCTCGTCCCAGTCAGCATAATCGCCCAGGCCGAGACAACGAGTGATTTCCGACAAGGCTTCAGTATGGCGGGCGCTGTCCTGGCGGATATCATGACGCACCAGATGCACTCCAAAGCATCTCACCCGGCGCAATACGTCGAGCAAAGTACCCCGGGCAATAATCTCCATGCCGCAATCGATCAGGGACTGGTAGCAGGCCAGTAGTGGCTGCCAAAGTTGTTCCTCTGTCTTTAGAATGTCCCGGTCGCCAGCGGACTCACCCCGCAGTTGGGCCTCAATACTGGCCAGTGTGTTGCGCAGTAACTCCCGCAGCTGCCGTAAAATGGCGCGATAAGGTTCGTGGGCTTCTCCAGCCAGACTGCGCAGGCTGTCGCTGCAGCGCGTCATGGAAAGCTCTTCCAGAAGCTGGGTAATATCGCCTAGATAAAGGTCAGCCGCCTGCCAGCGAGAAAGCAACATAACTTCCCGGGTTACCTCGGCCGTTACATTGGGATTACCATCGCGATCTCCACCCATCCAGGAAACAAAATTCACCGGAGCCGCCTCCAGCGGCAGACTCAGGTCACAGTGCTGACCGAGAGCATCATCCAGCCGACGCAAAAATTCAGGCACCGCTCGCCACAGTGATTCCTCGACTACCGCAAAGCCCCACTTGGCCTCATCAACCGGCGTAGGACGCTCGCGACGAAAATCATCTCCGTACCATATCTGTGCCACCAGTTCTCGCAAACGAGATCGCAACTGCGACTCCTCGCGCTCGGTAAGACCACCCAGCTCCAGTTGACCCAGGCAAGCGCCTATATCACTGTGCTTGTGAATAAGGGTTCGGCGGGTAATCTCGGTTGGATGTGCGGTTAGCACCAGCTCGATTTTCAGACCGGCGATGGCCTGCTCGATTTCAGCGACACTAACCCCCTCCTCCCGCAACTCACGCAGGCTATTACTCAGGTTGCGCGAAGCTGAAAGCAGTGGGTCCATGGCTCTGGATACCAGATGCTGCTGTTCGGCGAGGTTGGCCAGATTAAGAAACTGGGCAAATGCCCTGGCAACCGGCACCAGCTGGTCGTTATCCAAGGCCCTTAACTGGGCGAGCAGCTCTGTTCGATCATCAACAGAGCCGTCCCTGGCGCCCTTGGACAAACCGCGAATACGCTCAATTAAAGCCAGAAAGTCATCACCCTCGGCATTGGCAATGGTATCGCCGAGGATACGCCCCAGAGCATTTACGTTACTGCGCAGACCGCTATAGTCCGGCTGTGGATGCTGCTCATTTACCAACTGTCGATTCTCCCCAATAGGTCACAGACCCGTGAGGCATAGCCCCACTCGTTGTCATACCAATTTAATACCCGCAGGTAACGATTCGACGTAACGCCAGTGAATCCCGCGTCATAAATTGACGAGTGGGAATTACCGATAATATCTGACGATACGATGGGTACGTCACTGTAATGCAAAATTCCCTTGAATCTGTCCGACTCAGAAGCCGCCCGTACCACGGCGTTGACATCATCGACAGAGACAGATTTGCCGAGCTTGACGAAAAGATCAACAACAGAGCCATCAGGTACTGGCACTCTGGCGGCAATACCGTGCAGTTTGCCTTTCAAATCTGGCAGCACTTCGCCCACCGCTTTTGCAGCGCCGGTTGAAGTTGGAATGATGTTCTCAGCAGCCGCTCGACTGCGGCGCCAATCCGAGTGCGGCACGTCCGCCAGACGCTGATCATTAGTATAGGCATGAACCGTATTGATCACTCCCTCTTCGATACCAAACTCATCATTGAGCACACACGCCATGGGTGCCAGACAGTTAGTCGTGCAACTGGCGTTGGATATAATGCGATGCTCTGGGTTGAGGCCGTCATCATTAACCCCCAGCACCACCGTGTAATCAATGGCGTCTTTGGACGGCACCGTGAGTATCACCCGGGAAGCACCCGCCGCCAGATGTTGTTCTAGCTGCTCGCGAGTGCGAAAGACACCCGTGGCTTCAACCACCACATCCACACCCAGCTCACCCCAGGGAATATCCACCGGGTTGCGTACATTGAGGAGTTTGGCCCGGCTCTTGTCGGTGACAAAGTGATCATCTTCCAGTGTCAGGTTCTTGCCAAAAGGCCCCATCACCGTGTCGTAACTGAGTAGGTAACGTAGTGCATCGTTATCGAACAGATCGTTAATCGCCACGACATCGATGCCTTCCACATTCTCTAAAATACGAAAGACCGAGCGGCCAATGCGGCCAAAGCCATTAATACCAACTTTCATTACGCCGCCTCCCCTTGCTGATCCAGCAAACCATAAAGCCTCACCACGTCCAATAGTCTCGACGCGTGTCCGAGATTTTCATACCAACTGAGTGTCTTGATAGTGTTGTTCCCTGCCTTAATCGTGCCCTTGGTATCGAACAGCAAAGACAGTGGATTACCTATCACATCAGAGGACACTATTGGGTCTTCAACTGCGCCGATAATGCCAGGGTGCCGTGCAGCGGCCTCCCGCATCGCATTATTGACAGCCTCTACATCTACTTTGCTATCGGCCATTACCAGGTTGACGTCCAGCAGACAGCCCTCCTGCACAGGCACGTTGAGTGCAGATGTGAGAATTTTGCCGTCAAACGCTGGCAGGATCTGCCCCAGCCACAAACTGGCCTCGTGGCTGTTGGGTATTATATTTTTGGCCGCCGAGCGGCTGCGACGAAAGTCAGATCCTGCGTAGTCTTGCAGAGCCTGATCTGAGGTAAACGCGTGAATGGTCGTCATACTGCCGCATTCGATATCAAACTTGCCCGCCAGGCTATCCAGTAGCAGCGCCAATGCGCTGGTGGTAGCCGAGCCAGCAGAAATCATCCGGTCATCAGCACAAGCGCTGGATTCATTCAGGCCAGGGATGACAATACGATCAATGTAATCGGTGGGCAGGGTACGCAACAGAACACGAGGTGCTCCGTTGGAAAGGTGATCCTCCATGAAGACCCTGTCACGGTACTTCCCGGTAGAATCAATCACCACATCTACACCAAAAATATCCCAGGGCATCTCAGCGGGCCGGTCTATTTCCATTAGCCGTGCACGGCAGCTGTCATTGACCAGAAAATTACCCTCAAGTCGATGCCGTTCTGGCCGCTCTACTTCCGAGCTCAACAGATAGTGCAAGATTTCCGGCTTGCCGACGTCGGCAATAGCTACCACCTCCACATCGTCACTACGCGAGGCCAACTCGAATATTTGTCGCCCGGTTTGGCCGAACCCCATAATGCCCACCTTGATAGGCTTTTGCTGCGTCATCACTAAACTCCTATGTTCTGATAATTGTTAGCTCATGGCCTCGCGGGCCAGTTGTTCAATTTCATCCCAGCGTTCATTGTCCACCAGTTCAGAGGCCACCATCCATGACCCACCGCAACAAACCACATTTGGCAGAGCAAGAAAATCGCGGAAATTTTCAGGATTCAAACCACCAGTGGGGCAAAACTGCATATCAGGAAAAGGCCCCGCCAGCGCTTTTAACATAGCCTGACCTCCCAACACGGTGGCTGGAAATAATTTGCAGACCTTAATGCCGTAGTCCACGGCCCGCATCACGTCGGATGCACTGGCAACCCCTGGAATAAACTGCAATGGTGCCTCCGCTGCTGCAGCCAACAAACGATCTGTTCCCCCAGGGCTCAGTGCCAGGGAGACACCAGCGGCCACGACTCGCTCAAGCTCCGGCACCGTAGTGACAGTGCCGGCAGCCACCAGCATTTCAGGCAGCTCTGCTTTAACTGCAATTATCGCGTCCATAGCGGCGGGCGTGCGCAGGGTGATTTCAATGGCACCCATACCGCCAGCCAGAAGTGCTCTTGAGAGCGCTACTGTAGACGCTACATCACGGGCTGTTACCACGGGAAGAACCCGATATTCACTCAAATTATGGTCGGACATAAAAAAACTCTGTGTAATTTTATTACATTTTAGGACTTTAGCTCTTCATTCAACATCCTGCAAGCGATTCCTAAATATTTTGCCTGGCGACAAAAAAACCAGCAAATAAAGCCCATAACCGCCAAATAGACCTCAAAACTTTCAGTTTCTTAATGCACCGGGGACTTAAGCGTTCTATAGTACTTTTATTACATTTATTCGATTCTGGCGGAGTAACCAGACATGCCCCTGCTAACCGACCTTGCCGACCCCCGCAGCAAACGCAGTAAGTCTGCCCACAAGATTGCTGCCCAGGTTGTAGCCAACCCGGAAGCCATTCTCGCCTCTACTACCGCCTCGCTGGCCGCATTGTCCGAGGTCAGCGAACCCACCGTAAACCGGTTTTGTACCGGCCTGGGATACAAGGGATTCCCGGACTTCAAGCTGGCACTGGCAGCCGAACTGGCGCGCAAACAGCCGCGCATGACCAGAGACATAGACCCGGACGACTCTGCGGGAAAAGTGGCCGCGAAGATATTTGAAAGTACCCAGGCCAGTCTCGCCAATACCCAGGATCACCTGGACCTGGCCGCTCTGCAGGACATAGTCGCGGCGATGAGCGACGCTCGCTCCATCGCCCTGTGTGGATTAGGCGCATCAGCCTCTGTCGCTCTGGATGCCCAACACAAATTACTGCGCTTCCCCATGCCCGTCATGGCGCACACAGACATTATCAATCAGCGTGTTGTCGCAGCGGGCTTGTCCACAGACGATCTACTGATTTGCATCTCCTATACCGGCCGCACGACGGCGATGATTGAACTGGCAGACCTGGCCGTCAGCAGAGGCTGTCAGGTGGTAGGCATCACCTCACCCGGCTCTCCGCTGGCCAAGGCCTGCCCTCTGGTACTGGGAGTTGAAAGCGGCGAAGACACAGACCGCTACACGCCTATGACCTCACGCATCGCCCAGCTGGTCATTATCGATATCCTTGCTACCTGCCTCGCTCTGGAACAGGGAGAGGAATTCACTCAGCACCTGCAGGAAGTCAAACGTAATCTGAGCCGTACTCGTCAATAGTCCGCCACTGGCGGGTAATAACAGCACAACCATTGACACTGCGCATACCCCACTGCCTGCCCCGGGCATTAGAATGAGAAAAGTGAGCATCCTTACTTTCACCGGACCGGGAGACACCACACGTGGATAAGGCTTGGTATGCATTATCAACTGAGGCAGTAGCACAGCAACTTCACAGCAGCAGCGCCGGGCTGGACGAAGAATCGGCCGCCGCGCGTCTGGATAAATTCGGACCCAACGAGATCGCCTTCCAAAAGACGCCTGCGTGGGTACTGTTCCTGCGCCAGTTTAATGATCCCATGGTGATCATTCTGCTGGCCACGGCCCTGGTGACCGGCGTACTTACCATCATGGGTAGCCACATGCTGCCCGACACTATCGTCATCATCTTAGTCGTGTTGCTCAACGCCATTTTAGGGTTTGTCCAGGAAGGTAAAGCGGAGGGCGCACTTGATGCTCTGCGCAACATGATGGTGCAGGAAGCATTGGTCATCCGCGCCGGCGATCAGCGCAGAATACCCGCCAGGGAACTGGTACCCGGAGACCTTGTGGTGCTGGAAGGTGGCGACAAAATCCCCGCTGACGTGCGCTTCCTGGAGGTAGCCAATATCCATGTGGACGAGTCCTCTCTCACTGGAGAATCTGTACCCGCTAAAAAGAGTATCGCTGCAATTGAAGGCCAGGACCTGGTGCCCGGTGACCAGGTCAATATCGGTTTTTCTGGCACCTTTCTGACTCAGGGCACCGCCCGTGCTCTGGTGATCGAGACCGGAGCGGGCACTGCTTTCGGCCATATCGCCGCTATGGTCAAGGACGCAGATGCCCGCACCACCCCGCTACAGCGCAAGATGAAGGAGTTCGTTCATACGCTGATCATCGCAATACTATTGATTGGCGCATTCAACTTTGCCTACGGCGTGTACGTTGGTTACGCGATCTCCTACAGCTTCCTCGGTGCTGTATCGTTGGTGGTTGCGGCGATACCGGAAATGCTGCCGGCACTGGTGACATCAATACTCGCCTTGTCTGGCGTGGTCATGGCCCGACGCAAAGCACTTATCAGGAAACTACCCGCCGCAGAGACGCTGGGGGCCACCTCCGTTATTTGCTCTGACAAGACCGGCACTCTCACCGAAAACCGTATGACGGTCACCAGGGTCTACGCCGGTGGTGATGTATTCGAACTCAGCGGCAAGGGCTATGACATCGAAGGGGAATTTCGTTGCGATGCAGCGCCCACCCCTCCGAGTAAAAATCCGGCGCTAATGACCCTGCTCGGATGCGGTTTTAATTGCAACAACGCCCACCTTCGTGGCAGCGGCGGTACCGGTGACCCCACCGAATTAGCCCTGCGTATCTCTGCAGCAAAAGCCGAGTTAGCCGCAGACGGTATTCAGCGCCTGGAGGAAATCCCCTTCGACTCCAGTGTGAAGTATATGGCGGTACTGGTTGAAGATCAGGGCCGCAGATGGATCCTCGCCAAAGGCGCGCCTGAAGTCATTATCAACATGTGCAGCAACACGCTGGCCGCTGATGGTAGCGCCACTGATTTTGATGAACAGCTTGCCCTCGAAACAGCCAGATCCTTCGCGACGGACGCCCTGCGCACTCTGGGTTTCGCCGTAAAAGAAATGCCCGCCGGGCAGGAGGATCTGCGCCACGCAGACCTGACCCACATGTGCTTTGCCGGGCTACAGGGAATGATCGACCCCCCAAAGCAATCTGCGATCGAAGCTGTGGCCCAATGCAAGACAGCCGGCATCCGCACAGTGATGATTACCGGGGATCACCCGGATACAGCGCAGGCCGTTGCCCTTCAGCTGGGTATCGAATCGGCTCGGGTGGTGACCGGCACAGAGCTCAGTAAAATGGACAAAGGCGAGCTGGAGTCAATTGTTGATCAGGTCTCCGTGTTTGCCAGAGTTGCGCCGGAGCACAAAAAGTCCATTGCCGAAGCATTACAGGCCCGCGGACTGGTGGTTGCAATGACCGGCGACGGCGTCAACGACGCGCCGGCACTGAAGGCTGCAGACATAGGCATTGCCATGGGTATCAGTGGCACTGAAGTGGCCAAGGAGTCCTCTGACATGGTTCTGGCCGACGACAATTTCGCTACCATTGTTGCCGCCGTGGAAGAAGGCAGGCATGCCTGGAATAATTTGCAAAAAGCGATTCTTTACACTCTGCCAACCAACGCCGCCCAGGCCTTGTTAATCATGGGCGCGATTATCATGGCTGCCTGGGTGCCCTTGTTCGGGGCTCGCTTTGTACTGGAACCGGTACAGATATTATGGGTGAACCTGTTGGACTCAGTTCTGTTGACCATGCCGCTGATGATGGAGAGCAAGGAAAAAGGCCTACTCAACGCACCGCCACGGCCGGCCAAGACCCAAATCATCAATGCCCTCTTCCTGCAACGGGTCGTGTTACTGGGACTGGCCATCTCAGCTCCGGGCTTTCTTGTTTACTACCACTTCGGCAGTGCCGCCGTAGTAGGTGGCGAAATCATTAATCCTCTGTTGCTCACTCAGGCCCAGACCGCTGCATTCTGGGCGATTCTGTTGGCGCATTTCGGCTACGTGATATCGGCACGCTCAATTTACGGGTCGGTATTTACCTTCAATCCGTTCTCCAACCCATGGTTGATTGCAGGTATCATTCTCAGCATCGCGATACGCTTTATTCCCACCCTGATCCCGGAGGCCGCTGCCCTGTTTCGCACAGCGCCTTTCCCGGCCCAGTGGTGGCCGTTAATCCTGCTGTGTTTTCTGCCCAGTTTCCTGGCCATTGAAGCAGACAAACTGTTGAGAAAGGTACTGGCTTGAAAAGAGTTTTAATTACCCTGGTTGTACTATTAATGCTGCCGGTCGCAGCACTGGGTTTGCTCTTGGCCGGCGGCTCCATCAGCACCTCCAGCATCGGCATGATTACCAATGTCTTTTTTGGGGTACCCGGACCGGCCCTGGAAGACATCAGGGATAATGGCGAGTACTCGTTGCCGCCAGGGTTCTCCCTGCAAATTTACGCCAAGGATCTGCCGCGGGCACGCTTTATGCGCTTCACTCCCAACGATGACCTGCTGGTCAGTCGACCCCATTCAGGCGACGTGGTCCTGCTGCGCAAAGACAGCAATGGCGATGGCAGGCACGATGGTATGGAACCAGTAGTAACGGGGCTCAACCGACCACAGGGCATGGATTTCCACCGGGGCTGGCTGTATATCGCGGAGCGCGAGCAAGTAGGTCGCATCCGCTTTGACAATGGCAGGCCTAGCGGCGAGTACCAAAGCATCATCACTGGGCTCACCGGCGACGGAAACCACTGGAGCAAGACTCTCCGTTTCGGGCCCGACGACAAGCTGTACCTGGCCCAAGGGTCCACCTGCAATGTCTGTATTGAGAATGACGAGCGCCGCGCGACGATGATGCGTTTTAACCCGGATGGTAGCGACGCTGAAATATTCGCCAGCGGCCTGCGTAACAGTGTGGGTTTTGACTGGTCCCCCTGGGATGGTGGCCTTTATGCCACCGATAATGGCCGCGACATGCTCGGGGATGACTTCCCTGTGTGTGAACTCAATCTCGTTCAGCAAGGGAAATTTTACGGTTGGCCCTACTTCAACGACAACAATATACCCGACCCGGATATGGGCAACGACCCGCAGGCGAGAGATCGTCAACCGACAGCTCCCGTGCACGGTTTTGCTCCGCACAATGCCCCACTGGGGATCAGCTTTGTGGACACCCGCGACTGGCCTGGCGATTTCGACCGCGTCGCTCTGGTTGCATTACACGGTTCCTGGAACCGCAGCTCGCCTGACGGATACAAGGTGGTCTCTTTGCACTTCACGGATTCAGGCATAGAACAGAGGGACTTTCTCTCCGGTTTCAACCGGGATGGCGACATCATTGGCCGCCCGGTAGACGTGGCACAGGGACCTGATGGTGCGGTATATATTTCCGACGACTATGCCGGAGCAATTTATCGCGTGAGCCAGGACGACATCAAGCCACAGGCCGCGCTCAAAGTCAGCACTGCCAACCGCCTGGACAAGGGAGCGCCCGCCTGGCTGAAAACAGCCAACCTACCGGCAATGTATACCGCCGGGGCTGACCTCTACCAGCAGCTGAACTGTGCCAGCTGTCACGAAACCGGACAGAATGATGTCTCTTTGTACGGACTGGCCGAGCGCTTGGGCTACACTGCTGTTATGGATACCTTGCAAGCGCCCCGCCCCCCCATGCCTGTGTTCCCGCTGACAGACCAGGAGCAGCGGCAGTTAGCCGTATACCTGCTGCGCAGCGACAGCGGCGAGGATTAGGTCTTACAGGAAACTGATGCTCAAATACCTGCCCAACGCACTGACGACTCTGCGCCTGCTACTGGCGCTGCCTTTGGGCGTGCTTATTTTGCGCCAGGAATACGATCTTGCCCTCTGGGTCGGTTTGTTTGCAGGTATCACCGATGCCCTGGACGGGTTTGCCGCACGCAGGCTGAATTACTTTTCCCCTATCGGCGCTGCGCTGGACCCCATAGCCGACAAAATACTGGTGATGGTGGCCTTCATCTGCTTCGCCAGTGTGGGGCTGGTGGACTGGCTGCTTGCCGCTATTGTCATTGGCAGGGACCTGGTCATTGTTGGAGGCGCACTGTGCTATCGACTCGTCGTCGGTCCTTTCAAATTCGGCGCCACTAGTTTGAGCAAACTGAATATGATCGTGCAGATTTTATTCTGCGTGTTTCTACTGGCAGCGCAGCTACTTCCACCACTGCCGGAAGCAATTTTTTCGGTCGCCACAGTTGTTGTGATAATTATCGCCATTGTCAGCGGTCTTGACTATGTACTGACCTGGTCCAGAAAGGCCCGTCTAACGCGCGGCGAACACTGAGACGATGGCCTCCAAGAACAAAGAGATTCACATCCTCACCTACAATATCCACAAGGGCTATTGCAGCGGAAATCGCCGATTCATGTTAGAAACCATGCGCGAGCGCATTGCCGAGACAGGGGCAGACATTGTATTTCTGCAGGAGATACACGGCACGGCCATTAAAAGTGATGCCAAAAAACGCAAGTTTTCTTACCCTGACCAACCTCATTTTGAATATCTGGCAGACCAATCCTGGCCCCACTTTGCCTACGGTCGCAACGCTATCTACCGCAAAGGGGATCACGGCAATGCCATTCTCAGCAAGTATCCCTTCATCAGCTGGGAAAATATTGATGTCTCCATTTTCCCCCGCTCCAGTCGCAGCATTCTTCATGGAGTGATCGAACTACCACACAAAAAAACTCGCCTGCACACACTTTGCGTACATTTAGGTTTGCTGGAGCAGGAGCGTCGCGAGCAACTTCGAACACTCACCAAGCGTATTGATGAGCACGTACCCAGGGATGAACCCATGATCATCGCTGGTGACTTCAATGACTGGCGCCGCCGCGCTGAAAGACACTTGCACGATGACCTTGGACTAGAGGAACTTTTCGTCACGCTGGAAGGACGACACGCGCGCACTTTCCCGGTATGGGCACCCCTTTTACCTGTCGATCGTGTATATTTTCGTGGTCTCGAACCAGTTGCTTGCCGCCGCCTGGCGGGGGAACACTGGCGAGACTTATCCGATCACGCAGCACTCTTTGGAGTATTCCAACTAACATGACCGTAAAAACTATAGCCAATGCCATTGCTCAACTGCCCGCTATAGCATCCCTGGCCAGGGAGCTAAAACCAAAGTCGCCAACGACTACCGACTGTTTCTCCGCCAGGGTGGAAACCCTGGCCCAGAAATATCCAGAGCACAGTGCCGTGATTTTCGAAGGCCGTGAGCTGAACTGGAAGGCACTGAACGCGCTGGCCAATCAGTACGCTCACGCCCTGAAGGGACTCGGTATAAAACGGGGCGACTGCGCTGCCCTGGTAATGGAAAATCGAATCGAATTTCTGGCAACACTAATCGGTCTGAATAAGCTTGGTGCAATAGCAGCGCTAATCAATACAAACCTGGTAGGTAAAGCGCTTACCCACTGCATGGAAATTACTGATGCTCGCTGGTGCGTGTTCGGCGAGGAGCGATTAGCGGCCATAGATGAAGTCCGACTGGGATCCGAGCTCAGCTCGATCAAGGCCTGGATTTATGTACCAGATCTCGGCACCGAAAACAGCCCCAACTGGGCCACCAATCTCGCCGAGGAAAGCGAGTACGAAGCTGAGGCCAACCCGGTCGATTCACAAACAAACACCATTGCCGAGAGAGCACTTTATATATTCACCTCGGGCACGACAGGCATGCCCAAGGCCGCAGTCATGAGTAACAGACGGTTTATCCAAAGCTCTTTAATGTCATCTATGGGGGGCCTGCGCTGCGATGTCAACGACCGGATTTACCTGTGTCTGCCGCTCTACCATGGCACCGGTCTGTTTCTGGGAGCCGGCGCAGCGTTCAATACCGGCGCTAGCATTTTCCTGCGCCGCAAGTTTTCCGGGAGTCAATTTCTGCCCGAGGTGCGCGAATATGGCACCACCTGCTTTCTCTATATCGGCGAAATCTGCCGTTACCTGCTGAGCACACCAGAAGCACAGGACGACTACCATAATCCACTGACCACCATAATGGGCAACGGTCTACGACCCGATATCTGGCAGGCTTTCAAAGAGCGTTTCGGCATCACCAGGGTGGCTGAGTTTTACGGTTCCAGCGAGGGCAACTTGGGTTTTCTCAACCTGCTGAACAAGGACTGCACCATAGGCACCAGCAGCTTGCCTCATACGCTGATCAAGTACGACATTGATGCAGATGAAGTCATAAAGGATGACAAGGGATACTGCATCAAGGCCGACCCAGACGAAGCTGGGTTGCTGCTAGGAAAAATAACCGAGCTGACAGCATTCGAGGGCTATACCAGTGCAGACGCCACAGAACAGAAAATAATGCGCGATGTGTACAAAGATGGAGATGCATGGTTCAACACCGGGGACTTATTAAAAAAAGTAGACGTCGGTTTTGCTCTGGGCATGCCCCACTACCAGTTCGTGGATCGTGTCGGCGATACCTTCCGCTGGATGAGTGAGAATGTGTCCACCAACGAGGTAGGCGAAGTCATCAATAACCATCCACAGATCGCATTCAGCAATGTATACGGAGTGGAAGTACCCAACACCAATGGCCGGGCCGGCATGGCGGCACTACTGTTAGAAGAAGGTCAGCAGGACTTGGAACTAGACAGTTTTTCAAGCCTTATTTGCGAACAACTCCCGGCCTACTCTCGACCGCTGTTCCTCAGAATACTCACCGATATGGATACCACAGGCACCTTCAAAATGCTTAAGGGTGAGTTGCGTGAGCAGCGTTTTGACACGAGTAAAGTCAGTGATGTGATGTTTGTACTGAAGCCTGGTTCTAACCGCTATGAACCCCTAACCGAGGCCTTCGCCAGGCAAATTTTAGCCGGCGACGGTGGCTACTAGACTCGATTGCCCGAGCCCGCCCTTGGCCGCCGACGCCGAGGGCGCTTATGCCCTTCCCCGCCGCGACCGCGCGCGGTATGTTTACCATCGCCATGACCACCTCCCCGGTGTTTAGGAGGGCGCTGCCCGGGCTGCGGCGGTTTGCGCAGCGCAGCACTGTCAGGAACTTCATGCTCAGGCTCGAACCCGCCGATGTATTCGCGAGTCAAGTGACGTTGGACTAACTGCTCTATCGCGTTCAACTGTTTGATTTCATCAGCGCTTACCAGTGAGTATGCCTTGCCAGAGGCGCCAGCCCTCCCGGTGCGACCTATGCGATGCACGTAATCTTCTGCCACACTGGGTAGATCAAAATTAACCACCTGTGGTAGCTCGGCAATGTCCAGACCGCGAGCGGCGATATCTGTGGCGACCAGCACTCTGACTTTGCCTTTTTTGAAGTCTTCGAGTGCACGAGTGCGGGCACCCTGGCTTTTATCACCATGTATAGCGGCAGCTTCAATACCAAACTTGGCCAATTGCTGGGCGAGACGATTGGCGCCATGCCTGGTGCGAGAAAAAACCAATACACGGGTCCAGTTGTTCTCCTGAATCAACTCCCGCAGCAGGGCGCTCTTGCGCTTTTTATCTACCGGATACACCCACTGCTGAACTTTATCGGCGGTAGCATTGCGCGCTGCCACCTCTACCTCCACCGGCTGGTGCAAAATTTTCGCAGTCAACTCGCGAATTTCTGGGGCGAAGGTCGCAGAGAACATCAGGTTTTGGCGCTTGGGTGGCAGTAGTTTAATAATGCGACGGATGTCATGGATAAACCCCATGTCCAACATACGGTCAGCTTCATCGAGCACCAGGATTTCTAGCTCGCCGAAATCAACCTCACCCTGGTCGTGCAGGTCCAGCAGACGCCCCGGAGTTGCTACAAGGATATCGATGCCTCGACGCAATTGGGCGATCTGCGGATTTATCTTAACGCCGCCGAACACCACGGTAGACTTCAGCGGCAGGTGAGCTCCGTAAGTGCTGACGCTCTCCCCTACCTGGGCGGCGAGCTCGCGAGTGGGGGCCAAAATAAGCGCACGAATGCGGTGTGGCTTGAGCGCAGCGCTCTCAAGTAAACGTTGCAATATAGGCAGGGTAAAACCGGCCGTTTTCCCCGTGCCGGTTTGGGCTGCAGCCATCACATCTTTGCCGGACAGTACCGCAGGTATGGCCTTGGCCTGGACTGGAGATGGCTTGCTGTAGCCTTTTTCCTCAACCGCTCGCAGCAGCGCTGGTGACAGGCCGAGTTGCTCAAATGTCATGGAGAATCTCTTGTAAACCGTAAAAAATGCGACGTGTCAGTCAACTGTGAAGGGTGAGAATATTACTGTAACAGCCGAGCAATTGGTACCGTTACTCAAGCGTTTCGGGACGCCAGCAATGCTGCAAGTTTGCCCTGCAAAGCGACTGCATTATTGCTAAAGACCCACTCCACTCCGCGTCCAATTTCCCTGTAAAGACAATTTTTCGAATGAGGAAATCCCGTCGCTATTTGCTGTCCTGCGTTCGCATGACGTTGCCGTACACTCTCTCCCAGCATCAAGTAGTGGCCGGCCAGGCCGCAATAGCCACGCTGCAAACTTATTTTGCTCAATTCAGAGGTATTAGTTTGGGCAACTGGCAGCAAAAATTCTGGCGCGAGGAAATCAACGAGAGTAAAAAGATCAGGATCCAGGGCCAACACATGATAGTCCTCACCTGGGACAACGTTGCTGAGTATCGTTTGCAATCCATCGCGTTGCGCCTGAAGTTGCTCAGGACAATAGCCTTTTAATTCCAACATCAGGTGAGTGTTGCCGCTATACCTGGCCACCACTTCTTGGAGAGTGGGAATGGCCGGCAGTTGCTGCCGTAATTCAGAAAATTCAAGTGATTCAATAGACAGGTTTTTGCCAAACACACGCTCTGCTGATGAGTCATGAAAAATCACAGGTACCAGATCGCGCGTCCAGCGAATATCACATTCGACACCCCAAACGCCCGCAGCCCTTGCAATGTCGAAGGCAAGCAGGGTATTTTCCATGACAGTGCGGTTATCGTGTTCACCGCGATGGGAGATGATTTTGCAATTACGCAGCGCGACGCCGTCGGGGACAGCCCTGGGAATGATGGCCATTAACCCGTCTACCAGAGTCATGGCTATATTCTGCAACATTTCTTTCAATCCAACTCCCCCTACCCGATTTAGTCTGGCGACCACACAGTGACAGCTAGCACTCCTCCGGAAACTGCACGCCTGCGAGAAATTATCGCTTGGGCATTTTACGACTTTGCCAACTCAGGCTACACCACTGTGGTCCTCACGACCATCTACAGCGCCTACTTCGTTGGCGTGATAGCGGCCGACCTGGAAAGCGCCGAACCCGGCTCAGCCACTTTGATGTGGACCCTCGCTATAGGCGCTGCCAACCTTGTTGTCCTCGTCAGCGGGCCTATTGTGGGCGCGATTGCCGACTTTCGCGCGAGCAAGAAAGCTTTTTTACTGCTCTCTTCCGCTGTCTGCGTAACAGCTACGGCCTTACTCGCCGGCGCCGAACCCGGACAGGTCGTAATGGCAGTATTGTTACTCACACTGTCTTCAGTAGCCTTCACCAGCGGGGAAAACCTGATTGCAGCATTCCTGCCTGAGATTGCCAATAGCAAGAACATGGGCCGCATTTCCGGCTACGGGTGGAGCCTGGGTTACTTTGGCGGCATGCTTACCCTGGGCTGCTGTCTGGCTTACATAAACTACGCCAGCGGCCAGGGGCTTGGACCCTCCGACTATGTCCCTGTCTGCCTGCTCATTACTGCCGGAATATTCGCGGTCACGGCTGCTCCCACCTTTGTATGGCTGCAAGAAAGAGCAAAACCTCAACGACTACCCCCGGGCAAACGCTACATTAGCGCGGGTTTTCACCAGGTGCTGGACACCCTGGGACATGCCAAGCGCCTGCCGGATTTATTCCGATTCCTGTTTTGCATCATCCTGTTTCAAGCCGGGGTAGCCACGGTTGTCGTTGTTGCGGCAATTTACGCCCAGGAAGTAATGCAATTCGACAGTCAACAGCTGATTGTGTTGATCATGGTGGTCAACCTCACCGCCGCCGTAGGCGCCTTCGTCTTTGGCTTCGCGCAGGATCGCTTTGGCTCGGTAAACAGCCTGGCGGCAGCATTGGTTGTATGGATTGCTGCTATCGCCGTGGCGCTGCAGGCCAGCACGGAAACGGATATTTGGCTAGCGGGCAATCTGATCGGCCTCGCTATGGGTGCGACTCAAGCAGGGAGCAGAGCCCTGATTGGACAGCTCACCCCCGCCTCACACAATGGTGAGATCTTTGGATTGTGGGGACTAGCCAATCGTGCAGCCGCAATACTCGGCCCCATCAGCTACGGATTGATCAATCGTCTCGGGGGGGGTGATCACCAATTGTCACTGATATCGACCCTGGCCTTTTTCGTGCTCGGTCTGGGCTTGCTATTCACCGTGAAGGAACAGCGAGGCCATGCCGCCGCAGCCCACATCAGCTGACCCCGGGCTGCTGCCTGTATACACGCGTCCACTGTATTAGACCCCAAACGGACATTACCGCATAGACGCAGATCAATGCCGCGTAGATGTCCAACGAACGATCCATGTACAGCCATATGGACGCCAGATTCAGCACGATCCAGTAAAACCAGGTCTCCAGCACTTTTTTAACTTCCATATAGGTGGCAGCGAAGCTGAACATCGTCGTGAAAGCATCGATGTAGGGACGTTGGGCATCTGTATAGGTGCTGAAGAAAGTGCCCAGGGCAACAGCCCCCAGTGAAGAAAGTACGATGATTCCCCCATGGGTTGGCAGAGCATAGCGCACCACGGGATTGTCATTGATCGCATCACGCTGACTCCAGCGTATCCAGCCCCAGCCGCCCATCACCACGTAATAAAAGTAAAGAAACGCCTCAGAGTACAGTTTGCCATCTATGAACAGATAAATTGAAAGCAACGAGCCTGCTATGCCAAAAGGCCAGCAGATAATATTCTCCCGAATCAGGAATATAATGTAGATCAGCCCCGACAGAGTCGCGAAAATTTCAATCCATGTATTGATCGCCATTAATTTTCCAAATCAGTCATGTTGAAGCACCGCAAAACAGAAGCACTTACAACCACCAGGACACATCCAGGCCATATGTGCGCGGGGCGCCTAACTGGTAATAGGTCTGGTTGCTCCAGGCACCAAAATCATCCCGTGGATCCGCGCCGAAATACAAGCCATGGGTGGCGTAGTTCTCGTCAGAGAGGTTGCGCCCCCACAAATTCACGCTGATGCTGCCATTGGTCCAGGTCAGGCTGGCGTTGAGCAGGTCATAGGCTTCCAATTTGCCATCGTGGTAGTACCCAAAAAAACTGTCGTCCCGCCCCTCAACTTCCAGTGAACCCGAGAAGCCCGCCGGCAATACCGCACGGATGCCTACGTTGTATTGGTAACTGGGCGACTTGGTCTGTTCGCGGTCTTCTTTGGTTACAAATTCCCACAGATCCAGGTCGAAGGTGGTAATGGCGTCCACCTCTGTTTCCAGCCAGCCTAAGTTGGCAAACAGCTGGATAGAATCCGTCGCATCAAACGTCGTCTCCAGCTCCAGGCCGTAACTGTCTGCATCTGACTGACTGTCCAGATAGCCTATCCACAAACCTGCGGCGTCGTCCCACATCCAGTTTTCAAGTTGCGCATTTTCACGTGTTGCATAGAACAACGCCGCACGTAACTCGAGGCGATTGTCCAGTTGGCGGGTTTTTAGCCCCAGTTCACGACTAAACAAAGACTCATCATCGAAACGCAGTTTGCCTTGCATAAACCCTTGAAAATCAGGACTCATGAAACCGTACTGGGAGCTGGCAGCAACATTAACGCCGCCGGGTTTACTGGCCAGAGCCAGGGTGGCGTAGCCGAAGGTGCTGTCACTGAAGCTATATTGCAGACTCAGTTCACCGTTGTACAAATCGTCACGATTGTCATGAGCCACCCCATTGCTGTCCTGGTAATCGTCCTCGAAGCGCTCCACCCGCAGCCCACCGGAAAGAGTCAAATTGTCGTTAAAGGCATATTCCAACTCACCATACACAGCATAACGGTCAGTCTCATATTCGCTGAGGCTCTGGTAAAAACCATACCAGACACTAGGGTAGGCATAATCCAGAGATTCACTACTCTGATTGCCGTACAGCCCCAGCACATAGCGCCAGTCACCGCCGGCCAGCGCCTCAGCCCCGCCCAATAGACGCAGGTCGAAGGTGGTCTGGTCGCGGTCACGATCAAAAATCTCCTGGGCGGTATCGTATCCATAGGAACAGGTATACATCTGGCACACCGCTGGAGAAATCCAGTCTGCGTCATAACTGTAGCTGAGGTCCGCATCCAGATCGCTGATCACTGCTTGCAGGCTGCTGCTCGAACCGATTTGCCATTGGCCTTTGGCGCTAACCGCAAGCGTTTGCTGTTCATCGGTACCAGGCTGGTCCGACCAGGTGTTGCGATCATTGTCCAGGGAATAGGCATCGTAGCCGTTCTCTGCGTCGAAGCTGAACAGGGCCAATTCATAATTGGAGCTATCATTAGGCTGCCAGGTCAGGCGAGCGCGGCCTGTGATCTCGTCAAAGCCGTTAGTATCGTCGCGCCCCAGGTACTCATTTTCGATATAGCCATCACCCTTGTTCTGCTGCAAGGCGATGCGCCCGGCAACGGTATCGCTCAAAGGTCCGCTAACCACAGCACCATAATTATAGGCGCCATAATTACCAACACCCCCTTGCAGCAATGCCTCAAATTCATCTGTGGGGGCGTTGCTGCTGATTTTGATCATACCGGCATGGGCGGCGGCGCCGAAGCGAGTCCCCTGGGGGCCGCGCAATACCTCTACTTGAGACACATCGAACAACATGCTGGCATTGGCGGCACTACCCAACTCCAGATCATCTACCATGATACCCACCGAGGGATAATATTTGGGCTCGGCGTACTGTTCCAGATCTCCGACTCCACGAATTTGGATGAAGCGACTGCGAGATGCACCTGTCGACCAGCTCACATTAGGTGCAGCACTGAGCACATCTTCCAGATGCTGGGCCCCCCGCTCCGCTATTTTTAGCTCACCTAATACGCTCACGCTGGCTGCGCTGGTCATTAATTCACTGCTACGAAAGTCGGCGGTGACAATTACTTCTTCCAGATCTTCCGAGCCATGGACAGTGGTGGCACCGAAAGCCAGTAACAATAATGTTTTGCGGGAAATAAACTTCATCTTGGTCTCCAGAAAAAATCAGAGACCCGGATGGCGGTGGAGAGCTAAAGGCCACGGGACGACGCCACAGGCAGATACCTATTCCTACGCCGGTGTTATCCGGATCAGGTTCGAAGGGTCTGTTGCGAACAACATCTCAGGCACACTGGCCGCCCCCTAGGACGTCACGGATTCTAGTCTATCTGTGTTGCCGCGGCAATCAGCCAGTAAGTTCATAAGGTAGGCTAGTCAGGCAGCCGGCAAAAAAGACTAAGTGCGAAGGCCACCTGCAGCTCCAGACTATCCAGCTGGGCAAGTTTCTTTTTATTCTCCCGCTGCCCACCATAGGCATAGGGCGTCATGGCAATCAGGTCGCGCAGTTCCTCGCCAGCAAGCATCAAACGGAATGACAGTTGCTCGCTCGCCTGCTGCGTAAAATGAGGCAGATGCCTGAGTGCCTGCTCATGTGGCCGGGGATTGTCGTACAGCAATTCACGTAGTTCCCACAAGTGCGACGGTGCGGGGGTCACATCCAAAAAATAGCCCCCAGGTGTGATCAGGCGAGCCAGTTCCTGATCATCTGTAGGCGCAAAGACGCTAAATGCCGCATCCACACTATTATCGGCAAGCGGCACGTCAAATGAACTGGCCACCGCGAAGTGCCCTGCCTGGCAGGCCTTGGCCGCCAGGCGAACCGCTGGCTTGGATATATCGACCGCATGGATCGACATTCCAGCCATCGACTCCAGCAGCACGCCACTGTAGTAGCCCTCACCGCAGCCCAGGTCGAGTACCAGCGCATCCGCCACTACCAGCGGCTGCATAACTTCTGCTAGTTTCTCTGCCAGTGGACGATACAGCTGAGCCTGATGTACCCGGCGACGGGCATCTATCATCTCCCGGTTATCGCCAGGCTCCTTACTGTGTTTGCGGTTGGCTGGCAGTAAATTGACGTAGCCCTCGCGGGCAACATCAAAACAGTGCCGGGCCTCGCAAACCAGAGAGTGGGCCTCCTGCTGGAGAGGCTGACGACAGTTGGGACAGGTCCATTTCAAAACGAAGGCCAGGTGGGTGTGGGCGACAGTGTTTAAAGCACGCTAGTGTATATGCACAGGATACCTATACTCCATCCCTGAGAGTTTGCACAGAGAGAACCCCATTACATTCAGCGCGACAACATGGGCCTCATCAACTGGGAGTTACCTTCCAGAGGGTGCCGCGGCTGGGGTTGCAGCGGCGGGCGGTAGATCGGCTGCTCGGGTTTCGGCCGGTAACCGGGCCGCCAGGGGGGGCGTCCCGGCCGATTATAGTAGCTGCCTTCATAACCCCATGAAGTACTGTATTGATCCACCAGGTTCTGCTGTTGTGGTTGCGACTGCTGGGGTGCTGTGCGAGCGGCCAGCTCTCTCATCTCGGCGCGGTGTTTTTCCCGTTCCCTGCGATCCTCAGCCATGCGATCAGTGGTCTCGCGCATATCATCCAGATTCTGCTGATAGGCCTCAGGATCTTGAGGCGCAACCACATTCAAAGACACCTCCTCTGCGTCTTTGTCATTTTCTGGCGGCGTATCTGAAAAGCTCACCGCGCCTGTCTCGTCAACACTGCGATAGACGGTCTGGGCCTGGGCCGTCAAACAGGAAAAGAGCAGAAGAGCTAGCAATAGTTTCATGCGTAAAACCACATAATATTGAAGTATCAAAAGTATAGACCACAGCAGTCACAGCGAGTTCTGTAACGATAATTTGGTAGAAAATGTTGATCTACTTCACATAAAAGCACAGCCAACGGAACTGTTTCACAGTTTTGAACAGCTTTTCTGGATTCAGCGTTCTGCTTGCATACACTGGCCCCATGAACTTAAACAAAACAGACCACTACTTACTGTCTGCGACCCGGGAAGAACCCAAGCGCAGTGCGACCACTTTCGAATTGGCCTCCCTGACCGTGGCCGCTCTGACGGTAATCGCACTGAGCGGCTTCCTAATCTGATCGCAGAACAGTCCTGAGCGACTCACGCTAGCCAGCGGCCCGGTGTGTGTGCAACCACAGGTACTGTTCCGACAAGCTTTCCTTCCCCCCCAATATCAGGATAATGCGAAAGCGCTGCCCATTGTTGCGGGCCTGCGCGACACCGCTCTGATGTTACCCCGATATAGGCAAGCACATTGAACACTAGCTCCGAATTCACTGTCTCAAAACTCAGTGACAGTGACCAGACACTGCGCCAACGCTATGCAGAGGATGGCTATCTGCTGATTAAACAAGCGGTTTCCGCAGAGCACTGTGAGGCACTTCTGGCTGACATGCTGGAAGTACTTGCGCCGCATGTGATCTTCGATGAGGCCATCAAAAAACCTCTGCTAACCGGCGCACCCTTCTATGAAACGGATACCACCTGGGACGAGGTCTACCCCAGAGTGCAGAAGCTGGAATCCTTCCACCGTTTCTTCCACCAACCCTGGATGCTGGACATCATGTCGCGCATACAGGGCTGTGATCCCTGGGTTTATCCAATCAAAATGGCCCGTATCGCTACTCCCAGAATGCTGGGCTATGAAACCCCACCGCATCAGGACGCCTACTCACATCATGCTGGCCCAACGATGGCTGGTGTCTGGGTGGCCCTGCACGATGTAGATGCCAGTATGGGACGAGTGACAGTATTGCCCGGATCCCACAAAGGTGGGGTAAGAAAGGTATTCGAGGCCCAGGGCGTCGGTGGCGTTCAGTGTGAAATTTACGAGCATGAAACACATTGGCACGTGTCCGATTTTGAACAGGGCGACATGCTGATCTTCAACTCAGCTATGGTGCACCGAGCAGAACCCAATACCGCCGACAACAAAGTTCGCCTGAGTGTAGACACCCGTTTTTGTGACTACGGTGCACCGGTCTTTTCCACCAACCTCGAACCCCACCATGGCTGGCGTATTGCAGACTTGAATTGGGAGTCCATTTACCGGGATTGGCAAAGTGAAGAAGGTCAGTACTACTGGCGCTCCTATCCCCATTGTTTTTAGGCCCACTATGAGCAAACAACCCACAAAACCCTACAACCCCGGCAAGGGCGACCTCAGTAAATTGCAGGAGGTTCAGGCACAGCAGAGTATGACTCTGGATGAGCAGCGCCAGGAAGCGGTGAACAAACGTCATAGCAAGGGCTACCGTACCGCACGAGAGAATCTGACAAGCCTGGTGGACCCAGGATCTTTTATCGAATACGGACAGCTGGCAGTAGCTGCCCAGCGCGCCAGACGCAGTCTGGAAGACCTCCGCACCAACACCCCGGCAGATGGGGTTATCACTGGCCTTGCCACGGTAAACGCAGATCAATTCGGCGAGCAGCGCGCAGCAACCGCGGTCATCGTCAACGACTACACCGTGCTCGCCGGCACCCAGGGATTTTTTCATCATATGAAGCTAGACCGGATTATTCATGTGGCCCGGGAACGCAACCTGCCAGTGGTGATGTACACCGAGGGCGGCGGCGGCCGCCCCGGAGACACCGACATTCAAATTGGCGGCGGCACCCTGGATGTCAGCTCTTTCGTTGAGTGGGCCACTCTTTGCAACGAGGTGCCCACCATTGCCGTCAACAACGGCTACTGTTTTGCGGGCAATGCGGCGTTATTCGGCTGCGCTGACATTCGAATTGCCACTCGCAGCTCCTGGATAGGCATGGCCGGTCCGGCGATGATCGAAGGCGGCGGCCTGGGTCAATTCGCGCCCAAGGAAATCGGCCCGATTGAAGTTCAGAGTAAAAACGCGGTTATCGACCTGGTAGCCGACGATGAAGAGCATGCGACCGCATTGGCAAAACGCATTCTTGGCTATACCCAGGGCGACTTGTCTGACTGGCAATGTGCCGAGCAGGATTCACTGCGCACGGTGATGCCCGCTGATCGGCGTTACGCATACGACATTCGCAGCATTATTCAGACCCTCGCGGACACGGACTCCTTCACCGAGTTGACCCGCGCCTTTGGTGGCGCAGTCATCACCGGTTTCATTCGTATACAGGGCAAAGCCATGGGCCTGATGGCCAATGACTGCCGGGTGCTTGGCGGCGCAGTGGACTGCGATGCGGCTGACAAAGCCGGGCGATTTGTTTCCCTGTGCGACAAGCTCGGCCTACCCCTGCTCTCTCTGTGCGACACCCCCGGATTCATGGTGGGGCCAGACAGCGAAGTGCAAGGCGCAGCCTTGCGCATGGCCACCCTGTTCAAAGCGGGTGCGAAAATACAGATTCCGCTAGTCGCAGTCATTCTCCGCAAAGCCTACGGACTTGGCGCCATGGCCATGACAGCCGGCAGCCTTAAAGTACCCGTATTTACCGCTGCCTGGCCGACCGGAGAAACAGGCCCTATGGGACTTGAAGGCGCAGTAACACTTGGGTTCAAGAAAGAACTGGATGCGCTGAAAGACCCCAAAGAGCGCGAGGCCCTGTTCAACCAATTAGTGGATGAAATGTACCAACGGGGCAAGGCAACTGAGTCTGCCGCAGCCACCGAAATCGATGCCGTCATTGATCCGGCGGATACGCGTAAAGTCATCATCAGAGCGCTGGCCTAGAAACGGCCAGCGCGAAACTTATTGTACGGGTACTGACTCTATACGAGACCAGGTCACACTGCGGCTGATAAAGCCCAACTTGACTTTAATTTTCATGGCGTCAGCGGCCGGTAAGCTGATTTCCGCGTCCTTGAATTCCTCAAGTACCTGGGCATAAACCTGCCCTTTCCAGGGACCGGTCACGCCATCTTCACCCTGCACATTTTTAAGGAAGACAGCACCAACAGCATCCGGTTTGTTGTCGTTGCGCAGCACAGTTCCGGATGCAGTATCGCCATCAAAGCTGATCTCAACCCATACCGGCTCGTCGTCATGTTTCCACATGCCAGCAAGATCAGAGGCCGACACGCTCAAGCTCAACAGCCCTGCGCCCAGCAGCAATAAAAAGCGACTTACCATCTTCATTCTCCTTGCCGTAACGAAATAATCTGACCGCTGGCCGGGTCTGCTTTTCCTGCCAGCACCTGCTGATAGACCTGCCCGACAGCATCGGCGCCATAACTACGTTCCACGCGCAACCAACTGTCGCAGAACTGACGGAACCCCACGTAGGCACCTCCCAATCGCATCATGAATTCAGCGCCGCCCAGTTCCTTACTACGGGTTTGCAGGTGCCCCGGGGCGAAGAAAAATTCCGGAGTCGCGCCAGGCAATCCATCCACCGGGCCAAAGCCCTCCAGGTGCGTAGCGCCAATGCGACAGGAGTACTTCATATTATCGCCATAGTGATGATGTAAATCCGCAAGGATCTTTGCGCTACCGGCCATATCCACCATGACTACCGGCTCTGAGCCGTCCAGTGATTCTACCTGCTCGTAGGTCACAACCTTGTCGTAACAACCCAGGCCTTCACAAAAGGCGACATTACCAGCGGAAGTCACTGCCACGCTGGCAAGGCTACCCCGCTGTTTCACGCAGTGTGCAAGCGCAATACTGGTCTTGCTAGAGGCGCTGGTGATCAAACAGCTGCTGGCGCCGAAAAGCTGATTCACCTCGAGAAAATCCTCTACCAGCCACGAGGTCATAAACAGGCCGCGCAACAGACTGTCCTGATCTTCCCGGGCTTCCTCATAGATGGGATATGCAGTGGCACGATCAAACTGGGCATAGACTGGCGCCAGCCCTTCGCGGTGGGACGAAACATCCATAAAGCTTTGCGGACTGGCCTTCCCAGCCAGTATCTTCAGGTAAGTCCCCATGGGGAAAAAGCCCCAAACCCGCTCGCCCTCCTCAATCGCTGGATGTGCCGAGGCAACCACCTGCGCCCAGCCCATTGCAGGTATTCGTCCCCAGCCGTCTTCGGCAGGAAAAAAACGCCAGTAACCCAAAGTATCACCGGCAGAAGCGTAGCTAATATTGTTAGCGGTCAGCGCCAGACGGTCTATTTTTAGCACCACTTCGTTCTCAGCCAATACTGTATCGACCTCCGCTGAGACCAACCTGGTCGCGCTCCAGTCATCCTTGCGCACTTCCATCACAGTACTACTTAGCGAATCACTCATACCTTCTCCTGATTTCGATGCAAAGAACCGCCCTGAACATAGCAGTGCAGAACGGCCATCTTGCCAGCTCTGTCAGCTCGCGTCAGCTATTGATCTCGCGTGCGGTAAGCTTGCCCAGCTGTGACATGTGCACCTCGTCCGGGCCATCCGCAATGCGAGAGAATCGGGCCAGGGTAAACACCGCCGGAATCAGCGTATCCTGACAGACACCCATGCCACCGAAGACCTGCATCGCCCGGTCGGCGACATTTTGCGCCATGTTGGGTGCAACGATCTTTACCATTGAGACATAAGGAATTGCCGCTTTCAGTCCCCCTTCATCCATCACCGCCGCAGCCTGCAAGGTGAGCAGCCTGGCCTGTTCGATATCGCAGCGACAACGAGCAATTTCGTGCTGTACGCTGGTCTTTTTGATCAGTTTTTCGCCGAACGCAACCCGCTCATCGGCGCGGGCACACATCAGCTCCAAACAACGCTGTGCTGCACCTATCAGTCCCATTGCATACTGGAAACGACCTGGGCCAAGGCGCCCCTGGGCAATCTCAAAGCCACAGCCTTCACCCTTAATCATATTGCTGACCGGCACCCGCACATTGTCGAACAGTAATTCTGCTTCTCCACCCGGGGAATGCAAGTTGTCAAACACCCGCAGCTCGCGAACCATTTCTACTCCGGGGGCATCACGCGGCACCAAAATAGTAGAGTGCTGATGGTGGCGGTCGTTCTCTGGATTAGACTTGCCCATGACCAGCATAATTTTACAGCGTGGGTTGAGCGCGCCTGTAGTCCACCATTTGCGACCATTGAGCACGTATTCATCACCGTCGCGCTTGATTTCCAGCTCCATATTGGTTGCATCCGAAGAAGCGACCTGGGGTTCTGTCATCGCATAGGAACTGCGAATGTCACCGGCAAGCAGAGGCTTGAGCCATTTTTCCTGCTGCTCTTGCGTACCGTATTTTGCCAGCACTTCCATATTGCCGCGGTCCGGGGCGTTACAATTAAAGACCGCCTGCCCCCAGAGCACCTTACTCATCGTTTCAAATAAAGGCGCTATTTCCACATTGGTCAGACCCGGGCTCCAGGCTCCGTACTCTGCAGGCAAGAATAAATTCCACAAGCCTTGCGCCTTAGCTTTGTCACGCAGCTCGTCAAACCAGTCTGGTGTCTGCCAGAGGTTATCCGGGTTCAGACAAAACTCTTCCATATCATGTTCGCGGGGATAGATATGCTCCTGCATGAACGCTTCCAATTGCGCACTCAGGGCGGCTGTCTTTTCGTTTATCTTGAAACTCATGCTCAATACTCCGCTATAAAATATTCATTACTCGTTAACACCCACCATTTTGGTGGTCCCTCGGAAAGGCAGTCCTTTATCCTGCCCGGGTAACAACGGCAGCGTTTCATGCTGCCATAATGGGTCCCAGCATCCATGCTGATCCAATAGTTCACGTGCCTGGTACTGCTGACCATCAGGCAAGCCCAGGTAGTTCGAGCGCAGTTCCTGCAGACACCACACCCGGTAGCGAGAATAGCGAGCGCCCTTGTACGCGACGCCGCCGACCTCTATGTCAAAACGTTTTTCGCCAGAGGCAACAGCTTTGGCATTCGCGCAAAGGTAGGGCAAGTAGCTCTCGCCGATATCATCCAACAATGGACCCAGGTCTTCAGGGATGCCATCGACCCACTCGCCAGCGCAATCAGATAACTTTGTATTCCATAGCCGAGCTACCCACTCCAATACTGCCGGTGCCTGCACTCGAATAATTTCCAGCGGCACCGGATCCAGGGCGAAATGGCGAAAGAATGGCCCGGCAAGGCCTATGTCAGCCAGGCTGGGCTTATTCCCCAGTAAAAAAGGCCTGCGGCTGAATACTGTTTGTAACTGTTCAAGCAGACGCAGGTACATAGCCTCCACCCCTGGAACATTGGCTGGCGTAATACCATCACCGGTGGTATAGCCATTTCTCTGGCGTCGCCGCAAGGTCATACGCTTGAGAAAGCCAGGCAGTGGTAACGACCCCATTAACTCGTCTGCCAAATGGCGAGATTGCAACAATGCACCTTCTTTGTAGTGCCAGCGATAGTGCATGGCCGGACGCCACCACCACTCGTCCGCCCAGTCCTCTATCAAAAGACAGATAAAGGCTTGCAAGGGGTCGGCAGGGATTAGCCGGTTTTGCACTGCCTGTTCTTCAAACCACTGAATAATTTTCGTGGTGTCCGTCATCCAACGCCCGTCCGCCAACTGCAAAGCTGGCATTTGCATCAGGCCCAGCTCTTTTTCCAGCCGCTTTTGATCTGCTGGAAACTGCATACTGCGCAGCTCGTAGGGTATCCCACGAACCCGAAAGTAGTTCTCCAATTTCCCGGTGAAGTAGGAAATATTGGATCCGTACAACGTGACGGGATAAATGTCGGTCACGGGCAAAACCTCGCTAACGCGTCGTATACTGGCTCGCCAGGCGGTTCATGGCCACGTAGAAATCAGTCATTGTGTCCTGCACTATTTGCTGCGCACTCTTGACCTCATCAATACGACCAACCACCTGACCAGACAAGGGAATAGACGCCTCCATATCACCGCCAAAGTAGAGCTCTTTTACCCGCGCGAAGTATTCCATGGCATTGAATGCACCTTGTGGCAGCAATTCCTGCGTTAAACTGGTACGCAGCGCTCGCAGCGCTGGGCGAGACTGCTGGTTAAGGAACACAGTGTCGGTCTCTTTCGCCACCAGCATTGCAGCTTTCCAGTTGCTATGCACCGGAGACTCCGCGCTGGACAGCATGCGTGTACCCATCTGCACACCCTCCGCACCCATGGCAAATACGCCGGCCATGGATAGCCCATCACTAATGCCGCCGGCGGCAATGATAGGCACGTCTGTCCGCGAGCGTATCAGCGGCAGCAGCACCATGGTCGATACAGGGTCGGGATTTTTAAAGCCGCCGCCCTCTCCACCTTCAACTATCAGGCCGTCTACCCCACAATCAATTGCTTTGAGCGCCATCTCCAGCGTAGGGACAACGTGAAACACTTTGATGCCTGCATCCTGGAAGGCCTGTGTACAAACCCTGGGGCTGCCAGAGGAGGTGGTAACAAACTTGATGTCCTGCTCGATCACAAAGTCGATGACATTGGTGCCCTTCACATAGGACAGCGCCACGTTCATACCAAAGGGCTTGTCAGTAAGCTCGCGCATCTTGGCGACTTCAACTTTGATATTGTCGAATTCGCCAGAGGAGGTTTCAATAATGCCCAGGCCACCGGCGTTACTTACAGCGGATGCCAGTTGGGCGCGGGCGATCCAACCCATAGGGGCCTGAATAATGGGGTACTGCGTGCCGGTCATTTCGGTAACACGATTTTTTATCGGGGCTGCGCTCACTTAAGCACTCCTATTGGTTAATTTTTTGGGTTCAGGATTTGAACAGCATGGCTTCTACGCCTGTTCCATCGAGCAGCTTGTCTACTCGACTCTGCTCCTGTGCACTCAAAGCCTGATAACGCTCATTAGTCCATTGCAGGCATTTGGCCTGGTAGGGAAAAGTCTTCTGTGACCAGGCAGAACCATCAATCTCCCCTGTCCAGTCTTTTTCACCTGCTTGCACCGCTTTTACGTTCAGCAGTTGCGCCGGCGCATACACCCGGCCGACTTCCGCAAGCAGCTCACGCAGGCTCTCAGGTTGATCCTCCAGACTGATCCAATCCTTTGCTTGCGGCTCATGCCCACTCTGATCGCGCATGTGATCTACCCAGGCCACTGTTCGGGGCGATACTTCGTGAGCAATAGTGCGAGGTGTAGGGTCAAAACCCACTAGCTGCGTCAGCTGGCCATAGAGGCTGAAATCTCCCGCTGCTGGCCGTCCGCCCAGCATGAACTTCTGGTTGCCCAGATGATTCTCCATGGCAGCGAGAAAACGGCGATAACTAGCATCGATCACTGGTGCCGTTGTGTCATTCGAGCCGACAACATACAAACGGCTAATCTGGCGCTCAGACACCCATTCTTTAAGCTGCTTCCAACCGCTTTGGTCCATGCTCAAGTCAAAATCAAGAGGCAACAGGGTACCGGCGTTATCTGCATCCTCCTGGGGATACCAGCGGTAGTGGAACATATACTTGGTGCACCACTCGTCGCCAAAATCTTCCAGCAGGTAATCGATGAACGCCAGCGCAGGGTCCTCGGGTAATACTGACCGACCGCTGAACAGCTCCTCCAGATGCCTTATTATCGGTGTTGAGTCACAAACAGCCTGCATACCACCGTCGCCACCCTCAAAAAAGAAGGTAGGCATGAATATGGGACTGGGCTTTTCTACGTTCAGGCTTTCACAAGCTGCATCAGGTTGTCCCCAGGTTATCGCATAGGGCACCCGGCGATAGCGCAGCAAAGCCACCATCTTCTGGGTGTATGGAGAGCCGGTACCCCCTACCAGACGGACAAGATTCTCTGCTGCCATACTCTTTCCTCCGTTGTTGTTTAAACCGTAAACGCCTGGCTAACCAGCAGGCCTTATCAGTCGGTTATATTGACACAATCACTGTCATTATGTAAACCATCCATGACATTGCCGCCCTGCTAAGCCGGGCGTACCAGCGGCGCTAATGGGGGCCGCCGTCTACCCGGCCATAGGTATTGCTGGTATTGAGGTCGTAAGAGAGTGGCGCCTGGCTGTTCTGTTTCACTACTGCGGTCGCTGAATGCAGCTTCGAATCGTCTCCAATTCCGGGGGCTAGAGCAAACAGACTTTCAACATGCCCGCGATGGAAAAAGCCAGTGCTTACACGACTGGCGTGGTCTCATAGCGCTGTATGATTTCCCGCAGTTTACGACTGATTCTGGTCTGCTGACGAATCATCTCAAGCTTCGGCCAGGTGCAGCGCTCACCCGATGCAATGAGCTTGTACATCTGCTTTTCACCTGGAAAAGTCAGCAGCTTCAGCGGGTTTATCAATTTATAGTCAGGCAGGATGTTGATATCACCGACGTAGTCCTGATTGATAATTGACCGCATCAGACTGGTCGCCTGGGTGACAGCACCATTTTTCTTGTCGGCACGATCGAGGATTAGCGTCATCGCATTAAACCATTCCCTGGCAGAGCGGCGAGCTGCATTTTCGATAAGGCCAACAGCTGTTCGTTTGCGATGTCCGTCTGACACAAAGGGCAGCACATGTGGGTTGGTCTGGCTAACGATATAGTGATTAACTCCATACAGGCGTGCGAGCCGCTTCGCTGGCATATCATCACTGACTGAGCCATCTACCCATTTGCGCGACGGCAGGTAGCTCTTACGCTCCCCATGACTATCCAATGCTTGCAGGGTAACCGGGGGGAAAATCCCCGGGACCGCCGCAGATGCCATCACCGCACTGCGAATCATTACACTTGGCGATGTTGTCGCATTGAGCAGGCGCGAGGTCTGGTGAGTTTCCGCCGGCGCAACCGAAACGTTCATTGCGCGGCCAGTCTTCGCAAAGGCTTGCTCAAAGGTCAAATCGGGAATAAAACTGGCAATACTCTCTTCCAACTCACTGACGTGAGCAACGCCACTCTTGCTGGTGTTTTTGGGTATTCCATCGAGAAAATACTCCGGATCCAATAATCCCGGTAATTCTTCGTCGGTGTGACTACAGACAATGCTACCGACGATAGCACCACCACTGGAACCTGACATCACACTGGGCAACAGTTCGGCCTCTGCCAGAGCCTTAACCACACCAACATGGAAAAACAGCAGGGAGCCAGAGCCGCTCATCATAAAGGCAGAGTGGCCAAAGCAGTGACTGGCGCGGCGGAAGAAATCCAGTTTTTCTTCAGGGCTGACGTCACCGCTGCTCTCTTCGGCCAGATGCTCCAAGGAGTGCACGATCTCGTCTATATAGTCCTCAACCAGATGCTTGGTCCCGGTTTTGGCCCTACCGTAAAGCCCAGACCGCCCCATACCACCCATATTGCCGTGAATCCCTTCATTAAGGGTGAACAACATGCCACGAGTGTCATGACGTGCTTTCAGGCTGCGCAGGCGATCGAGGCGAGTGCGAATGGATACGTAGTCATACTGACTACTGTGGTCCTTCCTGCGCCAAAGGTCCTGCTTGGTGTACTTGTCGTAAGCATTCGCGGCGTCAAGCCACTCCTGGTAGCTGCCGGCGCTTTTTAATGAACGCTTTAGTTGCAGCTTGGTCACTACGGCCATTCTTACTCTCCCCTATAGTTGCTCTAGAGTACGATATTCGGTGCGGGTTTTGCCAGCAGTAACGCAAGAGCCACCGTCAGCGGCAGCGCGCATCAATTCCCGTCTGGAAATGCGATATCTCGACATTTTGACACTAACCATGTCATTTTGTACAGTCAGTGTTTCCTCTGGGCGGAGTCGCTGTTACCCTGCCTGCAATCCATACCAATAATAGCCTCAGCGAGATATCCGCCATCATGTACCAGCAACTGAAGCAAGTCGTAGACCAGATGACCGCCCCCGGACAAATGTTCGAAATTCGCGAGAGCGAAGTCGCCGGACACACCATGAGAACCTGGGCCCTGGCACCTCCCTCTCTGCGCGATGTCTGGCTTAGCACCGCTGGCCACGCAGACAAGGATTATCTGGTGTACCAGGACGAGCGCTGGACTTATGCCCAAGCGCATGAGGAGGTCGCACGCATCGCAAACTGGCTCGCCGCCAACGGCATCAAGCAGCATGACCGGGTCGCTATCGCCATGCGCAACTATCCCGAATGGATGCTGACCTACTGGGCGCTGAACTGCATCGGCGCGGTCACCGTTGGAATCAACGCTTGGTGGGTAGCAGAAGAGCTACAGTACGGGCTTCAGGACTCGGAAACTAAAATGCTGATATGCGATAAGGAGCGACTGCAGCGGTTCAGCGAAATTCGAGAGAGCTTTCCGGACATGCCCGTGGTTGCCGTGCGGGTTGATGATGTTCCAGAGTGGGCTACGCCCTGGTCACAGGTCCTGCAGGCCGAACCGACAATCCCAGAGGTTTCAATTGACCCAGAGGATGACGCCTGTGTTTTTTATACCTCCGGAACTACCGGCAAACCCAAAGGCGCCCAACTGACTCATCGAGGTTGTGTGAACAATATTTTTAGCGCACTGTTTTCTAATCTCAGCCAGATGACGGCTCAGGCTCTGGTTGAGGGGAAGGAACCGCCAGATTCGGCAGACCCGGGCCAGAACCAGCCCGCGGCCATCATCGCCACGCCCCTGTTTCACGTTACTGCAAACAATGCGGTGGCCCAGGTGCTCACCGTTTCCGGCGGCAAAATCGTACACACCTACAAGTGGGATGCCGGTGATGCCCTGCGAATCATCGAGGAAGAGAAAATAACCAACTTCTCAGGGGTACCGGTGATGACACGGGAGATTGTCAATCACCCGGATTTTCCGAACCGGGACACCTCCTCCCTACAAATGCTGGGCGGCGGCGGCGCTGCTGTACAACCGGACCTTACTGAGAAAATTATGAAATCTGGCGGTACCGCGATGCCCGCACAAGGCTACGGGCTTACCGAAACCTGCGGCATCGCTGCAGGTAGCTGGGGGATTTTCCTCAACGACAAACCCAATGCCGCAGGCCGGGTTGTCCCCGTGTTCGACGTCAAGTGTATAGACGTCGAAGGCAACACTCTGCCGCTGGGCGAGACTGGAGAGATCTGCCTGAAGGGGCCACAGATTATCAAGGGCTACCTCAACCGCCCGGATGACACAGCCGAGACCATCGTTGACGGCTGGCTGCATACTGGCGACATTGGTTTTGCAGATGAAGACAACTTCCTCTACCTGGTGGATCGTGCCAAAGATATGGTGCTGCGCGGTGGAGAAAACGTGTACTGCTCGGAAGTGGAAGTGGCAATTTTCAAGCACGCTGCAGTGGCCGAATGCGCCGTTTTCTCGGTACCGGACGAGCGCCTGGGAGAAGAAGTTGGCGCAGCGGTTTTTCCCAATGAAGGTGATAGTGTCAGCGCCGAAGATATTCGCGAATCCTGCAAAACCAAACTCGCTGCTTTCAAGATTCCCCGTTATATCTGGATACTGGATGCTCCCCTGCCCCGCAACGCCAGCGGTAAGTTTGTGAAGCGTGAATTAAAGGATATTCTGGATATTGCAGATGCAGGCTAGCCAACCAGGGGCTCGCAATGACTAAACAAACTCACCGCCGAGCCTGCCACCTTTGCGAAGCAATTTGCGGGTTGGTGATAGAAACCGATGACTCGGAAATTATTTCTATCAAGGGCGACAAGAACGACCCCTTAAGCCGTGGACATATCTGCCCCAAGGCGGTTGCGCTCAGGGACATACACGAAGACCCGGATCGCCTTAAAAAGCCGGTAAAGAAAACAACCCACGACAATGGCGACACCAGCTGGACAGAAATCAGCTGGGAAGAAGCCCTGGATACGACAGCAAAAGAGCTGGCTCGCACCATTGCCGCACATGGCGTTAACGGGGTCGGTATCTACCTGGGCAATCCCAGCGTGCATAACTACGGCATGATGACCCACCAGAGCAACCTGTTCCGACACATCCGCACCAACAACCGATTTTCTGCCACCAGCGTCGACCAACTGCCACACCACCTGGCTTCACTGTGGCTTTTCGGTCACAAGCTGCTGCTGCCCATACCCGATGTCGACAATAGCGATTACTTCCTGATGCTCGGCGCCAACCCGCTTGCCTCAAACGGCAGCATCTGGACCGTGCCCGACGTCAAGAAGCGCCTGCAAGCCCTTCAGGCTCGCGGCGGCAAGCTGGTTGTCATTGACCCCCGGCATACTGAAACTGCAGCTCTGGCCGACGAGCATCACTTTATCCGACCAGGCACCGATGCCCTGTTGTTGCTGGCTATACTGCACACGCTATTCGCAGAAAAGTTGATAAGCCTTGATCATCTCGCTGATTTCACCACTGGGCTAGACCAAGTGGCGTCTGAGATAGAGAGCTTTACACCTGAATTTGCGGCCCAAAATACTGGAATTGCCGCCAACGATATTCGCAGGATCGCCCTGGAACTGGCGCAGGCTGAGCGCGCGATCTGCTACGGCAGAATGGGAATCTCTACTCAGGCCTATGGTGGGCTGTGCCAATGGCTCACCCAGTTAATCAACATTGCCACTGGCAATCTGGATAAACCCGGTGGCAGCCTATTCACCACCCCTGCCGTGGACACGGTCGCCACTGGCGGCCCCGGCGGCTTTGGTAGGCATCGCAGCAGAGTCCGCTCTCTGCCGGAATTCGATCGGGAATTGCCAGCCAGCGCCATGGCAGAGGAAATCTCCACGCCTGGTGAAGGACAGATCAAGGCCTTGTTCACCGGCGCCGGCAACCCCGTGTTATCTACACCTAACGGTAAGCAGCTGGATGAGGTCCTGCCGCAACTGGAGTTTATGGTCTCGTTGGACCCCTACATCAACGAGACCACACGGCACGCTGACATTATTTTGCCGCCCACCTCGCCATTGGAACACGACCACTACGATCTGACATTTCACACGTTCGCCGTGCGCAATACCAGTCGCTATAACGAACCGGTATTTGACAAGCCCGATGGCAGCCTGCATGACTGGGAAATATTCGGCGCTCTGGGAAAGCGACTGGAAGCACTGCTAGATCTTCCGCATCAGCAACTGGTGCCTCCGGCGCAGATCATAGACATGGGCCTCAAAGCGGGGCCTTACGGTGATCAGGGACTATCCTTGGAAGCATTACAAAAACACCCCTCTGGCCTCGATTTGGGCCCCTTGAAATCACAACTGCCAGAGCGATTGGCCACTGCCAACAAGACCATTACCTGCAACACACCCCAGCCACTGGCAGACCTGCAAAGGCTTTATCAAGCCTTTGCAGATCCCGGTGAGCAAGGTCTGCTGTTGATTGGTCGGCGCCACATCCGCTCCAACAACTCATGGATGCACAATTACCACAGGCTGATAAAAGGGCGCGACCGCTGCACCTTGTTGATGCACCCCAAAGACATGGACGAGCGTAAAATTGCTGACGGAGAAAAAGTAGCACTAAGCTCCAGAGTGGGTTCATTGGACGTACGGGTAGAGGCGACAGAAGAATTAATGCCTGGAGTCGTCAGCCTGCCACACGGTTACGGTCATCATCGGCCTGGTACTCGCATGAGCGAAGCAAATCAGCGCCCCGGAGTCAGCTGTAATGACATTACCGATGACAGGCTGCTTGATGCGCTGTCGGGCAATGCTGCTGTTAATGGCGTTCCAGTGACAGTTGCGGCGCTCTGAAGTAATTCATGACGTTAAAAAAACACGTTCAACTGTTCTTTTACAGCTTTTTTACATGGCTTGGTTTTTACCTGATAGGTTTGCCAGAGTATTACCAGCAATGGCCAACTTGGACTAAGTTGATCATTCTCCCTATTGTGACAGCGCTATATTTCCCAATAACTCGATATACACTGGTTAAGTATTGGACTGATGGCCAACACTTGACCAACTCTCGCTGGCTTGCTTTGTATCTCACTTTACCGCTATTTGTATTCGACTATCTGTTACTGGCTTTATACAAAGGCCTTGGTATCTCTTTTGTTATTCCCTACTGGTACCTGACATTTTTCTATTTTTCGTTCTGGTTACAATTTCCCTACGTGGGCTGGAAAATGCAACGTGAACGAGATCAAGGCTAACACGCGCTAGGTTCTTAAGCGCAGACCGTATAGAGGGTCATTACGCCAACAAATCGCGAATTAAATCAGAGGTGCTTTTTTTTGGCTCCGGTACTACGAATAATGCTGCCATGAATGCCGCTGACTCGGGCAATGGGCTGAAGTCCAACATCACATTGCGATAGTCGGCGTCTACAATGTTCTCAATTTCCTGTTCCATGTCTGTGCTCCCTTGGTTAATGAGCGCATGGTACAAGCGATGTGGACCCTTCTGAATGGCTGAAGACGCCAAGATGATGACCGGAGGCGTCAGTGGACTATTGCATCCCTCCTTCGCAGGTGGATGAACGTGGACGCTTCCTCCTCCATTAGCGACCTGTAGCGTCAAAAGTTGGCGTAGCTAATCGCCAAAGAATTGAACCACTCCATCCGTGCCACTATGTTAACTAAGCCAGTTAGCAGATTTCCACCATCGGGCCACAAGCAACCGCCCTACTCCATTGTGCAAAACGCATTGATCCCAATATCTCGATCGTTTTCAGTGGTGGCTCTAATGCACACAGGCATCCGGTGACTTATTTAGAAATTAACGTCCACTGTTATGCGGACACGGCATTAGTCCATCTGAGGCGCATTCTAAAAGCTGGCATGGTGCTATGTCCCTTCATGGCACAAAACAGACTAAATATGGTTTGAAATCACGGCCCAATCTGGTCTCCTTTGAGGTGAAAAGACGTTAAGCGCACCAGGGTCTGGATGCCGTCGTGAACCTCTTTCTTTACATATTTACTGGGATAAGATAAACAGGGCATCAATGCTTGCTATCCCCGAACTTCTTTAGCGGCGATGTCTTAATCGCTCATCCTTCGACCAGCAGGTCTAGGCGCAGGCCATCGACGTCGGTTTCTCGTAAAGCCTCTCTATGGCCAGCTCGATGCCTGACTATTAAACCACCCGGAACAACAGGAGCAGGTGATGCAAGAGCTAATAGACAAAGTTGATGATGTTATCCATCGCTGGGGTAATATCGTCGAGGCCGACCGCAACACCCAGGACTACCTGCAAGAAATTGTAGATATACTGAAGGACAACCTCGCCACACCCAGGTCTGAAAAGCGCGGCAAACAACCAAGTCATATGATGCTGCCACTGTTCATATGGGCAGAAATATCCCGTCGTCAGATCATCGGTTCTACAATTAGCGTAAACAGCGTGATCGAGTTTTTGACTGATGCCCCGCTCCCTAATGGCAAGTCTTACCGTGAGAAGCAGCTCAATCGCCTGTACAAGGAAGGTATCGTGATGGTCGGCAAGTTGGACCCTTGGGTGCTGAGCGATGTGCAGGGAGCTATCAAAGCCTCTGATAGTGATGAAAACTGGATTAGAAAGGTCAAAGACCACAGCAGGAACGAGGCAGGTGGCTACCGCAAGAAGCACGAAGCGTATCTGGACCAGCTAACTGGTGAGGAGCAGCAGGCTGAGGCTGAACGTTCATTTCTCAACGGGCTAAGGCATCAGATACACGTGGATAGCAGCCTCAGGAGCCGCGAGGTAATGGATGACTGCTTGCTCGGTATCGCTCGTTGCCGTGGAATCAAACTGACAGAATTATCCAGGGAAGAGGCCCAAGCCTGGGTTAACGCCGTTATCACAGAACTTTAGCTATATATTACTACTGGTAATGGCACCGACTGCGCAATCAACTCACTTTGACGACCAATTTACCAAAGTTTGCCCCGCTAAACAGGCCGAGGAAAGCTTCAGGGGCGTTTTCCAAGCCTTCTACCATATGCTCCCGATACTGTATTTTTCCCTCGGCCATCCACTTACTCATATCACCGATGAATGCAGGGACACGATGGATATAATTGCTGACGATAAAACCCTGCATCTTAATACTGCGCGACAAAATCATTCCCTGAAGTAAGCTCATTCGATCAGGGCCCGGAGGTAGTTCAGTCTGGTTGTAATGGGCAATAAGGCCACAAACTGGCACTCTGGCGAAAGTATTGAGTAGTGGCATTACTGCCTCCCAACTTGAGCCGCCAACATTTTCAAAATACACGTCAATACCCTTTGGGCAAGCGTCCTCTAACTGCTCTGCCATGTCGTCATCGTAGTGGCTTATACAAGCGTCGTAGCCCAGTTCTTTCACAGCGTATTCACACTTCTCTTTAGCGCCGGCAATACCAACCACACGACAACCCTTAAGCTTGGCGATTTGTCCCACAACGGAACCGACCGCACCAGTTGACGCCGCAAGTACCACAGTCTCGCCTGCTTTTGGCTGCCCAAGATCGAGAAGTCCTACATAAGCAGTTAATCCAGGCATACCTAATACCCCGAGCGCATAAGAGGGCTTGGGAATCCTGGAATCAAGCTTCATCAATTCTCGACCATTGGATATGGCGTATTCCTGCCAGCCTGAAAAAGCACTAACTAATTCACCCTTGGCATATTTCGGATGATTACTCGCTACCACCTCACTCACGGTACCCCCAACCATCACATCACCCAGCTCTACTCGATCCGCGTAGCTTTCGCCAGCGTTCATCCGGCCGCGCATATAAGGGTCTAAAGAAAGATAACGGGTGCGCAGCAGTATCTCTCCCTCCCCCGCTTCGGGCATTAAGACACTATCCTGTCGAAAGTTTTCCGTGCTTGGTTTTCCAACCGGTCGGGAGGCTAGCAATATGCGTCGGTTCATTGCAGGTTCAGCCATCGTCAGTGGACTTACTCCAGCAGCTCCTAGTGCCGCAACCGATGCAATTGAAAATTGGCGTCGATTCATGCCCATGCACTTTCTCCCGACTGTATTAGTTAATGTGAAATCAATGACTCAGTAAACATAGATCAGAATTCAATGTACAGTTCTGTTTTGTGCAACGGCGATTTCGCGAATCAAAGCCCTCCCCTAGACACTCCTAAGCGGGAGATCGAGGGGGCCAGCTCAGTTTCTAACCGGTCCAGCCAGGTAAATGCCTACGAATTCAGAGCGTTATAGAGCTTATGAAAGCCGCATGTATGAACAAGCTTACGATCAGGCGACACAGCTGATCGTGTCGGCGGATGATAAGAGGCGCTGATATTTGCTCTCCACCGATTCTATCAATGTCAGCAGATTAGCGTGTTAGTGGCCTACGTACGAAATAGTTGACCTGCGTATCTCTAATCATCGAGAGTTTTTCTGGGCTGGAATTAGGTATGCTGGTCTCACCATGACGAATCAGTAAACCAGAGAACCAAGACCCTCTAAACTCAAACATAGCTCAAATGGAATTGTCCCTAATGTTTAGTAACAACTTGTCTCAACTCCTGACTCCTTTTTCATTGCTAGGAAAAACTGCTCTTGTCACCGGTGCATCCAGTGGGCTGGGTAGACATTTTGCAATCGTCTTAGCGCAAGCTGGCGCCAAGGTCATCCTTGCGGCCAGACGTACAGAGCGACTGGAAGAAACCTGTGAATACATTAAGCAGGCGGGAGGCGAAGCTGCGCCTGTCGCTTTGGATGTTACGAGTGGCGAAAGTGTGCTTCGAGCTTTTAGTGAAGCGGAAGAGATATTCGGCTGCATAGATACCGTGGTTAACAATGCAGGAATTGTCAGCGGCTCTCTTCTTATCGACATGACTGATGATGAGTGGGATGCGGTCCTGGACACTAACCTAAGGGGCGCAATGCTAGTAACACGAGAGGCGGCCAAACGTCTGCAGCATCATGGTCGGTCAGGGAGCATTATTAATATCAGCTCTCTCCTTTCTCAAAGGACCTATACTGAACTAAGTCATTATTGCGTATCGAAGACAGCACTGAATCAATTCACGAAAAGTGCGGCACTGGAACTGGGAAGGAATGATATTCGAGTTAATGCAATTTGCCCTGGGTATTTCGCCACAGAGATGACGGGTGATTTTCTGGAGTCTGAGACGGGAGTGGAAATGGCTTCCAAGATCCCTCAGCAAAGGTTTGGTGTGCTCGACGATCTAAATGGTCCATTACTCTTGATGGCTTCTGAGGCTGGAAAGTTCATTACTGGTGCGGTGCTCAATGTAGATGGGGGCCATTCGGTGGTTGGGATCATGTAAAACAACAACTTCTGCTACAACGGCGGCTTAAGGATTTCAATCTGCCATTGCAAAACACACAGTAAGTTGTATCGACAAGGATGTGCGCAAAACCAGCTGACGGCGACATTAACGAACCAGTCGTGCTGTTGATCGGACTAGGTGAAGCGCTTCCAATGGATCGCTTTTTATTGCCCAGTGAGCCTGCAGAATTGTAAGCATAGCCATCTAGATCAGCGCCCTGCACTAGAAATAGAAGTGCTAATTTGAGGCAATCTCCGCCTAGGACGGTGGGGATAATTGAAAATTGCCCTACGTGATACTGACGCTATTTTGATCTACAGGAGTAAAGGCCATCTAAAAAACTCTATGACCACCCCGTATTTAGTTACCTAAAACATTGGTTGTGGCCTTCTTGGCGGCCTTTGCCGCTTTCTTCTCTTTTGGCGTTAAAAGTGCCTTCTTTTTGGTATTCTTTTTACTGTCCTGTCCTTTACTCATGATAACTTCCTTTTGAGGTAACCTCTTAAGCCTAAAGTCAGTTTGAGCCAACCTAAGGACCGTGGCGGCGCAGTGACCAGCATTCAAACAGCCAATTCAATGCGTAACGGTATCAGTATGGCCCTATGGATGTTCGATTGATAGGAGTGGCTTGCAATGGGTGGTTGCGCTCAAAAATTACCCAGTAACATCGATACGGCAATGATTCAGGTATTTTCAACCCGGCTATGCGCCACTATCAGCCTAAGAAACGGGTTGGTGAAGATGAGTTTTGTGCTTTACCCACGGTAGAACCTAGCAAGCCGTTTGTTCATGGCTGAGTGTCCGCCAGGTGGCGCTCGGTCACGCTCGACATAAGAGTCATCAAACGTGGCATTATAGTCACCGGAGAGAGTTGCTTAAGATGCGCAGAGCAGCGTTTCCCTCACTGGGCCCAATTCAGGGTCAACAATGTTCGCTTTGGCCTACTGGCTGAGCTCGGTATATCCTTGTTCGATTGAGGTGTATTTATTGTATGAGTAAAGATCAACCCAATAATCCATTGCATGGTATTACGCTTGAGTTGGTAGTAACGAAGCTAGTGGATCGTTACGGCTGGGATGGACTGGCTCAAAAGATCGACATCAATTGCTTTAAGAGCGATCCATCTATCAAGTCATCACTGAAGTTTTTACGGAAGACCCCATGGGCCAGAACAAAAGTTGAGAATTTGTATGTATCAACATTTGGAGAACAGTCCCCGTGGGGGAACTCTGGATCGAGTGTGTCGCAACGCACCAAGCATTAATAACCTAGAAACGGTTATGCAATTAAAAGCCCACCGCTAGTGATAGCTTATTTTTGGTATACAACTATGAAAATATTAATACGTAACCTGGACCGTTTAACCACAGCGGAAGAGTTGAACGATGTATTTCGAGCATTCGGAAAAGTTCAGTCATGCGATTTAGTCGTCGATAAAGTGACAGGTAAATCCAAAGGCTTCGGTTTCGTTGAAATGCCAAGTGTTGGTGAGGCAAAAAATGCAATGAAAAGCCTCAACAACAAAACTATCGGCAGCAACAAAATACGCGTTAAGAAAGCGGAATAAAAAAACACCTAAAAGAAAATTGCAACCTCGACTGCGAGCGTCACTAGAACAGGCTGCAGACCTCTCCGGTACGATAGGAAGCAACTCCATCAGACCAATCGCCGCCGGCAATTAGCTCCCCGCTATCTGCCAGGCGGACGTCTGCCTTACCGTTTTCACTGAATTCGACTAACAAAGAATAGAAACGGTCTTCGGGGTAGTTGTAGGCAATCTCGCCAACAGGGCAGGAAACGCTGTGATTCGTGCGATGAGCATCGAATACCATAACGCCACTAACCGGCTCGATACTGCCTGCCAATTCGTAGGTTACATGACATTCTATAGAGTCCCCTTCGGCATCATTGGTATGGTTGTAGATAGTTTCGGTGCCACTGGCCATTCCTGTGATGACATCGAAGAATATTTCGGTAACGCTATATTGGGTTGTGGCAAGGTAGGCATCACTATGCTCGACCTCACAGCTTCTAAACGCGTCAGCTTGCAGCGATAGAAACATCGTACAAGATAGAATCAACAATCGACCAATAGGTTGAGACATAGAAATAAACCCCAGGGGAAATCACCCCTTCATCCTTATATTAGACCGACTGGCGGTTGCGGTCATTACCCAGGGAGCTATATTTCGCTATTCCATCTGGGCAAAATTACCGTGCAATTAATTGCATCACTTTCGAGTAAACTACACTGTCGTAACAAGCCAATAGAGAATAGCCAATGAAACTCAATCGACGCCAGGTGATTATTTTCGCTACCGCAGTAGGACTCGGTGCGACTCTGGGAGGCTGCAAAGGTGACGAACACGAGGTGGGCATTGACACCGCACTTCCGGTAAGTCCCTTTGGGGCAGACTCGACCGGCGAAGAAGTCACCGCGGGTCTCGACCTACAAGGCAAAATCGCGCTGGTCACCGGTTGTAATTCAGGACTGGGCTACGAAACCATGCGGGTACTGGCCTTGCGAGGTGCGCATGTCATTGGCACCGGACGCACCCTGGAAAAAGCAAAAAAAGCCTGTGCGAGTGTTGGTGGCCACACAACCCCTCTGGCGCTGGAACTGTCGAACTTTCAGTCTGCCGTCGACTGCGCAAAATCGGTTTCAAGCCTGGGGCTTTCACCGGACATCCTTGTGCTCAATGCAGGTATCAACACCTTTGGCGAACTGGAACTGGTTAACGGCATCGAGAAAATCTTCACGGTGAATTTTTTGGGTCATTTTGTGCTGACCCATCACTTGCTGCCTTTAATGCAAGTAACGCAAAGCGGCCGCATTGTTCATGTCAGCAGTCGTGCCGGATATCGACAGGCGCCTGCCGTCGGTATTGATTTTGATAACCTGCGTGGGGAGAAAAGCTTCGATGCAGGCGAGGCCTATGGCAGATCCAAACTCGCCAATGCCTTGTTTTCGCTTGAGCTTGCAGAGCGCTTGCAAGGCACAAATCTCACCTCCAATGCTATTCACCCAGGTCTGGTCAAAACCAACATCGCCCGCACCGCACCTGCCCCATTGCGCACTGCATTTGAACTCCTGGGGGGCGTTATCGCAAAAAGTCCTGCGCAAGGTGCGGCCACGCAACTCTATGTCGCCACGTCCCCGAATCTGGAAGGTGTGTCAGGCGCCTACTTCGAAGACTGTAATCCGGTTAAGGTCAGCGGACAGCAGCATATGACAGACCAGGCCATGGCTAGACAACTCTGGAGCACCGCAGAAACAATGACAGCACAGTACCTGCTGTAAGGGCATGGCAATAGACACAATGGCAGAGAAGGCGCGACGCCGATGTACTATGATTAAAGTTCAATAACATTCGAGCGCACCATCACACCACCATCGACGACCAGGTCATGACCGGTAATAAATGAGGCTTTATCCGAGCACAGGTAGACCACAGCGTCGGCTATCTCCTGTGGCTCCGCCAGGCGCCCCATGGCGTGAGCATTTAAGGTTTTCTCTTTCAGCTCCGGCATTTTTGCCAGGTAAAACTGCATTCCCCCCGTATTGATTCCACCAGGGCACACCGTGTTCACCCTCACGCCTCGCCTGGCGTACTCTGCAGCGACAGCTTTACTCAAGGTAATAACCCCACCCTTGGCTGATGCGTACGCTGCCTGAAAAACCTCACCGCGCAGGCCCGACACCGAGGCGATGTTGACGATTGCGCCACCCCCCGAGGCCTCTATCAGTGGGAGTTGCTGCTTCATGCAGCGCCAGACGCCTTTTTGGGTCACTGTCATGCAGCGGTCCCATTCTTCATCGCTGAGTTCCGTTATAGGTTTGTTGGGCGCAGCCAGCGCGGCATTGTTAGAGACCCAGTGCAGGCCACCGTAGTGGTTCATCAACGCCTGGTGCGCCGCAATAATTGCATCGCCGTCCGCCATGTCACACGGCAGGAAAAGTCCATCACCGCCCTGCTCCCGGATCAGCTCTACGGTTTCTTCACCACCTACCGGGTTAACGTCTGCCACTGCAACCTTTGCCCCTTGCGCAGCAAACGCCAGGGCCGTGGCCCTGCCTGTTCCGGCGCCACCACCCATCACCAGCGCTATTGGACTATTCATTGGTTTCGCTCCTGCCCTTGGCCAGCACCTCGTCTTTGCGCCTGGCTATCATATCGGCCATGGTCTTTTGGGCCGATACTATCGAAAGCGCCTCTTCCCAGGGCAGCGCCTCTGCCAACGGCATTGAATAACCTTCATCGATCAGCGGCTTGTAGGCTTTTAGCGTTTGGGGCACACAGGCCACCATGTCTTCAGCCATGGATATTGCCAGGGGCAATAGCGCATCTTCACCCACTACATGATTGAGCAGGCCCCACTCATAGGCCTGCTGGGCAAACACCGGCGCGCCGGTAAAGTGCATTTCCTTGGCGCGTGAAAGCCCTATCAAACGCGACAACTTCTGGCTAAGCCCCCAACCCGGTAAAATGCCAACCCTGGCATGTGTGTCGGCAAAACGCGCCTTCTCGGAGCCAATCAAAACATCACAGGCCAGAGCCATTTCAAAACCACCGGTAATCGCGTGGCCATTGATGGCGCCAATGATCGGGCCATCAAATCTTTCCATAGCACGCGCGATTGCGTTGTCTGCTTCCTGTGTAGCATCGCCGGAAGACTCGGCCAACTCCTTGAGATCGAAGCCCGCACAAAACGCCCTACCGGCCCCGGTAAGTATCAACACCCTAACCGCCTCGTCGCTACAGCACTCCTCCACCGCGGCAACAAAATCCTGGCGCAACTCACGCGACAGCGCGTTCATCTCATTTGGCCGGTTTAAGGTAAGGATCGCGTAGCCATTACGCTTTTCCAGCAGTACTTTATTCATTGCTAGCTCCCAGCAGTGAAGGGACTTCGAGTAAATCCAGGTGCTTGGCCAAAGCCGGACCACGAACGCTATTCTTATCCTGACAGTCCGGCGGCGGATCGTTCTGGGCCAACCAGGCCACCACTTCACCGATAGTCGCCGGACTGCAAGGCTTGTAGCGGCCGAGCACAGCTTCATCTATGCCTGCGGCGCGCATGACCTCTGAGATTACAGTACCGGGCTCGAGATTAAGCGCGCGCAGACCATGCTCTGAATGTTCCACCTTGAGCGAGCCCACCATCCTGGCAAACGCGGCCTTGGAAGAGCTATAGGCAAAGCCCCATCCACCTTGCGTCGCAGACGCCGGGGGGTTATTGAAGGCGGCATAAGACACCATGTTGATGATAGTGCTGCCGGGTTGCGCTTCCAGCGCTGGCAGCATTGCCTGCACCAGTGCTAGCGGCGTAAATACATTCCCCTGATAGATATTCTGCACCTGCTCGGGTAACACATCGACCAGGTCTGACAACACCCCCGCCCCCTGATAAATCCCATTATTGAACAGCAGATCCATACGGCCAAAATGATCAACAGCAGCGTGGGATGCATTCACCACGCTATCTTGATCCAGAATATCCGCCTGCAAACAAAGCGCTCTGCCCCCGGCGCGCTCAACCGCGGCCGCAGTTGCCTCCAGACTTCCGGGTAGTACCGCAAGCTGCCCACCATAATCCTGCTGCTGCCCCAGCGACAGCGTGCGCGCGGTGATGGCCACGTCATATCCGGCGTGCGCCAGAGCAACTGCTGATTCAGCGCCGATGCCTCTGCTGGCACCGGTAATAAATGCGACTTTTCTGCTCATGACTTTTTATCCTCCTCGATGAGCGCGTCCAAGTTTCCCATGGTGCGCTTGAGTTCTGAGCTGCCTAACAAAGCCTGATATTGTTTCCAGACTGCTGCTGTAGATTCACTCAGTTCATCTATCAACGCTCTCCCCGAAGCAGTAAAATCGACCAGCTTGGCGCGCGAATCGGTGGGGTCTGGTCCGCGCTCCACCAGTCCCTGTTGCTCAAGTTCCTGGATCACCTTCATCATCGACTGCGGTCTTATTCCTGCCGCTGCTGCCAGGTCAACCCCACGGCTTGGTCCATAACGCCCAAGGAACAGAAACACATCGTTGTGGCGGTGCCGAATACCGCTAATGCCTCTGGCAGCGAGGTCTGCATCAAGACGGCGCTGGAAATCCCTGGTCATCAGCATAAGTGTCTGCCCCAGAGAGTGCTGCTGATCAACAGCCATTGTGAGAAGCCCATATAGTAAGTTAAACTTACTATAAGCTTAGCTGCCTATATTCCACGAGGTCAAGTATGTTCCAGGTATTTGCTGCCACCCCCGAAGACATGAGTCCCGGCCAAATCGGCGCCCACGCCGCCCGCGCAGAGTCTCTGGGGTTTGACGGCCTGCAGGTGCCGGACGCACTCCACGATGGTCTTTTGCTGTCGGCGATGGCATTGAACGCCACTGAAAAACTGGTCGTCGGCACGGGAGTGCTGGTCGCTTTTGCTCGCAGCCCCATGGTCACCGCTATTGCCAGCTGGGACCTGGCCAGAATGTCGCAAGGTCGCTTCGAATTAGGGCTGGGCACCCAGATCAAACCCAATATTGAGCAGCGCTATAGCGCCCACTGGGGGTCCCCCGTGCCCCAACTACGTGAATATGTGCAATCACTCAAAGCCATATTCCACAGTTTCCAGAGTGGTGAGCGACTCAACTTCGAAGGCGAGCACTATCACTTCACCAAATTACAGCCATTTTTTAACCCTGGCCCCATCGACCACCCCGAGATACCCATTCTCTGCGGTGCGGTTGGCCCCGACATGACGCGCATGGTGGGAAAAATTGCCGATGGCATGATTACTCACCCCACCAACACCCCACCGGAATACATTAGCGAAGTATGCCTGCCACGCCTGCAAGAGGGTTTTACCAGAGCCGGGCATAAAGGGGATCAATTCAAGCTATTACTGGGACCACTGTGTGCGACCGGCAAAGATGAAACCGCGGTGGCCACGCAATGGGAGAAGCAGCGAAACCTGCTGGGGTTTCTGTACTCAACGCCCGCCTATTGGCCCAGCCTTGAACGCTTTGGCTGGGCGCACAAGGGCCAGGAACTGCTGAACATGACCCGCTCTGGTGATTGGCAAAAAATGCCAGAGATCATAACCGACGAAATGCTGGCAAAATTTGTACCGCGAGGCACCTATGAAACAATCGCGGATGAATACAAGCATCGCTTCGCCGGTCTCACCACCAGGGTGACCTTTCCAGTACCGGAAAACCCGGATGATGACGCCCTGGTGGCGGAAACGGTTTATCGCCTGAAACACTAAACACACATGCAGCACGACCCGTGTTTTCCATGTAAAATTCAAACCCTTCTATATCTGTAACTTCCCCTCGAGAAACTCACCATGAGCGAAACCGCGGCAAGCCTGCTGTTTGACCTGACACGCAGCGACGAACAGCGAATGAACCAGGAAACGATGCAGCGCTTTGCCAGCACCGAGATGCGCAGCGTTGCACAGCCAGCAGACGAGGCTGGCAAGACGCCTGCAGGTTTCTATGACAAAACAGCAGAGCTGGGCCTGGCCCTGCTACCCATCCCCGAGGCGCTCGGTGGTGCGGGTGTAGAGCGCTCTCCCGCGTCCAACGCCCTGAATATCGAAGAACTCGCCATGGGTGACCTGTCTCTCGCGCTGGGGGCAGTTACACCCCAGGCGTTCGTCAACACCTTGCTGGACCAGGGCACCGCCGCACAGCAAGAAAAGTATCTGCCGGAGTTTTGCCAAGGCACTTTTGTATCCGCAACCACCGCACTGATGGAGCCCAGGGCAACCTTCGAGCCTACGGAGCCTGCGTGCAGCGCCAGCGCCAATGACAACGGCTTCATACTTAACGGCCAAAAATGCATGGTCCCGCTGGGCCTCGATGCACAAAAAATACTGGTGGTCGCAGAACTACAAGACAAAGGCATTGCTGCTTTTATCGTTGAAGGGACTCCCGCTGGAATGAGTCGCACAGAAGAAGCCCACATGGGCCTGCGCACGCTGCAGTTGGCAACGCTGGAGTTCGATAACGTACAAATTCCGGCTGATGCTCTGCTGGGCGATGGCGCATTTGATCTGCAGCGTTTCATCGACTTGTCCCGAATCGGCATTTGCGCCCTGGCGGTTGGTGCCTGCCAGGGTGTATTGGACTACGTTAAAGACTACGTCAATGAACGCGTCGCTTTTGGTGAACCTATCAGTAATCGTCAGGCAGTTGCGTTTATGGTTGCCGATATGGCAATTGAGCTGGAAAACATGCGCCTGATGACCTGGCGCGCGGCTTCTCGAGCAGAGCAGGGTCTGGATTTTCACAAGCAGGCCTACCTGGCCAAGGTCACCTGTTCGGAGTACGCCATGAAAATTGGTACCGATGGTGTACAGCTACTGGGGGGACACGGCTTCTGCCGCGAGCACCCGGTAGAACTGTGGTACCGGAACCTTCGAGCCATTGCCATTCTAGACGGCGTCGCCAGCGTATAAAGGAACTGAAAAATGATTAATCTCGAAATCTCTGCCAAGCATCAAGACGTTTACGACAAGTTGCGTCTGGTCGCCGAACACATGATGCGGCCCATATCCCGCAAGTATGACAAGGAAGAACACAGCTACCCCATAGAAATGGAGGAAGTTGCAAAGCTGATCGCTGGTGGCCGCTCCGGTGGCGTCACCGCGGGACTCTCATCCAGGCCAGACGCGGGCCAGGTGGTTAATGGTGGGAATCTACAGTCGGTTATTGGCATGGAGGCGCTGGCTTGGGGTGATCTTGGCCTGATGCTGGGCATGCCTGGCAGCGGCCTTGGCAACGCTGCTATCAATGCGGTGGGCACCCCGGAGCAAGTGAAGAGATTTGGTAAACGCTATGCGGCCATGTGTATTACAGAGCCGGGCACGGGTTCTGACTCAGCCAACATTGCCACCACTGCCATTGCTGATGGAGACGAGTGGGTACTCAACGGGGAGAAAATTTATGTCACCGACGGCGACCGCTGTGACACCCTGGTGGTCTGGGCAACACTGGACAAGTCCATAGGCAAGGCCGCCATAAAGTCCTTCATCGTGGAAAAGGGCACTCCCGGCTGCGAGGTTACGCGCCTGGAACACAAAATGGGTATTCGTGCCTCAGACACCGCCGCCATCAGTTTTAGCGACTGTCGTATACCCCGGGAAAATATTCTAGGCTCCGAGGAAATTTCAAGCGGCGGCGGCAAGAAGGGTTTCGGAGGAGTCATGCAAACCTTCGACAACACCCGCCCACCGGTCGCTGCCATGGCCCTGGGCCTGGCACGCGCGGCCCTGGATATGACCGAGGAAATACTGCAGCAAGAAGGGGTAACGCTGGACTACGGGCGCAAGCCTGGCAACGCCAGTTCGCTGCAAGCAGAGCTCTACAAAATGGAAGCGGAGTGGGAAGGCGCCCGCCTGCTGGTACTGAAAGCGGCCTGGATGGCCGACAACAAACAGGCTAACTCCAAGGAAGCGTCAATGTGCAAGGCCAAGGCAGGTCGCATGGGCAACTACGTTACGCTACGCTGCGTGGAGTTATGCCAGAGCCTGGGTTACAGCGAAAACAGACTGCTGGAAAAGTTCGCTCGCGATTCCAAGATCGTCGATATCTTCGAAGGTACCCAGCAGATCCAACAATTGATCGTGGCTCGCCAGGTGTTGGGAAAATCTTCCAGCCAACTTAAGTAACGCCAGGGCGCGCAGCTGAACTAACCACCGAATCAAAACTAGTCAGCGAAAAAAGCGAAGCGTCTACCTCTGGGTGTTGGCGTTTTGTTTTCTTCTGGTAGCGTACACAGCCGCTCCATACGCGTGGTGGATCCGTCGAGGTACTCCCAAACCAAATTCTTGCCATCCAGGTAACGCCGCACGACCAAAGGCCCCCAGCCAAACGCATGGAAATCCAGTACACCGTCGTTCCAGATCATGTCGGCAGAGGTGCGCATACAGAACTCACTAGCACCCAGGGCAAACAGCACTGAGCCTTCGGTATCGTTAGTGCCAAGTCCGGCAGTACTGTTAGGCCCATAGTCGTGAATTATTCCAGCAGCAGTGACCACCGTACGGTTACCGCACTGCTCTACCCGCTCCACATGACCCACCCTGCCGGTCACGCCGCGCCACAGGCCACGAATATCTGCCGCCTGCTCCGGCAACGGTTCAGTGCACTGGGCCAGAATTGGCAATGGAAAATGTGCATAGCCGCAACCTGGCGTATTGCCCTTGGGAATATCCGCAGCCATCTTGCCGCTGCCATCCAGTTCCGGTAATTCACAATAGTTGATCCTGCTGCCGTCACCGGCCAGAGTGGCAGGATCCGTTGTCAGCGGCGGCCGCGGTGACAAATAAGCGAGCCAGAACAGTGCCAGTGCTAGCAGAACCAGGACTGCAGGAGCCGCAATTAAGAGCTTCTTCATTTCTACGCCGCAGCAACAGCAGCTGGAGTTTCTACTGGCGCATTCACCAGCGCGGCAAACTTTTGCTGTTGATAATCGGCGTCACCAAAGAGTGTGTTGGCAATCATCAGGCGCTTGACGTAGAAGCCCACTGCCATCTCCTCGGTCATACCCATACCACCGTGCATCTGAATGGCCTCACCACCGATCTTGCGTCCGGCACGACCCACCATGACCTTGAGAGCCAACAAACTGCGTTGCGCGTCTTCATCACCCACATCGGCGGCGAGCACGGCGCGATAAAGTAGCGATTTAGTATTCTCGCAGGCTGCAAACAAATCCACCATGCGGTGCTGCAGCGCCTGGAAGGAGCCGATAGGTACACCGAACTGCTTGCGGGTCTTGAGGTACTCCAGCGTCTGGGCATTGAGTGATTCCATGGCACCCAGCGCATCCGCAGCGATCGCTAAAATAGCGTTGTCGACCACAGGCGCCATGAGTGCATAAGCCTTACCTGTACCGCCAAGCACTGCCTGCGCAGTCACGTTGTCCAGTGTGATATTTGCCGCCTCACGACCATCGGTCATGCGGTAGGTCGTAGACTCTAGCCCGTCCGCATAAGCGTCGACCAGGAACAGGGTTATCCCCGACTGGTCTGCCTGCTCACCGGATGTACGAGCCGCCACTATCAGTTTCTGCGCCGCCCCACCGTTAAGCACCACGGTTTTCTCGCCGCTTAGCACCCAGCTAACACCGTCCTGGCGCGCGCGGGTCTTCATATCCGTAATCTCGTAACGGCTCTGCCGTTCCAGATAGGCAAAGGCCCCCTGCAACTCACCCGCAATGATCTGCGGGATTAGCACACTTTTTAATTCTTCGCTGGCACCGGCCTGCAGCAAGCCGCCAAACAGCAGTACAGTAGGCAGAAAAGGTTCAGCAACCAGACCACGACCGAACTCCTGCATGACCACCATGGTATCAACCGGACCGCCACCAAAGCCCCCATACTCTTCGGCAAACGGAATAGACAGCCACCCCAGTTCCGCAAACTGCTGCCAGTTATCAGCGCTGAAACCGTGCTCGCTGGCAACGATGGTATTGCGCTTGTCCAGTTCATAGCCTTCGGCCACAAAGCGGGCAATGCTGTCCTGGATCATGGTTTGTTCTTCAGATAAATTGAAATTCATTCGATTTCTCCTACAGTCCCAGCACGAATTTAGCGGTAATATTTTTCTGCACTTCACTGGATCCGCCGTAGATGGTGGAAGCGCGACCTCGGAAATACAGCTTCTGGGCCAGGTCTGCGAAGTCATGACCGAACTGGTCCACGGACAGGTCGCCCTGCAAGGCGCCGCTATAGTAGCCGGCCACATCCATACGTAACTCCTGCAGCGCCTGTTGAATATCGGTGCCCTGCAGCTTCAATAGCGATGATTCAGGCCCGGGCATACCCCCGTCAGCTGCTGCTGCCAATACGCGCAATTCAGTAAATTCCAACGCCATCAAATCGACTTCGACATCTGCAATACGTCTGGAAAAGGCAGGGTCATCCAGCAATGACACACCACCATTTACCTCTGCACGCGCCAGTTCCCGCAGGTCGTCCAGGTTACGCTTGGACTCAGCCACCTCGGCAATAGACAGGCGCTCGTGAACTAATAACGACTTGGCATAAGTCCAACCTTTGCCCTCTTCGCCTATTCTGTTGGCAACGGGCACCCTGGCATCTTCAAAGAAAACCTCGTTCAAGTGATGAATGCCGTCAATGGTTTCGATGGGACGTACAGTCACCCCTGGAGTAGTCATATCAATCAACAAAAAACTGATGCCTTGCTGTTTCCGACCGCTGTTATCAGTGCGTACCAGACAAAAAATCCAGTCAGATGCCTGGGCGAAAGAGGTCCAGATTTTGCTACCATTGACTACGTAGTCGTCACCATCGCGCTCAGCCTTACACTGCAGCGAAGCCAGGTCAGAACCGGCGCCCGGTTCTGAGTAGCCCTGGCACCACCAGTCGTCGCTGTTGAGGATACGCGGCAGGAAGCGGGCCTTCTGCTCCTCGCTGCCGTAGGTGTAGATGACCGGCGCAACCATGGTTACACCAAACGGAATCGGCGCGGGCGCAGCCGCCTTGCCGCGCTCAGCGTTGAAAATAAAATGCTGCGTCACGCTCCAGTCCTGGCCGCCGTATTCCACTGGCCAACCCGGGGCCATCCAGCCCTTTGCGTTGAGACGACGCTGGTACTCGATCATCGCCCCCTTGAGATCGGGCGAGGCCTCGACACCGTGCAATTTTGCCTTCAGGTCATCATCCATAACGCTGGCAAAAAACTGTTGAACCTCCACCTGAAAAGCGAGTTCCTCGTCGGTGAAACGAATATCCATGACTAACTCCTATTTTATTGGGGACAGACCACGTTTAAATCGTTTAAACGTGGTCTGTCCCCCTTTTTAGATCCAATATTGCCTGCACACACTGCTGGGGTTGATCCTGCTGCAGAAAGTGCCCCGCGGGGCTGATGGTTCTGTGTTCAATGCCCTGGCAACCCGGCACCTGCTTAAGGAAGGGCTTATCACCACCGGCAGTGACCGGGTCGTCATCAGCAAAAGCACACATAAAGGGCTTATCGAACTGTTTGAGTATTTCCCAGGCAGCCTTGTTTTCCAGGACTTCCGGCTCGTCGTGGAACAGGGGCACCAGCGAGGGAAAACGGCGCGCACCCGATGCGTAAGAGGCATCGGGGTAAGGCGCGTTAAAAGCCACTCTTTCGTCATTGGAAAGTGACGAGGCGTTGCCAATACAGTCGATCGCATCGCCCGGGCGCAGAATTTCCTCGCTTTCTGCGCAGAACTTCCGCCAGTAGAGGAAACCCGGAACGCCGGGTGCGCCGCCGGCGTAGGTTCCGCGAAAACAAGCGTCCAGTTCCGATGCTTTTACCACCGGCAGTGTCTTGTAGGCCTCTTTGGCGAGGGCCGCAAACTGTTCCGGCACCGGCCCAGTGGGCAAGCCACCATTGGACAGCACCACCCCAGCAAAACGCTCCGGGAACGCTGCCACCAGACGCAGGCCGATCAGGCTGCCCCAGTCTTGCAAAAACACGGTGATGCCACTGAGATCCAGCTGGGTCAGCCAGTCGCTCATCCAGGCCACGTGCCGGGCGTAGGTGTAGTGCTCGATCTCTGTCGGCTTGTCGGAGCGGCCAAAGCCCACCAGATCCGGCGCAATCACCCTGAAACCAGCCTCCGCCAGCGGCGGGATCATATGGCGATAAAGGTAGCTCCAGGCGGGCTGGCCGTGCAGCAACAGCACCACCTCACCATCGGCTGGACCCTCGTCCAGGTAGTGAATGCGCAGGTCGCCCCCCTCCCCGTCATCGACCTGCAGGTAGTGAGGCTGAAAAGGATAAGCGACCAGATTGTCGAACCGCTCATCGGGTGTTCGTTTGAATTTCATCGTTCGGAAATTTCCCTTGTTTTGTGTTTACGCTGTGCTCTTTTTGTTAGCGATCATTCTCGATAGCGCTGTATCAGACTCTTGCTTTTTGTTATTTATTAGCATATCTTATGCCATTACTTTATGACATAATAAATGCCATTACAAGATAATACATAAAAAGGAGCATAACAATGAACCGCATGAAACCGCTCGCATCCGCCCTGGCCCTTACCGTCTATGGCGCAGGGGCTCTCGCCCAGACCGGCGCGTTAGAAGAGGTGATTGTCACCGCCACCAAACGCGCCGAGAGCCTGCAGGATATCGCTGTCACCGTAACCGCATTCAGCGCAGACACAATCCAGGAAGCCAACATCCGCGATGCCGGCGATGTGGCGGTACTGACACCTTCACTCAATATCAATGCCAATATCAGCCCCTTCAGCACCCGTGTCACCATACGTGGCATTGGAACGACAGGCTCCACCTTCCTTGAACCCTCCGTTGGCACCTTTGTCGATGGTGTCTACCTCAATCGCACCGGCCTTGCGGTATCCGACATGGTGGATATCGAGCGCATCGAGGTATTGCAAGGCCCGCAGGGCACGCTCTACGGTAAGAACACCAATGCCGGGGCCATTAGTATCACCACCAAAAGGCCCAACTTCGAGGAGACCGAGGGCCACCTGGAAGCCACTGCGGGCAACTATTCCATGCAGCGGGTCAGTGGCTCTCTGTCTGGCCCAATTTCGGACACTCTCGCCTATCGCGTGGCGGGTAATTACCACGAACGCGATGGCTACCTTGAAAATCTCGCGGGGCCTGACCTCAACGATGCCGATGAATGGAACGTAGTCGGTCAGATGCAATGGGAACCGAGTGACGAATTGTCTGTTTTGCTCAAGGCCAGCCACGTAGAGCGGGACATGAATTGCTGTTCGCCCGATTCCGTTCACGATCCGATCGCAGACCAGGCGATAATCGCACGGGGGCAGCCTCCCCTGGGCGATGACCCCTATGATCACGTGACCTCCCAGGATACCCCCAGCCCCTTCGAGCAGGAGTCTACGGCAGCTTCGCTGCATATTGATTATGATGCCGGCTGGGGCACCATCGAATCGATCACGGCCTGGGATGATTACGACCTTGTATCTTCCCAGGAGGCCAGCCGATCGGTACTCGATGCGACCTTCCTGAGCCAACCCCAGTCGGGCGACAGCTTCTCCCAGGAGCTGCGATTCAGCAACAGTACCGACAACATCGATTACATGGCTGGCCTGTATTACTTCACGCAAGAGACCACTGAATTTGAAGGCAAGGGCAAGATAAGCGCCGAAGTCGGTTCTGACATAAACATCGGTGCACTGATCTTTGGCCCAACGTTGCCGTTGATAGTGGCGGCGGGTGATTACGCAATCCAGGACAGTCTGTTTGAAACCGAGACCATGGCCGTATTCGGCCGCGCCACCTGGCATGTCAGCGACAATTGGCATCTCACTGGCGGTCTGCGATGGAGCGACGAAGAGAAAGACGCCGACCTGTTCGTGGATGTGGAGTCCACTGCACTCACCGCACAGGACCCGGAGAACATCCCCCCACCCATACTCGCACTGCTTTTGGCACAAGGCATCACGCCGCCCTTCTCCCTGCTCTCCTCAGCACGCCCGGAAATCGACCAGAGCTTCAACCGCAGCAGCGACAATGTCGACTGGTTGGCCAGCGTCAGTTACGACCTCAATATTGACACGCTCCTGTTTGCCAGCGCCTCTACAGGCACCAAGTCGGGTGGTTTCAATGGCGTAGCGGGCGACTCCGAGGATCGGGAATTTGATGATGAAGGCACCACCAGCTATGAGTTGGGCATTAAAACCACCCTGCTGGATTCACGGCTGCGGATCAACTCCACGCTCTTCTTCACCGAAATCGAGGATATGCAGACCAACCAGCAGGCAAGCAGCGGCCTGGGCCAGTTCACCTCCAACCAGGGTGAGGCAGAAGTGGCGGGGCTGGATTTTCAACTGGATGCCCTGCCCTTACCCAACCTGACCGTTACTTTGGGCCTGCAGTACCTGGACAAGTATGAGTTCACGGCCGGGCCCGATAAGGGACTGAAACTGCCCTTTGCCGCGGACCTCAGCGGCAGCCTGGCAGCAACACTTGTGCTTCCACTGGCCGACGGCGGAGTCTACCTGCGCGGCGACTACAGCTTCATGGGCGATCACACCACCAACCCCGCCAGCGCAGCGCAGCTGGAAGCCAAGGATGAACAGGATCGCCAGAACCTCAACATGGTCCTGGGCTGGCGCAACGACAACTGGAATGTCAGCGTCTGGGGCAAAAACCTGACCGACGAAGAGTACGCGGCGCAGACCTTGGTGACATACCCCCTTACCGGCATGGACGCCTACTTCCTGGCACCGCCCAGAACTTACGGCGCAACACTGCGCTACGACTTCTAGCGAAACTGCAGGGCAGGCTTTTATTTGGTGGTCTGTCCCCTCTTTTTTTTGGGGACAGACCACTATTTTTTCATCCCACCTGGCCTACCGGGATGCCCGCGCAACACCCTCCTGTTCAGCAAAAATTTCATCTCCCGGCCGAAGTGCTCATCACCCAGTACGAAGTTGCCGTTGGTCGCCGATCGGATAGATTTGGCCAGTTCTTCGCTCACGCCTGACGCCACCAAGGATCGATAGGCGCTTTGTCTATCCAACGCATTGTTACCCAGGCTCAGGTAGTTGCCGTGCGGTGTGATCAGGACGTTCTCTACTCCCTCGCCATTGCAACTGTAGCTCGACCATCGATAGTCGCCAGGGTGCTCCGTCATACTGGCTCGCACGGGGTTCAATTCGATATAGCGGTAACAATGTAATGCGTAGTTTTCATCCTGAGCGAGGCAGGATTTAAAACGGCCTTCCCAAACGGTCCCGCTGCGTTGGTAATTGCGGTTGATGTACTGAGCATAGCGCTGGCCCAGGCGCTTCATCATGAGCGACGGACCAATAGCTTCCTCCGGCGTGAGCAGGATGTGAATATGGTTGGTCATCAGACAGTACGCATGAACAGCACATCCATGCTCACCCGACAGCTGCGCTAGCTGATGCAGGTAGTAGAGATAATCCTGTTCCGAAAAGAAGCATACGGAACGGTTATTACCTCTTTGGATAATATGCCAAGCCACATTGGCGATGGCGAGTCGCGCTCTTCTTGGCATATCAAACTCCCTTTCGATATCGCGTTAAAGAGCAGTCAGTATAAGCTCGAGAAGCTAGGCCCGGGTCAGTATGGGCAGAAAGGACTGAAATCTTGACCTGTCCCACATTTTAAAACCGTGGTCTGTCCCCTATTTCCAAACCTCCAGGTTGTCAGATCGCTCCAGCTGCCTGTCCAGTTTGATAGAAAGAATGTCGTACATACCGCAGGCCTGGAGCATTTGCTCCACCGATGCCTGGTCGCTCGCGGCAAGGCCAGCATAAATTGCCTGCACACGCTGCAACAGGTAAAAGCGGTAGGGTTGGCCAGGGCGCTTATGGTTTGCCCGCGCACGGCAAACTCGCCATTCCCCAGCGGGTTGGCCAACCGGCCTACGGCGGCGGCTCCCGTCTCGGGCTGGTGCTCGGCCAACCAGTTATTGATACATTCAGCAGCGGCGCGGGTTTCAGGTACAAAATCTTCCGCCAGCACGCGCAGTACCGCCAGCAGGGTTTCCGGCACCTCATCGTCCGCCAGGAAATCGGTGCCCGCGGCAAAGTACTCCGGCGCATCCTGGTCAGCCCGGTTCATTCGCTCAACCCAGCGATAGACGCGCGTCGCGCGCTGTTGCATCAGGCGCGCCGGATGGGGGTCTCTTCCGAGGTGGGCATACATGGGAGCGAGCAGGCCGAAGTCGCCGATACAGGGCTGCCAGCCCAGCAGGTAGGGGTACTGCTCAAAGTGGGCATTGAGCGCATCGAGATATTCCAGGTAAAGCTCTTCGATCAGCCCCTGTGATTGTTCGGTGACACCGAAAATCTGCCCCACGTGGCGCATTCGGTCCATCATGTGCTCGGTCTTATCCTGCCGCTGCGGCGTATCGCGCTGGGAATGCAGGAAGTGGTATCCGACAAACTCCAGGTTCTCTTGCGGGTAATTCCAGCGATAGTGCATAGCCGGGCGCAACAGGCCGTCGGTGCCAATCACATCAAACAATGCGCTGATGATCTGCTGGCGTGGGCCCGCGGGCTGGCAAGGGCGACCATTGGCGGCCTCAAAGTACTCGATAATGGCGGCGCCATCGCGAATCACCTCTCCTGCCGGGGTCACCAGCGTGGGTATGGTGGGCAACTTACCCTTGGGCAGCACATCAGCCTTGAAACTCTCGTGTCCGGTGGACAGCTCCTGAAACGGGATACCCTGCTTGATCAGGTAGGCGCGAGCTCGCCCTGAGTAGAGTGAATGCGTGATGGCGTAAAGGCGGTGTACGTCTGTCATCAGTGCGACTCCTTCTTCATTCGATAGGCGACATAAAATGGCAGCAGCACCAGCAGGGTCAACAGAAACAACAATATTCCCTCGCGGTACTGTTTCTGCAGCGTATTGGACACCAGCTGCCTCATCTGTGTGTAGCCAGCAGGCAGGGGCAGTACGCCATTCTCGCGCTGGTAACGCTGGTAGCGGGACAACATGCGCTGGAAGGTAGCGGGCTGGGTGCTGGCAAGATCCACCGTCTCTCCTGGGTCCTCGACAATATTGAACAACCGCCACTGGCCATCGCCCAGGGGCGGCTGGTTGACCACCAATTTGTAATCGCCCTGGAACAGGGCCGCATGGCCAGTCAGTTCGTAGCCCACTGCATCATCCTCGCTATAAACTCGCTCAGCCTCCCCTGTTAGCAACGGGGTCAGGTCATGACCGATCATGGGCAGCACCGGCCTTCCGGCATAGCGCTCGCCGGGCTGTGCGACTCCAGCCATGGACAGGATTGTGGGAGTGATATCTGTAGCCCAGGTAAATGCACGATTCAGCTCATTGGTCTGCGGCAAAGGTTCACCGGCAATGATCAACGGCACACGCATACCACCCTCCCCGGTGTAAAACTTGTAAAACGAAAGGGGGCTTGCTGCGGCGCTGGCAAAGCTGGGGCTGATCGAATTGTAACTGCCCTTCAGACCCAGGCGATCGTAATCCAGATCGTAACCAAGCCCACTGGGGCCGAGATTGAAGGGAAAAGCCACCGGATCAGCGGGGCCGCTGCCTTCGCTGCCGTTATCCGAGGTAACAATGAAAATGGTATTTTCGTACTGCCCCTGTGACTTAAGGTACGCCACCAGGCGACCGATATGAAAGTCCATGGCTTCGATCATACCCGCGTACACTGCCATACGTTTGGCCTCATAACGCTTGCGCTGTGCATTCAGCGCGCCCCAATCGTCTGTGGTCGCCATATCCACCATGGCCGTATCCGCTGGCACTATACCCAGTTCCACCGCCCGCTCCAGACGCTGATTGCGCAGTGAATCCCAACCCGAGTCGTATACCCCCATATATTTGTCGATGTACTCCTGTGGCGCCTGCACGGGTATGTGCACAGCCTGGAAAGGCACATAGGCAAAAAACGGCTTGCCGTCTTCCAGGTTACTATCAATGAATTCAATGGTTTTATCGATCAGGAAGCGTGAGGAATAAAAGTCATCTGGCAGGGTGATACGCTCACCATCGGCAAACCAGTTGGCTGTGTCGTAAAGGGGTATGTAAGGACGCTGTTCCCAGTTGTCGGCGCCGGAATCCATCAACGCCACCGTGCGTTCGAAACCGCGCCGGCTGGGACGTTTATCCGGGGTGCCCCCAAGGTGCCATTTGCCCGCCATATACGTGTGATAACCGGCGTCTTCCAATAAGGTGGCCACGGTTACCACATTGTCACCCAGCACCCCCTGGTAGTGGGCGTGAGTGCGCTGCTGGGGTGCCAACATTTCAGGAATATTCGGCACACCGGCCAGGTGGTTGTCCACGCCGGTGAGCAGCATTGCCCTGGCCGGGGCGCAGTTGGCGGCGGTGTGGTAGTTGGTGAATCGCACCCCCTGCTCTGCCAGGGCCGACAGCGTGGGCGTGTTCACCTCGCTGCCATAAGGGGCAATGTCGGTGTAACCCAGGTCGTCTGCCAGGATAAAAACGATATTCGGTCGAATAGCCGCAGCGGGTGGCGCATCAGGGGACCAAATAGGGGACAGACCACGTTTAAACTCGTTTAAACGTGGTCTGTCCCCTATTTGGTCCTCGCCTGCCTGAACCACGGCCATTGAGAAGGTCAATAACAACGAGGCGGCCACGCCCCACTGCCGGATGCCAGAAACTTTCACCAACTCAGGCCTTTTCGGGAAGACGGCGCGATGCCACCAGCAAAATGATCGATACGATCACCTCAGGGGCAATCAGGTCCAGCGCAAAGGTAGCATCGTGCACCAACCACGCAACAACACGGCCGACGGCCGTGATAGACAGCAACATGATCGCAGGGTAATACCAACTGCGACGCCCACTGATCAGTGCAATCAACATGCAACTGGCCAGGGTCAGGAAAAAGGCAGACATGTCACCCACCTGGGAGCTCAAACCCACGCCCGTATCGAGAGTCAGGCCAAACATGGGAGCCACACCGGCAGGGGCTACCAGCCAACGCAATCCTGTTACCAGGAACAGAATTGCGGGTAGGAGTACCAGGATTTTAAGGACTCTATTCATCTTCTTTCCTCTACATTTTGGGGACAGACCACGCTTTAAACGTTCTTCCCATTTAAAACGTGGTCTGTCCCCTATTCACCGATCAGTCGCGCTTACTCAGGATGCCCATCATGGTATGTGCCGTCTCCAGACCCGAGTTCTGGTTCTGCCCAGTCACAAAGCGCTGCTCATCGTCGACGGTAACATGGGTGGCTAACATATCCCTGAATGCGGTCTGGCTTTCGAAAACAACACCCGCCTTGCGCAGCTCCGTCTCCGGATGCAGCGGCGTGATCTCTATGTCGAGTTCCTTAATCTGCTTGTCAGTCACCCCAGTCATGCGGCGCCCGGCAATCAACAGCTCGCCGTCTCGGTCGCGCGCGTTTACCAGGCCCAGCACACCGTGACAGACACCCCCGATCATCGCCGCCTTGTCGCCATAGTAGGACTCGCTAACTTTAGCCGCCAGTACGGGGGACTGCGCCAGGTCGTAGGATGCACCCCATCCACCTGCTATGAACACGATGTCGTACTGATCAATATCCACATCGCTAATGGGAATGGAGTTCTTCACCTTGGCCAGGGCAATGGCATCATCGAGGTAGCGATCGTCTTCCGGCGACCGGACCATGAATTGCAAAGTCTGGGGGTCAATGGGGATTTCACCGCCCTGGATACTGGCAATGTCTACCTCCATGCCACCGTCAAGGAACGTATAGTAGGGGTGGGTAAACTCAGAGGCCATCACCCCTGTGGCCGGGCCTTCGGTTTCACCCGGGGCCGCCAGCACGCCGTGGCTGGTGGTGATAATCAGGGCGCGTTTGCCCGGTAGTGCCACTGCTGGCCCGTTGTATTCGGGGTGCAGGCCCGCCTTGTGCAGGATAGTAGGCAGAGACAGCAGCAGTACTCCGACCAGGGCGAGCACTACAACAACGACGGTAAATAACTTCTTCATGGGCCATATCCTCAGGAAAACTGTGTCTGTGGTTTTAAAGTTGAGAGCTTAGTTATATGGCACATATTATGCCAAAACCGGTAAGATTACCAGCGACGCGGCAGCCAGCTATAAGCGCTGGCTACGCCTTATAAAAGACATGATTCAGGAGGTCGCTGGCAGATGAAGACGGTCAGGAAGAAGCCCGCCACTGCCACCGCTCAACATGCCCATCGCCAAGCCTGTCTGCAAGCTATTCAAGCCGGGGGCCTCTAGTTTGCAAATAATTGCACTACTCGCCATTAGCGGCCCCTCGCCACTAAACATGTGCTCAAAACAGTCTCCGTAAATCGTTCAGAATTTTTCAAAGCGCAAGTCCTTTTAGGACAATTACCCAGATTACCGAGCCAATAACGCGGGCAAGAAGAAAATCTGGAGAAAGCTGAAGAAAAAGTTGGAGCAACAGACGCGCTTGAACTTCAATGAAACTGTATAGCCAGCCTGATGCCTGTGAGCGCTCCGATGAACCCAAGCAAGAAGACCCACTGTAGCCTGCCAGCAATGAAACTTAGCCTCATTACATTTGCATTCCTGTTTCTGGCGAGCTGCCGCATGGTGATCACCACAGACGGCAGCGGATACATACTTTCCGCCTCCGGGGACTACGATTGCGAGAAATCCCGCTGCGTCTCTAAGGTGACAGAATCCATCACCGAGACCTTCACAGCAATCCCTATAGAAGGCTATCGTTTCGTGCGCTGGCAGGGGCTTTGCGCACTATCCCCGACTACTGTTTGCCAAGCCACGATATCTCCCTTACCCGAGGAGCACAGTCAATACGACGGTGACATTCCACTGTCTGCCGAGTTTGAATCGAAGTCGGTGATACGCAGTTGGTACCGCGACACAGATGGTGATGGTTACGGCAGTTCCAGCAGCATAATCACTTCCTCGATCCGCCCCGAAAGATTCGTCGTCAACGACCTGGACTGTGACGATTCGGACGCGGATATTCGTCCCTGGACCAAAGAGCTGGAAGACGGTCGCGACAACAACTGTAACGACCAAATTGACGAGGGCTTTGTTGATCTTCAGTTCTACCTGGACAGCGATGGCGATGGCTTTGGCGACCCAACAGCTGGCATGGTTGCCCGCAGGACGCCGCAAGGCTACGTGGACAATGACCTGGACTGCAATGACGCAGACGCTCAGGACAATCCGAATGCACCAGAACTACTCGATAGCAGAGATAACAATTGTGACGGCAGCATTGACGAGAATGCCACCACCTACTTTCGCGACTTGGATGGAGACGGATTTGGTGCCAGCGCAGCAAGCATTGAATCCATAGAGCCGATTACCGGATACGTATTGGTCGCTGGCGACTGCGACGACAACAATAATCGTATTTCACCCGCGTCACGCGAAGAATTCGACAGCGTAGACAACGACTGTGACAAGCTCATTGACGAAGGCTTCACGCAGCGCAGCTACTATCGTGACGTGGACAGCGACGGTTACGGTGATCGCATGGACTCGTTGCTTGCGGTGGAATTACCCGCAGGCTACGTGACCAATTCAGTCGATAACTGTCCCGCTGTCAGTAATCCGTCACAAGCTGACAGTGATGCCGATGGTATCGGCGATGCCTGCGACAGCCAGAATAACTTCGACCTCGACAACGACGGCATTAATGCTGCGTCGGACAACTGCCCCGAGCACTACAACCCCAGTCAATCTGACGGCGATGGCGACGGTCTCGGCGATGCCTGCGATTCTGTAGATAACAATGACAACAGCGGAGCTGGCGACGCTACCGGCAGCTGTACGATTTCACCAGAAGCACAGTCCATGCTCGATGCGGTAAACGCATTTCGTGGCGGCGCCCGCGAGTGTGGCTCTTATGGGGCATTCGACGCAGTACCCGCCCTGTCCTGGAGTTGCGAGTTGGAAGCCGCTGCCCTGTCGCATTCGGCAGATATGGCCAACAACAACTTCTTCAGCCATACAGGTGCAGACGGCTCCTCAGCCGGTGATCGCGCAACAGCAGCCGGCTACTCCTGGTCAGCATGGGGTGAGAACATCGCGGCTGGCAGCGCCTACCAGTCTGTGGGCGCGGTGCTGCAGGGCTGGATAGACAGCCCTGGACACTGTGCTAACCTGATGAACTCCAGTGTGAGCAACCTTGGCGCAGCCAGGTACAGCAATTCATCCAGTACGTATGGCGTTTACTGGACTCAAGTATTTGGCAGGCCCCGATGAATAACAACAGCTCCCTTTTAATCGTAGGCTGTGGCGACCTGGGACAAAGGGTCGGCGCTACACTGGTCCAACGTGGTTGGCAGGTTGATGCGGTGAGACGGAACATTACTGGCCGGGACACAAATTTGTGTTGGCACAGCGCAGATTACTCCACGCCGGGAAGCCTGGCGTTTGCCGAGTCACTGCGTCCTGATGTCGTTCTGACCACATTCACGCCTACCAGCATGGATATTCAAGGGTATCGCCAGGGCTTTACCGATGCTGCGGATAACCTTTTGGCAGGACTGGGTACACATCGCCCCCGGAGACTGTTCATGGTTTCCAGTACCCGGGTTTATGCAGAAAACGCAGGCGACTGGGTTGACGAGTCAGCCGAACTTTCTACTACTGATCAGCGAGCCCTGGCCATCATCGATGCCGAGCGTCATTTCCTTGGGTCTGAACATCCAGCGACCATTGTGCGCTGTGCCGGTATTTATGGCGCGCCCAAGGGGCGGCTGATATCCAGAATAGCCCGTGGCGATATTTCTCCCGAAAAACCAGTGCGCTACACCAATCGTATTCATCGTGAAGACTGCGCCGGATTCCTGGTACACCTGCTAACACTGGCGCAGCAGGATGAAACATTGTCCCCGGTGTATAACGCCGTTGATGATAAACCCGCTGCCGCCCATGAAGTTGAGTCATGGATTGCCAGCACTATGGGCGTAACGCCCAAGGCAACTGAAAACACAGCGGGCAGAGACAATGTCAGTCACAAACGCTGTCACAACCATCAGCTGCATGCCTCTGGCTATGAACTGCTTTATCCTGATTATCAGGCCGGCTACTTTGAGGTGCTTGCAAGAGGCGAGTAACGCCCCACTAGTCTACCTTCCAGCGCAGTCAGTATTCCCAGCCTCAGGTAGAGCCAGCAACCCCACAATGGCATACAATACCTGCGCGCTCTTCCACCGGTATTTTCCACATGCTACAAATAGGCAAACTCCAAACACTCGAGGTACTTGAGACAGGTATTCACGGTGCGATTCTCGACGGCTCGGATCGTGGACGACTGGTTTTGCCAATAAACCAGTGCCCGCAGAGCGTTGCTGCTGGCGACATGCTTGAGGTTTTCATTTACCTCGACGCAGAAGGTGATCCCGTACCCACAACCCGCCCACCGGGTGCGCAACTGGGTGAGGTTGCCTGGCTGGAAGTCGTCAGTATCAGCAATATTGGTGCCTTCGTAGACTGGGGACTAGCCAAAGATCTGTTCATACCCTTTGCAGAGCAGCAGCACAAACTCACAGAGGGTCGATTCACCCTGGTCAAGGTGTACCTGGACAACCAGGGAAGATTAGCTGGGACTACGCGGATGGACCATTGGATCCAGGATGATGCACAGGGCTTGAAGAGTGGCGATAAAGTCAGCCTGATGATTGCCGACAGAACCGAAATGGGGTTCAAGGCGATCGTGAATAACGAGTACTGGGGGCTGCTTTACAGCAATGAGGTGTATCAAAAGATTCGCAAGGGACAGCAGATAGACGGCTACATCAAGCAATTACGTGATGATGGCAAATTGGACCTGACACTGAACAAGCCCGGCTTCAGCAAGGACAAGATACAAAGCGTCACCGATGCCATCCTGGAATCACTGCAAAGTAATGACGGCTTTATTGCCATTACAGACAAGAGCCCTCCCCCTGAAATCTACGCCGCTTTCGGGGTAAGCAAGAAGATCTTTAAACAGGCAGTGGGTGCGCTTTACAAACAGCGTCTCATTAGCCTTGAAAGTACCGGTATCCGCAAAAACTAATACAGCATCGGTGGCAGCAGTCACCTGATAGCGAGGTAACAACATCAAAACACAACTATTGATCGGCATTCTTCTCGGGGCATTTCTGGTTGGCTGCAGCAGCAACAAAGCAAACGTAGAAAAATCCTGGGTAGACCAGAGCATTCATACCAAAGACCTGCATGGCGTACTTGTAGTTGCAGTCGCCACCACCGATGAAGGCAGGCGAGCATTCGAGCAGGAATTTACCCAGGCACTGGTAAAAGAAGGCATACACGCGGTCGCCAGCTATACCTTAAAGGGGGGCACGGAAATTACCAAGGAAGATGTGGCGTCCATGGCTGCGAAGGCAGAGGTAGATACTGTGCTCGTTACGCTGTTTGCAGGGCGCGACGAGAGCGCCGTACTGCACCCGGGACGCAAGTATTACGGTTACGCTCCGGTGTACGGTAGTGGTGGTGGATACTATGGCCGTGGCCGCGTTTACGGCGTTCCTTACCAGGTAGGGCAAACATCCGACTTCTGGACCGAACATAAGTCCATTCACCTCACTGCCAAATTATATGAAATCAAAAGCGAAGAACGGCTATGGCAGGTCAACTCTGGCATGGAAGAAAATAGCAACGTCGCGACTATGCGCTCCGCCTTTATCACCTCCTTCATGAAGGACATGGCAAATCAGGGCCTGGTGGACTGAAGACCGCCACAGCCCGAAATCGAAGCGGTAACCATAGGCAGGTGCGTGTCAGAACGCCAAGGAGTTAGCACTGATGAAAAAAACTATTATAGCTTTGATAATGTCCCTGGCCGCGGCCGGCGCCCAAGCTGCATTAACCGTCGATGGTTATTACGAAATGCAGAAGAAACACGGCAAGAATAACGAGGCAATCGAACTGCAAGTTCGTATGTACCTGGATGGACTACTGGACGGATTGTTTATCGTATCGAGCAGTCTGCCGAAAGATGAAAAATCCTGGTGCATCCCCGATGATCAGCAAATGACCGATGACCTTGCGCTGAAGCTATTTGAAAATGAGCTGAAAGTGCGGGCCGATGAATACGCCGAGTTTGCCGAACTTGGCATTCAGGTTCCCTTTTCGCTGGTAATGGTTGACGCCCTGCAACGCGCTTTTCCCTGCGCAGATCAGTAATTCGCTTATTGGCACCAAAGTCGAGATCAAAAAAAAGGGCAAGTCGTGAATGACTTACCCTTTTTCCTAAACCGAGTTAATCGTTAAACAGCAACGATGTTCTCAGCTTGGGGACCTTTCTGACCATCAGTGACAGTAAACTCTACTGCCTGGCCTTCTGCTAGTGTCTTGAATCCATCACCAGAGATTGCACTGAAGTGTGCAAAAACGTCTGGGCCTGACTGCTGCTCGATGAAACCAAAACCTTTAGATTCGTTGAACCACTTAACGGTTCCCTTAACTCTTTCGGACATAATATTAACCATAACTTGTGAATGTGTTTAAGCCCAATATGGGCTTGATAGCATGAAGAGTCGATTTGAATTTAGAAACTGCAGTACGAGGCATTACAACGAAAACAGCGAAGTGTAGCTTAATAATAAATTTCGATTTCAGGCTAACGCCGGACTTTACAGACATTGAAACCAGAAGTCGAGCATAGATTACACTCTTTTTTAGGCACCCCTCATGGCCTTTAAGGATTGCGTTGACCTTCCCGTGGCCTCTTTAATCAGTTGATAGTACGCGCCTGTGCCCGTGACCAGGTTGTCGATAGCTATGCGCTCGTTTTTACCGTGAAAGCCGGAGACATCCGCCGGGGTGATTTTCATCAGATTAATGCGATAAGTATCGTCTGACACCTTGCCATAATGTTTGGAATCAGTTCCTCCCACAGTCATACCAGGTGTCACTACAACGTCACCGTAAATTTGCCGAACCACACGACTAATGGTTCTGTAACCTTCACTGTCACGTGACGAAATTCCCGAGGGAGGTGAACTCATGCCATCTCCAGTGATGCGCACGGTCACCCGCTCATCGTTGATGGCCGCAACAACATGCGTCACAACCCCTTCAGCGGTATCTCGCGGGTGGAGACGAAAATTCACGATGGCGGTGGCAGCCGGTGGTATCACATTGGACTTAATGCCCGCCCGCAGCAGCGTGGGCGCCGTCGTGGTTCGCAACAATGCATCTATTCTCGCCTCCTTGCTCAACTGCGACTCCAGCAGCGGCCCAAATAGCCAGCGATTGGCCATTAGCAGACGCGGGCCAAACGGCAAATGTCGGCCCATGATGTCAAAGCTCTCGGCGCTGAGCCCCTCCAGGCCGCCAGGCAACGGATGCTGCCTCAGATTAACCAGCGCCTGGGCCAGAATATCGATGGCAAGTTCCGCCTCTGGCATTGAGGAGTGGCCGCCGGGGCCGCTGGCAACGAGCTCGAGGGTAACACTGCCCTTCTCCGCCACGTTTATGGAGGCAACTGGCGTATCTATTCCCGGAACAGCATCTTCAACCACAAAAGAGCCTTCATCAATGGTCCAGGCAAGCTGCACGCCTTGCGCCTTCAGGTAGCTTGCAACGCCAGCTGCACCCACCCTACCGCCGGTTTCCTCGTCGTGTCCGAAGCTGAAGTAAACGGTGCGTTCTGGCTGGAAGCCCTGTTGTAACAGCAAGGTAGCCGCCTCATACATAACGATAACGCCACTTTTGTCATCCAGTGCACCGCGTCCCCAAACATAACCTTCGGCAACATCACCGCTAAACGGCGGGTGCTTCCACTGCCCTTCCGAGCCAGCCACAACCGGCACGACATCGTAGTGTCCGGTGAGCAGAATGGGCTTCAAGGTCGAATTACTGCCCTGCCATCGCAGCAAAATCGTGTGCTCAGCAATCATTTGCAGAGTCATGGACGAATAGACCAGAGGGTATGTTTGTTGGGCCCAGGCAATAAACTCCCTGAAGGAGTCATACTCCTGGGTGGCATCGTCGCCAGTGGCGATTGTGGGGATGCGAATAGCCTGGGCCATATGAGTAGTGATCAGCTGCGCATCCACAGGCACCTGCACCCGCGTTACAGGCTCGCCCTGCACGGGTGCAAAGCGCACCGTGTTGACGACCAGAACGCCAATTAGCAGTAAGATCAGGGCCGCACCGGCCTTGAACAACTTATTCATATTCGATCCAGATAATGGTAACTTTGCCAAACCATGATTATTATGGCATTTATAGTGCCATAATAATAGAATTAACGTCATCCAACAGTAACAAAAACCTATGGAGCTCGCTTAATGAAAAAACCCCTAATCGTCCTGGGTACGATTGTCGCGCTGCTAGCGATCGCCTACAGCCAGCGCGCACTTATCGCCGAGCGCGTTATGGAGAAAGCCCTTCCGACCAGGATGGGGGCAGATACCCTGGACCAACTGCAGGATGGATTGCATGTCGGGCTTTGCGGTGCAGGCGGCCCAATGCCCTCTCCCGTTGCCTCCGGCCCCTGTGTGGTGGTCGCTGCCGGGCAACAACTTTTCATGGTGGATAGCGGTACCAATGGTGTTCGCAACCTGGCACGGATGGGCTTCCAACCCGGAACGCTTGATGCGGTGCTGCTTACCCACTTCCACTCAGACCATCTGGATGGGCTAGGCGAAACCGGCACCATACGCTGGGCCGGCGGCGATAACAAAACACCACTACCGGTATACGGCCCCAAGGGTATCAAGAAGGTCGTCAAGGGTTTCAACCTGGCCTACTCACATGATTTCACCTACCGCCACGATCATCACGGGGACACGGTTGCCCCGCTGAGCGGCGCTGGGCTAAAGGCCATGCAATTTGATAAGCCAGCCATGGGTGAGTTGACTACGGTGATAGCCGATGGTGACCTGAAGGTAGAAGCGCTTGCGGTAGACCATGCGCCTATTGAGCCCGCAGTAGGTTATCGCTTCAGCTACAAGGGGCGCTCGGTGCTAATTACTGGCGATACCATAAAGCTGGCCAATATCGAGAAATTCGCCAAGGGGGTAGATGTACTGGTACACGAAGGCCTGGCCCCGAACCTAGTCAACATGATGCATGACGCGGCAGTTAAGACCGGCAATCCGATCATGGCGCAGATCACCCACGACATCCTGAACTATCACACCAGCCCAGTAGAAGCGGCTGAAACAGCGCGTGATGCCGGGGTTGGCCACCTGCTGTACTACCACATTGTGCCGCCGTTGATTTTCCCCGGACAGGATCTGTTGTATCTCGATGGTGCCGAAGATATCTTCCCGAACTACACCCTGGGCCAAGACGGCGTATTGCTTTCACTGCCTGCCAACTCCAGCGAGATTCTGACAATCAGCGACGGCCTGTAGACGGTAATAGCATAGCTAAAACTTCTTCCACCTCGCCCACGTAGCTGCTCAGGGATGACGAAGGTCCACATCATTCATCTCGAAGCGAGGTAACGCCTGATCGAGTAACTCATCAACACCAGGCCTGAAAGCAGGAAACCCAATGTCAGTAGCACCGTGGCGCGCAGGAGGAGGTTATTGAAGTCCTCACCGCCTCGGTAGTCCATGATGTGCAAGCGCCACATAGCATCGTAAAAAACCCAGAAATCATTGCGGACTGTCAGGTAGCGTCCAGTATCACCATCAAAATACAAACGGGTATTCTGAAAGTCGGAAAAGCTGGCCTGCCACACCCCGGTGCGGCCATACAGTTCATCTACCAGACCAAAATAGCGCGCTTCAGTTTGCGCCACGAAGCGCGCGCTTGTTAACACCCCTTCTCCGGCGTACAGTTTTTTCGCATAAGTGCTGATCTGGCCTGAATCAGGCCTGCTCGCCAGCTGCCCATTTTCCAGACTGACCCATGTCGTTCCTGCAGGACGCTTCAAGCCTGCCAGTGCGCCCTGACTGCTGGCAACCGTTATCACTTCGTGCGGAGAATCAACATCGGTCAAGGCTATTGCTAGCGAATCAACCCAATCACCAGGCAACGGCGAAGATTCTGGCAGAGCAACCACTGCACCGCCCTTTACCAGGCTATCAAAAGGCACGAGGGCGAATGTCGCCCCGCCCAGAATCCAGGCCATCAACTGGAGGAAGAGTAAGTAGGAGAAAACTCGATGTGTTTTGCGTACGTAGTACTGAGTTTTTTTCATCTTTTCAGTGTAACTCAGCCCTGCAAGAGCCCGCTACAGGAGCAGCAATGATGATCTACCGACGACAGAGCACAAAAAAAGGCGACCATCCAGGCCGCCTTTTTACACACTGTCAAATATCTTAAACCGCATCCAGCAATTCAATCTCCGGAGCTGCCGCAACCAAGCCGGCAAGCTTCTCGTTAGCCCTCTGGAAATGCTCCGATTTACTGTGCTCGGCCAATGCTGCGGGGCCTATGTATTGCTCCAACACCTTGTATACCTGAGCATCAGTCTTGCTTCGGTGCAGCGCATAGAAAACATTCCCTGACTCGTTAGCGCGTACCTGATCACTAAGCTCCAGAAAAATCCGCTCGAACTCCTCGTTCTTGCCTTCCTGTACGGTGATGGTTGCCAGTACGCCAATAGCCATAGGTATTCCTTGGTGTGGTATTGGTAGGGTCAATTCGGCCAATAAATATACTCGTCGCCATCGTCAAATTGATCTACCAGAGTTTTGTCTACCGCAATGGGAGACTCCAGCGTTGCGGGATACAGCGGACCACGGGAGCTGGCCTGATGTGCATCCAGTAACGCTAACAATTGCGTTACTTTATCACGATGTGAGTCAGCCAGGTTGTTCTGTTCGGTCGGATCTTCCGCCAGATTAAACAGCCACTGTTTATCCGGGCGAGCTGTCACCTGCAGCTTCCAATCGCCGTGACGCACTACCCGATAATGACCGCTCTGCCAGAACAGGGTTTCCCGTTGCCAGTTATCAGCACCGCCATCGGTGGTAAGCGGCAGCAGGTCCAAGCCATCAATTATTATGCCCTCTGGCGTATCGGCACCAGCGGCCGCCGCCAGTGTGGGCATCATGTCGATGTGTGCCACCGGTTGCTCCACTTTCGTCCCCGCCTGGATTTGAGCTGGCCACTTAACGAACAAGGGCACCCTGAGTCCGCCCTCAAAATTGGTGATCTTCCAACCGCGAAAAGGCGTGTTGACGTCGGGGATACCAATATAGCCGGGACCACCGTTGTCACTGGTAAACAGAACAATGGTGTTGTCTGCCAAGCCCTGCTCTTCCAGCGTTGCATTAATTCTGCCAACGCTGCGATCCAGCGCCCTGATCATTGCCGCGTATACGCGCAACCTGTGGGGTTTTATATCTCCCACCGCCTCGTAATCCTCGCGCGTGGCCTGCAGCGGTGTATGCACTCCCCAGTGAGCCAGGTAAAGAAAGAACGGGCGATTCTTGTTAGCCTTGATCACTTTAATGGATTCATCTGTCCAGTAATCAGTGAGGTAGCCACCCGGTTTAAAACGCTCAAAGTCGCCTGTATTAAAGCTATTGGCGTAATTCAGGCGAGCCCAGAGAAACCTGTCGATGGGGTCAAAATCGAGCTTGGCATTGACCACATTGGGGTCGTCCTCGTCCAGATAAAGTCCACTGGCCATTAACAAACTGTCCGCAAACCCCTGTTCATGAGGGGCCATACCGTTTCTGCGCCCCAGGTGCCACTTACCAATATGCGCGGTCTGATAACCTTTGTCCCTGAGAATTTCTGCGATGGTCACCTCTTCCGGCGGCAAACCCTGCAGTTCGTAGGGCGGTTTTGAAGCATCCAGTTCTTCATCGTAAAAGACCGGCGGCATTCCCGGGTTCATGCTCTGGGTGAGGCGGGCAAGCATTGACCCCATACCAGAAGGCGTAGGTGTAAACTCAAAACCAGTTCGGGTAGGATAGCGACCCGTCATCATCATTGCGCGCGACGGCGCGCACGTGCCAGCGCCGGAGTAAGACTGGGTAAAGATAGCGCCTGCATTTGCCAGCTGGTCGATATTGGGCGTCTGCACCCGCCCGCCCGCAACGCCACCCCCGAACGTTGAGATGTCATTGAACCCCAGGTCATCGGCGACAATAAGAATGATATTCGGCGGTCGCTGCGACGGCTCTTGCTCAGCGGTGGTAGGCCCCTGCGCCCATTGCACGTCCCGGTAAGGCGCAATGACGTGCGCTCGATCTGACTTATACTTCACCACGGCAAGCAACACATCATCGCGCTTCAACCATGCGCCAGCACCCACGGCCAGCAGGATAGCAAGCAGTATCAGGACAAGTTTTTTGAACATTAGATGATTCCCGTAACTATGGCAGAGAACTGCAGCCAGCCTCGCATTACTAGCTTGCAGCACAGCACCCTTATTGTTTATTGACACAAATAATGCCATTATTTTCAAATCCTGTAAACATTCACACCCCTGGTCAGCTGAAAGGCATGACCGCCTTCATGGAAAAACGAAAGCCTGATTTCAGCAAGATATGACCAAGTAGCCTTCTGTTCTCGGCTATCTTCGCCATGCAGTAATGGCTAAGATGAAGTGAAAAATCGGTATCGCACACGAAGATCTGAAAATACGTCTAAACTGCGATCAAAGAAAATTAACAAAGAGACAAGAATGAAAAAACTGAGTGCGGTGGACAAAGGCTTCCTGATAAGCGAAAAAAGGGAGACGCCCATGCATGTTGGCGGCGTCAGCCTTTACACCCTGCCCGATGGCGCCGACGAACAAGAGTTCCTGCACAGCCTGGCCCACAATATGCGTGACGCCCAGACGCTGCTCCCCCCCTTTGGCGATCGCTTGAAAGTGGGCCCTTTGGGCCTTGCAGGCAATGCCTACTGGGAGCAAGACCCGTCTCTGGATATGGACTATCACATTCGTCATTCGGCGCTGCCGAAGCCGGGCCGCTACCGCGAGCTTTTCACCCTGGTATCGCGACTGCACAGTACTTTGCTGGACCGCAATCGTCCGCTGTGGGAAATGCACATGATCGAAGGGCTGGTAGATCGCCAGTTCGCGGTTTACACCAAGACGCATCATGCCGCTGTCGATGGCGCCCGCTCCGTTCACCTGTCCCGCAGCATGTTGTCTGCTGATCCTGACCACAGGTTGTCGGAGTCTTCGCTGTCACTGGATTCCTGGGAACGCTACAAGGACGGCCTGAGAATGGGTCGCAAACCCGAACACAGCGACGAAGAATTGCGCAATGTCGCTGATGTACTTAAGGCCACCTTCGACAGCGGCGCAAACGTCTACCAGGCACTCAAAGGATTTACCGGGGCCTGGGCTGGGCGTGGCGGCAACCTGTCACTACCGCATCTGCACGTACCTCGCAGCCAACTCAATACCAACGTCGACAGCGCCAGGCGCTTTGTCGCACAGTCATGGCCATTCGCGCGCATACGCACGGTGGCCAAAGCCTTCGACGGCACCTTTAACGACGCCGTGATGGCTATGTGCGCCGGCGCGCTACGCCAATACATGCAAAACCACGCAGAGCTACCGCAAGAGTCATTAAAAAGCATGGTACCGGTTTCTGTGCGCCAGGAAGGTAATGTGGATGCCTCCAATGCGGTGGCGGCGATCAGCGTTGACCTGGCAACGGACATCGCCGACCCGGTTGAGCGTTTCCAGGCGATTAAGGCCTCAGCAAAGGCGGGTAAAGACTATTACCGTGGTATGTCTTTAAGCGAGATAGAGCTTATCAGCATGCTCATGCAAGCCCCGTCCTTGATGCTAATGCCACTCGGGCTGGTGTCAAAGCTACCGCCCTACAACCTGGCCATCTCCAACGTTCCGGGTATTCAAAAAACCATGTACTGGAACGGTGCGCGGCTGAACGGCTCCTACCCATTGTCTATTGTCACCGATGGCATGGCGCTGAACATCACCCTACTCACCAATGACCAGAATGTGGACTTCGGCATTATCGCCTGTCGGCGCTCGCTGCCGAACATACAGCGCATGATCGATTACATGGAGGATTCACTGCAGGAACTGGAAGATGCCGCGGGGCTAAAAGTAAAACCGACCCCTGCCAGGAAAAGGTCGGCCGCTGGCAAAGCCAAACCGAAGGCCAAAGCTAAAGTCACGCCGAAAACCAAACCGAAAGCCAAACCGAAGTCCAAACCAAAGACCAAAGTAAAAACCAAGGCCGTGAGCAAAGCCAAGGCACAACCAAAAACGAAAGCCAAAGCCAAAGCCAAAGCCAAAGCCAAAGTGTAGCCAAGGTAACCCGGTGCCAAAACAGGACCTAGCCGCTCAAAATTATTGACACAATAAGTGCCATTATGTAAGTCTACAGCTGCAATCAACCGGCATCATCCGCGCGACTCCGGTCGCAGCTGGCAGGAAAACCCTATGTACAAAGGCGAATACCAACTCATCGGTAGCGAGCTGAGCTTCTTTACCCGCAAGCTGGAAGCTCAGCTACGCTGCCAACAGATACCATGGCGCTACCTGTTCAAGACCGAGGAGCGCAAGGCGGAGCTGGAAGCTAAAGCCGGCACCCACTTCATCCCCCTGCTGAAGACACCTGATAAGTGGCTGATTCACGACACCATCGCCATAGGCCCCATGCTCAGTGACCGTTTCCGGGAACGCTCAGTCATTCCCGAAACGCCGCTGCAGCGCGCCTGCTGCTACATCCTGGAGGACGCCTTCAATCACTGGTTGGGCCGGGTCTGCGTACACTCCCGCTGGTGCTATCCGGATAATGTTGCCTGGGCAGGCCCGCGATTTGGCGCCAACATGATGCTGGACCGCTCCATTGACGAACCCTTCTCGGACGCAGAGCTGGAACAACTGGCCCCCATCGGCCCCATGATGCACCAGGGCTTCGGCAAGAACGTGTGCGAGGTTAATGGCGTAGGGCCAGACCAGACCGCTGCCGTGCAAGGTGACTTCAAGAACATGCTGGACGCCCTGGCCGTGCATTTTGCTGATAACAACTTCTTACTGGGCAACAGACCCTGTCTGGCCGACTTCGCGCTAGCCGGTGCCAGCAAGGCACATTTTATTTGCGATCCGGAACCGGAAAGCTGGCTGGGCGTGCATCGCGACATGTTGTATCAGTATACGGAGCGCTTTTTCAGCGACTGGCAGGATGATCTGGCTCCCTGGCCCGCCAATGACCAGGTGCCAGATACGCTGACGACAGTGCTGGACTACCTGCAGGGCAGCTACTACCAGTCGGCAGCGGCCAATATTGCCGCCGGCCTTGCCGGTGGGAAGCATTACACGTTCAACATAGGCTTCGGCACCACCCGCGCCCGCACCCAGAAGCGCCTGAACGTGGCCAGACTGCACGTGCAAAACGAACTGCTTCGCGCGGGCGCGGCCCACGACACAGGCGTAAAGGACCTGTTCGCCGGACGCAGCATCCTTGAGCACTACCTCAGTTGATTGCCCAAGCGAAGAGTTCAACGGTTACAGCCTACAACCACAGGAAATACGCATGTCCACACGCATGAAACTCTGGCTGCTCCCAGCGCTGCTCTATGGTGCTTTCGTCTTCTGGTACACGGATTTCGGTGGTCCTTTGAGTGCTAAGGAAGTGGACAAGTTCATCGCTGTCATGACGTCCAACGGCCTAGCCCCGGAGCGGGTAGATTACTACGCCGAATTCCTGCGCAATGACAGCGGCCGTCAATTTCTCATGATCAACAATATCGACATGAATAACAATCCTCCCGCCGTCGAAGGCGCCCCGGCAAACGCTGACGCCGACACCCTCATGGGTTTGTATATGGAGCACATGATTCCAGAACTGCTCAAGCGCGCCTGTCATCCTATGCTCATGGGGCCTGCCGTGTATTCGGTGATAGATATTATCGGCATCGAAGGCGGTGAGGATTGGACTAACGCCGCTGTATTCCGCTACCGCAGCCGACGCTCATTCATGGAGATCATCAGTAACCCCGAGATTCTTGGACCGCACGATTTCAAACTCGCGGCGCTGGACAAAACCATTGCCTACCCGATGGAGACCGACCTGTACCTGGGCGACCCAAGGTTGTTGCTAGGATTGATACTGCTGGCCTTAACCGCGTTGATAGACGGCTGGATGATTTCAAGAAAACTGGCTAAAAATCTGCAGAAACCGGGGGAATAGACCCATTTAAAAGTTCATAAACTGAGGCCTGATATTCCCCTATTTGTTAAATTTCAACTATCTACCCCAAAAAGAGGTGCAGTAGCGAAGCACAAAGCGCCAGTACCAGGGCAACCGTTAGTCTTGGCGATGCATACACGGCCGCCTGGGTTTGCGTTGGAAAGGCAAAGGTCTGTTTCAATGCAGCAATTTTGTATTTGTGAATACCGTCAAATGCCGGACTGGCAAGTGAAGCCTGCATGGCGTCCCGCCGCGAGCGGTAACGTATCAGATCCGCTGCATGCCACCCTGGGTCCGGCGGCGTATTCCAGGCATCTATGTAGCCACCTACAGCACGGGTCATCAACACCGGGTGCCCGGCACGCCGCAGAAAGGTTTTCATAAGAGGCTTGAAATACTCTTGCACCAGTTCGTGGGCTTTGACACCCTCCCCGGTATCCGGGTGCACCACCGGCGAGGGATTGAACTGAATCAGGTTAACCATAATGAATTCTTTGCCATCATCCTGTTCCATAAACTTACGGACGATCGCGATATCCTGTGATTCCAGACCGTCGGCGACCCGCTGCTCCAGTATCACGATAAAATGTGCAATTTCCTGTGCAGACAGGGGTTTCTTCAATCCGTCGTACCACAGGCGAAAGGCCAGGTAGATAAGCGCCGCCAAAATCCAGACAGTTGTCGCCATCAGGTGATCTCCTGCCAAAGTGGAGCGGGCTCAAAGAAACCTTTGATCTGCTCTTCGTTGGGTATTACCCGGTTCTTTACTTCCATCTCTCAGTACTCTTCTAAAAATCCAGCAGACAAGTAGCAGCAATCACTCGGTCTCAGGAACCGGTGAACTTCGCTGGACGTTTTTCCATGAAGGCCATCATGGCTTCTTGCATATCGCTGGAGTTCAGCGACGTCATCATGGTCCACATGCCATTGAGCAACAGGCTTTGTTCTGTGGTCATGTCCTCTCCCTGCTGCAAAATAAACTTGGTGCCGCGCACCGCCAGGGGAGCATTTGCGGCAATTTCACCGGCCATCGCAAGGGCCCCCGTATATACGGAATCGGCGTCGGGAAAAACATCATTCACCAGTCCTATCTTTTCTGCCCTGGCGGCGCTGATATCCTTGCCCGTATAGGCAAGCTCGGCAACATGACCGGCTCCAACCACGCCCGGCAGGCGCTGTAAGGTCCCTACATCCGCGACGATACCAATTTTGGTTTCACGTATACCAAAGGAAGCATCCTCTGCTGCAAGGCGAATATCACAGGCGGTTGCCAGATCCACTCCCGCACCCAGGCAATGCGAGTGAATTGCCGCAATCACTGGAACCGGGCAATTGGCCACGGCTGTAATGGCGTTTTGGCATAGCTGGGTATGGCTGAGCTGCTCCAGGCAACCGCTGGCGGTCGATAAATCCGGCATGCCGCCCAGGGAGCCCAGGTCTAGGCCAACACAAAAGCTTTTACCTCGTCCGGCAATGACCACGGCGCGAATATCATCGTGTTTACCAATGGCATCCATCGCCGCCACCATATCGGCCCACATTTGCGATGAAATCGCATTCATCTTCTCGGGGCGATCCAACCACAAAGTGGCTATATTGTTCTCGACCTCCAGGGCCAGGGTAGAACAGGAAAAATCCATGCGTATCTCCGTTGGGTTTCTATCGAGCGAGCTGGCGGCTAGGACGCTGCCAGGCCGTCGGCAATGGGGGCAAAATAGTTCTGCTTCAGGGTCTTGAAAATGCCCGGCTCCTTGGTCGCCAGCATAGCCGCCAATCCCAGCGCCTCCTCCATCAATTTTTCCTCGGTAGCCACGCCATCGGCAAAGCCTGCCGCTACAGCTTCAGGTCCGGTGTAACGTTTGCCGGTAAGCACAGCATCTCGCGCGGTCGCTGCAGGTAGTTTATGGCGCAAAATAGCCATCATTGACTCGCCAAAGGGCACGCCCACATCAACCTCGGAGATGCAGATCCAGCCCCGGTCTTCGCGCATGATTCGATAATCACAGGACAGCGCAACAAATGCGCCACCCGCAAAGGCGTGGCCATTAACCGCGGCCACCGTAGGACAGGGAAGCATGATTAGCCGGCGATGGATTTCTGCCATATTGGCGCCGAAGGTCTTCCACTCATCCGCGTCTTGCGCCTGCAGTTTTTCAAGATTGAGGCCGTTGCAGAAGAACTTTTCCTGCCCGGTGAGCACCATGGCGGCGCCCTTGCCGCAGTCCGCCTCAACAAGATCCAGTATCTCAAACATGCGACTATGCCAGTCGCCACAGATCATATTGGGGCCATCGGTCATAGTGACCAGATGGATGTCGCCTTCTTTGGTGTGATCGATCATAGCGCTCTCCTGAATAATATGGCACAGATTATGTCATATAAAGCAGAGCCGCAACCGTGAACAACAGTGATTCTACTGACGGCTGGCCAATTGACGTTGAATTTCTCGGGAGAATAACCACAAGCGGTCCTGACCCCAGAGCGAGAGAATGGATTTTCCTTGCTCGTCCAGCAGCCTGAAGCTGGGGACACCCCACAGCCCGGCGTCGTACATGGCAATACGATTATTCTCTAACTGCTGTTCCCAGCCCGGGGTACCCAGGCGCTGCTTCGCTTCGGCCCAGTCCAGACCTGCCTTCTCGACCACTTTTTTCAAACCGCGATTGTTATTGGTGTTAATACCCTCGGCGAAGGCCGCCTGGAGAAAGGCTGACAGTAACTCCGTGCCCTTGCCCTGCTCGCACGCCCAGGGATAAAGAGAGTAGCAGCGCCGGACAGGCTCGCCGATGGGGTCGTAGAAATTACCGTAGGGCACTCCCGCCTCACGCGCTTCGCGCACCGCATCGGCAAAAATATACAGGCCCTTTTCTCTGGTGGCAGGCACGCCGCGCATCACCATGGGGAGCACCGGTCGTACGACCAGCTTCACCCCGGTGTCTTCGGCCAATTTCACGGCGCGGTCAAAAGACATAGCCGTGTAAGGACTGCGTAAAGAGGGGTAAACCTCCAGCGTAAGGCTGCCATTATCCTTGAATTCGCAAGCTGCAAGCGCTGGCCTGGGCAGCACCATGGGTTGGTCCTGCTCGCTATCTATACCAAGTTCAGCGAGCCGTTTCTCAAGATGGTAGAGCCTGTCTACTCCCCAATACCATTCCTGCCCGTAGTAGAACATGGCACCTGAATAGTGCTTGAGCTCCGCTCGCTTTGCTGTGCCGGCCTTGAGTTGTTGCTCAAGCTCATCGGCACTGGCGACGCCGAGGCTCTTAGCCAAAGCCTGCAGCCGCGCCTCATCGCCAGACCAGAGTGCATCACCCACATGCGCTGCGCACTCAATAAATTCTGCAGAACCCTGTGCTGCCAGGATCGAAGATGCCAACTTGACTAAAGAGGGGTCAGGCGCGTCTTCATGTTGTGGAAAGTTCAGGCCGTAATCTGGCGCCACGTGGAAGGAATCATAACGCGACAGGCGCAGGAGAAGTTCAGGCTCCGCCGAATTTTTCCCCTGCGGGCCGCTGACCAGATGGCACACCAGCTCGATATCATAGCGTTCGGAAAAAGCCTGCAACACTTGCGCCGCCAGATGGCTGTAGCCGTCTTCCACGTAGTGGAAGTAATCAACCACATGCGCCTGTCCAGCTTTGAGGCGTTCGTTTTCAAATTTGCCGCGCCGCTTGCTGACGTTCGCTGTTCCACAAACACGTTTTACCACTCTGGAGGTTAACCAGCGCACCAATGGCTTGGGGTCCATGGTCGCTACCCCGCCCTGCTCCTGAAATTGTTCAGCCATACCCGCTCGCTCCAATAGTGACAGAGATCACTTCTTTATTAGTTCGCCCAGTAACTCAACGATAATGTCGATCGAGGCTGCTTTACTCAAATTCTGGTGGTAGCGCAGACGATGCCACATGTCGAAAGCGGCAATAGCATCCACCGCTTCTCGTTTGCTGCGTGAAACTTTCTTCACCTCGGGCAGCCAATCTTCAAGGTCCTTGCGCAGGCCTCTTTGGTAACGCGCATAGTTTTTGGTGAGCACTTCGGATCGCCAAAGCTGGGCCGTGGTCGACAATATCGCATTAGACTCGGTCTCATAGCCGTCTGCACGCCGCTGCACTGCATGAAGAATACGTTCTTCCAGTGTCCCGTCTCTGTCACCACCCAGAAAAAGCGCCTCAAACGTATCGCGCTCTTGATCATCAACGGCAGCGAACAAGGTATCCATATCGGCGAAATGCCTGAAAAAAGAGCGTATTCCCACCCCCGCCCGTTCCGCAATGGCCTGCGCAGTAGGTATCAGGTTACCGTCATTCATGAGTCCCAGAGCCGCTTCGATAATTGCCTGGCGGCTACGTTCACTGCGCAGACGTCGCCCGTCTGTGGCTTCAGCTTTCTCTGCTTTCGACATAGTATGTACCGTTCCAATTTATCTAACTTTTTATATAATGGCATTGTAAGTGCCATATTAACAAGACAATTGCCAAAAAATGAACAATATCACGATACTGGGTTTAACGGCTTCACCTTACCAGCTGAAAATGCAGGCAATGGCCGACTATTCCACCCTGCACTGGCAGCGCTGGCCGGATCAAAGCAGCACGTTTAATGCGTTGCGAGCGCTTTCAAGTCTTGGCAAGGCCAAGCGGCGAAAACAGGTTAAGCGCTACCCGAATGCTGTATCCGAACTGGATGAGTACCCCTCTGTGCCCTACTACAGTTTCGATAACCGTGAGTTCTTTTACGACTCCAGCGCGATGGCCACTCACCTGGACGCACTGGGAGTATCGCGCCAGCCACTGCGCCCGGCAGCGCAAGACCAACGCTTTGTTTGTCAGCTAATCGATGAGGCCTTTGATGAGTTCGGCCTGTACATGGTGCATCACAATCGTTGGGTGACATCGGCCAGCACCAATCGCATGGGCGAGATCACCGCTGGTGAGATGCACAGCTTAGTACCCCGTCCCTTTCGTGGCCGTATGGCCCGCAAGTTAGCCAAACGCCAGGCGGGTCGTTGTCCCTACCTGTTCAGTATTGCACCTGAGGGCTTCGATGCCGGCGTAGCAGCAGCGCTCACGCCACCAGCGCGAGGAGGCTTTCCTGCCACTCACCAAATACTGGATAAAGCCTGGCGTCTTTACCTGCAGGCGCTGGAAGACCTGTTGTTATCCCAGCCCTACATTCTTGGCGATCGTTTCACCCTGGCCGATGCCAGCGCCTATGGCCAACTGAGTATGAACCTGGTGGACGGACGTGCCGCCGAACTGTTGCAAGAATTGGCACCTGGTTTGTATGCATGGCTGTGCATGATTCGCGATGGCGGCCATAAAGACAGCTGTGGAGATTTATACCTGAGTGACAGGCTACAACCGTTACTTACGTGTATAACCAGCACCTTTGTACCACTGATGCAGCAGAACGAAGCTGCCTATCAGCAACAAGTCACTGCGGGTCAAACCCTGTTTAATGAGGCGGCCTTCGACAAAGGTGAAGCGCTTTATGACGGGAAACTAATGGACCTTCCCTTTCGGGCAGTTGTTAAAACCTTCCAGGTAAGCACCTGGCGCGAGCTATGCGACGGTTGGAATAACCTGGGCCCGGACCTGCAAAGCGCAATACTGAGCAGCTATCCGCAGTTAGAAAAGAATGTCTTCGAAGGGGAAACAGGCGCCTGACAAGCCGTCAGGCGCCGCAACAAATCAGGCAGCGCTAACGGCGCCTGTAGAGTCGTCCGCGACCATAGTCGCCAGGCGATCACGGATGATCGTCTCGGCGTCGGAGACAATATTTTTAACCAACTCTTCGCAGGTGGGAATATCGTTAATCAAGCCGCCGCACATACCCACGGTTACCATACCCGCATCAATATCACCGGTGCTCCAGGCTTTCTCCTGGTTAGCACCAGACACCAGATGGTGCACCTGGCCAAAATCACCGCCAGCAGCTTCAATTTCAGCCACCTCGTCGGCAATCGCATTTTTGTAAACACGAGCGGTGTTGCGGTAACTGCGGAAGATCAGGCGCGTCTGGTTCTCGTCCATCTCCACCACTTTTTGCTTGATGCCTTCATGAATGGGAGCTTCCTGGGTGACCAGGAAGCGGGTACCCATGTTAATACCCTCACAACCCAGCGCGAGGGCAGCAGCCAGGCCACGGCCATCAGCAATGCCGCCGGAGGCGAGAACGGGGATGCTCAGCGCCTGGGTGGCGGCAGGGAACAACACCAGGCCACCTACGTCCTGCTCACCCGGGTGACCAGCACATTCAAAGCCATCAATACTGACCACATCCACGCCGATGCGCTCTGCTTTCAAGGCATGGCGCACGGCAACGCACTTGTGAACGACCTTGATGCCCGCGGCCTTGAAGCGCTCCATGAACGGCTCGGGGCTGCGGCCCGCGGTTTCTACAATTTTCACGCCGCTGTTAATGATGACATCGACATAGTCGTCATAGTTAATCTCGCTGGCTACTACACCCACGGTGAGGTTAACGCCAAAGGGCTTGCTGGTCAGAGACTGGCACTTGGCAATTTCTGCCGCCAGGCCGTCGGGGGTGGGCTGGGTTAAGGCGGTCATTACGCCCAGAGCACCCGCGTTGGATGCAGCAGCGGCAAGTTCGGCTGTACCCACACGCATCATGCCACCACAGACAATAGGCGTCTCAATGCCCAGTAGTTCGGTCAGTCGGGTCTTCATTCTTTGCTAATCCTCTGTATTCGGTTTTTTTAATCGGTTCACAGTTTAATTTTATGACACTTATTGTGTCAATATGTTAACCGCCTTGCGCTTCGTGACGCTGGCAGCGCTTAGGACAGTCCCAGCATTTTCGCTTCTGCTTCAAGCAACGGGACAACCACCTCGTGGCCCGTCACCCTGCCGGCAAAAGCGGCAAACTTGGGCCAATGCTCAGGGTCAATCTTGTATCCTGCATATCCTGCATTGACGAAGGGCACCACCAGCGCGAGATCGGCAACGCCGAAGTCATCAAACAGAAAGCCCTCGGCCGGCACCTGTGACTCCAGATAATCCAGAATGGGCGGCAATTTATCACTGACAATAGACTCCACCAAGGCTTCATCAGATTCCTGCTTCAACATCATTGGCTTCATAAAGCGTTGGAAAAAGATACCGCCTGCCAATTCAGTCACTTTACTGCCGCCCAGCTCTTCGTACCAACGGGCGCGCGCTCGATCCTGGGTGTTAGCCGGATAAACAGGGTGCTCGGGATAGGCGTCTTCCAGGTATGCGCAGATGACCTTGGAGTCACACAATGTGAGATCGCCGTCCTGAAGTGCTGGAATTTTACCCAGAGGGCTGATTTTCCGATATTCCGGGTCATCGACAAAGGGCATTTGCTGGATGTGCTCGAAGGGCAGTTGTTTGATTGCCAGCACCGCAAGCACCTTGCGAACAAAGGGGGAGGCTGACGCCCCGTGTAATACCATCATGTGTTGTTTCTCTCCAATATTTGAGGGGCACTACTGTACTGTTCCAATTTGGAATCTTCCAGCTCAAATGCGCACTTTGATTGACAGCGAGCGCCTTCAGTATCTTAATGCACGGCGTACATTGAACCTCGGTCGTTTGGAAAAGGTAATAGTTATGGTGGGTTCCCTTAAGGATCAGCTGCTCAAGGCGGGCCTTGCGGACAAGAAGAAGGTTCGCCAGGTGGAAAAAGACCAGCGCAAGCAGGCCAAGGTCGCTCGCAGCTCAGGCGTAGACGTCGTTGACGAGAACAAGGAAGCTGCACGCAAGGCACTGGAAGACAAAGCCCTGCGCGACCGTGAATTGAACCTGGCACTGAATAGCAAGGCCCAGCGCAAAGCAATCAATGCCCAGATCAAACAACTAATAGAGAAAAACAAGATTGCCAAGGGCAAAGGCGATATCGGTTTCAATTTTACCGACGGCACCAAGGTCAAGAAGATCTACGTTTCGCCTATTGACCAAAAGCAGCTCTCTGCGGGCCGGCTGGGAATCGTCAAGCAAGGTGATCAGTACGAGGTGGTGCCCTGGCCAGTGGCCCAGAAGATCGCCGAGCGCGACAACGACAGAGTCATCAACTGCAAAGACAGCAGCGAACCGGAGCTGAATGAGGAAGAACAAGGTTGGTACAAGGAATACGACATTCCGGACGATTTGATGTGGTAAGTACAGTGGAGAATTTCTACATTGTCGCCCATGAACCGGGCGCCGAACATCCCGCCCTGCCCACCTGGGCCAGCGAATTTGCCAACCCTTTGGGGCTCGCTGCAGAGCCGCCCAGACTCGTTACCAGGGTAGACATACCGGAAGTGCCTGGCGCCTATCAACTGCTGAATGTACTTTCGATCCAGGAATGCCAGAGCCTGATCGAGGCCAGTGAGGCGATGGGTTTTCTGCCAGACGCTGCCGTATCCCTGCCTCGCCACATTCGCCACAATGACAATCTGGTCTGGGTTGTCGATGACGCAACCGAACGCTGTATCTGGGAGCGGGTAGCAACCCCCGTACAAACCGATAGCGATCGCTATGGCGGCAAACCCGCAGTAGGGCTCAATGCCCGTTTTCGCTTCTACCGCTATAGTACCGGCGATTATTTCAATCCTCATTCCGATGGCGCCTGGCCCGGCAGCCGGGTCATCGACAAGGAGCTGATAGGTAACGCCTATGCTGATCGTTACAGTCAGGCCACTTTTCTTATTTACCTGACTGAGAATTTCATCGGTGGCGCCACCCGCTTCCTGGTAAACGCAAACGATCCGGATCTGCCCGCCCGCCAGGGCGATCCCTACAAGGAAGTCGATGTGCGAACGCCCATTGGAGGCGTGTTGTGTTTTCCCCACGGCCACCATCCGCAGCATTGCATTCACAGCTCTGAGCCAATACAAGAAGGTCTCAAGTACATTATTCGGACCGACACGCTTTACGCTTTATAGCTGCACTGAAGGCGTCTTGACAGGCCTATTCCACTGACCCACCATGCAGCTCCTGACAAAAATACACCCTAGCTGAGAGGAACTATTGTTATGCCCCGTATGAATCTGGAAGGAAGCTCATCCATTGTTACCGGTGGTGCTTCGGGTATCGGCGAAGCTTGCGCCCGCCAACTGGCTGCGGCCGGCTCCAAAGTTGTGATTGCCGACCTCAATGAAGAGCGCGGCCAGCAGGTCGCCGATGAAATTGGCGGCGTATTCGTCAAATGCGATGTCACTAAAACAGAAGATGCCGACGCCGCTGTCGCCGCTGCCTGTGCCCTGGCGCCCTTGCGCGCCTGTGTCAACTCAGCCGGTCTGGGTGCTCCGGGTCGCACTATCGATCGCAGCAATGTTCCGCTGGACCTGGACAAGTTCAGCTTCGTGATCAAGGTCAACCTTATCGGCACCTTTAACGTACTGAGCCGTGCTGCAGCAGCCATGGCAAAGCAGGAACCCATGGATGAGGACGGCAGCCGCGGTGTGATCGTCAACATGGCCTCATGTGCCGCCTTTGACGGCCAAATTGGCCAGGCGTCCTATTCAGCCTCTAAAGGTGGTGTTGTCGGTATGACGCTGCCCATCGCCCGCGACCTTAGCGCTGTAGGCGTTCGCGTCAACACCATTGCACCTGGGCTGATCGACACCCCGATCTACGGCGAAGGCGAACATGCAGAAGCATTCAAGGCACATCTTGGTCAGTCGGTACTGTTCCCCAAAAGGCTTGGCAGCGGCGAAGAGCTTGCCTTTGCAGTCATGGAATGCATTACCAACCCCTACCTGAACGCTGAAGTGATCAGGCTGGATGGCGGCATTCGCATGCCTCCCAAGTAAGTAACGCTTTAGATCAAGGGGCTAGAGGACCCAATCGGGTTTTTCGATGCCCCTGAATCTTGCCCAGATCACCCAGAAACAGGCCAGGCAGGCCACGCCTGCCATGACCCACACCCAACCAAGGGAATAGGCCAGGCCAGTTCCCGCCATTTCACCGTGGTTGGTAATCGCGCCCCCTATGCCAGCCCCTAAACCGATTGCCAGGGAACCGGCTATACCGTTTGCGGTAGAGGTTGCACCCTCCTCCCCTTCACGGGTGAAATCCATCGTTGCACTCACCACCGTGTTAAACGATATTCCCATGCCGATGCCGGCAATAAACCAGGCGGGATAGACCACCCAGTAGGGAACCTCAGGCAGTAAAAGGCTTGCTGCAGCAGCAACACCCAAAGTGGTAAAAACCATACCCAGAAACAGCGAACGCGATAGGCTGATTCGATGTGATAGCCCCGCCTGAGCGAATGAAGCGGCGATCCAGGCGACTGCACAACTGGTGAATGCCAGCCCCGTTACCGAGCTACTGATACCTCTTAACTCGATCATCATCAACGGCATAAACAACTCCGCCGAATAAAACGCATAAAATAGCAGGAAGTGCAGCATCACCGCCGCCGCCAGGCCAACCCTGGCCGTCGCAAAGCCTGCTGGCATGACTTTGAGAAACGGACGCCAGGTGAGTGCAACAGCCAAAGGCAAAAGAATCAGCCAGCTCCAACTGACAGGTTGCGCGATGACGGTTACAAAAATTGCGGCACCACCAGCGATTCGCAGCGCCCGCCATATGGCCCGGCGCGAATCCGGGCTTCCGGGTATGGGTGTTTTGTTGAGCGGCTTGAGTCTGGGGTAGAGCAGCACCCCGGCGATCAGCACAAACGGCAGCTGGCCAATGAAAATCCAGTGCCAGTCAAGGTAATCAACAATATATCCACCAATAGCTGGCGCCATTAAAGAAGGGATCAGCCAGGCCGAATCCAGCCAGGCCACCATGCGCGGCCGCTGCTCCCGCGGTAGCACAATATTGGTAATGGCATAGGCCACAGTAAAGCTGATCCCGCCACCAAAACCCTGAATGACCCTGGCCGCAACAAACTCCCACATATTGCTGGCCAGGGTTGCCAGAATCAGTCCCACTGCAAACAGGGCGTAGCCGATAAGGAATATACGCAAAGGCCCCCGGCGATCAATACTGCTGCCCGCCCAGACCACACTGACCAGGCCCGCGAGAATATAACTGGCGAGGGTAATCCCATACCAATCGCCACCGCCAAAATCCCTGGCGATCGTCGGCAGGGCAATGGCGATCACCAGCTCATCAAAGGCGTGTAGGGAAACAGCCAGAATGAGGCCCAGTTGTAATGAGCGCGACGGGGTCGACATTCAGCTTGCCGCTACTGCGTTTTTTATCCGTTCCAACATCTGCTCAAGCGTCGCTCGGGTACAGCCAAAGTTTAGCCGCTGAAACTGGGCATCTCCCATGGGAGCGCCATCGGAAAGTGCTACACCATGGGCAAGCAAGTGTTCAAAGGGATTTTCCAAACCCAGCTTGGAGACGTCAATCCAGGCCAGAAAAGTCGCTTCAACATGCGTCATTGACAGCCCGTCTATCGCTGCTATCTCATTTTGTAACAGATCCCGATTACCTCGCAGGTAGACTAACAATTGCGCCAACCACTCATCGCAATCCCGATACGCTGCCAGCGCAGCCGCAAAAGCGAGCGCTGCAGGATGCGGTGCCAGTCCATAAATGCGCGCTTCAAACGCCTTGCGCAATGCGGGGTCGGGAATCACGGCCATTGCAAAACCGCCAATTCCAGGCAAATTAAAGGCCTTGCTTGGTGATAGTAGCGTAATAGTCTTGGCCGCCACTACCGGTGACAAGGTCGCAATAGGAATATGCGTTCTATCTTTGTCTAATACTATCTCCGCATGAATCTCATCGGAGCAGATCATCACATCATTACGCAGACAAACGTCCGCTACTTTTTCTAATTCCTCTCGAGTCAGTGCGCGACCTACAGGGTTATGAGGATTGCACAGCAAAAAACTCTTCGCATTGCCCGCAGCCAAATGCTGCAGATGGTCAAAATCCATCTCCCAACGCTTATCAACAATACGACTTTGCAATCTCAGCAAAGCGCGGTCCGATAACTCTGCGGCGCCGAAAAAGTGGTAGTAGTTTGGGCTCTGGGTGATTACCCCGTCCCCCGACCCACCCACTGCTCGCGCGGCACCGAACAAGCCTGGTACTACCCCTGGCAAATCCACTATCCATTCAGGATCAACTTGCCAGTTATAGAGCCGCTGCATGCGCGCCAAAAAAATCTCTAACAGAGCTTCAGGGCGCTCGCTATAGCCCAGTGGCGCCCCCTCAAGGCGCTCTCGCACCGCGGCAATAACCGGCTCCGGGGTGAGGAAATCCATATCGGCCACCCACGCGGCAATCACATCCCTGCCTGGGTCAGCGTAACGATTCCATTTAAGGCTATCTCCCCCCTGACGATCAGGTGAGTTGTCAAAATCTATCACTGTGCTTGATCCTGTTTGAAAAATTTCTATCTGTGTCGTTACATGCAAGAAGGTTCGCTGCTTAACAGCGCTTACTCTGCATCTATGCGCCGCACCCAGCGACTGGTGGCACTGAAATCATTGACGGGCTCACCCGCCTTTAACCAGCCGCCAAAACCCGGAGCCAGATGCGCAACATTGCTAAAGCCCATCTCCTGAAGCACTTTTACGGCATATACCGATCGTCCACCACCGGCACAGAACACAACCGTGCGTTTATGCTCGCCAAAGTAGTCTCGAGCATAGGGACTGGCGGGGTCGGCCCAAAACTCCAACATGCCCCTGGGCACATGCTTTGCACCGGCAATGGTGCCTTTGTCTATCAGCTCCTGAATCTCACGCAGGTCAAGCAGCAGCAATTTTGAGTCGGCCGCCAACTCTCGTTTGAGGTCCTCTACCTGCAGATTGTCGAGACTTTCTGCCAGCTTGGCGGCATGCTCAAATACGTTTCTTATGGCCATGACGAACCTTTCCAATAAAATTGACTGTTCCAGTTTGCGGCCTGCTGCAAACACCAACTGTATATTCGCGCAACCTCCAGCTACGGCGCAATTCATTGTGCCCTTTATTTCCTGTTGGCGACATTGCATGATGGTCGCCCCAAGAAACAATGGACGTTGAGTCCACGCACTACAATAGGAGCTACCTGATGAAACTCGGCCTTATACCCATCAATATTGGCATGGATTCGCTGGAAAACCTGGTGGGCTTTGCCCAATATGCAGAATCGCTGGGCTTCGAGTCCCTATGGACCTTCGAACACGTCATGGTGCCAGTGGAATATGACTCCAAGTACCCTTACAGCAAAGACGGCAAGATGGGTGGAGGCCCCGACAACCCCTTCCTCGATCCCCTGATTGCTTTGGCCGCGGTGGCAGCACAAACCAAAACTGTCCGTTTGGGCACTGGGGTAAACATCCTGTCCCAGGCCAACCCCCTGCTCCTGGCCAAACAGGCTGCAAGCCTGGATGTGCTATCGGGTGGTCGCTTCATGCTGGGCGCCGGCATCGGCTGGCTGAAAGAGGAATTTGACGCTATGGGCGTACCCTTTGAGCGCCGCGGTGCCCGCTACGATGATTACGTGACCGCCATGCGCAAGGTCTGGTCCGGTGAAGTTGTGGAGCACCAGAGTGATTTCATCAACTGGTCGGGATTTCAGAGCTATCCCCTGCCCAAACAGGAAGGCGGCGTACCCATTATCATTGGCGGCTCCAAGGGCAAGGCTTTCGAGCGTATCGCCAAACTGGGCGATGGCTGGTTTGCGCCCACCAACGACGCCGCTGCCCTGGCACCTATGCTGGACCCGCTAAAGGCCGCATGCGATGACGCTGGGCGCGACTACAGCAGCGTAGAAATTACCTCTATGTGGGACAATAAGGGCGGACTCGAAGCGGTAAAAGCCTTCGAGGATATCGGTGTTTCCAGGCTAATCGTGCCGCTGTTTGCACTGGGCCGTGACCCCATTGCCGGCATTGGTAAACTCGCCGAAGAAATCATTGCCAAGCAGTAAAGTCCACTAGAGCAGAACCGCTGGCCCGCCCGGCTGAAACCGGCAAGCCAGCTTGAGGCCGAGTGCAAACAAGTGCTTTGACAGCCACCGCATGTATTAAACAGGCGGACAGAAAACGACAGAAGCTTCGACCTGAGCGAATGAGGCAGTATTAGCCAAGGTTTTCACGAACCAGGTCGTGGTCGTAAGTTGTGATCTCGTGAAGGTTGTTATCCGGATCGCTGAAATAGAGTGAAAACGCGAGTGAATGATCGGCGACTCTTAGATTCACAGCGTTGCTCTGCAGGAATGCCTTCCACTCCAGGAACTCCTGGCCACTCGCGGCGAACGCTATCGCTGAAGACCCTGTATGCCCCTCCCGCTCAAACAACGCCAGGTGCACCTTTCCTTCAGGGCTTTCCAGGGTCAGCGGACCACCATCGACTGCCCAGCTCATAAGTTTCTCTACGCGTTTAAAACCTAATAGGTCGCGATACCAAATCTCCGCTTTTTTCCAACTGGAGACGTGGATATGAATATGGTCTATTCCTGCTAACACCGGGCGCATCGATTTCTACTCTGGTTATGAATGGGCACTTTTAGAGAGCCAGATATCCTCGCCATTACTAACCAATTCGGATATGGAGAGCCCCACATTGCTCGCGACTCGCTGGCTCGCCATATGGTTGGGGTTGATACAAGCTCTGATGGCGGAGATGCCATTTTTACTTAAACATTCGGACATTGCCAGAGCAGCTTCGGTTGCGTAACCATTGCCTTGCCAATCCGAACCAATCACCCATGCAATGTCCGCGTGAAGTTCTGAGACTGTTGCCTGCACATATCCAATCGGAGTGTCGCTACCCTTAAGGCTTACCAGCCAATTTAGCCATAATTGTGACGCATCAGGGGATTTTCGACCTTCCAGGTATCGGTAGTGTGATGCAAGTGCACCTTCCGATTCAGGCGGCTCATCTCCGGTGAAGTGATACAGCCCACGATCCGACAGAATGGGAAACAGAAGCTTTGCATGAGAGGCCATCATCGGGTCAAGGCTTAAACGCGAGGTGCTTATCGCGCTCTCAAAGGGTCCAATTTCTGGCATGGACATAGCGTAAGACGCCTGATGCTTCAAAAAGGAGTTCCAGCTGCGCATACCGATAGCAAAACGGTATGCGTAGCTGGAAAAACTAATCAGCGCTCGTCACGGTCCCGCACGCTCAGGGCGTCGAATACCGTTGGCGTTTTGCAACTTGAAACGCCCCCAAGAATCTCTTGCTGAGCCTCTCGACCGCCTCCGTTGATATACATCTCCATTGTAGCTCCCATGTCCGAATATCGAGAAAATGCGACAACGTGATAGTAATCGTAGTCGATATCGCCAGCACCCACCGTTGGGGAGTAAAACCAGGACATAGCCAATGAGCCCCGGCCTTTCATCACTTGCCCTGCATCCAGATGGGCGGCGTATGCGTCACCTAATGTCTTACCATCGTTCAAACTACACTGGTAAAACATCGCAATGCCATTGGTTGGCGTGCCTCCTGGAGCATTAATAGGTAAGGACGCGGCCATCTCGTGGCGAAGACTGCAGTCAATCACCTTGTCAAACTCAGCGGCAACCTCATTTCCCGCTGTATTCCACTTCTCCATGCTTAAGCCGAATGATTCGCTATCTGGCCAGGCGCCAAGCCAACCCAGGTCATATCCAGCACCCGAGTGATACTGAGGCTTTAGAACCCAGGCTGCGTAAGCAAAATCATTTTTGTTGGCGTATTCTCTGAATTTGACGTTGACCTTATCCAGGTCCGCCATGGTCTTGCCATCGCGGAAGTTACAGGCTCGAAAATCCACGGGGGATTGCTTGGCGGCCAGGGCTGACGACGCCCAGGCAACTGACACAATGCATGCGGCAGTTAACGCTATGATTATTTTTTTCATTTCTGTATACCCTTGTCATGCTTAATTAAAAGCCCGAGTGCGGATTTGCACAGAGGTCTAGTATGTGTAGAGGATTGCGCAGAAATACGCCATTACCGTGCATTACCGCAGCACCAGAATCGAGGTGTTCTGTGATCCGGAAAATCGCTTTGCGGGGTCGTAAATGGTCTCCACCAACTCAAAGCCTGCCTTTCTCATCATACCTGCCGATGCCAAATTTTCTTCGTGCCGTTCGATGTAAACATCATCGAAGTTTCTCTCTTTGGCGATTAAAGAACACTCAAGCAGGAGTTTCGTGCCCACCCCCTGTCCAGCGAGCTCCTTGGCCACAACAACATCATTAATGTAGGCGACTTTATCCAGACTCTGATACTTACTCAATTTTTTGGGGCATGCTTCACCCAGAATCAACACAGCAAAACCAAGTATTTCGTCAGCATCAGCAAGCACCGCCAAGGCCTTTCCAGTTTTAATTAGCTCAATCTGCTGATCCACACTTTCTTCAGTGAGGTAGTTCCATTCGTTAGGACCCTCGTTGAAAAGCAGGGTCTTCATGCTTTGCAGGTCAGAGTCTGTGAGCTTGCGGGAGATGATTTTCAAAATAGCCTCTCTTTCCGATAGTAAGCGACACGAAAAATCTAAGTGAAGTATCCGTTTTTTTAACGCAGACCCGGAATGGGAATGCACACAGCCACTTGCTAAATACCTTTTAAAGTAGGTCTATCATTTCTTTGGCTACATTTGCTGCAGAAGGCAAGAACATTGTTGATACAATGCGTTGATCAATAATGACCTGCGTCTTATCTACCAATGTTTCTTTATTTTGCGCAAATGCTCCGTTCTGGTTTAACTGGCTCTCTACCAGAAAAGGTAGCAAAGACCCCTGCTTTGCCCATGATTTAGACAGTTCCGTGGCGTCAGGAAAACCCGCTACGCGCTTGCCTTTTACCAGATACTCCCCGGAAGACAACCTGACATTAGCAAATGCCCCGGGACCATGGCCGCCACCGCCTATCACACCGCCAGCCTCATATACCTTCGCTATAACTACTTGCAGTTCCGGGTTATTCGCGACATCAAAAAGAGGCCCATAACCACCGCCTATATACACAGCCCAGTAATCATTAACATTTACCTCATTTGGTGCCAGCGAACTATTGGCCTTACCCAGGAAGTTCTCGTACTTGATTGTATAGCTGCTTATGCCCAGAGGGTCCATGCTGAATTCGACCTTGCCACCTTGAGGTGAGACAAAATCAACATCGAAGCCATGGCTTAAAAAAACATGGTACGGGGGGGCGACTTCCCACAAGTTATTTCTCGCATCGTGTTTTTCAGCGTCTCCCATATCGACCATATTGGAGACAATAATTAGCACTTTCTTCGATGCATTAGCATTCAAACACACCGAAAAAGACAAACTTACAACAAGAAATAAAAAACTTAAAAACTTCATCTTGGCACCTGTTAGTATCATTTCCAGCCATGCACCCAGTTGCTTTCATTCTTTAAATCATGCCAATTTATTGGGACTGCACGTTTTGACATAACGGCTTCTATGCTGCAAAAAACAACCAGGCCTTCTTCATCAAATTCAATTTCAGACACAATAAAGTGCTTCTCTTTATTGCTAGGCGTCACTGCTGTCCATTTACTATTGAGCAATTTCTGTGGATTAATTTTATTCATCAGATCTAAATCAGTTACCTAATAGTGACAATAAAAAGAAGCCTCCTAAAAAAACCAGGCTCGAATCCCCACGAGCATTTGCCCTCAGGGGCAAGGCGAAGCTTCGTCCTAGCATAACAAAAGCGCGCACTAATAGGCCCAGGCTATCGTGTTTATCTCGGGGCGACGCAGATACGCTGCCGCTAACCAACCATCGAAGCATGATACTGTTGCCAACAACATACGCATTGATAGAAAAAGGATAATCGGCACTGTGGATGACCAGAAATATGCGGGGTTTTGGATCCGGTTAGCGGCAGCACTCATCGATACTGTGCTGCTCGCTATCGTCGTGTACCTGCCACTCACGCTGATCTATGGCAGCGACTACTGGCAGGCGGAGCAGTTTGTGGCGGGATTCTGGGATGCAGTCATGTACATTGCCCCTGTAATTATCACTATCTGGTTCTGGAAAAAGTACCTGGGCACACCTGGCAAGATGCTGCTGAGGCTGCGCGTGGTCGACGCGAACACAGGGAATGCAACCAGCACCCCCCAGGCGCTGGGCCGATATTTGGGTTACTACGTATCGACGATACCGTTCTTACTCGGTTTTATCTGGGTCGGCATCGACAAAAGAAAACAGGGTTTCCACGACAAGCTGGCAGGGACTGTTGTAGTGCGTGATACCGCCGCTGGGAAAAGCGACTGATCGCCTAGTATTCAGCAGCAAGAAAGCCACCTGATTGGTAGTCCCACAAGCGCTTGTAGATACCACCTTGCGCCAACAGTTGCGCGTGTGTACCGGACTCAACAATTCGACCTTCATCGAGCACCACTAGCCGGTCCAGCGCTGCGATTGTAGACAGGCGATGCGCTATAGCGATAACCGTCTTACCCTCCATCAACTGATAGAGGCTGTCCTGAATGGCAACTTCCACTTCGGAGTCCAGCGCCGAGGTAGCTTCGTCTAACACCAGAATGGGGGCATCCTTGAGAATCACCCTGGCAATGGCTATGCGCTGGCGCTGGCCACCACTTAGCTTCACGCCACGCTCCCCCACCCTGGCGTCTAGCCCCTGCCCGCCAGATTGATCTTGCAACTCCTGAATGAAGTCCCAGGCCCGCGCTTTGTGAATCGCCGCAATCAGCGCCTCTTCGCTGGCGTCCTGATGACCGTAGAGAATATTGTCGCGTACTGAACGATGCAGCAGCGATGTGTCCTGGGTCACCATGCCAATATTGGCTCGCAGGCTGTCCTGGGTGACGCTGCGGATATCTTGACCATCCACGCGTACATTGCCTGCATCCAGGTCATAGAACCGCAGCAACAGGTTCACCAGTGTCGATTTCCCAGCGCCAGAGCGACCGATCACACCCACCTTCTCACCAGGCTGAATATCCAGACTCAGCTCACTGAATACCGGCCGCCCCTGGCTGTAGGAGAAGCTCAGCTGATCAAATTGAATTGCCCCGCGGCGAGCTACCAGCGTACTGGCGTCTTCGGCGTCCTCAACCGCTATATGACGAGAGATGGCGCCAGCGCCATCCTTTACGGTTCCCACATTTTCAAACAGGTCGGATACTTCCCACATAATCCATTCACTGATGCCGTTAAGCCTGAGACACAGTGCAATCGCAACGGCGATAGCGCCCGGGGAAATGCTACCCAGGAACCAGAGATAGATAGCCATCAGCGCTACCGTCACCAGCATAATGGTGTTGTTAATGGCGACACCGGTTTCCATCCAGGTCACCAGGCGCATCTGCGGATGCACAGTACCGAGGAACTCCTCCATTCCCTCCCTGGCATAGGCGGATTCGCGTCGTGCATGGGAAAACAGTTTTACCGTTGATATATTGGTGTAGCTATCGGCAATGCGGCCGGTCATCGTTGCCCGGGCATCCGCCTGCTTCTCAGAAATGCGCTGCAGGCGGGGCAACAGCACATACAGTATCGCGCAGTAACAGACCAACCAGAACAGCATGGGAAGCATCAGGCGCAGGTCCATGGTTCCCAGCAGCACCAACACAGACAGGAAGTACACCGACACGTAAACCATAATGTCCAACAGCTTGATCACCGTCGAGCGAACCGCCAGCGAGGTTTGCATCACCCGGGTGGCAATACGGCCTGCAAACTCGTCCTGGAAAAAACTCAGGCTCTGGCCCAACAAGTAACGATGGGTCTTCCAACGGACCATCATGGGGAAGTTGCCCATCAGCGTTTGGTGCAGTACCAAAGAGGAGATACCAACCAGTATCGGGTAGGTGATGACCACTGCCAGGGCCAACCACAGTAAATCGATTCCCGGTCCGGAACTAAAACTGGCGGGTGTTTCCACGGCCAGCAGATCAACCAGCTGTCCCATGAGGTCAAACAGATAGACTTCGACCACAGCAATGGCCGTACTGAGTAAGGCCATCAGCAGCAGAAAGGGTTCCAGACCCCGGGCATGATGGCGGCAAAAACGGTACACAGAGCTAGGCGAGCGCTCCGGTACAGGCGGTGGGAAAGGGTCTACCAGTTTTTCAAAAAACCTGAAGGGCATAGAGTCTGGTAGAACCTCAAATGTTAGTTGGGTGGTCGTTCGTAGCGCACAATTCCGTGAATGGTGGTGTGCATTGCTCTGCCTTCCTGGTCCAGCATTACACCCGAAAACAAGGTATTGAAGCGACTGGAACCTGTTTCATAGTAAAAGGCAGACCTACCGTTCGTCCAGTCCAGTGCCTCCATGGTCCATTTGCCATCCCGTGCGCCTACTGTATAGACCTTATTGGCTGCTGCGGAAACAATAGGCACTGAGTTAACCGAAGCAATTTCTTTGTTCACCCAAGCTTCTTTAAGTTCACGGGCCACGGGATCCCATTCGAACTTCTGGATGCCATGAGGTGTGAAATCAGGATGGTGGCCGGCCATGCCAATGTAAGCGCCATCTGGCGCCTGCTTTAAAGGTGAGCTGGCAGGGGCGTTATTGACAACCATGGCGCCATAACCGCTGACAACAACAGACTGCTCGGTCTGCACCGCGTCGGCATCGTCTCGACCTATATCCGCGCGCAACATACCGGCGATTCGACGCGATGGCGCACCTTCAAGCTGTTGCCAGTCCTGTGGTATATCCTCACGCCAGAACAACACCATATTCATGACCACATCACCGTCGGTAATAACGACGAACTTGTCCTCGTCGCCAAAGCCCATGAGACTCGCCGTGGAGCCTGTCCCCGAATTCACATTCTCGAAAGTAAATGGCTTGCCTGTACTCGGATCAACAACGTCATCGAGAGTGACACTGATCTCACCATCATTGCTATAGGGAACCACCCAGGCACCATCTGCCTCATCCCGGGATAAGCGCTCACCATCCCAGATAATCTTGTGCATATGTTGCAAGGAGGGAACGAAGATATTGCCGTCTTGGTCGATCGCAGGACCATTGCGCACCCAGGTCGCGGCCCCCTGACGACGACCGTTATCCAGCATCTTTTGATTCCAGGCCGGCGCCACTTCGGCACCCGTCAGTTGCATGCTGTGGTATTCGCTAAAGTCGCGACTGATCAGCACTACCCAGCCATCGTCGGTAATCGAACATAGCCAACCGTCGTAAGTCATATTCATCGAGTTGAAGCCGCCGGTAATTTCCGCGGGCTTAACCCATTCATTCTTGAGCACGATTTTCGACTGGGGATCGTCTGGGTCAGCATCGGCATAAGCCAGAATGGAGTCCTTTCCCCCCACGTAAAGCACATTGTCAGAGCTGGCCAGGTAATATACTCCGGCCAGGCCTGCACCCAGATATTTTTTCACCATTGGCACTGAGGTAAACACCGTCGCCAGCCCGGTATAGGGCCACTTTGGCAGTAAATCCAACCAGCCAATATCCGAGTCTGCCTGATCGGCAGAAACCGGTCCTTCGTTGGCCTTATAAACCGGTGAATCTTCCAGAAAGAACTCGTCAATCACCTGCAGGCTGTCGTAATCCAGCTTGGAGATACGCTCGCCCCCATTGCTCCAGATAACGCGTTTACCATTGGGATAGGCGGGTGAAATAGCGTAGCCAAAGTGCGCTGGGCCCAGGTGGGTATAGGTCAAACCGCCATTTTCAATGCTGAGCGCTTCGCTTGGCCCGGAAGGCCCGGCATGATTCATGCCGGTGCTTTGGGCTGAGTTGATATGCCCAATGGGCGCGACCGAATCAGCCAAATAAGGATTGGGAGGAGCGTAAGCCCTAACCACGACAGGGCCGGAAACAGCTGATACCACAGGCGTCTGGCCAGCGGTAATATCACCGTCGCCCGGTCCGCCACAGGCACTTAGCAAAATGGCAGCCAGGGTGACAACCGGAAATATGAGTCTCTTAAGTTGTTTCATTTTTCACCTATTGTATGGCTCTGTTGGTGGCCATGTCTGCAATACTGGGACACTAGCATTAAACCCAAACGACCCCAATTCCGACCATAGCCTGGACGGCCAATTTTCTCTGCCTTCTGAAGACAGCCAGACTGCTATTTTGCCTCCAGGAAATTGCCAATACCTGGCCTGCTCTGCACAGGTTCATGACGCACCCTGGCGGCGGCTGATTTTTGGAGTAGATCGCATTGTTCAAAAATTTGTTCGATACGTTAGACTTCCCCAACCACGCTTAATGCACAAAGAAGGGACCGACAGTGGAGCAAAGACTGCAAGGTAAACGCGTTTTGGTCACCCAGGCTGAGGATTACATGGGGCCTGACACCATCGCCCTGTTTAGGGAACACGGAGCTGAGCTTATCGCCGATAACCGCGATCTCACCGAAAAGGGCGCGGTGGAGTCACTGGTCGAAGAGGCTGGTAGAGTCGATGTTCTGGTCGCCAACCTCGCAGCTAACGCCGGCAAGCCTACGCCAGCTCAGGACAACAACGACGAGCACTGGGAAACTATGTTCGAGGTTATGGTGCACCCACTGCATCGCCTGTGCCGTGCAGTACTGCCGCAAATGTATGAGCGCAAAGCCGGCAAGGTCGTGGTTTTTGGCAGCGCAACCGGACTCAATGCCCTGGAGCGATTCTCAGCCTATGCCACAGCCCGCACCGCCCAGGTGGGCTATGTGCGCACAGTGGGGCTGGAAGCGGCCAGACACAATGTACAGATCAACCTCATCGCCCAGAACTGGGTAGAGAACCCGGTGTACTACCCGCCTGCCATAACTGAGAAAGACTCGTTCAAGAAACTGCTCGCCAGTCAGGTACCCGCAGGACGTCTGGCCAAGGGCCGGGAAGACGCCTTGTTCGCGCTCTTCCTGGCGTCAGACGAGAGCAACTTTTTCGTCGGCCAGAGTATCCCCTTTGCGGGCGGCTGGAAGCAGTAGAGGCAATTATGAGTTTATTGCAGACAAACCTGGTCGAGCGCGCGCTCAACCACCCCACGGTGGTTGCAGTGCTGAAACGCACTGTACCCCCGCTGGACAGATTTCTATTGCGCTGGTCCCGGGGCTGGCTCAATACGGCAATGCAGTCGGTCATGCTGCTGGAAACCACCGGTGCCAAGTCGGGTCAGCGCAGGCAGATCGCCACGCTTTGCATGCCTGTAGGTATGGACTTGGTAGTAGTGGGTTCCAATTGGGGCCAGGTAAAAGATCCCGCCTGGGCCCACAATCTGCGCGCCAATCCACAACCCCGGATACGCTTTCGCGGCTACGTGGGTCCTGTACAAGCCCGTGAACTGGCAGCTGAGCAGCGTGCCGAACTGTGGCAACAGCTCATTAAATTTAATCCACAATATGTCCATTATCAGGAAAATACAGATCGCACCCTACCCGTGTTCCTACTCTCCCGAGATAGTTAAACGCACTACAAAGCCCGCAACCAATCATCCGGTAGATGAGGAGGTCCGTATACCTCCTGACGACCGCTAACATCTGTGAATAGCGTCGCACCTAACTACTCCGGTGGACTCCATGAAAATAAGCTTTAAGGAACTTTCCGCACTGGGAATCCTTGTGCCGGCCGTTATCCACTCGCTTGATCAGGCCCTTTATCAAGTGACAGTAGTCATAGACGGGGAATCGGTTCTACTAACGGACAATTCTGGTGTGATTTTTCGTCGCCACAGCCTGGAGCAGACAAGAGAAGCGTTGCAGGTTTTGCCTATTGAGTCATTGACGCTGCAGCAACAGTCAGCCTATGACGAGATGATAGGCCAACCCATGCGTGAAGGTGCGAATACGCTGGAGGTTTCTTTGGCTGTGGATACCCTGGCAGATCCGGTGCTTCATTAGCCCTCACTCGGCACTACCCCAAATACCGACTATAGGAAGATCGTCCCAATGAACCGTGATCGAAAGATCGTTACCGTTACCGGAGCGACAGGCTTTGTAGGCACTGCCCTGATTAGGCGACTGCTCCAGGAGCCAGACATCGATATTCGCTGCCTCGTTCGTCCCACTAGTGATAGAGCCGAACTTAAGCAGCTTGGACCAAGAATCAGTTTTTACACCGGCGATATTACTCAACCGGAAACTCTGGGGCCTGCAATGGAAGGCGCCTGGGGGGTTATCAACCTGGCAGGCTACCGGGAATTCTGGGCACGCAGCCGCAGTCAGTTTTACAAGATCAACTCCCAGGGGGCAGAGAATGTGTTTCGTGCTTGCCTGCAAGCGGGTGTAGAGAGAGTCGTACAGGTAAGCACACCATTGGCCTACGGTGTTCCAAACGAACTGCCCTTCAATGAAATTACGCCGGCAGGCCAACACCCCAGCGACTATGGCCGTTCTAAATATCTTGGTGACGCGGCCGGCATTGAATTACACGCAAGCGAAGACTTACCCTTGACCATCGTCTATCTTGCGGCGGTCATCGGTGCAGGTGACGACAAGGCCACCATGGAAGTGCGCAGAGCGGTGGAAAAGCGACTGCCGGCACTGGTCGGAGCTGACACTACCTACACCTACGTTTACATCAAGGACGCGGCCGAGGCCATTGTGCGGGCGCTGCTGAAAACTGATGCCGCTGGTGAGCGCTACCTTATCGGCGACCAGCGAGCCACGACACGCGAATACTTCAACCTGATTGGAGATATCGCCAAGGTCCCTATTCCCACTCGCAACATTCCTGAAGCATGGCTGACACCCGTAGCGACGGCAATGGACTACCTGGCAAAAGCCACTGGCAGGCGACCCGTTATCCCCCTGGACGTTATCAAAACCACGGCCGCAGGATCACTTTTGTTCGAGCCAGATCACGCCAAGATGGAACTAGGTATGGAATATACCTCGCTACGACAGGCCCTGACCGAGGCGGTAGAGGCCATCAAACAAAGTTGATGATGAATAGTCACCCCGACAAGAAACGGAGTTAATCCATGCCCGCAGGCCCCGAAATACGCAGAGCAGCCGATGCCATTGCCGAGATACTGGTCGATCGCCAAATCGACACAGTGCGCTTTGGCTTGCCCAGGCTTGGTCACTTCGGTAAACAGCTTAAGGGCAGGCGTGTCGTCGACATAGAAACCCGAGGCAAAGCCTCACTGACCCATTTCGATCACGGCTACAGTATTTACTCTCACAATCAGTTGTATGGCGTATAGCGAGGTTAATTCGAGGCGTCTTTACCACTGTCCCAGTTGCCAGAGTCAGTAACAAAGCAGGTCCACAACTATTCGACACCCCGGTAGCGCTTTTCCCATTTACTGACGATTGCCTGGTGGCTTCCGTCGTTACGGACAGCACTCAAAGCCTTATTAAAATCGGCGACGATTTTCTCATGGCCTTGGAGGCTGCGGCTAACAGCCACATGCCGGGCAACAGGTTCAAGTTTGATGCCTGTCACTGAAAATAAGTTAAGCTTGTCACCCATGTATTCGTTTAACTGGTGAATAATGGTACGCCGGTCTCCAATCACAAAGTCCACTCTACCGTTCTGCAGGTTGAGCAAATTTTGAATGAGGTGATTTTCTTCAACCAGGGTAAGCCGGGGAATCGCCTTAAGGTCTGCGCCATAGGCATAGTCGGTCCTGACCCCCAGACGAGCACCGGAGATTTGGCTCAGGCTGGTAAACTTCCTTTGCTCACTGCGGCGCTTGAGAATAATGAGCTTGCTGCTGAGGTAAGGCTCACTGAATAACAGATCCTGCGCTCGCTCATCGGAGTACCAGGCAGCTGCCAGTCCGCTATAGACGCCCAGCTTGGCGCCTTCAACGGCCCTGGACCAACTTTCTATTGAAATGACGGGTTTTATTTCGGTGCCCGCGAATACATGCTCCACCAGTTCCAATGCCAAACCGCGCTCCGGCAGCTTCTCGTCTGCATAGGGCGGCGAGGTATTGGCCATCAGTTTCAACGGCTGTTGTGCCTGCGCCCCAATGCTGCCCAGCAGCAGGGCTGCCACCAGAAGTAGTGCCGATCTGAACATGAAATCACCTCTTAATTATTCAATAAAAACCGCTGCGAGCGCAGCATAAACTGCCGCACCGGGAATATCCACGACTATCTATTTGGCCCCAAAATCAGGCACCGAAATCAACCGGTCACCCGCGAATGAGCCCATGTAAACTCGCCCGGCCTGGGGCACAGCAACGGTTGCGGCCCCCATAGGTGCGCCCCGATGGGAAAAAACCGATTCAGTGGCCATGCTTTCAGGGTCAACGGCGATGATTTCAAAACCCGCTCCACAGGGCGCTGCCTGCTCCTTAAAGCAGGACAAAAGATTGATAATGCTGTCCTTGTGGGTCACCACCCAAAGGCGTTCGTCTGAACCCCAGGCGCTATTGTCAGCGCTGGGCACTGGGGCAGTCGCGACCACCTCACCCGTATCCACATCCACTTTCCACACTTCCTGGGTAAAATACATGTTGGCATACACATGGCGTTCATCGGCTGCTATTTCTATGCCGTTGGGTTGGTTTGCCTCGGTCCCGGGCAGCACACGCAGTCCGCGCTGCTTGTTCCAGCGCCACAGGTCACCGGTGTTTTTGCCGACCGCACTGAGCAACTGCTCCAGCGTGCCCGAATTGTGGAACATGCGGGTGTAGATAAGATCGCCATTGGACAGCCCCACCACATCATTCATATAGGTTTCTGGCCCTGCCGGCACACAGCCGCGCCAGGCAAGCGTGCTGTCACCCCCCTGCCCTAACAACTCAAACAGCTCCACTGCCTCGCGGCCGCCATGATTGACAACCAGATAGCGCCAACGGCCGTCTGCCAATTGGTGCAGGTGGGTACCATGAGGGCTGAACTGATCCAGGCGCGGCGGTTCACAATCTGCTTCACCCCACTCGGGATCTCCAGTATCGACAACAGCGTTGGCTGGAGGAAAAAGACGCTTCACCTGCTCTGACTGGGTATCGAACAGACCCAGGCTACCTGTGCCATCATGCATGCCGCCAAAATGCGCGAGCAGCAAGTGGCGGCCATCCTCTAGCGCAGCAATGTCTTCCGGTGACTGCATGCCGCAAACCGGCCGGATGTCACCGACAGTCTCACACCCTGAGATTTTCATTTCGGCGTCGACACATGCTGTTACGCTCAACATGATCAGCGCAAAAAGTGGCCATTTCATCATCCTAATACCCGAATTTATTATTGACTGTTGCCAGCCTGCAACGCCGTATTGCAGACTCAACCGCTTCATTCTAACCGGAACCAGCAAAACTGCCACGCTACCGATCGGGAGTCCCAGTCACTGCGCTCTTGCTGGTTGAGGCATTCAGCTGACGCTTTACTACCAGGGTATTGTTTCGCCCTGCCAGTCACGGAAGGAACCTGTGTCCGTCACCGCGAGTGAAGCCATAACCTCCAACAAGGCCGCAGCACACTCATCCGTGCTTAGCACTCGCTTGCGATAGCTGGAAGTGACAAACGGCTTCGACAACCTTGAATCAACGGTTCCAGGGTGCAGCGCAACCACCGTTACTCGCGGGTGGCTCAAGCGCCATTCTCTGGCCAGGGTTTTCAACAGCATGTTCTGAGCGGCCTTGGACGCGCGATAGGAGTACCAACCGCCAGATTGATTGTCCTCAATACTGCCCACACGGGCCGACAAGGAGGCCAACATAGCAGGCTCTTCATGACGCAACAGCGCGCTAAATGCCTGGGCCAGTAACGGAGGAAATGCCGCGTTAATTGCAAACGACTGCATAAGATTTTCCTGAGTAAGGGCTTTTAATCGTTTCTCAGGTTGCAGACCGGGGCCATGCAATAGGCCAACGGTATTGATTAATAAGTGGACACGACCCAGAAATGCGCCCGCGCGCTCTGCGGCGGCAGCTATGGACGCCGGGTCTTGCGCATCCAGTGCCAGTCGCAGCACTTTATCGGGATCAGGAGAGGGCCCCGGGCTACGTTCCAGTAGCACCGCCTTGTGCAATCCCGGGCGCTGTTGCAAGGCCTGCAGCAAAGCTGAGCCGATGCCACCGCCGCCTGCGATGACGACATTGTATTGTGGAAGATTGAGGAAGTTTGCGGTCACAGGTTCTCTCCGTCCGGGGCCAGGCGCTGCAGCTCTGTGTCCGCCCAGCTCACTATCGAACTGCGACTTGCCTGGTCACGACCCTGCCAATTACGCGTTATCAGAGTCATACGTGGATTTGCTTGCAACATTGGCTCGTGGCGATCAATAAACCGCCAGTACAGGCTGTTGTAGGGACAGGCTCCCTGCCCTGTCACTTTTTTAGGGTCGTAAATACACTGTTTGCAGTGATTGCCCTGCCGCTGGATGTACTTGCCAGAGGCCGCATAAGGCTTGCTGGCCATGATTCCGCCGTCTCCATGCAGAGCCATGCCAAGTGTGTTGGGCAGCTCTACCCATTCAAAGGCGTCGACGTAAACAGCGAGGAACCAGTCACAAACCTGCTCAACATCCAAGCCAGCCAACAGCGCGAAATTGCCGATTACCATCAGCCGTTGAATATGGTGTGCATAACCCAGATCCAGTGTCTGGCGCAAAGCCACCTGCATACAACGCATATCGGTATCACCACTCCAGAACCAGTCGGGCAGCGCGCGTGTTGCCTGCAAACCATTTAACCCGGCGTAGTCCGGCATGTAATGCCAATAGATGCCACGAACATACTCGCGCCAGCCCAGAATCTGGCGAATAAAACCCTCTGCTGCCGCCAGTGGAACCAACTCCTCTCGATAAGCCTCCTCCACGCGACGACATACCGTCAACGGACACAATAAGCCAGTATTCAGGTAGACCGATATGAGCCCATGAAATAGCCAGGGAGATTCCTCTGCCAGGGCGTCCTGATAGGTACCAAAGTCAGCCAGGCAGTGCTCCACAAACCAGGTCAAATGCTTTTCAGCGTCATCTGCAGTCACGGCCAGGTAGAACTGTGACAAATCGCCTGGATTGTCGGGGAAAGCAGCCTCAACCAGGTCGATCACCTCGGCAGTGATCGCATCCACAAGCTGTTTCGGGCGCTGCGGTATCGCTTGCTGTGCGCGCCAGCCTTTGCGATTTTGCGCATCAAAGTTCCATTTACCTCCAGCAGCTTTGCCCTCGGCATCGAGTAAAAAATTATATTTTTTGCGCATTAACCGATAAAAATATTCCATCCTCAATTGCTTGCGGCCGTCTGCCCAAGCGGCGAAGTCAGCCTCTGTTGCGAGATAACGATCGTCTTCGAGCAATGCAACGGGTACTGGCAGATCCCATTCACCCATTTCGCGCAGGAGCCTATACTCACCTGGCTTACAGCAGCGCAGCTGCTCAGACGAACTGGCCTCAAGCGCGCGGGTCACCGCAGCGTGCAGCGACGCTACTCCATCTTCATAGGGGTAGTAGTAAACTGTAAAACCCAGGGCACGCAACTGGTCGCGGAAGTGACGCATTGCAGAAAATATGTAGACTAACTTGTGCCGATTGTGGCGCACGTAGGTGGCTTCTGCCCTCACCTCTGCCATCACAATAGCGTCCCTGTCGGGTAACGCTCCTTTTAGCGCGCCGCTGTTATGCGTTAATTGGTCCCCTAGCACGAGGATCAGTGATGGTGCCTTAATGTCGTTATCTTTCATGTCATCCTATCGGCCAATCTGCCGCGTCAACGATATGTTCTGGTTGTTCCGGACAATCGCCTTGCCAGCGTCGCACGAAGTCGCCATCGGGATCGAACTGTCCGGCTTGTTTAGCAATATTAAAGTGACGCCCACCTCGAGGATCTGTGCCAACGCCTGCAATGTACTGCCAGTTGCCATAGTTGCTGGCGACGTCGTGATCAAGCAAATGTTGCTCAAAGAACGCTGCGCCAAAGCGCCAGTCCATATTCATTTCGTTGACCAGGCAACTGGCGGCTATTTGGCGCCCACGATTACTCATCCACCCCGTCGCCACAAGCTGGTGCATAAGCGCATTAACCAACGGATAATTAGTGGCACCGGCGCACCAGCGGGCGAAGCTACGAGGATCAAAAGTACACAGCTTGCGCTTGGCGGATATGCCGCGGGCTCGATACAAGGCAACATCGTCGGTCAAGGCTCGCCAGTGGAAGAACTCTCGCCAAAGCAGTTCACTGTAAAAGTGTTCGGTCGAGGCATTGCGGCCATGCTGCATCTCGAATTGCCTCAACTCCCAATGTAGCCGGCGTACTGAAAGGCTGCCATTAGCCAGCCAGGGCGAAAGGAAACTGGAATAGAAAAGTCCGTCTAATTGGTTTCGTGTCTCGCCATACGACGCTAGCGCTTGCTCGCGATGCATCCAGGCTCTGAGTCGGTTGTTGCCTGCCTTGGCACCTCCTCTGGCGACAAAAGAAGGGTCAGGACGTACTTTCGCCTGTGGCACAGGTGCACTGGTCACACCTGACGGCGGTGGCGGTAACCGAGGCTCCCCCACCGGCAGGGCAGGCTCAATGAGCGCCATACTGCGCCGGAACGGCGTAAACTGCTTAGGCAGTGCCGAGTTCGCCGCGTGCACAGTCTCTGCGCTGAACAGCGTGTTACCTTCGTGGACTACAAGCGGCACCTGCAAGCGAGCGGCAACCTCTTCCACATCACGCCGTTCATAGAAGCCCGGGGTTCTTGCAACACCTACAGCCTTCACTTTATGCCGATCGACCAGCGCTGATAAGCCCGCTGCTGGCGCCTCCCGGAAGACATGCAGCTGCTGCCCCCGCTCAGCCAACTGTGTATTGAGGGCGTGCAAACTTTCGAGTAAAAAACGCTCCCTCTGCCCACCCATACCGGTCAGGTTGCACCACGGCACTTGTCGCGGCCAGAAGAACACACAGAGCAAGCTTTTTGCACTGCAGTGGGCATTCAGTCCCGGATTGTTTTCCACGCGCAGATCGCTGCGAAACCAGTATATTTCTGTCACTTCAGAAGCTCATATGAAACGCGCCAGGGGCTATTGCGGGCAATAAATGGGTTATGCCTAATGATACGCACAAAAGCGTGATTCCGATTATCGACGTCCTGCACAGATACTGGCATAAAATCTTGTACTTCCCTGGGCAAAGGCCGCCAAGTTGCCGGTATGCCGCTAGCAGCCGCGTTAGGGAACGCATACTGTTGGCTACAAATACTTGCATCAGGCCCCGCTAGCCCTCGCGGAGTTTGCGTTCTCGCAACCTTAATCGCGGCTGAACCAGAGGAACGTCCATGAATCAAAGCTTGCACTTCGATATCCCTGACGATGACGCGCAAATAGCGAGCGCTCTTGAAGATGCGTCCATTCCCACCCTGATGATGAGCATGATTCACATGAGTGGCGATTCTGCATTGTTGGATGGCGCAATTCGCCCAGGCGGCGCCTACATCAATGAATACCAGGGCTATATGTCCGAGGAAGACAAGGCGGCAATTCGCGGCCAGGCGCTGGAGGTCATCAAGTCCTTTCGTGATGGGGGCTGTATCTTACCGCCACCCCCTAATAGAGACACCGTTCACCGGATGATGAACTTCCTGGTAGCCCAGGAGGTGCCAGAAGAATACCTGCCCATGATGCTCGAGGAGATGGAACTTGATGGCCAGGACCACCGCACCGATGCCTGGGGAGCTGAGGTACCGCAGGCGCGTCGTGCCGAGCACACGGTGCTGGTCATCGGTGGCGGTATGTCCGGCATACTGGCAGCCATTCGTTTGCAAGAGGCCGGCATTCCTTTTCTGGTCATCGAGAAAAACTCTGCAGTGGGTGGCACCTGGTTCGAGAATCGCTACCCCGGCGCGCGGGTCGACGTGAGCAACCACCTGTATTGCTACTCCTTCGAACCGGCCCACCACTGGACCCAATACTTCGCCCAGCAACCTGAATTGCAGAAGTACTTTGAAGGTGTTGCCGAGAATCACGCGCTGTTTGACAACATTCATCTCAATACAGAGGTGACCAGCGCGATCTATGATGAGCAAAGCCAATTATGGCAAGTCAGTACACGCGACAAAGACGGCGTGGAACAGACCCACCAGGTGGGCTCAGTGATCAGTGCTGTGGGCCAACTCAACCGCCCCAAACTACCTGATGTGCCTGGCGTGGCGTCATTCAAGGGACAGTGGTGCCACTCTGCGGACTGGGACGAGTCAATCGACTGCAGTGACAAGCGCGTGGTTGTGGTGGGCGCTGGCGCAAGCGCCTTTCAGATCGTGCCGTCAATCGCAGGCCAGGCAGCCCAGCTGACTGTTTTCCAACGAGTTGCGCCATGGATGTTTGAAAACCCTATTTATCATGAGCAGGTGCCCGAGGGTAAGAAGTGGTGCCTACAACATCTGCCGTTCTACACTCGTTGGTTCCGCTTCATGCTCTTTTGGTGTGCCTGCGACGGCGCTTATGACAGCATAATCGTCGACCCTGACTGGCCTCATCAGGAACGCTCGGTGAACGAGATGAATGAGTTCGTCTACCAGATGTTCAGCGACTATATTCGCGGCCAGGTTGGCGATGACGAGGAACTGCTGCAAAAAGTGCTGCCTGACTATCCTCCTATGGGCCGTCGCACCCTGCAGGACAATGGCAGCTGGCTGGGCGCTCTGAAGCGGGAAAACGTACAACTGGAAAACCAGGGTATCCGCAGTGTCGATGCCACCGGCATTGTTGCTGAGGACGGCTGCCACATCGACGCTGACATCATCATCTACGCGACTGGTTTCATGACCGACAAGTTTCTCTGGCCAATGGAAATCCGCGGTCGTGGTGGCGAACTACTGGCGGACAAGTGGGCACAGGAGCCGTCTGCCTATCTGGGCATTACAGTCCCGGATTTTCCTAACTTTTACTGCATGTTCGGGCCGGGCACCAACCTGGCCTTTGGCGGCAGTCTGGTGTTTAACGGCGAATGCCAGGTGCGCTATACCATGGAGTGCATCAAGCTGCTGTTACAGTCTGGCGAGCAGGCCATAGAGTGCCGCCAACAAACGCATGAGGACTATCAACAGCGATTTCGCGAGCAACACTCAAAGCTGATATGGGAGCATCCTCACGTTCACAGCTACTACCAGAATGCCGAGGGCAAAGTGACGCTATTGTGGCCCTGGAAAATCATCGACATGTGGCGCTGGACCCAGCAAGTCGACCCTAATGACTACCAATTGAGTTAAGGAATAGACATGAGCAGATTAGATAATAAAGTTGCATTGATTACCGGGGCGGCATCCGGCATAGGTCTGGCCTGCGCCCAGCGCTACGCCGCTGAAGGCGCGGTGGTTGTGGGCACCGACATACAGCCGCGAACGGACTGGTCTGCACTCGTTGGCGGCAACCCAGACAATGCCCTGCACCAGGTAGACGTCACTGACGGTGGCGCGCAAAAAGCAATCGCCGAAAGTGTGATTACCAAGTTCGGCCGCATCGATATTCTGGTCACTGCCGCCGGTATCGGCGATGGAGGCCCCGTCAACATGCTCGAGGAAGCTGCCTGGGACCGGGTCATAGACATTAACCTGAAGGGCACATTCCTGTCGGTAAAAGCGGTGATAGAGCAGATGATGCAACAGCGCAGTGGCAGCATCATCACCATCGCCAGCGTAGAGGGCATTAACGGCACCGAAGGCGGCAGTGCCTACAATGCCTCTAAGGGTGGTGTTGTGCTACTGAGCAAAAACATCGCCATAGACTACGGGCGCATGGGTATCCGCTGTAATGCAATTTGCCCAGGTTTCATAGAAACCCCGATGCTTGAGGGCGTGATGGACGCGATGCCCGAGTTCAGGGCAGACATTGGCAAGCAGGTAAAGTTGGGCCGTTTTGGTCGCCCTGAAGAAATTGCCGGAGCTGCCCTGTTCCTGGCCTCCGACGATGCCTCCTATGTGACAGGCCAGGCGTTAATTGTCGACGGTGGTTACACTGCTGGGCACAGCCATGGCATCGTGGAGCTACTGGGCCTGGTATAGCAACACACGCCTATTTGCTACTTGCCTTGGTCTATCGATCTAGGCCGCGCTCAAGCGCAGATGCAGATGTTCCAGTCTGCGCACGAAAATACTGGACACATGTTTGCCTGGAACCTCACCTTCCAGGCTAATCTGCGCTGTACGCTGCAATAACTCCTCGAGGATTATTCGGGTTTCCATTCGCGCCAACCTGGCGCCGATGCAAAAATGGATACCGTGACCAAACCCCAGGTGCTCACCCATGTTCCTGCGCTCCAGATCCAGGGCATCGGGGTTTTCAAAAACAGCGGCATCCCGGTTCGCCGCCGCCCACAATAAAAAGACCCTGGCACTTTCTGGAATGGACACTCCGCCGAGTTCAGTTGCTCGCCGCAGTGCCCGATAATGTCCCTTGAAGGGTGACTCCAGCCGCACGACTTCTTCAACGTAGCTGTCGATCAACTGCGGGTTTTGCCGAAGTCGATTCTGCAAATGTTGATCGCCAGCCAGAATGCGAATCGCACTGCCTACAAGACTGGACGTGGACTCTCCGGCTGCACCCACCAGGACAATCGAGATGGCCACTGCCTCCTCTTCACAAATTAGCCCGTCTTTGACGCCTAGCGCCAACTCGCCCATTACCGTGTTTACTTGGCCTGTGGGTTTTTGCGCCAGCACCCGCTGGAAATGCTCCACAAGATAAGCGCTCATCTGCCTTGTTGAGGTGCCAAGCTCGACCATACGTGGGAGTGTGGCAGTCCCGGCAAGAATATCGCCGCCGCTAAAGGCCCACTTGAGCAGGTCATCGACATCCTCCACCGGCAACCCCATCAATCTAGCCATCACCATGACCGGAATGGCATTAGCGAACTCAGCAATGCAGTCCCCTCCCTTTTGCGCCAACAAACGCTGCACACCTTGCCCGGCCCAGAGGCGCACCTCGGCTTCCATTGCCGCCACCTTGCGAGCGTTCAGCTGCGGCAACACCAGCTTGCGATGAATGGCGTGAAAGGGCTCGTCAGCATTGGCAATGGCGTCGACGCTGCCGCCAAACTGGGAAAAATCAAACAGGGCCGGGAGGCCCTCATTATTGGTGATCAGAACACCGGTAAGATTGGCTGAAAAATCTTCCTGGTTTTTCAATACCTGGTGAATCAATTGCGCTGAGGACACCAGATAAACCTCTGTACCCGGCACGCGATAGACAGGCGCGTGTGCAAGCAGTTCGCGGTAAAAAGGATAGGGATTTTCAATCACATCGGGATCGAGTAATTTAAAACTGATATCACCCTCCATGCTAATGCCCTACTCCCTATTCGAAACCAATGAATTGCATGGCCCGTCAGTGGCCGTGAACTTCGGCAATCGTGTGATCTTCATCATATAGACCTTGGCAGCGTTTCATAGATTCCAGTGCCCCCTTGCCAACGACAACCTGCTGAAATGTCTCCTGCTCAAACACCAGTGCCTGCTGCAATGACAAATTTTCGGCACCACGCAGAATTCGCTTCAAACCCCGCAGAGCTTCTACAGGCTTGCCTACAATATTTTGCGCTAACTGATGGGCGCAGGACATGGCCTCGCCTGCTTCCACCAATCGACTCAGTCCGCCTAATTCCGCGAGTCTGGCTGCTTCAAAGGCTGCGCCGGTCAGCACCATTTCCGTAGCTGCCGTAATACCCACAAGACGAGATAATCTGCTGCAGCCGCCAATTCCCGTCGTTAATCCAGCGTTCACCTCAATCTGAGAGAAGCGAGCCTGACGTTCCGCGATGCGAAAATCACAGGCCCAGGCCAATTCAGCGCCACCACCAGAGGCGTCGCCGTTAATGGCCGCGATGCTGACCACAGCCTCATGGGAAATCTCTTCAAGCGCTCTGAACCAGCCATCGCCAACCCCCGTGCACTCGCGCCCCTCGAGTCCAGCGATCAAGTCTTCCAGCCAGGCGTGCTCAAGCCAGTGCTGTTCCAGCCCCGAACCAAGAATGACCACCCGACCACCACTGTGGCGAGCCGCTTCCAATTTATCGGCCAATTCATCAATGGCCGCCCAGCAAAGTTGGTTCTGGCGTATTGGGTCACTAAACACGAGGGTTGTAACAAGCCCGTTATCACTACTTTCGCAGCGAATAAAGTCGTTCACTCTGGCTCTCCTTAGCGGGTATAGAGGTATTATTGTGACAGCAACAATAAACCAGAAAAGAGCAGACCGACAGGAAAGACAGCATGTCCATCAACTTCGACCAACAGACCCTGTTAATTACCGGTGGCAATCGAGGGCTGGGTCGCGCCTTTAGCGAATGCCTGGCCTCGGCAGGCGCAGAGGTCATCATTCATTCCTCAGGTCGCGATGACAGCGGTGAGCGGCTGGTCGATGAAATTCGCAACAACGGTGGCCGGGCCCACAATTTGCCTATGCAACTCAATGACGGCAGCGCCCTGATTACAGCAGCACTGTCCAGGGTTACCCGGCTGGACGGTGTTATCCATAGCGCGGGTATCCTTTGCGACAGCAGTATCGGCAAGCTTAGTCAGCAGGACTGGGATAAGGTGTTGGCGCTTCACCTGACCGTGGCTTACCAACTGGCACGGACAATTTGGCCCGCTTTTCGCGAGCAGGGCTTTGGCCGTTTGGTGTTCATCTCATCGGCCGCAGGACTGTATGGCAATTTCGGCCAGGCTAACTACGCGGCGGCAAAAATGGGACTTTATGGCCTGTGTAACACGCTGGCCATAGAGGGGCGCAAACATGGGATTCAAGCCAATACAGTTGCACCCTGGGGAGCGACACAGATGAACCGGGAACAAATGGACGAGAACTTAAGGGCCAGCGTCAGGGCCGAGCACGTCGCCCCTCTGGTGGCCTATTTGTGTCACCCGGACTGCTCGGACAATGGAGGCCTGTTTGAGGCCGGTGCTGGACGGTTCAAGAAACTGCGCTGGGAGCGCAGTCTGGGACTCTCCCTGGACACTAACACCACACTTTCTATTGACGATATCGCCGCCGGCTGGGGCCAACTGACCGATTTCAACAGCAGCGAACATCCAGCCAATATCATGGACGCTTTAACCGGGTTACTGGGTGTACAAACGCCGGACTGAACCTTCAGTTTTCGTCCTTAACCGGGAACCCAACCTTTTCCTTAATTTTGTCCGTCAACGCCTGCTTCGCCAAACCTGCCAGATGATTGGTGACCGCCGTCTCAACGTCCTCCAGTACTGCCTGTAGCAGAGCATCACCAAGCTGCTCCGGGGTCAGCCCTTCCTTGGGGTTGCCTATATTGCTGCGCTTCACATCGGGAACGGTGATCGCTTTGCCGCCCTTGGCACTGCCGACCACCGTCGCCTTGGTATTGGCAAACACGAAGCGTTTGAGTGTCAGCCGCACGTCGGACTCAGCGGATGGCGTTGGTTCCTGCCCCTGTGAGTCGCTATCACTTTTAGTATTAGCTTCAACCTGTGCCAGCAGATCCGACAAGTTGTTACGCTCGCCGCGCTGCTCAACATTAAGACGTGCACCCCTGACGATCACCTCATTCAGTTGAATAACAGGCTTGGTGAGACTGGCGGGATTCACGGACACAGTTATACGCTTTAACAGAAAAGCATAGTCGCTTTCGTAACCCGCGGGGTTATCGATTTTCAGCCCTTCCAGGGTAGCGCTTCCCTTGGCCAGATCCAGCACCACGTTATCGAGGCTAACCTCCGTGCCAGTCAGTTGTTTACCGACATCCTCGACAGTGCTTTGCACAACGTCATCCAGACTACCAAGCAGGAAATAGCCGATAACACCGACGGCAACAATTAGAGACAACAAAATAATACCGATCTTCTTCATATTCGCGCCGTTGTAATGTTTAGGATTCACGACGTTAGACAGAGCAGAGCAAAAAATCAAGTTTGGGTGGGTCGGCCAGCCAAATGAACGCCTTATTTCTCCCCCTGATAGCTCTGGCACCAGTCTCGATAATCTTCTACCGGGGACATAGGCGCTATCCAACCCGCATCTGCAAGCACTCTTCCTACTTCGTATGCTTGCCAACAGTGCGCATAGGTCGCCGGGTGCAGCACATCCCAGAATGCCGCCCTATATTCGTTATCGCAGGTATCGCTCTCCAAAAAGCTGCCAAGATACGCGCCCGCATAGCAGCTCTGTGGCAGATCCAGCTGCTGGCCCTTGAATATCAACTGATTGTGCAAACCATCAACCGATAAGCCATAGTCGAAGGGAATGCTGGAGTCGGATAGCAACTTATTATCAAGCACATTCGCTGTCAGGCTATGCGCATCGACCAGCAGTACAGTTGCTCCCTCCAGTTCCTGATTGAGCTGTACCACTGCAGCTGCAAGCTTGTCATTGTGGTAATCAGCCAGCGCACTAAGCCTTAGTGACAATTGGAATCGGCGGCCGACATCAGTAACAATAATGCCATCGGGTTCATAGGTTTCGTTTTGAAGGATAATAGGCGTGCGCCCCAAATCTGGCATGTTCACCATCACAAAGCGCCGGCCACCAGCGGCGTATAAAGTTCTGATCTCACTGACAAGCCCCGCAACTGTCGTATCGGCGACAGACTGATAGCCCATTTCACTTTTTGGATCCTCAAGGAACGTGGTGATGAGCCCGGTCACGGGCTCCTTGGAAACATAGTCGTTGGCTCCGCCCCAGATGAGAAAAGCGGTATGGGCCGCATCAGCCAGACTGTCAGAAGTTAAGGTTTCATCCAGATAAACATCCGTTTGCTGCCCCAAGCTGCCACTGACAAAAAACCGTCCACCCTCTTTGGCATAAGCAATGAGGCCTCCGTCATCAAGATCAATGGGGCGTTCTACCGAGGCACCACCATAAGCATTGTTCTGTATTGCCAGCGCAGTAGTGCTCTCCAGATAATCTGGCCAAACAGGGCCATTGCTGAACCGACCCAGCCAATAGGGAGGCCCCGGAAAGACCTGCATACGGTGCTTGAGCCTACCGGCATCGGTAAGACTGTCGCCAAACAAAACCAGTCGAGTCACCGGATAGTTGGCAGCATCTTCCCCCGGAAACGCTATCGGAACATTAATATCGCGAGTATCGCGCCCTGCCATTACCCGCGCCAGAACGTCCGCTGAGCCAGTCGCCAGAGCATTGAGACAGGTTTTGCGCAGCCCGTGCGCTGTCACCGGGATCAACTCCCCTGAGGCCGATGTGACCGAGCTTAGCCGATAGAAACCATCTTCGAACTCGCCTTCCAAAAACACAGTTTCTCCTGCGCTATCCTCACCCCAAACCCAGCGACCACGATAAATTCCCGGAATCGCCGACACATCCAGACCATAGGTTTTCTCGGTCTCGCAATGCACCCGCCAGGGTAAATCCAGGGTCTCGTCACGATTGGCGGTAGAGGGATCCATTGACTGTCCCACGCAACCGGTGGTAACGAGTAGAACAATGGCTGTAACAAAATAATCGATACGCATGGTTATTAAATACTCGTTTGGAGGGCGTTACCCATGGCCTTGATATGAGAGGGGCCCATACGACAACAACCACCAATAATATCGGCACCAGTGTGTTGCCAGGTAGTCGCGGCAGTTGCACATGACCCTGGATCAGCCGTGCCATGCCAGTTACCACTGCTAACATCGTAGTGTTCCCCCGAGTTGGGGTAAACCACAATTCGTTTTGGCCAGTGTTTCTGTAACGCCACTATCAGCGGGTTGATGTGCGCCGGTGAGGTGCAGTTGACCCCCAAAGCAAACAGATAAGGATTGCCCTCAAGCACGCTAGCAGCTTCACTGATTTCTTCACCACTGCTTAGATGTTGGCCATCGCGACAGGAAAAACTGATCCAGGCAGGTGCTGCGAATTCCAGTATCAAATCTGAAAGAACTTGAGCCTCAGTTAAACAGGGAACCGTTTCACAGACCAGAAGATCCGGGTTGGCCTCTATTAAATGCTTCATTCGTGGCTGATGGAAATCCCGGAGTGTGTTTGCATCAACCCGATAGTCACCTCGATACTCAGAGCCGTCTGCCAGATAGGCCCCATAGGGACCAACGCTGGCTGCAATCAAGGGACGTTCTTGGGGTGAACTCTCCTGGCAAAATTGGTCAACCGCCTTACGTGCAAGTTGCACTGATAACGCAATCAAGTTTTGCGCCTCATCATGACTCATCCCCAATGACATAAAACCGGGGACACTCGCCTGGTAACTGGCAGTAATGATGCAGCCAGCACCCGCGCGCAAATACGCCAGGTGCGCGTCGACAATGGCCTGGGGAGATTCCAACAGCAAGCGGGCTGACCATAGCGAGTGTTTCAGGTCATACCCCTGGGCTTCCAGCTCCGTGGCCAGGCCACCGTCAAGCAGCAATGGGTTTGGAATTTTTGTAATTTCAATCATTGTGCGTTTCGTACATCGACATATTTACCGGGTTCAGACCATGGTAACCGAGAAAGACTACAAGGGAACAGCCAACCCCCTAACCACGGGTTTCGGTTAAAAGCTGCGCTATGCGATGATGCTCCCAAAGCGCTTTCGAATCATTTTATACTAGATAGTGTTCGAGACTAGCCTCGTCATTCACACTGGATAGGACACTCATACATGCCATTCACTCAACTGACTGTTAGCGGCAGTGCAAAACAACGCGGTGCTGCCGTCGGAGAAGCTTTGCGCGCGAAAATCGCCAACAACTGCGAATTCTATGAGCAGCAATTTTATCCACTGGGAGGTGCCAGTGTAGAAGCCGTTGTCACTATGGCCGCGCAGGTTGAGGGAATTATCAGCGCTTTTAGGCCCGAGCTCTCGCAGGAAATCAGGGCAATGGCCGAGGCGGCGAATATCGATCCAATGCGGCTATTTGCGCTCAACGCCCGAACTGAGATCCTGAACGCATTGAACACCCAGGAATGCACTTCACTGTATGCTCCAGCAAAATCAGTATTGGCACAAACCTGGGATTGGGTCGATGCTTTAGAATCAGGTACGGTGCTGATCCAACACCAACTCGAATCCGGCTTTGAATTCCTTACGCTTACAGAGGCCGGTATTCTAGGGAAAATCGGCTTTAACAGCGGCGGATTGGGCGTCTGCCTAAATATTCTCAGCAGCCCTCACCATCTCAGCGGCTTACCCGTTCACATCACAGCCAGGGCCGTACTGGAAACCCCCCTGTTCACCGATATTCATCCGCTCCTGGAACGGGTTGGTGCCGGCAAAGCCAGTCACCTGCTCATAGCCGATGATAACGGCAGCGGACTCAGCGTTGAGTGGGCCGGACAGAGTCAACACATTGGCACTGCCAACGCTGGTGGCTTTTGCCATAGTAATCACTATATTGCGCAGTCCATAGCCTCACCCCCTGCTCCCGCGGGCAACTCAGCGGAACGCTTGAGCAATGCCCAGTCATTTCTGGCGCAAAACCCGGCAGCCGACGCCGCTACCGTTTTTGAGTTCTTAAAGACTGACAACGAAATCAATCACGACTATATGCCCCTTGACCATTTTCATGGACTCAATATTGGCACCGTCGCCACGATTGTCATGGATCTGCCCAACCGTGCCATGCACATTCGTCGCGGGCCAGGGTCAGAACCGCGCGCTGGCGCAGACAACATTTACCGATTGGGCACTGACAACGCCCCGCTCTCATAAGCCTGCCCTAAACGATAAGTCCGAGTTGACTTGGCTTACCACTAGAATCCTCCCGACTGTGTCATTTACGCCAATGAATAATGATATGCTGCCACCTCTTCCAGCATGCGGATTATAGGCGCGCTCAGTGAACTCCAACGGTAGCATCCGACTTAACAAGTTTATCAGCGAATCAGGGCATTGCTCCCGCCGTGAGGCGGACAAGCTCATAGAATCCAATCGGGTCAAAATCAATGGCTGCCGGCCTGAGCTTGGCACCAAAGTCGAGTCTGGCGACGTGGTCACCGTCGATGGACAGGAAATTCTCGGCAGCGCGCCGGGCAAGTCTGATCGCGTTTACCTGGCCTATAACAAACCGGTGGGCATTACCTGCACGACGGAGCGCAATGTAAAAGGCAATATAGTCGATGCTATCGACCACCACGAACGTATTTTTCCAATCGGCAGGCTGGACAAGCCATCAGAAGGGCTGATTTTGCTCACCAGCGACGGGGATATCGTCAACAAGATACTCAGAGCTGAGAACGCCCATGAAAAAGAGTACCTGGTTACCGTCAACAAAAGCATCGGCAAGGACTTTGCAGAGAAAATGTCCGCGGGCATTCCAATATTGGACACCGTCACCAAGCCCTGCAAAGTCATTGTTCTCAAGCGCAATGTGTTCAAGATAACACTCACCCAGGGACTGAATCGGCAGATCAGGCGGATGTGTGAGTATCTTGGTTATGATGTTACCCAGTTAGCGCGACTGCGCATCATGAACGTACATCTCGGTAAACTTAAGCCCGGCCAGTGGCGCAATCTCACTGAGCGTGAAATGGAGCAGCTCAATGCAGCAATTGCCGGCTCAACAGGCGAACCCAAGGCGAAGAAAAAGTCTTCTGCGACGCAAAAGCACAAACCTCGGCATACGGCGAGCCCGGCTAAAAGTGGTGCCAAACCTGCACGCAAGCCCAGGGGAAAGAACACCAAGCCCGTCCGGGGAGGCGAAAGCCGCAGCGATAGTAAACGACCCTTACGCAAGCCAGGCAGCAAAAAATCGCCGCACTCATCGAAAAGACGTAAGTAGCCATAAATTGATCGCTCGTGTCTAAACAGCAAACATTCGATGTCATTGTTCTCGGTGCGGGCGCGTCCGGTCTTTTCTGTGCGTCTGTTGCTGCCAGTCGTGGTCTCTCCGTGCTGGTTCTGGAGAAAGCAAACAAAGTTGGCAAGAAAATTCTGATGTCCGGTGGCGGGCGTTGCAACTTCACCAACTATGAGGTGGAAGCGGAAAACTTCATTTCCGGCAATCCCCACTTTTGCAAATCGGCACTGAAGCAATACACCCAGTGGGATTTCATTGCCATGGTAGAACGCTATGGCATCGACTATGAAGAACGTAAGCACAGGCAATTGTTCTGCATCAGCTCCGCAAGAGAAATTCTCGACATGCTACTAACAGAATGCCAGCGCGGTGGCGTTGTCATTAGATCAAAATGCGAGGTCGAGCATGTTGAAGCCATGCAAATTCAGAATACAGCGAGCCGCTACAAGCTTGTTGCCACCCTGGCCGATGAAACTCTGGATCTGAGGTGCCGATCCCTGGTGGTGGCAACAGGTGCTTTGTCGATACCGACGCTAGGCGGCAGTGGTTTCGGTTATGAGCTGGCCAGTCAGTTTTCAATGCCCTTGACCGAGCGCCGCGCGGGACTGGTACCGTTCATGTTCAGCGACGCCTTAAAGCCCATATGTGAGCGCCTTTCCGGGTTGGCAGTTGAAGTTAACCTGGCCTGCGGCACACAGAGTTTTCACGAGAACATTCTTTTCACCCACAGAGGCATCAGTGGCCCTGCCGCGCTACAAATATCCAATTACTGGCTTCCCGGACAGGAACTCAAAATCGACCTGCTACCCGAGCTCAATGCCGCTGACTGGCTATTGCAACAAAAACAGGATTTCGGCAAAAGTCTGCTGAAAAATCGGCTACACCTGCTACTGGCAAAACCCTTGATTGCTGAATTACAGGCGCTGTGGTGGCCAGAGCTTGCCGAAACCCCATTGGCCGAGTGCAGTGACCTTCGGCTGACGGAAATTGGTCAACTGTTGAACTGCTGGCGTGTTAAGCCATCGGCCACCGAGGGCTATAGAACAGCCGAGGTGACGCTTGGCGGCGTAAATACCGATGCTATTAGCTCTAAAACCATGGAGGCCAAGACTCACCCGGGATTGTTTCTTATCGGCGAAGTGATGGATGTCAGCGGACACCTGGGTGGCTTTAATTTTCAGTGGGCCTGGTCTTCGGGATACGTCGCGGCAATGAATTGCTAGGCTTTAGCGCAGCCGGGCTGCTCAATACTCATCGTTAAGCTGACTGATCAGCAGCTCACGCGCCTCAAGATTGCGCACGGCCTTGTTGCCCAGCTCCCTGGCGGTAAGCGTCAGTAGACCTTCTATCATGAAAATCATAGCGGTGAAGCTGTTGCTGTAAAACTGGCTCTGCGTCGGCAACATCAGGCAAAGGTCTGCCGATTGAGCCAGCGGTGACAGGTGCGTATCGGTAATGGCCACCACTCTGGCTCGCTGCTGCCGGGCTATACGCGCTGCCAGTACAGTTTCACGACTGTAGGGTGAACAGCCAAACACAATCAATACATCCCGCTCTCGAATTTGTGACAGACTGATTGACAGGCCTTGGCCCTGCGCGCCCATCAATTGCACCTGAGTGCGAATCATACTGAGACCGTAACTCATGGCCGAGGCGAGGGCTGCTGATTGACGGCAGCCGAAGACGTGAACCCTGGCTTCACCTGCCAACCATGCCACAACCTTGCGCACATCTTCAGGGTCCAGTTGTGCAACACCGTGATTGATATTCGCCAGGGATTGCTCTGCCAGTAGCTGTAACAAGGCCATGCCGTCATCACCATCGGGGCGTACCAGTTGCTGTGCCTGAGCACTGTAAAAATGATCTGGCTCGGTTAAGTGGCGCCTGAACAAAGCCTGGAACTTGGGAAAACCAGAAAAACCCAGTAGTTTGGCCAGCCGCGTCAGTGAAGCAGGACTAATATCCAGGGCATCGGCAAGGGTGGAAATATTACTCATGGCGACCAGTTGCGGAGTATCCATCATGCTGCAAAGCGCACGAAAGGTCTGCTTACCCATCGGCAGTTCCAACTCTCCGCGCCCGATAAGCACCGGAATCCGGCGCAGTTCAGCAAATGACTCTGGCGGAAACTGATTTTCGTGCATTTTCATTTACTTCTTCCTCGAATACCTATGCCATTGTTTTTAAACACTTTTATATATACAGATAGATTAAATTGAAAATATATTTTCATTTTAATCCGTTGATGGAAAAATAACCATCGCTCGACCATAGTGCACATCTCCACCATTTCACATTCAAGGAAGACCAGATATGAGCCCCACAGCCCAAAGGCTGTCGCCTCACCTGGGTAGCGCCCAGCACTCAGAGACACTACTCATCAACGAGCTGTCCAAACGTCTGGTGGCAAATAATCAGCGGGTATACCAATTTGGCTTCGGTGAAAATCCATTCCCGGTCCCTGAGCACATCGTCGGCGCTCTGCGCGAGTCTGCTCATCGTAAAGAATACCTGCCTGTGCAAGGCCTTGCCGAATTGCGGCACCGGGTCGCGAAATTTCATACCCAGGTAGACAAGCATCACTTCAATGCCGATCAAATCGTCGTCGGTGCTGGCAGCAAAATTCTGATCTATTGCCTGATGGCGGCCATCAAAAATGCAGATATCGCTCTGGTGACGCCCAGTTGGGTTTCCTATGAACCCCAGGCGAAACTGGCGGGACACCAGGTGTTGCGGATACAGACAGAGTTCAGCAACAGATGGAAGCTGACGCCTGAGACGCTCGATCATTTTTGCCTTGGGCGTGAGTTTCCAGAACGACCATTAATGCTGATACTCAATTACCCTGGCAACCCCGATGGGGATACCTACAGTTCCCAGGAGCTGGAAAAGCTTGCCGTTGTGTTGCGAAGGCATCATGTCTTTGTCATATCTGACGAGATCTACGGCTTACTAGACCATCGAGGCGAGCACACCTCACTGGCACGCTTTTACCCTGAAGGCACGATAGTGACCACCGGCATGTCCAAGTGGTGCGGCGCCGGAGGTTGGCGCCTGGGCATCGCCCACATACCCGAAGCAATGGGCTCCGAGTACCTGCAGCGCGTCGTGGGCGTGGCATCAGAGACCTATTCATGTGTTAGCACTCCGGTGCAATATGCGGCACTCGCCGCGTATACACTGGATGACCGAATCACCGGTTTTCTGGAAAAACAACGAACGACATTCTCTGACATAGGCCAACACAGTGCAGCCTTACTGCAGGACGCCGGTGTTCGTGTGCGCCAGCCCAGAGGTGGCTTTTACCTGTTTCCAGATTTCTCGCCGCTGGCAGAGTCACTGGCTGCCAGAGGCATCACAACCGGAGTTGGTCTAACCGAAAAATTGCTCGCAGAGACAGGAGTCGCACTATTGCCGGGTTCTGCTTTCGGTATGGATGCCAACAGCTTGACCGCGCGGCTGGCCTATGTCGACTTTGATGGTGCCGCAGCACTGCGCACTGGTTCAGCAGACAAGCGACATCTGATCGAGGGGATCGAAACGCTATGTGAATGGCTTTTAAGATAAGGGCGCTTTAGCTGCAGCTTTCTGCCCTATTCCTATTGGCCGGTCGTAGAGACCTCTCACCTGACCGCAGAAGAAGAACCCCCGGAAAAAATTGACCGCAGTACTGCAATTTGACTCCTTACATAGCCCTTGTACTTCGGTAGTTCATCCGCTATGTCAGCGGCACGACTACCATAAAAAATATGCATTTCAGGCTCAGGTAAAACATCCTTATTGGAAAAGTTCTGGGCTGCCACAAATGCTAGTCCCTTAGATCCAGATCCCGTAATCGCCAGCACCGGCTTATTGCACTGCGCACATATGCCTCGTTCAATACCGACAAACTTACGATATTTATTAAACTTGATGTTATGTGAATCGGGCAGAACAACGTCGCTCAACCGCAACACTGCCGCGTCTGCGAATGGCTGCTGATACAACTTCTGGCATATCTGGCAATGACAAAAAAAACGCAGGACCGGTGGCGCCGTGATTTCAAATGAGGAGGCACCACAGGGGCAACTACATGTCTGAAGAACATTTGAACTACTCATATTTCAATTCTCAATTTTAGGAATTTCCTCTGTCGTCAAAAAACAGCTTCTGAGGCGTCGCTACTCACGCGCATCATTTTATCTCTAACTAAAATGCTTCATTTTCGTCTCGAACAGAGACAGACAAATAGCCACCCGAATCAGCCTCCACCTTGAAGCTTATGGGTCGGCAGCAAACCTGACAGTCTTCTATGTAAGTTTGCCCCACCTCCTCATGATCTATCAGGACCTCAATAGACTCGCCACAGTAAGGGCAACTAACTGCTTTCTCTTCTAAAGATGCCATTGGATTAAAACCTGCTTCGATTGAAAAACGGAATGCATCACAGTGTTTTCTGCCAAGGCCAATATTTAATATAGGATAACGTACAAGGCTGGTACGATACATACGCGATTTTGACCAGCCAGCATTAATAAAAGGAACGCGTATGTGTGATGATCTCACTCAAGCAGATGTGGCCGAGCACCTCAGAAAGAGTGGCGAACTGAACAGGCGCGGGTTTGGCAAAGTTGCCATTGTCGCCGGTTTAGCTGCGATCCTTCCACCGCTAGCCAATGCGCTGGATACCGTAGACTCCTCTGTCAATATAGCGACTCCTGACGGGGAGGCAGATTGTTATTTTGTTCACCCCGCACAAGGTAAATATCCCGGCGTCCTGATCTGGCCGGATATTCTGGGCCTGCGGCCCGCGTTTCAGGCTATGGCCAAACGCCTGGCCGAGTCCGGCTATTCAGTATTGGTGGTCAATCAGTTTTACCGCAGTGCAAAAGCCCCTGTAGTACCTGAGGGCTCGACTTTTGGCGACCCCGGTATTCGAGAGATTGTGCTTCCCATGGCCCGTCAATTGACCCAAGAAACCACTTTTGCCGATGCCAAGGCTTTTGTGGGTTTCTTGGACGCCCAGGCCAGCGTCGACAAGAAGCGAAAAATTGGCACTGCGGGCTACTGCATGGGCGGCCCTGCCATTATGCGCACAGCGGCTGCAGTCCCTGAACGGATCGGTGCTGCGGCCTCGTTTCATGGTGGCGGCATGGCCACCGATAAGCCAGACAGTCCGCATTTACTGATACCAAAGACCTCGGCGCAGGTTTTACACGCCGTCGCCGAAAATGACGATCAGAAAGATCCGCAAATGAAGCACCGCCTGCGCGAGGCCTATGCCGCTGCAGACATCGCTGCGGAAATTGAAGTCTATGAGGACACTCTGCATGGTTGGTGCCCACCCGATTCTGCAGTTTACAATCAGGTGCAGGCTGAACGCGCGTGGGCTCGTTTACTAGCCCTGTTTGCAGGCGCCCTGGTCTGACCGCCATTGTCGGTCAGCTATTGCCTTAACTTGAACACACGCGCAAACGCGCCAACTCTTCCCACCATGGAGCTCACCAAAGAATGACCTACCCCATTGACCCTGAACTCACGCCTATCCTTGAACTCATTCCCTCACTGGGCATAGAGGATCCAGTAGCAGCGCGCAGTGGCTTTGAGGAGTTGATCGCTGCAATGAACGCAGGCCTGGATGCATCTGGCGTTGATATCAGCGAGCGTGATATTGCGGGTTTGGATGGGGCGCCAGCGATAAAGCTGCGTATCTATTCGCCCAGCGGCCTGACGACTAATGTGCCCGGCTTGCTCTATAGCCATGGCGGAGGTTTTGTCATCGGCAGCCTGGAAAGTGAGCAGGGTCGCTGTCTTAGCCTGTGCCAGGAACTGGGCATTGTTATTGTATCGGTGGATTACCGGCTGTCTCCGGAAACACCTTTCCCCGGCGGACTGGAGGACTGTTATGCGGCTTTGTGCTGGACTCATGAGAACGCCGAATCGCTGAATCTGGACACTACCCGGCTAGGTGTATTTGGCTTGAGCGCAGGCGCGGGTCTGTCTGCTGCGACTGCATTAATGGCGCGCGATCGCAAGGGTCCGCAAATTTGCTTTCAATACCTGGGTATCCCCGAGCTGGACGACAGACTGACCACCGATAGCATGAACAGGTTTGTTGATACACCCATGTGGAACAGACCCAATGCCGAACTCAGTTGGGACTACTATCTTGGCGAGCGTTACCAGCGCGGTGCCGATGACGTGCCCTACCTGGCGGCACCGGCGCGATTGCAAGATGCAAGTGGCCTGCCGCCTGCCTATATCAACACCATGGAGTTTGACCCGCTGCGGGACGAAGGAGTGCTCTATGCCATGACACTGATGAAGGCCGGTGTTCGCACTGAGCTACACAGCTACCCGGGAACATTCCATGGATCGTCCATGGTACCCACTGCTGAGGTGAGCCAGCGTGAAGCGCAGGAAATGTTCGCCGTTTTACGTCGCGGGCTTGGCATAAAACCCTGACGCTTAAGAACCGTACTAAGAGTTGTCAAAGGCCATGCTTCATACTGGCTTGCCAGACTCGGCGGCGCAGAACAATGGCGGGATAGCCAGACTAAAGTTCAAGCTCGTCAAACTCTCCCAGACCCGCCAGAAAGTGATGCACCGCAGTCGTCAGCGATGCCCTGTCAGTTGCCTCTGCCAGATGGCGCACGCTGTCTGTGATCGCCAGCCACCAGCGCATATGCTTGGCGCTCAACTGGGCGGCAACCGGGATAAGATCATGGACCGTCGCCAGGTTGCTGGCCGCCACTTCTTTTAGTCTGGCCATGGAATCGAGATCAGTGGCAGGATTTGCCATCAGCTTTTTGAACAGGGTGACCACCATCTGCGGGTCCTCCTCCAACGCTCGTGAATCCGCCGGCTCCTCATTCTCGCTCAGCAGGCCAATATCCAGGTGACTGAGTATGTCTCGCAGCGCGCCGCGCAGACTTTGGCGCAACTCAAAGCGGCGTTCGCGCTCGCGACGACGCTGTATTAGTGAGAACAGACCGATGAGAAAAAAGCCTTCCAGGCAGAAACCGATCAGTTCCGGCACCAGGTTATCGAATACACGACCTTCGTTACCGGGCTCCAGGAACAGCAGTAACAGATAGGCGCCCCCCAGGCCGAACAACAGCATGGGCGCGAGCAGTATGAGTCGATTCACTGCCTAGTCTCCAAGATCGGGATCGGCAAGGGCGCACACCACCGCCGCAATTTTTTGTGCTTCCTTGGGCGTCATGTCCAGCGGCACATTCTGTATATACACCACCACATCATCGCGCAGCGGCACGGGGAATATTTCGTGCGGCCTGCGCGGCGGGTCAAGCACCAGTTGCTCACGCGCCTTGGCCTCTCCTGGAGAATCTTTTTTCAGGTTTTCCCGGGTCGTCCTGACTTCACTTTCACTTGGTTTGAAGGAACCGGGCTCGTTGGTCCAACTGATGAAATCTACCAACGCGTCCTTGAGGCGCGTCCGATAGACCTCCATGCTCTCCGAACGAATAGTAGACCCCTGCATTTTGTGGAAACGCAGACACAACTCATCTACATCCACCATACGCATATCGGCCCGCTCTTCGGACTTGAGTTCAACCAGCAGCTGCTCTGCTGCCGTTTTACGCGCACGCGCGGTGGAAGGGTTTAACAGGCCAGACAGGGCGGAATGACGCAAAAATGCATGAAAGCCTTTCTCGCTATAGTCCTTCTCTGCCATTGCCTGCTCCATGTCCGATGTTTTTCAGGGCTCTTTACGAGTATGCGCCAGTGTAGCCTTGCGCCCAGGCTTTGTCTCGGGCCCTGCCAGTTACCGGGTTAACGCAAACTGGAAGCTTACAAGAGCGCCCACTTCCGGCCAGGCATCCCCCGCCAGGTATCAATTTTTTCGCTGCTAATTGAAATAGTAGGAAAGGCCTAGTTTTAACTGCCATTCAGGGCTGTTCTCCGGGCGTTCCACTAAATCGTAAGCGCCGATACTGAAGTCGAGTCCGTCGCCATTTCCCAGAAGTATGGTACGCCCCAATGTCAGACCCAGTGGCAGGGTGAGCTTGTTGCCGGATTCTGCTTCCCAGTTATAGGTCAGTGAGTTGTTATAGCCTAAATATGCGCCCGGAATGGACTCAAAGTTATAGGTAACGATGCCCTGTACAGTGGCGCGACTGAAGTTATCCTCGTCGCCCCAGTGTTGCATGGCGACTGCGCCCAGGGCCCAGTTGCCCACTCCACCAAAAATCACTCCGGCGAGCCCTGCACCCCAACCGGGTCCAGCTTGTTGATCACTGCTGCGAGTCTTCAAGGACACCTGTGGGCCAATGCCCCACTTAACGGCACCGTCGCCCTTTGGGGAAAAGAAATACTGCACAATGCTGTCACTCAATCCCCACTGATCACTTTCATCCGGACGGGGCTCTGGCCCCAGAGGGGGTAACACCACGCCGGGGTCCACCCCGACGATGGGGATTACTGCCCGGGCAATCATGTTGAAAGATGTGTCGTTTTTGATAGCGTAAACTGGCTGTATCTGGAAACCATAGCTGGTGTCATCGCCATCTTCTCCGCCGTCGAAAGCAATGGTGTTGTCAGTCATGATTGCCTTGACGTCGCCCAGCGGGTCCTGCGCCTTGCGCGCCATTTCCGCGATGGCGTCAGCGTCTTGTGCTGATGCAGACACTGTCATCAACAATATTGGCAGCCCAATCAGGGTAGGTGATATTTTCATAATAGTAATCTCTATTTTACTCTTTAAGCGCGTTGCTAGTGTATTTTGTGCGCGCAGTGTTGCACAGTCAAGAAATCGACTCTTGGCAGGTTTTTTCGCAGGAGCACTCATCTAAATTTTCTCAAACACGCTTATCCTGCACCTTTTATTGGCGCTAACCCAGCTTCTTTGCGCTGTTCGTCCATACCCTGGCGCAGCAGGCTGGCCCAGCGTTTGAACATGCGCGCTGCATCCGCTCGATTTGTTACGCTGTTCGCCCAACGAGCCTGGCCATAATTTTGCATGTTTCTGCGATCTATCAGGCGAGCCAATATCTCACCACTTACCGAGTCATATATTTCCAGAAATAAAGTAGCCGAACCGGCAGAGGCCACGTAGTTGGTCACTCGACCGGCAACAGGAATGTCCGGGGCGGTTATATCCAGGTCGATGAGAGCGGGACGCAGAATCATGACCTTGTCGCCGCTACTATCAACAAATTTGTATCCCCCAACCTCGTCCAGCTCTTTCTTAAAGCTCTCGTGCAGCAGTTCGGCCGCTTCCAGTTTTATCTTTTCCATATCTTTGTTAGACACCCGGCGTCCTGCCACCTTGGTATCGCGCTGCCAGTTCTTCTTGAAGGCCACATAAGCCTCCAGCATTATAAATTCTTCATAGACGCTGAAATCTGCATCCGGTTTAACGTACATCAGGGCCACATCCGAGTCTGGATCCAGATGCAAACCATCGTAGCTGATCTCCGGAGCATCGGTCGATTGGACGCCCTGGCTGGATATGCCCGCGAAAGCAAGCGCCAACGCCAATACAGCCAGAATTTTACCCGGTGTGAAAAGTCCTGCAGTTACTGTAGCCATTTTTTGTCTCTCGGTAATTAAAATTGCTGCGATTGCTAAACTACTCTATCGCAAGCTCAAGCTGCGGCCGGTGCAACGCGACCTACCTCAGCGAAACCCACCAGCTGGAACCAATCGAGGTGTAGGAATCTGAGCCAATTCACATTGCGTATCGGGTTGTAGTCCAATGTATAGCGATACTCAGCTGTCGCGTAGATGGCGGGCCATCAGTTATTTGCGTACCACCCTGTCCAGACATTGCGGGTGATTATTGGTTGACGCGCCCAGTCGCTGCCTTCGGATCTCAAGATACTGCATTCCAGATGATAGCTTACCATCTCCTCATCGGCACTCGCACCGATTGTTGCACCTATTACCCCACTGCTCCGTGTTCTGGTATCGTTTGTCAAAATCTGTGAAAAGAGGCACAACCGGAAAAAATGCTAGTAACAATAGAACGAATGGAAGCACTGGTCGCCGTACTCGAAACCGGTTCGTTCTCTGCAGCCGCTCGCCGCATGGGGAAAACCCCCTCCGCCGTCAGCCGCATCATTCAGCACTTTGAGTTAGACCTGGGTGTGGATCTGTTCGATCGCATTGAGGGTCAGGCGCCCAAGGCTACCCTCACCGCCCGCAATCTCTACCACCAGGCAGTGGAAATTTTGCCTCGCTTGGAAATACTGGAAAACAAGGCGGGGGATTGCCAGGCCGGTATTGAAAGTAAACTGGTACTGGCTATCCATGGACTGGCATTTAACGAGCAGCTGGAATCGGCCTTAAAAGGCTTTGTGCAAGAGTATCCCAATGTGGAACTGAGCATATTGGACCCGGACAATTTTGGTCTTGATCAGGCATTGATCAACGGTGAAATAGACTTTGTCTTCATGCCTTCCAGCACAATCCCAACGCGCTCGGTTTCCTACCGTCGATTTGGCGTCATGGAGTGGTGCTACGTCGTCAGTGCGCAACACCCACTCGCACAGGTGAGAGGAGAACTGACCGAGGCAGATTTGCTGTCCCACACGCAGTTATTGCCTGCGGTTAGCGACGTGATGACATCCCACTTACAGGAGTCGATGAGGATATGTCCACGCTTTATCACCTGCCAGCGCATCGTACAGTTGCACGAGTTTCTGTTGATGGGCCTGGGCTTTGCCCTGGTGCCTCGTTACTCCGCAGGGACACTTCTGGGGACCGGGCAGCTGCAGGAGTTAAACTTTGAAAGTGCCGCCGGGGGCCTCAACAGCTGGGATGTAGAAGTCCGCTGGACCAACCTGGGCCCCGCCGGCCAATGGCTTTTGGACGAACTGGGCGACTAATCTACCCTGTTGTCTTTACTAGCATTTAATTCTACCTATATCACGACCTCATAGGTGCCAGGTCAGAGAATTCTGGGCAGCTTGATCAACGGATATCCAATCGCCAATATTTGCGGCATAAATTCACTAATAGACGCCGGCTTGCTGTCGACAACAGGTACACTGTCAGAAACATAACACCGCCCGCCCGGGCCGGAGAGTAGCATGCAAACTCTGGGTTCAAGGATTACATCAAAAACACTGGCAGGGCTAATCCTGTTAGTGCCACTGGCCATTTTATTTATTGCTGCGATTCAAATTTATGAGTTGCTGGAAGACATGGCGGCCTTCGCTGCCCTCGAGCTACCCTTTCCTCCCGTCATCAATGCCCTGATTTTTATATTGCTGGGCGTGCTGGCGGCGTTCGCTGCCTGCTTGTTCACTGGGCTGCTGATGTCCACCAGACCCGGCCGGAAGTTTGCTAGCTTTGTTGAGAAAGGCATTGCTGACAAGATTCCCCTGCTCGGGCTTTTGCGCAACCTGACGATGAGCCTGACCGGGTCCAGTAACAGCCAACTCAAAGCTGCCGAGATCAATCTATATGGTGATGGTGCCTGCCAATTTGGCTTCCTGATGGAGTCCTTACCCGACGGCCGCTTTGTCGTGTTTATACCCGGCGCGCCCGCTGTCACTCTCGGGCAAACCTATATAGTGCCTCCAGAGCGGGTAAAGCTATTGGAGGTTCCGATCACAAAAGTGGTCAATACCATTACCCAATGGGGGACGGGGGCGGGCGATATTTACAAGCCCTCCTGAACAACCTCGCCTTTGAATATCGTTTTCCTCTCCCCTGCCTTGTGAATGTCCTTGCAAGCGTTATCCTCTCTTTTTTTTATAGGGACATCAATGAACCACTGTAAAACTACAACTGACTCTCCGGAAGGATGCGGTAGATACGCGACTGAAGCCGTCGCCACCATCCGGTTTGCGGTTCTGCGGTCTCAATAACTTTCTTGCCTTCGATGGTCGCCAACCACTGTAGACGGCCACTTTCATCCAGCTCGACCTTGTAAGTCAGCTCCGCAAGTGCGTCGTCAACGCCTTCCATAAACTGTTTGGCCATCTCTGGTGAATCGATCAGCAAGCCCATTTCAGCATTGATCTCAATAGAACGCGGGTCGAGATTCAATGAACCCACGAACAGGTAGCGTTCATCGATCACTATCAGCTTGGTGTGAAGCGTCAGGCCTTGCGGCGTTGCCTCTCCCTCTGCCATCGGCGCTGCCGCATCCGCACGGGCCTCGTAGATTGAAGCGCCCATGGCCAGCATTTTCTTGCGGTATCGCGAATAGCCCGAATGAACCGGCACGTGATTAGTCGAGGCGAGTGAGTTGGTGACAATGCTTACCTCCATGTCCTTGTCGATCATTCGCTGCCAAAAAGCCACACCCCTATCGGTAGGGATAAAATACGGTGTGATGACAAAAATACTGTCATTCGCTTTGGCAATGAACCCCGCCAGTTCGTTGATCAACGTCATCTGGCTGATATCTATCGGGTTCTCCAGCTTGGCTGCGCCATCGTGAAGCAATACTGCAGGGGCAACATAGACAACACCGCTGCCGTCCAGCAGCTCCAGCATGTACTTGGTGTTTATAGCTCTACGGTAAATAGAATGGTGTCCCGCGGAGCGTTCCTCATCTATCTCAGCACGCTCTTTAATCAGATCTTCTTCGGTAAACTCGCTGCGCAGGGCCTCCATGGGCAAAGACAGCGTGCTATTCCAGAAATCGTCAAACTGTTCAGACACCTGGGCCGCGATTGGCCCCAGTGCCAGGACATCGTAATCGAGAAACTCGGTATCGTTGCGCAGCTGGAAATACTCGTCGGCAATATTGCGACCACCCATAATAGTAAATGCGTTGTCACCGGTTATCGACTTACTGTGCATTCGTCGGTTGGCACGGGCGAAGTCACCCGCATAGTTCAGGTAGTAGATACCCCGCCGGGACACTGGATTAAATAGGCGTATCTCGATATTGGGGTGCTGGTTTAACAGCGCCAGAATGTCGTCGTGGACGCTGGTAAATACATCGTCAAGCAAAAAGCGCACCCTCACCCCCCTGTCGGCGGCAGCCAGCAGGCTACCGGCAAAAACTTCACCGGCATCATCGTCCTTCATCAGGAAATACTGGACGTCGATTGAACGCTCAGCGCCCTCAATGAGCCGAAGCCTGGCGCCGAGGGCATCCATACCGTCGCTGAGGGGATAGAAGCCCGATAGTCCGTCCGGGTGGTCTGCATTCCAATCCAACAGTGCCCGGCCGAATTCCGTGTCACCGGTATCAGCCAGGACATAGCTGGCAGTCTTTTCCACATCAAATGCAATTGTGGAGCATGCGGAAAGCAATGCGATAACAGCCGCTGCAAATACAGATTTCACGCGGCTTGTAACAGCTGACTCAGACATATAACTTCCCTGCGATCCCGTTCTCATTAGCAGTCATCACTCATAATTTCACTTATTATATACATCATGATGGGAAAACCGGATATCGGCTATAGATCAATGGCTGGTGCAGGCGTATATGGCAAAGCATCCTGTCGGATCACAAAGCTGTGACGGATGAAACGGTCGCCACCGAGCAACTTGAACGCCGCAGGCACAGCCCCAAAGAATTGGACGCAGACCGTTGATGCCGCCTATTACATTTTCAAAAAGGACCTGATGCGCAACTCAGTCCGGCAGTTCAAACACGTAAAGCGCCTGGCCGTTGGCCGGTTGGTAGATCTCCGGGCTTACGGTTGCGGTAAGAGCGCGAAACACACCAATACCCGTAGGCACGGCCACGTACTGTTTGCCGTTAACGCTATAGGTAATGGGGTAGCCGTGCAGCGGAGCCGCCAGCCGAGTGCGCCACACACGTTCGCCGTTCAATACATCATAGGCACTGAAGTAGCGATCCACGTCGCCGATAAATACCAGACCACCCCCGGTCGTCAGGGCGCCGGTGAGGAACATCGCGCGCTGTTCCACGCTCCATTTCTCGCGCAGGGTTTTAACATCCCATGCAGCCAATCGGCCCAGCTTGCCATCGACGCCTGGCATCGGGTAAGTGCGCGAATCACCACCATAACCACCTGAACCAGGTTCAAGTGCCACTTTGCGCCCGACCATATCGGAACACAGCTGATGCAGGGGAATGATCAATGCCCGGCTTTGCGGGCTGTAAGCCATGGACTGCCAATTATGGCCGCCGTAAATACCGGGACAAGCAGTCACTGTATCTCCGATTCCCGCATTGAGTATGTCCTCGCGGTAGCGCACCCTCCCCGTCTTTGTATCTACCGAGTCATAAATAGTTTGCGCCTGGGTTTCTACCAGCGCTATGAACTCACCCGTGGCGGCGTCCAACTGCCAGAGGATGCCGTCTTTACCCACGGTGTAGAGTTGCTTGCGGCCATCTACCTCGATAATGACCCGCTCGAAGCCAACCTCCATGTCGATGGTCTCACCCGGTATATGCTGGAAATACCAAGCGAGTTTACCGGTGCGAGGCTCTATGGCCAGAGTGGAGTTGGTATACAAGGCAGCATCGCGTGCCGACATACCACGGCTGGCCGCCACCCAGGGCTTGGCCTGGGAAGTGCCTATAAAGAACAGGTCCAGGTCGTGGTCGTAACTACCGGCGATCCAGGCATCGCCCCCGGCGCGCAGCTCTGGCGGCATGCCCGCCCAGGTCTCGTTCTGCGGCGTCCCCGGCAGGGCAATGGTTGAGGTGCGCCACAACTCTTCACCGGTGTCCGGATCATGGCCAGTGATGAAGCAGCCATCGGCGGTATACAGTTCGCAACCGTTGATGCCGCTGAGCACTACTCCGCCACCGACAATTGGCCCAGCAGTATGGGTGTAGGCCTCGCGGTAATCCGCTTTGGGGGTGTGCCACACCTGCTCCCCGGTGCGGGCGTCAATGGCAACGATAGCCGCGTCGTAAGTGGCCAGGAAAAGCTTGTCCCCGTAAAGGGCAATGTTGCGTACCGGGCCACCCAGGGTCTTGGCCTCGGGGGGGAACCTGTAGCGGTACTCCCAGATCACCTCTCCGGTGTCGGCTGCCACTGCCTGGATGATATTGCCTGGGTGGGTCAGGTACATAATGCCATCGTGCACCAGCGGCGTGACCTGGTTACTCCCATCGTGCATCGCAAGCGCCCACGCCAGGCGCAGTTCCTTAACATTGCCGCGATTAACCTCGGCCAGCGGACTGTAACCTTGCCCATCGCGAGTGCGGCGCCAACTCAACCAATCTGGGGCTGGCGGATTTGCCAGCATAGCCTCGGTGACTGGCTCAAAGTTCTCAACGGAACGGTTGGTGAATCCGGATTTGCTGCGCGCTGCCTCGTCGATGCTATCGGCTGAGCCCCAACTCTCTAATGCCTCGCCCGGTTTTACCGCGATCAACTCGCCGGTTGCGATTGCAACCGGGGCAGCTGCACTCAAGGCCTGCGTTAGTTGCAGTTCGTTGTTCTGTAACAGGTAGGCGACCACAGCCAGGTGCTGGCTCTCGCTGAGCGAGTCAGCGCCACCGGGGGGCATATTGGCCTGGTTGTAACGCAATAAAGCGGTGGAGTTGCGATCCGCCCAGTGCTCTACAAAGGCGTCGCCACGCAACGTCGCCCCGTGCGCGGAACCCCGCAGCGTCATCGCGTGGCAGTTGGAGCACTGGGCGTTATACAACGCTTCTCCGCTTGCCAGCTGTGACGACAGAGCATCATCGGACCAGGCAGTTGCCGGAGATAACACTGCAGACCCGATGATGGATGCAAGGCACAGCATTTGGCGAATTCGTGTGTGCACAGGGGAATCCTCATTTGCTTGTTTTGAGCAAGGAAGTTGCATACTAGCAACTAAACACTCGCAGCGCACAGAAAACGTTGCTTACAAACAGTGGATTACTCCAGTGCGCTGAGGGCGTATTTATCCTTTACCTTGCCCGGCAAGGCCTGCGGGTCGCCAGACACAAAACCACACCTTTTGTAGGCTTATAAAATAAGCGAATACTGTTGACTTGCGGGGTAGTTTCTCTAATCTTACTAGACACAAACAAGCCGATTTGACGATAACGTATAAGAAGCTGGCAGCAATACCTGGCACCGCTAACGCCAGAGTCCAGCAGAGGCAGTGATGGCAACCGACGCAGCGACTCTTGCGGCTCTGACCGCAAGAATAACGGAGCTCGAAAGCAGGTCTTCTATTCGAGATCTGATATCAGACTATTGCCACGGCTTTGATAAGCGCGATTACCAACGTTTTCTCTCCATTTGGTGGGAAGACTGTACCTGGGACATAGGCCCGCCTTTTGGCCGGTTCGAGGGACACACCGGCATTCACGAGGCAATTTACGACGTGCTTTGGCCCGCCTGGGCAGAATCCCACCACCTCAGCACCAACCTCAGCATTACTTTCACAGACACAGACAATGCCAGTTCGATCTGCGATGTCGACTGCATGGGCAGACTGACTGATGACGATACCTGCACCATTGTGGGTGCTACCTATGCCGACCAGTTACAGCGGCGCGCAGGGATCTGGAAGATCTTGCGCCGAGACGTCACCATTCATTATTTCAACCCTATTCCCGGCACTGTGCTTTCGGCACCGGTCGCCGGCTAGCACTTATCTGGAAACTATAAAAACTCAACCCTTATAAAACCTAACCCCTATAAAAATGTTAATGAAGTAAGTCAGGAGACTACCCATGAAAAAAAGAGCAATCACAACCGCAATCGCCATTGCTGTAACGTCACTGGGCGCGACAGTGGCAGCACCGTTGGCAGGGGCCCAGGAAGGGAGTCTCGAAGAGATCGTGGTAACCGCCCGCAAACGCAAAGAAAGCATGCAGGATGTCGGTCTGGCTGTCAGCGCCCTAAGCAAAACAGAAATAGAGCGAACTTTTGCCAGGGATATTATGGACCTGGCGAGCGTATCGCCTAACCTGATTATTGATGACACTGCTCAGGGACCTGGCGGCGTGGCGGCGATCTTCATCCGCGGCATTGGTGTTGCCGATGTAGAAAAGAGCTTCGACCCGGCAGTTGGCGTAGTAGTAGACGGGATTTTTCTAGGGGCCAATGCGGGCTCATTGCTACGCAGTATCGATCTGGCTGGCGTTGAAGTGCTGCGCGGCCCTCAAGGAACGCTGTTTGGACGCAACACCATTGGCGGGCTGATCAATATTTCCCACACCCAACCTACCGGAGAGTTGGGTGCGAAGGTTCGTGCGGGTATTGAGAACTATGACACCTACTATGTAGATGGCATATTCAACGTTGGTATCACCGATAGTTTGGGTGCGAAATTTTCGGTGGCTAAACGTGATCAGCAAGAAGGTTACTACGACAATATCACCGTCCCCGGTGACGGAGAGGGTGAAAACGATTACCTGTCCTATGGGGTCAATTTGCTATGGGACGCCACCGACGACTTGGAGCTTGAATTCACTTACCTGGTCGAAGAAACAGACCAAGACACACCGCCGCTATTGAACACTGGACAAGAGCGTCACCTGTTCTGTTCGGCCTTCGGCTATTGCTCGCCCTCAGAGACAAAGCCAATTACCGGCGATCGACTCAAGGTTGCCAACCAGGGTTTCGTGCCTGGTGGGCCAGCCGCTGATGCTAGCAATCCCTTCCTGACTTCAAGTCCTGACGATCTAGTACCGCAGGGGCTGGATGCCAGTTTTGATACAGACTCCTACTCCTTCGAGCTACGCTGGAACCTTACCGATTCATACCGTCTCGACTATCTGTACGGGCATTGGGAATCAGACGAAGAAATTCTGTCCAACTGGGATGGCACCCCGGAACTGCTGTATGGAACGACTCGTCCGGCTACTTATGAGCAAGACAGCCATGAACTTCGCGTGACCTATGACGCCGGTAACAAGCTAAATTTTGTGGCAGGTGCTTACCTGTGGGAATCCGAGTACGAAATGGACCTGAATAGTTTTATTGGTTTCAATCCCGTCGGCACAATACTTGATATCTACCAACACACCATCCAAAAAACCGATTCTTGGGCAGTCTTTTTCGAAGGGGACTACGCAGTCACAGAGGCACTAACCTTCACCTTGGGTGGGCGTTATACCGAGGACGAAAAAGAGTCTCAGCAGGACGGTGCTCAGGCAAACAGCATCACCCCCCCATTCACCAGTTATCCAGTTGAGACCTGGGACGAATTCACCCCAAGGGTCGGCGCTCGCTACGCGTTTAACGACGATGTAATGACATTTTTCACCTACTCAAAAGGTTATCGTAGTGGTGGGTTCCTGGGGCGGGTCGATAGTCTAGAATCAGCTCGAGATCCCTACGACCCGGAAACCGTCGATAATTATGAGCTCGGTCTCAAATCAGAGTGGCTCGACAACCGTTTGCGCGTCAACGCCAACGTATTCTACATGGAGTACGAGGACAAGCAGGAAGAGCTGCAGTTACCCTCAAACAGCAGCACTGGACAGAAGACGGTAGTAACCAACGCATCAAACGCAACGATTCAGGGCATAGAGTTAGATATGCAGGCGTTTATCTCAGAAAACTTGAGTTTGCGAGGGAACATTGGCTATTTGGAAACCGAATATGATGACTTCGAGTACGAAGGTCTGGGTGGCGTCATTGTTGATCTCTCCGACCGGGATTTCCGCCGGGCGCCTGACTGGACTGGGTCTCTGGATGCTACTTACGAGTGGGGTATGATGGGTGGCAACGCATGGCTTAGGGGCGCTTACCACTACATAGGCTCCCACTTCGTTAACGTTTCCAACTCGCCTGAGCTGGAAAACGATGCCCAGCACCTGCTGGATGCGTCCATAAACTATAGGATCAATTCTCTACAGTTCAGCCTATTTGGTCGTAACTTAACCGATGAAGATGGCTATAGTCATGGCTATGACGTTGCTACCGTGTGGTCCTATGCGGCAACCCGTGCACCGCGCACCTACGGCTTCGAAGTGCAGTATAACTTTGGCGACTAAGTAGCGACTGGAATAACGGAGACAATACTCATGACCGACAATCGGCTGGAAGCGTTACTGGAAAAACAGGCGATTGTGGAGGTTGTCTACCGTTATGCCCGCGCCATCGACCGCCTGGATGAAGCACTGCTGCGCAGTTGCTTTCATCCAGGCTCCACCCACCGACATTTCTTCGAGGGACCCTCTTCGGATCCCTCATTACCCTCTACTGCAGACGAGCCGGCAGATTTTGTTGGCTTCGCCCTTGGCCGTCTGTGTACCTATTCACGTACCCATCACCAGATGGGCAACATAATGATCGATTTCTCAGGCGCCGATCAGGCGACTGTAGAAACCTACTTCACCGCGTTCCACCGGGTCAGGCCAATTGGCGATCCACTCGCCGGAGCGCAAGCCTGCGATACGGAGATGGACTATTTCGTCGGCGGCCGCTACATCGATCAGTTCCAATGCCTGGATGGCGTATGGGCCATGATCAGTCGCATCGGCATGACAGACTGGGCCAGAATGGAAGCGCCAAGTTCCCAGGGTTTCGGCAGCATAGCGCCGGATACTATTGGCAAACGCGCTCCGCACGACCTGATTTGCCAACACTATTAGGCCTGCTTTTTCAGGTTCGACCATAACGGGGGTTTGCGGCCCCTTTTAACAAGCGAGATATAGTCATTATGAGATTGGCCAACAAATTTGCTTTAATCACCGGCGGCGCCAGCGGACTGGGCGCGGCGGCTGCGGCACGCTTTATAGCCGAAGGCTGCGCTGTGTGCATTTGCGATATTCAGGACGAGGCAGGCGAGGCATTTGCCGCGACCTTCGGCGACAAAGCGTTCTATCAACACTGCAACGTCACAGTTGAAGACGAGGTGTCCGCGGCGGTCGATGCCGCTGTGGCACGCTTTGGTCGCCTGGATGTTGTCTTTCACAGTGCTGGCATCGTCGGTGCCATCGGCCCCATTGCCACCACCCCCGGTGACGAATGGCGCTTCAGCATGGATGTGCTGCTCAATGGCACCTTTTACGCGCTCAAACATGCTGCGCGTGTTATGGCCCCACAGGGCAGCGGCTCCATTATTTCCATGGCCAGCACTGCCGGCCTGATGGGCGGTTTGGGGCCACATGCTTACGCTGCTGCTAAACATGGCGTTGTCGGCCTCACCAAGAACGTTGCAGTAGAGCTTGCCTCAAAGGGCGTGAGGGTCAATGCAATCGCTGCTGCAAGCATGGCAACGCCCATGGTCGCGAGCGTGCTTACCGGTGATCCAGCGGATCTGGCGGGTGCTCGCGAACAGTTGGCAGAGGCCTCGCCCCTGCACGGACGCGCCGGCCTGCCCGAAGACGTGGCGAATGCCGCGCTGTTTCTGGCCAGCGACGAAGCCGGTTATACCACCGGGCATACACTGACCACTGATGCAGGGTTCACCATTGGCGCCAGCGTTGAAGGTCCCGCGTTTGCGGAATATTCGCCTATTGTAAGAGAAGCTGGAAAATCTGGCCTGGACGACTGACCGGAGTTCTGGCGACTTAACTCATTGAGCCCACCTGAATCTCTGGTTCGGGCTCAATCGTTCGCGGCGCGCACAGCCGATGGGGTGGTCGCTGACCAACGCCGGAATGACCTGCGAAAATTGGCAGCATCACTGAATCCCAACAAGCTGGCGATTTCGGCAACCGGAAGATTAGTGCCTTGCAGATATTCAAGGGCAAGGCGGTGGCGCACCTGATCCAGTAAATGCTGATAGCGGTTTCCTTCTTTGGCCAGATGACGCTGCAACGTGCTTTCGCTCATGTGCAATTGTATTGCCACCTTGGCGCTTGTCGGGAACTCCGAGCCGGCTTGCAGGAGAATTTGCTGCACGCGTTCACTCACCATGCCGCCCCTGCTATCGCGCGAAATGAGGCGATCACACTCGCGTTGGAAAATATCACGCGCGATCGGGTTTGACGTTGAAATTGCAGAACCGAGACTGCCGTGATCAAAAAACATCGCGCTGCGCACCGCGTTGAAACGCACATCTGGGCCGAAAATTGCGTGATGCAGGCTGAGATCGCCAGGCGGTGTGTAGCCCAGTTGCAGATTAATGATTGCTGTTTGCCGCCCAAGCAGGATGCTGCCGCTGTTTATCAGCGCCGCATAAAGCACCTCTGTATAAAATCGCTCTAGCGCTTGCGGCAGGTGCGCGGCTTTAACCCACAACTCCAGCTCCGTATCGTGCCGTTGAAGTTCAATGCCAATGCTGGGCAAAATCACCCTGTTGTAACGCACCAATAACTTCAGCGCGTCGCCAATGGTGGCGCTGGTCATCAGGGCGTAACCAAAGATGCCCTGGGATGCGATGCTGATCTGGCTGCCAAATTTCAGGCCCAACTGGCTATCTTTTGAGATTTCTAAAGCATTGGTGCATACCGCATTAAGTTGCAGTGCGGTCAGGCTAAGTGCGTCCTGTGGGTCGGAATTCTCCAGGCCTGTACCGCCTAACAGCTGAGCGCGTGACACGTTCTCTGGTTCCAACACCTGGAGCAGCGTTGCTATGTAGTACGAGTGCATCGCATCATCTCTTGAGGGTATATAACCCACTATATGACTGTATTTGACCCTTAATATGGAGGTATTTAACCCCGCTAATGACTGTATATAACTCCTATGATGGGCAGTCTGTCAACTAGGATGGCACCTCGTTATCCAAAGAGATCTATCGGAGCTTCGTTATGTCATCAACTTCGCACACCGCCATTGAGGCAAGTCATCTCGCGAGCAGTTTCGCTGGCGATACATCAATCGGTCAGACAAGCAGTCAGGCAACCACGCCAGACAATGTGCAGATCAAACCGCGCAATCGTTCGCATGATATTGGCGCGGCGCTAGAGGGTGAGTGGCTGGCCAATGACCCGTTTCTGACCGCGGTATTCAATGGCATGTCGATCACCTTTCCCGCCGGGGAAAAGTTTTTTATCGATAGTGTCCGGCACTACCGCAGCGAAGTGACCGACCCGAAGTTGCAAGAACACATACGGGGGTTTTGTGGCCAGGAGGGTTTTCACCGTCGAGAGCACCAGCTTTACAACGAAGCACTGTGCAAGGCGCGGGGATACAACCTGGAAAAGCTCGAAGGCAAGCTGACAAAGCGCCTGGCCTGGGCGCAAAAAAATCTCTCGCCTTTGCAGAACCTGGCCATCACTGTCGCAATCGAACATTTTACCGCCGTACTGGCAGAGCTTTTACTGGGCCCCAATTCCGTTATGAACAAGGCCGACCCAGCCATGCGCGACCTGTGGCGCTGGCATGCAGCTGAAGAAATGGAGCACAAGTCGGTGGCCTTTGATGTGTATCGAGCCGTTGGTGGCAGTGAGTCACTGCGCATCGCCGTAATGAAGCGCGCTTCATTTTTCATTGGTGTGGAGCTGACGCGAGCGCTGTTTTATATGCTGCGCAAAGACGGCCAACTACTGAACTTAAAGCTGTGGTGGAAGGGCCTTGGCGCGCTATTTGGCAAGCACGGCGCATTCAGCGGCGGCATGGCGCCTTATAAAGAGTTTTATACCAGGGGCTTTCACCCCTGGCAGCAGGATACGCAGCACTTGTTGGTTGATTGGGCTGCAGAGACAGCAGTGACCGCCTGATAAATCCACCTGAGTATCGCGCTGAGTATCGCGCTGAGTATCAATAGAGAAGCTATGGTCAATTGCAGTACCATAGCGGCTTCTTTGCCGTACCCATACTCTACCGATCGTGTAGATCAGGAGTTTCCATGCAGATTAAAAAACTCGCACCTGACGTTATCGAAAAGCAACTAAGCACGCTGCACAACTGGAGCCTAAACGACAACAAGCTTTACCGTAAATTCGTCTTCACCAATTTTATTGAAGCTTTTGGATTCATGACCAAGGTGGCACTGTTGGCAGAGACGATGGATCATCACCCGCAATGGTGCAACGTATACAATCGAGTCGAAATTCACCTGACAACCCACGATGTAGACGGCATTTCAGAACGTGATTTCACCCTTGCAAATCAGATAGACGCCTTACTATAGCGGTTGACGCAGTGGCTGATGGCCGCCTCAAGGCACTAACCCTTAGTGAACACCTTCGTCCGACTTTAGCGTTCAATAGTCATTGGTCTGCGCCAAGGGCGATGAGTTGCTGCCGCAGCCGCCTGTTCTGATCGCGCAACTGATGCAGTTGCTCGCTCAGCGACAGGGCCACTGCGATGCCGGCCCAGTCCAGCTCCAGGTCATGCTGCAAGCGTATTGCCCGGCGCAGTGTCGCTAACATATGAGGTTCGAACTGCCATTCCTCAGGGTTTTGTCCGCGCGGCTCGACAATGCCATGATCGACAATGACGATGACGGTTTCTACTGGAATACGGACACATTGGGTGATTTCTGTCAGGCTCAGTACATAGCTACGCTCGTTCATGCTGTTGTCCCCCAGTTTTCGCGTGGATTAAAACCAGAAGCTTCTGCCAGTTCTTGCCACAGTTGTCGTTCTTCATCGCTGGTTTCCTTCGGCAGCGTTACACCGAGTACGACATAAAGATCGCCCTGCTTGCCACCTGCGCCCAGACCCTTACCCTTAAGCCTCAGCCGTGCACCGTTTTGGCTGTTGGGCGGTACAGACAGGTTTACCCTGCCGTCCAGAGTCGGTATCTCTAGTTTTGTGCCCAGTATTGCCTCCCAGGGTGTGATTGGCACTGTCATTATCAGCGTTGCGCCGTCAACGCTATACAGCGGATGCTCGGCAAACTGTATATGCAGATAAAGATCGCCCGTTGGCGCATTGCCGATGCCAGGGGCGCCCTGCCCTTTGAGTCGGATGCGTTCTCCATCGGCCACACCCGCTGGAATCTTTACCTTCAGGGTCTTGTCCCGATAAGACAGATGATTGCTATCGTCAAACTGCGGAACCCGGTAACTGATGGTGCGCGTTTCACCGCGATGGGCTTCCTCGAGAAATACCGCCAGACGCAGTTCGATATCCTCCCCGCGCTGGGCGAAGTCCTGCCGAGAATAGCCCTGATGTGATTGATGCTGAGACTGACCAAAAATATCCTCAAAAAACTCCGAGAAACCACCCTGATAATCGCCGCCAGAGGACCGGGCGCCCGCGCCATGCCAATCCGGTGGTGGTTTGAAACCTTCCGCGCTGCCGTATTGTTTCACGGCGTCATATTCGGCACGTTTCTCTTTGTCTTTAAGCACTTCATAGGCTTCGCCTACTTCTTTGAAGCGCTCTTCACCGTCGCTCTCTACACTGATATCAGGGTGGTACTTTCGCGCCAATTTGCGGTACGCCGTCTTGATCGTTTTGGCGTCAGCATCCTCAGATACTCCCAGTATCTGGTAGTAATTTTTGAATTCCATATCGCTCGCTTGGTCTGTTAATGGGTTGCGGCCATCATCCTCAACAGAATAGACCGAGTCGGCAGGAACTACCACGGTTACTGGCTGGCTTCAGCGCTATGCGGAAACGGCACTTGGGCACATACCAAAAGAAGACAGGATTTACAGTTATGCGAAGCACTCCTGCAAACCCTGATCGCCTGACGCAATTACCCTGCCCCCTCGTTTAACGCTCTGTTTGATTTTTGGTGAGCATACCCGAGCGTTACTTGAGCCAGATCAATACTCATAACTAAATCATGGCTTAACATTTAAAAAATGCACATCAATATAGATATTAGTTATATGCGGTTTCGTTATCTGTCACTAGCCGTTTTGCTAATGATCGCCTCGCTTCCAGAGGCTAGCCGCTGATTCAGGTGGCGTAAATAGTCACCCCGATGGCGGCCTGGGTAATGGCAGGGTGAACTGGAGCTGGGGATAATTTCCCAAGTAGAGAGAATACGTCATTTAATTGGAGGGTTGTATGTCGATATTAAACAGAACTTTGCTCGTTGCCGCGGTGGTAGCAGTGGCTGGCTGTAAGGTTGAACTCGCAGTGCCGGCAGGAGGAGCAGTGTCGACCGAATTCGGTACCTACCGGGTAGAAGCAGGCCAATCTGACAGCATAGAAGTAGATGATCTTGCATTCCATGAAACGTTTACCGCTGAACCAGCAGCGGGTCATCTGTTTGCAGGCTGGCAAAAGCAAGAACGCGGCTTGTGCGGCGGCTCTTTGGAGCCCTGTGAACTCTATACATCCTGGATGGCCGGTGAAGACAGCTTGATCGCCATTCTCGAATCTGACGAATCCTTTTACCTCACTCCGTCATTCCTGCCCTCTGATCAAATCAGACTTTATGCGGCGGGAGACACAGTGAGTTTTTCGGGCACCCTGGTCGACCAGCAAGAATTTGAAGCTAAGGTCACAACAGACGTTACCGCAAGGATAGAGATCGTTCCAGCCACCTACACACTGGCTGGCAAAAATGTAATGGCCGCACAGCTCACTGTGCTCGACCTGCAGGGTAATGAGATTATGGTCCGTACAACTCACTACTGGCAGGAGGCCGGCGGCGCTTTTTACGATTTGACTGATGACTATGGAAACTACTACCGAGACGCGGCGACCAACCAATCTGGGCTGGCGTCTATTCCTGCGCCGTTGGTACCTTTATCAAGCAGTGAATTGCAATTCAACACCCTGTCTGCCTCCGCTCCCCTGACAGAAGGCACACGCACCGTTGAAGTCGGTGAGGCGCAAGCAGTGTCGGTGCCGCTGGCTTCCGTATCTGCCTATCCGGTAACAATTTCCGACTCATCATCCTACCTCAGCGCATTTGGTGAATTCAGGCGGGGGGAAGTGGTCGAGAGCGAGCAGTTGCTGTGGGTCTCGCAGGTGAAAGGCGTTATCAAGAGCAGTGTTGTTCAACGCCGGTATTCGAATATTGGCAAACTGCAGAGTACTACCACACTTGAACTGAAGGCGATCGGTGCTAATTTTTGAATGGGATTGTCCCAGGATCGCCAGTTGTTTGTGCTAAATCAACAAGCGCCTTATTGGCTAGACATATTATTAGACTATGAACATGTTGAAGTGATTATTTTGGTACGTGATAAAGCCTCTCGAAAAGTCACGCAACGTTAGAGCATTGAAATCAATTAGGATAAATGGAGATATCTGATGACTAAAATGAACAAAAGGGTCGTTCTGGCCAACTCACACATGCCCTCTTTCAAGCAAACTGCTCTGGTTTTTGCGGTGGCGGCAGTTTCCTGCTCAGCTCAGGCGGGTAAGATCTACACCATTGACGGAGACGACGGAGACGGTTTCGGCGGCTGGAATTTGGATAACGTAAATATTGTGCTCAATCCTCCGGCAGAGCCTACCTTCGACGACTGTTGTGGCACTTACTCCAATCCGACGGGTCAAAGCTTTAGCTATTACGGCGAAGTTACAGACATTGTAAACGGCGGCAGTGTAATGGGCTTGGTACTGGCCAAGGATTGGCCGGTGGGAGAGCCCCCGGGATTAAAAGTCATCCACAACGACCAAGGTGTTAAGCCTCCCAAGCCGCAAAATTGCATTATGTCGACTTCCTACATGGACGAGCACTTCCTGGATTCGGATGACCCCCAGCAGGTGACTTGCAGCGGCCCTTTCCAGAGCCATAAGCGCTATAAGCTTGCCATGCTACCTACAACCGTTCCAGGGGATGCAGGATCCGAAAAAGGTATCGATGTCGTCTTCAATGTGGTGGCTGAGGAAGGGACGCGCGACTACCAAGTGTTCCAGAAGATTAACAACTGGACGGATCAGCGGTTGGCGGGCTTCACGATTGAAGTAGGCGTGGGCGTGGGTGAAACATTTGTTCTCGCAGGCGATTCAGAAGGCGTAGGCAAGGCCAATTTGAGCCTGTCGGTGCCTGATACCGTCTGGAGCGGCCAAGAAAAACTGGCGAACTTCTCTACAGGCTTGTTCGGGCCCGCAGATGGCAAGCACGACAGGCCTCCCGGTTATTTTGACCGTGAAACGCGAGCGGGTTTCAAGATTTTGGAATACCCCGCTAACGACAGCGGGGTGCACGACACGCTGCACTCTAATGGCCCATTGGGCAGTGACTATGCGGATGTCCCAGCAGGGGCTGGAGGTCCGCCCGGAAACCAGTTTGGCAGCTGGCTACCCAACAATATGCTGCCTCAGGGTATCTTCTATGATGACGATGGTAACCCGGCGACAGATGCCCAGCTGGTCGGTTGGTATGGGTACAAGCCTGCAGTTGGTCTGACTTGGATGGAAGGGGCGGCGACCGAATTTGCTGTAATTGAACCTTCGGAAATTGAAGCTTGGGGTTCCAATCTCACCTACACCATGGGCGATATCGACGATCTGGTGAATGTTGGACTGAACTACATCGTCACCATTGGTGATGTGTCTAACTTCCCTGGTTTTGATACTAGTAACGCAACATTTACTATTCGCATCAAGCCTAAGGTAGCCTCAAACCAAGACATACCGGCTTACGTCTATAACACGCCAGAGCCCATACTGACGTTCCCATCGCCCACCGGAGTCGTCACAATTTCGCCGGAAGAAGAGTTTGAGATAGGTTCACTCCTGACCGCTCGAGTTGGCGATGCAAACGCAAATGCAATCCCAAGTGACCTGGGCGATGAAATAGTTGTAAACATACAGATTGACGATAACCCGCCCCAACAGCTTACTCTCATCGAACAGGGCGAAAGTCGTGGTGTGTACGCGGCCTCGCTTCCGGATGCGTTCAGTAATGTAGAGCTTGGTGATGTTGTTACTGTTACTTACACTGATGACAATGTTGGCGATGGGACGCCAGCAGTGGTCACTGCCTCTACAACAGCCATTGCTGTAGCAGTGCCACCGCCACCATTCGTGGAGATCGATATTATTGATTTCTCCGCCCCAGAAAGCATATCAGATGGCAAAAGTGAGGTTTTGCGCGTCACCATAGAAAGTAACGAAGAGTCCGAATTGCGCGTATCGGGTTTGGTGATTGTAGAAGGATCGGATGGGAGCTATTTCGAGTCAGCTTTTAATGGCCTGAATGCAGGAAAAAGTAAAAAGAAAAGTTTCCCTTGGCGGGCTGAGCTCGCTGATCCCGAAATATCGGAAGTGGTTAGTTGGACAGCTTCGGTTGTTTTCGATGAAGGCACGGATAAATACCTGACCGGTGTGACTAGTATCGAAGTTAAAGTAAAAGGCAAGGATAGGTAGGCGGCTCCGTGACGGGCTGCTGACTCGCAGTTTGGAGGCATTGGGTGCGTGACCAATTTCCACGGACCTACTGCCTGGCGAGTTAGCTGTTTGCTTACACTCAGCGCTTTTCAGACAGCTGTGTTGTGATTTTTTGCTGCACGATGACTCAGAATACCCTTAGGGCTTTTCTGCGCCCTGCGGAGCTTCGCCACTTGGCGGCTCGGTTCAATTTGCTGCGCAATTTGTCGACCGGGAACGCTCGCTCGACCAAACCCACCCGACAAACAAAAAAAGTGCCACCCGTAGGGTGAGGCTATTTTTACATGCCGCGCCCGCGACGATACGAGCGTGCGCCGCCTGATTCATAGCTATCGTCTTAAATCATAACCGATTTTTTTTAATTGAATTTTATAGCGAGGCGTTCTCTGCAAATCACATAACAATGCATAACCCTGCACGGCTAATCCTGATAAATGTTCGGCAAAGTCTTGCGCAGCATCGATATTAATTGAATCTCTTTGTCTATTCCTAAACGCCTCGTAAAGTAGCCAGATTAGTAATCCTGTATACCCAGATTCAAGAGTAATTTAAGGGATTGGCACTGATATAGGACTGTAGTGTTCTAATAAAACCAGACCCCACCTTAGGTGGTAAAGTCGCCACTCAGAGAATTGTACAATGGCAAGACGATGGTCAGTTACCACGAACTTCAAGCGTGAAGCAGCCAACTTGGTGCGGAAGGATAGCTACTCACATAATCAGGTCTAAGGTCTAAGGTTCGCTCGAAAATGGGAACCCAGCCCAAGGCGATGGATCGATGAGCTAGGCGTAACTTGTTACGCTCTCCTGCAAGCGGTGTCATCCTTCTCTGAAAGAGCTTTTCTCTACGGCTAAATATCACCGTCCAAAAACGCCGTTAGTAAACGCTTGAATAACACCATGCTCTAATTGAGTGAAAAATATTACACCAGATGATGTTGCGCGTGTTTGTTTCTTAGCTGTGTCTTCATGGGAAATGGCATCATAGAGTGCTCTAAACCGCCCACTGAATTGGCTCTCAACAAAAAAAAGCATCTACTAAATGAAAAGCACCTGATGAAACCGTAATAGATTTGGAATTTATCGTGAGAATCGACTCTGAACTTATAGATTCGAAAAGTGCTACTACTGAAGTTTCAATAAAACCAGGCCATTAGAATCCCGGGGCGAGAAATAGAAAGCCGAGGCATAATTAAGATTGAGACGTAACCTGCATATGATGAGGGAGGTTCATGTTTTCCCATCGCATAAACATTACTTTTTTATCAAAGATATCGCAGATATTGACTCCAAAACACCAACAGAATCCAGCAATAAGCTCTAGAAACCTTAGCATCGAAAAGAGCATAGCCCCGCCTACCCCAAACCGCCGACAACTTCAATTATATGCTTGATCATCATATAGCACTGTAACATGCTTCACTCTTGGTCTTTTAAATCAAGCTTCTAGTACAAATACACGAAAACTAAAAAACCTAGCTAAATTCACCCTATTTACGCGCTGGCAGCAACGAACCTCCAACTCACCATCTTACCAAAACACAAACTCCGAGGAGCACTCTGGACAGATCAAGACGAAATATTTTTGAAACTGAAAAAAATTAGGTTTAAGATCTTGTTCTGAGCTTTACTTGGAATCCAAAAATAATTGGACCGCTACAAAATGATAATCAACCACGATCACAAATTGATTTTTGTCCACATACCTAAAACTGGTGGAGAATTTTTACGTAGTCTTATTCCGAATCAAGAGGACTTGCCCAAGCATGCGCGCGCCGTAGATGGCCGAGAAATTCTTGGAGCCAGATTATGGAATGAGTATACAACAATCAGTATAGTCCGAAACCCATATGACCTAGTCGTATCGATGTACGAACACTTGAGAAAGCCGCTAAAAATGCCTGTCAGAACATATAGAAAGTACGGTAGCTTGATACTTAGACCTCGAAGGGCATGTAAAACGGCCATGCTTTTTCCCTTCAAACGATATGTTGAAAAAGTGTTTCTGGAGAATCAAGTACAGGAAGAATATTCCCGCAAGCCTCCGGTTCGCCATTTTGATCAACAAAGTACTTGGATATATGATTGTGAAAACTGTTTGGTAGATAGGATCTATCACTTTGAAAGCATAGGATCATTTTTAACAGATTATGCCTCCATATTCCCAGAGTATCTAGACACAAGAAAAAGAGTAAATGCATCTACGCGTAAGTCTAGTTTCCAAGACTACTACGATGAGCCTACACGAGAGATTATTCTTAATCGATATTTGGAAGATTTTTCTCACTTTGGGTATGAAAAATCGCTTTGAATTCGTTCATAGTTCAAAGCCACTGCACCTCCAAAACGACAGTCGAAAATCAGTTGTAAATGCCCCATTAAAAAGAAATCTTCTATAGATACAACCTAGTTGCTCGCTAAGAGCTTATGCCGATCAGTTTATAGATCCATCTGTTATCCAGCGAATACGTTACGGAATTTCGGGCTTGATATTACTGACTAAGCCATAGCGTTTTTGAAGCGTAAAAAGGGGCTGAACATACGCGTAGATGATTTCTCTTGCAAATGGCATCAGTAATTGTCACGCATCGATGTCGGCGAGAGCCAAATATATAGCATATCGCCATAGCCTGTTTTTTGAGCACACCGTTATACCTTGTAGCCACCTAGATTTGCCGTCCTGTATATAGACTCACACTTACACACAACTCAAACAGAACCCTTGAGTTTCTGATAGTCTACGCCCAATTCTGATTTTATGGGAACCTAGAAATTAAAAAAATCTGGTCCTTAGGCTGAAAAACTGTCTCTCTAATGGATCAAACTGGCGTGGATACTGATACCAAGTTAAATCCAGCAATTCCTGAAACATAAATTAACAATACGTCACATGCTTTTATTGGTGGCCGGTCCGGCTAGTCCAATCTAGTCAAAAACGGAAAAAGAAAGAAATTTCTTGTGTTTGAGACTGCTCGTGAAAGACTTTGAGTGAGTAAGCACTGGTTCTCTCGACCAAACGTAACTGTTAAGTGTATCTCGAAACCTCCTAGTTGAAAAATGACCATCATCTTTCAAATTGTCTAGGTACACTTGCAGATAACTAGGGCATTCTTTCATTCCACTAATTTGGTTAATATCCTGAGTATCTAAAGATGCGAATAAAATTGCATAGTCGACCCCCATACAAATCTTGTCCCTCTTCATAATATTCAGTAGTTTATTCGCTCCATCACGAGAAATGAGGTAGCCATATGAACCTGGGTTGTACTCGTTGGTAAATCTATTCATAGACAATAGATTCATCACTACATCGTTTAGTTTGAGGAAATCCTGAGCCTCCCGAGGAAAACTCGAATCTAGAAGTGGAACTAAGCGAGTCACCCCTTTGTTCAAAAATACTACGTCAAAAGACTTAGGTAATTTACTTCTGAGCAAGTCATCAAAGTGTTTTTTGTGCAAAACGGCATCATCTTCGACAATAAGCGAGCACTCGTAAGCTCCTTCACTAACAGTTTTCCAACAATTTGCGTGAGTCAGATAGCAACCGAAAGCGCCAGGCTTGAATACATCCATGTCTCCCCACTTATTCCGACTGAGGTCGCGATACAACCTAAAGTCAAAATCATCCGCATGCGCGTTCACAGCGTCGAAAATTTGCGGTTGCGCCATGGGGACACCATCAAATTGAAGAACAGCATGCTCACGACGCTTCCGCTCCGATTCCAAGCTTAGAATATAAGTTGGCAGTCTTCTCGGGTGTTGATATTCCATAGCAATATTGATACCTCCACGTATTGATATCCGTCAGATCGACCGTCCATATCCAAGATACAAAAAATCGTCATGATATATATCACGCACTTTCCTCAAAATTTCCGGATTGTAGAAGTCCGCGACCCTAGCACCTGCGTTTGTAGCATGGTCCAACCCAAATTGAATTGCGTTTGGGGGAATTAGCAGACCAAATCTTGAAACCAGATGCTCGATGCACAAATCTATGAACTCAAATCGTCCGATATAATCGTAGTCCACCTGTTTGTAACCAAGAAGAAACGTTTGTGGTGACCAGTGCACGTCCATGTCTGACACTGTCTGATTACCAACCAATTCCACGAATTCATGGAATGTAGGACACGAGCGTCCTGGTTCTATGCCCATTTTCGCTTGTCTTGAAGTTATCTCACCCGGTGTGCCTACAATTTTATCTAAATATGCGGATAGAAGACGCGTGATTGGATTCCTGACGAACGAAAAAACGCAAGTAGCCTCAGAACTCATAGCTCGCAGGAACTCCCGCTCATCATAATGAGGGCTCTTGAGCGGAGATTTAACTTTATCGTGGACGTCATCGAACAAGCAAGAAAGGTCTCCATTAACCTCAGAGTATTGAAGGATGCGTTTTATCAAAGTACATCCCGTTTTAGGAACTTCTACATAAATAATGCTCTTTTTGACAGCCCAGTTGATTAAGTAATCAACATGCTTTTTTTGTGCAGGAAAGAGGTTTCCTCTAGTCTTTTCAGATAAATTTTCCTGCATTTTTGACTCCTCAGAATGTTGGCATCTAGAGCAACCGCTCAAAATTTTTGACTAAAATGAGATGCGGGCGACCCCCATCTAGTTTTATCAGCTAAGCTTCTAACAGACGACCTTAGATAAACCTTGGATACCGTATGACCCAATAGGGACTCAAAGTTTGATTTAACATTTTTCTCCAATTTCCCAGGGTCAACTTCCTGCAAAAACTCGAGGTAATCTAAGGCAATATCGTATTGAACCAGTATTACGAGAGCAAGAAGAATTCGATGTCTGAATGGTGTTACTTGGTTCCATGGTACTAAATCATCCGGAATAAGCTCGTTAAATTGCTTGAAAAATTCAAAAAAAATCAATCGATTTTCTTTAACAGAAACAGGAGTCCAGAACGACTTGACCTGGTAATTCCATCCCGTCAATACACTTCTGGCCTCATTTACGAGGTCAACATCGATAAGTAATTGGCTAATAACTCTTTTCGCCTCCAGTGCATCATAGGCTTGTTTGAGAGACAATATTGACTGTGTCGCCGAATCTGACCTCAAATGATAGTTGTATACAGATGATTCGAGAACCGTAACTCTATTAGCTGCAATTAGGGTTTGAGTAAGCCAGATAAGGTCAAGCCCGACCGACAGATCAGTCCGATAGCGAATGCCGTGGTTTTGTACGAGCTCACGATCATATAGGTATGAACAGTGACTCACTGGTATCTTACGGAGAAACGCGCTTTTATATATGTTGGTATTTACAACTTTCTTTTCGGCCGACTCCGTATTTTCAGCTCTGAGAGAACCATCGCTACCAAAAATTGAAAAGCCACCTTTAACCAGTTGACTGGAATGAAAGACTGCTGCCAAATAAAGATCTTCGATTGCCGTTTTTGGAATACTGTCATCGGCATCCAAATGAAAAACAAACTTCCCCGTAGCATTATCTAGTCCAGTATTTCTAGCAGCACCTTCTCCAAGATTATTTATATGCTGTATCCGCCTAATCCTGCTATCTCTTTTTTTGCAAGCAATTATAATCTTTCCTGAATCGTCAGTTGAGCCATCATTCACGCAGATAATTTCAATATTTTTTAGAGTTTGGTGCATGACCGAATCCAAACACCGCTCTAAAGTCTTGTATGAGTTGAATGCCGGGACGATAATACTGACTTTTGGTATACGCCATTGGAATATTTTTTTCACGGCTTAATAATTGCTCCTATAAGTAATTTGCGCTTAGGATCATAATAAATTTTTTAATTTCCTGTAGCTATGTGTAAGCATCTTACCTGGAATAGCTGTCTCCGAACTCATATCCCAGTCAGATAACAACGATCTCCAACAGTAATTCAATCGACAAGTCGCAAAAAATATACTCACATGGACTTACCATACCCTTCCGTGTATTTCCGTTAGACTAGGAACGCCTAGAGCGGCGTACAGATTAGATTGCCTGATTACTTAGCAGTAGAAGTCCAAAAATTGGCTTACCTTATTGTTGAATACGACGTTAAAAAAATAATTTTCGACAAAACTAAAAAACTGACTCCGCAGTGCAGCTAGCCTTTCCATGTTCCCAGTTTCATACATTCTCTGAATTCAAAAAATTTTCTTTCTGCAAAAAGAGACCCAAACATCATCCAAAAAGGGCGAGATGCATACCAAGAATTAGCTACCCTGACAGTCACCCCTCTATTTTTGGTCTCCGAAAACCACTTTTTTACTCGAGTAGGCAATATCTGCTCGGAAGCTCGCCAGATTTCATCTGACATATTATTTGTTACACCGCCGTAGTCTCCGCTAACTGATTCATGCCTCAGATTTTTAACCATAAAATGCGGGATACAAAGTGCGCCATAGCCATACTTTAACGCACAGAAAAAATAGGCGTACCAGTACGTGCCATAGCCACCGTCGTAAATGCTAGGAAATATCATATCGGCGAAATCTCTTCGAAATATTTGAACTTGTAAATCCGCCAGAAAAATCGGAAAGGGTTTCTCTGGATCTCTAAGCCTGTGATACTCCATTCCAGTGGATAAATGATGGCGATTAGTCGAATATGGAACTGCTAGGGGCGGCCGAAATCTAGCAAGTATGGTTCGCAAATGCTCAAGCGAATCGGGCCGATTTACTATCTCAATGTCATCATCAGCAAGCACGATATAGTCACCTTTAGCCATTTCGTTCTTTACGCTATTAAAGAGTAATTCTCTCCCTTTACTCCAACTGAGACGATCTTCACTACATTTTACATTTGCGAATTTATCGTCAAGTCCTCTCTTCCAATTGAGACGCCGATATTCAATTCCAGAACTCTCAAGAGCGGCAACTAACTGACTCCTATCTTCGATTATTCCCGATTGTTCACACCAAAATATTCTCATAGAATTGAAGCCAAATAAGCATCAAGAAGAACTAATTCTTTTGGATCAAAGAAGTTTTTATCGACTAAGATTGAATAGATTGTTAAAAGTGAGTCTGCTTTTTCTTGAGATGAGTCCACTTCTATCCCATCGAGTATATTTAGCAAGAGTAGACCTTTCTTGTATCCTTCATGTTCACCGAAAAAATCGTCATAAATTAGGTGCTCATTACGCTGCTGCTTGACCAAAGCCGGGGCATATACAACACAGTTTCCATATGCATACATAACATGCTGCGCGATATAACTTCGCCATATATCGGTCATTCTAAAATCGCAGTATGAGGGCAAATACATGAGTGGATATTGATCTCTCGGCCAAAGAGTAGCTTGAGAATTGAACGGGTGAAAATTACGAAAAGTATAGATCGGCAAATCGAAATTTCTACTATCAAGACTAAAATCATTGCCAAAAACAAGGCGATAAATTGCGTCGACATCAGGGTTACCATCAACTAAAAATTGAATAACGCCCGCTGCAACACAATCATTAGTATTAGAATGAAAAACTGGCTCACGCTCAAGCCAGTAAAGAGGGTACCCTCTTGCCCAGATTTTGTTGGATACGTTGTAAACGGCGCTAAATATATTACTCACTTCAGATGGGCTCAAGACTTCAGTAGACTCGAAAAAACTTAGGGCCTCGTCAATTCGGGCAACAAGGCCTTCTCCATATACAGAATTGTCGTCGTCTGTTTCGAAAATAAAGTCCACGCCGCTGCGAGCGAGCCTCGCAAAACTGATATTCTTGCGTGAGTAGCTGTCCCAGGGACATAACCGCTCAAAGCTTGTTTCCGGCTTGCTATCGTGCTGGATATACTCTGAACTATTAGCACACTCACCGGGATCAGGCGTTTTTCTGTCAAGAGCTAACGAAATAGGCCCTAAGTTTTCATGCCGCCAGACACTTACAGTCTCGACAAGTGCTTGCGCTCTTGGGTTTATCGTCGTACACGCAAATCCAATGCGTTTCATTTTTTTAATTCCAGATAGTAAAGCAGAAATTTTGCTAAAGTATAGTTGTTAGATTTTTTTGGTGAGATAGACATTTACCGTATATTGAATGGATGTTTCGAAAAATCTCAAATTAATGAGCCTAGTGGTGTATTTAGGAATATTTCATTAGTCGAAACGCTGGTCTCTCTCAAATTTTCTAAATCGCTTTCGCTCATCCTCGATTGCCAGAACAATAGCTTTATACTCATCTGAGTAAGATTCTAATTGAGCAAGCTGTCTCTCAAGTCGTGAAATATAGACCTCCTTAGGTCGGATATCAGATCTCAGCTGACCCGTTGACCACGAGTGCTCATAGGCTATCGGTGGGAAAAGAGTATGGTGAGAGCAAGGCATATTCATCAGTCGATGAGTATAAATATCGACCGTTGTCGTTACTGTGCGACCTGATTCAAGAAGTAACTGCGCCATGGCTGAATTCAGCGCATAACAAGGATTGGACATTGTTATATCTGTTGTCAACTGGAAGTCTTCATTACTAATGTGGTCTTGGGTCAGTGCCTTTCCGAGGCGGAGAAGAGTCGGCTGCTGCAGTTCAACAGCTCGGAGTAAATCAGGCTGTTGATTCAGCCAGTCAAAACCCTCGGTAGCCCGTTCCGTAAACTGGATATCATCTTCACATATCAGGGAAAGCCCCCGCTGAGCCACATGGCTCCAGGCTTCAAAATGAGATAGCCAGGCACCAACTTGCGTTTCGATCAGCCGTTTATTTTCGCATTCGCATTTATTCTGGCCACATCTGAAACAAGGTGGACAACCAGCGACTACCCCGCTCTCATAAGCATCGCGAACTTTGTCGGAATTCGTTCCAAAAGCATCTACCCATATGAACTCATCTATCCCGACTCTATCAAATTCAGCTTTAGCGTGCTCTCTACGATCAGTTCTTTCGGCTAATCCAATGCAGATGGTGTTTTGAATCAGCGGCTGCATATAATGTTGCATTATAACTGGAGACTCCATGAAACCCCGACGATCAGTCAAACAAAAAGTGCCTTATAGTGAGGCTAAGTTTGCCCTCAGCTTTTCTCGCTGCACGGGTAACCTGCCAAAGAAACTAACAACAGTCCTCAGACAACCGCCAAAATCCACATAACTATGAGCTTCGGTTACAGCTCTGATGAGACAAAATTCTGTCACATATGGCCGGAATAAGAAACCGAATCTCGTAAAATTCTCATGATCCAGATCACAGGCACGACAATTATCATGACGGGGCTTAACCCATATCATGGCCAATGATGCATAACCTCGCCTCAATAGCGGCTGGAAAATTAAAAAATATTGCGAACCAAGGTAAAGGCTAACTTACACCTCTAAATCTTTCGAAAACTGGAAAAAGCTTGTAGCGGAGGCAAACAATGTCTCTGAGGAAAAGACCGACTAGACGACTCAGAACACCCTTTGGGGCGTTCTTCCCCCTGTGGGGCTTCGCCGCTTGGCGGCTCGGTTCAAATAGCTGCGCAATTAGTCGAACGTGCGACCGCCTGATTCTTAGCTATCAATTCAGATCAAAACTTATTGTTATAATTTTACTTTATGGTGAGATCTTCGTTGTAAATCACATAACAGTGCATGACCAAGCAGCACTGACATCGGCAAACGTCCGGCACTAGGCTCGTCAGCAGAACCAAGCGGGTAGCGGCGAAGAGTATTGCTGCTATCTCCGCTGAAGTCATTTCGTTTATTGGGGTAGCTGTATTGATTGCGGATACGGGGTATGAGCTGTATGCGGCTTGTGAGACGGTGAGGGATCTGGATCAAGTGCGGGGGGCTATGTAGATACAGCGGTGATGCCTCGTGCAGCCAGGAGATCTTCGATGTCGCGGTGACTCAGGTTGAACCTGACGCAGATCTAACTGAACCGTTCATGCCATTTACCCCCGTTTTGCCTTTTACACGCTTCTTCTGTGTCAAAACTGACATGCTGCCTAATATCCCTAATCTCGATATTGGCAGCGCTTAGCTTCTCTTTTATCAGATCACGCAAATAATCGTCGTTTAAGCAATTCAACGCACAGGCTAAATCGTTGTCAGTGTCGAACACGCAGACAACTGATAATGAGCTCGGAAAGGAGCTGTAGTCGGCAAAGTGCGTCAGCCATTGAAATCCAGTCACTTCAACAAGAGCCTCCTCGCATACATCGGTAAGCGCAATTCTCACCGCGTTATCCATTTTTTTGTGACTCTTCTTCATTGGATCTGCAGCCTACAGCTTTTTTGAATGGAAAATATTTTGTCAGGCAGCGCATAAACTCCGAACGCCAGCATACGCCTGCCAGGAATATCGTCCCTGAGCCAGTTGCCTGGTCGATCTCCATTCTATCAGCCATAGGGACGCTGGGTGTATCCAGCAGATTTAAGCAGCATAGAGGTCTGTAGTCATTGCGATGGGGCAGTCAGAGCCATCGAAGGAACGGGGCAGCACCGCAGGCACTGCGCGGGCCGTCTTCCACCATTTCCGGATCAGAGACTATTTTGTGAACGAGCAGTTACACTCGACAAGCTATTTATATTTCTTATACTTGCCTTCAGGACTATTACCCTAATATTCTCGAGGCTCGCAGTTTTAAAACTATCACCCTGAACCCTGCGGCTGGCATCTGGCAATGGCCGAGCGAAAAATAGCATACGACCGTTCCCGATATTACGGTCACAATATAGTCATAGCCACGTGCCCCGAAACGGCATTACCGTGATACAAAGAGTGCCTTTCCATGACAAAGCTGCGAGCGTGTATTCTTACAGTTGCCCTACTGGCCTGCCCTCTTGCCTGGGCGAAGGGCGCTGACAATGCCGTTGTCTTGCTTTATCACCATGTCAGCACCACCACTCCTGCTTCAACTTCAGTGACCCCCGAAATCTTTGAGCAGCATTTGCAGTATCTTGCCGATGGTTACAACGTCATTTCACTGGAACAGGTTGTAACCACTCTCAAAAACAAGCAACTCTTGCCGGAACGCGCAGTGGTTATTACCTTTGATGATGGTTATCGCAATATTTATGACAATGCCCATCCGCTTTTGCTCAAATACGCAATGCCCTACACAGTCTTCGTAAACCCCCAGATGATCGGTAAGTACAAGCATCAACTCAACTGGCACCAGATTATTGAGATGGGCAAAGGTGGTGCCCGATTTGCCAACCACACCTCGCATCATCGGCATCTCCTGGAGCGCACTGCAGGGGTAAGCGCTTCCGAATGGCTTGCCGCAATAGAGCAGGATATCGTTCAGGCGCAGGCCCTGCTGCAAGACCGGCTCACCTATAGCTCACAGTATTTGGCCTATCCCTATGGTGAGTTCAACGCAGACATCCAAAACCTGATCACGCGATTGAAAATGGTCGGCTTTGGCCAGCACTCGGGCGCGATCTACAGCGGTAGTGACTTTACCGCGCTGCCACGTTTTCCGGCTGCGGGCATCTATGGCAATCTCGATACCCTGAAGACGAAAATCAATAGCCTCGCCATGCCGGTAACTTCCACGTCGGTTTCTGACCCTGCAACGCAACAAACTTCGCCGGGTAACTTTTCCTTCACCTTCGAGGGTCTGGACGTGATTGCGGCGCAAATGGGATGCTATTATGCCAATGAAACTGTGCCTATTACGACTGATAGTCATACGGTCACCGTAACATTGAAAAAGTCGCTGCCTGTGGGTCGCTCACGCGTTAACTGTACCGCGCCCAGCCGCACTCAACCCGGGCGTTACTACTGGTACTCTCAGCCCTGGTTCGTGGCCGATAAAGAAGGCAAATACCCGGACTGATCTGGCAGTATTCAACTTATTTTAGACAGGAATTACTGTGCATCTTCGATTCTTTAGTGTGATTTTTCTTGGCCTTTTCAGCGCTACAGCAAGCGCTGATCCAGCGGAATTTGAGCAGTGCATAACGCGCATGCAGCTGCAGGCCTCCGCCCACGGGATCTCGGAAACAACGGTGCAGGAAGTCATTCCGCGACTCCAATATCAGTCCCGGGTCATTGAACTGGATCGATCCCAACCCGAGTTCACTCAGTCATTCGCAGACTATTTTGACAAGCGTGTCTCCCAAAGCCGAATTGATCAAGGGCGCAAGCTCTATGCCCAGTTCGACACCTTCCTCGCGGAGTTGACGCGTGATTACGGTGTACCCGGGCAATACCTGGTGTCATTTTGGGGGCTGGAGACTAACTTTGGCAGTTACCTGGGGGGCATGCCCACACTGGATTCCCTGGCCACGCTGGCCTGTGACCCGCGCCGCAGTGAGTTTTTTACCAGCGAGTTCTTGCTCGCCCTGGAGTTACTGGAGCGAGAGAATTTGCGCGCCGATCAGATGAAGGGTTCCTGGGCTGGCGCTGTTGGCCACACCCAGTTTATGCCCTCTAATTATTTGCGCTATGCCATAGACGGCGACGAGGATGGCACAATTGATCTGTGGGGTAGTCGACGAGATGCCCTGGCGTCGGCAGCCAACTTCCTGGCTCAGTTGGGGTGGCAACCGCAACAGCGTTGGGGCCGAGAAGTAAAACTGCCCGCCAACTACGACTTTGCCAAGGCTGTACAAAAACGCTCTCTGGAGGATTGGCGAGCCCTGGGTCTGCGCAAAGCAGATAGCGGCGCGCTGCCGGTGGCCGCCGGTATGGATGCAGATTTGTTAATGCCTGCCGGTCACAAGGGGCCCGTGTTCCTCGTCTATGATAATTTCGAGGTCATAATGCAATGGAATCGCTCTACCAGCTATGCTTTGTCCGTAGGGCATCTCGCGGACCGTATAGCGGGCGCAGGGCCGCTGCGACAAGCGATACCCGACAACCAGCCCCGGTTAGCGCGTGCTGAGGTCATCCAAATGCAGGAACTGCTGATAGCAAATGGCTTCGACAGCGGTGAACCCGATGGACTCGTGGGCCCCGCCACCCGTTCTGCACTGCGCGAGTTTCAAATTAGCGCAGGCCTGATAGGCGATGGATTTCCCGACCGAACAACCCTGACACGCTTAGGCGTCGCGTTGTAGTAGGGGTATGGGTAAGCGAGTTTCTGTGAACTCAGAACACCCTTGGGGTGTTCTTCCCCCTGCGGGGCTTCGCCGCTTGGCGGCTCGGTTCAAATTGCTGCGCAATTTGTCGAACGGGCATGTTCGCTCGGCCAGACAAGTCAAATACAAAAAAGCCCCACCCATAGGGTGAGGCTTTTTTGTATTTGGCGCGCCCGGCACGATTCGAACGTGCGACCGCCTGGTTCGTAGCCAGGTACTCTATCCAGCTGAGCTACGGGCGCGTTGAGGTGGCGTACTATAGGGACGAACCTGTTATTCGTCAAGGGCTTGGGAGTGGATTTTTTGGCCCTTAAATGGACAGACCCAGTGTGTCTCTCGCCTCCCGGGCGAGCTCCTCGCGGAAGTCCGGGTGAGAGATATTAATCAGGTCACGGGCGCGCTCGGCAATAGAGCGGCCACGCAGCTCCGCTATGCCGTATTCAGTCACTACGTAGTCAACCAAAGCCCGAGTCGTAACTACGCCTGCGCCCCGCTCCAGGGCGGGTACCAGGCGGCTCAACGAACCCTTCTTGGCGGTACTGGGCAGGGCAATAATCGATTTACCGTGCTCGGAGAAATTTGCGCCCAACACGAAGTCCACCTGCCCCCCTACTCCGGAGTATATTTTGTGACCCATTGAGTCGGCACAGACCTGTCCGGTGAGATCTATCTGGATTGCACTATTGATAGACGTCACCTGGGGATTCTTGGCAATCACTACAGGGTTGTTGACGAACTCGATATCCAGAAAAGTCACTTCCGGGTTGTCATCTACGAACCTGTACAGGCGTTCGCTGCCCATGGTGAAGCCTGTCACCGTTCGGCCCCGGGCAATTTTTTTATTGGCGTTGGTAATTACCCCGGTCTCTATCAGCTCCAGTACGCCATCGGAGAACATTTCGGTGTGCACACCCAGATCGCGACGGTCTTTCATGAAAGAGAGCGCCGCATCGGGAATAGCGCCTATTCCCATCTGCAGGCAGTCGCCGTCTCTAACACGACTGGCCACATTTTCACCAATCTGCCGTTCGGTGTCGGAAATCACTTTGTTTTCAATAGTAATCAAAGGCGCTTCATCGACATAGGCGTATGCAATATCGCGAATATTAATGAAACTGTCGCCATGGGTGCGAGGCATATTCGGATTAACATGGGCGATAATGCGTTTGGCCACATCACAGGCTGCCGCGGTTGCTTCAACTGAGATGCCCAGGGAGCAATTACCGTGTTGATCCGGGGTAGAGACCTGTACCAGCGCTGTATCGATCTGCTGCTCACCATGACGGAAAAGTTTGGGGATCTCAGACAGGAACATGGGCACGTAATCCGCCCTGCCCTCGTTGATTAAATTCCGGGTGGTCTTACCTGCGAAGAAACATCGATTGCGCAAATGTCCCTCAAGTGCAGGGTCGGCAATAGACTCAGCATGCTCCAAATGCAACTGCATGATAGTGACATCAGACAGGGACCTGGCGTGTTGCGCCAACGCCTCTAGCAGCACCGTGGGCGTGGCGGCCATGGAATGGCACCAGATATGCTCACCGGAACCTATGATTTCAACGGCCTCCAGGGCCGTCTCGGTAAAGCGCGCCACGCTGGCTATTCCTGGCGAATATAGCCAGGAGAAGAATTCATATACAGGCGGATCGGCCAGTTGCCCTCGCCCAGATGCACTATGAGACCGTAATTATCTTCGTCGTAGTCAAAAACCCACTCGTACTGGATATCCAGTGGCTCCGATTCCTCCGGCGCCTGGCCAATCACCAGTACTTCTTCAATGGTATCCGGGTGGCCCATAGACACTTTGGGTACGGCGATGTAGATCTTCTTGCTGCCCGCGGTGTCACCGGGCTGGATGTCGGTGACCTCTACGCCCATTGCTTCGCCCTTGTGTCCCTTAACCAGTTCGATCCAGTCGGACTCCAGCGAGGTGCCCTCCTGGGCCAGCGCTAGTGAGGACAAGAGCGCCAGCGGCGCCAGTAAATACTTGGTCGGTTTCATCAGTAAATTACTCATCTTCTTTAGGTGGCTGCTCAACTATCAGCATAGTCGAAGTCGCAGAAATTTCAGGAATCGTGCTCAATAATAACGCCGCTTTTGTCTTGCGCCAGCTCGCGCCCGGCATGCGAGGACAGCCACATGGCACGCAACAGGTTTACCGCGGCCATACTCATATGTTGTTCAGCCGCCTGCAGGGCCAGAGACGCGGCCTGTACCTTTTGCTCACCGCTAAGGTGACCTGCCTTCAGGGTCATTTCAGCATCAACGCCGGCGATCACCGTTTGGAGCTCGCGGGCAACCTCCTCAGAGGCATTGCGCAATTCTTCGGAGAACTGCTGGAATTCGCTAGAACTCATGGAGATTGCCCGGGCACTGCGCCAGGTCAGGCGGGCGGGCAAGGTGGCCAATTCAAAGCCCATGGACATCATTTTGCCGATCATTGGATACATCTCTTCTCGGTTAGACACCCGATTATAAAACGACCACGGCACTTTGGCATCTCAATCCTGCGAGAGATTTTGTCGCAGGGGAGCTTCAAAAGGCGGTAATGAGCGTCTGGAGCGCAACCAGTTCAAGGCGCGAAATACCCCCTGCCTGGCAACCAGCACACGCTCCAAACGGTATTTGCCGGGAAAGTTCATCGTTAGCAGCCCCACCAGGATCACCAAAATGCCCTGGCCAGGCGTGAACAACAGTACAACCCCCGCCAGTACCAGTATTGCCCCGAGAATATTCTTCAACAGTGCCAGGACCCATGCCCCAAGGCCTAATTCCTCCCGCAGGGGATGCCTTCGTGGCTCGCTGAAGTAATCTACGGGCAACCTGGCCACTACCCAGGGCACGGCAAACACAGTAGCCGCCAGCGTGACCAGGGAGAGCACGGTGCCCCACAAGACCAGGTCTGGCAGATAACGTAGTAGGGTTTCGCTCATAGGCATGATTCGACAGCGGGAATACAGGGAGTTTTCGGGCTTTCTGGCGAAAAGTCGAGTTTTTTATAGACCAGACCAGCTCCTGCGCCTACGGTGAAGAAAATTGAACCCAAAAGGGACGTTTCGTCATGAAAAAGACCATTGCTGGAGCCCTGCTATTGGCTTCCACATTACTGGCACCGCAGTTGTCATCTGCGGAAGTTTTCATGTGCGTTGACCCCGACAGCGGCAAGAAAACCTTCACCGACAAGGCTTGCCCCAACGCGGGCGAGCGCACCAAGGTAAAGGTAGACCCCAGCAACTTCGGCGCGGGCAGCAAGTCGGCCAAAAACGGCGGCGCCTGGTCCAGCGACAAAGATACCGGCGTCTCCGGACAGGATAACCTCAAAGGCTATAACAGCCATATCGATTCTGCCCGCAAAGCTGGCACCACTGACTGAGGCCCTGAGGCCTCACGAAAAAAAACCTCGCATCACCTCTCCGCACACGGGCTTTTACGTCTAGACTGCACAGTCTGATTCCGACGGACACTCCACATGAAAGCACTGGTCAAAAAAGAGGCCTGCCAAGGCATTTGGTTAGAAGACGTTCCCGAGCCTGAACTGGGCATCAACGATGTGCTCATCAAGGTCAAGCGCACCGCTATTTGCGGTACCGACATGCATATCTACAACTGGGACGCCTGGGCACAGAAGACCATTCCGGTACCCATGGTGGTCGGTCACGAATTTGTCGGCGAAATCGTCGAAGTTGGCTCCAACGTTAACGACTTCAGAGCGGGCCAAATCGTGTCCGGCGAAGGCCATGTTGTGTGTGGTCGCTGCCGCAACTGTATGGCCGGACGTCGTCACCTGTGCAACCAAACGTCAGGTATTGGCGTGGACCGTCCTGGCTCATTTGCCGAGTATGTTGCCCTACCCATGTCCAATGTCTGGGAGCACAGTCCCGGCATAGATCTGGATGTCGCCTCATTATTCGACCCCTTCGGTAACGCGACCCATACTGCTTTGCAATTTGACCTGCTGGGCGAAGACGTACTGATTACCGGGGCCGGCCCTATAGGCGCGATGGCAGCGGCGGTGTGCAAGCATGCCGGCGCCCGCCACGTGGTGATTACCGATGTGATTGACTCGCGCCTGGAACTGGCCCGCACTTTGGGTGCCACCCGCACCGTGAATGTCACCCGCGAAAGCATTGCCGACGTACAGGCTGAATTGGGTATGCAGGAGGGCTTCGACATCGGTATGGAAATGTCTGGCAACCCACAGGCCTTTAACGAACTGATCGATAACATGTGTCACGGCGGCAAGATTTCTATTCTTGGCATCCCCTCTGAAAATACCGCCATCGATTGGAACACGGTGATTTTCAACATGCTCACCCTGAAAGGTATTTACGGCAGGGAGATGTATGAGACCTGGTACAAAATGTCGATGATGATTGACTCAGGGTTGGATATTTCCCCGGTGATCACCCACCGCTTGCCCTATACCGACTTCCAGCACGGATTTGATGCAATGAACAGCGGGGAAGCCAGTAAGGTCGTCCTCAACTGGGACGTTTAAGGAGGCAAGCATGTACGATCGTTTCGGTGAGCATCTGGCGAGTGAGTTACGCGGTATCGAAGAAGCCGGCCTATACAAGCACGAACGCCTGATCACCACACCCCAGGGCGCCCATGTAGGCGTTAAAGAAGGCGAGGTACTCAACCTGTGCGCCAACAATTACCTGGGACTGGCGCAACACCCGGAAGTGAACGCAGCGGCAGCCAAAGGCCTGGAAGACTGGGGCTACGGTATGGCCTCGGTGCGCTTCATTTGCGGCACCCAAGTCCTGCACAAACAGCTGGAAGACAAACTCAGCACATTTCTGGGCACCGAAGACACCATCCTCTATCCCTCTTGCTTTGATGCCAACGGAGGTTTGTTTGAAACCTTGCTGGGCGCCGAAGATGCAGTGATATCCGACGAACTGAACCACGCCAGTATCATTGACGGTGTGCGCCTGTCCAAGGCACAGCGCTACCGTTACAAGAACAACGATATGGCCGACCTGGAACAACAGCTTAAAGCTGCTGATGCGGCGGGCGCGCGCTTCAAGCTGATTACCAGCGATGGTGTATTTTCTATGGACGGCTACATCGCGCGCCTGGATGAAATTTGCGACCTGGCAGACAAGTACAATGCACTGGTGCACTTTGACGATTGCCACGCCACTGGATTTGTCGGCGCTGAAGGCCGCGGTACGCACGAATTACGCGGCTGCATGGACAGGGTAGATATTATTACCGGAACACTGGGCAAAGCTCTGGGTGGCGGCAGTGGCGGCTATACCTCCGCTAAAAAGGAGGTCGTCGACCTGCTACGCCAACGTTCGCGGCCGTACTTGTTTTCCAATACCGTTGCGCCTCCTGTTGTTGCCGGCGCGTTGAAGGCCATCGACCTGGTCAGTGAAGCGCCCGAACTCAGGGACCGCTTGCGGCACAATACAGCGGTGTTTCGACAGGGCCTTGAAAGGCACGGCTTTGAACTGCTACCGGGCGAACATCCCATTGTGCCGGTAATGCTGCACGATGCGGCCAGGGCCGCCAGGTTCGCTGAACTCATGCTGGCCCAGGGGGTTTATGTGGTGGCATTTTCATTCCCCGTTGTACCCAGGGGCAAGGCGCGTATTCGCACTCAGATGTCTGCCGCGCTTAGTGACGATGATCTGGAAATGGCCATTGAGGCTTTTGGCCGGGCCAAAACCGAACTGGGGTAACAGGCCTGGTTTCACACTTTACTGCATAGACTTATGGTTATTACTGCCTCGGAATCAACATTCGATCCGCCACCTGTACTGCGTAACGCCCACGTACAGACGCTGATTTCCAGCACGCCTTTACGCAGCTGGCCACTGAGACGACGCACTCGAAAACTCCAGGCTGAAGCTGCTAGCGTAGTATTGCAATGCAGTGACGGCATTCGACTCCATGGCTATTACAACGCCCACCCCTCCCCTACACGCGGCCTGGCCATTTTGTTGCACGGCTGGGAGGGAGATGCGCAATCCAGCTATCAGTTGTCCAACGCCCACTCTCTGCTGCAGGCAGGTTTTGATGTATTTCGTCTGCACTTGCGCGATCACGGCCCCAGCCATGAACTGAACCCAGAGCTCTACAATTCAACGCGACTGCAAGAAGTGATGGATGCTGTGGGTGAAATACAAACGCTTTATCCTCACGATAAAACCTTTCTCGCGGGGCATTCCCTGGGGGGCAATTTTTCTTTGCGTCTGGCGGCGAAAGCGGAGGAACAGGGGCTGAGGCTTAACAAGGTTGTTGCTGTGTGCCCGGTACTGGACCCCTGGCGGACAATGCAGGAACTGGAGAACGGCAGCCAGATCTATCACAAGTACTTCGTCCACCGCTGGAAGCGCTCCCTCAAAATCAAACTGGAGCATTATCCTGAGCTTGGCTACGGCGACACGTTGCTGGAAATGCAAACGCTGGCAGACATGAATGAGTATTTTGTGCCCCACTACACCGGCTTCGATACGCCCCAGAGCTACTACGAGGCCTATGCACTGACCGGTGATACCCTCGCCAACCTTGCCGTGCCCTCGCACCTGATTCTCAGCCAGGACGATCCCATGATCCCCTGTGACGATCTTGAGCGTATCGCTCAATCAGATGCACTGACTATTGAAACTCCACAACACGGCGGCCACTGTGGCTTTCTGATGAACTGGCGCATGGACGGTTGGATTGACCAGCGCTTGTTAGAACTCTTTCGCTGACACAATCGTGTGCGTTGCGCAGCGATTAAGCTGCATCTACCCCCTGGCACCAGGTCTGCACCAGTTCGGCAAGCTGTGCTCGGTGTTCAGTCACGCGTTTGTTGTTGCGAATTGCATCAAAGATGCGCGCCAATTGCCGCCGTTCCTTTTCAGTCAGCCAATCCAGCGCAGGGTCATCCAGCTTCAAAGCCTCTCTCACCGCATGGGTACGCTGACTGATCAAACGGTGGTGCTGCATGGCACGGCCCAGCAGCACAAACGGAAAGTTGACGTTACGTGAAGGACCATAAGAAAGACGATTGCCACCAGTAGGGACGCCACTGACTGACCAGCGGGCAATATCGGTTGAGTATTTCAGCGCACTTCGGGTTGAGGCAACGGCGCCGCCAATGCCTCCGGCTATTGTCGCAAGGCCGCCCAGCAAACCACCGGTTATACCATCCACTACTATTCCCGCACCGCCACCGGCAACACCACCAGCGGCACCCGCGGCAATCAACAACTGCCGCCTGTTCAATCCCCACAGGTACCAGTTTTCCTGATGAAACAAATCTTCTTCAGCAAAATCGATACCCTGTTCAGACTTGTTTAAATCCCGGTAATAGAACAACTCTTCCACCCGCTTGCGGCTCTCTCGCTCCCGCTTGATCAGCTGCCGTTGATAGCGTGCAAACAGTAACTTGCGCACAGGTGCTTCCGGGGCCCCTTCCGGCACGGCTTGGTCGACTGTGTAGGTGAGTCCGTCACAGATCAGCTCAGCAATAATTTCACCTGCCTCCTGATGCTGACGCTGACGATCCATTTCCAGCACTTCCACAGCTCTGTGCAGCGGCTGGCGCCATTCGGGATCCAGGTGGCCAAACAGGGTTAACAAATCCAGTTGTTTGCTGTACTCGGCACGGTGGGCATCAAAGGCACGTACGGTCTGGAAGTATTGGCCCAGCCCCGCGGACCACTGTTCCACGTAATCGGAATTCTCAATCGGATTAACCAGGGCCAGGCTGGGCCGGCCGGTCCAGCGCAGAATTTCCATTTCCGCTTCGTAGTCCGCCCCAAAAGGTACAGAGCCATCCACGACATAGATAATACCGGCGCCATCAACAATCGGCTGCAAAGCCAGACATTCATCGGCAAACTGATCGTCTTCGCTGTGCACATCCAAAAAGCGCTTCACTGTGGCTGGGCGCGCCGCTGCATCACTACAGTTAGCTTGCAGCCAGGCGAGCATCTGCCTGGAGCGCTGCATACCAGGCGTATCGATTAGCTCGTACAGCGTCTCTCCATCCACCTGCATGGGAAAGCGCCGGGTAGATCTGGTAGAACCCGCCCGTGCTGCAATATGCACTGAATCATCTCGGGCCAGAGTAGCTACAATTGAAGACTTGCCCTTATTGGGTCGACCGACCACAGCAAAGTTGGGGAGGAGTTCTTCTTTTACGACCGTCACTCGCTATTGCCCTCCCAGAGGAACAACTTCGGTAGTGACAAAGGGCAACTGCCGGGCAAACTTCTGCCAGTCGCGAAAGCTTGACTCCCCCATCTCCCGACCCGCCAGTGATACCAGCTGCAAACTACAACGGGATACGCCGTTTATTTCCGCCAGCACATCGGCAAGATCTGCCATGGGTGGCTCCCAGGCCTTCACCGCTACCAGCAATTGTACTGGCTGCAGTCGATTAATTAACTCGATGCTATCGAGGTCGTCTGCGGGAGAACCCAGTCCGGCACGCAATTTGTGTTGTACCTTAATCTCAACGCTCGCCTGGTCCATCGCACCGGCCCAATCCAGCAGCACTGCCCCCTCTTCACAAATCATCGTTGGGGTTTCTACGTCTACATGATCCGAGTCAATTGCCCGGGTGGTCACCACAGGGGCGCGCATGCGCGCGAGAACGCCACTTGCCCCGGGCACCGCCAGCAAGGCTCGGCGAACTTCTTTGCGGTAGGCACGTCTTGAGGCAAACCATAGCAACAACCGTGGCAGCAAAGCATAGACTGCCAGGCACATGAACAGGAAAGGCCACCAACCACGGCGACTGTCAGCTGACATCTGGCTCAGGTCAAACTGCGCTGCATGATAACGGGTATCGGCAATGACCTCCGGTGACACCATCGCCGAAGACAGCAGCGCCGACCAGGGCGAGGCCAGCAATGAAGTAAAGCGGGCCACGAGCGCGTCGCTGAAGCCAAACGTAGAGCCCCAGACAAAACTAAAATCATTGAATGCCAGCAGCCCCAAAAAGGCCATCATCACCCCAACCGCAAACAGGGCACCAAACTCCTGGCCATATTTCAACAACAGCAATCGCAGCACCGAACTGCTTTCTTTCAGATAGCGTTTGTCGGGTAGCGCATGACGGGTGACAAATCGGGCGGGATTCAGCGGGAAAACTGCCGGTGGGCTTCCGCGCACCGAACGAAACATTGCCCAGGCCGCCGCGACAGAGGTCAGTAATGGCAGCAATACAAATATCAGCAGTAACAGGAATACATTGATCAGGGCACGATCACTGGCTAGCAAAAAACCGGTCATGGTCAGTAGCCCGAAAAAAAGCGCCGCCAGCCGCAACATCAGCGCTGCATGTTCTTCGTTAAGCCAACCGCCACTTGCCCCATCGTCCTCGGTAGCTGCTACCTCAAGCCACTGCAAAAGGCATTCGGTGTCGTCAGCCCCAGTACAGCCCTGGCCTATGGCGTGATCACGCTCACGCAGATCGTCAAGTTTGTAACCGCGATCTGCCTGCAGTTGTTTGTCGAGCCGATATACGTGACCTAGCGTCGGCGTCATGCCACTGGCGGGCATAGAGTCATCTCTCTCAATTATCAGGGTCCCATGATAGATTAAACGCAAGGTGTTGGGGACGGACAAAACACAGTATGAATCGATTAGTTATAGCAGCGATTGCGCTAGTTAGCGTAATTCTGACGGGGTGTGTCGAGCCGGAGGGGACTGAGCAGGCTGTGCGCAGTCGAATCGCAGTAATGGAGTCAGCACTTGCCCAGCGCAGCCCGACAGACTTTCTCGACACACTGTCTGCATCATTTCTAGGAGGGAAATCAGGCAGATTGGATATCGATAAGCCCGAAGCGAAAAAGATGCTGGCGGTCTACTTCCTCCGCTATAGCCGAATCAGGGTCGCAATCACCCAAGTTGAGGTCGTGGTCGACCCCTATGAACAGAATCTGGCGAGCGCATCCGCCAGGGTCGTCCTGGCGGGAGGAGAACGTCTGATTCCGAACTCAGCAGGGGTATACCAGATAAGCTCCCAGTGGCAGAACTTCGACGGGCACTGGAAGCTCACCCGTTTAGAATGGCAGTAGACGCGGCTGCATCACTCACACAAAGAAATCCGAGTTTTCTGCCCCCAGAGAAACGGCACCCAGGTTGCGAGCAAACGCGGTGGGATTGTTTGCCACGTGCGCCCGGGCCGTATGGATATCTAAAAAGCGCTGCTGAATTTCACTGCCAGCAAACACCGATGAACCCCCGGCAGATGAAAACAGTGAATCAACTACCCCTATGGATTTTTCAATCACCAGTGACGCCTGGTAACGGTAGAGGATGCGGTCTTGCAGTGTAATCTCCCGCCCGTCTCGCAGCGCTGACATCATCTGGTCGAAATTGCGAAACAGTACCGCACTCATTTCTTCCACTTCATTAGTGGCCTCAGCGATTCGGGTCTGGGTGGTGACATCGCCGGCCAGTTTAGTGATATCACCGCTAGCGCGTTTGGTGACCAGGTCACCATAAAGGCCCAGGGCGTCACGGGCAGCACCAATCGCTGGCGTTGAGACCACTCTGATAAACAGCTGCGCCCACGGCATATGGTAGAGCGCTGGGGAATTTTCAGTCACCCCGGGATTCGTGCCGGCGAAACCATCGACCTGCTTGTGCGTTCGATAATCCGGTACAAACACATCCTCCACCACAATATCGTTAGAGCCGGTTCCCTGCAGGCCCATAGAGTTCCAGGTATCCACGATGGTGTAGTCGGAACGAGGCACCATAAAGGTTCGATAGCTACCATCAGGCAGAATGCCGCCCAGCAGCGCCCAGGTACAGTGATCGCAGCCAGAGCTCCAGCCCCACCTGCCGCTAAACTGAAATCCCCCGTCTACGTCCTTCACTTTGCCCATGGGGGCATAAGACGACGATACGCGGGTGTGGATATCATCTCCCCACACGTCCTTCTGGGCCCGACAATCCATCAGCGCTATCTGAAATGCATGCACAGCCACAATACCGCCGGCCCAGGCGGTCGACATACAGGATTCTGCAATCGCCATCTGCATGCGGAAAAAGTCCTGGGGGTCCAGTTCGAACCCGCCCCAGTTAGCAGGTTGCAGGGCCAGGAAAAAACCCGCCTCCTGCAGCGCCTCAATGTTGTCTTTGGGTACCCTGCGCTCTTGCCTGGCTGCGGCGGCGTTGGCGCGCAGCTGGGGCTGCAGGGCCACGATTCTTTGATACATCTCTTCGCCGGCCTGGGCCTTGGCAATAGCTTCCTCATTGACACTGGCAGTCATAACAGAGCTTCCTCATCGCGTTAGTCATTATCGGTATTACCTGCATACGCGGACGCGCGTATATCAGACTTCTGTCCCTGGCAGTGGTCCTGTTTGCATTGCTGCGCGTATTCATAGTTAAACCACAGGGAGCAAACCATGCAGGACAATTCTCCAAGCTACGCGGAACTGCGCGATCCTAAGGGAGAGCGGCCTCTGCCCTGTAGAGGTTGTATGCCAGACTGCAAGAACCGGCAACACTGTCAGGGCACGCTGTGGAGAACAGCTTGGACGAATCCCGGACAAAATGAAGAAAAACCGTAGAACACTGCCCTAGTCGATCAACTCACCGGCAAATGGCCGACCTTTACCCAGATGACAGTGTCTTGCTCGACATAGGGAAAATGTTCGCTCAGATGAGGGCTTCGTAGCCAGGTACCCGCCGGGTAGCGGCCAAATTCATCGATTAACTCTCCGCTAATGACATAAATCTCCTCTCCGCCAAAATGGCGGTGGGGCTGAAACTTCTCTCCTGCTGGCCAGCGCACCAATGCCGTGGACTCGCCCTGGTATTCATGCAACGGCATCACCTGTAGATTACCTATTCCGGGGCGCCAGGCTGCAGTGCTGGTATCTATGACCACGTGTGCGTCGTCTCCTTCCTGGAACTGGTGTAGCTTCACCAGAATGATGCAGCCTTCCTCACTGAACGGCGCATGACGAAAACCTTCCGGGTTACGAAAATAGGTGCCTGCGTGATAGTCTCCGGTTTCATCAGAAAACGTCCCTTCCAGCACCAGGATCTCCTCTCCCAGTGGATGGTCGTGCGCATGAAAGCGAGAGCCGGGGTCATAGCGCACAATGCTGGTGGCATGCCCGCGCTCGGCGTCTTCCCTGGCCAGGGGTTTACGCCAGACGCCTGCTCTCGGGCTTGGCAACCAGTCTCCGTCTCGCGTATCGATGCTCACTGCTTGAGCAAAATTCATATTTAACACTGTGCGTCTCCTAAGCTTCATTCGAGGTTGTGGCAACCGTTGATGATCGGATTCTGTGCGGATTTCGTACTCAATACAAACCGGAGAATATTCATGACTCGACTACTACTCATTTTCATCGCCGCAATTTCACTGGGCGCTTGCTCGCAAGTACAGGTTACTGACTATCAGGCAATGACGCCGGCGTTCAATGTGGAACAGTTTTTTGATGGCCCACTGACCGCCCATGGCGTGGTCAAAAATCGTGGCGGCAAGGTCATAAGAACCTTTGACGCTAACATCGCGGCCTCCTGGCAGGATGGCGTTGGCATACTGGACGAGGACTTTGTGTTCGACGACGGAGAAAAACAAAAGCGAATCTGGACACTGACCCGCCAACCAGACGGTAGCTACTTGGCAACCGCGGACGACGTTAGCGGAGACGGTGTTTTAAAACAGTCAGGTAACAGCGTGTTCCTGGATTATGTCCTGCAAGTCCCCTACCGTGGGGACATTCTCGAGGTCAGGGTAGACGATCGTATGTACCTGCTCACACCCGACTTGTTGATTAATGAGTCCAAACTGAACAAGTTTGGCTTCAGGGTTGGCGAACTGCTGCTGGTAATTGCGCGCCAACCCTCACCTGCTGCAGGCGACTAGCTCTTCATGGGGTATACGGCTTAATCACATTTTCCGCATACCAGTTGATCATGCCTATTTTCTCCTCCACGCTCTGCGTGTCGGGTTCAGCTGCATAAGGATTGCGGAAGGCGATGATCACTTCTGTGACTCCCGCGGCTGCCAGATCCGAAAGCCCTTCCACTGAATAGGCAGCTTCTGTCATGGCGTGATATTCGAACGCCTGCTTGTCCCGGCCATAATCTTTACGCAATACCTCTATCTGGGCGATCATGTCCTTTAATTCCTGCAAGGACGATCCTGCCGATATCCAGCCGTCCCCCAGTCTGGCCGCACGGCGCAAGGCCGGCTTGGCATGCCCGCCCACGAGCAAGGGGATATGATGATCCGGTACCGGGCATAACTTGATAGGGTCGAGCTGGAAAATTTCCCCGTCATAACCAAAATACTCGCCAGACATCAGGCCATTCACAATTTCCATCATCTCGTCCATGCGTTTACCGCGCTTTTCCCACGGTATCTGACAGGCCAGGAAATCTTCTGGCCAGGGGCTAATGCCCACTCCCAGTCCCATGCGATCTCCAATCATCACCCCCAGGGTGGATAACTGCTTGGCTACCACCACAGGCTGGCGCACGGCCAGCTTGATCACCGAGGTGGTAAACCGAATGTGCTCAGTGCGAGCAGCCAAATAGGGGATAGCGACGAAGGGTTCGAGGAACGGCACACCGTCGAGAAAGTCGCGCGTACCATCATCGTTGTACGGATACACATCGCTCCCCTCCTGGGGATAACAGATGCTGTCTGGAAAGGTAAAGGTGTCAAAGCCCGCAGACTCTGCGGCCTGAGCCAGGGGCAGGTATTGCTCTGGCGGACACATGGTGGCGTGATATGCAAATTTCATGAGATTTCCCTGTGAAATAACGTAACGAAGGTCTATTTGCTACGTTACCGTGGCCCGAACAGATTGCCCGCTTCCTAAACTTCAGCCTAAGAAAGCAATGCAAGTGGCCTCGGCACGTTGTTACAACAACTGTAGACCATTAAACTGACTAGCAAAGCTCACAGAAGCAAACTCGACAATAACAGTCAGGGGAACACAACATGCCAGACACCCGGATGGAACGGCAGGGATTCGGCCAGCGAGCCCTGGCCACGGTGGAACGAGTGGGCAACAAGCTGCCCGATCCGACCTTACTGTTCATTGCTCTGCTGTTTGCTGTCTGGATACTGTCCTGGCTGCTGTCCTACGTAGACTGGGGTATGTCCGACCCACGCACCGGAGAGCCGCTGTTTGTGGTCAACCAGCTATCGGGCGAATCCCTGGTCTTGTTTTTCTCCTCCATGGTCAAGACTTTCGCCCACTTTCACCCCATAGGGGTGGTGCTGGTGGCTATGTTGGGCATCGGTGTTGCCGAGCACACCGGTTTCATTAACTCAGCCTTGCGCGCCATGCTGGGCCTGACCGCACGCTGGTTACTGACCCCTATGCTCATCCTGGTAGGTATCGTCAGTCACACCGCGGCGGACGCAGGTTACGTGCTGGTGATTCCACTAGGTGGCATCATATTCTATGCGGCGGGCAGGCATCCGCTGGCGGGAATCGCCGCCGCCTTCGCAGGGGTTTCCGGCGGTTTCTCCGCCAACTTTATACCTTCTGCCATCGACCCCATGTTGCAGGGAATCACACAATCGGGTGCCCAGATCATCGATTCGGGCATTACGCTCAACCCACTCAATAATTATTTTTTCACCGCATCATCGTCGGTTTTGATCGTGCTGGCCGGCTGGTTTGTCACCGACAAATGGGTTGAGCCAAGGCTGCAAAATGTTGCCATAGACGAGAACCTGGAAGACCTGCCGACCATGGATGCACTGACAGACAACGAGCGCAGGGGCTTGCGCTTCGCCCTGTGGTCCATGCTCCTGGCTGTGGCTGCACTGGTGGTCTCCGCCTGGCCAGAGGCCTCCGCCTGGCGTGGCCAAGGAGGCTCGCTAACGGAATTAGGTGCGCCGCTAATGGGCTCTATCGTATCGCTGATATTCGTGCTGTTCCTGATACCCGGTGTGGTCTATGGCTATGCAGCCGGAACGGTGAACAGCGCCGCGGACATCATTACCGGCATGAGCAAGGCAATGGAGAGCATGGCCTACTATCTGGTGATTATGTTCTTCATTGCCCAGTTCATATTCGCCTTCTCCCAGTCCAATCTGGGCATTCTGCTGGCGCTCAAAGGTGCCGCTGCGCTGCAGGCAGCAGCCCTGCCCAGTGCGCTGACGATAGTCGGCATTATTTTGCTGACCGGCCTGCTCAATCTCTTTGTTGGGTCTGCCAGCGCCAAGTGGGCACTGCTGGCACCGATTTTTGTCCCCATGCTGATGGAGCTGGGTATTTCTCCCGATCTTACCCAGGCTGCCTATCGTGTGGGGGATTCCACCACCAACATTATTACGCCGCTGATGCCTTATTTTCCTCTGGTCGTTGTCTATTGCCAGCGCTACATGCGCGACACGGGAATTGGCACTGTGACGGCAATGATGCTGCCCTATTCCCTGACCTTTCTGCTGCTGTGGACGCTCTACCTGCTAGGTTACTGGGCCCTGGGCATTCCGCTGGGCCTGCAGTCCAACTACGTTTACTAAATTAACCAGAACCCCGACTCGGATACCTTATGAAGATTAAGTGCGTTGTCAATTTGTGTGCAGCAACACTGCTTTGGATACCCTTGCTCGCTCTGGCTGACACAGCCGTTGAATCAAGCTGGGACGTAAACAACCCCAACTTCAGCACTCGCGCCAAGTCCGCCAGTTTGAACGTCAGTGAGGGCACCTGGATGAGCCTGGACGTATCCCCGGATGGCAGCAGCATCGTGTTCGACCTGCTGGGCGACATTTACAGCCTGCCCATAGAGGGCGGCAAGGCCACCGCTATTACCCGCGGCCTTGCCTGGGACATCCAACCGCGCTTCAGTCCCGACGGCAGCCAGATAGCATTCACCTCAGACCGCGCTGGCGGCGACAACATTTGGCTTCAGGACCTGGCCAGCGGACAGAACCGACAGTTGACCTATGAAAGTTTCCGCCTACTCAACAACCCCAGTTGGAGCCCTGACGGCCAATACATTGCTGCACGCAAGCATTTCACCACCTCCCGATCGCTGGGCACTGGCGAAATCTGGCTCTATCACGTGAACGGCGGGCAGGATCAAAAAGGCCAACAGGTCGTTGAGCGCCCCAGTGAAACGTTCCAGAAAGAACAGGGAGAGCCCACCTTCTCTGCAGACGGCAAGAGCATTTACTTCAGCCGCGACGTCAGTCCCGGTGATACCTTTATTTATCATCAGGACAGCAACAAGGAGCTGTTCCAGATCCGCAGGGTAAAACTGGAAGACGGTAGTATCGATACGGTCGCCGGCGGCCCCGGCGGCGCAGCGCGCCCCACGCCCTCTCCCGACGGCAAACAGTTGGCCTACGTAAAGCGAGTACGCGCTCGCTCAAGACTATTTTTGATGGATCTGGCCAGCGGTGATGAACGCATGATTTTCGACGCACTGGACCAGGATATGCAGGAAATCTGGGCTGTGCACGGCGTCTATCCCAACATGGACTGGACACCCGACAGCCAGCACCTGGTGTTCTGGGCACAAGGAAAGATCTGGAAAATTGCGGTCAATGACGGCGAATTGACTGAGATCCCCTTCAGCGTAGTCGACAAACGGCAAATCTATCCGCCTATTCAATTTACGGTAGACGTAGCGCCAGACACTTTCAACACTCGCATGGTACGTTTTGCCCGTCGTTCACCGGATGATTCTGCTGTTGTTTTTGAATCCCTTGGGGAGCTGTACATAAAAAGTGGCGATAAAGAGGCACAGCTACTGAACTCCGATAAGGGACAGGGATTTGACTACAGCCCTGTGTGGAGCCAGGACAGTAAGTCGCTGTACTTTATGCGCTGGAACGACCAGGAGCTTAGTAGTCTTCGCAAGGTCAGCGCCAAGGGCGGCAAGTCGAAGGCGCTTGCGCTGCCGATGGGGCAGTACACGGAGCTGTCCATTTCCGCAAATGGCGAACAGCTGCTGTTTCGAAAACGCCCGGCCAGCTCATTGTTCAGCCCCTCCCATACTTTGGAACCTGGTATCTACCTGCACGACATAGAAGCCGAGACCACCCACTTCGTCAGCAAGCGTGGTACTTACCCGCACTTCGGTCCAGACGATCGCATCTATGCCCAGGAACGCGCTGAGACCGCGAGCGGGCGTGGCAGTAAAACAGCGAAAACAAAACTAATCTCGATGACCATTAACGGTAACGACGTGCGGGAACTGGCGCAGTCCGAGCGGGCTACCCGCATCCAGCTTTCCCCAACAGGCAAACACATTGCGTTCATGGACAGCCATCATGTGTACCTGCTGCCCGCCATCACCACGGGTAAGCCGCTAATACTGAATCCGGGAAGTCCTGGTTTCAAACCCGCATTTCCCATGAAAAAGCTGTCTGCCGTGGGCGGCGCCTTCATGCACTGGTCGGCCAATGGCGACAGTATTAGCTGGTCTACCGGGCCCTTACTAAAAACCGTTGCCATCACGCAGGCAACCTTGTCCGACGCACCATCGGTGGTATCCGGGGAAAACCTTTCCATAACAGTAGAGGCGGACATACCGGAAAGCACTATAGCCCTGACCAATGCACGCATTGTGACTATGAATGAGAAGCGCGAGGTCATTGAGCACGGCACCATTTTGATCCGCGGCAACCGCATTGAAGTATTGGGCAGATCTACTGACATCCTGGTACCGGAGGACTACGAGGTAGTCGATCTCTTTGGCAAGACCATAACCCCGGGGTTCATCGACATTCATGCCCATGGCCCCTACGGCGATGGCGAGATCATTCCCCAGCAAAATTGGGACCTGCTGGCCCACCTGGCGCTGGGCGTGACCACCGTTCACAACCCGGCAAGCAAGGCAACACTGGCTTTTGCTGCTGCCGAATATGCCCGCGCAGGAAAAATTTTAGGCCCAAGGATTTTTTCCACAGGCGAAAATATCTACGGCGCCAGAAGTACCGCCTACTCGCCGGTCAATAGTCTCGAAGATGCCCTGGCCCATGTAAGAAGACTCAAAGCGCAGGGCGCGATCAGCGTAAAGAACTACAACCAACCACGCCGTGAACAGCGCCAGCAAGTGAACGAGGCCGCCTACCGCGAAGGCTTGATGACCGTTGCTGAAGGAGGAGCGTTGTACCACCAGGATATGAACCTGCTGGCCGACGGCATAACAGGCATTGAGCACAATGTACCCACAATGAAGATGTACGCCGATGTAAACCAGTTCTGGGCACAGTCAGGTGCCGGCTACACGCCGACCCTGGTGGTGACCTTTGGTGGTCTCACTGCCGAGGATTACTATTATCAGAACACGGAAGTATGGAAGCACCCGATTCTCTCCCGCTTCGTTCCACCCTCGTTGCTGCGCGCACAGTCTGTACGCAGAGTCATGGCGCCGGAAGACGAATTCAGGGATGACGACGCAGCGGCCGCCGCCAAGCAATTGCTGGATCGAGGCATCAACGTCAATATCGGCGCCCATGGTCAACGTGAAGGCCTGGGAAGTCACTGGGAAATCTGGAGCTTTGCCCGCGGCGGCTTCAGCCCGATGGAGGCACTATCCACTGCAACCATCAACCCGGCGCGTTACCTGAAAATGGATGCAGACATCGGGTCCATCGAGAAAAACAAACTCGCCGACCTGCTAATTCTCGATGCCAATCCACTGGAGAACATTCGCAACACCGACAAAATCAGCCACGTGATGGCCAACGGCAGGCTTTATGAAGCAAGGTCACTGAAACAGGTGCACACCGGCGACAGCGAGCTCAAACCGTTCTATTGGCAGGGCAAGCCCGAGAGCGAAATATACTGAGCCTGTTCTAGAGGGTGTGAGCTCGCACTGGCAGAGCAGACCCTGGCGCGCAAAGGCCTTTTCGTTGTCGCGACTATAGTGACAGCACGATCGACGCTGGCCCTGAGTTATCGAAGCTCATGCCCGCAGCAGAAACACCGGTAATTGTCAGCGTAACGCTGGCCACGTTCAGCCGCAGATTGCCCTTGCTCAGGTCGCACTGACCCAGTTCATCGGTGGTACAAGATGAGCTGCCCTTTGCTCCTGCGCTCCAACTGCCTGAAACAATAGCACCTTGAACTGACTGCCCGGTATTATCCAGCACACTGACTTTAGCTACGGCGTTCCACTTGCGCGAACTAGCGCTACTTGAATTTTCAAGATCCGCTACCAGCACTTCCGTGGCACTGGGGGCATCGCCCACGACAATGCCAATACTGTCACTGCCGGTGACACCGCCAGAATCTGTAACAGAGGCTGTTACCGTGTGGGCGCCATCAATAAAACTGTGGGTAATACTGTTGCCGCTGCCAACGTCCAAATTGTTCACTTGCCAGAGAATTTCCAGCGAGGAATTTTCATCCTCCACATCGGTTGCGCTGGCGGTGAGTACGATACTGCTGCCATTGGCATAGACTTGCAGATCCATCGGACTGGAAATAATGACTTCAGGCGCTGCGTTGGCTGGCGGCGGTGGCGCATCCTTGAACACGACAATAGTCGTGCCATTACTGTCGCCGTCCTGATCGCTATTGGCAGACTGATCGTAACTCAGCGTGGCGTGAGTAACCTCGGTTACCGCGAATGTGACGCTATCCAAACCAGCTTTTAAATTACTCTTACTGAAGCTTACCCATCCCTGGCTGCTCGTAGCCAGGGACTCACTACCCTTCGCACCGTTGCTCCACTGCCCGCTCACCAATGCGTTGGCAACGGCATCACCCGCCTCATCCAATACGCGAACCTGTACCAGCGCTCGCCAGCGATTACGCGCCTGTGGCTCACTAGACATGTCGATATCGGTCACGTGCATCGAAGCGGGCCCGGGCGGTGGTTCAGCTCCCGCCTCGGTAGTGAAATTCCAGGTGACCCCGGGGGTGGTTCCCGCCTCGTTGACTTCATCAACACGCCAGAAATAAGTGGTATCACCAGCCAGGTTTACCGGTGAGAACTCGGTTTCGGTCTGGTTGCCCTTGAAGTCGCCATTATCCAGATCAACCGTTGTGCCTAAGTAGATATTGTGGGTCTCGGCCAGCGAATGGGCATTCCAGCTCAACAAAGGCGCAAGCGGCACGGCAGTTGCGCCACTCGCAGGTTCGGGTACGTCTGCCTGCCCCGGCAGATCCAACGTCGGCGGCGGAGGCCCGGGAGGCGCGCCGCCATAGACTTCAACCTGAACATCGTCGATTTGCCAGTTCCAGCCATAGTTATCCATGACACTGTCAAAGCGAAAACTGATTCGGGCATTAGCTGCGCCGGCAATTTTCCCGGTTAAATCTACGCTTTCTGCCGTTGGAAAATGGTTGGCGATAGAGAGACTGCGGGCATGGCTCCAGGAACCGCCTCCATCGACGCTGGTATAGACGCTGATCGTTTCCAGACCATCCAGATAGGAGTAATGGCTATTGAACCGGAGCACTACAGATTCACTCTGCGAAAGATCCAGCGGCGGCAGCACCAGCGAACTCAAACTCCAGTTGGTACCTGCATTGCGCAACATGGCATAGCCGGCGGAACCGAAGGTGTTATTGGCGTAGTCACCACTGCCATCCTGATGAAAGTCCCAGGACACGCCGCGGACTGTCTCCACTGTCCAGCCCGGGGGCTGGGTGCCTGTATCAAAGTGTTCATCGATGAGCAGGCCGGACGATACCGGCGCGGGAGCTCCCACCGACACGACCAGTGAGTAGTTCTGCGCCCCGCCCTGCAAATTGGGCTTGTTGCTGATCTGTGCTGTGTAGTTGCCAGCGCCTGCAACAAACTCCACCTGCTCGACGTTATCCCTGCTGTTGTCTCCACGGGTAGCCGCAGAAGCAGGCGACAGAGGATTAAGCACCCAGGGTTGATGGACTGAGCTGTTGCCTACTACTCTCAAATCAAGATCGTTGACCAACATTGATGCGGTCGGGTCCAGAACCGGAGAGGCTGGAACTGCTGCAGGGTCGTTCCAAACCAGTGTGACACGAACTCTCGCGCCATCTTCAGTTACACTGAAATTCACCAGGTCTGGTTCCGGGTCATTGATACGTGAGCCCTCGACAATACGGTGTACCCCGCCGCCGTCTTCACTGATTACCGTGGCGGCTTTTCTGGTGTTTAGCAGACCCCAGCCATATTCATAATCTGGCCCATTGGCTGCGCCAGTCTCGTCCGCCGAATGAATAGACAGGGCTTTAAGCGTAGCCGCACGCATGAAATTGCCGGCACCGTGCTGGTCTTCATAGTGCTCCTGCAATAACAACAGCGAACCGGCGACGCTGGGTGCCGCCATAGACGTCCCGGCGATAACCGCAAAGTAGTTGGGCGCGCCCCAGGTAGAAAATAACAACCAGCCATTGGCCACCAGGTCCGGTTTAATGCGTCCATCATCTGCAGGGCCAAAGCTGCTGAAGCCTGTCATTTGCACAGAACCAGGTCCCTGGAGCGGAGAATAACCACTGGTCACATCGTTCACCGCGCCCACAGTGAGTATGTTCTTGGCCACCGTCGACCCTGGCAAACAGTCATAACCGGTCTGACTGCAATCTGCCGGACGCGATTGAGTAGACGTGCCGGTGCTGACACCATTCTGATCGACGATGGTGTACTGCTCCCCAGTATTAGGCCCAATGTCCCAGCGATCGTTACCGGCCGCCTTGACGATCAGGTAGTAAGGGGCAAGGTTGGTGATCTGATCAAGGGCGCTGGCTTCTTCATCGTAGTAGCCAAAGTTTGGATCTTCATCGCCGCTGCCTCCTATCCACCACCAGTTGTTCGGCTCTGCCTGACCATAGGGAATCCAGCCGGCGGCAATACTATAGGAGTGATTGGAAATGAGCAGGCCAGCCTGCGCAGCGTCAGTCATCTCCTGAAGATCATCATTCCAGTCCCAGGCTTGTAGATAAGCAGTCGGGGCCATGCCCATGGCCTGGGGATACTGACTACCACCATCACCGATCAGCGTGCCTGCCACATGGGTGGCGTGGTCACTGTGAACTGGAGGGGGATCTGCATCGATGTCCATTTGGGTGGACCGATCGTAAAGATCGGGATGCTCCAGCAACACGCGACCACTGTCCCATTCACCAATCGTCAGCCCCTGGCCACTTAGCGATAAGCCTGTACTTCCACCCGGCTGGACTTCATCCGTTGAAATCGAGTCCGCGGCATCGACATTATTGGTGATGTAAAAGACTGGGCCATTAGGCCCCACGCGCTGCAGCTCAAGGATCTTGCCATCATGCAATTCGCTGCGAAAGGGTACGCCTTTTTGCTGAGCCCAGGCTCTAGCCTGTGCCTTCTGTGCAACACCTCGCTCCTTGAGTGTCTGCTGCAATGTCGCCAGCCTGGCATGTTGGGTATTGGCGGCGACAAGCCCTTGTCCCGGAGCAGAAGATACCGAGTTGAGCAGGCCAACAAAAAGAAATAATCCGAGTCCCGATTTTACTATGCGCATCATTACCCCGACCTCTGGACGGTGTTGGGCAAATGCAATGGGCTTCGCCGTTACTTTTAACTCATTGATTTAAATGAAAAACCAATGGTCACTAACGCGGGTTGTTAGTTAAGTATAGGCCTAATCGGGGATTTGTCAGGCCGGCGAACCGGCCAGTAAGGAAACGAAGGTCTAGCCAGCGCTGTGGTAGACCTTCTGCACGTCTTCAACATCCTGCAACATTTCAAGAAACTTCTCGAACATGGGCTCGTCATCTGCAGGAATGGGGGCAGTCTCCTTGGGCACGAACTGGATTTCTTCCACGTCAAACTCAAGGTCGCCCAGGGCCTCATGCAGTGCTTGCCGGGCTTTCGCAAATTCGGTGTGGGGCGCGAAGACCGTAATCTTGCCCTCTTCACACTCGATATCTTCTACGTCTACATCAGCAATCATCAAGGCTTCCAGCACGGAATCTTCATCGTCGCCGGTAAACACAAAAATCGCGCTGTGATCGAAGGAGTGACTAACACTCCCCGGGGTGCCTATTTTGGCCTTGGTTTTGGTAAAGCACTGACGCACATCGCCAAAGGTGCGATTGGGATTGTCGGTGAGACAGTCGACGATGACCATGCAACCGCCAGGACCAAATCCCTCGTAACGCGCAGGAGCAAAATCCTCACCGGAATTGCCCTTGGCCTTGTCAATGGCCTTGTCGATGACATGTGCCGGCACCTGGTCCTTCTTGGCGCGTTCAATAGCACTGCGCAGCGCCAGGTTGCCATCGGGGTCGATGCCACCCTGTTTGGCCGTCACATAGATGACCCTTGCGTGTCTGCTATAGACCCGGGCCTTCTGGTCCGAGGTCTTGGCCATGGATTCCTTGCGGTTCTGGTAGGCTCTGCCCATGGGCTACTCCTGAAAAAAGAAGCGATTATAGTCCAAATGAGGCAGCAATTAACCACCTCCTGCAGCTGAACATTAATGAATCAGTAAAATCACATCGAAAGCGTGGAAAGATTCAGATACAGGCCGACTTGGCGCGTTGATCTTAGGCGCTGAACCAATATGCCGCAGCAGGCATCAAGCAGAATCTAGATAGCTTTGCGCAGGCGTTGATAGCTTTCCTTCAGCAGCTTGTCGAGGGTCCCGATGCCAGGCTGATCCCGGGGGCAACTGGCTACGGCTATGCATAGCTTATTCACGTGGCTGACCACGGTGATATTAAGTCCCATAGCATCAGTGACGATAGACAACGGATAAATGGCCTCCAGCTCTGACCCCTCCAGGTATAGCTTTTCTCGTGAACCGGGAACATTCGAGAAAATCGCATTGATCGCAGGTCGAACGGTGGTGGCTTTGCCCATCGCAGTTAGCAGAAGAGTCGGCGCCATAATCAGCGCGTAATAGTCTTCTGCTGCTGCTGTGGACACTCTAGACAATTCTGCTTTGGCGGACTTGGTCACTTTAATAACGCGCTGTAAGCGCTTTAAATCATTCGGCTCATTGCTGAAGAATGGCGCCATGATATAGCTGAGTTTATTGCCAACATCGGCTTCTTTGCTTTTCAGGGACACCGGAATTCCTGCTACCAGGGAACCACGCGGCAACGCATCTTGCTCGAGCAAATACGCACGTAACGCGCCCCCGCACACAGCGAGCAGAACATCATTTACTGAGCCGCCTTGCGAGTGAGCGATTCGCTTGACCGTATTGAGCGGCAGTTCGCAGAGCACCATTGAGCGACGGGAATCCAGCTCGGTATTAAACAAGGTACGTGGTGCGGTAAAAGGCAGGCGCATGGCATCTTCGTTGCCACTTAGTGCATCAGCTCCCATATGCGCCAATAGCTTCGACAGTTCAGGAATCGCCTTATACTGACGCTTCAACCCGCGAGTAACGCCGCCCAACTGGTCGAACAGGGAATGATGGCGGTGGCCGACCAACTCATCACCCCTCGCCTTGAACTTCAGCTTGGTCTCCGCGGACGTGCTGAACATGCTTTGCAGCATCTTCATGGCACCGACACCATCAACCAGCGCATGGTGCACCTTGCAGTAGATAGCGAAGCGGTCGCCGGACAGTCCCTCTACGACATGAAGCTCCCACAGCGGACGCGAGCGATCCAGGGGCCGCTCATGTGCCCGAGTAGCCAATTGCAGCAGGTCGTCCATTTTCCCGGGCTGCGGCAAGGCATAGTGGAACACGTGTCGCTCGGGCACATAATCGGCGGCCTCAACCCACGCGGCCCTGGAAAGGTCCTCGGGGTCTTGCAGCTTTCTGGCAAACACCGGCCACAACTCATTGAGCCGGCCGCATTTGGCGACAACGCCGCGGATATAATTGCGGGGTGCATTAGCAGGTTTCTTTAGGATCATCAGACCGGCAACGTGAAAGGGGCAGCGAGCCGATTCAAGCTTTAGAAAACCAATGTCCTGAGATTTTAGCTTTTCCATGTACTGTCCAATAAACATTATTATTGGAGCCAAGCTACCGGCAAACCACCCGGGATGACACCGAATGGATCAAGAATCGGTCAGTTTGTCGATGGTAGGTCGTTAACGCGGCTCTGCCAGAAACACTGGGATCACTCTATCCGTTTTAGCCTGGTACTCGTCGTAAGGCGGGTAGGCCTCAACGCCTGCTGCCCATAGCTTCGCTTTTTCCTCCGGGTCATCGACTTCACGCACACGCATCTCGAAAACCTGAGTCCGATCACGCACCGTAACATCAGGGTGCGCCCTGAGATTGGCAACCCAGGCAGGGTTCTGGGGCTGCCCCCCCATAGAGCCAACCAGTACGTAACAGCCATCCACCTCTACTCGCATAACGGGTATCTTACGCACCGCGCCACTTTTTACCCCAAGGTGTGTCACCAAAATGCAGGGCATATCTGTGCCCTCAAGCAGGTAGCCATCAGTGCCGCCGCTGCTTTCGTACAACTCTACCTGTTTTCTAACCCAGTCCAACGTCGGGGGAATGTAATCTGCCATGTACATGCTCGCTATGATGAAGAAACAAGTGTGAATTGAACTATAGACGATGAATTTTCGCCGCGCAGTCTTATCGGTCAGATTCTGGTCTAAAATTACCTGAGTAATCAATTTTTTGTGGAGTGCCACCTTATGCCATCACCCAGATCAACCATTACCTGCGTGCTACTGAGCGCCATGCTGCTTACCACCCTGCCCAGCTTTGCCCAGGGCGTTACTATCGGTGGTACGGCTGCTGAAGGCGAGGTGACAGGCTTCATGGCCATGTTTGCCGGAGATCGCTTCGAGAACTTCCGCAGTATGAATAAGTTCGTGCCCACCTCGACAATGTCTGCCTCTGCGGCCCCCTGGGACCTTGGTGAAAGCGACCAAAGCCTCAAGTACCAGGGTCAATTACTGGGCAAGCCGACGTCGATAGAAGAGTTTATTGCCGTTTCCGAAACATCTGCATTTATAGTGATCAAAGACGGCAAGGTGGTGTATGAAAAATACGCCCATGGAGACAGTGCCGAAAGCTTGCACACCTCTTTTTCTGTCGCTAAGTCCTTTACCTCTGCCCTACTTGGCATCGCGTTGGATGAAGGCAAAATTGATAACCTGAATGACCCCATCCGCAAGTATCTGCCCGAGCTTACCAGCAACACCTTCGATGGCGTAACCGTAAAGCACATACTGCAAATGTCCTCCGGTATGCGCTTTAACGAGACCTATACCGATCCAGAAGCAGACATCAACAAGATGACCGGGCTGGTACCGCCCATGACTTACCTGGAGTACATCAACACGCTGGGACAGGAGCATCCCCCCGGCACCTTTAATCACTACGCCAGCATCAACACTCAACTGCTGGGTATTTTGTTGGTGCGCGTTAGCGGGGAATCGCTGACAGATTACATGACCAAACGTCTGTGGCACCCACTGGGGATGGAACAAAAGGGGTTGTGGACCCTAGACGAGCAGGGTTATGAGCTGACAATGGGCGGCCTGGCCGCGGCAGCGCGAGACTACGCAAAGCTCGGTCTGCTGTATCTCAACGAAGGCAAACGAGGAGAGCAGCGCATTCTGCCCAAGGGCTGGGCGAAGGAGTCCGTCACACCCAACGAACCGCACCTGATGCCTGGGGAAAACCCGAATTCATCTAACGAATCCGGCTACCAATACCAGTGGTGGACACCGCGTGACTGGGATGGCGACTTCCTTGCCCGCGGTATCTGGGGCCAGAACATCTATGTCCATCCTGGGAACCGGGTAGTCATAGTGAAACTTGCCGCAGACCAAAAGAACTTCGACCCGCAGTTCAAGCTTGCCTATATTGATTACATGCAAGATTTGGCGCAATCCATGACCCACTAAGGCACTACAAAAAACAAGGGCGCTGGACTAAAGTGGTTTCCAGTTCGGCGCCCTGCCTTCCCCTGTAAGCACATCACCCATAGCTGCTGCGTGCTACTTCGTCATCATGCCGCCGTCGGCGGTGAGCGTAATACCGGTGGTATAACTTTCGCCGGCCAGATAAAACACCGGGTTGAGAATTTCGTCGCTGTCGGCAATGCGTTTGATCAAATTGGCCTCGATCATGCCCTCCTCGAATCCGGGAATAGCGGCGATAGCACCGTCGGTCAGGTCAGAGTGATAGCTACCCGGCGCTATGGCGTTGACCCGGATGTTCATCGGCGCCCACTCCTGGGCCATTACCTTGGTCAGCGCCTCCAACGCCGCTTTGGTTGCAGCGTAAAAACCCATGTATGCGGGCGGCTTCAAAGCGGACACAGAAAGGAAATTAATCACCACTCCGCCCCCGTTTTCAGCCATATGGGGCGCCAGTCGCGAAGCCAGGTACCAGGGACCACGCTGGTTTACCTGGTACATTTTGTCGAAGGCTGCCGGGCTCAGATCGGTCAGCGCGCCCATTGCGATATTGATGCCAGCATTGTTGATCAGGATATCTACCCGGCCAAAATGCGCCAGCGCAGCATCCTTCAGCCTGTCCAGGTCCTCGGTAGAACCTACATTGGCTGCAATGGGGATGGCCTCACCTCCTGCGGCGTTAATGCTGTCCGCAAGTGCCTGGCAGGCCTCTAGCTTACGACTGGCGATCACCACCTTGGCGCCAGCCCTGGCAAAGCCCTCGCACATAGCTTTACCAAGACCACGGCTTCCGCCGGTGATCAGGACGACTTTGTCTTTGAAATCAAACATGGTGGCAATCCAGCTGCTGCGAATTTGGCTACAGCTTAGCCTCGCCAGTGGAAACGCCAAAGGTCAGGAACGGCCAGAATTTCTGACCTGGGGAAATGTGTCTGCTACCAGCAAGGTAGCAGCAACGAATCGAGAGTGATGAGGCCATCACTCAAACTTTCGGGGCTAGATTGTCAATCACGGCACTATGTTAAGCGTCAATTACTGACTGTATCGCGCTCGCCCAGAGTGACTAATGGGCCTCAGCCTTTCCCCAAAGTTGTTCAAGGCGCTGATCCCGACCGCAATTCCAGCGATAGTATTTATAACGCACCGTATTTTTCAGGTAGTAGTCCTGGTGGTACTCCTCAACCGGCCAGAATTCTCCAGCGTCTCGAATCTCTGTGTAGACCTGCTGATCCGGGAAGCGCGCAGCCACGGCGGCACGTGATTTTTCTGCCAGATCCTTCTCTGCTGCATTTGCCGGGAAAACTGCACTGCGGTAACTAAACCCCTTGTCGCAAAACTGACCCGCATTATCAAACGGATCGACACTGACCCAGAACAGATCCAGCAACTCTTGATAACTCACCACTGCAGGGTCGTAAGTGATCTCAATGGCCTCAAAATGGCCTTCATGGCTACCCTTGTAAGTGGGATTCTTCATCGTTCCTCCGGTAAAACCCGACACTACATCCACTATGCCCTCGCGTCCCTGATAGTCAGATTCCATACACCAGAAGCAACCACCGGCAAAATGCGCTGTCGCGGTTTCCGCCAAAGCTTGATAACTACCCAATATGAGCAGCGCTGTCAGTGCTAAATGTCGCATCACAAAAGATTCCAAAGCAAATGTGTATTAATAGACCGCCATTGTTGCAATGCGTTCAGTCAAAAAAACGAGGGCATCCCAAAATGTCTTAGACACAGGATCCCAGCACCTAAAAAAACACTATAAGTGAGTATCGAAAACCCCTCGGATCTTCACTCCTTATATTTTGCTGCGGTAATAAACTGGTCAAATGACTCACACCAAACCACCACGGTATTAAATTTGGTGACATCCACTGAGTCAGGCAGCTCTACAATGAAATTCTCAAATGTATCAATACTACCTACCAGCGCCATCTCTGACTTCAAGGCGATAAACGCGGACTCTGTATCGACAAATTCGGGGGAAAGATAAAGCCTGTAAGCAGGACCGGGGGCTAGCTGGCCGTTCAGAGTAATGTTATTTGCTGAGATCGAAAGGATGCCCTCCCCCCAGTGCAAAAAATCACTATCAGTAAGATCCCGTTTAAATTCGCCAGTATAGATAGCGCTTTTCTCAATTTGGGAGACCTCTGAACTGCTTGGGGCCACAGGTGCCATCAGAATCGGCAGGGTATAAATACCCAGCACGAATCCAAGAGCAGCAAAAGCGAGGTGCGATAGAATTAGAAATGTCGTTTTTGCCAGCAATTTGCGTTCTCCAGAACTGAATATGCTCTCCAGCTTGTATGATATATAGCATTGTTTTCGCTGGTGTATCTAATATATTAGATAGCAATCAAGATCAACGCTCCCTACCGCGTCAAAATTGACGCAGAAGGGATGGCATGGAGCCTGACAAGCACAATGACAGATCAAGTCGTTCACGAACAATCGATACTAGGCACTTTACTACTGCCAATCGCACGAGTTCTGCAGAATCGTGGCTTCGATGCTATTGAAGTAATCGAAAGTAGCGGTCTTGACCCTAGCAAAATAGCCGACCCAGACTGGCGAGTGCCGGCGGATAAATACAATACTCTCATGCGCCGCTGTGTCGAATTGACCCAGGACGAAGCATTTGGACTGCATGCCGCAGAAGAGTTACAGCCGCAAGTGCTGCATGGCCTGGGCCTGGGCTGGCTGACCAGCGACACCGTATACGATGGACTGCGCAGGTTAGTGCGATTTGCCCAACTCATTGCCTCCATTGCGGAACTGGAACTGGAGGAAACAGACAATCTTGTCATACTGCATCTGCGGCGAACCCTGGAACTGGAGGACTTTGAGTTCGCCAGCAGGGACTACGGTATCGCAATGATATCGCGGATGTGTCGTCTCAGCCTTGGTCAATTTCTGGCACCGGTAAAAATCGAGATGGAACGCCCACTGCCAACTGAGCCCGAGCGTTGGGACTATATGCTTGCTACCAAAGTGACATTCGACAGCGACAAGACTTGTATAACCTGGTCCCGGTCTGACATTGAAGGAAAAATTTTAACCGGGGACCCCAAGCTTGCTAGAGCCAATGATGAACAGGCCGCCGCTTACATCGACACATTCATCAACACCAGCTTTTCTCGAGAAGTCATGCAAAAACTCCTGGAGCGACTGCCCGACGGGGCTCCCGAGCAGAAGCAAATCGCCAGTGACCTGTGCGTTAGCAATCGAACGTTGCAGCGAAAGCTCAAAGATGAGGGTGCCAGCTTCAATGATTTGTTGCAGGATTGCAGGCTGCAATTAGCCAAGAAATACCTGAGGCTGAATCACCGCTCAGTGGTGGAAACCAGCTACATGCTGGGTTTTTCCGAACCCAGTGCTTTTTCCCGAGCCTTCAAGCGCTGGACGGGGATGTCGCCAGCACAGTTCCGAGACAGGCCCTAAACGCGCTGCGACAAGACACAATCAGGCGATAACTTCCTGCTTCAACTCGTCCTTGTTAACCTGATTTTTATCGCTCTGGACCAGAGGTAAAGATTTCTTATAGACCACCTTACCGGGAATCATATAGGAGGCCAGGTGTTTCTTGAGCTCGAAGAGAATCTCTGCTTCGGTGATTTCGTGAGGTGCCGAATAGACCAGGACGATTTCTTCTTCAATTGACTCGTTGTCTATGGAGAACACTGCGCACTGATCAATCTGGGGCAGGTTCTTGCGCACCACGGATTCGATTTCATAGGGAGAAACCCTGAAACCACACGTTTTGATCATGTCATCATGGCGAGATACAAAATAGAAATACCCCTCTTCATCCTTGTAGACATAGTCCCCTGACGCGACGACAATCTCATCGGTGAGCTGCCCTTCCAGGTCAATCACATCCTTGAGGATTTCGATGGATTTGAAGCGCTGCTGATTCTCTTCAGGTGCATTCCAGAAACCGCGATAGATGTACCCTCCCCGGTGTATCAGCTCACCCACCTCTCGGGGACCACAAGCCTTGCCCTGCTCATTAATCACATAGAGTTCTACATCCGCAATAGGCTTGCCAATAGAATCCGGGCGAATTTTGACCTGAGAAGGGTCCAGATAGGTTGATCGAAAGGCTTCGGTCAGGCCATGCATAGAATAGAAACGGGCTTTGGGGAATGCGCGTTGGCAGTCACTGATCATTCTCTCGGTGACATTACCACCGGACGAGGTAATGGTTTTGAGACTTTCGAAAAGCTCCGGGCTCGGCAACCGCTGGTCACCATCATCGAACATCTGTGAAATATTGACCGGCATCAGTGCCAAAACGGTTACTTGGTCGTCGATCAGATGATTGAAGAAGTCGTCAGGCAAGATAAAACGATGCAAGGCCAGCGTAGCCTTTTTGTACAAAGAACAGAATATCTGGTTCAGCCCGTAGTCCAGGTTGAACATCAGGATGCCAGATATCACATCATTTTCCTCTAACGCCAGGTATTGTGACACGACGCGAGCAGAATCAACCAGGTTGCGGTGCGATATCACAATGCCCTTCGGGGTTCCGGTCAGCCCGAATGAATAGGTAATAACGGCATTGTTGTGGCCGCTGATATCGCAGGTATAGGGTTTGTTGTAATACTTGTAGATTTCGTCGAAAGATGCCACGTCTCTGCCAACGCTCTCGTAGGAAATCACATGGCCATCGAACTGGATTTCGTCAATGCTTTCCAGCTTAACTCTATCGGTAATAATGCAACGAATATCGCAGTCGTTAATGATGTACTCGACCTGCTCAGATTTAAGCAGTCGGGTCAGCGGCACCAGCACATAGTCTGTGGACAGTATTGCCAGAATCGCAACCACCTGTTCCAAACCCTTGTTTGAGTAAACGCCAACGCGGGAATTTTTCGGCAGATCCAGTTCATCCAGATAATATGCCACCTGGTTAACCCGACTAAACAGCTCGCCATAAGACATACTCTTGCCATTAAAGCGCAGCGCTGTTTTTTCGCTGCCGCTTTGCACAGCCGCCTCGAGAATCGATCTCATACAGTTTATAGACATAGCTGCTATACCTTTGTGCCTAAAGTCCAAATATCGTAATTACTGTCAATGACAGCAAGCGGATTATGATCGGAGGTAAGAATTTTTCGGTAGAAAAACACGATGATTGCCTGTATTTCTTCCGCGCTTAGTACTTTGGTGACGCCGCCTGTCAGAACGATAGAATTAATCTGCAACAGTTTCAAATTGATGTAGGACTGCCGGTAATGAGACATTTTGCAAAGCACCAGAAAAATGGCGAGCTGCATCAGAATCTTGGTCGCCTTGTCGCTTTGCTCGTTGTAAATGTTCTCAGTGACGCCCAAGTGCATTAACAACTCATACACAAACTCATTACTTTGAGCTGCCAGTATCAGCGACTGCCTGGACTTGTATACGCCCAGACGCTTGAATACTAAGCGGTCGTATTCGTTCTCGGTAACAATGTTCTCATCCACAAGATCCTTGGAGTAGTGGATGTCCGTGGTAGCCCCACCAATATCCAGTAAGATAAAAGGATTGGCGACAGATACCTTGGTTTCAATATGCGGCAATGCCTTGTTCACAATATAAGGCGTTGAGAATATCTGGTTGGAGGTAATGTCATAGAGATGCTTGATATCTTCTTTACCTTCAATGTCCTGCTGGTAAAGGTTAGTCAGGTACTCTTTCAGGTGCTCTTCAACAATATGCAATCTGTCATCAACAATATTGGGCAGCACGACCACCTCCTCAATATTGTCCCGCATCAGTTGTGCATCCAGCGCAGTGCCCACAAATACTGCATTGGAATAACTTAACTTGTCCAGGTAGTTGAAAAGGCTCTGGGAAAAGAGACTGCCGTGTGAATCAACGCCGCCCACAATAATAACCACGTCAATCAGATCGCTGGGAATGGAGTACTCTTCAATGTTCTGAAGCAGGATCGTGTCAATGATATTGATCCCGGAATTGAACGCAATATTGGTGGCGTACTTCAGGGAAAACGAGTGCGTCAGGCCAATAATCAAGGTACTGAGACCGCCATTGGCAGAAGAGCACACATGAACGTCCTGCTTTTCAAAGCGTGCAATAGTGTCGCCGCACTTACTCATCAGGTCGTCAAAAATATCTTTGTTGAAATCCCTGAAGTGCTGCTCAATCGAAGTGGCCGTCGCCACTTTAAAATAGGTACTGCCTACATCGATCAACAGTTTCTGCTCTTGCCCTACCATTGCATAATGCCTATATCGTGGATGATATCGTTAACGATACTGGTGGTGTCCTTGCTCAGGTCACACTTGGACTTTTCATACTCGAAGCAACGATCAGAAATCGGCACATTGCCGCGCTCTATAATCCTGATATTTTTGCCTGCATCACGGATGGTAATCATTTCATTTTGATTGATGATATGCGGTGAAAAAGGTACATCGATCACGCCATTTTTGATGGAGTTGAACACCTTTCGCCAAAGTGTATCCGCCGGGTCATTGAACACCGCTTCCATAATGGAGGTGACCTGCAACGTCAGCATCTCCTCTTCTTCTTCGTCAACTACGCTAGGCAGTCCGTTAAGGATTCTCAGGCAATACTGAGTATCGGCGACCGTCTTGGCATTGGCCTCCTTGGTGGGAATCCCTGTGGCCTCCTGACGCGTCTTGGTAATGATTTTATCGGCACCCACCATAGACGCGATGACCGTAGACAAATTGATCAACTGGTCAGCGAAGTTCTGGTTAGTGGGAAAGGCGCCCATCCATTGGTGATAGACCAGGTTTATAGTGGCGTCGCCACAGTCAATTGCCTCGGCATAGTGCCTGGCCAGCTTCTTAAGCACCGCGCCGGTAACAATATCCTGATTCATAGAACCCTGCTGGGCAAAGGATACCGAGAAGGATTTCACACCCTCCTCCAGAGACAGCAGCATTTCCAGCAACTGGATCACAATAGTGATGGACGGGGGCACCAGCGTGGCGGTCAGCGGGCCGAAGGACTCGCGATTGATCGGTTCATTGAGCTTGGAGTAATTGGCACAGACTCGCTCAACGTACTTCCAGTATAGAAAGGCCTTATCCAGCGGAAAGTTCTTGGAGTACGGAAGCAGGTAAGTAATAGGCCCACCCTCGATCTCGAAGATACCCGAGGCAATCGCGGTTTCTATAAGCAAACGAGCATCAGGCGTCCCATGACGCAGACTCACCGGCTTGTTGAAATGGGTGATCATTTTGCGCGTGGTGCGATAGCCATGAGTGACCAGTGGATAGCCATTAAGCATATCCATGTCGTTTTCCTCACTCAGACGCAGCATCTTCTTGGCGGTGGCGTAGTCATTGAGCCGGGTATTGGAATCGATGGTCAGCGGCAGCACATCTACATTGGCTTCCACGAAATACTCGTAAAGTGCGTATTGCTGCTTATAAGTGGGAAATCCCCCCCGGGGTTGCACCAGCATTTTTTCCCGCTTGGCGAAGTGGTGGGAAATAAACAGTTCCTTGTTGGCATTGGCTACAAATTCGGACACCTCGGCGAAATCAAAGCTGTCCACATACTCATTACCCAGAATGATCTCTCTTTCTTCCTGCAGCAGACTCATGCGGGGAATCTCTCTTCGATCAGTCCCTGCAGCATGTCGAGACCTGTATTGAGGTCGACCTGGTGGCAAACCAGATCAAAGCCATATTTCTTGTAGCGAGCGACGATATCTTCTGTATTGCCACTGCCTACAACCAGGTTACCGCCAATCATCATGATGACATCTTCCAGGTTCTTGTACTTCGACTTGAGCAACTTGACCTCGCGGCCCCAGCCTTCAGCCTCGCCATTGAGAGAAGAGATCATCAGCACCTCGGCCCCGGTCTCCACGACGGCGTCGAAAAACTCCTCCAGGTGGGTATTCACCCCAAGGTTGTAAACCTCGTATCCCCTGGCCTTCAGGGAGAGGTCGATAAGTCGATTGGCGACCACGTGGATATCATTACCCACAACGCCTGTTACTACCTTCATGATAATTGACACCTGATAATCTGGAAAAGGCGCTTCAGCGCCCCGCCTGAGGGATATCCATCGCCGGCACACTAGCCGGAAACTGCAATGATATCAAAAGTTTATGCCGAGCACGGGATCACAGTGCTAGAATTCCCGGACAAGTTTAAATCAGGGGAACGTTAATGGCTTTTTTTACCGCCGACATTTGTGACGAGAACAGCGACAGAGCTTCAGTGCTGGGGCCCGGATACCGTAATTATGGCGGCGCAAAAAAGTGCCAGGGCGAGATTATCACCATAAAACTGGACCGGAACAACTCCGACCTTATCGCTCTGTTGCGAGACGAAGATGGCAGCGGCAAAGTCGTGGTGGTAGATGTGGAACAGGCCTATTATGCCGTGGTCGGTGAAAACCTGATGAAGTTCGCCCACCAAAACCATTACAGCGGCATCGTGATCAACGGTTACATCCGCGATACCCAGCAAATCCCCGATATTCCCGTAGCCCTGTATGCACTTGGCACCTGCCCTCGTAAATACATCCCGGTAACCAGCGGACAACGCGATATCACCTTGTCCTTTGGTGCTTGCCAGTTCGCCAGTGGTGATTACCTCTACGCGGACACAGACGGAGTGATTGTTTGCCCGCAGAAGTTGGTCTGAGCCTCGATTACCACCCGCCCTGGAACGACCCAGGGCCTTTCGCTACAGTACTCGTGCAATAGACGCCGCCAGATAGTCCACGTTATCCGGCGCGATGGCCGCCAGACTGATACGGCTGGAACCGACGATATAAATACTGTAGTCGTCCTGCAGCTGCTGTACCTGATGCTTGTCTATCCCCAGGAATGAGAACATGCCATTCTGGCGAGTGATAAAGCCGAAATCTTCGGTAACGCCATGAGCCGCCAGCGTATCGACCAGTAACTGGCGCATGCCGCCGATACGATCCCGCATTTCCTTTAGCTCAAGGTGCCACTGGGCGGTCAACTCATCCGAATTCAGGATGGTCTCAACAATTGCGGCGCCGTGTGCCGGCGGCATGGAGTAATTCACCCGCACAGTGGGCAAGAGCACTGAATGAATAATATCGGCTGCTGGCGCGCTTTTGCCAATCACCGAACAAGCGCCTATGCGCTCCCGATACAGGCCGAAATTCTTGGAGCAGGAACTGCAAATAATCATTTCATCGACTGTATCGGCAAGTAGACGCAAGCCGCGGGCATCTTCCTCCAGCCCCTCACCAAAGCCCTGATAGGCCATATCAACCACAGGCAAGAAACCCACCTCTTTGGCCACAGCGGCCACCTGTTGCCACTGCTCAAAGCTCAGGTCCATCCCGCTGGGATTGTGACAGCAGGCGTGGATCAGCACTGCATCATCCGCGGGCACCTGTTGCAGAGCCGCCAGCATGCCGTCGAAGTCCAGGCACTTATTTTCGTAGTCGTAGTAGGGGTAACTTTTTACCGTCAAACCAGCGGCTGTAAACACGCCCTGGTGGTTGGCCCAGGTCGGATTGCTGACCCAGATGGTGCCGCCGGGCTTACAGGTTCTTATGAACTCACCCGCGATACGCAAGGCGCCAGTGCCACCAGGGGTGGAAATGGTGCGAACCCGATTCTCGCGAATGACCCGATGGTCTCCGAGATTCAGTGCGGTAATTTTTTCATTAAACAAGGCGGAGCCAGCGGAGTTGATGTAAGTTTTGGTCGCCTCGTTATCAACACGAAACTGCTCGGCTACTTTTACGCAGGCCAACACCGGGGTATTACCCTGCTTGTCCTTATAAATACCTGCGCCAAGATCAATTTTATTCGGGTGGCTGTCCGCTTTGAATTTGACGGACAAACCAAGAATAGGGTCGGCGGGGCGTTGTGTTAACTCTGAGAACATCGAAATAATTACCTTCAAACTGTCTGCGATGGCGGTATGTAATGACCTATTGACCTGCAGTCCACTGATTGTGGTGAAAAATGCGCAGAGAATTATAGCCTAATGCCTGCTAAAACAAAGAACAAAGCGCTTTTACAGGGCTCAAGTTGGCGAGTGCTCTGACCCGGGGTACTGAATATACGTTTCAACCATCATCTGGGCGAAGGCATCAGGCTCAGGGCGTTCACCTTGTAGCCTGCCTGTTCGGCGTAGGTCCTGCTCAAATATGTCGATGATTTCATCCAACTCCAGGTCGTCGCTATGCGCCTCCCAAACGGTGCGATCTGCCTGGTCACGAAAACAGTAACCTTTCCAGGACACGGAATAACGCACCTGCGGCCAGCTGTATTGCGCCAGTGCCTGATTGTCAGTGCGCAGCTCCCAGCGATCTTCACTCAGATAGTGCAGGCGTGTGCCGAGGCCAATAGGAGGCAAGCTGGGCAATTGTTGCGCCACCCTTTCCACACCGTGAAAAACCTTATCGGTATCAATCAGAATCGCCGAGTTATGCTGCGCCGGTATCGCTTTACGCCGCCCATCCCCACCTTCGGGATAGAAGGTAAATGCACCACCACGGGCCGCACCGAACCAGGAAACACAGGTGAGAATGTTCACCCGCCAGTGATCGAATAAACCCGAATGCAGCATGCACACCAACAGCCACTGAGGCGCATTCTTGCGATTGGCGCCGCGGAACTCAGGTACATCCGTGTGAATAGCCAGTTCTTGCCCAGGCACCAGCAAATTGGCATACACAATTGCAGGAACAACTTCATTGCAGCCAGAGATTTCTCGCGCGGTGGCCTGCATCTTAGGGTGCTCCATAAAGGGCTCAATGCCCCCCACCCTTACCTCGTTGCCGTAAGCGTAAGTCTCGCGAAAATAGTTGGTTCTGCTTTTCGCGGTCTCTTCATCATCCTCATTACCTTGGCCATCCAAGCCATGGGCCTGGTAGTAAAGGCCCACATCAAAGCGCTGGGGCAATGACTCACCCAGCCCTTCGCTGGTAGCCTCCTCTGCGTAAGTACCGAAACTGCCGAAAGATTCGGCAATACGTAGCATGTTGTCCGCCTCTAAAGGCGCGAGAAACGGATCCATATGTAAATAATTGCATGTCATCAGGCACTATTTACAGCACAGAGCTCTCAAGTTCAACATCCGCGCGCGCCCAGATGTTCTCAAAGCGCTGCTTCGCGATAGCCGATCTCGCCACCGCGGCGTTATTCCCCCTCTAGCTCGAAAGCAAGAAGAACGTTACCCGGCATATGGAAATAAATCCCGTAGCCGCTGTTCACAAAAAGCCTGCGCCCTTTAAACACCGGCCCTGTGCCGCCGCCAAAAGAGCCTCCCATCGCTTTAACGCCATTGACGGTGTCAAAGCCGATTGCGGAATCCAGATCCCAAACCACAGCCCCATCCTTCGCGCGATAGGCTCTCAAGTGGCCGTCCATCGCACCTGCTAGAACACCACCAGGAAACACCGAGGCAGGGGCAGAAAGCCCGGGCTGGCAGAACTCTCGCTCCTTGCATACATTAGTTTGGGCCGGGGTGTACCAGCGCTGCTCTCCCGTTGCCACATCAAGCGCATACATGCCCGGATATGCGGTTCCCGGCCAACGGGGTCCGCCATCGAAATCAGACATGGGCACGTAAACCGTATCGCCGTCGACTGCCATGCCAAAATGTACGCCTCCCTGAATGCCGCCGCGGCCCAACTTCTGCTGCCAAACAATTTTGCCTTCAGCGTCAGGGTCAAGGCCGTATACATATCCGGACTTCTGGCCCGCAATTAAGATTTCTTTCCCCTCGGGGGTGGTCGCAATAATCACCGCTGCACCGAAATCATAATCGGGCCCATTTTCCGGCGGGCAGTTGATTTTTTCAGTCGTCTCACAGCCCATATTCCAGGCATCGCCTTCGGTCATCTGCTGGCTCCAGCGAATTCTCCCGTCCTTAAGATCAAGGGCGAGTATGGCGTCACTGGTTGCGTTAGCGGGAGAGGAATAATTTGTGCCGGTACCCACGTACATCACGCCCCTCTTTGGGTCCAGCGCCGGTGTATTCCAAACCGGCGCACCCGAGGGCGCAATACGAGCTGTCCCGACACTGTTTTTGCCGACTTCTTTCGGCGTTTCATCGATGGCATAGGCGGTCGATAACTTCTGGCCATTGCCCGCGTCGTAAATAGCGACACCGCCGCGAAAGGTGCAGCACGGATAGGCTGGATTTGCAGCTGCCGTCACTTCCAAAGCAGACAGGGGCACGTAAAGCTTACCCTCAAACAAGCTCGGCGCTGCCGTCAGCGTCAAGCTCGGGTGATCGCCTGCTCGATCGCGCCATGCAAGCTGGCCATTGACCGCATTAACGGCGTAAACATTGCCAACGAGATCACCAAAGTAAAGCAGCGGCTCAGCACGCTTTCCCTTTGGCCAGGGTGCAACCACAATACCCGTGCGCACCTCGGCTACCGTCTCGAATGTCCAACGAATACAGCCGCTGTCCTCATCCAGGGAAAACACTGTCCCGTTTTGACTACCTACAAAGACCGACCCTCCAGCCAGCGCTGGCTGCGACCGGGCGCGCACCGCGTCGGGATAGGCAAAGGCCCACTTCAGTTTCAGTTTTGAAACATTGTCAATATTGATATCGGTGCGATCGGCGCCGAAGCGGCGCTGGTTATTCAATTCCACGCCCCAGGCAGACATATGTGGCGGTGAATCAAAATCAAACTCAGCAGCCTCTCCGCTACACATCGGCGGCAGCGCCGCCTTTGACTGCTCACCAAGATTCTGTCCGGTCAGATATTCAGCCACATCGCGCCGCTGCTGGTCACTCAGAGAGGCCGCCTGCTCACGCATAACGCCGCTGTCCATTGCCCTGTAAACCGAGCTGGCAGCCATAATATTGAGCAGGGTCAATTGCGGTGCCTTTGAGACAGTGCCGCCATGGCAAGCTTCACAATGTTGTTGATAAATTGCCTTGCCTTTATGATCAGCAGCAGCGACAAAAGCGCTGCAAAAAACCAACCCAATGGCGGCACTCTTCAGAATCAGTTTCATTGCTTCTCCACCTTGTATCCCACCCTCGGAAAATGTACCACTACCTCACCCACCCTATCGTCCGCTCTGCGCACGGCAATTTCATGCTGGGTCAAAGACACCAACTCACCGTGAACCGGCACAGCACCATAATCTTCAGGGGTCACCACAACTGGCACATCACATTCAATTTGTGGCCAACGATCTACTGCGAATTCATGCTTGGCAAGTGCAATGGAGTCCCGGGCAATGGCCAGCGCTTCAGCTGCCGAAATTTCACTGCGCTTGCCGTGACCCAGGTCGGCGACACGCTGCTCCCAGGCCTGCAGTGCAGGTAGCTGTTCAAGCAGTCCTGCTGCCCCTCTAATATTACCGCGACACATCCAAACCGGTGCATAACAGGCAGCATCGGCCCAGCTGGGTGACTCACCGAGCAGGAATTCGCGCCCGTCTATCAGCATGTCCTCTATGCGCTGAAGGTTTGCGCGAAATTGTGCAAACAGCGCCGGCAATTGAGCAGGCAAGGCTTCGCGATCGAGAAAATCAAAAAATGCAAAGCGGTCCTGCAGAATATCTTCTGGCAAGTCCAGATTAGTGCCTATAGACAAACCCGCGCCGGGCCTGAACAGCAGTAAATCTGACCACGAGGCCAAACTATGGCACAGGCCTTCACTGTCTGAAGGAAACAATGTGGGGCCGGCGCACCTGGCCTCAAGCTCTCGGGCGATACGTTGGGTGTCGCAGTAGATGTCTGCGCCGATTTGCAGTACTGGTGTTTTGCGGTAGCCGCCTGTCAGGGCCGTCAAATCCGGCTTGGGCATGACCATGGGAATTTGCACGCTGCTCCACGCAATGTTCTTTATCCCCAAAGCCACCCTGATTTTTTCGGCAAACGGGGAAGCGTCAAACTGGTGCAGAATAATGTCAGTCACACTCTACTTAATCCTGGATAAAAAAAAGGGCCGGAAAACCGACCCAATGGTACCTAGAAAAATCTGAGCCGTGCCGTCAGCAAAAAAATTACTGCTCCTGACATTCACCAGGAACAGTGTTTCTCACCTAGAAGTTAAACTCTAGCTCTACGCCGTAAGTCAGCGGGTTGCCGTAAGTAGAGAAGTTCCACAAGTTAGCAACACTCAAGCCTGAAGTCTGATACTCCTCATCGGTCAGGTTGCGGCCGAAGAGCGCAAGACGGAACTTTTCATTAGCGGAGAAGTACGAAACACTGGCGTTGAGCAAGGTTACTTCTTCATGCTCACTGGAATCACTGTTAATGATGTCATTGTAGAAAGAATCGGTATAGGTAGCGTTAACGTTTAAATCCATCGCACCACCCTTGCTAAGTCCGAAACTATAAGTCGCTCCCAGGCTACCTGTGGCATCCGGTGTGCGCTTAACATCAAAGTCTGTGCAGTCCTCGTCTGGGGAACCGGGAACGCCACTGCGGTTACAGTCAAACTCATCATACTCCGCATCAAGCAGACCCAAAGTACCGTCAATGGTCAGATTGTCTGTAGCCAGCCACATCAAGTCAGCCTCAATACCGTAGGAGGTCACTTCACCAGCATTGGTAACAATCGACTCCTGGCCGACACCGGGTATGGGTACCACTGAATCTACTTGAAGGTCCGTATATTCTACGTAAAAGGCCGCAATATTTAGCCGCAGTGTATTGTCCAGAAAATCGGACTTCATGCCTACTTCAAAGGATTCCGCTTCCTCAGGATCAAAGCCGGTCGCTGCAGAGACCAATGTTCCTGCCTGCTCATTAAAGCCGCCACTTTTGAAACCGGTTGAGAAAGACGCATAGATCATGGTCTCGTCACTCATCTGGTAGTCAACCCCAAGACGGTAGGTAATATCGTCCCAGGAATCTGACCGCTCCACTCTGGCCTCGGTAGGGAAAAACAATGGGCTCAATTCGAAGTCTTTTTCCTCATCGGAATAACGGATACCGGCGGTAAATGACATAGCGTCCGAAATGGCATAGCTACCTTCACCAAAGATCGCATAGGAGGTGGCCTCCTGTGAGCCATCAGCATCCGTCAAGCCTCCGCCAACAGGTATAACTGGGGCAAGGCCCGCAAACGGATGGTCTGGGCCGAGGCTGGTATAGTTTTCGTAGTCCATATCGTTTTGCTGGTAATAGCCGCCGACCACGTAGTCTAGATTATCCGTGTTACCGGCAAAGCGAATCTCCTGGCTATAAGTGTCACGGTAAATCGAGCGAATGGTTGCATAGATAGCCGCGGGCTCACCCACATAATCGTTGTAGTAATCTGAGTCTACGCCACGATAGCCCGAGATAGACGTCAAAGTCCCACCCATCAAATCCCAGTTCAGCGTCAGGTAAATACCGTCAACATCTTCCTGGTGGCCATCGGTATTTTTTGACTCTGCAAAGCCGGGTGTATGATTTTCAGGGGGAACCAATCCAGTTTTGAAGGGGTCGCCTAAAGGTAAATTAGCCGGGCCACCCGATCCGCGACCAGGATAGGCGGGGTAAGGTGCACCTGCACCAAAATAGAATGCCTTATCGTCTGTGGTTGTATTCACAACCATTGGCGTGTCGCTATCATCTTCAATGTATTCAAACGACAACAACGCTTCGAAGGTGTCGGTCGGGGTCCACAATAATTTGGCGCGAGCAGCAAACAAATCCTGGCCGCCAGCATCGCTACCGTCGTAAGTGTTCTCGTAGAAGCCGTCAAAATTGAACTGCTGTACCGCAATGCGAGCGGCTAATACATCATCGACAATTGGGAAATCGATACCGGCCATTATGTCCTGGCGACCTTCATTGCCGACGCGAGCCTTGGCCTGAACACCAAATTCCCCGGAAGGTCGTTTGGTAGTGACATTAATCACACCACCAATCGTATTCTTACCAAACAGCGTGCCCTGTGGACCACGCAAAATCTCAACCTGCTGAATATCGAACATATCCAGCAATGAGGCCTGGTAATGGCCGAGATAGAAACCGTCCACCGCTACAGTCACCGCAGGGTCGAAGGTTGATGGGATATCACCGGTGGAAACACCACGAATGGCAATCGAGGCAGCATTAAAACCGGGCACTGTACCGATAGTGACGTTGGGCGCATAAGCTCCCATCTCACCCAGGTTCTGGGCAAAGGTTTTCTGGATCATGCTCTCATCCATTACCGTAACGGCAACCGGCACACCCTGCAGGTTTTCAGTTCTCTGCCTGGCAGTTACGGTTATTTCTTCCAGTACCCGAGACTCGTTTTCCTGCGCCTGCGCAAGTGGCGAGACAGCCAGCGGGGCCAGCACGGTAGACAAAATGGCTGCACATAATTTCTTTCTGGGCGATATCAAATGGGACTGTGAGGTCATAGCACCTGATTCAGTTTTGGTTGGCATCTTCATGCTCCTTACGGTTTAACTATTATTAAAATACTTGAATCTTATTCAAGATTGAACGCGTTGCTTGTCTTTGTCAAGTGAATTTCCTGTTGCTTACTACTGCTTTAAGCGGCGCTCAAGTTCGACGTGAAAGTGGCGCAGACGCTGCTCCTGCTCACCCCATAGCTGGCCTTTGAAACCGCGGCTGCGCATGCCTTTTTGCACCACAGGCAACAACGTGGAATCCTGGCTCAGCACCTGCCCTAAATTGGCATCTTGGTCAATGGAATAGTGTTCGGTAGGCGGCCTGGTGCGGCCGCTGAAATCAGTACCTTCAGGAAGCCCCATCCACCCGGGGGGGCTATAGTCGGGGTCATCCGCTACCAGCAGCAAGGTCATGGTGTCGTAATAAAACCGTTCGGGGTCAGTCTCATGGGGAAGAAAGCGCATGAGAAATACTGCCTCCGGGTGACAACCAATCTGCACATTTGGGAATACTCCGGTCGCCCAACTGTCCGATAGTTGTCCATCTTCGAAGCGCTCATAACCCAGCCCCAGACGCTCAGAACGCTCGCGCTTGCCCTGCTGAATTGCGCGCCGTACATCTGCAGCCGAACCGGAAAATTGCTCGGGGTCAACACCGGCATCCTGCAGCATGATCTGCAGACCCTCGTTTACCGTTTCCTGATCGCTCATGCGCGGGCTGGGTTGCCCCAGGGGCACAATCATGCGGCTCGCACCATTAGGGTACAGGTCGTACTGCACATTCAGGTCACCCATCACACCGCGGGTTTCAGGGTGCACGGCATGCAGATGATAGCTTTCGTAAAAAGCTTCTACCCCCACCTTCCAGTTAGAGCCCCACTCACTGCGCACGTGACGCACTACCTTCATTTTGTCTATCTGGTAGGCCTCCAGGTAACCGTCCGGCAAACCCAGGTGCTCAGCCAGCGGCGGCGGATTGTCGCCCATATGGATGAACACAATTCCAGCATGTTCCTCGCAAGCCAGCGATGTCAGACCGGGACGGTGGGCCACTACATCGGGGTGAAAACTTTCCTCATCGGTAATACGCCGCAATTCGCCGTTATTATGAAAGCTCCAACTGTGAAACGGGCAGACAAACACTTTTTTACGTCCGCGCTCATCCCAAACCAATTTGGCCCCGCGGTGAGCACAGGCGTTGTAAAAGGCCCGAACGCCCTGCTCGGTGCGGGTCACAATGATTGATTCTTCGCGAATGTCGAAAACGAAAAAATCCCCGACCTCGGTCAGATCAGAAGCAACGCCTGCGATTAGCCAGCTATTCGTCCAAATGTTGTCCCATTCAGATTGCATGTAATCGCGACTGAAGTACCCCTCCTTGGAGTAGCGCTGGGTGCCATTATCAATATGCGGCTGCTTTGCCTCCAGGGACTCAGGAGGGGCATCGGGGTTAATCACTGCAAAAGGAATGTCAGGGCGGTTCATGTTCCGGTCTCTCCTGTCGTTAGCCTGCGGTACTTAGGGCGAAAACTGGCAGCATATGATCTTCTGCCCATGGCTCAAAGCGCACCTCTACAGTCGCCCCCACGACCACTGTGCCTGGGTCGCAGTCCACCACATTACTCATCATGCATGGCCCCTCGTCGAGTTCTATAAGCGCAACGACATAGGGTGCAGTGTAGGCGGGTGAAATACCACGTCGCACCACCGTGTAACTGGCAACCCGACCGTTTCCCGAAACAGCACGCCAGCTCAGGTTGTTGCCGTCGCATTGCGTGCAGATGACACGGGGATAAAACTGCAAGCGATCACAATCATCGCAATGCTGCATGCGTAACTCACCACTGCGGCAACCCTCCCAGAAGGGACGGGTGAGCTCGGTTTCAGTGGGCAGTACTTTGGTAATTTCAGGCGCAATCATTTCACGTATTCTCCCGCGATAGCACCAGGGCGGTATGAGAAGACATAATGCCACCCTGCGCATGCACCAGACCATGGCGCGCATTGGCTACCTGTCGATCACCGGCCTCATGCCGCAACTGCGATACAGACTCGGTCAGCGCAAACATCGACCCGGGGTTGCCCGGGTGACTGTGCGAAAGCAGACCACCGTGAGTATTGACCGGCAAGGCTCCACCGGGACCAAGGGCACCGCTTTCGACGAAAGCACCCCCCTCCCCTTTGGCACAAAAGCCCAGGTCCTCCAGCTCCACCAGCACAGTAGGGGTAAAACAGTCATACAGCTGGGCAAAATCCATATCTGCAGGCTGCAGACCGGCCATGGCATAGGCACGCTCACCCGCTTCTTTGGCGGCCGACGTCGTCAAGCTGCGTGCGGCGCTAATATGTTCGTGACTATGACCTTCGCCAGCCCCCAGCAAGTAGACCGGGTCGTGCGTCAGATCCGCGGCGCGCTCAGCACTGCACATCACGATGGCCGAACCGCCATCAGAGACCAAAGAGCAATCCAGCAAATGCAATGGATCTGCAATCATGCGCGACGCCAACACATCTTCCACACTGATCAATTCGCGCATTTGTGCATTGGGATTGCGCGCAGCGTGTTGCCGGCAAGCAACAGCAATGCCCGCCATTTGCTCGGGCGTGGTACCAAAATCCGCCATATGGGCCTGCGCTATCAACGCATAATAGGCAGGCACCGTGGGACCATAGGGTTGTTCAAATTCAGGATGACCGGTAGATGCCTGCACTTGCATCGCCTGATCACGGGTCAAGCCACTGCGCATGGAATCGGCCATGGCGACCACGATAACGTCTGCCATACCAGTGGCAATGGCCGATGCAGCGTGATGGATAATTGAGAAAGTGGTGCCACCGCCCGCTCCCACTGCCAGGCAGTAGCGCGGAAAAATTTGCAGGTATTCAGCCAGCGACTCTGCGTGATACATCAATGGCTGCGCCATTGCGTTGCAGCTCAGCAGTCCATCGACATCAGATTTTTTCAGCCCGGCATCGTCTATCGCCTTGAGCGCAGCCTCCACACAAAGCTCCATGGGCGTGCGCCCCGGCAGCACGCCTACATCGGTGTCGGCTGCTCCGACGATCGCGACCTTGCCGCGCAAAGCACTACCAGGATTGACCAAACCGCACCACCACACTGCCGGGGGCAACTATCGTACCCTCTGCATTTTTAATAAAAACATCGACAAGCGCGTCGCCGGACTCGGGCACTATCTCGGTTATCGTACCGCCGGAAGTCAGCACTTCGCCAACGTAGGTGGCCACCCGATTGGAGTAGTCTATAGACACAAGACGACCATCATCACCCAGCCACTCCTCGACACACTGATGCAGCCAATCACCCAGCAGCGGTCCGGCCAGCACCAAGCCGGGGTAGCCCTCTACGTCGCGCGCATAAGGCTCATCGAAATGGATACGATGGCCATTCCACAGAGCGGCGTTATACAACATCAGTTGCACATTCCCGCACTCGAATTCACGCTCAGGCAAGGCTTCACCGACCTGTAGTCCAGCAAAACGGTCGACCGCCGCAGGCGCTTTCATCGCAAAATCCTCGTGGTTTTTTCGCGTATCACCAGTTGCTGGTCCTCATCAACGATATCCATAATGACTTCATAGAATATCAATGCGCCAGAGCGTCCTTGTTTTTCATAGATATCAGTAAGCGTGCGCGTGGCGGTCAGCCAATCGCCAGGCCGAACCGGTCGGTGGTATTCAATTTTAAGTCCACCTGCCATCGCTTTTTCCAAGGGAAACTTGGGCAGCAGCGGATCGATAGACACACCATCTGGCGTCAACTCATCCAGCTCAACGACGTCCCAAAACAGCGGCACGTGGAACATCGGTGGCGCCTGGTCTCCGTCCAGATACTTGCGTTGTCGATTGCCCGTTGCCACAGCGTACTTACGGATATCGCGCCGGGTAACAATCTCACGGCGCGGGTCGCTACTACGACCAATGTTGGCCAGTAGCTCTTCCGTTAGTACGCTCATAGTTTTTTCCCTGCAGCGTCCCAGTAGGGGTCACGCAATTCGCGCTTGAGAATTTTTCCCGTGGGGGCTTTGGGGAGACTGTCCACAAAGTCCACTGACCTGGGCTTCTGATACGAAGCCAGATGCTGTGCTGCCGTATCGATAATGTCCTGCTGCGTCGCTGACTCGCCTGGCTTCATCACCACGACAGCCTTGACTGACTCGCCCCACTCATCATCAGGAATACCAAACACGGCGGACTCGAGAACACCGGGATGCTGATGAATGGCCGCTTCAACCTGTGTGCTATAGATGTTCTCGCCGCCGGAGATAATCATGTCCTTGGAGCGGTCAACGATGAATATGTAGCCGTCCTCGTCCCAGACCGCAATATCCCCGGTCCACATCCAGCCGTCACGAATAGTCTGCTGCGTAAGGTCCGGTCGCTGCCAGTAGCCCACCATATTAGCTTCTGATCGCACCAGAACCTCACCCGGTGTAACACTATCGCGCGGCACTGCGTTGCCGTTTTCGTCGGCGAGGTAAATTTCTGTGACGAAGCCTTCACGACCGCAGGATGCCAGTCGCTCAGGATGATTTCCGGCCAATGCTCGCGCATGATCTTCCTGGGACAGGAAGCTCATTGTCATACCCTCGGTCTGGCCATAGCCCTGAATAATGGTGCAGGGGAAAGCCTCCAGTGCCGCTGACACAACACTATGGGGCATGGGTCCGCCACCGTACTGAATGTTACGCAGGCTGCTTAAATCGAAGTCTGCAAATTTTTCATCTGCCATCATCCAGTTGAGCATTGTGGTAATACCCAGAAATGCAGACACCCGTTCGCGTTCAATTGTCTCCAACGCCAGGCGCGCTTCGAAGTTAATCAGCACCATGGGACAACCATGTGCGTGGTAGTTCATAGCAAGCGCAACCGGTATATGAAACATCTGGCCGGTTAACATATAAACATCAGAAGCCACAATGCGCTCAGCGACTGTTTGGTTGATCATGCCCATGTACAGGGAGCGGTGCGTATGCAAGGCGCCTTTTGATTCACCGGTGGTACCGCCGGTGTATAGAATCAGCATTGGATCATCACCACCCACATCAGCCGATACCGAGGGTTCTTCATCGCTGGCCGACTCAATGAGCGAATCGTAGGAGCCGTTACTGCCCTGGCCAAACTCAAGCCAGTGATTGACTTCAACCAGGCTCTTCAGCGCCGTTGCCTGCTCACTGTACTCAGCGGACACCACCACCAAAGCCGGCGAACCATTGGTGAGGACACGCACCATTTCCTCCTGACCCAGGCGCCAGTTAATGGGCTGGACAATCATGCCCACCCGGGCACAGGCGTAATAGATTTCCATGTATTCAATGCTGTTACGCGAAAGAATCGCTACCCGGTCACCTTTAGAAAGGCCCAGGGCTGAAGTCAGAGCATTACCTAAGCGGCGCACGCGCTCATCGAGCTGACCGAAACTCACACGACGCCCGCTGTGCACGTCGATCAACGCCTCTCTGGACGGATCAAGCCGGGCTGCCTTGGCGGGAATAAATCCTATATTCAAGACTTTCCCCTAGTAGGATTTGTCGAGTTCGATATGCCGATTATGAATCCGCCAGGATCCATCTTCCTCAATGACAACATCCCGATAGACGCCTGCTGAAAGCAAATGAATTTCGTCGTTCTCTGTCGCTACCAAGGTCAGGTTGGAAACCACCGTTGTGGTATCAGCACTGTCGTCGAAAAAAATATTACTGATAATATGCCGGCGTACATCGGTTTGCTCCGCCATGGAGCCAGTCATCAAAGCCATCACCGCTTCGCGACTCTCAAATGGACCAATCAGGTCACCACCAGCAATGCGCATTGTCAGGCGCGTCTGGGCTGAAAAACATGCCTCGAGCATAGCCATATCGCGTTCGTCATAAGCGAAAGCGGCACGACCCAGTAGCTCATGTATAGAGAGCTTTTGCTCCAATGAAACAGTCATAGCCAGGTCTCCATCCTAAAAAATGCAGGGTGCCAAGGCTGTAAGTTGTTAGCGCCGATGTTGCACCAACCCCCACTGCCCGAGCCGTAAATACAAAGCGAAGTCTTTCAACAGTCATTGAATCCTCCTCGCCACTTGCTGTTTTCTCATACTAGGTGTAATTTGAATTTAATTCAAGAACAGTTGAGGCGCAGCCATCTCGCAGCCCAACAGGATAAGGATCCGCTACATGCCAAAAGCCCCGACCAAACGAGCCGTTGCCAAGCCCCGCGACAGCCGCGGTGAGCAGCGCCGCAGGCGAATATTCAAGTCCCTGCACGATTGCATCATTGCCCAGGGTTACGTGAAAACCACTTTGGCCGAAATCGCCAAAGGCGCAGACATGTCGGCCAGCCACCTGCTGTACTACTTCAAAGGAAAAGAGGCAATCCTCGAACAGTACTTTGCGAATGTCTCCATTCGGTTCCTGGAAAAAATCGACGAGTTCAGCCAGCAAGCACCACAAGAGCAAATCCACTCGCTGGCAGACTTCTGGTTCAAGCGCGAAGCGAGCACCATTAAAGAAATCGGCTTTATGCTGGAGTGCTTTGGTGCTGCAGTAAACGACCAGGTACTGCGCGTCACCAAAGCGGATTTCGACGAGCGCTGCAAAGCCTACCTTGTCGACATTTTTAACGCCTGCCCCACGGTATTTATGTCCAACAGCAAGGACGCCGCAGAGATCGCTTATGGACTAATGATAGGCCTGCGCTCTGCGGTGTACTTTGACAGTGACATCGAACTCGAAGATGCCCACCGCCTGTTCACCGGCACCATGCTGACGATGGGTGGCCTGGACTGAGCTAGCCCAGTCGCGGCAACACCTTCTCGGCAATATAGCGCAGCCTGGCGTCTCCTGACTCCACTGATTCTCCGGGAAACTGCGCCCAGAAGTGAATGTCGCGAATATTCGGATAGGTGGAGAGCAATTTGTTGAGCTCTGCTACCGCGGTATCTGCATCCCAAAGTTCATACAGTCCGTTCTCAATCGCCGTAGGCGCATCTTCAAACAGCGGCGTGCTGCCAGGTGGCCCGAAGGCGCCCCACTTGATGTACTCATTGGTCTGGTACAACACATGATCGCCAATTTTTGCGGCCTCTGCCTCCGGGTCTTCGGCGATAATTGCCCAGCAGCCCAGAATGATGTCTCCGTCCTGAATTGACTTGCCTTGCTGTTCCAGCGCCTCATTGTAGATATCAATGCCAATGCCACCGGTGCACAAGAAGCCATCGGCTACCCGAGCAGCTCGCTGAATAGCTGGCTCTACCATACCCCCCAGGTAGACTTTCGGAATAGTCTGGGGCACAGGCGTCACCTTCAGGTCGCCCACTTCAAAACGCTTGCCGCTAAAGTTTACCGACTCGCCACTCCAACAGCGGCGCAAGATCTCAATGCCCTCCTCTACCAGACTGGGCCGGTGAGACAGCTTGCGTCCAAAGTGATCGAACTCTAACTGGCGGTAGCCAATGCCTACACCCAGATCAAAACGACCACCACTGACCAGTGACAAAGTGGCGCTGTCTTCGGCCACTCTCACCGGATCATGCAGCGGCAGCAGCATCAGATTGGTGCCGATACGCATTTGTTCTGTACGCGCAGCAATTGCCGAAGCCAATACCAGTGGTGAAGGCGTATACCCATCTTCACAAAAATGATGTTCGGTCAGCCAACAGGAGCCAAAGCCTTGTGTTTCGGCGCGTGCAATCTGAGCAAGTCTCTGCGCATAGAACTCTTCAGACGGCTGATGCCAGCGGGTTGGGTTACGAAAGTCGTACCACAATCCGTAATTAACGTTGCTCATAACGGTACTCCTTAGAGTTGGGCGGCGATGAAACCAAGTAGTTCGCGGTGATACAGCTCACCTTCATCAATAAACGGTGCATGGCCCGAGGCCTGGCATTCCACCAGCGTGACATCTTTAGCGTAATCTGCCACCGATCGACACACCGCCGGATCCACTACCGCATCCAGACCGCCGACGAAGCTGAGTATAGGCACGTCCAGCGCACGCAGAATCTCTCGCTGATCCAGTGGACCCAGCGCTCCCAGCGATCTGGCAGCCAGCGGCGAGGACTGCAGGAACATACCCCACATCCAGTCCACCACCTGCGGGCTGACTTCACTGGCGCAAACGCCGGCAGACAACGCCGCAAGAAAATTCACCCGGTCTGCGGCCATGGCCGCCAGTGTCTCAGCAAGTGCCTCTTCGGTGCCGCCGTGCGGGTAATCCGGTTTTTGCAGGTAACAGGGCGTAGCACCACAGGTTAGTACCAGCGCACTGCAGCGCTCGCCTAACTCTGCAGCCGCGGCAACCACGATAGCGCCGCCCAAAGACCAACCGTTCAGAACGACTCGCTTCAGGCCAAGTTGATCAACCAGGGCGACCACGTCACTGGCAATTGCCTCAACGCCGACGTCCGCAAAGTCCTTGCTGGACTTCCCGCAACCGCGATGGTCCAGCAAGACCACCCGATGCCCAGCCTCAACCAGAGCGGGCAAACTATAATCCCATGCTCGAACACCAGCGCCCCAACCATGGACCAGAATCACAGCGGCATCACCGCTGCCATAGTCCTCATAATAAACTTGCTTCCCGTCTTCCCGTGCCAGATGACTCATGATGTTATCTCCTTATGATGATCGGGATTACCCAGAATGACTTTTGTGTTGTTCATGTAGTTTTCGAATACGGCGTCCAGATCCAGGGCGTCCGCGTTAACGAGCCACTGGTAAACGATGCCAAAAATAAATGCACAATATTGCGCGGCAAACTGTTCGGGGTCGGCATCTGGCCTGACCTCGCCTGACTCAATGCCCTCTTGTATCCAACGCCTGGCGTCAAGCCGGTAGACGTCGTGGTGAGCAGCCAGGATGCGCCGCATTTCTGTCTCATGACCAAGGCATTCATACCAAAGCAGGTACATGGCGCGCATGTAGCTGGATTCTTCCTTTAAAAAATCTCGCAGCGCTGCAGCTGCCTGCTGCACTGCGACAAGACCACCTGCATCGCCAATGTACTGGCCCAGGTGCTCTTTCCAGCGCACATCAAAACGCTCGAACAATTCGAGCATCAGGCCGCCCTTGGAACCAAAGCGATAGTTTGCAAGCCCACGGCTATAGCCCGCTCGTTCACCGATTTCCTTGAGCGTTGTGTTTTGCGTACCGTGTTCATTGATCAATTCGACTGCCGCATCAAACATGCGGCGATCGGAAAGCGCGGTTCGCTGCGCCTGTGTCTTGCGCCCTTCTGAGCCATCAACGGTTTCATCTTCACTCATTAGCGAATTACCTCAATTTCAATTGCACCCGCTTCGTTAAGGTCTCGCAGACGCTTCTTGTCAAGTTTGCCAACGCTGGTCTTGGGAATATCGTCAGCAAAGCTCCAGTACTCAGGCAACCAGAAACGGGCGACCTTATCGCGAAGAAAATCTTTTAACTGCGCCAGATCTGGCGCCTCACCTTCGGGGACGACAATCACCAGCGGCCTTTCCTGCCAACGCTCGTCCGGCGTCGCGATCACCGCCACTTCGCGAATCCCAGGGTAGCCGGATAATATATTCTCCAGGTCAACTGAAGAAATCCATTCGCCTCCGGACTTGATGACGTCCTTGGTTCTGTCTGTGAGCTGCACAAAGTAACGTTGATCGATATGACCGACATCGCCGGTGCGCAACCAGCCATCGGCGGTAACCGAGTCCCCGGCCTCAGTCCCATGATAGCTGCCGGTAATCCACGGGCCCCGAAGCTGCAGTTCGCCCACGGATTCACCATCGTGGGGCAGTGGATTGTTCTGATCATCAACCACGCGCACCTCAACACCCGACACTGGTCTACCGCTCTTGGCACGCCAAACCGTCTGGTCGGCGCCTTGCGTGTCACGTGGGGGATGGGACAATGCACACAATGGGCTGGTTTCGGTCATACCCCAGCCTTGCAGCACAGGCACGCCCCAGCGTTCTCTGGCGGCATCGATCATGGCTGGCGGCACTGCAGACCCACCACAGACCAGCATACGGAAACAGCTCATGTCGAGGTCTTGCGAGTCTGCGTGAAGCAAATCGCCGAGAATGGTAGGCACCGTCGCAGTGATCGTGGGTCGCTCCAATGCAATCATGCGCTTGATACCCTCAGGTTGCAGATTCGGGCCCGGGAGGGTGAAGTCACTGCCACTGAACCAGCCACTGTAAGGCAAACCCCAGGCGTTGGCATGGAACATGGCAGGCAGCAGCAAAATACGATCTCGCTCACTGATGCCAAAGGTGTCTGTTGCGCGAGAGGCAAGGGAATGGACAAAGGTGGTGCGATGGCTATAGACCACGCCCTTAGGGTTGCCGGTTGTCCCGCTGGTGTAACACACGGCGGCCGCCGATGTTTCATCCAGTACTGGCCATTCCTGCAAGGGTGCGTGTTCAGCCAATAGGCTGCGGTAATCCAGGGTGGCGACTTCGGTATCGAGCTTGCCCTCTCCAATCAGCAGAATGTGCTCCACCGTTTCCAACAGCGGCAGCACCGGCGTAAAAATTTCCACCAGGCTGGCATCCAGCAGCAACACCCTGTCTTGAGCGTGATTAATGATATAGGCAATATGCTCCGGCGACAGGCGGATATTGACCGTGTGCATGATGGCGCCCATCGAAGGTATACCCAGGTAAGCTTCCATGTGAGCCGAGTTGTTCCAGCTGAAGGTCGCGACCCTGTCACCAGGATTAACCCCCAGGGACTGCAACGATGCTGCCAGCCTGGCAGCATTTTGTGCCAACTCGCGATAGGTGGTGTAACTCACAGAGTCGCCGTCAAAGTTTCCTATGCGTGACTCAGGGAACACCTTGCGACCATGCTCCATTATCATCTGCACCGTCATTGGCATGTGCATCATGGTCGATTGCATCACCACTCTCCTTCGGCCGCCAGCGCAGCTTCTTGCAATAGCGCCGGCACATCATATTCGAGTCCCCGTGCATATTCCGAGTCGACCTTGCCTGCCAGATAGAGACCATAGGCACCCTCAACAATAGCCGCGAGCCGCCAGAAGGCAAAGCAAAGGTAGAAATCCAGGTGCTTGGCCTCTAACCCACTGGCTTGAGTCCAGGCATCTGCCAACGCCCTGCGCCCGAGCACTCCGTCGCGCCGTGATACCCCCTGCACGTGAGCAAATCCCGGCGGTGATACCGCTCGGGGGCCCCAGAACATGAGCAGCAGGCCAAGATCGGTCAGCGAGTCACCTATAGTTGCCATCTCCCAGTCAATTACAGCCAGTAGTTGCGGGCGATTGCGATCGCACATTGTATTGTCCAGGTGGTAATCGCCGTGGACGATCCCCACCGGTCCATCATCTGGAATTCGCGCTAGCAGCCAGGCGCCCAACCGCTCAAGTTCTGGCAACGCACGCGTGGGCTGATCCATCCGCACCTTCAGCCAGCGTTCCACCTGCCGGCGCAAAAAGCCTTCAGGTCTCCCCATGTCCGCCAGCTCAGTTTCCTGCCAGGGTGCCTTGGCGATTTTTCCCAGTGCGCCTGCCAACTGCAGACCCAGATCATTCAGTGAGTCCACGTCGTCATAGGCCGACGGCAGTGACTCGGTAATGGAGACTCCATCAATATGTTCAACCAGTGCAAAGGGGTGGCCAATGACATCGCTGTTATCACACCAGCACAGCACAGCAGGCACCGGCGCGTGCCCGGCAAGCGCGGACATAAACGTTGCTTCGCGCTGCACGCCCAAATGCGCCTTTGGGGAAATAGTATTTGCGGGTGCAGAGCGCATGACCAATTGACCACCTGCATGCACCACCAGGCGTGTCAGATTGGAGTTACCGCCGCTGAGTTCGCCCTGTATTTTCGCATCTTGCAGGCCCAGTTCTGCCTCTGCCCATGCGGCAAAGCGGTGTTCGGTCGCGCTCATCCGGGCATCCCAAAGCTGGACATCAGCCCGCCATCGACCGGCACGAATGCACCCGTCATATAGCGCGAACGTGCCACCCACTCAATAACCTCAGCAATTTCTTCCGGCTGGCCATAACGAGCCATGGGAATGGTCTTACGCAATGACTCCAACGCTTTTTCAGACAAGCCTCCGGTCATTTCGGTGAGCACCAACCCCGGGATGACTAAATTTACGCGAATGTCCTTGGGCGCAAGTTCAATGGCCAGCGCACGGGTCAAGCCGGCAAGCCCAGCTTTGGAAGCTCCGTAGGCTGCATCTCCCGGGAAACCGCGGAAGCCCACTACAGCGCCAATGTTAACGATGGCACTGCCTGGGCTTAGACTATCCCGGGCACTACTGATGACATTCAGTGAGCCTGTCAGATTAGTATCAATCACTGCCTGCCAATCCTCTAGTGCCAGGCGTCCAACCTTGCCACCCCTATGCAGGCCAGCATTGTTAACCACCACATCAATGCGTTCCCAACGCGCAACAACCGCGTCAATGGCCGTTTGCACAGCGGCCGCATCGGCCACATCAGCCTGCACGCCCATTGCATTTTCGCCCAACTCACTGGCAACGCTCAGCACGCTTTCACCGCGGGCCAGCAATGCCACTTTGTCACCCGCCGCGATCGCGCGTCGCGCCAGCGCCAGACCAATACCACGGGAGGCGCCAGTGATTAGCCAGATCTTTTGTGTCACCATGGGGACGTTTGCTCCTGCATTTTATTCAAACTATACTTGTTTCTGAACTTTATTCAAAATATGCTTGTTTGAGTCTAGCAAGTTATCTCAGCCGCGACCAGTTGGCTGCCTATAGGAGTACAAGCGTGACGTGGAGCTTTGAAACCGACAGCGATTTCCAGGAGAAGTTGGACTGGGTCGATACTTTTACCCGTGAGGAGATAGAACCTCTGGATCTGGTGTTTCGAGGTCCTGGAGACCCATGGGACCCGGACTCACCTGCTGCTGCTGCCATGGCGCCGCTGCGCAAGATCGTTAAGGAAAAGCGGCTTTGGGCCTGCCACCTCGGTCCCGAGTTGGGCGGCGAGGGTTACGGACAGGTAAACCTGGGACTAATGAACGAGATACTGGGCCGCAGCCGCTTTGGGCCCAGCGTGTTCGGCTGCCAGGCACCAGATTCAGGCAATGCTGAAATTCTCGCCCATTTCGGCACCCCCGAGCAGAAAGCCAAGTACCTGCAACCACTGCTGGATGGCAAAATCGCCTCCTGCTACTCCATGACAGAACCCCAGGCCGGCTCCGACCCTGCCGAATTCACCTGCACCGCCACAAAAGATGGTGACGAGTGGGTGATTAACGGCGAGAAATGGTTTGCCTCGCACGCACGATTTTCCGAGTTTTTGTTAGTGATGGTGGTCACCGATACCGAGGTGCCTATTCATAAGGGCGCCTCTATTATCCTGGTCGAAAAAGGTACGCCTGGCATGGATATCCTGCGCAACTCGGCAGTGGGGCCCTACGTCGAGCAAGGTGACGGCGTGCACGGCTACATTCGTTTTACCGACTGTCGCGTTCCGGCAGACAACCTGCTGGGCGAAGAGGGCGGCGGTTTCATAGTCGCCCAGACGCGCCTGGGAGGCGGTCGTGTGCACCACGCGATGCGCAGCGTGGGCGTGTTGAAAAGAGCCATGGACATGATGTGCGAACGGGTAGTCAGTCGCACCACCAAGGGTGGCCTGCTGGCAGACAAGCAGCTGACTCAAGAGAAGATCGCCGACAACTACACACAGATACTGCAATATCGCCTACATGTGTTGTATACCGCCTGGTTGATTGACAAGTACAAGGAATACAACCGCGAGGTGCGCAAGGAGATCGCTGCGATCAAGGCTGCCACGCCCAAAGTACTGCAGGATTGCATTTACCGGGCGATGCAAGTTCATGGCAGCATTGGCGTATCGGATGAGACCCCTTTCATGACAATGTGGGCTAATATCCCCGAGCTAGGCATGGTGGATGGACCTACAGAGGTTCACAAAGTCACCGTGGCGCGTACCGTTTTACGTGATTTCGAACCGGCGCCGGGCCTGTTCCCGACCTACCACACGCCCACCCAGCGCGAAAAAGCGATGGAAAAATATGGGCACTACCTGCCCAAGTGAACTTGATTACAACAATAATAGGAGGCCGACGGCTATGACCACTGCACATGATAAAACTACGGACTATGACGCCATTGTTATAGGAGCCGGCTTCGCCGGCCTCAGCCTGACGCATTACTTGCGCGAAGCCGGATTGTCGTTCCGCGTTTTCGACCGGGCATCCGACATCGGCGGAACATGGACCTGGAACCGCTACCCTGGCGCCATGACAGATAGTGAGAGCTACTACTACTGCCTGTCGTTCTCCAAAGAGCTGCTGCAGGAATGGTCATGGACGCAGCGTTATCCCGATTGGCAGGAAACTCACCGCTACATGCACTTTGTCGCCGACAAATGCGACATGTGGCCGCACATCCAATTGAATACCGAGATTGTAAGCGCCGATTACCAGGCAGACAGCGGCCATTGGCTCATCACCACAGGCGATGGTGACACCTATACCTGCAAGTACTTCATCAGCGCCATGGGCATGATCTCAGAGCCGGTGATACCGAAAATCAATGGCATGGACCAATTCAAAGGACCGCTGTTTCACTCTGCACGCTGGCCTGAAGGAATCGACTACGCAGGCAAGCGCGTGGGTATTATCGGCGCCGGCGCCACCACAGTGCAGATGCTGCCGGTGGTGGCCAAGGACGCTGCGAGCGTAACCGTTTTCCAGCGCACGCCAAACTTCATACTCCCCGCGATGCAGCAACCCATGACAGCGGAGTGGGAAAAGGAAATAAAGGATAACTACGACGAGATTATAGACAAGTGCCGCAACCATATGTTCGGCATGGCTTTCGATAGTCCAGTGGGTCGCACCGTAGCCGATACGTCGCCTGAGGAAGTGCAGCGGATTTTCGAGGAAAACTGGACGGGTAGTTTCCGCTGGGTTTTCGAAACATTCGACGACCTGCTGACCAACCCTGAGGCAAACAGAAAAGCATCGGAGTTCATTATCAACAAGATGAAAGAACGTGTTGATGATCCAGAAATTGCAGAACTGCTGACCCCGGATGTAGGCGAGTACCCGCTGTTTGCCAAACGCCCTCCCCTGGATCACGGCTATATGGAGGCGTTTAACCGCGACAATGTAAAGCTGGTCGATATCAGAAATCGTGAGCCTATTGTTGAGATCACCGAAACTGGTGTGCGCACTACTGAAAATGAATTCGAGTTCGACATCATCGTTCTGGCCACCGGTTTCAGGGCCTATACCGGGGCACTGGAAGCCTTTCCAATTCGCGGGCAAAGCGGCCAGACACTGGAAGAAAAGTGGGAGACGTCTTCCAATTCCATAATGGGTGTCAGCGTCGCGGACTTCCCCAACATGTTCGTCGTGACAGGGCCGCAGGCGCCTTTCGCCAATCTACCGACGTCTATTCAACAGAATGCAATCTGGATTACCAACTGCATCAAGAAGATGGAGAGTGAGGGATTCGATGTTTGCACGCCCAGAAAAGACGCAGAAGATGAGTGGACAGCCCACACCGCTGAGATTCACGAACAGACCTTGATGGCCCAAGGCGATAAGGTGAACTCGTGGATGATGGGCGCGAATATCGCCAATCACAATCCTCGGGTGCTGGTTTACTTTGGCGGGGCGAATGCCTACTACGACAAGTTAGATGAATCCGCTAGTGCAGGCTTTCCGGAGTTGGAATTCAGCCACCTGACGGGGTAATAGTCGATTGCTGCTAGCGAGGTACGGAAATCTCCATACGCGGCATGCGTTCAGGCATGCCGCCCAGCGAAACCGCACAACGGGAAAAGCCGTTGAAGTAGGCCATTAACAAGGCCAGGTGTGTTTGTTCTTGCTTGCTGAATAGCTCGTCCAGTGCATGCTGAAATTCCCGATCAGGCACCTTGGGGGCCAGCAGGTAAAGATCCACGTAGCGCAGAATCAGTTGCTGTCTGTCAGATAACGGCGCGTCACCTTCAGGGTCGTTAATCCGCTCGACAAGCTCTTCAGTAAGCCCGTCCTCGACGGCGACGTCATAGCGCACTGCCTGACACATCACGCAACCCACATGGCTGGCGTTGCGCAGGCGAGCCAATTCAATCTCCGCTGGCGCCAGCGGCCCTTTGTCCCAAATTGCCACGGTCAGGTCCAGGTAGTGTTGCAGTGTCTCCGGCACCAGGCCAAGAGCGGAATCTGCAATCAAGTTTCCGGTATCTGAATCGGGGCTATGGACCCGCGCTTTGTTTGCCACTATTGATCTACCTCCATAGAAGTAAGTCCCCATATCAGGCCAAGCCTGATCGTTGCATCGAATACCCCAAGCGCCTGCACAAGCGCGACGAAACCCACTTCACCATAGTGCGCTTTCACCGCGTCTGCCTGCTCGTCAGTGATAGCACGGGCATCCATGGCATGCATCTCGGTCAATTCAAGGCATGCTCTTTGAGCCGCACTAAAAACCGCACTGTCAGGCCAGCGCCTGAGCTGGTCTCGCTGCATTGACGTGAGCGCCACTTCTTCATGTTCCCAGGCAATGTCACTTTCCAACAACTGCGCCAGACGCAAACGACACAGCTCAAGCGTCTCTGCTGGCAGAGACTCCAGCGACCAAAATGAACGATACAGCGCTAGAAAATGTTGGCCGACTTCTGGCAAGTCCGAGATAGACGTTGCAAATGTTGCCTGTTGGCCAGCGGCCGCCTCAGCCATTGGCAGGTACCAGCACCGCAAAAGCCCAGCCGCGCTGCTCGACAAATTTGTCCAGCGTTCCCAGCACGCGTTTGAAAATAGCGCTCAGCTCCCAGTCGTCCCTATTATCAAAGCCCGGTGCGATGACAATTGCGTCAGAAGAAATGACTTTTCCATCGAGCGAGAAGTTCACTTCGGGTTGCTTCTTCAGATTCTTAACCCAGAACGAGCGATTGCCACGGGCAGTGCTAATCAGTCGATACTTGCCCAAGCGCAGACTCCACAGTGGCGTGCGCCTGAGCTGGCCACTCTTGAAGCCCGTGGACTCGAGCACGATCAGACTGGCAGGTGTCCAGGCAGGTGAGCCTACGCCACTGCTCACCAGCGGTTCGACCACGCCATTTATCTTGCGAAACAACTGCTGTTCGAAGCCTGCGACTGAAACTGCCATATCTACTTTCCTTCTATCGGTCATTTTTGACCATCATTTGTCCGCCTTGGCGGATTGTGATTAAGATACGAGTGCCAAGCAGCAAGAGATCACTGCTGTGCAGTAATATTGATTACCGCTCAGCCCTCTTTTTTAAAGCTCAGCCCCGCATTGCTCGCCAAACGGTCTATCAACAGAGATCCAAGCGCGGCCGCTGGCGTCCAGATACCGCCAGCTGCAGCCTCCGGATGCAGAGCCAGACACACCGCCGCTTCTGCAATCATTTTGCTGGTAGAGCCATAGCCCGGATCCTTGTCGCCCTGGACGCTGGCAACCACGCTAAAGCCGCTATCGTTTGAGCCGCTGAACATCAAGTCGTAGGATCCATTGTCCCGCTCTTCCTGACTGGGGCCCTCCCCCGGCTGGATACTGGATTCCGCCATAGACTTGTCACTGGCAACTGCTTTGGCAATGGCTTCACCCTGTTCTCCCGGGCCTGTAAGCAACATTTCGTCGTAAACAAAATTTTCGCCGTACGGATGGCCCAACAAGTAATTGGAGCGGTGAATATTTTTGGTGTTAATCGTCGCCATGACAAACGGGGCCGACCAGCTTCCCAGGTCTTCTTCGTAGATTGGAGCCAGACCAGAAGGCTGCTCCGGACCTGTGAACCCCTCGGCGAGCGCGAATGAATCCATTAACACCTTTATCAACTCCGGGTTCTTGCCAGCGGCAGCCATAGTCGCCTTAAAGCTGGCCAGGGTTCCACCCGACATGGTTCCCTTCATGGTGCGGACGCGTCCCTTTACTCTGGTTAGCGGCGCTTGTTGTTCCTGGGCAGCCAGTTGCTGCAGAAACAATACACCCAGATCGAAAGGAATAGAGTCGAAACCACAGGAAAACACGATACGTGCACCGCTGACCTTCGCGGCATCGCCATGCGCGGCAATCATTTCATGCATCCAGGCAGGCTCTCCGCACAAATCGACATAGTCAGTACCCGCCGCCGCACAGGCACGCACCAGGTCAGAGCCATAAAGTTGGTAGGGACCCACTGTGGTAAGTACCACTTTGGCTCGCGCTACCATCGCCTCGACAGAGCCAGCATCACCTGCATCGGCAACCACCAGCGGTACCGTCGCAGAAATACCCAAATCGCTGCGAATTTCCTCCAGCTTCTGCTGACTGCGCCCGGCCATGGCCCAACTAACTTCGCCATCTGCACCATACTGACCAAACAGATATTCACACACCAGGCGACCGGTAAAACCGGTGGCGCCATACACAATGATGTCCAGCTCACGTTCATTCGACATTTTTCTCTCCTATTGCCGCATTCACGGCCTCTGAAACCTGAATTATGATTTGTTAGTCGTCTGCCAAGGCTTGCAGTAAATGCTCACACATTTTCTTTATTTGCCTGGCCTGCTGTTTTTCCAGTCCGATATTGCAGGCCAGCTGGCCGGGTATGCCAGTGGCTTTCTTGCGCAGCGCCCTGCCCTGTGGGGTGAGCTTGATGACACGCACACGCTCATCCTGCTTGTCGCGGTTACGAGTCACCAGGCCTTTTGCTTCCAGGCGCTTGAGCAATGGGGTGAGCGTTCCGGAATCCAAAGCTAAACGCTCGCCCAACTCTTTTACTGTCATTTGAGGCCGCTCCCAGAGCAGCATCAGCGTCATGTACTGCAGATAAGTGAGATCGAGATCGCTCAGCAGAGGGCGATAAGCCCGCACCACCGCATTGGCTGCACTGTAAAGCGGGAAACATATCTGGTTATCAAACAGCAGGGTCTCATCAACGTCCATGCATTGATCCTCTTACATTCAGCTTCATGCGTCAGGCTGTTTGCGCAGCCAGTTCATCTGCAGGCCCAGCATAATCACAAACACAATCAGGATGCCGGCAAATGTTTTCAACAGCAGGGGATCCTCTAAAGACCCTACAAGCGGCGCATCCATGGGAAAGCGGGTCAGTATCTCCGTGGCCGTAGGAATAAGGTGAAACAGCACAGTCGAGGAAAAGCACAGGGCAACAAAATACTTCTGTAGCGCGCCGAGAAACGTCACCCTATTGGCTACAATGCCTGCGATTATCGCGACAATTGTCAACACTGCCAGGCCGTGGGCTGCATTGGGACCGCCATGGCGAAATATCCCCAGAGCGCTAGCCGCGGTGAGCACTGTGGCCGCCAGATAGAATTTAGCCAGTGGTCGCTGCCAACTGATCTGCTTGTCCTGCCACAACAAGGTGGCAACCGCGAGCAGCGCTGCGATCGCGATGATTGTATGAAAAATTCCCAATGGACTTAATGGCATGACTTTTCTCCCTTTACCCGAATACCGGATTGACGAATAGCAGGCATTATAGTCATTTGTATTTATATTGCACGCTATTTAATTGCGTGCAATTAATATTCATCTGAACCGCCTGCCCCGCGACAATTGGGGTAACAAGCCAAAACAAGAGAAGATACAATCGCTATGAAGTAAAAATTGAGGTATCCATGCGCGGACTCGTAATCGTCTACCTATTGGGTCTGGCCGTGGCCTGGGCCGGAAGCCAGGGCGGCGCAGTGGCTGGCATCTTGCCTGTATTCGCCTGGTGCGCCCTACTCGCGTTCGCCTTGCAGTGGTTGGCCTTCGTTCCTGCCTACCTGAAACAAACCGAAAAGTTCTATGATCTGACCGGTAGTCTGACCTATATCAGCTGCATAGGCCTGGCACTGCTGCTGTCAAAGAACACTGACATCCGCTCTCTAACGTTGGGGCTTTTGGTCGCGATATGGGCACTACGCCTGGGCAGTTTTTTGTTTGCCCGTATACGCAAGGATGGCTCTGACTCTCGCTTTGATAAAATAAAGCCCGATCCGCTAAGGTTTTTCCTTACCTGGAGTTTACAGGGCCTCTGGGTATTGCTCACCGGCGCCTGCGCTTTGGCCGCGATCACCACCCAGGTACCGGCCGCAATGTCTGCGCTGGATACGCTGGCCATAGCTTTATGGTTACTGGGCTTTGGCATCGAAGTGGTAGCCGATCGACAAAAGCGCATCTTCCGTAAAACGGCCGGGGCAGATACTTTCATTTGCAGTGGTCTATGGGTTCGATCGCGACATCCCAATTACGTTGGTGAAATTCTGCTGTGGACTGGCATTGCCCTACTTGCTCTGCCGGCACTCTCTGGCTGGCAACTGGCAACACTGATATCGCCAGTATTTGTTTACCTGCTGCTGACCCGGGTCAGTGGCGTACCACTATTGGAGCGCAAGGCAGACGAGAAATGGGGTGACGAAGCAGACTATCAGGACTACAAAGCCAGCACCCCGGTGCTCTTTCCCAGACTCTGGTAGGCTGCCTACACAGCAACGACACCATTCACCAAGACACCCCGCTAAAACACTCTGCTAAAACATTCTACTAGGACAGACTACTGAACGAGTTCACCAGACTAAGTGCTGGCAGGCGGACAGCGTCTGAACTATCCTTGCTGCATCCGTCGTCGATCGCGCATGACACCCGTAAAGGAAAACCTCAGATGCCTCTAGCCAGACTCTTGCTCACTGCACTTCTTGTTCCACTTTTTTTACTGCTGGGGGCCTGTGGAGGCACTCCTGCTTCGGATTACTCGGCTACTGCGCCGCAACTCATCGACCGCGAGCTGCTGTTCGGCAATCCCAGCAAATTCCAGGGCCGGTTGAGTCCAGACGGCAAAATGATGAGTTATCGCGCACCGCTCAAAGGTGTGATGAATCTCTGGGTAGCTCCGGCAGGCGATCTCAATAGCGCCAGACCCATTACCCAGGATACAGGCCGCGGCATTCCCAACCATTTCTGGACCCTGGATAGCCAGAATATTCTGTACATCCAGGATCAAGGTGGAGATGAAAACTGGCATCTGCACAGCGTCAACCTGCGCACCAGCGCAGCTCGCGACCTGACTCCGCTTCCAGGCATCAGCGCCCGATTTATGGCACAGAGCGAACGCCATCCTGGCCAAATAGTGGTGGGCATCAATGACAGGGACCCGCGCTGGCATGATGTCTATAAAATTGATCTGGCAACTGCCCAACGCGAACTACTGGCACAGAACGACGGGTTCGCCCAAATCTTTGTCGATCACGACCTGCAGGTACGACTGGGTAGTCGCCCCACTACCGGAGGCGGGCAAATGCTTTATCGCCTCGATGAAAGCGGCTGGGAAGAGCTTACTGAAATCCCGCTTGAAGACATGTATACCACTGACGTTCTCGGTTTCGATACCGATAACAACGGCGTTTACATGCTGGACAGCCGCGGTAGAAACAACCCTGCGCTGACTCGCCTGGTGCTGGCCACAGGGCAAAGTAATGTTTTGGCGGAGTCCAGCGATGGCAATATCGCCAGCGTACTGTTCCACCCACAGACCCATAAACCGATTGCACTGGCCTTCAACCGTCATTTGCGAGACTGGCGCGCGCTAGATGACGCCTTTGCACGTGATATCAAAGCACTGCAGACACAAGCGGATGGCGATGTGCAAATTCTGGCTACCACCCTGGACGGCAACCGCTGGACGGTTCACATCAGCCGGGCAGACCGTTCGCCAGAGTATGCCGTTTACGACCGAGCTGACCTTAAGCTCACCCAGCTATTCCACACCAACCCTGGCTTGACAGGCTTACCCCTGGCCGCAAAGCAAAATGTGACCATTCGTTCACGCGATGGCCTGGATCTTGTCTCTTACCTGACACTACCAATCGGCGTGCGCACCAAGAGCAATGGCAGGCCCAGCATTCCCCAACCCATGGTTCTGCTGGTCCACGGCGGTCCCTGGGCCCGCGATACCGCAGGCTATGAAGGTCAAGTGCAGTGGCTGGCCAATCGTGGCTATTCGGTGCTGCAGGTTAACTTTCGCGGATCGACTGGCTTCGGTAAAGAGTTCGTAAACGCGGGTAACTACGAGTGGGGACGCAACATGCACAACGACCTGCTGGACGCTGCCCAATGGGCGGTTAAAGAAAGGATCGCCGACCAGAACCAGATCGCCATCATGGGAGGCAGCTACGGCGGTTACGCAACATTGGTGGGGCTGAGCTTCACCCCGGAGGTATTTGCCTGCGGTGTAGACATAGTCGGACCTTCAAACCTGGAAACCCTGATTCAATCTATCCCACCTTACTGGGAGGGTCGACGGCAGACACTTATTGCCGCCGTTGGCGATCCAGATACGCCACCAGGGCAAGCACTCATGAAAGAGCGCTCCCCGCTATACAAGGCCAGTAACATTCAGCGCCCCTTACTGATTGGCCAGGGCGCTAATGACCCAAGGGTAAAGCAAGCAGAATCCGATCAGATAGTGGCTGCCATGAACAAACTGGATATCCCGGTCACCTATGTGCTGTATCCGGATGAGGGCCACGGCTTCCAGAAACCTGAGAATCGGTTTTCTTTTTATGCAGTGGCAGAAAGCTTTCTGGCAGAGTGCCTGGGAGGCAGAAAACAGCCAATCGAGAGTGGGGACTTCGACAGCTCCAGCATTGAAGTGGTTGACGGCGCCCAGCACATAGAGGGGCTTGTTGAGGCGTTGGCAGCGCCCTGAGCACCGGTAAGCCGACTCTCTGGCCCGGTCCCGGGCTAGAGCTCGGGCCCACCCGCGAGAGCTTAAACGCTGATCGCGTTGCCCGTATTAAGCTGGCTATCGAGGTATTCCTCGTAGGTACCCTGAAAATCGATCAACTCTTTACCGCGAATTTCGATCACCCGACTGGCAAGAGAAGAAACGAATTCACGATCGTGGCTGACGAAAATCAACGTGCCCTCGTAGTGTTCGAGGGCAAGGTTGAGGGATTCAATCGCTTCCATGTCGAGGTGGTTAGTAGGCTCATCCATGATCATCACGTTACAGTCCTGCATCATCAACTTGCCGAACAGAAGGCGGTTCTTTTCGCCCCCCGAACAAACCTTCACCTTTTTTTCAAAGTCTTCAGATGAAAACAGCAAGCGTCCCAGTGTGGCCCGAACAATTTGGTCAGCATGACTTGGCTTGCGCCATTGGCTCATCCAGTCAAACAAGTTCAGCTCCGAATCGAAGTCGGAAGTACTGTCCTGAGGACAGTAACCTACACGGGCATTTTCTGCCCACTTAACAACACCGGCATTAGCCTGCAGTTCGTTTATCAGGCAGCGCAGAAACGTCGTTTTCCCCGCGCCGTTTTCCCCAATAACCGCCAGCCGCGCACCCGCTTCCAGCATTATACTGCCATTTGAAAACAGCTCTTCGCCATCAAAGCCGTGACCCAGATGCTCCAGCACCAGCGCCTGACGATGTAGCTTTTTGTCCTGTGCAAAACGAATATAGGGGCTCACCCGGCTGGACGGCTTGATGTCGTCCAGGGTGATCTTGGCGATCTGCTTTGCCCTGGACGTTGCTTGTTTAGCTTTAGACGCATTGGCCGAAAAACGACTGACAAAAGCTTGCAGCTCTGAAATCTGCGCGCTCTTCTTGGCGTTCTGTGAATGCTGTCGCTCACGGGCCTGGGTCGATGCAGTCATAAAGTCATCGTAGGTGCCGGGATAAACACGCAATTCGCGATAATCAATATCGGCCATGTGGGTGCACACGGCATTGAGGAAGTGCCTATCGTGCGAAATGATCACCATGGTGCACTTGCGCTCATTGAGCATTGCTTCCAGCCAACGAATAGTATCGATATCCAGGTTGTTGGTCGGCTCATCCAGCAACAGAATGTCAGGATCGGAGAACAAGGCCTGTGCCAGCAGCACGCGCAGTTTCCAGCCAGGCGCTACTTCGCTCATAGGACCGAAATGCAAACTCTCGGCAATACCAGCACCAGACAAAATTTCACCTGCGCGGCTTTCGGCACTGTAACCGTCCATTTCCGCAAACTGAACTTCCAGCTCAGCCACCGCCATGCCCTCTGCCTCTGACATTTCCGGCAGTCCGTAGATACGCTCACGCTCACGTTTTACTTGCCAAAGTTCTTCATGACCCATAATGACGGTGTCGATCACCGAGTACTCTTCAAACGCGAACTGATCCTGGCTCAGCTTGCCAATACGCTCATTGGGCGACACAGAGACGTTACCGGCGCTGGGTGTGAGGCTGCCATCCAGAATTTTCATGAAGGTCGATTTGCCACAACCATTGGCGCCGATAAGGCCATAGCGATTGCCGTCGCCAAACTTAACGGAAATGTCTTCGAACAGCGGCTTGGCGCCAAACTGCATGGTGATATTCGCAGTGGAGATCACGGGTAAAGTACCTGATGTAAGGGGTGGGGCTGAAAAGGGGGCGTACTATAGAGATTTGCTGGCTAAAAGTCGATCAACTGCGCTGGAAATATTGCGCATTTACGCGCCATGTGAGCCCTCCGCTCGCACCTGACCGCATCCCTGCCGAACCAACCAGGGCTGTCTGGCGGTTCGGCGAGCATACGTCAGCAATCAGGCAGCCAAACCCACCTGAGTCTCCTGCATCGCCACAAACCCAGAAAGAGCCTCAACACGGCGTAGCCATGCGACTACATTGGGATAGCTGGCCAGCGACACATCGCCTTCGGGTGCATGGGCGATGTAGGCGTAGTTGGCAACATCGGCAACGGTCGGATTTACCTCAACCAACCATTCGCGACCATCCAGATGCTTATCTAGAAAGCCAAGGTAGTTGTGGGCAATCTCAATAGCACGCTGGTGATCAAGCGCTGCCCCAAATACATTTACCAGGCGTGCTGCTGCAGGCCCGAAAGCAACCTGACCTGCTGCCGTCGACAAAAAGCGTTGCACTTCGGCAGCTGCCTTGGGCTCAACCGGTGCCCAACTATTGCTGGCATCATACCGTCCTGCCAGGTATACGAGTATGGCATTGGAATCGGTAATAACAGTATCGCCATCCTCAAGCACCGGAACCTGGCCCAAAGGATTGAGCGCGAGAAAGTCAGGTGATTTGTGCTCTCCTGCGGCCAGGTCAACGTCCACCAACTCAGCATTGATGCCCAACAGAGACAGCAATAATTCGGCGCGATGTGAATGGCCGGATAGAGCGTGGCGGTGCAGCTTGATGTTGTTCATGTTCATATCTCCAAAGTAATTAACGCAAAATTGCGTGGTTTCCTAAAGACCAAATTATTCTGGCCCAGGCTAATCGACCGCCGAGAGCGCTGGCGCCCACCGGAAAAGTCGACGGGGTTTTTCTATGCAGGTTTCTTCACTTATCGGCGGTAATGCCAGCCCGCCCGCGTCCAGGCTGGCGCTGGCTATCTGCTGATAAGGTATTGGATCGGCAAACAAGTACTGGGCCAGCTCGGCATGCGCACAAATCATCATGCGAATAGCTCCAGGCGGGCGCAGCCTGCTCGATTGCTCTCCCTCACCCGAATTGAGCGGATAGCCGCAGCGAAGGCGATCTGTGCGATTTTGCGAATCATGCTGTGTTGTCCTTTCTCTGCCCGCGGCTGTTGTGCCGTTCGATGAGGTGCACTTTCTCACGTTCCTTTTAGAAGAAGAATAATCTATTATTAGAATTATCTATTTCACTTTATGGAATAATAAATGGACCGTTTTCACCAACTACTGGTCTACGTTGCCGTAGCAGAAGAGGAAGGTTTCGCCTCTGCCGCGCGCCGCCTGCAGATGTCTCCCCCGGCCGTCACCCGAGCAGTGGCAGCACTGGAAGACACCCTGGGCGTCAAGCTTCTCGATCGCACCACCCGTTATGTGCGGGTCACAGAGGCAGGCCGGCGCTACCTTGATGATGCAAGGCAAATTCTCACCGGACTGCAGGCTGCCGATGAAGCCGCTGCGGGCATCAACGCCGAGCCACGTGGGCACCTGGCCGTGACTGCACCAGTCATGTTCGGCCAACTGTTCGTCATGCCGGGCATCGTTGAGTACCTGGAACGCTACCCGGAGATGGAGATTGATGCGGTGTTCCTGGACCGTTCGGTCAACTTGTTGGAGGAAGGTTTGGATGTCGGCATCCGCATTGGCGAGTTGCCAGATTCCTCAATGCGTGCGCTGCGAGTAGGCTCTGTTGGCCATGTGCTCGTCGCTGCGCCAGACTACCTGGCAAAAAATGCCCCACCAAAAGTACCGCAGGATTTGCGAGACCACACTTTGATTGCTTCAAGGGCTGGGGGTTTTGGCCATGGCTGGCGCTTCGCTGAGGCCGCTGGAGATCACCCACTTAAGATAGACGCGCGACTGACGGTGACATCAAACGAGGCCGCTATCAGCGCAGCAGTGGCAGGCTTTGGGATTGCGAGACTACTGTCCTACCAGATTGCGGCCCAGGTAAGTGCTGGTCAATTGGAAATCCTCATGCCCCAGTACCAACCCCCAGAACTTCCAGTTCATATCCTCCACCGGGAAGGACGTCATGCATCAACCAAGGTCAGAGCATTTATTGACTTGATGGCAAACAGCTTGCGCGGCGATAGCACGCTGAACACAAAAAATATGCTTGTCTAGCAAACGTCGTATCGGCGTGAGCGGACTGCCCGGTTTCACTGTACTTTTGATCCAACCCGGTGCTACTTTCTAATCAGGTCAGCACAAATCGCCTCTCCACTGGAGAGCTATTTTTCCCCGAGTCCACCACGCCATGCACGATCTGCAATTCTACCTCGACGAATTCGCCAAAGACGATCTCATGTACGTCTTCCTACCGATTTTTCTATTGGCATTGATTATAGAGCTCATCGTCGATCGCAAGTACCAACTCAAGCTGTTCGAGAAAAAAGACACCATCGCATCGCTTTGGATGACGGTCTTTGTAGTGTTCGTCGATATACTGCCTAAATTGCTTGCACTGGTCGCATTTTACTTCCTGCACAGTATCAGCCCGCTTGCGGATATTGTGCAACGTCAATGGTGGGCCTGGCTGCTGTTGTTCTTCCTGGATGACCTGACGTACTACTGGATGCACCGGGCTAATCATGAGGTACGCATATTCTGGGCGGGACATGTCTCCCATCACTCCGCCATCAGAATGAACTTTGCTACGGCGCTGAGGCAGGGCGTTATGGAGCGAGTGCACAAATACGCTTTCTGGCTGCCCCTGCCCTTGCTGGGTTTTGACCCAATGATGATTTTTTTGATGATGTCTCTGAATCTGTTCTACCAATTCTGGTTACATACAGAGCTGGTCGATAAGTTGCCGGCCTGGTTTGAACGCGTATTCAATACACCGTCCCATCATCGGGTGCACCACGCATCGAACATCCGCTACCTGGACTGCAATCATGCCGGAGCTCTCATTATCTGGGACAAACTATTTGGCACCTTTTCAGCTGAAGTTGAGGGTGAACCGCCCGTTTATGGACTCACCACCAACATTACCTCCTATCATCCATTGCACGTCGCAACCCATGAGTACGCCTCTATTTTTGCTGATGTGAAACGTGCCCGGACATTGAAGGATAAAATCAGCTACGTCTTAAAAGCGCCCGGGTGGAGTCATGACGGTGAAGACAGGCGAGCCAGAACCTTAAGAAAGCATCTGGCCTGACGGTGAGCAAATCTACTAGCTTTCAAAACCTGCCTAAGACCTGAGTCTCAACGCCTCTAGCGTGTAGACCTTGTCAGTGGTAACGTAAACCTATGTTAGGAATCATTCTAAGAACAGTCATTATCGGCCTGGGCATCTGGCTTGCGGCATACATTGTGCCAGGTGTCAGTGCTACGTCTACCGAAGCATTAATCTGGGCAGCCATCGCGCTGGGGCTCATCAACGCTTTCGTGCGGCCAGTGCTGGTTCTGCTCACACTGCCCTTCACCATTCTGACTCTTGGTCTGTTTTTATTAGTGCTCAATGCCGGCATGCTCAATTTAGCTGGCTGGTTCGTCGATGGATTCGAAGTCGTGGGCTTTTGGAGTGCGGTCTTTGGCGGCATCATCGTCAGCTTCGTCAGCGGACTATGCTCCAGCTTCATCGGGCCGAAGGGACGCTACGAGGTGTTGGTGTCACGACGTGGTGGCCTCTAGAGTAAAGCGATAGTACTAACAAGCAGAGTAGCTTGTAACCCAGGACGGGAATCCGCAGCGTTTGTAGGTATTCATCTACCGTTTATAGCAATTTTGAGCAGTTAAACTGACGACAACCATCGCGCTGTTATCTATAAGCTAAGCAAACCAGTTCAACGCAAATGCAATGACGCAAGTGCAAAGCCCATTGACGCCAAAGTAATTCCTTGAGCGTAAGCCAGACCGGGATTGAGCACCAAATTGAAAGCCATCGCGGTCAACCACATAAAGATCGCCCAGAGCTGCGGATTGAGATGACCATGGGCCCGTGTATAGCTAATATTAGCCGCCCAAAGCTGTGACCATATCTTGGCGTGCATATAGAGGTACAACATAGCTCCCACCGCGCCATACTTGTATAAGGTACCGACAAAGCCAATATCATCTGGATAGAAATACGGCGCGACAATGTCCTGATAAGTGGCTCCATAGGCATTATCTTCTCCCGCACCGAAAACAAAATGACCCGGAATTTGTTCGAACGCCAATTCAAAGGCCTTCTTTCGCAGGCTACCTCCGTCAGACCCAAGAAACACGTCCAACATAAGCTCAAACCCTACCGGCACGCATAGGATAACAAGCGGTGCCATAACGACTACCAACGGGATTCTGTTTTTTGACGAGAACACCAAAGGATAAAGACACATTGCCAGTGCCATCGTAGCCAAAGTTGAGCGAAACATGACTATAGACCATATGTAGATAGCAATACCCATCACCGACAATGATATTACCCATGCAAGAAACCGGCGTGACTGGCCAACGCTAATGAAGGCAGCCATTAGTCCGACCATGATGGCAAATAGAGGTGGTTTCAGTCGAAACCCACGCCAGTCATCGTAAGTGACCAGGTTGCTGAGTGTGTGATCAGTAGAGAAAAATAGCGATTTGAGATCAAGCGTGAAGTAAAAGATAAGATAATTCAGCATGAGAGCAATCAGGGTAAACCCAACCGTTTTCTCGACGACACTAATCGGCAATCCAGTTCTACATAGGAGATACACTCCTGGGCCCATAAATCCGAGCATAAATTCACGCGCTGAAAAAAAGCTATAGAGAGGATTCCCGCCGAAGTTGACATAGAAGGCCAGTGAGCTGATCACCATAATGCCAAAGATCAAACATAGCGGCTTCAATACCCAGGCTCTAAGGGAAGCCATGTCCAGCTGGAAAAAAGCTCTCCAGGACCCCAGGGCCATAAGCGCCAAAGCACTAAAAATACCCAGTTCTTGCAAGCGATTCGCCATGTAATAGCGCCCACCCTGGCAGCCTGCAAATATTGCCAAAAAAATCAAACCACAGACCAATGGTTGAATATTCAGCGGACGGTAGCTCGCCTTGAAGCCCGCCTGGTTTGTGAAAACCAAATTCATTCAACAATCCCTAGTGCCGAAAATGGGTAGCACCGAGCAAAACAGACAGCACTACCAACGCGTTTCTGAACTGCCCCCTGATTATCCTTTTTCCGACTTCTTTCAAGCTACTGCTGTAAGACCAAAATATATTTCCTGGGTGATACTTACGCATGAATATATGTTTGCTTCTGAAAATATGAAAATCGGCCAATAGAGAAGGCGTGCCCTGTCGCCAGCTGGGCGATCCTATAGATCCACCCTCACGGTGGTAAATATGCGCATCAGCGGCAATACAGGGACGAAATTCTCTTCCTGCTCGCGTAAACCAATCAATTTCTTCGTAGTAGAGAAAATAATCCTCATTAAGTAGTCCCACTGTCTGCAAAAGATATCGCGGTATCAACATGGAGCAGCCACTGACGTAAGCAATATCTTCAGCTATTGACTCACAGTCGTCGAGCTCTTGCTCAGGCCTGAAACGGCCTTCAGACTCTAACGCCACGCCAGTACGCGTATTGAAACGGTTGCCGCCAATGGCTTGAATGGTCTCGGGGTTGTCAAAGAAATGAATGACCGAGCCGCAGACTTTTGGCGTAGATTCTTGCCGCAGCCGCCGACGCATATTCGCCAAACAAAAGGGATCCACAAGCGTATCGTTATTCAGTATCCATACATGTGACATGTCTGGCTGATCAAGCGCATAACGCAGTCCAACATTGTTTCCTGCCGCAAATCCGTCGTTTTTTCCATTGTCGATCAGGATCAGAGATTCACCACTATCTGTGAAAGACTTATCGCAGATTTCATTAGCCGTAAGGCTCAGGTAATTTGCCGGTCGCGATAAAGAACCGACCAGTTTTTTCAAGCGTGGATCCGCTGGCAACTCTGCTGATATTTCCCCTCTGGCCCAGGCTGAAATTTTAGTCAGGCTTCCATCACTCGAACTGTTGTCACAAACAACAACACGGAAATCTGAATCTCTTGACTGAAATATCGACTCAAGACAGGCGATGGTATCTCGCCAACCATTCCAGTTCAGAAGAATAATATAGGTAAATTGTTCCGTCATTTTTTGACTCCACAAAAAAAAATCAGGCCACTTATCAGGTTTATTGAAGTGAAAATAGGCCAGTGAAAACCAACACCAGTGGAAAGACACAGTTCTGAAACCCTAGCGTCGAAATCTCTCACGCTATTTCACCCTCTAGCAACTCGCCTGTTTCTGGCGTAGCTGAACCATCATAGAATCCACATCGACCTGATCTAGTCCGATGTTGGATTGAAGCAAGACGGCTTGCGGTGAGCTGCCATAATTGAATTCAGTGAGAAACTTTTCTGTGTCATTTTCAAACCAGAGGCAATGACACAAGTCTTCGGCATCGGCAAAATGCCCCGATTCATCAATGCCTAGAACATGCTCTACAAATACACCATATAGCGTATATTCAGAAACCGTCATTCTTCTTCCAACGGCCTCATACCACGGCCGCTCACACGTCTTTTCAATATGCTTTTTAAGCTGAACCAGGTTGCTGCGTCTCCAGGTAGCTAAAGGTCCGATATAGTCACTGCCGAAATATTGGTGACTGAGACCCAGAAGATCAGCTGAAGCATGGTGCCACTTCAGGTGCACGCCATCTCGCTTATGCATCGGCTTACGGTGGAGGCGCACAGCGCCGTCAATAATAAATCGGTCATACTGTAGAGATCTGATGAACTCGATGTCAGAGTCGACAAAAACTATGTTTTCGCGATCTGTAACCAAGTCCGCACACAATTTTGTCACTTGCTGCATCATCCAACCGCGGATCGGCCACATACTTTGGTCCAGCCACCACTTCTTAAAGTATGGCAACTGAAAGTATCGCGCCGGCAGTGCATCTTCTGTGCTGACAATGGACCTTGTTCTGGACTCCAACTGGGCAAATAGTTTGCGGTCACGACTGGGGACAATAATGATTTGTTTGACTTCATGACTTATGAACTCGTCCATACTCGCGCAAAGGCGCAAGCAGCGCTCAAAATCTGGTCGGTAAGAGCAGGTAATCATGGCGGTCTTTTCGTTAACATTAGTGAAATTCATGCTGCATTCCCCACAGGCAAGTAGATGATTATGTAAAACAGTTGGATTACAGAGATGACGAGATCTCTCATAGCTTTGACAGACGTGCAGCACTCACCAGCTCCTGGTGCTCAGCTCTATATAGAATTACTTTGTGCAGCATACCGCCCAGCAACACTTTGGCCAGAACACCAAAGACCGTCAGTAGCAGACCAGCCACAGTCCCCAATACAATTCTCTTCTTTCTCGACATCGAGAAACTTCGATAGGGAATGGCCGCCGGGTCGATGACCTCTAATGCATACTCTTCTCTGGCATTAGCCAACATAGCGATGGCAGTCTGTGCCTCGATGAGACGGTAGATGGACTTTTGCATCTCCAGCAGGTCAGAGTTGCGAAGCTCCCGTTGCAAATACTCCTGCTTGCGGCGCACATCATTGATCGTCCTCTCGCGAATAAACTCGTTGAAACTATGGACATACTGGTTTGCCAGGTCGCGCGCTATGCTGGGATCCTTCCACGTCATGCCGACGCTAATAATATCTGTCTCTTCATCTAGAATGATGCTTCGAACTTCATCTCGGAAACGTGTGTATATCTCTCCCCTATCCGGAGAAAAATCACTCTCCCAGCGTTGTTCCTTGACTAGCCATTTCTCAGGATAAAAATAGCGAAACGCATTATTTTCATCCAAGAACCGCATCGTGAAGTCTTGAGACGCCAGGCGTGCTCGCATCACGTCGTTGTAATTGTCGTGGGTTGTGCCCATTACAAAGCCATGTTCAACCAGAGTCAGCACTTCAGACGCGCGCCGGTCATCCGGTGATACCCCACCTGGATCCTCAATATCGACCACGCTAACCTTAATAATTGACTGAAACATATAGGGTTTGGTGTAAGCGGCAAAACCAGAAAGAAGCGCAGAAAGTAAAACGGCAGCCACCAGCACCCAGCGTGCATCGATTAGCGCATTAACGTAGGGCATCAAGTCGAGCTCCATTGCTGCTGTCGGTTCGAGAGGCATTGTTTCTATGGTGGTCATCTACAATCTCCAGGGCGTGCGCGGCATTAGCTGCCATGATCTGGTCATTAACTACAACTGACTTCGGATTAAGGGTGACTGATCCATACATTTGAAGACAGAAACCACGGTGTACTCTTCTATACAGCAACCGTCATGCCAGTTTCATTAGTAGTTTATTGTTCATCAATATCAGTAGGTTAGCGCGATTCACCTAAATCCGGTCTCGGGGTTATTGCAAATAAAATTGCAATGTGCAAAAACCATTTAATCGCGGAATGCGAGCAACTGCATAGACTTTTAGGGGTAGGACATTCGAGAGATAACCGGACTCTGGGTAAACCTGGCACTTGCTTTTCTTATCCACAGATTGACCGGCTTTTCGAAATAAGTATAAGAGAGCCAGGCCAAAACCGTGGTCAAGACAAGGCAGAGCAAAAACTGCAGAGACTGGGGGAAACCGAGGGTGTGGATCAGCTTGAGGATGGGGTAATGAAGCAGATAGAAGCCAAAGGAAATCTCCCCAAGAAATACAACAGGGCGGGATTTGAAGAACTTAAACTGCCTGACATTTAGCATGGCGCAGAAAAAAACGCCGTAGACAATCAGCCAATTCAGGGGGTCAGCCCAGGTCCTTACAAAAAAGTTCTCTGCGAGAACCCAACCGGCCTCAAGCCGGACAGCTGGGAGATTTAAAAGCAACGCAATCAGGCACGGCAGTGCAAGCACTGCTGCCGTCTTGACGCACCAACGACTCTGGGATATTCGAGTGTAGTTGAGCGCGGTCAAAATACCGACAAAAAAGGACAGAGAGTAAGTTGAGAATACAGCCGGCACAAAGCCCAATTTCAGGGCCACAATAGCACTGGGAATGATCGTCATTATCGCGAACAGTGCGAGCGAAAAAGCGCCTGTACCGCGCGCGTAAAGACTCCAGAATATAATGAACACAATGTAGAATTGCACCTCTACCGGAATGGTCCAGAATTCAAAAGGTGCGTCAATAAAAAGCAACGCCCGCAGGACAATTTGTGGATTCGTTATGTGGTAGTGGAACTCAGGGTATATGGTCAAAGAGATCAGCACTGAAATACATATCAAGAGTATATACAGAGGGAATACTCTGCCCACCCTGGCAATTATGTACTGGCGGATATTTCTGCCTGTCGCGTTTTTATCAAGGTAGAGATATCCCATTAGAAAACCGCTGAGTATAAAAAATATCATTACACCAATTTGACCGAATCCATTGCCTAGAAACCCCGGCAGCATGTTCAAATTCGCGCAATGGGAGACAAATACAATAAACGCTGCCATCCCCCGAAGACCGGTTAGAGTATTTATGTGTCCCATCGATCTTCTCTGAGTCAATAATTGGTTTGTATCTTTATTGGAGCTAGCCAGCTACAGCATTTCCAGCTCGCACAAGTAGAAATAATCCTCGTAGCTAATGCACAAGGCCGAACACAGCCTTTCGCGACTTACCCCCAATTTACGCAGTGACTTGAACAAATTGAAATCCAGATGTGCGAGAGCGACCGGATCCATACTGTAGTCCAGGGCCTCCTTGCTACTGTAGTTCGCTGAAACCATGCTTGAATTTTTTGCTGGAAAAAATGCTGGTGTATTTACTACTGAATTCATTTTCTCTTCCTTTCCAGTTTTTATACAGATTTATGGACTACCAGGCCCAGACATCTGCGGTTGGAATATCTACTCTATATTCGGAGATAAACGCCTCGTACCAATTGGTATTTGAGACAGCTTTCGATTGCACGAATGTATTGAAATTCTCGTAAGGAACACCGATATCGTTACGTTCGAGCTCCCGCCGGGTCTTTGTTGGTTTTGATTCATTGCTGGGGCACCGCCGTTAATGGTTCTCAACAGAGATACAGCAAGATGCGTGCCAGCCAGTATTAGCAGTAAATGCAGTTGAATCTGGTGTTATTGAGGTCTCAGTTTGCGAAATGTCGCGTTTTTGAATTGCAAACTGCAATTATAGCGAGCGATTAGCCAAAAAATTACTGCAGTCCATCCCTTCGTTTACGATAGCTCTGCCACTGCCTGATTTGATACATAAAGCATAGTAACAATAGGATAATGACTACCTGCGCGATTATGGCGCTAGTCCCTTCCAAGCCATAATTCCCCAAGCTCATTTTGGTAGTGCCAATCAATAACTCATCAATGAAGTCAGCTAGGCGCCATATAAGGATGGAAGCAGAAGCATAAAACAAAAGTGCCAAGCTTTGCCTGCACCTGGATCTAGCTAATGTTGGATGCTCTGGTGTTGTCACGGTGATTGTCTTCAGAGGTAAACCAGTAGCCGCTATGGGAATTACTCCCTAATGCTCAGCTAACTTCTGCTCAAGCCTCTTCAGGCTTTCGGTTTTACTTATCTCTAGCTCTTGTAACCAGCCATCTCTGACCTTTTTTCCAGTGCGCAATTGGCCCTCGATCACAGCCAGTGCATCACCTACGTACATCAAACCCACGCTACGAAAGATGCTGGAAAGGCTGTGGACATTGCGCTGAATTCCAGCCGCGTCTCCACCGTCATTGGCTATAATCAGGTCTGTCCAACGCTGGGATGCCTCTGCGACTACTTTTCCTAGTACTATTTCCAGGTTATCGGCTCCAATCTGTCGCTTCAGCTCCTCCAAAACATCATTATCCAAAAATTCGATATCTGCATGACTAGCATTTTCGTCTATCTTAGAGTTTTTGCCTTTTTTTGCTGATAGGAACTCAACATTCGGGCTTAGCCACTTGCCTAGCTCATTGGCCAACGTCTGCCTAACAATAGGTTTGGTCAGGTAACCGTTCATACCATTTTCGATACAATTCTCTTTTTCATTATCATAGGCAAGCGCTGTCAATGCGACGATGGGAAGCATCCGGGGGTCCTTCACTTTACGTATGCGTCGCGTGGCCTCTATACCGTCAAAATCAGGCATATGAATGTCCATCAACACCAGATCGTAGTCGTCATTCAATGCGGCAGCTACCGCTTCAGTACCGTTCCGCGCGGTGCTAACCTCGATGCCCATTGATTCAACAATCATCCCTCCAAGTAGCAGATTTGTCTCGTTATCATCTACTAGTAAAATTCTGCCCGAGAGCTCAATATCTGAATCGGCAGTCTGTTTTTTCTCGACTTTCATGCCTGCGACAGAAAGCGCTGATTCAGCGGTTGTGGGCCAGTCAAACCAAAACGTCGAACCCACACCGAGCTCTGATACTAGACCTACTCGCCCGCCCATATACTCGACATTGCGGCGCACAATATCAAGACCCAGGCCTGTCCCGGCATCAGGATGGTCTCGCCCTTCTGGTTGAGAACTCCAGAATGGTTCAAAAATCTTCTCTCTTAAATCGCTGGCAACTCCAATCCCCGTATCAGTTACGCTGAATTTTAACGTACAGCTCGAACCTTCGCCTGCCACTTTTTCGACCTCAATAGTCACAGCGCCTTCAGCTGTGAATTTGATGGCATTCATGATCAGGTTTAATAATGTTTGGCGTAAGTGGGAAGCGTTGCCACGACAGCAATGTGGGACACCCGGACTAATCTTAAGCGCCACCTCTAATGACTTTTCTTTTGCCTTGGCGCCTGTGATGTCCAAGGTCGCGCGCAGTAGTTCCGGCAGGTCAAAGATACTGTCCCCTTCCTCACCAGCCAGCCCCAGCTTGGACAAGTCTAATACATAGTTGATCACGTCCATCAGGTTGCGCGAAGAGCTACGCGCCAAAGATACAAGCAGTTGTTGTTTTTCATCAAGAGAATCGCACTCGAGTAGTGAAAGAGCGCTCACCACACCATTCAGGGGCGTACGCATTTCGTGACTCATTTGGGCAAAAAATCTATGTTGAGCGTCGTGAGCTTCTTCCAGACTATTCCTGGTTTCCGTCAATTCTGTAGCGAGTTTTTCAAGATCTTCAACCATCTTTTTTTCTGTCGTCATAAAAAGTAGTTGGTCAAGCTGCACATCCTGGGCTGCAAAGTCACCTAAATTTAGACGTATGTCAGGGCAATTGTTCGACATCCAAAACAGCCAGGGTGACCCGCATAAGCACACTACCTTCTGACCATTGAAGTTAGAGACCACAAACTGACCACGAACTGCGAAACGGCCATTAATAGCTGTCATCAAACACAGGGACTCCAATGAATCGGTTACATCAGAAAACGTTTGCAGTTTTCCGGGACGCAGTACATTGAATACCTCATTCATTCTCGGGTGATTTTTTACTTCGGGTAAATAGCTGTGCACAGTGTCACTGGCAAAAACAATTCGCATAGACTCATCAAAGCTGATGAAAACCGAAAACAAGCGCTGCATCTCGTTCCAGACTATGTCTTCTCGGTCGCTCATTTAGGGGTGAGCTCTACTTGGAAAATCGTGTGTGTACCCAGTTCAACATCCACATCACTTTGATCAAGAATCGTTATATTGTGGTCAAAGCGAATAGCCAGGCCCTTCAGCAGCCCTACCACAAATGGCGTCAGCCCTTTTCGCTTGCTTATGTAATGAATTTTGTGGACGTTCTCTTGAGTTTCCACAAAAAACTCGGGAGGAATATAATTGAGGAATGTACTGGTGATGCGGTCGTGTAACGCGTTCATATTTGAAAGAAATTCCAGCATATCATTGCCAGCTGCGTCCAGGAGCACCCCGTAGGACTTGGTGGCAGTTTCGAGCACCCAGTATTCGCCGAACATTTCCAGACATGCATCCACCGGTGCGCCCAGCACATCGGAAGCCGCGCCCGCCAAAGTATAAGTGAGCGCGTCATCATAACTACGCATGGTAAGGAATGAGTCGTCAGGCACTCCCGATGCAGTTAAAACTTCCTGCCACTTCTCTTCACCAAATTTCTCACGAATCATATCTTTCAACGAGTTATTTATAAGTCCATACATGATAATGATTCCTACATAGCTATCTGGATGCTGGTATTCAGGCTTGATTCTCTTTCCAGGACTGCAACTTGCGGTAAAGGGTAGAAGGCGCTATTTCGAGCAGACCAGCTGCGCGATTAATATTACTGTCACATGCTTCTATCGCTGCCTCTATTGCCTTTTTTTCGGTCAGCCACAATGGTTCGATTTGTTGCCGACGAACCAGATGGGAATTCTCTGGCGCGACCAGTTTTGCTGCAGAGGAAGATGGACTTGGGACCTCACCTGTTGGCGTCTTGCTGATCCCCAGAGCACCACTGGTTATCGAATCGGGCAGAGTAGCCTGATCTACCAGCGGGCCGTCATTGAGCACGACTATCTGCTGCATTGCATTCTGCAGTTGCCGGACATTACCCGGCCATGGGTAACGCTGAATGGCTGCAGCCGCATCATCTGAAAAGCCTTCGAAGTCCTTAGCCGATTGAGCACTAAAATGCTGCAGGAAGTGATTTGCTATCATCAGTACGTCATCTTCACGCTCTCGCAGTGGCGGCATGTGGACGGGCACAACGTGCAACCGATAAAAGAGATCCTCTCGAAACCGACCTTCACTGACTTCGATAATCGGGTTTCGGTTGGTGGCGCAAATAAATCGCACATCTACTTGCTCCAGCGTATTGCTCCCAACCTTACGAAAAGTGCCTGTTTGGATAAAGCGTAAGAGTTTTTTCTGCAGCTCCAGACTCATCTCACATATTTCATCCAGGAAAAGTGTACCTCCGTTAGCAATACTGGCTGCCCCCTCCCGGTTCGCGCTGGCGCCGGTAAAAGCGCCTTTAACGTGGCCAAAAAGCTCACTTTCCATTAATTCACCTGGGATAGCGCCACAGTTAATCGCGATGAACTCCGCATCCCGCCTGGGACTTTGCTGGTGAATAGCTTCGGCCGCGAGCTCCTTGCCTGTCCCACTCTCACCCACGATAAACCCGGTAGCATCGCTGGGCGCAAGTGAGTCGATCGTTTTGTACACCGCCTGCATCGCTAACGACTTACCAATGAAGTTGCAGTACCTGTCTCTCTCCAGCTTTGCCAGCGCCTGAGCCTGTTTGCCAAGCTCCAGCTGAGCTGCGGCGTTGTCCAGGGTAACGACTAGTCTGGCGGCGTCAAAAGGCTTGGTCAAAAAGTCAAACGCGCCTTTGTGTATCGCATCTACTGCCATATCTGACGTGCCGTAGGCAGTCATTACGATAATTTTCGGCGGATGGTCCAGTGCCATTGCCTCAGCAAGGAAGTCCATGCCATTGCCGTCCGGCAGCTCTATATCCAGCAGCACAATGTCAGGTTTGAAGGCGCCCAAAGCCGCGTGCGCAGAACCTAAGGTTTCCGCGGTGACCAAGTCGTAGTCGGTATCTTCCAGGTAGGCCTTGTAAATAGCTAAAAGCGATACGCTATCCTCAACCATCAGTACTTTTATCTTGGCACTCATTTATTCCTCGCAGCGGTCCTTGTGGAACCAGCCTTATCTCAGTCGCATTTTGCGATTCAATACTCTTCTTTTATACTTCAAGGGCCGTGCCATGTTTCTCAAAATGAGAGATAAGTTGCCAAAAAAACATAACCCATTGATAAATATAGATATAGTGTCACAGGATTAAGGCACTATAGGAGGCACGGGGCAGCTAAATCCACTGTATACACGCATAATGAATTGCATATTGCAAGTCTTACTGCGTCTTCCAACCTCTTCAGAAGATCAACTTAGAGCGGGACTGCTGACCAGCGAAGACAATATCGCTGCTGCTTTACACTCAACCTCGCAACACTATTCGTAATGCTGCCCTTCAGCGGCAATACTGGCGAGGAAAGTTCGGTCATCAATAAAGAGTACCTGGTCACCTAGTCCCGTCATACGAAACATCTGGCGCGCGCTGGCGTCAGCACCACTGATCAGTATGGCACCACTGCGGCTTTTCTGTTGATCCACTATCAAAGAGTGGAGTTGCGCAATAGCGGTACTCTCCAGTAGCGTGACGTTTCGCAAGTCGAGTATGCAGGTGCGATTTCTGGTTGCATGCTGAAGACACTCGGTAAAGCCCAATGCCGTTAGACCGTCACCATGGACGCGGCCGGATAAGAATGTAAGTGTTGTTTGACTCATGACGTAGCTTTTGCAGCCCGTGTCCTGCCGGCGACTACCCTGTGGCGAGTAGGACAGCGTGCTGAGGGTATCTCCGTTACCGTCCTCCCCCAGGATGTCCATTACTCTGCCCGCGGATAGCTGTCGTTTGACTCCCTTGCTCATGCCCAGTATCGAGATGTCGTTCTGCGGATCCTGGAGCAGTTTGGCAAGACGGAAAAACTCCTGCTGACCAGAAGAATGGATGTGCTTCACCAGACTGAAGTCTATTAAGCGCAAAGCAGTATCGGCATTTTCTCTGTGCAGTGACCGCACCAACTCTTCCAGATAGGCGGCTGTCACCAGCGCTGGCAAGCGCAGCACCGCCAACGATTGGTTCCGAGACGACCAAACCGAATTCCAACGTATAATTGGACGCTCGCTATCATTTTCTCTAGCGTAGAAAATCTCCTGCTTGGCTCGGTAATACAGCAATGGCGCAGTGAGTACTCCGAGCTTAAAAAATCCGACTGCATAGCGCCGCCAAAGCCGCTTCGGATCCTGTGTCAGGCGAAACAACCATTCCATATTCATCTTCTGCACCCATGGCGGCGCTCGCTTGACTGAGCCAGTGATGAATTCGAAGGTACCCCCTACGCCGATCGCCACAGGCACTTCCAATTTATCACGGTTGCGGTTGAACCATAATTCCTGCTTGGGATTACCAAGTCCAACTAACAAAATGTCGGCACCTGAGCCATTGATTGCCTGCAGCACCTGGGCGTCATCGCCAGCAAAATCAGCTAGAGCGGCACCTTCGGTGTGAATGAAAGGTGCGCAGGTACCCGCAATCTCCAGCGCAGGGTTGGCCTCCTGTAGTGATTTCGCGGCAGCGACTGCAACACCATCAGCCCCGCCCAGAAGAAATAGCGATAGCCCTTCTTTAGCAGCCCGCTGCGCCAACACTGGTGTCAGGTCAGAACCGGCGACTCGCTGTTGCAGGGGCTTACCCATGATCTTGCTAAGCCAGACAATGGGAAAGCCGTCGGCAGTCACCATATCCGAAGTTCGTAGTACATTGAGAAGCTCTGGGTGACGAGGCCGGGAAAAAAGATACCCCAGCGAATTCACCAGAAAATCTACGTTCAGTGTAGAGACCAGATGAGATTTACCATTAGGGCTTTTTGCCATATCGATAATGCGGTCCGTTGCCTGCTGCAGAGATAAATTGTCCACAGGGATGCCCAGTGAGTTAACGCAGTCGCGCGTTCGCGGATAGGTGATTGTGGTCATGTCAGGTGTCTCCAATTAGGTTGGGCTGTGCTGATGTCGTTTTGTGCCGGTCGCTTCAGGTCAAAATGCAGGCTCAGCAACGAGTAATGAATAGTATGCTCGCCAGTTTCCACTTAAATCACAGGACAATACCGGCGAGAATTGCCGAGCGGACCAGCGTATCGACCCAGGATTGAGCTTTCTCTGTGCCGTTCATACGATCTACGTCCAGGGGCACATATATTCTGGCCCCTGGCATAAGTGATTTGCGCGCCATGCGGGAAGAATTTCGACTTCCTTTAAAGTTCATGACCTCGCCATTGGCCTGAATAACGAAGGTATCCTTGAGTCGCCCTAGTGTTGTGTGTCCACCGCTCATTTCCACATAGTCGCTGATCTTTCGATCTTCATCGTAAAGGTGAGAAGTGGGCACATAGACTTGGCCTGCAACTTGAACGTAGTCTGGTTCTCTAGGCACGGTGAGGACGTCACCATTTTCCAGGGCAATATCGTGCTTGTGATTGCATTGCATCGAGTGCTCCATGTTTATCACCATTCGTCCAGTGGCTTCCGCCTTTTCAAGCTGGCGGATGGCCTTCAGGTAATCCTGCTTATTAGCGAACTCTGATGGTGCCTTTTCAGATTTGTTGAAACCCTGGGAAAGAGATAACTCAATCATCAGGTCATCCAGCTGACCGTGCAGCTCATCCAGAGTCTGTTGTTGCATCTCGAGTACAGATCGGCGAGTAAACTGGCTCCCAAAACTATAGGCTTGGCTAGTCAAACCATCGGCCCGCTGCAGCACCTGACAAAGTGTTTCCCCTCTATTGATGGCATAGACCCCGGGGCGTTGCAGCTCGCCAACCAGTGTTACTGTGGCACGCTCTACCCAGCCGGATTTTTGTGTAAAAGTCAGCTGATCCATTGCGTGAAGTAGCGGATTCAATTGCTCATCGCTGTAACGTTCTGAGTCAGCGCCTTGATCTAGCGTGGCTTCACCGGAAGATGCTTTGCGCGTAAAATCGCATAAACTAAGAAGAGCTCTACTATCCAGATTGAGGTGCTCAACAGCGTTATCCGCGCCAGCGTTGTGACGGACGCGCGATAGCTCTGCACCAAGACCATAGGCCTTGCGGGTGAGGCCCTGAGCAGCGCACAGTAAGTCGCTGGCGCGCATACCCTTTACCAGAGGGTAAGTTCCAGACTGTAAAACTTCTCCCTGCACAGTGACCAACTGCTCCTCTGCACCATAATTTGCCTGTTTACGCAGACGGTCAATTTCGCCACTGAGCAATTCAGAACGACTACTGCGATCGTCAAAAAAATACACTCTATCGCCAGGCTCAATCAGCAAGTTCGCTGCCGTTTCGCGGTCAGTGATCGCTGCCACAAGATTGAATGCAATGGCCTCAATTGCTCGACTCGGATGACGTGTTCGGGCGACGACTCCGTAGAACATATCCGCACCGGGTAGCAGTCCTCCAGCCATGGTCATCACATCCAGCAGGCGGGCACTCTCCTGCAGCGGCAGTCGCCCGTTGTAGCGGACTGCACCACGAGCCTCAACCACCCGAGCAGGACGATAATCAGTTGCCTGTACGTCCAACTCCCTCACAATATCGGCCAAAACCTCTTCTCGATTCTGATCCAGATTGAAAATGATCAGCTGGTCCCGGGACTGAAGTGCAATATCCTCAGCCGCTCCAGGTGCGCTCAGTGCTGCCACCAAATCGACATAAATAGCTTCGGTGCGCAAAGTGCGCGGGTTCTCGCGCTTGATCAGTAGAAAATCTACATCGGCACCCGGTTGCAGCACTTCGGCACCGGGCACTAGATCCGAGACACGCATGCCTGCTCTGAACTGATAGCCACCCGATCGTTTCACATGGCCAGACAAAAGCACCACGTTGGACAGTTCGTCCTCCAAAGATAAAACACGCAGAAGATCCCCCGTTTTTACTTTAGTATTTCGAATCGCAGCTTCGTTGGCCGCACCAGTTCCTTCTGGAAAATCAATTAGGGTGCGTGTGCCTCCTGACTGAATGCGCTCAATATGCGAATGTGCCAGCGAAGCTGTAGGCAATACACCCCCTGACATCTCAATAACCTGTCCCACAGTTTGCTCGCCACTCAATTCATAAATAGCCGGACGTTGCACTTCACCGCCCACATAAACGATGGCGCCAATAGGCGGCACAAATATTGTGTCGTTATGCTGCAGGGTGAAATCTTTCTCCATGCGCCCACGTAGCAACAAATTATAGAGATCGAGTTCTGCGACTTTCTTACCCGCACGGACTAACTCAATATTGCGTAAAGAGCCGGTGGGACGAACACCACCGGTGGCCAGCAGTGCGTCGATCATTGTGGAGAGACCGCCTATGGTATACACACCAGGCTGGACAACATCACCCGCCAGGCGAATCTGAATTGTGCGCAGCTGTCCCATCGTAACGATGACTTTGACGCCGATCACGCGGCTTTCGAACCCTCTGGTTATGAGGTGCTCAGCTTCATCAAAAGTCATTCCAGCAATTTTTATCGGGCCATACTCAGGGACCAGGATGTTTCCGTCCCGGGTCACTACCAACTTGTACTCGACGTTACGCTTGCCAAACAGCTGCACAATTATATGATCGCCTGGACCCACGTGGTAATTCGGTGGCACAGGTATTCCAGCAACGGGGGCTGAGGTGCTGGGCGATCTGTCAAATATGTCGTAGCCAAACTGCTCGAGGTCGGCGTGCAGTACCTGGTCCTGCTGTTTATCCTTAAGCGACAGTGGTCCACTTTTTTCGTCCGCCATTTTCTCCAGCCTGGATTCTTCTCTCTCGGCCTGGACGCTGGTAATGTCTTCCGACAGAGGAGCAAGATCGATGATAGGCTCGTCCAGCCCTCTAGCCGCAGCCTGCGCATAGGCACGTTGCTGCACGGTCTGTAAGGACTCAACAAACGGTAGGAAGGAGTCGTTTGCCGCAAAGGCCGGAGCCGAAATCGTTGCGCCAAACAGGCAGAGCATCAGCCAAATTGGGCTGGTGCTCTGCAGGGGACGTGGCACCCTACTGACTGTGCCAAAGGCTGACTCGTGGAACTGTTTCATATTGCTGGCTCTAGCGTTACGTTGCGTCACAGGTATAAGAGCAATAGCAGTGCCAACTTTGGATAACTTAAAATAAGCCTTGAAAACAACGAGATAGAGATTCCAGCTTTTCGTTTTAGTGACAAAATCGCACTATAGCTTGCAATACGCGAACTGCCGCTATTCGCAAAACGCAATAAAAATAGGCTAGAAAATACCTAAAGCCGACAGTCGCAAACTGAAATTATTGTGCACCATCGTCGATAGACACCACACAATCGAGAACTCAGCGACTGCCCAGGTACCTGTAGGCCCAAGGGGGCGTGTCAATCGGAAGCCGCTGCAGCGAGCTGATGTCTTCTGCGTAGTGCTTACGCAGTTGCTCGTCTAGATTCTCGGGCAAGTACAGGGAGTCTCCTGCTTTGCGCACGTTCCATTGTTCGTAACGAAAGCGTAGACGCCCACGCTGTGAATCAGGCAGGAGCTGCCACATTCTGTAGAGCAATCTACGATCACGCAGCCAACCCCTGACCGAATGTGGTACGCGGTTACTCGCTCCGCCACGATGGATGACTTCGCCCAATGTGTTTGGGCGGAAGCCAACGGGCAAACCAATGAAGTCAAGCAGACGATCCAGAGTACCCGCTGGATCAGTCTCCAGATCCTCGGTGTACAGAACCAGAAGTTGCCCTGGATCAAAATGATCGGTGAATTGTTGCAAAATCCGTCCATATTCACTCCAGGAGACATAGAACTCAGCTTCAGACTCATAGCCGTTAGCATGATTTGGAGGCAGCGCAGCTTGCCCGGTGACTTGTTCATCTCTGGTTAGTAGCGGCGCGATAGCTTCAGAGAACTCCCGATGCTCGGTATCTCTTCGCTGGCCCATACGAAAATGTGACCAGGTGCGCTGGACAGGGTCGCGTAAAATGGCAACCAGCTTTATGTCTGGCATAAGCTCCTTAATCCGCAGGGCCGCGCGGGGATCAGACATGTATTGTGGCGTCGCCTTGCCCCACAGTTTATCTTCCTGCCCAGCACCAAACTGGTTGAGAGCAAACGCTGGCCAATGCTCTGCCGAGTAATCCTCACCCGTAAAAAAAGGCACCTCTTTCTCCAGTGGCATCGCTATGTCCGGATGACTGCGTAGATGTTCAAACAGGGTTGTAGTGGCACACTTCTGCGCACCGATAATAAGAAAGTCCATTGATTTCAAAGTTGTTCTCTCATTTTGATAAGGTGATGTCGCGCCAGGGCGTAAGAGGCCATATTCTTCAGGGCAATGCTGGCGCTGAAAACCCAGGCCAGGCCGATCGCTCCAAATTCAGGTCCGACCCACGCGCTTGCCACGAGTGCAAAAATCGTGGCGACCACCAGGGTCGCTAACTCTTTCGAAGCAGCACCCGCCATATTAAGCATTATGCCTGCCAGTCCAGTCGCTGCATTGATCAGATGTCCGGCGGTGAGTATCACGATGTAGATCCGGAGATCACCAAAGTCCTCGCCAAACAATTTGGCTAGCGAATTCGCGAGTACGATCAAGGTAAGCGACACGGGCAGGAACACAGCTATGGAAACGAGTTGTGTACGACGTAGTAAACTGAGCAAGCCATTGGCGTCAGATTTCGCAGCCTGACGCGCGAATACCGGGCCGAATACGGCAGCCAACAACAGCAGCAAGGTGGTAACGACGTTGACCAGTTTATGAGCGACAGAAAACACGCCAATCTGGGCCGCGTCAGCGTAGATAGGGAGCACAATGAATGGTAGGTTCAAAAAGCCAATACTAAGCACCCCAATTCCCCATAACGAGAGCAGTTCCGCTCTGGGCGCCGTTAATCGGGGAACCACGCTTGTGGACAACGAGGCAGTCGTTGGCGCCAATTTTGAAAGTTTAAAACTGAGTCTGGAGCGCAGCGCCAGAGGGGTTATCACCAGGCTCAGGCTGAAAGTCACCAGCAAAGTGATAGTGATCAACGGCTGTCCGGTAAACCAGCAAAAAGCAGAAACCAGCAACAGTGCTACTGGGGAAGTCAGGCTCTCCAGTGTTACCGCCGCCAATGCTGCACCAGTCGCCTTTAGCGATTCGGCATAGAGCCGCAGCAATGCAAATAATGGTGCGGTGAGAGTGGCGCCCATCAAGAGCCAACCGTATTGTGTCCAGTCTGGCGCTGTACCTGTGCTCATTAAAAGAGCGAAGGGCACAACCGCCAGCGTGGCCAATATGAGCCAAAGGCGAACTATTTTTCTACGAGCATCTCGTAGTAGTTGTCGGATAACATCACCCTGCTGTTCTGCATAGGCTACTGATATCAATCGCATGGCTCTCGTGGGCAGCCCCATTCCGAGTATTTCACCCGCGATACAGGTCCAGGAGGTGTATAACTGCAGGATTCCCAGACCGCTGGCACCCGCCATCGTTCCAACTACCAGTTGTGCGGCAAACTGCGCTGCGATTGCACCACCGCGACTGGCAACAAGCTTGCACATTGGCAGGAGCTTACGAAGCAGTACCTGAATTGACTGATCGTCAGCGGACGCTGCGCTCTGACTGGCAGTCGGATTAGCCAGCATGTTGCAATTGCCGCATTTCGCCACTTCTGCTGGAAGGCTTTGTTGCGCACAAGCCTGCATCAAGTGTCTTGTGCATCTGAGAAAACAGCTGTCGCCAGGTGTAGCGCTCAGTAATAAGCGCGCGAGAATTAAGCTGTAATCGCTGCCAAAGCGCGGAATCGGTTAGCAGGCGATCTACTTCATTCACCATGTCGTCAGGGTTATCTGCGACTAACAGGTGCTTACCGTGCTCTATGTCGATACCTTCAGCCCCTACACTGGTGGTGACTGTCGGCATGCCTCTTGCCATAGCGTCAAGTACTTTGACTTTCATGCCGCTGCCGAACAGCAGCGGGGCTACCGACACTCGGCTGTCGCTGTAAATTTCCTGGAGGTCAGGAACGAATCCTTTTAAGGAAATACCGTCCCATTCTGCAGCGGCCGCTTGTAGGCGCTTGTCCGGATTCTTGCCGACGATGTCAAACTTCAAATCCGGGTGACGTTTGACCAGCAGTGGCCAGACCTGTTCAAGAAACCACAGCAGACCCTGTGCATTGGGCTCCCAGCCGAGAAAGCCAACATACATCAACTTTTTCTCCGTATTGGCATGGCGCAGATCAGGGAGCTCGAGTTGCTGGTCATCACCCAAGTGGAAGGTGTGATGAAGCTTGCGTTCCTCTATACCTAGTTGTTTTAGCTCTTGGGCATCATTTGGAGCCGCGAAGGTGAGGTCGGTATCGCGCGCGACAGAGGCCTCGTAATCCTTGACGCGTATCCCCTCCAGGTAAGCTGCAAATCGCATGAGGGGATTCCCTGGAAGCTGCGAGTAGCGTTGCCACATTTTAAAATAGGCATTGTGAGCATGGTAGACAGTCAGCCCACCAAATTCTTTGGGGACATAAGGAAAAACTTCGTAGTGGTCCAGAAATACCACGTCGTGCTCACCCGCAACTGCAGCGATTTGTGCCTGTAGTTGCTGGCTGTGAGTGCGATGAACATTTAGCGGTATACCTCGAAGATAACTTTTGACCAAATTCACTGGGCTGCGCGGTATGGCGACCGCATCGTGCAGGTGCTTGTGACAAGGTGATACGGCATGAAATTCTTCCACAAAGCTGGCATCTTCAAGTTTCAGTGGGCAGGCCAACGTGACCTGATAGCGCTCAGCTAGCGAGTGCAGCAGCTTTAAACTCTTCACCTTGCCGCCGCTCTGCGCGGGATAGGGCAATTCGGGAGTAATGAACAACAGCTTTTTCATCTTGTCAGATACCTTTCCAGGATTGTGAATCGAAGCCGCAGCACAACGTGGTTCGCGGCCATACCCGATTTGTTTGCAGTGAGCGTGCCAACCGCGCTCCTAACGCTTGCCAAGTCCTGCAACTCTATGAAAGATAAAGGGTTTAAACTTACTGCGGTGCCATTTTCGAAATTCGTGTGCTGCTGACAATGAACTCTGCGTTGTAAATTCCCAATTCAGCTCGCAAATTGAAATTCGTCTCGCGAACCACGGCCCACTCCTCTTCGAAGAATTCTATATTTTATTTATATAAATCAACTAGATAGAGCTTTGGCCTGTGTATTGCAAACACTCCTGTAATCGACAACATCAGTATCTTGGGAGAGACCATGACAAATTTAACTGCAAACGAAAAAGGTGACTCGATTCGCCCTTCGGTCAGTGTGCGTCGCAGAGCGGCCTGGATTTCCAGTCTTGTCATTTATGAACGCTGCAAACGATCCATAGACTTTTTGGCTGCGGGACTTGGGCTACTGTTACTGAGCCCATTTTTCGTCCTGCTGGTCATTGCTATTAAGCTTGAGTCGAAAGGGCCTGTGTTGTTTTCGCAGACACGACTGGGCCAAGGCGGCGCACCCTTCCGCTGCTGGAAGTTCCGTTCAATGTTCATTGATGCCGAGCAGCGCAAGCAGGAGCTTCTAGCAAAAAATGAAATGGATGGAGGAACTACGTTTAAAATGAAACGTGACCCCCGGGTTACCCGCGTAGGCCGTTTCATCCGCAAAGCCTCGATTGACGAACTACCGCAGCTGTGGAATGTTTTAGTCGGCGATATGTCTCTGGTCGGTCCGCGGCCTCCTGTACCGCAGGAAGTAGCCAATTATACCGCCTACGAACGCCAGCGTTTGATGGCAAAGCCTGGTATCACCTGTATCTGGCAAGTGTCTGGACGCAGCGAAATACCCTTCGAAGAGCAAGTGGGTCTCGATATCAAATACATTGTGGGCCGTTCCTTACGCATGGACATAGCGCTTTTGATCCGAACCATCCCCGCAGTGTTGTTTGCACGAGGAGCTTACTAACCGCTCGCTGGGTCGGCGTGGATGGTCGACCCGACACCTAACAGACCTGGCGCTATCTCATGCAAAATAAATTGCATTTTGCAATGCATAGAGATAAACGCTTCGCTGCAGGCCCAGCCCCTGGAGACACTGCCGCAGTACCTACCCGTAAGCATGTAGCCCTAACACAAGGAATTATCGCCTCATTCGTCCCATTTAAGAGAAAACACTCATATTTTCACCGCTAAAGTGACTGTGGCAGACCAGTAATAACTCATTCGTATTCCATGGCATGCATATTGCTTCTACACAGTCTTTGGCAGAGGAATAAACGACAGCTCGTGTGCACAATGGCAGCCATACATCGGCTCACAAACAGCGAGAATGCAGCGGTGCCGCCAGGTAACGCCCATGAATTCAAGCAACGTCATCGCAAAGACAATTGCTTACGCCATGCTGTGAACACTCTCAAAATGGCATTTCGAACACCCTTGGTCACTATGGTATTTGTCTTTTCTGGCGCACACACAGACACGAGTTTTGGAGCCGAGGGCTTTTCCGAATCTGATGTAAAAGCAGCTTTTGTCCTTAATTTTCCGAGCTTCGTCACCTGGCCTCGAACAGCCAATCAACCAGTAAAAACTATCTGTGTCGTTAATGCAGACGCAGTCGCAGACTCTATACAGACGCTTCTTGCAGACTCGAAAATGGCTAAGCGCAAAGCAACAATCATCTTCCATCGCGACCCAAATACAGACAAACACTGTGATCTTGCCTTTTTTGGGCAAGACGCAAGCAAGCAAGAAGCAATAAAAAGCCTACCCAAGCCAACTGCACATACTCTCATTGTCAGTGATATTCCAGGGTACGCGGCCAATGCAGGCATGATAGAACTTGCGCTGACCGAAGAAAAAATTCAAGTCATCCTGAACTGGGAAACAATCAAATCCAAAGGTTTCCTTGTTGACTCTCGTCTCTTGCAACTTGCCACCGTCGTTACTTCTTCCACATTGCAGGTGGAAAAATGAATAGCACATCAACAACTTACCCTATCGGGAAAAAAATATTACTCGCCATAATGCTGACTACAACCTGCGCGCTGGTGCTTGCGTTGACCAGCTTTGGAATTTTGGAATATCTCGAACAGAAACGCTCTTCAGTTAGAGTCAATCAAAACATAGGTAGCGTTGCTGCCCAGGCACTTCGGGGGTCCATCGCTTTTAGCGACAATGCTTCAGCGAGAGAAATTCTAAAATCTTTCAGCACAGTGCCTGATTTGGTGATGATCAGAGTTCTCACTTCAAATGGAGAGGTGCTCGCCAGCTACGAAAGCGAACGCAAAGCTCATCAGAGCATAGTCATGTCTTTGGCAGTTCCAGGCTCACAAACATTATTCACTGAAGTGGAAGAGCCCATTTTATCTGACGATGGCGCGCTGACATTTACACCAATACTCGTCGGTGGAGATTACGCGGGCTCCGTACAATTGTTTACAACCTGGGAATTTGTCTACAAATCTATAGTTGCTCTCGCTCTTCAGTCCTTTGCTATATCTTTGGTCGTTCTCTTGATAGCCTACTATTTTGCGAGAAATTTGCGCGGAACAATCGCAAGCCCACTTTCTGAACTCAGCCAAAAAATGAATGCCATAGCAACAAAGGGAAACTACTCACTGCGTGCGAAAATTTACTATAACGACGAACTCGGATTAGTCGCTGAGTCGTTCAACACCATGTTGGTAAATATTGAAGAACGAGATATAAAACTGGAAGAAAATGTCAAAAACCTGACAATTGCTCGAAAGGAAGCCGAACAATCTTCGCGCGCAAAGTCTGAATTTCTTGCAAACATGAGCCACGAAATACGCACGCCAATGAACGGGGTTCTAGGCGCTGTAGATCTTCTTAAAAGAGAACACCTTAATCAACTTTCACAAAGACTGCTTGCGACCATTGAAACATCAGCCGATACGCTACTAAAGATTATAGACGACATACTCGACGTTTCAACAGTTGACGCGGGAAAGCTGTCTATAAATGAAACCCCAAATAGCCTAAGAATTCTGATCAAAGATATCGAAGCATTTTTCCAAATCGAGGCACAAAGAAAAAATATTACATTTTCGATTCATGTCGACCCCGAGTTGCACGATGCATTAATGATAGACGACGTCAGACTTCGGCAAATTCTTATCAACATTCTGGGTAACGCGTGCAAATACACAATCGCAGGCTCTGTCGAAATGACTGTGGCGAGTGTCCTGCGAAGCAACGATAGAAAATATTTGGATTTTCGAGTAACCGATAGTGGCATAGGTATAGCTGAGGACTTACAGGGAATTATTTTCGATGAATTTATTCAAGGAGACCCAGGCCGAACAAAGCGTTTCTCCGGAACCGGACTTGGACTGGCCATAGTTCGCCGTTTAGTGAAATTAATGCAAGGTGACGTCGGTTTCGACAGTAAGGAAGGACAGGGATCGACTTTTTGGTTCCAGATTCCCATGATTCACTCAAACGAAATGCCTCGGGCTCCCATCATAGATCTAAGTATTGAAAAATCAGATGGCGCTAGCATTTCGGCAGCGCCATTTTTAGCCAATAGCAAACAAGGTTTTTACCAGTTTGACGCTAAAGTATTACTTGCTGAAGACAGCGAAGTTAACCAGTTTATTATTTCGGAAATTCTTTCCAACTATGGATTGAAGGTCGATGTTGTGTCTGACGGTTTTGAGGCAGTTGAAGCAGTAAAAAATAATGGCCGCTATGACCTCATACTAATGGATATACAAATGCCAATCATGGACGGCATCCAGGCAACACATAAGATCAGGTCGCTATTAAATAGCGACCCTCATACATCAAAAATCCCCGTGATTGCACTGACTGCTTACGCCCTTGAGGGAGACGAACAAACTTTTTTGGCTGAAGGCATGGACGGCTATCTGAGCAAGCCATTACGTAGTGCAGACTTCCTCGCCGTATTAGAGAAATGGCTACCAAATAGACGAAGGACTAACTGAATAGATATGATAAATATAAAGCATGAGAAGATATTCGCAGCGGTTATTTCCTTGCAGATGGCAACGCTTTCCTATGGACAAACAGTGCCTTCCGACCTTCTGGATATGAGCCTTGAGGAATTATTCACAGTCAATATTGACCAAGGCATTGATGGCAGTACCCTGGGACAATCAAAATGGACGTTTTCGTACAACTTTCAGAAGTCCAACTTTAAGGACTACTACGATGGAAGCTCAAAGGTTCCGGTCCAGGACGTTCTTTGGACACCAGGCCAGGAGCCACGCAGCGACAGCAATTATCCGGTTGTACCTACTGACATTGATCAAGAGGTACACGCTTTGCGTCTTGGGTATAATTTCAATCAAGCCATGTCGATAAATGTTGTGACTCCTTACATTAAGCAGAGCACTGATCACATCAGCATCGTGTCTGGCTATGACCAGTTTGTAATTAAGTCGGCCGGAATCGGCGACATCACCATCATGGGCGCTTACCAGTTTCACTGGCTAGGTTCGGGTAATTGGCGCGCGGGTACTGGCATAAGCCTGCCAACTGGGTCAATCGATGAGGAAGGTGATACACCTCGAGCACCCGGAGACCAGCAGCTGCCTTATACAATGCAACTGGGGTCAGGGACTTACGATATTCCAGCATTTCTCTCTTATGCAAACCATCGCAGCAGTTACCACTGGGGCGGAGATATCAGAGGCAAATTGCGGCTTGGAGAAAACGATAGAAACTATACCCTAGGTAACAATCTCTCTGTTTCTGGATGGGCGCGACTTACCACCATAGAATGGATTCAGCCAACCGCCCAACTATCATATTGGTATCGTGGCAAAATAAGCGGAATGGACTCGGACCTTGAGGTACCGGGGCCTTACCCGTATCCCGCTCCAGTTGTAGACCCCAATCGCTTTGGTGGCGAGCAGTTTGACTTGAAACTGGGCATCAGAATTCCGCTTATGAAAAACACTCAACACGTTGAATTGAGCTATAGCATCCCCTTATACCGGGATCTCAATGGACCACAATCGGGCGAAGAGTATACGGTAGGCCTGTCGTTTAGCACGGAGTGGTGAGATCAACGAGAATATTTTCACGCAAACAGTTCCAAACGCACCCGCTCGCGAGGAATACCCAGTTCTTTTGCCGCATCCGTTACCGCGGCAATCAGGCGCTGTGGTCCACAAACATAGATCACAACGTCTTCCGGTGCCGCGGCAAGGGTGGCCGCAATGTCCAACCGATCACCGTCTGTGCCTCCGTATACGCTCAGGCGAGCGCCTAAGTGTCGCTCAAGACGATCACGGAAAGGCATGTCGATCCGATTGCGTCCAGCATAGTGTAAATGAAAGTCTGCACCACGCGCATCAAGCGCCTGGGCCATGGACTTGATCGGTGTAATCCCGATACCGCCTGCAATAAGCAGCGCAGGACGTTCATCAGCGTGCAGGCCAAAATGATTGCCGGGCATGTCTATGCGTAATCGTGTGCCGATCCGGTACGAATCATGCACCGCGGCGGACCCCCCGCTGCCGGCTTGCTCTCGCAGTACAGCAATCTCGTAGATGTCACGACGGCCCGGGTTGGAAGCAATGGAGTAATGCCGGTCAACCATTTCTCCCGAGGGCAGGCGCACCGGAACCCGCAGGTGCGAGCCGGGCTCCACCGCAGGAAGTTCATCTCCTTGGGGATGGCGCAATTCAAACGCCCGCACCCTGGCAGCGAGCTGGCGTACGCCGCTGACCACCAATTCCAGTGGGCCCTCGCCAAGTTCGTCCAGCTCTTTGTGTTCGTTAAGCGCAGTGGTTGTCGGCTGGATATCTTCGGATCCAGCGAGCAGGTCTTTGAGGCGCTGGTTTTCGCTGCGCAGTGCAGTTAGTTGACTCTCTATATCGGCCTCGGTATAGCGCGGGGTAATGTGTTGCGGGCAATTCCAGTCGAAGCCTTCCAGCTCGATAATGAAGCCGCGCTCGATCTGTGCCGGATAGTCGTCATCTTCCAGGCGAGCCAGCAGTTCAGGCTCATCCAGGCCAATGGTGCGCACCCTGCCGAGCATTTTCAGGCGAGTGCGATTAGGATAATCCATGAAAAACAGCGCCACTCGATTGTCGCCCCTGAAGTTACCAGTACTGACGTACTGGCGGTTGCCAGAGTAGTCGGCAAAACCTATCGTGCGCTCGTCCAAAACCTTCATGAATCCCTCGGGACCGCCGCGATGCTGCACATAAGGCCAACCGGTTTCACCCACGCTGGACATGTAAAAGCTGTCACGGGCGGCTATAAAGGTGGCCTCGCGACCACTCAGCCGGTGGTTATAGTCGTCTCCCTCATCCATGCGGGCATAACCCGTTCGGCTACCCTCCTCTACCTGAATTGCCCGAACAACCGGGGTGAACGCGATCTCTGCGAACTTGTGAGCCATTTTTAGTTCTCCCTTACTGTTGCCGGGCAGTGGCGCCCTGTACGTTGCGATGTGCCTACTGTCTCAAATTCCACTAAAAAGAAGAATATTCGTATAATGAAATTTATTATTACCATAAGTGGAATAATCGGCAGTCAGTCGAGAAACGAGCTGGAGACGTTGATATAGACATACAGCTGAGTTGGTCTGTGCAGAGACCAACATCGTTTTAACGCCCCTGTGATATTCTCGCGATCGAATTAAATGACCCAAGGCTTACAGAAAAGCAATGACTGAATTATCCGCACTGATATGGACAGTTCTGCTGTTGCTCGCCCTGCTGATGGGTTTCGTCGCTGATCGTACCAACCTGTGCACGGTCAGCGCCGTTGCCGAAATAATGATCGAGCGGCGCGCGACTGTCCTTTGGAACATTGTCAAAATTGTGTTCTGGATTTTGGGCATCACTACCGTTATTCACTTTTTTTTCAAGGTGACGCCATTCAATAATGATCGTTTCACGCTGAGCTGGATAAGTATCGGCGGCGGACTGATTTTCGGCGCCGGCGCAGCACTCAACGGTGGCTGCTCATTACAGATAATCACCCGTTTAGGACGGGGTAACCTGGGAACGATATTTTCAATTTTGGGCATGCCTGCTGGCGCAGCGTTGGCGCGCATTGTGCTCATACAGTTTCCCAATACTATGCCGCTGCGTGAGGCTCAGCCGCTATCACTGTCCAGTAATTTTCAACTGACCCTGGTAATAGTGCTGGGCCTGGCGATGCTCGCAGAGTCAATCCGCTTGATGCGTGGTTTCAAGCCACGTCAGTGGCGGGCACGCCTGCTGGCCCCGGACTACCAGCCGGCGACATCGGCCGCGCTATTGGGTATCGCCAATGGGACTTTGTTTTCTCTAGTCGGCACCTGGATGTTTACCTATACACTGATACAAAGCCTGACCAATGCCTTCTACCCGGATTCAGTGATCTATCGGCCAATACCAATACAACTTTGGTGGCTACTGGCGGCTTACCTGCTTGGCATTACCGTCTCAGCAATCCAGTCGCGGCATGCGCTGCTCCAGACCACACCCAAACCCATGTGGATTCGCTATTTTTTCGGTGGTGTTCTCATGGGCCTGGGGGCAGCGTTGGTGCCAGGGGGTAATGACATGCTGCTTTTCAATGGCATACCTGGACTTTCCCTGCACGCACTGCCCGCTTACATGGCAATGCTCTTGGGTATTGGCGTTTCCCTGGCCGTGATAATGAAGATATTCCCTGACCAGGAACTTTGTTAGCGCGTCAATTGTGACTGGCGAAATCGCCGCTCGACAAAACCAATATCTTGAAGGTTTCCCAGTCAACAATAAACTGATCCACCGATTGTTGACGTAGGTCAACGGTCCCAAAGGACTCAGGAACGACCTTCGTTTATGCTGGTAGGGCAAGCTTCTAACCAGAGCGTGTGCTATGGATCAGTTGCCGAGTAAACTGAAAGACGGCGCGACAATCGCCATTGTGGGTGGCGGTCCCGCAGGGACTTTCTCCGCTATTCATCTTATAAACCAGGCCACCAAGCACGGGCTTGGGTTACGCATTGTCATTTTTGAACGCAATTGCTCGCCCGAGACAGCAGATACTTCGCCTACCTGGGGTGCCTATGAAGGCTGCCCACAATGTGCAGGAGGAATTTCACCCCCGCTCTACCGTGCACTCGAGTCGCTGGATATACCTCTGTCTCCGGAAATCGTGCAATCGGACATCTCCTCCATCACCGTACAGGGCAACTGGAAAAGTGTCATCTTGCCGGTGCCCAGGGATCAGAAACTGCTGTCAGTTTATCGCGGTACGCTACCGTTCACAGATCACCATCGCTCGTGTTTTGATGCAATGATGCTGAGCATCGCCCAGGAACGCGGCGCGCAGTTGATCGGGGCGGCTGTATGCCGTGTCGGCTATGATGATCGCGGTCGAGTGAACGTTTACTACCGCGTCAATAGCAAAGAGAGTGAACTCAACGCTGATCTTGTGGTGTTCGCCGGTGGCGTCAACGAGAAACCGGGAAAATCAGTGGCCGTGCCCGGCACTGTCGAGTTAATGCGCCAGTTACAGCCAGACTACAATCCGCCTCATTTGCGCAAGGCGCTGATTTTCGAGCTGGCAGGACTGGCCCAGAACAACAAGGAGATTCCGGGTGAGTTGCATTTTATAGAGAGCAGTTCCGGTCGACTGCAACTGGAGATGTGCTCAATCCTGTCAAAACGCGGCTACCTCACGGTGACACTGATTGGCAAAAGTGTGGATGCTGCGGTAACACACCAACAGAATTTGCGGGTGATCCGGGACTTTATGAAACTGCCTCAAATACAGGACGCACTACCGCGGCAGATGCAACCCCGAATCCAGTGTGTCTGCAATCCCAACCTCGTGGTTGGAACTGCATCAAAACCCTTCGGGAACAGGGTGGCTGCAGTTGGGGATATGGCAACATGTCGTCAGTATAAAGACGGAATCCTCTCTGCCCACAACACCGCCGATGCGCTGGCCGCCGCTGCCCTCGAAGAAGGGGTGGATCAGGCCAGCCTGAAGCGAGGCTATGGCCCGTTGATTACGCGCTTCCGTAAGGATAATCGCTATGCTGCGATTATTTTCTTCCTCTACCGTTGGTTTTTCATCAGCCCCGCATGGAGCCGGATTATTTACCAAACCTATGCCAGCGAAAAAAAATCCAAGCCCGAACGGAAGCGAAGTTTCAAACACATCTTCTGGGCGATATCGAGCGGAGATGGGAGTTACCGAGATATCGCCTGGGCGATGCTGCGGCCCTCGACCTTGTGGATGATTCTGTGGGGAGGTTTTTTTGTCACCCTGCGCAATCGTCTGACAGAGCTGATCTTTGGGCTCGAGTGGCATGGTATCGGTAGAGTGCCAACTGTCGTGTCCACCAGGGAGCTCGAGACGAAGCGGGCTAGTTTGTTGCCGGCCGACGGGGCCAAATGCTTGAAGAGCGAAGCACCGGAATTCGAATGTATCTACACGGTCCGTGTGCGCTGCAATGAGCAGGACGCGTGGTCATTGCTGGCAGAGTTCGGCGAGGAAAAACGTCCGTACCTGAACCCACGTTGGGTCAAAATACGGCGTACTCATGGGGTGCCACTGGAACCCGGGTGCGTGATCAATTACTCGGTATTCGGTGGCTTTATTTCCTTCTCTATCGAGCAGCAAGCCAACACAAATCACGACCTGCTGGTCTATAAAGTCAATGGGGGATTCGCCCACGGGGGCTACTTTGTTTTTGAAGTGGACCCGCTCTCTTCGGGGCACTGCGACCTCACGGTATACCTGGGCTTCAACTATGCGCGAGGCAACTCCCTGCCCGCACGGGTCTACTGGCGCTTTTTCAAATTACTGTTTCCAGAGTCAATTCACGACGTGCTATGGAACCACGCACTCTGCGAGTTTAGGCAGCAGGTCGAAAATTCAGTAGATTTGGCATCTCAAGCCCCGGAGGAGTTTGGTCCTGCGGCTCCCTAAACCCCTGTAGCAATGCCAGCCGGCTGCTTGTACCGATACAAACAGCAATGAGCGATGAGCAATGCACATTCGACGTCGGCGGCAGCTACCCGATAGAACTGCAGGCAGTATCAAACGCTAGCAAAGTGGTAGTTAAGATAGTGTGGAACTAATCACTCTACCAGGTGGGCGCAAACCGCCCACCTGAGCATTACTTACAGCGAGCAAAAAAAGGGCCACCCCGTTTACAGGGGTGGCCCTTTTTTCTAGATGACGGCAGCACCTGGCGGCGCCCGCCAGCGATTACAGATCGTGTCGCAGGTCGAAGCGATCCAACTGCATTACCTTGACCCAGGCATTGGCGAAGTCTTCAACGAAGCGCTGTTGTGCATTGTCGTAGGCATAGACCTCGGCTACCGCACGCAGCTCCGAATTGGAACCGAAGATCAGGTCGACCGGCGTTGCGGTGTACCTCAGCTCACCCGAATTTCGATCCATTCCCTGGTACAGGCCGTCCGTATCGGCCTTCTGCCAACGTATCGACATGTCTAACAGGTTGACGAAGAAGTCGTTACTCAGCTTGCCGGGCTGGTCGGTAAAAACGCCATGCGTTGCACCCACAGTGTTAGCATTCAACACCCGTAAGCCACCAATCAATACCGTCATTTCCGGCACAGTCAGCGCCAGCTGGTCGGCCCGGTCGATCAACATTTCGGTGGGCGAGCGATAGCTCGCTGCCGGGTCGAAGTAGTTGCGGAATGCATCGGCCTTGGGTTCCAGCAGCGCGAATGAAGCCACGTCCGTCTGTGCCTGGGTCGCATCAGCACGGCCCGGGGTGAAGGCAACATCGACTTCAACACCTGCGTCCTGCGCAGCCTGCTCAATCGCGGCGGCGCCGCCCAGTACGATCAGGTCAGCCATTGAGACCTTCTTGCGACGGTTAGAGTCGTTGAAGTCCTGCTGAATGGCTTCTAGCTTCGGCAATACTGCTGCGAGCTCGGCAGGACTGTTAACCGGCCAGTCTTTTTGCGGCGCCAGTGCGATACGAGCGCCGTTGGCACCTCCGCGCATGTCGCTGGCACGGAAGCTGGACGCAGACGCCCAGGCAGTGCGCACCAGCTGGGAGACAGTCAAGCCAGAGTCGAGAATATCTTCTTTCAGGTTCTTGATATCACCATCATTGATAAGCTTGTGGGCCACGGCGGGAACCGGGTCCTGCCAAATCAATTCCTCGCTCGGTACCTCATCGCCAAGATAGCGGACACGAGGACCCATATCACGATGGGTCAGCTTGTACCACGCCTTGGCAAACGCCAGCTGGTACTCGCCTGGGTCCGCCAGGAAGCGCTCAGCAATCGCCCGGTACTGCGGATCGGCTTTCAGCGCCAGGTCGGCAGTAGTCATGACCGGCGCATTGAATTTGCCTTCGATGTGGGCATCGGGCACAGCGTTGTGCATCGATTCATCAGCGGGAATCCAGATAATGGCGCCAGCCGGGCTGCGCGTCTGCTTCCATTCCTGCTTCAGCAGATTCTGCAAGTACAAGGTAGTCCACTGGGTGGGCGCCTGCGTCCAGGCCCCTTCCAGACCGCTGGTGGTCGCATCCTCCGAGTGGCCCTTACCGCAACGATTCTTCCAACCCAGGCCCTGCTCCTCGATGCCAGCAGCCGCGGGCTCCGGACCAACACAGTCAGCCGGTTTGCGCGCACCGTGCATCTTGCCGAAGGTGTGCCCGCCAGCAATCAGCGCTACGGTCTCTTCGTCATTCATGGCCATGCGGCCGAACGCTGTGCGGATATTCTTCGCGGATCCGATCGGATCAGGCTTGCCCATCGGGCCTTCCGGGTTGACGTAGATCAGCCCCATGTGTGTCGCACCCAGCGGGCGCTGTAACTTACCGTCTTTCGCCTGGCGATCGCTGGCCAGCATTTCCACTTCCGGACCCCAGTAAACAAGATCAGGCTCCCAATCATCGGCACGGCCACCGGCGAAGCCGTAAGTTTCAAAGCCCATGTTTTCCAGGGCAACGTTACCCGCCAGCGCCATCAAGTCACCCCAGGAGAGACTTTCACCATACTTCTGCTTGATCGGCCACAGCAGCCGTCGGGCCTTATCAAGATTACCGTTATCTGGCCAACTGTTGAGCGGATCGAAGCGCATCTGACCGCCATCGCCGCCACCGCGGCCGTCCAGGGTGCGGTAGGTGCCAGCGCTGTGCCAGGACAGGCGGATAAATAGCGGACCATAGTTACCCCAATCGGCGGGCCACCAGTCCTGCGAGTCAGTCAGCACCGCGTTTACGTCAGCCTTCAGTTCGCCCAGATCCAGTGCATTGAAGGCCTTTGCGTAGTTGAAGCTATCGCCTAGCGGATTGGAGCGCGAGTCGTGGTCGCGCAGGGGTGACAGGTCGAGTTGCTGCGGCCACCAGAACTGGTTGCTCTTGGCTTGCTCGGGCACCAGCTGACCGGAGCCCTTGGCGCCGGCAGGTTTACTGCTAGTGTCTGCAGCTGTTGCGAGCGCAGAAGTGAGTCCCAGCGGAAGTGCCAAGGCACCCGCCAGCGACGCGGAAATAAGTGCGTTACATTTCTTCATTTTATGACCCTCTGTGTTTGTCGCCGTCAGCACGGCTCTTTTATTTTCACCAGTGCGGCGGGCCGGAACCAATCGAGTGTACTCTCAATAAAGCCGACGGGAAAAAAATAGCATGTAGCCCAAAAGATGAATAATCATTTAATCCAATGGGATTGATAGGGAAAAGCTAACACTGAGGCGCATTCAATGCCCTCCCCTATATGGCGCGCCCCTGCTTACTGGCGAACTGGGCCACAATATGAGGGTGCACCTCGCGCTCGTAAAGTTTCAGCATCTGCCAGGAATAGTCAGGATCTATCCCAGCCAGCAGCGGATTGAGATAAAGCACGCTGTGTTGGCCCATGTTATCCACCAGTTCCAGCGTCTGCTCGGGCGTCAGAACTTTATACGCCGCACTTTGCCTGATCGTTTCTGGTTTCATTTCGTCGCCAGCGTAGGGGCCTGCGGGTTTACCAAAGGCCTCCGCAGTCCACTGTGAGTATGACTGCAACTGATGAAGCACATGCGGCAGAAGCCGCTCCCAGGCCTTTTCAGGGTTCTCTGATACCCACAAGAAAATGGGCCCGTGCGTGGGGTAAGTGCCCGGATCGGGTTTGCCCAGTTTGATGCATTCCTCGCGATAAGGAGGCCACAGCCGCGCATCCAGCGGGGGAAACCAGTCGTCGGCAATGTGGGCGGCACGGCGAGCAGCAGCCGCGGAGCTGCCACCCAAAAGAAGAGGTGGTGGAAAAGGCTCGGGCTTGGGTGTCACGATACAGGTGCGTCCCTGCCACTCGAACGGCTCACCGGTCCACGCTAGCCGCAGGAACTCGCATATATCGCCCATCGTCTGCCAGCGCTCGTCGAGTCGACGACCAAAGCTTTCAAACTCGCTGGGGCGATAACCCGCACCAATACCTAACAAGAGGCGGCCATCGCTAATTATCTGGGTGATAGCCGCATCTTCAGCCAGCTTAACCGGGTCATACAGAGGCGCTAACAGGACTGAAGTGCGTAACTTGATTTGTTGCGTACGAGCGGCCATTGCACAGGCCAATGGCAGAGGAGAAGGGTTGTAACCGTCAGCACTGCAGTGATGTTCACCCAGGCCCACGACGTCAAAGCCCAGCTCGTCAGCCCAGGCAACCTGGTCCAGTGCGGCCCGAAAAAGGGCATTGCGCGGCGCACCAAAGCCGGGAGCGCGCATATCGTAGGTAATTGTTAATTCCATAGTGGCCTGATCTTTTTATTGTTTCGGAAACAGGACTGGAGTCACTCCTATTTCTTGATAGCTGAACCGCACCAAAAGATACAGCCTTAGCAAGCGCTGCTGTATTTGATATTGCTTATCGCTAAGGGGTCAGACTGTCATGGGTAAAGCCAGCAATCAATGCCTTGTCATAATTCGCTATTAGCGGTGAAACGAAAGACTCGAATTTCAGTGCAAGTACTACCATGATAAATCGATGCTATTGCCCAATTCTGGCAGATGTCTCAAAATCGCTTTCGCCTGGAGGGTGACTATTTATAACCATTGCTGCTAACAACTTTTTTTGATGTTGAACGGGAACCAGTTGTATATGCTGTATTACTGCCAATGGCTCCTAGCCATGGTGCAAATAGAGGAAGTAAATTGACGAAATATCACTTGGCACAAATCAATATCGCAAAATCCCGCGCTACCCGGGATAGCGAGATTATGAAGGGGTTCATAGACCGTCTAGATGAAATCAACCGAGTAGCCGATAACTCACCCGGATTCATATGGAGGCTTCAAACAGAAGAGGGAGACGCCACAACGATACAGGCGTTTGATGATCCGTTACTTCTGGTAAACATGAGCGTTTGGGAGAATATCGATTCACTTAAGAGTTTTGTTTATAAATCTCTTCACGTGGAGTTGATACAGGACAGAGATGCCTGGTTTAAAAAAATGCGCGAATCACACCAAGCGCTCTGGTGGGTGCCCGAAGGTCACCTTCCCTGCGTTAATGAGGCGAAGGAAAAACTCGGCTATCTACAGGCTAATGGACCAAGTGAAGTAGCATTTACCTTTTCGAAATCATTTGCACCTCCCATATAGAGGCCCTCCTCAGAACTATTTTATCGTCTGGAGGTTAAGGGGCCCCTCAGGCCCATGATTTCCGCTTTGACACCCAGAAGGGGACATCGGTATATGTTTAAAACTGCGAGGCAGGGCGCTAAATGAGCCCAAGCTAGTAGGAGCAGGAAGCTTAATGCGAGTAAAATTTAGGCAGTATGCTTCAAGCGACAGAGACAAGTGCCTCACTCTTTTCGATAGGAATTGTCCGGAGTACTTCGCTCCCAATGAGCGAAATGACTACGAGCAGTTTCTCGATTTCAATCTTGCGAAATATCAACTATGCGAAGAAAACAATGTAGTTGTTGGTGCATTTGGTATGTCTCAAGAACAAGGCAGAAAGGGTCGCGTCGAGTGGATAATGCTGGACACAAACATGCAGGGAAGCGGAATCGGGACGGATGTAATGGACAAGCTCATAGTGAATGCGGAGGACGCTGCATTGGAGTCTATTCTGATCGCAACGAGTCACAAAACGTATCGATTCTTTGAAAAGAGAGGAGCAGTCGTGGTTTCTCAAACCGAAAATGGCTGGGGTCCCAGCATGCACAGAGTCGACATGGAGCTGATACTTTAGCGCTGACTAGCAGGTGTCCGGTTCTGCTTTAAGAAGACGTTTAACCCTGCTTAAATTAGTCTCTAGGAAGTCGCCTATGTGGCGAAAGCGGAAATTTTCACCTCTCACATTCCGCGCTTGGAAAAGGGCCGCTTTCGCCAACGAAGAGACGTTTGGGCTATTATGCTATCCGAAGAATTTTAAGTGAACATCGTTTGCTAAAAGGAACCCAACAATGAATACCAGAATATTATTGATCATACCATTACTATCGATAGTAACTGTGTCTACAGCTTTCGCAGAGCAACCAGAGGACTATAACTTTCCACGGGAATGCACCACTACAAATGCGGGCTACCCTGTCCCCCTATGCGGTAAGCCGCTGACCAAAACGCCAGTTGTCGTTAAGCAAAAAGGAGATAAAGCGCTAAAGAAATACCCTGAGCATTTCATTCCTGAAAAAGAATCTCTCGCAGATAATGAAATGAGAATTACCGTTGTTGGCTCCGGTAATCCGCCTGTACGACGAGGACAGGCATCCACCAGCTTGTTAGTTCAATTGGGAAATGGTGACAACTTTATTATTGACGCAGGCGGCGGTACGGTTCCCGCGCTTTGGAGCCTTAGAGTTCCTCTTGCTTCACTCGACAAGCTCTTTGTTACGCATTTACATCTTGACCATGTTGGCGGCATTTTAAATCTATGGGATTCGATGGGTTGGGCAAGAAATACGCCGCTGCATGTCTGGGGGGCATCTGGCTCCACACCGGAATTGGGAGTCGCTGCTTTTGTTGAGAATATACAAAAAGCGGGTGCCTGGCATACGCTGAGTAAAACAGGAGTCATCGCCGGTGGTGGCATGAAGATGATTGCGCATGAGTTTGATGGTCAGCAATTTACTCCAGAAAAACCACAATCTTTGGTGTACAAGGAGAATGGTGTAGAAATTTACGCTTTTCCTGTTGATCATATTTTAATCGGTGCTGTCGGTTACCGTCTTGAATGGAATGGATTATCCATGGCCTATACTGGCGACAGTATTCCAACTACATTTGAGGCCGAGCAAGCTAAGGGTGTTGATGTTTTCCTTCATGAGCTGTTTATCGACGCGCCAACGTTTTCACAGAAAAACAACATGCCACTAAAAATTGCCGAGAATGTCGTTGCTGAGCATACCTCTGCCGATATGCTTGGACGTGTATTTTCAATTGCTAAGCCCAAACTGGGTGTGGGTACCCATTTTTTCACCAATGACTACACCATCGATCCCGCGTTCGCAGGAATTTCTTCTACCTATAATGGTCCTGTAGTGATTGCTCAAGATCTTATGGTAATCAACGTAACACCTGAGCAAATTGTTACGCGGATGGCCAAGACAGATTTACTTTCTTGGGCTGCACCGGCGCCTAAAATAGAGGGGCAAAAGCCACCTAAACTAGACCCTGCACCGACCGAAGGTCGGACGCAAAGCTGGGTAACTAAAACGAGGTTTAAACGTGGCGAAACTGAATAAGTATCCAGTCATTACAGCGTATAAAAAATCAGCTTCTTTCGCGCCTTCAGCGTCGGAGGCAGTAAAGCTAAGACCGTTATTGAGGTGCTAGAGACCGCAGACAGCGGCACAAAAACGGCCCTTGAACGCAGGTCTCGCTATGTCCCCTTTGAGATCACAGGTGATAGCCTACATCGGGGTATCCTTGCTGGGCGCCTAGCCCTCTAAAATGCAGATCGACAGCTGATTTGACTTTTATGTAGGTACTTATGATGCGCAAAAAAAAGACCTACATTCAAAGCATTGAAATATAGGTCTTTTTGTCACTATATGGCGGAGAGCGAGTCCGCCATATTTATATTTGGCGAAACAATAGTCTTTTCTATTACTGTCTATCAATCGCCATTAAGTTACATTAACTTATTGTTATTTATGGATTTTTTTAATTCATCTTACAAATCCCTCGCTTTACCCCATTGCTAACGTCTAGTGTCGTCCGGTAAAATCCATGCCAAAGGTGTATAAATAAGCGGATAAATTATGGGACGACGGCATAAGCTAACAGCCAAGGATGTAGGCAAAAAGTCGCGTAAGACGGGGGTTGTGTCAGATGGGGACGGTTTATATCTGAGCACTTCAAAGACGCTCTCCCAATCGTGGGTATACCGATACAAAAAACACGGTAAGGAACACCGAATAGGGCTCGGATCAAGCCGGGACGTGTCGCTCGCCGAAGCCAGACGTCTGGCCGAGGACGCCCGCAAGGCTGTCAAAGGCGGTCGCGACCCCCGGAGCAAGGACTCAATAACCTTCAAGGAGGCGGCGGCGGAGTACATAAAGGCTCATTCTCCCGGCTGGCGCAACGCCAAACACAAGCAACAGTGGGAAAACACCCTAGAAACCTATGCGGAGCCGGTTTTCGGCCACCTCCCCGTCAACGAAATCGACCTCGACCTCGTTCTTCGAGTAATCCAACCCATCTGGAGCGCGAAAACAGAAACCGCCAGTCGTGTGAGAATGAGGATCGAGAATATTCTCGCGTGGGCGACGGTGAAGGGCTATCGGAGCGGGTTCAATCCGGCCGTATGGCGCGGTAACCTTGATGCCGTATTACCCTCTAAAGACAAAATACAGCGCGTACAACACCACCCCGCCCTACCCTATGCCGAACTTCCAGGCCTATTCCCCCTATTGAGTGCGATTAATGCTACGGGCGCTCGGGCCGTGTGTTTTGCAATCCTCACCGGAGCCCGTTCCGGAGAGGTGCGCTACGCTGCATGGGACGAGATTCAGGACGACCTATGGGTAATCCCGGCTGAGCGAATGAAAGCCGGGAGAGAACACCGAGTCCCGCTCTCAAATGCCGCGCTGGAAATCCTAGAGCAAATAGAGAAATCGGGCGACCACATATTTACCGGACCGCGAGGCAAGCCCATTTCCGACATGACAATGGGCAAGCTGCTCAAAAGCCGACGGGGTGGGGTCACCGTCCACGGTTTCCGGTCTACTTTTCGAGACTGGGTAGCCGAGGAAACCAACTACCCAAACCACATCGCCGAAATGGCGCTAGCCCACTCAATTGGAAGTCAGGTCGAGGCGGCGTATAGGCGTGGGGACTTACTACAAAAACGGCGCGAGCTAATGGAGGCTTGGGCCGATTATGTAACGACCGATTGTATGGAGGTGCCAGCTAGTCATGACGAATTTTCATGAACCAACCTTACTCAGCCTAATTAGTTCCGCCAAGCGGGGGCAGCCTGACGCAGCATCAAAACTATTGCAGTATGCGGCGGCCACACTACCGGAGGGGAATCTACACCCTCGGGTGGCAGAGTGGCTCGCCACGGCTCTCAATCGGGTTGTTGATGACCCGCCAAATGCTCGGCGAGCACTGGGGCTCTCAGGAAAGCAAAATAGCAACCCTATCACTCAGGAGGCGCTGTCGGCCCGAAATGTCGCCATAGGCTCGTGGGCCGACAGCGCCCTTCGCAATAACGAAAAGACAGGGGCTGTCGCAGAGGAATTTCTTAAGACGCTACGACCCGGCGGCAAAGGGGAAGACATTGACATGAGTTTTGTGAACAAAATACACGACGGTGAACTTAAACAAAAACCGACGCACACAGTTATCGACATCGTTGTAAGTAACGGAGTCGTCGGATTTTCGAGCTCTGAAAGCAAAGAGGTTAGAGCGGCGTTGATTGCGTCTTATAAGAAATTAAGCGGTAAATCCACCGTGGTAGGTATCCTGGAAGATTATCTCGAAGTGATAAATTCCGAAATCTTGTAATTCTCTTCTCACGAAAAACCAGCAACTACATCCCCTCCAGCCAATAAGCAATTAATGGCTGGAGGACGATTCCCAAATACCATTGAACCACCCCCTAGCGCCCATCGATAATCCCTCCCGTTAGAAGGCAATTCACTTCGATGGACGAAAAAAAGGGTTCAAGATGAAAGCAGCAACGCACCAAAAAAACACCGCTACCGACCCAGCAGTTACATTTATGCGCTTACCACAAGTACAGCAGCACGTTCCGCTTTGTCGCGCGAAGCTATACGAAATGATGGGCCGAGGGGAATTCCCGCAGTCGGTCAATCTCGGGCCGCGCGCAGTGGCATGGATTGCCGCCGAGGTCCTGGAATGGGTCGAGGATCGGATAGCACAACGCACGGGAGAGCACGCCCAGTGAGTACGGTGCCAAGAGAAAAAATGGCCGTGAATCCAAAAACACCCCACCCCCGGTCAATCGCCGGACTGGCGGCTAGGCTCGGAATTTCAGTTCGAAAACTGCGCTACGACAAAAAGTCCGGCGCTCTCCAGGTAACTCGAATTGGCCGTCGGTTGATCGTAACTGAAGAGCAAGAGGCGCTGTATCTGCGGGATACGACGCGCCCCATGACATACGGTGATAAGCATTACCTCGAGAGCATCGGGTTGGGAGGTGCAAAAAATGCATAACTCTAGCCCATCGATGCTGCCTGTCACGCCTATAGTGCGAGGAGTGCGGAAATCTTCGCCTCTGCGATTTCTACAGGGGGAGGAGATCGGCGCTTTAACACCCGTAGATTGGATCATAAAGGGGATACAGGCCTCGGACTCGCTGGCAATGACATATGGCCCGGCCGGGGGTGGAAAGACCTTTAACACAATCGATAAGGGGCTTTGCGTTGCTACCGGCATTGATTTCCACGGGCGCAAGGTAAAGCAAGGAGCGGTTATCTATGTTTGTGGGGAGGGTCGATTCGGTATTGCTAAGCGTATTCGGGCGTGGCGGAAGTTCCACGCCATACCCGATGATCAACACATTCCGTTTGGCGTTAGTTCGAGATCAGTCCCACTTCTAGACGACATGGCGTTAACCGAGCTTTTAGAGTCGTTGCGCAAATTTCCAGAAACCCCCGTTCTAATCATTATCGACACGCTAAACCGCAACTTTGGCGACGGTGACGAGAACAGCACAAAAGATATGTCGGCGTTCGTCGATGCACTTGATCATTTAAGAGTTGAAACAGGCGCTTGCGTCGAGGTCGTACACCACACAGGGAAAAGCGAAGCACAGGCGGCCCGGGGCAATTCTGCTCTACGCGCGGCACTCGATACCGAAATCGCTATTAAATTGAAAGCCGGCGGCTTTCGAATCGAGTGCACTAAACAGAAGGAGGCCGAGCAATTTGAAGATGTTTCTTTTAAATTTAAAAAAATTGAACTTGGAGTGTTCGATGGCGAAGCGATCGAGTCTCTCGTTTGTGAACTAGACAACACCCCCGAGGTTTCGACCAGCGGACATAAACTCGGCCCATGTCAGCGTGCCGGTATCGACTTGTTACGAAAGTTTTATCGCCGCGCTCAAGAGCGGGGAGTGGATGCGGGCGTGGTCACAATCGAGAAAAAAGAAATTCGCGACTGTTTGCAGGATGATGCGCTCTCTCCAGACGGAAAGGCGCATAGCCAAACCTCCGTTTATGAGTTCCCGGCCTTCGCGATAAAAGAGGGCTACGCTCGCGAAATTGACAATAAAAATATCGCGATTGTCGAGGGGGCTTGGCTTGGTCGATAACACCAAAATCCCGTGTTTAAACTGTCCCAGACCGGTGCAAAATTCCGGAGGGGATGACCGGAAAAAATGAGCATGTTTACAGCCTCCCCATGTAAGGGAGTGCTAACGCAGTTTTGCCATTTTCCGGCGGGAAAAACCTCAATCGAAAAACGGCCGGAAATATACCTCAGCAATCTAGCTGGTTCGAGGCGTTTTTCCGGTTTGTTCCAAGACTTTTCCGGTGAAGTTGCGGGCTGGGCTTCGAGTATTTTTCCGGTGGGGGGGGGAGAGTCTGTAAGACTCCCCCCCGCCGGAAAAAAACGAGCCCCTAAAATCGAGAGTAGAAACATAGCCGAAATTCATCGGCTAAACCCGGGCACATTGCCCAACAACTTAAAGGTGTCTCAATGACCAAGAAAAATAGCAACATTGAAAAATACGGCGAGTCAGTTAGCGAACTGATCGAACTTGCGGCGGTTTGCAGAGCTGCAAAGCACTCTGAGGATCCCGAAGATGCACGTATGCTTATGTCGCAAGCCGAGCGAATGGCATATCGGCTCTGGGATGAGTTTTCAGAACTTGAAACCGAACTTGAAATCGTGCCGTACGCGCCGCAACGGGAAGTCCCTTCTCGGCTTAGTCGAATTCCTTCATAGTTTCTTGATCGCGCGGCTTTTCCAGGTCGCGCTTCGCTTTTCAAATTGCACCTACGTGCACTCTGAACCTTCTTTTACAGCACTTTAACTGACGTTATTTGTAAACACCATGGCGACTCAAGATGCCGGAGGTTACCTTGTATCCAAAGTTAACCGAATCACCCCCGCGACTGCATGAGGTAGTAATTGAAATGCCCGAGATAACCGAAAGAAAATCCATTGCCGTAAAAATTGGCGAGCCCCATATAACCAACGTCGAGTTGGTTCGCAAGTTATGGCGCGAACTCGGTCGATGCGGCCCTGAGTCGTCATTCTCCGAGACAGTTCGCTATTTAATTCTCATGGGTTGTGAGTTCGAAAAGTACCGCGACCGACGTACGTCGCTTAGCGATTTGAAAGGGGGTGAAGAATGACAGCTCCCGTAAAAGGCGCAAATTGGTACGGCATTACGGCCATGGCAAACAACACGGTCGACGTTTCGATTTTCGATGAAATTGGCGGGTGGGGAGTCTCCGCCGCCGATTTCATTATGGAGTTGAGCGGCCACGCCGCCGCGACCGAGGTTAATCTCTCGATCCATTCTCCAGGTGGCTCTGTGTTCGACGGACTGGCAATTTACAACGCCCTGAAAAACCACCCGGCAAAAATAAATGTCTATATCGCCGGACTTGCTGCCTCTATGGCCTCCGCAATCGCTATGGCCGGGGATACGATAACAATCCCGGAAGACGCGTTTATGATGGTGCATTGCCCTCGCGGGGGCGCTGTCGGTAAAGCCGATGAAATGCGCGATTACGCCGATCTGTTGGATCAGGCCGAAAACACGTTGATCAATATCTACGCCAAAAAGACCGGGCTTCCCCTTAAGGAAATTGGCGTGCTCCTGTCTGCCGAGTCATGGATGGCTGGCCCCGAATGCGTCAAAAAGGGATTCGCCGACAAATTGGCCGAGCCGGTCAAGGTGGCGGCTACAGCCAACCCGGAGGCGTTCGCCCTATTCGCGAATTTACCTGCAAGCGCAAAAAAGCTAATTGGCAAGGCCACCCCATCGACCGAAGCAAAACAGATCGCCGCCCTTTTGGATGACAAGACGCGACGCGACGAAATCGCCGCGCTTCTGGAAGGCTACGACGACCACCCCCAAATAGCGTCGCTTATCAGTGACGGCACATTCGAAAATATTTCATCTAACGAAGCGAGTAAAATTCTTATGCAAGCAATCGGATCAACCAAAACCCCAAGCGCCGCTCAAATTCACGTCGGCAACGGCGCGATTATCCACGACGGTATGGTCGACGCTCTAAGCGCCCGTGTGGGCCTGTCCACGCTCGACGACAAGCAGAACCACTTCCGGGGCATGACACTTATGGAACTCGCTCGAGCGTCGCTTACAGAGGTAGGGGTGGGTATTGCTAGCATGGGCGGCCGCATGGACATTGTCGCCGCCGCGTTTACCCACTCGACCGGCGATTTTACCGGCGTACTCGAAAACGTTGCCGCCAAAGCCCTGTTGGCCGGATGGGATGCCAGCGGTGAAACATTTGACCGCTGGACGAAAAAAGGCGAGCTTTGGGACTTCAAAGAGGCCAAGCGAGCCGGGCTGGGTTCCATGCCCTCGCTGCCAGAGGTTAAGGAAGGCGCGGAGTATAAATACGTCACCACCGACGACCGGAGCATTCCGATTGCCCTCGCCACTTATGGCGGCATGTTCAGCCTGACGCGACAGGCGATCATTAACGACGATCTTTCGGCATTTGATCGTGTACCGCAGGCCCTTGGCCGAGCCGCCCACCGCACTATCGGCGACTTGGTCTATGCGATCTTGACAAGTAACGCGAAATATTCGGTCGATAACAAAGCCCTGTTCCATGCCGACCATAACAATATCGTTACCGGCACTTTCGACGCTGCGTTGATCGATGCCGCTCGCCTCAAGATACGCACCCAAAAGGACGCACAGGGCGAGCGACTTTCAATCAACCCCGGCTTTCTGATAGTACCGGCCGCTCGCGAGGGTGCTGCATACAGCATCATAAACAGCACCAGCCCCGAAGACGCGGCGAATAGCGGCATTGTGTCTCCCGTCCATAAAGCGGCGGAGATCGTCGTGGAGAGCCGCCTCGACGACGTATCGGCTGCAACCGAATACCTGCTGGCCTCGAAAGGCTCCGACACGATCGAAGTCGCGTTCCTCGACGGTATCGACCGCCCCGCCCTGGAAAGCAAGGACGGCTGGGACGTTGACGGAACCTGCTGGAAGGTGCGGATCGACGCAGGCGTCGCTCCGTTGGATTTCCGGGGCATGGTTCGATTGTCCGATAGCTAACCGAATAACCCCCGGGCCCGCAACGCTCGGGGGTGAACGTCCCGCGATGCCTCTTGGCGCGGGCAGAAGCCCGGAGCTTGAAGAACTCCGGCAAAAGTCCCGACGGATTAGTTACCCGGCGGGCACCCCCCGAGGGGGCGGCACTGGGGCTTATAGGCATATTTACCCAAGGTCGCCCCCTTTTTTGTGTCTTTCCTTACATCCGCTTTCGCCTAAAACTCGCCGTTTGGCCTACACTGGGCTGTAGGGCAGCGAATGGCCATCAACTGCTTAAGTCTTACTTACGCAGCTCTTCGATGATTGCGACACTTCGCGTAATAGTATCGACTAGCTTATCTGCTTCAACATTAGTAAACCAATCTTGCTGGTTAATTACAGCATAACCGTTAGTCGTATCACTGAATGAAAGCTGACCGAATGAGCCAAAAGAAATAATAATATTCTTATCTGCAATTATGTACGACTGCATATCGTAATAGATATTACCGGCTGCTGAGAGCAAAGAGCCTGTAGACGTTGGGTTGAGCAGATCGTTGCTAGTATCGGCTAGTTCTTTGTAGAAAGAAGTACCCGCTTTACCCTGCGCAATATACTGCGCGAATAAGGCATAATCTACAGCACTTATGTTAATACCGAATGATGGAGACGTTGTGCCATCAGACGTTTTGGCGACCTCGATGATATCGTTACCACCGTATTCATTATGCAAGTCACCTAATAGCTCCTGGAAAGGCTTGCCGTTTACTTTTGCAAGTATCAGCGCGAGTGTATCGGTGTTCTGGTCTGTGTAATCCCAGTTATCAGTAAATTTACTGGCTTTAGCCGCTTTGATAGCCTTTAGGTGACCGACGGGTTGGCCGGAAGTTTGCAGGCCAATTTCTTTTTCCCACTCGTAGCCGTTAGCTCCTGGAGTGTGGTAATCGCTCAGTGCTTCGATACCACTGTTCATAAGGGTGATGTTGCGGACTGTGGCGTTTCCAATGATAGAGCCCTTAAGCTCAGGCAGGTATTGTTCAGCTTTAACATCTAAGTCAACAAGACCAGCGTCAATAGCTTTACTCAGTATCACACCGACATGAGTTTTAGAGGCTGACTGGTTATTATTAATCATCCCTTCCCTGTAGCCATTGTCGTAGTGCTCTGCCAATACAACATTGTCTTTCATAACAATGAAGCCTTTGGTGTTTGTCGCAATTAAGTTATCACGAAAACTTTGACCGTCTTTAAATTCAGTAGCAAGGTCGTATGACAGAGATTTTTTTACAACAGCAGGCTTAGAAGATGCAGGCATCTCGTGTACACCAAAGCGTAAGTAATCCTTAATGTTCATACTTGCATAGCCGTAATAAGGCCAAGACTGGAAAGAATCTGCCGGTATATCTTTTACATAAAAACTGGAATAAAACGCAGCCTGATCAATTTCATCAGCTGCTGAAACATTAAAAGAAAATGCTGCGACGATTGCCGTTGCTAAGATTGTATTTTTCACAATAGACATCCCTTAATTGTGCATGTTGAATGATGCTGTTTTGTTATTGGTTGTAAGTATACCGAGGAATCAAAATATCGCTATTGGTATTTCCCATCTAGTAAGTTGGGGCAGTCCAATGTAACGCTATCAGGCATCTACGATACTAGGGGCTTGCCACACATAAGCGATGAGTTTGAGACTGAAGCTGCTACCAAATTTTGTCTCCCTTGTCGTGAAAGCGGACATCGGGGTATCCCGAAAGGTACTCCCCGCGAGTCGAGGCATACGGGGGCGCGGAGGTGCAGATTCCACCTATTTACAAAACATTTGTATAGGGGGTTGTGGTTTCCATCTCGAGTCGCCGTAGATAGCAGGCGGCGATTGCCAAATCCAATTGGTAGCCGTGTTATCATCGGCGCATAGAAAAACTCGACCAGAATTGAGTTGCCTATCTAGTAGTAATATCTACTTGGCGAAGACGTGGGTAGCGCCTTGATTTACTTCATTACGATATTTGTATGCAAAATAGCAAATTAAAATACACGCATCCTGACCTGTACAAGCAGCTTGATGAATTAGCTAACGCTGCCATCGATATTAGCAAGCTGACTAAAGGTAGTAATAAAAAGGTTTGGTGGCGATGCCCGCGAGATCATGTATGGCTTGCGAGCGTCAAAAATCGGGCTGCTGGCACGGGATGCCCGTACTGCTCCGGTAGAAGGGTTAATGAAGAAAACTGCCTTGCGGCAATGTGCCCTGAGATAGCTAGCTCATGGCATCCAGTAAAAAATAGGCCTTTAACGCCCAAATTAGTTACTTCTGGAAGTAATCGAAAAGTTTGGTGGGCGTGCGAAGACGGTCACGAATGGGAGGCCACCGTCCATTCTAGGCGCCGGGGGCAAGGCTGCCCGACCTGTTCGAGAGCCGAAATTGGTACACGTCTCGTTTCTGCAATTCTGGAAAAACGAGGCAGCCTTATGGATGCTTTTCCGGATATAGCCAATGAATGGCATCATGAATTGAATGGCTCATTGCAAGCGTCGGATGTTACTCCCTCTAGCGGGAAAAAGGTCTGGTGGCTTTGTCCAAAAGGACATAGTTGGCAGGCAGTCATTCGGGATAGGCAGGTGGCTGGCTGCCCGCATTGCAAGCCTAAGACCTCTAAGCGCGAGATTGGAATACTTCTTGAACTTGAAAAATATTTTTATCCAATCGAGTGGCGAAAAAAAATCGATGGCGCTGAAGTTGATATTTATATTGAGTCAATACCTCTGGGCATTGAGGTAGACGGTTACTATTGGCATAAGGACCGCCTAGAGAAAGATAATGCGAAATACGACCACCTAGCTAGAAACGGTTTGAATCTTCTCAGGGTTCGTGACCATAAGCTACCAAAGGCAAAAGGGATTGGTGTTTCGTATAGCGAAAAGGAGTCAGGGGAGGCTGTTGCCGCCCGGATATTGGAACGTCTCATTAGCGAAAAGTTGATTGATCCGACTCGGCTAGAGAAACAAAGTGTCGATGCAAACAACGAGGCGAGTGTCCTTTATCGCGATGCACTAATCCATATATCTATGCCTCTCGCCGGAGAGAGCCTGCAAGATCTTTTTCCCAACTTATGCCTAGAGTGGGATATAGACGCTAATTTGGTGAAAACTCCCAACCTGTTTTCGGTCGGTAGCTCCGAAAAAGTTTGGTGGAGGTGTAATTTCTGCGGACATAAGTGGCGGGCGGCCATAGCCAATCGAGTAAATGGCTCCAATTGCCCGGCATGTAGCATCCGGATTCAGAATGAAAAGAAAACACTTCGTGCTATTGCTAAAAGCGGTTGCCTGGAAACTTCACACTCGAATTTGGCCACCGAATGGCACCGGACCAAAAACGGCACTCTTAAGCCATCGGAAGTCCCGCCCGGCTCGTCGCAAATAGTTTGGTGGATCTGCTCAAAGGGTCACGTTTGGAGCGCGTCTGTTAATGATCGGGTAGCGGGTAATGGGTGTCCAGATTGCTATAATAGTCGCCGAGGATCTATGGCGAGGCGAAGAGCGGTTAAGCGCAGTGGCAGTCTCGAAAATACAAACCCAGAACTAGCCAAAGAGTGGCACCCGATAAAAAATAAGAGTCTTTCCCCAGCGGACATTACTGCAGGTAGTTCCGAAAAGGTTTGGTGGCTCTGCCCAAGTGGGCATTCCTTTACAGCAGTGATTCGTCATAGAGCTAATGGAAGTGGCTGTGGTTATTGCAGTGGTCGCCATACAACTCGCGATAGTAGCGTCGCGACTGTAAACCCAAAGTTAGCTGAAGAATGGGATGTTAAGAAAAATGCACCTCTTAGCGCCTACGATGTATCGCCCGGCAGCGACCGAAAAGCATGGTGGAGATGTGCAAACAGCCATTCGTGGGAGGCTTCACCGGGGCAGCGGAAAAAATCTGGTTGCCCCATTTGCCATCAAATTAGCCGAGGCGAAAAAGCGAGGAAGGCGGCTCTGGCTAAAAGCGGTTCGCTTCTGGAGAACGAACCGTCTCTTGCGGCGCAGTGGCACCCCACGAAGAATAATGGCCTTACGCCGGCCGATGTTACTACCCAGAGTGGACAAAAAGTGTACTGGCTCGGTTCCTGCGGTCACGAGTGGCCTGCAAAGATCGCGAATAGGTATAGGGGGAGTGGCTGCCCCATATGTCGAAAGTCAAAAACTAAACGCAAGGGATAGGCGTGGGCAGCCATGGAAAATTCCTTAATCGGCAGGGGTCATTAGCTGCTTATCTCTTGCTCATTGCTGCGCAGGTACTCTAGTGCGAGGGTCACCTGTTTATCGGTCATTGCCCTGAACTCGGTAGCGCCGTTAAATCCGGCGTATCCCGGAGATTTTCCCTGCGTCAGTAGCTTGGCCTCAATGCCCACCGCGTTTCCCGCTCCTACATAAACTAGCGCGATTTGCTCTGCCACCTGGATATCTCCCGCAAGTGAAACTTGTCGAACTCGCAAATCTCGCTGCCGCCGCGAAGTGATACCAATTTTGTATACAGGTAAGCCGTTAAAAACCTCATCACTTCGCCAGAGGTACATGGCGTCGTAGTCTGAGGCGTTGTAGGCGCACTCCGGACAGCCCCTGCCCGAGAAAGCACGTTTGCTGGCGCGGCTTCCCACTGGTGGCCGCAATCGGCGCCAAACAGGGATTTCAACTTGCTGCCTCTATATTCTCCCAGCAACCGAATGCCCCTAACAGCCAGCCGTTGGTTGATCACTTCCTTAGTTAGGATGACCCGTCCGAGAAGGCTCGAATCTCTGACCTCAGCATTCCGAGGTTGACGGCTCCAGTTTGCCGCTCAATAACCGCCATTGGTGTATCTACTTACTAAAGATGCAACCAAGTGTATAAACAAAGGTATAAAGCCACACCCCAGAAACAACAAAACCCCTATAAATATAGAGGTTTCATCGAAAATAATGGCGGAGAGCGAGGGATTCGAACCCTCGATAGGGGATAAGCCTATACACCCTTAGCAGGGGTGCGCCTTCAGCCACTCGGCCAGCTCTCCAGGTACGTTTTTTAAACGTTTTGACCTGCGCCAAACTGGGTGTTGGCACAGGCGCGGCATAATACCACAATCAGTGCGAAATCAAAGCCATAGGCCTGCTTTGAAGGGTGATTATTCGTCCTTTATTGCAGGCTGCTTGTCGCCATCCTGAATACGGTCGTAGATTTCTTCTCGGTGAACGGCAACTTCTTTAGGCGCGTTAATGCCAATACGTACCTGGTTCCCCTTAACACCGAGTACGGTGACGGTAATGTCGTCCCCTACCATCAGTGATTCGCCTACTCTGCGGGTGAGTATCAGCATACTTTTTCTCCAGTTGCTCGCCTGCCTTGGGCTTATGCCTCTATTTAGCAGTTCGCATTCCCGACGCGGTTCGGGTCCCTGCGGTTTGTTCGAGTATCAATAGTGTAGTTTCTGTTCAACCTTTCGCCAGCATATAAAGGAAAGCTTTACATACCGGCCCCTAACACAGTGCTCTTTTAGTTAGTCAGCGTTTTCGTCTTGTGGTTCCCCGTCAAGACCAAAAGATGAGTGCAACGAGCGCACAGCGAGCTCTAAAAACTTCTCTTCGATAATCACCGATATCTTGATCTCGGAGGTCGTGATCATCTGAATATTGATTCCCACCTCAGCCAGAGCAGCAAACATCTGGCTGGCAACACCAGCATGTGAGCGCATTCCCACGCCGACCACGGAAACCTTGGCAATTTTATTGTCGGAGCGCACTTCCTGAGCCTTGATCTCTTCGGCTACTTTATTCAGCACCTCTTCCGCCCTGGGAAGGTCATTACGGCCAACGGTAAAAGTGAAATCGGTAGTTCTATCATCCGCCACGTTCTGCACAATCACATCGACCTCGATGTTGGCTTCACCAACAGGGCCCAGAATGTGGTGAGCTACGCCTGGCATGTCAGGCACCCCCAGAATGGTGAGCTTGGCCTCGTCGCGATTAAATGCTATTCCGGCGATGGTTGGCGTTTCCATTTTTGTATTGTCCTCAAGTGTAATCAGAGTTCCAGGCCCTTCCTGGAAGCTATGCAGCACCCGCAGTGGAACATTGTATTTGCCCGCAAACTCAACGGCTCGAATCTGCAGCACCTTGGAACCCATACTGGCCATTTCCAGCATTTCCTCAAAGGTAATCTTGTCCAGGCGACGCGCGCCATCTACCACCCGTGGATCTGTAGTGTATACGCCGTCAACGTCAGTATAGATCTGGCACTCATCAGCTTTAAGAGCCGCGGCCAGGGCAACGGCAGTGGTATCGGAACCACCGCGACCTAAGGTGGTGATATTGCCGTTTTCGTCCACGCCCTGGAAACCTGCGACTACAATCACATAGCCCTGGTCCAGGTCGGCGTGCAGGCGGGCATCATCAATTTCCTTGATCCGAGCTTTGGTGTGAGCATCGTCAGTGAGAATGCGCACCTGACTGCCGTTATAGCTCTTGGCTTTTACCCCTCGTTTGGTCAGGGCCATGGACAGCAGTGCGGTGGTCACCTGCTCACCGGTCGAAACCAGCACATCCATTTCCCGGGGGGAGGGTCGTTCCTGTACTTCCTGGGCAAGCCCAATCAGGCGATTGGTTTCACCGCTCATGGCCGACACCACAACCACAATGGAGTGGCCGTTCGCACGGAACCCGGCAACCTTGTCAGCCACCTGCTCAATACGCTCGATACTCCCCACGGAAGTACCACCAAATTTTTGTACGATTAAGCTCATGTTCGCTCGCAACTGCCCGCTTTCAAGCGAGAGCCGATTTTAAGTTCGGATAAAAAAGGGGCGCCATTAAACACCAAATTGAGCAAAAATTAAACTGCGAAGCCCCGGTAGGATTCCGCAGTTTGCTGTTATCAGGGCTGTTGGGTCAGGAAATCTGGGACTGCACCCACGCCGGCACTGTTTTCAATACTTCAGACAGTCCCGCCACATCGCTACCACCGCCCTGAGCCATATCAGGACGACCGCCGCCCTTGCCACCAAGACGGGTGGCAAACTCGCGCATCAGGTCGCCGGCTTTCACCCTGTCAGTCAGATCTTTAGTCACACCTGCTGTCAGTGCAATTTTGTCGTCACTCACAGCCGCTAACAAAATTACGCCCGAGCCCAGCTTGTTTTTAACCTGGTCCAGCACATCGCGCAGAGATTTGGCGTCGGCACCCTCAACATTGACGGCCAGTACTTTAATACCAGCGACCTCAACTGCCTCGGCCGTCAGGTCAGTGCCGGCACCGGTGGCCAGTTTTTGCTTCAAACGTGCAATCTCTTTTTCTAAATCGCGGTTCTCGCTGCGCAGGCCGGCAACCTTATCGGCGACATTGTCGCTGGTGCCTTTCACAACATGACAAACAGCGGCAAGGCGCTGCTCAGCCACATCAATCAGTGCCAGCGCACCAGCACCGGTGACACCTTCAATACGACGCACGCCTGCCGCCACACCTGACTCAGAGGTGATGCGCATCAAGCCAATATCGCCAGTACGGGCAACGTGGGTGCCGCCACACAACTCCACGGAGAAATCCGCTTCGCCCATGGACAGCACACGAACTTCGTTACCATACTTTTCACCAAACAGGGCCATGGCACCTGCCTCGACGGCCTCATCCATGGACATCAGACGGGTTGCAACCTCGGTGTTGGCTCGCACCTGGTCGTTGACCATGTTTTCAATCTGTTTGAGTTCCTGGGCAGTGACACCCTCAAAATGCGAGAAGTCAAAACGCAGGCGCTCTGAATCGACTAGCGAACCTTTTTGCTGAACGTGATCGCCCAGTACGCTGCGCAATGCTGCATGCAGCAAGTGAGTAGCGGAGTGGTTAAGACGGGTGCGCTGCCGCAGGGAGTCATCGACATTGGTGTCTAATACATCGCCCTTGCTGACACTGCCGCTCAATACTTTCACATGGTGCAGGTGCTGATCGGATGCCTTGTTAGTGCCAGTGACTTCCAGCTTCACGCCATTAGCGGACATATAGCCGGTGTCACCTACCTGACCGCCGGACTCGCCATAAAAAGGCGTATTGGACAACACCACCACACCCATTTCATCGGTGCCCAGGGACTCGACCTCCTCACCGTCTTTCAGCAAAGCCGTCACTGTACCCTCACCATGCAAACTGTCGTAGCCGGTGAATTCGGTGTGGCCATCCAGCTTGAGGATATCGTTGTAATCCACCTTGAAACTGCCGCCCTCCTGAGAGCGAGTGCGCTGTTCGGCCATGGCTGCATCGTAGCCGGCTATATCTAAACGCAGTTCGCGCTCGCGGGCGATATCGTTGGTGAGGTCTACCGGGAAACCATAGGTGTCATATAGCTTGAACACCACATCGCCTGGTATCTCTTCGCCGTCCAGCCCCTGGAGTGCTTCTTCGAGGATCTGCATGCCATTGTCCAAGGTCTTGGCAAATTGCTCTTCCTCGGCCAACAACGCCTTTTCGATCTGCGGCAGCAGCTTGACCAATTCCGGATAGGCGCCGCCCATCTCTTGCGCCAGAGTTGCCGCCAGCTTGTAAAAGAAGGGCTGGGTCGCACCGAGTTTGTTACCGTGGCGAATGGCCCGGCGAATAATACGGCGCAATACATAACCCCTGCCCTCATTGCCGGGCAACACGCCATCGGCCACCAAAAAGGCGCAGGAACGGATGTGGTCGGCAATAACCCGCAGCGAGTTATGCTCCAGATCATCTACCTTCAGAGTAGACGCCGCTGACTTGATCAACGCCTGAAACAGATCAATTTCGTAGTTGCTGTGCACGTTTTGCATCACCGCGGCGATGCGCTCCAGCCCCATACCAGTATCAACTGAAGGCGCAGGCAGTGGGTTCATCTGCCCAGACGCGTCGCGATTGAACTGCATGAACACCAGGTTCCAGATTTCGATGTAACGATCCATGTCCTCATCCGGGCTACCGGGAGGGCCTCCGGGTACGTCGGGGCCGTGGTCGTAGAAAATTTCGGAACAAGGGCCGCAGGGGCCGGTATCACCCATTTGCCAGAAATTGTCTTCGTCCAGGCGGGTAATACGTTCGCGAGGAAAGCCAATTTCGTTAACCCAAAGTTCCTCTGCCTCATCGTCAGAGACATGGCAGGTCACCCACAAACGCTCAGGGGGTAAACCCAGCGTTCCAGTAAGAAAATCCCAGGCAAACTGAATGGCATCTTTTTTGGAGTAGTCGCCAAAGCTGAAGTTGCCCAGCATCTCGAAAAAGGTGTGGTGCCTGGCGGTATAACCAACGTTTTCCAGGTCGTTATGCTTACCGCCTGCGCGCACACAGCGCTGACTGGAGGTGGCACGGACATAGGATCGAGGTTCATTACCCAGAAAGGTGTCCTTGAACTGGTTCATACCTGCATTGGTAAACAACAGGGTCGGATCATTACCAGGCACCAGGGAGCTGGAAGCAACACGCTGGTGCTGGTGCTTTTCAAAGTAATCCAGAAACGCTTCGCGTATCTCTACGGTCTTCATAGTCAGTCTCGTTGTTGTACTTATAGACGGGCCTTAGCCCGCCATGTGCCCTTCGGCGAATTCTCTGCCGGCAATAATGTGCAGGTGCAGATGGAAAACGGTTTGGCCTGCGCCTTCGCCGTTATTGATGATCAGGCGAAATGAATCCTGCACACCCAGTTGCCCGGCGATTTTCCCGGCAGCCAGCAACAGGTGTCCCAACAGGTCCTGGTCGTGCGCCTGGGCGTCTACCAGTCGGGGAATGCCTTTCTTGGGGATGACCAGCACGTGCACCGGCGCCTGGGGAGAGATGTCGTTAATCGCAATGCAGTGATCATCCTCATAAAGGAACTCTGCGGGAATCTCCCCGGCGATGATCTTGCCAAAGATGGTATCGGACATGCGCTTAACCCAGTTTTTCGTCGGCGGTGAGCTGGCGCGCTTCGGTTTCCAGCATGACCGGGATGCCATCGCGCACCGGGTATGCCAGGCCGGATGCCTTGCAGATCAGCTCGTCTTTGTCCTGGTTGTACTCCAGAGGAGCCTTACTGACCGGGCACACCAGGATACTGAGTAGTTTCTTGTCGATCATCGCCTTCTCGCGGGATAAAAACGGAGCCGCATTATACGGCCAATTGGGGGGCTTGGCATAGCCACCAGGTACTGCCTATCCCCCGGATGGGGCAGGCGCGGCTTCGGGCATCGGCGCTACCAGCAACTGGGGGTCAACACGTTCGCTGCGCCAACTCATGCGCCAGTCCAGATGCGGTCCGGTAGCCCGACCCGTGGCGCCGACCTCACCAATGAGGTCGCCGGTACGAATTTCCTGTCCCACTGTCACCTGAACCTTGCTCATGTGCAGGAAGGAAGAGGAAAGGCCATAGCCATGGTCCAGGATAACCGTGCCCCCTGAGTAGAACAGATCGGATTCCGCCAGGGTGATCACCCCCGCAGTCGGGGCATGCACCGGAGTGCCAGTAGGGACGGCCACATCCACGCCATAGTGGGGACTCTTGGGGGTTCCGTTGTAGACACGTTGGCTGCCGTAAACACCGGAAATGCGACCCGTTGCTGGCCACTCAAATCCGGCAAGGGCTTGTTGCAGCAGGTCCGGGCGCTGCAACCGCTGGCCCTTGGCGGCACCGACAATTGCTCTCTCTCGCTTGATACGCTCAAGATGCTCTGCTGACGGTGTCACCGTCTCCTGGGGTACGCCTTCCACCCGGGAGATACGGTATTCACGGGATCTGATTCTTAATGTCTCATTGCAGGATAGCGCCCCTGCTACCGCCAGTTCTGCGGTAGCAGGGGCGTCACGTCCGATTCCTGCAAAGAAAGTACCGTCCTCCAACACATCCAGCGCCTCGCCATCCAGGGTGACGCGGCTGCCGGCCGGGACTTCTCCCCAAATCAGGCCACCCTGAATGAGCTTGCCTTCCAGAGGCGGGCATGCGGCGAACGCAGCTGAGGTGATGGTGGTCAGTATAATTGTTGCCGCCAGTTTTTTCATTGATACCTGATCCTGTTAAAGCCATATGAAGCACGATTGATCCACGGATTATCGCCTGCTGTGAACGCTCCTACAATGATCGGTAGGCAGTTATTACCGCCTTGCCTCATATCCAGAAGAAGTCATCCAGGGGATCTAATTAGTGGCGCAATTCGTTAAACTGTCAACATGGGAAGATACAGACCACCGCGTCGCCGCGGCTCGAAATACATTACGCCTGAGGGAGAACAGACTCTGCGGGAGGAATTACACCAGCTGTGGAAGGTGGAGCGTCCGCAAGTGACTCACACCGTGCACGAGGCCGCAAAAAACGGTGATCGCTCGGAAAATGGCGATTATATCTACGGCAAGCGTCGCCTGCGTGAAATTGACTCCCGCGTGCGCTTTCTCAATAAGCGCCTGGACGAGGTGGAGGTGGTACAACGTCCGCCCGACGACACCAGCAAAATTCGCTTCGGCGCCTGGGTCACACTGGAAGACGAAAGTGGCGAAGAGCGTCGCTGGCGCATCGTGGGCCCGGACGAGTTCGAACTCAAGGTCGGTAAACTGAGCATGGATTCGCCGATGGCCAGGTCGATGCTGGGCAAAGCCCTGGATGACGAGGTGATTGTGCAGAGCCCATCCGGGCGCCAGGTTTATTTCGTGGTTGGAATTGACTATCAATAAGCCGTGTCGCCAGGCCAACTACGCTCTTTTCGTTTTACTACTGGCCTACATACTGTCGTTCATCGATCGCAATGTCATGGCGGTATTGATCGGCCCCATCCGCGAGCAGTTCGAAATTTCTGATTTTCAGTACAGTCTGCTGCACGGCTTCGCCTTCTCCATGTTCTATATCGTGCTGGGACTGCCCATCGCACGACTGGCCGACCGCCGCAGCCGCAAATGGATTATTACCGTGGGCGTGCTCCTGTGGAGCATCATGACGTGCCTGTGCGGCCTGACCAAGAGCTTCGCTTCTTTATTCGTGGCCCGCATTGGCGTGGGTGTTGGTGAAGCTGCTCTATCACCACCGGCCTACTCACTGCTCGCAGATTACTTCACCCCGGAAAAGTTGCCTCGGGCCATGGCAATCTACACGCTGGGCATCACCCTGGGTGGCGGCCTGGCCTACATTATCGGCGGTGCGGTCTATCAGTATTTTGAAGCGGCCGGCGGTGTCACGCTGCCAGTGGTAGGCCATATTCAGGCGTGGCAAATGACCTTTATCGCCGTCGGCGTACCCGGGCTGTTAGTCGTTGGATTACTCTCCTTGATGAGAGAACCCAATCGCCCTGCCGACAAACCTGACGCCAACCCAACTGACAGCCCGAGTCCATCGCTCAATGAAGTGGCACAGCAGCTAAAGACCCACTGGCGTGCCTACCTGGGTCTCATTGGTTCCATGTCCATGCTGGCGATTCTCGGCTATGGCACCATGGCCTGGTTTCCGGAATTCATGATACGTACCTTCGACGCGGACAGGGCCGTGGTTGGCAGCCAGTTTGGCCTGCTTTTCATTGTCGCCGGCAGTCTCGGCACACTAGCCGGAGGCTGGAGTGTAAAACCCCTGGCCGATCGTGGTTTCAGTGACGCCCCCCTGCGAGTGATTCTGATCTGCGCCCTGCTGTGGTTGGTTCCGGCCACCATAGGCCCCTTGTCGTCCTCACCAACCCTGGCTCTAATGGCTGCAGCACCTATCGTTTTCTTCCTCAATGCCTATTTTGGTGTTGGCATTGCAGGGGTACAGCTGATTACGCCCCCCCGGATGCGCGCCCAGATCTCAGCGCTTATGCTGTTCTCTACCAATCTTTTCGGCCTGGCTTTTGGGCCCAGCGCGGTGGCACTAATGACAGACTTTCTCTTCGGCGACGATCTGGCTCTGCGCTACTCGCTGGCCTTGTTGCCGGCAATTGTCTGTCCGCTGGCAGCGGGTTTGGCGTGGCAAGGCATGAAGGACTACAGAGACTCGCTGCTGCAATAGGCAGCGAATGTATTTGATGCGGTTGTCATTGCCACCTGCGCTGGCACACGCCGATAACCACGTCAGGCTATAGCAGCTTCTTAACTCGTGCCTGTATCTCCGGCACCACCTCTTCTTCAAACCAGGGATTACGCTTTAACCACAGGCTATTTCGCGGTGACGGGTGCGGCGTGGGGATGTAGCGAGGGCTAAAGTCCCGCCAGCGTTGCACTCGCTGGGTCAGGGTTTCGCGACTTTTCCCAAGGTAGTAATTCTGGGCATAACTACCGACCAGCAGTACCAGCTCCACCTGCGGCATTTTGTCCAACAGGGACCGGTGCCAAAGCTCGGCGCACTCAGGTCGCGGCGGCAGATCACCAGACTTGCCCTTTCCGGGGTAACAAAAACCCATCGGCACGATGGCAAGGCGAGACTCGTCGTAAAAACTCTCGTGGTCCAATGCCAACCAGCCCCGCAGACGATCGCCACTGGGATCATTCCAGGGAATGCCGGACGCGTGTACCTTTGTTCCGGGCGCCTGACCCACTATTAGCAAACGCGCCGTGGGGCTGGCGCGCACCACAGGATTTGGCCCTAGAGGCAGGTGTTGCTCACAGTGGCGGCAGCCGCGAATTTCGGCTAACAAGTCCACCAGCGGCAGCGCTTCAGACAAACCTTTTGTCCTGCTTTACCTTGATCATTTTTCGCCCTGTTTGATTGCCGATACCGAGTGTGGCTGGTAGTATCGCGCCCTTCGCGAACACCCCCGTAAACCCGTATTTTTTACTGCCGGAGCCCCTATGAGCCGCCCGTCCCTGCTTGACCTGGAAAACCACTCGGACTTCATCCAACGCCATATAGGGCCCACTGTCAAACAACAACAGGAAATGGCTCAGGTACTGGGCTATAACAGCCTTGACGCACTGATCGACGACACAGTTCCCGCCGCTATTCGTCGCCAGGCACCCATGGATCTTCCGGGCGCGCAGACCGAACAAGCGGTCATCGAAAAACTGAAGTCCCTTGCCCAACAAAACATCGTCAACAAGTCCTACATCGGCACCGGTTACCACGACACATTCACCCCCGCAGTGATTCAGCGTAATGTGCTGGAAAATCCAGGTTGGTATACCGCGTACACGCCCTATCAGCCGGAGATTTCCCAGGGGCGGCTAGAGGCCCTGCTCAGCTTTCAGCAGATGATCATGGATCTTACCGGCATGGAACTGGCCAACGGCTCCATGCTGGACGAGGGCACTGCAGCAGCGGAAGCCATGACCCTGTTGCAGCGAGTGAACAAGAAAAATCGCAGCAACGTTTTTATTGTCGCTCAAGACTGCCATCCACAGACCATTGCCGTGGTCAAGACTCGTGCTGAGGTGCTGGGTATCGAAGTAATGGTTGGCAAGCCGGAGGAACTGGTAGGTGTTACCGAGGCTTTCGGCCTGTTGCTGCAATACCCCGGCACTCATGGCGAACTGGTAGATGTCAGCCCGCTCATTGAAAAAGCCCACGCGGCCAAAACCCTGGTGACCGTTGCCGCCGATATTATGGCATTGCTGCTGGTGAAATCTCCAGGGGAACTGGGCGCAGATGCAGTGGTAGGCAACACCCAGCGCTTTGGCGTACCGATGGGCTTTGGTGGCCCCCACGCTGCTTACTTCGCCACCCGTGAAAGTTACAAGCGCTCGACTCCTGGACGCATCATCGGTGTCTCTATTGATCGCCGCGGCAACCAGGCCCTGCGCATGGCGATGCAAACCCGCGAACAGCACATCCGCCGGGAGAAGGCCACCAGTAACATCTGCACTGCCCAGGCATTGCTGGCCATCATGGCTACCTTTTATGCGATGTATCACGGCCCGCAAGGCCTGCGCCTTATCGCCACTCGCATCCAGCGCCTCACCGCTATTTTTGCTGAAGGCATGAAAGGCCTGGGCTTCAATGCCGAGAACAGCCAGTACTTCGACACACTCACCTTTGCGGTAGGCAAGGAGCACCAAGCCATTGTCGACCGGGCTCTGGCGTCCGGCGTGAATCTGCGTATTCTGGAAGATGAGCGTCTCGGCGTATCATTGGACGAAACGACTTCTGCAGCCGATATCGAAGTCCTGTGGCAGGCTTTCAGCGGACAACAACAGCTACCAAACGTCTCGGCTATAGACAGTGAGATTGAGGATCACCCCGGTATTCCCAATGAGCTCTTTCGGGAAATGGACTACTTGCAGCACCCGCTGTTCAACGACTACCACTCCGAGACCGAAATGCTGCGCTACATGCGCTACCTGGAAGACAAAGACATCGCACTGAACCGGGCCATGATTCCGCTGGGTAGCTGCACCATGAAACTCAACGCCACCACCGAAATGCTATCGGTCACCTGGCCAGAGTTCGCCGGCCTGCACCCTTTTGCACCTGCAGAGCAGACCAAAGGCTATCAGGCCATGCTGACAGAACTGGACCATATGCTGCTGCAAGCTACCGGATACGACGCCATATCCATGCAGCCCAATGCCGGTTCACAGGGCGAATACGCGGGCCTGTTGGCTATCATGCGCTATCACCAGAGTCGCGGTGATGAGCAGCGCAAGGTTTGCCTGATTCCCTCTTCAGCCCACGGCACCAACCCGGCCTCCGCCGCCCTCGCCGGTATGAAGGTGGTGATCGTTGAGTGTGACGAACAGGGCAACGTCGACATGGACGACCTCAGGCTCAAGGCCGAGCGCCATACCGACGACCTCGCCAGCATCATGGTCACTTATCCCTCCACGCACGGTGTATTTGAAGAATCTATCATTGAACTTTGCGAGGTCGTGCACCAGCACGGCGGGCAAGTCTACGTGGATGGCGCCAACTTGAATGCACTGGTGGGCATTGCCGCACCCGGACAATTTGGTGCCGATGTATCCCACCTCAACCTGCACAAAACATTTTGCATTCCACACGGTGGCGGTGGCCCCGGTATGGGACCTATTGGCGTGGGTGCACATCTGCAACCCTTTTTGCCGACCAACCCGGTCTGCCCGGTTCCCGGACTGGACGTAAACAACGACGTGGTGTCCGCAGCGCCCTACGGCAGTGCATCAATTTTACCGATCTCATGGGCTTATATTGCGCTGATGGGTGGCGAAGGTCTGGCCCAGGCGAGCAAAGTGGCGATCCTCAATGCCAACTACATCGCCCATCGCTTGCAGGATCACTACCCCATCCTCTACACAGGGCGCACCGGCAACGTGGCTCACGAGTGCATCATCGATATCCGGCCGGTCAAGGAAGCCTCAGGTATCAGCGAAGAAGATATTGCCAAGCGCTTGATCGACTACGGTTTCCACGCGCCGACCATGAGTTTCCCGGTGGCAGGCACATTGATGATAGAGCCGACCGAGTCGGAGTCATTGTTTGAGCTGGATCGCTTCTGCGACGCACTGATCGCCATCAAACAAGAAATCGAAGCTGTGCGCTCAGGCAAACTGGACCAGGCAGACAACCCTCTGGTTAACTCCCCCCACACGCTGGAAGATGTCGCTGGAACCCAGTGGGATCACCCCTACTCCCGCGAACTGGCAGCCTATCCGGTGGATTCTCTGCGCCGCTACAAGTACTGGGCGCCGGTTAACCGCGTGGATAACGTGTACGGAGACCGCAACCTGTTCTGTGCCTGTCCCGCGATTGATACTTATCGCGAGACTGAGCAGTAATGATAACGACTATTAAAAATTCAAAAGATGAATGAACGTCACCTGTCTTTGCTTGATTATCAAACCCAGGTGACATGACTGTTATTTAATCGTGTGCTATCAAACAATATCTACAGCACTTGAGCACATCCTGTTTAGTTAGAGCATACCCGTTTACTGTTTTTCAACTGTCATTTTGTTCAGCGTTCTGTCTCCCTTTACATAGTGATGATACAACGCAGCACAAACGTGACCCAATATTAAAACCCATACCAGCCATGCCCCTAATATTTCTTTATGAATAAAGTCTATAGGCTCTTCAAATGCCTGGAAGGTGATGCCTAACCCGCTACTGACTGAAGACTGGAATAGCAATGTGTCTTCAAATTTCGGTATATCGAATAGGAAGAAATACTCCGTATTGACTCCGGTGCCCACATATCCTGTGATGGGCATGATTATCATGATGGCATATAGCGCATAATGGCCTGTATGCGCTGCCAGGTGTTCCAATTTTGTGCCTGGCTCCAAGTCTGGCATGCGGTTAGCTATACGCCAGATAATTCGAAGCGCTACAACAATAGCTATGGTAACTCCAATAGATAAATGAAGCTGAAGAGCGGTCCAGCTCTCGGGGGTTTCCTCTTGCGTAAACCAGTGTCGATAGTAAACACTAATATATGAGCCTAAAAAAAGAACTGCCGTCCCCCAATGCAGGCACTTTGCTATTAAGCCGTAGTTCTCAACAGTGTTTTTAAAATTCATTACTACTCCAGGGGTACAAGGTGCTCCTACGAGCCTGTAAAAAAACGATTGTGTTGTCCTCAAATACCGCCGATAACTGCATGGGCATCGGCGATAACTTTTTCTTCGTTTCGACCTATAGCGCTGCTGTCGATGATGGTCACATCCTTTATGCCGATAAAGCCCAAAATGTGATGAATATAGTCGGTAACATAATCGATATCGCTGCCTAACTGCGTGCCGCCGGAGCTTATTACCACATAGGCTTTTTTGTCTTCCAGCAATCCTTCGGGGCCATTTTCTCCATAGCGGAAAGTGACCTTGACTCTAGCCACCTGATCTATCCAGGCTTTGAATGCAGCAGGAATATTAAAGTTGTAAATTGGCAACCCTATCACCACCGTGTCGGCACTTTTTAACTCGCTGATCAGGGCATCGGAGCAGGAAAGTACAGCCCGCTGCTCGGGGGTACGCTCCGCAATATCGGTTGAGTTTGCTTCTATCCAGGCTTCATTGATAAAGGGAATACCATCGGCCAGATCCCGTTCTTTTACCGCTGTGGGGGTTTGCTTATGCAGCCGGGTGATTAATCTATCGCCGAGTGAGCGACTGTAAGAGCCTGTTTTGCGCATACTGGCATCGATTCTAAGTACTTGTAGTGTCATGGTCTTCTCGCTGCAGTTAAACAAAGGGCTGCAATTTCGATTGCAGCCTTTGGGTAAGGTTGATTCAAGCGCTAAAACCACCATCAATAGTGTGTTGAGCACCGGTGATAATACCTGCCTCAGGGCCTGTCAGATAAGCGACCATACCGGCAATTTCTTCGGCTCTGGCATGGCGTTTGATTGCCATAAAGGAATGCATGGTGCCTTTCATGGGCCCGTTTTCGGGATTCATTGCAGTATCCACAGGACCGGGCTGGATATTGTTAACGGTGATATTTCTGTGGCCCAAATCACGTGCCAGACCTCGTACAAAGCCCTGCATGGCAGATTTGCTTAAAGCATACGCTGCCCCACCTGCCATGGGCATGCGATCAGCATTAGCCGAGCCTATGACGATGATCCTGCCACCTTCATTCATCTTCCTGGCCGCTTCAATACTTGCGTGATAGGGGCTGCGTACATTTACATCCAGCATGTGGTCAATATCATCAGGATCTAGTTCAAGGGCATCACCCATGACCAGCACGCCGGCGGCGATCACCAAAATATCCAGCGCACCCTGATCTCGAATCACCGAGGTCAACGCTTCTCTATCGGTGCTGTCCACTTTCACTGCCACTGCGCCAGTTTTTCCTGCCAGCTCTACAGCTGCTTGATCGGCATTGGCATAGGTGAAGCTTGTTGCTGCGCCCTCGTGTTGCAAGCGCGTCACCACCGCTGCGCCTATTCCTCTGCTGCCGCCTAATACCAATGCTTTTTTGTTGCTTAAGTTTGTCATCTCTTCAGTCTCTGGTTGCTTAGTCATTGTTGTTGGTGGGTATGTCGTCAAAACATGCGCTCACTATATCTATTGCTTTTAGAGCAATAAATAGCGTTAATATCAAAACTCTTTTGCGTTTTAGAGAAATATAATATGGCCATGGATGAATTTAGCCAGATCAGAACATTTGTCACGCTGGTTGAGTGTCACTCCATCAGCAAGGCTGCCGAGAAAATGGGCGTGGCGGTCTCGGCGGTGAGTCGCCGCTTAAAAGAGTTGGAATCCAGTCTGGGTGTGCAGTTGATACAGCGCACTACGCGAAAAATGCATCTCACCGAAGCGGGTGAAAAATTTTATCAGCGCTGCGGCAGCTTGCTTGATGATTTAGAGGAGGCTAAACAGGAAGCCAGCGACACAGCTACGTCCTTAGGCGGCACCTTAAGAATTGCAACACCTCTGAGTTTTGGTGTCGCTCATCTGTCTCCTGCGATAGCCGCATTTATGCACCTGCATCCACAGATTAAGATAGATCTGGATATGAGTGACCGACGCATAGATTTAGTAGAAGAGGGACTGGACCTGGCTATTCGCATTGGTAAGTTGGAGGACTCGACTTTAATGGCGCGCAAGTTGGCCTCGGTTCGTCATGTAGTCTGTGCATCCCCTGATTTTTTTAATCGACACGGTACACCTGAGAAACCGCAGGATTTGGCGGATATGCCTGCGCTTTGTTATGGCAATCTCAGGCAGCCAGGCATTTGGCAGTACCGCGATAAAGAAAACAAGAACGCCAGCGTTAAAGTACCCATTCGAATGCAAGCCACTAATGGTGATGCATTGGTTGAGGCTGCCGTAGCTGGTTTAGGTATATTGTGTGAGCCCAGCTTTATTGTGCATGGCGCGGTGGAGCGCGGCGTATTAACGCCTGTGTTAACAGACTTTCAATGGTATGCGATGAATATCTATGCAGTGTATCCGCAGAGTAAACTCCTTCCTGCGCGAGTCAGAGCCTTTATCGATTTTTTATCCGTTTATTTTGGGGATACGCCTTATTGGGAAAATTTTTTAACCGCGACTGATAAGCCTCAATGAGGGTTAGTTGTATTTATAACTGGTGTTAATTCTAAATCCTGTACGTATCGATACATTAGGAATTTAGACGCAAATAGTATTTGCAAAATCCTTTCTTTAAAAAAACCAATGCATATAAAGGCGTCAGCTCAGGTTGGTACTAGTTCACCACCAGCACATCGGCCCAGGTATGGTCCAGAATCTTCTCTGACGTGTTACCCACCACCTGACCCTTGATACCGGTTCTACCGACGGTGCCGATAATAATAAGGTCTGCCTCAATTTTGTCTGCCAGTTCACTAATGACCTGTGCCGCAGCACCTTTAACCACGTGCACATGTTCAGGCGGAGCCCCGCAGGTGGCAGACAGCTGCGCCTCATTGGGCGGGTGGTTACTGTCGCGGTAGGCGTTGACGAAGTGGGCATCTGACCCGTATGCCTCGGCAAAATTCTGGGCAAAACTGATGATCAGGTGGTTGAGCTTGATATGAGCACTGTCGCTTGACTCCGTATTAATCGCAGCAAGCACCCTGCGATGTTCCCAGTCCCTGATATTCTTGACCAATAGCACCGGGCAGGGTGCCAGGCGCAACAGCGTAAAGTCAGAGGTAGGGCGCATTCCTCGCTGCACGTCGCTGTGCTCAAACGAGTTCTTGAATACCATAGAGGCGGAACTGCGCGCAGCGGCACGCACCGCTTGCTGACTCCAATCATCGCCCCATTCCAGTTCCTGCACGGCTTCAACACCAGCATCCAGGCACCGCTTAAGCTTCAACTCCAGGCGCTCAGCCATAGCCTGGCCAGCCTGCTCTGCCCCACTACTCTCTTCAACTCCAGTCAGACAGGTATAGAGATGTAAACGAGTGCCAGTCATCTGGGCCGACTGCAGGGCTCGCTCAAAGGCGGGCTGCGTTTCGACTGTGGGATCGACAATGACAAATATCTTATTGAGTACCATGTTGTTATCAATTCCTTACTGCGGGTATGACGTCGAGCAATAATGCTACCAGAGCAGGAAGAGAGAGTTGACCCTGATCAAGTTTCTGGCGGAGGGCGAAGGGCCATTCAAGGCAGGGTCAACATGGTATGCGAAAACGAACCGCCGCAACTATTGCCCGGCTACGCCCAGCGCCTCTTGCGCATAGGCGAGTGCAGAAAGCGCATCAACACGAACACTGTAGGCCTCAAGGAACAGCTTGCCCACCACCTTGCCCTGAGGGTCAATAACAATGGTGCCCGGGTGGGGTATGCCATAGGCATCATCTCCTGGCTTATAGGAGCGATTGAGTATGCCCAGGGTCTTGAAGCTGAGTGCATCGACGTCATGGAGGATCGGGTACTCGATGCCCCATTTTTCAATAAAAGCCTGTTGCAGGGCCGGCTGGTCGTAAGTCATAGCCACAATGCCTATGCCGGCCTCATCATATGCGGCCTTGTGCTCCTGCAGTTGGATCATCTGTTTCATGCAGTAGGGGCACCAATCGGCTGACCGGGTTGCGACAAAAACTGTGCCATTGGGACCTGCAAACTCGCCGAGCGTGCGCAATTCGCGGGCCTGCCAGGTGGCATTGATACCAGGAAAGTGAGAGCCAACGGACGGGCCAGGATCAAAGGCATCGTTATCAAAAGCGATGAACATATTACTGGTGACCTGGTCATATACCACCTGCTTGATGGGTTGCAGGTAGAGATATAACCCCGCCGCCAATAGAGCCAGAATGATCGCCACAATCGTGATTTTTTTCTTCAATTTATCTACCCGTTATCCACTGTCTATCCAATGATGAGAAAATACAGCTATCGATCTTGCAACTGTAATGCCCGAGAGCCCGCTAGATTACCGGGGAATGGACATGAATGCCCACCTCGAATGTATTCTGAGCTGTTCAGACGGGGATATAGTGGGTAGAAATAACCTGTTTTCTGATCGACCAGGGGGTTTTCTCCTAGCCACAGACCAGCAAACACGCTTCTTCTTGAATACTGCCGCTCAACCGGGATAATGGCCCGTCGGACCGCACTTCGCGGCCAGTCTCCGCTGGACCAATAAGCAATTAATGACCCAAGCCCTCCCTCAAGTCTCCCTGGGTAGCTCACGACTTGTACGGTTTTTGACCGATTTGTCTGTTAGCAACTCGCAGGTGTCCCACCGGCAGTTCACCGAACGGCTGGGACAATTGATCGACTTCTCCGATTCCATCACCCTGTCGGACGCACACGCTCGCACCCTGAAAGTGGAGAATGAGGACGCGGAGGAATTCAGGGAAGGTATTACCAGCGAGTTTTTGCGCGCACGCAGCACTATCGTGCAGGCAGCGATGCGCAGTTTCGTCCCGGGCTCAGGTCCAACACGAATCAAGTGGCCCCGGGAAGAGGCGCCCCCGACCGAGTCTGCCGGGACGGTCCAACCCTATCTGAAGTTTTACCACCAGCAACAAGCTGACGTGGATACCAAGATTCGCGGCCTGCACTTGCGGACCCGGGAAGCTATCGCGCTGCTGTCCCCTACCCTCGCACGTATCTGCGCCATTGATGCGGCACTGACAGATGCCCTGGCCAGCCACTCCCGACGCTACCTCTCAGCGGTCCCCGGCCTGCTAGAAAAGCGCTTGGAGTACCTGTACCAACAGTTTGCCGGCTCGGTCAAAGACGACACAGAGCCCGAGGCTGCCTGGGCAGAAACCAGGGAACGCTATCGCAGGGAAACGCAGGGGCTGTTACTGGCCGAAATCGAGGCCCGCCTGCTACCCTCACTTGGATTGATAGAAGCACTTAACGAAGAGATCAATAATGAAGACTAAGCTGTTATTTGGCACCGCCGCCTTGCTGGGCGCACTGGCTGTTCTCTGGATGGGAGCCGGCTTTATCGGTGCTAATCCGCTGGCGCTGTTGGTGACTGTCGTTATCGGCTTCGTCTATGCCCTTGGACTATTCGAGCTACTGCAATTTCGCGGTGCCACTCAGAGTCTCGCATCTAGCCTGACCAAGGTAAAAGCAGACGATTCAGATTTTCTGCAGGCCTGGTTGGCCGGCCTACCCGCCTCTTTACAGAACGCCGTTGGCCAACGCATAGAGGGCGAAAAGGTGGGACTGCCATCGCCTGTATTTACACCCTACCTGGTAGGGCTGCTAATTATGCTCGGTTTGCTGGGTACTTTTGTGGGCATGGTAGACACACTGCAAGGTGCAGTCACAGCATTGCAGGGCACCACCGAGCTAGACGCTATTCGCGCCGGCCTGGCGGCACCCATCCAGGGCCTGAGTCTGGCTTTTGGTACTTCCGTGGCCGGTATCGCTGCTTCCGCCATGCTGGGGCTGAACTCTACCCTCAGCCGCCGCGAGCGCATGCTGGTGACTCGGGAACTTGATCGCAAGATCAGCGGACCGCTACGCCAACATTCCCTGCACTACAATCGCCAGCAGACCTATCTGGCAATGCAGTCACAGGCCCAGGCTCTGCCCGTGGTAGCACAGCAATTAGGCAGTATGGCAGGCGAACTGGAGCGCATGGGACAACAGTTGAGCCAACAACTGCTGGACAACCAGCAGCAATTTCACCAGTCCACTGAACAACAGTACCGGGAACTGGCAAGCGCAGTTGAAAGCTCACTCAAGGAAACCCTGACAGCCAGTGGCAAATTAGCCGGCGAGAGTATCGCCCCGGCAGTAGAGCAAGCCATGGAGCAATTGACTGCTCAGACCACAGATACCCAACAGAAATTGCTCGATGTGACGGAAAACTTGCTGCGCAGCCGGGCCGCCAACGAAGCCGACTGGCTGGAGCAGCAGGGCTTGCGTATGCAAACGATGACCAGTGGTTTACGCCAGGATCTGGAGTCCTTGACCACTTCACTACGCCAGGAGCTAACAGCGCTGCGAGAAGAGGAGGTGAAGCGAGACACCGACGTTGGTGAGCGCCTGGCCGCAATTCAAACCAGCACCGCGCAACAACTGGAATCACTGCACCACAGTGCAAACGAACGAATCACCCAGGTACAGAGCGTTACTGCGCAGCAGCTGGAATCACTGCAAAAGCACACCGCAGATCAACTCGCCGATACCCAGACCAATACTGCGGTGAGACTGGAAAGCCTGCAAAGCAGCACTAACGATAGCCTGGCAACTTTGCAAACCTCTACCAGCCAAGGGCTGGAACAACTGCAAACATCAATGACCGAAAGCCTGCAGCAGTTAAACAGTTCTCTCACGGACAATATGGCGCAGCTGGAAAGGACAGCAGCTGAGCAACTGGGAGCACTGGGAACGACCGCCGCTACCCAGTTAGGCGCGTTGGAAAGCACAGCAGCGGAGCATCTGGGGGCGCTTGAAACAACTGCCGCCACTCAACTAGGGGCTCTGGAGAGCAGCGCCGCAGAGCATCTGGCAGGGCTGGGCCGTGAACTACAAGCGCCCATGAGCGAGCTAATTGCCACCGCCTCAGAAACACCCAAGGCTGCAGCCGAAGTTATCGGCAAATTGCGCGAAGAAATCACTAACAATATGGAGCGCGACAACCAGTTACTCGAAGAGCGCCAACGTATCCTTGAGGACCTGTCTGCGCTATCCACGTCCCTGCAAGCGTCATCTACAGAGCAACAGGCTGCTATCGTACTGCTGGTGAACTCTTCTAGCGAGGTATTAGCGGGTGTCAGTGAACAGTTTCGCGAGCAGCTTAACTCCGAAGCGGACAAGCTATCTGAAATCACCGCGAATGCGGCCGGCAGTGCGGCAGATATCGCGAGCCTGGGTGATTCCTTCAGCCTCGCAGTGCAGTTGTTCAGTGACTCCAACAACCAGCTGGTGGATAACCTGGGACGGATAGAGGAATCCATGGAAAAGTCCACCGAGCGCTCCGATGAACAGATGAGCTACTACGTAGCCCAGGCCAGGGAAATCATCGACCAGAGCATGCTATCGCAGCGGGAGATCATCGAGGAACTGCGCCGTTTGGGGCAAACCGGTGACCTGTTTGCCGCCGAGGCCAGCTGATGGAAGAACTACAATCCGAGCTTAACGACGACACCCCGGTCTGGGCTATTTTTGGCGATCTGATGTCTGCATTGGTGGGGGTATTCGTACTCATTCTTGTGTGGGTACTGGGCTACCAGGTTGAGCTGTCACAATCACTGCAGCAGGAAGTCACCCGGCGCGAAGCTGAACAAGACCGTCGCATGGTGCTTGAAGAAGCACTCGCCGCCCCGCTCGCCAGCGGCAGAATCACACTGCGTGATGGGCGTATCGGCATCAGCGGCAGCGTATTGTTCGCACTCAACTCAGATCAGCTACAGAGCGAAGGACGCGAACTGCTGCGCAGTCTGGTGCCGCCACTGAAGCTGTATCTATCAGAGCAAAATGAACTGCTGATGGTCAGCGGCTTTACTGATGATCTGCCAATCCAGGACGGCAACTTGCACTTCAGTGACAACTGGGAGCTGTCAGCCCAGCGGGCCCTTACCGTGACTCGCGCCCTGATAGACGAGGGTATGCCACCCTCACTTGTTTTTGCAGCTGCCTTTGGCGCGCAGCAACCGGTGGTGGCCAACACTAATGGTGCCAGTCGTTCCCAAAATCGGCGGGTTGAAATGGCACCTGTCCCCCGCACCTCTGCTGAGGAGGCTTCTGTTGACTGAGCTGCGGGGAGAATTCACCTCTTTGGAAGCGGACCTCAAGGACCGTGATCCTGTTCGCCTGCGCTACATCGAAAGCTTACTCTTGAAAGCCGAAGAACGAGGTGGAAAGCTGGGCGACATCCTGCAAGAAAAAGTCAGAACTGCCATTGGCAATTACCGCGAGCAGTACTCAGACAAAGCCCCAAAAGAAACACAATCGCTCAAGCCCAATAGTCCGCTACGAGAGCTCAATCAGATACTTGATGAAATGCGTCAGGGAGAAGATGACCCGCGAGCAGCGCCGCTGGAAGCCGCCTTGCGGCAACAGGAACTGGAACTGGCGAACAACATTTCGCAACAGGCACAGCCGGGGCAAAAAAATCTACCCGCGCGCCGAGAGGAACTCAAGGCCGCGCGTCGTTTTCACTCGGCAATGGTTGAGTTAAACGCAGATAAGGTGGTGACTCAGGCACTGGAGGAAATACCAGAAGAGTGTGGACCTTTGAATCCGCAACGCCTGGCGACGCGATCCTTAGAGACTATGCGTGACCTCTCACCCCATTACCTGAGCCGTTTCGTCAGCTACATAGATACACTTTTCTGGCTGGAGCAGGCGGAACGCAGCAAAAAACGCTGAAGCAAGGTGGGCCTTGATCAACGAGTACAGGAATCCTTGCCCACACTACAACGTGCAGAGCCAGCCCGCCTCGGGTAGATAAATTTTATAAACCTCCACAGCAGATATGCATCACCTCATCCCCTAAAACGAGCAGTTCATCTCAGGATCCGCAAATGTAGTAACAATATTGTTATTATTGCTCAATCGTTCTGATGCCCAAGCGTTGATAATCGTTTTGTATAGATACGGGCTAAAAAGACACAGGAACAATATCCCTCATGACCAACAAGCTGGTAAAGATCATCGCTCCTATTGTTGTCATAGTCGCCTCCGCTGGCGCCTATGCCCTGCTCCAGGCTTCTAGACCAGAACCGGAAAAGAACGAGGAAGGCCCTCGCCCGACTTCTGTCTATACAGCAACGGTTAACCAGGAAGATGCGTCCCTTGAAGTTATTACCCAGGGCGAAGTTCGCTCCCGAACTGAAATCGACCTGGTGTCACAGGTAGGTGGAAGAGTCATCAGCGTCTCTGCGGAATTTGTCGAGGGCGGGCGTATTGAGCCCGGTGTCGCCCTGCTACAGATTGAAGACACCGACTATCGACTTGGGTTCAGCCAGGCACAGGCGCGTGTGGCCGATGCGGAGCTTGCAGTTCAGCAGGCCCTGGCGGACCAGGATGTGGCACGCAAACAGCTGCGCAGCGATGCTAAACCATCCGATCTGGCTTTAAAGAAGCCACAGGTCGCCCAGGCCCGGGCAATGCGAGAAGCGGCCCGCGCAGGCCTGGTACAAGCGCAGCTTGATTTGAATCGCACCAGTTTCACCCTGCCTTTTGCAGGGCGCGTTGTAAACACGCGGGTTCACATCGGTCAGTTCATCACACCCGGCACTATACTCGGCAAAGTATTCGGCACCGAAATTGTCGAAGTGCGGTTACCATTAAACAATCGGCAGCTGGCGTCGCTGGGGCTGCCTATTGGCTATACCGCGGCACAAGGCGGCGGCCTACCCGTTTCTTTCACGGCTCAGGTAGCAGGCCAGTTGCATGAATGGCAGGGTAAATTGGTACGCCTGGATGCCTCTGTAGATCCAGATACCCGCATGCTCTACGCCATCGCCGAAGTAGCCGATCCCTATGGAGACGCTGTGTCAGTCAATGGTATGCCAATGGCCGTTGGACTATTTGTTGAAGCGCGAATTCAGGGGCGGCAAATCAAAGCTGCCATGAGCATTCCCGGCAGTGCGCTGCGCGCCGGAAATATCGTCTACGTAGTCGGTACCAATGGCCAGCTTGAGATCCGCACCGTCGATGTGGCCCACTCAACACCGCAGAAAGCCGTGATCAGCAAAGGCCTTAAGCCGGGCGAAAACGTTATTACCTCCGCTATTCGCAACCCAATCCAGGGCATGGCTGTCGCCGCCCTGAATTCTGGGGAGAAGTAAGCTATGAAACGCATCATCGCCTGGTGGGTCCATAATTCGGTCGCTGCCAACTTGCTTATGGCCGGTATTGTGTTGGCTGGCATCCTCGGTATGCAGTCTATGGAAAAGGAGGCTTTTCCCAACATCAAGATCAACCAGGCTGCCATTTACGTGACCTGGCCAGGGGCAAACCCCCAAGAGGTTGAGGAGCAGGTTGTCTCGCGTATCGAGCAAGCTCTGGAAGATGTTGATCAGGTCTACCATTACTACTCCACCTCAACCGAAGGTATGGCACAAATCAGCGTTAGTACCTATCCCAATGTAGACATTAACGATTTTATTAATGAAGTTAAAAACGCGGTAGACGGCGTAACTTCGCTGCCACGTGATATCGAACCTCCACGTGTCCAACGTCTACGAAATCGCGACGAAATGATCCGCGTTGCTGTTCACGGTGATGTTAGCGAGCGGGAACTAACCCGGCTGGCAGAAGATCTCAAAGACGAGATGGCCACCCTGCCTTACGTATCCACTATCAACCTCTTTGGTACTCGCAGTGAAGAGGTAACGATCGAGTTATCTGAAGCGGGAATGCGACGCTTTGGTCTCACGTTTACTGACGTGGCCGCCGCCATTCGCGCCAACTCCATTAATTTGTCATCAGGTAGAGTCCGCACCAAAACCGGCGACGTACAGCTGCGCGCGCGCAATATGGCAGATTCACAGACTGATTTTGAGCGCATTATCATTCGCCAGACAAAAGAGGGCGCGGTCGTCAGACTAGGCGATGTAGCCAAGGTCATCGATGGCTTCGAAGAGAATGAAATTCTTGCCACCATGAACGGGCAACCCGCGGTGCTGCTGCAGGCGCTAAGCACTGACAACATGCAGGTGGTCAAGACCAGTAAAGCGGTACGCGCATGGATTGAAGAGGCTCAACAGCAGCTACCGCATGGAGTAGAACTCACCTTATGGTTTGACACCGCTGATATCTACAACGAGCGTATGGACCTGATCACGGAGTCTTCGTTGCTCGGACTCGTTCTGGTATTCCTGGTTCTGATTCTCTCTTTGCGACCCAAGGTTGCCCTGTGGGTAACAGGTGGCATTGCCGTGGCTTTTGTCGGCACCTTCGCCCTGCTGCCAGTAAACGATGTCTCCATGAACGTGATGTCCTCCTTCGCCTTCCTGATGGTGCTAGGTATCGTGGTGGATGACGCTATTGTGGTGGGAGAAAGTATTCACCAACACGCCCATATCAGTGGGGGTGGCTATCGCTCAGCGATCGAGGGAGCGTTCTCGGTGTCACGCCCGGTGATCTTCGCGGTACTGACCACCATGATAGCCTTTGCCCCCTGGTTGTTCGTGACCGGAGAGGCCTCACAAATGACTCGCCAATTATCTATTGTGATCACGGTGGCGCTGACCATTTCACTTATCGAGGCATTCTTCATCCTGCCGGCTCACCTGGCACACCTGGAACCGCGCAAGGAACTAAAGGGACTCGCCAGAATCCAGCAGAAGATCGAACACAGCATCATAGATTTTGCAGACAAAACCTACCGTCCCATTCTCAGCTGGGCGGTAAGCCATCGCTATCTGACAACCAGTATCTTCGTAGGTGCATTCGTAATCAGTGTCGGTATATTTTCCAGCGGCTGGGTAAAGTTCTACTTCATGCCGCAGGTCGAATCCGAGCAGATTTACATGAATGTCACGCTGCCAAATGGCACCCCCTACTCCCGGGCATTGGAAATACTCGATCAATTACAGGCCGCCGAGTTAAAACTGATCGACGAAGTCGCCCAACGTGCGGAACAGGGGGAAGGCAGTGGCGAGCTGATTGAAGGTTGGTACACGCGCTCTCGCCGTGACAGTGTTATCGCCATTGTTAAGTTAGCTTCACCAGAAGTTCGCGACATGTCGGCCAAAGAGGCTGCTGAGCGATTGCGGGACCTGGTGGGAGACATCCCTGACGCAGACCAGATAGAAGTGAACTATTCGCTTACCGGCAACGATGCTGACGTCACCTACCTGCTCAAGCACCGGGACCCGGATCAGCTCAGTGCGGCATCACAGGAACTCAGGGCACACCTGAAAACCTACGATGGTACCTATTTCGTACGTGACAGTCAGCGCGGCGAGTCAGACGAAATGATTCTGAACCTGCGTCCTGGGGCGGAGAAACTTGGCATCACCCTGGCGGACGTTTCACGTCAGGTGCGCCAGGCTTACTACGGTGAAGAAGTACAGCGCCTGCCCCGCTCAAACGGCGACGTTAAGGTCATGGTGAAATACCCCAGAGAACAGCGCCAGAGTCTGTCCAGTCTGAATAATTTCAGAGTGCGCACTGCTGATGGTCGAGCGGTCCCTCTGATGTCCGTTGTCGAAGTGGAGCTGACCAACGGCGCCCAGCGTATTCAACGCCGTGACGGAGAACGTTTCATCCGGGTCCGGGCTGACATGAACCATGACCTGATGGGGGACATCACTAAAGAGGTCACCGATAATTTTGTTCCGGAGCTGGAGAAACAATTCCCGGGCCTGGAAGTACTCAAAGGAGGACAGCAGGAACAAGAAGAAGAGTTCTTCAGCGAAATAATAGCGCTATATGCCATAGCCCTGTTCATGATGTATGCGCTGATCGCCATCGCTTTTCATTCCTACTGGCTGCCGCTGCTGGTAATGACGGCCATACCCTTTGGATTCATGGGCGCTATCTTCGGCCACCTGCTATTCGGTGTCCCCATGGCAATGTTTTCCTGGTTTGGCATTGGCGCTGCAGCGGGCGTGGTGGTCAACGACAACCTGGTATTGGTGGACTACATTGGCCGACTGCGTGAGCAGGGCAATGAATTACGTGAATCAATCATTGATGCGGGCGTGAACCGCTTCCGCCCCATTCTACTGACAACGGTAACTACCTTTGTGGGTCTCCTGCCCATCATGGCCGAGGATGCCACCAACGCGCAGTTTCTCAAACCCGCAGTACTGTCATTGGCCTTTGGTGTGCTATTCGCGCTCTTTGTTACTCTACTAATGGTACCGGCTCTTTACGCTATAGGCGGCGACCTTGCCCATGGCCGGGAACGGCTGAAAAACAGGCTTCTCGGTGGGAAGGCGGAAGGGGCGAATGAAGCTCACTGAGCGCCCCCTCCACTAACACTACTGTGGCAAGAACTTGTCCGTCAGCTTATCGATAGCCCAGGAGTCCGGGCGCTGGCTTGGCGGATACGCTGTAAATGTTTGCAAGTACTGGGTGGTCGCTGCGCTACCCATATAGCCCCAGGCCGCCTTGTCGATTACCCAGTCCCAGTAAGTATTGGAATTGTGGTCTGCCCGCTCAAACGGATCACGGCGAAGATTAAAGATTTTTGGCAGGCGCAGCGTAACCTCAGGCTCGGCCCACAATGCCATAGTTTTAGCGCGATTCTCCGCGTAAACAATCTTCCAGTCTTCCACCCGCACGCAAACTGGCATACCGCCATCGTTATGGTAGACAAACGTACGACGCGGCCCTTGGTCGGTCTCCCCTATCAGGTAAGGCAGAAAGTTATACCCGTCCAGGTGAAGTTTTGACTTTTTACTGCCCACGCGTGTGCCCTTTAGCAGGTCGTCCTTGAGTTTGGCATCGCCTGCGGCGGCGACCAACGTTGGCATCCAGTCCAGGTGAGACATCACTTCATTGGATACCTGCCCAGGGGCAATCTTACCCGGCCAACGAACCATCGCAGGTACGCGGTAAGCGCCTTCCCAGTTTGAATTTTTCTCGCTACGAAATGGTGTAATACCAGCATCGGGCCAGGTGTTGTAGTGCACCCCGTTATCCGTGGAATAAAATACAATGGTGTTGTCGGCAATGCCGAGGTCGTCCAGTTGATCGAGCATCTGCCCTATCAATTGGTCGTGCGCCACCATCACATCGTTATAAAAATCCTGACCCGACTTACCCAGGTGCTTCTCTGCAGGGTGCGTGCGAAAATGCATGCCAGTCGTATTGAGCCAAACAAAAAATGGTTGGTCAGCCTTCACTGTCTTATCGATAAACTTCTTTGCAGCGGCGGCAAACTCTTCGTCCGCTGTCTCCATGCGCTTACGCGTCAGCGCACCAGTGTCTTCAATACGCCCATCAGCGTATGAATGAATCACTCCACGCGGGCCAAACATCTTGCGGAAGCCCGGGTCCTGGGGATAGTCCACATCTTCCGGCTCTTCCTCTGCATTGAGGTGATAAAGATTGCCGAAGAACTCATCAAACCCGTGGTTGGTCGGCAGATGTTCATCCTTGTCACCCAGGTGGTTCTTGCCGAATTGCCCCGTGGCATAGCCGTGCGTTTTGAGCACCTCGGCGATAGTAATATCACGCTCGTGAATGCCTAACTCTGCGCCGGGCAATCCCACCTTGGACAACCCTGTGCGCAGTGGCGTCTGGCCAGTAATAAAGCTCGAGCGTCCCGCAGTGCAGCTCTGGTCACCGTAGTAGTCAGTGAAACGCATCCCTTGACTGGCAATACGATCAATATTCGGCGTCTTGTAACCCATAATACCGTCGCTATAGGCGCTGATATTACTGATGCCAATATCATCGCCCCACATCACCAGAATATTAGGTTTGTCTGCGGCTACCGCAGGTAACACCAAAGTGGCAAACAACAAAAAGCTAGCGCGAGCCAGCAGACCTTGTGGTTTCACGGGTAATTCCTCTTTCCTGAATTATTAGAAGGGCTGATGAATATGGGAAAGTATTAGCTCCAGCGGCTGTATTTACAAGTTGCCAGCCTAGTCAGCGGATTTGTTTTTCTCGAAGGCGGCCAGCTGCTCAGACGTCGCTGCTTGCTGATACTTCTGTTTCCACTCATCATAGGGCATACCGTAAACCCGCTCCCGGGCGTGGTCATAGTCAACGCTAACACCCTCCTCCTGCGCTGCGGCCATATACCATTTAGACAGGCAATTGCGGCAAAAGCCGGCCAGGTTCATCAGGTCAATATTCTGAGCATCTTTGCGGCTGTCCAGGTGCTCCAGCAAACGGCGAAACACAGCGGCTTCAATTTTATCAGTGTCGGACATCGAATTTACTCCTAACGTGGATATTGTGGCGGTTAGCGCTTTAGGCACCGGACAGGCGCCACTGCAGGTGTGTCTATTTTTCGCTGGATTCAGGCATCAGTATTTCACGTAAGACTTTGTCCTGCCCGGGAAATCGCCACTGGACAGAATCAAAGTCGGCTAGGTCCAGCCAGAAGCCACGCTTGACCTCCATTACCGCCGCCTCGATGCTACCGGAACCAGCATGAATCTCGCAGGCGTAAAGATGAAAGCCAGTATCAAACACAGCCACCAATTGCCGGGGGATCAGATCGAGGCCGGTTTCTTCCAGGGTCTCCCTGTAGGCCGTGCACTGGGCTGATTCCTCTCCTTTAACCTTGCCTCCCGGCGGCGTCAAACCACCAGTTCGTGAGTCCACCACCAGCATTTTTCCGTGCACCACCGTCAGGCAGCCGGCCGATGGCGCATAATCAGGCTCGCCTTTATAGGGGCAGTTTGGCTCCGGCGCAGCAGTACAGGCTCCCAACAGCAGACATAACAGTAGCGGGACAGTAAGTTTCAAGAATCAGTACTCCAAAACCACTCGTTCATGTCCCAGTTCTTCGCGTAATGTCTGGATCAGCTCATCACTGGGCACAACTGCCCAACGCTCGCTGAGATGCACACGCGCCTTGTTGCGCTGTTGCAGGTAGTCGATGCTAACCGGGCAGCTACCTCCCGCTGCGCCGGAAAGAATCTGTTCCAGCCGTGTGGTGAAGCTATCATCAAAGCGCTCTGCATTAACCTTGAGAGTCAGCCTGGAAGCATAATTCTGGCGCGCCTCGTTGATACTGCGCACGCCGCTGGCGCGCATCACCGGCTTGCCGCTGCGGTCGTCTTGTTGCACCCGCCCCTCGATCAGGACAATCGTGTCCTTGATGAGTAACTCCCGGAATTGGGAGAACACCTCTGAAAACAGTGTCACTTCAATTTGGGCGCTACTGTCATCCAGGGTCAGTATCGCCATGGTACCCCGCTTGGTATTCATGGTGCGGGTAGCCATGATCAGGCCCACCATAAGTTGGGTGCCTTGCTTGTCAGGCCGCACATCAACAATACGCTTGGGAACGAACTTGCGAATTTCCGCCTGGTACTCATCGATAGGGTGGCCGGTGATGTATAAACCCAGGGTATCCCGCTCTCCGCCGAGGCGTTCCTTGTCCGACCAGGTACGCACGCTACGGAAGCCGGCGTAGACATCCTGGGTACCGTTTTCCTGGCTTGGCACAACCTCGCCAAAGAGGTCTTCAATACCCGCATCACGATTACTGGCGCTCTGCTCTGCCGCTTTTAACGCGTCCTCCATGCTTGCCATCAACACCCAGCGGTCCTCTCCCAGAGAGTCCAGTGCGCCGGAGCGAATTAGCGCATCAATAGCCTTGCGATTGACCTTGCGGGGGTCGGTGCGGGCACAAAAATCGAACAAGTCGGTAAAAGGCCCGTCCGCTTCCCGGGTGCTGAGGATAATTTCGATTGGGCCTTCACCCAGGCCCTTAATAGCGCCCAAGCCATAGATGATGTCATTCTGGGCATTTACCGTGAACATATACTGACCCTCGTTGACGTCCGGCAACTTGAGGGACAGCTTCATTCGCTTGCACTCATCCACCAACACCACGATCTTGTCGGTGTTATCGAGTTCAGAGCTCATTACCGCAGCCAGGAAAGGTGCAGGATAGTGCGTCTTCAACCAGCAGGTCTGATAGGACACCAGAGCGTAGGCGGCCGAGTGGGACTTATTAAAACCGTAACCTGCGAACTTCTCCACGAGGTCGAAAATTCTTATGGCAAGTTCGCCATCGACTCCCCGGGACCTGGCACCCTCCTCGAAAAGCGTGCGTTGCTTGGCCATCTCTTCTGGTTTCTTCTTGCCCATGGCCCGGCGCAGCATATCCGCGCCACCCAGGGTATAGCCGGCCAGCACCTGGGCGATCTGCATCACCTGTTCCTGGTACAGGATGATACCGTAGGTAGGCTGCAAGATAGGTTTTAGCGACTCGTGCTGCCACTTGATATCGGGGTAAGACAGCTCCTCCCTGCCGTGCTTGCGGTTAATGAAGTTATCTACCATGCCCGACTGCAGCGGCCCGGGACGAAACAGGGCTACCAGCGCCACAATGTCTTCAAAACAGTCCGGCTGCAGACGTTCAATCAGATCCTTCATGCCACTGGATTCCAACTGGAATACAGCGGTTGTCTTGGCAGACTTAAGTAAGGTAAAGCTGGGTTGGTCATCCAGCGGGATCTGCATGATATCCAGGGGTGACTCACCACTCACACCCCTGGTGGTGTTAATCATCTTCACCGCCCAGTCGATGATCGTGAGGGTACGCAGCCCCAGAAAGTCAAACTTCACCAGGCCGGCATCTTCAACATCACCCTTGTCATATTGGGTGACCAGCCCACTGCCAGACTCGTCGCAGAACAGCGGTGAGAAGTCAGTGAGCTTTGAGGGCGCAATAACCACACCTCCGGCGTGCTTACCTACACCCCGGGTAACGCCCTCCAACTGCTCTGCCATGTCCCAGATTTCCTGGGCCTGCTCGTCCTCAGCAAGGAAGTCGCGTAACGCCTCTTCCTGCTCCAGCGCCTTCTCCAAAGTCATTCCCACTTCAAAGGGAATCATCTTCGACAACTTGTCCGCCAGACCATAGGGCTTACCCTGCACACGGGCTACGTCTCGCACAACCGCCTTGGCAGCCATGGTGCCGAAGGTAATAATCTGTGACACCGCCTCGCGGCCGTAGGTGTCGGCTACATAATCAATTACCCGGTCGCGCTTCTCCATGCAGAAGTCGACGTCGAAGTCGGGCATAGAAACTCGTTCGGGGTTGAGGAAGCGCTCGAACAGCAGGTCGTACTCAAGGGGGTCTAGATCCGTGATCTCCAAGGCATAGGCCACCAGCGAACCGGCACCGGAGCCCCGCCCCGGGCCTACCGGAATATCCTGCTGCTTGGCCCAGCGGATAAAATCCATCACGATCAGGAAGTAGCCGGGGAAGCCCATCTGTATAATGGTTTCCAGCTCAAACTCCAAACGTTCACGGTACTCTTTCTGTCTGTCGGGAAAGTCCTCCGCCGCCGAATCAAACAACACGTCCAGGCGAGCATCCAGGCCATCGTGGGACAGCTGACGAAAAAACTCATCCATGGTCATGCCTTCCGGCACGGGGTAATCCGGCAAGTAAGGTTTGCCCAGTTCCAACACCACGTTACAGCGTCTGGCAATCTGTACAGTATTGGCCAGCGCCTCGGGGATATCAGCGAACAGTTCCGCCATCTCTTGGGGAGAACGCAGGTACTGCTGGTCTGAGTAGGTCCGCGCCCGCCGGGGGTCGTCGAGGGTACGACCTTCACCGATGCAAACCCGTGCCTCATGGGCCTCGAATTCCGAAGCATCCAGGAAGCGCACATCGTTGGTCGCCACTACAGGGCACTGTAACTGGGCTGCCAGGTTCACGGCTCCATGCAGATGGGTCTCATCACCTTCTCTGGCTGTGCGATGCAATTCGAGGTAGAAACGCTGAGGGTACAATTCCATCCAGTACTTTGCCCGCTCGACGGCCAGTTCCGGTTTCTCTCCAAGAATCGCCTGGCCCACATCTCCCTGGGCGCCAGCGGACAGGGCAATTATTCCTTCGGCACACTCCTCCAGCCAGAGTTTCTGCACGTGGGGCACACCCAAATACTGGCCTTCGGTAAAAGATCGGGAAATCAGTAAGGTGAGATTGTGGTAGCCGGTCTGATTCATAGCCAGCAAGCAAAGCGGGTAGGATTTTTCCGGGTCGTCCGTATCCAACACCCTGAGGTCAGTGCCAAAAATTGGCTGAACTCCGGCGCTAAAGGCGCTCTTATGCGCCTTTATCAGACCATAAAAATTACTGACGTCAGTAACGGCAACTGCGGCCATGCCCAACTCGGCAACACGGCTCATCAAAGGTTTCAGGCGTACGAGGCCATCAACAATGGAAAATTCGGAGTGAAGTCGAAGGTGAACAAACTGAGTCATCGGGAAAGTGTACCCCTGTTCTAACTGCGGGGCAGCAAACTCTTGGATATTTTACCGGGATTGCGCTCGGCTAGCGGGGAGATCGGTCGGCCTCCCAAATGAGGAGGCCCCTAGATCACTTGACGATCTTGAGTGACGGCCGCCCTTCAGGTTTATTTGGATCCGGTGGAGTATCCTCCGGCGGAGTTTCATCACTCTCCTCCTCGGGCTCGAAAACCATGCCCTGGCCATTTTCTCGGGCATAGATACCAATGACGGCATTCACCGGAACATAAATATCCGTGGCAACACCGCCAAAGCGGCCATTAAACGCAACAGCGTCATTGGCAATGTTCAGCTCCATCACCGCCGTAGGCGAGATATTGAGAACAATCTGACCGTCCTTCACGTACTGCTCGGGAACCATCACATCATCAATGGCTGCATCCACCAGAATGTAAGGCGTACAGCCATTGTCTACGATCCACTCATAGAGGGCTCGCATGATGTAGGGACGACTCGGAGTCATGGACATCCTTAATCGGTTGCCGGCAAATACGCTCTGTTAGGAGCGCATCTCACGTTCTTGCTCAGAGAGACTTTCCTGAAAAGACTCACGGGCGAACAAGGAATCCATGTAGTCCAAAAGAGGCTTGGTCTGCTTGGAAGAGCGGATATCGACACCCAGGGCCGGCAGACGCCAGAGAATAGGCGCGATACAGCAATCCACCAACGTGAATTCCTCGCTCATGAAGAAAGGCTTTTCGGCAAAGATGGGGGCGATGCCGGTAATACTGTCCTTCAGTTCCTTGGTGGCCTTCTTAACCACATTTTCGCTGCGAGTGTGCAGGATAGAGTCCACCTGGGCACACCAGTCTTTCTCAATGCGGTGAATCAACAGGCGGCTCTCGGCGCGAGCCACCGGGTAGACCGGCAGCAAAGGAGGATGGGGGAAACGCTCGTCCAAATACTCCATCATCACCTTGGACTCGTAGAGCACAAGGTCGCGATCTACCAACGTGGGCAGACTGTTGTAGGGGTTAAGTTCAGACAGTTCCGTCGGAGGATGAGCTGCATCCGCCTCGATCAGATCTACCGTTACGCCCTTCTCGGCCAGAACGATACGCACTCGGTGACTGTAGTGACTGACTGGATCGGAAAAAAAGATCATTGAAGATCGCTTTGCCACAACGCCCATCGAAAATTCCTCAGTTGTTACTCTTTAAAAACAAAAGCAGCGTGACCGTTGCCACACTGCAAGCACTGATCTTGGTGGATCAGTGTACGTCTTTCCAGTACTCGCGGTTTAGCAACCAGGCGAAAACGAAGAACAGCACGATAAACAGTAATACAAAAATGCCCATACGCTGGCGCTCCGCGACCATAGGCTCAGCGGTATATGCCAGAAAGTTGACCAGATCGTAGGTGGCAGTGTCGAATTCCTCGGGGCTCATACTGCCCTCGGAGGTGATGTTAAAATTACCACAGGGGTCTTCAAGAATGTCCTGCCCGGTTAACGGATCACGCTTTACACCGCCATTACCAGCCCTGACCGGACCCATGGCACATTCCTGCATACCCTGAACTTCCAGCATTACGTGGGGCATACCCACGTCCTTAAAAACTCTGTTATTGACACCGTAGGGACGACTGTCGTCCTTGTAGAAATTACGCAGGTACGTGTAAAGCCACTCAGGCTGACGCGCGCGAGACACCAGAGTCAGGTCTGGAGGCGCTGCCCCAAACCAGACTTTGGCATTGCCATCGTCCATAGCGTTGTCCATCAAAGCGCCAATTTTGACACTCGGATCAAACATCAGATTAGCCTGCATCAGGTCCTCTGGGATGCCCAGATCAGTTGCCACCCGGTTGTAGCGTGAATACTTCAGGGAATGACAACCCATGCAGTAATTCATATAGACCTTGGCGCCGTTCTGCAAAGAGGCCTTGTCATGTGGGTCCGCCACGAACTCATCACAATCGATGGCGCCACAGGCGTGGGATGACTCTGCTCCCACCGCCTTCAGTGGAATGATGGTCAAGGCCAGGATAATGACCAGGCCACCAATGCTGCCCCAAAAGCCGATACCGCCGTCCATAGTGATGCGCTCAGGCACTGGCTTGGTCCTATCCAGCGACGTCCAGATTGGCATCAGCAGGAAGAAGGCGAAGTAGAACACCGAGCAGATCTGAGCCAGGAAAGTGCGCTCCGGAGTCGGCGACTTCACACCCAATACGCCCAGGATCAGAAAGCTGGCGACAAACAGCGCCAACATCACCTTGGTGATAGTGCCGCGGTAGCGCCATGACTTAACCGGGCTGCGGTCCAGCCAAGGCAACAGAAACGGAATAGCCACGGAGGCTGCAAAGAAGATAAAGCCCCAAAACTTATCCGGCACCGCGCGCAGTACAGAGTAAAACGGCGTGAAATACCAGACCGGAGCAATATGGTCCGGGGTCTTAAGGCCATTGGCCTCCTCAAAGTTGGCAAATTCCAGGAAGTAGCCACCCATTTCAGGCAGGAAGAAGATCACCGCGCAGAATATGAACAGAAATACTGCGATCGCCTGAAGGTCGTGCACTGTGTAGTAAGGGTGGAAAGCCACGCCGTCCAGCGGCACGCCATTCTCGTCCTTGTTCTTCTTGATATCCACGCCGTCAGGGTTATTGGACCCCACTTCGTGCAGAGCTAGAAGGTGCAATACCACCAGGGCCAGCAGCACTATAGGCAGTGCCACCACGTGCAGGGCAAAGAATCGGTTTAGCGTCGCTCCCGAGATCAGGTAGTCGCCTCGAATCCAGGTCACGATATCGTCACCCACAACCGGAATCGCGCCAAACAAAGAGATGATCACCTGGGCACCCCAGTAGGACATCTGTCCCCAGGGCAATACATAACCCACGAAAGCCTCAGCCATCAGCACCACGAAAATCAGCATCCCGAAGATCCAGATGAGTTCACGAGGTTTCTTATAAGATCCGTAAATCATGGCGCGGAACATGTGCAGGTAGACCACCATAAAAAAGGCGGAAGCACCGGTGGAGTGCATATAGCGCAGCAACCAGCCGTAATCCACATCTCGCATGATGTATTCCACAGAAGCGAAGGCCTCTTCGCTGCTGGGGGTATAATTCATTGTCAGCCAGATGCCGGTCAGCAGCTGGTTAACCAGTACCAACAGGGACAGAACCCCGAAAAAGTACCAGAAGTTGAAGTTCTTGGGCGCGTAGTACTTGCCCATGTGGGTATCCCATGTCCGCACAATAGGCAGGCGGGCATCAACCCAATCACGTAATCCAATTAGCATATTATTCATCAGGCGGCCTCCGAATCCACGCCAATTACCAGGACATTGTCACCCTCAAAAGAATACGGGGGGACTTCCAGGTTTTTTGAAGCAGGAACGCCACTGTAGACGCGACCGGCCAGGTCAAACTTGGAACCGTGACAGGGGCAAAAGAAGCCACCCAGCCACTCATCGCCACCGAGATCGGCAGCGCCGACTTCAGGACGGAATTTCGGCGCGCAGCCCAGGTGCGTGCAAAGACCAACCAACACCAGAAGCTCTGGACGAATTGCGCGGCCGATGTCGGTGATGTAATCAGGTTGATCAGAAATCTCAGACTGAGGGTCTTTCAGACTATCGTCCAGCTTGGATAGGTCCTCAAGCTGCGACGGCGTGCGACGCATCACGTACACAGGTTTGCCGCGCCACTCGACCACAATCATCTGGCCGGGTTCTATCTTGCCGATATCCGCCTTAACAGGCGCTCCAGCTGCCTTAGCCTTGGCTGACGGGTTCCAGGACCCCACGAAAGGCACTGCAATACCTACTACGCCGGCAACGCCAACCGCACTGGTGGCAGCCGTCAGGAACTTCCTCCTGCCGGTATTTACGCCATCGCTACTCATGCTTCTCTCCCCTAGATTTGAAGCGGGTGGTCGACTGGAATTTCGCCCCGGAAACCGCTTCTCACAAAATGGGGCAAATACTAATGATTTTACCCCTTTGTTACAAGGCAAACGCCTTGATTTCAAAGCATTTTGACTATGCTGTGCAATAGATCAAGGGCAAATCCCGGACATAAAAAAACGTCCACCCTGATCGCGGGCGGACGCTTTGATTCTGTCCGGTAACCCCGATGCCGGGGCCACTCCAGCTTATCGCTTGGAGAACTGAGGACGCTTGCGTGCTTTGCGCAGGCCGACTTTCTTACGCTCAACCTCACGAGCATCACGGGTTACATAACCCGCACCGCGCAAGGAACCGCGCAGAGATTCGTCATATTCCATCAGGGCACGAGTGATGCCGTGACGGATAGCACCGGCCTGACCGAAGCTGCCGCCGCCTTGAACTGTTACATTGATATCGAATTTGTCATTCAATTCAACGAGTTCCAAAGGCTGACGTACAATCATACGCGCCACTTCTCGACCGAAGTACTGGTCCAGAGGACGCTTATTGATAGTGATTGCGCCCGCGCCGCTCTTCAAGAAGACACGTGCAGTGGAAGTCTTGCGACGACCGGTTCCGTAATACTGGGTAGCTGACATAAATAATATCCGTTAAATGTTCAGTGCCTGGGGCTGCTGCGCAGTGTGCGGATGATCATTGCCCGCGTACACTTTCAGCTTCTTGAACATGGCGCGACCCAGAGGGTTACGCGGCAACATGCCCTTTACTGCACCCTGGATAACGCGCTCGGGAGCCTTCTCGATCAATTTCTCGAAAGAAATTGACTTCAGGCCGCCTGGATATCCGGTGTGGCTGTGGTAAATCTTGTCGGTCGTCTTGGCGCCGGTTACACGTACTTTCTCAGCATTGATCACAACGATGTAGTCACCGGTGTCAACGTGAGGTGTGTATTCGGCTTTGTGTTTGCCGCGCAAACGATGCGCAATTTCACTTGCCATACGCCCCAATGTCTTGTCAGCAGCGTCTACCACGAACCAGTCGCGGGACACATTTTCTGCTTTGGCACTATAAGTTTTCATGAATAATTGCCTCTTGGAGGGCTCCAATTTCGAGAGCGCGAATACTAATCAATAGAACACCCCTTTTCAAGCTGAAAGTTGAATAAATTTCGCAACTTACCGACAAGATGACATTCGCCAGAAGTGGGAATTTTTCACCTCCCGAGGGAGATGGACTCAGGATTAACACCAAATGGTCTTCAGGGCGCAGTCAGAGCAGCTTCCTGAAGGTAATCCAGACCGAACCATGGGGCCCTGTCCACACTTTAGCAAGGCATCTTTTGAGTCATTTTACGCCATAATAAGCAATAACACCCAAAATCAGGGCCGGTGCTCACGGGCCAGATACTCGTGTGATTGCATCTCCTGCAGCCGTGACTGGGTGCGCTGGAACTCAAATTCCAGATTGCCGCCAGCGTAGAGCTCCAGCAATGGCTTCTCTGCCGTCACCATCAGCTTGACATTGCGATCGTAAAACTCATCCACCAAATTGACAAAGCGTCTTGCCTGGTCGTTGAGGTCTTTGTTGAACTCCGGGACGCCGGACAGCAGCACCGCATGAAAAATACGCGCCAGCTCAATATAATCGTTTTGCGACCGCGGCCCATCGCAGAGTTCGGCAAAATCAAACCATGCCACATCATCCGCCATACAGCGCACAGTCAGGTAGCGCCCATTAATCTGAATGCGCCCCCAGTGCTGGCCCGGCTCCACCGCCAGGGCATCGAAACTCAGTCGCAGACTAATATCCGCGGCCTCGTCCAAAGGATAATGATAGAGCTCAGCCTGTTGCAGGGTGCGCAGCCGGTAATCCACTCCTGCGTCCACGTTCACCACCTTCGTGTGTTTTTGCACCAGGGCAATAGCGGGCAGGAAACGCTGCCTTTGCAGGCCATTCTGGTAAAGGTCCTCGGGGACAATATTGGAGGTAGCCACCAGGGTAACACCGCGAGCAAACAGGGCCTCCATAAGGCCACCGAGAATCATAGCATCGCCTATATCCGTGACAAAAAACTCGTCGAAACAGACGACCAAAGCCTCCTCGGCCAACCTGTCGGCAACAATTTCCAGAGGATTTACCTGCCCTTCAAGCGCGGTAAGATCGCTGTGCACCCGCTGCATAAAGCGATGAAAATGCACACGCAATTTGCGTTCAAAAGGCAAACAATCGTAGAAGGTATCCACCAGATAGGTTTTGCCGCGACCTACCCCGCCCCACAGATACAGACCCACCTCAGGCTCAGGGTTTTGCTTCCTGAGTTTTTTTAGCAGGGCAGAAAAGCCGGTTTCGCGAGCCCCAAAGCGCGCCAGCAATCGATCATAAAGATCCTGTAACAGGCGTACCGCCTCCTCCTGGGCCGGGTCATGAGAGAACCCCTCCCGCTGGAGGTCGGCCTGGTAACGCTGCCAGGGAGTAGACATCGGCTTTCCTGTTGCAAAAATGTCGGCGGCACACTTTACCCACAGCCCCCGCAGATGGCAACGCTACCAAGGTCACGGCGGCCGACCCTATGGATCCTCGACTATTAAGGGTTATACTGCTCGCACTTCGACACATCGGTAAGAGGAAAACACCGTGTATAGCTTGACCATCGTTATTATCGGCGCCGCTGCCGGGCTCGTAATAGGACTGGGCCTGGGTTTGTTATGGGGTCGCCAGAGCTCTCCTTCCGGGCAAAAACACAGAGAGGTGGAGCGCAAGCTGGACCAGGTGTTACAAGACAAAAAAATGTATGAGGATGAGGTAGTGGAGCACTTCTCCGACACTGCACGCCTGCTTAACAGCCTCACTGAAAGCTATCGCGATGTACATAACCACCTGGCCAAAGGGGCATCAGACCTGTGCCAGGGCAATGGTCCAGTAGCGCTGGACAGATTGGAAAATCAGCGCGACCCATCAGAGATTCCCGCCGACCTGGCTAGTGTGCAACCACCACTGGACTATGCGCCCAAAACCTCTCCAGACGAAAAAGGCATGCTCAACGAAGAGTTCGGCCTGGACCGCAATGCTCTGGAAGCAAGTACCGAGGAAGCAAAGACTGCGGAAGCAGCCAGAGCCTGAGCCCCGAGTAAGCCTTCAAACAGGGTTATCTTCATCAAAAAACTGGTGCTGTAGGGAAAACTGCTGCGCCAGGGCCTCTCCCACCGCCTGCACGCCATAACGCTCTGTTGCATGATGCCCTGCAGCAATAAACGCAATACCCTCCTCGCGGGCAACATGCACGGTCTGTTCGGAGATCTCTCCTGTGATAAACACATCCGCTTTGGCCGCTACCGCTGCATCGATATAAGACTGGGCAGCACCTGTACACCAGGCCACACGGCGCAATACACGATTACTATCACCAATCAGCATAGGCTCCCTGCCAGTCAATGATTGCAAGCGCTGACAAAGATCACCGGCAGAAATGTCTAACTCCCCCACATTCCCTACCGACTGCGGATCTTCCGGCTGCAGAGGCGCCGGGGAGGCGATACCCAGCAATTGCCCCAGCCGGGCGTTGTTACCCAGCTGTGGATGGGCATCCAAAGGCAGGTGGTAGGCCAACAGGCTGACGTCATTGGCCAGTAATGCTGCCAGCCGCCGGCGCTTCATTCCTACTACCGGTTCTGCCTCACCCTTCCAGAAATAACCATGGTGCACCAGCAGGGCGTCGGCACCCCAGGCAATGGCTTTGTCCAGCACCGACTGATTGGCCGTCACTCCGGTAGCCAGCTTGGCTACGTTGACCAGACCCTCCACCTGCAAGCCATTAGGACAGTAATCGCGAAATTTGCTGGGCTGCAGGGTGTCATCCAGCCAATTTACAAGTGAGATCAGGGTCGTACTCATGTCTGCTAATTCCTGTTCGCGGCAAGCCCGCTTCATATACAATGTCTGGATGTTCGCTGTGCGGACGAATCCGGCAAACTACTTTACCGCAGGACAGGGCTTACACAAATCCATGAAAGACAGCCTCAAGTTCATCACCTGGCCCGCTTTTGCTGGCTTGTTGGCCGCGTTACTGATTCTTGACCGATGGGTACTGCCCGGCACCAGCAGCAGCGGCCATCAAGCTGCTAGGCCGGTCACCTATGCCCAGGCGGTACAAAAAGCTAGCCCCGCCGTCGTAAACATCTATATCGCTAAACTAGTCACCTCTGGAAAGAGTCCTCTGCTCGATGAGCGGCTGGTAAGACGCAATCCTCGCCAACGCATCGAACGCTCTCTGGGCTCGGGCGTCATCATGACGGACCAGGGACACATTCTGACCAACCATCATGTTATCGCCGGGGCGGATGCCATTCAGGTTCTGCTGCAGGACGGCAGGACCGCCAATGCCGGCGTTATTGGCACCGATACCGCAACAGACCTGGCCGTGCTGAAAATAGCGCTGCCCAATCTGACTCCGGTCGAACTGGGAGATTCAGACAAGCTGCGCGTGGGCGACGTCGTGCTCGCCATTGGCAACCCTCTGGGCTTTGGCCATTCCGTCACCCAGGGTATCGTCTCTGCCCTTGGCCGCTACGGGCTGCAGCTCAATACCTACGAGGACTACATCCAGACCGACGCCATCATTCACCAGGGGAATTCCGGCGGGGCGCTTATCGATGCGCAGGGCAAACTGATGGCCATTAACACGCTGATTTATACCGCCAGTAATCCTGGCGGTAACTCCGCCACCGGCATTGGCATAAGCCTGGCCATTCCAATCAATCTCGCCACCTACGTCATGCACGACCTGATTGAATATGGCGAGGTAATCAGAGGCTGGCTGGGCGTGAGCGTGGAGCCCATTCGCCTGACCACCGGCGGGCAGCAACAGGCGCTAATGGTGGCCGCCCTGGGAGAAAACAGTCCTGCACTGCGTGCCGGCTTACGCTTGGGAGACATCATTACGCATATCAATGGTGATCCAGTGCTGAATGGCCGTCAGACCATGCACAGAATTGCCCGCTTGCGCCCTGGAGACACGGTGGAGATCTCCGTGCAGAGAGAACAACAAAGTCTCGATCTGCGCGCCGTGGTGGGTGTTCAGGGCCAAACCAGCCCCGCCAACTAATCTTTCAAACGCATTTCCGCGCTGCGCGCATGGGCAGTCAGTGACTCCCCGCGAGCGAGCACCGACGCCACCGCTCCCAATTGCTGAACACCCTCTTCACTGCAATAAATCAGTGAGCTGCGCTTCTGGAAGTCGTACACCCCCAACGGGGAGAAAAAACGCGCGCTGCGTGAGGTTGGCAGCACATGGTTGGGGCCGGCACAGTAGTCGCCCAGCGCTTCGGAGGTGTAAGGCCCCATAAAAATGGCGCCCGCGTGGCGAATTCCCGCCAGCAATTGCTCTGGTTCCTGCACAGAAAGCTCCAGGTGCTCGGGAGCAAGGCTATTACTGATCGCTACGGCGTCATCGAGATCGCGGGTCAGTATCATCGCGCCGCGACCTTGCAACGAAGCGCGAATCAGTTCCGCACGCTCCATTTCCGGCAGCAGTTTATCAATACTGGCGGCCACCTTATCCAGGTAACCGGCGTCTGGACAGAGCAAGATTGCCTGAGCATTTTCATCATGCTCGGCCTGGGAAAACAGGTCCATGGCCACCCAATCCGGATTGGTATGGCCGTCACAAATCACCAAAATTTCCGAAGGCCCAGCGATCATATCAATACCCACTCGGCCGAACACCATGCGCTTGGCTGTCGCGACGTAGATATTCCCCGGACCGACGATTTTGTCCACTGCAGGCACGGTTTCAGTACCGTAAGCCAGAGCAGCGATAGCCTGTGCACCGCCGACAGTAAACACGCTATCCACACCGGCAATCGCGGCGGCGGCTAGCACCAGTTCGTTGATCTCCCCCCCAGGAGTGGGCACTGTCATTACAATTTTTTCCACGCCCGCCACATGAGCCGGAATAGCATTCATCAACACCGATGAGGGATAGCTGGCTTTGCCACCCGGCACATAAATTCCGGCGCGTTGCAGCGCCGTCACTTGCTGGCCCAACAGATTGCCTGCGGCGTCGCGGTACTGCCAACTTTCCTGCAACTGATGCTGGTGAAATTCGCGAATGCGCTGTGCAGCTTGCTCAAGGGCATCACGCTGTTCTGCTGTGATTGATTCCAGCGCCTGCTGTAAACGTTGTTGACTGATTTCCAGATCAGCCACGCTTGCTGCGTCCAGCTGGTCAAAGCGAGCGGTGTACTCAAGCAGCGCTGCATCGCCGCGGGAGGAAACATCTGCAAGGATCTGGCGCACCGTATCGTCAACCGCCAGATCTAACTCATCCTCCCAGGCTGTCAGTTGATCCAGCTCCCGATCAAAATTCGGCTGCCTGGAATCCAGTCGTCGCATCAGCATCTCAGGGCTCCTCAACGGCGGCGGCAAGTTTGTCGATCAGAGACTGAATACCCTGATAGCGAGAGCGCATTGCGGCCTTGTTGACAATCAGTCGTGAACTGACGCTGGCGATTTCCTCCAGGGGCTCCATACCGTTAGCGCGCAGCGTGTTGCCGGTATCAACAATATCCACAATCAGGTCTGCCAGATCCATCATCGGGGCGAGCTCCATCGCGCCATAGAGTTTGATCAGCTCTGCGTGTACGCCTTTACGGGCGAAGTGTTCTCTGGCGATATTGACAAACTTGGTGGCCACACGGATACGCGGTCCTTTTTGCTCCCAGCCTACAGGCCCTGCCGTCATCAGACGACAACGCGCAATACCCAGGTCCAGAGGCTCGTAGACCCCCTCGGCACCATGCTCGAGCAAAACATCCTTGCCCACCACACCTACATCAGCGGCGCCGTGACGCACGTAGGTAGGCACGTCAGTTCCGCGAATAATCACCAGCTTCACGCCCTCAGCCGTGGTATCAAAAATCAACTTGCGGCTTTTGCTGAGATCTTCCAACGGTTCGACCCCGGCTTTTGCCAACAGCGGCAGGGTTTCCTGGAGGATGCGGCCCTTGGTCAAAGCGATAGTAATAGATTCGTTCATAGTCATTCCGGTACGCGACGGATATCCGCCCCCAGTGATTGCAGTTTTTCCTCGATACACTCGTAGCCGCGATCGATGTGGTAAATCCGGTCAACCTGGGTCGTGCCCTCGGCGACAAGCCCGGCGATCACCAGGCTGGCAGAGGCGCGCAGGTCCGAGGCCATCACCGGAGCACCATTTAACGTTTCCTGCCCGGTAATAATTGCGGTGTGACCCTCGATCACGATATTTGCGCCCATGCGATTCATCTCGTGAGTCTGGATCAGGCGATTTTCAAACACAGTTTCTGTGACCGTAGCAGTGCCGTCAGCGACCGCATTCATGGCGGTAAACTGAGCCTGCATATCGGTTGGAAAACCAGGATAGGGAGCGGTCTTGATATTCACTGCCCGGGGCCTGCGCCCCTGCATATTCAATTCTACCCAGTCCTCACCTTGGTGAATACTGGCACCGGCTTGTTCCAACTTCTTCAGCACCGCTTCCAGGTCATGGGCGCAGGCGCCCCTGAGCATGACACGACCTCTTGTTGCAGCAGCCGCAACCAGGTAAGTACCGGCCTCAATACGATCCGCCATAACATCGTAACGACATCCTCGCAGACGTTCCACGCCTTCCACTACTATCGTGTCGGTGCCGTGACCGCTGATCTTTGCACCCATTGTTATCAGAAACCTAGCAAGATCAACAACTTCCGGCTCGCGGGCCGCATTCTCGATAATAGTGCGTCCCTCCGCGAGCGTGGCCGCCATCAGGATATTCTCGGTGCCGCCAACGGTCACCATTTCCATAACGATATGGGCGCCTTGCAGGCGCCCATCGATACTGGCGTTAATGTACCCGCCGTCCACCTGAATGCTGGCACCCATAGCCTCGAGGCCCTGAAGATGCAAGTCCACAGGACGACTGCCAATGGCACAGCCGCCGGGAAAGGACACATGAGCGCGGCCAAAGTGCGCCAGCATCGGCCCAAGCACCAGGATTGAGGCCCGCATGGTCCTGACCAGCGCGTAGGGGGCAGAGAACTCAGTAATAGTGCTGACGTCCACTTCCACACTCAGCTTCTCGCCGATGGTCATGGACACCCCCATGCAACCAAGCAACTCGATCATAGTGGTAACATCTTGCAGATGCGGAAGATTACCGATGGTTACCGGTTCGTCCGCCAACAGCGTCGCGGCCAGAATAGGCAAAGCCGAATTCTTCGCACCGGAAATGCGAAGCTCACCGTCAAGCGGTCTCCCGCCCTGTATTAGAAGTTTGTCCACGATGGGGGCATAAGACCGGGGTCAGTCCCGAGCCTGCCACTCCTGGGGAGTAAAGGTACGGATATTGATTGCGTGGATGCTGCCCTCAGCAATTTCCTCATTGAGAGCGCCATAGACCAGCTGCTGCTTTTTCACAGGACGCAGGCCCTCAAATGCACTGCCGATAGCAGTAATGTCGTAGTTGGCACCCTCCCCCTGCACTTCAAATTCGCAGTCGGGCAGGTGTGTCTGTAGCAGTACCTTGACGGTAGCGGCGTCCATTATGATCTCCAGATTCGATGTCTAAATATAGGACCGGCTCCCACCCCAGGGGCTGGCAACCAGAAAAGCGGCATTTTAGGAGAAAACGGCCGCTATAGCGACCGCTGTGGTCAGCTTAATCTTCGATTTCAACGGCTGCCCACTGTTCAATAACAGCGTCGATATCGCCGTTTTCCTTACGCGCAGCCGACTCAAATTGGTTGCGATATATTTCCCCAAGATTAATGCTCTCAATAATCATGTTGCGCAGCTTCCACTCGCCATTCTTACTGCGGCCCATCTGGTACATGACGACATAAGACTGGGCGTCGTCAGAGAAAATTAGCTGTTCCACTGATACTCTGGATTGCTGCGCCTCATCAAGAGACGGCCTGGATATCTCGATGTTCGAGCCGCTGAAAGCAAGCAGGCCCTTGCCATAGGTACGCACCATTCCGGTGCGCATAACATCGGAAAAACGATCCAGCTGGTTGCGCAACTCCTCACGTCCTGCCTCATCCATAGAGCGATAGCGTTCACTGGTAGCGTAAGGCCCCATGACGCCACGGGCAAAGCCGCGAAAATCGACGACCTCATCAAGGACTGATTGTATCTGCTGAAAGTAGCGTTCGGGATCTTCATCCACGTAGGCCTGGGCTTCTTCTACAATGGTCATAACCTGGGCAGTCGCATCACGCACGATGTCATGGGCCGATGCAGTGGCCTGCGCATTTGCCCCAAAGGCCAACAAACACAAAGCCATTAGCCAAGAAAACTGTGATCTATACTTCATTTCTTCTCCCTACTGATTTAATACTACTATTCACAATCGCAGCGCCCTGTATAATCCGCTCCTTAGGCACACTGGAGCGTCCCTTGTGGACTGCTGCGTCTGGTGTATATGACAACAGCCTTGCTCCCGCAGTTCCGGCACACAGCGCGGCGCATACTTTAACAGGAAACAGGTACCTATGCTGTTAGCTGCCGCAGCCATTTTGGTAGGATTCATCGTTCTAATCTGGAGCGCTGACCTATTTGTAGCAGGTGCCTCGTCCATCGCCGAAAATATGGGTATGTCGCCCATTATCATAGGTCTTACGATTGTTTCCCTGGGCACCTCGGCGCCGGAAATACTGGTATCACTGACCGCCGCCATGTCCGACGCAGGGGATCTGGCCATCGGCAACGCCATCGGCTCAAACATTGCTAACATCGGCCTGGTACTGGGTATTACTGTGTTGGTCGCGCCGATGATGGTGCACGAAAGCTGCATGAAAAAAGAAATGCCGGTTCTACTGCTGGTAACCTTCGGCGCGGGAGTCTTGTTGATTGACGACGAGCTCTCCAATCTGGACGCCTGGTTGATGTTAGGCACCCTGTCCCTGATCATTATTTACATGGTCCGCAGCCAGCAAAAAGACGCTGTCCTGCTTGAAGAAGCAGAGGAAGAATACCTCCATCACCTGAACCCCACTCGCGCCTGGGTCACCTTTAGCCTGGGTCTGGTACTACTGATCGCCAGCTCGCGAATGCTGGTCTGGGGCGCGGTGATCATCGCTGAAACTATCGGCGTATCGGAACTGGTCATAGGCCTGACTATCGTTGCTATCGGCACCAGCCTGCCTGAGCTGGCGGCGACTATCGCCAGCGCCTTACGTGGTCACACCGAAATTGCGCTGGGCAACGTCATTGGTTCTAATCTGTTCAACCTGCTGGCGGTTATGGCTATTCCCGGTATCGTCGGTCCCGAAAGCCTGGACCCTGCAGTCATCGTCCGTGATTACCCCACCATGACTTTCCTCACTGTCTTTTTGGCGCTGGCCATTTTCATCAGCCGCAAGCGAAGTGCCTCCAAAAAGGGTCATGCCTATGTGGGCCGAACGGTAGGCATGATGTTAGTCTCTTTCTACGCAGGATATTATTACTGGCTGTACCTAAGCATCTGAATCAGGGTCTGACTCTATGACGGCTACCCCGTCCAACAATTTCAGCAGCTCCGCGCTGCGCACCATCAGTATTGAAGCTGAGGCCGTCAGCGCCCTGGCCAATCATATTGGTGCCGATTTCGAACAGGCATGTCGGTTGCTGCTAGCCTGCCAAGGTCGTGTGATTGTGACCGGCATGGGCAAATCGGGGCATATTGCCCGCAAAATCGCCGCCACGCTGGCCAGTACTGGCACGCCTGCTTTCTTTGTTCACCCTGGTGAAGCCAGTCACGGTGACATGGGAATGATCACCCGTGGTGATGCCATCATCGCCTTGTCGAACAGCGGAGAAGTCAGCGAAGTTGTTACCCTGCTCCCCCTGCTCAAACGCCTGGGAGCCAGCATCATCGCCATGACGGGTAATCCGCAATCCACTCTGGGTCAGGCGGCTGACGCCCATCTCAATACCGGCGTAGAAACCGAAGCCTGCCCGCTGGATCTGGCTCCCACCTCGAGCACAACAACGGCCCTGGTGATGGGCGACGCTCTGGCGATCGCCCTGCTCGAGGAGCGCGGTTTTACCGCAGAAGACTTCGCCTTTTCCCATCCGGGAGGCACCCTGGGCAAGAAGCTACTGCTTAAGGTAGAAGACATCATGCAGTCTGGTGCATCAATCCCCAAGGTAGAAGCCTCTAAACCGTTGTCCAAGGCCCTGCTCGAAATTAGCAATAAAGGCCTTGGGATGACCACAGTAACTAACGCCCAGGGCAAGCTGGCAGGTATATTTACCGATGGCGATCTGCGCCGCACCCTGGACCTACAAGTTGATATCAACAGTACGCCGATGGCAGAGCTGATGACCACTGGCGCCAAAACCGCGAACCCGCAGATGCTGGCCGCCGAAGCCTTGCTCATTATGGAAGAGAATGAGATCACCTCCCTGGTCGTTGTCGACGATAGCGGCGAGACCTGTGGCATTATCCACCTCATGCACCTGCTACACGCTGGAATTGTCTGAATCCAATGAACGATATTGCCAATAGAGCACAAAACATAAAATTGCTGGCTCTGGATGTGGACGGTGTACTCACCGACGGGCGCATTTACTACGGTAATGACGGTGAGGAGCTCAAGAGTTTCAGCATCAAGGACGGGCTGGGCATAAAGCTGCTACAGCGCGACAACATCGAAGTGGTAATCATCACTGGCCGCGACTCCAAAATTGTAGCGCGAAGGGCCCTGGAACTCGGTATTGCCGAAGTCATCCAGGGGCGCGAAGACAAGATTACCGCGCTCAGGGAGGTATGCCTGGCCCGCCAGCTAACCTCAGAGCAATGTGCCTACATGGGCGACGACCTGCCGGACCTCGCTGCTTTAAGAGCAGCAGGGATTGGCATGGCCCCGGCAGACGCGGCCCTTCAGTTAAAGGAAGCCGCTGACTGGGTCAGTGATTTCGGTGGGGGCGCCGGTGCTGTGCGCCAGGCCTGTGAACAGCTGCTGCGCTGGCGAGGCACACTGACTCAGCAGCTGGCGGCTTTTGATTAATGCCCCGCCTACCCCTACAAATTCTGCTGGCCCTTACCCTGGTACTCGCTGCTAACTATTACTGGAACCCGCAAACAGCAGAATCGCCGGACGCTCACACCAGCGTCCGTCAACAGGAGCTACCCCAAACCTACCTCGAAGTAGTGCGTGCCTGGACTTTCGATGAAGAAGGCAAGCTCACCGACATCGTTGAGGCGGAGCACGTGGAACAGTTTCCCCGACGCAATGTCTCAATGATCACCGAGCCACGCTTTTACGCCCACAGTGGAGATGATAAAACCTGGTCGGCCACCGCAGAAAAAGGTAGGGGAGACGATCAAAATGAGCGCCTGCTGTTGCGCAAGAACGTGGTGTTGATCCACGATCAATCCGGTACCCGCATGAACACCCAAGCCCTGGATATTGAGTTGGAGAGCAAGATCGCAAGCTCACAAAAGAAAGTCACTATCATCCAGGGCAATAACCGCACCACCGCCGATGGTATGGTGGTGAGAATGGAAGACGAAACTATCACAATGAAACCCAATGTGGAGAGCATATATGCGCCTACGCCTTGAGCGGCTCTTGCCAAGCGTATTGATCATCCTGGCCGCTGCGACTCCCGGAGTTGCAAGCGCACTTCCGGAAGATCGGGACCAACCCATTCGCATCGAAGCCGACGAGGCGCTGCGCGATGAAAAGCAGGGATTTACCCGCTACCAGGGTCACGTCAGGATGGACCAGGGCAGTCTGCACATAGAAGCGGACGAAATCACCGTCTACCACGATGACAAAGAGGCTGACCGCATTCTGGCAACCGGCAAGCCTGCACGCCTGCAACAACAGCCTGAATTGGACAAAGGGCCGATCAAGGCCAGCGCTGACACCATCGAATACTTCAAGCAGGAAGACCGCATCCAGCTGCGAGAGAATGCCAACATAGAGCAGGATGGGTCCATCGTCACAGGTGACTCCATCGACTACCTAATGAACGAACAACTGGTAAAAGCCGGCTCAGACAAAAACAGTGAATCAAGCCGGGTCAAAGTGGTGATTCCAGCCGGACTCGTTAACCAGGAGGAGCGCGATAGTGGCACGTCTGCAAGCGAGTAACCTGGCCAAATCCTACCGTGGCCGCGAAGTCGTGCGTGACGTTTCCCTGCAGATCGATAGCGGCCAGGTGGTCGGTCTCCTGGGGCCCAATGGCGCAGGTAAAACCACCTGTTTTTACATGATCATCGGCATCGTCCAGGCAGATCGCGGTGTTATCGAACTCAATGGCGAAGATATCACCCCCCTGTCCATGCACGAGCGCGCCAGGCACGGTATCGGCTACCTGCCCCAAGAGGCCTCGATATTCCGCAAGCTTACGGTCGGTGACAATATTCTCGCCATCCTGGAGACCCGCCCGGACCTGAACAAAAAGCAACGCTTGGAGCGTCGCGACCAGTTACTGGAAGAATTTCATGTGGAACACCTGCGAGATAGCCTGGGCCAATCCCTCTCCGGGGGAGAACGGCGCCGAATCGAGATCGCCCGAGCGCTAGCTGCTGAGCCCGACTTCATACTATTGGATGAGCCTTTTGCCGGCGTAGATCCGATCTCCGTAAGCGACATCAAGAAAATCATCAACCATCTGCGGCAACGCGGCATAGGTGTTTTAATCACCGACCACAACGTGCGTGACACTCTGGATATATGCGAAAAGGCTTATATTGTCGGCGAGGGTCATATCATTGCCTCAGGCACCGCTGAAGATGTTCTGGGCAGCGAGCACGTTCGCAGAATCTACCTGGGAGACCAGTTTCAACTGTAAACCAGGCGCCGAAACTACCCCGCCTGCATTGTCAACAAGCAAATTTCACGCCAAGCTGTTGCCACGACTCATTAGGCGGCGCTACACTCGAATTGTTGTTCTAAAACGGCGCCTCGTTTACCGGCGCCTGAGAGCGTTACCAGACATTTGATGAAACAATCGCTCCAACTCAAACTGGGCCAGCAGCTGACCATGACGCCTCAGCTGCAGCAGGCTATCCGTTTGTTGCAGCTGTCCACCATGGATCTGCAGCAGGAGATCCAGCTGGCGCTGGACAGCAACCCTCTGTTGGAGGTAACTGAAGAGGAAAACCCCCAGGAAACGCTCACCTCCCCCGAGGGTGAAAGCGAGACAAATAACAAGGATGGCCCTCTGGACGGCCTTGAGCAGAACGGCGACTGGGAAGACATCAACGCCCAGCAGGCAACCACCAGTAGCGAGCTAATACCCGACGATCTGCCAGTCGACACCAACTGGGATGACCTACTACCCTCTGGCTCCGCTCCCCCACCACCTGTCAACGACGAGATGCCCGATGGGGATTTCGAGGCACGCAATGCCACCAGTGAGAGTCTGCACGAGCAACTACTATGGCAGCTCAACCTTACCCGGCTATCCGACACCGATCGCCTGATTGGATTGATGATCATCGACGCCACCGATGGCAACGGCCGACTACAAGCTACCCTGGAAGAAATACACGAATCTTTTGACCCGGAGCTGGATATAGAGCTAGACGAGGTGGTTGCGGTATTGCACCGCCTACAGCAGTTTGAACCGGCAGGGGTATGCACCCGTGACCTGCAGGAGTGCCTGCTGGTGCAGTTACAACAGCTGCCCGCCTCTACACCCCATCTGGAGCATGCACGGCTAGTCCTCAATCGCCACATTTCCCAGCTGGCCAGCGGCGATTTCAGCCAGATAATGCGTCGTACCCGGCTCAAGGAAGACCAACTCAAAGACGTACTGGGACTGATTAAAACGCTGGACCCCAATCCAGGTGAAACTTTCGCCCCTGATGATGTCGAATATGTAGTACCCGACGTATTCGTCAGTAAAAAGGAAGGCCGTTGGTTGGTTGAGCTCAATCCAGACATCGCCCCCAAGTTACGTATCAATAATAGCTATGCCAGCATGATAAAGCGGGCTGATAGCAGCGCTGACAATACCTTTCTCAAGGATAATTTACAGGAAGCGCGTTGGTTTCTGAAAAGCCTGCAAAGCCGCAACGAGACACTTTTGAAGGTCGCAACCAGGATAGTAGAGCACCAACGCAATTTTCTGGAATACGGGGAAGAAGCAATGAAACCCCTGGTATTGGCCGAAATCGCCGAGGCAGTGGAGATGCACGAATCCACCATTTCCAGGGTGACCACACAGAAATATATGCACACCCCCCGAGGAGTTTTCGAACTCAAGTATTTTTTCTCAAGTCACGTATCCACGACAGCCGGAGGCGAATGTTCTTCGACCGCCATACGGGCCTTAATCAAGAAACTGGTCGCTGCAGAAAACCCTCGCAAACCTCTCAGCGACAATAAAATCACCCAATTACTGGAGGGTCAGGGCATCAAAGTGGCCCGGCGAACCATCGCCAAGTACCGGGAAACACTCCTGATCTCCCCCTCCAACGAACGCAAAAGACTGGTTTGACCCATGCCCAAGGAAACCCGGGAAAAAATACTGCCGCTTCCGAGCATTGGTCTAGACTTTGATATTAAAACGAAGAAAAAAATCCGGCAGTGCCGGTGCCGGCAAATGCCGGATTAACCAGAAGAAGGAGCAATAATATGCAACTGAATGTCAGCGGACACCACGTAGAGGTTACAGATCCCCTGAGGGAATACGTGGAAACCAAGTTCGAGCGACTACAGCGACACTTCGATCAGATCACCAACATCCAGGTGACTTTAATCGTTGAAAAGATGGAGCAAAAGGCCGAGGCCACTGTGCACATATCCGGCGCCGACCTATTCGCGCACGCTGAATCAGAAGACATGTACGCCGCAATTGACTCACTGGTGGACAAGCTAGATAGACAGCTGATCAAGCGTAAGGAAAAATCCCGCGGACACTAGGCAGAAATCGATAATTCCATGCAACCTTTAGCAGAAATACTGACCCCGGAACGCACCGCATGCCAAGTTCCGGGGCTCAGCAAAAAACGTTTATTTGAAACTCTGGCTCGCGTCATCAGTGACGATCAAATTTCGCTCTCTTACGATGAGGTTTTGAGCCAGCTTATCGCTCGTGAAAAATTGGGCAGCACAGGATTGGGAGATGGCATTGCCATACCGCATTGCCGCATAGGGAATTGCAGCCAACCCACAGGTACGCTGCTTACGCTCAGCGAGCCCATTGATTTCGATTCTCCGGACAACCAACCCGTGGATCTGGTGTTTGCTTTGCTAGTGCCTGAAGAGGCCCATCAGCAGCACCTGGAGACCCTGGCGGGACTTGCCCGCCTGTTCAGCCAGCCCGGATTTTGTGATGCCCTGCGCAACTCCAAAAACCAGGCAGAGCTGTTCGACATTGCCACCAGCGCACTAGCGGTAACACCCTGACATGCAGTTAATCATTATCAGCGGGCGCTCCGGTTCGGGTAAGAGTACTGCCCTCAACCAACTGGAGGACGAGGGTTACTACTGCATTGATAATCTGCCCGTCTCACTACTGCCGTCTCTAGTGGACAAAGCCAGTCGAGAGGAATTCGGGCACTTTCGCGGCACCGCAGTATGCATAGATGCGCGCAATGCATGGAAGGATCTGGCTACTTTCGGCACGGTCATGGATTCCCTGCCAGCAACTGTGAACTCGGAAGTACTGTTTCTGGATGCCCAGGATTCGGCGCTGATCAAGCGCTTCTCAGAGACCCGCCGCAAGCACCCGCTGAGCTCTGACAGCATGCCGCTGGCGGAAGCCATAGATCAGGAACGGCTGTTGCTGGAGCCTATTTCCAGCGTCGCTTCGCTAGTGATAGACACCAGTCAAATGACCATTTACGAATTGCGAGACACCATCAAACAACGTTTGTTGGGCGCCGAAAGTGGCAGCATGTCTATTCTCATTCAGTCGTTTGGTTTCAAAAGAGGCATTCCCACTGACGCCGACCTGGTGTTTGACGTCCGAATGCTACCCAATCCCCATTGGGTGAAGGACCTGCGGCTAAAAAATGGGCTGGATGAAGAAGTACGAGAGTTTCTCGAGGCCCAGCCTACTACCGATGAACTGCATCAGGACATCAGTGGTTTCCTGGAACGCTGGCTGCCCCGGTATCGCGACAGCAATCGCAGCTATATGACCGTGGCTATCGGCTGTACCGGCGGCCAGCATCGATCGGTATACTTGGCTGATCGCCTGTTCCGACAGCACCGCGAGAACTACCCGGGCATTCACATTAGACACAGGGAACTGCAGTAAGTGATTGAAACCCAGATCACCATCATCAACAAACTGGGCTTGCACGCCCGCGCCGCAGCCAAGTTTGTCAGCTGCACCTCAGCTTATTCCAGCGACATCCGTGCCGGCAAGGATGGCAATTTGGTCGACGCTAAAAGCATCATGTCGGTCATGATGCTGGCCGCAGGCAAAGGCACTGTATTGGATTTAAAAGTCGAAGGAGCCGACGAAGAAGCTGCGTTAGCGGCTCTGGTGACATTGATTGAAAACCGCTTCGACGAGGCCGAGTAATCCCTTCGTGGCGTAACTAATCCAGTTGTTGCCACTCTCTGTTTACCGGATAATCACCCCCGCGGGTCTTTGAACCCGCGGATAAGGTGGAACTAACGGCATGCCCCACAACAAGGCCACACCGCAGGAAACCCTAGACAAGCTCACGCTGGCATTGGACAGCGGCGCTTTTGTCGACGTGCGGCGTATGCTCAATGGCTTGCCTCCCGCAGATATCGCCCACCTACTGGAGTCCTCCCCACCCAAGTTTCGAAACATTCTGTGGAAGCTTATTGAGCTCGACGTCGAGGGTGAAGTTCTGGGCGAGCTGTCCGATGAACTGCAGGCTCACTTCCTCTCCCGCATGGACGCCGCCGAAGTGGCGACTGTTACTGAAGGGCTGGAAGATGACGATATCGCCGACATTCTCCAACAGTTGCCTGATCGTGTAACCCGCGAAGTTCTCAACGCCATGGACCACCAGGACCGGGCGCGCCTGGAACAGGTGATGTATTACCCGGATGACGTTGCCGGCGGCCTGATGAATACCGACGCCATTACCATCCGCGCCAGGCTGACCCTGGACGTGGTGTTACGTTACCTGCGCCGTCACGAGGAAATCCCCGAGATGACGGACAACCTTATTGTGGTTAACCGCTCTGACCAATTTATCGGTTTGTTGCCACTGCGCACCCTGCTGGTTTCAGATCCCAGCGCCACCGTTCGGGAAATGATGGTTACAGACGTAGATCCCATCGGTGTACACACACCCGATGACGAAGTCGCGCGCCTGTTTGAACGCCACGACTGGGTTTCAGCTCCCGTTGTGGATGACAGCGGCAAGTTGCTGGGCCGAATCACCATTGACGATGTAGTAGATGTTATCCGCGAGGACGCTGACCACTCTTTCATGTCCATGGCCGGCCTCACCGAAGAGGAAGACACTTTCGCCCCAGTATCCAGGGCAGCTCCGCGGCGCACAGTCTGGCTGGGCATCAACCTGGTTACCGCGTTTATCGCCGCCGGCGCTATCAATATGTTTCAGGACACACTGGATAAAGTTGTTGCCCTGGCGGTACTGATGCCCATCGTCGCTTCTATGGGAGGCATTGCTGGCACCCAAACGCTGACCGTATTGGTGCGCGGTATTGCCATGGGCCAGGTGGGCAAGAACAACCAGACCTGGCTGCTCACCCGGGAAGTGACGATTGGTTTTCTGAACGGTATTCTGTGGGCTGCGGTAGTCGCAGTGGCCGCCTCACTGTGGTTCGACGACTGGCACATAGGGCTGATAATTGGCGCAGCTATGATTATCAATCTGGTCACTGCCGCCTTTACCGGTGCAGCGTTGCCACTACTGCTCACCCGACTCAATATCGACCCCGCCCTTGCTGGTGGCGTAATTTTGACTACTGTAACCGATGTGGTGGGCTTTGTAGCCTTCCTCGGCCTGGCGACTATATTCTATGCGTAAACACGATAAGACACTTGATGAAGACCTGGATGAGGGCCCCAGCAAGTCCGAAATAAAGCGGCAAATGCATGCACTCCAGTCACTTGGGAAAACCCTTGCCGAACTCAGTGAAAAGCAGCTAAAACTAATGCCAATCGAGGATGAAAAACTGCTGGCAGCATTACGTGAAACCAGGCGCATTAGCAGTAAGAACGCCCTAAAGCGCCATATGCAGTTTGTCGGCAAGCTGATGCGGGACGTGGATCCGGTGCCTATCGAAGAGGCACTGGAGTCCATGGGCAGGCCGGCCAGGGAAGCGAAAGAAGCATTCCGCAACCTGGAGAAATTGCGCGACGATATTCTGGCAGCAGGGATCTCCGGTACAGAATTGGTACTGACCCGCTGGCCCCAGGCGGATCGTCAGCAAGTGCGACAGCTGATACTGCAGCACGAGCGGGAACAACAAAAAGGCAAACCACCGGCGGCGAGCCGCAAACTATTTCGCTATCTACGAGAACTTCTGGAAACCTACGGCACCGGCTGATTGGGGTCTACTGATTGCAGAACTGGCTCAATGGGTGCAACTTCAGGTTCATTGGCGTCAGGGACTGACGCATCATTGGCATCATCAGCCTCGGCCACTCCCCCTTGCGTTGCCAACCCAGCAGGAAGACGCAACTCATCATCAAAAATCCGATCGAAGTTAATCTCCGGCTCATCCCAGGTACCCTTGATAGTGTAGACACCGCTGGACAATCGGTTGACCTGCTTCTCGAACACTTTGCTAACCACGAACACGCCCGCCGCCACCGGTAGCCCCGCGGCAAGAGCCGCAACCCAGGGCAGATTATTGGCCACTGGTAAGGTTGCCACCAACTCACCATCCAGACTCTGGCTGGAAATCTCAGAAAGACCACTGACCATAAATGCGCTGGAGCTGCCCTGAACTGTGATGTTCGCAATCTCCAATGACCCACCGTGAAAGAAAACTTCCCCGCTCATACTGTGAAAGTTAATTCCAGACTCGAACATGTGCGTCAGACTAAGACTGGAAACCACATCCGCCAGGTTGACGATCTCCACGACCTTCAAGGCGCCGGTTCCCGCAGGTGTCTCCAGAAAGCGTCCCGCGTCCACATCCAGTTTCAGAGAACCGTCAAGAGTAGCAAGGGAGACTGTCTGGGGTGCGCCGGGCCAGCTAAGTTGCAGATCCAGCCTGCCCTCTTGCGTCTCCAGGAAGTCGGCGTAACCCAGTTGGTCTAGCGAGGTACCGAAGTCAGTAAAATGAAGTGCTGCCTGTAGCGCACTGCTCTGACCCTGTACCCAGGTAAGCTCACCCGGCTGCGCGGGCAAAAGCTGCATACCTGCTAACTGACCATGAATACCCCGCGCCCGGACGGTGGCCCCTTCTGACTCCAAGGTCATTTGCAGATTACCAATGGCTCGTCCGTCGCGACGAACCTCGTTTACCAACACGTCTACCAGTGGCAGTTCAAATTGTCTTGGCTCACTCTGCTCAGTGTCAGTCTCAATTTCCTCATCCGCGCTGAGGGCCGACAGATCTATGAAGTCTAATACAAGACTGGCTCTGCCCTGCTCAGGTTGTTGATATCGACCTTGCAGCCAGTCCGTACTGCCTTGCACTTGCCAACCTTCGGTATCGAGATCAAGGCTGAAGTCTACATCCGTATACTCGCCGCCCCACAGCAATAGCCTATCGGCATGGGCCTGGTCTATCACCAGGCGTAAACTTTCCGGGCTTGTTGCAGGCTTCTTGGCAGGTGCATTGGGATCCAGGACCAATTCCGATGCCGTCTCAGTGGCAAACAAGTAGCGCGTGGCAAAATCAAGCCAGCCATCCACGTCAACCAAAGAGGCACTACCCCCCACTTGCACATGACCCGCTAGCAGATTCGGGGGATGCGCAGAAATACCCAGAGCAGCTGCTCTCATGCCGCCACCGGTTACATCCAATTGCAAAGACAGCTCCTGCCCCAGTGCGATCCCCAAAACCATTTGATCGCCTCCAAGTGGCAGCGCCACTTCAAGAGTTTCGCTACTTTGCGCAGATTTAGTCCAGGGTTGCGGAAGGTCCAATGCCACACCTTCCAGCGTTGAATTCAGCACCAGCAGTGGAATTTCGCCAGGGACCACCGAGATTCGTCCACTCAATGCGGCTTGCCCACTGGCCAGTGCCAGAGCATCGATGTTCAACCACTGCTGCAAATCAGTGATGCTTACACTGGACTGCAAGTCGACGTCCACTGCCGACTGGGTGAAGTCAAAAGCGCTTTCAGCGCCAAGTAGAGATCGCTGCTCAACACTCAGTGCAAGCTCCTCTCCCCAAAGCTTTGCTGCCAGTCCCTGCGAACGAAATCCCTGGTTTGAGCTGTAGCGCAAGAGACCGTCGAGGGAGTCCAGTGGCAACCTGCCCGGATCGACCAGTAGGTCTACGTCTATAAAGCCCACCTCTACGTCCACTACCGGGGGCGATTTTTTGTCCGCCAGGTTTAGCTCCAGCTGCAGTTCTGTGCGCATATCGCCGTGGGCGGTCCAGTTAGCAAAAGCATCTTTGGTCAGGCGGCCCAGCACAGAGTCATTGACGACACGCAGACCGTCCTCAGCTGAACCGACGACACGGCCGTCGATAGCCAAGCGCATCTGCGCGTCTGCTCCCATCCAGGCCTCGGCGGACAAGTGCTCAACCTGTGAATCGTAGAGCCTGGCAGAATCAGCCCACACACTGACGTTGGTGTCATCGAGCAGCACAATGCCGCGCAATCCACTAACGGGTGGCCAATCTGCGTGATAAACCAACGAAGTGTTGCTCACATTAAGCATTAATTGCACCGTTCGAAAATCGCGTGCTTTCGGTGTCAGGCTGCCGCGCCAAACAAAGCCCGCTTGCTCAACATCACCTTCACCCACCGCATTTCCCAGCCAGTCCAGTAAGCTTTGATTAAGCGTATAGGGAACATACTTTGCCCGATGGATGGGATGAGTGTCAGCCAGACCCACCATCAAATCCATCTCCAGACCCACTTGCGTTTTGCTAAAAGGAATGTTCAGGGAAAACAGCGCCTGGGCCGTTCCCTCTACGCCAGTAGCGGTAATCAGGCCACTGTGCAGCAACAACGATTCCTCGTCCCAGCTCAGGTTCAGAGTGCCGTAAAAGTCGTCGTAATACAGTGGCTGGCTATAAAGCGTCGGGTAGGCCATGGTGAACTGTTGGCTGTCGATGACCACATCCCCGCCAGCTTCAGTCAGCTCGAAGTATCCGGTGCCCGACGTTATTCCTGGCGCGCCTTTCCAGGAATCCACTTGCAGGCGATCGAAATTGCCCTCTACATCCCATTCGGAAAGGGGCGCGGTAACATCCCCCAGGCTTACTTGCAGCGCGCTAAGTTCGCCTCGAGGAGCCAGAGTCGCAAAAACAGCGCGCAGTTTTTCAGGCATTGAGGGCAAGGCTTGCATTAACTGATTGAACGGCTCCAGCTCCAGGGCCGATGTTCGAACTCTCAGAGATTTACCCCAGGTATCTATCTGCAGCCTGGGAATACTCGCCTCGACATCGCCCAGGCTGGCGTTCAGATTGTTGGCAAACAACGTCCAACGGTTTTTGCCTCTCTTGAGAGTTGCCTGAAAGGATAAGGCATCCAGGGGCACAGACCAGTCACCTTCACGGGGTCGCAGCACCAGATCAGATACATCAAAATCCATATCCAGGCCAACCTCACCGCGATTCCAGGACAGCCACGCTTCGCTATCCAATCTACCTTCCAACCAGATATCAGGCGCTGTCGATAGTGTATCCCCCACTGCTGCCAGATTTCCGGCATCAAGCCTCAGGTAAAGCCTGCCCTCAAATTCATCTGGGTTAAAAGGATTGCCCAGCCCCTTGCCCACCAGGTGAATATCGGTGCCCACCGTGGACAGCATATCTGCGGTAAGCTGCCGCACACTGCCATCCCTTGCCAGATGCAAGTCCAGGGAGTAATCGCGCAGCTCACCGCTTGGCAGCAGAAGCTTCAAGGTATTATCGCGCAGAGTGATATATTCAATATTGAGCAGGAATTCGCGCAGCCACTTGCCCAGTTCCCCTCCATTGCCCGTCAGCCCCGGGATGACGAATTTTCCATCAGCGGTGAGCTCACCGCGCAACTCCAACCCATCCAACTGTAATGAGGTGAACTGCAGGCTGCGGCTGGACAGAGTGCCCAGAACATCTATACCGATGCGGCCACCCGAGAGCTGCAGGGGCAAGGCGTCTGTGCCTGGTAAATCCAGCTCGAGGTCATGAAGAACAATTTCCGGGGTAAACGAATGCCACTCGCCCCCAAGTCGCTCAGCCCGTATCAGGAATGGCACCCTGCTGTTCAACTCATGCAGCACCTCACCTTGCCAGGTTTGCAGGTTGGTGCTGAGTACACGCCCCAGACTGACATAGGTGGCCAGCAGAACCACCGCGATTACCGCCAGGCCCCAGAGGATATTGCTCAGTTTGTGGATAATAGATTGTTGCAAAGGGGGAATTCCCACCCTGGTCGCCGGTATCTTTGCCTACTTAGAGCAGCACTATGTCAAAGTGTTCCGGATTATTGTCAGGCTCAACGCGCAGGCTAATAGTCTTGCCGATAAATTCTTCTAGGTCCGCGACATTTGCGGACTCCTCATCAAGTAATCTGTCGATCACCCCCTGGGTTGCCAACACCATCAGTGTGTCATTTTCATAGGCGCGAGCATCGCGCATTATTTCACGAAAAATTTCGTAACAAACAGTCTCTGCCGTTTTCAGTACGCCACGACCATGACACACGCAGCAGTCTTCACAAAGTAATTGTTCCAGGCTTTCCCGAGTCCGCTTGCGCGTCATTTCCACCAGGCCTAAATCGGAAACCCCTGTTATCTTATTACGCGCAGGGTCCTTGGTCATGACCTTCTCCAGGGTGCGGTGAACCTGGCGACGGTGTTCCTCGTCTTGCATGTCGATAAAGTCGACAATGATGATGCCCCCAAGGTTGCGCACCCGCAACTGCCTGGCAAGCATGGTCGCCGCCTCCAGATTGGTCTTGAAGATGGTCTCTTCGAGGTTGCGGCGTCCTACAAAAGAGCCAGTGTTCACATCAATAGTGGTCATCGCTTCTGTCTGGTCGATAATCAGATAGCCGCCAGACTTCAGCTCCACTTTGCGGCCCAAGGCACGCTGCAGCTCTTCCTCAATACCGTGCAAATCAAACAGGGGACGTTCGCCCGGATAGTGCTCCAACAGGTCAGACACCTCCGGCATGTACTCGCTACAAAACTCCTGCAATGCGGTATAGCTTTCGCGGCTGTCTATCAGGATACGTTCCACACCCGGGCGTGCAAGATCGCGTACCGTTCGCATGTGTAATGCCAGGTCAGCGTAGAGCAGCTCCGCCTTGCGCGCTGCTTTGCCACGGCGGGAAACCGCTGCCCATAAACGTTTCAAAAAGCGCAGGTCCGCTCGCACCTCGTCCAAACCCACACCTTCTGCCGCTGTGCGCAAAATATAGCCGCCCTGCTCAACCATTTCTTCCGCTGCCAGGCCCTGGGCAAGCAATTTCTGCAAACGCTCGCGTTCCTGAGCATCATCAATTCGCTGGGATACGCCCACATGCGTATTCTGGGGCATAAACACCAGGTAGCGAGAAGACAACGATAGTTCGGTGGTCAGGCGCGCGCCCTTACTGCCCAATGGATCTTTGGTGACCTGAACAATGACCTTCTTGCCTTCGTGCAAGTGGTCCGCAATGGCATCAGAGGCCCGGGAACGGCCATCACCCCCGGGGACATAGATATCTGAGACGTGAATAAAGCTGGTGCGTTCGGCACCAATGTCGACAAATGCTGCCTGCATTCCCGGCAAGACCCGCACGACCTTGCCTGAGTAGATATTGCCCACCATACCCCTGCTCGCGCTGCGCTCAATGTGAATGTCCTGCGTCGCACCGTTGTCGACCACGGCCACCCGTGTCTCCATGGGTGTTACATTGACCAGAATTTCTTCACTCACGCGATTCTCCCAGTGCGCCCGCAATACCCTGCCCTGATAACATTTGCCAGGTCTGGGCTAACGGCAGGCCCACCACATTACTGTAGCTGCCCTCGATTGAACTGACAAAAGCCCCGGCCATACCCTGGATACCGTAGCCGCCGGCCTTGTCCCAGGGCTCGTCTGTGGCCAGATAAGCCTCGCACTGCTCCCGGGTCAATTGCACAAAGGTCACCCTGGTGTCCACCAGTTCACAGAGGCTCTCCCCCTGGGCGGTCTGGAGGCAAATGCCAGTAAGTACCGAGTGGCTGCGCCCACTGAGTCGGGCAAGCATCCCCAGGCCCTCAAAGTGATCGCCCGGCTTGCCGAGTACATCCTCATCGATAACCACCGAGGTGTCCGCTGCGAGCACAGCAACTTCTTCACCACAATGGCGGGCGGCCACAACGGCAGCTTTCTCTATGGCCATCCGCAGAACATAGTCACCGGGCTTTTCGCTCTCCCGGTGGGTCTCGTCAATATCGGCAGGCTCACAGCGGTGGGCCACCCCAATCTGGTTCAGCAGTTCCCGGCGACGAGGTGAGGCAGAAGCAAGAATTAAGTCCATCTCAATTCACCCGGTAGAGGCGACGCAGACTGCGTAGCAAATGAAAAACGAAAGGCCACAAAAGAGCGCTCGAAAATGCAGGCAACAGAAACATCAAATTACTGGCGCCAGCGCCTTCCAGGTTCTGCACCCACTGGCAGATCATCTGGTTAATTCCGGCGAGCACAAAGACCACACCGGCCTGCTGGGCGACGCTAAATACACGCAGACGCTGGTAGAGCATCACCGACAGCAGCGCCACCACCACAAGGGCGAAGGCATTTTGGCCCATCACAGCGCCCTCCACGATATCCAGCATCAGCCCCAGCAACAGCGCTGTTATCAGGCCGACCCTATGCGGCAGCGCAATGACCCAGTAAACAAGCACAAGCACAACCCACTCGGGGCGCCCCCATGCTAGCCATTGTGGCACCGGCAACACGGCAAGGGTCAGTGCGCAAAAGAAACTGGCGAGTATTACCCAGTAGGCATAAGGGCCCTGGTCGACCAAAAATCAGTCTCCTGTGGGTGGTTTGGCGGTGAAGACCAGCAGCACATGCCGGCTGCGTTCCAGTGCGGCACTGGGTCTGGCGATGATGCGGGCAAAAGCCTGCCCCGGGTCGCGCTCAATCTCGCTGACCACTGCCACCGGATAGCCCACCGGAAATCGCCCCCCGAGCCCCGATGTCACCAGCAGGTCTCCGGCCTGAATATCGGTGGTTGCCGAGACGTGATGAATCTCCAGAGAAGTCAAGCTGCCGATGCCCTCGGCGATGGCGCGCACACCATTGCGATTGACCTGCACCGGAATGGAATGCGTGGCGTCGGTAATCAGCAAGGCCCGCGAAATGAGTGGACTCACCTCTACCACCTGGCCGAGCAAACCGTCCGCATCAATCAGCGGCTGGCCGGCAAATACGCCGTCTTGCTCGCCTTTATTCAGCACCAGCTGGTGGCGTACAGGATCAGGGGAGACGCCAATCAGCTCTGCCACCAACACATCGTCGCGCACCATAGCAGAGGAGTTCAGCAGGGCTCGCAGGCGCACGTTCTCCGCCTGCAGAGAGGCCATTTGGTGAGATCGCCCCTTCAATACCAGGTTTTCCTGGCGTAATTGTTCGTTTTTTTCGAGCAAATCACTACGACTGACCAGATGTTCCCTGTTCCAGTCAGCGGCCCGCGAGGGCAGATCGGCGACCCAGTAAACTGGCGCAGCGGCGACTTCCATAAGAGAGCGAGCAGTTTGCAGGGCGTTAAAGCGCAGGTCAGCAGCCAGCAGCACCACAACGACCAGGGCTACCAGGAACAAGCGCAGCCCCAGGTTGGATTCTTTAACAAATAGTGGCTTGATGTCGTCTCCTCAGCGATTCCTGCCGGAACTCCGGGGACAGTGCACTTATTCTGTGGACAACAGGTCCATGGTGCGTCTGTCCATCAGCTCCATGGCTCGACCGCCACCTCGAGCAACACAGGTCAGAGGCTCCTCTGCGACGATCACAGGCAGCCCTGTCTCCTCGGAAATCAGTCGATCCAGATCGCGCAGCAGTGCGCCGCCGCCGGTCACAACGATCCCGCTTTCAGCAATGTCGGCCGCCAATTCCGGCGGAGACTGCTCCAGGGCCGACTTAACCGCCTGTACGATGGAAGACAATGGGTCTTGAAGTGACTCCAGGATTTCGTCGCTGTCCAGTGTAAAGCTGCGGGGTACACCCTCTGCCAGGTTACGGCCACGCACATCAATCTCGCGCAGCTCTGAACCACCGAAGGCGCAGCCCACTTCCATCTTGATCTTTTCAGCAGTGGCATCACCAATCAGGCTGCCATAGCGGCGACGCACGTGTGAGACGATAGCCTCATCAAACCGGTCACCGCCAATCCGCACAGAATCTCGGTAGACAATGCCGTTGAGTGAAATAATGGCAATCTCGGTGGTACCGCCACCTACATCTACCACCATGCAACCGCTGGCCTCTTCTACATTCAGGCCTGCACCAATAGCGGCGGCCATTGGCTCTTCGATAAGACGCACCTCACGGGCACCTGCCGAAAGGGCGGATTCGCGAATAGCCCGACGCTCCACCTGGGTGGACATACAGGGAACGCAAACCAGTACTCGTGGGCTGGGCCGAATGAAGCGGCTCTCGTGCACTTTTGCAATAAAATGCTGGAGCATCTTCTCTGTCACCTGGAAGTCAGCGATAACACCGTCCTTGAGAGGACGGATGGCCGTAATATTGCCAGGCGTTCTGCCCAGCATACGCTTGGCTTCTGTACCCACAGCCTCGATGGTCTTCTGACCATTGTGGACGCGGATGGCGACAACGGAGGGCTCGTCGAGCACAATGCCTTTGTCGCGCACATAGATCAGGGTGTTGGCAGTTCCCAGATCAATAGAGAGATCGTTGGAGAACACTCCACGCAATTTCTTCAGCATTAATTCTTACTACCTTATGAATACAACGAGGAACTGGGCCGGGCGGTTCTGCATGCTTTACTAGTAACCGGGTATCGAGCCAAATTGCCCCTAAAATGCCGCAGTTTTCAACCGTTTTGTTGGATGAACATTTATTCAGTGAACTGTATCAACCGCGGGGATTTTGGGCAAGGCGCAAATGTGATAAGTTTAGCGCCCTTGCCGCCCCTCAGCGGCTCTTTTTGGTTGTAACAGCATGGCTATTGAGCAAGACGAAATTGAAAAAATTGCGGAGCTGGCACGTATCCGCATCGCCGATGATCAGATTGGCGAGGTCACCCAGCGCATTACTGAAATCCTCGGCATGGTGGATCAGTTGCAGGCCGCCGATACTGCCGGCGTAGAGCCTATGGCCAATCCGCTGGATGCCACCCAGCGCCTGCGCGCAGACGAAGTCACCGAGATCAACCACAGAGAGGCCTTCCAGGCTATTGCTCCGGCCGTGGAAAACGGTCTCTACCTAGTACCCAAAGTAATCGAATAAGTGGCGACCGCCACACCAGGACATCAACATGCATGAACACACTGTCGCCCAGCTGGCCCAAGGCCTGCGGGACAAGACATTTACCAGCGTCGAACTCACCCGTGCCTACCTGCAGCGCATCGCCGAGCTGGATTCGACCTACAACGCGTTTATCACCGTAGACGAAGAGCGCGCCCTGGCCTCTGCCGAGGCAGCTGACCGCAGGCTGTCCACAGGCGATGTGACCGCTCTCACTGGTATCCCCTTGGCCCACAAGGACATTTTTTGTACCCAAGGCATTCGTACCAGCTGTGGCTCGAAAATGCTGGATAATTTTATCCCTCCCTACGACGCCACGGTTATAACGCGCTTTAACCAAGCAGGGGCCGTGATACTGGGGAAAACCAATCTGGACGAGTTTGCGATGGGTTCGTCCAACGAGAACAGCTACTACGGGCCAGTGAAAAACCCCTGGGATACTTCGCTAGTGCCGGGCGGATCCTCCGGAGGCTCGGCCGCCGCTGTGGCTGCAATGCTGGCCCCGGCAGCCACTGGCACCGACACCGGTGGCTCGATACGCCAGCCAGCCGCATTTTGCGGTATTACTGGTCTCAAGCCTACCTATGGCAGGGTTTCACGGCTGGGCATGATTGCCTACGCCTCTAGCCTGGATCAGGGCGGCCCGCTGGCTCATACCGCCCAAGACTGTGCCATTTTGCTCAACACCATGGCCGGCCACGACCCACTTGACTCCACCTCAGCGGAAGCCGCCGTGGAGGATTACACCACTTCACTGGACAATCGCCTGGAAGGGCTGCGTATTGGGCTGCCGCGAGAATACTTTGGCGAGGGCCTGGACAGCGCTACCGGCGAGCAAATCAGGGGGGCATTAAAAGAACTGGAAGCACAAGGTGCGACCCTGGTGGATATCAGCCTCCCCCACAGCGATCTGACCATCCCCGCTTACTACATTATTGCCCCGGCTGAGGCCTCAACCAACCTGTCACGCTTTGACGGGGTGCGCTACGGCTATCGCTGCGACGCGCCGCAAAATCTGCATGATCTTTATACCCGCACCCGCGAAGAAGGCTTTGGTGACGAGGTCAAACGCCGGATCCTGGTGGGCACCTACGCCTTGTCAGCGGGTTACTACGACGCCTATTACAAGAAGGCGCAGCAGGCCAGGCGCTTGATCAAAAATGATTTCATGGGCGCTTTTGAGCAGGTAGACGTGATTGCAGGTCCCACCACACCGGGCCCAGCCTTTGGTCTTGGCGCAAAGAGCGACGATCCGGTGGCGATGTATCTGGAGGATGTTTACACCCTGGCGGTGAACCTGGCCGGCCTGCCGGGCATGTCTATTCCTGCCGGACTGGTAGATGGAAAGCCTGTGGGCCTGCAATTGATTGGCCGTCACTTCGGAGAAGCTCAGCTCCTCAATATTGCCCATCGCTTCCAGCAGGCAACCGACTGGCATACCCGGTCACCGCAGACAGGAGGTGCCGCCTGATGCAATGGGAAACCGTTATCGGCCTGGAAGTGCACTTGCAACTGGCCACTCAGTCAAAAATTTTCTCCGGCTCATCGATCACCTTTGGCGCGGAACCCAACACCCAGGCCAGCGCTGTAGACCTGGCCATGCCAGGTATGCTGCCGGTGCTCAACGAGCAGGCAGTGCGCATGGCGGTCATGTTTGGCCTCGGTATAGGTGCGCATATTGGCATGCGCTCGGTATTTGACCGCAAGAACTATTTTTATCCCGACCTGCCCAAGGGATACCAAATCAGCCAGTTCGCCGATCCTATCGTCGGTGAGGGCGAGTTCGAAATTCAACTGGAAGACGGCAGCACAAGACAGATTGGCATTACCCGCGCCCACCTGGAAGAGGACGCAGGCAAGTCCCTGCACGAAGACTTCCACGGCATGAGCGGGATTGACCTCAACCGGGCAGGCACCCCCTTGCTGGAAATTGTCAGCGAGCCCGACATTCGTTCTTCTGCGGAGGCTGTGGCCTACCTCAAAGCCATGCATAGCCTTGTCACATATTTAGGCATCTCCGATGGCAATATGGCAGAAGGCTCCATGCGTTGCGATATCAACATCTCTCTGCGCCCGGTGGGCCAACAGGAGTACGGCACGCGCGCTGAAATCAAGAACGTGAACTCATTTCGCTTTGTTGAACGGGCCATACGACACGAAGTCCAGCGCCAGGCTGAGATCCTGGAGGACGGCGGCACAATTGTGCAAGAAACAAGGCTCTATGACGCCGACCGAGATGAAACTCGGTCCATGCGCAGCAAGGAAGTCGCCAACGACTACCGCTACTTCCCGGAACCGGATCTTCTGCCGATAGTCATCGATAGCGCCTATGTGGCCAAGGTCCGTGAAACCTTACCGGAGCTACCCAATGACAAGCGCCAGCGCTTTGTTGACCAATATGCACTATCGGCCTACGACGCCAGTGTACTGGCAGCCAGTCGCGAACTTGCTGATTATTACGAAGCCGTTGTCGCCACCTGCGGCGATGCCAAGATCGCAGCCAACTGGGTGCAAGTGGAACTGTTGGGCCAGCTGAACAAGGTCGAACAAGACATCGCCTCAAGTCCAGTATCAGCAAATGATCTGGGCGACCTGATTATCCGAATTCTCGACAACAGCATCTCCGGCAAGATTGCCAAGCAGGTGTTCGAAGCTATGTGGCAGGGTGAGGGCAACGCTGATCAGGTTATCGAGTCCAAGGGACTGAAACAGGTCTCTGACTCAGGAGCACTGGAAGCGATGGTAGATGAAGTCATCGCCAGTAACAAAGCTCAACTAGAGCAATACCTTGCCGCGGACGAAGCCAAGCGTAAAAAGCTGGTGGGTTTCTTTGTCGGCCAGGTAATGAAAGTATCCAAAGGTCAGGCAAACCCGCAAATGGTAAACCAATTACTGGCCAAGAAATTAACGTAAATCACTTTGTCATTCCCGCGTAGTTGGCGGTAATCAAGAAGGACCAACCCAATGAAAAAAGACAAACAAAAAGTACTGGACGATGTCTGGACTGAGGACCACATCAGGAGCTTTCTGAATGTGCGACCCCACGATGGCAGCAATGAAGACTTTCACATGTTGCTCAAGGCCTATCAGAGCATGCGCGCCTCCGACTTCGACCTGTTCGTCAATTTTTATGGCGAGCAACAACGAGATGTAAACGCCCGCGGACAAGATGGTCGCTCGGTATTGGATATCGTCACTGAGCACCGCAATGGCGCAGAATACGCCACTTTACTCAGGGCTGCTGGAGCGGCCTGAGTCTTGCGCCAGAGGGTAGCCTCTTGCTATATCTAAGGGGCCTGATTTGCTATGCTAGCCGCCCTCAAAAACAGCCACAACAGGAACCGCAGTGATCACGCTCTACGGCATCAAAAATTGCGACACAATTAAGAGGGCCCGCAAGTGGCTGGAAGATCGCGGCGTGGAATACCAGTTCCACGACGTCCGTGAGGACGGGCTGAGTCGAGAAGCTGTGGCCCTGTGGCTGACAGACCTGGGGTGGGAAACTCTGGTTAACAAACGCAGCAGCACTTGGAAGGGTTTGGATCAAGCGGCACGGGACAGTATGAATGATGCTGCCGCCCTGGAGGCTATCCTTGAGCAGCCAACGCTATTTAAACGTCCACTCCTGGATATAGGCCACGAACGCTACTGCGGTTTTTCCGCGGCGAAATATCAAGACCTCTTCAATCACCACACCCTTTAGGGTCACTAGATCACAGGTAGCAAAATGACAGATTCCCCATTTGCCTTTGGACTTGGCGTAGGTACACGTAACAGAAAGGGTGAGTGGCTGGAAATATTTTTTCCCACCCCCCTGCTCGCTCCATCACCCAATCTGCGTGCTGCTGTTGCTGGACTCGATAGCAACATCCCTCTTGATGAAACACAGCTACGCGCACTACAGTCAGCATTTAACGACGTTGGTGACGCGGAGCACGCAGCACTGGCCGGGCGCCTGCGCGATAGCGGTCGCCCCGCTGTTGCGGTCCTGCTGGACGAAGATAAGGCCCCCGCTAACGTACCCGAAGCTTATCTAAAGCTGCATCTGCTGTCCCATCGCCTGGTCAAACCCCACGGCACCAACCTGGACGGATTGTTCGGCGTATTGCCCAACGTAGCCTGGACCAACGAAGGTGCTGTCGACATCAACGAGTTGAATGAACGCCAATTGTCCGCTCGCTTGCGCGGTGAAGTGCTTGAGGTCAGCTGTGTCGACAAGTTCCCCAAGATGACCAATTACGTAGTACCCGCCGGAGTCCGTATTGCTCACACCGCCAGGGTGCGGCTGGGCGCTCACCTGGGAGAAGGCACTACTATCATGCACGAGGGCTTCGTTAACTTTAATGCCGGTACAGAAGGCCCAGGCATGATAGAAGGACGTATATCGGCAGGGGTCGTTGTCGGCCAGGGTTCCGATCTCGGCGGCGGTTGCTCCACCATCGGCACGCTGTCCGGTGGTGGCAATATTGTCATTTCTGTCGGCAAAGAGTGCCTTATCGGCGCCAACGCCGGCATCGGCATCCCCCTGGGCGACCGCTGCACAGTAGAGGCAGGCCTGTTCATCACCGCCGGCACCAAAGTCACGATGCTGGATGCCGATGGCATGCCGGTAGAAACAGTGAAGGCCCGTGATCTGGCGGGAAAATCTGACCTGCTATTTCGCCGAAACTCCACCACCGGTGCGGTGGAGTGCCTGACCAATCGATCAGCAGTCGAACTCAACGAGGCGCTACACGCCCACAACTAGGCGCACATTAACCGTGGAAAAAACACTAGCTCTTTGCTTCGACCTCATCCGCCGGCCCTCTGTCACGCCCCAGGACTGCGGCTGTCAGGCACTGATGATCTCCCGCCTGGAAGCCGTTGGTTTTCACTGCACCGCGCTGCGTTTTGGCGAGGTAGAGAATTTTTGGGCCGTTCACGGTGACAGCGGTCCACTATTGGTGTTTGCAGGCCACACCGATGTAGTGCCCACCGGGCCTGAAGAAAAATGGAACACGCCTCCCTTTGAGCCCAGCCTGGTAGGCGACACGCTCTATGGCAGAGGCACTGCGGACATGAAAGCCAGCCTGGCGGCCATGGTAGTTGCCGCTGAAGAATTCGTTGCCGCCAACCCGAATCACAGCGGACGAATTGGCTTCCTGATCACCTCAGATGAAGAGGGTCCGGCCACAAATGGCACCGTGCGAGTCATGGAATGGTTGCAGGAACACGACGAAAAAATCGACTGGTGCCTGGTGGGAGAACCCTCCAGCACCAGTACTCTGGGAGACGTCATTAAAAACGGCAGGCGCGGCTCGCTCAACGCCACGCTCACCGTCAAAGGTGTCCAGGGACACATCGCCTACCCGCACCTGGCAGACAACCCGATTCATCGGGCTGTGCCTGCATTGACCGCACTTACCGAGGAACTTTGGGATGAAGGCAACAGTTTCTTCCCTCCCACGTCGATGCAAATTTCCAATGTTAACGGCGGTACCGGCGCGACCAACGTCATACCCGGAGAACTGGACATTGTGTTCAACTTTCGTTTTTCTACAGAAGTGACCGATGTCGACCTACGCCAGCGCACTGAGGCTATTTTAGATGCTCATGGCCTCGACTATCACATACTGTGGAATCTTAGCGGCCAACCTTTTCTCACCCCCAGCGGAGAACTGGTAGATGCCGCCGTGGCAAGTATTCGAGAGGTGACCGGCATTGAAACCGAACTGTCGACATCTGGCGGTACCTCTGATGGTCGCTTTATTGCACCCAGCGGAGCCCAGGTTGTTGAGCTGGGCCCCATCAATGCAAGCATTCACAAGCTGAACGAGGAAGTCCACGCGCCGGACCTGCCGCGCCTGACAGACATTTATCGCGGTATTATGGAACGACTACTCGCCCAGGGCGTTCAGTAGGCCCTGAGCGCCCATTCTGGCCAGGGCCAGGTTTCCCTCCCCTGGCACCACCAGCACTTTGTCTCCCGCCAATGCATCGAGGCTGGCAGTGACCACTTCCGCCGCGTCCATCCACATATCGTCAGGAAAAGCTTCTGGAGAAAAGCCCTGGTCCTTCATAGGTTCATGGATTTCAGTACGCACCAGCCCCGGGCAAAGAGCCTGCACTTTGATCCCGGTATCGGCCAACTCTTTGTCCAGAGACAAGGTAAAATAATTCAGGAAGACCTTGCTCGCGCCATACACTGCCAGCTTCTGGCCCGGTAAAAAAGAACCCACTGAAGACACATTGATAATACTGCCACCACCGAGTTCCTGCATATACGGAATGGCCGCTCGGGTAAGGGTAATCGCCGCATCGCAATGCAGACTCAGCATGTCTCGCTGCCCGCCTATGGGCGAATCGGCGAAGTTGCCGTAAGGACTGAATCCGGCATTATTCACCAGGATGTCTACCGGGCCCTTCTGGCGCAGTATCTCCATGGTCTGCGCAACACCTTCCGTTGTCAGTAGGTCAGCCTCTACCACGTGAACTTCGGCTCGGCCTGCTAATTCATCGCGCAGCGCTTCCAGTCGCTCACGACGGCGAGCAACAGCGATGATAACCGGGCAACGGTCGGCCAACTGCCGGCAGAACTCCTCGCCCAATCCAGAGGAAGCACCGGTTACCAGTGCGGTGGTCTTGTGTTCAGACATAGCGTAATTCCAGTAGTCGATTCTGTTGGATAATAACCGTTGTCGGCACTGCAGTGCTTGTCAGGATAGGCCGCGGAGCACGTACACATCGTAACGTACAGCTTTCCCTTTGATATTGTGAGATGGAGCCTTCCCCGCCAGCGGCGGCGCCTTGGGCGGGCGTTTCACCACTACCCGAGCCACAGGACAGCCAAGCGCCCAGCTCAGCAAGGCCTCGTTACTGTCCTGTTCATTGCGCAGCAGCAACTGAAAAAGCGCCATTTCCTTCTTCACCGCTGCTGTTTTTTCACGTTGGGGAAACATAGGGTCCAGGTAAATGACATCGACATCTGCCAGTACGCTGGCTGCGAGGTCAGTGGCATCACCTGCTATCAGGTTAATGCGCGCCGCCGTGTGGGCAAGCCAGGGGTCGGTAGACTGTTGCGCCAGGGCAAGACCGCTGCGCAACATGGCAGCGGCAACAGAATTACGCTCGCAGCAGGTAACGTCAACCCCGAGATCTGCCAATATAAAGCTATCTCTGCCCAATCCGGCAGTAGCATCAACAACGAAAAGTGGCGCCTTCTTACCGACTCCTACCGCCTTTCCTAGTAACTCATTGTGCCCGGCACCTCGGCGATGGCGCATCGCCGCAGCACCAAAGTCTACTGCGACCGGTCCCGGCGCTTTTTTACCCGTAATCTGCAATGCAATGCCATCTACAAAGACCAGCAACAATGCCTCAGCGGAGTCACATAGGCGCGGATCAGTCGACATGGGCAGCTGCGGCAAGTGCAATTGCGTTGCAAGATCTGCCGCTGCGCTTCGCGAAAGATCATCCCCGGGGCACACTGCCAGACTCGCCGATAAAGCCAGAGGTTCACTCATCAGGGAAACAACGCTCAGTCCTCGACAATACTGGACTTGCGCTTCTGCAATAGGCTCGCCAGGTCATCGAACATCTCTTCGGCAGTGGCAGCCGGGCGATCCTCGCCCCCGTCTGTGGCCTTGTTGCCGTCTTCGTTAGCGCCTTCTGTGGCAGTCTTTGCTGCGACCTGTCCGGGAAGTTTGGAATCTTCCAGCCCCAACTGAAGTTCCTTTCCTTCAAGGTTGACTACCAGCTGCAGGTTGTAGGCGTAATGGCTGAGACCATGTTTGTCTACAATCCGAAACCGGCGCGGCGCCATCTCACCACTGTCAGCCAGGTGCTCGCTAAGCCGGCAATTGATAGCTGACATGACCTTGCTCGACAATTGCGACCCCTCTACCGCAGAGAGACCTCGGTTACAGGCAGCAACAAAAGCCGGAGTAGAAACGTCCCCGCCGGCCAGCGCCACTTCACCCAGTTGAGTGGTGAAATCGCCCACCAGAATTTGCTCTGCAGCGGCCATGTCCACCATGCGTGCCAGCTCAATGGTCACATCGCCTACGATGTAGCTAAACACTGTGGGATTTACACCCTCGGCCTGGTAAAGCTCATAATGTCCACCAATGTGGTAGGCGGTACGAATCACCGGTACCGTATTGCCACGAGAGGCGGCGCGGGCTACTGCGTTATCCGCCACCACCAACATCATGAAATAGGCCAGGTCCACGTTGGCCTGGGGTCCTAACGTGCGATTCCAGATGTAGTAGCCATCACCGGTGGTTGTGCGGGCAAAGTTTATCTCAATACCGCGAGCCAGCAATTTGTTGTAAGCGGAGTTGAGTGAGTAAGACAGACTGTTCAGCTGGCTGGCCTGTTCAAAGGGCGTATAAAGCGAAAATTCGACGATATCAAACAACAGCACAGCCCTGCTTTCCACATAACTGAGACCGTAGCGTCGAATAAGCTGCTCTACTTCATCCAGAACTCGGGATTCCTCACTGAGCGCTGTACTCAACTTGATAAACGTAGGCGCTACCTCCAGTCGCTTGGAGACCGCGAACATTTCCTCACGGGTCTTGCGCCTGGTGCCCGAAATTAGCTCCCGAATATAGCCCTCGTTCCCTTTATGCTGAGCGTCATCAGCGCAGTAGTTACCGAGAAAGTAATGGGGGACGAAGATGACCAGCAGGCCGCGCTCATCAGCACTCCAGCAAAGCACGATATTTTGCCCCAGGCGCCACTGCTTGCGCAGGGTTTTCTCCAGAGTCTTGAGATTGCCGCGTTGAACTAGCGAGATGGCCTCACTTGCTGGAGCCTCGGCGCCAGCTGCCCTTGCGCCAGGTATTTCTGACTCTGTCATCAAGCTTCCCAAATTTTGTCGATTGCAGTGCTATTATAGTTAGCCTGTGGCTCGGGTGCTATGCCCGATGTTGGGCGGACGCTAAAGAACTATATGGGACAGGGGACGGACAAAGATGACACGCTGGTTTACAGGCCTTCTACTCATGACAGTAATCGCTGGCTGCAGTGACCTTGATTTCAAAATCAATGACAAGACAGTCTACACACCACGCCCTTTATTCACTGATTTTGAGGTCGCTGATGCTGCGCTAAACGCTTGCCTGGAACAGGCCATCACTGACCAGAAGGCCACCCTGGCCAATGAACTGCTTACCCTCAACTGCAGTCATGCCAAGATCGCTGATCTTAGTGGGTTAGAGATATTTACCGGCCTTACTCAGCTCAAACTGTCCTCAAACCAGATTCGTAACCTGGCGTCACTGGTTTCCCTTTCCTCCCTGGAATCCCTCTACCTTGATGATAACCAGATAGTAGACCCGGTGCCGCTATACGGCTTGCTATCTCTGGATACCCTGGACTTGTCTGGAAACACATCTCTGCAATGCCCGTCGAGCAGCGCTTTGCTCCGCCTGCAAGAGGTCATCCTGCCAGAGCATTGCCCGCACTGATGTTCTATCGGTTGATCAGTTACCTGCCCTTTCCCCTGCTTTACGGGCTGGCGTGGATACTGTATCTGCTGCTTTACCATGTCGTTCGCTACCGTCGAGACGTCGTGGCCAGCAACTTAAGTAATGCATTTCCCGAAAAAACAGCTGCCGCCAGAGCGTCGCTAGCAAAAGACTTTTATCGGCAATTCTGTCAGGTGGCATTGGAAATCATCAAAGCAAGACGCATGCAGCCGGAAGACTTCACTGAACGCGTGCGTTTTATCAACCCTGAACTACTGCAACAATATAGCGAGAACTTCAACAAGTCAGTGATCGTGCTCACCATCCATCAGGGAAATTGGGAGTGGATGCTCCATGGCGCTACAACACATTTCAAGATACCCATCGATCCGGTATACAAACCCCTGCACAACAAAAGCGCGGATAAACTGATTTACCAAATTCGAAGCCAGTTTGGTTCACGACCACTGTCCATGGACGAATCGGTAAAGGATATTATTCGCAGACGACGGGAGTTCCGGCTTTTCGTGATGGTCGCCGATCAATCCCCTATTCGCAGGGAACGCGGACACTGGACCACGTTCATGAACCGCGAAGCCAACTTCTATCTGGGCGCAGAAGCCATCGCCACCATGACCAAGTTCCCCGTGCTATTCGCCCAGTGTCATAGGCGCAGCACTGGCCACTACGAGATTGAGTTCAAGGAACTTGCACAGCCGCCCTATGACAAAGGCTCGCACACTATTACAGAGCGCTATGTGGCCCTGGCACAGGAGGCTATTCGCGAAGAGCCAGAGAGTTGGTTATGGAGCAATCGCCGTTGGAAACGGGATCGCGCAAAAGAAGAAGAAGAAGAAAAGGCTACGAGCTAAACGTTCAGCCAATCGAAACCTTCCGCCTGCTGCGCCCAGACAACGCCGTCAGTTGATGCCAACACCGACGCCAGAGCTCGCTCAGCACAGGCCCGGGAGTTATTTTTCTCACTAATGTGAGCAACCACCAGGTTATTCAGTTGTTCAGTGCAGTCCAGCTGCCGCAGTAGATCCGCTGCTTGCTCATTGTTGAGGTGCCCCCAGTCCCCTCCTACCCGGCGCTTAAGTTGCGGCGGATATGTGCCCGCCATTAACATGTCCAGGTCATGATTGAACTCCAGCAGCAGGCTGTGGCAATCCTGATAGCTATCGACAACATGGGGGGTAATACAGCCCAGATCTGTGAGAATTCCCAGCGAACGGCCATCTGCAGTCAGGCGGAACTGGCAGGGCTCAGCGGCATCGTGCGGGACGGCCACTGTGCGTACCTTAATATCGCCAACGGTAAACTCCTCGTCACAGTTAAAACTGCGCAACTCAAAGCTGCCATCGCAGCGGCCACTGCTTGCCGTACCGTGAGTCAAATACACTGGAATTTGGTGCTTTGCAGAGAGCCGGGACACGCCGGCACTGTGATCACTGTGCTCATGAGTCACAAGCACAGCTTGCAGCTGCTCCGGTGACAGGCCCAGGCGGTTCATGCGACGGGTGGTTTCCCGCAGAGAGAAACCACAATCGATCATGAGTAGCGTTTCACCCTGGCGCACAAGGGTAGCGTTACCCTTGCTGCCAGAACCCAGAGATGCAAACTGCATGCGTATTAGTTTATATTGCCCTTGATCAGGCTCAACAGCCCTTGTTGCTCGCGCTTCTCAAGCATTTTCGTGGCGTCCGGCTGCTGTCGCAGGTATATGGACACACCGCCTTCATCCAGGGCATTAACGCTGACAATAAAGGTTTCGCCCACATGCGGGTGTTCGTCATCACTAGCCCACAGCCAGTCAAACCAGCCGTCCTCTTCTTCCGCATCTGGACCTAAGAAACGCGCATAGTAGACACCGGTGCTACGATCTCGATCGGTCAGTTCAAAGGTAGATTTCTCCAGTGCTCGACCCACCGATGCCCAGGCCCGGTCGAAGGGCAGCACCAACTGAATATGGGGCTCGCCCTGAGCGTTTTCCTGCATGGATATTTTGCCGGTGGCACTAATACCCTGCTCCGCCACCATTGAAACCGGCGCGGTGCCGGCGCTGTTGGCTATATATTGGGAGATCGCGCTGAGCATTTCCGACTCCTGATCTGAATTGTCTGAGACCTCTGGCCAGTTGTTTACATCGCCAGCCTGATTTTGCTGCAACACGTGAAGTTCGCTGCTACCGCGCTGAACCCCCTGATCAATGCGCACCTGGAAGCGACTGGCCATAGCCGCTGACTCAAGACCCACCCAACTGGTCTCCATCAAACCGGACCGCGCATCCATACGGGAAACTGCTATGCCAGCGCTGGCAAAGAAACTGCGCAGCTGAGGCCAGACCTGGCCCGGGGCTTCGGCTACCAAAGCCCAGGACTGACTGCCCAGACGCTGAATGCGAACCGTCTCGTCCTCAGCACCCGCCAACAGCGGCGCTGGCCGCGGGACTTCGAATTCGCCCGCCTGCACCACTGAACTCTCTACCGGCGGTACCGGATAGATTTCCTGCAATGACTCCGTACCCTTTTCCGCGGGCACTGAAATCACCGGCACTTCAGGCGCTTTTTTGTAGTCTTGGGAGGTATCGCGAAAAACCCCCTGGTCACCGAACAGGTAACCGCAACCAGAAAGAGAAGCCAGCAGTACGCCAGAGATGAAAAAACGTGTGATAGGGGGATTACTCATTAAACTGCTGCTGCCTCCAGGGCGGACATTACTTCGGCGTGATATTTTTTGTCCAGTGGCGTCAAGGGAAGGCGAATACCGCCACCCATCAGTCCCTGTTGCTGCAGTGCCCACTTTACAGGAATGGGATTGGCCTCGACAAACAATGCATGGTTCAGCGCGGCGAGTCGCTCGTTGATAGCACTGGCACCCTGCCGGTCTCCGGCGGCGGCCAATGCGCACATTTGAGCCATCTGGCTGGGCGCTACGTTGGCGGTTACGGAAATATTGCCTTTACCACCGGCCAGGATCAGCTCCATGGCGGTCGGGTCATCTCCAGAATAGATCGCAATTTGCTCACCACAACGGGCGATGAGATCAAGCCCGCGCGCCGTATCGCCGGTGGCATCCTTGATACCGACGATATTGTCCAGACCCGCCAACCGCTCCACGACCTCGTTCTGCATATCAACAGCGGTGCGTCCAGGGACGTTGTATAACACCTGCGGTATCGCAACTGCCTCGGCCACCGCTTTAAAATGCTCGTAAAGTCCTTGCTGGGTGGGACGGTTGTAGTAAGGCGTGACCAGTAGGCAGGCATCCGCACCTGCATCTGCTGCTGCCCGGGTCAGTTCAATGGCCTCCCAGGTCGCGTTGGCACCGGTGCCGGCCATGACAGGAATACGGCCTGAGACATAATCCACACAGTGCTTAATCACCTGACAATGCTCGGGAACGCTTAAAGTGGCGCTCTCACCAGTGGTGCCCACCGCCCCGATAGCGCCTGTTCCTGCGTCCATGTGCAGGTCCAGCAGGCGCTCCAGTGCTTCCCAGTCGACACTGTCGTCTGGATGCATGGGCGTAACAAGGGCGACAATACTGCCGGTAATCATCTGAATTCTCCGAAAAAAGCTGACGAACGGCCATCGATAGTCATGACGTCCGCAGGGAAGAGGGCCATTATCCATGTAGGGACACGGATGACAACCAGCTTGGGCTAAAATGCGCGGTGCTGCTATGCTCTGCCCAAGCATCCTGCGAGACTGGAAAATGAAACATTTACGCCCTTGGTCATACCTTATGCTAGTGCTCACCTGGGCGCTGTGCACCCAGGCCATGGCAAAAGATGAGCTAATAGTCAGTAATCTGACCCAGGTAGACCTGCAATACATGCAACAACAACGGGCTTTACTCGGCGACTTAACCGCCCGCCATTTCGGTCGCCAGTTCAATGGCTCCCGAGACAACGACCTGGGCCTGTTGCAGCGACTATTGGATCAAGAGCTTGTGCGCAACGACCAAACCCGCGAGCTGCAAGCCATGGGCATTATCATGGGGGACCTGCTGGCCGCGGAGTTGGGGATGGATTGGGTTGTGTATGAGGACAGGCTGGGGCGCAGCCGCGCCCTGCGCTACAAAGAAACAGACAGTTACCTGTTCCCGGCGACCATGATCTCGCGCCGGCGCGCAGTGGATAACCGCACGCCAGTAGCCGATATTTATCGCAAGGCGCAAGACACCATGGGGGCAGTGATCCCCCCTCTACCCTTTCAATAGCGTAGTAATCACTGCGCTAAGTTATTAGACTGACTCGACATTATGGGCAAGCGTAATAACTGAATGAGTCAACAACCCCCAGGATTTAAACTGCTGACCGAAGATAGGGACAGTGCTGTCCTGATGCTTACCGGCGACTGGATTCAGGGGCAGACTCACCGGGATTTTCAGGTATTGAAAGATGATCTTCTGGGTATCACAGCGGCGGAGCTGGTTGTAGACGGCTCGCAAGTGAAACGCTGGGATTCGGTTCTTATGGCCTTTCTACTGCAATCTTTTAACCAGTGTCGCGAAGACAACATCCTTTTTCGCACCAGAGCGCTTCCCGAAGGCGTAGAGCAACTGCTGAAGGTGGCAACCGCCGTGCCCACCCACCTACCTCCGACCGAGCCCCCGGTGCCCTGGCATCAGGCCCTGAACCCTGGGTACAGGGTCCAGGAACTATGGCAAAGCAGCCTTGAGTCTCTGGCGTTCATCGGCGAGCTGGGTATCGCCCTGTGGCGACTGCTGCTGGGCAAGGCCAATACCCGCTTCAGTGACTTTCGCAGCTTTTGCTACCAGGCAGGACCCGACGCTTTCGCCATTATCAGCCTGACCAGCGTTCTGGTGGGCATGATCCTGGCATACCTGGGGGCCGTGCAGCTGCAACAGTTTGGCGCCGAGGTCTATGTCGCCGACCTTGTGGTGATCGGCATGTTGCGGGAGATGGGCGTACTGATGACCGCCATTGTCATGGCAGGCCGCACCGGCGCGGCCTATGCCGCTCAGCTGGGCACCATGCAGGCCAATGAAGAAATTGACGCCATCACCACGATGGGGATATCCCCCATGGAGTTTTTAGTGGTGCCGCGCATGCTCGCCCTGGTGGTGACCATGCCCTTGCTGACGCTTTACGCCAACGTGCTGGGGATCATTGGAGGTGGCATCGTCGCCGGCGGTCTGGGCATTACTCCCCTGATGTATATCGCGGAGGGGGAAACAGCACTGAGCCTGTCTCATCTCTTTGTTGGCCTGATCAAGAGCGTTGTATTCGGTGTGCTTATTGCCGTTGCAGGATGCCGCTCTGGCATTAACAGCGGCCGCAGTTCCGCCGCTGTCGGCCAGGCTGCAACCGAAGCGGTGGTCACTGCCATCGTCTACCTGATCGTGGCTGATGCTGCGATCAATATCATTTTCCAGCAGGTAGGTATCTGATGAGCGCCCCCCACATCAGCGTTCATGACCTGACCATGGCCTATGGCGCCAGGGTCATACAGCGCGAGCTCACGTTCGACATCAACCAGGGGGACATCTTTGTCATCATGGGCGGCAGCGGATGTGGTAAGAGCACCTTGCTCAAGCATATGCTTGGGCTGATAAACCCGGCCAATGGCGACATTTGCTATAACGGACAGAGCTTCTTCCAGGCCAGCGCCGAACTGCAGGACGGCATGCGACAACGCTGGGGCATCACCTACCAGAGTGGCGGCCTGTTCAGCGCAATGACCCTGGCGCAAAACGTCAACCTGCCGCTGCAGCTCTATACCAGCTACTCCAGTAGCGATCGCGCTGACATCATCGCCTACAAGCTGGCCTTGGTAGGGCTGGCGGGATACCAGGACTACTACCCTGCTGAAATCAGCGGGGGCATGCGTAAACGCGCTGCTCTGGCACGAGCCATCGCACTGGAACCTGAGATCCTGTTTTTCGATGAGCCCTCTGCTGGCCTGGACCCGATTAGCTCGCGTCTGCTCGACGAACTTATCGTCCAACTCCAGGAGTCAATCGGTGCGACAGTGGTCATGGTCACCCACGAATTACCCAGTATTTTCGCTATCGCCAGCAACTCGGTTTATCTGGATGTTAATACCAAAACCATGATCGCCTACGGTGATCCTAGAGAACTTCGTGATCACAGCGAGCAGCCAGTTGTGAGACAATTCCTGGCGCGCGAGTCCGGCTCGCCCAAAGAGGAACAAGTATGAGTGAAAAACCCCATACGGTCGCAATTGGCGCCTTTGTCATCGGCGCACTGTTAATTGCCATTAGCACCATTATTTTTGCGCTGGGAACGGGCTTTGGTAAAGAACGCAGCACCGTCGTCATGGTATTTGAAGGCTCGGTGAAAGGTCTGACCATGGGTGCCCCAGTGGCACTTCGCGGCGTACAAATCGGCCAGGTTACGGGTATTGAGCTGATCCTGGATGCCGATACAGTGGAACTGATTATGCTGGTGGAGGCGGAGTTGCGGGGCGAAAATATCCGTCGCACCGGGACAAACACAGAAAGTCTGACCGAAGAACTCATTTCCAGGGGTATGCGTGCCCAGCTCAATACCCAGAGCATTCTCACTGGTCTACTCTACATCCAGCTCGACTTCCATCCTGACAGTGAACTGATCCTGGCGGATATAGATTCACCCTACTTACAAATTCCCACCATTCCAACAGAACTTGAGCGCCTCACCCGCAAGCTGGAATCTATCGATTTCGCCCAGGTGGCCAGCGACCTGGAAGCCACCGCCGCAGGCATCAACGCGTTTGTGACCAGTGAGTCTTTCCAGGCAGTACCAGATCAACTGCAGGAAACCCTGGCCTCTGTCTCCGGCTTGAGCGAGCAGCTGCAGGCCCAGCTGGCGAGCACAGGGCCTAAGCTCGACGCTGTTCTGGTTGGCGCAGCCACCACCGTAGACACGGCAAACGCCGAATTACCCAAACTGGCGGAACTGATCTCCAACAACCTTGAGGTCCTGGAGCAAGCCATTGTTGCCTTTGAAGAAGGCATGCAGGGCATCGATGAACTGGTGGACCACGACTCTGCCACGGTATACGAACTGAACCGCGCCTTGAGAGACCTATCCCAGGCGGGACGAGCGCTGCAGCAACTGGGTCGCGCCCTGGAAGAACAACCTGAGTCGCTGATTCGCGGCAGAAGTGGAGACGAGTAATGAGTCCATTATCATGGAAATTGTGCGTGGGACTGCTCTCGCTTCTGGTGCTGTCAGCCTGCGGCACTACGCCGGTCAGCAGCCATTACCGACTGAGTGCTCTAGCGCCGCTGCCATCGGTCGCCGATGGCCTCTCGTTGGGCGTTGGCCCAGTCAGTATACCGGAGTACCTCAATCGCGATGGACTGGTGCGTTCGGACGGCGCCAATGCTCTAAGCATTGCTGGCAGTGAGCGCTGGGCGGAGCCTTTGGAAGATGGGGTCACCAGGGTGACCATTCTGAACCTGGCGGGCTTGCTAGAGACGCAAGATATCCGCCGGTTTCCCTGGCACCCGGAAAGAGCGCCGCAGATTGGTATCAAGCTGAATATATTGACCCTGGACACAGAGCAGGCCAAGGCCACTCTGGTCGCCGAATGGCTGGTCTATCAGACGGATGGGGAACAACCAGTCACCCGGCGCCTCACCCGCTACGAAGAACCGTTAGCCGGAGCGCAAGCCGCCGGCAACGACATCGCCGCCGCCTATAGCAAGCTTCTGCTGAGCCTCAGCCAGGACATTGCGGCAGCCGTTCGTGTGCAATCTGCCCCCGCTGCTACCTAGAAGTCGTCGCTGCGCAGCATGGCGTCCGAACCGCCATCGACAAAAAATATTGAGCCGCAAACGAAGTCAGCTTCCTCGCTGAGCATGAAGCGCATGACGTTGGCTATTTGCGCCGGTTGCGCAGTGCCGCCCCAGGGCACCATCTTGCCGAATTCCTGCATCGCCTGACCCAGTTCTTCATCAGCCATTACCAGGTCTGACAGTGGTGTCTGGGTTATTCCCGGCGCAACAGCATTAATCCGCAGCCCTTCCTGGGCGTAAGCCACCACATTGCGTCGCATCCATGCGGTGATCGCACGCTTGGATCCTGCGTAGGCCGTATGGCCGTCGCGGGTTTCGATATGCGCGCAAGCGGCGGCTTCATCGCCCGCCAGACAGGCCTGCACAAATTCATCATCCTTGCGAATCATGGGGGCCGAGTTAGAGGCGACCAGCAAGACGCTGCCTCGCTTCTTTGCCACCAAATCCTTGAGGCCTTCAACTGTGGCAACTACGGCAAAGTAGTTAACCTGGGCTATGAGAGACAAGGGTTTCGCCACAGGGGGCAGGCCGGCGCAGGGAATAAAACCATCAAGCCCCTCTGGGGCACGCTCTCGAACGCCATCAATAGCGGTTTTACGACCTTCTGGAGTGGACAGATCCGCAATCACGTCGCCCTCTTTGATATCAACAGATATCACCTCATGCCCAGCCGACCGCAGCTGATTCTTCAATTCGGCACCAATGCCAGTGGCACCGCCAGTCATTGCATATACGCCCATTTCTTCTCTCCGCTGCAAAATAATGGTGGCAGCATTCTCACCCATGTCAGTGGCGCTGCATACCGACAAAGACACGGATTTTCAGCTTGGTTTAAGATTTCACGTGGAAAATGCGCCGGTTCGTAGCAAAAATTAGCGCACCTTAGTCTTATATTCAGCAATAAGCCGATATCTGGGGTAGAATTAAGTCGTCTGACCCGGCTGATTAATAGCTATATAACAATAACTTAATCGGTTTTGGATACGGGCCACAGCATCCCGCATAGATGCGCCCCAGTCCCGAGCCGCAACAGATTCAACACACTCGCAATCACGAGACTCGAGACAATGAATAAACTATCCCTCTCTCGCCGGAGCAACCCTGCGGTTTTTCACCCCCTCAATCGTGCAGTTAAATCCGCTTTGTTATTACTCGGCGCATCTGTTCTGGCAACCCCGGGCATGGCCCAGGAAGAAGCCAAAAAAGGCGGCTATAACCTGGGGCTGGAAGAAGTTATCGTCACCGCGCAGAAACGTGAGGAGGATTTCATGTCCGTTCCAGGGGCAGTGAGTGCCTTCACCGCTCAAGACATGATCAACACCGGCGCTGCTACTATCCAGGACATTGACGCTTTTATACCCGGCGTAGAAATTGGTGACACAGTGGGGGGCTCCACCCAACTCGGGATTACCGTACGTGGCGTCAGTAGCCCCAACATCAGTTCCGGACAGGATCCCTCAGTCGCTACATTTTATGACGGCTCTTACATGCCGCGCGCCGTCACATCGATTCCATTTACCGACATCGCCCGCACAGAAGTGCTCAAGGGCCCGCAAGGGACCCTATTTGGTCGCAACGCCACCGCAGGCGTGATCAATATCGTGCCCAACAAGCCACACCAGGAATTTGAGGGCTTCATAAAGTCTCGCCTGGGCACCAATGATTTAATCCGGGTTGAGGGCATGGTCAACACCCCCGTCACCGATACCCTGGCATTCCGCGGTAACCTTTTCTCTAACCAGCGCAATGGTAATACTGAGTCCGCGACCAATGGCGGCGATTTTCGGGATGAGGGCTACTGGGCAGCGCGAGGGGTATTTTTATGGGCACCCAGTGATGACACTGAAATACAGCTCGCCGCAGATTACGAAGACCGGGATGAATTGCCACGTCCCGGAATCGGTGTTAGCAAATACGCCTACCAGGGAAGCAATGACCCCTTTCGCAGCAAGGATCAACACGATGTTGTAGGCGCCGGAGGGGAATACGACAGCAGTCGGAATAACGAAGAAGAGACCCGCGATATGTATGGCGTTTCTCTGCAAATCAACCAGGTTATCAATGATGAATGGGATATGTTCGCTATCGTCAGTTACCGTGACTGGGAGACCACCAACCTGCAAGAAGAGGACGGCACCTCTGACCCTCGCCGTTACCTGGATACCAACAATATTGAAGATTCCGATATTCTGTATTCGGAAATACGCTTCAGCTATGTCGATGACAAAATCAACCTGATCACTGGCGCCAACTACAGCGAGGAGGAGGTTTTTCAACGCACCGATATTGGTCTGTTGACCGACTCGTACATGCAGCTTTTGAGCGGCGAGTTACTGCCGTTTGCACAGGAACTGGGGCTTATTGATCCAGGTATTGAACTCGGTCTGGACGACCATATTTGGGACTATTTCGCAGAGGAGTCCGATGCCACCTACCTTGCCTTCTCGGGCCTCGCTTCCGACATCACCGGCGTACCTACAGCCGTACTACCCCCAAGCTACAGCGGGGATTACTTCACCGAAACCATGGATAACACAGGAGACTTCGTCAACTGGGGCATATTTGCAGACTTGACTTACCAGCTAACCGATACCATCCGTCTCGCCGGTGGCCTGCGCTACAGCTACGACGAGAAAGAGTATTCCTGGCAGACCCAGGACAACAGTTTTGAAGACTGGCCCTTCCTCCCATTTCGCGTGAACTACCTCCCCAGTGAGACGGGTGCGCCGCAGGAAGAGTGGTACGACAAATTTACCGCTGAAGACGACTGGAGCAAAACAACGGGCCGCCTGGTTGCAGACTGGCAATTCACCGACTACGCAATGACCTACTTCTCCTTCGCGACCGGCTACAAGTCTGGAGGCTTCGATGGACAGAGCTTCAAATCATTCACAACCGGCTCCTTCGATCCAGAAGAAATGACCAGCTACGAAATCGGCCTCAAAGGTGACTTCTTCGATGACAGCTTGCGCGCAGAAATAGCGCTATTTCACCACGAACTCGACGGCCGCCAGCGCTCCGTGGATGTCAAGGAAGGCCCTGATGACCCCACCGCTGCACCTGGCGTGGTCAGCAGTGACGATGAAACTGACGGCGTGGAGCTTGTCATTACGTGGAACATCACCGACACCCTGCGCGTGGCTGGCCTGACGACATATCGTGAAACAGACAGTATTTCCGACCTGTACTACAACGCCGCGGGCGATCTATCCGGTGGTGAGAACACATCGGGGGAAACCAACGCTGAGTACACCCTGAAACTGGACTGGACCCCGGAAATTGCCTACGGCTATATGCTGTTACACATGAACTACCAGTTCCGCGAAGACCCCGGCCCCGACCAGAACACTGCGCTCTTCACCACCGGTCCCTGGTACTTCCAGGACCAGAAACTGTTGAACGCTCGCCTGGCCTGGTCCAACGAAGAGGACAGCATTGAGGTGGCTTTGTGGGGCAGTAACCTGCTGGACGAGGAGTACGCGGGCAACCCTGGTGGATTGGCCGCAGCTGATTTGGGCGCTTACCACACTACGCCAGATGACACTCTCACCTGGGGTGTGGATCTGCGCTACTCGTTCTAAGCTAAAGCCCCGTCTCCGGGTTTAAGCTCCAATACCTCACCCAACCCCTCCATATCGGAGGGGTTTTTGTTTCTGGCGTTACTGATGGTGCGAGGCAAGGGTTGCAGCCGCCATTTTGACTTCAGCTCACTGCGAAAAATCGCATCGCCTGGTTCTATCGGCACAGAGTTATCCAACCAACGCTCTGTCTCATCTCCATCCAGCAGCACCGGCATCCGTTTGTGCCACGGCTCGAATTCCGGCGCGGCCGCGGTGGTCACCAGGGTGCAGCTGAGCAGGCCAGAGCCATCCCCGTCCCAGACATCCCAAAGAGCGGCTACCGCCAGCGCTTGCTGAGCATTGGTGATCATCCAGGGCTGCTTGATTCCATTTTCGGCGCGCCACTCAATAAAACTACTCATGGGCACAATCCCGCGCTGGCGTTTGAACGGCGTACGAAAGGCGCGGCTGGTGGCGAGGGTTTCACTGCGGGCGTTAAACATGCTGTATTTCTGGTCTATGGCTGGGGCCCAGGAAGGGGTCAGCCACCAGCGAGCGGCATCCAGCTGATTACCCTCAGCGGCTGCCCGCACCAGGCCCACCGCCTCGGTTGGGGCGATGTTGGGCCGGGAAGGCAATTGCAGGTCAATACCCAGATCCTGCAGCAGCTGCTGCAGTCCCGGACTATCGATAACATTAAATCGTCCACACATGACGATACTGTGCCCAAAACTGCAGCGCCGGGCAACACAGGTCTGTATTGGTAAACCCCCTGCCCCTGTCTAGGAGGCACGCTTGCCTGACCCCCGCCCGCGGTTTACCCTGAGCGGCGCTTCTCCAGGGAGATACCAATGAGCGATAAACCGCTGGCGCCCGCCATCGATGGCTGGCACACAATGGAAGTCAAACCGCACCTGATCGGCACTCAGTGCAAGGAATGCGGGACCTATTTCTTCCCCAAAAACAACCACTATTGCCGCAATCCCAGCTGCGACAGCACCGATTTTAGCGAAGTTGAGCTGAGCCGTACTGGCCACGTCTGGAGTTATACCAACGCCTGCTACAAGCCGCCGCAGCCCTACATTGCGGCGGAGCCTTACGTACCTTACTCAATTGCTGCCGTGCAACTGGAGAAGGAGCAAATGGTGGTGCTGGGCCAGGTCATAGAGGGAGTGAACTGTGAAGACCTGAAGGTCGGTATGCCAGTAGAGCTGGTGCTTGAGCAGCTGCACGAGACCGATGACGACATCAAAATGACCTGGAAATGGAAACCTGCGTCCCAGTAAGGGGCAATAGCACTCGGAGCAGCACAGACAATGTCCAATGAAATTGCAATTCTCGGCGCCGGCATGCACCCCTGGGGCAAGTGGGGCCACAACTTCGTTCAGTATGGCGTTGCCGCCGCGCGGGAGGCACTCGCCGATGCTGGTGTGTCCTGGAAGGACGTTAAATTCGTCTCCGGTGGCGCCACCATGCGCTGTGGTTATCCAGGCTACGTAGCCGGCGCGACCTTCGCCCAGGCCCTGGGTTGGCAAGGCGCCGAGGTGAATACCTCCTATGCGGCCTGCGCCTCTGGCTCACAGGCCCTGGCGGCTGCCCGCAACAAGATTCTGGCCGGAGAGTGCGACGTCGCCCTGGTCGTGGGTGCAGATACCACTCCCAAAGGGTTCCTGGCTCCTGCCGGGGGCTACCGTCCGGAAGACCCGGACTGGGTGCGCTTCTATTTGGGCATTACCAACCCCACCTACTTCGCCCTCTACGCCCGCCGACGTATGGACGTTTACGGAGATACTTTGGATGATTTCGCGGCGGTGAAAGTCAAGAACTCAGCCATAGGCAGCAAAAACCCCAGGGCACGATACCGCAAATGTTTTACCGCTGAAGATGTAGCAGCCTCTGCCATGGTGGCAGACCCGCTGCGCCTGATGGATATCTGTGCCACCTCTGATGGTGGTGCCGCGCTCATCGTCTCCAGCCTGGAGTATGCCGAGAGAATCGGCAAGGGTAACGCTCCCAGGGTAGCGGCCATCTCAACCACGACGCCCACCTTTGCCAGCTCTGTTGTGGAGATGCCCGACATTGCAACCGATTCAGCCGCGGCAGCGGGTATTGACGCCCATGCTTTCCGCGCTACCCTGCCCTTGAAGGCCTATGAAGAGGCGGGTATCGGCCCGGAAGATATTGATCTGGCAGAAGTCTACGATCTGTCCACAGCCCTGGAGCTGGACTGGATAGAAGATTTACAACTGGCCCCCAGAGGCGAGGCAGCCGGTCTGCTGCGCGCCGGCGATACCGCCATTGGTGGCAAGATCCCGGTCAATGTTTCCGGCGGACTGGCTTGCTTTGGCGAAGCCGTGCCCGCACAGGCCCTGGCACAGGTCTGTGAACTGACCTGGCAGCTGCGTGGCGAAGCGGGAGACCGTCAGGTCAAAGGCGCAAAAGTCGGCATTACCGCCAACCAGGGCCTGTTCGGCCATGGCAGCTCAGTCATTATCAAAAAGTAGGACGTTCTGATGGAGTCCGCTATGCGGGCTCCAGGCCATTCAAACCCAGTTAATCAGGTACCGTTGCCTGCATCAGGAAGGCGATCATATCAGCCCTGTCCTGAGGGTCTGGCACCCCCAGACTCATCATCGCAGAATCAGGAAACATCGCCATGGGGTTTTCCAGCCAGGTGAACATCAACTGCGGCGTCCAGACGAACTCTGCCTGCTTGAAACGCGCCGAATAATAAGCAAAACCTGCCTGTTTACCTGCAACTTTGCCGAATATTTCACTGAGATTGGGGCCACTGTTGTGCCCCATTAAAGCGTCTGGATAATGGCAGGTGCGGCAGGGCCCGAATACCACACGGCCACGATCCTTGTCCGCCAGAGCCAAACGACTTTGCAGTTCGTCGGCAACAGCCGGCAGGCACAAAAACACAATTATCAGTGGGCTGATCGACCAACGCATCATTGACTCCCCGCCACAGCCTTACCGGCCCGGCGACCAAAGAAGCTCGCGTCACCCACCGAAAGACCGCTGGCTATATAGGGCGCCGTTGCTATGCCCGCCGTATTTCGACCCGCCGCATAGAGCCCAGGAATTAGCTCGCCAAAACTGCTAATCACCTCCCCATCCACGGTGGTGGCCAGGCCACCCAGCGTATGAGCCGGGAAAAAGGCACGATCGACGGAAATATCCCAGGCTTTGTAAGGCGGTCCTTGTATTGGCCGCAGGTAGGTTTTGGACTTACTAAACAAGGGGTCCTGAGCTTTCCCTGCATAGCGATTGTAATAAGCCACCGTGTTTTGTAAGCCGCCACGTGGCATGTCCAACTGTTCGGCAATGCCGCCAATGCTGCTACTTTCTGCCACCAGTGGAAAGTTATCCTGTGGACTGCTGTAACTGCTGGCCTGGTCGGTTATCAGCCAGGCGCTGCCCTGTTGCTCGTAGGCGATGCTGTGACCGATAACCGCATGGTAGGAATCTTCACTAATAAACCGCTGTCCGGCGCGGTTGACCAAAATGCCGGAGATAGTATTTTCCGGGGGGTAAATGGGGGCGACAGCAAAGCCCTCGTTCATTCGCAGGGCCGCTGCGCCGACGCCAATACCCATATTAATGCCCTGCCCCAGGTCGCCAGCACCGCCCCACGGGGTCGAGCATCGAGACAAGTGAGGCGCGTACTGCTCTAGCATCGGTCGGTTATGAATAAATCCTCCGCAGGCCAATACCACCCCCAGACGCGCGCCCAGATACTTGCGCTCTCCCGCCTGACTCACCACCACACCGCTGACACGTCCGTCGCTTTCAACGATGAGTTGCTCAGAAGAAACACTGGTCTTAAGTTCAACGCCCAGTTTTTTCAACCGTCCAAAAAGCGCTTCCATCATAGTGCGCCCGCCGTTCATGCCCTTAACGCCGGGCACGTGTCCCCTGGGTGCTGGAGCAGCCAACTCCCGTGCCGGCCAGGCCAGTTCCGTGCCCGAGTAGTAAAGCGATTCATCACCCATGGGGAGGCCCTTGGCGGTTGTCAGTTTCTCCGTATAGGGAATGCCCTGAGCTACAAGCCAATCAAAATGGGCGGGGCTTTGGTCGCAGTAAAGCTGGATTTTTTCACGCGGGGGATTAGGAGAACCGACGCGGGTAAGAAAATTGAACATTGCCTCAGGCGAATCTTCCACCTTCAATGCACGTTGCAAAGAAGTGCCCCCGCCTGCGTAAATTACGCCGCCCGAGAGAGAGGAGCTGCCACCGGGAATGGCCAGGGATTCCAGCACCAGGACGCTGGCACCCGCCAATTTCGCCTCTATCGCCGCGCAAGTCCCTGCAGCACCAGAGCCTGCCACAATCACATCTACCTGCATATCCCAGCGGGGAACACTGGCTCTTGGCAACGCCATCGCCGCGCTGGCCATTGCCGCGCTGCCGGCGCCCGCAGCGACTAGCAACTGCCGACGACTTAATCCAAGGCCCGATAAATCATCCATAATTGTTAACCGTCAGGGGAAAAAACGGCTGATGGTGTCAATCACGCAGCCTGGCCTGTCACTGCCCTCCACCTCAATCGTCATGCGCACGACAATCTGCACCCCACCCTTAACCTCCTCTGCACTGATCACTTCACCCGCGCCACGCACCTTCGAGTCCACCGGCACCGCAGCGGGAAAGCGCACTTTCTCACATCCGTAATTGACGCCCATTGATGTATTCCTGACCTCCATAATTTGCGGCAGAAACAGGTTGGCCAGCGAAAGGGTCAAGTAGCCGTGGGCTATAGTCTTGCCGAACGGGCCTTTAGCCGCCTTCTCGGGATCAACGTGTATCCACTGATGGTCTCCGGTGGCGTCGGCGAAAAGATCAATGCGCTGCTGGTCAATTTCCAGCCAATCACTGTGCCCAAGGTGCTTGCCCACTGCCTGCAAAAGGTCGGCTGGCTGTTCAAAAACTGTGGTCATACAAATACTCCAGTTAATATCGACAAAACTATAACACCCGCTCTGCGGGCAGACACGCTAGTTAGTTTAACTGTTTCCACCGCCTCAAAAAAATGCGATTCTTTGCAAGACGACAAAGCTGCACTATAGTTCAGCACCAACACAATTCTCCGCGAAATTCAGGAAAAACCTATGGACACGAGCAAACTTTTGGATACCATTATTCTACCCTGGGGCATAAAGATTGCTCTTGCCATCGTCATTTTCTACGTCGGCCGCATGGTCGTTTCTGCCGTAGTGAACGTTGCGGGCAAGTTCATGCGTGCCCGGGAAATGGATGACATTCTGGTCAAGTTCCTGTGCTCCATATTGCGCTGGGTGCTGTTACTGTTCGTAGTGATAGCCGCCCTCAGCCAGCTGGGCATTGATACAACCTCGCTGATTGCACTGCTCGGTGCTGCTGGCCTGGCCATCGGCCTGTCACTGCAAAGCTCACTGTCCAACTTCGCTGCCGGGGTCATGCTTATCGTCTTCCGCCCTTTTACCAAGGGTGATTTTGTAGAAGTAGGCGGCACCTCCGGCTCAGTAGACAATATCAGTATTTTCACTACCACCCTGACCACACCTGACAACAAGGAAGTCATCGTTCCCAACGGGGCAGTCATTGGCAACAACATCACCAACTACTCTGCCAGGCCAACACGTCGGGTCGACATGGTGTTTGGTATTGGTTACGGCGATGACATCAAGAAAGCCAAGGAATTGCTGGAGCAAATTGTTGCTGCAGACGAGCGAGTACTGGCTGAGCCCGCACCGGTAGTAGCGCTGGGTGAACTGGCGGACTCCAGCGTGAACTTCCTGGTACGCCCCTGGGTGAATGCGGCGGATTACTGGGGTGTTATGTGGGACACCACAGAGGCCGTCAAGCTCAAGTTTGACGAGGCCGGCATCAGCATCCCCTACCCACAGATGGACGTACATTTCGACAAGAGCGAATAAACAGCCCATTCGGGGGTTTTAAAGCCCCCTCATTCCGGCACAGATCCGAAGCTTTGGCGGCGTCGTAGACTCGTGATATTACAAGTTTTTCACAGTTCGTGAGGCGGCCTTGTGGTATAACAGTTTTCCACAATTTTCGGATCTTTCAGTGGCTTCCATCAAACGACAATCCCTCATTTCTCTTGCCCTGCTCTCGTCTGCCCTGGCAGTGGCTGCGCTGTTATATCTGAGTCGCCCAGCGACACAGATTGCCGAACCCGAGTACAAACCCGTCTCCATTGACGTCGCCGTCGCTGTGAAAGAGACGGTTCGAGTTGAGGTACAAGCTCAGGGCACGGTGGACGCACTGCGCGAAACCGCTGTAATGTCCGAGGTTTCAGGCCGAATTATCGAAACCGCTGACAACTTTGTCGTTGGCGGTTTCATTTCCGAGGGCGATGTACTTTTGCGCATCGATCCTCGCGACTACCAAACCAACCTCCTGCGTGCCCAGGCGTCCGTTGAGTCGGCTGAAAGCGCCCTCGTTCAGGAGAAAGGTCGTGCTCAGGTGGCACAAAGAGAGTGGGAAAGACTGCCCAGCGGTTCCCAAAGAAGCGAGGAAGCGAAGGAACTCTACCTACGCAAACCACAACTAGAACTGGCCCAGGCCCAGCTATTGGCAGCGATGGCAGATCTCAACACGGCCAGAGATCGTCTGGGGCGCACCATCATCAAGGCACCCTACAACGCTCTTATCCGCGCCAAACACAGTGAACTGGGACAATTCGTGGCCGCAGGCTCTAGACTGGTAGATGTATTTTCAGTGGACCAGGCGGAAGTCCGACTCCCTATTCCCCAGAGCAGGCTTGGCTATCTGGATTTACCTGGCGTAGAAGGTTACAGCGAAGAAACGCCCATCGATCTTTATACTGACGTGACCGGAGAGATCAAACATTGGCCGGCAATGCTGCACCGGACCGAGGGTGTCTTCGACGATCGTTCCCGCGTGTTGTACACGGTCGCGCGAATTGAAGACCCCTACGCGCTTAACACACCGGGACGTGAACCCCTGCGCCTGGGCACCTTCGTTAATGCCAATATCGAGGGACGTGAGTTCAAGGACATTGTGGTATTGCCCCGGCACATTCTTCGCGCTGGCAACAAGCTGTGGATCGTGGACGACAACATGATTCTGCGCAATCGGCAAGTGAGTGTACTGCGCACCGACGGGGATGAAATTTTCGTCAGCGCGGGACTTGACGAAGGAGAGATGATCTCCCTGACCGCAGTAGATAATTCGCTAAACGGATCAGCAGTGGCCGTCAATCAAAGTACAGCCAGTAACCAACTGCGCGAAGAGCCCAGCCTGACCTTGCCCACGGAGGCCAGCGAGCAAAGTGACCAGTCGGCGACCGCGGCGGTGAACCCATGAGCGAAGAGCAGTCTACGCATAAAGGGGTTATCGCCTGGTTTGCCCGCAACCCGGTAGCTGCGAACCTGCTCATGCTGGTTATTATCACGGTTGGTATGGCCAGTGCCTACACCATTCAAAGGGCAATGTTTCCGCCCTTTGAGTTTGACCTCATTTTCGTCACTATTCCCTACCCAGGTGCTGCGCCAGAGGAAGTTGAACAAGGTGTAGTAATGAAAGTCGAGGAGGCCATCAATGACCTGGACGGCATCAAGCGCGTGGAGTCCGACTCTTTTGAGTCCATGGGTCGACTGATGATAGAACCCCAGGACGGCGTTCCTGTTAACAAACTCTTCAACGACATTCAGAACCGCATTGATGGAATATCTACATTCCCTGAGGAGGCAGAGGAGCCCGTAATCCAACTGCCCGAACTGTTATTTCCTACCCTGACAATACAGATATCAGGCGCCCTGGACGAGCGCAGTATGAAGACCCTGGCCGATGAAATTCGCCGGGAGGTACTGACCGATCCGAACGTCTCTGCTGCAGATGTGGTGGGCGCACGTGAGTACGAAATTGCCGTCGAGATTTCTGAGCAACTGCTGCGGGAGTACCATCTGACCCTTGCTGACGTGGCTAATACAATCGCCGCCTCGTCCCTGGACCTACCCTCCGGCTCCGTGCAAACACGCAATGGCGATATCATGCTGCGCACCCTGGGTCAGGCCTATGTGCAACAGGATTTCGAAGAGATCGTCCTTAAAACCTGGCCAGACGGTACTCGTCTGTTGCTGGGAGATATCGCCACGGTAGAAGACGGTTTTGAAGACGCCAAAGGCTTCGCCTTGTTTAACGGCCAGTATTCCCTGGGCATTAATGTGTTTGCAATGGGCAAGCAAGACATCATAGAAACCGCCGATGCAGCCAAGACATATGTGGAGAAAAAACGCCTAACGCTTCCCAAGGGTGTAACCCTGGATATTTGGTCCGACGCAACCTATTACCTGAAAGAACGCCTGAGCATGATGCTCAAGAACCTGGCCATCGGCGCACTACTGGTATTCATCACCCTGGCCCTGTTTCTTGAAATTAAACTCGCTTTTTGGGTAATGCTCGGCATCCCGATTTCATTTTTGGGGGCCATGGCCATCATCAACACGCCCTATATCGACGCCAGCCTGAACATGATCAGTATTTTTGGGTTCATCCTGGTACTGGGCATCGTGGTGGACGACGCCATTATTATGGGCGAGAGCGCTTATACCGAAACGGAGCGCTACGGTCACAGCGTTGATAATGTGATCCGCGGGGTATACCGGGTATCTACTCCCGCCACCTTCGGGGTGCTTACGACTATCGTCGCTTTTGCCCCCACCTTGTTTGTACAGGGGGTATTTGCCCCCATGCCCGAGGCCTGCGGCTGGGTAGTCATACTTTGCCTGGTATTTTCCCTGGTGGAATCCAAGTGGATACTCCCCGCTCATCTGGCTCACAGCAAACCGACCACCAATTCCCTACTACTTAAAGTGGACCGCGTTCAGGAAGGCATAAACAAGCGACTTCGCTCCTTCATAGACGGTCCTTACCGCCGCCTGGCAACCCGCTGCGTGGCCAATCGCTATGTCACCCTGGCACTGTTTCTGTCGCTGCTGATCATGGCTTCCGGGCTGCTGGTGGGTGGCGTGGTTCGCACAGTGCTTTCCCCACATACCCCGGGTGAGTTCTTCTCGGTGGAATTGCGTATGAACAACGGCTCCCCGGAGGAACGCACAGTCGAAGCCGTTACCCACATCATTGAGTCACTGGACAGAGTCGACCAGCAATATCGCCGCGACAACAACACAGACCAGGGACTGGTGTCCTACGTTTCAGCCTTCGGATTTGACAGGATCAATGGTCGCATCGACGTTGAACTGAGCAAGCAAGATACCCGCAGCATGTCCAACGAAGATGTCCTCAAGCACTGGCGCGACGAAGTGGGACGCATACACGGTGCCGATGTACTCGGATTCAAATCTGCGGACGGGCCCAACTTCGGCCCCAATATCGCCTTCGACCTGAAGCACTCCAACTTCGATACCCTACGTAAGGCCGCCGAAGAGCTGGAAGAGAAGCTGCGCCATTACGAAGGCCTTAGCGACATCCGCAATGGTGCCAGCGACACCAGAGCTGAATTTCACATCGACATCCTGCCGCAGGGTGAAGCAATGGGATTATCTCGCTACGACCTGGGTAGCCAGGTTCGCCACGCTTTCTATGGTGCCGAGGCCCAGCGCATTCAACGCGGCATCGATGAGATCAAGGTAATGGTGCGCTATCCCAAGACCGACCGTGAGAACGTCGCCAGCCTCAATAACATGTATATCCGCACTCCCGCGGGCGATGAAATGCCATTCGAAACAGTAGCGAAACTCAATGTAGAGCAGGGTCTGTTGAAGTCTACCCGCATCGACTTCCAACGGGCTGCAGAGGTGACTGCCGAAGCTGACATCGCCATCGTCGAGCCTGGCAAGGTCATGGGCGACCTGGAGCAAAAGATCCTGCCAGAAATGATCGCCAAGTACCCTGGTCTGAGCTGGGACATTTCCGGAATGGCTGAAGAAGAGACCAAGCTGGCCGTGAGTATGGGTGTCGGCTTCGCCCTGGCACTATTCGGGATCTACGCGCTGCTCGCCGTTCCCACCCATTCCTACCTGCAGCCGCTCATCATCATGGGGGTTATTCCCTTTGGTATCATCGGCGCCATCATTGGTCACTGGACCATGGGTTATGACATGAGCATGATGTCGGTGATGGGCATCGTTGCCCTAAGCGGCGTTGTGGTCAATGACAGTCTGATTCTGGTGGATAACGTCAACAAACGCACCGCCCTAGGCCAGGACAAGACGTCGGCAATACTGGATGCAGGCTGCTACCGTTTCCGCGCTATCATGCTAACGTCTGCTACGACCTTCCTTGGACTCATGCCCATGTTACTGGAGCGCAGTGCGCAGGCGCAATTCATGATCCCCATGGCTATTGCACTGGCTTTCGGTATCGTCTTTGCGACTGTGATTACCCTACTGTTGGTACCCAGCCTGTACATGATTCTCGACGACATGGGCAAGTTGGTTTCACGTATGAAAGGTGAAGACGAAGCACTGACGGTCGATGCTTACCAGAGATAAGGCTGGAAAATCAGGCCTGCCATAACCACGGCAAACCTGGCCGCAAGCAACTCCCACCCTGCCGCCACCAGCTCACTCAATAGGTCGCTGCGCAAGCCATGCAGCGCATATAGAGATGCCGCGGGTCCTGCAAACTACCCAGCACGTCCACCGAGTCCAACAGCGGCTTGGCAAGTTTAAGCAGGCTGGTGACGCCATCCGAACGAGGCACCAGACCTACACTTCCCATGCGCTGCGCGAGTTGCTCGAAGAACAATTCGCTGGGCGTAAGCGGCTGCTCCACGTAATCAACCTTGAAGTCCTCCAGGTCCGCCAGACCCGCCGCAGCCTCGATCGCATCATTGAGACTACCCAACTGATCCACGAGGCCTAATTCGTAGGCGTCAGTGGCGCTCCAAACCCTTCCTTCTGCGACCTCCGCGACCTTCTCAACTTCCATGCCCCTGCCATCTGCTACCACTTGCAGGAACACTTGATAGGCGTTGGTGACACCGGCTTCCAGGGATGAAGCAAGATCTGGATTCAGCGGCCTATCCAGACGCAAAGCGCCCGCCATGGATGTCGTACCCACGCCATCGGTATGAATACCACCGCGTTGCAACAGGTTTTCCATTGTTGGGAACGCCATAAAAACGCCAATGGAGCCGGTAATCGTGGTTGGGGTAGCAAAAATTTCATCCGCTGCCGCCGCAATATAGTAGCCGCCAGACGCTGCAACCGACCCCATGGATACCACCACCGGAGTGCCCTGCGCTCTTGCTTCGAGCACTTGCTGGCGAATTATTTCAGAGGCAAACATGCTCCCACCCGGCGAAGTCACTCTGAGCACAATAGCCTTAACATCGTCTTTAGCAGCGGTCTTACTAATCATTCGTGCCAAACTATCAGCACCAATGGTCCCCGGCGGCTGCGCACCAGGCAACATATTGCCTTGTGCTGTAATCACTGCAATTCGTGGTTCACTGCCGTCCGGCATTTCCGTGGGTTGTTTGCGCCACAAGTACTCCTCAAAAGCGACGGCCTCGTACACGCCTTCGTCATTGCGGGCGCCGACCATCTCCGCCAGGTATTCATTGGCCTGACTCCGGGTTAACAACTGATCTATCAGGCCGGCCTCTAGCGCATCTTTTGCTGAGTCACCATCCCCGGCAACCATACGAGAGGCAAAACCGTTTACGTAGTCATTAATGGCACCTTCAGCGAGCCCACGATTGCTCTCTACGGCACTCGTATAATGTCCCCACAAGTCAGTCAGCCAGTGCATTGCCACCTGTTTTTGCCCTGCTGACATATCGTTGCGCAACAGGGGCTCTACTGCAGACTTGTGCTGGCCGGCGCGAAACACATGCATGGTCACCGAAAGTTTTTCCAGCGCGTCGGCATAGTAGTTTTGATAGACGGCAAAGCCTTCCAGCGCAACGCCGCCCATGGGATGGGAAATGAGTTCATCTGCGTAAGAGGCCAACAAGTAACGGTCCTGGGTGAAATAGTCGCCCACGGCAACCACGGGTTTTCCCGATGTTTTGAAATCTTCCAGCGCCTCGACGATTTCATGAGTACGACTGATACCAACGTACATCAGGTAATCCAACTCCATGACCAAAGAGTTGATGCTGGCGTCATCTTTTGCCAGCTTAATCGCCTCGATCACGTCTCGTACAAGCACCTCGTGATCCGCCGGTGAGGGCTCAGCTATCAGCGTCTGCAGCGGATCGACAGGGCTTTTCTGGTCGACTATTGTGCCCATGGGATTGAGCAGTAGGGCCGCTGTTTCCGGTAACGGTTCCTCCCCACCTCCCAGGTAGACGAAGTAGATAACCGCGAGCAGTACCAGAAACAGCAGGTTGGTCAAAGCCAACCTGACCCAGGTAATGGTCTTCCAGATACCGCCAAACACGCGGCGCAGCAGGGATGGTTTACTCATATCAATTCAATCTCCGTGCCCAGAGGCGTCCGCCGCCGCCTGGCGTAATTCCTTGGCTCTCCAGCGCACATACATCATGGCGCTACAGAACAATAGGGTGACAGCGAACATCCCTACAATGGAGAGGATGTCATGGGGGTCTTGAAACAGGTTCACCACCAATCGCATGAAGTACAGCAGCGACACAAAGCAAAGCCAGATAAAGCTGCGCAGGTTGTCCTGTAACATACCCGGCAGGAAAACAATCAACGGTAGCATTACCGCCAGCCAGATAATCCAGGGCGCCTGTCCCACCCACATTTCCAGCGCCTGCTGTACAAACAGCACGCCGAAACTCATCCAACATACGAGTCGGGTCTTACCTGCCAATGAGTTCATCGTGTCTCTCCTAAAGCCAATCGTGCCACCCTTTTCCCCAGGGCCTGACACAAAGCTGCCTCGTTCGCATCGATGCCTCTGTTGTTATCCGCGCCCGCCCAATGGGATGCACCGTAAGGGGTACCGCCAGACTCAGCACTCATCAGACCCGCTTCGCTATAGGGCAGACCTACCACCAACATCCCATGGTGCAACAGCGGCAGCATCATGCTCAACAGCGTGCTCTCCTGCCCGCCGTGAAGGCTGGAAGTCGAAGTAAACACAGCCGCTGGCTTGTCGATCATGGCGCCACTGAGCCATAGACTGGAAGTCTGGTCGACGAAGTATTTCAACGGCGCAGCCATATTGCCAAAACGGGTCGGGCTGCCCATTACCAAGCCAGCACAGTCGCGCAGGTCATCCGGCTCGCAATACAGAGGACCGTCGTCAGGAATTTCATCTTCGGTCTTTTCACAGCTGGCAGAGACCGGCGGTACCGTGCGCAATCGGGCCTCGATACCGGCAAGCTGCTGTACTCCTCGGGTTACTTGCTGGGCCATCTCGGCGGTAGCGCCGCCACGGGAGTAGTAGAGCACCAGAATATAGGGAGATGACATCAGTCGATCAGGTCCAGGACGTTTTCGGGTGGCCGACCCAGCACCGCACGATTACCGTGAACCACTATCGGCCGTTCAATAAGCTTGGGGTGAGAGGCCATGGCCGCAACAAGCTCATCCTCTGAGGAATTTTTGGCCAAACCTTGCGACTTGTAGTCATCCTCCCCTCGACGCACCAATTGGGCCGCGTTGATACCCAATTTTTTCAGCAGCGATCGAATTTCGTCAGCATCTGGCGAAGTGTCAAGGTACAGCACCACGTTGGGCTCGATGCCCTGCTCTGCCAGCAGGGCCAGTGTAGTGCGGGACTTGGAACAACGGGGGTTGTGATAGATAGTGAAATCGCTCATTAATAAATCCCAAAGCAGCGGCTAGTGTGATTGCCACAGTATAACAAAGGGGCTGTCCCCCGGCGTGGGCATTCATGCCATAATGTGGACATGGAGGATACAAAAACAATACTTAACGGCGTCTGGCACAGGATGCGTTACCTGTTTTCTCGCTTTATTGCCGATAGGTGCTCGGAAAGCGCAGCTGCGCTGACCTACATGAGCCTGTTCGCCATGGTACCGCTGCTCACTGTTCTGTACACCATGGCCTCGGCAGTTCCTGCCTTCCAGGGTCTCGAAGAGCAGGTACAGAGTTTTCTGTTTCAACACCTGATGCCTGACACCAGTTCTGAGGTTGAAAGCTATATCAACGATTTTTCCCGACAGGCAAAAAACCTGACCGGGCCCGGTATTATCTTCCTGGTAGTAACCGCGGTGTTGATGCTACGCAATATCGAAAAGGCCTTTAACATGATCTGGCGAGCGCGGGAGAACCGTAGCCCTGTATCCAGTTTTTTACTCTACTGGGCCGTGTTGAGCCTGGCACCCATAGCGCTGGGCATGGCACTGGGCCTGAGTACTTATCTTTCATCTTTCTCCCATGTCCTGGATCAATTCGATATCTTTGGAGCCAAAGCATTGCTGTTGAAAGTAACGCCTCTGCTACTTTCCACCGCCGCGTTTACACTCTTGTATGCTGCGGTACCTAACTGCCGTGTCCCGTTCAAGCACACCGTCATTGGTGGTTTTGTCGCCGCTCTGGCTTTTCACGCCGCCCGCGTCCTGTTTACCGACCTGGTGGTCGGTTCAAGTTACACCTTTATCTATGGAGCCTTTGCAGCCGTTCCGCTCTTCCTGCTATGGATTTACCTGTCGTGGAATATCGTCCTGATGGGTGGAATTTTGGTTCACAGCCTCTCGGCCTACCAGAACGAGGAGCAGGCAAGCAGACCTACAGTGCTCAAAGCGCTGGACGTGCTGTACCTGTTCTGGGAAAAGCAAAAGGCGGGCAAGATGGTGCAGGAAATTGAGCTACTCAATAATCAGCACACGGTCACCCGAGGTCTGGACAGCGAGACCTGGCGATACCTGCGCGACGTCATGATCCAGAAAAAAATCATCAGCCAAAGTGATCGCGGTCACTATCTGTTGAGTCGGGATCTGCACAGCATCACCTTCTGGCAGCTCAAGGAATGGATTAATGATGAACAGCCATTGATATCGGAAGATATTAGTGCGCATCTGGACTGGCAGGAAAGTGCCTACGGACTATTGCGACAACAGCGAGTCGATCAGCGAGATCTGCTCAACGTAAACCTGGCGGAGCTGTACGGCGGATGAACAAAATTTTACTCGCGATGCTGCTGGCACTGGTGGCCGGCTGCAATGCTCCAGAGCAGCCCCAGAGGGACGGCACTATCGTGGCCCTGGATAAAAATGCTTACGAGGGGCGTTGGGTGGTCGTCAATTACTGGGCGAAGTGGTGCAAACCCTGTATCAAGGAAATTCCTGAATTGAATGCCCTGGATAGCAAGTATAAGCAGGTCGCAGTACTTGGCGTCAATTACGATGGCGCCAGCGGAGATGAGTTGCAAACGCAGATCACGACACTAGGTATCGATTTTCCAATCCTGTTACAAGATCCCTCTGCATCTCTTGGCCTAGCGCTACCCTCTGTGCTTCCCACCACGCTGATCCTGAACCCGGACGGGCAGTTGGTCGCCACACTGGTTGGACCCCAAAGTCTGGAATCGCTTGCACTGGCAACTGGGCAAATGGGCATGCCAGATGCCGGACCGTCCTCAGAGGAACTGCTGGAGAGGGGGTCACCGGATCGCAGCCCCTGAATTGTTTGGCTGCCTGGGAGCCTGCCCAATCGCTCGATTCAGAGACAAAAAAAACCGGCCCCAAAAGGGGCCGGAACACACTAGCATCTCAAAATGAGAAATATGAAACCTGGATGGATCAAGAAGTAACAGTTCAGGAGTCTCGTGCCGCATAGCGTCTGCGCTGTCACTGCAATATATGACTGGAGTAATGCGGCTAAGTTCCAGAAATTTCAAAAAAATATCTATTCTTCGAAGAAATGGACAGAAGCCAAGTCTTTTACTAGGCTTTTGCCTGTGTTTTCAGGGAAAGACCGCACCAACAAGGACAGCCAATATGAGCAAAATATACCACGACAACGCTGCAACTATCGGCGGCACTCCGTTGGTGAAAATCAACAGAATTTGCAGTGGCAACGTCTATGCCAAACTGGAGAGCCGCAACCCCGCTATGTCAGTGAAGTGCCGCATTGGCAGCAGCATGGTCGCCGCGGCAGAGAAGGACGGCAGCCTGAAACCGGGCATGACCATTGTCGAACCCACTAGCGGCAATACGGGTATCGCCCTGGCCTTCGTCGCGGCAGCCAAAGGCTATGATTGCATCCTGACGATGCCCAACACCTTCAGTCTGGAGCGTAGAATGCTAATGAAGGCGATGGGGGCAGAAATCCGTCTCACCGATGGCGCCAAGGGTATTGCTGCTGCAATACAGGCCGCCGAAGACATTATTGCCTCCGACCCAGAGAAATACTGGGGACCACACCAGTTCGAGAACCCGGCTAATCCAGCGATACACGAGCAGACCACAGGCCCGGAAATTTGGGAGGACACTGATGGTGCCATCGACATTCTGGTTTCCGGCGTGGGCACCGGTGGCACACTGACGGGTATTTCGCGTTATCTGAAAAACACGCGAGGCAAGGCGATCACTACCGTGGCGGTCGAGCCCGATACCACTACCATGATTAGCGCCGCTCTAGCGGGGCAAGAACCGACCCACTCTCCTCACAAAATACAGGGCATCGGTGCGGGCTTTGTACCCAAGAACCTGGATCTGGATATGGTTGATGCCGTCGAGCAAGTGACCAGCGAAGAAGCCATGAACTATGCCCACAGGCTGATGCAGGAAGAAGGCATACTGGCAGGTGTTTCCTGCGGCGCGGCCATGGCGGTTGCAGACCGATTGTCGCAACGAGAGGAAAACAAAGGCAAGGTCATTGTCGCCATACTGCCCGACTCAGGAGAACGTTACCTCACCTCGCCATTATTCGCGGGAAGTTTCTCTGACAATGAAACGGTACAGGCCACTGTCAGTTAGCTACGCTCAGCGGCTGCAGAACGCCTGCAGCCGCGCTTTTACCGCCGGCCACTCCTCTTCAGTCACACTGAAGTAAACCGAGTCGCGGTGATACCCGCCCTGCACAATCATATGCTTGCGAAACACGCCCTCCCTGATTGCACCAATGCGCTCCAGCGCTTGCTGCGACCGCACATTACGGCTATCAGTCTTGAACTCCACCCGGATACAACCGAGCTTCTCAAAGGCGTGGGTCATCAGCAATAGCTTGGTTTCGCTATTGACCCCACTGCGCTGAAAGTCCTGCCCCAGCCAGGTCCAGCCAATCTCCAGGGAGCGATGCTCAGCGCGGATATTCAGGTAACGGGTACTACCCGCCACCCTGCCCTTGGCCTTCTCCACGATAGCGAAGGCAAGCTGCCCGGAGCTCGCCAGAGCATCATCAATCCAGTGGCGCACATCGGCAGCGTCGACAAAGCAGGCGCGGGGCATATAGGCCCAATCCGGTTCGTGACGGCCGCGACTGTATAAGCCCTGCGCATGCTCCTGCGCCAAGGGCTCCAGGCGTACCAAACTCCCTTCCAGCGCAACCGGTCGGACCTCCAGTTCTATCACGGCAGTAACACCGTTGATCCGGTCGTTTTCCGGCCCTGCAAATCTCGGTGAGCCTGTTGCACTTCTGCCAGCGGGTAACACTGATTAATTTCCACGCGAATATCTCCGGCGAGGATCTTGGCAAACAAGTCCTCGCTAGACTGGCGCAGCTCCTGTGCGCTAGCTGTATAAGTGAGCATGGTAGGCCGGGTAATGTACAAAGAGCCATTGGCAGCCAACATTTGCAGGTCCAGCGGCTCAGGCGCACCTGAGGCATTACCAAAACTGACCATCAAACCGCGAGGCCGCAAGCAGCTCAGCGATAATTCAAAGGTATCCTTGCCAACACCGTCATAGACCACAGGCAGCTTCTCACCACCAGTAATCTCAAGCAGGCGCTCTAGCACATTTTCTTCACTGTAATTGATCACATGGGCGTAACCATTGGCGAGGGCCAGCGCTGCCTTCTCTGCGGATCCCACCGTGCCTATTGCACGCGCGCCGATACTTGCAGCCCACTGACCGAAGAGCAGACCCACTCCTCCAGCTGCGGCGTGGAACAAGCAAGTATCTGTGGCCTGCAATGGATATGTGCGCTGTATAAGGTATTCCGCTGTCTGCCCCTTCAGTAAACAGGCAGCGGCCTGCTCATAGTCGATACCGTCTGGGATTTTGACTAAACGTACAGCAGGCAAGTTCAGGGCCTCAGAGTAAGCACCAAAGCCTGCAGAACAATACGCCACCCGGTCACCCACCTGCAGATCGGCGTCTTCGCCTACCGCCTCCACTTCACCGGCTCCCTCCAGGCCCAGACCCGTGGGCAGCGGCAATGGATACAGCCCACTGCGGTGATAGGTGTCGATGTAGTTGAGTCCAATAGCACGGTTGCGCACGGTGACCATACCCGGCCCTGGGGGCTCCAGTACGATTTCCTCTAGTTGCATCACCTCTGGCCCACCGGGCTTGGCGATTCTGATTGCTTGAACCGTGCTCACACTGCACTCTCCTGTTTAGTTTCTGAATGTTCGCTGCTGGCCAACAGACGTGAACGTTCACGCACGATCAAAATCGCCAGTATTAATGTTCCAGCGGCCATCAAGGCCGCCAACGGAATAAAGTCGGTCGAGATCCAACCCAGCAAGTTCAATCCGGCAAAAATGAGCCCCGCCTGCAGCAGATCACCAAAGCGCTGGCCGAAGGGATCGATTACCGCCCGCGCCTCATATTTCTCTTGCCTGCTCAAGGGCAGGTAAAGCATCTGCCGTACGGTGTTTTGCAGCGAATAGTCCAGGCTGTTTTCCGCAATTTTGAAATAGCGAAACCAGGTGATAATGGGCAGCAGTGCCAGAGACGCATATCCCAGAAATATAACCAACGGGGTCAGCAGGAATGCCAAACTAAAGCCGGCAGTGCGAATCAACCTCGATACCATGAAAAACTGAATCAGCACACCCAGCAAATTTACGATGAAGTAAAAGCCACCATAAAAACGTCCCACGTAAGTGCCCTTATCTACTGCAATGCTGCCGTCAGCCACACCCTCTGCGTACAGTGTTTCCAGAATGGCTGACAGCAGATATTCTCCGGTGGTATTGACCAGGTTCAGCATGATAACGAAAGCCGCCATCAACATGAGATAACGGCGACTAAACACCAGCTGGAAACCCGCAAAAATCGACGCCTGCGCAGGGGATTCTTCAACCGTATGCAGCCCCTTGGAACTCTCAGGTATCGACTGATTGGCGCGCCCCGCCGGCACAATTGAAATTGCGAGCGTTATGGCGCCTGCAATCATCAAACCATAAGCGTCAAGGTAGTTAACAAGCTCACGAGAAAATGCCGAGCCTATCCAGGCACCCAGCGAGGCTCCAAGGGCGACGATAACAAACAAGCGCTCACCAGCTTCCCGACTGTACAGTTCAGAGGCGTAGGCCCAGAACTGGGAGATAATAAGCACGCTATAGGCGCCCAGCCAAACAAAATAAGGCACGGAGACCGAAACACCCGCCTGCCCGGCGGCGGCAAAAGCCAGGAGGGTAGCGACGCACACAGCGGTAACGATCTGCATGTAGCGAAAGCTGTCAAAACGGCGCGAAAACTTTCCATACAAAGGGATAAAAAACAGTAATAGCAAAGCCTGTAATGCAACCGCATAGCTGCGAATTTCCGCCGTACCCTCGGTGAGAATCAGCATCTCCCTGGCAGGTTTTAACAGATAAGCGGTGAACAGAATAAAGAACAGACTGGCAAACATGGCCAATACGCCCGTTGCCTCTCCGGGCCGCAGTTCGACACCCAAAAACAGCGTTTGCTTGAGGCGGGCGCCGAAAGATTTGTCAGTCACTGGAAGATTCCTGCCGCAGACAAATTATTTTCCAGTCCCTTTAGCTTCCTTCAGGATCAGGTCCCGGCGTTTGATAATCGCCTCAATCTGCTGTGGGTGTAAATAGGGCTTGAGCTCGACCATAAGGTCATCCTCATTGAGACGCAGCAGCCGTTCCCGCAACAAGTCAGAAACCTCCAGGTCCACCTTTTTATATTGCTTGGGGCGCTTATCCGTATTACGGAAGGCAAGACTGTGGTCAATGAACTTCATCATGAAGTCATCCTTAGTCCACAGTATATTGGTCAGGTTACGATCTTCATTGTAAATCAGGATATCGAAGACGAAGCGCAGTCGGTACTGCTCCCACTGTTTACAGTGACCTTCAAACGGCAGGTCTTTTTCCAAGCGATCGCGCTCGTTGATAGCATTTTCTACCCAATCGGACAGAGCTCCATCACTGCCTTCAACCGTTGCCAACACTGCTGTGGGAACCATCTGCCAGTCCAGCATCCGATCAAGCTTGTATGCAGCCACATCGTACTGGTATCGATCGCTGTCGTTATTGCGGCGGCTAACATACTTGGCGCGGCTTTCCATCCCCGGGTGAGTGTCCTCGTACTTGAATGCCGCGTCGTTGATGAAACCGTCGCGCTCCTGGGTGACTCGCTTGGGCTTGGTAATACCGGTGCCAATGTCTTCCACACTAGTCACTAGCGCCGTGCGCATAAAGTCTTCCAGTTCTACATCACTCATACCTGAAAGCTTCTGTGAAAGACTGGTGGTTTCAGGCGTTGGCAACGCCCTTTGCCCCTTACCAAGGTAATGCACGTAATCCTCACCATCATTGGAGATCAGGGCAGAGGCCTGCCCTTTATACACCGCACGCAACATGCCAGTATCAAGACGTATGGCCAGGCCGTCCATTCGCGACTGCACTTCACCACGCGTAGGTGTGTGTCCCATCACCAATTGCTTGGCACCCGTGCGCTTGAGGAAACGCTCAGTATTGAAAGACTCTGACAGTGGATGGCAAGTGGCCGTGCCCCGATACCAATTGGGACTGTCGGAGCTGAAGACAAAAGCCTCCTGAGCATCGAAAACCGCTTGCACCTGCACAAACCAGGGTGCCTGGTTTTCGGGGTTAGCCGCGACATATTCTTGAACACGTGCATTGAGAAAGCCCAGTCGATCGTGATAACTCACGTGTCGGGGCATCACACCTGCTTCATAGAGTGTGTCCATACTGGCAAGGAATGTACGCAACTCACCCTGCAATGTCTGGTTGAGTTCATCTATCGATTGGTCTGTTGCCGAGTCGGCAATACCACCATGCATATAAACTTTATCGTTAACTTTGATAACGAAGTGTTGCTGCATCAGCCAGCTGCCCAACTCGCCATCCAGAGAATAAGCTTTGCGCAGAGCGGCAAAGCCCTTGGGAAACTGCTGATCGAAAGTAGAGCGCACTGTGGCCTCATCGCCACCGGTGTTATAACGCCGGTACTGAGCGTACAAGTCATCCCGCTCAGCCTGGGTCTCGTCGTCGGCAAAAGCGGAAAATTCGACAGCCGACACATAGCGCAGATCACCGGTCATCACCATGACCTCATGATTTCCCAGGGCCATGTGCACGGCACCGCCCGCCGCGTCCGCCTGAGCGTCCAGCTTCATCAACAATTCGACCACCTGTCTGGAGCCAGGGCCACGGTCGATAAGATCGCCCACCGACACCAGGTGCGTTTTACCACCGCTCCAATTGAGTTGTTCGTCGACAACTCCAACTTCCTGCAGCAGGGACACCCAGTCATCGTAAGCACCGTGCACGTCGGCAAACGCGACCACCCGTGATGATGTCTTAACCTCGTAGGCGTTGAGCGGAAAAGCCAGCCAGAAAAATGATGACAGCAGAATTGTTATTGCAATGCGCATGTGCGTTTATCCCAAACTAAAAGGTACAGTCCAGAGTTTAGTTGGAATCGGCAGGTTTGGCACGCTCGGCCAGACGTTTTTCAGTCTACCCAGCCCAGTACGTCACGAATCACCGACCAACGGGGGGTTTTGACGGCAGTGGCACCACCACGCATCCAGTATTCATAGAGATAATCGATGGTGCCCTCACTCTTTTTGAGCGCAATCCAGTTACTGACAAACTCCATCATCTCGATATCGCCCTTAGGCACCGGATAGGCAGCGGGAAGTCCAATGCGCTTGGCGGTAGTGACAATGCCATACTGCGGATAGCGGTAGGCATAGGCAGCTCCCTCTTCCTCAGTCAGCAGCAGGGCGTCAGCTCCCTGGCCATTGCCATTAAAGAAGTCCTCTGCCGACTCCAGATAGACAAGGCTCGCGGTCGGCAGCAACGTCTGTAATCGCTTTTGATAGTAGTTGCTGCTGACCAGTGCAACGCTAAGGTCATCCCAGGCTCGCATTTTTTCAGGGTCGATAAAACGATCCCGCAAGTGATCCTTGGTGATGAAGGCCAAAGCCAGGTCCAGATACGGACGGGAGAAACTGGCGATGGAATAGCGGTCTGGCAAACTAGCGATGCAGGACATGGCGATATCGATTTGTCCGGATGCCAGCATACGTTTGAGACCATCAAACTCGAAGGGAATAAACTCCAGCTGCACATCCAGGTCTTCCGCAAGGATATGGGCCATTTCTACATCGAAACCTACCAGATCCCCCTTGGGGGTAATGTAGCTACAGGGAAGGTTATTGGGCCTGTAGCCTACCTGCAGCACGCCGGTGCGTAAAATATGGTCCAGCCGTGTGCCCGCCAGCTGAGTAACACTGGCCTCAGGGACATCGGTGACAATGCGCGCAGGCACCCGTTCCTGCATCAACTCGATATTAGACAGCACCACATCTCTGGCGGGCGGCGGCGGCACGAACGTTCGAAAGTAGAGCTGCAGAACAAACACCATCAAGAACAGAGCTGCCGCTGAAACCAGCAGGTAGCGGGCCAGTTCACCCCAGTGGAGTCGCAGCTTTCCCGCGACTGCCAGCGGCCCAATAACAGCCAGGACAATAATATGCAGGGCGGCGAGCATGGCACCAAACCGGCCTACAACAATACCGGTGACCATGAATAGCTGGAACATATCTGCGGGTATCTGCAGAGAATCCAGCATATAGGGCACCGCTACAGTGAGGCTTCCGAACAGGCTGAACAGGCCGCCAAAGGCTAATGACAGGCGATCCGCAAAATCCAGATCGGTGTCGGTAAACCAGGCGGCAAACAGTACAAAGAGCAATACCAGCAGTTTGCCCAATGACGGGAAATTGAACGATACGGGAACCAGGATATCAACCGCTGAAGCAATATCCTTACTGTCGGAGTGATGGCGAGCCAACAGCTCTTTGGCGTTTTCAGCAATCTGCGGGAGGACGACAAATTGGTTGCCGGTGGCAAACGCGGTAACCAGGGTATCGCGAAAAGTGCTGAGTACCTCACGATAGGCTATACCGCTCAGGGTGGCGACCAGAGCGGGAAAAATCCAGAACGTGACCAACAGTGCCAGGCAGATGTAAGTCACCAGATAGACTTGCACCCTGCCCAGCTCTTCAATGGTCATGGTCCCCGCCGCAGCCGCGGCAATGGCGAAGATGCCATAAGGGGTTAGCTTTACCATAGCCGTATTGATGCGTGCCATGGCTTCGGCCAGGCCATCGAACACCGGCAGAATGCCGCTCTTGTCCTCCAGCTGAATCAGAGCCACCCCCACCAGGATGCTGAAGAAGACAACCGCTGGCACCAGATTATTGGACAGAGAGTAAAAAATGTTCGCTGGCAGATAAAGTTCGAAAAGATCAGGCTGCTCGACGTCTACCCGAGTGGGAGCTGAGAAAAAGGAGGCGGTCTCGATATCTGGAAACGCCAGCGCCGCGATGAAAATCAGACCCAGGGCAAGTCCCCATATGCCCAGCAATACCATGGAACCGCGCAGGGCCAACTGTTTAGCCTGGTCCATCTTCATCCGGCCAAACCCTGCGATCAGGGAAACAATAATGTAAGGCAGCACCGTGATCTGCAGCAATTTAACAAAAGCGTCGCCCACCACTTTAAGGTCTGCCACTATTTCGCCAAAAAACAGGCCAGTAGCGACACCGGCCAGAAGGCCGACCAATATTCTCCCTGACAGACTCATGGCAAGCTGTTGTTCCTATTGCAATTAGCCTAGGATGATAACAGATGACTTATATAGAGAGACAACACCGTGCTGCAGCAACTTGAACTGGACCGGGGCTTACGCCTCGGCCTGGACGCCCTGGAATATGAAAAGGCCACAGAGGTACAGGAGCAGGTCATTCCAGCCGCCCTTTCCGGCGCAGATTTGCGGGTTAGCGCCGAGACTGGCAGTGGCAAGACCGTGGCCTATCTGCTGCCCACGCTGCAACGCATTCTCAGCGCCCCGGTGAATCGCAAAGCTGGAGCGCTGGCGGTGGTTCTGGTGCCGACGCGAGAGCTGGCTAGACAGGTTCAAAAAAATTGCCGCGACCTTATCGAGAAGACCCAGCTGGGCGCCCAGGCCATTACCGGTGGGGCCGACTTCAAGTACCAGCGAGCTCTGCTCCGCAAAAACCCGGAGGTAATCATCGCCACCCCTGGTCGCCTGCTGGAACACTGTGAAAAAGGCAGCGCAGACCTGAGTTCCCTGCAGACCCTGATCCTGGACGAAGCGGATCGCATGCTCGATATGGGCTTTCGCGATGAAGTACTCAAATTGGCGAGTTTTTGCGGCGAGAAACGCCAGGTCATCATGCTTTCGGCCACCCTCAAACACAAAGGACTGGGAGGTGTAGCCAAAGACTTGCTGCGCGATCCGCAAACCATTGAGGTAAGCGAATTCAGACAGCCTCACAGCAGCATTCATCACCAGCGTATTCTTGCTGACTCCCAGGAGCACAAGGACAAACTGTTGCTTGCCCTAATGCAAAAGGGGGGATTTACCCGGGCACTGGTGTTTGCCAACAAGCGCAGCTCTGCCCAGAGGTTAGCTGGACTGCTAAGCCATCACGACTTGCGCTGCGGCTGCCTGCACGGTGAAATGAGCACTGAGGAGCGCAAACATGTCATGACCCAGTTCCGGGACAGCAAGATTGATATGGTTTGCGCCTCCGACCTGGCCGCGCGCGGTCTGGACGTCAAAGACATAGACCTGGTGGTCAACTACGATGTGCCTCACAAGGGGGACGACTACCTGCATCGCACTGGACGCACGGGCCGCGCCGGAGCCACTGGCCTGGCAATCTCCCTGGTGAGCGCCGGTGAGTGGAACCTCATGGTGAGCATCCAGCGTTACCTGAATCTCGAATTTGAAAAGCGGGCATTACCCGGCCTCAAGGCGCGATACAGCGGCCCCAAGAAAACCAAGGGTTCGGGAAAAGCCGCCGGGTCCAAGAAAAAACGCAGTAAGTCAGCCGCGCCAGACAAAAGTAAAACCCGGGCTCGTAACCAAAAAGACAAAGGCAAACCCGGTTCAGGAAAATCTATCTCCAGTGATGGATTCGCCCCACTGATGAAGAAAAAGCCGGCGAAGTAATGCGGGTTTTTTTTGCCCTGGAGCCACCCGGGGCACTGGCCATTCAACTTGCCGACTGGCGAGACAAGCAATTGCCCGCGCTGGGCAGACCCGTACCTCCGGGAAACTTTCACATAACCCTGGCGTTCCTCGGCAACATCAGCGAGCAAGAATTGGAGCGACTTTGCCTGGAAACAGATGAGCTCTTGTCACGGCGCACGCTAGAGGCAGGCACGGTGCAACTAAACCAGTTGGGCTACTGGCACAAAAACGGTATTTTCTGGCTGGGCCCTTGTGCATACCCTCCCACTCTGAAGAATTTGGCAAGTGCGCTGGAGAGTCGGGGCGTAGCGGTTGGAGCCAGGCGCAAACGCAGCCGCTACAGCCCCCATGTGACATTGTTTCGAGGCTGTCATGAACCCCCACCCGCTCCGGCCCAAGAGCCAAACTTCAACTGGCCGTACGACTCATTCACATTGCTTGAATCGAGGATGAGCGATCACGGGGTCAGTTATCATCCCCTGGCCGAATGGAAGTTGTCGCCAGCCAGTGGCGCGACAGATGATCAGGAGCGCGCACTGAGGTAGAATCTGCGACCAATTACATGCGGAGTCCAAATCATGACCAATCCATTGCTGGAACCCTCTGAACTTCCTGCCTTTTCACAAATTGAGACCGGAGATATTGAGCCCGCCATCAGTCAGCTGATTGAGCGTAACAAACAATCGATAGAAGCCCTGCTAAGCGCCACAGACCACTACACGGCCGACAATCTGCTGCATCCTATCGAGGATCTTGACGACGAGTTGTCCCGGGTCTTTTCTCCCGTATCGCACCTGAACAGCGTGTGTAATAGCGATGCATTGCGGGAGTCCTATAACGCCTGCCTGCCGCTGCTCTCTGAATATGGCACCTGGATGGGGCAACACCAGCGCCTTTTCCAGGCCTACAGCCAAATTGCCGAAGGGGAACAAGCACAGCAGCTGGATGCTGCCCAGCTCAAGGCACTGAACAACGCCCTGCGTGACTTTCGCCTGGCTGGCGTTGCGCTGCCCGAAGATAAAAAGCAGCGCTACGGCGAGCTAAAAAAGCGCCTGTCCGAATTGGGTAGTAAGTTCGGTGAGAACGTATTGGATGCGACCAACGCCTGGTCCAGGCAGGTCACTGAAAAGGAGCTTGCCGGACTTCCTGATACAGCCCTGGCGGGCGCCAAACAAGCGGCGCAACAGGCGGGCCTTGAAGACTATCTGATCAACCTGGAGTTTCCCTCTTACTACCCGGTGCTCACCTACTGCGACAACGCCGAACTGCGCCAGGAAGTCTATCAGGCCAATTGCACCAGAGCTTCAGACCAGGGGCCTCACGCCGGACAATGGGACAACTCAAAGGTGATGGCCGAAACCCTGGACTTGCGCCGGGAACTGGCTGAACTGCTGGGCTTTGCCAATTACGCTGAGCTATCACTGGCAACTAAAATGGCAGATACACCGGCCCAGGTGGTTGAGTTTCTGGAGCAACTGGCAGCCAAGTCACGACAACAAGCACTAGACGAATGGCAGGCGGTACAGGCCTTCGCCCGCGACGAGTTTAACGCGACAACCGTCAATGCATGGGATGTGGGTTACTACAGCGAGAAACTGCGGGAGCAGCGCTATAAAGTCTCCCAGGAAGATATACGCCCCTACCTGCCGGTGAATCGCGTGCTGCCAGGATTGTTCGAAGTGGTGCACCGACTCTATGGTATCGCCGTCGAGGAGGTTGTGGATTTCGACAACTATCATCCTGATGCCAAGCTCTACAACCTACTTAGCGATGGCAAGCTTATCGCCAGGTTCTACCTGGACCTGTACGCGCGACCCAAGAAACAAGGCGGCGCCTGGATGGATGATTGCCGGGTACGGCGTTTACGTGAAGACCAATTGCAGTTACCGGTGGCCTACCTGGTGTGTAATTTCACCCCGCCAGTGGGCGATGCACCCGCCCTGCTCACCCACAACGAACTCACGACCCTTTTTCACGAGTTTGGTCACGGCCTGCACCATATGCTGACGCAGCAAACAGTAGCGGCGATTTCAGGCATTAATGGCGTGGCCTGGGACGCCGTTGAACTGCCCAGCCAGTTCCTGGAGAACTGGTGCTGGGAGCCCGAGGCGCTGGCATTTATATCCGGGCACCATGAAACAGGTGAACCCTTGCCACAGGCCTTGCTGGACAAAATGTTGGCAGCGAAAAACTTTCAGTCAGCCATGCAATTGGCACGTCAGTTGGAGTTCTCGCTCTTTGACTTTCAGCTGCATAGCAGCTGGCAGGGAGGCGACGCCAGCACAGTACAGTCACTGCTGGATGAGGTTCGCTCCAGGGTTGGCGTTATCCCTGCTCCACAGTACAACCGTTTTCAGCTTGGCTTCAGTCATATTTTTGCGGGGGGCTACGCGGCCGGCTACTACAGTTACAAGTGGGCGGAAGTGCTATCAGCGGATGCCTTCTCTCGCTTCGAAGAAGAGGGAATATTCAACGCTGAAACTGGCGCTGCGTTTCTGCGGGAAGTATTGGCGGTTGGCGGCTCGAAGGAGCCTATGGAAGCATTTGTCGCCTTCCGTGGTCGCGAACCGGACATCGAGCCCTTGCTCCGTCATTGCGGAATCGCGGCCTAGTCCAAACCGGTCAGTACCACCTGAACCTCAGCACGGGTGGCATCGATCGCCGCTACAATAGCGTTCGCAGATTGTCGTTCCTCGGGCAATGGTTGCCAGTGGTCCGTCCACACGGCTTTTAGTTCGACAGCCGCCATTGCCACTTCCGGGCTACAGCTGCTGCCGAGATCGTTAATCAGGCCGACTTTCACCCACCCCACCCGGGGGTTACCTGCAACCGAGTCCTGATCGTAGTGGGCGGCAAAAACCAGCTGTTCGAGTTCAGCCAATTGCAGCAGCATTTCAAAGGCGGCGGAGCGCACATTGCTGTTGTGCTCCGTCACCTCCATACGCCAAACGTTATAGGAAAAGCCCATGAGGGCGAACAGCACACTAAACAGTGCTGTCGCCTGGTAGACTTTCATACGTCTTAGCAGTGCTTCATCTGCCACAGCAGATAGGGCTTCAGTCTTCGCTGCCCAGCCACTTGTAGAACACCCCTGCCAGGGCCGCTCCGACAATGGGCGCCACCCAGAACATCCACAGTTGAGAAATAGCCCAACCTCCCTCAATAACGGCCACCGCGGTGCTGCGCGCTGGGTTTACCGAAGTATTGGTCACCGGAATACTGATCAGGTGAATGAGGGTCAGACCCAGACCAATAGCGATAGGCGCCAGGCCCGCTGGTGCGCGCTTATCGGTGGCGCCGAGAATGATAATAAGGAACATGAAGGTCATCACGATCTCACACACCAGGGCCGCCATCATGCTGTAACCACCAGGCGAATGCTCTCCAAACCCATTGGAGGCAAAACCTGCTGTTTCAAATCCCGCCTGGCCACTGGCGATCACATACAGTACTGCTGCACCGGCTATGCCACCCAATACCTGGGCAATAACGTAGGGTGCAAGCTCGCCTGCTGGAAATCTACCACCGACCATCAGGCCAACCGACACCGCCGGGTTCAGGTGACAACCTGAGATGTGGCCAATGGCAAAAGCCATGGTCAAGACCGTGAGACCAAACGCCAGGGATACACCCAGCAAGCCAATGCCAACATCAGGGAAAGCAGCTGCCAGTACAGCACTGCCACAGCCGCCCAGGACCAACCAGAACGTACCGATGAATTCGGCGCCCATTTTCTTGCTCATATTCATAATCACCTCTCCACTCATATTTTTGTTATCAATACCCTGGCTGCGGGATCCAAGATTAAAAAGAGATTAGCACAAAACTGGCTAGTCGCTATGCCAGCTGGCACCCGCCTTCTGCCCGGGTCCAGAGGCAACAAACAGTTCCATTTCCCGTAAATCATCATCGACTGACACAGCAACCAGTTTGTTCAGCAGATAGCGTGAAAACTCTTCGACTGTTGCATTACGCAACGGCAGAACCAATGTATCGGCCTTTAGAAATAGCATTTCCTCGCCATTGAAATGCACCCGGTAATAGTCGCCATGCTCCTCAATGCGCTGATGAGGCGAATCTGCCGCTAACACCATGTACTCATCCAGCTCCTCACAAAGCGCTGCCAGGCGATTCTTGTAAACGTTGTAGTCGGCCGAGAACCCGTTGTCGCCCATGGCCGCCTCGAATCGCGCAGAGACTGAATAATTGTGTCCGTGCAGCCGCTCTCGCTCAGTCGCAGAGAAAATAGTGTAGTGAGCCGCAGAGAATTTATGGCTTTCCTTGTCGATGTAGAGGGATGTGTAATCCGTCATGGCTGAGCCTTGCGTATAGAGATACGTCATTGTCACGCCTGACAATGACAAGCGCAACCGCGACACTCTCTTGACGCATCGGCGCAAATCATTAACTCTTGACGCATCTTAATCGGTGGAAAGTTATGAAAGCTGCAATTATCACTGGAGCCAGTGTGGGCATTGGTAGGGAAACGGCGGCGCTGTTCCTGGCAGATGGATATCGAGTGTTCAACCTGGCCCGCAGACCATGCCCAATAGCAGGGGTAGACAACCTTGCTTGCGACCTGTCCAGCGCCGACTCAATTGCTCAGTGCGTTCAAGCACTGCGCGCGGCGCTTGAAGACGCCGAGCATATCGCCCTGGTCCATAACGCCAGCCAGATGCGCAAAGATAACTGCGATCAATGCGACAGTGACAGCCTCAGGGAGGTACTGGAAACCAATGTAGTGGCCATCAACAGCATTAATCAGGCGATGCTGCCACTAATGCAGTCTGGCTCCAGCATTATCTATATCGGTTCAACCCTGTCTGAGAAAGCCGTATCAGGCTCTTTCAGCTACGTGATTAGCAAGCATGCGCAACTGGGCATGATGCGCGCCACCTGCCAGGACCTGATGGGCAAAGGCATACACACCGCCCTGGTTTGCCCCGGTTTCACCGACACGGAAATGCTGCGCACCCATATCGGTACGAATCCGGAAGTAGAGGCATCTATCGCCAGCCTCAACAGTTTCAATCGCCTCGTTCAACCTCAGGAGATCGCCGAACTGATTCAGTGGGCGCACCTCCACCCGGTGATCAACGGTGCCGTATTACATGCCAACCTGGGTCAGAGGGAGAGCTGAGTGAGTCTGGGTCACGGCCAAATCCTGGAGCGCAGAGAGCGAGTATTCCTGGTGCTTGCCGGCACATTCCTGTGCGCCATGACACTGCTTAATGTCATAGGCATCACCCGGTTTGTGCAGCTGGGGCCAATGGCACTGGCCGTGGGAGTACTGCCGTACCCGCTCACCTTTTTGTGCACCGACCTGATCTGCGAACTGTATGGCAAAGCCAGAGCCAATTTCCTGGTAACAGTAGGCCTTGGACTGAACTTTCTTATTCTGGGTGTTCTACTGCTGGGTAACAGCCTGCCGTCGGTGCCTGTTGAAAGCATGCCTCCCTGGCAAATCCTGCAACTGGCAGCGCCCGTTGCCCTGCCTAACGGCGAGATCGTGGAGCAGTCTGTAGGTTTGTACCAGTTGATCTACGCCACTACCTCTGGCGCCGTTTTCGCCTCTATGCTGGCCTACATTGCCGCCCAGTATTGCGACGTACAATTATTTCACTTCTGGAAGCGCGTGACCAAGGGCAAGTATCTATGGGTACGTAACAACTTCAGTACTCTGATGAGCCAGATGGTCGATTCGATTATGGTGATCACCGTGACGTTTGGGGCTGCCTTTTTGCGCGATGAGATGACATTGAACACCTTGCTGATTCTGGTGGGCAGTAACTATCTGTTCAAAGCCTCAATCGCCCTGCTCGATACAGGACCGTTCTACCTGGGTGTGCACTATCTACGCAAATACCTGCAGCTGGCTCCGGGTGAAACCGCCGCCCCCATTGGGGACAACGAAGGAGCGGCTCCGGACTAGGCGGCCAACGAATGTCCGGCCCGGGCGATGATATCCCTGGCCATGACCTCTGCAATTTCATTGCTGTGACGATGGTGTTTGTCAGTGCTGGCCAGCACCTGAGCAAGGGTCTGCTCAATGCACAGAATATGTTCACGCTTTACTGCATCCGTTGACCCTGCTCGCTGGTGGTGTACGTCAATGATGCCGCCTGCATTAATCAGAAAGTCAGGACAGTAAAGAATGCCTCTGTCTTGCAGACTCTGGCCATCGGCATCGGTCGCCAGCTGATTGTTAGCCGCGCCGGCAACGATCCCGACTCGCAGGCTGGAAATACTTTTTTCGTTGAGAATAGCGCCCATGGCACAGGGTGCAAATACATCCGCTTCTGTGGCAACGATCGCCTCCGCCGCCACCGCTTCAATACCATGATCGACGACCGCTCTACGCAGGTTATCAGCATCGACATCAGCGCCGATAACATGGGCACCGGCCTCCACCAGAAAACCAGCCAGATAATAGCCAACATGGCCCAGCCCCTGGATCGCCACCCTGATACCCTGAAGGCTATCTTCACCCAGACGGTGCTTCACCGCTGTGCGGATGGCCAGGAAAACACCCCAGGCGGTGCTCGGCGAAGGATCACCGCCATATTCATTGTCGTCCATTCCACTGACATAGGGTGTCCGCTCAGACATCAGCCTGATGTCCTCTACACCTGTGCCTGAGTCTTCAGCCGCAACGTAGCGGCCACCCTGGGAGTGGATGAAACCACCCATGGCCCGCATCAGCTCCGGGGTCTTGTCCTGGCGGGGGTCACCGATAATCACCGACTTGCCGCCGCCAAAGGGCAGCCCTGCCAGTGCCGACTTGAACGTCATACCTCGAGACAGGCGCAGCACATCGTTGAGCGCTTCGTCCTCGCTGCCGTAGGCATACATACGGCAGCCCCCCACGCCTGGACCCAGCGCGGTGCTATGCACGGCGATGATCGCACGCAGGCCAGTTGCTGCATCCTTACCGAAAGTAACCAACTCATGGCCGTCGTAGGCCGGCGCATCAAAAATTGACATCCACTTATCCTCCAGGGACTTTTATTATTCAGGCCGCATCCACAAAGCGGACTGTCGATTCTTCTTCTTGTTCACCGCGCAAACGGCTCAGCAGTATTGCCTGCTCCGGCAACAGCTGCTCCCGATTGCGATCTTTTACGTGGCCATAACCACGTAACTTATGGGCACTGCCTGCCAGTTCGACTGCCAGATCGTAGTTCTCGTCTTTTAGTTCGGCAACTATGCAATCCAACAGCCCCCGGTAGTCGGCAATATCCTGGCGCTCTTGTTTGCGCTCTTGGGTATAGCCAAATACATCCATCGCAGTACCGCGCAGGAACTTAAGTCGCGCCAGTAGTTTGAACGCAGGCTGCACCCAGGAGCCAAACTCCTGCTTAAGCAACTCACCACTTACGGGGTCTCGTTTGGAGAACAGTGGCGGCGCAAGGTTAAATCGCAGCTCGAAGTCGCCTTCGAACCTGGCAGCCAACTTGCGCTGGAACTCGCCATTGGAATAAAGCCGCGCCACCTCATATTCATCTTTATAGGCCATCAGTCGATACAGCTGCTGAGCTGCAACATATGTGACAGAGTCCTGCTCCTCAGAGCGGGGGTCATTGGCACGAAGTTGCGCGATCAGATCGCTATAACCCTGAGCGTAGGCTGCATTCTGATAGCCCAAAAGACGCTGTTCACGATCAGCCAGCACTTCGTCAAGCGACATTGGTGTAGTGGATTTTTTGCGCTTACTGAGCAGTCCCAGCACTTTTTCGGGTTGGTGGGCGCAACGGCGACCCCAGAGAAACGCCTGCTTGTTAAAATCGATAGCCACGCCGTTAAGCTCAATCGCCTGCTCCAGAGCCTCGGCAGATACCGGCACCAGGCCTCGCTGCCAGGCAAAGCCCAGTAGGAACAGGTTGCTGGCAATCGAGTCACCCAATAGTTCGGTGGCGACTCGAGTGGAGTTAATAAAGTGATAGCTGCCCTCGCCCACCTCTGCTTTGACCTTGTCCTTCATGGCCTCGCTGGGGAAGTTAGCATCAGGGTCAAGGATAAAAGCGCTGGTGGGGACCTCTGCGTCGTTGACCACCGCAAACGTTCTGCCCCGCGCCACCTTACCCATCGCTTCATAGGTAGATGCAACAACAAGATCACAACCCACCAGCAGATCAGCCTCACCAGCTGGAATGCGCACCGCCTTGATGTCTTCCTGCTTTTCACTTACCCGAACGTGACTGACCACCGCTCCGAACTTCTGTGCCAGGCCAGTCTGGTTCATGGTGGCACAGCCCTTACCCTCAATGTGAGCGGCCATCGCGACCAGCGCCGTGATGGTGAGCACACCGGTGCCGCCAACACCCGTTACTACCGTATTCCAGGGTCGCTCCAGGGAAGGCAATTGTGGCTGCGGCAGCGGATCAAAAAGGCCATCCACGTCACCAACACTCGCGCTGGATTTCTTTAACTGGCCGCCGACTACGCTGACGAAACTGGGACAAAAACCGCCGGCACAGCTGTAATCTTTGTTGCAGGCACTCTGGTCGATTTCGCGCTTGCGGCCCAGCGTTGTTTGCTTGGGCAGTACCGAGAGGCAGTTGGACTTGACGCTGCAATCGCCGCAGCCTTCACAGACTTCGTCATTGATGAACAGGCGCTTGGGAGGATCGACCAAAATACCCTTCTTGCGGCGCCGGCGCTTTTCTGCGGCACAGGTCTGCTGATAGATGATGACAGACGTACCCTTGAACTCTCGCAGCTCCCTTTGCAGTGCATCCATTTCATCCCGGTGATGCAGGCTATAGCCGGGTGTATCGGAAAAGTCACCACGCCATTGCTGTGGCTCGTCACTGACCAGGGCGATGCGGCGTACCCGTTCTCCGCGCAACTGCATGATGAGGTCTTCCATCTCGAGGGTGCCGTCAACCGGCTGCCCACCCGTCATGGCGACAGCGTCGTTGTACAAAATCTTGTAGGTGATGTTTACCTTGGATGCGACTGCCGCCCGCACTGCGAGAATACCCGAGTGAGAATAGGTGCCATCTCCCAGGTTCTGGAACACGTGTTGGGTCTCGGTAAAATGTGCCTGGCCAACCCAGGTCACACCTTCGCCACCCATTTGGGTAAACGTATGGGTTTTCCGATCCGGCATCCAGGTGGCCATATAATGACAACCAATGCCGCCAAGCGCGTGACTCCCCTCTGGCACTTTGGTGGACGTGTTGTGCGGGCAACCGCTACAGAAATGAGGAACGCGTTCAATGGTGTCGCGGGGCTTGGCCAGGGACAGCTCTTTTTCCTCAATCCAGCGAATACGCTGTTCCATCGTGTCTGACTGAAAGAAACGGCGGAGGCGGCTGGCAATCGCCAGTGCAACCATCGCTGGCGTCAATTCGCCGAGGTTGGTCAATAACTCGCGACCATCCTCGTCAAACTCACCAATCACCCGGGGACGCGAACCGGCAGCGTAGTTATAGAGCTGGCCGGTGAGCTGGTCTTCGATAACCGAACGCTTCTCCTCCACCACCAGAATCTCTTCCAGGCCTTGCGCAAATTCCGCGGTGGCTCGCGGCTCCAATGGCCAGGGCATACCCACCTTGTAGACCCTCAACCCAATCTCGGCGGCGACCGCCTCATCGATCCCCATATCTTCCAGAGCCTGCATCACATCCAGGTAAGCTTTGCCGGAAGTGACGATACCCAGACGAGGGTTGGGAGAATCCAGCACTATGCGATTGAGTCCGTTGACCCTGGCGAATTCGCGGGCGGCATAGATTTTGTATTTGTTTAGGCGTAATTCCTGCTCCAGGGGTTTGTCCGGCCAGCGGCCATGCACACCACCAGCAGGTAGCTCGAAGTCCTCGGGAATGACGATCTCGATTCGATTAGGGTCAATATCTGCAGAGATAGCAGAGTCCATATTTTCGGTAATCGCCTTAAGCGCTACCCAGCAGCCACTGTAGCGAGAGAGCTCCCAACCATAAATACCCAGGTCCAGTACCTCCTGGACATTGGATGGCGCCAACACTGGCACAGAAGCGCCAATGAACATGTGTTCGGACTGGTGAGGAAGCGTTGAGGACTTACAAGCGTGGTCATCTCCGGCTACCGCCAGTACACCACCGTAACGGGAAGTGCCGAAGGCGTTGGCATGTTTAATGACGTCCATGGACCGATCAACGCCTGGGCCCTTGCCATACCACATACCGAAAACACCGTCGTACTTGGCACCCTCGAATAAGTTGGTCTGCTGACTGCCCCAAACTGCAGTTGCAGCCAGCTCTTCGTTAATACCGGGCTCGAAGTGCACGTTGTGCTTCTCCAGCCAGGCACGCGCTTTCCACATGGACTGGTCAACAGTACCCAGGGGCGATCCGCGATAGCCGGAAATAAAGGCGGCGGTATTAAGTCCGCGTTGCTGGTCCCGCTGGTGTTGCAGCATGGGCAACCTGACCAGCGCTTCAATGCCAGTCATATACGCGCGCGCAGTATCGAGCGCGTACTTGTCGTCCAGGGAAACCTTGCGAATTGGAGAAGTTTGATCAGAACCCATCGTCATTGCCACCGCATTATGTTATCGGCGTATTTTGGTCGATCTATGGTGAAATTGTTATTTGATTTGACCTCATTTATGGGCTAAATATGCATAATAAATTCGTCTTATATTACTTAGGAGAATAAATTGACCGATATATTGAGCAAGCAGGATGTGGATATCCTGAAACTGCTGCAGCGAGATGCCACCATTAGCACCGCGGCCATCGCTGAGCGCATCAACATTTCCCAGTCCCCCTGTTGGCGACGCATCAATCGTCTGGAGCAGGAAGGGCTGATACAGCGCCGGGTCGCCCTGCTTGATCGCAACGCACTGGGTATGGACGTGGTGGTCTTTGCTACCATCAACCTGACCTCCACAGGGCGTCAGAATCTGATTGAATTTGAGCGTGATATCGTCGAGCATCCTGAGGTCATAGAGTGCTACACCATGACCGGAATATGGGATTACATGTTAAAAATCGTCACTCGCGACATACGTCATTACGAAGACTTTGTGCGCAATACCCTCACAGCCAGCCCCTCTATACGCGAGCTCCATTCGCATATGGCAGTCACCGAAATCAAGAACACCACTGAACTCCCCCTGGACAGCCAGCTCTAATGGTCGCCATTACCAGCAAGCTACCCCAGGTCGGCACCACCATATTCACCCGCATGTCGGCATTGGCCGTCGAGTGCGGGGCAATCAACCTGTCCCAGGGCTACCCGGACTTCCAGGCCCCCGAGGCACTTCTGGAAGCGCTGGCCAAGGCCGTCATGGATGGTCATAACCAATACGCACCCATGGCGGGTCTACCAGCCTTACGACAGCAGCTAGCCAGACAGCTACAAATACATCGCGGGGTGCTCTGCGACCCCGAAAACGAAATCACCATAGTGCCGGGGGCCACTGAAGGAATTTTTTGCGCCATCATGGCCAGCGTAGGTGCCGGTGATGAAGTCATTGTGTTGGACCCCTGCTACGACAGTTACGAACCATCGATTCAACTGGCAGGCGCTGTCGCGGTGCATGTGCCACTGCGCCCGCACAGCTTCAGCGCAGACTGGGATGCGATAGAGGCGGCGATCACAGCACGCACTAGAATGATCGTTATTAATTCCCCCCACAACCCCACCGGGGCGACCCTGTCTCGTGAAGATATGGAATCACTGCAGCGACTGGCCCAGCGGTACGACCTGTTAGTGTGTAGCGATGAGGTATACGAACACTTGCTCTACGACGGTCAACAGCACCACAGCGTACTGCAGTTCCCTGGATTGCGTGAGCGCAGCTTTGCCCACTTCTCTTTCGGCAAGACCTTCAGTGTGACCGGCTGGAAAACCGGTTACTGCGTCGCGCCTCCGGCTCTCACCGCAGAGTTGCGCAAGGTGCACCAATTCGTCGCCTTTGTCGCGGTAACCCCGGTCCAGCAGGCAATGGCCGATTTCCTTGCGATGGAGCCAAATTACCCTGCGACCCTTGCTAAGCTCTATCAACGCAAGCGTGACCTTTTTTGCGAAGCTCTGGCGCCATCTCGCTTTCGGCTTACTCCCAGCAGCGGTACCTACTTCCAGCTACTGGATTACAGCGAGCTTAGCAACATGCCTGACGATCTGCTTTGCGAACTGTGGACCAAAGAGCATGGGGTTGCGTCCATACCCATTTCCAATTTTTATACAACACCACCGGAGCAAAGCTACCTTCGTTTTTGCTTCGCCAAGAGCGATGCCACCCTGGAACAAGCGGCGGAAATTCTATGCAAGATCTAGACGTTACGCTGGTCCAGCGAGAACTGGCCTGGGAGAACCCCGACGAAAATCGCGCCCAAATTGAAGCCCTTATCCGTGCGATGAAACAACCGGGAGACCTGATCGTACTACCGGAAATGTTTACTACAGGTTTCTCTATGAACGCACTGGAAAATGCTGAATCACCTGGCGGTGAGACCGAAGCCTGGATGCTGACATTAGCAACCCAGATGGATTGTGCTGTGACTGGCAGTATCGCTGTGCGCTCTGGGGACAGTGCCTACAATCGCATGTTGTTCGCCACACCCGATGGAATTACGCACTACGACAAGCGCCATCTGTTCCGCATGGCGGGAGAGCACAAACGCTACCTGCCAGGAAACGAACGAGTCATTGTGCAGTGGCGAGACTGGCGCATACTTTTACAGGTCTGCTACGACCTGAGATTCCCCGTCTTCAGTCGCAATCGACAGGATTACGATCTGGTATTGTATGTCGCCAACTGGCCCGCACCACGACGACAGCACTGGCGTCAGTTATTGATTGCACGGGCTATTGAGAATATGTCCTGCGTGGTTGGCGTTAACCGCATTGGCAGCGATGCCAATGGACTAGACTATAGTGGTGATAGTCTAGTGATATCCGCAGACGGTGAACTGCTGGCTGATCTTCACAGGCAAAGCGAGGCGGCCAAAGTCTGTCTCTGCGCAAAAAAGCTGCTGAATTACCGCGCAAAATTTCCAGCGCATATGGATGCAGACAATTTTCTACTGGACGGCTGAGAATATTTACGGCACAACTGAACTGCCCGGACAGGGGGCAGTCAAATTTGGGGTAAGCCCCTGAATTATCAACAGAGGATTTTCCATGCAGGTTGACTCAGAAGACAGATACATCGAAGAACCCAGCTCCACCGGGCTCCCCAAGCTTCCCATAGCGCTGGCAGTTCTAGCGCTAGTGATTGGCATTGCCTGGTATTTTAGCGGCGGCCAGAGCGAGACCGAGTCACCGGCACTGAGCACCCCGGTACCCGCCCAAACTCCGCCACCACTGGTACCCGATGCACCCCCTGCGCCGGATATACCAGCCCTGACGCCAGTCACAGTCATTGCCGAGCGCACAGACCCCAACAACGTCCCGCAACCGGAGCCTGCACTCAAGCTTGAAGACAGTGATCCCATGGTGAGGGAAGTATTGGTGGAATCTTTTACCGATAGTGTTTTCGAGCAAGCATTGCGCCAGGACGATCTTCTTGAGCGTGGCACCGCCTTTATTGATGCAGCAGGCAATGGCTCTATACTGAACAAAGTGTTTCCCCTGCCTCCTTTGGAAGGCAAGTACAAAGTAATGGAAGTCGCTGGAAAACCAGTAACAGACCCAGCCAGCTACCAACGCTACGACGCCTATGCTGCAGCAGTTGGTTCACTCAACACCCAAACGCTGGCGGCAGCGTTTCACCAGTTTCGCCCACTGCTGGAAGAAGCCTATACAGGCCTCGGTTACGAGGCAGACGACATGGACAACAGCCTGATTCGGGCACTGGATCAGGTTATCGCTGCGCCTGTCCTTGAACAACAGCCGGTCTTGGCACTGGACATTACCACCTACACCTACGAGGACCAGACACTGGAAAACCTGAGCCCGGTTGCCAAGCAGATAATGCGAATGGGACCGGAAAATCAGGCCATTATCCAGGCTAAAGCCAAGGCCTTGCGGGCGGCATTGTTAGGACAATAATCGACCAGAAAAAAGAAAGCCGGCAGGAAAAAACGCAAGTACTTGCGCCTTTCCAGCCGGCCGGTATTACTTGCTAGATCAGCTGCCGCCGGACAGGGCTTTTACTTCAAGATAGTCAGTAAAGCCATGTGCGCCCCACTCCCTGCCGTTACCCGATTGCTTGTAGCCGCCAAAAGGCGTGAGCAAATCACCTGAACCGCCGTTGATATTGATATTGCCAGCACGAATCTGCGAGGCCACATCCATCACCTGGTCCATGTCATTGCCCTGCACATAACCCGCCAAACCATAAGGCGTGTCATTGGCAACCGTAATGGCTTCTTCAATGCTGTCATAGGGCATCATCACCAACACCGGGCCAAAAATCTCCTCGCTGGCAACAGTCATGTCGTTGGTGACGTTGCTAAACACAGTAGGTTTGATGAAGTAACCGTGCTCCAGACCGTCGGGGCGGCCCACGCCGCCACAGACCAGGGTAGCGCCCTCATCAATACCAGCCTGTATCAGGCCCTGAATTTTATTGAATTGCACTTCGCTTACCACCGGCCCCATCGTGGTGCCTTCGGCTTTCGGATCGCCCACAACGACAGACTCAGTGACTTTGGCAGCGATTGCCGCGGCCTCTTCCATCTTCGCCCTGGGTACCAGCATGCGAGAGGGTGCGTTACAAGACTGTCCAGTGTTGGTGTACATATGCATGACACCCCTGGCAACGGCTGCCTCAAGGTCCACATCGTCCAACAGGATATTGGGGGACTTGCCGCCCAGCTCCTGGGTGACACGCTTGATGCTGGGAGCAGCATTCTGCGCTACTAAAGATCCGGCTCGGGTCGACCCGGTAAAAGAAACCATGTCGATTTCAGGGTGCGAAGAAATTGCTGTACCCACGCCCGGACCATCGCCATTAATCATATTGAATACGCCAGCGGGAAGGCCTGCCTCGTGCACGATTTCGGTAAACAGATACCCGGAAAGAGGCGCAACTTCAGAAGGTTTAAGCACCACGGTACAACCGACTGCCAACGCCGGGGCCACCTTGCAGGTAATCTGGTTGATGGGCCAGTTCCAGGGCGTGATCATGCCACAGACACCAATAGGCTCCTTGATGATACGGCTATTGCCTGCCATCTCTTCGAACTCGTAGCTCTGCAAGATTTCCAATGCTGTAGCCAGGTGGCCAATGCCGGTCGCAGCCTGTGCTTCAACTGCCAGTTTGGTGGGAGCACCCATCTCCTCGGAGATTGCATCAGCAACGTCGCTGTAGCGCTTTTGGTAGGCCTCTACCAACGCCGCAAGAATGGCAATGCGCTCTTCCCGGGAACTGCGCCCAAAGGTAGTAAAGGCAGCTCTGGCAGCCATAGCGGCTTTATCAACATCGGCCGCTGAACCGATGGAAATGGTTGCGCAAACCTGCTCATTCGCCGGATTGATAACATCCATAGACTTGGGTGTGACCGGGTCAACCCACTCACCGTTGATATAAAACTTGTCGTAAATTCTCATCATTCATCTCCAGCAGAAGCTGTTTGTCAGGGTTAGGTTCGGAATTCAACGCCCCGGCCAGATCACCGGGCTCGAAATACTCTCAGGTCGGTGTGCGAATATAGCACCGGTCGCGAGTTCCGGCCAATCTACAACACCACGGGTAACTCAAGGCTCCAGACCACCGTTTTGCAGACGCCGCCAAGGCCTTCCTTCACTAATCCAGTAGCAAGGCCGCGAGACGCTTGCGGTGGTGGTAGGCATCGCCAAATACCTGCTGCGACCACTGGGCTCGACGGATGTAAAGCTGCGCATCGCACTCGTAGGTAAAGCCCATACCGCCGTGAAACTGTACCGCCCTGTCACCTGCAAACTTCAGCGCCTCACTCGCCTGGGCCTTGGCCATACGACAGGCAATTTCCGCATCAACATCCAACTCAGAACCGGCCACCAGGGTAGCTGCGTGATAGACAAAAGAACGGGCGCTATCCATATCGCAGAGCACTTCCACCATGGGGTGCTTGAGCGCTTGATAGGACCCGATCAGCTGGCCAAACTGTTTGCGTGTTTTCAGGTATTCCACGGTAATGTCCATACAGGCCGCGGCACTGCCAGTGGCCTCAGCAGCATACAACAAGGCGCCTAACAGCCGCAGATCGCGGATGGCAGCACTGGCATTTCCCGGCAACAGATTGTCAGCACTCACCGACACAGCGCTGAAATTCACCCGCGAACTGCGCCGGGTTTCATCGATGTTAGTCTGGTCAACGATGGCCTCATCGCCCAGGGCAGATGCGGGCACGGCCAGCAAGCGTGGTTCATTCTGATAGCTAACAGAGACCAGAAAGAGCTCGGCAATAGCAGCATAGGCTACCTGGGTCTTACTGCCGGAAAGTTGCAGCCCGGTGCCAGCGTCGCTGGCCACAAGCGTAATACCCTCTTCACCCCAGTCCTCAGACTCCAGCAAGGCCAGGGTGGCGAACTTACCGCCGACAATCCCGGGTAAGTAGCGCTCACACTGTGCCTCAGAGCCAGTTCGCTGCAAGGCCTGGGCCGCCAGCGTTGAGGCGATGTAGGGGGTGCTAAGTAAACGCTTCCCCATGCATTCCACAATGGGGACCGCACTGCCAATGCCCATGCCGGAGCCTCCATAAGCTTCGTCGACGCCCACCCCTATCCATCCCAGGTCGGCGATCTCCTGCCAGACTTGTGCATCGAAGCCGCGCTCGCTGGGCAGCAGCGCACGCACAGCCTGGATATTGGAGCGATCCCGGCAAAACTCGCGCGCAGTATCGAGCAGCATGCCCTGTTCTTCACTGAGGCCTATGGCCATATTATTGCTATGCATCATCCCCTCCTCAGCGCTTGGGCAGGCCCAGGACCTGCTCACCAATAATATTGCATTGTATTTGTGAAGTTCCGCCGCCAATGGTGGTAGCAAAATTGTTGAAGTACGCGCGCTGCCAGAATCCACCGGCAATGGCTTCTTCATCACCCACATAGAGGCCGCCCAGCCCCCCTTGTATTTCCAGCCCGTACTGACGCATTCGACGCTGGTACTCGCTGACCCTCAATTTATAGGACAGGGGCAATGACATAGGGTAGTCGGAATTGAGATCCCTCAGTGCCACGCGCCTGTCCGCCAGGCCCAGGGCTTTTTCATCCATCATCAGTTGCACCAGCCTATCGCGAACCACCGGGTCTTGAAGTAAAGGCTGCCCGTCTCGCTTTACCTGACGCACTTCCTCGATCATATCGGACACATTCACCCGCACCTGAGACTGGCCACCAGCAGCCCCGGCGGCAGCGCCTCGCTCATATTGCAGCGTTTGCATGGCCACCCGCCAACCGTTGCCCTCGCCACCGATCAGGCAGCTGGTAGGGATGCGGGCATCGGTGAAAAACGTTTCGGTGAAACCGTATTCGCCAGTAATCTTCTGTATGGGCCGGGTTTCTATGCCTTTTCCCTCCATCGGCGAGAGGAAAAAAGACAGACCGTCGTACTTGCGCTCGGTCGTAGAATCAGTGCGCGCCAGCAGAATCATGTACTTGGCGTAGTTACCCATGGTCGTCCAGATCTTGCTGCCATTAATGACGTAGTCATCACCGTCGCGCAGCGCACGGGTTTGGGCATTGCCCAGGTCGGAGCCATTATCCGGTTCGGAGAAACCCTGACACCATATATCCTCGGCGCTGAGTATGCCTTTGATATACCGCGCCTTGTCCTGCTCGCTACCAATGTCCAGGATAAGCGGACCGGCCCAGCCCAGCCCTATCACATTGAAGGTGATAGGTGTCCTGTGACGACGCAGCTCCCGATCGATCGCGTTCTGGAAGGCCGGGTGCATACCGCGACCTCCGTATTGTTCTGGCCAATGCACTCCCAGGTAGCCGGCGCTCCAAAGTTTATGCTGCCACTCGCGCAGAAACTCCAACTGCTGGTCGCTGCCCACTTCCATAAAGGTCTGGGGTAAGAGAAAGCCTGGATCAGGCGGATTGTGCTGATCAAGCCACGCGGACACTTCTCCACGGAACGCCGCCAGCTCCGATGGACTCGGGGCTACTTCACTCATAACGTCACCTTATAGCTTTTACATTTAATCGCTGTCGCGATTTACAACTCGCCGTTTATATACTTATCCAGAGTCTGATGGAAGTGACGAATGCGCACTTCGTGATAATTGGCCAGCACCAGTTCGCCAGATTCAACGCTGTGCATACCCTTTTGGATTTTCGGCATATTGAAAAGATCCTGGTCAAAGATACTACCCAGCGATACTCCCAGCTCAGGCGCCTCGGAAAACAGCTCGTCTTCACCCAGGCGTCGCACTGGCACATCTGCGGGTCGCTCCCCTTCACTGCGCAACTGGCACAACACCATCACCTCCATCAGCGCAGTGGTGTGGTCATCCCCATTGGGGCGGAAGCGATAGGTGATATTCGGATGGAAACCCGCCCAGGGGGCAAGGTTGGGAAATATCGAATAGAGAATTGAATCCATGCGTTCGGCGTTGGTGGCAAAACTGGCCAGGTCCTGATCGTGATTATCCTTGAACGCTTCGGCATTGCGCTGGCCTATGTATTCCCGTGCAGTCATGCCCTCCGGCACTTCTGCATCGGTGGGCCTGGCAACCATTGCAGAAACCCCAAACATGGTGTCGGCGACATCCTGATCGCTGACATTCTCCAGATGAAAGCTGGGTACTCCCAGGGCCGTAATGGTGCGGCTGATATGCGGCTGCCAAACATCGTATTGAGAATCGGCATCGTCTGTGTATTTAAGGATCTGCGGGTGCGTGGCAATGGCGTGATAAGACTCAATAAAGGCCTCCCAACCCACTTTCCAATTACAGGGAATCACTTTTTCGACGTGGATCATTTTGTAGGCGTTTTCAGGTTTCCAGCGCTCAAAATGCGCCGGCAGCACCCCCAGGTAATCGTGCAACTCAGGCGCATCCCTATCCATGTTGATAAAGACCCATCCGCCCCAGGTGTCCACTTTCACATTCGCCAGGCCGAAGTTATCTTTTTCTACATGGGGAAAATCCCAGCCGCAGGGCGCGCCCTTGAAGGCGCCGTCCAGTTCCCAGGTAAACGCATGGTAGGGGCAACGAAAATTTTCGTAGTTGCCATTGTTGTCTACCAGCTGCCGCCCCCGATGCAAACAGGCGTTGCGAAAGGCGCGCAGTTGGCCCTGCTGATCGCGGGTTACGATGATCGAAAAGCGAGTGATGTCATAAATAAACGTGTCACCGGACTCTGCAACCTCTGTCTCACGACAAACCGCCTGCCAGGTGCGCTTCCAGACATGCTCGATTTCCTTTTCATGGAAATCCCGGGACAGGTAACGCTCTACCGACAAATTTTCCGAGCCGAGGTAGGGGTTGGTATCTTCGCGCAGGCAATCCGGCACCGGATTGACTTCGGTGTCCAACAATTCCTGGTATGAACGACCTGGGGAACGGGCCAGAACATCATCTTCATTCAATGGCGCAGCTTTATTATTCATAATTTGATTCTCCTGTTTGCAAGACCAGCTATGAAGCATGGTACCCGCAGAGGGTCAAATAAGAATCAGGACTGACTGTTTTTATTGATCTTGCATGATCCATGTCAAGAAGCTTGCAGCAGGCTAGCCGGTCACGTCCAAGCAGGACTGGGCATAGTCCAGCACAAAGGGATAATCCGGCTTGCCGTTGGCCGCACGGCACAAGGATTCCACCGCGAATATTAACCGGGGGATTTTGTAGTCCGCCAGTCTCTTGCTGGCAAAAGTCTGCAGGGCTTCAATATCCACTGAGCCATTGACCAGGCCAGCACCCTGCACCACAGCTGTTACCTGCTTGCCAAAACGGGGATGCGGCAGCCCGACGACCACAACGTCATCAATGTCCGGGTGTTCCAGCAACACCCGCTCCACCTCGACTGTATAAACCTTCTCACCACCTGTGTTGACCACCGTACTGTCGCGGCCCAGCAACTCCAGCATGCCATCAGCGCGCACAGTGCAGCGATCACCGGTGCGCACGAATCGCTTACCTTCAATGGTGACAAAGGTTTTGGCCGTTTCCTGTGGCGCATTGTAATAACCCTGGGGCAAGTGGCCGCCAGCGTAGGCGATGCCGATGACACCACTGCCTGGTTCGATTTCCTGCAGCTCATCGTCGTATACACGCGTGGTCGCCATTGGCTGGAATACACCCGCCTCGGGCGTGCACACCGCGTAGCCTGAGGTCTCGGTAGAACCCAGTGAATCGAAAATTATCAGTTCCGGCTGGTGACGAAATAGACCTTCCCTGCAGGCATTGCTCAGCGAAGCCCCAGACGACACCATCATCTTGAGGGAATCCAGTAGACGGTCCTGCGCCCTGGCGTCCAGCACTTCCAGCAGCGGCAGCGCAAAGGCATCGCCTACCAATACCATGCTACCAACACCCAGATCAGCAATCGTCTGCACGGCATTGGCAGCGTCGAACCGCTCACCAGCAAGGGTTACCAGTGGCACCCCCTGAGCTACCAGCATCAATGCCATTAAAAAGCCGGCGCCATGCATCAACGGACTCAAACACAAAAATGGTGCCGCCTGAGGTAGAAGAGCCACATTGGCAACGTGATCTTCGAGTCGCTCGGGTTGTTCAGTCAGGCCCAGGGGCTCCATCCCCACCCGGGTAGATACATTCTGCTTGCGCCAGATGTCTTCGTGACGCCACTGCACCCCTTTGGGAAGGCCGGTAGTGCCGCCAGTGGCGATCACAACCAGATCATCGGTGGAGGTGTTCAACTTGAATGGGGTGTCGCTGTAATCGTAAAGCGCAGTGATCTGGGCATCGTCCCCACTGCCGCCTACCTGAATGAAGCAAACTGTCTTTTCCAGCTGCGGCTTCAGTCTGGCGACGCGCTCGGCGAACGCTTCATCGTAGATCAGCACCTGTATGTCTAGCCCGTTACACAGGTCCAGTAGTTCCTCGTCCTGGTAACGGTAGTTAACGTTGACGTGACTAAGACCCGCCAGCCCCGCACCAACAAATGACTCCATGTAGGCATTGGAATTGCGCATGTAATGACCCACGTGAGCGCCACGCGGAAGGTTCTGAGTCTGCAAATAAGCCGCTATACCCATCGCACGACGGCGCAACTCGCGGTAGCTCACCAATTGTCCGTCGTGAATCAGCGCTGGGCGATCGGCACAGTCGCCCTCCCCCAGCAGATAAACAGACTCCGCGAAGTTCCAATGGCTCATTGGCGCGGCTACCAGATCTCGGAGATCGAACGCAGGGTCTCTACGTCGCTGGCGGTCACCAGCAGGGTGGTGACCCTGGAATCGCGCCAGGCCTGTAAACGGTCGCGAATACGATCCACCGACCCTACCAGCGCCATGGCGTCTGCCAGTTCATCGGGAATCACCCGAGCTGCCTCGTCACGCTTGTCTTCCATAAACAACTGTTGGATCTTGTCCGCCTCGGCTTCATAGCCCATGCGAATAAACAGGTTCTTGTGGAAGTTGGTGGTCTTGGCACCCATGCCACCAATGTAAAAACTGAGAAAGTATTTGAAAGCCAGCAGTCCCGCTTCGACATCATCGGTGATGGTCACGTTGACCATTTGCGCGATATCAAAATCTGCTGGTGCATTGACCAGTGACTCCGCATAGACACTTTCGTCATAGGGGTTGTAGAACAGCGGCAACCAGCCGTCGGCGATCTCAGCTGCCAGGGCAATGTTTTTCGGCCCTTCGGCGCCCATGTAGATGGGGATTCGATTGCGCAGGGGATGAACAATGGGCTTGAGAGCCTTGCCAAGGCCCGCTCCATTTTCACCCTTATAGGGCAGCGGGTAGTGCGGTCCGTCGTTGGTCACAGGCGCCTCGCGGGCAAACACCTGGCGAATGATGTCGATGTACTCGCGCGTTCTGGCCAGGGGCTTGGGGAAAGGTTGTCCATACCAGCCTTCCACTACCTGCGGTCCGGATACACCCAACCCGAGCATAAAGCGGCCGTTGGACAGCATGTCCAGCGTCAGCGCATGCATGGCACAAGAGGTGGGTGTGCGTCCGGACAGCTGCACTACCGCGGTGCCCAGCTTGATCTTCTCAGTTTGGGCGCCAATCCACGCGAGCGGGGTAAACGCATCGTTACCCCAGGCCTCAGCAGACCAGACGGAGTCAAAACCCAGGCGTTCGGCCTCCTGGGCTATGCCAACAAAGTTTGGGTGAGGCGCCGCCCCCCAGTATCCCTGGGCCAGGCCCAACTTTAGATCCGCCATCGACTTCTCCTTATTGAAAAATACAGGATGTACTGCTTTTTTCAATTATGCCATCCTATGAATTCAATGCAATCAAAGTCAGTAAGCAGATCAAAGAACCGACAGGGTGAATCTCCCAAAGAGTAAACAAATACCAGACAACACCCCCGTGCTTATCGGCGCGGGACAGCACACGCAGCGGCTAGAGGACAATGGCGCGCCAGTACTTCATTCGCCTATGGAGCTAACCGCACGAGCCACCCGGGTGTCAGTGCCAGTTCGCCCAGTAAAAGCGACGCAGTTGCTGGGCCCTGTCGCTGCTGGCCATGCCATTGTCGTCTACGGCCATGTTTACAAGGATGCAGAAGCTCAATAATCCGCACTCTTACTCAAGGACACCCGTCATGCATTACCGTGAAGACCTACACCGCGACCTGAAGGTTGCTACCCATCGCTACCAATCAGAGCTGATAGCCGCAGCAGACTTGAATGAAAAGCTTCGCCAACAAGCGTTAAAGGAAGCGAATGAGTCTTGTGGCAAAATTGCGACGCCATTTGCAGCCTAGGCCGCCTCACGCCAATTCTATATTGCCAGTACGAACATTGAGGGCTGCAATCATCTGAGCCCTGAAATGCGCTATTTCAATTTCGAAGCCCACATGGCCAGCCGATGCTTCATCGACAGCTGGGAGATCTGGTCCTGCGGGATGGGCTGGATAACGTTATCGTGTACCAGTAAACGATAAATATATTCAATTTTATCGGCGGCGGAATCCGTGGGCTCAAATTCTACGACCCCTCTTTCTTCACCGTATTTCACGCCGGCGGCAATGGCTTTCTTTACCATCTCCTTTTCATTTTTCAGCTTCTTCATATTTCCATTCGCCTTAGATCTGGTCGTTGATCACAATAGTATCAGGCCGCTTACAAGGCCGCAGCTCGCTCCCCGGCCACTGCAAAAAGACCGATGTTTCCCTGGGAGTACTCTGTCACCAACTTTGAGCTGCAGATCTTCCAACCAGACTCGCTATGGCGGCAAACATTGGTGTATTCACCGACCACAATCGCCACTTCATCTGCAGTGGCATAATTTATCGCCGGATCATTGAAAATAATATGTTCCGCTGTGAGGTAGGCCCGGCATTCAACTCCCTCTTCCGTTTCCCTGAACCGATGATTGCTAATAGTGTGACGGGTCACGTCAAAACCATTGATGACACTTTGCAAGGCTAACATCCAATCATCGGCCTGACGCACGGCACCCGAACCACCGGTGGCGGCTCCAGTTTCACCGTAATCGATGTGGACCTCATCGGCAAAACAGCTGCGGACCAGTGCCCAGTTTTTACTGTCGATTCCCTCGCCGTAGGCATTGTATACATCGATAATTTCGCAGCGTGTCTGCGCATCAATATTCGCCATTGTCATAATCTCCCGCTCGTAAGGTTTTGGCACTGCTACTCCGGCAATGATCGTCGTGTTCCAGACCAGCATTTATGCACCATTAACCGGCCTCGACTCATGTTTTTTTGCTTCCCTGGTGCTTATGCCCGCTCGCTGCTTGCAATCACATAATAGAGTGATACCATCAAAAAACAGTCAGGCTGTACTGTTTATAATATTGGGAATACCTGTATTTCGCAACTCACTCCGGAGCAGAACATAATGAACGATAAGGTAGAAAATTACGACGATGTCACCATGTACGGTCTGACGACAGAAAAGATGGAGAAGTTGCTGCTGGAGCAGAACGAACTGACCTTTATCTGGACCACCAAGAGTGGGCACGGCATGGGGGTCACCATGAGTTATATCTGGCGCAATGGCCGAATCTGGTGCACTGCTACTGAACAGAGAGCACGCATGAAAGCACTGGCCCGTGACCCGCGCTGCAGCGTGGTAATCTCCAGCGCCGGCGTCGATGAGGACGTAAGCCAATCCATTACCTTCAAGGGGCACGCTGTCTTGCATAAAGATCAGGAAACCAAGGACTGGTTTTATCCAGACTTTGCTCGCCATGCCAATAGTCCTGCGCCTACTCCGGAAGCTTTTGTCGCTTTTCTGGACACCGAGGCACGTATCATTATTGAAGTAGTACCAGAGAAGACCATTACGTTTGATGGTGGGGTAATGCGTGACACCACTACTGAGGCACTTGGTGACTAGAACATCGCTGCTTCCGGAAACGGGATTCCCGCTTTCTCCAGAGTGACATCAAATAGCCAGCGGCTTTTGCCATAGCTGGACCCCCGCGCTCGCGGGGGTAACTCCACACCAACATGCGTTTTCGCCATGCAAGATTACCGACTTCACTGGAATGCCTGGCAGCAAAGAGAGTTCTGGTTTTCGGCTGCGCTACCCTCGAATTTCATGCAAAAAAAAGGCCCCGCCTTGAAGGGCGGGGCCAAGCCCATACAAAAGTTTTTGCCTAGAACTGCAGGCTGAACTCCACACCGTAGTTGCGAGGCTCGTTCCACTGACCGAAGTTTGAAACCGGCGGTATGAGGATTACACGCGCGTAGCGCTCATCACTCAGGTTGCGACCATAGAAGCTGATTCGGTAGTGATCCAGGAAGGCCAGATCAATACTGGCGTTATGGAAACCAGCAGAATCTACATGGCCCAGCGGGTCATTCTGGAAGACGGTCTGATACTCATCGCGCCAGTAGTAGTTGTAGTTAAGCCCCAACTCACCAAAGCTCAGCGGCTGCACCCAGTTACCACCTAGCTGCAGTGTGTTCTCTGGTGTATTGCGAAGAACCAGCCCGGTGTTATCGGTCACAATTCCGTCGTCGTTAATATCTGCATCGAACTTGGTGTACTCGGAATCAATGTAGCCGTAGTTAGCAAACACCGTCAGTTTTTCAGTCAAAGCTGCGGTGAACTCAATCTCCACGCCCATGATTTCAACCTCAGCCGCATTTGTGATCACACTGCCTACCGCGCCCGTTGAGTCAGCAACGATGATATCTTCCTGCTTATCGGTGTAATCACTATAGAAAGCGGTTGCGTTGAGACGAATTCGGTTGTCCCAGAGCTCGCTCTTCACACCAATTTCCCAGGTATCCACATACTCCGGATCATAAGAGGTAAGACCGTCGATGTTTTGAGTCCGGGCGAAGAATCCGCCACTCCTGAAACCACTGGAGAACGAGCCGAACACCATTGCATCGTCACTGAGTGAGTACTGCAGCGCCACTCGTGGTGAAAACTCAGTCCAGTCATCTTCCAGATCCCGGTCGGGGCCTTCGGCTACAATCAAGTCACCCGTAACCTGGTTAACGTATTCACCGGTACGTCCAGAGAAGGTCTTCTCTTCATAGGTGATCCTGCCACCCAGGTTAAGCAACAATCGCTCAGTCAGGTTCCAATCCATATTGGCAAACGCAGCATAGGATGTGTTGTCGCCCTCGCCTCTCAGAGTCTGAGAGACTTCGCCCGGGCCATAGCCCTGAATTGGGAAGGGATTGAGGTTTTGAAAGTAGTACCACATATCAAAACTTTCCTGGAACTGCTCGTATTCAGACTCCCAGTAATACAACCCTGCGGTAAGGTTTATATTGTCAGTAACATTGCCATTGACACGAAACTCCTGGCTAAACTGCTCGTACTCATTTTCAGCTTCTACGGTGAGGAATTCGTTAAAGCTGGCATCGTACTCAAGCCGCAATTCTTCATCCCTGTCCATGTAACCTGTAATCGAAGTCAGTGCCCAATCGCCAACCATCCAGTTCATGGTCAGATTTGCGTAGTCGCTGGAAATATCCGGTGTATTGGGCGCATTCTGTGAGCTGTGGTCTTCATCGCTATTTTCATCCAGTTCCATACAACCAGATCCAATTGCAGCAGGCGACGCAGGCACCAGACCAGGAATACCACCAAGTGTTGAGATACAAGTAAAGTCAGAAAACTTGTTAAAGTTGCCCCAAGCACCCAAATCGCTATCGTCATCGGTACGCTCTAGAGTCAATGAAATATCAAAATTATCAGTGATATCAAAAGCCACTGTTGCACCCATTTGCTGGTAATCGGTGCCTCCCATATCTTCATTAATCAGGTCGTTCTCGATATAGCCGTCGCTATCGAGCTTGGCGCCGTACAATTTCAAGCCGCCCTTATCGGTCAAAGGCATATTCACTAAACCCTGAATCTCCTCCTTGCCAAAATCGCCTGCAGCGATACGCAACTCACCGCCCCACTCTTTAGTGGGTTTGCTTCGTATAACGTTAATAGCGCCGCCAATAGTGTTCTTACCAAACAGCGTACCCTGCGGGCCTCGCAACACTTCAATACGGTCTATATCAAAGTTATTCAGCAACGCTCCAGCGCTAGAACCAAGGAACACACCGTCGAGAATCACGCCATTGGGCGGATCGAAGCTCTTGTCCGTCTCCTGAAAACTAATGCCACGAATTGAAATCGAGGCACCCTGGTTACCTGGCGTGGTATCAATCAATAAGTTGGGCACAAACTCCTGAGTATTGGCAAGGTTGCGAACAGTAGACTGCTGCAACTGATCTGTAAGTGCCGTTACCGCGACTGCCACATCCTGCAGCGATTCCTCACGCTTTCGGGCGGTAACAATCACTTCTTCCAGGGAAATTCGATCTTCCTGGGCGACTGCAACCAGCGGTGCAGCTGACCATGCCGTCGCCACAGCACAAGCCAATACTGTCTTTACTAGATAACCATTCTTCATACGTTCCTCGCTTTTATTATGAAACCACCCCAAAACGGTGACCAAAATACCCAAAATGAATTCACCAATACCAAGGAGCCCTTGGGCACCTGACTTTCTGGTGAGGCACGCTATGCTAGAGCGGTTGCAATTTATGCTTTGTTATTTAACCTTCCGGACAGCATGTTTTAATAAAACAGGACAACATGTCTTTTTTAATACTATGGCCTTGGAACTGAAAATGCAAAGACATTCTTGGTGTTTGTTTACTTCCGAACCTAGGAAGCTCTTACTGCGACCTCCCCGCTCTCGGGAACTCAACCCCGGGGTTCGTAATCGACAAATATGGGGGACGACCAGGCCCTCTCACCGACAGACGACAGGCACTCATCCTCAAGATCCAGCTCACTGCGACCGCGGCAGGGCTTAATAGCAATACATTCACCAGACTGATCGCGTTCGCAGCGAAGATTCTCTCCGTTAATGGTCTGTGTGGGCTCCTGAACGGCCCGCACATAGTAAAGCGAGTCTCGCTGGCCCTGGGCAAAGTCGGGATCACTAAAGCGCACCCGGCAGCCCTGACCCTGGTCGTCGCAGGGTATTATCTTCCAGGGATCTTCGATCAACGGGTCCACAGCTTCATTCGCTGATAATTGCGGCCTGATGCGAACCACTTCAATACGCTCAATTCTTTTTCGCGCGTCGCCGGGGTTGTAACACTCTCCCGCACACAGCTGTTGTAAGCGCTGCGCTCCCAGCCCCCCGCCATTGTCTGGGCAGCCCGGTTGCTGCTGCCAGTCGCCCATAGCGCTCACTTCGAACTCAGGGTTTTCGCTGCGGCTCACACTCCTGCCCATGACAGCCGAGGGACCCAGCGAAGACTCAAGCAAGTCGAACCACAACAGGATGCGGTCGCCGCTGGTGCCGTATACCTGCTTATCCTGCAGCGCTGTAAATATTGAATCGCGATCGCGACCGGCGCTGTGCACCGCCACCAGACCTCCGGTGCCTAGAAATGAAGAGAAGCGTTCAAAGTAAGGGCCAAACAGTCCGGCCTCTTTGGGGGTCAGAGAGAAAGCCTCGAGGTCACGCTGGGTAATGGCAGGTGGAGGCCCCAGATTCGCCATCCGGCCATCGCTCATACTGCGGCGCAGAATCTCCTTGTAGCCTGATCCCGGACGAGCAGAATGGATGTCTGAAGACCCAATAATGCCCCAGCGAAACCGTTTGGGTGCTTTGGTGGGGTCAGAAAAATCTCGTATCGCAAGACCATACTGCATTGAGGCTGTAGGGCGATGGTTGTAGGCAGGCATATAGCAATCGCGGCATTGCCCCGCGTCCAGCCAATCCTCCAGCTCGCTGCCGGGAACCGTCCAATGACCCGAATCACGACCGGCCAGGTGGTTGGCCCGGGCAGACACGGCGCGCTGATCGCACTCATTCAAGCTCTCGCGATCAGCAAGACAACGCTTGCGGATGATTTCTCCAGCCTGCCAGCAGGCCGGCAAAAAATCACTGCGCGGTTCGGGGCAAAAAGACTGACCGTTCTCGTCAATACCCACAGCACGCCATGACTTGTACTGCTCAATATTGCCATGGCCCGAAAACACTTCTATCAGTGGCTCGTGTCGGTCCGGCTCGGTATGCGCTGCCAGCTGCTTATCCCAACGGGTCAGGGGCGGCGTATAGAAGCCCCAACTATTGCCGTGGGGAATCACCAGATAAGGAAAACTCCAGTCATCAAGCTTGCCGAATAGCTCAGTCGGTGTGGCTGCACTCTCCTGGCAATCTGCGGGCAGCTCTCGCACCGGCACTCCTTTGTCACAACTGATGAGGTCTTCCCTGTCCTGCAAGAAGCGGGCGAAATCATAATAGGGCTGGCGTGACTCGCTGCCGGTACTGGTGACGATAAACAACAGCCGCATCAACAAACCATAGGGATTGCGACCACTGGGAAAAAGCTGTTCGCGGGAGGAAATAGGACGCGTCGGTACCTGCTGCTCAGCGATGTCCTTCAGCACTATGTTCTTATGGCCGTAGTGCGCCTCGGCTGTTTCTCCAATCTGGGTCCACTCCCATCCCAGGAATGTCACCATGTCTGGGTTTTTCGCATCACCGGCCACCGTATTGCATTCACGCACCAGGTCTTTGGTCCTGGACCATTGAGCAGGTGTTAGTCCCTCGGCATGATCATTGATAGACCAGAAGTCCAGAGCAGAGCAATAGCGAGCGAAATCGCAGGCGTCAGCGGGAGGGTGTGCGCCCTCCCCCTGAAGCATGGGCAAGCTGAGGTTGTACGCGTCAAAAGAAAAGGTGGAGTGTACGTGCAGGTCACCAAAGAGAATCTGGCGCTCGTTCCTGACGCTGTGGTCGGGGCGGTCCAGTGCAGGTAGCCTGGGCGACTGGGAGATGGCACGTTGTGGCTGAAGTTCACCCAGCACACCCGTAGCTGCCAGGTAAGCCCAGCTTGCCGCAACGACGACAAGCAGGACCAATAACGCAAACAGACGCCCTAGCATCTATGGAGGCTCAAGCTTCGCCGGCGGGTACTGTTCCATCGTAGGAGGCCTGGGAGATTGCATCACCGTCGAACTTGATGGCCTTCTCCGGAATCAACTCAATCACAACACGCAACGGCGTATCCAGGTGCTCGATAGCGGCCTCAACGGTGGGAGCAGGATAGGGTGAAATAATCGCGCCCATCTCTGGATAGAACCAGTCCTTTGTCGCCTGGTCATCGTGCAATTTGACATGGCCCTTGTAGGTTACCGTTTTGCCCGGCCCCATATCGGTACCCATGCTGGAAATCACCACCGAGGCCCTGGGGTCGCGTTTCAATGCTTTTATACGCGCCCGCTGGCTGGTGGCGGTAAGCCAGATCGACCCATCCTTGGCGATGTAGTTCATAATCACACCCAGGCCGTGCCCATCCTTGTTGGTCCAGATGAAATTGCACTCGATCTGCTTTTCAAGCAATTCTTTTTCACGCGCTGGGGTTAGTGCGTACAGCGTGACGTCTTCATATCCTTGCATGTGTTTCTCCCGTGGCTCTTAGATTCGAGGCAGATGCCCCATTTGTTGCCCACCCGCCAGATCCAGAACCTGGCCGTTGATAAACCCTGACCGCCCATCGTCGGCGAGAAAAAGGGCTGCTTCTGCCATATCGTTCAGGTTACCCATGCGCCCTGCCGGGGTAGCCTCAATATATGACTGTATAACCGGATCCATGCCAAAAAACATACTGGTCATGTCGGTTTCGATCAGTCCGGCTGCAATAGAATTAAAGCGAACCTTCTGCGCGCTATACTCCTGTGCCGCAACTTTAATGACATAGTCCACCCCCGCTCTTGCACCAGAATAGGCTGCCAATCCAGGGCCGGGAATACGCGCTGTCAAAGAAGAAACGGTAATAACAGAACCGCCGTTGGGCATAGCTGCAGCGGCATGCTTGAAGAACAACAAGGCGCCGATAAAGCTGACCTCAAGGGTAGGACGAATATTGTCTGCACTGATCTCGGCAATCACATCTGCGGCATGGACACCCGCCGAATACACTGCAATATCAACGCCGCCATATTGCTCACTGGCTGCCGCGAACAACTGCTCTATTTGCGACTCTTGCGTCACATCGCACGGTACCGCGATACCGCCTAGCTCTTTAGCAAGGGCTTCCAGCGGCTCTTTGCGCCGAGCAGAAACAACTACATTTGCTCCCTCCTTTGCCAATCGCCGCGCAATCGCTACGCCAAAATTTTCGTCTCCAGACGCGCCAACAATAACTGCCGTCTTACCTGTCAGTGTTCCCATGTTTACTTCCTGATTACTATGATTTGATTTATTGTTCCAAGCCAACAAGTTCCACGCTGCGCTGCCATAGCTCTTTGGCCAATGCATCGTCATTGGCCAGCTTGTGCTGTGGCCGCGCCACACGGCAGTCCTTGAAATAAAGTCCACCATGATCGCCATGCTCTGGGGACAGCGCCGCCAGCACCTGAGTGGACGCACCCTGCTCCACATTTTTCATCAACGGTCGGGCCAGCACACCAATGACAGAAAAAAGCCCCGCCTGGTCACGACCCAACTCAGTACTGACAACACCGGGGTGAACAGAGTGGGCAATGATGTCGCGGCTCTGGTGTCGCTCGCTGAACTCACGGGCAAATAAATGATTCATTAGCTTGGAATCGCCATAGGCCGGCCAGCCACGAAATTTACGGCTCTCCCAGTTGATATCTTTCAAACCATGCTTCAACGAGGCGAAAGACATCGCCAACGAGGAAAGTGCAACCACCCGAGCATTTTCGGCTGCTGTGAGTGGCTCCAGCAAAAGATTGGTAAACAGAAAGTGGGCCAGGTGGTTAATACCCAGGTGCGCTTCGAAACCATCCTCGGTGCGCCGCTCCATAGGAATCATGATGCCGGCATTGTTGATCAACAGGTGCAGCTGCTCACCGCGACTACAATATTCTTGGGCAGCCTCCCGTGTGCGATCCAATGAGTTCAGATCCAACTGCAGTAGCGTCAATTGTGAGTCATCGATCTGCCCAGCACTGGACTTTACAATCTCATTGCGCGCCGCCTCGGCCTTGGCCAAATCTCTACAGGCCATCGTTACCTGCGCACCGTGCAAGGCCAACACCCGCGCCGTCTCTTTGCCCAGGCCGGTATTTGCACCCGTGATCAGCGCATTCTTACCGCGAAGATCAACGCCTTCGCTGACTTGTTCTGCTGTGGAGCGCTTGCCGAATCGTTTAGCCATATTCATTCCCCGATGGATACTACAAGCGAACCAATTGTTTGCCGATGTTGTCGCCATGAAACAAGCGCAGCAAAGCTTCAGGCGTACGTTCAAAACCGTCGAGAATATCCTCCCGGTGTTGCAGCTCGCCATTTTGCAAATGTTGCTTAAGCCAGGCGATGGCATCACCAAAGCGGTGGCGATAGTGGGATACAACAAAGCCCTGCATCAAACCGTTCTTGTAAACCAGATTGAAGTAATTCACCGGGCCCGGCAGTGGCGTAGTAGCGTTGTAACGTGAAATGCCGCCACATATAACCACTCTGGCCGCTTGGGCAAGCTGTGCCAGAACCATGTCGAGCATGGGCCCACCAACGTTATCCCAATAGACATCGACGCCATCAGGGCACAGGGCCGAAAGCCGCACGGCGACATCCTCCTGCCGGTAATTGATGGCGGCATCGAAACCCAGTTCACCGGTCAGCCAGTCGCACTTTTCCTGGGTGCCGGCGATCCCAATCACCCTGGCTCCCGCCAACCTGGCGATCTGCCCGGCTATGGAACCTGTCGCTCCGGCTGCTCCGGACACCACCACTGTTTCACCGGGCTGCGGCTTGCCAATTTCATCCATGCCACACCAGGCGGTAAGACCGGTAATACCCAGTACGCTGATATGGGTGACTGGATCTATTGCCGGGTCAATAATAGTAACGGCATAATCTACCGCATTGGCGACGGCAAAGGACTGCATACCAAAGGTACCACTGACCGCAGTGCCATCCGGATAATCCGGATGCAGAGACCGCACTACGCGACCAACACCAAAGCTGCGCATCACCTGGCCAATAGGCAGAGGCGCCAGATAGTCTGAGCGATTTTCCATCCAGCCACGCATGGCCGGCTCCAGTCCCAGGTAATCGACCTGCACCAGGAATTCGCCTTGTTCTAGCTCAGGTACAGAAGTTTCGTGATAGCGCAAATCGCTGATCTTTACTTCACCCACGGGCCGGGCATTGAGCAAAAACTGCCGATTGAGTTCAGTCACAGCTTACAGTTCCGAGAGTACATGGCCGCCATCGATTATGATTTCGGCACCGGTCATATGAGAACTGGCATCAGACGCCAGTAGTAAAAGCGTGCCGTTCATCTCGTGGAGCTCGCCCACCCGGCGCTGGGGAATTCGTTCAACCCGAGTCTGGGCATCTTCGGTCTTGAGCCACTCACGGATCATTTCCGTGGCAAAGTAACCGGGGCATATCGCATTGACCCTAATATTATGGATTGCCAGTTCCAGAGCTGCGGTCTTGGTGAACTGCACAACACCCGCCTTGGCTGCGGCATAGTTGGACAGCATGTGCTGCACCCTCACTGCCAAAATCGAAGCGATGTTGATAACAGTGCCGCCCACGTCGGCGGCAATCATTCGCCTGGCTGCTTCTCGCGTCACAAAGGCGACCCCATTAAGGTTGGTCGCAACCACGTTTTTCCAATCATCGTCACTCAGGTCCAGCAACAGTTTGGGAATGGTGATACCGGCGTTATTGATGACGATAGTCGCAACACCGAAATGCGCCTGAACCTCGTCCAGCGCACTGGCAATGCTGGCAGAGTTGGTTACATCCATGGACACTGCCATGGCCTGGCCTCCGGCCGCGATGATTTCATCCCTTGCCGTCTCTACCAGTTCGGTGCGCCGTGCAGCCAACACTACCTTCGCCCCAGATTGCGCCAACACATCGGCAAAGTGACGGCCAAAACCACTGGATGCTCCAGTGATCAGGACCACCCTGCCAGTGATATCAAACACAGAGAGTAGATCACTCATATCACTGACCCTCAGGCGCTTAAGTACTTATCCAATGTTTGGTGGAAGTGACGAATTCGAACCTCTTGATAATTGGCCAACACAACCTGCTTGGACTTAAGATTCTTCAATCCTTTTTGCACCATCTTCAGGTTGCTGAAGTCCTGATCAAATACACGACCGATGCCCCCTTCCAGACCTGCAGCTTCCGAGAACAGCTGATCTTTATCGAGCCGTTGCACTGGTGCATCTGCTGGACGCTCTGCACCTTCCGGGTAGCGCATCAGGAAAATAATTTCCATGGTGCACATTTCATGATTATCGCCATACGGCTTCATTCGATAGGTGAGGTTGGGATGGAAACCTGCCCACGGAGCCAGATTCGGGAACAGTGAGTAAAGGATGGAATCCATAATTTCGCTTTGCGTGCAGAAACTGGCAAGATCCACGTCGTACTCTTTGGAATAGTGCTCAAAATAATACTGTGCCAACCACTCGCGGGCACTCATGCCCTCAGGCACTTCAACTCGCTCGCCATCGGTCATCCAGGCGCCATGCTCCAGCCAGGTATTGACCGTCTCGTCGGGGGCTACGCCTTCAAGGTGAGGACTGACCACCCCCATGGGCGAAATCGTGCGACTGACATTATCACCCCAGCAGTCGTACTGAGAGTTGGAGTCCCCAAGGTAAGACATAATTTGCGGGTGTGTCTGCACCGTGTGGTAGGACTCAATAAACGCTTCCCAGGCCACCTTCCAGTTGCACTCAATGACCTTTTCAACATGCATGGCAATGAAAGTATTTTCAGGTTTCCAGCGGGTAAAGTGCTCGGGCAGAATCCCCATGTAGCTCTGCAGTGATTCCGCTTCAAGATCCATATTGATAAAGACCCAACCGCCCCAGGTATCTATCTGTACTTGAGGCAGGGAAAATTCTTCTGCCTTGATATGAGGAAAATCCCATTCGCAAGGCGCGCCGAGAAAATCGCCATCAAGACTCCAGCGGAAGCCATGGTAAGGGCATTTAAATTCACGCGCGGTGCCACAGTCTTTGCGCAGCTGCCGTCCGCGGTGCAAGCAGGCGTTATGAAAGCCCTTTAACTCCCCTGTCTGAGTGCGAGTCACGACAATCGACTGGGTGCCGATTTCATAGACGTAGAAATCGCCAGGCTTGGATATCTGCGTCTCCCGACAAGTGGCCTGCCAGGTCTTGTTCCACATTTTCTCCACTTCAAGATCGTGAAATTCCTTGCTCAGGTAGCGATCGGTGGAAAGGTTGTCTGAGCCCAGGAAAGTATTGGTACTCTCGCGCAAGGCATCCGGTACCGGATTAACTTCCTTATCCAGCATTTCCTGGTAGGACTCGCCGCCAGAGCGCGCCAGAATTTGTCCATCATCTAATTCAATTGATCTGCTCACGGTGTTTCTCCTAGCGCTGCAAGATTGTGACGGCACTGATTCCCGGTGCACCGTATACATGGGTGTAACCCAGCTTTGGATCGCCGGGCACCTGATGTTCACCGGCGTCACCGCGCAGCTGCAATACATTTTCATAAACCTGACGCAAACCCGATGCGCCTATGGGCTCGCCATTGGCCAGGCATCCGCCGTCGGTATTGACCGGCATGCTGCCATCAATGTAAGTCGCCTTTGACTGGATCAAGTGTTCCTGCTCGCCGTGCTCGCAAAAGCCGTTCTCTGCCATATGCATGATTTCTGCACCGGACTCGGTATCCTGCAATTGCAGCACGTCGATATCCTTGGGCCCTACACCCGCCATCTCGAAAGCGGCCTTGGCCGCATCGACCGTTGGTCCGTCTACCTGTTCCAACGCCTGGCTGGGGGCAAATACTTCGAAGGAGCCGAAACGGCGAGACTTGAGCACTGCCGATTTGAGATAGATAGGCTTGTCTGTGTACTGCCTGGCCTTATCGCCCCGACAGAGAATCAACGCCACACCACCCTCTGCAGGCGAGCAGAACATGTATTTAGTCAGTGGATCATTGATCATCATGGCGTTGGCTATTTCTTCAACCTCTATGGGCTGACGGCGCCAGGCATTGGGATTCAGCGAACCATTGATAAACGCTTTTTCCGATACCCTGGCCAAGGTATCTTTGGAAATACCGTAGTCATTCATGTACTTCTGGATTTTCATGGCGAAGAACTGGGTGGTCATCATCATGCCCACTTCGCCGTACCAACGACCCAAACCCAGGGCTTCCGGGTCGGCATCAAAAGCGCCGCGGTCATGTTTATCAAAACCTGCGACCAGGCCAATGTCGTGCTCGCCTGATTTGATCGCGTTGTAGGCCGAGATCAACGAGCTACCCCCAGTGGCGCAACCATTAGCGACATTGATAAACGGAATACCGGTAAGACCCAGCTCGTTACCCAGAGCATCGGCATTGCCAGAGCTGGCGCTGCCGCCGAAGGCAAACTCCATGTCCTGCCACTTTACGTTTGCATTTTTGAGCGCTTCGCGAGCTGCATAGGCACCCTGCTGCAAACCACTGCGAGCGGGAGTGCGTCCGAAGGGGTGAATCCCTATTCCAACAATTGCTACGTCCATTGATTATTCTCTTGTCTATGCCGACAGCGGCTTGAAGAAAAAGCTGATGACCTCGTCACCGTTGTCCTCGGTGCGATAAGGTTCGAAGACGACCTCCATCTCCATGCCGATACTCAGTTTTTGCGGATTATTCTCGGTTAAGCGCCCCTCAACCCGAACGCCGCCTGGCAGTTCGAGATAACCAACGCCGTAAGGCCTGAATGTCTCGGCCGTTTCATTACTATGATAGGGAGATTTAGGCATGAACTGCTGCACGGTCCAGGTCCAGAGCGTTCCTTTACCTGGCAGTTCTTCAACTGCTACATCTTGTCCACTGCAGGCCATACAGGATTCCGCCACCGGAAAGGCAACGATGCCACAGCTCTTACAACGGCTACCCAGAAGGGCAGGTTTGGCCGAAGGCCAGGTAAACAAGCCCTCTGCAATGGGCAGCTGATTACTCATACTGAATCCTTTAATTGTAGACCCGATTAAAGGGTCAGGTTCTGCATCCAGTTGGCGTGGAAGCCATTGGGGACACGGCCCGGAATGTGCACTTTGGCAACCGGACCATCCGCGAGATTACCGGCATTAAGAATACTGAGGAAAGGACCTTCACCGGGGTTGTACACATAGCACATTATCCAGCCGTCTTCTTCGCGGTCACTATCAGGATTGGGCACATACACTGGCTCGCCGGCGTTGGCTTGCTCGCCGTATTCCCACTGCACTGTCTCGCCTGTTTTGAAATCAAAACTACCGGTGCAATTGTATCCATGCGCGTCGCCCCACTCACGATTCGAGCAAGTCGCAAAACCGTAGCGATACTCCTTACCCATACGACGCTCATCAATCCGGGAAAACTCGCAGAACACATCCGAGAACTGCTCATTAGTCACCTGCTTGGTGGCCAGATCCAGGGTCATGCGATACATGCGCCGGGGCTGCTTTTCAACACCGCTTCCCTGCGCCTGGCTAAAGGGAATGGAATTGATCCAAACATAGTCCAGTACAATTTTGCCGCCGGATTCGAAGCCATTACAGAAATGCCAGCTGAAGAAAGACTCAGTCTCGAAGACGATATTCTGGCCACTGCCATCGCGAGGAATGGCAATGATCTTGGTACCCAGTTCAGGCTCCCAGACAAACGGATCTTCGCCTTTCATTGCCTTTTCTAAGCTGTGATAGGTCGGGGCGTAAAAGATCACCACGTAATTGTCGGTGATTTGCAGGTCGTGGATGATGCCCTTGCGCGGGAACTCCACTTCCATAGTTTGTTTGTGCACGCCTTTCTTATCAAACACCTGCACACAGTAATTGGGGCTATCCCAACGCTGGGTGCATGAGATCAGGTCACCGGTAACGGGGCAAATTTTCGGGTGAGCGGTAAGCGCATCGCCGGGCTTGAGTGCTCCATCGTAGTTATAAAGGCCCACGGTCGATAAATCATTATTGAGCAGATGCGGGAAGCCGCCTTCCCACAGGGCCAGGAGCTTTTCACCGTGGTAGAGAATATTGGTGTTAGCCGTGTTGCGAATAGGGTTGGGTTCTCCCCCGGCATCGATCACTTCCTGTGGCACTTCGAGCAACTTACCGACACTGCCGTATATAGCGCGATCAAACTTGCGCTCAGTCATCAGGTGGCTGGTTTGCACCCAGCGATTCTTGTACTCCACATGCCCATCCTTAAAGTACACCGCGTGTACCATGCCATCTCCGTCCAGCGGATAAACATAATGGTTGGGCTGATAGGCAACATTGGCGCCGTCGCGCATGAAGGCACCCAGCAGGTTTTTCGGGATTTCTCCCTCTACTCGCAACTGTGACTCATCAAAATCACGCTCTTCATCAATCGGGGCGTAATTACCCTGTAGGTAAGGAAAGGCACTCAAATCCATGGTGTGATACCCGCTTTATTGGCTATGGTGGTATTTAAGGATGTAGCAGCAACAGATATTAGCAGCTAGAATTTCATAAAAACAGTCTCGTCTGTTTCTTTTTTGAGCGAGAGCCAATACATTAGCAACCCAAACAAACTATGGAGCGACGCAATGAGCATACTTGAAGAAGAGCTGGCCCTGGAAAAACTCATGGCCCGCTATGTGGATGCCGCCAACCGACGCGATGGCGACGCCTGGGCGCAAACCTGGGCGGAAGACGGCTGCTGGGACCTGATGGGCATGGCAGTAGACGGCCGCGACAACATCCTCGCCTTGTGGCAGCAAGTAGTAGCCGGTTTTGAATTCGCCCTGCTGGTGCCCGGTTCTCATCTATTCGAGATCGACGGCGACACCGCCACGGGGCACTGGTACTTACAGGAATTCACCCGCGACCTGCAAAATGAGCGGTTATCGGCCATCAGCCGCTACCTGGACAGCTACGTCAAAGTTGAGGGCCAGTGGTTGTTCCAGAAGCGCCGCTACGACTTTATCTACCGCGGTCCCGGTGATTTAAGCGGCGACTACACTCCACTACCTGAATAAACCGACGGCTTTACTCTTCGGGCAGGCGCAGCACCAGCTTGCCCTGGTTGCTGCCATCGAATAACTTCATAAACGTGGGCAGTACATTGTCCAGCCCGTCTACCACTTCTTCCTTGAACTGGATTTTGCCCGTCATTAACCACTCAACCAATTGCCCTATACCCTCGGGGAAACGCTCAAGGAAATCCAGTACCACAAACCCGCGGATGGTCACGCTTTCGGCAACCAGCTGCCACAAATTCTTCAGGTGCGGTAATTCATCGGCATTGTAGGATGATATCCAGCCACAAACGGCGACTCGGCCGAACTTGTTCATGCAGCTGAGCGCACCATCGAGAATTTCACCACCGACATTATCAAAGTAAACATCGACACCATCTGGACAGGCCTGACCTATGGCGCTGCCATAATCGCCGCAGGTCTTGTAATTAATGGCGGCATCAAAGCCCAGCTCTTCGGTCAGCCAACGGCATTTTTCATCACTGCCTGCCATGCCCACCACACGACATCCCTGCATTTTGGCGATTTGACCCACCACGGAGCCGACCGCACCTGCTGCGGCACTTACCAGCACAGTCTCTCCAGCTTTCGGTTGGCCAATTTCCAGCAAACCAAAATAGGCCGTCAGGCCAGTGGGGCCCAACACCCCGAGAAAATTGCTCAGGGGTATACCCATTGATTCGTCCAGTTTGTTCAGCGCCTCTCCAGGCAGCGTGGTATAGGCCTCCCAGCCGCCCATCGTCATGGCGACCTCACCCACGGTAAAGTCTTCACTGTTGGACTCCACCACCCGGCCAATCACCGAGGCGCGCACTGCATCACCCAGGGTGATGGGCTCGATATAATTGGGCTCGTCCGACATCCAGCCACGGATCGCAGGATCCAGTGAGATATACAAGTTACGCATCCTCACTTCGCCTGCTCCCAGTGGCGCCAGCGGGACATCACGACAGGGCACATTCTCAGCGCTGGGCTCACCCTCAGGGCGTGATGCAAGGTAGTACTGTCGATTCAGGGTTTCGCTCATGAAATTGGGCCTTGTCGAAGAAAGGGTTATAAAGCTGTTGGCGCAACATAGCTGCTACCAAAAAATCAGTCAACCCTGATTGTTTTGCTGTGTTGATTCTGCTACTTTCAAGCGCGTATTGATCTATAACTCTATAAACCCGATCACACTGGTAGCTTCTATGACCATACTCATCGCAGGTACCGTCGACATTCTTGACGGCGACCGGGAAAAAGCCCTATCCGAAGCAGCATCTCTGATGGCGGAAACCCGCTCTCAGGAAGGCTGTCAGCACTATGTCTGGTCAGCGGACCCGACATCTGACACTCGCGTCTACGTTTACGAGTACTGGGCGTCAGTAGAGTCACTGGCCGCCCATCTGGCGGGCCCCTATTACGCCCAGATGTTAGGTCTGCTGGGCAAGTACAGCACCGACAATACCGACGTCTCGAAATTCCGCATCGACCTGGAAGAGCCGGTATATGATCCTGAAGGACGCCCCAGGGCTGACTTCTTCACTGGCTGATATTACTGGAGACATCCAACTTGGCAACTGAACAAGTAAAAACCTACTGCCGCTTCTGCCACGCCTACTGCCCAATGGTGGCCACGGTAGAAGATGACCGTCTCATTGCGATAGGACCTGACACCGACAACGAAATCTACGGTGGCTATACCTGCGTCAAAGGCCGGCAAATGCTGGAGCAGATCTATCACCCGCAGCGCCTGGAGCAGTCGCAAAAGCGCATGCCCAGCGGTGATTTTCAGGCCATTGGCAGCCAGCAGGCGATGGACGAGATCGCCGACAAGCTGCAGGCCATTATCGAAGAGCACGGCCCACGCAGCGTTGCCAGCTACAACGGCACCTACTCCTTCCAGAATTCTGCAGCCCATGGCCTGGCGCGGTCTTTTCACAGTGCAATTGACTCGCCCAATTTTTTCACCAGCGTGACCATTGACCAGCCAGCCAAGGTGGCGATTGCCCCCACCCGCATGGGCTGGTGGAACGCGGGCTCGCACATGTGGAGCGACTCCGATGTCTCCATGGTGATTGGCAATAACACCCTGATCTCCCACTTTTCAGTGCCGGGGGGCGTACCCTCCTTCAGCCCCGCTAATGCACTGCGTGAGGGCCGCAAACGCGGTCTCAAACTGATTGTGATCGATCCGAGAAAATCGGAGGTTGCCGCACGTGCTGACTTGCACCTGCAAGTCAGGCCGGGGCAAGACGCCGCATTGTTAGCTGCGATTATCCAGATTGTGATTAGCGAGAAACTCTACGACGAAGACTTCTGTACCGAGCACACCCTCGGGCTGGAGGAACTGGATCAGGCAACCCGCACCTTCACCCCCGAAGCAGCTGCAGCTGCCACCGATGTGCCCGTCGAACAGATTTATGAAGCGGCAAGAATTTTCGCAGCAGGTCCCAAAGGCTCGGCTGTAACCGGCACTGGCCCGGAAATGGGTCCTCACCCCAATCTGGTCCTGCACTTGTCTTTGGCGCTCAACGCCATATGCGGGCGCCACTATCGGGCTGGAGAACGCATTCCCAATCCCGGCGTACTGACACCACCAGGACCGCGACACGCGCAGGCAACATCAGCGCAACCGCAGTGGCTGACCGAAGGGGTTGCCAGCCGTGTTGACCCGGACATCCATGAGACTGTCGTTTTGTCACCCTATGGGCCGTTGAAAGAAATGCCAGCTGGTATTGCCGCTGATGAAATGCTCACTCCCGGTGACGGACAGATCAAAGCCCTCATCTGCGTGGGCGGCAACCCATTACTCGCCTGGCCCGACCAGGAGAAAACCCACCGCGCCCTGGCTGGCCTGGAACTACTGGTCTGTGTGGATATCAAGATGGCAGCCACCGCACAAATGGCGGACTACGTATTGGCGCCCAAGATCTGCCTGGAGCGCGAAGACGTTACCTTGCTAACGGACATCTGGCATGACAAGCCCTACAGTCAATACACTCGCGCGGTCGTAGAAGCGCGCGGCGACGAAATTGAGGAGTGGCAGATTTTCTGGGAGCTGGGCAAACGCATGGGCCTGGAGCTGACTCTCAATGATGAGCCGGTGGACATGACCGCGCTGCCGGAAAAAATGGATTTGCTCAAAACGATCACTCGCGGCTCGCGCGTTCCCATTGAGGATATCGCCGCGCAACAAGGCGGCCATGTGCAGGATGTCGCAGATATTATCGCACTGCCGGCTGACCCTGAAACGGCGGGTCACCTGCAACTGTTTCCCCCTGGGCTGGACGAAGAACTGAATTCTGCTTTTGCCGATATGCAAGGCAACGGCGACAGCGAATACCCGCACTTATTGGTTAGCCGCCGCATGAAATACACCCACAACTCCACAGGGCCTGAATTCGCCCTGTTGCGGGCCAAGAACAGCCACAACCCCGCTTACATGCATTCCAGCGACCTGGCGAGCCTCGGTATCGAAGACGGTGAGATAATAGAAGTTCGCTCCCGCCACGGCGCTATTCCGGCGGTAGCGGCTGCCAGTGATGACATTAAACCGGGCGTTGTTTCCATGTCCCACAGCTGGGGCGGCACACCAGACCCGGCGGCAAAGGTTGATGAAAAAGTTCGCGACATGGGCAGCAATACCAATCGCCTGATCGACAACCGTGACCAGACCGAGCGCTACTCAGCAATGCCAAGACTGAGCACGGTGCCTATCAGCATTCGTAAAATGGCATGAGCTAAAGCGACCCCAAAAGCCAAGGCGGCCGGACTATGAGTAGACCCTTCAGATTTTCGCTACAGTGTTTCAACACTGACTCGCCGGCTAACTGGCGATCGCTGATCGATAAAACCGAGGACCTGGGCTACTCCAGTTTCTTTCTTGCGGACCACTTCCTCAGTGACGGCCCCGCACTGGAAGGCACCTATCACCCACCGCAGATGCTCGCGGCAATACCTGCCATCGCCATGGCACTGGAACAGACCTCGACCCTGAGGGTAGGCTGCAGGGTGTTCTGCAATGACTACCACCTGCCAATAACGCTGATCAAGGAAGCGGCCACCATGGACTACCTGTCCGGCGGGCGACTGGAGTTTGGCCTGGGAGCCGGCTGGATAAAATCTGAATATGAAGCCTCGGGCATTCCCTTTGACGATTTTCCAGAGCGCTTCGAACGCTTCGCTGAAACCGTGCACGCTTACAAAGCCTTCATGTCGGGTGAGCCACTTAAGATCAACGGCGAGTCTATCCAATGGTCTGGTTTTTCCGGTACCCCTACTCCGGCACAATTACCCTGGCCCCCGCTTATGATTGGCGGCGGCAGCAAGAAAATACTTGAATTTGCCGGCCGCGAAGCGGATGTCGTCAGCCTCAATTTTAATAACCGCGCTGGCATGTTGGGTCCTGATGGCATGACCTCTGGCCTGGCTGAGGCCACAGCCCGCAAAATCGGCTGGATCAAGAGTGGCGCAGGCTCACGTTTCGATGACATCGAACTGGAAATTGGGGCGTACAACACCATTGTCACCGATCATCAGCAGCCCACTGCTGCCGCCTTCGGGGAGGCCCTGGGCATGAGCGCGGATGACATTCTGGCGCACCCCCACTGCCTGATAGGCAGTGTCGATTTCATCTGTGAAGAGCTTGAACGGCGCAGAGAGATCTACGGTATTTCCTATATTGCGGTAATCGACGATGGCCAGAACAACATGGTCGAAGCCTTCGCACCGGTGGTGGCGCGCCTGGCGGGCAAATAGCTACAGCGACTGGCACTAATCGGCTACAATCACGAACAACTCTGGACTGTTTTAATCAGGCGGTCCTGTTTTCATTTAAAATCGGAGCAAGAATGCCCAAAGACAACGTCAGGGATAGCAAGGACGGCCAGGACATCAGCTGGCAGGCACAAAAGAGCGCTATGACCCGCGACCGCATTCTCGATGCGGCAATCAACTGCTTTATCGATCTGGGCTATACCAACGTCACCACGGCCAAGGTTGCCAGCGCTGCCGGCGTCTCCCGCGGTGCCATGCTGCACCACTTTCCTTCCAAGACTGAATTAATTCAGGCGGCGGTCGAGTACTTGCACGACAAACTGCTGGAAGACTACACCGAAAGGGTCAAAAGCATTTCACCCAAACTAAAGGGCAGTAAGTTTCGCCGCGCAGGGATTGATGCCTATTGGCAACATCTGACAGGAGACCTCTTCACTGCCTATCATGAACTCTGTGTCGCCGGACGGACCGACAGCGAACTCAAAGACATCCTGGAGAAATCCAGCATAAAATTCGACAAGCACGTGCAAGATTCCAACGCTGAACTGTTCAAGGAATGGGAAGGTACCGGCGACAGATTCCTGCTCGCCATGGACGTCACCAAGTTCATGATGGAGGGACTGGCGGTTGGCCAACTGGTGGTCGATCGCGAAGAACGGGTCAACCGGCTTCTGGACTACCTGGCTGACCGGTTGGAAGAGATTTTCCAGGAAGGCACCAGCGGCGCCATTGGCCGCCACTCTTCCTGAACTTGACTCAGGCTGCCTGGAGCTGAATGTAACGCTCCAGGTAGTAATCATCATCTCCGTATAATTTTGCCAGCAGCAACAGGCGCTTAAACAGGTGGCCAACGACTAACTCGTCTGTCATGCCGATGCCGCCGTGTAACTGCACCGCCTCATGGGATATGAATCGACCCGCTTCGCCCAACTTCACTTTTAAAGCAGCGCAGGCAGCAGGAGCGGCAATGTCGCCTTCCTCAAGCAGAATAGCCGCGTTGTAAAGTAGCGATCTGGTCTCTTCCAACTTCAGGTACATCTCCGCCATGCGGTGCTGCAAGGCCTGGAACTTACCAATCGCCTGACCGAATTGCTCACGCGTTTTGCAGTACTCCACTGTCGCATTAAGCAACACCTGCATCGCGCCCAGTGATTCCGCACCTAAAGCAACGATGGCGCGATCCATGGCGCTGGCGATGTGAGTCGCAGCAGAGCCTGCCTTCCCCAGCATGCTTTGACCCGATAGCTGCACTGCGTCAAAGCTGATCACTGCTCCACGACTACCGTCAACGGCAGTAAAGGCTCGTCGACTCACGCCAGCCGTATCCGCAGCGACGATAAACAACGTCAAACTTTCGGTATTGCCAGCTTCAGTTAATGCGCTAACAATCAGCTGGTCGGCCGCATGACCATTCATCACTGCAATCTTGCTGCCCGTCAGGGTAAACCCTTCGCCCGCAGCATCGACTGTCGTTGTTATTGCGCCGAAATCATAGCCACTGCTGTCCTCTGCAAAAGCAAATGCCCACTGGCTGTTGCCTTCAACGAGTTCAGGAATATACGCAGCACGCTGCTCCTGACTGCCCGCCATCGACAGTAGTCCACCGCAAGCCACAACACTATGCAGATAGGGTTCACGCACCAGTGCCTTGCCCAGGGTCTCACTGAACACCATTAGGTCCGTCACCGTACCACCCAGACCACCATCGGCCTCGGCAAAAGGCAGCGCCAACCAGCCCAGTTCGGCAAAGGTCTGCCAGGCTTCGTCAGCAAAGCCAAGCTCGCTCCGACTGAGCTGGCGATGACGCTCCACGCCACCGTGATCAGCAACATATTTTTCTACGCTTTCGCGCAGTAGCAATTGTTCTTCAGTAAGGGAAAAGTCCACGGTTTATCCTGCAAATTAGCTGGGCTCATGCTAGCAATTCACCCGCTACAAAACAATCAGTCCCTACTGTTTTATTGTCTCGATATTTGCCCTAGACTCGGTCATAAACCAGAAGGGGAACAAGCTGATGGCAAACCTGAACCTCAGTGCCGATGAGGTACTTACGACCACTCGAGCCGTGCGCAAGCGACTGGACCTGGAACGACCGGTAGAACTGCCCGTTATCAAAGAGTGCCTGGAAATCGCCCTACAGGCTCCGTCTGGCTCTAACGCCCAGGGTTGGCACTTTGTACTGGTAACGGACAGAGAAAAGATTGGCGCCATTGCTGGCTACTACCAGCGCGCCTTTGCCGACTATGAGGCCGGGCCTGCACAACCCACACGCCTGCACATTGAGGACCCGAGCATGGCCGAGACACAAGAGCGTGTTCTCAACTCAGCCCAGTATCTGGCTGCCAACCTGAGTAAGGTGCCCGCATTGCTCATCCCCTGTATGAGTGGACGCCCGGACAATGGAGAACTGCCTCTGGGTATCATTGCTGGTATGTACGGTTCAGTCATTCCAGCCACCTGGAGCTTTATGCTCGCGGCCCGGGAGCGAGGACTTGGTACTTGCTGGACCACGCTACACCTGAACTTTGAACAAGAAATTGCCGCCTTATTGGATATACCCGACGCTTATTCCCAAGTGGCGCTTATACCCATCGCCTACACTCGAGGCACACACTTCCAGGCAGCACCACGAAAGTCCCTGGACGATTCATTACACATCGATAGCTGGTAAGCAGCGGAGCACTCTAGCCAAATGAGTACCCACCCTGTACCCGCCAAGGCGGAAATAGAAGCCCTTGTAGGGCACCGCTTTCCCGGCGGCGGCTATCGCATCGCCCATTGGGAAAATGTGCTGTTGACTGGCTGCACTGGCGCCGAGTTGCTTCCCAACGGGATCGCCCACCCCAGCTCCCTCTTCCATCTGCCCATCGCCGGCAGCGGCACCAGTATCGCTGAGATGTTTGCCCTGGGTCAGGCAGAGTCCGACCTTTCAATCATGATAGAGAGCTATGACTGGGAATTTTTCCAGCCCCTGCGTGAGGAAACCGACTACAGAATTGAAGGCTCAATAATCTCCGCAGAGCGACGCTGTGAAGACCAGCGCGAATACGACCGCATTCAGTTCTGCTTCGAGGTTGCATTGCCGTCAGGACAACCCGTAGCGCGCTCTGTGGTGACCTGGCATTACACGAGAAACACATTGTGAAGCCCGCTGTTGGCGACAACATACCCGAGTGGGTAATGCCCGAAGTCTCTGCCGAGCGAATGCGCACCATGGCCGCCCTTTTACGCGACCCGAACCCCCTGCATTGGGATAGAGACGCTGTTGCAGCACTCCCCATGGATTTGGGCAAACGAACAATCAACCAGGGGCCCCTGGGTCTTGGGTATATGGTGAACATGCTGCACGCCTGGGCCGGCGCTGGCTGTATTCGACGCATGGTCACCCGCTTCCCACAGGTAGTGCTCGATGGAGAGGAAGTCATCGCCAGGGGCAAGGTTGTGGGGCTGCGTGAATTGAAAGGAGAGTGTTTAGCGGACTGCAGCATTTGGCTGGAACATGCCCAGCGCGGAATTTTGCTGGAAGGCGAAGTGACTGTGTCGCTAAGCGAGGCCAGCTAACACTCGAAGAGCAAAAGCGCTTGCAGGGGTAGCGTCTACATAAGGTAGTCCATGCCGAGCATTAACAACAGCAAGAGTGACATCGATGAACTGGAAAGCCATATGAGAACTTTCGCACCAGATGCGGCCACCATCCCATCTCATTTGGAAACAACAGATTTTAGAATTCGAATGTTGAAAATCACCGATGTAGTCAAAGACTACGATGCGGTAATGAGCAGCGTTGAGCATCTTCGTGGGGTATTCGGTCCGAAGGAATCATGGCCTGAAGGACTGACCCTTGAACAGGATCTTATCGATCTTGGCTGGCACCAAAAAGAGTTTGAGCTGAGACGTTCATTTGCATACACCGTAATGAGCCTCGATGAGAGCAGATGCCTGGGGTGCGTGTACGTGGACCCGTCCGAAAAAACGGGCTATGACGCCATGGTAGTACTCTGGGTCCGACAAAGCGAAGCTCAATCCGGGCTAGACGAAGCGTTGTTCTCAGCCGTTAAAAAATGGCTGGCAGAAAAATGGTGGTTCTCGCTAGTGGCCTTTCCAGGCAGGGATTTTAGCTGGCAGCATTGGGAGTCGCTACCGGACAAACGGCCGTATTAGCAATCATCTAAATGTGTATTCTGTCACCTTGAGTGAGCAACTGACATCCAATTGATAGTGGGAAAAATATCAAATTCTTCATTAACTCCTGGTTTATTGATGAAATAGGCGTGACTTAAATGCCGGTTCTACTCGGTGGGGAACGTCCCCTATCTAGACGCAACGAGTTAAACTGGAGACTTCAAATGCAAGGGTTTCTAACAACAATGTATTCAGTGGGAGCGCCATATTTGCAAGAGCCAAGTGCTAGCGCCTACTGATGGTCCCGCCACGGACCGCATGGTTGCATATGCTCTGACAGCCCTATTGAAAATTGGGGAAATAGTATAATTTTACTACTGTGACTGGATAGATTATGAGACATTGTGTGAGTATTATGCTTAAAGCCAAATCTCAGGGTGCTCCAATGATTAGAATCTTCTTTTTTGTAACCTTGCTAAGCTTCGGTTCAAGCGCTTCTGCGTACTTGGACCCAGGTACCGGCAGCATGATTCTACAAGGGCTAATTGCAGGAATCGCCGTCGCTGGCTTTACTATAAAGACCTATTGGTACAAGCTACGAAGCATGTTTGGGGGGAATCAGCCCAGCAGTCTTTTGGAAGAGGAAGACGGTCTATCCGCTACCGACAAACCAAAGTAATCGGCCTCCTCCCAGAGCACTCTCTACAAAAAAATATTCCTAGTTAGCATGCTTTCACTTCCCTCATCGTTTCGTGATCCTAGCGGCTTCGTTTTCTCGCATGATGGTTTCGTTTTTCGCCAGATCAACAATAGTTTTTCAGCACGTTTTGATCAGTTCATTGACTCAGGACTGTATCAAGCTCTTACAGAGAAAGGCTACTTGGTTGGACACAAGGACATAACCGAATCGGACGTCCCGCGTCAATCGGGCTGTTATAAAGTAATTGCACCTCAGCAGCTCCCCTACGTCTCATACCCTTATGAATGGAGCTTCAGTCAATTAAAAGACGCAGCCATGCTGACACTGCGTATTCAAACTATTGCTCTTAAATATGGTTTCGTACTTAAAGACGCCTCTGCCTTTAACGTCCAGTTCATCGATAGTAAACCTATTTTTATAGATACCCTCTCCTTCGAACCCTATGAGGAGGGTCGCCCCTGGGTCGCCTACCGCCAATTCTGCCAACACTTCCTCGCTCCGCTCGCGCTAATGGCCTATGTCGACGCTAACCTAGGCAAATTATTGGTAACCCACATTGATGGGGTGCCACTAGCACTGGCCAGCAAATTGCTGCCAACACGAACACGCTTAAACTACGCGCTACAGATGCACATACACCTGCACGCAAAGCTACAGTCAGACTATGCGGATTCTGCCAGCAGCTCAGCGTCAATCAATTCAGGTATCAAAGCCAGCAAGGCAACGTTATCTAGCCATGGACTCCAGGCTATTGTAGAAAGCCTTGCTGGCATCGTCATGAAACTCGAGTGGCGGCCGGCGAAAACTGAATGGGGCGACTACTACGATCACACCAACTACAGCGATGCCGCGACACTTTGCAAACGAGAGCTTGTAACACAGTTACTGTCCAGCATTGAGCAACCCCTGCGTATTATCCATGACTTGGGAGCAAATACTGGAGAGTACAGTCGAATCGCCGCAGAACATGCCGAGCTAGTGATCTCTCAAGACATAGACCCGGTGGCGGTAGAACGCAACTATCGACAAACCAAGATCTGCGAACCACGCAATATACTGCCACTGTTGCAGGATCTATTTTCTCCATCACCCGCGATAGGCTGGGCCAACGAAGAGAGAGACTCTTTTCGTCAGCGTGGCCATTGTGACGCACTCCTGGCATTGGCGCTGGTGCATCATCTCGCCATTAGTAATAACACCCCACTGGGTAGAATCGCCGGATTGCTGGCTGAACTCACCGATTGGCTAATCATAGAATTCGTCCCCAAATCAGACTCACAGGTTATTCGCCTGCTTGAAACCCGTCAGGATATCTTCCCCGACTATACCGAAGAAGGCTTCGAGCAGGCCTTTGGTAAGTATTTCTGTACGAAAAATAAGAAGCTGGTGGTGGGTAGTGATCGCACTCTCTATCTGATGCAGTCGATCAATAACCAACCTTCGCAGACTGATAAGCATTGAAACCAGCTGCCTGCGGCATAATGTATTCAATCTCTGTGACGCGAGCAGGCATATCGTTGCCTGCATCGCCCCCGCACTCGTTGTGTGCCGACGTTTACCGGCGTATATCTGCCACCAACCGCATATCCACTATGACAGAGAGTGAAATCGGAACACAACTAAGTGAAAGTAACGATGGCTACTTAGCCAGCACCTGCTTTGCCCACGCGAAGAATTTCTTCATTAAAATCTAATATGAATCGCCAAGATAAAAAAACACATATGACAAAAGAGAATAAATCAGTCACAGCTCCTGGCATTCCAATCAGGTTTCTATTTTTCCTTCTGTTATTCAGCACTCCATTATTAAGTTTACTGTGGCGGCGAAACTATCCTATTTTTACTGAGGAAGTTCTATCGCTTTTTTTAGCAATCGCTGTCCTAAGCACTCTATTTAGTCTCGTCTCATTTAGTATCCGTTTGGCAGTTTCCTATCTACTGACAGCCGTCTTGATTCTCATGTGTTTTATGCTTCAGTTTAATCTACTCATGGAAGGAATACTGGTTGTTATAGTACTCCTCACCGTGCTGATGCTCATATTCAAAGAACGTTTCTATGCCAATGGCGTTTTTATCCTACTGGCGCTTTTAGTAGGCGCGTATCTAGACAGCGACCACCAGCAACACCCTGATCGAATTCAAGAAAATGCTGCCAAAGTAAATCGCGATTTGTCCCCTGTCGTACATATATTACTCGATGGCTTCATCGGCATAGGAGGTCTGCCAGACATTCCTGCGTCTAGTGTTATCCGAAAAGAGATACTGTCTTTCTTTGAATCCAACGATTTCCTGATTTTCCCAAACGCCTATAGTCGACACGCGGTTACTGGTGACTCGCTGTACACAGCCCTAAATTTTCGAAATGACAGTGAACATAGTTTCGGGCTTGAAACGGGAGCTGGCATTGAGCATGTGATGAAAGAAAACGCGGTATTTTCTACAGTCGAGGCGCTGGACTACCGGCTCAACATTTATCAAACAAGTTATATTGACCTGTGTCAGTCCAACCCAAAGAACGTGGATCGCTGCTGGCAGTATAGCCAGCCAAATGTTCATTCTGTCCCCTCTTCTGAGAAGACCATTTTGAAGATCAAGGTCTTGGTCAAGACGCTGTTAAACCAATCCAAATTTTTGTGGGCCGCTCTTCCGGAGTCGCTTCGCAAATCACTCGGCCTATTCGCCGTGCACGATCCGCGTGTTTTCAAATTACTCTCTAAGGACACAAGCAGCAGAGGCCCAGGCAATTATTTTTTTGCTCATGCACTGATTCCACACAGCCCTTTCGTCTACCGTCCTGATTGTTCGGTGAGCTATGACGCCCCCATCCCTTTAACAGTAGCGTTTGGCATTGGTGAGCCGGTTCTTCCCGACTATATTTATGACACTCGCAATGGACTATATTTTGGGCAAATAGAGTGTGCTCTGAAAAGTACACAGTTAGTTATTGACGGCCTAAAAAAGCGGGGCCTATACGACCGAGCAATTATTATAATCCACGGTGACCATGGGTCTAATATTAGTCAATATCAGCCAACCGCAGAAAACCAGGACGTCATGACCGGACAGGATTATCGCTCCGCCTTCTCAACACTATTTGCTGTTAAATATCCTGGGAGTATTTTTTCTGTCAATGCACGCGCGCTGCCATTATCTTATCTACTCGAGGAGTTCGTGACGGCGTTACCGTCCTATGTGCAAGTACAGAAAAGCTACCCATTGTTTGAGCCATCTATAAATTCGAGTGCGGATAAAACAGATTTATATGTATATCCGCGGGTGCTACCCCATGTCCCACTGTACATTAACATTTTTGATAACTAGCTTGCCGCGCTCAGCAGCACCACTGAAAGTATGTGAAACTAAATTTCGGTTACCTGTTCCATGCAAATTCAAACAGTTTGCAGCGAGCCAGCCATCGCTAATTGATATACGCTACCAGAGCGTTAGCCGATTTTGGTTCCTTCCCTAGATCAGTGAGTTATTGATTCTGGCAAAACCACGAAGAGCACACCGATACTCGTTCACGAAGAAATTAGAAAAGAGGCACTCGCTGACAGTATTGGGAGTCGCTGCCTGATAGACATCCGTATTAGTGGGCCAGTCCATCTTGCTCAAGCTGAATTCAGGTTGTCTAATCTTCGCCGCATCGTGGGATAAAAATCAGTTTCAGCCTCATAATGCATGCACAAGTGCAAGTAAGATCGACAGCAAGCTTAATAATGTTGAGCTTCCTGAACCCTCGGCACACACTATTGTGAATCGACCTTATAGAGACTGATTTTCCATATTCCGCAGCCATGAAAACACAGAGATTTAGAGATGAGTGAAGTCCCCGAAGATTTTGAACCGCTATTTAGAACTAGTCCTTACCTTGAATTGCTGGGACCAATTTTTAATAAAAAAACTAGTGCTGGTTTGGTTATAGGCCTGAGAGCTCAGGAAAAGCACTGCAACGCTAGAGGACTCGTACACGGTGGCGTATTCAGTAGCCTTGCAGATGTTGCTCTTGGCTACAATGCCGCATTTCAAGGAACTGAGCCAACTCCCATCGTAACAGCTAGCTTAAGTATAGATTATGCCGGGGCTGCCAAGCTGGGCGAGTGGATTGAGATACACACAGACACTCAGAAGGTGGGCAAAAGCATGGCCTTTGCCAACTGCTATTTTTCAGTTGGCGCCAAACGGATTGTAAGAGCAAGCGGTGTGTTTAGTGTAGTCAATACATAACCAGCATATGCTGATAAAAATAATCCAAGAGTAAAAGATGGCTGCCGATGAGAGTCAGACACTACTTCAGCCTCCCTTTGTATATTTGCATATACATAAACAAAATTACCATACGCACGCTGGATGGCTCGGATCGCTTCCTTGAAGCAGAGCCAGACAGACCTTTTTCGACAAAAAGGTTACTGATTGCTGACTTTACATCTGCGGAGAGCACCCTAACTGAAGCTGTCGAAAAACTGCGTGGCGGAGGCATTTTAAGGAAGTCATTTCGAGCGGTAATTCACCCGATCGAGATGTCTCAGGGCGGCCTTTCTGAAGTGGAAGAGAAAGCTCTCAGAGAGCTGGCTTGCTCTGTTGGGGCACATCACCATGCTATTCATATTGGAAGCATTCTTTCGCAGCACGAAGCTCTCGCCAAAATCAGCTCATAAGTACCGAGACTGATGCTATAGCAGCTCCCTTCAGAGCCAAATCAGGCCCTAAAAGGCCGGCTTTCGCCTAGGAGCAGAAATTAATAATGGACACGCTACGCCGTCTTTGTGAGCGAGAGGGAGACTGGCGCTTTACGGGCCTTCACAGCCTTATTAGCCTTATTAGCCGACACTGAGGAGTCAGATATGAGAACAATAGCGGTTGAGTCGTAAGAGCTCGTCAGAGCATACAAACGTCTAAGGGACTGCTTTAAGTTATTGCGGTCAAAGCCGAATAAACCGGCTAAACTGGCCCAGTTGTCACAATAAAAGCTACAGGTGAAGTAATGAAACAGATGCGGTTGATTTGCAAGGTATGCATGGCTTTAGTGCTGGTGATTTTTACCGCTGGCGGGGTTAATGCAGGCACTGAGGACGGATCGCCATTTTACTTTCCGTCGACGCCAGGGCCGTATGCGGTCGGCTATGAAACCTACGCGATTACCGATAGCGAGCGTGACGGACGTACTGTTTTACTGGATATATGGTATCCGGTGCGACGGGTTGATACCAAAGGTGCAGCTGGGGCTGAGTATTTTGTCGCGCCTGATGTATTCGGATTAGGACCACTGCCAGCCCGCTTTGCCAAAGTCGATGTGCCGATAGCACCCCGCAACATTAAGCACCTGATCGTATTTTCCCATGGCAATGAAAGCTTTAGTTCACAGTCCATTGCGCTTACCGAAACATTGGCCAGTCATGGTTATGTGGTCGCAGCGCCCAACCACACCGGCAATACACTGTTTGATCCTACAGATCCTTTTGAGCTCGCAGCAATCAATCGCGTGGGTGATGCAGGGTTCGTGATCGACCACATCATGTCCCGAAGCGCCGATGAACAAGACCCCTTCTATCAGCAGATTGACCCGGACAACGTTGGCGTTACTGGGCATAGCTTCGGAGGCTTTACCGCAGTGGGTGCAACTGTCGGCTACGAGGGTATTCAAGGAGACTCGCGAATAAGGGCCATCGCTCCGATCGCGGGGGCCATTGAAAATATATTTACACCGGAGCAATTGGCCACCATTGATATACCGGTGTTGTTGCTAGGCGGCACGGATGACCAGGTGGTGCCTATAGCGGGAAATGACTATGCTTATGAGAACATGGTCGGTGAAAAGCCTGTTCACCAGGTTAATTTGATCGGTGCCAACCATGAACAGTTTGCCGTTCTGTGTGACCTAGGCGATGTTCTGGTTAATAGTGGCGTAGCTTTTGAAGACTGGTCGACGGATTTTCTGGGTTCTATTCTCTTGCCCCGCTATACACGCGTGTGCCTGGAGCCATTGCTTGATTATGAGACGGTTGAACGTCTACAGAACCAGTATGTAGTATCGTTCTTCCGTCGCTATCTACCGATTAGCGGAAGCTTCTGGAAGTCACAACCTTATGGCATCTTCCTCTACCCCGACTGGAAGCGGCAAGATGAGCCTGATTCAAAGGCCTGGCGGAAATCAGCTCCGGACCCTTCGGGCCTGTGGTACTAACACCAGCGTTTTTCAAGAACGCCGTCTGTTGAGGGCGTTTTTGGTTTCCATAACAGAGGTCTAGATAGCCAAAGGTACTGCCCTAGTACAAACTAAAGTCTGTATTTGGCTTCAACGAGGTAAGGGTCAGTCACGGCTGCAATGAGGTGAAAACGTACGTTTCCATACCTGGCTCAATACCTGTCCTGGGTGCTATAAAGATCAGCAAATATGTGTAGCTGTTATGCCGGCGAGAATCTAGTTTTATGCCTGAACCCGATCCAGCGAGAATCATGACCTTTGCATCACCGAAAGATCTCGGCCGGTGGCTTAAGGTGAATCACGCCATAGAGAGCGAACTGTGGGTGAAGATATTCAAGAAGAAGACCGGTATTGCGAGCGTGACATGGGACGATGTTGTGATTGAGATACTGTGCTGGGGCTGGATCGATGGCGTCAAGAAGTCAATCGATGACCAAGCCTACCTCCAGCGGGTCACTCCTAGAAGAGAGCGAAGTAATTGGTCAAAAAGAAACAGAGAGCATGTAGAGCGTTTGATTAACGAGGGTCGGATGACAGAATCAGGACTCCTGCACGTGCGTGCCGCGAAAGCAGACGGCCGGTGGGAGAACGCCTATACGGCAAGTGAAATGAAAGTGCCAGCGGATTTCCTGGCAGCACTAGAGAGCAAGCCGAAGGTGAAACAATTTTTTGAATCGCTCACTAAATCGAGTCATTATGTCATCGCGTACGGACTGACAAGTGCGAAAAAACCCGAGACCAGACAGAGGCGATTTGCAAAATTCATAGGCATGCTTGTCCGCGAAGAAAAACCGACTTAGTCTTCAACAAGACAAAAAAACTATAAACAGACTATACAACAGCGTTACCGAGCGTTCGCTTTTAACCCTAAAGAGGACTGTGCTCGGCGGTCAATCGGCCTCGGTGTCAGTAGCTATGGCAAGAAATTCAGCCCTCTGCGCAATTGATTCATCCACCAGCTTCAGCCCTCGCTCAATGCGATCTCGATAATTCAATTTAATTAGCCAGGCTAATGGCCCACTCATTACTTCGTGATGTACTAATAGCGTTTCACCATCCTCGGAGGCACTCAGCCAACGGCATCGTGTTCCCGATGCCAAAAATCCATACCAGTCAGTTGACTGCCAACACAGCTCTCGATTGGGTTTTACCGAAATCACAATGTTTTGGACATGCTGAATTTCGCCCTCCAAATGTGCCTCCACCCATATCACTTCTCCAACGGCAACACGGCCAAGGACAATGGGGGAATATCGATTCCATTCGGGGTAGCGATCCAGGTCGACCAATACTTCCCAGACGACAGTGGGGCTTGCTGCCACGACAATTTCGTGGCTCACCTCCCAATCAGAGTCAACGAAATACATTGCCGCTATGCCCAACAACAGGCTACAAGCCCATATTTTTTTCTTTAGCGCCTTGTTCATAGTCGCACTCTACTATTTATCGCTTAGCTTCCCTAGAGCCAAAAAGCCCTAACGTAGGCTTTCGCCTATTGTCCCGAACTTCGGCTATCATGTATCAATGGCTGTTAATGACTCAACACGCAATCTGCTGAAAAAAAATGGCAACGTGCATATTCCATCCTGTCTACTGCTCTACGCGTCAATAGAATCGACAGCATGTTAGTTTATGTAGGACTCAATTTTATTCGATTTAACTTGTGCAGAAGCCGTGCTACTCCAAAGGTCAGGGTATACATGAACGTTATACAGCGGCGAGTAAATCACCTGGAGGAATAGCCAGCATGCATCACTCAACCCGGTTACAAATTTGCGCAATCACTCTTCTTGCTTGCCTCATGCCAGCTTTGGCCCTCGCTCAAGCGTCTGAAGTAGATAAAGGTTCATTGCTTATCCGTGGTGGCTGGTTGTTTGACGGTGTTGCCGACACGCGTCGACGTAATAGCGGCATCGTTGTTCGAGAAGGAAAAATCGAGGCTGTTGATGTCACTGCAGATCAACAGAGCTTCGCCAATGCCACCGTTATTGAGTTAGCCGAAGCAGAAACAATTTTGCCCGGTTTGATCGATCTACATGCCCATTACAATCTGGATCTCGTAGATAAAGGGCGTGTAGAGGAAGTCTTTTACAACGGCATCATTTTTCTGGCAAATGGTGTGACCTCCACCTGGTCGGCGGGTGAGTTCTACCCTGAGCGTGTCATTGCCCAGCGGGATTTGATAGAGGCCGGGGGCGCCATTGGGCCTCGCATATTTGCATCCGGGCCCTATTTCGGAGCTTTTCGCTGCGAATATCAAGTCAAGGTGGCCGCCGATGAGTGTGTGGCATGGCCAAATGACATCGCGGAAGAAGAGATCAGAAACGAAGTCGATAAATGGGCTCAGCAAGGTGTAGTTAGCATCAAAATAAAGCAGGCGACACCAGGTGAGGCAAAAATTCTAATTGAGCAAGCACACAAGAACGGCCTGACAACTGCAGGGCATCTTGCCAACTACAACGTCGAATATGATGTCTCTACACGTGATGCCATACTGATGGGCATGGATCGCATTGAGCATCAGCTTACGCTTGCCCTAGGAAGCGACGACCCAAGAAGTGCGGAAACGCCTGAAATGATTGATCTGATGATCAAGCATCAAGTGTATTACAGTGCCAATTTGCAGATGTATGGCGGCATCAACCTGCGCCGCGACCATCCTACTGAAATGATCTGGACCAACGAAGAAAAATACTTCACACCTTATACGCAGGCTCTTCTAGAGCGGCGCGGCCCTCCCGAGCCAGAATCGGGTGAGCCTGAATTTGCACAAAGGATAGTTGAACTCATGGCGCTTTATAAAGCCGGTGGTGAAAACCTTCTGCTTGTGGGTACCGATGAGCCAGTCTACACCGCCCTGTTACCAGGATTTGCATACCACCGAGAACTGCTTGCACTAACCTATGCGGGATTAACCCCGGCAGCAGTTCTAAAAGCGGCGACTATTAATGGGGCTACCGCACTTGGTGTTGCCGACAGGCTTGGTTCCGTTGAAGCTGGAAAGTTAGCGGACCTGCTGATTGTCAGGGGAAACCCTTTGGATGACATCAAGGTAGCGCGCAATATTCGGTTGGTGGTGAAGGAAGGTGTCGTTCATGATCCGAAAACGCTGCTTTTGTCGGCGGAAGGTAAGATCGGGCCTGCTGGACTTGCTGATCACAAAGACTGGGAGCTCCAGGTCAAACCACTGCGGCTCGAAGCAAGCGAGCCTGGCAAATAGCAGGCATCGAAAGCCTTTGCGATGGTTACCCAGTCGATGTGTTAGCTTTAATAGCAGCCTGAGCTATAGATTCTGTGGAAACACGCTGGGCATCTATTTCATGTGAGACTATTAATGCTCAGCAATATGTTTCTTAGTAAAACAAACGACAAACAATGGAGGTGGCAGTGCGCGCGATTAGATTAAGCAAACCGGGTGGTCTGGATAAACTGGAATTAGTGGAACTGGATATGGTCGAGCCGCAGTATGGTGAAGTCCGTATTACCAATCATGCAAGCTCTCTCAATTTCCACGACTACGTTGTTGCTATCGGTCTATTGCCCGTAGATGACGGCCGTATTCCTATGTCAGACGGGGCGGGAATAGTAGAGGCTGTTGGTCCGGGCGTTACCCAGTTTAAGCCTGGTGATCGAGTGATGTCTTGTTTCTTCCCGCATTGGGCCGATGGCCGCGCAGACAACCCTGACAAAATTGCTGGGGTTCCGGGTGACAATGTCGATGGTTTTGCGTCGGAGACGGTGACCATGCCTGCCTCTGCTTTCACGACAATGCCTGACGGGTATACCTTTGAACAGGCGGCCACACTCCCTTGTGCTGCGGCCACCGCATGGCGGGCGCTGATGGTAGAGGCAAAGATAAAGCCCGGCGATACAGTGCTTGTTCAGGGAAGTGGTGGCGTTTCGGTGTTTGCCCTGCAGTTCGCAAAGGCGGCTGGATGCCATGTCATAGCCACCTCATCGTCAGAGGCGAAACTGGAAAGACTCAAAGCGCTGGGTGCCGACCAACTCATCAACTACCGCCAGGTCGAGAATTGGGGTGACAAAGCCCTGGAAATAACCGGGGGAAGAGGCGCTGATGTCATCGTTGAAGTTGGTGGTTCAGGCACACTTCCACAATCTGTCCGGGCGGTTGCCATGGGCGGGCATATCTCCATGATTGGCGTACTCACCGGGATACAGGGCGAAGTCCCCACCGCAGAACTGTTCCAGAAGAACGCAGTGATCAGTGGTATTACGGTAGGTTCACGCGCAAACCAGGAAGACATGATCAAGGCCATCAACACGAACGGCATTGAACCGGTGATAGATAGTAGCTTTGGGTTGGAGGACCTTGCAGAGGCTTTTCGACTTCAGGAGTCGCAAAAGCACTTCGGTAAGATTTGTCTCAAATTTTAGTTAGTATGATTCGGCCCACATAGAAGCGATGAAGAAAATTGTAGAGTTAATGAAGAGCCCCGAAAGTATGAACGCCTGGTTTGAATCCAGGCGTCAAGCTTTCGAGGCTTTACCCGATAGCTAGTAGTGATGGTGCTGTGCAGGACAGGTATTTTTTGAAGCGTCTACAAGGCCATGCGCCCGGCATGCGTGATGATGACAGGCCCCCAAAAGCTCAAGTCGCTTTAGCGATAATGCTTGGCCTGATGCTCTGCGCCTGTAGCAGTCAGCCAGAGGAGCCAAGTGCAGAAGACTCGGCCGCGGAAATTGCCGACTTCATAGCCTTAGACCAGTTACGCGACAGCCGCGGTCGGTTCCGGGAGATTTTCTGCGCCGTCCTCGAGGCACACGGTAAGGAACTTCCCGACTACCGCAGTTGCGAAATAGCCATCAAAGACACCGGGGCAGAGGCTGGCGCCACGGGTGCGAGCGTGGTGCTGGGAACGTCCAAAACCAGGCCTTTAGTCTTGTTGGTACCTGGCCTTGGCTGGGAGTGTTTTAGTGAATGGCTGGATCTACAATATTCAGCACCCATTCACGTCGCGCGCTTTGGTTACGAGGTGCGCGCAATCCCCGTCGATGGCTTGTCCGGGAGCTGGCACAACGCCAAGCAGATCAAGGGTTACTTCGATGACCTGCCACCAGAGGACCTGGCGCGCCCCATAATACTAATGGGATATTCCAAGGGTTCGCCCGATATTCTGGAAGCATTGGTACGCTACCCTCAGATGGCAGAAAATGTCACTGCCGTATTAAGCCTGGCTGGATCTGTTAAGGGTTCGCCGTTAGCTGATGAAGCCACCCAGGGACAAGCGAATCTGCTGACACACGTTCCGGGTTCTCGCTGTGAGAAAGGTGACGAGACAGCTGTGCAAAGCCTCAGGACGGATGTGCGCCAGGCTTGGCTAGCGCAGAACACACTACCGAGCCACGTTCGTTACTATTCGGTGGTGACCTACCCGGACTACGACCGTGTGTCCTGGGGGCTGCGCAAGAGCTACCGGGCACTGAGCGGCGTCGATGCTCGCAACGACACACAGGTGTTAATCTACGATCAGATTATCCCTCGATCAACCCTGGTGGCCTTCATTAACGCCGATCACTGGGCAATCGCGGTACCTGTGAGTCGTAGGCACGCATTTATTGGCAGCACTTTCGTCAACCACAACGACTATCCCAGAGAAGCCCTACTGGAAGCTCTGCTGCGTTTTATCGAAGAGGATCTGGCTAGCCAGCCCTAGCCTCAAACCTGGGTTTTTCGCAGTGCAGGAACACAACCCTTTAACCCGGTATGACTGGGGAAGTATAATCCAGCCATCGACAGTAGATTGCAGAGCGCCAGACTCTACGCTGCCACCAGCCCTATTGGCCCAACTGATGTAGTACTTCGGAGATTGCGATGAGCGAGTATTTTGAATGCACCAAGGTGGGAGTAGAGTTTCTAGAGCAGACTAAAAATACCTTTGTCGCCACGGAGGTGATTAAGGCGTCCCCTGAGCAGATCTTTGATGTATTCGAAAATGCTCATTCGTGGACCGTATGGGCTATGCCCATCCAGAAAGTAGAGTGGACGTCTCCCCAGCCCTACGGGGTTGGTACAACTCGCAGCGTACACATGATGGGCGGCATGATCGGCTACGAGGAGTTTGTAGAATGGGAGAGGGGCAAGCGAATGGCGTTCACTTTCATAGGATGTAGCAAAGATGCCACCGAGAAGTTCCTCGAAGACTACCGGGTCACCGATCTTGGTGACGGGACATGCCAGGTGCAGTGGCACATGGCAATGGATACCCGAGGCTTGTCCCGGAACCTGATGTTTCTAACCCGACCTATCATGCAGTTTGCCAACCGGCGCATGTTTAGCAAGTTCAAGAAATTCACTGAGTCCTATGCTGCCGGCGACATTACTCTGGACAGCACTTCCTGAATGGGCATCGGGTGTCATTCGACACCCTACTCGCCTAAATGCGCAGACCGTTTCAGCTAGCCTACGCTTGCCGCCAGGTGCCGTGAAAGCCCGGTGGCACTCGATGGGAGAGTTTGGCCTTGGCGACTGGACCGGCGGCTATATCCAGGGCATTGAAGATCAGCAAACTGCTCAGCCGAGTCTCAAAATCGATAACCACAGCCAGCAAGTAACCATCGCCTTCTGGAGCATCGTCAGCTCGGGGCACAAACAGCGCCTCTGACACCATGTTCTGGCCACAGGAGTATGTTGTGGTTGTATTGGTCTGATGGTCCCAATGACCAATGGTGTTGTAGAGGTTCTGGTTGACCTCAAGCGTGCTCTTCAACTCGCCGTCAGTGGTGGTATACCAGCCGTGCCGATAGGGCTGACCGGCGTAGCGCATATCAATCTGCGGGAATTCCAGTTCAAAGTTATCCAGCGCGACAGACTCCACCCTGGCCCCAGGATCGTTCATGTCGATAGTCCAGCGACATAGCTGACTGCGAACCTCCCCGGAAACCTCTCCTTCAGGCGTTGGAAACAGCGGCGCCTGGGTGAACTGACCCACATCGACATTAATGACGCCATCCTTGTCGAAGGCATTCATAAAGTGGAAAGCAAAGCAGGTATCCATCTCCAGCCAGCGAATATCGTCAGCATTTTCCGCATCCCGGGGCAACACTGCCACGTGTACCCCTTTGCTGGGCTCCCAGGCAAAGGGAGGCCCACCTTCCATGGCACGCTCCAGACTGCCGGTAATCGGGAAGATTGGTACCACGATATAGTTCTCGGTGATCACAAAGTCGTGCACCATCGCCGAGTATGGCGTGGGAATGTGAATACTCTGGGTCAACAAGCCATCAGGGTTGACCTTATGTACCATTACGTCCTCGGAGAATGGGCCGGTGGCCATATAGGCGAAGAACACCATTTCCCCGGTTTTGTGGTCGATCTTGGGGTGGGCTGTCATTGCGGTGTGCAGCTTGCCACGGAAGGTCCAGCTGCCAATGGAATCCAGGGTAACGGGGTCGAGTTCATAGGGCCGGTGACCCTCTTCCATCACTAGCAGGCGGCCGCCGTGCCAAACAGCGGCAGTATTTGCCAGGCCTTCTTTATCCGCCAGGGTGAACTCAGCGTAGTCCGGGTCACAGTCGAAGGGGTTCATGGCGTTAATGACTGCCCTGCCCTCCATATCCTCGATATTGAACTTGGCAGTGCGCACCCAACGGTTGATGTAGTCCACGCGGCCATCACCAATGTGAAATGCATGCACCATGCCGTCACCGGCAAACAAGTGGTACTCACCCCGCGGCTTGAAGCGCTGGTTGGGGCCTGCGCGATAGAGCGTGCCATTGAGATCCGCCGGAATCTCACCCTCGATCACCAGGTCCTGGGCCTCGCACTCCATCTGAATGGGGCCCCAGGGGAAATTAAGGAAGGGATTGTCGGCTGGCATTGCTTGGGCCATGGCTAGTCTCGCTCTGTCATTTCAAATGTGAAGTACCTAAACATACCCTCGAGATTAAAATCAGTCAATTCTGTTTGTTTTTAAAAAGGGCATTTGTTAAGGTTTGAATCATACAAATAAGTATACGTCTGATCCGGTGGTCACCCCTATGAGAAAGATTATCCCAGCATTCGGGGCATTACTGCTCGCCCCTTTCGCCAGCACAGCCCTGCAGGCACAAGAAGACCAACTCGTACTCGAGGAAATACTGGTCACTGCCAGCAGGCGAGTAGAGAGACTGCAGGACGTGCCCATGTCGGTTTCCGCCTTTAGCAGTGATTTCCTGCAAGACAGCGGCATCAATGGTTTAGCGGGTCTGGATGAGTACACGCCGAACCTGAAGATCACCCCCGGACAGAGCACGCGCGCGACCTCTTTCAAGATCAGGGGAATCGGCTCGGTCGGCTCGAACTCAGGGATAGATCCCAGCGTCGGTATTTTCCTGGATGGCGTCTATCAGGGTCGTGCAGGGATGAGCATCAGCGACCTGGTCGATGTAGAGCGAGTGGAAGTACTCAGGGGGCCGCAGGGAACCCTTTACGGCAAAAATACTGCCGCCGGGGCTCTCAGTGTGATCACCAAGCGGCCCACATCGGAATTTGAGTCCATGCTCGAAGCCAGCTATGACACTAATGAACTGATGGAACTGCGCGGCATGGTCAATCTTCCCCTGGGGGAATCCGACCACGCAGTTCGCCTGTCCGGTTTCTACTCGGATGGCGACCACCTGTATGAGAACACCTACAATGGCGAGGGGCTGAATGACCAGAACAAGTGGGGTGGCCGGGCCCGCTTCCTGTTCGATATGAGCGGCCCGGGCGGTGATGAAGGTCTCGGTGAGTTTCTGGTCACTTTCGACTACACCAAGGAGGACAAAGACTGCTGCGTCCTGGCAGTCATCGACTACGAGGGCCTGTCTCCCCTCAACACGCCGTCCACCAACAACCCCAGCGCCGAATGGCAGGCCAATCTGGGGCTGAATGACCTGGACAGACCCGTTCTTCAATACACCGCCTTTGAGGACTCGGAAGGGTTTTCACCGCCAAGTCCTGACCCATTCAGCGATGATTACTGGCTTAACAGCGAGGTCTACAGCAAAACCGAGGTGGGGGGTGTCGCCCTCGAATGGAATCGTGAGATGGCCAGCGAGAACACTCTGACCTTCATCAACGCCTGGCGCTTCTATGAAGCGAAAAACGCCTATGATGGTGACTTAACCGCCTACGAAGCGTCCGAAGCGACGGACGATATCGACCTGAACCAGTTTTCGTCCGAGTTGCGCCTCACCACTCCCAGCGGCCAGAAATTTGAAGGCCAGGCGGGGCTTTATGCCTATTATTCCGACCTGGATTCCGTTGGCACATTCGCACAGGGCCAGGCCCTATACGAAAATGCGCTAATCCGGGTTGAGGGCACAAATATAGATCTCCCCATGTCAATTCTTTTTCCCGAGGGTTCGGTCAACACTGACGATAATACCTACAACACCACCAGCCTGGCAGCCTTCGGACAGTTTATCTGGAACATAAACGAAGAATTCAGCGCCACGGTGGGTATGCGCTACACCTACGAGAAAAAAGAGCGCGAGGGAAGCCAGGTCAGCGATCCAGTTCCAATTATTTTTCCGGGTCTCCCGCCGGTCGATCTCCCGCCCATCGCCGGTCCCAATATCGAGTATGACAATGAACGTAGCGACAACGATATCTCGCCCTCGCTTAATTTGCGCTACTTTTACAGTCCCGACATCATGGCCTATGCCTCGGTGAGCCGGGGTTTCAAGTCCGGAGGCTTTGACCAGCGGCGCGTGGAGCAGGGGAATGACGGGCAGTTCGACGAAGAAATTGCCACCAGCTACGAACTGGGCTGGAAAACCACTTTGTACAACCAGCGCCTGACATTCAACGGAACACTGTTCCTGGTGGACTATGAGGACTTTCAGGCCGAGTCTTTTGACGGCGCCCAGGTGCGTGTCACCAACGCCGGAGACCTGCGCAGTTACGGCAGTGAACTCGAGTTAGTCTTTGTACCGATGGCGAATATGATCATTGGTAGCGCTGTCGGCTACGTCAAGGCAGAGTACGAATCTTTCGACAATGGCCAGTGCACCATTGACCAGGTATTTACCAAATACTATATCGAGGATGGCGCGCAATTCGGCTCTCCGGGAACACAGAGTGTCTGCAAGCAGGACCTGGCTGGCGAACCCCTGGACAATGCCCCGGAATGGACGGTCAGTTCCTATGTCCAGTACGACTTTGACGTGGGTGAGGATCTGCTGGGCATTGTTCGCCTGGAACACAACTTTATCGACAAATTCTACCTGGACCAGGATCTGGATGAAAACCTGACCAACGACGAGGTTAACCTGGTGAACTTCAGGCTAAGCCTGAGCAACCAGGCTCGAGACTGGGATGTATCGGTCTGGGGTCGCAACATTCTGGACGAGGAATACTATTCCTATGGCATAGATATCCCGGTCATGGGTGGGTACGCGGGGTTTGTTGCGCCGCAAGCAACCTACGGACTCACCCTGCGGTACTACAATTGATCTCACGCATTCACTTCGAGGAACTACACTTGTTGTTTCCTGAGTGTGTTGCAAGAAACTCTATCAACGCGAGGAGACACTGCTATGCCTGAAGATTCGATCATTTCCAGCGATCAACGTTCCGGGCGAGTCCCTGCAGCAAAAAAAGCCGGTTTCTACTACAACTGGGGCCCGCAGGCGTGGATTGACATGTGGATGTCAAACTCCATGCTGGTCAAAAAAGCCATGCCCATTATCAGCCATACCTTTGTGCCCATCCTGCGTTTGTCCGGTGACAAAGAACAGGTTGACCGCGACTATGAGGAAATCAAGTCGCGCCGAGAAATTCTGAAACGCTTCGAATCCCCTCGGGAAAAGTGGCGCAAGCGCTATGGCAATTTTGTACGTGAAGCCGAGTGGGCATTGCTGGAGTTGCGCAAGTACTACAGTCAGAAACAATATGAAGAGATCGTTATAGGCACCTCTGTTGCGCTTTCTTACGAAACCTCCGCTGATTTCCTCGCCATGATGAACACCATGTCAGAGAAAAACAAAAACAAAAAACCGAAAACAGCCAAAGATGGCAAATCAACGAAGCCGGGACGCTGGAGTACTTTCCTTTTCGAAACCTTCAATCCCGCTCATTGGCTCACCGGCAAAGCCACCATCACCGAGTACGATCCCGCCAATGGCCTGACGGTGATGGAGATCCCGGACTGCGCCTGGCACACCTGCGGCCGACAACAGGACCTTCCCAACCCCAACGCCCTGCCTGAAGAGGGTTGCCTGAATATCTGCAAGGGCCCCTTTGAAGCATTGTTTAAAGGCGAAAACGGCGGACTGAAGATGGAGTTCGACCCTCACCTTCCCGAGACTTCCTGCACCGTGAGAATGAGCTGGGCAACTGACTAGTGGCACCCCTGCGTGATTTTCTCTCACCGCGCACCCGGTTGTTGCGTCAAGCGCGGCAGATAAACAAGCTCGAGCAGGAAGTAAAGAAACTGAAGGCACAAAACGAAAGCATGCGCGAAGGCATGCGTCGCTGTGTGACCTGCGAGTATCGACTGGATTTCAAAGATCGCCAGAACGCGGCACCCATCGAAATCCTCAGTGATAACTAATTAACAAGGAGTAACTATGTCCGTCATCCTCGTCACCGGTGCCAGCACAGGTATCGGCCAGACCACTTCCCTGCACCTGGCCAGCAAGGGGCACCAGGTTTTTGCCGGCGTGCGCAATCCAGATACAGCCAACGAACTCAAGGAAAGGATTGCAGCCCAGAGCAGCTCCGTAGAATTGATCCAACTGGATGTAACAGACCAGGCCTCTGTAGACAGCGCAGTGCAGCAGATAATGGACCAGACAGGCCGTATCGACGTGCTGGTCAACAACGCCGGTGTTGGCGGCGGCCGCGCCGTTGAGGAAACTCCGTTAGAGGAAGTCCGCGACGTGTTTGAGACCAATTATTTTGGCATTTCCAGGATGCTTCTGGCGGTCACTCCCATCATGCGCAAGCAGCGCGGGGGCCGAATCGTCAACATGAGCTCCCTGGCGGGCCGCATGGTATTTGGCTGTCACGGCCACTACTCCGCTGCAAAGTGGGCGCTGGAGGGCCTGAGCGAAGCCCTGGCCTTTGAAATGGCGGAGTTCAATGTGCGGGTAGCCCTGATAGAACCCGGATCCGTGCCGACACCCGCATGGGAGAAGGGTACACCTCCCCCCGAGGACACCAGCTACGGCAACAGCCTCACACGACTTGCCGCCTGGGCAACCTACACCATGAAAAAACCCGCCTCCACCCAGGACGTTGCCGATGCCGTTAGCCACGCCATCGAATCGGATAATCCTCACTTCCGCTATTTGGTGGGTCAGGATGCCATCGAAGATGTAGCCGGTCGACAGAGCGTGTCAGACGATGAGTGGATCGAAATGAACCGCCTTCAGGGACAGGGCTTTGCCCGTCGCTGGAAAGAGGTGGTGGGTGTCGACTATTTCGGTGCCGACGATTAGAGCTGGTGCAAGGGCGGTCTAGGACCGCCCTCACATTCGCGCTTCACTGAGCGCTCTTACAGCGCAAGCGCCTACTCAAATTTGGTCAGAACCTTGCACTGGTGACTGGGGGTTCGCAGGGCCTCGAAAGCATCGGGCAGATCATCCAGACTGACAATGTCGGTAATCATGGGCGAGACATCAATCCGCCCTTCCGCCAACATCGCCACACAGGTTTCAAAATCGTCTTTGCTGTAGGCAATCGCAAACTGGATCTGTAATTCTTTGACCAGCCCGAAAAACGGCATAATGGCGTCCGGTTGTTCACACACACCCACCGGAATGATCTTGCCTCGCTGTGGGGCGATTTCAATACACTGCTGCAACAACCCAGGCGCGCCTACGCATTCAAAAATAACATCCGGAGGACCACCTGCTGCATCAACGAACTGCTCCAGCAGTTGCTCAGCACCCGCTGCCGGGTCAGGCTGGATAACACTGGTGGCCCCCATTTTCATTGCTAGTGCCGAGCGGCTGCTGGCAATCTCACTGACCACCACTGCTCTGGCGCCAAAGAATCGCGCCCACAATGCTACGGTCAAACCGATAGGGCCAGCACCAATCACCATCACCCTGCTTCCCGCCTTCACATCAGCGATTCGTACCGCATGGATGCCCACCGCAAGCGGCTCAACCAACGTCGCCGTTTGCAGTTCAAGGCTGTCAGGCAAGCGTATGGTCTCGCGGGCACCAGTGGCCACGTACTCCGCAAAGCCACCGGGGGCGTCGACGCCTGAGACCGATTTGTTCTGGCACTCAAAAAAATGTCCCGCAGCACAGGGCAGACATTTACCACAGGCTATAAAGGGAAGCGCACAGACCCGGTCGCCAATCTGCCAATCACCTTCCGCATCCTTGCCGACTTCTACAATCTCACCCACGTATTCATGTCCCAACACCTGGCCACAGCAGGCAGTTGTCAGGCCTTCGCGCGTGGCGTGCAAATCGGTACCGCAAACGCCACAAAAGCTCACTTTCATTACCAGCCCTGTGGATTGCGGAGTGGGATCGTCCACAGTTTCAACAGTGAGCGGGCTACCAACTTCTTTGAATACTGCTGCTTTCATAGCTGTTCCTTCAAAATTTCAAATAAAAGACTATCAGATTGACTGGGCCCAATCTCGAGCTTCGTCGCTGCCAACCCAGGCTATAGCATTGGCCAGCAGTTGACGGAAATTGGGATCGGCATAGGTTTGCGGCCCGTCGCCACACTGCAAATAAACAATCGGGCTGTTGCCCTGTCGGCGCACCCAGCCCGCAATGTTGGAACCAGGTGGATGCTGCCAACCCTGACTGCTCTGCAACCTGCCCTGCACAGCTTCCTGCGCTGAATAAAAATTCTCTTCTACATAAGCATAGTCGCTGCGCAACAGCGGAATCACATCGTCTTCGAACACATGTGCCAGGTAAACTTCATCGACAAGCGAAAACTGTCTGGGCAATCCTTGTGTGACGGGGTGATCTGTTGCAATCGTCAGCGTATGCGACACCTCATGCCTATAGCCTGAGTCCGGTTGTTGCTCGCCTCGCACCTGACCGGGTTTATAAAGAAACTGCCCGCCCACCAACTGAGCATAAGCTGGCCAGGCAGGCCAAGCGGCAAGGGCATGATGTAAAAAAACAAATCCATGACCCCTTTCCACCAGCTCAAGAAAGTTCTGCCTGAACTGCGCTGACGGCTCCACACACGTGGGCGCCAGGCCGTCACTCGCGTCCGGGTGCTGAAAATCCAGCCCCGGCATATCGTAAAAAACGAAACTACGAAAGTCTGCGGCAAGATCTTCTGCAAAAAATGCCTGTGAAGCCGGGTACTCTGCCGCACAATAGGAAACATCGGGAAGACTATCCAGCGCTGCAAAAAAAGCCTCGCGATCAAAAGGATGCCCCTTGGTCATCACCAACACATCGGGACTGGACTGGTAGTCAATAAACGACAACGGCTTGCCTCTAGTGAAAACCGTCCAGGACTACGCCAGATCTCAAATCCATCAGCGTTTCCTAGACCGCAGCGCGCTTGTCGAAGGTAATGTGTAATTCCTTTAATCCACGCAACACCATGTTTGGCCAATGGGTAAGATCATTCTTGCCGTCTGCCAGCTGGATATTGTCAACGCGGGACAGAAACTTGTTCATGGCAACGATCATTTCCTTGCGCGCCAACATGGCGCCAGGGCAAAAATGGATGCCCTGGCCGAAGGCGATATGGTCGTCGGCATTGTGCCGGCAGATGTCAAAGCCCTCTGCGTCGTCAAATACTCGCTCATCCCGGTTAGCCGATGCATAGCGCAGCATCACCATAGACCCCTCTGGAATTTTTGTGCCGCCGAATTCAACATCGCAGGTTACCGCTCGCCATAAACCAGCACTGGGTGTTTCCGTACGAAGAATTTCTTCCACCGTATTGCGCATACGGTCGGGGTCTTCACGCAGCAACTGCATCTGCTCAGGATTCTGTATCAGCGACAATAAACCCCCTGCCAGAGAGGACGTTGTAGTCTCATTGCCCGCCACCAGGAACTGCTGCACGATGCTAATGATTTCCGCGTCGTTGAGCTTGCGCCCATCATCTATCTCGGCATTAGCCAGATCGGAGATCATGTCATCCTTGGGTTCTTCGCGCCTGGCAGCGATTACTTTCAGAATGTATTCCTGATACTCCCTCACAGCCACTGCGATGTCTCTGGCCTCATCGGGAGTCGCCATTCCGCCGAGGCGCGCCGCCAGAGAATCAGACCAAACTTTGAAACGCGGCAGTAACGCTCGATCGATACCCAGTTGATCGGCAATGACCATCAACGGCAATGGCGATGCAAACGCTGCGATGTATTCGCATTCACCCTTGTCGACAAAGCCATCAATCAGTTCATCAACAATTTCTTCGATGTAACTGTGCATCTGCTCCACACGCTTGGCCGAAAACACCTTGTTCACCAAGCTGCGATACACCCGGTGGCGCGGCGGGTCCAGCGTTAGCAAAGTATTAGCGGGCTCAACCGTACCTTCATAGAGCGCTTTTATCTCATCAGACTCTCCAGGGCCTGAAAGTAGGTGCCCAAAGTCGCTGGAGAATGTCTGCGTGTCCTTGAGCATCACCCGAATATCAGCGTGGCGTGTCACCAAGTAAATATTGGTGCCCGGCAGCAGATAGACAGGTGCTTCTTCCCGCGCCAACTTGTAAAAGTCGAAAGGACACTCCAGCACTTCCTCGGAGAAAAAATTATAGTCTTGCAGAGACTTCGCCATCGATTCAGGCCTCCATCGCTGCAGGGGCAGCCTGCTGTTCCCTGGCTTCGAAGGTAATATGCAATTCCTTCAGACCACGCAATACAGTATTGGGCCAGTGCGTCAGGTCGTTCTTGCCATCGGCCAAACGAATATTAGTGAGTCGGGCAAGAATGCGTGCAAACGCCACCTGCATTTCCTTGCGACCCAGGAAGGCGCCTGGACAAAAATGTGTGCCATAGCCAAAGGCGATATGATCGTCGGCGTTGCGACGGCAGACATCCATCTGATCGGGGTCTTCAAACACCTTTTCATCACGATTTGCGGCAGCGTAACGCAACATCAACAGTGATCCCTCAGGAATTTCAACACCCTGTAACTCACAATCTTTGGTGACAACCCGCCACAGACCCGCTGAGGGCGACTCCAGGCGCAAAATTTCCTCAACCGCATTGTCAATCATGCCCGGATCGTCCAGCAGCACCTGTAACTGGTCAGATAGCTGAATCAATGAGAGCAAGCCACCGGTGATAGCTGAGGTAGTGGTTTCATTGCCTGCCACCAGCAGCTGCTCGATCATGCTCAGTAGTTCCTCGTTGCGCATCAGCCGCTCCCCTTCCGGGGGTTTGATCATACTGTTGGCCAGGTCAGAGATCATATCGTCCTGGGGTTGAGCCCGGCGGTTCTCAATGATATTGACCATATAGTGCTGGTATTCAACGATCAGGCGTGCGTTTTCGATCTCTTCTTCAGTAGTGGCCATGCCGCCTAAACGCGAGGCAAATGCATCCGACCACATTTTGATTTGACGTAAATCCTTGCGCGGTACGCCTAGCTGATCAGCAATAACATAAACCGGCAGGGGCGTGGCGAAGTCGCGAACGAACTCACACTCGCCCTTTTCTATAACGCCATCAATCAACTCATCAACGACCTTCTCGATGTATTCGCGCATGCCCTCCACCCGCTTGGCGGAGAAAACTTTGTTGATCAATGAACGGTAAACCTTGTGCTGGGGTGGATCCAGGGTTAGCAAGGTGGGTGGTTGCTCATAGCCACCGGCATAAATCTGCGCAGCTTCCGCTGAGGGCTCAGGACCTTTCAACAGCTCCTGGAAGTCGTTGGAAAATGTCTTGGTGTCGCGAGTGACCTGACGAATGTCATCCCACCGGGACAGCATGTATATATTGGTGTCTGGCAGTTGATACACCGGGGCTTCGCGCCGAATAGCCTCATAGAACTCGAAGGGTGATTCAATCACTTCTGGTGAAAAAAAGTCGAAATCTGCTGGGCATTTGGACACGGTATTCTCCTTGGACCGCCGCTTTGGCGGTATCTCTTATAGGGCAACTACGAGCTGTAGAATGAGCCTCACATTATCGAATAGAAAATAAACAGTCAAATCTGATTGTTTTTCCCTGGGAGCTTTGCTACTTTGCCAACAGACGTAAATTCAATCATCAGCCAGTCGCTTGCGCCCCCTTCCAGGGCTGCGCTTTTCCGTCTGGCTTAATACCACTTAGCCTTCTTCAGGAGACACACATGGATCTCGGACTCTCTGGCAAAAACGCCGTTATCACTGGTTCAACTCGCGGTATTGGCCGCGCTATCGCCAATCTGCTGGCAGATGAGGGGGCGAATCTTGCTATCTGCTCCCGCAACCAGGAAGAAGTTGACAGCGCAGTCGCTGAACTTAGCGCCAAAGGCGTAAAAGTAACAGGCGCTGTTGTCGATGTAGCAGACAAGGAAGGCTACCAGGCCTGGATTGCCAGCGCCGGCGAAGAACTCGGTGGTATCGATATTTTTGTGCCCAATGTCAGCGCCGGTGGCGGCAATATGAGCGAGGAAGGCTGGGAAGCCAACTTCAACATAGATCTGCTAGGCACCACTCGTGGTGTAGAAGCTGCCATGCCATTCCTGGAGAAGTCCTCCGCTGCCTCTATTGTGATCATCTCTTCCACAGCTGGCGTAGAGACCTTTATGGGGCCACAGCCCTACAACGCCATCAAAGGCGCTCTCATTATTCACGGCAAGCAACTGAGTCAGGCGCTAGCGCCCGCCGGCATCCGGGTAAACTGTGTATCGCCAGGCCCCATTTATATCGAAGGCGGGGCATGGGAGTTCATTAAGGAAAATATGACTGAGCTGTATGACGCAACACTGGCGGACATTCCCTCTGGCCGCTTTGGTAGCGCCGAAGAAATTGCTAACACCGTGGCCTTTATCGCCAGCCCGGCGGCAAGCCTGATCACCGGGGTGAACCTGGTAGCTGATGGCGGCTTTACCAAGCGCGTTCAGCTATAGGAGCTGCGTCGTAAACCATGGATCTCAAATTTTCTGAACAAGAGCTGCAGTTCCAGCAGGAAGTGCAGCAGTTTCTGGCCCAGAATCTCAGCGAAGATATCGTCGAGACGACGGCGCACAACGCCAGCGTGTTTGTCGAGAAAGATCTCGCCCTGAAGTGGCAGGCCATTCTGGTCGCCAAGGGCTGGGCTGTGCCCCAATGGCCCACCGAGCACGGTGGCACTGATTGGACACCTACCCAGAAATACATTTTCAGTCGGGAATGCTACCTCGCGGGGGCACCGATGCTTATCCCGTTGGGCCTGCTAATGCTGGCCCCGGTTATTATGGCCTTTGGCTCAGATGAGCAAAAAGCCGAGTTTCTACCCAAAATCCTTTCTGGCGAACATTACTGGTGTCAGGGCTACAGTGAACCGGGTGCAGGGTCTGACCTTGCCAGTCTGAAACTCAAGGCTGAAGCTGACGGCGACGACTACCTCGTCAACGGCTCCAAGATCTGGACCACACATGCCCACATGGCAGATCACATTTTTTGCCTGGTGCGCACCGACAATAGCGGGCGACCGCAACAGGGCATCAGCTTCTTACTGATTGACATGAAAGCCCCAGGCATCTCGGTCGAACCCATTATTACCATGGCCGGAGACCACGAAGTTAACCAGGTGTTTTTCGACAATGTCCGTGTCCCCCAGAGCAACCGTATTGGCGAGGAGAATAAGGGCTGGACCTACGCCAAGTATCTGTTGGAGTTCGAAAGGGGTGGCGGTTTCTCGGGACCCTTGGTATTGCATGAGCTGGAACGCTTGCATCAACTTTACAGCGACACCAGCGCCAGAGTGACCAATTTTGACGCCAACCGCGATATTCAGCGCAAAATTGCTCGTCTGGAAATCGACCTCAAGGCGCTGGAAATCACCGAGCTGCGCATCCTGTCTGCTGTCAGCGGCGGTGGCAATCCCGGACCCGAATCGTCCATCCTCAAACTGAATACCACACGCCTTGAGCAGGAAATAAACCAATTGTCCGTGGACATCCTGGGCTATAGCGCCCTGGACATGGACCCTGTGGAAGGTGGCAGCCCCTACCGGCCTAACCCGACTACCGCTGTTATGCCGCGCTACCTCAATAACAGAGCAGCCTCGATCTTTGGCGGCTCGCAGGAAGTGCAACGCAACATCATTTCCAAAATGGTGCTCGGACTATAGCCAGAAGCACCCCGAACTGATGGACCCAGAACCATGCAACGCGAAAGACAGATCGCCGAAGTTAAAGCCTTACTGGAACTGGTAGCCAATCACAGCACTGCCCTCGCTGAGGGGGTAATGAAGATCGACGTAAACGAGTACACCGATACCGATCTGTTCGCCCGCGAAAAGGCCGAGCTGTTTCGCAACTACCCCCAATTCGTTGGACCCAGCTGCATGATCCCTGAACCCGGGGATTATTTTGCTTTCGACGATACCGGCATCCCTATTTTGATCGTACGAAATGCTGCCGGCACTGTTAACGCATTCCTTAATATTTGCTCACATCGAGGCGCACCGCTCAACGAGTGCCAACACGGTAAGGCGCGCAAGGGACGGATGTTCTCCTGCCCTTACCATGGCTGGAGCTACGACCTGGACGGCAAGCTCATTGCAGTGCCCTTTGGGAATGAAGGCTTCTCCGGTATCGATCGAGCGCAACTGGGATTGCGACCATTGCAGGTTGAAGAAAAAAACGGTTTTATCTTTGTGATGCCCAACCCTGAACTGCGTTTTGATATAGATGAAGTATTAGGCGGTCTGGACGATCACCTCAGCGGTTTTGGACTCGGTGATCACTATTACCTGGGAGCCAAACAGGTCTATACCGATTTTAGCTGGAAGCTGAACATGGACACCTTCCATGAGTTCTATCATTTCGAGCACCTGCATGCTGATTCCATCGCTCAGATGGCTTACAGCAACCTCGGCACCTACCACCAGTTTGGTCGCAACCACGCCATGAGTTCCGCAAGCCTGGAAATCAATGAACTCAAGGATATCCCTGAGGCGCAGTGGAATCCTCGAGGCTACACTTCTCACGTGAATTACATCTTTCCCAACACCGTGATTTTTGTGGTGGAAGATCATTTTCAGACCTGGCGCGTGTACCCGATTAGCCCAGATCGATCCGTCATTTATCACAGTATGTTTATACCGCAGCCCCCGGAAAATGATGAGCAGCGTGCTGAGTATGAGGCCTATTTTCAAATGATAAACGACGTGGCCGTCACTGAGGACTATTCACTGGTGGATAAAATCAATCGCGGACTCAACTGTGGCATTGAGCGCGAGGTGCTGCTTGGGCGCAACGAGCCAGGCGTGCAGAACATGCATAGGCAGCTCCACGATGTACTGGGATTAGATTAGGAACCCTTCTCCAACCAGGCGTCCACCCAATCGTGAAAGTGCTGTATCCGCACTTCATCCTCATTGAGAACCGCGCGCTCAAAGCCCTTTGAATGCATGCCCGCCTGCATATCAGGCAGATAGTAAATATCCTGGTCAATAGTAATAGTCAGTGACTTCTCCCCGGCCAACACTTCGTCCCGACCAAACACTTCCTGTGTCGGACGCTCCTCGGGCTGCGGTTCCAGTAACGCTGGGTGCAGCGCAATACCCCGCGCTTCATCAACCGCCAGATGCCTAGGCACCTGCAGGGTGAATTTATCGAAATAGCACTTGTCGGGGCTGGACGCGTGAGGCCGAGGGCCGTATATCCAAAGTTCCTCGGCATGGATGGTCATAAACGTATTGGGGAAAACATCGTACTGCCAGACGTCGCTTAGCTGCTCGTCACTCAACTCGGCGTAATCAAGGCCCAACTCCGCGCCCAGTTCACGCTTGCGGCGCTGGACCGCACTGCGAACATCCGCAACGCGTCCTTCGAAGTCAGCTGGCGCCATACCCAGACCCTGGAGAAAGGGTTGCAGCGGCTCTGGCACCTGCTCAGGGACCGGATAGCGGGAATTGGTGACAAAGCCTTCTACCCTGGTGGATGAATGCCCCTGAGGAAAAAGCGTGTTGGTGGAGTTACAGCAATCGACGAAGCCTGCATGTTGCGGATGAATAAAATCCACATGATACTGCTCGAGAAAGTTGTCTCTGACCGTTTTCCAGTTGGCATCCAGAGCAACTGTCTGGTGCTTCACCAGACGCATATTCTCAAAGTGATACGGTGCCAGTTTTTGCGCCACCGGACCGAGGAACTCTATGAGCGATGTGGATTCAGGATCCATGTTAAGCCACACAAGGCCCGCCCATGATTCAACTTTCACCGACTTCAATGATTGCTCGTCAGCTGTGGGCGGTGGACAGAAGCGATCCGCGTCCGGGACATGGGCCAGCTGCCCATCCAGATGATAGCGCCAGCCATGGTAGGGACAGGCAATCTGTTGCACGGATCCTGACGGATTGCTGAAAATTCGGTTGCCGCGGTGTTGGCACACATTGTAAAACGCACCCAGCTGTCCATCGTCGCCGCGCAGTACGACGATGGATTCAGCGCCCACCTCATAGACAAAGTAGTCGCCCGGATCGGGAACATCCGCCACCAGACCGGCAAACAGCCAGCTCATCGACCAGATTTTGCGCCACTCTTTGTCTGCAAATTCGTCACTGATGTAACGCTGCTTGTTAAGGCTGGCGCGCTGCGCAGTCCGCGCAGCGCTGCCATCTGCCGATGCTTCCTCTACGGTTGTCTGCGCCATTGCAGTGTCTATTCAACCAGCGCGATACAGATATCGTCGCCGTTGACGGATACCGGGTGGCTGGCAAGGGCGGTCACCGCAGGGCGACTGAGAGCGGCACCGTCGCGCACGTCAAATGCAGCACCGTGCAAGGGGCAGAGTATTCGCTGTCCCTTCAGTTTGCCTTCACACAACCTGGCAGCGCCATGGGTGCAAAGGTTGTCCAAGGCAAAGACTCCCTCAGAGGTGCGGCACAGCAGCACTTCCCTACCCTCGATTTCAACACTCGCTGTACTGCCGGGCGGCAGGTCGGACAGGCTTGCTACCCAAACAAAGTCAGTTTCACTCATTCTGCGTCTTCCTTCATAAATTCATCCAGTGTCATATGCACCCGCCGGATCCGCGACTCCTGGTAATTGCCCAAAGTAATGCCCGACTTGCGGCTGGTTTTGAAGCCCTGCTGCTGCAAAGCAAGATTACCGGTGTCCTCATCGTAGACCGGTCCCAACCAGTCCAGCCCTTCAGCCTCAGTATAGGACTGATCGACATCCAGGCGTATGGGTTCGGGGGGCTCAGGATGTTCAGCACCGTCTGGCAGTGGCTCCAGAATAATAAAATCAAACAAACTACTGTCTACATCTTCGCCATTGGGACGAAAGCGATACACCATAGGAACAGTGATACCGGGAAAGAAAAACATGTTGGGGAACAGGTGGTACTCGATTGAATCCAGCATCAGGCTGTCGCTGGTGGCCGACAGGTCCACCCCCAGGGCAGCCCCGATACGCTTGCGCAAATCCTCAGCAGCAACACTGCGTGCGGTTTCTCCCGGCGGCACTTCATCGTGCTCCAATCCAAACACCGACATAATTTGCAGTACCTGATTTTCCGTCAACGGCGGTGCCCGCCACTTGTCTCCAGGGTAGTCGTCCAGGGATTCGGGGCTGTAGTTACCAATATTGTGAATGAAACGACTGACATACTTGCCATACACATCGTATTGGGCGTTGGCACCGTTGGGTGAATCGTGGGTCTCGAAGTTGTGATAGGCCTCCATGAATGCCTCCTGGGCCGCTTTCCAGTTGGCCGGCAGTACTTTTTGCACATGCAGGCGTATACGCCTGCGTTCCAGCGGAAAGTGGCTAAAGTGCTCAGGCAGCACATCCATGTAATCAGCCAGGGGCTTGGCATTGAGATCCAGGTTAATGAACACAAACCCGCCCCATGTCTCACAAGGGACTGACGCAAGGCTATGGGTATCGGCGCTGACATGGGGGAAGTCCCAACGTGCAGGCAAGCCCTCCAGGGCGCCATCGAGCCCGAATGACCATCCGTGGAAGGGGCAGGTGAACCGGGCGCTGTAGCCACAACCTTCCGCGCCCAGCAGCTGGGTACCGCGGTGAGGGCAACTATTGATAAAGGCCTGGACAACATCAACTGCGCTGCGCACCACAATGACCGAATAGGGGCCAATGTTGTAGACGTAGTTATCCCCGACGTCGGGGATATGTTCCTCTCTGCAAGCCCACTGCCAACAGCGATTCCAAAGGCGATTGAACTCTGTATCGGCAAACGCCTGCGAGGTATAGCGACTGCAATCGATATCCTCGTCGCCCATAAATTCGTAACACTGTTCCAGCAGCGGCTCAGGTGCCCCCCTGGAATCACTGGCCAGGGTGTCGGCCACCGCAGGACCACTGGCCCGGGCTGACCCGGGGGGTGTATTGCTCTGACTCATGCTCTGCTTTTCCCCTGCTCTAATGCTGGACGGAATGGCACTTCGCTAATACAATCAGGATCGACTGTTTTTTAATTATGAACGCCGGAGCCATGGTATTGCAAGCCCGATGCGCCCGGCCACCGCGACCTGAAGGTAGCCCTCATGAGCAATAGGCCCCAAGCACCCCTTACAGCGGACGTAATTGCTGACCGTATGGCAATTGTCGACACGCTCAATCAGCACTGTCGCGGCCTGGACCGCAACGATGCCGACCTGCTGAAGGACTGCTACTGGCCGGAAGGGTCCGTGGATTATGGCAACTTCAAGGGGCCAGCCCACACCTTCACGGAACTGGTGGGACCTGCACTTAGCCAGACTTACGAGCTGACGCGGCACAGCATCAGCAACACCCTGCTAGAGTTTGACGGTATCCTGGCCCGGGCAGAGAGTTACGTTCAGGCTGGCCACCTGTTGACCGGAGGCAAACAGGAAATGCGCTTTGAAGGCCGTTACCTGGACACCCTGGAAAAGCGCGGCACACAATGGCGCCTGATACACCGCCAGGTGGTAATGGACTGGAGTTGCAACTCATCAATAACTGATGAACGGGAAAGCGAGGCCTATACCGCGCTGGCAAAGGGCAAGGCTGAAAAAAGTGACCCTCTGTACCCCTTTCTGGCCGGGAGCGTAAGCCATGACTGACCGAATGCAAGACTATCTGGCAAAACAGGATATCTACGAGCTCTGCTGCCGCTATATGCGCGGCCTGGACAGGCACGACCCTGCCCTGATGCGCGAACAATTCTGGGCCGATGGTTGGTGCGAGTATGGGTTTTTTAACAGCCCACCTGGACAATTTATAGACTTTTGCATGGCCGCGCTAAAAGACCACGTTGCCAACCAGCATATGATCGGCAACACATTAATCGAGCTGGAAGGCGATCAAGCTTATGGCGAAGTTTACTTCCAGGCCTACCACAAGATAACCGGGGAAGGTGGCTACGAAGATTTGACTATCGCAGGTCGCTATCTGGACCGCTACGAGCGGCGCAACGGGGTCTGGAAGTTTGCCTACCGCAGCGAGATAGTAGACTGGAGTCGCACCACGCCCACCCGGGACAGCTACTTCGAACAAGCCCAAGGCTGTCTTCGCGGTGGTCGTATGGATGATGCGGTGTATCGGCATGACAATCGCCAAAAGCCCTGAGGCTGACTCAATCGTCCCCTGCCGGCACCCGCTGTCCCGCGTGCAACACCAATTCGGCATCCTGGCTGAAAAACGGCGGCGGGTTGGAGCCTGCAGTCGTCAGCCCGGCGTCGACGGCCAGCGTATGGCCAGTCACATAGCGGGATTCAGAGCTGAGCAGGTACAGAATTGCCGCGGCAATATCGCCAGGCATGCATGCAATGCCCAGCGCCGATTCGGCCGCGAGCGCCGCCGCCGTGGTTGCTGGATTGTTGTCCCCGAGCGCGTCCACCAGCGGCGTTACGGTGCCCGCTGGAGCCACGCTATTGACCCGAATACGACGAGCAGCCAGTTCCGAGGCGGCAGAACGGGTGAGCCCGACAACGCCATGCTTGGCCATTGTATAAATGTGCGGCCCCTGGCCACCAATAATGCCTGCGGTGCTGGCGATGGTCACAATAGCAGCGCCCTCGCCCATCACCCGGGCGGCGTGCTTGATGCACAGAAAAGCGCCCTTGCAGTGGATATCCATGGTGCGCTGGTATGCCTCTACGCTGGTTTCGGCAATCGATCCGATAGCGCCCACCACTCCTGCACAGGGAACCATACCGGTGAGCGTTCCGTAGCGCTGCACCGCCGCTGCCACCGCAGCCTCGACATCCGCTTCAGAGGTAACATCGGTCGCGCAAAAATGGACGCTGTCACCCAACTCTGCCACCAGGGCCTCGCCACGCTCACGTTGCAGATCCGCTATTACAACCCGGCCACCCTCTTCCACCAGGGCGCGTACCGTCGCCTCTCCGATGCCGCTGGCACCGCCGGTCACCACTACCACCGCATTTTCAAACCGCTTCATTCAACACTCCTGCCAAAAATTGCTGGCACTGACACCATTGCCAGCGCGATAATCGCTGGCTTATTAAAACAACCTGTTCAACTTTAAGGAATAACAAAATGTCTCTTTCGCTTTCCGATCCCAGCCTGCTCAAGGGCCAGGCCTACATTAACGGTGAATGGGTAGACGCAGACAATGGCGCCACCTTCCCCGTCACCAACCCGGCCAATGGTGAATTGATCATCAACGTTGCTAAACTCGGCGCAACCGAGACTGCAAGAGCTGTCGCTGCGGCGGATGCGGCTATGCAATCCTGGAAGAAAAAGCCCGCAAAGGCTCGCGCCGTTGTCCTGAGAAAATGGTACGACCTGATGATGGCCAACCAGGAAGACCTGGCCCAGATTATGACCGCAGAGCAAGGTAAGGTTATTGCAGAGTCTCGTGGAGAAATTGCCTATGGTGCTGCCTTCGTCGAGTGGTTTGGCGAAGAGGCCAAGCGTATCGACGGTGATGTTATACCCGCTCCCTCGTCCGACAAACGTATCGTTTGCATCAAGCAACCGGTGGGTGTTGTAGCCGCTATCACCCCGTGGAACTTTCCCAATGCAATGATTGCGCGCAAGGCTGCACCGGCACTGGCAGCTGGTTGTACCATTGTCATCAAACCGGCATCAGAAACCCCCTTGTCTGCGTTCGCCATGATAGAACTGGCGGAGCGCGCTGGTGTACCCGCTGGCGTCATCAACGTTATTGCAGGAAACTCCGGAGAAATCGGTGGCGAATTGACCTCCAACCCCGTAGTGCGCAAGGTGACCTTCACCGGCTCTACCCCGGTGGGCAAAATGCTAACCGCCGCCTGTGCCGACACCATGAAGAAGACCTCAATGGAATTAGGCGGCAACGCGCCCTTTATCGTATTCGATGACGCAGACATAGACTCTGCTATTCAGGGCGCAATGATTTCCAAGTACCGCAATGCCGGACAAACCTGCGTCTGCTCCAATCGCATGTTCGTACAAGACGCGGTCTACGATGAGTTTGTCGCCAAGCTGGTCAAGGCGACCACTGAGCTGACGGTCGGCAACGGTGCCGAAGAAGGCATTGTGATCGGGCCACTGGTCAACAAAAAGGCGGTCACCGACGTGGACAAGCTTGTTCAGGACTCCATCTCAGCGGGCGCAAAACTTGCGGTCGGCGGCGGCCCGCACGAACTTGGCGGCTGTTTCTACCAGCCCACAGTACTGACAGAAGTGACCTCGGAAATGGCGGTGTTTCGCAATGAAATTTTCGGCCCGGTGTCCCCCATTGTGCGATTCTCCACCGAAGAAGAGGTTATCGCCATGGCCAACGACACTGAATTTGGTCTCGCCTCCTACTTCTACACCCGTGACATCGGCCGCGTATGGCGCGTTGCCGAGGAGCTGGAATACGGGATAGTGGGTATTAACGAAGGTATTATCTCCAACGAGATGGCTCCCTTCGGTGGCGTTAAAGAATCTGGTTCCGGACGCGAAGGGTCCAAGTACGGTATCGATGACTACGTGGAGATCAAGTACATGCTGATGGGTGGTTTGGACAGCTAGTCGCTAGCAGGCAAGTACAATCGCGCAAGGGCAGATAGTCACTGTGACTGTCTGCCCTTTTTATTGGCTCAGCTTAGTACTTCCGTTTACCCGTCATGCGTAAACAGTCTTGGCATGCTGCGCCAGCACCAATAACTCCAACGCGGATTTAACCCGCCACTGCATCGCTGCTACCAGTCCATGCATGACCAACAGGTTCCGATTGATCTTCGCATCTGCCTCAGCGAACGCATCAATAGATTCTCGAGCCCCGATCTTTCCCAGCAGGTGATACTGCATCAACACGTCGACGCTGTTTTCGTCACCCGTGGTCAATCTCGGCACCAATGAGTAGCCCAACTGCTCCACCATGGCCTCGGCTGTTGCATAGACTGACCAGGGATTTTGTCCGGTGACAAGACCATCTGTCACCGCTATATTTTCCAGATAAGGTAAGCCTACCGCCACCTTTGCACCCTGCTCACGCAAGCGATCTTCTAACAAAAAAGGGAAGATACTTGCCGCTTCCGGTATCAGAAACAACTCCTCCTCATTGGTAAACCCCGTCACCGACTTGCCTGCCAGAAAGGGTTTGCCGTCAGGCAGTACGACATTGGCAAGGGCCGCTGGGCCATGACAGACAGCGCCGATCAGCTTATCGCCGGCAGCGTAATCCTTCACCAGTTTATGGATGTGAGGGTTGTCGGGGAAATCCCACATGGTGCCCTTACCGCCCACGAAGAAGACCGCCTCATAGTCTCCACCGCGCACGGTTTCCAGAGGCAGAGTATTTTGAACCTTAGTCATCGCAATCGGGTCGTTAAGGAAGGCATAGTCCAGTGGACCCATGTCCTCATCATCGATGATCGCCCTGGGTTCACCTCCCTTAGGGCTGGCAATATCAACATCAAAACCATTAACAGTGAACACGTAGTAGGCCCTGGATAGTTCCGTGTGCTCGTAGCCGGTCGCTTTACCACTGTCGCCCATTTGAGTCTCACTGGTAAGCACCACCAGTATCCTGCCTCTGTCCTCGTCGACACGCTGCTGATAGTAAGGCAAGTCTTGAGGAAGTTGTGATTGCAAGTCAGCCGCTGCGGCTGAATGATCAATCAGGCTAAAGAGCCAGGCGACGAATGCCCCCGTGACAGCGACCAATCCAATAAACGTTATTCCCAGTGTTTTCCACATCGTTGTGCTCTCCATATGAGCTATTTGATGTGTTCATCCTAGTGAGGACGATGTCAAAGCCGCGTGAAATATCGCTAGTTTTTTATTTACCAGGAGAGGCGCACGACAAAGTGCGTTGCCGAGCTCTCGTCAGTGAACTGCCAACCCTGCGCCTGTGCGAGGCGCTCCACCAGGAACAAGCCATGTCCAAGGCTGGCGCCGTGCGGCGTGTGCTCGCCACTAGCGAGTGGATTTTCCAGCCACAGGGAACGCTCATCCAACCCAATGCTGAGCACCGGTGGATTGGCATAATGCAGGGCATTATCCAGCAGGTTACCCAGCAACAAACGACTAAGCTGCTCATTGCCACTGACTCGCGCTTCGTCCGGAACTTCCAGACAGAGTTCAAAGTCCCTTTTTTCGAGTGTGATCGCCCGATCGAGTAAGAGGCTTTCCAGCATCGAGCGCAGCGGCAGCGACTTCAATACCGAAGACTCAGCTCTGGCCAGGGCAAGTAATGTCTCAAGCAGGCTTTCTATTTCAGCACTGGAATGAGCCAACTGCATGGCGTTGGGGTCCGCCGCAATAGATTCAGGCAATAGCGCAATGGCATTGCGCAAGGTAGTCAGCGGGGTGCGTAGTTCATGACTGATATCGCGTGTAAACGACCTTTCCCGAGACAGCGCCTGCTGCAGGCCACTCAGCGCTGAATCCATTGCAGATGCCAACACACCCACCTCATCTGACTTGTCACAGTGCGGGAGTGGATTGGATCGTGGTTCTTGTTCGATAGCGGCTGTCAGCTCACGCACTGGCCGTGTCGTTATCCGTGCAATGTAGTAAACCGCCAGTAAGCCCAGGCACAAGGCGACGACAAACCCCGTCGCCACGAGAATCGATAAAGCTGATGACACATGAGTAACGACCAGCCACGGCGAAACCTCCGCCAGCAGTAACACCGGGGCGATGTTGGGTAATTGCAGCCACCGGTAGTGATAGTGTGTTTCATCGCGGGTAAATATCTCTCCCCCTCCGACCGGCGAATCGATTGCTACGCGCAGTTCTGGGGGGACACTTTCCAGATCTGAATAAAGTCTGATTTCAGTTAAAGACAACTGGGGCAGCTCCCCGGTCGCCAGATAGTGCTGCTGTACCAGCGCAATCTGGCTGGCCAGCATGCGATCAATGATTTCATCTTCAACCACGTAGGCAAGGAGCAGAGCCAGCCCTACCCATAACAGTGTATTAGCAAGAACAAACACACCGAGAATACCGAACAGACGCTTCTGGATGCTAAGTCTCATCGCACACCAATCGATAGCCCAGATTAGGCAAGGTTTTGAGCATAGCGGTATCGAAAGGCTTATCAAGCGCCGCGCGCAGACTGTACACATGGGAGCGCAAGGCGTCGCTGTCCGGCGGGTCATCACCCCAAAGTCGATGTATTAACTGCGAGCGTGTTACAGGTTCCGGGTAGGCCTGTGCCAATTCCAGCAATATGCGAAAACCAATACTGGTGAGTTTCAGGGCTTGCCCACAGCGCTTCGCTTCCTGACTTCTCACCAACAGCATGAGATCTCCCAGGATCAACTCAGAAGATTTGTGCAGGTCCTGGCGGCGCGCCAGGGCCTCACAACGCAATTTGAGCTCTCGTAAATCAAAAGGTTTGGTGACGTAGTCGTCGGCACCTTCACCGTAGCCCAATGCCTTGTCTTCGAAAGCATCTCGAGCGGTCAACATCAGCACTGGCAAGTTGTAATCAAGGCTACTCTTGAGCTGCTGGCAAACCTCAAGGCCGTCCATATCAGGCAGATTCAGATCGAGAATCATCACATCAAATACGGCCTCACTGGCAAGCGCGATGCCCTGACTACCGTTCCTGGCATAGTCCACCGTCCAACCAAGTCCCTCGAAGAAACCTACCAGTTGGGCAGCAATAGTGCCGTTGTCTTCCACCAGAATAATTTTCACGTTGCCGCCACCAGATTCCTACGCCTTCAACAAGCGTACACTAATCCTGGGCAGGTGAAATATGTGTGAAATGACGGGCAAAAAAAAGGGCGGGGAAAAACCCGCCCTTCCAGTTTTACTGCAGAAGGCTGTTAGCCAAACTGATTCATGGTGTTGTCCGAACCACCAGCTTTGAGGGCAGCGTCGCCAGCAAAGTATTCTTTGTGGTCGTCACCCATGTCGGAACCAGCCATGTTCTGGTGTTTAACGCAGGCGATACCCTGACGGATTTCCTTGCGCTGAACGCCTTTGACATAACCCAACATACCCTGCTCGCCGAAGTACTCCTTGGCCAGGTTGTCGGTAGACAGGGCCGCAGTGTGATAAGTAGGCAGTGTGATCAGGTGGTGGAAGATACCCGCCTGACGTGCAGAGTCGGCCTGGAACGTACGGATCCATTCATCCGCCTCAGCTGCCAGATCAGTTTCATCGTAATCTACGCTCATCAGCGCGTCGCGATCATAGGCAGAAACATCCTTGCCCGCTTCAGTCCATGCATCAAACACCTGCTGACGGAAGTTCAGCGTCCAGTTAAAGGACGGGCTGTTGTTGTATACCAGCTTGGCATTGGGGATCACCTCACGGATGCGGTTTACCATGCCGCCGATCTGGCCGATGTGCGGCTTCTCGGTTTCAATCCACAAAAGATCTGCGCCATTCTGTAAAGACGTGATGCTGTCCAGCACGCAGCGGTCTTCGCCTGTGCCCTTGCGGAACTGATACAGATTAGAAGGCAGGCGCTTGGGACGAACCAACTTACCGTGGTGATTGATGATCACGTCGCCGTGATTCATATCGCCTGGCTCGAGCTCTTCAACGTCCAGGAAGCTGTTGTACTGGTCGCCCAGGTCGCCAACTTCGTGAGTTACGGCGATCTGTTTGGTCAGGCCAGCACCCAGGGAATCGGTACGAGCAACGATGACACCCTCTTCAACACCCAGCTCCAGGAACGCGTAACGGACGGCGCGGATCTTGGCGAGGAAATCTTCGTGAGGAACAGTGACTTTACCGTCCTGGTGGCCACACTGCTTCTCGTCAGATACCTGGTTTTCCAGCTGGATAGCACAGGCACCGGCTTCAATCATCTGCTTGGCCAACAGGTAGGTCGCTTCAGCATTACCAAAGCCTGCGTCGATATCTGCAATGATGGGCACAACATGGGTCACGTGGTTGTCTATTTCATTTTGAATCGCTTTTGCAGCTACGTCGTCGCCGGCGGTGCGAGCGGCGTCCAGAGTGCGGAACAGGCCACCCAATTCGCGGGCATCAGCCTGACGCAGGAAGGTGTACAGCTCTTCGATCAAGCTCGATACAGTAGTCTTCTCGTGCATGGACTGGTCGGGCAGTGGACCGAACTCAGAGCGCAATGCGGCAATCATCCAGCCTGACAGGTAGAGGTAGCGCTTTTCAGTGCTGTTAAAGTGTTTTTTGATAGAGATCAGCTTCTGCTGACCGATGAAACCGTGCCAGCAGCCCAGCGACTGGGTGTACTTGGCAGGGTCTGCATCGTACTCGTCCATGTCCTTGCGCATAATCGCGGCGGTGTACTTGGCGATATCCAGACCGGTCTTGAAGCGGTTCTGGGCGCGCATACGAGCGGCGGACTCGGGGTTGATCTCATCCCAGGCGCTGCCTTGCTGGGCGCGCAGCTGCGCGATGTCATCGATGTCGTTCTGGAAAGTAGACATGTTAATACCTCTGAATACTGGTTTTGGACTATGGGTGGCCGGAAGACGGTGGGTCAGCCAGTCAGTGGGGCGAATATTAGTCCCGGGAGGCACATAATTGAAATAAATAGGCAGGATTTTTGGTATTCATATGAAAAATACCAATATCCGCACTACCAAGCCACCACAAGGCCGCGGCAGACGGCTACAGGGCACCTGCAACAAAATCGCATTAAGTTAGTCAGCGCTACTGCTTTTGGCCTTGTGCACTCTAGATTAGAATCCAATTCTGTCTAGAAATTTCGAGGTAAATACGCTTGCATTTGCGAGCTGATCTACCCATATTGCGTTCATTGTCATAGGGGTATCTGTCCGCGACAGTCATCACCTGCCCTTGCGACATACCCGGAAACATATCCGGGATCCTATTATAAAATAACAGGTAGAGATCCATCTATGAGTAAGGTTTTAAAAGTACCCGCGTTTTCGTATACATCATTAGCAGTTTCCGTGGCGGTCGCCCTGGGCCTTGGCACCAGCTCTGGAGAACTCCAGGCACAGGAATCAGGCCTAAGAGGCAGTGCCGCGTTGCTCGAAGAAGTCATTGTCACTGCCCGAAAACGAGAGGAGGGATCACAAGATGTCCCGCTCTCAATCAGTGCATTCAACTCCAATCAGATAGAAGCGCTGAAAATCCGTGACCTTGGTAACCTGGCAGTGGGCATGCCCAACGTGGCTCTGGATGATATTGGCACCAGCCGCGGTACCGCCAACTTTTCCATCCGCGGACTGGGCATCAATAGCTCCATTCCCTCCATCGACCCGACTGTGGGCGTGTTTTCCAACGGAATTTATATTGGTACCAATAACGGTATCATCTTCGACGTCTTTGACCTGGAGAGCATCGAAGTGTTGCGCGGACCACAGGGCATTCTGTTCGGTCGTAACGTGACTGGCGGCGCCATTCTGATGAACACCAAAAAGCCTGGTGACACGCTGGACGCTACCGTGCGAGCGGCTGCGGACACTGGAGGTGAAGGCGGCATCAACAAATACCTGATGGGCGCTATCGGGGGCCCCGTTACCGATAGTCTAGGTCTGAGGCTGACCGGCTACTGGAATGATGACGACGGCTGGCATGAAAATCAATTCGATGGCAGCGACGTACAGGCGATAGAGCAACAGATGATTCGCGGCACTCTGGCATGGGAGCCCACAGATCGAGCCGAGTTGGTCTTGCGCTATGAATACTCGGACATAGAAGGCGATGGCCCCGTGTCCCAATCCCACACCAACGGCAGCGACATTCCGGGAACGCCTTTTAACGCTAAACGAGACAGCTTTGACGCCAGTTACGATCTGGTAGGTTATCAAACCTCAGAAACCGATTTCTTCACCGCCGAGCTGAATTACGAGGTGGATTTCGGAGAAGGCACCATTACGGCTCTTTATGGCTGGCGTGATATGGAGCAGACAGGCGCTGCTGATATCGACGCTCAACCCGTTCCCTTATTTCACGCCCCTTCGAATCTCGTCGCCGAGCAAAACAGTTTTGAGCTGCGCTACAACGGCCAATTCGGCAACGCCAATATTACAACCGGTTTGTACTGGTTCGAGAATGATATTGAGTACCATGAGCGTCGCGATCTGCTTGGCGCACTAACCCCAATTGTCAGTGGCGGCGCCCTGGGCAGTGACCTCTCCTACCAGATTCAGGATGGAGGAGGCTTGTACACCGTAGAGACCCTCGCCTTCTTTGCAGCTATGGACTACTCCCTCACCGAACGTTTATCACTGACTGTCGGTGCGCGCTGGTCTAGCGAAGACAAAAGCGCTGAAGTGGCGACATTGGCTTTCAATACCAACGTTCTGGATATAGCAGGCACTATCGGTAATGGTGGTGAGCCAGTTTACGTCAACCCACTGACCGGCACAGACACGCGCTGTAATATTGTGGAGTTTGGTAACTGTACGCTTGATTTCAAAGACGACGACACCTGGGACACGTTCGCGCCCAAAGTAGGCTTGAGTTACGCGGTCAGCGACGTCGCGCAACTCTATACTCACTGGAGTCGAGCTTTCCGGTCCGGTGGTTACAACTTGCGCAACACCAGTCCCACCGCAGCACCGGGGCCGTTTGATGAAGAGCAGGTAGACAACTTCGAGGTGGGTTACAAATCACAAAATGACTGGGGCCGACTCAACGCAGCTATCTTCTACAATGAAATCCAGGACATGCAGCGCGAAGTGAACATCCCGGATGCTACTTCCGGTGTCGTACAAGTCATCGACAATACTGCGGATGCATCGATTTGGGGCCTGGAAGTTGATGGTACATTCCCCATCGGTGACAGTCTGCTGCTGCTAGCCTCCATTGGTTACATGGATGCCAGTTACGATGAAGTCAGGTTTGACCTGAATGGCGACGGCGTTGTGGACGGCAAGGACAAAGCCCTTGATCTGCCGCGAGCGCCTGAGCTGACCTATAGCGTTGGCTTGAACTATGACATGGACATCGGCAGCTGGGGCTTCGCAACGGCGCGTATCAACTACGCGTATCGGGACGAGGTTGCTTATACCGACAGCAATCTTGGCTACATTCTGGAGCAGGACATCCTTGATGCGGGCCTGGACTTTTACTCCGGTGACGGCAGCTGGGTATTCTCGATCTATGGTCGCAATCTGCTCGACGAAGTGAAGCACGGTGGTGACACACAGCTACCGGATACCCTGGGGGGTATAGCCCTGGGCGGCACGTTCTCGCCACTCGCCAAAGGTCAGGTTTACGGTGCGGAAATCACCTATAACTTTCTACGCTAACGGCTAAAACCTAAAAATGAAAAGCCGGCGTGCTTATACACGCCGGCTTTTTTTTGCCTCGGAACAACACAAAACCGCCGCCAATTAAACCAATGAATATTGCACAACTATCAGCTGCTGATTAACGTCTCCTTGATATCTCGCTTGAGAATTTTGTTGGTCGCATTGCGCGGGAGCGGCTGATCCCAAAAGACCACGCTGCTGGGGACTTTGTACGCCGCTAGCCTGGCTTTAGCAAATTCAATAAGTTCACTCTCAGTGAGTTCAGCACCGACGTGCAGCGTAACAACCACGGTGACTTCTTCGCCCAATCGCTCATGGGGTAAACCTATGGCGGCGACCTCTTTTACTGCCTCGTGTTCGAGCAATTCGTTCTCGATTTCGATCGGGTAGATATTTTCCCCGCCGCGAATGATCATGTCCTTGGCGCGATCTGCCAGGAACAGAAAGCCTTCCTCATCCAGGTAGCCAATGTCTCCGGTCTTGAGCCAGCCGTCGCGGAATTCACTGGCGTTGGCCTCTGGGCGATGCCAGTATTCGCGAATATTGGTGACACTGCGCAGCCATATCTCGCCTGTGCTGCCTTGGGGTAACTGCTCGCCTATCTCGTCACAGATACGAATGTCGACAACAGGATGGGGGAAACCAGCGGTGCCGACTTTTTCTCGAAAAGCCTTGCCGGTAAGTGACGCACCCTGGGCATTGGTCTCGGTCATCCCGTAGCCGGTACCACTGAAGTTTTCTGGCATTTTCTCACGCAGCAGTGTTCCCACACGTGGCGGAGTGGCTGCACCACCCACGCCCAACGAAAAAAGGCTGGAGGTATCTGCCGCAGCGAAACCCTCTGCCTCCAGCAGATCAAGAATCATCGAAGGCGCAGCTGCCACAGTGGTAACACGCTCGTTCTCGACATAGTTCAGAGCCTGTTCTACATCCCACTTATACATCATGATGATACGGCGACCACCGCGTAGATTGGCCAGGAACTGGGCGTGACAGCCGCTCACGTGGAACAGGGGAACCGCGAGCAAGGAGGTTGGTTCATAACCCCGTTCCAGCATCGCGGTAATTAACTCGCCGTTGGTCATGGCAGCAGCAATCGCCGCACATTCCATATTGAACACAGCCTGACAGATCGCCTTGTGAGTAGAGGCCGCACCCTTGGGCTTGCCACTGGTACCGGAGGTGTACATGATGATTGCCAGATCATCGCCATCAATGTCGACCAACTGTGGTGTCTTACCCACGAAGTTTGCAACAAAGGCACGTAGGCCGCTGAGGTCATCAGGGTTCGACGGACGCGCAATCAAGGTCTGAATACCCTTGTCCGCCATCAATTGAGCAACACCGTCATAGCGCTGTTGGTCGCAGATCACCAGTTTTGAACCCGCGTCCTCCACCGTATAGGCAATATCTGCAGGCTGCCCCCAACTGTTAATCGGCACGATGACCGCGCCTATTCCGGTCACTGCGATAAATGCGGCCATCCACTCGGGATAATTGCGCATCGCCAGCGCCACTCGGTCTCCGGGAGTAATCCCGGCATCCTGCAGGGCCGCACCCAGGGCATCAGCCTCATCCAGAAGCTGATTAAAGGTGCGCCTCTCCCCCTCATAGACCAGAAACTCTCGATCGCCGTGATTGCGAGCCACCATAAGAGCATCGCGCAAGTTGGCTGGCGCTCCCTTGTAGTAGCGCTGGCCCGTCTCATCAGCTGCGATTTCGTAGGGTGCGCCCTCGCCGGTAAGCTGCGAGATTGCGGTATCAAATTCCTGCTTGAGCTGGGACATGGAAAGTTTTCGCCTCGGTTATTGAGTGCCTAGTCTAGTCCAGTGGCCGCGAAGCGGGCATCGGCGAGACTTTGCAAATTTGTATGACGCAATTTTGCATCAGCTCGATCCACTTGCCCAAGACAACCAGAGCAGTAGAATGGCCACAGTTCAGGAGTTTAGCCCATGGCCAACACCATTCCTCTTTATTACGCGCAGACGCTTCTGCGCATGGCACCTGTGGAGCCTGCACAGCTGCAAGAGGAACTAAGAGCATTGAAGCTGCCTCTGGTCCTACTGGAGGATAAAGCTGTAGCAGAAGCCCGTATCTCCGTGGAGGACTACGGCCGTCTTTTCATCCACCTGGTGCATAAGATCCAGGACTCCCTTCCCGGCAACGTTGCCGACCCGGACGATACTCGCAGCTTCAGTGCTTATCGCATGATGTTCCAGGCGATGCTGCATTCGAAAGACCTGGGCCAGGCCCTGCAGCGGGCGTCAATCTACTTTAAGCGTTTGCAGTCTCAGGGGGAGACATTCGAGATTCACGCCGAAGGGGACACTGTCTACTGTCGGTTTATCTTCTCACAGGATACCGAGCGGGCCCTGAACTCACCTGAGAACTTCAGCATGGAACACCTGCACTGGTTACCCGGCATGACCGGACGTATTCTCTCGATGGCTATGTGGCACAGGCTCTGCGGCTGGTTTATTGGCAGCTTTATCGACCTGATCGGGGTGGAGATGACTCAGGACAGAGATCCTGGCAAAGACTACGCGGAGATTTTTGGCACGCCGGTGACATTTTCCAGTCGCCACGATGCGTTCGCCTTCCACCGACGCTTTCTCCAGTTTCCCATCGTCCAGAACGACGCATCACTGGACACCATGCTGGCCACCTACCCTGCCGAGCTTTTCAAAATCAGTCCCGAAGAGCACAGCCTGGCGGTACGTATACGCAATCTCATCGGCAGTGATTTTCAGCGTCCGCTACCCGGACTGCAGGATGTCGCAGAACGTCTGTATTTGACCACCCCTACGCTGCATCGCAGGCTGCGCGAGGAAGGGACCTCCTTCCAGCAAATCAAGGACAATTGCCGCCGAGACGCAGCCATAGGCTATCTAACGTCCAGAGCCTACACGACGTCCGAGCTCTCTGAGTTAATGGGATTCTCTGACAGCAGTACCTTCCACCGCGCCTTCAAGAAATGGACCGGGCTAACGCCCCAGGATTACCGCAGCCAGCATTGCTCCACCAGCTGAAAATTCTTGCCCCTACCCTTTGCAAAATCCCGCAATGGTGAGATCGACAGGAACGTCTAAACTCTCTCCTATCTAATACAAAGGTAGGAGCAGAAAAATGGCATATTTCATTACCGGCGGCACTGGTTTCATCGGGCGTTTCTTTATCGACAAGCTCAAGGAACGTGACGGCGATATCTACGTCCTGACCCGCGCCGGCTCCCGGGAGAAGTTTGAAGCACTGCAGGAACGCTTTGGTGCTGGTTCCGACCGCCTGATACCCGTTGAAGGTGACCTTCGCCAGCCTCTGCTGGGCCTGAATGAAGCGACCATTGCCGATCTCAAAGGCAATATCCAACACTTTTGCCATTTTGCCGCCATCTACGATCTGGCTGCCTCTGCCGAAGAGCAGACCAAAACCAACATAGACGGCACGCGGCACGCTGTTCAGCTGGCTGAAGCACTGGAGGCAGGGTGCTTTGAGCATGTCAGCTCCATCGCGGCGGGCGGCATGTATGAAGGCACATTCCGTGAAGACATGTTCGAGGAAGCAGAGAACCTGGAACACCCCTATTTCTCCACCAAACACGATTCAGAAGGCGTGGTGCGCAACGAGTGCAAGGTACCCTTTCGAGTCTATAGACCCGCTATGGTCGTCGGTCACTCCAAGACAGGCGAGATCGACAAAATTGACGGCGCCTACTATTTCTTCAAGAGCCTGCAGAAGATCCGCAACATCCTCCCGCCCTGGTTCCCACTGGTGGGCATTGAAGGAGGCAAGTTCAACGTGGTGCCCGTGGACTATGTCGTGGACGCAATGGATCACATCGTTCACCAGAGCGACCTGGGGGGGCGCTGCTTCCACCTGACCAACCCCGATCATCACAGTATGGGTCAAATGATGAACGTGTTTGCCGACGCCGGTCACGCACCCCGCTTCAGCATGCGACTGGACATGCGGATGTTTAACTTTATACCAAAGTTCGTGCGCGAAGGTGTCTCAGGTCTGCCCCCGGTTAAACGCATTGTAAGTACCCTGCTTGCGGACATGGGCCTGCCTGATTCAGTGACGATGTTCATGAACTACCCCACTCGCTACGACAACCGCGATACCGAACGCGCCCTCAAGGGCAGCGGCATCAAGTGTCCGGAATTGGAAAGCTATGCCCCGGTAATCTGGGACTACTGGGAGCGCAACCTGGATCCCGATCTATTTGTGGATCACTCCCTGGAAGGCAATGTAGGCGGCAAGGTTGTACTGATCACTGGTGCCTCATCAGGCATCGGGAAAACCTCAGCCCTGCGTCTGGCAGAGGCCGGCGCTCACGTACTATTGGTCGCCAGAAGTGCAGAGAAACTTGAAGAAACTGCGCAGGAAATTGCAGCAATCGGAGGCGTGGCGACTATCTACCAGGCTGACGTTTCGGATATGGAAGACTGCGACCGGCTGGTGGCCGAAGTCCTCGCAAACCATGGCTTCGTGGATATCCTGCTGAACAACGCAGGCCGCTCTATAAGGCGCTCACTGGAACTGTCTTACGACCGTTTTCACGACTTCGAACGCACTATGCAGATCAATTATTTTGGTGCCATACGCCTCACCATGGGCCTGCTGCCCTCGATGAGCGAGCGTGGTGAAGGGCATATTATCAATATGTCGTCGATCAGTGCCCTGACCCCCAGCCCACGCTTTTCAGCCTACGTTGCCTCCAAGTCCGCCCTGGATGCATGGACGCGCTCGGCAGCGGTAGAGTACTCGGATCGCAATGTGCGTTTCACCACCATCAACATGCCACTGGTGCGCACCCCGATGATCGCGGCGACCAGTGTCTATGACTCAATGCCGGTACTGACGCCCGACGAAGCAGGCGACATGGTCGTTGAGGCTGTCATCAAGAAGCCCAAGCGCATTGCGACACCCATGGGAGTTTACTTGCAGGTAATGACCGCAGTAGCACCCAAGTTCACCGAGGTAGTCATGAATGTGGTATTTCGTATGTTCAACGACTCCGCGGCCGCTCGTGGCGATAACAAGACAGAGAAGATAGAAGCGTCTAACGAACAGGTCGCCCTGGCTGCACTCATGAAAGGTGTTCACTTCTAAACAAACACCAGGGAATCAAAAGCCCGCCAATTGGCGGGCTTTTTTGTGGGCTTTAGTAAAGTCCGACTACTTTCAGCAATTTCAGCAAGCCCAGACCGACAGTGATCAGGACCACCGCCACGCCAGCGATATTACTCCAGGGGCGGTTACGGTACTTACCCAGCTTGTCCCCTTTATTCATCACCACCAGCAGGAAGATTGCACAAATCGGCAACAAAAATCCGTTGGCGGCCTGGGCAAACAAAATTGCCGCCAGTGGTTTAGTGCCAATAACTGCAAAGAAGGTGCCACTTGCCAGCACCAGCACCCAGACCAGCCGAAAACGTGAGGATGACATATCTCGCTCCCAGCCCAGGGCGCCACACACCGCATAAGCTGCCGCCAGCGGCGCCGCAACGGCGCTGCTGAGACCTGCGGCAAAAAGACCCGCGGCAAAGAAGTAACCTGCCGCTGGTCCCAGCAAGGGCTCTAGCTGCCCAGCGATATTTGCAGCCGTTATCTGCGTATCTGAACCGAAAAAGGCTGCTGCAGATGTGCTCATAATAGCCAGTGTGATCAGCCCACCCAGACCAATGGACAGGCCAGTATCCAGTCGAGCTGCACGCAGAGATTCTGTCACCGGCTCTGCCGCACTCCATTTTTCTTGCACTGCACTGGAATGAAGAAAAAGATTGTAGGGAACCACGGTGGTGCCGATCAAAGCGATCGCTGTCAGCAATGACCCCTCTGGCAGACTGGGGCGGAACAGGCCGGAAAACAGCGTCGCCATCGGCGGCCGTACCATTAGAAAAGTGAGCAGAAATACAGTGCTCATTAACAAAACCAAAACAACCAGCACATGCTCAATCAAACTGTAGCGGCCACTGGCCAGCAAAGCTGCGGACGAAAAGCCCACTGCCAGCGCCCAGATCCATCCCGGTATACCACTGACCCCCTGCAAACCCAGGGCAGCACCGGTGATATTACCGGCTTCGTAGGCAGCGTTGCCGAAACCCACCGCGGCGACTACCAAAAAAATAGCCAACGTTCCATACCAGTGTCCGGCGAATGCCTCACGGATCGCTTGTGACAGGCCCTGTCGAGTGACCAGCCCTAAACGTGCTGACATCTCCTGTAGCACCGCTGTGGCAACTACTGAAAACAACAGGGCCCACAGGAGGGTGTAGCCAAAACTTGCGCCCGCAATGCTAGCGGTGGTAACCGTGCCCGGCCCGATAAAGGCCGCGGTAACGAGAAGCCCCGGGCCGAATGGACCGGAGCGTTTGGGTGCTGCCGTTTGACTGGCGTCAGATGTCAAATCTATAGCGCCGCAAATACACCGATCCTGTAACAGTTATTGCAGCAAACACCAAGCCACAGGCCATGCTGAAAAAGTCGATTTGATCCCAGTACAAGCCATTGAAATAAAAGCCCACAACGCTCTCCCCACCCACATAGTGAGGGATGTGATTGAGCACCGCAGCTAACACATAGTCTGTTCCCAGCAGCAGGCCTTCCAGCAGCATTAGACCAATTACCGGAGCGATCGCCACCAGAAATGGAGAACGTTTGGCCCAAGCAGATGCCAACATCAACCAGCCGTATACAGGGGCCACCCACAGGGCAGTCATCAACCAGCCACCTAACTGTTGTAGCAACAGATCTCCAAAGCGGATATTCGCTAGCACAGTGGCAAAGGGGTCCATGTCCATACGCCACAGCAACAACATGGCCAGCAGCACAAAAGACAGCTGCAGCAACATGGAAACAGCTATGTATACCGCCGGTGCCACAACCAGCGCCACTGCGAATCGGGTGAGCACTTCCTCCCATTCAGAAACTGGCATGGACTTCCAAAAAAGGATACTGCGATCCTTGCGGTCATTGTAAAGGCAGCCCAGCAGATAGTTGGCCGTTACCAGTACCAGCAACACCAGAAAGAAGCCGTGCATAACGTGCAAAACCGGATTCAGGCTGCCCACTTCAGTCGACTCGTACTCGGGCTTGTCCCGTTTTTCTGGTTCAAAGCGCCACTGGCGCGAGAAGTTCCAGTCTTCTTCCGGGGGCGACTCTTCGGCCGAAGTCACTTCGACCTCATATTCCACCTCTGACGGCGCGGGAGCTGCTCCTGAATCACTTTCGATCACGTCAATTTCAGTGTCATCATCAAGATTAATAGTGATGACTGGTGACACATCCATCTCCTCAGCCATGATCACCTGGAGGAACGTATCTCCCATCGCGGTGATCCTGTTGGCCACTAACACACTGACCAACATTAGTAAGGTGAGTGCCACAGCCACAATGACAGGGGTCCACAGCAAAGAGAGTTTGTATTCCTGAATCTCTTTTTGCAGCAGGGTAAAGCGACGATTTCCAGCGGTCGGTCTCATCACTTGTTTCCTCCCATCATTGCCACAAACAGATCGGATACCGACGGGGTCCGCAAATCACCCAGTGGGGCAAGTGAATCGCGCTCAACACCTTCATATATGACGGCCTTACCTCCGAGAATGCTCTGTGAACCCAGGTGCGGGATACCCTGGGCCTTTACTGCGGCATCACCGACTGCATTGAGCTGCACAAACTGCTCCTCGATTTGCTCCATGGAGCGGGACAAAACCATTTTGCCGCGATTGAGGAACATCACATCAGTTAGGATATGTTGCACCTCATCCACCTGGTGAGTAGAGATAATGATGGTCCTGTCCTGATCGAAATAGTCAGATATCAACTGCTCAAAGAAGCGCTTGCGAAACAATATATCCAGACCCAGGGTGGGCTCATCCAGGATCAACAGTCGCGCATCGATAGCCATGACCAGCGCCAGGTGCACCTGCACCATCATGCCCTTGGACAGGTTGCGGATACGACCGTCCATTCGCACATCCGTATCCTTTAGATAATTTTCGGCAATGCTGCGATCAAACCTGGGGTGAATACCGCTAGCATAATCCAGTAGTTGCGCCACCCGCATCCAGCGCGGCAGTACCGCCGTATCGGCGATAAAGCACACCTCCTCCATCAATTTGGAGCGCTCTGACCGCGGGCTATTGCCCAATACGTTCAGCTCGCCCTTATACTCGGTCAGTCCCAACAGCGCACGAAGCAAAGTCGTCTTACCTGCGCCGTTCGGTCCGATCAGACCCAGTACCGAACCGGAAGGGACAGTAAAATCGACATGATCGACTGCATTCAGATCGCCGAATGAGCGCGTCAGCCCCTTTGCCTCCACAATATTGCCCATTATTGTTCTCCCCCTGTCTTGAGCAACAAATCCACCACTGCTTGCGCTTCCATTCCCAATACCCTTGCTCTTTCGAGGAATGCTGGCACTTCCTCGTCAATAAACTGCTGCTGTTCGTTGCTGGTAAGAGCCCCGCAGGCTCCTGTTTTCACAAACATGCCCAGGCCACGACGTTTTTCCAGCAAGCCTGCATCCACCAATTCCTGATAGGCTTTGCCCACAGTGAGGTGATTGATCTGGTAGTCCGACGCTACCTGACGCACGGACGGTACGGCATCTCCCTCAGGGAAACTGCCATCCATAATGCGCTCGGCAACCAAATCCCGCAATTGGCGGTAAATAGGCTGTTTATCGTTCCATTCGACGGTCACTGGTTCATCTCCCGATCAACGCTGGCGATTGAGATCGCCCGAACCCAGAACATTGCTATCGATTTCCGGGTCGCCGGCATAGTAAATATCGCCACTGCCGATAATATTCACTTCCAGGTTGCCGACCTCACCTACTCTGGCATCACCCGAACCGATAATGTTTATCTCGGCTGTGGTCGTTGCCAGGGAACTGAAATTGACTTCGCCACCACCTACTATAGTGATCTCAACCGAGGATGCACTTGCCAGCGATTTTTCGGCGCTGATATCCCCGGAGCCGCTAATCGTCGCCTCTATGACTTCGCCAGTAAGCTTACCAATAGCCACGTCGCCAGAACCGGAGACCAGTAGTTCTATAATTGGGGCTGAAAGCTCCGCCAACTTGATATCGCCTGAGCCTGTCACTCGGACTGTCGCTTTCTCTGCGACCAGGGAAAACAATTTGATATCCCCCGAGCCCTCGACATTAACCAACATTGTATCGGTCTCAAAGTCTTTAACGAACACATCACCGCTACCACTTAGACGAATCTCGTCAAGGTCTGGCACGGTGAGCATGTACTGAACTGAGGAAAACCTCTCGCCTCTATACTGTTCGGATTCGCCAAGAACCAGCGTTGATTTCCGAGTGAAAAACGGATGCTTCTCGAGATCGTCTTGATCGCCTCGAATCAGCAGTTCAGTGGAATCGCCCTGACTAATCTGGACTTCCACACTGCCCTGCACCCACAAGTTTTCCACGTCCAGGTCAGTGACTTTCAGGGTTTCCGCCTGCACTCCACCACTTACCGAAGCCAGCGCCAGAGTCATCGCAACTGTTGCTCTAATTTTCATCTCGTATTCCTCTTTCACACTGTGCCTGAAGAATCGCGAGCTTCACCGCGATTCATCAGCAACTCCGACAACAATGCCGCCGGCACAAAAAACATAATCGTCATTAGACCTATGCCCAAAGTCGCACCCAGTCCACGCACGGAAAGGCCTGAACCACTAACGGGAGCTGGTATCGATACGCTGCGGGTAACCCGCATATCCAGACAATCCTGGATTTGTACCAGAGCCGCATTGACTGTCCGACCCGGATCGACCTCCGCCTTGACCATGACGCTGCCGACAACAACCAGGGATAGCAAAATAATAGTGCGAAGCATAACCCAATCCTCTACATACGCCGACTGGTAGGAGCGGGTGAAATTGCTGACAGCAATTCCACCAGGCCCGCCGCAGGCAAGAAGCACAAGAACGCCAGCGCCCCTACTCCCAGGACACTGAGCATCGCGCAGATAAGGAACAAACCAACATGTACGATCATTCGATCATCACTTCTGGTTAACACGGGTTTTCTTGGTTTGACGCTCATTTGGAAAGTCTCATTGATACGGTGTTATACATGACTATATCACTATATTTATATAACACAACAAAATATCAACAGAGATATTACTTCTGCTTAAAATTCAATGAGTTAGGGTACTAAATAGCAAGTCCTTGTTGCATATTTTCAGCTATAGCAGCGGCTATTCGACCGGCTTTTTCGGCGTAAGGCCCTGCGTATGTGTCGTCGAGAGTGACACTGAACAGCGCTAACCAACGCTGGAAATCCCCAGGGGTTAGCGTGCGCTTGGAGTGAAGAGTACGGTGGATATTCATGGTGTGCCTACGATAGGCCTTATCGCCCAGTAGCAATTTACACCAGTAATTTTTGATATGCGGCAGATGCACTTGCAGGTCTACCTGGGCGACATCCAGGAAAATGGGCGCTAGCTGCCCATCCTGCAACACCTGTTGGTAGAAACAATCGATAAATTGTTCGATGTGTTCGCGGCAATCAAGATCGGGTTTGAAATCATCATTCATAGGATGATACTAGCGATATCTCAGCTACTTCTTCGTGCTCTTGCTCTTTTTCGCATGCCCCGTCAACCGACGCTTGCGTTGCACCTGTCGCTCGGTGAGTTTGCTGCGCTTATCAGCGAAGGGGTTATCCGCCGTGCGAAACTCAATTCGAACGGGGGTTCCGACAAGTTTCAATTCGCGACGATAGACCTTTTCCAGGTAGCGCGCGTAACTCGTGGGAACTTTGCCAGTCTGGTTACCGTGAATCACGATCAGTGGCGGGTTGCGGCCACCCGCGTGGGCATAACGCATCTTGATGCGCCGCCCATTGATCATGGGCGGTGCGTGATCAAATATGGCACCCTCAAGAATACGGGTCAGCGCGTTGGTTGCAAGCTCACGAGTAGCCGATTCAAATGCGGCATCAATTGATTTGTAAAGATGACCAACGCCGGTGCCGTGAAGTGCCGAAATAAAGTGCGTGTCGGCAAAGTCGGCAAACGCCAGGCGACGGCCAAGCTCTCTTTTGATCCAGTCTCGCTGATCAGGCTCAATGCCATCCCACTTGTTGACCGCCAACACCAGCCCGCGGCCCTTTTCAATACAGTGTCCCAGCAGATGCATGTCCTGATCGACAATGCCCTCATGAGCATCCATCACCAGAATGACGACGTGTGCGTCATCAATCGCCTTCAGGGTTTTTACAATGGAGAACTTCTCCACTGTTTGCTTCACATTCTTTCTGCGACGCACACCCGCTGTATCGATGAGCGTATATTCTCGCTCATCCCGCTGGTAATCGATGTAGATACTGTCTCTGGTGGTGCCTGGCTGGTCAAAAACAATGACCCTGTCCTCTCCCAATAGACGATTTACCAGGGTGGACTTACCCACATTCGGCCTGCCTACAATGGCGACCCGTGTGCTCTTGGGGTAGGCATCGTCGTCCTGGGCGTCTTCCTCCTCAGGAAAATGCTCCATCACATCTTCAATCATGTTACGCACACCGCGGCCGTGGCTGGCTGCAATGGCATACATGGACTCTATACCCAGAGCGTAGAAATCACTGGTGGCGATATCGACGTCGATACCGTCGATTTTGTTTACCACCAGATGAAACGACTTGTTGCGCTGCCTGAGGTGGCGAGCCAGAGCCTGATCAGCTGCATTTAGACCCTCGCGGGCATCAACCATAAACAGCACGGCATCCGCTTCCTCAATCGCCACCATGGACTGCTCTGCCATTTCAGAGTCAATGCCGAATTCGTCGCCGCTGATACCGCCGGTGTCGATCACTATATAGGGTCTGGAGCCAAGCCGTGCCTCGCCATATTTACGATCGCGAGTCAGACCCGGCATATTCGCCACCAACGCATCACGACTACGAGTGAGCTGGTTGAACAGTGTCGACTTACCAACGTTGGGGCGCCCTACCAGGGCGATCACTGGGATCATTTTTTCGCCGAGATCTCGTAAGCTATTAATTTACCTTTATTGGTAAAGACGTACAGGAGATTGCCATCGGCAATCATATCTGCCCTGGCACCGTTACCGCCTGCATTTACTCTACCTACGAATTCACCATCCACCTGGGAGACCAGGTGAAGATAGCCATCCAGGTCCACGACCGCCACATAACTGCTCACCGGCGTCGGCCGGGAAAGTTCCCGATAGCCCAGCGCAGTCTGTTCCCAGCGCAGGCCCTGACCGTTGCGTAGATAAGCACTGATGGTGCCATCTTCATCGGTTACGTACACATTGCCAAACCCCTGCGATACGCCAGAGAACGAAGAGACGTCTTTCTGCCAAACCTTGCGACCGGTGGCCACATCGATCGCGACCACTCGACCCTGATAGCTGGCGGCGTAAAGCTCGTTGCCGATCAGGGCCATTTGACCGTCCACATCGACAATGCGCTCAATCTCGGAGCGACCCTGTGAAATGGCGACTCGCACCTCCCATTTAACCCCACCTGTCTCGGCGTCAAAGGCCACTACCCTGCCACTGGCAAAGCCGGCATACGCAGTGTTGCCATTGAGAATTGGAGTACTGGTACCGCGAATTGTTAACACCGGCACGTCACTGTCATAGGTCCACAGCTTTTCGCCACTGTCGGCATCCAGGCCCTGCAGCTTGCCATCGTAAGTTTGTGCGATGACCACTTTGCCATTGCCCTGCGGCGGAGCCAGCACCTCGCCCTGAAGACGGGTAGACCACAATAGCTCGCCCGTCGATGCCGAAAGCTTCAATACCGACCCGTCGGAGCTGCCCACAAACAGGGCGTCATCGTAATGACCAACGCCACCAGAAAGTTTGGTATCCAGATCTGCCTTCCAAAGGGTCTTGCCGTTAAGGCGATCAATCGCCTTAACTTCGCCTTCAGCAGACGCTGCATACAGCATGTTGCCGCTCATCACCGGCTGAAGTCTGTAAAGTCCCTTACCCTGGCCATTGCCAACGCCAACGGACCAGAGCTTCTTGATTTTTACACTTTGCTCGATATCGATCAGTTCAACCGGGGCTGTGGGGTCCTCGTCATCACTGTCGAACCAACCTTTGACCGTGCTACAAGCGCCGAGGCTCAAAACCAGGGGGATAGCAACCAACCACTGCATACGCCGCATGATTTACTCCTCTACGCTATCGGTTGCAGCGTCAACAGCGACAGGTGTGAGTGCTGCTTCGGGTGCTGTCAGCTCGCGAGGCGCTGCCTGACTCAGGCTTTGCAGCTTTTGCTGCAACATGGCCATATTTACCTGCCCCTGGCCACGTGAGGCCAGCATCATGGCCGAGCTATAGGCTTCACGCGCCTCTTCATTGCGTTCTTGCAGCAGCAGTATGTCGCCACGAGCCACCTGGTAGGCGGCTGCATAAGCCCCTGGGTCGGCACTGTCCAGAATTGCAAGAGCCTGCTCCGTCTCGCCTTTTGAGGCCAGCACTCGAGCCAGGCGCAACTGGGCCAGCTGCATGGAGTCGCTGCCCTGATCTGCGCGACCTAGCACCCAGCGGAGTTCCGACTCCGCTGTGGTCAAGTCACCTTTATTCACTGCAATGCGGGCCAGGTGAAGGGCAGCAAACTGGGCGTATGTACTGCGGCTGTAGTTTTGCTTGATATCCGCCGCCAGAGTCGCCGCTCCTGCATCGTCCTGGGTCGAGAGCATCTGCAACATAGACTGGTAACTGTTGGAGGCCGTTTCCAGCTCATCTTGCTGGTACTTCTGCCAACCCTGCCAGCCAAAGCCAAGCCCCAGAGCGACTATAATGGCCACAATGATAGAACGACCATTCTCGTCCCACCATCTCTTCAGCGCTTCAACCTGTTCTTCTTCTGTGCGGTACTGTTCCACGTTTTCCTGTTCCTCTTGGCTACTCAGTCTACGAGCAATGCTCGCAGGGTTTGTTCCAGTTCGGCACGGGCCACTGACTGCTGCCCTACCCGCTCGTTATTCTGTTCGCGTAGCGTCTTAATACTGACGCTGTTTGCCGCTACCTCGTCCTCACCCCAGATCAGGGCGAGTCGGGCGCCACTCTTATCGGCCTTCTTCATCTGGCTTTTAAAACTGCCGCCGCCATTATGCTGCACGATTCTGAGGCCAGGAAGAGCATCGCGCAACTGCTCTGCAGTCGCCACCGCTTCTCGCTGGGCCACATCTCCAAAACTGACCACATAAATATCGGCTATGGGACCTGCCTGCGGTAGCTTCCCGCACTCTTCCAACAGCAACACCAGCCGCTCAACGCCCATGGCAAAGCCAACACCGGGGACAGACTTACCGCCCAACTGCTCGACCAAGCCATCATAGCGACCGCCACCGCAAACCGTGCCCTGTGCACCCAGGCGATCCGTGACCCACTCAAAAACTGTTTTGTTGTAGTAATCCAGGCCACGCACCAGGCGTGGGTTCAATGTGTATTCGATACCCGCTGCGTCTAACAAATCGCACAGCCGCTTGAAATCAGCGCTGGACTCCTCATCGAGGAAATCCGCCAGGGAAGGCGCATCGTCCAATAAAGCCTGGGTATCGACGTTCTTACTGTCGAGGATGCGCAGCGGATTACTCTCCAGACGGCGCTGACTGTCTTCGTCCAGTGCGTCCACCCGGTCACGCAGGTAGTCCACCAATGCATCACGAAAAGCGCTACGCGACTCGGCATTACCTATGGAATTGAGCTGCAATTGCACAGCATCCTCAATACCCAGGACTCGCCATAGTCTGGCGGTCAGCAGAATGACTTCCGCGTCCATATCCGGGGTGGCAATCCCGAAAGCCTCTAACCCTACCTGATGAAACTGCCTTTGCCGGCCTTTCTGCGGACGCTCGTACCGAAACATGGGGCCTGCATACCAGAAACGCTGGGCGGTGTTGAGCAGTCCATGCTGAATGGCAGCGCGCACGCAACCTGCGGTTCCCTCGGGGCGCAAAGTCAGGCTTTCCTCGTTGCGATCGAGGAAGGTGTACATTTCTTTTTCGACGATGTCTGTCGCCTCTCCGACACCGCGGCGGAACAAATCAGTCAGCTCGACAATAGGCAGGCGAACTTCGCTATAGCCATAACCTGCCATCAGCCCCCGGATTACACTTTCCAGGTACTGCCATGAAGGTGTTACATCCGGCAGGATATCGTTCATTCCGCGGATGGCTCGGATATTACTCACAACTACTCCAGTAAATGTGGCCGACTCAGGCCGGGGTCTTGAGGATCAGTTTTTCAGCTTCTACTGCGCGTTGTTGTTCCAGCTTGCTCGCCTTGTCACGAATCACCTCTTCCAGGTGATCAATAAAGCCCTCATTACTGATTTTGTGATCCGGCTCACCGTCCACGTAAATCAGGTTGCTAGGCGTGGCGCCGGTGAGACCTATATCTGCCTCTCGTGCTTCGCCCGGGCCGTTGACGATACAGCCGATAACAGCCACGTCCATGGGAGTGCGTATATCCTCAAGACGCTGCTCCAGCGCATTCATGGTACCAACCACGTCAAAATTCTGGCGCGAGCAGCTGGGACAGGCAATAAAGTTAATCCCATTACTGCGCAGCTTCAGGCTCTTGAGTATATCGAAGCCAACCTTCACTTCCTCAACAGGGTCAGCCGCCAGGGAGATGCGGATGGTGTCACCAATACCGTCCATCAATAACATGCCAAGGCCTACCGATGACTTCACGGTACCCCCGCGCAAACCGCCCGCCTCGGTAATACCCAGATGCAGTGGCTGATCGATCTCTTTGGCCAGCAGCCGGTAGGCCGCTACCGCCATGAAAATTTCCGATGCTTTAACACTGACCTTGAAGTCCGGGTAGTTATGCTTGTCGAGAATATCCACGTGGTGCATCGCAGACTCTACCAGCGCCTCTGGCGTCGGTTCACCGTACTTACGCTGCAATTCTTTGCCCAGCGAGCCCGCATTAACACCAATGCGAATGGGTATGCCTTTATCTCTAGCGCTATTGATGACTTCACGAACCTTGTCATCGCGGCCGATATTGCCCGGATTAATGCGCAGGCAATCGACACCGTACTCGGCAACTTTGAGAGCGATCTTGTGATCAAAGTGAATATCCGCCACCAGCGGCACAGATACCTGTGCACGAATTTTCTTGAAGGCTTCCGCCGCGTCCATACTGGGCACGGATACACGCACAATATCCGCGCCGGCGTCAGCGATGGCCTGGACTTGCGCCACCGTAGCAGCCACGTCGCAGGTTTCAGTATTCGTCATACTTTGTACACTGATCGGCGCGTCGCCCCCCACGGCTACGTCACCGACGTAGATTTTGCGGGATTCCCGGCGCTTGATCGGGGATTCAGTTTTCATTGCTCACCTGCCGGGCTTTCGATCCCGGCGATCGTTACTTCACTGTAATTCAGGGACACTGCATCAGCCCCAACCTGGTCACGCCCCAGCCACCACCAAAGGGCAAAAAACAACAGCAGCAGGGTAACCAGGCCGACAATCACACCCAGTCCGGTGCTCTGCAATTGCAATGAGCGCGTTTCCACTCGCTTCTTATCCAGCTCCCAGGTATCGCGCTGCTCGTCAAACGCCTGGAGTAACTCGACCTCATTCAGCTTCATTAACTGGCCGTAAGCGCGGACATAGCCGCGGGCAAAAGCAGGGCTTCGCAGCGCCTGATAATCATCCCGCTCCAACACACTGACATAGCCAGGCATCAGATTGAGTAAGTCTTCCACTTCGCGTTCTGAAAAACCGGCGGCCAAACGCTCTTTGCGCAATAGTGTGCCCGGCGTTACAAACGCGTCTACCTGTGATGAAGCATCGCTAGTCACGTCACTTGTTCCGTTTAGAGGCCTCATACTCGGCCGACCCTGGATAAAGGTTAGCCAGTGCCAGTGAATAGCTGCTCTGTGCATCGCGATCACCTGTCTCTCTTGCGATACGAATTCCCAGCCAGAGACCACGAGCGGACTGCTGTCTCACCACTGTGCGATAGGTATCGTAGTAGGACTGTGCCGCTTTAAAATCACCTGCTTCAAACCTCAGCTGGGCGATTTCCAGTAGGGCTATACTATTGGTGCGATCCATTGTCAGGGCCCTGCGAAAAGCCTCCTCCGCACCCTGGCTGTCGAATAGCTGGATACGACAAAGCCCCAAATTCACGAAAGCACGTGGACGAGCCTGGTAAAGGGAGTCCTGTACTACGTATTCCAGCTGGGCGGCCGCTTCTTCATAGCGCTGCTGCGAGTAGAGGAAGGTCGCATAGTTATTGCGTGCTCTGGAGAAATCATTATCGAACTTGATGGCCATTTTGTAGCTCTGTTCAGCCAATTCAAATTCACCCGTGCTTTGATAGACCAGGGCAAAAGCCTCGTGAACTTCGGCGTTATTAGGCTCCATTTCGTAAGCAATTTTCAGATTACGCTTGGCATTTTCCCAGTCGCCTTCACCAATGTACTTTCGAGCCAATTCAACCCTGCGTTCAAGCGCCTTCCCCGGGTCTGCCTTGTCGGTAAACACACTCTCTGTGGTAGTCACGCAGGCGCTAAGTATTACTGCTGCAGTCAGCGCCACCAGAACCCGTATCCCTTTGCCTATGCCTGCCATCACCCCTGCCCCGATTGCACTTCGTTGTTTTGTCGTTCCGCTGCTTCTCGATATCGCTCACTGCGACGCGTGCGGTCCACTACCTGACCAACCAATTGGCCGCAGGCAGCGTCGATATCATCGCCGCGAGTGGTGCGTACGGTCACAATATATCCTGCATCCACCAACACTTGCCAGAACCGGGATACCGCATTGCCACTGGGGCGACGATAATCTGACTGGTCGAACGTGTTAAACGGGATCAGATTTATTTTGCAGGGATAATCCTTTAACAGCTGGGCCAATTCCTGGGCATGCTCGCGCTGATCATTGACACCGGCAATCAGCGTGTACTCGATCGTCACAACACGCTTCTTGTCTTTTTGGGCATCAATGTAATTACGCGCACTTTCCAGCAGCACTGCAATTGGGTACTTGCGATTGATGGGAACCAGTTGACTACGCAGGGCGTCGTTGGGGGCATGCAGGGAAATTGCCAGAGAGGCTTCACTAACCTTGGCGAGCTTATCAAGGGCTGGCACCACACCAGAGGTACTCAACGTCACTCTGCGCTTGGAAATACCGTAAGCATTGTCCTCCATCATCAGATTCATTGCTGCAACCACGTTATCGAAGTTAAGCAGGGGCTCACCCATGCCCATCATCACTACGTTGGTCACTATCCGACCCTTGGCGGACTGGAAAGCATCATAGGACTTAATCGCCAGCCAAACCTGGCCAATAATTTCAGCAGCCGTCAGATCGCGTTGGAAGCCCTGTTTGCCGGTAGAACAGAAGCTGCAATCCAGACTGCAGCCGACCTGGGAAGAGACACACAAAGTGGCGCGTTTGCCGTCGGGAATAAGCACTGCTTCGACCAGGCCGCCACCCTCTACTCGAACAGCCCACTTGCGGGTGCCATCAGTGGAGTCGTGTTGGCTGACAATTTCTGGCGGACGAACCTCAGCCAGGTCTTTCAGTTTTTCTCTGAGCACCTTGCCGAGATTACTCATCTCGTCGATATCCGTGACCCCGTGGTGGTGAATCCACTTCAGCACTTGCGTTGCACGAAACTTTTTCTCCCCAAGCTCCAGGAAGTACTGTTCCATAGCGGCCAGGGGCAAGCCCAGCAGGTTGACCTTTTGCGGTTCCTGCTGAGTAACCTCAGCTGATGTGGCGATGACGGTAGTCACGGTTTGATTGCCTCTTAGCGCTCGCAAATCTCGTTTGCGGCGAAGAAGTAAGCGATTTCGCGGGCGGCAGACTCAGGAGAATCTGAACCGTGTACCGCGTTGGCATCGATACTAGAAGCAAAGTCAGCACGAATAGTGCCTTCGGCCGCTTCCTGCGGGTTGGTAGCACCCATCAAATCGCGATTCTTGGCAATGGCGCCTTCACCTTCCAGCACCTGAACAACAACGGGGCCGGAGGTCATGAACTCAACGAGGTCCTTGAAGAAGGGGCGCTCACGGTGCTCGGCGTAGAAACCACCTGCAACAACATCAGACAGGCGCATCATTCTGGATGCGACAATTTGCAGACCATTGCTCTCGAAGCGAGAGTAGATCTTGCCAACAATGTTCTTACCTACGGCGTCGGGCTTGATAATCGACAGGGTGCGTTCTACAGCCATGGGAGTTCTCCAATTGGAATTTAAAGGATAAACACCGGCGTCGCGCAAAGCCTTTTGGGCCCCGCCAGAGCAGGTGTGAATTAAGCCGCGCAATTATACGGACTTTAGGTGCGGGTTTCACCCTGATCTTGATCTACCGCCCATATTAATTTCCCAGCAAATCAATGGCTTAGCGAAGATGGCAAAATACACACTGCTGACTGCTGCCATGGATGCGGGATCGGGGGCAACAATGCGCTCTATCTATCCGGGCTGGACATCAAATATCCGGCTTGAAACGGCCGCAGCTGCGCAATCCAACGTGGCCGCTGCGGAACTCGACCATTTTCGCTGCGCGAAAATTGGGACTCAAACAGTCCTCGCGAAAAGCCCCACGTTGGATAGCTCCGCCAAGCGCGACCTGACTGCTTCAAGCCGGATATTTGATGTCCAACCCTAAATCAGCCGATTTAGATATCAGGAAGGACGATAGTAGGCCCTGAGGCTGAGGCACCTTACCGAAACAGTCAGGCCACGGCTTTTTGCGCAGCCGCGTTTATGGGGCTTTTCTGCGAGGATTGTCTGAATCCCGAAAATTGCGCAGCAATTTTGGTTGAGTTCCGCAGCAGCCCATAAACGCGGCGGAGTTTGTGGCCGTTTCGGCAAGGTGCCTCAGGCTCGGGGCCGGCCAACTAGCAGCTAGCCCGAAAAATCAGTCCATTTCCTCTATCCAGGCGGCCTGAATGGCCTCCAGAATCTTCTCCCCAGAGTGATTAGGGTCATCATCGAAACCGGGTAAAGCAAGCACCCAATTGCGGAGATCGACGAAGTTAAGGGTTAGCGGGTCCACATCTGGATGAGCTTCAAACAGCTCTATGGCAACATCGATGGTGTCGGTCCAGCGCATGATTTCCTCCTTGGGCGTGTATCGAATAAGCTCTTCAACCTTCAGCTACGAATCACAGTTTTAGCAGAAGTAACAGAACCCCGCGCGAGCTTACAATTAGTGGCTTTCAGAAACCATATTGATAGTGTAGCGGGGAATTTCTACTACCAGGTCCTCGTCGGCGATGACCGCCTGGCAGGACAGACGCGAATCAGGCTCCAGGCCCCATGCCATGTCCAGGTAATCGTCTTCCAGTTCGTCCGGCTCCGCAAGGGAATCGTAGCCCTCACGGACAATGATATGACAAGTCGTGCAGGCGCAAGACATCTCACAGGCATGTTCGATCGGAATATCGTGGCGTAACAGGGCGCGACATACCGTCTCGCCCGGGTCGGCTTCAATGACAGCGCCCTCGGGGCACAAGGACTCGTTGGGCAGGACCACTATGCGGGTCATTCGCTTACCTCCTGATCAAGCGCGTCCAGGCTGACGCCTGAAAGAGCTTGTTTAATACTTTTATCCATGCGGCGAGCAGCGAAAGCTTCGCTGGCGCGGCCCAGTTGTTCCGTCAATTTACGCATAGCGTCGATATTCTCTCCTGCCACCTGCTCCTGCAGCTCTTTCATCAGCCCATGAAGCGCCTCGCACTCCGGCTGACTGAGCAGTTCTGAGCCATCTGCCGCCAGTGCAGCCTCCAGGCCTTCCAGCAACTGCTGCGCATCCAGACGCTGCTCTGCCAATTGCCTGGCACTCTTGTCTTGGGCAGCGTGACTAAAGGATGCCTGCAGCATCGTAGTAATCTGCTCGTCACTAAGACCAAAGGAAGGCTTCACCGTGACACTGCTTTCCAGGCCCGTGGACTCTTCACGGGCAGAGACATTCAGTAGTCCGTCTGCATCGACCTGGAACGTCACCATGATACGGGCCGCGCCTGCCACCATAGGGGGAATGCCACGTAGTTCGAATCGAGCAAGAGAGCGTGAATCTGCGACCAACTCTCGCTCACCCTGAACAATATGCACCGCCAGCGCTGTCTGCCCATCCTTAAAGGTAGTGAACTCCTGGGCTCTGGTAACAGGGATAGTGGTATTACGAGGCACAATTTTCTCCACCAGCCCACCCATGGTTTCCAAACCCAGTGACAAGGGAATCACGTCCAACAACAGCAGATCGCCCTCTGGACGGTTACCGACCAGGATATCCGCCTGAATTGCTGCACCCATGGCAACAACACGGTCGGGATCAATATCGGTGAGTGGCTGGCGCTGAAAAAAATCAGCGACAGCTGCTCGCACCAGCGGCACGCGAGTGGAACCACCCACCATCACCACATTATCTATCGCATCTACCTGAGCATCACGCAGACAGCGGCGGCAGGAACGCAGCGTGCGCTTCACCAGCGGTTGAATCAAGGCTTCAAAATCGGTGCGACAAAGGGTCAGCGACCCGGCACCCTCTATAACTTCCGCAATCGGCAGTTCAACACTGTCTACTGCCGACAGGGCTTCCTTGGCTTGCCGCGCCATGGCGTGAAGCGTGCGGTACTGTCCGCCTTCAAGCTCAGGACTGGACAGCTGCTCCATGGCCCAGGCGACTATCGCCGCATCCAGATCATCTCCACCCAGAGCCGTATCGCCACCGGTGGCCAGCACCTCGAATACACCGCGATGCAATCGCAGTATGGAGATATCAAAGGTACCGCCCCCAAGGTCGTAGACTGCGATGACCCCCTCTTCACGTGAGTCCAAGCCATAGGCCACAGCGGCAGCTGTAGGCTCATTCAATAGTCTCATGACCGGCAGACCGGCCAGCGTTGCAGCATCCTTGGTCGCTTGTCGCTGTGCGTCGTCAAAATAAGCAGGCACGGTAATAACCGCGCCCTCAATCTCTCCACCCAGAAACTGTCGCGCACGGTTTTCCAGTACCCGAAGAATCTCAGCGGAAGCCTGGACGGGACTCACCGTGCCCTGGCTGGTGACAAAACTCACCATACCTTCGTCATTGTCGGCTAACTGGTAGTGAGAGCGCTCTGCATCTTGCTGCGTGTCTGCCCTGCCTCGCCCCATGAAACGCTTGACCGAAACCAATGTATCGGCCGGATGCTCGCTGGAAAGAGCTTGTGCAGCTACACCAACCAACGCACCATCTGCGCTGGAGTAATTGACCACGGAGGGCAGCATAGTCTGGCCATGCTGATCCGCCACAACGTCGGTGCGACCACCCCGAACGGTAGCGACAAGGGAATTAGTGGTCCCCAGGTCTATGCCGACCGCGCGCTTAACCTGGTGGGGGACGGGGGATTGACCGGGCTCGGCGATTTGCAACAGGGCCATTAGTTATCCATAAGATCTGATTCGATCTGTTCCGCTTCTTGCATCAGCTTTTCCAAAAACTGCATTTTCACACAGGCGCTGGCTGCAGCGGGCAGATCTTGTTGATTATAAGCGTTCTCAAACTCCGCTTGGTGCATCTTGATATCACCTGAAATCTCTTCAACCAGATGGTCGAGCACGGTATCTGGATCTACCAGATCGTGCATTGATTCCAGCTTCTCTCGCAATTCCATCTGCTCGATAAGAAAGCCGCCGTCAATTTTCTGACGGGAAACATCCTCCTGGCTCATACCCAGCAGCTTCAACAAATAAAGCGCTCGCGGGAGTGGCGCTCTCAGGGCTGCATAGGCTTCGTTAGCGAAAGCGGAATATTGTACTGCAATGCGCTGTTCATGGTCTGCGGCGCTGGCAAAACGGTCCGGATGTAACTCGCGCTGTAGCTGCCGATAGCGCTCACCCAGCGCCGCCACATCGACCGCAAACTGCACCGGCAGATTAAACAACTGGAAGTAACTTTGGGTGAAATCGGGGGATGACATACCGCAGCGGCCGCTCTGATGTTGGGCTGGGAATTAGACGGTGAAGCTTTCGCCGCAACCGCATTCTGCAGAGACATTGGGGTTGCGGAACTGCAGGCCTTCGTTCAAACCCTCACGAACGAAGTCCAGCTCGGTGCCATCCAGATAAACCAGGCTCTTGGGGTCTATAAACACCTTTACGCCAAAGTTCTCGAAAACTTGGTCTTCAGACACCTGCTCGTCAACAAACTCCAACACATAGGCCATGCCGGAACAGCCTGACGTCGTTACACCCAGGCGAATACCCAGGCCCTTGCCGCGCCCTTCCAACTGAGCTGCCACATGCTTAGCGGCAGGTTCAGTGATGGAAACGCTACCCATCAAGCACTTCCTCGCTTGTCGCGAAGGTCTTTTACCGCTGCTTTGATGGCGTCTTCGGCCAACACGCTGCAATGAATTTTCACTGGCGGCAGCGCCAGCTCTTCAGCAATCTGGGTATTCTTGATTTGCTCTGCCTCGTCCAGATTCTTGCCCTTCACCCACTCGGTGAGCAGAGAACTGGAGGCAATCGCTGAGCCGCATCCATAGGTCTTGAACTTGGCATCTTCGATGATGCCCTCGTCATTGACCTTGATTTGCAGACGCATAACGTCGCCACACGCCGGCGCGCCGACCATGCCGGTGCCAACACTGTCGTCAGCGGCGTCCATCTTGCCGACGTTACGGGGGTTTTCGTAGTGATCCAGTACTTTATCGCTATATGCCATGATTTCTCTCCTTTACCTCTAGTGGGCAGCCCACTCGATGGTGCTCAAATCGACACCGTCCTGATACATGTCCCAAAGGGGCGAAAGCTCCCTTAGTTTGCCTACCGCATTGAGTAATTGCTCTACAGCCACATCCACGTCTTCCTCGGTGGTAAACCGGCCGAAGCTGAAGCGCAAAGAGCTGTGTGCCAGCTCGTCATTCAGACCCAGGGCGCGCAGCACATACGAGGGCTCCAGGCTGGCCGATGTGCAGGCAGAGCCGCTGGAGATCGCCAAATCCTTGAGGGACATAATCAGCGACTCGCCTTCAACAAAAGCGATACTCACGTTGATTGCTCCGGGAAGCCGCTGGTCCATGTCGCCATTGACGTGCACTTCTTCTATATCTTTAATTCCGTCCCAGAAACGCTGGCGCAGGGCATTAAGGCGAACAGCTTCCTCAGCCATGACTTCTTTTGCGACCTGAGCCGCTTCGCCCATGCCCACGATTTGATGAGTAGCCAAGGTACCGGAGCGCATACCGCGCTCGTGTCCGCCGCCGTGCATCTGCGCTTCCAGGCGAACCCGGGGCTTGCGCCGCACGAACAATACGCCAACGCCTTTGGGGCCATACATCTTATGACCGGACATAGACATCAAGTCCACCTTCATGGCCTCCATATCAAGTTCGATCTTGCCGGCGCTCTGGGCTGCGTCCACATGGAACAGCACACCCGCTTTGCGGGTCACCTCGCCAATACCGGCGATATCGCTGACGGTGCCGATCTCATTGTTGGCGTGCATGATGCTCACCAGCACAGTGTCCTCACGCAGGGCCTCGGCGATCGCCTCGGGCGTTATCAGCCCCTGCTTATTAGGATCAAGATAGGTAACTTCATAACCTTCTCGCTCCAGCTGTCGACACGTATCCAGCACCGCTTTGTGCTCGATTTTGGAAGTAATAATGTGCTTGCCTCTCTTCTGGTAGAAGTGGGCAACACCCTTAATAGCAAGGTTGTCGGACTCAGTTGCGCCTGAGGTCCAGACAATTTCGCGGGGGTCCGCATTAATCAGGTCGGCGACCTGGCGGCGTGCATTTTCCACAGCCTCTTCTGCCTTCCAACCGTAGAAGTGAGAACGGGATGCAGGATTACCGAAGTTGCCCTCCACAGAAAGGCAGTGGACCATTTTTTCCACAACCCTGGGGTCACAGGGTGTTGTCGCCAGGTAATCAAAATAAATCGGTTTTTGCATTCTATAAAGCTCCGTTACCGCACTCAGGCTTGGCTGAGCACCAGGGTCTCAACCCGGTCCGCACGCGCGTCCTGGCGAGCGGAAATATGCTGTACTTCCCTGCGTTCCATTAGGTTCGCAAGGCTTATTTGGCTCAGAAAGTTGTGTATCTGGTCACTGAGATCACACCACAAATGGTGGGTCAGGCAGACCTCTCCCTGCTGGCAGTCTGCGGTGCCACCGCAGCCTGTAGCATCTACCGCCTCATTGACGGCATCCACAATTTGGGCCACAAAAATCTCGCCCATATTGCGGCTCAGGCGATAACCGCCGCCGGGGCCGCGCACACTGGTAACCAGTTCATTGCGGCGAAGTTTGGCAAATAACTGCTCCAGATAGGACAAGGAGATATCCTGTCGCCCGGAAATGTCCGCCAAGCTTACCGGTCCATTGCTGCCATGCAGCGCCAGATCCAGCATTGCGGTAACCGCGTAGCGCCCTTTTGTGGTGAGTCGCATGCTTCCAACCCTTTCGTTTGCAAGGCAGAAAGTATGCAATACCCTACTAATTTGGTCAACTATAAAACCAACCAATTTACTAGGTCTTTAGTCTGAATCTGGACCAGATCTGGGCAAGCTACTCTTTCGCACCCACTTTTGGGTCTCGGTGAGAATCCCCCTGAGAATATTCAACTCCATCTCATCTAGCCGCACCCGGCTGTACAGGCGCCTAAGTCGCAACATGAGCTGACGGGGAGCGGCCGGGTCGAGGAACTCAATATCGGTAAGGGTTTCCTCCAGATGCGTATAAAAACGCTCCATATTCTCCCCGTTGGTAAATGGCGTATCCCATTCGTCGTCCTGGGACTTCGGCCGCGAAGCACTGCCCAGCAACATGCGCAGCTCGTAACACACCACCTGAACCGCCATAGCCAGATTCAGCGAACTGTAGTCCTCTGATGTCGGTATATTCAGGTGCAAATTGCACACTTTGAGCTCGTCGTTGGTAAGACCGCGGTCTTCACGCCCGAAAAGCACTGCTACTTGCTCGTTTTCTGAAGACACCGATATGCGCTCGGCACACTGACGTGGATCCAGCAGCGGCCAGGGTATTCGTCGACCCCGGGCACTCGTTCCCACCACGAACTGACAATCTGCGATAGCCTCCTCAAGGGAAGCGGTGACGACCGCGCCATCCAGCACATCAGAGGCGGATACCGCCCGCCATTGCGCCTGCTCGTCCGGGAATTGCTTGGGCTCTACCAGATAAAGGCGCGACAGCCCCATGTTCTTCATCGCACGGGCCACCCCCCCTATATTGCCGGGGTGGCTGGTGTTCACGAGGACGATGCGTATATTGTCGAGGTTCATGAATGATCGAGGTGGCTTTTTGGGGCGCGAAGTTTAGCAGATTTTTCATCGCAGTTGCTCTATAATCGCGCGCCCGAAACTGACCAAGGATAACCCCATGGAACCGATGATCAACATAGCGCTGCGCGCCGCCCGCAAGGTCGGCGAAAACATCGTACGCGCCTCGGATGATCTGGATCGCTTCGACATCGTGGCCAAGGGCGTCAATGACTACGTCAGCGAGGTGGATATCACCGCCGAGCAGGAAATCATCTACCACCTGCAAAAAGCCTACCCTGATCACGCCATTCTTGGCGAGGAGACAGGCCTGACCGGTGACGAGAACGCAGACTATCGCTGGATCATCGATCCTCTGGACGGCACCACCAACTTCACCCGCGGCATTCCACACTATGCCGTCTCTATTGCCTGTGTCTTTAAAGGCAAGCTGGAGCACGCGGTAATCGTTGACCCGGTTCGCCAGGAAGAATTCACCGCCTCCCGTGGACGCGGCGCCCAGCTTAACGGTCGTCGTATCCGGGTCACTGATCGCACCAGCCTGGACGGCGCACTGCTGGGCACCGGCATTCCATTCAAAGGCCATTGTGACGACAAGCTGGAACCCTACGCCAAATCGGTTGAGATTCTCGCCGGCCAATGCGCTGGTATCCGCCGCGCAGGGGCAGCGTCACTGGATTTGGCCTACGTGGCAGCTGGCCGTCTGGATGCTTTCTGGGAAATTGGCCTGGCGCCATGGGATATCGCAGCAGGCGCCCTTCTAGTGAAGGAAGCGGGTGGTTTGGTTGCAGATATCGATGCGTCTGATCGCTATATGGAGACGGGAAATATTGTTTGCGGTAACCCCAAGTGCTTCAAGGCCGTACTGCAGATCACCAGGCCGCTGCTGGGCTGAGATCTATCGCAACTAACCGGCCTCAACAAAAAGCTTGAGGCCGATGCTCAAAACGCTAAGCGCTAAATCGCCACTTGCGTGAACCTATGGAAGCCCTGCAATCAGGGCGTCAAATCCTCTTGCTCTGCACCTTCCTTCACGGGAATCATCAGGTCTTCCTTACTGATACTCATCAGCAGCAACGCAGTGGCCGCTACATAAATGGATGAGTACGTACCGATAAATACACCCACCAGAAGTGCAATTGCGAAGCCATTGATCATCTCACCACCGAACAAGGCCAGTGCTCCCAATACCAGCATAGTGGTCAACGAAGTCACCACTGTACGACCCAGTGTCTCCGTAAGAGAGATATTAATAACCTCAACCGGGTCGGATTTGCGCAACTTACGAAAGTTTTCGCGAATACGGTCCGCCACTACAATCGTATCGTTAAGTGAGTACCCGATAACCGCAAGCAGGGCGGCAAGAACGGTAAGATCAAACTCCATCCCAGTCACTGAGAAGAAGCCCAGCACGACCAACACGTCATGCACCAGGGCGACTACCGCAGCTAATGCGAACTTGAGCTGGAAACGAAAGGCGATGTAGAGCATTACCAGGCCAAGCGCCAGCAGCATGGCAAGTCCGCCCTGCTCTCGCAATTCATCGCCTACCTGTGGACCCACGAACTCGATACGACGCAATTCCACTTGACCACTGTACGCCTGCTGCAGCAGAGAGAGTAATTCAGCCCCCTCATTATCTGAATAGCCCTTGGGCAGACGAATCAAGACGTCCTTGTCGGTCCCAAAACTGACCACAGTTGCGCCGGCATAACCGCCTGTATCAAGGGTTTTGCGAATACCATTGAGCTCAGCTGTTTCGCTGTAGTGCACTTCAACCAGGGTGCCTCCAGTGAAGTCCAGCCCCCAATTCAACTGCTTTGTGGCCAGAGAGCCAATAGCAACTGCCAGCAGGATGGTCGAAAATATCAGGGCGAGTTTACGCTGCCCCATGAAATCAATAATTTTCATCAGACACCCCCTCCTATAGACAATTTCTCAACACGGCGGCCGCCATAGACCAGATTGATCAGGGCTCTAGTGCCCAAAATTGCGGTGAACATTGAAGTGACAATCCCCACCGACAAGGTAACAGCAAAGCCTTTAATCGGCCCAGTACCGACGGCATACAGGATAATCGCCACAATCAAGGTGGTAATATTGGCATCAAGAATGGTGGCGACCGCTCGCTCAAAGCCTGAGTGGATCGCCATTTGCGGCGACAACCCGTTGCCCAGCTCCTCTCGTATTCGCGAGAAAATGAGCACATTAGCATCCACCGCCATACCCACCGTCAACACGATCCCGGCTATGCCCGGCAGTGTTAGCGTGGCCCCAATAATAGACATGAAAGCTATCATCAACACCAGGTTGCAACTCAGGGCGACAACCGCTGCGATCCCGAATACGCGATAGTAGAGCACCATGAACAAGGCCACCAGGGCCAGACCCATTTGCACCGATTTCACACCCAGGCGGATGTTTTCAGCGCCCAAAGAGGGGCCTACTGTGCGCTCCTCTACAAACGTAATGGGCGCTGCCAGGGCGCCAGCACGCAACATCAGAGCGAGCTCCGATGCCTCCAGGGGACTATCCAATCCGGTGATTTGAAACTGTGCACCCAGGGCCGACTGAATCACCGGGGCTGTGAGCAGTTTTCTCTCATCGTAAGGCACTTTGACGGCGACTTCTTCGCCATCTTCCCCTATTTCATAGTGGGTACGGTACTTGCGCTCGATAAAGAGCACGCCCATACGGCGCTTGATATTGTCGCGTGTGGCGCGATTCATCAGCAATCCGCCCTCACTGTCCAGACTGATCTGCACATTGGGCCGACCGTTCTGATCAAAGCTGGCCTGGGCATTAGTCACCCGTTCACCTGTGAGAATCAGCTCACGCTCCAACCACTCGCTTGTGCCCGCCCGATCTGCGCTGCGGTATTCAAAACGTTGCTTTTCTGAGGGCGAGGCTTCCAGCCTGGCCACCATACGGAATTCAAGGTTGGCGACTTTGCCCAGAATACGTTTGGCTTCTGCCGTGTCCTGTATCCCAGCCAGCTCTACCACGATGCGGTTCTGACCCTGACGTTGCACCAATGGCTCCGACACCCCAAGTTCGTTTACCCGGTTGCGCAAGGTTGTCAAATTCTGGGTAACGGCGTAGTCAGCCAGTTCCTTGCGGGTTGCTTCTGACATCGCGCCATAGAGGTTCCAGCTGCCCTCCTCGTCTACCCGGTCCAGCACCAGCTCGGGGTGATTTTCGGCGATTATGTCACGAGCCTGCTCGCGCAGGTCCTCTGACTTGAACTTGGTCTCAAGGCGGTTTTTGTCGTCGACATTCACATAACCGCGAATCTTGGCCTCACGCAGAGCGCGCTTGGTAGCATTGAGGTAGTACTCCATACGCCGTTCGATGGCCGCATCTACATCTACTTCCAGCTTGAAATGAACCCCTCCGCGCAAGTCGAGGCCCAGCTTTACCGGCTGGCCGCCGAAATCGCTGAGCCAGTCGGGGGTGGTGGGCGCCAGGTTCAGGGCCACAATAAAGCCATCCCCCAGCACTCGGGACACCTTGGCCTGCGCACGCAGTTGCTGCTCCTGGTCTTTCAGGCGGATCAGGGCATTACGACCACCCGCGTCAATGGCATCGCCAAAATATTCAATACCGGCCTCTTTCAGGCCATTTTTCGCCCTGTTCAGAGTGGCCTCATCAATAACCTGGGAACTGCTCTCGCCGGTAATCTGCAAGGCGGGATCAGGCGCGTAGAGGTTGGGCGCAGCGTAGAACAGACCCAGACACAGCACAGTAAGCACTAGCAGGTATTTCCACAGGGGATACTTGTTCAGCATGTAATTTGCTCAATAAATGAAGCGGACGGCAAGCCCGGTTCGAAAAAGGCGTCATTATAAGGAATCGGTCCCTCGCCACAAGGCCGTTGATCCAGTGATGGGGGCAATTTCTTCATTTTTCAAGTGGCCGATGCTTATGCCCTGCGCTGCCACCAGTCGAAGGCTCAAAAATCAACCAGGTCAATTTTGATACCAATCAATCATATGCGCATTTGAAGGCACCTTGGCTACAGACATGTAATATAGTTTCATCATACAAGTGGCCGCACATTCACATCACAGTGGCTCACGCGATAGAACCTTCATCGCAAGAATAAAATGAACCATACTCTAAAAAAGACGATCGATTCTAGTAGCCGTAACGCATGGCCGTTGCTGGCAATGGCATTGATCGCCTCCGCTTCTGCAATGATATTCATGGATTCATCGCAGCAGAAGCCCTGGGATTGTGAGCCCATCTCGCCCGCCGGCGCTAGCACCAATAAAGCCCCCTGCTTCACCGCAACCCTATCGGGTGGCAATCGGGTATCGCTGCATTGGAAAATAATGGCTCCCGATAGCGAGGTCTACATCTTTGACGACCGGCCTCCGGCGTACCGCGATCCCGGAGTTCAAATCTCTCGATGTAATCCAGACGGCAGCGGCGCCTGCTCAACTGATATTCAACTGACAGAGGGAGGAAGCTATCGATGGACATTGTCCACCCGTGGTGCTGACGGAAAGCAATTCAACGCGTCTGCGCAGATATGGGTGCCGCCTCCCAAACCACCAGTTCTCACATCCGGCGGCGGATTCGTGGATCATCTCGCACCCCAGGACCAGTATTTCAACTGGACAACCAACTCCAGTGCAAATGGCGAAGACAATGATGCCTGGGTGGAGATAAAAACAACGGCGAGCTTCGGATGGCCACAGGAAAAGCACCCCCGATCAGGGCCAGGCGCCCAATACAATGTTCCGGCAGAGACATTCGAAAATGCCGGGGAGTATGCGTTCCTGGTTCGAGATTGCCACATTCCGCACCTAAGCGATCACAAGTTTTGCAGCCCTGCTATTTCCGTTGGGTACCGAGTGGGGTATGACCATTTCACCGGGTACCGCAATCGACACGTCCAGCCAGGAGAGTCTATTGAAATTGGCTTCAGCACTAATTCAGGAGACGTGCGACTTATCTCATCGCAGACCTTGTTCGGCAGCGACAACAATGCTCCGATAGCAGCCCATGGCGCTACTATTACCATCGACACAGATAAAGTCAGCAGTGGCGTCCATGAGCTCTCCTTGAATTCCTGCCTGCTGCCGGATGGCCCATGTTCCAACCGCCAGAATGCCGAGAGGGCCCAAATGCCAAGCGTTTTCTGGCAAAAAAAACCCGGAGCTTACGCTATAGGAGAAGTGATCGGCACTCTCTTTCCACTAGACGGCGGCACTCCACGAGAGATAACCGCGCCGATAACAGGCGCAGTATACTTCTTGTTGCCAGGTCCAATACATCTGGCTGAAGCCGGACAATTGTTAGCCTATAGCATTGCTCAACCAGCCGACATGATGCGCGTGATCGTGGGTGCTCCAATGGACTGGACTCTCGACCGGCAATACACAGAAGATTTCCACAAAGGCACTGCATTGCCCGCTATAGGCTTTGGTCAGGCGCTGGATATTACTTTCGACAAAGCGGGTGGCATATGGATGCTCAATGAGTTTTCCAACGGCGTCGAGCATATTTCCCCCTCTGGAGAAATACATTCTCTGGGATTCCCAATAGCTCGACGTCAACCGCTTCAAGCTACCTCAGCAGGCATTCGCTACCCGCCCACCAAACCTTTCTCGCTCGCCAGAGGAACTGGCAATATCGCCACCAGGACCACGGTTTCTGCCCTCGCGGAGAAAGTCGCCATTATTGATAGTCGGCTCTGGTTCACCCAGGGTGGCGGCCTGCTCAGAGAGCTCTCCGGAAGCCCCAATCACTCGAGGGTCATCTCTTACGATCCCAGTGATGAAGATTCTCCGCACACACCGTTCGACGATCGGTTCTGCGTCTACAACTTGCCCGCCGAAGATATCGAAGGTCTGGGCAATGCCCAGGTGATCGGTCTGGCGGGAGGCCGAGGTAGAATCTGGATCGCAGAGAGCAGGGGTATAACCAACCAAGAAACCTCCTACCTCTCCTCATTCGTACCGAATTCAAAACTGTGTATGAACCTGCTGGACTTCGATGACCCCGCGGCGGTGGCGGGCCAGCCCCTGCGCTACTGCGGTGACGGCCGCTCTCCGGAACAGGACGGCTGCATGCAGCGTATTCCGATGCCCGAATCTTCCCGAGCTGTGAAGATTGCCCACCTGCAGACCGACCCTGACAATGCCCTGATCTGGTTCACAGATGCCAGCGGGCAAAATCTGGGCAGTTACGACCTGGAAGGTGAAGGCGGCGTAGAATTGCGGCCAATACCCGAAACACACATGACGGAGTACGACACCGTGGGCGAATTAGGTGGATTCCCGTGGGGTCTGCAAGTTACCCACGACGCAGTCTACGTAAGTGAATATGCCTCCCGACATATTCTTCGCTATGACAAGCGCGGAGAGAGCTTCAGCGAGGTCAGCATTCCCTACACCGGCCGTATGATGCGATTGCACTCCATGGCCCTGGATAGTCATCGTGAAAGGCTCTGGTTCACCCTGGCCAATGAATGTGCGGTGCCAGGAAACAAGGCCCACTCCACTATTGGCTATGTCGATCTCAATAGCTGGGAGAAACATCTGGAGCGCCCCGCGAGCGGGCGCAGAATCCAGGGGGTTATCTACAGCGGGCTGGAAAAGATACCCGCTTGTGAGATGCATCCGGACAAACACCAAAGCTTCCGAGGGATCGCAGTTGATCCACAGACCGGAAAAATAGCACTGTCCACCATGCTGCGTGAGCAGATTACCCTGTTAGAACCGCTTCCGGGTTTCTGGCCCTAAACCTTAGCCCAGCCAATGCCTGGCGTTACGGAACAACCGCATCCAACCTCCATCCTCCGGCCAGTCCTGTGGCGCCCAGGAATACTGTACCGTGCGGAACACCCGCTCCGGATGAGGCATCATGATAGTCACACGGCCATCCAGGCTACTGAGGCCAGAAATACCATTGGGTGAGCCGTTGGGGTTAGCCGGGTAAGCGCTGGCAACAGTCAGGTCGCTTTCGATGTAGCGCATGGCAACAGTGCCGGTGTCCTCACACTGTCGAGTAGCCGTATCGTCGCTGAATTCAGCGCGCCCCTCACCGTGGGCCACGGCAATAGGCAAGTGAGAGCCGGCCATGCCGGACAGCAGGATCGAGGGGCTTTCCTGCACCTGGACCATGGCCAGTCGCGCCTCAAACTGCTCTGAACGATTGCGCACAAAGCGCGGCCAGTGACCTGCACCCGGAATCAAGTCCTTGAGCGTAGACACCATCTGGCATCCGTTGCACACCCCCAGAGTGAAGCTGTCATCCCTGTGGAAGAAGTCACTGAACTGCTCTCGTACCGCCTCGTTAAAGCGAATACTCTTGGCCCAACCCTCGCCTGCGCCAAGCACATCACCGTAGGAAAAGCCGCCACAGGCCACCAGGCCCTTGAAATCCGCCAGGGATTGTCGACCCGCGAGAATGTCGCTCATATGGACATCGAAAGGTGCAAAGCCGGCCTTATGGAAGGCTGCCGCCATCTCCACATGCCCGTTCACGCCCTGCTCCCGCAGCACCGCAATACGCGGGCGCACACCAGTATTGATAAAGGGCGCCGCAATATCCTGGGCAGGGTCAAAGCTGAGATGGGCAGACAGACCCACCCCCTCATTGCCCAGCCGCTGGAATTCTTCCTCGGCACATTGGGGATTGTCCCGCAGCGCCTGAATCTCGTAACTGGTGCGGGCCCACAGGCGCTGCACAGAAGTTCGATCACCGGCGATCACCTCCCGTTCACTGTCGCGAATGACCAGCGTATCTGAGCCTGCGGCGGTGCCGATGGCATGGATACAGTCGCCCAGTCCGAGCTGCGCGGCTCGGGACATAAACCCTGGCAGGTCAGCTGCAGCGATCTGCAATACCGCACCGGCTTCTTCGTTGAACAGGCGTGACAGATCATCGCCTGGCAGCGCGGCCAGATCGATATCGAGACCGCAGTGTCCGGCAAACGCCATTTCCGCCAGCGTAACCAGTAGTCCGCCATCTGAACGATCGTGGTAGGCAAGTAGCTTGCTCGCCTGCAAGGTTTCCTGCACCAGAGTAAAGAAAGCTTTCAGGTCCTGGGCGCTTTCCATATCGGGAACAGTGTCTCCCAGCTGCCCACAGGTCTGCGCCAGCGCGGAGCCACCCAGACGATTAGCGCCTCGACCCAGGTCAATCAGCACCAGGCTGGCATCGACATCAGGCCGCAATTGCGGCGTGACCGACAGACGAGCATCGGTAACGGGTGAAAAGGCAGAGACAATCAGCGACATAGGCGCAGTAACAGACTTGTCTTCGCCATCGTTCCAGGTCGTGCGCATGGACATGGAGTCCTTACCCACTGGAATCGTGATACCCAATTGTGGGCAAAACTCCATACCTACGGCGCGCACCGTGTCGTAAAGGGCTTCGTCCTCGGCCCCATAGCCCGCCGCGCACATCCAGTTGGCAGAGAGCTTGATATCTTTAATGTCCGCAATGCTGGCCGCACAAATATTGGTAATCGCCTCAGCGACCGCCATACGACCTGAAGCGGGACCGTTCAATAGGGCCAGTGGTGTTCGCTCGCCCATGGCCATAGCCTCGCCGGCGTAGGAATCATAGGACACTGTAGTCACAGCGCAGTCAGCCACCGGAACCTGCCAGGGTCCAACCATCTGGTCGCGGGCGACCATGCCCGTCACAGTACGATCGCCAATCGTAATCAGGAAACTTTTACTGGCCACGCACGGTAGCTGTAATACTCGTTCAGCTGCATCCGCTACGCTGATGGCCAGTGACAATGGCTGGGCCGGCACATCCTGACGTGTGACGTCGCGGTGCATGCGCGGAGCTTTGCCAAACAGCAGGGACATTGGTAGATCCACCGGTGCATTGCCGAACAGCTTGTCGGTAAGCTGTAGATGCATTTCTTCGGTGGCCTCACCCACGACCGCATAGGGGCAGCGTTCACGCTCGCAGATAGCTTCGAAGCGGGCCAGATTCTCCGGTTCTACCGCCATCACATATCGCTCCTGAGCTTCGTTACACCAGATCTCCAGGGGCGACATACCGGGCTCATCGTTGAGCACATTGCGCAATTCAAATTTGCCACCGCGGTTGCCATCTTTTACCAGTTCAGGAAAAGCATTGGACAAACCGCCGGCACCGACGTCATGGATGAATGCGATAGGATTTTCATCGCCCAGCTGCCAGCAACGGTCTATCACTTCCTGGCAGCGGCGTTCAATTTCAGGGTTCTGGCGCTGCACTGAAGCGAAATCCAGATCTTCCGCGCTCTGTCCACTGGCCATGGAGGAAGCCGCACCACCCCCAAGGCCAATCAACATGGCCGGGCCACCGAGGGCAATGAGCTTGGCGCCGGGACGATATTCACCCTTTTCAACATGCTCTTCGCGGACGTTACCGTAGCCTCCGGCAATCATAATGGGCTTGTGGTAACCGCGTACCTCCGGACCGTGGACCCCAGGTGCCTCCTGCTCGAAGCTGCGAAAATAACCACACAGGTTGGGCCGACCATATTCGTTGTTGAAGGCGGCACCGCCAATGGGCCCTTCCAGCATGATATCCAGAGCCGAAACGATGCGCCCAGGCTTGCCGTACTCGCTCTCCCAGGGTTGCTGGTAACCCGGGATGTTCAGGTTCGATACTGAGAAACCCGTGAGCCCGACTTTGGGTTTAGAGCCACGCCCCACCGCCCCTTCATCACGGATCTCGCCACCGGAACCGGTGCCGGCGCCAGGAAAAGGTGCGATTGCTGTCGGGTGATTGTGGGTTTCCACCTTCATCAACAGGTGAATATTCTCCTGAGAGAAGTTGTACTCACAGCTATCGGGGTCAGGGTAAAAACGGCCCGCGTGGTGGCCGGCCACCACTGCGGCATTGTCCGAGTAGGCGGACAAAACATTCTCGCCGCCCTGTTCATTGGTATTACGGATCATTTTGAACAGGGAGTGCTCTTGCGCCTGCCCGTCTATGCTCCAGCTCGCGTTGAAAATCTTATGCCGGCAGTGCTCTGAGTTGGCCTGGGCAAACATCATCAATTCCACATCGTTGGGGTTACGCCCCAGCTCTGTAAAGCTATCCACCAGGTAATCGATTTCATCATCAGCCAGGGCCAGACCCAGAGTCTTGTCTGCCAGCTCCAGCGCCGCCTTACCACCAGCGAGCACATCAACACTGGTCAGGGATGCAGGCTCTGCTTCCACAAACAACTGTGCAGCTTGCTCCAGATCGGTGAAGACTGACTCGGTCATGCGGTCGTGAAGCATAGCGACCACTTCAAGGTGCAGCGCTGGCGTCAGGTTAGCCGGCAATGCCAACTGGTAGGCCAGGCCACGTTCAATACGTTTGACCTCGGTGAGACCACAATTATGGGCAATATCAGTCGCTTTGCTGGACCAGGGCGAAATAGTGCCAGGCCGCGGGGTAACCAGCAGCAGTTCGCCACTTGCTCCTTGGGCTACATGGCCTTCCTCGCTGATCGTGGGCCCGTACTGCAACAACTTGGCGAGCACTGCTTCACGCTCTGCAGACATAGGCTCTGAGACGTCAGCAAAATGCACATATTCCGTGTGCAGGAGCTTGATCTCGGGGTGTATGACGGTAAGTTTTTGAGCCAGTTTGTCCAGACGGAAAGCTGACAGAGCAGGTGCGCCGCGCAGGGTAAGCATGCTGTGGATTGCTCCAGAAGGGGCCTATTTATGGAGGCGGTATTGTACTGTATCTGACCCCGTGTCGTTAACCGAAATCCACCCCGATTACTATGGTAATTCTGCCTGTCTGACCCGACGGAGACAGCGCTAGAATACAAACCATGATTCGTGCCATCACCTTGCTACTGTGCCTGCTCACCCTGCTTTGGGGCTGTGCTGGAAAGGACAGTCTGGACCAAATAAAAGCCAGCGGTAAATTACAGGTGATCAGCCGCAACAGTCCCACTACCTTTTTCATAGACAGGGGCGAGCCCACGGGATTTGAGTTCACCCTGGCCACTCTGTTTGCCGCAGAGCTGGATGTCGAGCTGGTAATGACGCCTGCCTTCGAGCTCAGCGATATCTTCGTAGCCCTAAACCGTGGTGAAGCTGATTTGGCCGCCGCAGGACTGGCACTGACCGGCGAGCGTGGAGCCCTCTATCCCCACAGCTCGCCTTACTACCAGTTACGGCCACAAGTGGTGTACCTGGCAGGCACCTACCGTCCCCGTGAATTAAAAGACCTGGAAGACATGTCGATTGTTGTGCTGGCAGGGTCTAGCCACAGTCGTTTCCTCGATGCCCTGAAGCTAGGGGGTTTGCCAGAACTCAAGTGGCGCGAAGTCAATGAAGTTGACTCAATGGAACTACTCGAGAGAGTCAACAGCGGCGACGCCGAGCTTGCGATCATCGATTCCAATGAATTCGACGTGCAACAAAGCCTTTATCCCCGCCTCAAGGTCGCCTTTGACCTGGGCTCCAGCCAGGACATGGTCTGGTACCTGCCACCAGAAGCGGACAACACCCGACTCATGGCCACAATGAATGCATTCCTCCAGAGGCTGCAGGCGAACGGCACACTGGAAAGACTCAAAGAGGAGCACTTTGGACACAGTCAGACTGTTTCTCGCATCGGCTCACATACCTTTACCCGCAACATGCGCGTGGTCCTCCCCCAATACCGTGAACTGATCAATCAGGTGGCCCAGGAATATCAGATGGACTGGCACCTGCTTGCTGCCATTGCCTACCAGGAATCTCACTGGGACCCGGAAGCGGAGTCACCTACCGGCGTGCGCGGCATGATGATGCTTACCGTGCCTACTGCTAAGGAAGTGGGAGTGACTAACCGCATAGACGCCGGGCAGAGCTTGCGCGGCGGCGCTCGTTACCTGAAGAAGTTAAAGCGAAGACTGCCGGATGATATCTACGAACCAGACCGATCTTATATGGCCCTGGCCGCCTATAACATCGGTCGCGGGCACCTCGAAGACGCCAGGCTGCTGACCGACCGCCAGGGCGGGGACCCACATCTATGGAGCGATGTCATGCCCAGGCTGCCTCAGTTACAAAACAGCAAGTATTACCAGACGGTCCGTCACGGCTATGCGCGCGGCCAGGAAGCGGCCACCTATGTGCAGAATATTCGCCATTACCAGGGCATTCTCGAGTGGCAGGACATCGCGCAGAACAAACCTCTGCCGCCTATTGAGACGGACGACTATGTGCCAGAAGCTCTGGAAGGGATCAGGCTGCGGGCGCTGTAGTTAAACGAGCTAGCTGCGTCTTTCACGAAAAAACGTCTGCAGCCGCTCGCTGCTCAACTCAGCCAATACGCCACCCTGCCAATTGACCTTGTGATTGTAACGAGGCTCATCCAGCAAACTGCAGGTGCTACAGACCACACCCGCTTTAGGTTCTTTTGCGGCAAACACCAGATTCTCTATTCGTGCATGGATCATTGCGCCAGCGCACATGGTGCAGGGTTCCAACGTGACGTAGACCGTGGCCCCGGGCAGCCGATAGTTGCCTGTCATCTGCGCGGCATCGCGCATGGCAACCACCTCCGCATGGGCTGTGGGATCTTTATAGGCAATAACTGAATTCCAGCCCTCCCCAAGAAGCTGGCCGTCCTTGACGACCACAGCGCCAATGGGCACTTCGCCCTCATTGCCAGCTCGATCTGCTAGCGCCAGCGCTCGGCGCATCCACTGCTCGTGATCTGCCATGGAGGTCACAGCTTTACTCCCACTCAATGGTAGCGGGTGGCTTCGAACTCACGTCGTACGTCACCCGGGAGACGCCTGAAATTTCGTTGATGATGCGATTGGACACCAGCTCCAGCAACTCGTAGGGCAGGTGCGCCCAGCGCGCAGTCATGAAATCCACAGTCTCTACCGCGCGCAGTGCAATCACGTATTCGTAGCGTCGGGCGTCGCCAACCACGCCCACAGACTTGACTGGCAGAAATACCGCAAACGCCTGACTGGTTTTCTCATACCATCCCGACCTGCGCAGTTCTTCTATAAATATGGCATCGGCCTCACGCAACAAGTCTGCGTATTCCTTCTTCACCTCACCGAGTATGCGCACTCCCAGACCTGGTCCCGGGAATGGATGGCGGTAAACCATGTCGTAGGACAAACCCAACTCCAGGCCGATCTTTCGTACCTCATCCTTGAACAGTTCTCGCAAGGGCTCTACCAGCTCGAAGCTCATATCATCTGGCAGGCCGCCAACATTGTGGTGAGATTTGATCACGTGTGCCTTACCGGTTTTGCCGCCAGCAGATTCGATTACATCCGGATAGATAGTGCCCTGTGCCAGCCAGTTCACATCCTGCAGCTTGGTCGCCTCCTCATCAAATATGTCGATGAATGTATTACCGATAATTTTGCGTTTCTTCTCGGGGTCTGACTCGCCTTGCAAATTCCCCAGGAACAACTCTTGCGCGTCTGCGCGAATCACCTTTACCCCCATATTACTGGCGAACATATCCATGACCTGATCGCCCTCGTGCAGGCGCAGCAGGCCATTATCAACAAACACACAGGTCAGTTGGTCGCCAATGGCCTTGTGCAGCAGGGCTGCGACGACTGAAGAATCGACACCGCCTGAGAGCCCCAGCAGTACCTTTTCGCTACCGACGGTTGCCTGCACTCGGGAAATGGCGTCTTCCACAATATTGGCCGCAGTCCATAAAGGCTCACAGCCACACTGCTCCAGTACAAAATGCTCAAAGATACGTTTGCCCTGCAGGGTATGAGTAACTTCTGGGTGGAACTGGATACCAAAGAATGGCTTGTCCTTGTGCGCCATGCCGGCGATGGGACAACTCTCTGTCTCGGCGATCAGCTCAAAGTTTTCTGGCAGCTCCACCACTTTGTCGCCGTGGCTCATCCACACATCCAGCAGACCCTTGCCATGATCGTTAATATGGTCTCGAATATCGTGCAGCAAACCGCCGTTGCCCACCTGAGTGATCTGCGCGTAGCCAAACTCACTGACGTTAGAGCCGGCCACCTTGCCACCAAACTGTTCGGCCATGGCCTGCATGCCATAGCAAATCCCCAGTACTGGCACGCCCAGCTCAAAAACCAACCCCGGGACTCTGGGAGAGTCAGCCGCGGCTACCGACTCAGGGCCACCGGAGAGGATAATACCCCTGGGGTTATATTCGCGAATCTCGTCTTCACTCATATCGAAGGCACGGATTTCGCTGTAAACACCGACCTCACGCACCCTGCGGGCGATAAGCTGGGTGTACTGGGAACCGAAGTCCAGAATTAGAACTTTCTGGGCGTGAATATCTGCGCTCATTACATTTCCTGAGTTGGGTGTTGGATGCGAGGCAAGCTCTCCCCGCCCCGGTCTCGTCATCCCCGCAGAGGCGGAGACCCAGGGTCTTCGACAGTTTGTCGCTAGCTTCCGCTGTGGCGGTTCAACACCAGCTCGAAAGTAACGGCAGGACCCTGTATAGCGTCAGCGCACCGGGTAGTTCGGTGCTTCCTTGGTAATCGATACATCGTGCACATGGCTTTCGGACATGCCGGCCGTGGTTACCCGCACAAACTCGGGCTTGCTACGCATGGCGTCCATATCATTGCTGCCGGTATAGCCCATGGCAGAGCGCACACCACCCATCAACTGGTGAATGATGGCTGTCACCGGCCCCTTGTAGGGGACTCTTCCCTCAATACCTTCGGGCACCAGCTTCTCGGCACCCTTGCTGGAATCCTGGAAGTAACGGTCTGAAGAGCCCTGGGTCTGAGACATAGCACCCAGCGAGCCCATGCCGCGGTAAGCCTTGTAGGTGCGCCCCTGATAAAGCTCGACCTCACCGGGGGCTTCTTCAGTACCGGCAAACATGCTGCCCATCATTACTGAGTGGGCGCCGGCTGCATAGGCTTTGGCAATGTCCCCGGAAAAACGAATTCCACCATCGGCTATCAGCGGGATACCGCGATCTGCCAGTGCTTCGGCGACATTGGCGATGGCGGTAATTTGAGGAACACCGATCCCCGTCACAATACGGGTGGTGCAAATAGAACCCGGGCCAATTCCCACTTTCACAGCATCGGCACCAGCGTCCGCGAGTGCCAGAGCAGCTTCTCCGGTAGCGATATTGCCGCCAACCACCTGCATATCAGGATAGGCACTCTTGATCATCCGTACTCGCTCAATAACATTGCGCGAGTGACCGTGAGCTGTATCCACCACCAGCACGTCGACACCTGCATTGATCAATGCTGCCACCCGGTCATCGGTATCCGGGCTGGTACCCACCGAGGCACCCACACGCAACTGGCCAGCGGAATCCTTACAGGCATCCGGGAAACTTTCCGCCTTGTCGAAATCCTTTACGGTAATCATACCGGTGAGGTCAAAGGCATCGTTGACGACCAGAATCTTCTCAATTCGGTGCTGGTGCAACAGACTTTGAACTTCTTTGGAGCTGGCGCCTTCTTTGACGGTCACCAGTTTGTCCTTGGGAGTCATAATATCCGATACCAGCTTGCTGTGGTCCGACTCGAAACGCAGGTCCCGCCGGGTCACAATACCCACCAGGTCTTCGCCACTGAGCACCGGCACACCGGAAATACCATGTGAGGACGTCAGCTGTATCAGCTCGGCAATGGTGGCCGCTTGCTGAATCGTGATGGGGTCTTTTACCACGCCACTTTCGTATTTCTTGACCTTGCGCACCTGCTCGGCCTGCTCGGCGATGGTCATGCTCTTGTGGATAATGCCGATGCCGCCCTCTTGCGCCATAGCGATAGCCAGCCTGGCCTCGGTCACCGTATCCATTGCGGCCGACACCAGTGGAATATTCAAATCAATTCCACGCGTAAACTTGGACTTTAATGAAACATCTGTGGCGACTACTTCCGAATAGCCGGGCAGCAGTAAAACATCATCAAAGGTCAGGGCTTCCTGGGCAATTCGCAGCATTGAGGAGTCTCCGGCTGGCGGGTTAGAGTTAAACATGTAATTATAACTTTTTGGTGCTCCCTCAGTAAACAGAAGTTCTCATTGTCTAACCCATTCAACACAGCCCCTGCCCCAGTCGCCCTCACGGTCAGCCAGCTCAACCGGCAGGCCAAGAGCCTACTGGAAAGTCATTTCGACTTCGTCTGGGTAGAGGGTGAAGTCAGTAATTTCATGGTTCCCTCCTCTGGACACTGGTATTTCTCCCTTAAGGACGGCAATGCCCAGGTCCGCTGTGCCATGTTTCGCGGCCGTAATCAGCGTCTGCGGTTTACGCCAAACAATGGGGATCATATCCGCCTGCGCTGTCGTGTTTCACTGTACGAGGGGCGGGGAGATTTCCAGCTAATCGCAGAGCACATGGAACACGCCGGAGCAGGTGCCCTGCAGGCGGCTTTCGAGCAGCTTAAAGCCAAACTGCTGGCAGAAGGGCTGTTTGACCCCGAACGCAAGCAAGCATTGCCCGAGAGTATCTCCCACCTGGGGGTAGTAACGTCGCCTACGGGCGCTGCCATCCACGATATTTTGACCGTGCTTAAACGTCGCTGCCCGGCAATACAAGTCTCGATTCTGCCGGTGGCAGTTCAGGGCGTGGGGGCCGCCGCAGAAATAGCCGATGCGATCAACCGCGCCAATCGCTGGCAGGCCGAGGGCACGATCCACCTGGACGCCCTGATTGTTGGCCGAGGCGGCGGCTCCCTTGAAGACCTATGGGCATTCAATGAGGAGATCGTTGCCCGTGCCATCGCCGCCAGTGAATTGCCCATTGTGTCCGCGGTGGGCCACGAAGTGGACTTCAGCATCGCGGATATGGCCGCAGACCGGCGCGCTGCTACACCCTCTGCTGCGGCAGAATTGCTCAGCCCTGATCAGCGCGAGCAAATGGAGCGACTGAAAAAACTGGAGACCGAGCTGCTGCGGTTGATTCGGCGCAAGATCGCCGATGCCCAGACCCGTCTGGACCATCTACGTGCCCGACTCAAGCACCCCGGGGCGCAACTGCGGGAACAATCCCAGCGCCTGGACGACCTCGAGCAGCGCCTGATTCTGGCCCAAAGAAACCTGCTGGCCCGCAAAAAGGCTGAGCTGGCCCTGCTGGAATCACGCCTGCAAGCCAATTCCCCGCTACCGCACATTCAGCAAATGCAAAAAGACGTAGGCAATATGCGACAGCGCATGGAAGCGGCCATGCAGGCAACGCTTCAAGACTCGAAAAGCCGCCTGGCTCACCTGGCCCAAATGCTGGACTCACTCAGCCCATTGAGCACCCTGGCGCGAGGCTATGCGATTGTGACCGACAGCGACGGAAAAGTGGTGTCAGACGCCGCTACCGTTGAGCCTGGCGACCAGCTGGAAGCGCGCTTGGCAAAAGGCAGGATTGCTGTGACCGTTAACCGCACAGAAACTAAAGGCTGACCCCACAGAGCATAGGATCACCGGATTCAGCAGCACTGTGTGCAGTGGCTAACTCGGTGCCACCTTCCTACAAAAGGCACAAAAAAACCCCGACCATTCGATCGAGGTTTCTGATTACCAGAGTAACGACTAGTATTTGGCGGGCAAGCGGGTGTTGATGATGATATGACGGCCCTCAAAGCGGATGTACTCACCAATGGTGAGGTCCTTGAGAATGCGCGCAACCATCTCACGTGAGGCCCCAACACGGTCCGCGATGTCTTGTTGAGTCAGCTTTTCAGGGATATAGAGTGTGCCATCGCCACGTTCTTCGGAAAGATCCATTAACACATTGGCAACACGGCCATACACATCCTGCAACGCCAGACTCTTCACGTCCGCCGTGAGCTTACGCACCCGCTGAGCCAGGTTTTTGACCAATTGACGACCAATATTGGGGTGTTGCTCAAGGACGCGATTAAAGTCCTCTTTGTATACGATGCAAAAACTGGACTTCTCAACCGTGCGCACGGAGGCAGAACGATTGGAGTCGTCGAGCAGGGCAAGCTCGCCGAAATAGTCCCCGGCGCCCTGCGTGTTCATAATGAATTCTTTACCGTTCTTGTCCGAGCAGTAAACCTTCACCTTGCCGCTTTCAATAATAAACAACGAATCCGCGGGGTCGTTCTCGTGAATGACAACGGTGTTCTTGGGAAAAGCACGGCTAGTACTGCTAGACGCCAATGCCTCTAGCTCTTCCTGAGAAAGACCCTGAAATATTTCAACTTGCTGCAACATCAATGTACCTGATCCCCTGTTAGCTTTGTTCCCTGAAGCTATGCGGATAATAGTAACCCATAGTTCCGTAAAAACGCACCTTCTGTAAGCAAAAATCGCAGCTGCTCTATCCTTAAAACGGATGAAAACGTAATTACCACAACTCCATCGACCTCGTTATACTCAGCTCTGGTAAAAAATAAGGATCCAGCCCCGCCGTGACCTCCGGGCCAAATCAAAGCACCACCCTTTGGAGCGACCTGCTATTGCGCGCAATGGCCGAGGTGCGCGAGCTATACAAGCAGCACGAAGCACAGCTCGATGATGGAGTGCGTGAGGATTTCTCTCACCTGTTCGAAGGCTCTGTTCGCCTGGATCGGACGCTGCAGCAAGAATCCCCCGATCGCCACGACCTTATGAACATATTATCGGCGATCCGTGGCTATGGCGAAATGCTGCGAGAAGACCTGGCCACCGAACAGACCGAACTGGATGCGGCCCTGACACGACTGTTAAAAGCGATCCAGGCGGCCAACAATGATGAGACCTCCGAACCTGCCACCACCAGCCAACGGACTATCACCACAGAACCCGGTTTTATCCTGGCGGTAGATGATCTCCAGGAAAACCGTGAGCTGGTGGCTCGCTACCTGTCTCGATCGGGGCATATTGTGGTTACCGCGGCAGGCGGCGAAGAAGCACTGCGCACCCTGGATCAGGCCGATGTCGACGTGGTGTTACTGGACCTGGTGATGCCGGACATGGACGGCAGGGAAGTATTACGCCGCATCAAAGAACACCCGCAGTGGCGGGCGACGCCAGTCATTATGATATCAGGGCGCCAGGATATGGACGGCATTATTGAGTGCATTGAGGCCGGTGCAGACGATTACCTGTTCAAACCCTTCAATCCTGTGCTGCTACAAGCCCGCATTAAGGCCGGTATAGAGCGCAAACGCTGGCACGACCGGGAACAGCTGTATCGTCAGCAACTGGAGCGCAACGAAAAATTTATCCGCGCCACTTTCGGTCGCTATCTGTCTGACGAGATCGTCACCGAAATTCTCGAGCGCCCGGAAGGACTGGAGTTGGGTGGCGACCTCAGACGGGTCACCATCATGATGTCGGACATTCGGGGTTTCACCACTTTAAGTGAGCAGTTAGCGCCCGCCCAGGTGGTCACTATGCTCAATCGCTACCTGGGTGCGATGACTGACATCATCATGGCGCACAATGGCACTATCGATGAATTTATCGGTGACGCCATCCTGGCCGTGTTCGGCGCACCCCAACGAAGGGACGACGATGCCGATAGGGCCGTCCAATGTGCGCTGGAGATGCAGGCAGCAATGGAAGAAATAAACCGGCTGAACCGGGAAGACGGTTTACCTGAGATTAACACCGGAATAGCGCTCAATACTGGCGATGTAATCGCCGGCAATATTGGTTCCGAGCGGCGCAGCAAGTATGGATTCGTCGGTCACCCAATGAACGTCACCTCTCGCATCGAGGATGTGACTGCCGCCGGTGAAATTTTGATTGCTGACAGTACCTTGCAATCCCTAAACAACCAGTATCGCACCGGGGAATGCCGAGAGTTGAACGTTAAGGGTATAGATGAATTGTTGCAGGTTCACCAAATACTGGAGGGCGACCTATGACGGGCACGATCCTGCTGGTGGAAGACAATGAGCTAAACCGGGACATGCTGGTTCGCAGACTTATCCGGGCGGGCATGGAGGTAATCTCGGCCGGCGACGGCCAACAGGCCCTGGAACTGATGCGCAGCTCGAATCCGGCCGTGGTGCTAATGGACATGAACTTACCCGTTATGGATGGCTGGACCGCATGCCGCCGCGCCAGAGAGGACACCGCTATCAAGCACATTCCTATTATCGCCCTTACCGCGCATGCTTCGGACGCCGACAGGCTCAATGCCCTGGAAGCAGGCTGTGACGACTACGCCACCAAACCGGTGGACTTCCCGGGTCTACTGATCAAAATAGAAAAACTGACCAGCAGCCGCTGAGGAATCCCAAAACTACCGATGAGTTTACGTCGCCGATTAACCCTCTCACTGGTCACCATCCTGATCCTGTTCGCGATCAACGTGGGCACACACTTCTGGGGCAGCTATGCCAGAAACGAAAGTATGGAGGCCTACCGCAACTCGGTGACTGCCGCTCAGTTGTCTACCGAGGTCGAGGGACTGCTTAATGACCAGCGACAGACCATCCTGGTGCTGTATACCATTCGTGACAATACAGGCGACCAGCTGGATGAGGATGAATCGGGGCAAGCCAAAGAGCAGATCGATAACATTGCCCAACGCATTCGGCAACTGGGGACGCTTAGCCACGACGTCACCCGCCTGCACTACGACCGCTTGCTGGAGAGCAGTAATACGTTGCTAGAAGACTGGTCGCTGTTCTACCAGAACTACAATACCCCTGAATTTGATTCCAATGTAGACGATCCCATTCCCTACATCGAAGCCAGCCAGCGCCTGAAAGAACTGGAGCAACGCCAGGCTTTTATCGCAATGCAGCGGGCCAATATCATCGACCGAACCATCGCCCTGACCGACCGCATCACGGTTATCGGGTTTATCGCGTCCATATTTCTCACCGCCACACTGGGCTTCTTTTTGGTGCGCTACACCAATCACTCACTGAAGCATCTAAAACGCGGTACCGAGCGCATCGGCAGTGGTGATCTCAGTTACCGCATAGACAACATCGATGATAGAGGAGAACTGGGAGACCTGGCCAACGCATTCAACGAGATGTCAGAGAAGCTGCGCAATGCCATGTATGACGTGAGCAAGGCCAGGGATGCAGCAGATGAAGCGAGCGCTGCCAAGAGCATGTTCCTGGCCAATGTGTCCCACGAATTGCGCACTCCTTTGAACGCTATTATTGGCTACTCCGAAATGCTCCACGACGAACTCTCGGATGAGCGCGAGATAGACAGACCGCAGTTCCAGCAGGATCTGGACAAAATTATACGCTCCGGCAGGCAGTTGCTCACGCTGATCAATGACATCCTCGACCTTTCCAAGATCGAGACCGGGAAAATGACCCTGCACTGTGAAACATTCCAGCCCGGCGAACTGCTGGAGCAAGCCTGCGATTCGATCACCCCGCAACTACGCGAACGCAACAACCAACTGGAGAAGCCTGATTTTAGCACCCTGCCAACGCTATACAACGACGCTGCCAAGTTCAGACAGATTTTCACCAACCTGCTGAGTAACGCCTGCAAATTCACTGAAAATGGTTACCTCACCGTCCTGGCGAGTGAGCCACAGGAGCACCCGGGCTGGGTGGAAATTTCGGTGCGCGATACCGGTATCGGCATGAATGAGGACCAACAGAACCAGGTGTTCGAGGCTTTTGTGCAGGCGGATGTGTCTACTAGTGCAAATTACGGCGGCACTGGCCTGGGCCTGGCCATTTGCAGAGACTACTGCGAACTGATGGGTGGCACTATCCAGGTGCGCAGCGAACCAGGCAGTGGCTCCACCTTTACTGTACTACTCCCTTCTGACCCAGAGTTAACTCTCGAAGCCGCTGGATAGCTTCTTCGCGTTTTTCGAGATCCTGTTTAAGGGATGCTTTGTCTTTTTCCAGGTCCATCTGTTGACGATGCATGAGCCTGAAATTTTCCAAAGATTGGCGTAACAGCAGAGTCTGCTGATGAAGATTCATAGACTGCCAATTCTGGGTGTAAAGTTCGCGGTAACTTTTGCGAGCATCGCGGGGATCATAAAACGGGCTTCCCTCCAGCGACTTCATGAAAGTAACGGCTATGCCGGCTTCCCATTTAGCCTCAGAGGATGATTCCAACCGGCTGTAGCGCTGAAAGTATTCCATGGCGCCCTCGTGATCACCTTCGGCGAGGGCTGCAAAGCCCTTTTCGAGGAAAGTGTAATCCCTGGCGGCCTCTTCCACACAGTCACAAGCTGCCTGCACAGGCAAATTGAGGGTTATCTCGGGGACCTCTTCCACAGCTGGAGCGGAGCTCACCTCGGGGGTCTGGGCACAGGCTTGCAGAACAAGCATTAGCCCAACGGGGCCTAGCAGCGACAGGGGGCGATGAAGCAAGAATCCTTCCTCTTCTGGGCAAAAAATGCAGTGTAGCCTATTCAACAGACCCTTCGCACCCCGACGCTCTACTCAGGCCGCATATGAGGGAACAAAAGCACATCGCGAATCGTTGGCGAATCAGTCAGAAACATCACCAAACGATCGATACCAATCCCCTCACCCACCGTGGGGGGAAGACCATACTCAAGCGCGCGAATATAGTCTGCGTCGTAGTGCATGGCCTCATCATCACCCGCATCTTTCTCAGCGACCTGGGCCAGAAACCGCTCCGCCTGGTCTTCGGGGTCATTAAGCTCGGAGAAGCCGTTGGCCAGTTCCCGGCCGCCAATAAAGAACTCAAAACGGTCGGTAACAAAGGGGTCATCATCGTTACGACGGGACAGGGGGGACACCTCCGTCGGATAACGGGTTATAAACGTAGGCTGGTCCAACAAGTGCTCAACCGTCTTTTCGAAGATTTCGATCTGCACCTTGCCAAGTCCCCAGCTATCTTTGAGTGCGATACCCAGGTCTTTGGCAATCTGCCTGGCCTGGGCCTCGTCCGCCAGTTGTTCGGCTGTAATTTCGGGGTTGTACTGCAGCACGGAGTCGAACACAGAAAGTCTGGTGAACGATTTGGAGAAGTCATAGCTGTTGCCCTGATACTCAACAGTCGTGCTGCCAATCACCTCCTGCGTCAGCTTGCGCAGCATATCCTCGGTGAGGTCCATCGCGTCCTCGAACGCACCATAAGCCCAGTAGTACTCGAGCATAGTGAATTCCGGGTTGTGCCGGGTGGACAGGCCTTCATTACGGAAACTGCGATTGATCTCGAACACCCGCTCAAAACCACCCACAGTGAGACGTTTGAGATAAAGTTCAGGCGCAATACGCAGATACATGTCCTGATCCAGGGCATTGTGATGTGTCACAAAGGGCTTGGCGGCCGCGCCGCCGGGAATGATCTGCATCATGGGGGTCTCCACCTCCATAAAACCTCGCTCCATCATGTAGTCGCGGATAAAAGCGATAACCTTTGATCGGGTGCGGAACACCTTGCGGGACTCCTCGTTAACGATCAGGTCGACATAACGCTGACGGTAGCGCATCTCCTGATCGGCGAGTCCGTGATACTTATCAGGCAATGGGCGCAGGGCCTTGGTCAGCAACCTGGCCTCTTCCATGTTGATATAGAGGTCACCTTTGCCGGACTTATGCAGCGGCCCACTGGCGCCAACAATATCACCCAGATCCCAGGATTTGATCTCCGCCAAGGTCTCTTCATCAAGCCCCTTGCGATTAACATAAAGCTGTATCTGGTCGGTGCCATCCTGAATCAACAGGAATGCGCCTCGGTTGCGAATCAGTCGCCCAGCGACCGAATAATGCTGGTCAGCCTGCTCCAACGCCTCCTTGGATGACTCACCGTGCTCCTGCAGCAACTGTTCTGCTTCTGCCGTGCGACGGAAATCATTGGGATATGCGTTACGCTTTTCCCTGATAGCATCAAGCTTGGCGCGACGTTCCGCGATCAGCTTGTTTTCGTCCTGTGCCGCAGGCGCCTGGTCCTGTTCACTCATAGTCAATGACTCTCAAAATTACCTGCCGTCATCTCCCGCTCAAGCGGGACGACATGCAGCAAATTACAGCCCGCTCTTAAGCGAAGCCTCGATAAACTGATCCAGGCTGCCGTCCAGTACAGCCTGGATATTGCCTGTTTCTACGCCTGTGCGTAAATCCTTGATCCGCGCGTCATCCAGCACGTAGGAGCGAATTTGACTGCCCCAACCGATATCAGCCTTGCCATCTTCCATGGCCTGCTTCTCCTCGTTGCGCTTGAGCATCTCCATTTCATAGAGCTTCGCTCGCAACAGTTTCATGGCGTTGTCTCTGTTCTGATGCTGGGAACGTTCAGTCTGGCACTGCACCGCAACTCCGGTCGGGTTGTGGGTCAGGCGGACCGCCGAGTCGGTCTTATTGACGTGCTGGCCACCTGCACCAGAGGCGCGGTATGTATCTACCCTCAGGTCTGCAGGGTTGATGTCAATTTCGATATTGTCATCGATTTCAGGGGAGACAAATACAGAAGAAAACGAAGTATGGCGGCGATTACCTGAATCGAAGGGAGACTTGCGCACCAACCGGTGCACACCCGTCTCTGTGCGCAGCCAGCCGAAGGCGTACTCACCCTCAAACCTGATCGTGGCGCTCTTGATGCCAGCAACATCCCCGGCAGAAGCCTCCATAAGCTCGGTCTTGAAGCCCTTGGCCTCACCCCAGCGCAGGTACATGCGCAGCATCATCTCGGCCCAGTCCTGAGCTTCGGTCCCACCGGAGCCAGACTGGATATCGAGAAAAGCATTGTTAGCGTCCATCTCGCCGTTAAACATACGACGGAATTCCAGCAGTTCCAGATGCGCAATCAGGGCATCGATTTCCGAACTCACCTCGGCAACGGTATCCTCGTCGTCTTCGGCCGCTGCCATCTCAAGCAAGTCCAGGGCATCGCCGGCGCCGACATCGAGTTTCTCGATGGTGTGAACAATCGCCTCCAGTGAAGATCGCTCGCGACCCAGCTCCTGGGCCCGTTCAGGGTCGTCCCAGACACCGGGTTCGCCCAGCTCCAGCTCTACTTCTGACAGCCTTTCCTTACGATTAGCCAGGTCAAAGATACCCCCTAAGCACGTCGGTACGCACCTCGATGTCTTTCAGTGTCTGCAGCAGAGGGTTGATCTCAAGCATTGTCGGGCCCGGTTCAAGCTAAAGGGCGCGCATTTTAACGTAGGGATGGCCGCTGGCCTAGCCCGAATATTCCCGCCGTGGGCAGTCTACAGATAACTGCACCAGTCACTCCAGCTGCCAGCATAGAGAACAGCGTCATCCCTGCCCAACAACGACAGGGAGAACAGATTAACGCAGGCTGTCACGCCAGAGCCGCAATATACCGCCAACTGCTCGGCCTCCAGAGTCTCACCCCAGTGATCACGCAGGCCCTGCTCATCCAGAATACGGCCGGTTTCATCCGTCACACCCTGCCAGGGGTGGTTCATCGCACCGGGAATATGACCTGCCACCGGGTCGATGGGTTCCTCCAGACCCTGGTAGCGACGCTCTTCCCTGGAATCGACCAGCACGCAGCCAGCCGAGAGTAACTGGCGCAAGTCCTGGACATCGCAAAAACCGGTGAATTCACTGGCCACCGGCTCGACGTTGATCTGTCGCGGCGGCGCCTGCTCGAGCTCACCGCCTAGCTCAACCCAGGCCTGGAAGCCCCCGTTGAGTATCTGCGGAGGCTTGTAACCCAAGCTGCGCATCAACCACCATAAGCGCGATGCATAGGCAAAACCTGAATCATCATAAGCGACAACCCGCGTCTCGGGGCCGACGCCAAGACTGGCAAGTTTGCCCGCCAGGGTCGGTGCATCCGGCAATGGGTGACGGCCACCATGTTGCTGCACCGGGCGGGACAAATCGTGATTCAAGTCCAGGTAATGGGCCCCCGGAATATGGCCTGCCGTATATAGAGCGCGTCCCTGAGCTGTATCAGCCAGGGAAAAGCGGCAATCGACAATCACCACTTCCGGCTCTTGCTGCAGGCAATGCGCTTCTATTAATGACTGACTATGCAAATCGACAGCTCCGGTTAGACATAAAAGCAACGATAGTAGGCGAGTCGGCAAATTTTCACTAGGTTGCGCTGCCTCAAGGGAGACTCAACTTGTGGTCACTGGCAACAGGACAGGCTGTAAACGGATGCTTGCCGCCACTAGATATCCTCGAAGTTACCGTGGCGCCCCTTGCCTGAGGCAAAACGCGTGGCGCCCTCCACTGTTTCCCGGGACTCGATCACGCTCATGCCTCTGCGAAATTCATTAACCATAGCGTCTGCATACTCCAAATCCCACTGCTCGTAGGCGCTTAACCGGTCTGAGCGAAGGCAATTTTGTGGATAGGTCAACAGTTGCTCCGCCAGTTGCAGCGCCGCAGCCAGGGCTGTGCCATCGGCAACCACACGATTGGCCAGACCTATTGCCAGCGCTTCATCGGCTGACACTGGTCGACCCGTTAGGATCAAATCCATTGCCCGGCTCTGCCCAATCAAACGCGGCAATCGCACAGTACCCCCATCGATTAAGGGAACACCCCAGCGGCGACAGAAAACTCCCATCACGGCACTTTGTTCTACCACCCGTAGATCGCACCAAAGGGCCAACTCCAACCCGCCGGCAACCGCATGGCCTGCTATGGCGGCAATCACAGGCTTGTCCAGCAGCATCCGGGAAGGCCCCATAGGGCCATTGCCGTCTGCAGCCAGTGAATTGGCACCCTCTTGTGCGGCTACCGCTTTCAGGTCGGCACCGGCACAGAAGGTCCCATTGGCCCCGTAAAAAACGGCCACATCGCTGCCGCCATCTCCGTTAAAGGCCTCGAAAGCCTTGAACAACGCGCTAGCAGTTTCGCCATCGACCGCATTGCGCACCTCCGGTCGCTCCAGAGTAATTACCGTGATACGTCCTTGTTGACTGACCGATACGCTCATTTACCTGCTCCAGGACAAAGATCACCAGTGTAGAAACCTGATTAAGCCAGCACAAGTTTCGGTGGATAATCACGGCGCAAAAAACAGTCAATTCTGTTTGTTTTTGTTCAGGGGCCATGATATTTTCCCTTCACACCATGACAACTCCACCTGTTCGAACAGCCATTGGTCACTTCTGAAGAGCCCAATATCGCGTTGCTGGACACAGGAAAATCAACCTTTTCGTGGAACGGCATAATAGAGATGGGAAAGAGCGACAGATTAGACGTCTACCTGGTAGCGGGTGGCAAATACCACAACATCGACTATGCCCGCCTGGAGATTCTCAAACTGTTGGCGGAACAGCCTCGCCTGAAAATATCAGTGGGCGCAGATTACTCCGACATTGAATCTATTTGCGCGGCTGACTTCATTATCACCTATACCTGTGATGTGATGCCCAGCGCTACAGAAACCGAAAAGCTCTGTGAGTACATGAAGGCTGGCGGCCGCTGGTTCGCCCTGCACGGAACCAACTCCATTCTTCGCTTCCTGGAAGATGGCAGCGTCGATTGTCCGCGTGAGAACGCTGCATTTATGGACATGCTGGGCAGTCAGTTTCTTTCTCATCCGCCTATACAGCCCTACGATGTACAAGTCAGCGCGCCCGACCACCCGCTGGTAAAAGACATCCCGACATTTACCGTGGACGATGAACTCTACCTGAGTGAGCATCACGGCGAGCAGACTATGTTACTGCACACCCAGTGGAGCGGCGTTACCGAAGGCTTTGTCCATGATCAGTGGACCCATGACGAACCCAGGTCATGCATGTACCTGCGGCCCTACGGCGAGGGTGAAGTGCTGTATCTCACCCTGGGCCACTGCCGCGGCAAATACGACATGCAGCCCCATATTGAAGAATACCCGGAGCCCGAATTCGGTGCCTGGAAAACCACGGAATACTACGAGTTGCTGCGCCGCGGCATACGCTGGGCGATGAACACACTGTAACGCTCTGCTCCCAACGCGTTCAAAAAACACAACGACAAACACACCCCATCCAATGAGGAGATCGGCATGAGTCTGGACAAAGAAGACCTGCTGCGCGCATATCGCATGATGAAAACCATCCGCGAATTCGAAGAGCGCGCCCACACCGAAATCATGAACGGCCAGATCGCCGGATTCACCCATCTTTACACAGGGCAGGAGGCCAACGCCGTTGGTATCTGCGAACATCTGTCCGACGAAGACGCCATTATCAGCACCCACCGGGGGCACGGCCACTGCATTGCCAAGGGCGCTGATGTACCGGGCATGATGAAAGAGCTGTGGGGCTCCTCAGAGGGGCTCTGCAAGGGCAAGGGCGGCAGCATGCATGTTGCCGACGTCGACAAAGGCATTCTGGGTGCTAACGGCATCGTCGCCGGCGGCCCACCCATTTCCGTAGGCGCCGCCCTTGCTGCCAAAATTCGCAAGAATGGCAAAGTGGCGGTGTCCTTCTCCGGAGACGGTTCGGTCAATCAGGGCACCTGCTTCGAAGCCATGAACCTTGCAGTGGTGCTAAAGGTACCGGCGGTGTTCGTGATCGAGAACAACTATTACTCGGAGCATACCAATATCAGTTATGCAGTCGGTTGCGATGATCTCAAGGCACGCACCGAGGCTTTCGGTTTCCCTGTATTTGAAGCCGATGGCTCTGATTTCTTCGACGTTTACCAGGCCGCGGGAAAAGCCATAGAGCACGCGCGCTCGGGTAAAGGTCCGGCGGGCGTATTTGCCGAGACAGGACGCTTCCACGGCCATTTTGTCGGCGACCCACAGTATTACCGTGGCGAAGGAGAGCTGGAAGATTTACGCGAGAACTCCGATTGCCTGAAGAACTTTCGCGCACGCATGGCCGAAACCGGTGAAGTGCCGCTGGAGGAGTTGGACGTCATCGACGCAGAAGTGCTGGCAATAATCGAAAAGGCAGTTGTCGACGCCAAGGCCGCCGCACGACCAACACCAGAGCAGGTCACTACAGACGTCTACATCAACTACGGCACAGCCAGCTGAACCCGGGAGAATAATCATGGCAGAGAAAACAATGCGTGACGCCATCAACGAAGCCCTGCACCAGGCGATGGCAGCTGACGATTCGGTTTTTGTAATTGGTGAGGACGTAGCCGGCTGTAACGGCGCGCCAGGAGAAACCGGCACCGTGGGTGGCGTCTTCGGTGTCACCGCAGGGCTTTACCAGGCCTTTGGGCCCGATCGCTGTATCGATACACCTATTTCCGAATCTGCAATTGTCGGTGCCGCATCAGGCGCCGCCCTGATGGGCATGCGGCCCGTAGCGGAAATCATGTTCGCTGACTTCATTGGCGTCTGTATGGACCAGATCGTCAACCAAATGGGCAAATTCCGCTACATGTTTGGCGGCAAAAGCCGTTGCCCAGCTGTCATCCGCTTTGCAGCCGGTGGCGGTTTCAGCGCTGCGGGTCAGCACAGTCAGTCCATGTACCAGATCATGACATCATTTCCGGGCCTCAAGGTTGTCATCCCCTCGAATGCATACGATGCCAAGGGTTTGTTGCTGCAGGCCATACAGGACGACGACCCGGTCTTGTTTTTCGAGCCCAAAGTGCTTTATCAGGAAGCCTGCGAAGTCCCCGATGAGATGTACACCATTCCGTTTGGTCAGGCCTCCTTTCTTCGCGAAGGCGATGACTGCACCGTGGTTGCCTTTGGCCAGATGGTACCCAAGGCCGCTCAAGCTATCGATGCCCTGGAGGCCGAGGGCATCAGTTGCGATCTGATCGACCCACGCACCAGTTCGCCACTGGATACTGTTGCCATTTTGGAAAGTGTCCAAGCCACGGGCCGACTAGTGGTAGTCGACGAGGCACCACCTCGCTGCGGCCTGACCGCAGATATCGCGGCCCTGGCCGCGGACAAGGCTTTCCACTCGCTGAAGGGCCCTATAAAACAGGTTTGTGCGCCCCACAGTCCCACCCCCTTCTCTCCGGAGCTGGAAGCGGCCTATATCCCGGATGCCGCCAAAATCATAGCTGCGATCAAGGAGACCATGGCATGAGTGAGATTTACGCCATTGCGGTGCCCAAGTGGGGCATCGAAATGATCGAAGGCACCGTCAACGTCTGGAACAAAGCCGTGGGCGACAGTGTCAGCAAGGGCGATGAGATTCTTGAAATGGAATCCGACAAGATAGTGAATGTATGGGAATCGCCAGTTGATGGCGTGCTGCGCCGGATCATCGCTGAAGAAGGTGATGCGCGCCCGGTGGGTGCTCTGCTGGGCATCATCGCCGATGCCGCGATTGAAGATGCCGCCATCGATGCGTTCATCAGCGATTTTTCAGGTGCAAACGGCGACGCACCAGCTGAGGCCAAAGCCTCATCACCGAGCGCCCCTGCAGCCGCTCCCGGCGGCGATGCGGCGACCCGGTCTACCCCCGCTGTGCGCAAGCTGGCCCAGGAACTCAACATTGACCTGAACACCGTGACTGGCACCGGCCGCCGTGGTCGTATCACCGAAGACGATGTGCACGCTGCCGCCAGCGAAGGTGGCACGGAGGAAGTACCGGCTAATATTGAAGTCATTCCGCTGTCGGCAACCCGTCAGACCATTGCCAGACGACTGACTGAGGCCAAACAGGAAATACCCCATTACTATCTGACAGTGGAGTATGACCTGGATGGTTTACTGTCGCACCGGGAATCACTCAACGCTGCCAGCAGCACCAGAGTTTCGGTAAACGACCTGATCGTCAGCTGCGTCGCCAAAGCATTGATACGTGAGCCTAGAGTGAACATCAACGTGGTGGACAATAATATTCACCAGTACAGCGATGCCAATGTCTCGGTCGCAATTGCCACCGATGATGGCCTCTACCCAGCCACCATCCGCGCTGCGCAAAACCTGTCAGCTGCTGAAATCGCCAAGGCCACCGCGGCTCTGGCGCAGAAAGCGAAAAACGGCAAACTGACCCGCGAGGATCTCAGCGGAGGCAGTTTCACTGTCTCCAATCTGGGTATGTTCGGCATCAGCACCTTTACCGCCATCATCAACCCGCCAATGGGAGCCATTCTGGCACTGGGCAAGGCGGAGCAAAAGCCGGTAGTGAACAACGGTAAAATTGCTGTCGCCACCCGTATCAGCGCCACCCTGTCCTGCGATCACCGCGTGATCGATGGCGCCGTAGGCGCGAGTTTCCTCAAGGTTCTCGGCGAAGAAATCGCCAATCTGAGTTAAATTCAGGCGCCCTGCGGGGTGCCTCGAGCACGCTTGGCATATTGCCCGGGGGCTGCGGTACAATGCGCCCCCTTTATCCCAACCGGGCGCGCAGCCATGACCAATCCCGACAAGCAAAAAGTAGGCTTTATTAGCCTGGGCTGCCCTAAAGCCCTGGTCGACTCCGAGCGCATTCTCACCCAGCTGAAAATGGACGGCTACGATATCGTACCCAGCTACGAGGACGCCCAGGTAGTCGTGGTCAACACCTGTGGCTTTATAGACAGTGCCAAACAAGAGTCGCTGGACGCCATTGGTGAAGCCATCAGCGAGAACGGCCGGGTTATTGTGACCGGCTGCATGGGTAAAGGGGATGATGCCGATTCAATCATGGCATTACATCCCAAGGTATTGGCCGTCAGCGGCCCGGCCGCCTATGAAGAAGTTGTCGGCGCTGTACACGAACATGTACCACCGTCTCCCAACCACGACCCCTACATCGACCTGGTACCTCCCCAGGGCATCAAGCTAACGCCGCGACACTATGCCTACCTGAAAATTTCCGAAGGCTGTAATCACCGCTGCAGTTTTTGCATCATTCCCGACATGCGTGGCGATCTGGTCAGCCGCCCTATCGGCGATGTCATGGAAGAGGCAGAGCGCCTGGTCAGAGCTGGCGTGCGCGAGCTACTGGTGATTTCACAGGATACCAGCGCCTACGGCGTAGACACCAAGTTCCGCACCGGATTCTGGAACGGCCGGCCGCTGAAAACTCATATGCAACAGCTGTGTGAAGCGCTGGCAGAATTTGGCATCTGGGTCAGGTTGCACTACGTCTATCCCTATCCCCATGTGGACAAGGTTATTCCATTGATGGCTGAAGGCAAGATCCTGCCCTATCTGGACGTCCCATTCCAGCATGGTAGCCCCGAAGTACTAAAGCGCATGAAGCGCCCGGCAGCAGCTGAAAAGTCATTAGAGCGAATACAGGCCTGGCGCTCCATCTGCCCGGATATCACCCTGCGCAGTACCTTTATCGTCGGGTTTCCCGGTGAAACCGACAAGGACTTCGAAGTCCTGCTGGATTTCATGCGCGAAGCCCAGCTGGATCGAGTGGGCTGTTTTCAGTACTCACCCGTAAAAGGGGCAAAGGCCAACGACCTGCCCGACCCTGTACCCGAGGCACTCAAGCAGGAACGCTGGGATCGCTTCATGGCCTTACAGCAGGAAATCAGCACCGACAAGCTGCAACAGAAGATTGGTTCCACCATTGAAATACTGATCGATGAAGTGGATGACAAGGGGGCCATTGGCCGCTCAGCAGCAGATGCGCCAGAGATAGACGGCAAGGTTTTCCTGGACGGCGCCACCGAACTGAGCCCGGGGGACCTGGTAAAAGCGAAGGTCACCGCTGCCAATGAATACGATCTCTGGGCGGGCTAAGCCTGGTGAACCTGTTACTGTTCTGCGCTGCTGAGCGCACCCAAGGCGGTCAACTGCGCATTACAGACTCGCGGCTCCAGCACTTGCGAGAGGTGCACCGCAAAGATAGCGGGGACACGGTGCGAGTAGGCGAAATTGATGGTGACATGGGTAACGCCAGGATCATTGAGATTAACCAGGAAGTCGCGCTGCTAGAACCGGTACTGGACCAGACACCCCCCGAAAAACTACCGCTGACACTGGTTGTCGCACTTCCCAGGCCCAAAATGCTGCGCCGTATACTGCGGACAGTGGCAGAAATGGGTGTCGGTGAATTACACCTGATCAACAGCTACCGGGTGGAGAAAAACTACTGGCAAACGCCAGTGTTACAGGCCAAAACGATCCGCGAATACCTGCTGCAGGGTCTGGAGCAGTCACGCGACACACGAGTGCCGCAAGTCCACTTGCACAAGCGCTTCAAGCCCTTCGTAGAAGATGTATTACCTGCTTTAGCTGCGGGCAAACAGGCCCTGCTTGCACACCCTGGCGACTACCCCCCCTGCCCGCGTGGCATCGAGGGTCCAGCCTTACTGGTTATTGGCCCCGAAGGCGGTTTCATTCCCTACGAGGTGGAAAAGCTGGAGGCAGCTAACTGCCAGACCGTCAGCCTGGGGCCGCGCATACTCCGGGTAGAGAATGCGGTAACCGGTCTCATCGGTAGATTATTTTAGCTGGCGCCTGTCACTAAAAATTGTACTGCAGTTCCAGGCCGTACATGCGCGGCGCCACCGGCACAAAGCCGCCAATACCGGAAGACTCCACTAGCGCGGTCCCACCAATAACGTATTCCTCATTCGTCAAGTTAGTGCCATACAGTCCGCCGACCCATTTGCCCTCGGGAGAGACCCAGCCAATGCGACCGCTGAGTTCAAACTGCTCATCTTCCAGCCAAAGGCCACTGCGGCAACTGGCAGAATCGAAGCAATACTCGATATCAAACTTCCAACTGGCTTGCAGTCTGGGCTGCACTAAACCAAAGTTCGAATCCCAATCGTACTGCACCGCCAGCATATAGGTTTCCTCAGGAAGCCTGGGAAGGTTCTCGTCTGAACGATCATTGGGGCACTCGTCTACAGCAACTACTACCAGCGAGGTGCGGGTACAACCAGGACCAATCTCCGGGTCTGTGGCCAAGGTTAACTGCACGTCATCATAAGTCTCGATTTCACCATCATTGATGGTCGCATTGAAACTGATCATCCAACGCTCGGCAGGCAGCCAGGTCGTCTCCAGCTCAATGCCACGAATAGTGGACTCGGCCGCATTGATGGTCGCCGGCGCTGGAGATCCCGTGTTGGGATTAATCACCAGAGTGGTGAGCTGGCGGTTGGTGTAATCCATATTGAAAATCGCACCATTAATCCTCAGGCTTCTATCCAACAAATCGAGCTTAAAACCGAACTCCCAGTTTTCCACTTCCTCTGGCTCAAACTCCTCAAGGCTACCGCCCGGTGCTTCGGACAACCCCCCTGAGAGAAAACCCTCGCTATAGGTAAGGTATAAGGAACCGTCATCAATATAGTCATTGTCGCCCAGCAGGTATTGGATACTGGCCATAGGGGTTACGTCGTCATTAGACACTTTGGCGCTGGGAGCGTCGTCCAGCAGGAAATCAAACTCCGGGTTATAGACAAAATCGGGTCGGCTGACGATATACAAACCACCTCCCAGCGGTACAACCGGTCCGCCATTGGCGTCCAGGGTCGCCGGGTCAGGCAGATAGACCTCCCTGGTGAATTCTCGGTCCTCTTCGGTATAGCGCACGCCAAGTGTGGTTCGCCAGTGGTCATTGAACTCCCACTCCACCTGGCTGAACACGGCTATCGCTTCATTATCAGCGATCTTAAGGTTTGCCGAAGAACTGGTGAAAAATGTACCTCCAATAGAAGGATCGAAGGGGCCAAGGATATTCACCGAGCGACGGTTATCGGTTTCTTCACTAAACCAGTAGACGCCTGCGACATACTGCATTCTGTCGTCGAAAGCAGAACCTGTGAGCTGAAACTCCTGACTGTACTGATCAGTTTGTGCAGGAGTGCCAAAAGGATGCTCGGAGTTGGTACGGTGCAAAAATGGAATACCGGTGCTGTCTAACTCGTCGTTCTGCTCAGCCTCGGTATAGCGCCAGCCGGTGATGCTCTTGATGCTGAGGTCTTCACCGAGCATCCATTCCGCAGTCAGCCCGGCTCCGCGGTTCTCTACTTTATAAATGCCGCCAATGTCTGAAATAATCTTATAGGGGTCATCGCCGCCGGCAGCAGCCGCGTCACGACAGAAATCTTTCAACTCGCGTCCGGTCGACGGCGTTATTGCCAACTGATTGAACAGCACCTCCTGCCAACCATCGTAGCCCTCTACTGGCAGGCATTTCTGGGGTCGCGCTTTTTGGTCGGTCTGCGCCCAGTTGAGGTTAAGGTCGAGGGTGAAATCATCGCTGACCAACCAGCGAGTCTGCCAAATCAAACTCTGGCGATCTTCATCGTTGTAATCCTCTCCATCATAGAGGTTTTCCATGTAGCCATCGCGAGAGCGATGAGTGCCTGACAACCGGGTAAAGAGACTATCTGTAATTGGGACATTAACCATCAGGTCTGCGTCCAGGCGATCATAATTACCCACTCGAGTGCCTACCATGGCTTCGAACTCATCTACTGGGGGATTACTGGTGAAAACCAGTGCGCCGCCGGTAGTGTTCTTACCGAACAAAGTACCCTGAGGCCCCCGCAGAACCTGCACAGACTGTACGTCATTGATGTCCAACAAAGCCCCGTCAGGGCGACCTATGTAGATTCCATCAATGTAAATACCGACGCCCGAATCAATATTGGCACCTGAGTTACGTTGCCCCACGCCGCGAATATAAATATTGGCGATACCCGCGTTGCCATTACCAGAGGCCACCTCAATATTGGGCACTATCTGATTAAGGTCCGCCAGGTTGCGCACCCCGGCCTCGCGCAGCGCCTCAGTACTCAGCGCAGTTACGGCCACTGGCGTCTCTTGGAGAGACTCTACTCTCTTTCGCGCCGTCACAATGATCTCTTCAAGCACCAGTTGCTGTGCCAGCACCTGGGTACTGTTCAAGGGAGTAACAATCGCAGCAACACAAATAGTCAGGGCGCTGTTGCGCCACACATTAGACACGGACATACATACCTCATCGTTATATTTATAGGGCGAGTCATACGAGCCAGCCTATAGTTATAGAAGGAACCGAGGCCCCAGACAAGGAAATTTTGACGGTGATCAAGACAATAGCCTGACAGGCACGATACCCTGTCTCTCGAATCGGAAAACAACGCCAGTAAGGAAATCAGACATGCTCAGCGTCGCAGAAATCATGACAGCCCAACCCTATACTTTGTCACCAGACGACAGTCTTGCCGAGGCTAGAAGGATGATGTCGGAACACCATATTCGCCACATTCCAGTAGTCAGTGGCAACGGCCTGCTGGTCGGTGTGGTGTCGCAAAGAGACGTGTTGGCTGCAGCTGATTCAAGCGTACTGCCGGACCAGGCTGCCCACCAACACGAAGAACGCTACGTGGCGCTCTCCACCATAATGATCTCACCCGTTCAAACGGTAGACGAACAAGCCAGCCTGCGCGGTACGGCCATGCAACTGCTGCAAAATCGCCTGGGATGTCTGCCTGTTACCCGGGATGAGAAGCTGGTGGGCATCATCACCGATTCAGACTTCGTTGCTATCGCCATCAATCTTATGGAGCAGCTGGAACAAAGCGAACCAGAGTCAGAAGATTTTGACGATAAAACAACCAGCGATTTCTAGAGCACACCTGCAGGGCAACTGACGCCCGTCCCCCCAAGCCCGCAGTAACCGCCCGGGTTCTTTGCCAGGTATTGCTGGTGGTATTCCTCGGCATAGTAGAACTCAGGCGCAGGGAGAATTTCTGTCGTAATCTCTCCATATCCCGCTTGGCCTAATTCTGCCTGGAACTGGGCCATAGCCGCATTGGCCAGACTAAGCTGCTCATCAGAATAGGTATAAATTCCCGAGCGGTACTGGGTACCCCTATCGTTACCCTGACGCATGCCCTGGGTTGGGTTGTGCCCTTCCCAGAAAATCGTCAGCAGCTGCTGATAGCTGATTTGCCTGGGGTCATAGACAACGAGTACTACTTCATTATAGCCAGTCATCCCCGAGCACACTTCCTGGTAGGTGGGATTAGGCGTGGCACCCACCGCGTAACCTGCAGCGGTAGTATAAACTCCGGGCAACTGCCAAAATATTCGCTCCACACCCCAGAAACAGCCCATACCGAACATCGCCATTTCCAGGCCGTCAGGAAAGGGACCTTTTAAGGGACGACCATTCACATAATGGCTGCCAGGTACTTCCATCGCTTCAATTCTGCCTGGCAAGGCCTTCTCTGCAGTAGGCAAAGCGTGCTTCTTACGGATATCGAACAGGGACATAAAAACTCCGGTATTGCGGGTAAATTTGCATTCTTCACATATTGGGATAGAGTAGACACCTTTCCCGGTGCAAAATTCAAGTCATCGGGCCCCGCCGGTTAGTCTCCGTCACATCCGTGTCACATGCAGGGATTAGGCTGAAGATCGTTGCAAAGCGACCATTTAGCCCCGGACCATTGCTATCTGGCGGGCAGAGACAAGACTGAGATAAAGATGACAATACAAAGAAACGAATTCGATGCCAGTGAGCTGTGCAGCCGCAAGCTGTGGCAGCTGGTCAACAACGACCAAACAACTGCGATCACTAACCTACAGCTGGAACAGGCCATTGAGGAGTTGGCGGAACGCCGACACTACCTGGCTGAATTATCCCGCATGGGTAAACTGAGCGCTGCTACTCACAACAGTTGACCAACGCGCCTGGCGCGCACCTCCCTAAATGGCCAGACTTCCATCCCGCCGCTCCTCGTCAAAGGAAATAGACAACTTCCTGAGCAAGAGCAAAAGCATCGCCACGGTGCGTGAGCAACAGCCACGTCTGTTGTTCGCCGTTGACGCCACAGCCAGCCGCCAACCCACCTGGGACAGCGCGAGCCAACTACAACGCAAGATGTTTCTGGCTGCTCACCGCGCGAACAGCCTGTCCGTGCAACTGTGTTACTACCGTGGTTTTGCAGACTTCTATGCCGGTTCCTGGACCACAGAGGCCGACACACTGGCCCGGGAAATGGAGAGCGTTCGCTGCGAAGGGGGTCATACCCAGATACAAAGACTGCTACGACATGCCCTGAGCGAGCATCAAAAACTAAGACTCCGGGCTGTGGTGTTTATTGGCGACGCCATGGAGGAAAACCCGGACACACTTTGCCAGCTGGCAGGCCAGTGTGGCCTGCTGCATTTACCTCTGTTTATTTTTCAGGAGGGTCAGCTGGCGGATGCCAAAACCTGCTTCAGGAGCATGGCCAAGCTAAGCAAGGGCGTCTGGGCGACTTTCGACAACGGCAGTGCTGATACGTTGGCCTCTCTGCTAGGAGCAGTGGCCAGCTTTGCATCAGGCGGACTGCCGGCACTTGAACGCCAGGGCACCGAGGGTGCTAAACTGCTACTCGAGCAACTAAAACGATGAGACACCTGTGCCCCGATTAATACTGCTGGCGGCGATCGCCTTCGCCCTCTTCATTCTGTTTAAACGCGCCCAGTCTGCTCCGCCGCACAAGCGTCGCGGGGAATACATCAAATTGGGCATGGGCATCGCCGTGGTCGCTGTGATCATTCTGGCGCTGGCCGGCAAGATGCACTGGATTGGCGTGGCACTCACAGGCTTGCTGGTGGGCTTACGGCAACTGGCGCCCACCCTGCTGCGGCTTTCCCCCATGCTGGCTTCCAAACTGGGGCGAACAGCACCCAGCGCCGGTCAACATTCAACCGTCACCAGCGCCATTCTGTCCATGCAACTGGATCACGATACTGGCGAGCTATCGGGCGATGTTCTTATGGGGCAATACCAGGGCTGGCGCCTGTCAGAGATGGAGCGACAGCAACTGCAGGAACTGCTGGCCTACTGCCAGCGCGAGGACTCAGATTCTGCACAGTTACTCGACAGTTACCTACAACAACGCTTTCCCGGCGAGACTGATTTTGGCGCCCAGCAAACTGCGCAAGAAAGCAGCAACGGCATGAATCGAAAAGAGGCACTGGCCGTACTAGGCCTGGCTGAAGAGGCCAGCGAGGAAGATATCGTCGCGGCCCATCGAACTTTGATGCAAAAATTGCATCCTGACCGGGGCGGCAATAACTACCTGGCAGCAAAGGTCAATCAAGCCAAGGACTTACTGCTGGGCTGACCGGCCCAGCAACTCTGGCATCACACCCGGTGAGCACTTAAACTTGCCGCCATCGTATTCGCAAGGACCACACACCTAATGACTGAAGTTTTTGTTATCCGCAACCAGCATGGACATTACTGGGGTAAGGCCAAGCAATGGGTTAGCGGCGATGTGCCCAAGACTGTACAGCGCTCCAAGCATGAGGATGAGGCTATCAATATCGTGTTCGAACTGTCCTCGAAAGACATTGAATTACGTGCTGAGGTCATTGCGGTAGAGCTATCAGAGCGCCGTGAGCCGGTGATTGAACCCAGCCAGATACCCCTTCCCATAACAGCCGACGCACTGGAGGAAAGCCCGGAACCACCGGCAACGGAGAGGGTCGAAGACAGCACTTCCTTATCTGAAGAGAACCACTGAGCAAATGCGAATACTGCTGTTTCTCGCCACCAACATGGCGGTGCTGGTACTTGTCAGCATCGTTTTCAACTTGCTGGGCCTTGAAGGCATTTTGGCCGCCAACGGCGTAGATCTGAATCTGCAGGGGCTTTTAATTTTCTGCGCCCTGTTCGGCTTCGGCGGTTCCCTGATCTCCTTATTTTTGTCCAAGTGGATGGCCAAACGGGGCACCGGCACCTGCATTATCGAAACGCCTAAAAGCTCGGAGGAGCAGTGGCTGCTGGATACCGTGCGTGAACTGGCACAAGAGGCCGGTATCGGCATGCCAGAGGTCGGCATATTTCCCTCACAAGCAGCAAATGCCTTCGCGACGGGCTGGAACCGCAACAAGGCGCTGGTCGCGGTAAGCGCTGGTTTATTGCAGCGCTTCCGACCGGAAGAAGCCAGAGCGGTCATGGCCCACGAAATTGGCCATGTGGCCAACGGCGACATGATTACACTCACCCTGCTACAGGGTGTTGTGAATACTTTCGTTATGTTCCTGGCCAGAATTATTGGGCACACAGTGGACAGGGTCATATTCAAAACTGAACGTGGCTACGGCCTGGGCTATTACGTGGTGACCATCGTCGCCGAGCTATTTCTGGGCTTTCTGGCGAGCATGATTGTGTTTCGCTTCTCTCGCTGGCGCGAGTACCGGGCAGATGCCGCCGGTGGCCGACTGGCCGGCAGCCAGAATATGATTGCCGCGCTGCAGAGGCTGCGAGAAGAACAAGGCCAGCCCCAGGATTTACCTGGCGAACTCACCGCCTTTGGCATCAGCGAGCAATTGAAACAGGGTGTGGCGGGTTTACTACGCTCACATCCTCCGCTTGAAGATCGCATCCGGGCTCTACAAGCCGCCTGATCAACCCGGTGCCTTGAGCAGATACTCGCTCATGGGAATGACATCGATACGATCGAAATCAATAAAGCGGCTGACGCTTTCCATCATCTTGCGGGCATTGCTGGCCATACCTTCGTCATCGCCCTCTTCGACATCATAAAAAGCATAATTGGAGGCCATTGCCTCTGCCGGAAAGTTCTCCTCTATCATCGCGTGCAAAGGCGCCGCCGCGTAGCTCAGGCCGCGTACTATCACATTTTGCCGGTAGCCAAAGGTAGACTGTGTATCAATTGCCACCTGAGTATGACTGCCCTGCCAAATCGCCAGCCATTGCTCCTCTGACAGCCGCGGCGGCCGCTGCAAGAACACCACGTGACACATGCCATGCAGTCTCTGGCCAGGCTGTACGGGATGCCGTGTATTGCGAATAGGCTCAGACTCCGTGACCAGATAACAGGTATGGCGCGACACAAGCTGCTCCAGGCTCGCCTCGATCGCCTGACGCTCAGCCGCCGCATCCAGCCATACCGAGACCATCCCGTCCGGCAGCGGGTTGGTGGCCGACATACGGCGCTGCTCACCCTCAGCAACCGCGCTATCTGCCACTGAAATGCGCAACCCTCGAACACCAACAAGGTCGATCCACTGACCACCTTCGCGCAACAGGCTGTCGCGAAAGGCATCTGCATCGATATGCTCTGGCTTCCATAACGGGAAGATCAATTTTTCCATCGTGGCCTGCTCTTCAAAGTTATTAAATTCAGCTCCAGTAAAACAAAAGCGGGGAACAGGCTCAACGTACTGTCTCGCCAGAACCCCTTAGCGGTAGTATTCTTGTACCGCTTACGCTAACTCTGGAGCCTACCATGACAGCAACACAGAAAATCCCGGGGCTGATCAACTGGATCGGCTATCTGGCTATCACCCTGCTGGTGACAATTCCCATAGCGATACTGACGGTGCGCTCAGGTGCCTGGCAGCAGGGACTTTTACTCTATGCCTTGAGTTGCCTGGGCTCGGTACTCATCCTTCTGCTTGCTATTGTGGTCATGTTTCTGCCGAAGCTTACATCGTGGCGAGCAGACACCGCCAAGAGGGCACTGTTCGCCATACCCGGCACCTTACTGCTGCTATCACTGCTAGGCGGCAGCGGCGACTACCCGCCCATTCACGACATCACCACCGATAGCAGTGATCCGCCTGAGTTCACCAGCGCCCCCATGTTGCGGGGCGATGGTAGCAACACCCTGGATCTCAACCCGGAAACACTCGAGGCGCAGCTGGCAGCTTACCCGGACCTGGCAACCCTGGTTAGCGCTGAGCCCATCGAAAAAGCGTTCCTGAGAGCAACAGAAACAGCCCGCGAACTAGGCTGGGAGATTTATCACGAAGATTTGAATACAGGGGTAATAGAGGCAGTCGATACAACCGCGGTCATGGGGTTCAAAGACGACATCGTTATTCGCCTGCGTACCAACGCTGACGGCACCCTGCTGGACCTGCGCTCGGTCTCTCGCGTCGGCGTCAGCGATTTGGGCGCTAACGCCGCGCGCATCCAGCATTTCTTGGACACATACCAACAACAGGATTAGTCCGTGCGTAATCTCGTACTCTTGCTGGGTTCTTTCATTGTCGCAGCCGTTGCCCTCACAGCGGAGAAACCCGACTATCTCAGCTTCGCCACAGAAGACGAAAAGAACTCAACAGAAATCTTCAGCCGCGCCAGCCCCTCTGTGGTCTATGTCACCAACACCGCATTGCGACGCAGCCTGTTTTCCCTCAACGTGCAGGAGATCCCCAGAGGCTCAGGTACAGGCTTTGTATGGGACGCCAGCGGACTCATCGTCACCAACTTCCATGTGATATCCGGCGCACACAGGTTAATCGTGACCCTGGGGGATCAACGTGAGTTTAAGGCCGAGGTGGTCGGAGTAGCGCCAGAGAAGGACCTGGCCGTCCTGCGCATAGAGGGCCCGCCGGAAGATTTAAAAGGCCTGCCACTGGGGGACTCATCTGAGCTATCGGTCGGCCGCAAGGTACTGGCTATAGGCAATCCTTTCGGACTGGACACAACTTTGACCACTGGCATCGTCAGCGCGCTGGGCCGTGAAATACAAGCTCCCAGCGGGCGCACGATTCACGGTGTGATACAAACTGATGCGGCAATTAACCCAGGAAATTCCGGCGGTCCGCTACTCAATTCCCTGGGACAACTGGTAGGCGTTAACACCGCTATTTACAGTCCCAGTGGTGCCAGCGCGGGAATCGGCTTTGCCATTCCCGTCAACACCGTCAAGGACGTGATTCCGCAACTGATTGCCTACGGCAAGGTACTGCACCCCATCATTGGAGTGGAGCTTGCAAGTGACCGCTGGATTCGTCATTACGGCATAGAGGGCGTACCCATTGTGCATGTCTACCCGGGGCTGCCGGCGGCTAAAGCCGGCATGGAGGGCGCAAGGCAGATTGGCCGCAGGGAAATCGAACTCGGAGACATCATCACGCACATCGAGGACATAGCAGTGCGCAGCAGCGATGATTACCTGTCAGCCCTGGAAAAATACGAACCCGGGGATAAAATCACTATCAAGACCCTGCGCAAAGAAGATGAGCGCAGTTTCATCGTTGAGCTGATCGAATCGCAGTAATCAGGACAGTGTGCCGCCGTCTACCCGAATATCCTCGCCAGTAATATGCGCACCGTCTGCCGAGATTAGCATTGCGATAACGCCTGCAACCGCCTCAGCACCCTTAGGCCCCGTCAGCGAAGAGATACGTGACATCAAACTGAAGTCCATATTGTCAGGAAAACCAATGCCTTTGGTCATGTCAGTCTTGATATCACCGGGACAAACACAATTGGCGCGCACTCCGCGCTTTGCATATTCCACAGCGATACTGCGGGTCATGGCCAGCACCCCGCCCTTACTGGCCGAGTAGGCCACCCCGCAGGGCAGGCCCGCCAGGGAGGCGGTGGACGCGGCATTAACAATACTGCCGCCCGATTGCACCAGGTGTGGCAGCGCCTCGCGATTCAACAGCATGGTACCGGTGAGATTCACATCGATAACCCGTTGCCAGTGCTCGAGGCTCAGCTGCTCGGTATCATCAAAGCGCAGGATGCCCGCCATATTCACCAGCGCGTCCAGTCGTCCGTATTTCTCTATGCAGCTATTCACACAAGCCTGCACAGCTACCTCATCGCCGACGTCACAAGCCCGCGGCTCAGCTTGACCGCCGGCATCGATGATGGCCTGAACGGCAGCTGATGCAGCCACAGCATCGATATCCACACAGTAGACCGAGGCTCCTTCAGCGCCCGCCCGCTCGGCACTGGCACGACCGATACCACTGCCAGCACCCGTTACCAGAACTACCTTCCCCGTCAAACGCTGCATGGCTAACTCCTTGTTGGCAAAGCATTTAATGTGCACGGTGCCATGGAGTGCGTCAAATCTATCGGTATGCAGCACTATACCCGTGTATATGGATAGGAATGACAGGCAGGGCTGTCCCATATTGTCATTTGGGCTGACTTATTAGGCCATTGCCTTGCGATGACGCGCGAGTACCCTGAGATCACTTCAAACACAGTGGACAGCGGGCGTAAACTATCCCGTTGCCCTCCACCTTAGCCTTATTCTGGAGAGCCCATGAACGCCCCCGTCAGGAGAGAGATTTTGCAGGACCTTGACCAGTTTCGCAGCCATGTACGCCAGTGGCTGGAACAAAATTGCCCGGAGTCACAGCGCCAGCCAATGACCCCGGAAGAACAGTACTACGGTGGCCGCAATAGCGACTTCCCCAGTGAAGACGCCAAACTATGGTTCGAGCGGGTGCGGGACCAGGGCTGGATTTGCCCAGAATGGCCCACCGAGTTCGGTGGTGGCGGACTCAGCCCGCAGCAGGGCAAGATCATCAAGGAAGAGATGAAAGCGCTCAGAGCCCGCACGCCCCTGTTCGGCATAGGCATCTGGATGCTTGGCCCAGCGCTACTGGAGTTCGGCAACGACCAGCAGAAACAGCAGCATGTGCGCGCCATCATCAACGGCGAGTCCCGCTGGGCGCAGGGATACTCCGAGCCAGGCTCTGGCTCAGACCTGGCCAGCCTGCAGTGCAAGGCCGAAGACAAGGGCGACCATTTCCTGGTCAATGGCAGCAAAATTTGGACCACCGCGGCCGACAAGTGCGACTGGATCTTCTGCCTGGTGCGGACCAACCCGGAAGCAAAGAAGCAAGAGGGCATCAGCTTTTTGCTCATCGACATGGAAGATGCGGGCATCAGTACCAGCCCTATTGGCCTGATTAGTGGCGAGTCCGAGTTCTGCCAAACGTTTTTTGATAATGTGAAGGTCCCCAAACAAAACCTGGTAGGCGAACTGAACAAAGGCTGGAGCGTCGCCAAGGCCCTACTGGTTCACGAACGTAAGCTGATGTCTGAAATCGGCAGCGACTCTCCCCGCGAGATTGTCGTACCCAATGCTGCGGCGCGCCAGTACCTTGATTTCGAAAACGGCAAGATCGCCGATGGCCAGCTGCGCTCGGACCTGGCCGATTACGACATGAACATGCACGCCATAGGCTTGACGCACTTTCGCACCTTCGAGGAAAAGATCGCCGGTGTGCGCAGTCCCGCCCCTCTGGTGATGAAGTATGTGGGCACTGAGGCAGAAAAAACCAAAAGTGAGTTGCTACTGGCCATCATGGGAAGCCAGGGCCTCGGCTGGGAAGGCGACAGCTTCTCCAAATCCGAGCTAGATACCCTGCGTCTATGGGCCATGTCCAAGGCCATGACCATTGCCGGGGGAACCTCCGAAATTCAGCTCAACGTGATCGCCAAATCGGTTTTGAAACTGCCTCAGTCATAGGAACAAAACATGGCTCTGATATTAAATGAAGAACAACGCTTCCTGCAGGATAGCGCTCGAGAGTTCCTGGCAGACAATGCGCCGGTAGCATCACTACGCACACTGCGCGATGACAGGGACGCCCTGGGTTACGCCCCCGATCTCTGGCAGCAAATGACTGAGCTGGGTTGGGGTAGCATCATCCTGCCGGAGCAATACGGCGGTCTGGAGTTCGGTTTCACCGGCCTCGGTGTCGTCATGGAGGAGGCAGGGCGCAACCTTACAGCCTCTCCCCTGTTCGCTTCAGCCGTTGTAGGTGTATCGGCCCTGCTGCTGGGAGGTAGCCAGGAGCAAAAAGAAAGCCTGTTGCCAGACATTGCCGCCGGCAAGCTCACACTGGCCCTGGCACTGGAGGAAAGCCATCACCATCGTCCTACCCAGATCGCTACCACAGCGACACCCAGCGACGGCAGATACCTGATATCAGGTAATAAAACCTTTGTCTTGGACGGCCACAGTGCCGACAAATTACTGGTTGTCGCTCGCACCGCTGGCGACGAGAAGTCCGCCGAGGGTATTTCTATGTTCCTAGTTGATCGCCAGGCCGCTGGGGTCAGCGTACAACGCACCATCATGGCTGACAGCCGCAATGCGGCTAACATCAGCTTTACGCAAGTGCGCGTAGAAGCCGACGCTCTGGTGGGCACCCTCGATGAGGGTTGGCAAGTACTTGAACCAGTACTGGATAGAGGCAGGGTGGCACTGGCGGCAGAAATGATGGGACTGTCGCTGGAAGCCTTCGAGCGCACCGTGGAATATCTCAAGGAACGAGAGCAGTTCGGCGCTCTCATCGGCAGCTTTCAGGCTCTTCAGCACCGCTCAGCTCATATACAATCAGAGATCGAGTTGTGCCGGTCGGTCATGCTACAGGCCTTGTCGACCGTGGATGACGCTCCTGAGCAATTACCCCTGCTGGCCAGCCTGGCCAAGGCCAAACTCAATGAACTGGCCAAATTGGTGACTAACGAAGCGGTGCAAATGCATGGCGGTATCGGTGTCACCGATGAGCTGGAAATCGGCTTCTTTCTAAAACGCGCCAGAGTGGCCATGCAAATTTTTGGCGACACCGGCTTTCACAAGGATCGCTACGCCACACTGTGTGGCTACTGACAGGATAACTTTATGAGTAACGAACAGAAAATCGCAGCAGTGCACAAATATATGGAAGCCTTCAGTAAGGCCGACATGAACCTGATAAAAGAGATCTACGCGAACGATGCTGTAGTTGAAGACCCGGTGGGCAGTGAGCCCTATGTGGGCATTGACGCAATTATCGGTTTCTACGAAGGCGCTTTCGCTACAGGCGCAAAAATTGAGCTGTCCGGCGACGTTCGTTGTGCCGGTAACGCCGCTGCGTTTCCCTTCAAAGTATTGATGGAAGGCGTGGATATCTCGCCAATCGATGTCTTCGAATTCAACGACGCTGGCAAGGTTGTCTCAATGAAAGCTTACTGGGGCTAAGCGCGAGCAGAGTCCCGGCGCCTAACGCTGGATCCGGGATTCCAGTTCCTTAATTTGCTCCTGAAAATGCCAGGGCGCTAGCATAGGCTCCAGCTCATCTGCAGGCACCGGTTTGCTGAACATATAACCCTGAATAACGTGTGCCCCCTCTGTAGTCATAAACCTGTATTGCTCGTCCGTTTCCACGCCTTCAGCCACCAAACTCAAACCCAGACTTTGTGCCATTGCGATAATCGCCCGAACAAGACTCCCGCCCTGCTCACTGTTATTGGCCTCGATAACAAAACTGCGATCAATCTTGAGCTCGTCCAGAGGAAATCGGCTGAGGTAGCTCAGGGATGAATAGCCGGTGCCGAAGTCATCGATGGACAGACTCACTCCCATTTCTTTTAACTCAGACAGCGCCAGCACCGAGGCGTTGGTATCGCCCATTACCACACCCTCGGTAAGCTCCAACTCCAGGGTAGCGGGGTCGGCAGCTGTCTCCTCCAGAATAGACTTCACCCGCCGGGTAAAGCTGGGGGTAAACTGCAGAGCAGATACATTGACCGCGACCTTGGGCAAGCTGACTCCCCTGCCCGCAAACGCTTTTAATTGCTCGCAGGCCTCGCGGATAACCCAATCTCCCATTTCGCCAATCAATCCCATCTCTTCGGCCAGGGGAATAAATTTGAACGGTGGAATCAAGCCCTGCTCCGGGTGCATCCAGCGCAGCAGTGCCTCCGCTCCCACAACCTTGCCGCTCAGCGTATCGACCTGAGGCTGGTAGAACAGCACCAGTTCATCATTGTCCAGAGCCTTACGCAGGTCGTTTTCCAGGGTGAGGCGATCCAGGCCCGCCTCTTCCATACTGGTATCGTAGAACAGGTAGGTACCCTTGCCCGTAGCCTTGGCGTGATACATGGCAGTGTCGGCACAACGCAACAAGCCCTCCACATCACTGGCATGCTCTGGTGCCAGGGCAATGCCAACACTGGGCGTCACCACCAGCTCATGACCGTCAATCATCATCGGCTTCGATAGCGCCGACATCAGGCGTTCAGCCACCAGGCTGGCAGACTCGGGTTTATCGACCTGGTTAAGCACAACCGTAAACTCATCGCCGCCGAGGCGGGAAACATCAATTTTCGCCGTGGGGTCTACATAGTGGGCCACCACATCGCTGTCACGCACACAGCTGGAGAGCCGCTGGCCCACTTCACGCAACAGCAAGTCTCCGGCACTGTGGCCCAGCGAATCGTTGATGCGCTTGAAGTTATCCAGGTCCAGGAACAGCAAGGCCAGTGTTTGCTTACTACGTTGCGCAAGCTTGAGTAACAACGACAATTGCTCAGTAAACAGGCGTCGATTAGGCAGTGAAGTAAGGGCATCGTAGTAGGCCATCTGCCGCAGCCGGTTCTTGGTGCGAGTGACCTGCTGTACGGCCTTGCTCAGCTCATCGTTGCGCAGGGAAAGCTGCGAGGTCCGCTCGTCAACCTTCATACTCAGCAACTGGTGGTCGACGTCCATTTCCTTCTTATAATTACTGATGCCGGTGATGACACCATTTAGAATCGCAGCGATCTCCTCTACCTCGCCGCCGCCACTGACCTTCACCGGTTCCTCCAGCTTACCGGAGGCTATGCCATCGGCCAGTTTCGCCAGCCGTGATATAGGCGAGGTAATCCGCCGCGTCAGGGAAAGGCTCAATGCCAGGCACAATACAGCGAAAGCCATACAAGCCCCCATCACCAGCAGTATGCCCGGAAGCACTTGCAACAACAGGCCGCGCTGGCTCACTGCCAGTTGCAGATAACCGATAACGTGGCGAACTTTGTCCGTCTCGGGGCGTGTTGCCGCGAGTAGAAACTCTTCCTGACTTACTTTTTTGGCCAGTGGATTCACCGCCGAGGTAACAGGCAGGGTCAGTTGAAAATATCGATCAGACCCTAGCAGTGCGCCCAGCAGGCCGCGGCTGACCGGCTCATCCTGACCATTCAGACTCATCAGGGCGCTGTCTGCTGCAGAGATTCCCTGGCGCAGTAAAGACATTGGCGGCGCCACAGGCGCGGCCGTTGCGGGATGTCGCATGACAATCCCACCCTGCGCCTTGTGAATAATGCCGTACTGAACAGGTGGCGGGTCGATCAGCCGCTGCAGAGAACTACGCAGCGCCTGTTCATTTTCGAAATACAGATACAGCGCAAGATCGGGACGACGGCTAGCCTCATCTGTAAGCTGATCCAGCAAGCGATCACGCTCCAGACGGTACTCGCGGACACTGGCAAAGCCACTGACCAGCAAGGTCATGCTAATCACAATGGCGACAACCATCGTATTTATTCTTCCGGCTATGGTCACGTTTATTCCGCTTAATCCCAGGGAAATTAGCGCTGAGCGCCCCGCTACAGTATGTGTTATCGGAGGCAAAATCCCAAGCTGACACAACTGCACTTATTGCCTAATTTTTGTAGAGCGCATCCCAATCCCTATGCTTGAATAATGGCCTAAACAAGTACAGGTAGTACAGGTGGATGTCTGAATTTCAAATGACCCACGTCTCTCTGGTCGGGGCACGCATTAACGCGTTCGCGCCGCTGGGTTTTCACAGCCGCAGTGATCTCACAATGCGTCGCGCCCTGCCAGCTGCCGAGCCCGTGCCTTACAGGCAAATGGATACCAGCTCGCGCAAATTAGTGTTAGCGGCCGGGCTGCCGCTATGGGTGCACAACTGCATCACTGATGAAGAATTTCCAGCGCGCGCACATTTGCTGATGCACGTGCGACGGTTTGAAGGGGAGTTACGCGACAATCGAGACAATGAAGTTATTGCAACAGTGCTCAGCGCTGGTTTTCGCAACCAGCAGCTAGACCCGCTGGACCTGCCCGAGAGCATGCCGTTGCGACAGCGCTGTAGTATGCTGATGCATGTGGAGCCGTGGCAGCAAGCCTACCGTGGCCTGGAACAGGCGATGGTCAATATTTTGGCGTCAGAAGCTGAACAGCTGGACGTGTGGCTGGCGACGTCGCAGTCAGAAATCGACCACTGCGCCGCCATCTAAAAGCGCTCAGCTATCAGCTGGACGACGCTCTGCAGAGGAAGCACCCGTCACCATGCGCACAGTGCGCTGACATGTATCCAGCCATGGCTGCACGGTTTCGGTCTTCAGTGCCCTGACATATCCGCCGTCGCTCTTGCAGGCGATGCTGGTCTTGTTTGGTGTCCAGTCGCCCTCTTTAGGGCGGGGCTTACGCGTGCTGTAATACCACAGACCGCGACGGTCCTGCATGATGTAGTTGGCATCTTCCGGCAGGAAAACTTTCTTACCCTCTATCACCGCGAACACTTCAAGTCCGCAACCGGGGTTCTCATTCAGTACTGCTGTAGGTGTAATCGTCAACATAGCTGACTCCCTGACTATTATTTTCCAATCCCTCGAAGGTAGGACATCCCTTGGCGCAAACGCCTATGCCCACCACACACGGGCTTCTGACCGCGTGTTAGTTAAGTTATAAGGGGGAAACGGGAGTGGAGCAATGTTAATTTGGCCACAATTTTAATGGATTAGACAGAATTGGTATTTATTGGCCAAATTTTTGCCTTTGAAGGCCGGTTTTTAGCCTTTTATACAGCATACCTGCCAAATTTTGAATCTCAACTGCGTATCAAATGGATATGGGGAGGCGAGTCTGGAGCCGGTTTCAATTGCTCTAACCTGCCAGGCACCCCGTTGGTCAGCAGCTCCGATGCCTGCTCCACTGAGCTCATCAGCATGTGTAGCGATAGCGCCGCCCGGCGCTCCTTATCTCCCACCATGGCCTCCAATTCGGCTAGCCCCTGCTCAGGGATAAAACCCAGCATCATCGCGTTAGTCAGGTAATCGCGAATGATTTGTCGGTTTACCTGGTCCTGCAAATAGACCTGGTAGCCTTCATCACCGAATACGCGCAGCAGGACGTCCCGATCGTTCTGCACGAGACCTGCAGAAGTAAAGGGTGGCGTTTCTCCAAAAGCCGTATCGATCTGCTCAACCAATCTATCAAGTTCCAATGATCCTACTCCACTGTCGCGGGCACCTCAGGCGGTAGCCGCAGAATCCATTTCCAAATCCAGACATTGCAGGGCCGGCAAATCCGGCACCTGGTAAATTTGTCCGTCTAGTTCGAAGGCCGCCAGAGCGTGCTCTTGCATCGCCTCAGGTCGGTCCTGACATTCACTTTCGTCAATATGCTTGACTGCAAGACCGCTACCGCGCAGCGCCACAGCCCAATAATCAAAGCCGACTCCACGTACCCCCAGTATGACCGCAATCAATCCCGTACCATTTTGAGGGTCGCGCCAGCACACGTTGCCGTCAGCACCGAAGTCCATCACTGGAACGTCTACACCACGCCAGCTGACCTCGGAGGGAACGCTATCGCCATCGGCAGGCAGTGTCAGAATTTCAGCAAGGCAATTTTGCGGCACCGCCCAAAGCCTGTTAGCGGCACAGGGCAGTAGCACACACATCCGTTTTTTGGCGATGCTCATCAGCCAAGCTCCAGGCGCTGTCCGGTCAACTCATTGATCTGCCCGATCAGCATTCGGAAGTTAAACGGCTTACCCATGTAACCATTGCACCCGGCTTCCTCTGCCAAGGTGCGATGCTTAACACCCGTGCGCGAGGTAATCATGATCACCGGAATATGACAGTAACGGGCTGACTTGCGGATCTCACGCAGTGTCTGAATGCCATCTTTTACCGGCATTTCCACATCCAGCAATATCACATCAGGAAGATGTTCGGTTGTGTTTAGCCAATCGATGGCAACGGCGCCATTTTCGGCAGTCGCTGTTTCGATGCCGACTGTTTCCAGCTGACTGGTGGCGACCATACGCTGAGTGCGTGAATCATCTACCACCAGGGCCAGGAATTTCTCTTCCTCGGGGTGGTCCGCCTGGACAGCAGTGCCCTGCCCTTCTTCATAGCAGCTCACCAGCACATTCAGATCCAGGGCAACCACCGCCTCACCATCGGCAGTCGTTGCCGCGCCGGCCACGCCAGGCACTGAAGAGAACTGCGCGCCCAACGAGCGAATCACCAACTCCAGCGCCTCTTCCACATCGTCAATGGCGATGGCCATATGCCGACCTTCACCACCGGCAACGATTACCGGCAGTGTATTGCGCCAGGTTGAACGATCAGGCAAATTGCTGCTTTTACAAAGTGTCCCCAGATAGGCTGGCTCACACTCTATGCCTGAAATTTGCAGATTCTCACCACTCTCTACGGCTGAGAAAAATTCATCTACGGACACTTCATCCACGGACACCAATCCGCCCAACGGGATCGCATAGGAGTTCTCCCCAGTGGTCACCAACAGGGCGCCGTTAACCGTAACGTTAGTGGGAATACGGATATGGAAGGATGTCCCCTTGCCCACTTCGGAAACGATACGAATATCGCCACCCATTTGCTGCAGTTCACTCAGAACAATATCCATGCCAACACCCCGGCCGGAAATCTGACTCAGGGATGCTGCAGTGGAGAAGCCCTTGTGGAAAATAAGATTGAGAGCTTCTTCATCACTAAGCGCATGGGCCTCAACATCGAGACCCTTGCGAATCGCTGATTCTCGCATGGCTTCAGGGTCTATTCCGCGCCCATCATCAGACAGCACGATCACAGAGTCCGCTCCAGACATGCGTACGTCAATATTGATTTGCCCGACAGAGGATTTACCCAGAGCCTTGCGATCGCCTGAGGACTCAATGCCATGATCGAGGGCATTGCGCACCATATGCTCGAGGATAGTCTGGCAGCGGGCATAATCGTCGCGATCCAGAGTGCCCACTTCATTACTCACACGGAAGGCCACGTCTTTACCAAGATCATTGCTCACTGTGCGCACCAGGCGACGAAGCCCAGGCATGAGACGGGAGACAGGGACGACTCGCGCGGCTCGAATCGAAGAGCCAATCGAGCCGATAACAGTGGCCTGTTGCTTTAGCAACGCCTCTGCCTGAGCGTTATGACGGCTAGCCAGCTCAATCAGGTCAGTCAGGTCTTCTACGCCTTCGCGCAGGATGTTCGCAGCTTCCTGCAACTCGGTGTACTGATCCATCTCCAGTGCATCCAGTTCAGCTGAATGCGAAGATCCCTTGGCCGTTACATTGAACAATGCGCGGTCGGCGATATCGGCAATGTGCGCTCGAACCGATGAAAGCCGTCCCTGCAGTTCCGCAGAAGCGCGCTTGTTTTTCGTTGTACTTTGCGCGGTACGCACACCCAGTTGCTGAGCCTGGTTGGTCAGGTTCAGCAGCAGATCCAGTTTTTCAGAGGTAATGCGCACGGACTGCTGCGCTGCCAGGGCACGGGCGCCCTCGTCTGCCAACTTCTTGTCTTCCAGTTTACGGCGAGAATCTGTAGCGGACTTTTCGACCACCTGCGGCGCTGATTCTGTCTCTGGCTCAGACACCTCGCCCTGTATATCCTGCTCAGTTTCGGCGACCTCCTGCAACACTTCATCCGCGACATCTGCAGCCGCTGCACCACCGGGGAATTCGCTGACAATATCCTTGCGCTCACCCTGCACAGAATCCATACCGCGTACCGCTGCATCCAGCCAGGCGTTTACAATGCGGAAGTATCCGGCCTCGTCACCCGCACCTGGACGCGGCATCGCCTCCAGCAAGGTTTCGAAGTTGTGTATCAGGGTACCGTAGTAGTGCAGGCCCACGCCCTTGGCGATACCTTTAACGGTATGCAAGATACGCGTGACCTGCGTGTAGGCGGCCTCCGCAGAGAGGTCCGTTTCCCAGGCACTAATCGCATCTTCAAGCTTCTCCAGCTCAGAGGATCCCTCCTCAATGAAAGCATCGAGGAACTCTGAAAAGATCTCACTGCCTCCCGGGCTGCTATAGCTGAATTTGATCCCGTCAGGAATACACCATGCCATGTCTTCAGCTGCTTCTGCTGCACGCTCAGCAACTTGCACCTGATCGGACTGTATTGCAGCAGCCGCTGCAATGTCGGGCCTGGAATCAACAAATTCTTCGACCTCAAGACCACACACTTCTCCGGCGCTCTCGGTCTCCACACCCAGATCGCTGAACAAGCTGTCAATTTCTTCCGGTGAGGCGGCCGGGCTGTTATGACCCGGCGCCTCCAGCTCAACCTCGAAGATATTCTCTTCGAATACCTCCAGCACTTCCTCTTCAGGCTCAGCCGTAAACTCCTGCAACTGTGCTGCTTCGTTGACCGGACTTTCGGGCTCTACTGCGTCTAGCGAAGGCGCGTCGAAATCCAGGTCGAAGTCACTACTACCAATCTCATCGAAGATCGTATCGATCTCGTCGCCTGCAGGTGCCCAGTCTTGAGAGGGCATTACCGCGTCGATCTCCTCACCCAGGAGGTCCTCATCAAAACCAGTAACCGCGACAGCCTCAAGCTGCCGTTCTGCAAACTGCTCTACAGCGACATCTTCCAGGAACAAACGATTGCAGGATTCTCCACTTGCCGCTATCGACAGACGCAACATGACTGCATCCAATTGAGCTGGGGCTAAGCCTTCGAGTGCCTCAGGTACCTGTGTGCAAACCTGCAGGACAGGTTCATAGCCCTGTTCTATGGCTAACTGAGCAGTCTGCGCATCGGTTGCCACAGACACATCAGCCAAAACCTCATCAGCGTTGCGATCCAGCGCAATAAGCCTGGCTGTTAACGCAGTACTCACCTCGTCCATGAAACCGGCAAGGCGAGGCGTTACTGCAGACATCAAATCATCATCAAAGCCTTCCATTACTGCGAAGTCTTCGTGCAAATCAAGATCGCTCTCCAGATCGGCATCGAGTGCAAATTGATCGTTGCTGGCCTCTAGGCTCAGACCGTCGAAGTCTTCATCACCAACCGCCAGATCACTACCGGCCACCAGGAAGTCATCGAAATCCTGGTCATCGTCCGGCACCTGGACATTAGTGACGTAGTCAGAGACGTCAGATGGCGGCACAAGCGCTGCTACGTTTGCCACAGGGGCGATTGCCTCGGGAGCAGGAATTGCTTCAGGCAGCGCAGTTGTCTCAACCGGCGCCAAGGGTTTTTTGACGCGTTTGACAACAAGATAGGACTCACCTATATCATCATCGTCTTCCAGACCCAAAATATCGCTACCGTCTTGCACATTCTCGGCCAGGCCTTCGGCATCGTCATTGGACGCCCGCGAAAACTCAATGGCCATCAAACCATCAAAGGCCTCGCTTTCGTCCTGCGCAGCTTCATCAGCGGAATCACTGCGGTAGATATCATTACCACCAGCCTCAGAAAGCACAATTTCCTCTCCGATATAGGTATCAAGGTCGTCGGCACCGGCACGACCGCGCGTCATAGGGCGCGCTGCCACTTCTGCTTCGAAAGCACTCAGGCTAAAGTCGGCCATCACCTTGCCGTCTAAGACAAACAGGTTTTCTTCTGGCTCGTCCCTATCCAACTCCATCAACCATTCGAGCGTGCTCTCTTTGGAGCTCTCAATGGGGTCTACTAAAACAGTGGTTTCCGCTGTATTTTTTCTGTCAGATTGCACGCTCATTCTCCACTTTCATTATCTTACCGGGACTTCACTGTCCCAGCGTTTCGGAGACAGGTGCGTCAGATGCACCTGCGTGTACTTTTTCTTCTACCTGGGAAAGGCCTTCGGCCAGATCATTTCCGGCACCCTCAGCCATACGGAAAGCGCGGTCAGTCAGTTCACGAACATGGGCAGGGTCCCAGGCGCTCTGTTCTTTGTAAGACATCACCAGCGCAGGCAGCGCTTTAACGACATCATTCAACAAGCCCCGCAGGTTAGTAGTAACCTGTAAATCACCATCGAGCACACGGTCCAACATATCTTGCACAGACCAGCCCAGCTCTCCCAGAATATTGGCACCCACCGCACGGCCATTACCCTTGAAGGTGTGGAAGTGGCGACGGATCTCCCGCAGCATTTCCTTATTCTCGAGGTCTGCCAACCACAGCGGGGTCAGTCGACTAATTTCCTGAACGATTTCTTCCGACTCCTCAATGAAAACCTCGCGAAACTCTGCGGGAACTTCGCCGTCTTCAACATAGTTTTTCGGTTCGGTCCAGCTGGTGGTCGCGACCTCTGCACCCGCAGACACGCTGGCAGCGTGTCCTTCAAGCTCCGCGGCACGTTGCTCTGCGATCGCCAGCATATGGGAGGTATCATCCAGAGGATCGGCAATGGAACGCTGCAGATGCAACTCTAGCTGCGCAAAGGCGTCAGCAAAGCAACGGAAAGCATCGTCTTCTCGCACCGCACCGCCTTTACTGGCCGCGGCCAACCAAACCTCACAGCGCTCTATGATCTGCGCCTCACGCTCCATACCGGCAAAACCCAGCGCGCCAGAAATTTCCGCCAGTAACTCCAAGGACATATCGATCGCCTTGCGATCGGGTATGGACTCCTGCTCGTTCAGAAACTCTATAGCCAAATCGAACAGTAAATCCAGATCTGGATCGCCAGCGTCTGCCTCACGCACGGCCTGGCGCAGCTCTTCGTAGCCCTGGTCAGTCTTGTTGAGATGGCGATTCAATGCCACCGTCAGTCTCAGGGTTGAGAGGGGATCATTGGGCTTACGCGCCAATGCACTGGCCAGCTCCTTGCGACGCAGGATCTGGTGCATGTAGTTTTCCACCAAACCCATATGGTTGAAGGTGGCGGTGACTACACTTTCACGCAGCTCAAACTCACGACTGGAGAAGGAGCTACACAAGCCATGCTCCAGCTTGTGCTCAATGTCCAGTTTTACATCTACAATTCCACGTATAGCGTCATTGATCACCTGATTAACCTGGGCAGGGGATTCGCGATAAACGCCACGATACAGTTTTTCAAGACGGCTTTGCACAGACCTCAGGGAGTCCGAGTGGGCCATCTGCCCGGCGGCTTCCAGACGGAGCTGGGTTGCTTCAATGCCATCGAACACACTGGGGTCGAGCTCGGCATCACCGGCCCGAGCGGCAGCAACCAGGTCCTGGGAACTCAGGTAATGGACAACACCATTTAGCTGGTCCAGCGCTGCACTCAGCGCGGTTACCAGCGCATCCATATGGATCAGCCCCCTGTTGGCGTCCTCCAGTGTGCGTTCATCAATGGAGAACACCTCGCGAATACGCGCAATATGGACAGGCCTGGCCTTGCAGCTGGCAATGTAAAACAGCATTTGCTGTTGTAGGTTGTCGTAATCGACGGATGTATCGACCTCTACACCATTTTCCCGAGCATACTTGATCATAAAGGCACCAGATTTAAATATCTGGGCAATACATTCGTCGGGGACAATGAGGCCACCCGCCATGCCTTCACAGATACCCACCATAGTGAACCAGAAGCGCTCCGGTTGCGTGCCACAAAACATGGTCTGCATTCGTCGGGAGATACGGGCAACCGTTTTCATGCTTTCGCCAACGTTCTTACGGCGCAAGGCCATTTTGGCCATTTCCAGGTACAAGGCGAGCATTACATTGGCCCGCTCACGCACTTCGTCCTGCTCCTGTGGCGCACCACCCTGGGTAATACCGCGCCCCTCAGGGATATCCATGTGGAAGAAGAACGCCTTGGGACGAGGACGTTCACCGATCCACCTGCGCAAGTCGTTGACATGCTGCTCCAGCCCCTGCCCCGTGTCTGCGCGGGCATTCTGTGCATGGCCCAGATAAGCAGGGAGCACCTTCAGGGCCTGCATTAACCCGCCCATTGTCAACTTGCGGCGCTCTCCGACCACCTTGTCCTTGTACAGATAATTGAGGCTGCGTTCCATCTCCAGAGTCAGCATTTCACCCTTGCGCATACCCAGCGCCCTGAGCGTAGATGTAATCTGGTGCACCGCCCACATACACTGCAGCAGTGGCCTCTTCTGGCTGGTGTCATTGCTGTATTCCACCAGCGACGTCTCAGCATTCTCAGCCTGCTTGTTCATCAGACCAACCACCCATTTAAGGGCGATGATGTCAGTTTTAGTGGCCACTACTAAACCTCCGGTATTAGTCTGTGCAGGGCTGGGGCATGGACCCAATCAACCCTTCGTTCTTATATAGAAGCGCGCTTTGGCTGTGCACTTTCCAGTGCGCTCATTTCTTCTTCCCGATACACCTGACTGGCTGCTCGAATGCTTTCCAGGTCTTCCACCTCACCACCAATCGACGCCTGGTAGGCAGTATCGTTATCGATCCGGAACTGGCCGAGATTACTGGCAGCGCTGCGCATGGATTGCTGCACAGCATTAGAGCCTTTTTGCGCCACCTCATTGAGCTCAGTGATTTCCAGGTTACGCTCGCTGATTTCAGCCATGGAGCTGCTCATATGCAGGGCGTTAACCGCCGACTTACCGGCTGCGCCATCCACGTTGCGAATGATTTCGCTGATCGCATCAGAGCCCGAGTTGATTTCCTCCAGAGAGCTGTCGAGACGATCGATGTATTCGAGGATGGTTACAACAGTACCGACTGTGTTTTCCATACTGGCCAGGTTGTCCGCTGACATGTTCTGCAGCATACGAACCTCGGAGATAATCTTGCGCCCCTCTTCTTCCGCCTCACGCAGCAAATCGGCAATAGATTCTGCAATGCCCAGGAAAGGACGGCCATATTCGCCAGCTTTCTCCGCTTCGATACGTGTGTTGATCGCAACAACCGAAATCTTGGTGTTCAAGGCCTGAATATACTCTGCTGCCGCCGTTACCGACTGAATGAGCTCACCCTGGCGCTTGGCTGACTTGGAGGTCTCCTGGACTGATTCACGCACATCGACAGATGCCTTGGACATATCCTTGGTCAATTCATAGCCCTGAGCCACTTTCTTGCAATTGCTGTCGGACGTATCCGCAGCCTCTGCCGTAGAGGTTTTAATTTCTTCACTGGTGCGCACCATCTCAGTGGCAGTCTCTGTAGATTCAACAACCGAGCGAGTGAGCTCTCTACCCTTATCAACCTGGGCACGAGCGCTCTCACCGATGTTGGCGATTCCTTTCATCGTGGTTTCGAATGGAGCACGAATATCACGGATTAGCTGACACTGGTGCTGAGTTGTGGCATTGAGCCTTTGCGCCACATCGCTGGTGACCGAATTGTCTTCGGCCACCGTCACCGTAAGGTCGCCCTTGGAAATCTTTTCCAGTGCGCCATTGATTTCGGCGACACCGCGCGCGGTATATGAATCACGCCGACGCTGGCCCAGCACCATAGTCACCAGCAGGGCAATAGCCAAAACCCCTGGCGCTACGAACAGAATGATTAGATTGCCTGCGTTGTACAAACGGCCCACCGCCAGACTGGCAATTGCTGGCTGTAAGTCGGCGATTGCGTCTATCAGCGCAACATTATTCTCGGCAATTGTTTTTCGAGCTGAAGCTGCCTGACGCAATTCAGTAGACGCCCCGGCGATCCTGTCCACTGAGGTGGAGACGCCAGAAAACAGCCTAAATGCATTACTCAATGCCTCTATAGCACCGGTATTGTTTACCTTGTTGATACCGATCAGCTCATCGCCACGGGTCAAGCCCTCAATGATGCGAAAAAAGTCAGCGGCATCTGTAGTGAACTCATCGGCAGCGACCTGGCTATCTGCTTTGCCCAACAAGGTACGATCAACGTTGCGAGCCATGCGTTCCAACAACCACGGTGCCTTCTGAGCAGCAACCAGCGTTTCAGTGGAGACTTGCTGACGTTGCAACAGCGTCACAACCGAGGACAGCTCACGCTGCATGGGCTTCATATTTTTTTCTAACTCAGATGCAACACCCTGAACAAACACAATACGCGGGGCAGCGTCGACCAGAGTCTGCGAAGCACGTTTCACCGGCTGCCAATTGAGGTCAACCATGCTGATTTCATCATTCAGTTCAGGTGCATCGATCAAGGCCAGTTGTTGCTCGAAACGGCTTACCTGATCTGCGAGCTCGACAAAGGTCTGCTCCTCGCCTCGCTGAGTTGCCTGGGCGCCGATCGCAACCTGTCTAGCGAGGCTCGCCAACTCCTCCGCAGCGGCACCGTAATTACTTTCCTGCCCAGACTCCTGCTGGATAATGGAAAAGCTATAGGCAACGCCCCCGAGACAAGCCAGAATGCCCAGGCCCATTAAAAGGGTGCGCATCTTGTTGGCTCCAATCTTGTCTATCTTAATCATTGGTCCGTTCCTCACTTGAATCAGGGTCGTTTGCAGCAGCGTTGGATAGGTCGCCGTCCGCTATCAATTTGTCTATATCTAGCACCGCCAGGAAACGATCCTGGTGGGGAAATCCGCCGAGGGTGTACTCGGCAAAATCAGGGTCTACAGGCGCATCCATATCGCGCGTTTCCACCAGAAGCTTCATGTCTCTCTCCAGTCCACTCAAGGTGATGCCGAAGTAAAATCCCGGGCGACGCAGCACCAGGCAATAATCTCTGGCCCTGCCAAGATAGGGACGATTGCGAAAAAAAACATCGCCGCTGATGACGGGAATCAGTCCACCCATGTGCGAACCTACGCCCAGCACCCAAGGTTTAGTGCCAGGTATGGCCATCACATTTGGCGTTTCTATGATCCCTTCCAGCTCACCCTCACCAATCAATAACGGAACGCCTGCAATACTCAGGCAGGTGCCCACCCATTTCATGGGCTCAGGGTCTGGCTCTGGCGCCTCTACCGCATCTGCGCGGAAGCGCTGCTCGAGAGTATCCAGAGACTGTATTGCCGTGACAGTCATGCGATCAGGCAGCGCGGCGCTGCTTGGTATGATTGAAGATAAGTTGGCGCAGCACGCTCTCCGGAGGAATTTTAGTCACATGCGCGGTGGCTCCACGTGCCTGTCCCTTGGCAATATCAAAGATGCCATCTGAAGAAGAGAGCATCACCACAGGTGTATTGCGGGTGTCTTCCGCGTTGCGGATCAGGGTACAGGTCTGGTAGCCATCCAGCTCCGGCATGGTGATATCCAGGAATATCAAATCAGGCTTGAAGCGGCGCAACATGCCCAGGGCTTTGTAGCCGTCTTCGGCGCACTCCACCTCACAGCCCATCCCCTTCAAGGTATGGGACATCATCATTCGAATAGTCTTGGCATCATCGACAATAGCGATCTTCACGCCGCTGATGTCCATCTCTTCGGGTTGTTCGTTCATTTTTCCCTCACTTCATGTCAGTAATGTGAGTCTGGTCACATGGGGTTTTAGCCCACACAGTATTTCAGCCAGTGGAAACCAGCGGCAACCAAAAACTGGAGATTTCCACAGAAAGCAGGGCAAAACTTTGGGACAGGCGCGCAAATTAGCGCCGATGGGGGTCTACAGGTGAAATTACCGGGAATATTCCCTTATTGCCGCGCGGACAGCCCAAGCAAGCGCTGTAAAACTACTCGCTAGGGAACATGTAATTTTTGAAAGGCTCCAGATGACCGGACTGAAAATCCTGCAATTCGTAGATATTGAATTTGTGCATCAGGCCCAGGCAGCGCTGAAAGGCCTTGTCAGCATCGTAGGCCGAGGGGGGAATTCCGTATTCATCGGTTAGCTGAGCAAATATCAGTGAGGCTATTTCGCGTCGGGCCTGGTCCTCCCGATACATGGCATGGTTGACGGGTGAGGAGACCACCGGCGAGCCATAGATTAGAAACGCTTCCCAGCGCTCCACATCTTGCCCCTCATCCAGTTGCGCGACCAAAAAACGCACCATATTGCGAAGATCGCTGCGCGGCGGCAGCGCGTCTTTTTGCAGCCACTTGCGAACTTCGGTCTCGCGCCACTGACTATTGATGGCCATGACGCCCAGCACCCGGCCCTCAAACTGAGATGGCGCAACGCCCGCCAGGTCCCAGAGCATATTCAAACGAGCAGAAAAGCCAAGACTGGGTGGAAGTTTGTCCTGCGCAATTTCACTATACTGCCCAGCACAGTCTTCCAAACTCTTGCGGTTATCAGCCATGCTTACCAATCCTCTTTAGATATCTTGCAGCAGATGCTTGACGCGTTTTTGATAGGTGGGCGTGGAAACACCCATGACCTTGGCCCGGTCGACGACGCTCAACGCGCCACACTGCTGCAGCACCAGAGACATCAGCATATCCTGGGCCAGCAACTGCGGCGCCATCTCTGGCGGCGCAGACCCCAATACCCATTCACGCACCAGACGTCGACTCTCCTGCCACAGCAGACTGGCTTCTCGCTCTTGCTCACGTTCTATAACCCGGGACATCCAGCGGCCAATATTACGGTTGCGCGTTTGTAAATACTCGGCTGCGCCGCGGGTATCACCACCGCTGCGATCCAACGCAGCCTCAATGATTTCATCGTCTAACCAAGCCCCCAGGGGACGCAGAGTGTCCGTTTCAAGGGATGCAGCCAGTGCCTGCCCCAGGGCCAGACGCAACTCTTCCTGCGCTGAGGGCGCGTATTGCGCTTCGTCGGTAGTCTCATCATCATGCAATACAAGAAAGGGCCGGTCCGTCGCCGGTACAGCCTTGCCATCGGCTGAGATGCCAATGAATAAACCCAGATCAACCGGAGTAATCCACTCCTTTTCAGTACGCGCCAGGGCCGCACTGATGACAGAGCGCATCTCACTGATATTACCGGACCAGCTGTGCTGCAGCAGCGCTTGCTCAGCATCGGCAGTGAAACCCGATACCCGCCGATCTGCCAAAGTACTCTCCTGTTCCAGAATCTTGTGTGCCCAACGCAGCACCGCCCGCGGCCTCTCACGCAGGGGTGGCACCACAATAGGATAGCCGGCAAACACACTGGCTAGACGTTCGTCCAGCTCCCCCCGCGACACCAGTTGCTGCAACCCGGCGGGGAACAAAGCCACGTAACGATTGCGGGCAAGATAATGGCTGCCTTTGTCATCGCTGGCAGTTCTCGAAGCCAGCATACGCGCCAAACGGCTTTGCGTTTCCAGATGCAAGAGCTGTGGTGATTTGAATACCACAGTTCTGCGATCCCCTTGATCTAACTCCTTGCAGATCCTGGACCAGGCCTCATTGCGACTGCGAAATGCGCCACAGTCGAGGCGCACCATTGTCTGGGCTGTCCCGCCTGCCTCCGTATGAATAACCTGGGCAACATACATTTTGCCAGTACCTCGTTCTCCCACCACTGCAACCGGCATTTCCACCCGGGCAAGAAAGACTGCCTGGTCGATGGCACCCTCCATATTGTCCAGCACATAGCCGTCAATGCCCTTTTCCATTTGTCGGGAAACCGGCGCATGGACAGCAACATTGCCTGCTGTGGGGCCGGGCAATTGGCCGGCCAACGCAATCACCGTTGTCATCTGTTGCAGCGCCGCTGGTCCAGGCTGAAAAACGCAGGCCTCTTCATCTCCCTGCAGCACCAAGGCACCCTGCAGTCGCCCACTGACTCGAAGCGGCAAAGGAATAATCGAGCTGGTAGTGGGTACCTGTGGAGAATCCAAAGAGGCCACATCAAGATCGCGAAGAACCGACTGCAGCGCCCGAGGTAAGCGCGCAATGGCCACGGGCTCCGCCTTGGTTTTCCCACTAACGGCGGCCGAGACACAGACTAATTCCCCACTATGGTCAACCTGCAATAACGCTGCCGCTGCAAGCCCAGGCTGTTGCAACGTCAGTTCCAGCACGCTCTTTGCATAGTCCGTTAACCGTCTGGGGGTCTCCGGCAGCGCAACCAGCGCCTGTAAATAGCGTCGCTGTCCAGCGTCCTGTAGCGCATCTCGAAAGGCACCTGTGGCATTTAGCGAGCGGGCCGCCTGACCCAGCGGATCCCAGGGACTGGAATACCGAATGCGTTCATCACTGCCCGCCTGCGCCTGCAACAACGCGGCATTGGCCGCAACCAGGGTACTCAAAGCGGTTTGCCCCTGCAGGCGCTGGGAGAGGCCAATACAGGCTCTGGCATACTGGGCGCCACCGGTACAGCCAGCAAGGAACTGGTGCAGGTGAGAAGACAAGGCACGGCTGACATCCAACGCCGCCTCCGGTTCCAGCCCTCGCAGCACAACAGGAATGCTGCTGCCCTCGGGCAAACCGAGCCAATCTTCATCCCGCAGTATTTGTTGCAGTCCAGAGCGCAGTTCCATCATCAGGCTCTCGGTCTCAGGAACCCCCCAGGCAGGGCTGAACTCAAGGCGATCAACCCCCAGCATCGCCACGATATCTTCCTCGGCAATGTCTGCCTCCGCTCGCAGACCCCAGGGTGTTGTCAGCGGTCGCAGCAACAGCACGACTGCGTCAGTGCCTCGCCAACGTTGCGGCATAATCATACCGCCCATCAGGAAATCGTCATCAGCGCCCGCGCCTACAATAACGGGCGGCAGTGCAGCAGCAATGCCAGCAGCAATAGATTGGCTGATCACCGCCGTGCTGTCGGCAGGTATTGCCAGCGCGTCATGCCAATCGCGCCCTTTAACGCCATCGCATATGGAAAAGGGAAGATCTCCGAAACATTCACAGACAAGCTGACTCTCCCGGTCAATAATAACCAGGCAAGCTCCGAGGTCCCTATAATGTTCATCGAGCGCAGTCACTGGGTGCAGTATAGGGGATCAGTAGCGCATGGCATACTGTCCACAATGCGCATGCTCTGACGCAATGCTATGCTCGATATCATCGCAACACCGATTCTACCCGGAGACAAAGTGAACAAAAAAACACTCTACTGGTTAGTCTTTGCCGCCGTCGCGGTAATGGTGACCGCAGTCCAGTTCATTCCATCAGAACCCGTACTGGTTCCCGCGCAACTGTCAGCGGAGCAACGAGATGCGCACCGCGTGCTAAATTTCGAAGGCATTAGCAATTTTCGCGATCTCGGTGGCTACGCAACTGCTGATGGCAAGACCATCAAATGGGGCAAACTGTACCGCTCCGCCAACTTTTCTGAAACCAGTCGCGCCGACCAGAAAACACTGGATAGCCTGGCGCTGAAGACTCTAATCGACTTTCGCTCTGCCGCCGAGAAAGAAGAGGAGCCCAACCAGTTACCCAAATCGCCCTCCTTCGACATCGTGGAAATCCCTACCATGGATGGAGGGGACAACAGCGTCAGCGAGGAAATCATGGCGCGCTTCGACAGCGGGGACTTTTCCGACTTTGATCCCGATGGATTTATGATCGACGCAAATCGTCAGTTTGCCAGCACTTTCACCCCGCAATTTAGCGAGTTTATGCAGGTAGTGCTCAGCGCCCAGGGCGAACCCGTCGTATGGCACTGCAGCGCAGGCAAGGATCGCACCGGATTCGCCGCCGCCATTTTAATGCGTACTCTCGGCGTTCCTGAAGATGTAGTCATGCAGGACTACTTGCTAAGTCGCCAGTACGCGCTTGCCGCCAGGCAGAAAGAACTCACCCTGGTGCGCTTTCTCAAAGGGGAGGAGGCGGCAGAAAAACTCACCATATTATTGGGTGTCGAGGAAGCCTGGCTACAAGCCGCCTTTGACACCATAGATGACCAGTACGGCAGCTTCGATACTTACGTGCGTGAAGCGTTGGGCCTGAATGAAGCTGACATTGAGCGTTTGCGGGTCACACTGCTGGAGTAAGCCATGGATTTTCCAATGCTCACGGAGATGATCACCATTGGCCTGATGCTGATGTATATCTCTGCCCTGGTTTGTGCAGTGGAAGTCATACTCAATGGCCGCACCTCCCAGGGTGCAATTGCCTGGACCATCTCTCTGCTTACCTTTCCGATGCTAACTCTGCCCCTGTATCTGATTTTCGGCCGTTATCGATTTGCCGGTTACCTTGAAAAGAGAGACGAAATCGAGAAGGAGTCCCTGCGCCTGATACAACGCACCACCAGCAGCATCGAAGAACACGTGGTAGCGATCAGTGCCGACACTCCGCTCTATACCAGCTTGTTTAACCTGGCCAGAATGCCAGCGACCACCGGGAATAAACTCGAACTATTGGTAGATGGTGAGGCAACGTTCGAGAGCATTGAACAAGGCCTGGCAACGGCCACGCGTTATATTCTTTTCCAGTTTTACATTATCCACGATGATGGCCTGAGTCGCAGGCTGTGCCGCATTCTGGCAGATAAAGCCAGAGATGGCGTTTCTGTCTACCTGCTATACGACGAGATCGGCAGTCGTGCGTTCCACCGCTCCAGACTGCGCAAGCAGCTGCTGATGGCAGGCGTGGAAGCAGTCCCCTTTAACACCACTCAGGGCAGGCGCAACCGTTTTCAACTGAACTTCCGCAATCATCGAAAAATCGTGGTGGTCGATGGCACCCAGGCATGGATCGGCGGCCACAATGTGGGGGATGAATACCTGGGCTTAGACAAAAAAATTGGCCAGTGGCGAGATACTCACGCAAAAGTCGAGGGTCCCGCAGTACTAGGTGCTGAATTAACCTTCGCTACAGACTGGCTATGGGCGACTCGCAAGCAGCTCGAGATAGACTGGAACGTTCCTCGAGTGGCACCCGGCCAGAGCACAGTCCTGGTATTCCCTTCGGACCCGGCCAGCGAATATGAAGAAGCCGGGCTGATGTTCCACCAGACCATCGTCGCTGCCCAGCGCCGCATCTGGATCGCCAGCCCCTATTTTGTGCCCGACAGGGGCATCGTCGCAGCTCTGCAACTTGCCGCCCTGCGCGGTGTGGATGTGAGAATAATCATCCCTGACCAACCGGACGGCCCGGTAGTGGCCATGGCCAACTGGTCTTTTACCAAAGAACTTACCAGCTGCGGGGTTAAGGTTTATCGCTATCAGGGAGGCTTTATGCATCAGAAGGTGCTGCTGATGGATGATCAACTGGCGGGCGTGGGCACGGCAAACTTCGACAACCGTTCTTTCCGGCTCAACTTTGAGATCACCTTGCTAGTACACGATTTGTTTTACGCCAGAGAAGTGGAGGCCATGCTCGAGAAAGACCTTGGTCGCAGCAGACAAGTCAGCCTGGAGGAGTTTGCTAACAAACCTGCCTGGTTCACCTTTGGCATGGCAGTCGCACGGTTATTTTCGCCGGTTCTTTAGCGGTCCTTCAAGCCCACAATAGCAGCCGCCTGGACAGGGGCCGCTGCACGCCGGGCACATCGCAACTGTACCCGACCTATTATTCAGTCACACCCATTACGAAAATAATCAACAGCGCCGGTGGCACTACAAAGCGAATCAGGAAATGCCAGATGCGATGACCATAGCCGTTATTGATATCGAGTTCGTCCCTGGTGATCTCTTTGCTGATTGCCCAGCCTGCGAACACTGCGATTAACAATCCGCCCAGAGGCAGAAGGATTTGATTAGAGAAGTAATCCATGACGTCGTTGAAATTGCGGCCACCCATGGACACATCGCCTATCACGTTATAGGACATCAGGCTGATGATACTGAGTACCGCGATAGAGCCCACCACAAGGAGTGCGCTCTTGTGTCGGGAGAAACTGAATCGTTCCTCCACCCATGAGTTGACCGATTCTACCAGACCCACCATCGAGGTAATGCCCGCCACCGACAGCATAATGAAGAATAAAATACTGAAACCGTAACCCCCAGGCATTTGGGCGAATGCCACCGGCAAGGTTTGAAATATCAAGCCAGCGCCCGCTGCAGGATCAAGACCGTAGTTAAATACCGCTGGGAAAATCACCAAACCCGCCAAAAGGGCTACCAGCGTATCCGCCACGACAATGATCAAAACCGATTGAGTGATGGAGATAGAGCGCGGCAAATACGAGCCGTAGGTCATCATTCCGCCCATGCCAACACCAATGGAAAAGAATGCCTGGCCTATGGCAGCCAACACAGTTGAGGGGCCTATCTTGCTGAAGTCCGGTGTGAACAACCATTCAATGGCCTCGGCAAAACCGCCGGCGAAGTAATTGTAGGTCGCCAGGCCAAGCAGCAGCAGGAACATGGCGGGCATCATCACTCGCACCGCGCGCTCTATGCCGTCTTTGACTCCTGAGTAAATGATGTAGCCGGTGATGGCCAGGCCTACCAGCGTCCAGAACAACATGCCGATGTTGTCGGCTAAGACACCATTAAAGGTCGCCTCAGCAATTTGCGCGTCAACACCCACAAAGCCGGTCGTGATCGCCTTGTAAAGATACCACAGCACCCAACCGACCACGCCTGCATAAACAATTTCAATCGTGTATGCAGCCAGCAGGCCCATACCGCCAACGACCTTCCAGTTTCTCGACCTTTTTGCCTCACTGGCAACGACTGCCATGGCGTTGGGCGGACTGCCTTTACCTCGTCGTCCAATCAGCAACTCCGCCATCAATATGGGGACGCCAATACCAAAAGCACAGGCCAGGTAAATGATGACGAAGGCGGCGCCGCCATTTTCCCCAGTGACGTAGGGAAAGCGCCAGATATTGCCCAGACCAACGGCAAAGCCCACTGATGCCATCAGGAATGCGAATCGGGATGACCAATGCTCGCCGGCAGGTCCAGCCATGGCGTGTTCTCCAGTTATTATTCTTTATTAGTCGCAGTCTACAGCGGTAGGGTGGCCTGTTCCAGCCAGCCTTTTTCTGCACCCTCCAGAAGCGGTGCGGTTTTTTCAGCCACCTGCGCATGATAAGCATCTATCCAGGCAGACTCATCATTGGTAAGCAACGCGTGATCCAGCAGGCGCCTATCAAAAGGCACCAGGGTAAGCGCCTCAAACTCGTAGACTGGAGTCTCACCCGCGGTACTGGCCTCACGCACGAACACCAGGTTTTCACAGCGGATACCGTAGGCATCGTCACGGTAGTATCCCGGTTCATTACTGACAATCATTCCGGGCAACAGGGCAAAGGGATTGTGCGCTTTACCTATGCGCTGCGGGGCCTCATGTACGCTGAGGAAAGATCCCACACCGTGGCCCGTACCGTGATCGTAATCGAAGCCTTCACGCCACAGAAATTGCCGAGCCAGAACATCCAGCTGTGTGCCTGTGGTTCCGGCGGGAAAGCGCGCCTGATCCAGCGCAATATGACCTTTTAGTACCAGGGTAAACATGCGGCGAATTTCATCACCGGGGTCACCAATGGCGATCGTGCGCGTGATATCGGTAGTACCGTCCGTATACTGCCCACCGCTATCAACCAGGTAAACACTGTCCATGGTCAGCTGGCCCGGTGTTTGAACGTTCAAGTGATTGTAGTGACACATGGCCGCGTTGCCACCGGCAGCGGAGATAGTATCGAATGACGGACCATGATATTGCTCGCCCTGAATCCTGAACGCGCCCAACGTGTCTGCAAGGGTAGCCTCATCGTGAAGACGACCGGCATCCACCTCCGCATCCAGCCAGGCAAGGAAGCGAACTTCTGCCACGGCATCACGCAGATGAGCCTGCCTGGCACCTTCGATCTCCACAGAATTTTTTGCCGCTTTTGGCAACAATACCGGATCGGGAGCCGCTATCAGCTCAGCCCCGCCTGCTGCAAGCGTCAGCTGTGTCCAGGCGTTGGCACTATCTGGATCCGCCATCACACGTTTGCCCGAATAACTGCGCAGCGCAGTCTCTGCCTCGCTTTCGGGCAAGATGCGCACACCGTCCCCGACATGCGCTGAAAAGCCCTCGGGGATACGACCCGCCTCGACGAACACGGTCACCTCTGCGTTGCTCTCCAGCAGGGCAAAGCTCTGCACGATTGGCAAGCACGGGATATCGGTGCCACGCACATTCAACAGCCAGCTCACCGAGTCCGGCGCAAAAATTAATGCTGCATCGGCGCCTTTTGCTGTCACATCGGCAGCAATGCGCTGACGCTTGTGGACAGAGGAGCTACCGGTAAATTCCTCGGTCAACAACAAGGCGGGGGACACCTTGGCCGCCGGGCGGTCGGACCAGCAGTGATCAATCAGGTTGTCAGTATCAGCGATCAATTCCAGACCAGCCTTCTCCAGAGTAGCTCTGGTCGCCTGATACCAGCGCAAGCTGTGCATTCGGGGATCACAGAGCACTCTGCCGCCACTGCTCAACTGGTCGGCCACCCATTGAGCATGCGGCTCGTCTATCAGGTGGTGATACTCGAACAATTCGAGATCAACTTCGTTGCGCACCTGCACGGTATAACGACCATCGACAAAAATAGCGGCGCGATCGCGCATCACCACCACCGCGCCAGCAGAGCCGGTAAAACCTGACATCCACAGCAGTCGCTCATTATGGGCGGGGATATACTCCCCAAGGTATTCGTCGGCGCGGGGTACGATCAAGGCATCGCAACCCATTTCGGCCATCCTGGAACGCACTGCGTTCAGGCGGTCGGCAATTGCATTCATAGCGGATATTCCCGGGCAAATTCGGTCGCAAGTGTAACCGAATTTAGCACCGGAATCAGGGGGCGACTAATACCGGCGGGACAGTACCCGCCGCAGGAAAAAATTACTCTTCGTAGAGGTCGAAATCTGCCTTGGAGATACCGCAGTCAGGGCATTCCCAGTCCTCGGGAATATCGGCCCAGCGGGTGCCAGGGGCAATACCGTCGTCCGGCAAACCCTCTGCCTCATCATAGATGAAACCGCAAATTACACATTCGTATTTCTTAAAGTCTTCTGCGCTCATGTACATCTTCCATTATCATTGAATTTATCGATTATAAAGCAGCGACTATCGCCACCGCGACGCCCATCTGTTTGATCTGCTGAACCAAGCGCTAAAGCTTGCCCTGCAATTTCACCCGGAAGTCATCGTTTTGCGGAATCGCCACCAGTTGCAGAGCCTGGCGCAACTGCGGGTCATCGAGCCCTTGCCCGGATAACAGCACGTCAACACTGTACTGGCTCTGCTGCAATTCAATGGTTCCACTGGCCTGCAGATCACCAGACAAAGTGATAACTTCCCCGCGAACGACCTCTGCTTCGAGTGAAGCCACGTCTATCGCATAGCTACCCAGAAGCCTGCGGCCTTGCGGCGAAATCCAACCACCGTCCCGCCAGACGATGCGCCCTTTGGCGCTACCAAGGGTATTATCCTCGATCAATAGTTCGTCAAACTGCAAGGAGAGATCTCCGACCAGGCCTACTGGCAGGTATTGCCGTAATAGCGCGGCATCCACCAGCAGATCTACTTGGCGCAACTCAATTTCAGTCTGTGAATGCAGCGTAATGTCAGCGGCGAGCGTCTGCCGGCCCCATTGGCTGGCAATTTCGATTCGCGGCGACAAGGTCAATAGAGATAAGGGACTGAGTTCCCAGCGGGTGGCTCCCAGGTGCAACCAGTCAGTTCCACTGGCCACCAGCGAGCGCCCCGCACGACCATTCCAAAGCGTTCCGCTAAGGCCTTGCAGGATGACCTGGTCAGTGGGAACAATACTGAGTAACAGCCGCGCTGGCGCGTTGGCCAATAGTAGAACCAATAGCGCCAGCCCCAGCACCAGGCTGGGAAATACCTTCAACATGTTCATCCCTGGGCCAGTCTTACAGTTGCGTTGACCCTACCGACCGTTCCGGTCTGGGTGATGGACGCTTCCAGTACGAGTAAGCCCTCGCTGTACTCAACTTGGTAGAGCCAGGCAACCAGGTCGTCAAAGGCTGCATTCTCCAGTCGCACCTGAACCTCACCTCTACTATTGGGTTGCAGGCGATTGACCTGCAGCTGAAAGCTGGAGGTGGAGCTATTGATAAGGCTTGTGAGATTACGGCGAGTGCTACTGTCACTGCCGTTCTCACGCAAATGCATAATCTGCGACACCAACACGTCCACCCGCTGCAAAGACTCGACGACACTGCGGTTCTGCAAGGCCATGCGATCCCTGGCCTCAGACAGAGGCGCCAGGAAAACAACAAGCAACAGATAAAGAGACACCGCCAGTCCCATGATCAACAGACTTAGCTGCTCGCGCTGAGTGAGCCCGGCAAACCACTGTTTCATGAGCGGCCTCCCACGCGCATTCTCGCTCGCACCTGTTCACCCTGGGCGCTACTGCTCTCTAACGTCGCCTGCAAGCCACTTTCAGTAATACCCGTGCGAATACGCTCTACCGCCTCGTAGTCAGCTGCCAATAAATTAAGACGCATCTCTGCTGATTTATCGTTGTAGTTGATACTGACAATACTACCGTCGGCATTCGCCACAACTTCACCGACGCGTGCAAGAAGACTGACAAAACCGCTGCTTGTAGAAGAACCTGTCATGGTGTCCAGCTGCCTTCGCAACTGCTTCTCAGCATCCACCACGGCTCCTTTGGGGAACGCTTTGCGATAGGTACTCTGCACGGCTCCACGCAGCGCCAGGTTCTCCTGCTCCAGTTGACGATAGTCAACCCAGGTGGCGAGCAGGTGAATTGTAACCGCAATACCAAATAACACTGCTGCGGCCCGCCATTGCCTCCACCAGCGTTCAAGCGGAAGGCGCACCGCCCACCCCCCCTGACGCAAGTTCAGGGTCGGCTCGGACGCCTCGGCGATCAGCAATGCCGCGTAGAACCCCCCCTGCCTCCACTGCACCCGGCCCTGCAAGGCTTCATCCAATAAGGCGGTGTCAGATGCCTGGTCCTGGCCGTACATGATGATCGCCGCAGGGGAGTCTGTTTCGGCTAACAGGGCTTGCAGCATCAACGGCAGCATATCGCGTTCAATTACAAAGCCATCACAGGGACCAGTGCGCACAATTGCCCGATCACCCTCAAACACCAGACACCACTCGCCTGTTTGCCAGGGCAGCAGCAGGGGCTCAGGCACCCATTGCGTCACTCCAGGATAAGGTGCTAACAGGGCCGAATAGGCCTCCATGTGTTGTTGCGCGCAAACGGCCACCCCATAATCCAGCTTGTCCAGGGCACAGCTGGCAAAGTGCACCTCGCCAATGTCCTGGCTCAGTTCTTCTTCCAGCATGAAGGGCAGTGATTTGGCCAGGTGCCGGCGTTCCTCGGCGGTAATCTGCAGTCGCAGCAGTCTTATGTCCTGACCCGGAACCGCAAACAGGGGTGTGAGCTTACGCTGGGCGATAACCGCGCGCAGGCTTTCCTGGGCAGCTTCCTGATCCAACCATTGCGGACCCGCACTGGATCCCGGTGGGTACCAGGCAAGCCGGCCCTCAATAAGGCGAATTATGGCAACCTCGCGCAACTCTCTTCTCTCTCGGATTCAGGTAGGGAAATACGGCCGTCGGTGGCTCTACTGAGAATACTCACCTGACGGTTTCTTCGTTCCAGCACACTGTACAAGCGCTGGTTCCTGCCGGCAACTTCCACCCGCGCTCGCAACAGGAAATATTCGCTCTGCTCCCCCAACAATGTTCGCATCTGGGGCATGCTGTCCTTACTGTCTGCCAGGGCGGGATGATTCAAAAAATCGTCTATATCTGCGAAACCAGACTCACAACGGTAGCGGGTCAGGGACAGCCCATCAGATTCACTCAAAGGCCTGAGGCTGTCGTCGGGCCCTATAGAACGCATTACCATGGCAGGCGCGGTGTGGATATTAATAGGCCGGGGTTGTTGCGGCCAAACTGTCACCCAGGGTTCCAGTACCTGGAAAAGCTCCGCGGTCACACCTTTCACCGCTCGCAGCTCGGTCACACTGAGCATGGGCCGATTGGACGCCCGATAGGGTGGCGTCAGTCCTGCGTAGTAATCATCTTCCGCACCCTCAAGGCGCGGCTGCAGGTCAGTGTCCAGCCAATCTCCCACCGACTGGGTGATAGCGATGGCCTCAGCCTCAGACAGCGTCTCTTCGGTCACCGCTAGCAGCAGGCGAACAAACTGGGCCTGCGCTGCAGTAAAACGTGCTGCGCCCTGGCCCTGTTCCACTGCTTGGGTCAGATGATTGAGGTTAAAGCGACCTTGTAAGTCCTCAAGCTTCCCGGACAGCCAGCCCCCTTCATCCAGCGGATAGGGGACTTCCTCCCTGGCCCAGACCTCGTCTAGCGAGTCTCGCGGCTGCTCCAGCTTCTTGTCCGCATCATAATCAACCAACAACGCCAGAGTGGCCAGCCCTTCGGCACCGCGAAGATAGGCCCGAGACTGCTCCGCCAGGAAGATATTCGCGCCACGCTGGTAGACTCTTTCAAAATCACTCTTCATAGCGACAATCAACGCCGCGCTCACGGCGAAGATCAGCAGCGCCATTACCAGAGCCGCGCCGCGCTCGCGGCCCATTGGTCTAAAGCGGCGGTAACGCATAAATCCGCCTCATCTCGCCCCAATCACTCAACTGCAACCGCAACTCTACCGCCAGTGGTGGATTCAATACGCTGCCCGGTTGGCTGGTGTCTAACACCCAACTCTCCGGCCAGTTGCGCGTCTCTAGTTCCGAGGTGCTCCCCACGGTGTTCACATTTTCAGTGCCATCCAGGAACAACAGCTGCAGCTCTTCCACGCCCTCCAGTAACGCCACTTCCTGGACCAGCGTTTCCCCCGATCGGTCCAGCACAGGGTAACTGTCACGCCACAGGATCTCGTCCTCCAGACGGTAGCTCACTCGTTGTAACTCAGAGCGCGGATGTCCCACTGGATTATGCCAGCCGCCGCGGGTAAAGCTCAGCGGAAAACGGGCAGCCATGCCACCTTGCATCGCGGGTTCCAGCTCCCCGAACTCGTCGCGAATGGGCCGCGCAACAAATTGTTCCAGGTCGCGGGAAATCATCATCCAGGCTCGATTAACCTGGTAAACACGTTCCGCTGTGGCCTGACTACTTTCAACGCCATTTAAGACGGTGGTAAAACTGGTGAAGGCTATAGCAGCCACAAAGGCGGTGATGGCAAGGGCGATCAAGACCTCTACCAGGGTAAAACCACGGCTATGGACAGGGCTACTCACTGCCGACCTCTGTCTCTATATCAACATCCAGGTCAGCTGGCAAAAAGGCCACCAGCGTATAGAGCGGTGAATTGACATCCTCTTCGGCCAGCGCCACGTCAATTTGCAGGCGGTAGAACAGCGGCACTTCGGTAATTTTGCTCTCCATCCACCAGTACCAGTCACGCTCGCCCATGGTGACAAAGCCGCTCTCCCTGCCCTTGAGCAAATCACCACGGGCAAGGGCCAGAATACGGACTTCGGTCAGCTTGTTGACGGCAACGGTGTGGGCCATGGACTTGTCGCGTATGTAGCCAGTAGCGTCCACCTGTTGCTGCAGGGCAAACATCAGTGCCGGCAGAGCAAGGGCAACAATAGCCATAGCTACCATCACCTCCACCAGAGTAAAGCCGCTGTGTTTACCCCGCTGAATCACTGGAAATCATCCTCCAGTTCTCGGCCGCCCACCAGTGCTTTGAAATTCCCCAGTAGCCCCCACTCGATGCGCCATTTAAGCTCACCATCCTGCGTGGAACGAATATCCAGAGCTCCGGGTAGAGTCTCACCGCTGGCATAGAAAACAATCTGGGGATTAGGGTTCTGGGTGTTGATGATCAGAGACTCCTGCTCCTGGACGATGTCATCCAGCTCCAGCTGAAGTTCCAGCTCAGGGGGCAACTCTCCAGGTGCGAACACATCCTTGCCCCCAGCGGGTGCCTGCCAGCCGGTAGGCGTTTGCTCCCACCAGTCATAGCGGTATCGCCATTGGCCACCCTCATCCTCCATGCGCAACAGCAGGCCGTAATTCATGCCGGAAAACTGAGCTTCATCCAGGGCGTAATTGGCGCTGTCAGCCAATCCCTGAATTGCCGCTCGGGCGAGAATATCCTTGTCACCCGAGCCAATATTCAATGTGACAACCGAAGTCACCAGTACCACAACAAATAAAGTCACCAGCAGTTCCAGTAGACTGAAACCCTGCTGCCAGAGACCCTTCACGATAATCAGTCCTGGGTTTTCCAGTTACCAACATCGGCGTTCTGATCTTCCCCGCCCGAAAGGCCATCGGCGCCCAAACTGTACATATCAACCTCGCCATTTTCACCAGGGCTCAAATACAGATAGGGCCGTCCCCAGGGGTCCAGGGGCAACTCGGCAAGATAACCACCCTTTTTGAAATTGCGCGGCACCGGATCCAGGGAACTGGCCTCCACCAGCGCTTCCAGTCCCTGTTCCGTGGTCGGGTAGACATAGTTATCCAGGCGATAAATTTTAAGCGACGTTTCGATAGCCTTGAAGTCAGCATGCACCTTTTGCACCCTCGCCTCATCCGCGCGATTAAGCACGGTAGGCGCTACCACACTGATCAATAGCCCCATAATCACCAGCACCACAAGAATCTCAACCAGGGAGAAACCACCGTTTCTGAAAGCTTTCATATTGTTACTTCACCATAGTATTCAAATCGAAAATCGGCAGCAAAATGGCCAGCACGATTAGCAAAACCATTCCACCCATCACCACCACCATCAGGGGTTCGAACAGGGCCATCATTGTACCCAGAGTCATCTCCAGTTCGCGCTCCTGGTTGTCCGCGGAGCGCGCCAGCATGGTCTCCAGTTCACCGCTGGCCTCACCGCTGGCCACCATGTGCACCATCATCGGTGGAAAGCGACCGCTCTGTTGCAGCGCCCTGTTGAGACTGCTGCCCTCCTGCACCAACTCGGCTACCCCTTTACTGTCTTCGCGCAGCACCAGGTTGGTCAGTACCTGGCCGGCGATTCGCAGGGCGTCAAGCAGCGGAACACCACTGGCCATCAGAATACTCAGAGTTGAGGCGAAGCGGGCGGTATCGATAGCCGTCACCAGCCGCGACCAACCCGGTATTTTCAGCTGCACTGCATGCCATCGCCGGCGCCGTGATTCCTTGCGCAGCAGTTGCCGTACCAGGAATATCATCACCGCTATACCGAGCAGCAACCAGACGGCCCATTCCCGAAAGAAATCGCTGGAGGCAATAAGCACCCGGGTGAGCAACGGCAATTCCCGGCTGGAGTGGGCAAAGATACCCACCAGCTCGGGTACCACGAAAATCATCAGAGCGATCACTACTGAAATTGCTACGCCCACTAGAATAAAAGGATAAATCATCGCCATCTTTAATTTCTGGCTGGTGTACTGGCGCTGTTCCGTATAATCAGCCAGCTGCTCCAGCACCGGCCCCAGATGGCCGGAGTGTTCCCCAGCGGCCACCATAGCCCGGTACATCTCATTGAAGACCAGAGGGAACTCATCCATGGCATATGCCAACGTATAGCCTTCCGAAACCCGGGAGCGCACCTGTAACAGCATGCCCTTAATGCGGGAACTTCGACTCTGCTGGGCAGCTGCCTGCAGGGCTTCGTCCAGAGGTAAATTCGACAGCACCAAGGTAGACAACTGACGGGTAACCATAGCCAGATCGCCGGCGGATATACGTGGCTGAAAAAGCCGGGGGCGCCAGGCAACATTATTGGCTGCCGGGCGGTTGGCCTCGGCCACCTCCACTGGACGCAAACTCTGGGAGCGAAGTTGCCCGCGCACCTGACGCTCGGAGTCCCCTTCCAGGAAGCCTTTGATCAGTTTGCCGTCGGCATTCAGCGCGCGGTAGCGGTAGGCAGTCATTTAGTGTTAATGATCTCAGGTCACCGAGGTCACACGCATGACCTCGGCCAGGCTGGTCTCGCCGGTCGTTATACGCCTGCGTCCATCACCCTGGATTGAAGGATACATTTGGCGCGCATGTTCCAGCATTTCCTGTTCGCTGGCATCCTGGTAGATCATGCTGCGAAGCGTGTCGTCTACCTCTATCATCTCGTAAATACCGGTACGGCCTTTATAGCCAGTGTAATTACATTTTTCGCAGCCCTGGGGTTTAAACAACTGCAATTCCTCTTGCACGTCCAGCTGCAACAGCTCGCGTTCGGCATCGCTTGCCGCAGCGCCTACCCGGCAGTGTCGACACAAAACACGCACCAGGCGCTGGGACATAACTGCCAGCAAGCTCGATGACAGCAGAAACGGCTCGATGCCCATATCTTTAAGCCTGGTGATAGCACCAATAGCAGTATTGGTGTGCAAGGTAGACAACACCAGGTGACCGGTCAGGGATGCCTGCACTGCAATTTCTGCGGTTTCCAGGTCGCGTACCTCACCCACCATCACCACATCCGGATCCTGGCGTAATATGGCGCGTAAGCCGCGGGCAAAGGTCATATCAACCTTGGTATTGACCTGGGTTTGTCCCACACCAGGCAACATATATTCTACCGGGTCCTCGATGGTCATGATGTTGCGGGTACTTTCGTTAATATGACTTAGCCCAGCGTATAGCGTGGTGGTCTTGCCAGAACCGGTGGGACCGGTGACCAGGATAATGCCATGAGGACTGTGCAAATGGCGACGAAAAGCCTCCTGCACTTGTTCGTTCATGTTGAGCTGTTCCAGCTTCAACTGCCCGGCAGCTGTATCCAGCAAGCGCAGCACTACGCGTTCACCGTGGGCGGACGGGATCGTGGACATGCGAATGTCGACCGCATGACCTGCAATGCGCACAGAGATACGCCCGTCCTGGGGCACACGTTTCTCAGCTATATCCAATTTCGCCATAACTTTGAGGCGAGAGACCAGCAACGGCGCCAGGGCACGCTTGGGAGACAACACTTCCGCCAGAACGCCATCAATGCGATAGCGCACGCTGAGCCTGTCTTCGAATGTTTCTATATGGATATCTGAGGCCTGCTCACGCACAGCATGGGACACGATCGCGTTGATCAAACGGATGATAGGAGCATCATCCTCTGTGTCCATCAAGTCGCCTGACTCGGGAATCTCATCCGCCAGCCGTGACAGATCGACATCGGCGCTGATGTCCTCGGCCATTTGCATGGCCTCGTTATTATCTCGCTGATAGGTCACGGTAAGGCGACGCTGAAACTCATCGCCATCCACATTCTGGGTGGTGAAAGGCTCGCCCAAAAACCGCCGCAGCTCTGTCAACACCTGCAGACTGGGTTGCCCCTGGGTCAGCACGTGGGGGCCGTCACTGCTGTCTACCAGCAGTACACTTTGCTGCTGAGCAAAGGTGAAAGGCAGGCTGCGCTGACCAGGCGGCTGGGACAGGGTCACAGGTTCCAGGGCTATCTCCGGCTCAGCCATCAGTTAGCCTCTGGCTCCACGACATCCGTGGCTTCCTGAATTTCTTCCAGCTGTTGAATCTGCTCATCCCATTCGGGCAATAGCGGCAGGTTGCCGTCATCGAGGAACATCAGGCCCTGCTCGCGGCGCAGTAGCTGCTGATCACGTATATAGCGATATTTATCTGCCGTCGCTCCGTCCAATTCTTCGTTGTCACGAATAATAGTCGGCCGAATAAAGATGATCAGGTTGGTCTTGCTCACGGAGACACTGTCGGTGCGAAACAAGCGACCCAGGAAAGGTATGTCGCCGAGAATGGGCACCTTTTGCTGGCCATCCTGAACACTGTCCTCGATCAAGCCGCCCAACACCACGACCTTGTTGTCCTGGGCCAGCACCTTGGTTTTTATTTTGCGCTCGCTGGTGATGATGTCCGCGGCCTCGGATATCTGCGAAGCACCAATAATAACATTGGAGACTTCCTGCTCGATTTCCAGGACGACGGAATCGCCCTCGTTGATATGGGGAATTACCGACAGTGTAATGCCCACATTTTCTCGCTCAATCGTCTGGAAGGGATTGGAAGAGCCATCCGAGCTGCCCGAATTGGTATACGACCCGGTGATAAAAGGTACGTTCTGGCCCACCGTAATGTAGGCCTCCTGGTTATCCAGGGTTAACAGGCTGGGAGTGGAGAGAATGTTCGCATTACCCTGGGTCTTCAGGGCATTGAGGATCACCGTCATGGTGAGATCGTCATCAACCGAGCCCCAACCCAGGGAAAGTCCAGGGGTGCCAGCCAGTGCGCCGGCAAGGGCGGCCACATCAAACTCATCATCATCGGCCGGTGTGACTTCATCACCCCTATCCGGATTCAGCGCACCGGCGAGGGCCTCCGCCTGGCTGGGGGCGTTAATATTACTGCCGTAGAAACCACTGTCCGAATTGGCGAATAGCCACTGCAGGCCGAGGTCCTGACCTTCACTCACGGTCATTTCTACAATAATCGCTTCTACCAGCACCTGGGCACGGCGTATATCGAGGCGCTGAATCACTGATTCAATTGCCGCCATCTCGTCTGTGTCGGCGGTAATAATCAGAGCGTTGGTCCCTTCGTCTGCCTCAATGGTCGAGGTTTTCCCGGCGCTGCGCTGGGCCTTGCCCTCGGCAGAATCCAAACGACTGATATTCTGCATCACCTTGGTCAGCACCTCGGCCATTTCCTTGGCCTGGGCATACTCCAGATACACCACCCGGACATTGCCGCTTTGTTCCAGTGGCGTGTCCAGGTGCTTGATCAGCTTGTTCATGCGCGCCCGTTCCATCTCATCACCGCTGACCAAGACACTGTTGGTCCGGTTATCGGCAACCAGCAACATCTCCGACTCAACTCCACCGCTTTGCTTGGCCTCGGACTTGTTGAGCTTATCCAGCATGGCGACCACATCGTCGGCCACTGCATAGCGCAACTTGACGATATCGGTTTTTTGCACCGCAGAGCTATCCATACGCTGGATGATGTCGCGAATCCGGTCGATGTTCGCCGAGATGTCGGAAATAATAATGGCATTACTGGGCGCGTACGCCGCCATATGGGCTTGCTGCGGCACCAGAGGGCGCAAAACAGGGATCAACTTAGCTGCTGAAATATTGTCCAGACGGATCACCTGGGTCACATATTCATCGCTGCCAAGCGTGCCATTGTCAGTCACAGTGACAGCTGACGAGCGCGCATCCTTACTCTGGATAACCCGCACCACTCCCCCGGAACGCACCGCGGTGTAACCATGGACATCTAAAATAGACAGAAACAGATCATACAGTTCGTCCTTGGACACCGGCTTGCTGGAGATGACTTTCACCTTGCCCTTGACCGCCGGATCCACAACGATGGTAGTTTCGGTGACTTCGGCGACAAACTTGATCAGCTCCTGAATATCGGTTTCCTTCAGGTTGACGGTGAAGTCCTGCGCCGCGACTTGCGTTGTTGGCAGGGTCACGGTCAAAAGCAGTGCGATAAAAGCGGCCCTGATCCGGCGCATGGTTACTTTCACGTAGTGTTGTCCTTTGTGTAAATTCAGTTTGGCCACTGTCTATTCACTCTGCCCCAAGGCTGACGCTAATGGAGACAGATTCTTCTCCTCGTTGCAGGTCAAACACCGCTTCACTTGCTGTGCGCATAGTCTGGTACAAGCGCATGGTGTTGGCCGGATCATTGAGATCAATGCCATTGACGCTGGTCACCAGATCACCGGATTTAAAACCCAGCTGGGAAAACTGCCCTTTATCCTTACCCGGAGAAATACGATAACCCAGTAATTCGCCATCCTGACGAACGGCGTTAACAGACACCACTTCTGCCAGCGATTGGGGATTCTGGTAAAGCTTGTCACGGTATTCCTGCGCCAGCGCAGTAGTGCCCTGCTCTCCCCGCTTGTCCACAAGGGCGGGGGCCTTGGCACTGGGCTTGATCCTGGGAGCCTGTTGCTGCACCTGGGCGTCTAATGCGTTTTCCTCGGACAGGGTCAGCAGTTCATAAGTGCCGCCGTTATCGAGCACAACCTGCCTGCGCATAACTTTAGCCAGCACCACCTTGTTTCCGGTGGGCAACTCATCCTCCACCGCATAAACCGCCTGTTTTTTCTGATACTCGATAATGGCATGACCGAGCCCGTCTTCGGTAGAAGCCACAGCACCGCGTAAAACCAGCTGTAGACGAGTTTCCCGGGCGCCCTTTTCGATCCCTTCCCGGGATACTTCGGCGATCAATGTCTCCTCTTCGATCGGATCCATCGGTTCTGTCACATCGATCTGCCCAAACAAATGACGAGATTGCAACTGCGCTATATTGACAGCGGAACGGGTGGCGCCTCCGCCAGCAACCTGGCTCACCGGATTAACAATTTTGAGGTTATCGGGCACGGTTGTATCGGCTGAGGGATAAAGAGCCCAAAAAAAATTGACCAGGGACAACACCAGCCACAGGCATAGCAGCAACATAACCAACTGACGCAGGCGACGGACCATTGCTGGTTGCGTCGCGATGTGCGCGGCGGACTCCAGCGAACTGTTTAATCGCGCCCCGAAATCGCTGGAACTACTGAGCCATTGAACTGGCAAATGTCACTCACTTGTCTACAGGAAAAGAAATACCCTCGCCATTTGCGGGGATTTTTATACTGCCACGATTATAGGGTGCGCAGGTGCAAGTTAAAACCGCAGTCAGCAGCGATATTTTCGTACAAAAAACAGCCAAGCCAAATGATTTGCCGCGCCTAGCCCTGTAAGAAGTACCTGGCGCTCGCCAATACCAGCGCCAGCCCCGCCAGGGGGTATATCCAGCGGCTAATACGCTGTACCCGTTCCGGCTCCATAGGACTGGCAAAACGCTGCAATATGTTGGCCAGCAAGGCCAGGCCACCAAAGATGGCCAAAAGCACCAGAATCAGGTTAGTCATCGTTTTTCCCTCTCAAATGCGCCGCCCTCAAATCTTGTTCGCCACCGCATGGGCACTGCGAATTGCGCCCTCAAGGTAGGCGACGCCTTCGCAATCGCCGGCAACGTGAGTCTCCACACCCGCGGCCCGACTAAGCTCAGCCAATGACAAATCGCCACACGCGCCACTTGCCAGGATCACAGTATCGGCCTCAATCTCTACCTCACTACCCTGGCACTCAAGGATAAGGCTACGACCATTCACCGCTTTGAGCCTGGTGTTGTTGATCATGACCACAGACAGTTCCTTAAGTTCTTCCAGCACACGCCAGCGCCGCACTACGGGGAGCTCGATGGCGAACTTCTCGCCTTCTTCAACCAGGCTGACCTTGCGACCGCGCAGCGCTAGGAACTCAGCGAGCTCAGAGCCCACAAGCCCACCACCGACAATACAGACATGCCTGCCTACAGGCATCCACCAGTGACTTAACTTGTCCAGCAGTGCGATATTGCGGGTAATGCCCAGTAAACCGGCCAGGTAGAGCGCACTGCGCTGCCACCAGGCGAGTTTACGTCGGCCACCGGAGTCCCCGGACCCCGTCATCAGCGCTCGCATTTCATCGCCACTAAACACATTGGACTGCTCTGTCCCGGGAATGTCAGGTGCATCGCGCCTTGCACCTGTGGCCACAATGACAGCGTCTGGCGCGGCCTGGCGCAAGTATGCCTCGTCGACTACGGTACCCAATTGGACGGTAACCGCCGATTGCGCGACCTGTTCTTTCAGGTAATCCACCAGGCGTCCGTTCTCACGATATACCAAAGAGGCAAAAAATGCCGTTCCCCCCAGACAGGGGCCCTGCTCTGCCAGCGTCACCCGGTGACCACGCATGGCAGCTACCCTGGCGGCTTCCATACCCGCAGGACCACCGCCAACAACCAGTATCTTCCTGGGCTGCTCCGCTGGCGTGACCACCGTCTCATATTCAAAGCCGGTGGCTGGATTAACCGCGCAGCGCAGGTGGTCGTTGACAAAAATTCGGCTGACGCAAGTATAGCAATAGATACAGGGGCGGATGTCCTGTGGTCGCCCCTGCCGCAGTTTGGCCGGGAGGTCCGGGTCTGCCAGCAGCTTGCGCCCCATCGCAATAAAGTCTGCCTCGCCCCGACCTATGGCACTGTCCCCAACCTCAGGCTCAATGCGGCCCACGGCAATGACTGGCACGCTAACCCGACGCTTGATGCCAGCGGCAAAATCCAGGTAACCGCCTGGCTGATGCACTAAAGGGGCATCGGTAAAGGCAGCCCCGGATGCAGGATTGGCATAAGCACTGACATGAATGGCGTCGGCCCCGGCCTCTTCTGCCAGAGCGGCAGTGGCAACCGCGTCCTCGAAGCTGATACCCCCTTCGATACGGTATTCGGTAGCATCAATTCGGCACCAGACAGTGAAATCCTGACCGGCGCGAGCTTTCACCGCGCGGATGACTTCCTGCAGCAACCGGGCGCGATTTTCCAGGCTACCACCATACTCATCATCGCGCTGATTGACGCGGGGAGAGAGAAATTCCGAGAGAATGTAACCGTGGCCGGCGTGAATCTCTACTGCATCGAAGCCCGCTCTGCGGGCCCGCTCGGCGGCTTCAGCGAACTGCTCTACCAGACGCTGTAAATCATCTGACCCAGCGACTTTGTATTCTATTTTGGCGCCTTGGGCAGTATAGGATTTGACGAAAGCCCCCATTTCCTCGGAGGTGAGTGCTGCGGTCATCTCACCCTTGTCCTGGGGGGGTATGGAAGGCACTAGCATAGGCCGTCCGGCGGCGATATCGCGCACCGCTACCTTGCCCGCATGTTGCAGCTGCACTGCTGCCGCGCAGCCATGTCGTTTGATACGCCGGGCCAGCGCACTTAACCCGGGTAAGAACTCATCCGAGGAGATGGCCACCTGATTGGGGTTACAAGCCCCTTCCGGCCAGGCAATAGAGGCAACCCCAACAATGATCAGTGCTGCGCCACCGCGCGCCCTGGCCTCATAATACGCTTGAATGCGCTCGCCGCAGTGTCCGTCGGACTCGGACAGGTTGCTGCCCATAGGTGACATGACAATACGATTGCGCAAGCTCAGGCCGCCAATACGGCCCGGAGAAAGAAGATGGGAATAGTTCACAGAGGCAGCCTCCCTACCACAGGCCGTTATAGCCAAAAGCGATTCGCCCGGTCAGCTGTTTACCCGGTAGGCATCAGCAATTTGCTCGGCACTACTGACCGAACAGCCCAAATCTTTGAGCAGACCGTCCCGTAGGCTGTACACCCAGCCATGCACAGAAAGTGCCTGTCCACGCCCCCATGCTCTCTGCGCAATGGTGGTATGGCACACATTGGCCACCTGGGTCAGCACGTTCAATTCGCAGAGCCGCGCCAAGCGGTCGTCCTCGTCGGCAATAGCATCCAGCTCAGCCTGATTACGGTACTGTACGTCCTTGATATGACGTAGCCAGTTGTCGGCAAGGCCATTGTCAGCGTTATCATAGGCCGCCTTGATGCCGCCGCAGCCGTAATGCCCCACCACGATGACATGCTTTACCTCCAGTACTTCCACCGCGTATTGCAGCACCGTGAGGCAATTCAAGTCTGTGTGCACAACAATATTGGCCACGTTGCGGTGCACAAATACCTCACCGGGAAGCAGCCCGACAATCTGATTTGCCGGGACCCGGCTGTCAGAGCAGCCAATCCAAAGGTATTCGGGGTGTTGTTGAGCCGCCAGCTTTTCAAAAAAGTGCGGGTCGTCTGTCTTTACCGTATCCGCCCAGGCGCGATTGCTCTCAAAAAGGTTGTCCAGTTTTTCTGCCAAGGGAATTCCTTATACAAGCAGTGTGGCGAGCCGTGAATATGCCAAACGATTACCGCCTTTGGCACGGGCATCGTCAAGCCCTTTGCGTCCAACTGTTTCCATTTGTTTGGCCAGTTGAACCATGTCGACCGCCGGATACTGCTGAGGCTCCCAGGTCACCATACCGATGCTCACCGTCACTTGCAGAACTGCGCCACGGCCATCATCGATAGCAAAATCTTCAATATCCTGACGCATGCGCTCGGCGATATCCCCACCCAGGGACTCGCCGCTACCGGGAATCAGCACCGCCATGCGCGAACGGGACAGTCGCGCCATCATATCGGTGGCCCTGAGGTCTGAAGAGATGCGCTCCGCTACTTTTTTCAGGACAAAGTGACCGCGTACCTCACCGTAGTGTTGGTGAAGCTCATCATATTCATCAATTTCTATCATCAGCACGGTTATCGGCTGGTCTGCTCTGCGTGCCCGGGCAATTTCCCTGGCGATATCGCGCTCAAAGCCACGCAGGTTACTGATTTGGGTGAGCGGGTCCAGCATGGTCAACTGGGAGATCTGCTGGTGGGTAACCGCTAGCGCAAAACAACGCGAAATCATCGTGGCCAGGTGTGCCAGAAGATCGCCCTCCGCCTCACCGAAGACCAGACTGTCCTCTTGCAGGCCCAGATGCAGGCTACCTATCAATCGTCCTGAATCCATCAAAGGCAACAACAGTGCGCAGTCGATACCGTGTTCCGATTTGAGCACCTCGAACATTCTGGAGTCGGTGGCGTCGATCATCTCGATGTCCGGTTCCAGGCCGTATAATTCCTGCATATCGAAGGCATCGTGCTGTAGCTGCAGATAGTGACCATAACGTTCACCGCCGACCATCAGGCTTGCCAGCACACCCTCTGGATCGTGCAACCAGAGCTCCGCAACGCTGAAGGAAAAATGACGCGGCAAACTGACAAGCAGCACCTCCAACAGGCTTAGCAAATCACTGGCATCCAGCAACATATGCTCAAGTTGCTGGGTTTGCAGGTACAGATAGCGATTGAGTTGTATGCTTTCTACGAGTCGACGCTCTTGCAACTCCGCCCGCGACGTTACCGGAGGCGCACCCTGGATTTCCTCGCGCTGGACACCGCTATAGCCCTTGTCTTCTGCCATCAACGTACCTACTCAGGGGCCGAAGTCTCTATTCTTCGGTCGAATTGTTATTGGCTATCAAGTGTATGCTTCCTATAATCCGTATGCAACGCTCAACCAGCCCCAACAAAACACGATAGCCAAACATGGCCGCATGACCAATCGAGGAGATCGCCCGCTTGAAACTGACCGCCGAAATGAGCCTGTATCCGCTGCAGGAGAATTACATTGTGATCATCAGGGCCTTTATCGAAAGCGCCGCTGCAAACACCGATGTCGTCCTGATCTCCAATGCCATGAGCACCCAGATCTGCGGTGACTGGGACACCGTCTTCAGCCTTGTTGATCAATGCCTGAAAGCCAGCAGCGAGCGCTTTGGCAAGCAGGTACTGGTGTGCAAGTTCATTCCCGGCGAACTCGACATCAAGCAGTGAATTCGCCCGGCAGCCTGCCGGCTGTAAAAGCGAGGCTGGAGCAGACCCTGGCACAATGGCGCCAGTGGCGCTGTGATCCAATACTGCCGGGGGGGCCCCATCTGGATTGCGCGCTGGACGGCGGGCTGAGTAATCACAACTTCCTGGTCGGCGCAGCCGGACAGCAATATGTGGTGCGCGTAGACGGTATAAACCCCAATCGTCACGGTCTGAACCGACAGGTGGAGTTCCTCGCCCTGCAGTCTGCCAGCGATGCCGGACTAGCCCCTACACCACGCTATTTTAACCCCGAACTGGCTGTCCTGGTCTGTGACTACCTGCCGCCAGATCCAATCCAGAGACCTGCGCCGGCCGATCTGGCATCCCTGTGCCGCCAAATTCATAGCTTACCCGACAGACACCATAGACTGGACCTGCCCGGCAGAGTTCGCCGCTATGAGAGTTTGCTAAAGCGAGCAGCAAAGCCTCTGCCGCCAAGGGGGATCAGGCAAGCTATCGAGCAGAAGCTGTCACAGAGCACTGCCTTGAATGTGCCTGCCACCTTGTGTCACAACGACTTACTGCCCGCCAACCTGATAATCAGCGATGGTAAATTGCTGGCCCTGGACTGGGAGTACGTTGCCATGGGGAACCCCTGGTTCGACCTGGCGGTGGCCTGCGCGGGACAAAACTACAACCCGGAACAAATTGACTATTTTCTGTCCCACTATCTACAGCGCGACCCTAACGACAACGATACAAAACAACTGACACTATTTGGAGTTTTGTATCGCTACCTAGAACTGCTGTGGCACCTGGAGCAATTGACAGCGGACGCTGCGGCCGCCCATCTTGACGCAAATCTGCACCTGGTAGAGCGGGAACTCCACTAGTCCCGGAAATTATTGAACTGCAAGGGAGCCCCGAATTCCTCGCCTCGCAGCATTGCCATCACCTGCTGCAGGTCATCCCGTTTTTTGCCGGTAACACGAACCTGCTCGCCCTGAATCTGGGCCTGTACCTTCATTTTCTCATCTTTGATCTTTTTGACAACAGACCTGCATTGCTCACTGTCCAGGCCATTTCGCAGCAGCACGGTTTCCTTCACTTGCTTACCGGTGGTCACCGGTTCCGAGCAGTCCATAGCGCCCGGGTCGATGTCACATTTAATGAGAGCGCTGCGCAGCAAATCTTCCATTTGAGTGACCTGAATCTCCGCTTCGGCCGTCATTAGCACACTGTGCCCGTCCCGCTCAAAGCTCGCCTCTACGCCTTTGAAATCAAAGCGGTTGCTAATAATACGACCAGCCTGATCAACGGCGTTGGTCAACTGGTGCAGGTCCACTTCCGAAACCACATCAAATGATGGCATAGTGCATTTCCTCTACTGTCGGCACATTCAGGGAACCCCATGGTAATGACCCGTGGCCAATTTACAACGCCGCAATGCGGGCTAGTCGCTTGAGCGCGCAGCACTGGCATGTGCTGGGAGCAGGCTCCATGGGCTGCCTGTTTGCGTCGCAGTTGGCAATCTCCGGCTGCGGCGTCACTTTGCTACTGCGAACTGCACCAGAAGATAGCGCGGGGACAATCGTCTTGGAGCATGACGGCGCTAGCAAGCAAATTCCCGTTAACCTGTGCCAGGCCTCGCAAGCCGCCGCAATCAGTCACTTACTGGTCACCACCAAAGCTCAAAATGTGGTTGCGGCTATCGACAGCGTCGCCCCTCGCCTGGAAAAGGATGTGCCCATCCTGCTGGCCACCAATGGCATGGGCTACCTGGACTCAGTAAGAAATGTACTGCCGGATAATCCGGTCTATTGCTGCACAAGTACCGAGGGAGCCTATCGTCTTGGGCCGTTGCACATCTGCCACGCCGGGCGCGGCAAGACTTACATTGGCAGCCCAGAGAGCGGGACTCAACCGCAATGGCTGGAAGATTGGCAGCAGTCCTGCCTGGACGCCCAGTGGGAAACCAGGATTAACCACGCCCTGTGGCACAAACTGGCAATCAACTGCGCCATTAACCCACTGACCGCTCTGCACGGTTGTCTCAACGGCGAACTGGCCCGGGACCAAGCGCTCATAGGTGAAGTCAGCAGGCTCTGTGATGAGATCGCCGATGTCAGTCTGGCCGCGGGCTTTAGCAACACCGCTAACACCGTTCACTCGGACGTTGCCGCTGTCATTGCAGGCACTGCAGACAATCGCTCTTCCATGTTGCAGGACGTGACGGCGGGGCGCGACACAGAAATCGAGTACATTACCGGCCATCTGCTGCGAACAGCACAAAGCGTTGGCCGAGAGACACCTCTAAACCGGCAACTGTTTGAAAAGGTAATCGCCCTTGGCCAATGAATCGACAACCCTCTTGGCGATAATCCCAGCCCTGCTGTTATCTCTGTTAAGTGTCAGTGGGCTGGTAGCCAGCGACTTTTACCAGTTCAAAGGGGGCCGGTTTGTTTGCAAGCCGCTGGCAGCCATGGCGTTTATCTGGCTGGCGTTGATGCTGGGCGCGACCGAGTCCAACTACGGCCTGTGGCTATTACTGGGCTTGCTGTTGTGTGCAGTCGGGGATGTATTGCTTATGTTCGAAGCAGAGGGTGCATTCCTTGCCGGCCTGGTCGCCTTCCTCTGTGGTCACCTGCTCTACGCCGTTGCCTTTGCTCAATTGCCGCTGGATACCGCAGCGATGGCCCTGTCCTGTCTGCCTGCTCTTGTTCTGGTCGTCGCGACTCTCGCCTGGCTTAGTCCTCACCTGCAATGGCCAATGCGAGGCGCGGTTCCGGCCTACATACTGGTAATAGCCGCCATGCTGGTGTTTGCTGGCGGTACCTGGGGACAGGCCGGGGCGCTAATAATTCTCTGCGGGGCCTGGGGCTTTGCTTTGTCTGACCTGGCAGTCGCCAGACGCCAGTTCGTCAATGCGGACAAGATCAACGGACTGTGGGGAACGCCACTGTATTTCGTCTCCCAAATGCTGCTCGCCGCCAGCGTTGCATGGCAGGCAGGTTAAACTTCACCGCAACAGGGAACGGGTACTCTGTTGGATGATTGCCGCCCACACAGCCTCTGGCAAGTTTGGCGCTATAGTGGCTTGACGATAGTCGAACTGGTCACCTTGTTGCCGGGAAACCGCATACAGACATAGCGCCGCACTGCAGCGCAAACTGGCGCTCACCACAAGTTCTGGTTGCTGGCTGGCGAGGTCCGCATAGTAGGCTCGCGGGCTTAGCGCCCCGCTGACATGCATAGCACCAATCTGCGCTTCGGAGGCGGCGTAAACCTGGTCCATCAGCCACTGGTGACTGATCTGGGGGGGGATCTCACTATGGTGTTCGAGATGCAGGACAGGCACTTCAAAGTGCACCCGGGTCGGATAATCTTGCACTGCCAGAGCAATAGGAATACTCAGACCGGCGAGAGCTGCAGTGCCCAGCACAATCCGGGTGGATGTGCGCCAAGAGCGCCAACGTCTGGCAAGGCCTGCCAGCCGGGATTTTTTGAGCGTTGATCGGCCTCTCTCTCGCAGTTGGGCGGGAATACCCAGAGGTATATCTTCGGGGGACTCGAGCCGGAAGCAGGACCTGGCCTCCACAAGCAGATTGTCACAATCGGCCAACGGCAAGTGCTGCTGGGCATTACGCAAACAGCGTCGCACGGCGTGCGTGTTTAAGGGCCTATCGTTGGCATCCTTGTGCAACAACTGCTCCACCAAAGTGACCAGTTCATCGGGAACTTCCTCCTGTTCCGCCAGGCGGCCAGCGAGTGAAGGTCGTTCCCGGGCCATTAACAACTGCACATCCAGGCGACCGTCACGAAAGAACGGCTGCTCCTGACTCAACAGGCGAAACAGCAAGCAGCCCAGGGCAAACAGGTCCGCGCGCACATCCAGAGGTTCACCCATCAGGTGCTCTGGCGTCAGCGCACTGTAACTGCACGCTGCGGATAACTCAGCGCTGCTTAGTTCTTTGGCAATACCAAAGTCTGTCAGCTTTACCCGACCCTGGCGGGTGACCAGTGCATTGGCGGCCTTCAAGTCACCGTGCACGACTTTTTGCTGCCTGGCTGCTGCCAGTGCGCAGGCCAGGTCAGTGGCCACTGTCAAAATACTGGCCAGGCTCAATCGCCGCTGCTGCAATAGATCTTCAAGATCACAGCCCGGAACATATTCCATCACTATGGCCAGGTGCTCACTGGATTCGATCAGGTCGTAAATTTGTACCACTTGAGGGCAGTTAATTCGGGCAGCCTTACGCGCCTCTGCCAGGGCTAGTTTACGGCCGGTTCGGGTTTGCGGGAGAGAATGAATTTTGATGGCAACCTGCCGCCTGAGACGACGGTCGTAGCCCAGGTATACCTGACCCTGCCCGCCGCTCTTTATCAGTCGGACAATGTTGTAGGGACCAATGCTATTTTCAGACACCGAGCTCACTCAGACACCGGTGCGAACGGCGCGCATACGCTGGCGCAGTCCCGATTCAGAGATCTGTAATTTCAACGCGGCCTTAGCCAGGTCGCCCCCGCAATGGACAAGCATTTGATTTATTTCTGTCTCGGGGATATCGGTCGCGCGACGGAAAGTGGATGACTTATCGATTCGACGATAAATTGACTGGCGACTCACCCCAAACTCATCCGCTACAGCAGTGACTTCAAAAAGATTGCGTTTCATTGCATCTTCAAAGTCCGCTTCGCTGATATCTCGAGGCTTGAGCGACTTCACTGCAAGCTGCACAGCCCAATCTCCTCCAGGCTCATCAACAGTTCTGCTCGCATACACTTTCGCCATAACCGGCTGGGGAATCACCGGCAAGTCATCGCTGGCAACGACTACCTGGGCAGCAAAATTCTCAAGTTGGCGGATATTGCCAGGCCAGTGATAGCAGGCAAACGCGTGAAACAGGCTAGCCCAGCGCGCCAAAGCCTGCGCATTGCTATGCGCTGAAGGTAACAATTGGCTACGTCGTTCCCTTGCGCATGCTTGCGACAAAAAGTGAAACAGCAGCTCACCGATATCCTCCGGGTGCTCCGCCAGCGCAGGAAGACGAATCTCTATCTCTGCCAGACGATGCTGCAGCGCTGACTTGAAACCGCAGGACGCCCCTTCCAATTGTGCATCGGTGGCGGAGATGACCCTCACGTCCACGTTACGCACGCTGCCGCCCACCACCTGGATTTCCCGCTGTTGCAACGCTCGCAACAGTAGCGGCTGAACTTCCTCCTGCGTGTCACCCACCTCATCGAGAAACAGAATGCCGCCCTGCGCCTGTTGAAAGTACCCGGGGCGAGCACGATCAGCACCGGTGAATGCACCTTTGCTGCTGCCAAAGAGTACTGAACCGGCAAGAGACGCTGGTACGGCAGCCATATTGACGCTAATCAGGGGGCCTGCGGAACGTCTGCTGTTAAGGTGGATGGCCCGGGCAACCAGTTCCTTACCAACGCCGGTTGCTCCCGTTATCAGCACATCGAAATCACTGCTGGCGGCGCGTCTTACCTCCTCGCGCAGCCGCCCCATCGCAGGACTACTGCCTAATATCGAGCACTGTAGAGTGTCCGGGCTTGACTGCCTTGTCGCGCCACTTCTGCGCAACATCAACACAACCGTGTGCGACAGCGCCAACGGCACACCGGCCTCAAGCCGGGCATTGTCCAAAAACAATTCATCGTGCAGCTCTACTGCGGCGACCCGACAACGACTGGCCCCAGGTAAGCGGCTCAACCGCACCCCGCTCTCCTCAACGTTGATTGTCAGCGCGCGACGACTTAGGTAGGGATCTTCCAGGGGCGCTGAATAATCGTCTGTTTCGGGGCTAAAGCAAGGGGTCTGACGCCCCAGGCTGTGTTCCATCTTTTTAACGTCAAACACCGCACACTGCCCAATACGCTCAACGCAGGGATGAAACACAATGGTGCACTGCAGACATGGCGCAGCTGCCGACTCGGCGACGGCATCGCGCAATGTCGGCAGCGTGGCTTCGCTGTAGTTGTCCGACATGTGCTTTGCAGCGGTTCATACCGCCATCAGGGTTGCTTTATCCAAGCTTAGCAGCTATTGGAAATTCTGCCTGCCCCAAACAATACAGCAGGATTAACCGGCTATAACAGGACCACCAAGGCTGCTATGACAGCTACCCAGCAGACGCTCGCGCGCCGCGCCAGTGCCGCGAACATTTCATTCTCTGCGGCGGCTCGCTGACCACTGAGCCCACCCTCCTCGTCTGGCACCCTGTCCTGGCCGGTGGCCGCCATGGCTACGGTGTACAGTACTTCAGCAGAAGACATACCCGGCGCTCTCAGTGCATCCCATAACTCATCTGCACTGGCAACAAAATTACCGGTTAGCGTAAATGCAGCCGCCAGCAGTCGCACCGGCACCCAGTCGGCATAGAATATGATCTTCTGTCTTGAGGGTTTACCTTCGCAGGCCAGATACAACAATCGATAAGCCAGCGCACCAATCGGCCCTAGTAGCAGAAAGTAAAAAAGAACGGCGAACCAACGCTGGTATTCCTGATAAAGAAAGCCCTTTTGTACCCCGCGATGTATCCGCAGAGCATCCAGCTTTTCCTCTGGGACAAACCAGTCGAACTCGGAGGACGCTGTCAACCAGGCGCCTTCAAAGTCCTCTCGGCGGCATTGACTGCGGTAGCGTTCCTGCTGTGCCCCGAGATTATCCCGGCCCAGACTGTACAGCAGCAACACCACTGCCGCCGCAATCCAGGCGAGGCCGAATAACAATGGATGCAGCGCATTCAACACCAGATGGGCGAGCACCAAAGGCACCGTGACGCTTACTAGCACCTGGAGAAAATCCCCCAGGCCCAGGGCAGTCAACTGCCCCTGCCAGCGCAGATACCAGCCATCCCTGTGCAGCCAATCCTCCAACGGAGACAGGCGCTCCAAAACCAAAGCAATGATCAGGGCCAAAAAGGTCATGCGCTGAACTCCTTATTATTATCCAGCGCCAGACGGTAGCGCTGCCAATCAAAAGCGGGACCAGGGTCAGTTTTGCGCCCGGGGGCGATGTCACTGTGGCCCGCAACCTGTTCTGCGTTAATCAAGGGGTAAGCCCGAAACAGCGCCAAGCTAATAGACTGCAGGGCCTCGTACTGTGCATCGGCATAGGGCAACTCATCGGTTCCTTCCAGTTCGACACCAATACTGAAGTCGTTGCAGTTTTCACGTCCCTGATACCGGGATGATCCAGCATGCCAGGCACGATCATTAAAGTTTACAAACTGCAGCACCTCGCCATCCCGACGAATCAGCACATGCGCAGACACTTTCACTCCGCGGATTTCCTCAAAAAAAGGGTGCTCATCCCAATCCAGACAATTGCAAAAGAATCGTTCGATACAATCCCCACCGAACTGTCCGGGTGGCAGTGAAATATTATGGATCACCAGAAGCTCGGGCCGCGCCCCCGGAGGTCGGGGCTCGAAATTTTCCGTCGGCACCCGCCTGGCGCCATGCAGCCAACCAGCCTCTATACCATCGTTATCATTGGTGATTCCCATTGAACCATCATAAGGGAGTCTACCTGGGCTCTCAACGGGCAAACTCTCGCGGCGATTTCACAGCCCTGATACAATCAGCGCCTCATTTTTTGATCGATCAGCGCAATGACAACAAGCATCAGGGTCACACCAACGCCACTGCAGATAAGTGCCAACGTGCAGGCGGCATTGTCTGAAGATGTGGGTGACGGTGATATCACCGCACAACTGATACCCGCAAGCGCCCAGGCCAATGGCAGGGTGATTACCCGCGAACCGGGGGTCATGTGCGGACGCGCCTGGGTGGATGCTGTTTTTAACGCCGTGGATCCCAACATATCGTTGGACTGGCTAAAGAACGACGGTGAACTGCTAGCTGCAGATGACGTCTTGTTCAGTTTCTCCGGTCCCGCCCGAGGCCTGCTCACAGGTGAACGGGCCGCCCTGAACTTTCTGCAACTGTTATCGGGCACCGCAAGCATTTGTCATCGCTACGCCGCACTGGTAGCAGGCACCGGCGTAAAGCTACTGGATACTCGCAAGACCATTCCCGGCCTGCGAATTGCACAAAAGTATGCTGTTAACTGTGGCGGCTGCCACAACCACCGGGTAGGTCTTTACGATGCTTTCCTGATCAAGGAGAACCACATCAGCGCCTGCGGCGGCATTGCCCAAGCGGTGCAAACTGCCAGGAAAAACGCCCCGGAAAAACCAGTAGAAGTTGAAGTAGAGAGCCTGGCCGAGCTGGAAAAAGCGCTGTTTGCCGGAGCAGACAGGGTCATGCTGGATAATTTTTCGCTGGATGATATGCGCTCAGCAGTGGCTATCACAGCAGGCCGGGCCCAGCTCGAAGCCTCTGGTAACGTCACCGACAAAACCCTGCGTCCAATCGCCGAAACCGGGGTGGACTACATCTCGATAGGCGCCCTGACCAAGGACTGCAAAGCCCTGGATCTGTCTATGCGGCTGCTATAGCAGCGGTTGTTCGCTGATGATAACGCCGTTGTTATCAGCATAGACGTACTCGCCAGGATTAATGTGCACACCTCCCATGGCGATGGGCACGTCACGCTGCCCCATACCCAGCTTCTCAGTTTTTAACGGTGTAGTACCCAATGCCTGCACACCTAGCTGGGTCTGGCCGATCTCATCCACATCGCGGATGACACCGTTAATGACCAGGCCAGACCAGCCGTTGTCGGCCGCGGTTTCAGCCAGCATATCCCCTAGCAGGGCCCGCCGCAGGGAGCCGCCGCCGTCAACCACGATGACCCGTCCCTGGCCCGGCTCGCTAACGCAGGCCTTTACCAGGGAGTTGTCCTCGTGGCACTTGATAGTGACTGCCTGGCCGCCAAAACGCTTAACGCCACCGTAGTTATTGAACTGTAATTCGATAGCCCGCGCCGCTGGATTCTCATCGGTCAGGTCAGGTGTACTGATTTCCGCCACGCTCAGATCCACTCCTGCGGATAGGACTGCAGACTGCCGCGAGCACCGGCCACAGCGCCGGCGTGAGCGGCGCATCGAGGCAATATTTGTTCGCCGTAGTACTGGGCTGTGCCGATTTTTGCCTCATAAAAAGTATTGTCACTACCGCCGCGCAGACGCTCAAGCGCCACCAGCGCGGACCGGCCCAGATGCCAACCACCAAACAGGTATCCGGTTTGCATCATGTATTCAAAAGAGGCACCCATAGCGACATTGGGCTCTTCCTTAAGCGCTTCCAGCACGAATTGGGTAGCGTGTTCCTGATCGGCCAGAGCAAGGGAAAGTGCCTTGGCTATCTTTGCCAGACGGCCGTCCCCTGCCGCCTCTAGCTGGGCAATCGTTGCGCGCACTTCCAGCAGCACAGCTTCCATAGTGGCGCCGCCATCGCGACCCAACTTGCGTGCAACCAGGTCTGCCGCTTGAATACCGTTGGTACCTTCATAAATTGGCGTGATACGCACGTCGCGCAAATATTGAGCAGCGCCGGTCTCTTCCACATAACCCATACCACCGTGGACCTGCACACCCAGTGAGGTCACTTCCTGAGCCACTTCTGTAAGCCAGCCCTTGATAACAGGGATCATCAGGTCGATTCGCGACTGCTGGACGCGACGCGCTTCCTCAGGACCGCGGTGGGCCAAATCCATGGTCACCGCTTCGGTGTAGGCCAGGCCACGCATGGCCTCGCACAATGATTTCATGGTCAACAGCATGCGCTTGACGTCCGGGTGCTCAATGATAGGCACGCCGCCCTGCACCCGTTCCCGGGCATAGGCAACAGCCTTCTGCAGTGCGCCCTCGGAGGCACCCAGGCCCTGAACGCCAACTTTATGCCGCGCCTCGTTCATCATGGTGAACATGCACGCAAGACCGCGGTTCTCCTCACCCAGCAAGTAGCCGATGGCACCGTCGGTATCACCAAAGGCCATTACGCAGGTGGGACTGCCGTGAATGCCGAGTTTGTGCTCGCAGGAAACTGGATACACGTCATTGCGTTCGCCAAGACTACCGTCTGCGTTGACCATAAACTTGGGCACAATGAACAGGGAGATACCGCGACTGCCCTCAGGAGCGTCCGGCAGCTTGGCCAGCACCAGGTGGATAATATTCTCGGTGGCCTGGTGGTCACCCCAGGTAATGTAGATTTTCTGCCCGCTAATGCGGTAGTGATCGCCTTGCGGAATAGCCTTGGCTTTCATCACACCCAGGTCAGAGCCAGCCCCCGACTCAGTCAGGTTCATGGTGCCCATCCACTGGCCGGAGTGCATTTTCTCCAGATAGGTCTGCTTTTGCTCTAGCGTGCCGTGGGCGTGGATAGCCAAGGCCGCGCCGCTGCTCAGCATTGGAGCCAGGCCCAGTGCCATGTTGGCGCCATTCCACATCTCATGGCCCACGGTGTTGTAGATTTCCGGCAGTCCCTGGCCGCCGTATTCAGGATCGGAAGAGATACCAATCCAGCCCCCAGCCGCCATTTGCTGCAGGGCTGCATCGTAACCGGGAGAGGCGGTGACCGCGCCATCAGCACACACCGCAGGTTGCTCATCACCTACCCGACGCAGTGGCGCCAGCTCATCAGCGGCCAGTTTGGCTGCCTCGTCCAGCAGTGCGGTGGTGAGTTCTGCACCAACACCAAAATCGGCAAAGTCAGGCAATGTTCCAAGAACGCTTTCGGCATCCAGAACCTCGTCGATAAGAAAGCTCATATCTTCTACGGGTGCGCGATAGGTGTCCATGGTAGCTCCTGATTTAGTCTGACTGGGTGCGGCGAAGGTAATATAGATACGGCTCAAGTGAAACAACTGTCCCAAAAGCGTTGGCAATTTTATCCCTACAGGTATAATTCCCCAAAGCTATAGACACTATTTTCACCATTCATAAAGTGAATGCCGGAGCATCTGTGAACGTCAATCGAATCGATCTCAATCTGCTGGTTTATCTGGACGCCCTGCTGCGTGAGCGCAACGTCACCCAGGCTGCCAACCAGCTAAACCTCAGCCAACCGGCCATGAGCAACGGGCTGCGGCGCCTGCGGGATTTATTTGACGACCCGCTGCTGGTGCGAACCAGCGACGGCATGACCCCCACTGAACGCGCCCTGGAGCTGGAGCCCATCGTGCGGGAGGTGTTGAGTAAAATCGACAAGGCCGTGCAGCCGCGCAGTGAATTCGAACCCGGCGAGGCACAGCGCGTATTTCGCATTATGGCCAGCGACTACGCCGAGTCCACCCTTTTTCCCGCAGTATTGGCCAAGCTACGTCATCTGGCACCGGGCATCACACTGGACATTATGACCCCTTCAGACGTGAGCTTCCTGGATGTCGAGCGCGGCAAAGTCGACATGGTCATTAACCGCTTCGACTCCATGCCCCAGTCCTTCCACCAAATTCACCTGTGGGACGATACCTTTTCCTGCATCCTCAACGTGGATCACCCCATGCTGGAGGACTTCACCCTGGAGAACTACCTGGCTGGCGACCATGTGTGGGTGAGCAAAACCGGCATGGGCGTAGGTGTGGGCGTAAACCCCGACGACGTACAGCGCCTGGGCTGGGTGGACCTTGCGCTCAACAAGCTGGGAAAAAAGCGCCAGATCAGAGTGTTTACCCGTCACTACCAGGCTGCCATGACCCTGGCGGAGCAAAATGACCTTATCGTGACCCTGCCAACCCGGGCAGCCCAGCTAAAGCGTGACAACCCCAGGGTGATGCTGCGTGAGCCGCCGCTGGATATCCCGCCACTGGAGCTCAAAATGGCCTGGAGCCCGCTGCTGCAGCACAACCCCGCCAACCGCTGGCTGCGCAAGCTGATTGCCGATACGGCCAGGGAATTGGACGGGCAGGAGCCCACGCTCTAAATTCATATTGAGAATGCCCGCGATAGAAACGATAAATTAGCTAAATTGTACCCCGACTTCTAGAATTCGCCCCATTGCCGGGAGGCCTCTGCCCTCCCCTCGCGAAACCACAAGGACAGCACCATGACAGACCGCATCCAGCAAGGCAGCTTGCACGTTGCCACCGTTCTTAACGAGTTGTTGGAAAACGACATCGCGCCGGGCACTGGTATCGCGCCGGCGGACTTCTGGCAGGCACTGGAAGCTATCGTCAATGAGCTGGCACCGGAAAATCGTGCCCTGCTGCAGGTACGAGAAGATCTGCAGGCCAAAATTGATGCGTGGCACCGCGCCAACCCTGGGCCCGGCTATGACAAGGCCGCCTACAAGGCCTTCCTGCAGGAGATCGGCTATCTGTTACCCGCAGGTGATGACTTCGCCATTACCACCGAGAACGTAGACCCTGAAGTGGCCACCCTGGCCGGCCCACAGTTGGTGGTACCGGTGATGAACGCACGCTTCGCCCTGAATGCCGCCAATGCTCGCTGGGGCAGCTTGTACGATGCCCTTTACGGTACGGATGTGATCTCCGAAGAGGGCGGTGCTGAACGCGCAGGCGCTTACAACCCGCTTCGCGGCGACAAGGTTGTTGCCTATGCGCGAGATTTCCTCAACAAACATTGCCCGCTTGCCGTTGGCGATCACACCCAGGCGGTGGCCTATACCATTGTGGGTGACACACTGCAGGTAGCGCTAGAAGACGGCCAGGCCAGCTTCCTTGCCACCCCTGAGCTACTGGTGGCCTACACCGGCCAGCCAGCTTCCCCAAAAAGTGTGCTGCTGCGTCATAACGGTTTGCACATTGAAATCCAGATCGACCCCAATACCCCGATCGGCTCCACCGACAAGGCGGGTGTCAAAGATGTCTGCCTGGAAGCGGCACTGACGACCATTCAGGATTGCGAAGACTCCGTCGCCGCGGTAGACGCCGAAGACAAGGTGGTGGTTTACAGCAACTGGCTGGGCCTGATGCGGGGTGACCTGTCAGAAAATTTCCAGAAAGGTGGCAAGAGCCTCACGCGCACCCTGAATCCAGACCGCGAATTCACGGCGATTGATGGCTCTACCCTGACCTTACCTGGCCGCAGCCTGATGTTCGTGCGTAACGTGGGCCACCTGATGACCAACGAGGCCATCCTGGACGCAGCGGGCGCTGAGATCCCCGAAGGCATCATGGACGGCATGTTTACCGCCATGATCGCCCTGCACGACCTGAACAAAGACAGCGGCGCACCACGCAACTCGCGTCAGGGTAGCGTTTACATCGTCAAGCCCAAGATGCACGGCCCCGATGAAGTGGCCTTCACTTGCAAACTGTTTGATCGCATTGAAGATGCGCTGGGCATGGCTAGAAACACCCTCAAGGTCGGCATCATGGACGAGGAGCGCCGCACCACGGTTAACCTCAAGCAATGCATTCGCGTGGCAAAAGAGCGACTGGTATTCATCAACACCGGCTTCCTGGACCGCACCGGCGACGAAATCCACACCAGTATGGAAGCCGGCGCCATGACCCCCAAAGGCGCGATGAAGCAAGAGCCCTGGATTAACGCCTACGAAGACTGGAACGTGGACCAGGGCCTGGCCTGTGGCCTGCTGGGCAAAGCCCAGATTGGTAAAGGCATGTGGGCCATGCCCGACCTGATGGCTGACATGATCAAGACCAAGATTGGCCACCCCCTGGCCGGCGCCAGCACGGCATGGGTGCCCTCTCCCACAGCAGCGACCCTGCATGCCATGCATTATCACGACGTCAATGTGGCGCAGCGCCAGGCAGAACTGAAGGGCCGGCCCCCAGCGTCGCTGGATGACATTATCACCATCCCCTTGAAGGGTGCCGAAAGTCTGTCAGCAGAAGACATCCAGCGTGAACTGGACAATAACGCTCAGGGGATGCTCGGCTATGTGGTTCGGTGGATTGACCACGGAGTGGGTTGCTCAAAAGTTCCCGATATCAACCATGTTGGATTGATGGAAGACCGCGCTACCCTGCGCATTTCCAGCCAGCACATTGCTAACTGGCTGCGCCACGGCGTGTGCTCCAAGGAGCAAGTGCGCGAGACCCTGGAGCGGATGGCTGCGGTGGTAGATGAGCAAAATGCCGGCGACCCAACCTACCAGCCCATGGCGCCGAATTTTGCAGGCAATGTGGCGTTTCAGGCCGCTTGTGACCTGGTGTTTCTGGGGATGGAGCAGCCTAGTGGCTATACGGAACCGGTTTTGCATGCGAGGAGAAGGGAAGCAAAACTTACCCTCAGGAGCTAATCCCCCAAGCACCCTCACTCATTTCATATGACAATATATGACAATATATGACAATGTCAGTGTGTTTAGCATCAGCTTTGCCTATTTCTAATTTGGAGATTTCAACACTGTGCTACGCATCTCGATGTCGCTCCCTGACAATTAGCAGGCTACTATCCCCTGAGTTTGCGCCTATCGACCGACATCTATGGAATGCATGCACAAGCATCAATTAGCTAAGAAAGTATACTAGGGATGGCGATGAATTCTAAATTGGGGCTAACCTACCTGAGTGACATCCAAGGGCTACGAGCACTTGCAATATTACTCGTTGTACTAGGACATGCCGGTCTTTCAGCATTTCCCGGCGGCTTCATCGGTGTTGACGTCTTTTTCGTATTATCAGGCTATCTGATAACTGGATTACTGATTAAAGAAATTAAGCGATCTGGAAGAGTCGATTTCCTTGATTTTTACTCCCGAAGATTAAAAAGGCTCTTGCCAGCCTTAATCGTCATGATAATCAGCGTGAGTACCGTTGCCCGGGAGATACTTTCTGGCTACGAATTGGAATCGCTCACGCAATCTGCCGTCTATGCAGCGACCTGGACCAGCAATATATTTTTTGCGTTTCGTGAAATTGACTACTTCAATGAACTGGAAAGCTTAGATCTCTTTTTACACACATGGTCGCTTGGAGTGGAGGAGCAGTTTTATTTGCTCTGGCCGGCATTGCTGATAATAGCCTTCTGGGGCGCACGCAAGGTCAACGACACCACAAACACTGATACAGCATTACTCTACTTACTAGGCGTGCTGGGATTTACCAGTTGGGCGCTTGCCTTGTGGTGGTCATATCGTGAACCGATGATGGCCTACTATATGATGCCGGCCAGAATCTGGCAGTTTTCTCTTGGCGGTTGCATCTTCATATGGAACAACCTCGAGCAACCTGAGACGCACCCCGCCCGACTTCTGCTCTCGCGTTATCGTAATTGGTTACAGCTCGTCGGCCTTGCGGTAATCATCGCATCAGCAATACTGATTACGGGAGATCGGCCTTACCCAGGGTTTTGGGTACTACTACCATCCATTGGCACAGCACTAACACTCCTATCGATCGGTCCGGGCCGAAAAAGCAAACTCCTGTCAAATCCAGCTATGGTCTGGCTGGGTGACCGATCTTACTCCTGGTACTTATGGCACTGGCCAGTGTTCAAGTTGGCCCAATCCATAGATACTCAGCTGAGCACATGGACGACTCCGCTACTAATCTTGGTTTCTCTCGTCATTGCTTCCGTATTCTATCAGCTGATAGAGCAGCCATTCTGGCGAGGGAGGTTTAGCAAGCAGAGTCCGAGAAAATTTATCTTGTACTCTGTCTTAGCCATCGCAGTCTCGTCGACTGTACTTATATCGCTTTCAACCAAAGAAGCGCCACTTGACTCGCATGAATGGTCTTTGAAAGTAAAACAGGCTACAAAAGACCTTCCTATAATTTATCAGTACAACTGCGACACCTGGTACCACAGCGCTGAAGCCACACCCTGCGAATTCAGAGACAAAGCGTACAAAAAAACGATAGTCCTAGTTGGGGACAGTATTCTCGCCCAATGGTTTTCGCTCTTCGCATCAATATATTCGCCACCTGAATGGCGTATTCTTGTTTTCACTAAATCTGCCTGCCCCATGGTAGATGAAGATTTTTTCTACAAAAGAATTGGGTCGTCTTTTATCGTTTGTAGCAAGTGGCGCAATGATGTATTGGACCAATTGGACCTAGTAAAACCTGAAATAGTTATCGCAGGAAGTGCATCGAACATACCGTTTAGTAAAACTCAATGGACCGAGGGAAGTGTACGAATTTTTGAGCGACTGGCGGATGCCGCAAAACACGTCTATATCGTTCCCAGCACACCCCAATTACCGTTTAATGGCCCTGGGTGTCTACTGCGCACGCTCGAAGAGCATGATGGCGCGTCTACAATTGCCGCACTCGCGGCGAACTGTGCATCATCTCAAGCTGAGTCCACAAACGAAGAGGTGAAGGCATATCTGCACGAGGCGACAAAGCGAGTTGATGGTGCAGAACTCCTGAACCTCAACCCTCTCGTATGTCCAAACCGAATCTGCAGTGCTATTTCTCCTTTAGGCGATGTGGTCTTCAGAGATAATAAACACCTTACGGACCAGTTTGTGCGCACGTTGACACCCCAGGCAGAGAAAATACTAAATTCTATTTAAATCGAATATCCACAGGCGCAAGTTCTACGATCGAAAAAATCACATCTAAGCTAATTTAAAATTTCGTGTATCAGTGACTAAACTGTTTCCAGCAAAAAAAACGGCCGTCATTTCAATATCAAAGAGAATTCGGAACTAGCAAAGCACTCTCAATAAAATCTTTTTATTCGATCTCGTCTTCCGAGTCTTTGTACTGCAGATTAGTGAGCTGCTCGGCCAATAAGCCGATCAAAAATATAATCATTGCAGTGAGAATTAACAGCGTACTCATGTTGGTGAAACGAATAGAACCCGAGCTGATGTTGGCGATTAAATAATTCAGCACACCAAGACCGCCGACCAGCAGTGAAGCAGGAAAATAGACCTTGAGTGGCGAATACAGGGTGCCGATCTTGAAGATAATGAGAAAAAAACGGACCCCATCCCTTAGCAAACTAATATGGCTCGACCCCAGCCGCTGAGATACTTTTATTGGCACAAAACCGACAGAATAACCCGCGCGAAAGAATGCCATCGTTGAAGTCGTTGGATAACTAAACCCATTAGGCAGCAGATAGAGGAAATTCAGAAATTTTTTCCTGTTCACTGCGCGAAAACCTGACGTCAGGTCGTCTATTTTTCGATTCACCATCCAACTGGCCAGCAGGTTGTATAGGCTATTGGCGCTCCATCGAGCAAGACTCGCCTGGTCATCGCGCCCGCCCCTGGCCCCCACCACCATGTCGTAGCCCTTACCTAGCTGGTCAAGTAAACGGGCGACATCTTCAGGGTCGTGCTGCCCATCACCGTCCATAAAGACAATGTACTCGCCACTCGCAGCCCGTGCACCAGACTTAATCGCGGCGCCATTGCCCTTACTGTAAGGATGGGAAACAACAGCGACATTGTTTTCCTCGCATACCGAAACAGTACCATCCTGCGACCCGTCGTTGACCACCAAAATTTCAGCGTCAGGATAGAGTTCGCGCAGCCTGGGCAGAGTAATCGCCAGCCCCTGCTCTTCATCTTTTGCTGGAATTACGATTGAAAATTCCAAAGTTAAGTCCTCAAGTAAAGCGCCAGTGTCTGCTGCTCTTGAAATGTAAGCTTACCCTCTTTGTCCAACGCTTTCAGCTTTTCCACTGCATCATCCGCTACCTCCTCTAACCCAAGCACAACCGCAAACTGAAGTTTCATCAGCAAGCCGCGGACACTTCCTGGTGAATAACTCAGGTACCGATTAACATAATCAAGACTGCGGTCATAGTGACCCAGAGCATTCTCCAGCACAGCCAAATTCAAGTAGTTCTTAGAAGCAGTCGAGTGTGACGGGCTCTCCCCACTGAAAAGCGAGTGCAGATGACCGGCCATATAGGTCGCATCTTCTGCAGGGCAAACCTTAGCTTCAACTAACCGTGTATATGTAAGCAAGGTAGTCACCGACGAAAATGGCCGAGTCTCTCCGTTTCCTATTTCATCAACTTCTTCTCTATTGGCTGATACCCCTGCGATGCAACTGAGCGCCGCATTCCTGAGCAAATAATCACCTCGCCTTTCCGTACCAGAAACCTCGAACGCGCTTCTTGAGTAATAGTGGGCGTTACTAGCATCTCCCATCTGGGCAAGTTGCGTCGCCATATCAATGTTCGCTCGCACAGAATTTGGGTGCCCATTGAGGTGATACAGTGTAAGAAGCGGCCGACTGGACCAGACCGTTACTTGAGAGCCCGTCATTGTGGCAAGGAATAAGGCGACGAAGGCCAACCATACGCAAACTGCCGCGAGAGGCTCTGTCATTTTTTTTAACAAGAATCCAACAAGCAAGCCCGGTAACAATACAAGACCAATGGAAGGAAAATAATTGCGGTGCTCGAAATAGAGTTCCAGGGGCCAGACCGTAGATTCGATGGAATGCCCGATCAAATACAAGAATATCGGAAAAGCGAGATATCGCCCCCAACGCCAAAAACACATTGCTGACGTTAGAACCGCAACAATCAACCACGCTATACACGCTGCAAGCGTCGAGGCGGGCTGACTAAAAGAGCGAGATATTTCGATATCGTCATGATACAAACCCATCTTCGCCAGAGCTGGGGTATACCACTGGGCTACGTAGTCCCAAAGGATTCGGCTCTCTGTCAGCAATCTCTCCTCTAAGGTGAACACGCGATTACTATACTTTCTATCGAACCAATCCCAGGAAAAATCCAGGCCAAAAACAGCTATTAAAATACCGGCGACTATCAAAAAAATGGTCCAAAACCTTGCAGTTTTAAGCACTCTTCCTTGACCGTCTAAGCATTGGAACCAAAGAGCCTCAATCAAGACCAGTACGGGAATGAGTAAAATTGCGTTTTCTTTGCTAAACAGCCCCAAGGCAAAAAAAAGCGCTAAAAGGATGATCCGCGACCAGCTAAATTGACCTTTTGTAAGCCTCGTTCGCCATGAGATATAGCTCAAGCAGCCTAGAAGCATAAAAGTAGTTGCTAACATCGCCATCCGCTGGACGACGTATAGCACCGTACTCACGTGAAGAGGATGCAACAGCCAGCAGGCACCTAACAACACCGCCAGCCATCGATACCCCGGAAACTGAGCTATCTCCAGCAGACGCCAAAACAACAAAATAACCAATAGCCCATTGAACAAGTGAATAGCGATATTTACTGACTTGCTTAGAGGTAAGCCCTGATCTGATAGCAAGCGTTCGAGCACAAACGTAGACATCGATACAGAACGACCGAGAGCACCCGATCGATCGCCAAAAATATAATCCAGACCAGCTTCATAGTCGCCTTTCACCAGGCCAATCTTGGTAACACTGGAACGGTCGTCCAATAGCTCAGGGCCAGCAATACCGGGAGCATAAACCCATGCACCCATCACAAGGACAAACAAAATCGCCAGCAATACCGGATAATCAGAGCACCACTTGGTTGCAAACGCCTGATAAGGAGAGCTTTTCATTGTTCAAATAAACGTTTTACGGATATCAGTTGCCGCCGCAGGGAGTCACGCCTCAACCCTTCACCGATCGCAATAAAAGCGCTACCCGGAGATTGGGGGATGTAATATCGGGCAACCGCAAAGTGCGATTGAACATCACTAGGATTATTGCGCCTGGCTGATTCCAATAGCACCAAAAGACTATCATTGGACGCCTCTTCCGAGTTCGCTAATAGCTTGTACTGCGCAAATGCCAACCTTTGATTGTGCGGATAGCGCTCTGTCAGAACTTGGAACAGTTTTTGAACATCATGAAAACTTTCAGAGCTCGGTTTGGCTATTGAAAAATCCGCCAGCGCCTCGAGTGCAACTTTGTCCGACTCCTGTAATCGACGAGTTTCTGCCAGCAAAATCATGATGGACATCCATTGTCGTCCCTCCGACATGCTCGGAAAGTAGGTAGAGTCCAGCTGGTGAAGTCTCACCAGTCCGGCAAAATCTCGAGGGGCAAGCTCATACATGCGTTTGAAGTGATTACGCGCAGACAATATTAGCTGTTTTCTCTTTTCTTCTCCCATATTCTCCGGAGTGCCACTGAGCACTTGACCATAAAGTGCCTGACCATAGATAAAATTGGTACGCGCAGATTGCGGAGCGTGCAAGGCATTGAACCTGGCCAAATCGAGTTCATCTGACCAAATGGCACTCCTCGCGCCTGTCAGCAACACTAGAGTCAATAAGGGCGCGCCAAGTAAAAAACCAATTCTCACTGAAGGCACTTGCTGGCTAACGCCGACTAAGGCATAGGCAAACGCTAGTGATAGTGCAACGCTGGGGAGGTAATTTCTATGCTCAAATACCATTTGCAGCGGCAGGAAGCTGGACTCCATACTTTGGGCAACGAGAAAGAATAGCAACGTGAACAAAAATAGCGGAAGCCGCGCCCTCAACAACCAGGCACAAATTAAACTCAGACTCCAGAAAATCAAACTTGAAAGAGTAGACAGCGGCTCAAGCACACTTTTGGAGTGCACGATCCCGTCGTGATGGAACACCATTGACTGAATATCCGGCCAAAAAAACCAGCCCAGGTAATGTAAAAGCACCCGGGACTGAGTCAACAAGCGTTCCACCATAGTGAATTCTCGCCCGTTGAAACCGGCATACAAGTATGCCGGATCAAGAGCAAGCCCAACCGCAACAATGATCACGGGGGATAGAACTGCCAGCCAGGCTAAACGGTAAAAAGCACTGTTCGGCAACCCGCCTATGCGACCATGAAACAACGAAACTTCAATCACTGGCAGCAACCATAGCAATAAAATGCCATTTTCCTTGGAGAAAAGCGCCAGACCGCCTGCCAGCAAAATCCAAAGAGTTGCAGTGACGACTTCTGCTGCGTCCCAGCCCTTAGTCGCCCATCGCAAACGGTAGTGCAGAAAAACCAGCAATCCGGCCAATACAAAAAACGTCGATAGCTGAGCCATTCGTTGGACAACATACAAGACTGTAGAAACGTGAAGCGGATGCAGAGCCCAAATAGCAGCTGCTACCAGGGCAATAACAGTATCGCGTTGCTCTCCATTGCGGTTGCGCTCCAGAGCCGGCGTTCGGAGCAGCAGCAGGCAGAAAAGGTAAATTTCCAGGGTAATTAGAAGATGAATAATCAAATTGGTGAGTTTGAACGAAAATGCGTCAAAGCCACTCAGCGAGTGGTTGACCGCAAAGCTTAGCATTGATACCCAGCGAGTGAATATGCCAGCGTTAGAGCTCAAGGAAGCAGAGCGCCATTCATCAAAGACACCCGGATCTATTACGAGATAAGTATTGCCGGTAAGATTCGGGACGTCATCATGTAAAAAAGGACCGCTAAGGCCGGCCCAGTAGACGATCGATGTCGCCACAAGAATGAGCAGCAGCCATTTATTGGCCGAGAATTTTTGTCTTACATCTATCACGATATGGTTGGTTTCTCGGCGTTCGTTCTGGGCTCTATTGCGCACCGAGAGTAACAAAGGAATCGTCAATGCCCAAGCGAAACCAGCCCCTTAGAAAAATCATGAGTTCGGCCGTTTAGAGGGACTAGCTAGTTGCAAGCGTCCAACGTTACAGCATTCTATCGCCAGTCTCTGCCGCAGTTGTGGAAAGCCATTTGGGAGGCCTCGTGTGCTCTTGGAAGTATGCCGCAGGGTAAGCATGTGGCTCAAAGTGTATGGTGACTAGAGTGAAGAAGTAACACATCTACCACCCCAGGCCTGCAGACTCAAACCTACCACTGGTATTCTAGTTTATCGTTCTATGTCGCTGAGCCACTTACATAACGGGCAAACAAAAAAATGCCCGGTCGAACCGGGCATTTTGAACTATTTTTCCATACGCTTAAGGAGCAGCGTCAAGCGTTCGACAGTTTGCCGGCAGATACTTTGTTGGCACATAATCCGTAACGGTGCCGGTGGGGTATCCCTGACCACCTTCTTTAGCCTTGCACTTCCATGTCATTGAACCATCACTCTGGGTCTGCCCGGAAAGAGCAAATGAGTAAAGCTCGAGGGCGGTACCACCCCAGATATCAGCATCAACAATCGCATATATGACTACCCCGCCCGTGCCAAGTTCCACGTCCAGATTTTTCAAAACATCACCGGATCTAGGCCCAGTTGGCACGCCAAACTGCTCCTCTTCGCCACTACCAGGCCAATCCTTCGCTTTACGATTGGCAGCATAGTACTCGGCAACTGTGGTTTTACCTTCGGCTAATCCTGCCACCGCTTCGGACATTTGTGCCCGTACCAGATAATCCTGATATGCCGGCAACGCAATGGCCGCCAGGATACCGACAATCGCAATAACGATCATCAGTTCAATCAGGGTAAAACCCTTTTGAGTTGATTTTTGATTGTTCATATTTCCCTACTCCATTTAAATTTTTTAGCTCGCTTGGGGTGCCCTCATCGTTCAAAGCATCTCCAATTTGCAAGAACTAGTGCTGCAGGAAGCTGGCCAACTCAAAATAAAAGCTGGAATTATCTATTTTATCTATATTTAACATGCAGTTACGATCATGTAGAAAAACAACCAATTTCAGCCCTCGTAGCGGCGAACGACGCTTTTTGCCCCTAAAGCGACAAAAATTGTCACCCTCATTTGACAATGACTCTCAGCCTAAAGCGCCTACTCAACACCAGTAGCGCTACTTTGCTGTAGAAAACAGCTAAAAAGATCAGTTTTAGCCCATCGACAACAGTCTGACCCTATGAGGGGATCAAAGCAGTGTTTATACTGACAGCAAACAACATAGTGGGATTTGTAAACGTGACTTGTCACCTGCACTTGGGGATCTAACCCAGATGAACGATAAGGGAATCGGCCAGCTTAGTGGACTCGCTGGCCGGCTAGTGGCCGAGGGCTTGATTTCAGCAGAAGCTGCATCGAATGCGCAACGTGACGCGTCGATGGAGCAGCTTCCTTTAGTCACCTATCTGGTTGACAAAAGTGCCATCGATAGCCGCCGCCTGGCAGCCATCGCATCACTGGAGTTTGGTGTTCCACAATTTGACGCCACGGGCTTCGATACCTCAACCATGCCCGCCGGCTTGGTTGAGGTTGATCTGGTGCTCAAGCACCATGCACTGCCGTTGTTCAGGCGGGGTAATCGTCTATTTATTGGCGTTTCGGACCCTACTAATCTGGCCGCCCTGGATGAAATTAAATTTCACACTGGGGTCAATACTGACGCTGTTTTGATCGAAGAGCGCGCACTTTCCAAAATGATTACTGCCTGGGTGGAGACCCAGGACACCCTCAGCGAGGGGCTTGGCGACATCGACTCCGATGACCTGGAAAACATTGACATATCCGGTAGCGATACCACTGAGTCCGACGAGAGTAACGACGCAGTTGACGAAACACCCATCGTTCGATTTGTGAACAAAGTGCTGATAGATGCGATCAAACAGGGCGCCTCAGACATTCACTTCGAACCCTACGAGCATGAATACCGTGTTCGGTTTCGCACCGACGGCATACTGAGGGAGGTAGTTAAGCCCCCGCGCAACCTGGCCGCCCGCTTGTCCGCCCGCCTGAAGGTAATGTCGCAGATGGATATTTCTGAGCGACGCATGCCTCAAGACGGCCGCATACAAATGAAGCTGTCTCGCAATCGGGCCATTGATTTTCGTGTGAATACATTGCCCACGCTATTTGGCGAGAAGATCGTGTTGCGTATTCTCGACCCCAGCAGTGCTCAGATGGGCATTGATGCCCTCGGTTATGAGCCGGAACAGCAAGAGTTATACCTCAAGGCCCTGGATCAACCTCAAGGCATGATCCTGGTCACTGGCCCTACAGGTTCGGGTAAGACAGTGTCCTTGTACACCGGTCTCAACATACTCAACACGCCTGAACGCAATATTTCCACCGCAGAGGACCCGGTGGAAATCAACCTGACCGGCATCAACCAGGTACATGTGAATGCCAAGGTTGGCCTCAACTTCGCTGAGGCTCTGCGCTCCTTCCTGCGCCAGGACCCGGACATCATCATGGTAGGTGAGATTCGAGATCTGGAAACAGCCGAAATCGCCATTAAGGCGGCGCAAACTGGCCACCTTGTATTATCCACGCTGCATACCAACAGCGCTGCTGAAACAGTGACACGCATGCTCAACATGGGCGTCCCGGCGTTCAACCTGGCCACTTCGGTGGATTTGATTATCGCCCAGCGCCTTGCCCGTCGTCTGTGCAAGGAATGTGCGGTGCCCGCTGAAGATATCCCACACGCAACGCTACTCAGCGCGGGCTTCAGCGAAGAACAACTGGCCGACGCCCAGATCAATAAGGCAGTGGGTTGCGCGGCCTGCACCGACGGCTATAAAGGCCGCGTGGGTGTATACGAAGTGGTCAGGATAACACCCAAAATCGCGACAATAATCATGGAAGAAGGTAACTCGCTGCAAATTCAACAAGCCGCGACCGAAGAGGGGTTCAAAACTTTGCGTATATCAGCACTGAACAAAGTGGCACAGGGAGTGACCACACTGGAAGAGGCCAACCGCATTACGGTTGACTGAATTGCACGATAAGGGAATAGACAAGGGGCAGTAAGCACTATGGCAACGGCAACACGCAGTGATGTATTCACCTGGAGCGGTCTCGATAAGAACGGCCGAACTAGTAAAGGGGAAATATCGGCGACCAGTAGCGCAATGGCCAAGGCTCAATTGCGGCGCCAGGGAGTCAAACCCAAATCCGTCAAAAAGAAGCCCAAGCCTCTATTTGGCTCAGGCCAAGGCAAGGCGATCAAGGCGGCTGATATTTCCATTTTTACCCGCCAGCTAGCCACTATGATGAAAGCCGGTGTGCCGCTGGTACAGAGCTTTGATATTGTGGCAGAGGGTTTAGAAAAGCCGCGTATGAGGACCTTGGTTAACGAGATCAAAAATGACGTTGCATCGGGCACAGGCCTGGCGCCGTCATTGGCAAAGCACCCCAGGCACTTTGACGAACTGTTCTGCAGCCTGATCGCCTCTGGTGAAGAGTCCGGCACCCTGGAAGTTATGCTTGACCGTGTCGCTACCTACAAGGAAAAAACGGAAGCTCTCAAAGCAAAAATTCGCAAGGCAATGACATACCCTATTGCAGTGATTTGCGTTGCGGTCGTCGTCACACTGATTTTGCTGATTAAGGTGATTCCTGTCTTTGCCGAGACATTCGAGAATTTTGGCTCAGAATTACCGGCATTCACCCAGTTTGTGCTATCAATTTCTGAATTTGTGCAGGAGTGGTGGTTTATTATATTAATTGCCGGAACAGCAATCGGCTTCGCAGTTCGGGAGGCGAAGTTCCGATCTGTGAAGTTCTCTGAGTTCCTCGACAAAATGTGGCTCAAAACCCCCATTGTCGGCGGCATCGTCCACGATGCGGTTATCGCGCGTTTCTCTCGCACCCTGGCCACCACATTTGCTGCTGGTGTGCCACTTGTTGACGCTCTGGAATCCACTGCAGGAGCAGCCGGTAACTCAGTTTATGCCAAAGGAATTCGCCAAATTAAGAACGACGTAACAACAGGCACCACACTGTACAACTCCATTAAGGCCACCGGGTTGTTTCCCAATATGCTGATGCAAATGGTATCTATCGGCGAGGAGTCCGGAGCACTGGATGACATGCTCTCTAAAGTTGCTGATCACTACGAACAAGCTGTGGATGACGCGGTGGATAACCTTAGCGCTCTGCTGGAACCACTGATCATGTCCATCTTGGGTGTGCTGGTAGGCGGACTGCTGATCGCCATGTACCTGCCAATATTCATGCTCGGGTCTGTAATCTAAGCGGCAGGTAGCCTTTTATGTTGGACGCACTCAACCAGCACAGCTGGCTGCTTTACATTGGCCTGCTGTCGCTGGGACTTGTGGTCGGCAGTTTTCTCAACGTGGTCATCCACCGTCTGCCCATCATGATGGAGTCGCGTTGGCGCAAGGACTGCTGTGAGCTGCTGGAGGTCGAAGGAGAAAAGCAGGATCAGCCACTGACGCTGGCCACGCCAAACTCCCACTGTCCCAGCTGTAAAGCCCCTATCCGGGCCTGGCAGAACATTCCTGTATTGAGTTACCTGATGCTGGGGGGCAAGTGCGCCAACTGCGGTATCACAATATCCCTGCGCTACCCCTCGGTGGAACTCATCACCGGGCTGCTCACTTTATACCTGGCATGGCACTTCCCGGCCTCGCCGGCGCTGCTGGGGGCAATGTTACTCACCTGGTCGCTGGTCGCCCTGACCATGATCGACGTTGATCATCAACTGCTGCCGGATGACATCACCCTGCCCCTGCTGTGGCTGGGATTGATCTTCAACCTTAATGGCACCTATGTGAGTCTGGATGATGCCGTCATCGGCGCTATGGCTGGATACCTAATCCTGTGGAGCATTTACTGGCTGTTCAAGCTACTGACCGGCAAGGAAGGCATGGGCTATGGCGACTTTAAACTGCTGGCTGCGTTAGGCGCATGGATGGGCTGGCAAGCACTGCCGCTGATTATTCTGCTTTCGTCGCTGGTGGGTGCAGTGGTTGGCATCGGCCTGATGCTTCTCAAGAATCGCGGCAAAGAGATACCCATCCCTTTCGGTCCCTATTTGGCTGCTGCCGGATGGATTGCACTGCTATGGGGAGATTCACTCACCCAGGCCTACCTCAAGTCGGCCGGGCTCAACTGACATGTGCCTGGTAGTCGGTATTACCGGTGGTATTGGCAGTGGAAAGTCGGCGGTTACCCGACTGTTTGAAGATAAGGGCATCACGGTGGTCGATGCTGATCTGGCGGCGCGGGTGGTCGTAGAACCCGGGCGCCCAGCGCTAGCCGCAATAGCCGAGCACTTTGGTAGTGAGATCCTGCTTGCGGACGGCTCTCTCGATAGAGCGGCCCTGCGGCAAAAAGTATTCGCCGATGGCGCTGAGCGGTCCTGGCTGGAGCAATTAACCCACCCTCTTATTGGTCAGGAAATCATTGATCAACTGCAGGCTGCTGCCTCACCCTACGCCATACTCGCGACACCACTATTGTTGGAGACCAGCCAACGTGAACTGGTTGATCTTATTGCCGTGGTCGACGTGCCTGAACAGGTGCAGCTAGAGCGCACCATGGCCAGGGACGACAATGAAGAGGCGCAGGTGCGCAGGATTATGGCGGCGCAGATGAAGCGGGATCAGCGTTTGCAGCAAGCTGATATCGTGATTGATAATTCTGGTTCGCTTGCCGAGTTGAGTGAGGTAGTAGAAGAGCTGCATGGCGAGTTTTTGGCGCGGGCCGAGTTAGAGAAGGATTAAACCCAGTGCTTCGGCTACTGGCGGGAATCGGGAATCGGGAATCGGGAGTGGTTGATGAACCCTGCTCTAGTGTCTATCTCAACACTGCATTCCCAAGCGCCGGACCAACTGCTACGCGGGAACAACAGCAAACACAGAGCTACCCCAGCAAAACCGAAATCGCCTTCACAATAGCCTCGTTAGCCTCGGGAAACGCGTATTCACCCAGCTCAGCAACTGGCACCCAAACCATAGGCTGGTCTTCCAATGCTCTGGGCTCACCACTGAACGCCCAAACCACATGAACATCCAGCAACACTGACTTGTCACCATAGTCGTGATGAATTTCGATCAGAGGTGAGGTTTTCTTCGGGGTAATGCCTAACTCTTCGCGCAATTCGCGCTCAAGCGCTGTGGACACACTTTCACCCGCTTCAACCTTGCCGCCCGGAAACTCCCACAAACCGCCCTGATGCAAATGATCGTGGCGGCGGGTCAGCAGGATATTCTGCTCGGCATCCAGGATGACACCCACAGCAACATGCACTTGCGACATGTCAGGTACGGTACTCGGCGTTGATTTTGACGTAGTCATAGGAAAAATCGGTGGTCCAGACACTGGTATCAACCTCGCCTCGGTTAAGCTCCACTCGAATCACAATGTCTTGCGGCGCCATCGCGGCGACGCCCTGCTCCTCGGTGTAGGACGCGGCACGGCAACCGTTTTCGGCAATGAGTACTTCATTCAGGTAAACACTGACGCGGTCTACATCCAGCTTATCCAGCCCTGCCCTGCCGATAGCAGCGAGTAGCCGTCCCCAGTTGGGATCGGATGCGAACAAGGCGGTTTTTACCAGCGGAGAGTGAGCGATCGTAAAGGCCACGTCCAGACACTCCTGCTCATCCATGCCTCCGTTGACTGCAACAGTGACAAATTTGCTGGCGCCTTCGCCATCGCGCACCAGACCCTGGGCCAGGGCAACGCACACCTGCTCAACCGCATCGGCAAGCGCGCGGTACAAGGGTTCACCCTCAGAACTCAGGGCCGCGTTGCCAGCCGCGCCGGTGGCAACCAGCACGCAGGCATCGTTGGTGGAGGTATCACCGTCCACGGTAATTCGATTAAAGGAGATAGCAGTAGCGTCAGATAAAATGCGCTGCAAAATCGCGGCATCCACTGCGGCGTCGGTGGCGATATAGCCCAGCATAGTTGCCATGTTGGGACGAATCATGCCAGCACCTTTAGCGATACCGGTCACCACGTAGTCTTTACCGTCGCAGTTAAACTGCACACTCAATCCCTTGGGTCGCGTGTCGGTGGTTAAAATACCCTCGGCGGCCTCAGCCCAACCCTGATCTGCCAGACCGGCAACAGCGCTGGGGATTGCAGCTGCAATTTTGTCGACAGGCAGCGGCTCGCCTATGACTCCAGTAGAAAAAGGCAGTACGCGCGATGCATCTGTAGCCGCAGCTTCTGCCACGGCCAGACAACAGGCGCGCGCATCGGCAATACCCTGCTTACCCGTGCCCGCGTTGGCGTTACCGGTATTGACCAGCAGGTAGCCTGGCTGCCCGGCGCAGTCCAACAAATGCGCTTTAGCAACGATCACGGGCGCGGCGCAAAAAGCATTCTGGGTGAACACGCCCACGCAGCGGCTGCCGGGCGCCAACTCCATCAACACCAGGTCCTTATGCCCTGGTTTTTTTATGCCGGCGCATACCGTAGCAATACGCACACCGAGCACTGGCAACAACTCAGGTAATGTGTCCTGGCCTACAGCCATAGGGTCTAACCTCTATCAGAGCTTGCCGTGACACTGCTTGAATTTTTTGCCGCTGCCACAGGGGCAGGGGTCATTGCGACCCACTTTGGGCTGCTCGCGAACAAAGGTTTCCGGCATGGGAGGCTGTTCAGGTGGCTGTCCTCCTGTTTCGACCTCTGGCATACCTGATGCCTCTGCGTGCTGGAAAGCCAGCTGCTCGCGCTCGGCTGCCTCTCGACGCTGCTGTTCAATCAGCACCGACTCGTCCTGGCGCTGGATTTGCACATGGCTCAGGAAACGCACCACTTCCATTTTCAGGCTGCTGAGCAATTCCTCGAACAGGGTGAAGGATTCTCGCTTGAATTCCTGCTTGGGGTTTTTCTGCGCATAGGCTCGCAAGTGAATACCCTGACGCAGGTGGTCCATGGTCGCCAGGTGTTCCTTCCACAAAGTGTCCAGCACCTGCAGCATGATTTGCTTCTCTATCTTGCGCATGTCCGCGCCTACCGACTCGCTCTTGGTGTCGTATGCCGCTTGCACGTCGCCAACAATACGCTCGCGCAGGGCTTCTTCATGGAGTTTGTCGTCCTCCTCCAACCACTGCTGCACCGGCAACGGCGTGGCGAATTCGGTCTCCAGGGCCTTTTCCAACCCGGGGATATCCCATTGTTCTTCTACGCTCATGGGTGGAATGTGGCTATCAATCGCTTCATTCACCACGTCGGCGCGAATAGCAGTAATAGTCTCGGAGATGTCTGCCTCACCCAGCAAATCGTTGCGCTGCTGGTAGATGATCTGGCGCTGGTCATTGGCCACGTCATCGTATTCCAGCAGCTGCTTACGAATGTCGAAGTTACGCCCTTCCACCTTACGCTGGGCTTTCTCGATCGCGTTGGTCACCATGCGGTGCTCGATGGCCTCACCGTTTTCCATTCCCAGCGCCTGCATGAAGTTCTTCACCCGGTCCGAGGCAAAAATACGCATCAGGTTATCTTCCAGAGACAAGTAGAACCGGGAGACACCCGGGTCACCCTGGCGACCAGCACGACCGCGCAACTGATTGTCGATGCGCCTTGATTCGTGGCGCTCGGTGCCGAGAATGTGCAAACCGCCAGCCTCCAGCACCTTTGCGTGCCGCTGCGTCCAGGCTTCCCTGAGCTCGGCACTGCGTCCTTCGCTAATTTCACCAGCAGCAGTGATCTCTGCTTCGAGATTACCGCCCAATACGATATCGGTACCGCGGCCTGCCATGTTGGTGGCAATGGTTACCACACCTGGGCGTCCCGCCTGGGAAATAATTTCAGCTTCCTGCTCGTGGTACTTGGCGTTCAGCACCTTGTGCTGGATTTTCGCTTCACGGAAACGAGTGGAAAGCTCCTCGGAGGTCTCCACCGATGCGGTACCCACAAGCACCGGAGCCTGGTTCTCCATGCACTCTTTTACGTCGGCTACGATCGCATCAAACTTCTCTTCCCGGCTCAGGTACACAAGGTCGTTCATGTCCTTGCGCAGCTGCTTCACATTGGTGGGAATCACCAGGACTTCCAGGCCGTAAATCTGGCGGAACTCAAAGGCCTCAGTATCAGCGGTACCGGTCATGCCGGAGAGCTTGCCGTAAATACGGAAGTAGTTCTGGAAGGTGGTAGAAGCCAGGGTCTGGCTTTCACTTTGGATATTCACCCCTTCTTTGGCTTCAATCGCCTGGTGCAAGCCTTCGGACAGACGCCGGCCCGCCATGGTGCGTCCAGTGTGTTCATCGATCAGCACTACCTGGCCATCCTGAACAATATATTCCACGTCTCGTTGGAACAGCACGTGGGCGCGCAGTCCCGAGTGCACATGGTGCAACAGGTTCAGGTTGGTGGCGCCATAGAGACTATCGCCCTCTTCGAGTAGTTTTTCCCGAATCATCAATTCCTCGATGAACTCGTGGCCGTCTTCGGTCAGCTCCACCTGGCGTTGTTTCTCATCCACGGTGAAATGACCGGGCGCATCCTCCAGGTCCGGCTTCAGAGAAGGGATCAATCGATTGATCTTCTTGTACAGCTCCGAGCTGTCCTCAGTAGCGCCGGAAATCACCAGTGGCGTGCGGGCCTCATCAATAAGAATGGAATCCACTTCATCCACAATGGCAAAAGCCAACTGCCCCTGCATGCGGTCCTCTACAGAGAACGCCATGTTATCGCGCAGGTAGTCGAAGCCAAATTCGTTGTTGGTGCCATAGATTATGTCAGCACTGTATGCCGCAGCTTTTTGCTCGGTCATTTGGCCGGAGCGAATCACCCCCACCGAAACGCCGAGAAATTCGTACAGCGGCCCCATCCACTGGGCATCACGACTGGCCAGGTAGTCGTTAACTGTAATCAGGTGCACGCCATTGCCGGTCAGGGCATTGAGATAGGCAGGCAGCGTAGCCACCAGGGTTTTACCTTCACCTGTGCGCATCTCGGCTATCTTGCCTTCGTGCAGGGCCATGCCACCTATTAATTGCACATCGAAGTGGCGCATGCCCAACACGCGCTCTCCTGCTTCCCTAACCACGGCAAACGCTTCGGGCAAGATATCGTCAAGCGTCTTACCGTCGGCCAGGTGTTGTTTGAACTCGTCGGTCTTGGCAGCCAGTGCCTCATCGGAGAGCGCTTTAATCTCTTCGGTCAGGACATTAACTTTCTTGACCACTTTCGCCATGCGCTTCAGCTCCCGGTCATTGCGGGAACCAAAAATCATCTTCAGGGGTTTGCTAATCATCAGCTTTCAACTTGTCATAGATACAGAACAGCCCGCCGGACTGATATTGACGGGCGGGAACACTTTAAAACAATGTCAGAGTAGCTTCAGCGACTGGTGCGTCGCACGTAGCTCGAGGGGTCGACCGAACGGCCGTGCTTATAGACTTCGTAGTGTACGTGGGCGCCAGTAGAACGACCAGTGGAACCCATGAGGGCAATGGCTTCGCCTTTGCGAACCACGTCGCCAGACTTGACCAGAGTTTGCTTGTTGTGGGAATAGCGAGTGACGAATCCGTCACCGTGGGAAATCTCTACCATTTCCCCATAGCCGGACTTGCTACCAGTATAGGTCACGACACCGGAAGCCACGGCAATAACGTTAGTACCTTCCTTACCGGCAAAGTCGATGCCGTGGTGGAAAGCAGGTTTACCCGAAAAGGGGTCGGTGCGCTTGCCGTAGTGCGAAGAGACCCAGCCCTTTTCTACAGGGCGGCCAGATAGCCAGCTCTGCTCTTCCAGTTTGCGATTGGTTAGTAGACTCTCGAGAATTTCCAGCTGTTGCTCGCGGTCTGAGATTTGCGCCTGAAACAGGCCCAGCTCAGCACTTAAATCGCCAGTATCAAACTCGACGTTGAATTCACCGCCAATAGGACCACCAATGGCAGGTGGCTGGCTAAAATCGAATTCACCTTCTTCCAGGTCCGCCATGGCGGTCAGGTGCTGGCCCAAGGCATCCAGGCGGGTCATGCGCGCCTGAAGTTGCGCCAGATTCAAGGTCATGGCCTGCATTTTGCGCTCGGCCTGAACCTGCAGCGCTGCAAGTTCTTTCTGCTGTTGCTCCAGCTCGTCCTGCAGGCCATTTAAGGCCATGCCGCGCATGGAATTGGCTTCGTTTTCCTGCCCCAGCATAAACCCACTGGCTACCATGCCCAGGGGTAAACCCAGACAACACAGGGATAGCAGAGCCAGGGACCAGCGCCCCAGTTCAGCGGAGCGAGAGCCCCCGTGCTTGCGACTAATGAGAATGACTTTCATCTAGACGGACACGAGGCAAATCGGCCGAGGACTATGCCACAAAAGAGCCTTAAAAACCATCGAACAGCGGCCAACGGTGTGAACTGGCGCTCAGTTTGTCGCTATTGGTTGCGATTCCCCGCTAAAGGGCGGGCGCAGGACTCAGGGAGTAGGAGATAGGAGCGGTGGCTTCATCTTCAAAGGTCACCACTTCCCAGGCATCCGGTTGTGCGATTAAAGCACGCAGGGACGCATTGTTCAGGGCATGCCCGGACTTGTAGGCGCGGAACTCACCAATCAGGCTGTTACCCAAAAGATAGAGATCGCCGATGGCGTCCAGCACCTTATGGCGCACGAATTCGTCGTCGTAGCGCAAGCCGTCCTGATTGAGAATGCGGTATTCATCGACCACGATGGCGTTGTCTACGCTGCCGCCCCGGGCCAGGCCCTTGGAGCGCAGGTATTCGATTTCATGCATGAACCCAAAGGTGCGGGCCCGGCTGATTTCTTTAACAAAGGATGTGGTGGAGAAGTCCACATCGGCGTGAGCAGTGCGATCACGAAAAACGGGGTGGTCAAAATCGATGGTAAAGGCGACCTTGAAGCCATCAAAGGGGAGGAAGCTGGCTACCTTGTCGCCATCCTCGACTGTGACCTTACGTTTAATGCGAATAAACTTCTTGGCTGCATTTTGTTCTTCAATACCAGCTGACTGGATGAGGAACACAAATGGGCCCGCACTGCCGTCCATGATTGGCACTTCCGGGGCACTGACATCCACATAGGCGTTATCAATACCCAGGCCGGCCATGGCCGCCATCAGGTGTTCTACTGTAGAGACTCTCTCGCCGTTAGCTAAGAGGCCTGTGGAAAGGGTAGTATCGGCAACGTTATCGGCCCGGCCGGGAATTTCCACCACCGGATCCAGGTCAACCCTGCGAAACACGATGCCGGTGTCCACCGGCGCAGGGGCCAAGGTCAGGTAGACCTTTTCACCCGTGTGCAAGCCGACGCCTGTCGCCTTAATCGAATTTCTCAACGTACGCTGTCGAATCATAATTACCCCAACCGTAGCCTTTTGCTGTCTAACGGCTGTCAGGTCGCTACGGAAAACCTCCCGATTGCGACCTGCTAGTCAGCCTGTCGACGCAGAAATGCCGGAATATCGAAATATTCCTCGCCTGCGTCCGCTGCAACAGTTGCGCTCTGGCCACCACTTGCAGCGCGCTGTCTGCGCTGCACCGCGGGACGGTCCAAATCCCGGTAGTCGGGAACTTCATCGGTCTCCGAGGAGGCCACCGCCGGCTTGGGTGCACTGTCTACTACCTGCAGCGGATTTCTCACCGCCTCTGCGCCCAGCCCGGTGGCAACCACTGTCACCTTGAGCTCATCGGTCATATCAGGATCAATAACCGTACCTACTACAACTGTCGCTTCTTCGGATGCAAATTCCTCGATCGTGTCGCCAACCTCGGCAAATTCGCCGAGAGCGAGATCCAGACCAGCGGTAATGTTAACCAGAATTCCGCGGGCACCCTGTAAATCAATGTCATCCAGGAGAGGACTGTTTATGGCTCTTTCAGCTGCTTCACGAGCGCGATTTTCGCCCTTGGAGCTACCAGTGCCCATCATCGCCATACCCATTTCTGACATTACGGTTCGCACGTCGGCGAAATCCACGTTGATCATGCCTGGGCGGATAATCAGATCGGCGATCCCCTGAACTGCGCCCAACAGTACATCATTTGCCTCCTTAAATGCATCGATGAGACTGGTATTTTTACCGAGCACTTCCAGTAATTTTTCATTAGGAATCGTGATCAAAGAGTCCACGTGCTGCTGCAATTCAGCGACGCCTTCATGGGCAATTTTCAGTCGCTTCTTGCCCTCAAAGGGGAAAGGACGCGTCACTACCGCGACAGTCAAAATCCCTAACTCGCGGGCCACTTCAGCCACTACCGGCGCGCCGCCAGTGCCCGTACCGCCACCCATACCGGCTGTGATGAACACCATATCGGCCCCGCGCAGGGAATCGGCGATACGCTCGCGGTCCTCCATGGCTGCAGCACGGCCAATTTCAGGGTTGGCGCCAGCGCCAAGCCCTTTAGTGATCTCACCGCCCAGTTGCAGCACAGTCTTGGACTCAATGTCCGACAGGGCCTGAGCGTCGGTGTTAGCGCAGATAAAATCTACACCTTCCACCGAGTGATCAATCATATGCTTCACAGCATTGCCGCCACCTCCGCCTATGCCGATCACCTTGATCACTGCATTGGATGGTACGTTGTCGATTAGTTCAAACATGGTTTTCTCCCCTTTTTTATAAAAAGCCGCACTTTCGCACGACGACCTACCGCTTAAAAATTACTTGAAACCCAGGCTTTGGCCCGGCTGATCCAACTCTCGCCTGAACCATTGGCACGGACGGGGCCTGCGCCTCCCTCCTCCATATGGTCCACGCCGTACTGCAACAGGCCCACGCTGGTGGCGTAGATCGGGTTGCGCACAATATCGTTTAGTCCCTGCACACTTTGCGGGCAGCCCACCCGCACTGGCATGTGGAAAATCTCTTCTGCTAACTCCACCACGCCCTCCATCTTGGAAGTACCGCCGGTGAGCACGATGCCCGCAGGCACCATGTCTTCAAAACCGGAGCGGCGCAGCTCGGCCTGCACCAGGGTGAACAATTCGTCGTAACGAGGTTCCACCACCTCGGCCAGTGATTGCCGAGACAGATCCCGCGGCGGGCGATCACCCACACTGGGAACCTTGATAGTCTCGTCCGCGCCCGCCAACTGAGTCAGGGCACAGGCGTACTTGATTTTGATTTCTTCGGCGTACTGAGTGGGTGTGCGCAAGGCCATGGCAATATCATTGGTCACCTGATCGCCAGCGATAGGGATCACCCCGGTATGACGAATTGAGCCGTCGGTAAAGATCGCAATGTCAGTAGTGCCACCGCCAATATCCACCAGACAAACCCCGAGTTCGCGCTCGTCATCGGTGAGAATGGAATAGCTGGATGCCAACTGCTCGAGAATGATCTCTTCCACTTCCAGGCCGCAGCGGCGAATACACTTTTCAATATTCTGCGACGCGTTGACCGCACAGGTCACCAGATGCACCTTGGCCTCCAGCCGCACACCGGACATACCCATGGGCTCCTTAATACCCTCCTGGTTATCAATCACATATTCCTGGGGCAGAATGTGCAGCACTTTCTGGTCTGCAGGAATTGCCACCGCCTGCGCGGCATCAATCACCCGCTCCAGGTCATGGCCGAACACTTCCTTGTCTTTGATAGCCACGATGCCATGAGAATTAAGGCTACGAATATGGCTACCGGCAATACCGACGTACACCGAGTGTATCTGGCAACCCGCCATCAGCTCGGCCTCTTCCACCGCGCGCTGAATGGACTGCACGGTTGATTCGATATTGACCACCACCCCCTTCTTCATGCCCTTGGAGGGATTGGAGCCGATGCCGACCACTTCGATGGTACCGTCCATACCGACTTCCCCAACAATCGCCACCACCTTGGAGGTACCGATATCGAGTCCGACGATCATTCTCTTGTCCTGCGCGCTGCCCATGGCAGTGTCTCCCCTACGCCTTCTTATTAAAGTTTGTTTTCTCAAGCTCTTCGACGGGCGTCCTGAAGGCCACCGCCACCCCACGCTCATAGCGCAGGTCAATGCTCTGTACCATTTCCATCTGCGTCGCCAGCTCTGCCCTGAAAACCGTTTTAAAACGATTCATACGTTCTAGAAAATGCTCACCGCCGATGACAATCCGCTGGCCGCCTGCCAGCACCGCTGCAATCTCTCCGCGATCATCAACCGACAAGCGGTTCAGACTCAGCCCCATAGGAGCCAACATATCCACCAGCCTCTGGTAGGTGTGCATGAGTTCCGGCGCCTTACCGTCAGGCCCCATCAACTTAGGTAAGGCCTGCCATGCGTCCTGCTGGCTAGGGCGGAACACCTCACCCTCATGATTGAGGAAACCGCTATCGCCCCAACGGGCAATGGGTAACTGCTCAACCACGTGAATCTCCAACGCATTTGGCCAGACCCGACGCACAGTCGCCTCGTGAATCCAGGGCAAGGCCTCTAACTGCTGCTGCACCTTGCCCAAATCTGCCCCCAGGAAACCTCCGGTCAGGGCGGGGTAAACCATGTCTTGCACGGCAGTCGTCTGGGTGTGTGCCAGCTCACCCGTCACCGAAATGCGCTCCACAGAGATGCTCTGCAGCGCAAGGTAAGCCTGCAGGACTGCAATCATCACCACACCAGTGCCCATCAGGATCAAAATCCGGTTCAACCAGTTAAAACTGCGCGCTTGTTTGGCAGGTGCAGTGGTGGCCTTGCGAGTCGCGCCCTTTGACCCAATAGCGCCGGACTTGCGAGCAGGCGTGCGCGCAGCCTGTCTTGCCTGTTCCTTGCCGCCCTGCCCTGCTACCGGCTTGCGCTGGCGCTTTTTCGGCGCGGACTTTTTCGCAGGCTGCGAACGAAGTTGAGGCAACTTGATTGCTATACCCATCAGCGCTTGCCCTCCCAGGCCAAGGCCAGGATGCGCTCTACCAGAGCAGGAACTTCCATGCCTGCTTGCCGCGCCGCCATAGGCACCAAGCTGTGAGATGTCATCCCGGGTATGGTATTAACTTCCAGCACATAGAAGCGGCCATCGCTATCACGCATGGTGTCCACGCGGCCCCAACCGGCGCAGCCCAGAGAATGGAAGGCAGTCAGCGCAAGTTCACCCAGCGCTGTTTCCTCTGCGCTGTTCAAGCCGCTGGGGCAGTGATAGCTGGTATCTTCAGAAAGGTATTTAGCTTGGTAGTCGTAAAACTCGTTATCGGTCACCATGCGAATGGATGGCAAGGATTCATCCCCGACAATACCCACGGTGTACTCCGGCCCGTCGATAAATTTCTCTGCCAGCACACCTCCGCTGTAACCGGCGGCGCCCTCATAGGCCTGCTGAAGCGATTGCGCATCGCTGGCAGGGGCCATACCAATAGAAGACCCTTCACAGGCAGGCTTTACGAAAACTTTACCCAGCCGGTCGATGACCTGCTGCCAGTGCGTATCCGCACTCAGCATTTCGAAGCCGGCAGTGGCGATACCAATACCCTGCCACAATTGCTTGCTGCGGCGTTTGTCCATGGCCAGTGCAGACCCAAGAACGCCGGAGCCGGTATAGGGAAGGCCCAGAGCCTCCAGGGCACCTTGCATGGTGCCGTCTTCACCACCGGGGCCGTGCAAGGCATTGAAAACACAATCCACGCCCTGTAGCTGCGTCATCCAGTCTTCGTCTGCCGGATCCACGTCTCGCACTTTATAATTCAGAGAGCGCAGGGCATCAGAGACCGTGCGCCCACTCTGCAAAGACACTTCTCGCTCTGCCGAGGTCCCACCCAACAGAACAGCGACTGCCATGTCTTGCGAAACTTGAGCACTCATGAGGCGGCACCCCCACTAAAATTCATTGCCGCCAGATCCCTGGACAGCCCGCCGATGTTGCCCGCGCCCTGGGTAATGACCACGTCACCTTCGCGGACCACAGAGCAAAGTATTTGTGCCACATCAGCAATGTTCGCAACGAAGATCGGCTCCAGCTGACCACGCTGGCGAATACTGCGCGACAAACTACGGCTGTCAGCGCCGGGGATGGCCTCTTCGCCTGCCGCGTATACGTTCAGCAGCAGCAAAACATCACAGCGCGACAACGCTGAGACGAAGTCTTCGTAAAGATCGCGAGTACGGGTATAGCGATGTGGCTGGTAAATCATGACCACACGGCGCTCGGGCCAAGCCTGGCGCGCAGAATCAAGGGTGGCACGCACTTCGGTTGGATGGTGTCCATAATCATCGACCAACAAGGCTGTGCCGCCTGGCAATTTGAGTTCACCCATGCGCGTAAAGCGACGACCCACGCCAGCAAAACCCGCAAGGCCGGCCAGGATGGACGCATCTTCCAGACCCTCGTCGCAGGCCACTGCTACCGTTGCAGCCGCATTGAGCACGTTGTGCTGTCCTGGCATATTCAGGGTGACAGCTAACGGCTTAACGCCGGGGCGATGTATGGTGAATTCTGTCATCAGGCCAATGCGCTGCATGTCGCTAATCCGAAAATCCGCATCCTTGGCAAAACCATAAGTGATCACCTGCCGACTGACCTCGGGCAGTAATTCACGAATAACCGGGTCATCAATGCACAACACGGCCACGCCGTAGAAAGGCAGGTTGTGCAGGAATTCAAGAAAAGTACGGCGCAAAACTGCAAAGTCGCCGCCGTAGGTATCCATGTGGTCCGCTTCAATATTGGTAATCACTGTGACCATAGGCTGCAGATGGAGGAAGGAAGCGTCACTTTCATCTGCTTCTGCAATCAGGAATCGACTGGCGCCGAGTTGAGCATTACTGCCCACACTGTTTACCAGTCCGCCAATCACAAAAGTGGGATCCAGCCCGGCCTCGGCGAAGACGTTGGCGATTAAGCTTGTTGTCGTGGTTTTACCGTGGGTTCCCGCCACTGCAATGCCATGGCGATAACGCATCAGCTCAGCGAGCATTTCGGCACGCCGCACAACCGGAATCCGGGCCTCTCTGGCGGCAACCACCTCAGGATTACTTTCGTCAACGGCACTGGAACTAACCACCACATCAGCTGCACCGACATTCTCTGCCCGGTGGCCGATAAATACTTCCACCCCTCTGTCGCCAAGACGCTCAGTGACAGCACTCTGATTGATATCTGACCCCGCAACCTCATACCCCAGGTTAACCAACACTTCTGCAATACCGCTCATGCCTGTGCCGCCCACACCAATCATGTGAATACGGCGAACGCGGCGCATTTCGGGAACGGTGTAGACATTCTTATCGAGTTGCATCGATCAACGCCTCCGCTTCATCAGCTACCTGCTGCGTGGCTTCAGGACTCGCGGACTCATGGGCCGCTTGCGCCATTGTGCTGAGCAAGCCTGGATACTCCATGTAGCTACGCAGCGCGATAATCAGCGCGTCCTCGGTCATGTCGCTCTGACGTAACAGGATTGCGCCGCCACGATCCGCCAGAGAATGAGCATTCGCCGTCTGGTGATCGTCAATGGCATGCGGTAATGGCACCAATACCGACGGACGACCCATAACGGCCAATTCCGAAACGGTCAGAGCGCCGGCGCGGCAAACCACAACATCTGCCCAGGCATAGGCAGCGGCCATATCTTCAATAAACGGTACTACGCGCACGGTATCGCACAACAGGTCGCCATAGTGTTTAGCCACCAACTCTGCATGTTTTTCTCCGGCCTGGTGCCAGATTTCTGTGGGATCAACGCGACGCCCACGCAGCAGACGGCGCGCGACGCCGGGCAGAGCATCATTAATCGGCTTGGCACCGAGGCTTCCGCCCAGCACCAGCACGCGCAGAGGCCGCTCACCATCATAAGTGTAAGGTGCTGACGCAGCCGCCCTTACCAGGTCCGCCCGCACAGGATTACCCAGAACCTCAAACTCCACATCGCCCCTGAAAGCACCGGGGAAACCTGCTATTACAGCCTTCGCTAATGGCGCCAACAGGCGATTGGTAGTGCCAGCAACAGCGTTTTGTTCGTGGATTAGCAGTGGCCTACGCAACAGCCACGACGCTACACCCGCAGGACCTGCCACATAACCGCCCATCCCAATCACACAAGTTGGCCAGCTGCGTAGCACCAGCCACAAGGCCTGCAGGGACGCCAGCAGTAGAAACAACAAGCCCATTACACGATCCTTCAGACCTTTACCACGCACGCCACGCACGCTTAAATAGTGCATGGTGAAGCCGGCCTCCGGCACCACCCTATGCTCAAGACCCCGGCGGGTGCCCACCCACTCAACCTGATAACCGCGCTCACGCAGCTCAACCGCCACCGCTAGCGCCGGGTAGACATGACCACCGGTGCCGCCAGCCATCATCAGCACTTTACCTTTGGAGGGCATACTCACGATCGCCCTCCCTGACTGCGCACATGACGATCGACACGCAGCACCAGCGCCAACATGGCGCAGCAGACAATAAGACTGGTGCCGCCGTAACTGACAAAGGGCAGCGTTAAACCCTTGGTGGGAAGCAATCCGGAGCTCACGCCCATATTGACGAAGGCTTGGCCTGAGAACACCAGAGCGATGCCGTAACAGAGGTAAGCGCCGAAGGGGTACTCCGCCAACTGGGCAGCACGACCCACCCACAGCACCCTGCCAATCAGAGCGGCATAGAGCAAAATGACTGTCAGAGCGCCAATAAATCCGGTTTCCTCTGCCCAGATAGAAAATACAAAATCCGTATGCGCCTCGGGCAGGTAGAAAAGCTTCTGCACGCTATTGCCAAGGCCAACACCAAACCATTCACCTCTACCAAAGGCGATAAGGGACTGGGTCAGCTGAAAACCGGTATCGTAGGGATCTGCCCAGGGGTCGGTATAAGCTGTCAATCGTTTCACACGGTAGGGCTCACTGATAACCAGTACCAGCAGAGCACCCAGGGCACCCGCCAACACCAGCAGGAAGTGACCGAGCTTCACACCCGCGAGGAACAACATACCGAAAGCGCTGCCAGCGACGATTACCGTCGCGCCAAAGTCTGGCTCGACCATCAACAACAAAGTGGCAGCAAACAACACAGCCATAGGTTTCAGGAAGCCCTGCCATTCATGGCGCACCTCATGCTCTCTGCGCACCATGTATCCCGCCAGGTAAACGATCATAGCGAGCTTGGCAAATTCAGAGGGCTGCAGGGTAAAGGGTCCAAGGGGCAACCAGCGCTGGCTTCCGTTAACCTCGCGACCCACCCCCGGAATCAACACCAGGATCAACAGACCAAGGGCCACAAACAGCCATATCCAACCAGTGTCCTCCCAGAATTCCAGGGGGATTCGATACACTACAGCTGCACCAACGCCGGCGACCGCCATATAAATCAGGTGCCGCACAGTATGGAAACTGGTGCTGTTGTAATTGAGTTGCGCATACTCAATAGAGGCGGAGCTAATAGCGATCAGGCCTACCAATATTAGCGCCAGGCTGAGCACGATAATGCCAAGGTCCGGCATAACAACTGCCTGCGAGGTCGCGGCGCGACTCATACGTCACCTCCGAGCTCACGAACCGCAGCGACAAACGCATCCCCTCTTGCCACGTAGCCCGAAAACATATCGAAGCTGGCACAAGCAGGGGAAAGCAATACGGTATCGCCAGCACTCGCATTTTGGAAAGCCAGCGACACCGCCTGCGACAAACTGTCGGCACGGGTCACTGTCACAACGTCAGCGAGGGCTGACTCTATTTCTGCGGCATCCTCACCAATCAACACTAAGTGCTTACAATGTTTTTGCACTGGCCCGCGCAGCTGACGAAAGTCAGCACCCTTGCCCTGACCACCAGCGATCAACACAGTGTCTTGCTCGCCACCCAGGCCGTCTAATGCAGCATTGGTAGCGCCGATGTTGGTGCCCTTGGAATCATTTACAAAGCGGATGCCGTCAATCTGGGCTACTTGCTCACAGCGATGGGGCAGACCTACAAACTCGCGCAGGGCTGTCAGCATTGCATCGCGCGGCAGGCCCACAGCGTCACCCAAGGCCAGCGCCGCCAGCGCATTGGCCACATTGTGCCGCCCTGCCATCGCGATTTCAGTCACGGGCATCAAGAGATCAAAACCGTGACTCAGACATTCGACACCCTGATCCATGCGCAGGCCAAAGCCATTCAACGCAGGTTCGCCTAAGCGCCAACTAACCACTGGCACCGAGTCCTCCAGCAGCGGCACGCTCAACGGATCATCGCTGTGGGCCACTGCCTTGGCGCAGCCCCTGAAAATTTTATGCTTGGCCTGGTGGTAGCGCGGCATACTGCCGTGGCGATCCAGGTGATCCGCGCTGACATTCAGTACGGTGGCAACCGCCAGCCCCAGCTTACCCGCTCTCTCTAGTTGGAAACTGGACAACTCCAGCACGTATAGTTCGCGCGCCTCGTCCAGTAAATCCAGCGCAGGAGTACCCAGATTTCCACCAACACCAACATTCAAATTGGCGCGACGTGCCATATCACCGACCAGCTCGGTGACGGTCGATTTAGCATTGGATCCCGTGATACCGATGATCGGCGCCTTCGCCTGGCGCACAAACAGATCAATATCACCTACCACACTGACACCCGCTTTCATCGCATCCGCAACCAGCGGTTCCTCAAGCGCGATTCCAGGACTGACGATAAGCTCCGATGCAGAGGCGATGAGTTCCTGCGAATACTCACCGGCATAGACGGGCACATCCGGCATTTCCCTGCGCAACGTTTCAAGACCCGGGGGCTGGCTGCGGGTATCGACGACAGAGAAGCTGGTCCCCTGGCGATACAAGTGACGCGCACAGGACAGACCAGTGACGCCGAGACCGACGACCACCTGGTATTCACTGCTTGCTATCAAATTCTGTGCCACAGTTTGTATCAATCCCCTGCCCTAGCGCAGCTTCAAGGTTGCCAGTCCAAACAGGACTAACATCACGGTAATAATCCAGAAACGCACAATCACTCTGGGCTCTGGCCACCCCTTTAACTCGAAGTGATGGTGAATAGGTGCCATGCGAAAAACGCGCTTGCCTGTCAGCTTGAATGACGCCACCTGAAGAATCACCGACACGGTCTCCAGCACAAAAATGCCGCCCATAATGAAGAACACAATTTCGTGCCGGGTAATCACCGCTACAGTTCCCAGCGCGGCACCCAACGCCAGGGCACCCACATCACCCATAAATACCTGTGCGGGATAGGTGTTGAACCAGAGAAATCCAAGACCGGCGCCGGCAATAGCCCCGCAGAACACCGCCAGCTCACCGCTACCGGCAACGTAGGGAACCTGCAGGTAACTCGCAAAGCCAACGTGACCGGTGACATAGGCAAAAATGCCCAGCGCGCCACCCACCATTACCGTGGGCAGAATCGCCAGCCCGTCCAGGCCATCGGTAAGATTGACCGCGTTACTGGAGCCAACGATGACGAAATAGGCAAGGACGACGAAAAAGGGCCCCATGCTCCAGGAGAAGTCCTTGAAGAACGGAATGTAAAGCTCTGTGGTCACCGGCGTATCAAAAGCCAGATACAAATAAAGGGCCGCTGCCAAACCGGCGATAGATTGCCAGAGGTACTTCCAACGCGCAGGCAGACCTCTGGAGTCCTTTTCTACCACCTTGCGATAATCATCGACCCAGCCGACCGCGCCGAATACAGCGGTGACCAGTAACACCACCCACACATAGGGATTACTCAAATCGGCCCAAAGCAAAGTAGAGATCGCGATTGCCACCAGTATCAGAGCGCCACCCATGGTCGGGGTTCCGGCTTTGCTCAGATGACTCTTGGGCCCGTCGTCCCGAACTGCCTGGCCTACCTGGTGGTAGCTCAGCTTGCGAATCATTACAGGCCCGACCAGCAGGGAGATGGCAAGTGCGGTACCGGTAGCCAGAATGCTGCGCAGCGTCAGGTACTCAAATACAGCGAATGCGTTTTCAAACTGGGTGAGGTACTGCGCCAACAGCAACAACATAATCAGCTCTCCCGCCCGGCTTCACCGGGTATCAGGGCATGCAATACGCGCTCCATGCGAGCGCCGCGGGAGCCCTTGATCAATACAGTGTCGCCCTGGCAAAACGCTACGGGCGCTGCAGCAACTGCCTGCTCACAATCAGTAAACCAACGCCCTGCCTCGCCGAAGGCTTCAACCGCCACTTTCAGTTCCGCACCCACTCCCCAAAAATGCTCAATACCGGCATCCCGAGCGTAGAGGCCGAGCTGACGGTGCAGTTCTTCACTGGCGTCGCCTAATTCTCGCATCGCCCCCATCACCAGGGTGCCCCGGCCTTCGCTGGCAGCGAGTGTGTCAATGGCAGCTCGAGCGGAACCGGGATTGGCGTTATAGCAGTCGTCAATTACCAGTGCGCCGCTAGCAGCTGCCTGCACCGAGAGCCTGCCCGCCATCGGCGCCACCGATTCGAGACCAGAGACGATCTCATCGAGATTCAGCTCGCAGGCCAAACCTACGGCTATTGCAGCCAATGCGTTGGCGACATTATGTTCGCCAGGCAGTTGTAGCCTGACCTCTATGTCCCCCACCGGCGTTACTGCAACAAAAGAAGTACCTGCCACACCGCGAGATTTGATCTGCGTAGCAACAATGGCCGCGTCACTCTGCACAGAAAAATCGAGGATAGTCGCCTTACCTGCCCGGGCACGCCAATCGTCGGCCCAGGGTTGATCCGCATTAACAACGGCGACGTCGCCCTCACCCAGGCCATCGAAGATTTCGCCCTTGGTCCGGGCTACACCCTCCAGACTGCCAAACCCTTCCAGATGAGCAGGCATTGCATTGAGCAGCACTGCAATAGAGGGCTTACCCAACCCACACAGGAAGGCAATATCTCCCTGGCGAGCTGCACCCATTTCCACTACCGCAAAGTCATGCTCCTGACCCAAGCGCAGCAAGGTGAGCGGCACACCCACCTCATTGTTAAAGTTGCCGGCTGTAGCCAATGTTTTTCCGCGCTGCGACAACACCCCGTTAATCAGGTTCTTGGCAGTGGTTTTACCCGAGCTACCGGTGATTGCCACCAATGGCCCGGTGTATAGATCGCGATTGAATGCCCCCAATAGACCGAGAGCCAACTGGGTATCGGCTACACACAGTTGCGGCAAGCCAGACTGAGCGTCTCGAGTGACCAACGCTGCTGCCGCACCCTTGTCTGCGACCGCTTCCACATAGTCATTGCCATCAAAATTCTCTCCCTGTAGCGCTACAAAGAGACCGCCCTTTAGAGGCAACCGGCTGTCGGTAAAGACATCGCTAAAACGCACGTCCTCGCCCAGCAACTGCCCATCAAGGGGCTGCTGCAATTCGGAAAGGCTTACTGGCCGCATCACGTGCTCGCGCTCCGGGCCAGGGCCGCAAGGGCATGCTCTTCATCACTGAAGTGCAGGTAGTCACCTTCTACAATTTGGTAGTCTTCGTGGCCCTTGCCCGCTATCACCACACAGTCTCCGGCGACCGCCTCCGCAATGGCGCGCGAAATGGCCAGCGCGCGGTCCACTTCCAGGGAGTAACTGCCGCTGCAGCCGGTTTCAATATCCGTCAAAATTCCCGAGGGTTTTTCTCCGCGAGGATTGTCGCTGGTGACCAACACTTTGTCGGCGATAGCGCAGGCAACCCGACCCATGACCTGACGCTTTTCTCTGTCCCTGTCACCGCCGCAACCGAAAACAGCTATCAATTCGCCATCAACATGCGGCTTGAGCGCAGTTAGAACCTGCTCCAGAGCATCGGGGGTATGGGCATAATCTATAATCACCTGCAATCCCAGATGATTGGGCAATGACTGCATCCGACCCGGCACGGGCCGCAGTTGCGGCACAACAGCCAGCACACTCTCCAGAGGCTCCCCGGCCAGAGTCACGGCGCTCACTGCCGCCGCCATGTTGGCCAGATTGAAATCGCCCGGGAGCGGACTGACAAAGTCACCGGTTCCCCAAGGGGTGCGCAGTACCCCGCTTACCTGTCCGGCGCTGAAATCTGCGCGCTCCACAAATACATCTGCGGCAGGATTGGACGCTGAGTAGGTAATGACTTGCACATCGGGCTCAACCACGCTGCAAATTCGCGCACTGAATTCATCGTCGAGATTCACCAGGGCATGTTTTAGACCTTCGCTGGTAAATAAGCCCAACTTCGCCCGACCGTAGGCTTCCATACTGCCGTGGTAATCCAAATGATCATGGGACAGATTGGTGAATACGGCTGTTTCGAATTCCACAGCATTGGCCCTGCCCTGGACCATGGCATGCGAGGACACTTCCATGCTCACGGCAAAGACGCCCTGGTCGCGCCAGGATGACAGTTGCTGCTGGAGTGACACTGCATCGGGGGTCGTATTGCCTCCCTGAGTGACAGCCTCGTCCAGGCTGGCACCCAGCGTACCGATAACACCGCAAGACCTGCCGAGCATACGCACCAGCTGCGCTACCAGGCGGCTGGTTGTTGTTTTGCCGTTAGTGCCGGTCACACCCACCATGTGCAGCCCCGCGCTGGGCGCATCAAAAAAGCGGGCAGCGATGTACCCTGATTCCTGTGCCAGATCAGGGATCTCAACCAAAGGCACTTGCAGCGCCTCTACAAAACCTGCCACCGGAGGCTCCGCCACTATCGCCGCCGCACCGCTGGCTGCGGCCTGCTCAATAAATTGGCGGCCGTCGTGAATTTCTCCGGGAATCGCCAGAAACAAATCGCCAGCCTTAACCAGACGACTGTCCAACTGGATGCCACTAATGAGCGTTTCAGCGCCACTACAAGACTGCATATCCAGAACATTGCCCAGTGACTGAGAAGGCATCAAACAGCACCTCCATCTGGCGAATCACTGACCACAACTTCCTGCGGGAACTCAGACGGCGTAACACCGAGTAAGCGCAAGGCTCCGCGTGTCACTGTCGAGAACACTGGAGCGGCAACAGCACCACCACCGTATTTTTCACCCTGCGGGTCATTGATCACCACGACGGTAACGACTCGCGGGTCATCGACCGGGGCAAGGCCCGCGAACAACGCCACATGTGAATCCTCAATGTAGCCGCCGGGGCCCACTTTTCGCACAGTGCCTGTTTTGCCACCCACCCGATATCCTGCCACCCGGGCCTTACGCGCCGTACCGTGTTCACCGGTAACAGCATGCAGCACGCCCAGTACCTGCTCAGCAATATCCTCTGAGATGACGCGCTGAGCCTCAGGCAGGTCAGCCTCATCCATCGCTAGCAAAGATACCGGGCGCTGAACGCCACCAGTAGCAAACACGGTGTAGGCTCTGGCCAGCTGCAATGGCGTAGTGGTAATGCCATAGCCAAAGGCCAGTGAAATTCTCTCGGTTGAATACCAGCGTGGCCGATTGGGCAACATGCCGCTACTTTCTCCCGGGAAGCCGGTGCCCATTGGCTCACCGATACCGAAGCGCTGGAAAACCTCCCAGATAGGCTCGTGACCCAGCTCAACAGCCAGCTTGGTAACGCCCACCTGGCTGGACTTTTCGATAACCCGGGATAAAGTGACCTCGCCATAGTTGCGAGGATCCTTATAGGTCTTGGGGCCCACCCTTATCCAACCGGGAGCGGTATCAATCATGGTACCTGTGGTAAAGCGACCACTTTCCAGAGCCGCCACCAAGGTCATTGTTTTCATGGTGGAGCCGGGCTCGTAGGTGTCGGTAATTGCCCGGTTACGCATGTTGGCCGCTTTCATGTCTTTACGGCTATTGGGGTTATAGACCGGGTAATTGACCATGGCGAGAATTTCGCCAGTCCTGGCATCCAGGGTCACCACGCTGCCAGATTCCGCGCCAGCGGCGGTAACAGCCTTGCGCAGCTCCCGGTGCTGGAGATGCTGGAGTCGGAGGTCGATGCTCAGACGCAAATCTTTGCCGGGACGAGCCGGCTCTACAACGCCAATATCCCGCACCATCTTGCCGCGAAGGTCTTTGATGTATTTCTTTTTGCCGGGAGCGCCCTGCAGCCAATCGTCATAAGCCAGCTCGACGCCAGCGATACCTTCATCATCCACATTGGTGAAACCCACCAACTGGGCGGCCACGTCACCCGCAGGATAAAAACGCCGGTACTCCCGCTCACCGTAAACACCGGAGAAGCGCTTGTTGAGAATTTCCCTGGCCTCATGGGGTACACGGTGGCGCTGCAGATACATGAAGCGCTTGCCCTCATAGCGCACCAACTTGTTTTTCAGCGCCGCGAGATCCATATCCAGCGCTTTGGCCAGCTCCGGCAAACGCTCTGCAGCAAGACGACGCGGATCTGCCCAGATGGAGACTACCGGTGTGCTGACTGCCAGGGGCTCCCCACGTCGATCGGTAATAACGCCACGGTAAGCGGGTATTTCCGCGCTGCGCAGAGAGCGAGCCTCACCCTGATTTTGTAAAAAAGCGTAGCCCCGCTCGGTATCGAGTATTTGTATGGAAAGCACCCGCCCCACCAACAGGGAAAGCATAGAGAGCAGCAAGCCAACAACCAGATAAAGGCGCCACAGGGCCGCCTTCTTGTGTTGCGATTTTCTGGCCACAGCTTTCATCGCCGCACCACTTTGTAGCGAGCCAGATCCGGCTCAGCCATACCGAGTTCACCCCTGGCCACTTTTTCCACTCGGTAGTGCGATGCCCAGGTACTCTCTTCGAGTACCAAACGCCCATAATCTTCCTGCAGATGCCACTGTCTGGACTCAAGCACTTGCAACTGAGTGTAGAGCTCGCGACATGCATGCGTGGAATGAATCACCGCAAACGAAGACAGCAGCACCAACAACAGAACCGAAATATTCATCCACAGCAGCGCACGACTTTCTACAGCGCCAGTTCCGGCGACGGTCGCGGTGACCATGGTGGTACCAGCAACGCGGGCGCTCATGCGATTTTCTCCGCCACGCGCATCACCGCACTGCGCGCGCGCACGTTGCCATCTACTTCGGCGTCAGATGCCTTGATCGCTTTAGTCACCAGCTTCATACGACGGTTAAGCGCGGCATCCACCACTGGCACACCATGAGGTAATTGCTCACCTCTGGTCATATCGCGCATATAGCGTTTAACCATTCTGTCTTCCAAGGAATGAAAACTGATCACCACCAGGCGGCCACCCACCTTGAGCATATCCAGGGAAGACGTCAGCAGATCCTCAAGGTCACCCAGTTCGCGATTGACCTTGATCCGAATAGCCTGAAAGGCACGGGTCGCAGGATGCTTATGCTTTTCCCAGCGCGGGTTGGCCTCAGTGACAATTTTTGAAAGCTGCGCGGTGGTGGTCAGGGGGCCCGCGTCGCGCGCCTCGACTATCGCGCCGGCGATCCGCTTGGCAAAACGCTCCTCGCCATATTCTTTAAGCACCGCGGCGATGTCCGCCGTTTCTGCGTAGGACAACCACTGGGCAGCAGTCTCGCCCGAAGAGGTATCCATGCGCATATCCAAGGGGCCGTCATTCATAAAACTGAAGCCTCGCTCGGCCTCATCGATTTGCGGACTGGACACACCCAGATCAAGCAAAATGCCGTCCAGCGCATCAACGCCCAACAACTTAAGTTGTGCAGGGAGATCGGCAAAAGAGCCATGATAGAAGCTAAAGCGATTGTCTTCGGAAGACAGCTGTGCAGCAAAGTCGCAGGCTGCCGGATCTTTATCCACTCCCAGCAGGTGACCGCCGGGGTCAAGCTGAGTCAAAACTTGGCGACTATGCCCACCGCGGCCGAAAGTGCCGTCGACGTAAGTACCACTGGGCGCCGTTACCAGAGCTTCGACTGCCTCTCGTAATAATACTGTCTGGTGCATGTTGGCCACCTACAGCTTGAGGGACAGAAGTTCGTCGGGTAATACGGCATCGGGACCGGAGTCCTCCAGGGCCTGCTCTTGCTCGGCCATCCAGAGAGCCTCGGACCAGACCTCAAGCTTGTTGCCCTGCCCTACCAGAACCAGCTTCTTATCCAACTGCGCATATTCACGCTGGGACTGGGGCAGCAACATCCTGCCGTTGCCATCCAACTCAATATCGGAGGCATACCCCAACACCAGGCGCTGAAAGCGTTTAACGGCGGGATTCAATGCGGGCAGACTCTGGATATCTTTTTCGATACGCTCCCACTCTGGAAGTGGGTAGACCACCAGGCATTTTGACTGGGTATCAATAGTGACAACAATCTGGCCATCACACTGGGACAGCAACGGCTCGCGCTGGCGCGCTGGCATTGCCAGTCGACCCTTCGCGTCCATATTAATGTGCTGTACTCCACGAAACACGCCAGACTTCCCCACTCAACTGCCTTTGAAATCCACAAAAAGACAGATTTATCCACTTATTCCCACTTTTCAACACTATAGGCTCGCCAGGATGACCCGTCAACTACATCGAGAAGGGAAAAACACTTTAAATTCAAACCTTTACAGTCGCTTTTAGATGAAAAACCGACATCGTTGAAGCGTAAAAAATCCACTAAAACAGCCCTCTAAGGCCAACTGCTAAGGATCTACTTTAAGTTACAGGTTATTTTTTTATTTGAAGGGATGTTTTTTAGCTCAAAATGGCATAAAAAAAGCCCCTCAACCTGTGTGGTTGAGGGGCTTGGTTTGGTGAGTCGGTCGATAAGCCGGGTTCTGTCGTGGACGACCATTCATCTGCGACAACTGTCACCAGTTGCCTGAAGCGACCTACCCGAATCCACCGTGGGCCACGGCTAAAGGATTCCTATTTGGTCTTGCTCCGGGTGGGGTTTACCATCGCCGCGCCTGTTGCCAGCCGCGCGGTGCGCTCTTACCGCACCATTTCACCCTTACCTCCCCGGTCTTGAAAACAAGAGCCGCGAAGGCGGTTTACTTTCTGCTGCACTTTCCGTGGGCTCGCACCCCCCAGGCGTTACCTGGCACCCTGCCCTATGGAGCCCGGACTTTCCTCCCCCCAACAAGTTGAGAAGCGATCGCCTGACCGACTCGGCGGCAAGACTAACAGCACTGACTGGCAGGCTCAATCGCCTTTTACCGACAATAGATAGTTATAGAGGTCTTTTTTGCGCAGCCCGGTGCAGTCTGCCACCACAGCCGCTGCCTTCTTGGCCGGCAGTTCCTGGGCAAGCCTGCGCAGCAGTTTCGACGTGGGGGCGTCCAATTCGGCTGCCCCCCGGGGTTTGCCGGCGACAATCAACACGATTTCGCCTTTTTGCTGATTGGAGTCCTCGCGCACAAACGCCACTAGCGCCTGCAAGGGCGCTCGTCGCACGGTCTCAAAAGTCTTGGTGATTTCCCGCGCCAGCACAGCCTCTCGCTCGGGGCCGAAGGCCGCGGACATAGCCGCCAGAGTGTCTGCAATACGGTGCGGCGCTTCATAGAAAACCAATGTAGCGCTCTCACCTTGCAGGTCTTCCAGCTGATTGGCCCTGGCACCGGCTTTGGCCGACAGAAATCCCTCAAAGCGAAAGTGGTCAGTAGGCAGACCACAAACACTCAGTGCAGCAATAGCAGCACTTGGCCCAGGCACCGGTCGCACTGGGTACCCCTTCTCCTGCAGTTCGCGCACCAGGCGATAGCCTGGGTCTGAGATCAGCGGAGTGCCAGCATCTGAGATCAGGGCGACGCTTCCGCCCTCGGCAAGAATGCCCTCAATTCGGTGCTGGGCTCGTTCATCGCTGTGATCATGATAGGCCATCAAACGGTTGTCGATAGCAAAGTGCTGCAACAATCGCTGGCTGTGGCGGGTATCCTCGGCAGCGATAAGGTCAACCTCTCGCAATACCTCCACCGCCCGGCCGGTCATATCACCCAGATTGCCGATGGGCGTGGCCACAATATACAGCCCGGTATCCACATTTTCCCCTTATACTATGCGCCTCACCCCCGTGGGTGCATGACAATTGACTGAGCGACGCAGCATAGCATGACAGTAAAACAATCCTATTTTCTCTACCCTGTTTCCCTGATTCTGATTGCCCTGCTGCTGCAGGCTTGTGGCTCTGCACCGCCAAAAGACCAGGCGACCAAGCCCACGGCCAGCTCCACAAGGTATTCGGCATCCTCTGATAGAGACCTGCGATTGCCTCCCTCCCAATACAGTGCTCAGTTCGCCGCTGCAGACGCGGCACTGGGACAACGGGATTGGATGACAGCCTCCAGTGTGCTGGTTGAGCTGGAACAGGTCCCTCTTAATAGTGACGACCTGGCCTTCCGCGAGTACCTGTTAGCGCGTATAGAGTATGTGCGCGGCAATCAGGACAGCGCCGATGCCAGACTCAAGGCCCTGGATCGACCGGAGCTCAACCTCGGTATTGCTTACCGCGTGCATAACTTCCAGCGCCACCTGCTGGGCCTGGAGCGAATGTACCTCCAAAGCGCGCAGTTGGGGGTACGTATCATGGGCATTGCACCAGCGACTGAGCACGCGGCTCTGAAGCGCAGCATCTGGCGTGACTTGCAGCGCAGCTCCTCTGGCAGTATCAAACAGGCTGCTGAAAGTGCAGTTGATCCAGTCTGGCTAGGCTGGCTGGAACTGGCGAGCATCGCTGATCACCACCCCACCACCCTCGCCGTAGAGCTCCCTCGCTGGCAGGCCAATCACCCAGGACACCCGGCTGCTTCACCACTGCCAGGCGGCCTGGAATTTTTACTGACCCCAACCCCTGCCCCGCAACAGGTCGCCCTGGTACTGCCTCTAAGCGGCCGCCTGGCCCCGGCGGGCAAAGCCATCCGCGATGGCTATCTGGCTAACTATTTTACCGCCCGTAACAAGGGTGATGCCCCCTATGAGATCATGGTGCTGGATTCAGACCTATACGGCACTGCGGTTGAGGCCTACACGGCGGCAGTACAGCAAGGAGCGCAACTGGTTGTAGGTCCATTGAGCAAGGCATCGGTCGCCGAGCTGGCAAGTACGTCTAATCGCGCGGTGCCCACTATCGCCCTCAACCGAATCGATCAACCCGTTGCCGCAGACACTACAGCGCTGGTGCAGCTTTCCCTTGCGCCTGAAGACGAAGCCCGGCAGCTGGCGCAGCTAGCCTTTGGCGCAGGCGCCCGCCGTGCTTTGATACTGCGCCCCGCAGGCCGCTGGGGTGACGAAATGGAAGCAGCCCTGAGCAAGGAGTGGCGAGCACTGGGGGGTAGCATCGCCCAAAACATCAGCTACACCGGCCAGGACGACTACTCGGCCGGGGTCAAAAGCGGCCTGGGTATTGAAGCGAGTGAGCAACGCCGCAGTAAAGTACGCGACATGCTGGCCACCAACGTGGAGTTCACACCCAGGCGACGCGATGATCTGGACGCCATATTCATGCTAAGCCGCAACCCCGAGGAGGCACGGGCTATCAAACCACTGCTGGCCTTCCATTACGCTGGAGCGCTGCCCGTTTATGCCAGCTCTAGTGTATACGGCGCCCGCCCGGACAGCCGCAACCAGGACCTGGACGGCACTACCATTGTGGAATTGCCCTGGTTGCTCGGCTCAAACCCGGTCTTGAAGCAATCGTTGGCTGGCGCCAATAGCGATCACTATACCCGGCTCAATGCCCTGGGCGCCGACGCTTACCTACTGCAGTCTCGCCTGGTGCAATTACAAGCCGGGCCAGATGTGCTGATCCGAGGTGATACCGGCCTGTTGAGCATGAACCCGCAACTGCAAATCGAAAGGGAGCTGCCTCCGGCCATATTTGATGGCGACCGCCTCAAGCCGCTCTAGCTACACTGCCCTCTCGCCCCAAGAAGAGAGGGAACGCGGTGAAAAAAATAGGTGATGAGTACGAACAGCGTGCAGCACTGTTCCTGTCACGGCAGGGACTGGAAATTCTTGCTGCCAACTACAGCTGCCGTTGCGGCGAAATAGACCTGATAGCCAGACACCGCCAGCACCTGGTATTCGTAGAGGTGCGGGCTCGCAGTAATCCGCGTTTTGCCACAGCAGCGGCTTCGGTAGACTACCGCAAGCAACAGCGACTGTTGCGCAGCGCCCAATTTTTCCTGCAGCGACACCCAAAACTGGCACAACTGCCCTGCAGATTTGACGTGATCACCTTCCAGCCGCGACAATCCGCTGCGGAGCAACGCCCGCAGTGGATACGCGGGGCCTTCACCAACTGAATTACCCAGGGGTACCAGTGGACTACTACAAGATTATTGCGGAGCGTTTTCAGGGTGCTATTGAGTCCATAGCGATGTCTGTGGATCAACTTGCAGGCCCTATCGCCCAGGGCAGTGAACTGATGACACAGGTTTTACTACAAGGCGGCAAAATCTTCTGCTGCGGTAATGGCCCAGACGCCGCTCTGAGCCAGTTGTTCTGCAGTTGTCTACTGAACAACCTGGAACAGGACCGCCCTGCTCTCCCTGCTTTCAATCTCAGCGCCGATAGCGCCAACCTTGCAGGCGTTCTTGCTAGCGACACTCGAGCACATGTCTACGCCCGGCAAATTCGCGCCCTGGGACAAGATGGCGACCTGCTGCTTGTTATCGACAGTGGGGCGACAGAACCCTCGCTGCCTGCGGCTGTGGAGGCAGCGCGCGAGCAGGGCATGTTAATCGTCGCCCTGGGCAACAGCGAAAATAGTGACCTTACCCAAGCCCTGAACCCCAGTGATGCCTGCATCCAAGTGGAGGCAAGTACACGTTCCCGGCGTATAGAATTGCAGACTATGGCTTTGCACAGCATCTGTCAGCTCATCGACTTAAGCCTTTTTGGCGACCACAACCAGGATTAATTAGTAATGCTTATTCATCGTTTACTGCTCGTATTGTTCAGCGTCAGCCTACTGTGCCTCAACGGGTGTGGCAGCATGCTTGCCTCTCTGGAAGTGGAGCCCATCGATGAAGATGAAGGCGAGCGCACAATGGGCCGCTGGCTGGAAGATGAGAGCATAGAAACCAAGGCGATGGTCAATATCCGTGCGGCGAACGACGCTTTTGACAACGCCCATCTGGTTATCGTCAGCTACAACGGCTACGTGCTTATCGCCGGCCAGGTTGCAAGTCAGGAACTGAAGGACCAGGCAACTCGCGTAGCCAAGGAAGTGCGGGGGGTGCGACGCATCTACAACGAGCTGGAAATCGCCGCGCCCAGTTCGGGCATGACCCGCACATCCGATACCTGGATTACCAGTAAAGTGAAGTCTTTCATGCTGGCCAACGGTGATATACAGGGCAACCGGGTCAAGATCGTGACAGAAAATGGCGTGGTTTACCTGATGGGGTTGGCGACCAGGGATGAGGCCGAACGAATCGCCGCAGAGGCTGCGGATACTTCAGGTGTGCAACGGGTCGTCAAACTGTTTGAGCTACTGGACTGAGGGCACCCGCCAAGGCGCGTTCCTCAATTTGAAGCTTCGAGTATTTTGCGTACCGGAGCATAGCTACGACGATGCACAGGGGTTACCCCCAGCTCTCGCAATGCCTGCAGATGCACTGCGGTTGGATAGCCCTTGTGAGCCGCAAAGCCATAGCCGGGATATACCTCCTCCAGTGCCACGAGCTCATTATCGCGCTGCACTTTTGCCAGTATCGACGCAGCAGCGATAGCCGGCACCCGATCATCGCCCTTTACCACTGGCTCAGATGCATAAGGCCATATTGGCAGGCGGTTGCCGTCAACGAGTACATAGCCCGGTTGAGGGGCTAGCGCCTCCACCGCGCGCTTCATCGCCAGCAGAGACGCCTGCAGGATATTCAACTCGTCTATTTCAGCAACAGACGCCCTGGCAACAGCCCAGGTCAGAGCCCGCTGGCGAATAAGCACCGCCAATTCCTCTCGCCGGCTTGCACTGAGCTTTTTAGAATCCCGAAGACCCTCTATGGGATTTTCCGGATCGAGAATGACTGCCGCGGCAACCACATCACCGGCCAGGGGACCTCTGCCGACTTCATCTACGCCGGCTATATCAGTTCCCTGGTACTTCGCCTGGAATAGGTCATCCACCGTCCAGCTCTCCTTCGATCAACTGCAACAGTGCAGCTGCGCTCTTTTGCGCATAGCCTTGTTTCAACTCGGTGTGAATTTGATCAAAGGCTTGCAGCTGGCTCCCGGCAGACTCAGACGACAAAAGCGTTTGCACCGCTGCCGCCATGGCATCTGGCACGGCCGCCTCCTGCAGTAGCTCCGGGACCACGGAGTGTCCGGCCAGTACATTGGGCAGCGCTGCGAAACTAATTTTGACCAGACGGGTGACCAGAAACCAGGAAAAGGCCGCCATACGATATGTGACCACCATCGGGCGCTTGACCAACGCAGCCTCCAACGTAGCCGTGCCTGAGGCCAACAAAATGGCATCGGCGGCGGCCATCGTCTCGCGTGAACGCCCTGCGATGAGTGTGATTGGAAGGTCCGGCTGTTGCGCTAACATGGCCCGCAGTTCGTCTTCCCGGGCGGCGTTAGCGGCAGGTATGACAAATTTCAATTGCGGGCTGTGCTGCCACAGAATCCGCGCCGTAGCCAGAAATGCTGGCGCCAACCGGCTTACCTCTGCACTGCGACTGCCGGGCAGCATGGCTAGCAGTTTGCCCGAGCCAGATAACCCCAGCGCGGTGCGCGCTGCATGGGCATCCAGGCGCATTGGCAATTCGTCCGCAAGGGGGTGCCCGACGAAGCGAACAGGCACTTGATAATCACTGTATATCTGGGTCTCAAATGGAAACAGGCATAGCATCAGGTCGACAGACCGCTTTATTTTCTTGATCCGCCCCTGGCGCCAGGCCCAAACCGACGGGCTGACCAGATGAGCGGTCTTGATGCCGCACTCACGGAGCTTACGTTCCAGACGCAAGTTGAAGTCGGGAGAATCAATGCCCAAAAAGACATCTGGGGGGTTGTCGCGAAAGTGTTCAAAGACAGTGCGGCGAATACGCAATAGTTCGGGCAGGCGCTTGAGTGGTTCCACAAAACCCATGACCGAAAGTCGATCCATGGGAAACATGCTACGCAGTCCCTGAGCCTCCATCAGCGGGCCGCCTATGCCCTCGACAATGAGCTCGTCACACTGCTCCCGCAGCGCCTTAAGTACTCTGGAGCCGAGTATATCGCCAGAGGCCTCGCCAGCCAGCACACCGATGCGCAGGGTGCCCCTGGGCATCTAGCGAACGATGCCTCGCTCAGAGGCGCGCAAGGAGTCAATCAACACCTGAACCTCTGGGGTCTCCCGCAGCATGGTCTCCAGGCGTTGCAGTGCCAAATCGAGTGTTAGACCCTGGCGATAGAGAATTTTGAAGGCTCTGCGCAATTCACTGATGGCCTCAGACGAAAAGCCGCGACGACGCAGACCCTCTATGTTGATTGTTTTTGCCGAAGCCGGCGAACCGCTCACCGTCACGTAAGCTGGCACATCCTTGCCGATGGCTGTGCCCATACCGCTGAAGCTGTGTGCACCGATTTTGCAAAACTGGTGTACCAGGGTATAGCCACTGAGAATAGCCCAATCACCGATATGAACGTGCCCTGCCAAAGCCGTATTGTTCACCAATATAGTGTTGTTGCCCAACACCGAATCATGGCCGATATGCACGTAGGCCATGATCAGGTTGTCGTTGCCGATAGTAGTCTCAGCACGGTCCTGAACCGTACCTCGGTGAATGGTGACATTCTCCCGAATGACATTGTTGTCGCCAATCACCAGTCGGGTGGGCTCGTTACGATACTTGAGATCAGGTGTGGCCTCACCAATACTGGAGAACTGGTAAATATGGTTGCCGGCACCGATGATAGTGGGGCCACGAATCACTACATGCGGCTCTACAATAGTACGCGGGCCTATTTCTACTCCCGCACCCACCCAGGACCAAGGACCCACGGAAGCATCGTCAGCTACAACTGCTCCCGGCTCGATAATGGCAGTTTCGTGGATCATCGATCGGCGCAGAGAATCGTCGCAGACGCTGCAAGCTGCCCGTCCACATCGGAGCTGACATCGAATTTCCAGATACCACGGCGGTCGGAAATAATGGAAGCTCTTAGCATGACGCGATCACCCGGCACACAGGGACGTTTGAATCGTAGTTTATCGGCGCCTACGAAATAATAAATAGAGCCGTCGGCAGGGGTTTTATTCATGGTCTTAAAGCCAAGGATGCCAGCTGCCTGCGCCATAGCTTCGAGTAGTAAAACACCGGGGAATACTGGTTGTTCGGGGAAATGGCCATTGAAAAATGGCTCGTTGATCGTCAGGTTCTTGTAAGCGACGATGGACTCCCCCAGATTAAGCTCGACGACTCTATCCACCAGTAAAAAAGGGTAGCGGTGAGGCAGGTGCTGGCGGATCTGTTCAATGTCCATCATGAGCGGGTGTTTCCTTGTCTAGGGCACGCGCCCCTTTTCCAATGCAACCAGACGCTTGTGGATACTCTCCAGCTGTGAAAAACGCACGGCGTTCTTACGCCACTCGCGATTGGGCGCCATGGGGACGCCGGAAGAATATACCCCGGGCTCGGTGATTGAGCGGGTCACCATGGTCATGCCAGTGATATGAACACCATCACAGATTTCGATATGTCCCGCCAAAGCAACAGCCCCGGCGAGCGTACAATTAGCGCCTATGATCGTGCTTCCAGCCATACCGGTGCAACCGGCGATCGCGGTATTTTTTCCGATGCGACAGTTATGGGCAATGTGTACCTGATTGTCCAGAATGACACCATCCCCGATCACAGTATGCTCCAGAGCACCACGATCTATGGTTGTACAGGCGCCTATCTCAACATCATCACCAATTCGCACGCCACCTAATTGATGTATCTTTACCCAGCCTTCTGGCCCTGGAGCATAACCGAAGCCATCGGCCCCCAAAACTGTCTGGCTATGCACAGTGCAACGGGCACCAAGCCAGACATCGTGATAGATAACCACCCCGGGATTCAACCGTGTACCCGCCCCGATTCGACTATCGGCGCCCACGTATACGTTGGCGCCAACGATGGCACCAGCGTCAATAACGGCGCCTGCTTCCACCACCGCATGGGGGGCGATACAGGCGTCCGCCGCCACTGTGGCATCAGGAGACACGACTGCCGTGGGGTGCACGCCTGCGCTGGTGTCGGTGGATCGGTCAAATATCGCGGTAAGCCTGGCAAAGGCCAGGTAGGGGTCGTCTGTAGCTAAGGTAGCAACGGGGCACTGCTGCGCCAGATCAGGGTGAATAATCACCGCTGCTGCCCTGGTTTCCACCAGCTGGTTGAGGTACTTCTTGCTGGAAAGAAAGCTCACTTGATCGGGGCCAGCACCCGCGAGGGTAGCCAGGCCGGTAACCGGGCGCTGGCCATCGCCTGACAAATGCAGGTTGAATCGCTGCGCCAGCTCCCCGAGTGTGATCACGGGAGTGTTACTCCGCGGGCAGCTGATTCAATTTGTCAGTCACTTTGGCAGTGATACTGTAGCCAGCATCAGCATGAATCACCGAAGAACGCTGCAGTAAAAGGCCAATGCCCTCTGTGGTGATCAGCTCACGTAGAACTTCCTGCACTTTGGGCGAAAGTTCTTGCAGCAGGCCCTGGCCCGCGCCTTGCTCGGCCTGCTGGAGTTTGCCTGTGACGTGCTCCAGATCTGACTGCTTGCTGGCGAGCTTCTGGCGTGCAGCAACCTGCTGCTCCTGGCTCATCACCGCTGCGTCCTTCTGGAACTTCTTCACCAACTCGTCAAACTCACTCTTGAGCTTGTCGAACTCAGCTTTGTCGGCTTTGTAGTCATCCTGACCACGCACTTCGTTGAGGCGTTTTTGGGCTGCGTCAGTCTGCAATATCGCTTCTTGCAGATTGACCACTGCGATCTTACCCTGAGCCATTGCTGCTGCAGGTAGGGAAAATGCCAATGCGACAAGACTAACTTTCAAAATTTTAAACACGATTATCTCCAGGTTTTGCTAAATAAAATCAGAATCCACGACCCAATGTGAACTGGAAGGCCTCTTCCTCGTCCTCGGGACCGGCGTTCAGCGGCTTGGCCAAGCTAAAGGTCATGGGGCCAAATCCAGTAATCCAGGTCACGCCCACACCGACTGAGTAGCGCAGCTCGTCAACATCAACGTCGAAACAGTTGACCTGACTGGCGGCGCACTTGGTATTAAACACGTTGCCGACATCCACAAAAAAAGCGGAGCGCAATTTACTTCTATCTTTAATAAACGGCAGCGGGAACAGCAATTCCGCGCTCCCTTCAACCAATACGTTGCCACCAAAGGGATCAGGGTCATCGCGCAGGGTTTCTACCAACAGCTTGTCGTTCTGCGCCACATAGCCGAACTCTCTGCCATCCTCGCCGCCTATCTCGGTGGCGTTACCATTTTCATCGATCCCTGTCACCGGTTGCCGGGCAGTATACAACTCTGCTGGTGTAGAACGGGGTCCCAGGGTATTACTTTCGAAGCCTCGGACAGAGCCGAAACCGCCCGCAAAGAAGTGCTCGTAAAACGGCAATTCTGTGGTGCTACCATAGCCGTCGCCGTAGCCGAGCTCTCCGCGCAGACGCGCAGTCCACATACCCTTTATCGGAAAGTAGATTTCACCGCGATAGTTAACCTTGAAAAACTCAAGATCTGATCCGGGCATGGAGACCTCAAAGGAAACCGAGTTAGAGGTACCGCGAGTCGCCATTCGTCCACGGTTCAGCGTCGACTGGCTCCAACTGGAGGTAATTGTCCAGTTAAGGTAGTTATCGCCATTTTCGTCCAAAAAGCCCAATTCTTCCGGGATAGTCAGATAATCAAAGGGGATATCTGCAATGGGCACGATCTCTTCGACATCGGAAAACGTACCGTCAGGCAGCTGGTTACTGTCAAACCAGTAATCAACACTATCTTCGAGCCGCGGGCTAGCGAAGATCTCCTGAACCGCGTATCGGCCCGCTGTAATTTCTGTATCGGATATACCGAAACTGAAGCCAAGACGCTGGGTTTCCTTGATCGGATAGCCGAAATTCAGCGCTCCACCGAGAGTGTCTGTGGTATAGCTCGCTACGTTGACCTCGGACAGGTCAGTGGAGCGGAAAAAGACATTGAAACCACGACTGACCCCGTCCTCGGTAAAATAGGGATTGGTGTAGCTAAAATTGTACAGGTCCTGATACCTGGATGAGTTAAGGCTGATGCCCACACGCTTGCCGGTACCCAGGAAATTATCCTGCTGCAGGTTCAGGCCAAGAATCAGGCCTGCATCCTGCGCATAACCGAAGCTGGCACCAATGCTGCCGGAGGACTGTTCCTCCACCTCGAATTCCACATCAATGAGATCGTCGTGACCCGGTACCTGCGGTGTCTCTACATTGGCCCGAGCAAAGAAACCCAGGCGCTCCAGGCGTACACGGGACTGCTCGATCGCGGAGGCAGACGCGGGAGAGCTTTCCATCTGACGCATTTCCCGACGCAGCACGTCATCCGCTGTCTTGAGGTTACCTTTGAAGCTGATACGGCGAACATAGGTTCGCTTACCCGGGTCCACAAAAAACTTCATGGCAACGACATTACTGCCCTCTTCGACTTCAGGAATGCCGGTCACTTTAGCGAAGTTGTAACCCTCATTACCCAAACGCCGCGTCATGTATTCCTCTGTAGAGGTCACCAGCTGCTGCGAGAAGGTCTGGCCTTCAGCCACTAACAGGAAACGTCGCAGGTCCTCCTCGGGTAATACCAGGTCACCGGACAGATCTACCACGCCCACAGTGAACTTATCGCCTTCAGTAACGTTGGCGGTGATATACACATCTTCCTTGTTCGGGGAAACGGATACCTGAGTAGAGTCGATGCGAAACTGCAGGTAGCCCCTGTCCATGTAATAGGACGTCAGTGTTTCCAGATCTCCGGTGAGCTTCTCCTTGGAATACTTGTCATCATTGGTAAAAAACGACAGCCAACCGGTGGTCTTGAGCACAAAAATTTCGTCGAGATCGTCATCAGTGTAGATTTCGTTACCCACGACATTGATATGCTTGATCGCAGCCACGGTGCCTTCATCCACGTCTATATTGATCGCCACCCGGTTACGCGGCTCTGGAAGCACTTCGGTCTCAATAGCGGCATCATAGCGACCCTGCTGCACATACTGACGCGCCAGCTCCATCTGCATGCCTTCGAGCGTTGAGCGCTGGAAGACCTGGCCTACAGCCAGACCAGACCCCTTCAAGCCATCGAGCAGTGCTTCTGTTTCAATCGCCTTGTTACCATCAATATTGATCTCACTGATACTGGGACGCTCAGCCACCACAACCACCAGCACATTGCCGTCGCGGCCGATACGGATATCGTCAAAATTACCGGTCGCAAACAGGCTGCGAGCTGAGGCGCGAATAGCATACTCATCCACCATGTCTCCGACGCCCACCGGCAGCGAAGCAAACACGCTGCCAGCAGAAATCCGCTGCAGGCCTTCCACGCGAATATCAGAGATAAGAAATGTCTCGGCGGACGCTATAGGTGCCAATAGAATCAGCACCAGCGCCAGGTATTTGGTCAGTCGTTTAGTCAAAATTCACTCAGTCAACGGGTTACGCCTGTGGGGCTCTTGTTGTGTCTGTTCACCACTAAGGTCACAGGCGCGTAAAATCGTTATATATGGCCAGCGTCATCATCCCCAATACCAGAAACAGGCCTATCTGGTAGCCGAAGGCTTGTATTTTCTCAGGTACCGGGCGTCCCGCCAATAGCTCCAGGGTGTAAAACAGCAGGTGCCCCCCGTCCAATACAGGAATGGGCAACAGGTTCAATACTCCGAGGCTGACACTGAGCAGGGCCAGGAAGCCAATATAGGATTCCAGACCGGACTTGGCCGAGGCGGAGGCCACTTTAGCAATGGTAATGGGGCCACTCAAGTTTTTTGGTGATATCAGTCCCATGATCATCTTTTTGATGGAATTCACGGTAAATCCCATCAAATCCCAGGTGCGCACCACCGCGGCTCCGGCGGCTTCAATCGGGCCCCGGTCAAATCTGCGAATCAGCTCTTCTGGCATTTCGGGTATCGCCACGCTGACCCCTACCCTGCCGAAATCGTTGCCGTCATCATCGGTGAGGCGATCGGGCAATATCTCGCCGCTCAACAACCGACCGTCGCGCTCGTATTCCAGCACAATGGCTTGCTCCGGCCTGGCGCGCACATGCGCAACCCAGTCCATCCATTTCTCCATGGCGATGCCATCAGCACTGAGGACACGATCGCCAGGCAAAAGACCCATGCGCTCAGCCGGACCACCTTCGACAATGGTATCAACGACCGGGGGCACATCCGGTGTGTACATGATCAGGCCGAGACCACCAAACAGGTCTGGCTGCTCCTGTTCGGACAACCAACGATCAATCGCCGCTTCCGACTGATACACCATGTCACTTCCGGGGTACTTGACCGTAAAACTGATGGTGCCGGTATCCCCTATTCGATCCAACAGGGCAAAACTAAGCGCCTGCCAGGTGGGGGTATCGTTATCGTCGACCGCTACAATTTCCTGGCCCGCCTCCAAACCGGCCACGTCGGCAATAGATCCGGCTTCAACACCGCCTACGACAGGCGCGTAGCCTGTCTCCCCGGCCATGAACAGGAACCAGTAAGCGACAACCGCCAACAGTAGATTGGCCAGAGGCCCTGCCACCACGACTGCAATACGCTGCAGTACCGGCTTACGGTTAAAGGCCTGGTCCAGCAACTCCTCGGGAACCTCGCCCTCACGCTCATCGAGCATTTTTACGTAGCCGCCAAGGGGAATGGCCGCCACGCTGTATTCGGTTCCCTGCTTGTCCTGCCAACTCCCCAGGGACTTACCAAAGCCGATGGAGAAACGCAGCACTTTGACGCCGCACTTTCGGGCCACCCAGAAGTGTCCGTACTCGTGCACGGCGACCAGCACCGCCAGGGTGCCCAAGGTGATAAAAATTGTGTACAGCATGTCCATCAAGCGAGATTCACTTCCGGGGAGTACCCGGCCATATTTGCCAGCAGGCCGCGGGCGACCTCTCTGGCTTCATTATCGGCTGTTTCGACCACACTCAGGGCCGTCGGTTCAACTATAGCCACCCTCTCCAGCACCCCCTCGATAAGGACGGGTATGTCTGTAAAACGAATTTTTTGCGCCAGAAACGCGTCCACCGCTATTTCGTTGGCTGCATTACAGACCGCCATCGCGGTACCACCAGTAGCCACTGCTTCCCGGGCCAAACGCAAACAAGGGAAACGGGACTCATCCGGAGCTTCAAAATCGAGCCTGGCAGTTGCGATCAGGTCAAGCGGCGCGACGCCAGAGGCAAGTCGCTCTGGCCAACCCAGACCATAGGCAATAGGGGTGCGCATATCAGGGTTCCCCAACTGTGCCAGTACCGAGCCATCCAGATACTGCACCATTGAGTGAATAATACTCTGGGGATGGACAACAACATCAACAAGGTCTGGCGCCAGATCAAATATCCAGCAAGCCTCGACAAACTCCAGGCCTTTATTCATCAGACTGGCAGAATCGACAGAGATCTTACGTCCCATCGACCAGTTCGGGTGAGCACAAGCCTGATCCGGCGTGGCATCGTGCATCTGTTCGAAGGACCAGGTGCGAAAAGGCCCACCGGATGCGGTCAACAAAACTTTGCTAACCCCGGCCAAACCTGGCCGCGCCTGCGTATCCACAGGCATACATTGGAAGATCGCATTGTGCTCGCTATCGATTGGCAATAAGCGTGCACCGGAGTCCCGGACGGCCTGCATCAGCAAGTGACCGCCCATGACCAAAGATTCCTTGTTGGCCAACAAGACTGTCTTTCCCGCCTTCGCGGCAGCCAGAGTAGAGGGCAAGCCAGCCGCGCCAACAATGGCTGCCATGACGCTGTCGACCTCTGGAGCCGTGACCACCTGACTCAGTCCAGCCTCCCCTTGAAGCACCACCGTCGGACACTCAGTGGGCAATTTTTCACTCAGCAACTGCGCCGCGGACTCGTCCATCATCACCGCAAACTGCGGCTTGTGCTGCAGGCACTGTGCGAGCATTGCATCCACAGATCGATTGGCAGCCAGTGCATAGACGGCAAAATCAGTGGGGTGCCGGGCAATCACGTCCAAAGTACTAACACCAATAGACCCGGTGGAACCCAAAACACTGACCTGGCGCAGGGAAGACGTCATTTCACCATCCCGCCAACAGCAGGCCGAGAGCAAAGACTGGAGCCGCACCGCATAGGCTATCGAGCCTATCCAGCACTCCGCCGTGCCCAGGCAACAGGCTACCACTGTCCTTGGTGCCACTTTCGCGCTTGACCATACTGACAGAAAGATCGCCCACGACAGAGGCCATACTGGTCGCCAGCACCACTGCAAGCACGGCGATCAAGCTGATATGCGCTCCTTCAGCCGGCAGTAGATACCAGATAAGAACGCCAATAATAGCCACGGCCAATTCACCACCCCAGAAGCCCTCCCAGGTCTTGGCGGGGCTGACGTCCGGGGACATTTTGTGTTTGCCGAAAGCTTTGCCGGCAAAGTAGGCGCCAATATCCGCAGCGGCAACAATCACCACCATAAGCAGCACCAGCATTGCCCCTCGAGGGTAACTCAAGAGGTAAACCGCAGCGGCCCAGGCCGGTGCCAGGATGAGCAGCCCCATCAGGCTGCGCATAAACTTGTTGCTCCACATGGTCGCGCTGGCTGGGTAGCTTTTCACCCACAGCAGCGCGAAAGACCACCACAGGCATGCAAGACCGAGTACCGGCTGCACCAACTCTCTGGAAGGCTCTTCAAGTAACTGGCAATGAACCGTCAGCGCAACCAGCACCGCGGCCAACACAGTGACATAGAGGGCGCGGGCTATCCGGGACTGCCATCCCGCCATGCGAGACCACTCCCAGCCGCCAGCGAGAATCAAAAATCCGAACACGCCCGCCAGGGCATTCACTGGCAAAAACAGAATCCCGGCAAGGAACAGCCCGGCCATGATCAGGCCGGTAATCACCCTTTGTCTAAGCATCGAGTGCACCTCCGGCTACAATTCCATCTGGTCCGCGCAAACCGAAGCGACGTTCTCGTCGGCTGTAGTCAGCCAGCGCCCGGGCAAATTCCAACTCACCGAAGTCTGGCCACAGAGTATTGGTGAAGTAGAGCTCACTATAAGCAAATTGCCATAGCATAAAATTACTGATTCTGGCGTCGCCACCGGTGCGAATACACAGGTCTGGTCTGGGCAGGTCGGCAACCGATATATGGCTATCGATCATTTCAGGGGTGATGTCCTGGGGCTGCAGTTGGCCGGCTTCGACCTCGCAGGCAAGCTTGCGAACGGCCTGGGAGATGTCCCATTGGCCTCCGTAATCGACAGCAATGACCAACGTTGCTTCGGTATTTCCAGCCGTTAGATGTTCAGACTGCTGCATAAGGCGCTGCAAGCGGGTGCTGAATCGACTGCGTTCACCGATAAAGCGCAAACAAATTCCATCCTTGTGTAACTCACGCACCTCGCTACGCAGATAACGGGAGAGCAGGGCCAATAAGGCTCGAACCTCCGGCAAAGGCCGACCCCAATTTTCGCTGCTAAAAGCGAATACAGTCAAAACCTCGACGCCGTGATGACGGCAGGCCCGCAATATACTGCGCACTGCCTCGACTCCTGCTCGATGGCCGGCGGGGCCAGGAAGCCCATTACGTTTGGCCCAACGGTTGTTACCGTCCATGATGATGGCGACATGGCGTGGAATCACCGTCGGTCCGGTGTCAGATTCGTCTTGTGAGGAAAGGCCAGCGGGCATAGGGAATATGAAATCCAGGGTGCTGTACCCTAGATCTCCATCAGGTCGGCTTCTTTGCTAGCCAACATTTTTTCGACTTTAGCGATATGAGTATCTGTCGCTTTTTGAATTTCATCCTGCCCGCGACGCTCATCGTCTTCGCTAATTTCTTTGTCGTTTTTGAGCTCTTTAAGCATGGCATTGGCATCCCGGCGGGCATTACGCACGGACACGCGCGCTGACTCAGCTTCCTGACGTGCCTGGCGAATGTACCCCTTGCGAGTTTCTTCGGTCAGCATAGGCATGGGTATACGAATCACCTCGCCGGCGGTCGCGGGGTTCAAACCCAGGTCCGACTTCATGATTGCCTTTTCGATGGCGGGAATCATAGACTTGTCCCAGGCAGTGAGGGACAAGGTGCGGGCATCTTCCACATTCACATTGGCCATCTGATTCAGCGGCGTTTCGGAGCCGTAGTACTCCACCCGCAAACCGTCCAACAGGCTGGGGTGGGCGCGCCCGGTACGTATCTTATTGAAGTTATGGCCCAGTGCCTCCAGGCTCTTTTCCATGCGTTCATTGGCTTCTTTTTTTACATCATTAATCATTTCCAATCTCCTTCAGGGGCCCTACATTCACTCGATCAAAGTGCCATCGTCGCCGCCGCGAACGATATTAAGGAGCGCGCCCTTTCTATCCATTTCAAATACTCGCACCGGCATACTGTGATCCCGGCATAGAACAATTGCAGTGAGGTCCATCACTTCCAGTTTCTTATCCAACACCTCGTCGTAGGTGAGACGGTCATACTTTACCGCGTCCTTGTCTTTCATCGGATCCGCTGAATACACTCCGTCCACCTTGGTCGCCTTAAGCACCAGCTCTGCGTCCACCTCTATACCTCTGAGACAAGCTGAAGAGTCGGTGGTGAAGAAGGGATTACCAGTGCCTGCAGCAAAAATAACCACATCGCCATTTTCCAGAGCCCGGATAGCCTTGCGCCTATCGTAGTGATCCACCACCCCACTCATTGGGATGGACGACATCACCTGGGTGGATATATTGGAGCGTTCCAGGGCGTCACGCAAAGCCAGGGCATTCATTACCGTGGCAAGCATGCCCATATGGTCACCAGTAACCCGGTCCAGCCCGGCTTTTTGCAAAGCCGCGCCGCGAAATAGATTACCGCCGCCCACGACCAAGCCCACCTGGACCCCGATACCCACCAGTTGGCCGATTTCCAGCGCCATTTGGTCCAGCACTTTTGGATCTATCCCAAAACTTTCACTGCCCGTCAGCGCTTCTCCGCTGAGCTTGAGCAAAATGCGCTTGTACTTCTTATCACCCGATGTCTGCGGCATAAACGACCTCTCCTGAGATGGCCCGTATCTTACAGGACAACGGCGCCATGCCCCAGTGGGAATTTGGGGAATTCAGCAGACCAGATGACCATTATCGGCAATAAAAAGCCCGCCCTGGACAGGGCGGGCTTGGGTAGCTAAAGCTGTGTTTACAAGAAGGCCAACAAGGCCCAGATCACCGCAGTCAATGCCAGGCTGCAATGGATCACACCCTTCACACTCGTCATGGGGCCAGTCTTGCCAAACAATGCATTGGCTTGCAATGCTAGGATCAGGACAACACATGCGCCAAATCCGGCGACACCAGCGTCAATTGGCAGGTGCTTGGAGGCCAGCATGCCGAACAACATAGGACCTGAGAGCAGAGTATTGGTGCGAGAAGCCAATCCAGCTTTGGCTGCAGCCGAAGGACCATCGCCTTCCTTCAGGCCAATGACAATTTGCTGCTTGGGCCAGATAATCAACCAAACATTAAGGAACATCAGGGTACCAGCCAGAGCGCCAATCCAAATGGCGGGCATACCCATGATATTCATAGTGGCACCTACCTGGTGCAGCAGGGTCAGGCCGGTGAGGAACGTAAACATCGCACCCCAACGGAACCACCACAGCGCCCTAGGCGCCAGCTTCTTAACTGCATCGGCCTTGGCATCTGCCTCAGCTTCCTTGAAATACTCCGTTTGTACGAAATTAAAATAGTACAGCAGGCCTATCCAGGTGATACCGAACAGGACGTGCGCCCAACGAAAAACAAACTCCAAAATAATACTACTCATGCACCTAACCCCTTTTCATTTTTTTGTGGCGATCGACCCATTATACACTTTGCACCGCAGCGCGAAACGGCGCAGTCATCTCGCCTCACTAGAATCGATAGTGAGACCAGGGGCGTTACAAACCGCCGCCTTCCGCAAAATCTTTCTCCATTGCTTCATCCAGCGCCTGATACAGCGGGCCCCGGACTCTATCCTTGGTATTCTTATGGGCCTGCATATTCAGGCCAGATAGCCGCTCAGCCATTGAGATCGCCCGGCTCTTGAGCTGCCCTACATCCACCGCCTCATCCAGATATCCGGCCTCTACTGCCCCTTCTGCGTCATACAAATGCGCGCAATTCACCGACAGCTCGAAATGCGCGGGGTCCAGTCTGGCCCTGGCAATTTCCACACCAAAGCGCGGCATACTCATACCGATAGCCACTTCGTTCAGACCCAGCTTGTAGTCGCCCGCAATGCCTATCCGATAGTCCGCAGTCATCAGCATGATTGCGCCCATTGCCAGCGCATGGCCAGTGACCGCCAAGACTACGGGTGTGGGAAACTGCAGCAATCTCTTGGCAATATCGGCTCCACCGCCGACCAGCTTAAGTACTTGCTCGCCACCCTGCCCCATGACGGAGAGATCAAAACCCGCCGAGAACTTGCCAGGTCTACCCGTGATTATAACGACCTTGCCAGCGGCCTCTGCCTGATCAAGGGCCAAATTAAGTTGCTCCAGCAGAGCGAATGACACGGCATTGACCTTGCCATCATCAAGGGTAATCAGAGAATATTTTTCTTCTTCGACGAATTGGACGACTTGGGTCACGAGAAACTCCTGAAGGGATCGCTGAAAATTGAGATGGTTACGGTAATTGAAGTTGGGGGAATTGGCCAGTTTGATAATGCGCTATATCTGGGAAAGTGATGGGTGCCTTGTGTGTTCGTCGCCTGCCAAGACGGAGTCAATGATCACCACCTCGTCACTGCCGACCATCTATTTTACAAGTAGGGGAGACATACCCGACCGCGCCCCTGCCGGCTTCCTGCCTCTCGGGACGTACCGTACATCCTGTACATAAAAAAGCCCGGCGGATGCCGGGCTTTCGAGTTACTTTGAGAACCTGGGCTTACATCATGCCGCCCATGCCACCCATACCGCCCATATCAGGCATACCGCCACCACCACCAGCGCCACCTTCATCAGGCGCGTCAGCAACCATCACTTCAGTGGTGATCATCAGCGCAGCAACAGAGCCTGCAGCCTGCAGTGCAGTACGCGTCACTTTTGCAGGATCCAGGATACCCATCTCGATCATGTCGCCGTACTCGCCAGTAGCCGCGTTGTAACCGTAGTTACCTGTGCCTTCAGTTTTGACTTTGTTGAGCACAACAGAAGCTTCGTCACCGGCGTTTTCAACGATCTGGCGCAGAGGGTTCTCCATGGCACGCAGAGCAGCTGCGATACCGTGGTTCTGGTCTTCGTTGTCGCCCTTGAGGTCGGCAATAGCAGCAACAGCGCGCACCAGGGCAACACCACCGCCAGCTACCACGCCCTCTTCTACCGCAGCGCGGGTAGCGTGCAGAGCGTCTTCAACACGGGCTTTCTTTTCTTTCATTTCGATCTCGGTGGCTGCGCCAACCTTGATTACCGCAACACCGCCGGCCAACTTGGCTACACGCTCCTGCAGTTTTTCACGATCGTAATCAGAAGATGTGTTTTCGATCTGGGTACGGACTTCGCTCACACGAGCAGTGATAGCAGCGTGGTCGCCAGCGCCATCAATAATGGTGCTGTTGTCCTTGTCCATGGTTACGCGCTTGGCGCTGCCCAGGTGTTCCAGAGTAGCGGACTCAAGGTCCAGACCCACTTCCTCGGAGATCACAGTACCACCGGTCAGGATCGCGATGTCCTGCAGCATAGCCTTGCGACGATCGCCAAAGCCAGGTGCCTTACAGGCAGCAACTTTCACAATACCGCGCATGTTGTTAACAACCAGGGTAGCCAGCGCTTCGCCTTCCACATCTTCAGCGATGATAACCAGCGGCTTGGAGGCCTTGGCTACCTGCTCCAGCAGGGGCAGCAACTCACGGATATTAGAGATCTTCTTGTCCACCAACAGGATATAAGGCGCCTCAGTTTCAACGCTCATGCTCTCCTGGTTGTTGATGAAATAAGGAGACAGGTAACCGCGATCAAACTGCATACCTTCGACCACGTCCAGCTCATTTTCCAAGCCAGTACCTTCTTCAACAGTGATCACGCCTTCTTTGCCGACCTTGTCCATAGCTTCAGCGATAATATCGCCGACCTGGGTGTCGCTGTTGGCGGAAATGGTGCCTACCTGAGCAATCGCCTTAGTGTCTGCACAGGGAATAGCAGCTTCCTGGATCTTGGCTACCGCTGCAGCGACTGCTTTGTCGATACCGCGCTTAAGATCCATGGGGTTCATGCCTGCCGCAACAGACTTGAGGCCTTCATTCAATATGGACTGAGCCAGTACAGTGGCAGTAGTGGTGCCGTCGCCCGCTGTATCGGAGGACTGTGACGCCACTTCCTTGATCATCTGTGCGCCCATGTTCTCGAACTTGTCTTTCAGTTCGATTTCTTTCGCGACAGAGACACCGTCCTTGGTCACGGTGGGAGCACCGAAGGACTTGTCCAGAATTACGTTACGACCCTTGGGGCCGAGAGTTGCTTTTACCGCATCGGCAAGGACGTTAACGCCTGCCAACATACGGACGCGAGCGTCGTCGCCAAATAATACTTCTTTAGAAGCCATTGTTCGAAATCCTCAAATACTCAAATTGGTTCAGGGTTAAAGCAAGTGCGTCGTCTTACTCGACAACCGCAAATATTTCACTTTCACCCATAATGATCAGTTCTTCACCGTCGATTTCGATGGTGTTGCTGCCGGCATATTGGCCGAAAACTACGGTGTCGCCGACTTTAACAGCCAACGGGCGAAGTTCACCGTTATCCAAAACCTTGCCTTCACCTATGGCGATGATCTCGCCCTGATTAGGTTTTTCTTTGGCAGAACCAGGCAGCAGAATACCTCCAGCGGTGGTTTCTTCCTCTGCGTTGCGACGAACGACCACGCGGTCGTACAGCGGACGAATGCTCATGTATCTTTATCTCCTAGTGACAGTGTTATAGAGACCCCACAGGGGGTTGAATCATCAATGGGGGCGTGAAAAATACTTTTCAAGGGTGAATTAGCACTCTTTTTAAGAGAGTGCTAATTTTAGTCGCAACTTAGCGGGAGTCAAGGCCACTGCAAAACCAGTCTCGCTGGCCACGAGCGAAACTTTCTTCTTTAGTATCAAATAGTTAGTTCACTTCTTTCTCGTCTACCCGGGTGTATTGTCCCTCAAGGGTGACGTCGCTGTCGAAATCCCGCTGCGGCGCATAGGGTTCCGCCTGCCGACCGCCCAGCATACGAGCCAGCCGCCTTCGCAGTGGCCCGATCATCACCACTACAGCAGCAAAGTCTGAGATTATCCCGGGGAACATAAACAAGACCCCGGCCAAGCCCATGGCCATGTCGTCAACCAGCAGCTCAGACCCCAGCACCCTACCCTGCTGCACCCCCTGCAAACGCTCTATCATCTGCATACCCTGGCGGCGCAGCACCAGCACGCCCAGAATCAGAGTCGCAAAGACATAGAGAATCGCCGTCAAGGCACTGGTTTCAATGCCCAGCTGTATCAGGGTGAAGAGCTCCAGCCAGGGCAGGAGCATAAAAAAGAATCGCATAAACACTCTCCTTGAATAAAAAATATGGGGATGATCAGCCCAATTTCAAGCGACAGGCACCAGCCCTACCAATCATAGTTAACGCCTACGGACCACTTGCGGTCTACCTTGTCGATCGTCTTTTCTGCCGGCAGGTTGTCGTAGTTGTACTCCAACTGAAATATGGAGCTAAACGCTCCGTTGATAGGGTACTTCAGACCCGTGGTGGTATTGATCTCAAAGTCGTCGCCCTGGCGGAAAGACTGCAGAGCTGCATGGCGGTGAAAAACCTCCATACCCTGATCATTGACTCGCCAGGCAAAGTTCAGGTTCCATAGGAAGGCAGGACGCTCGCGAGTTACGCCAGTAGTGAAGCGCTCATCAACGTAGTTCACTGTTCCTTTGCCCAGTAGATCAAAGTAGGCGGTCTCCAGAAACTGATATCCCATTCCCAGACCCACGGATGCCCGCTGATCCAGCTCGCGAAATCTGTCCTCTTCGTAAAAGGCATTACCGGTAGCGAACCACTGGTCAGTAAAAAATTGGTCGTACTGGTAGCTACCCAACCATGACTCCCGGGTTTTCTCCCGGTTGGAGCTCTCATCCTGATAGCGCAGGGCAATAGTATGCCGGGTGTCGAAAAAGCGCAGCTCGGTTCTGGCATTGATATCGTACTTGGTGATATCGGTATTACCCGCTGCGTCCTCAAGCGCCAGAATCAGCCCACCCTTTTGCTCAAGCAGGGGTTGAGGTTCGGTGATTGTTTCGCCAGCTGCCACCACTAACTTCCAGTCGCCCAATCGCTGTACACCCTGGTCACAGTGCAAGTGTTGCTTGCCCTGCTGGATAAACATCCAGCAATTACTCAGCTCAGAGCCGGTGGTCTGCATATCAAAGTGCGACCCGCTCTCAACATACTCCACATGGAGCAGACCGACGGAAAGGTCACCGAGAATTGCGGACTTCCACTGCACATTTCCATCTGTAATCCCCACCAGAGTGCCCGTGATAGACTCGCCATCAGAGAAATGTAATCGATCAGCATTCGCGGCGCTGACTAAAGCCAGGCTAGCAAGTAGTGTCAGTACTTTGTGCCCTATTCCAAAACAGAGCGAACTCGATATGCTAGACATTGAAATCCTGTAAAACGGTTGTATTTTTGTGCAACATGAACCCGACATCAATCAGCGCATCTGGCAAGTTGTGGCGTTGATCCCCAGCGGCAAGGTAGCCACCTATGGCGACGTCGCGGCCCAGGCAGGTTTGCCAGGCGCGGCCAGAAGAGTAGGTCTAGCGTTAAAGTACCTACCCAAAAATACCCGTATTCCCTGGCACCGTGTCGTCAACGCACAGGGGCGTATCTCTCTGCCGGAGGGTTCGGCTTCAAAGTATACCCAAAGAGAGCGACTGGAGGCAGAGGGACTGACATTCAAACCGAACGGAGCACTGGATCTGAAGTGCTACCGGGCATTTTCAACCCAAAGCTCATAGCTCATAGCTCATAGCTCATAGCCATCATGATTTCCGTTTTAGCTTATCTAGCAGCTTGGGCTTCGTACTCTGCAGATGGTCAGTTCTATCGGCCATTTCATCCACCAGCTGACTCAGGTGATTGATCAACTCTACCGCATAGTCGGCCGGAATAACTGAAGGGTCTGGCAGCGTCGTGGTCTCGCCGCTGGCAGCAACTTCATCAAAGTGGTCACATTGGGGCAGTAGGGAATTGAGAAAGCGAATCTTGCGGTTAAAGGGCTCAGCTTCGCTGGCAGTAAAGCGCACTTCGAAGTCCAGGGGACTGGCTCCCGATTGACGCATTGCCTTGTAGAAAAGGTGCTGCCTGCGCACCATGCCCCGCTTCTGGTTGGATCCACTTTCGGTATACAGCGGGTAGCGCGCATTCATGGCCAGCAAGAGCGCTGTTCCCTCGGCACCAAGAGACTGGTTGCTCTCCATCGCCGGAAGCTCCAGCGTCTCATTCAGAGTAATTTCAGCCGCATGGAAAAAGTCGCTAAGCAAGTTGCCGCCAACAAAGGTGGCAGGGTCAAAGCGTCTGAGTACAAAGTCCTCGCGGCTAAAAGCATCGATCCAGCGTTCAAAAAAACGGTAGGTCAGCCGTCGCTTGGTTCGGGCGAGTACTTCCGCGCCAGACAGTGGTTCACGCAACTCTTTTACGTCTTGCTCCCACTGACTCTTCAACGCCTGTAGCGGTTTTCTTACGTAGGCCACTACCCGGATTTCATCAAACCAGGGAGAGACGAATTCTTTCAGGGAGGCAATTTCCTCGGCAGACAAGCGTCCGAGATTTTCAGCTGATACAACGCAGGTGCCATGCTCAAAAGAAGCAAATAACTGCTGCCAAAGATCTCTGAGCCGTTGCAACTCCTGTGCCCATGCCTCATCCGTAATGGGCGACAACTGCTTGTAGTAGAAGCTCTTCTGCGGATTGCGCAGAAACAATACAGAAAATTTGAAAGAATGGTTAAACGGTTTCCAGGGTGCGTAATGCACACCCTGTTCGCGCAACTGATCAGCGCCATGCCCCAGAGTATCCTGAATGGAACTGGTGCCAGTTTTCGCCATACCAATATGTAGGACCAGTTTCTTCAAACTCTTAATGCCTCCCTGTCTTTATTTCTCTCACGCCCTGTACGACAAAAAAATAAAACCTTAACTTAACTCGAGAGTGCCAACTTTCTCAAGGCCTCGGCAATGGCCTGTAAATCAGGCGCTCGTTCAGGCGTAAACTGAAAATCATTCTGCTGTTGCTGCAGCCATCTTAGACTACTCTGAGGTACATCGAGAAGATCTTGCTCTTCACGGACAGCGTAATCGGCATGCCTCTGTACGCCAGATACTGAGATACCCGTTCGCTGTTCCAGCCAATGGTAGTCTTCGTCATTATCCACCAGAATGCGATCCAGTAATTCCTGGTGCATACGGAAGCGATCACCGTTTAGTGCCCCCAGTATGACGATCAACTTTTTGTCCTCGGGGATGGCTGTCTGGAATTGCCGTCGATACACATAAAGCAGCTGCACAGCAGGCAAAGACAGACCAACATTGGCCCGAGGGCTACTGTCGACCTGGATATTGAGACCAACAACCGCGAGAAAGTCATTGATCACACTTCCACCAGGGAAATTGGAGGGATCGTAGGCGCGAATGATGACGTTTTCCTTGCCGAAAATATCGTCATATTTAGCAATTCGTTGCCTGAAACTAGGCCTTACCTTGTGCTCCAGTTCTACAAATCGAATCTTCAGTTTCTGCTGGAAAGCGCTCTCCACGCGTGGCCTTACTGGCCGAATGTAGAGCACCAACTTCACCACAGAAAACACTTTACTGACCTCCGCCATCAAGCTGGTGCATTCATCTTTATTCAGCAGGCTGAAGGACTCTGCCGATAAGATCACATTGGGCTTTTGAGTCAAAGCCATGCGCTTTTTGAAGCGGTTTCTCGCGTTTACACGCAAGCTTTGTAACGCCTCCTGAGTTTGCATCCTGGTTTTGTATCTGGGGATGTCGCCCAAACGAGAGTGAAAAGCTTCCAGAACGATGTTGGATGCGTTGGGGCGACCTGCGGACAAGTATTCGAAAGTCGGATGATCCAGGTGTTCATACAAATAACGCTGGATAGCACTGGAACCGGTCTTATGCATACCTCCATGAATAAACAGTGTTCTGGTCGATTCAATCTCGCAGGTGTCTGAATCAGTCATTCGCGACCCCACTGCGTCGCCAGGGTGCTACCCAGAACAACAGGACCATCCCGGGCAAAGCCAGCACTGCGCACAGCAGGAAAAACTGTACCCATCCGACCTGCTCAACGATCACGCCGGTACTGGCATTGGCAAAAGTACGAGGCAATGCCGCCAGGGCTGTAAAAAGTGCAAACTGCGTTGCAGCGTAGGTTTTGCTGGTCTCCCTGGCAATGAAAGCGGTAAAGGCCGCTGTACCCATACCGACACCCAGGTATTCGAAGCTGATGACCGCTGCCAGCAGTCCCAGTGAATGGCCGACAGACGCTAGTAGTGCAAAGCCCAAAATACTAGCCACCTGCACAACGCCGAACAACCACAGCGAGCGATTAATACCGAGGCGAATCATTAACCCGCCGCCCAGCAGCCCGCCGATAATCGCAGGCCACAAGGCAGCATGCTTGGCTACCAGGCCAATCTCTGTCTTGGTGAAGCCCATATCAAGGTAGAAGGGTGTGGCCAAAGCAGTGGCCATATTGTCGCCGATCTTGTAGAAAAACATGAAGCCAAGTATGAGCAGGACTCCCTGCCAGCCGCGCCGCAGCAGGTACTCGCGAAAAGGCGCAACAACCGCCTCACGCAAACCAACGGCCTGAGGGTAATCAGACTCCGGTTCGGCTATAACCAGAGACATCACCACGCCAATCAGCATAAATGCGCCGGTAATCCAGAAGACACTGGCCCAAGGCAAGGTATCGGCAAGAATCAACGAGAGCGAGCCGGGCACCAGGCTGGAGATGCGATAGGCCTGCACGTGGATAGAGTTGCCTAGTCCCAACTCCTCATCAGGAAGGATCTCCCGCCTGTAAGCATCAAGAGCCACGTCCTGGCTGGCACTGAAAAATGCAACGGCGAAGGCTATCCAGGCAATAACAACGGTATCACTCTCGGGCTGGAAAGCACCAAGAACACCAATACTGAACAACAGGCCCACCTGGAAAATGATCATCCAACCACGCCTGCGGCCCAGGAATGGCGGCACCCAGCGATCCATTAAGGGTGCCCAGACAAATTTCCAGGTATAGGGAATACCCACCAGGGCAAACAAACCTATTTCGGCAAGCGATACCCCCCCTTCACGCAACCAAGCCGGCACCAGTTGGAACAGCACATAAAGTGGCATGCCCGAGGCAAAGCCGGTGAACACGCAAATCATCATGCGTCGGTTGAACACCGAATCGCGCCAGTTTGCGGTCTGTTCAGCCAATGGAGGTAATCCAGACGGTTGAAGGGGGAGTTTTCACTCTATGTCAAAGCCAAGCTGACTGACAAATTCCAGATCCGCAGGGTCGAAAACAGAGAGATCGTGCTGACGGAAGCGGCCCATAGAGCGAGGCGGAGCCACTTTTTCCGCCAATTGAGCCACGTCCTTTTTACTGATCTGGATGCCGGCAAACTCTCGCAGGGCCTCTAATTCGCCCTCAGGGTCCAGGCACAGGCGATCAAAGCTGAGAAAATGCAGCCGGTGACCCATCCGCTGACGGAATCCCTGCATCCGCTTGTGGGCCGCAACCCAATAACGCAACAAGTTTTGAGGCGTCGGGCTGGTGTCGCCCTCCAGCATCAGGTCTCCCCAAAAGTGTTTTAACTGGTTCTGGTTATCGCTGAATGCCATATCCAAGCCATTGCGCATCACATAGATAAACTTCATCTGCGGATAGCAGCGGTCCAGCATGGGTAAGAGAATATGCGAGTTGGGCTCCTTCCAGCCCCAGTGCTCGTCACGACGATCATGGGACGGCACCGACAACAGGGACTCCCTTGCTTGCAGCAACTGATCTTCGGGAATGACGGGACTACGATCGCATGCAAGTGCACTGTCCAGCAATGCCGTCAGCTCCGCTGACACCTCTACACCGTGCCGCATGGCATTGTTAAATAGCCATGCCAACTTGTCCTGCTCAGTGTCGGACTGTAACAAAATTGATCTACGCACAAAGAGCAGACTGAACCAGAGGTTATCCAGCGAGTCGTTAAGCTCCCCGCCAATCACCACGCCCATCTTACGCAGCAGACTGACCACCAGGCGTGTGCCACTGCCGCCAACACCACCAATTACCAGCGGGCTGGAATCTTCTCTTGCGATCCGGTGTACCGGGGATGCAGCTGCTAACCCGAGCACGCTGCGCGACAAAAAACGCGCCGAATGCCGCTTTTGGTAAGCCAGCGCATCCTTGTAACTTTCAATTTGCTGGCCAAGATGACGCATCAGGCCAGGTTCTCTGCCGGTGAGATAATCAGTGATGGTAACGGCATCCTGCGGAGACAAATCGATGCCCTCCCAGGACTGCCCCAACACAGGCTCGGGGTCTTCAAACAACCTGCCATCAGGACGCCCGAGGTACTTTTGTGCAACAAAGGCATTGTCTTCTCGGCATAAATCGATTATTTCCAGACGCTGCTCAGGTGACAATTCTGATTGGCTGGAAAACACGCTGGTTGATGCGGCGTCCTGCTCTGCGGAAAACGCCATCAATAGCGTATTGAACTCATCGTTCTTGTGCCCATCATCAACGAGGCAGTTCACCATTCGCTTGTACTCTGAGGCGCCCAGGGACAAACGGGGATTAGAATTCTTTTCGCTGAGGGCAAAGCTGTCGTCCAGATCGAGCTGAAAAACATGACGAAAGAAGTCCCGACGAATATCCTCCTGATGGAACTGCTGCTTCTCATAGGGACGAACAATCAGCTTACCCGGTTCCAGGGAGTCGGCCCACGGTGCCAGAATCTTGGGATAATCAAAGCGCTCAACCTGCTTGCGATAGATCAGGTCAACACGCCGTTTCTGAGGCCCCGCTTTGATCTGCTGGTTATAACTGGCCATGATGATATTGTCCTGGCGACGCAGATAAACCACCACATGCACATCAAACCAGGCAGACACCTGGGCACAGAATTTGCGCGCCTTGGACTCGTCGGCCCAGGCCATCAGTTCAGATGACAGCAAAACACGACTTTCAGAGCTATCAGCCAGTTCAGGTGCCCATTCATCGACTGACTGGAAGCTCCATTGATCTTCGAGGAACCGCGGAATATGAGGCGACAGCAAGTGATGGGCGTTAGACATCGTGCCACGCTGGGGGTAGCAGATATCGTGGCTGGAAAGCGCCTTCCGGTTTTCCCAGAAAAAGTTCTGCAAGGCAGTAGTACCGGTCTTGCCCATACCGATATGCAGATATAATTTCTTCTTCATTAGTTCTCTGTCCCGATAGCCATGGGGCTATGCTAAACAACTACCTCAAGTGCCGCCCGGTAAGCAGCGTCATGTTTATTGGCCAATATTTCAGGATCAAACTTTGCCGTGGCTTTTGGGACTGCGTTGCGCATTGACTGGTGCAATTGCCGATCCGTCGCTACACGAACAATAATGTCCTGCAAGGCAAGTATATCGATTTTATCATTGTCCAGCGGCAGTACTGCCCCCGCTATACCCTCTGGCCCGTCCAGCATGCGAGCAATCTCGCCAATGTCACTGGCCAAAAAAGGCACTCCACTTTGCAGGCACTCGATAATCACCAATGGGAAGCTCTCCCCGCGAAACTTGGATGGCAGAAAGCCCATATCTGCAACCGCGAAGTAACCGCGAACATTTCGTTGAAAGCCCTCTAGATGAACGAACGCGGGTACTCCATCATCGAGATGCAGCATACGGTCATACTCGGGGCCATCACCGACCAACAGCAACTGAATATCCTTACCTGAATTTTCCCTGGCACCAGAGACGGCTTCAATCGCTTCGCGCCAACCCTTTTCTTCCATGCCGCGGCTGACCAGGGTCAGTACGAATGCGTCCTCGGCGATACCGAGATCGCTTCGGGGGATCGTTTCGAAGTCTAGTGACTCAAGCGCATTGTCTATTCGCTCTACCCGGGCGTATTCCAACAAGCCATGATCTCGAATGGCATCCAGGTTTTTATCGGCCACATAAATCAGCTGTGCGCTGCGCTTCACCAGGCGAGGTAGTATAGGCTTCAGCTCATATTCATTGATCGTCTCATACATCCCATGAAGGGTAACCACGGTCTTACAATCCACATCCTCGGGCAGGATATCGAGTATTGTACTGTCCATCCAGGCGTGGTGAGAGTGAATCACGTCGATATCAAAATCGCTGATAATCCGCTCCAACTGGGTGAAATCGGACACGACAGGGATATCCCCGCGCAGCCTGCTTCTCACCCCATCGAGCCGGGGCTCCCTGGCACAATCCAGGTAGGTCACGTTGTAACCGTGCCGCTTCATGATGTTGGCAAGACTTACCGGGAAGGTTTCGCCACCACCAGAACAGAAAGCATAAGAGGCCATCAGTAAATTGGGCGCTTTAGCCGTTTTTTGCTCTGCGATACGCGCCAGGCTATAACAAGCCTCCAGCGCTTCATCAGAGTACTCACCACGGGTTTCGCGCCAATGAATTTCCAGGTTATCTCTCAGGGTTTCGAATACCTCGTCTGGAACGTCATAGAACTGCTGTACCGTTTTGGCCACCAGTTCATGCTCCCGATAAAACTCGTCCTGGGAGTAGGACTCCACTGACGTGTTTTTACCGTGGATGCGGTAATAATTACAGGCATCCGGTGAGTAGGCCATCATGCCGCCCCGCAACAGGTGCAGATACAACACCCAATCACCACAGGTCTTCATCTTCCGCCACTGCGGGTCAGCCAGCACTTCCAGATTTCGGGGCGTGCGGAATAGTGCGGAGCTAACATTGGGCACAATATTTTTAACCGCAAATGCCTCACGAACAATTGCCGGCCCCGTCTCCACAATGGGGTGGTTCCAGCGCTGCGGGTCGATATCGTGAAGGTACTCGTTAATCGACCAGATCTGCTTCTCACCCTCACCGTCCATGAACACAGTGCGGGCATAGGCCAACATAATGGCCTCGTTCTCAAAGTAAGGCACCAGGGTCTCGAGGAAATTCTCGGTGCACCAGTCATCGCTTTCAGCAATCCAGACCACATCACCCTTGGCAAGATTCAGTCCGCGCTCCCACTGATGGAAGACCCCGCCTGAATTCTCTTCATTGATTAGAAGCGTCGACTGCTCGGGGTAGCGTTGGTGGAATTTTCGCAGCACTGTTGCGCTTTCGTCGGTGGAGGCATCGTCCAGTAGAATCACTTCGAAGTTCTGGTAGGTCTGGGAAAAGATGGATTCCAGCCGCAGCTCAAGATACGCCGCATGATTGTAGTTGGGCACAATAACGCTGATCAACGGCGCGAAGCTCTCACTCTCCTCTTGCTGCTGATAACGCATGGGGGAGAGAACATCCGGGCTCACAGCCTGATGCATGTCACGTGGGCCGACCGAGAAAAGCCGGTTAGTGACTCGAAAGAATGGACGCACCAGACGCCGGATGGTCCAGGCGATTGCAGGGTGACGCAGGCTCATGCGGTGGTAAATCAGAATTGCCTTTAGTCTGAACTGCACCCAGTTTCCAGCCAGGGAGTCACGGCTGCTCTGCAGCCTGAAGCTGATGCTGCGCAGTGGCCGTGTCACTCGCCAGGAGGTGGAGTTCTCCATCTGCTGGATTTGGTCTACATAGCTATCTCGCTGTTCTTCCAGATCATTTCGCTCTACTTCAAGTGTGTCTCGCTCTATGGCGAGCGAATTGTTTATAGATTCCAATTCGCTTTTCTGCTCGCTGAGTTCAACCATGCTCTGGCGATTCTGCTCAGCGATAGCAGAAACACGGGACAACTCCGTCCCTTGCTCGCTCAGTTGTACTTGTAACTCACCGTTACCCAGCTGTAGATTGGCGAACTCTTCACGAAGTGGTGTGAGTACTTGCTCATGCTCAAGCTGCATGCGCTGGGCATTATCAGTCATCTCATCGGTCTGACTGCGCAGGTCCCGGGCAATCTCCAGGTTCTGATTGCGCAGGTCCTGTGCAACCTCATTGCTATGGGTCAGCGCCAGACGGCTGGTCCGGGTACTGTCGCTAAGACGAGACAGGGCAGGCGACAGGATCTCTCGGAGCCTGGTCTGGGTATCAGGCCGCCGATAGACGATCTCAGCAGCATCAAGCGCGGCAGACTGCTCATTGGTTGTATCCAGCAGGCGTCTGGCTTGTGCCTCAAATTCCAGAACCTGAGGAAATGTATCGCGCAGTTCATCGGTTGCAGGCTGGTTCGCTGTACTGCGGTGCAGGCTGCGATCTACGAATCGCTCACAAAAATCCCTGATCTTATCAGGTTCCGGCTGCACGTCGATGAAGTCCGCCAACTGCGCCAACACTCGCTCGGGCCCTGCAAGCAGCGATTCGTAGGAAAGATAATGAACGTTCAGATCACGGCTGGCAGATAGCGCCTGAGCAGAGAGAGACAGCCAGAGAGCCGCCGCTTCAGCCAAATCACCGCCCAGCTCGTAAAAATCGGGATTGGCGTCGGCACGGCTTTTCTGGGAGAGGGCTACTTCTAGCGCATTTCGCAAGGTGTGGATGTAATAAACGCTATGCCTGGCGTAGCCCGCTAGTGAGAATACATCCGTCCAAAACGGCAGCAACTGGCACATACGAGGGTCTTTAACCACCGCGACTGGTGTATTGCCATAAATCGATGCCATAAGTGCAGCGGCCTGCTGCAACCAGGACGCCAAGTCATGTTGATCAAGGGTAACAGCCCCATCGAAAAGTGGGTTGTCCCAACTGCCGCCCAAAAATGCGAGCAGGCTGTCATTGAAGTCGACAATATCAGGGTGCTCGAAGAAGCCTTTCTGGTTCTCATCGTTGGCATAGTGCTGCCCAAGACAGGCATCCGCGCCAAGGCTCTGCACCGCCGCCGCACACAGGGATGTGCCCGACCGATGTGCACCGAGAACAACGATCAACTTTTGGGAATCTGCCATAAATACCTGAGTCAAAGCGATTGAGAATCACTCTTGCAAGTGATGCGCTGCATTATACGCAAATGACCTAGATTTTCTTTAATAAAGTGGCGAAGAAAAGACCGAGATTGCCGCTAAAGGTTTGGGCGTAAAGGCCAGCGCGCCGAATGCCGCGAAAGCGAGTCAATAGCCCGCCATGCCGCGATTGACTGAAAGACCTAAGCCGCTGCTGGTTATCTGGGGTGAGCAGTGCAGCATTTTGCTCTAAAGCGCTGATGTTACGGCTATTCCAGTCCCGATTTCTGCCATTCAAGGCTTCAAGATATCGGCTTGCTCTGCGCTTGATGCCAGTATTGGCCCCTATCTGATTTGCTGAGTGCTGGCGATAGTCCAGACAGGGCTCGGGGTCATAAATTACAGTCCCGCCAGCGCCACTGACCAGAAGATAGGTCCACCAGTCATGACTGACTACATCAACATTGCCCCCGCGGCACAACAATTCTCTCGACGCACGGTTCATAACCATGGTGTTGCCGCCGCCGATATTGTGAACCAAAGCGTTGGCAAAAGACGGTGAGCGACAAAACAAGGGGGAGCAGCCACTAATTTCTCCCGAAGCGGAAAGAGAGCGTGTTCTTGCACAGTAGAGTGCCGGTCGATTTGGATGACATTCAGCAAGCGCAGAAACGGCTCGGCTTAATTTGTCCTCATCCCAGATATCATCCTGATCCGCATAAGCGAAGTAGTTGGCTGAAATATTTTTATCACAGATTAGCGAAAGAAAGTTCTGCGCTGCACCGGCGCGAGGACCTTGACGCAAGTCTATTATCTGCCTGTTGTGCCGAGAGCAATCGCGAAGAATTTGTACCGTATTATCGGTCGAGCCATCGTCCGAAGCAGTTAAGCTGACTGAAACGGCTGCCTGGTTTAACAGCGATTCTAACTGAGAAGATAGGAAGCGGTTTCCATTGTAGGTACACAGGAGAACCGCTACTTCTGGAGAATACCCGGTCACTCCTGCTTGGCGTAGGGTGCGAGAATTGACTCGACTGCTTCGCTATCGATAACCGCATCATTAGTCATCTGGAACCGGCCAACCCATTCTTTCATCGCAAGTTTGACATACTCAGCTTCCAGCTTTTGAACAATATCAGCTTTCACCTCGTCAAAGGACTTGAAAGATTTTTCCTGAATGCCATCCAGTCTAATAATATGCAGACCGAACTGTGTCTGAACCAACTCAGAGTATTCTCCGACACTTGCAATCGTAAACAAACCCTCGCTGTAGGGGGGAGAAACACCAACCTCTCCGTATTGCACCCACTTGTCGAATTTGCCCTCTTTTACTGCGGCACCGGGCTCACCGGAATACTGCTTTACCATCTCTACGAAATCTGCTCCGGCGCGAAGCTGGTCCAGAACCGATTGAGCGTCAGCCGTAATTTTTTCACGCGCGTCGCCAGGCATACCTGGCTTGGTGACAAACAAAATATGCGACGAGATACGTCGTTCCGGTATCGCTGCGTTCTTTTCGCGATTTACCGTGTACTGCTCTTGCGCTAACTCGGAAAAGTCAGGCACCTGAAGCGAGTCACGATACTGCCGCAAGACGAAGTCTCTCTGATAGGCCTCAAGACCGAGTTGATACTGCCATAGTACGTCGGGATTTTGCTGGGCGACTTCGTCCGCCTGTCGCGCTATTTTTTTATTTGCCAGAGCAAGATTAATAAGCTCAAGACGATCACCCTCGTCCTGTATAGCCACATCGCGCATTTGCTTGGTCCAACGGGTAACCAGATACTCGAACTCTTTATCGCTGATTACAATACCTTCATCCTGAACAATAGGACTTTGGGCAAAAGCCGCGGTTATCAGAGCCAGCTGAAGAACCGCCGTCATTAATATTTTTTGTATGGTATTCATTGTCATTTAGGTCACTAGGTAAACTAATTTCAGGAATAAAAAAGCCGACACCCTAAGGTGTCGGCTTTCGGTCTAACTAGACGTCAGCTTAGGAAGAAGCTACACGGCTATGCTCTACGATACGACCGTAGTTGGAACCAGGGTTGGCGTCGAAAGCACGCTGCCAAACCGCGAAACCAACAACCGGAGTTGTACCAGTAACTGCAGTCAAGCAATTGTAATCCGCAGCGAACACATCAAAATCACAAATCGCAAGGTTCGCATCAACTGGCTGAGTAGTCAGTGCTGCCCAACCGAACTTGGAACCGTCAGGTGTAGGAACAGTGACGGAAACCGGCGCGTTCAGAACGGGAGTTTCGCCCCACTGAATTACGTTAACTTCGTCTTTCAGGGCCTGATCAGGAACACTGGTCGGAGGAGAAGGAGAAACTACCAGATCGCCTTCTTCAATGATAATGCCCTGCTCTTCACGATCGTAAACAGTGAATGAGGCAGTCAGCGGGATATCACGGAAGTCACAAGCCTCAACATCACCAATGGGCGAAGTTGGGTTTGCGGCGTTTCGCGCCAGAGCAGCATCCAGACGCAGACAGTTTGCAGCACCACCACCAGCACCACCGCTCAACAGATACTGACCCAGGTCCAGCATCACGTACTGACCAGGCAGAGTAACAACCCAGTCTGTATCAACAGTTGCACCCAGAGATTCAACTGTGTTCTTGGACCAATCGTTGATTAGCGCGGCTGAGCCGAGGATGTCACGCAGCTCGTTGTACTTACCACGAGAATCAACACCCAGACCGCCATTTGCTGGAGGCAAGATATCCAACGGTGAACCACCGTTCAGATCAGGGTGGTCAAAACCCTGCAGATCCTGAGAGAAAATACCGGCCTGCTGGTTAGTCATAGCAGGAGTAGCCAAGAAGCCAGCAACGTGAACCGCATTGTCACCGAATTCAACGCCTGTCTCATCCGACTTAATGAAGTATGAAACCTTCAGCGAGTCAGGTGAGGCTTCAAACATAGAGGCCTGTGCAACACCTTTGCTATCGTACTGGTGAGTCTGAGCAGAGTTAATTACACCACGCTTGGTTAAGTCAGGCGCACCAGATGCCAGTTTCTTTGATGCAAAGAAGTTATCGCGAACAGCAGCGCAATCAGCAGGCATGCCCTCAGAGTCGTGCTTAGCAGATACAGCGATAGGTGCACCTTCAGTCAGAGGCGAGCCCATGCTGATGATTTCAATGTAACCTGTCTCAGCGCCAAGACGGTAAAGACCGGGCATCTGGAACTGGTTGTCAGCAGCGTCAAGGTTGCCGTAAGCAGGTGCAACACAGCTGTTGTCGTTAGACGTCCAGAAGATGTCTTCGCCATCTGTGCCGATAAAACCGGTGTACATGTCTTTAGGAGACAGGACAACGTTAAAGTCCAGCGCATCCATTGAGTCAACAGCACGACGGAAGCGGAACTTCAGTACCTGCGTCTTCGCGGACGTGTTGATGATGTTAACACCGGTGGAGTAGCCTTCCATTACTGTGTAGTAAGGAACAATGGCCAGATCACCGAGTTCAGTTTCAGCGGCTACTTCTGCCTGTGCACTAACTGCACCGGCGTATCCCGCAGAGATAGCTGCAACTGCTGCAGCCAAGCCGAGAGGCTTAAAGTTTGTATTCATAATAGGAGACTCCTAGTCTTTAGTCTTGTTTCAATCCAAAAGTGTGTAGATTGCTAGCGCTATTATTGCTAGCTGCAGCCAGCTGTCAACTTACAAAATGGCTATTAATTCGCACTAAACCACCACTCACCGTCAACGAGAATCCATCTCTCGTGCAGTTTGCGGGGCATAGGACCCATTGCTCTAGCTGCTTCTGAAGTTAGTTTGGTTGGCCTGGACATGACCCCCACCACCACACTCGCTACAGCTGCAGACGAATCATAATTAGTTACCTCAACTCCTGTCAACTCCCAGTCGGCCGTATAGGAAAACTTTTTGACATACAGGTGCTTAGGGAATACTTCTCGGTAAGCGGGTGAGCTGTATTCCCAGGCCTTACCCCAGTCGTGGGCAATGCGCGCCTGCCAGCGTTCTTCGGCACGCGTTTCAAGCGCCTTGATCTGCTGCGCACTGAGCTCTTGCGCGTCTTCAGGCTTGTCTACGCAGCCCGTAAGCAGTGCCAACATCACCAATCCAATTACACGTAACATACTGTTTTTGTTAACCATTTGAAGAAATCGGCCGCGATTATACGACAAGGAAAAGGAAAAAGATATGCGCTGTAGGCCAAGGGCGACGGGGGCGCTCGAACCGAAGCAAAACCCCACTTGCATCTCGCTCATCGACAACAACCGGGGCAACAAAGCACCGCTTGCCTGCGTAGTCCTGGCCGCACCTTCCCGGCACCAAAACAGAGCAAGAGGGCCGTTTGTGAAAAATACCAATCCTCCGCCAACAACGCCGATCTAGAGGTCATTTGCGTCGATCAGATCAAGGTTGCGGACTTTTGAGCGCATCTCATCGCTGACGCTACGCAGCTCATCTTCGTTATACAGCGCCCTTGGCGTAATAATAACCAGAAGCTCTGTGCGGTTATTGGTTTCCGTATCAGTTCCAAACAAGGGGCCAATAACGGGAACACTGTGCAACCAGGGCAAACCCTGGGAGGCGGTACTGGCATTCTCTCTAATCAAACCGCCCAACACCACCGACTCATTGGAGCGAACCGCCACCCGGCTTTCTATATTGCGCTCTAAAAAGGCTCGCTGCCCGGTGGCCGGATCTATCTCGCCAACGTCGGTGACAGATTGTTTCACATCCATTGTCACCAGCCCACCGGCGTTCACCGAAGGCTTCACCTCCAATTTCACGCCGGTATCCCGGTAAGTGATTGACTGGGTGATTCTGTCGGTATTGCCGGCCAGCGAACCCGTTTGAGTATCAATGGTAGGTACCTGTTGCCCCACGTGGATATAGGCGTAGTGATTATCCAGTACCATCACAGACGGCGTGGAGATGATATTGAGTAGGCTTTGCTCCGCCAGAGCATTGAGCACAGCGCTGACATCACCAATGGAGTTGGTCACGGTGTATGAAAAACCGGGCACTATTGAAGCAGGCCCGCTGGCAACACTCGCGAGAAGGCCCTCCCCGCCGTAATCTGAGCCCAGACTATTGCTAAAGGTCCACTCAAGGCCGTACCTGAGTTCATCGGTCAGGCTTACTTCGATAATGCTGGCTTCGATAATGACTTGTGTCGCGACCACATCAAGCTGATCGAGAGCCGAACGGATCACTTTGTACTGCATAGAGGTCGCATACACCATCAGCGAATTGTTCTCATCGTCGGCAACCACACGTACTTCCGATATCTCGTCACCACTGCCAGTGACGCCTTCCATATTAAGATTGGAAACCGAACTGCCAGCTTTCACTGAAGAGCCCGATGACCCCATACTCCGGCCGGAGCCCAGTGTTTCCGGCGAAAGGCCCGGCGCCACACCGGAGGAATCCCTAATACCGCTGCCAGATTGAGACTTACCACTAGGCTGCTTACCGGTGTAGATGCTATTGATCAAATCAGCCAAGCGGCTAGCGGTGGTATTTTGCACAGGATAAACATAAAGCCGCCTATCCAGTGCGGAATAATGCGCCTCGTCCAGGCGCTCGATCCACTGCTCAACCGTATCAAGGTAATGTGCCCGAGGCGTCACAATCAGAATACTGTTGAGCCGCTCCACAGGGATAACCCGGATTATATCCTTCATATTACTGCCATCCTGGGTAGTGCCCATAATGGCGTCCAGCGCCTCAATGACCTCAGCAACTTCGCTGTTCTCCAGCGGGAACAGGCCTACTGACATGCCCTCCAACTGATCGACATCAAAGGTGGACACCATGTCCAGCCAGCCATCCAATTGCGCGCGGGTGCCAGCCAACACCAATAGGTTACGACTGCTATCAATGCGCACAAAGGCTGACTCATCCGCCACCGGCTTCAGGATCTCTGCCATGTTTTTAGCGCTAATATACTGCAGCGGCACAATCACGGTTGAATAGCCGGCAATGTTATCGCGCGGATTGGAGACACTGGGGGACAATTTAGTGCCTCGAGCAGATCCAGTCACCAGATAGCGACCATCACTGCCGCGAATCATAATGGTATTGTTAGCCTTTAACAGAGACTCCAATACCCCAAGCAACTGGTCTCTCGGGATAGGGGTTCTGGTGCGCAGAGTGACCTGGCCCTGAATGGGGTGATCGACTACGTAGTCCAGCTGCAATATGTCTCCCATAATGGCATGGGTCACTTCGCTCAGGGGTGCCTGTTCAAAATTCAGGCTAACGTCGTCTCCGATGAAGCGAACGGGCTCTCGCTTTTTGGGCATTTTTACATGCTTATCAGTGCCCCGGTAAAGAACAGCTTCCTTGGGGTCCTCTTCCTTCTGGCTGACGGCCAGCTCCGCTGCACTGGTCGATAGCGGGGCTTGTTCCACTGCAGGCTCTGTCGCTGCCACTTCGGCAGTTGATTCCTTTTCCGCTGGCGTGGTGCAGCTGGCAAGCAGAACAACCCCAGCCGCTATTGCCGTGGTTCGTAAAATATTCATTCCAATTGGCCCGTTAATCATTCTTGTCATTGCTGTTATCAACCCCTATCACCACCACCGAGTCGTAGCTGGTCAGGTGGGTTATTTTTCTTCTTCGCCTTACGCTTGGCCTTATTATCAGCTGCAAGCTCTTTTTGGTCCTTCACTGCCTGACCATCGGCGGAGGGCTGATTCGATGTGGCCTGGGACTGTGAAACCTCCACAACACTGAGCGCAAGACTTGCCTGCTGCGCCCCGCTGGTGAAGATCGCAGAAACTGGGTCCACCGACTCAAGAGTCCAGCCGTCCAGTTCCTCGCCCACCATCACCCTGCGCTTCTTGCCCTTGGCAATCACGATAACACCCCCGGTATCACCTCCCCCAAAAACACCGGACAACTTTACATTTTCGATTTTACCCGGCTTGGCAACATTCGTCTTCGCTGGCTTGGGCTTGGGTTTCTCCGGCTCAGGCACCAAAGGCGCCCTACTGGCCCAAAACAAGGGTCGCTGCCTGATCTGGGCTCTCTCCTCTGGGCTCGCCACATCCAACCCGAGAACCTCGGCTATCTGCAACGAATCTGGCATGGGCCTGACAGGATCAGGTATCGGAGGAAACATGGCTCGGTAGCCTCCCCAGACAAACTGCAATAGGAGAAGCACAACAAAAATGAGCACGAGTAATTCTACTCTTCGCTCAGTTCTCAGCGGATCAGAAAGTCCGCGATAACGGGCGAAGACGCTCATATCAGCGACCTCAAAGAGAGCAAGCGAATAGACACGGTGGCTTCCTGCTTCTCAGTTTTTGCCGCTGCGCCACGGACACTGCGCTGGCGGGTCGGCCAGACATCCATGCCCTCAACTATGATTAGCGGAGCGAAATTCGCCATCTCGGCCAAGGCCTGGTCCAGTGCCTCGATATCGCCGGCGACAGTAAGCTTTACCCCGATAAAATCAAAATTCTCTTCCTCGCGAACAGGCAGAACCTGGCTATTACTAACCGTGAGCCCCGCATCGGTCATCAATTGGCGGACGTCTGACTGCATTGAAGCTGCGACAGAAGCCCTTTCGGCATTGGCAGCGTAGGCCAGCCTGGATGTGGTTTGCTGAACAACACCGGAAGACTCCCGCAACTGGTCCTCTACCTCCTGCAAACCCTGCAGCCTCGCAATTCGCTGAGGCAATCGCTTCATGTCTTGCGCGTACTCTGCGCCAAGACCCCAGGTCCCGAGAAGCAGGTTCAAATAAACCAATAAGGGCAGCAATAGGGTCAGGCCGCAAATTATCGCGCTGCGCTGATGCGTCTTAAACCACTCGATCACGAAGCACCTCCCCCCAACTGCACCTTGAGGTGAAACTGCTCGAGATTAGTCCCCGGTATTTTGCGGATTGGACTCGCCGCGGTAACACCTCGATAGTCAGGCTGCTGGGTTAATAGCTCCATGATGGCGGAAGCATCTGCAGCCCTTCCGCGAATATCTATTTCCAGTCCATTTATCGCCAGCCGCTCCACAAAAGCATCATCACCCACCAATTCGGTTAGCCTGCCCAAATGAACATGCGCGTTGGGATAGTTACCGGTAATTGCATTAACTGCTGCGATGGTCTCATTAGCAGCGCCGAGCGCCGAGCGCATCTGGGACGCATTAGCGGCCTCACGCTGGGTTGCTGCCGACACACTCTCCAGCCGATCGTACTCAAGCTTCTTAAGACCGGACCCTACAGCTGCAATCAACAGCAGAATTAATCCGGCAGCCCCGACCATAAAGCCTACTTTGGTCAACCTCCGTCGATAGAGCTGCTCCCGATGACCCTCACCAAAGCCGGTGACAACCACCATTTGCCCGGCCACATCAACCCATACCTCTTGGGCATAAGCATCGTGACCACCGTACTGCTGTGAGATATAGGCCATCGCCGCACTGAGCGAAACGATAACCAGTGTTAAGTGGATATGACTCTCATTGCGGTCGGACACAATCCAGCCAAAGCCAGTATCTGATGGGGAAAAAGGGCTATTGGCATTTACTTCCAACGCAAGAACTGCATCGAGGTCGGCCTCGACCGCCAGGGGAAGTCGCAATTTACGAGTAAGCGCCAAGTCGTCATCGAGCAAGATGGCGTTGCAGCGCGCTTCAGTTAGCTCGGAAGGCAGACCCGCTTGATAAACCCGCTCGCCGCTGAGTGAACGCAGCGTCACCGCTTCGTCCAGATGAGTGCGCACGGGAGAATCGTAAGCCCACAGAAGCTCACGCCAGGCGGTAAAAAAGTGCCGGCCCAATTGACGCATATCGTAGCCGAACAGCTCCCAGTTCTGGCTAGATTCAAACATTCCCCGTCCTCATTGTTATTTATCCCGGTACGACCCGAGGCGATTCCGTACGGACGGCACGCCAGGGTAGACCGTATTGCCCTTGACCGTCAGCACTAATCCAGCGCCTCCGCAACCAGGTACGCCCTCCGTATTCCACATAGGCGTCTGCGCGAAACACCCCGCTCGTCCCACCGCTACGCTGCGATCTATTGCTGCTGCTTCCGCGCGTGCTCGCAGCCCTTCGCTTATCAGCTTGCCCTGCCTTCGTAGGATCCAGAGACCCCAGGATCGCCATCATCGTCTCAGGCGATGCATTCCAATCCATCGACTTGCTCGCCCAACGGCCAGCAACCGCAAAATTTCTAATGCTATCCAACAGCGAGCGCGAGACCCCCTCAATGCGGAGCATATCCTCCAGAGAGTAAAACTTTTGACTCCCCCTTGACTGCCTGCGATTGCCATTAGGGCTAGCCTTACTTTCACGCCACTTTACCACATTCTCTGCCACGTATTGGGCCTCTCCAGGCTCCATTTCCCCAGCCACACGAAACAACATGGAGAGCACCTCCTTGGGAGCACTACCGACATTGATGAAGCCCGATGCCGGATAGAGCCTGACTACCACTTCAACATCTCCCAACTGGTGAATACTCTCAGAAACCTGCGGCCCCTGACCGGCGGATGAGTAGCCCAAACGGCGCTGAACCATCGCCAGCCGAATCGCTCCATCCCCGGTGGCCACAGCTTTCGCTTGGGCCAGGTGAATTTGCGTTATTTTGGTATCCACGCGCGCATTGGCAACAATGCCTGCAACAAGTAAAGACATGCCGGCGATAAACCACACGACAATCGCCAGCGCTACTCCACGCTGCTGCCTGATCATTTTTGCACCTGCATGATCAACTCTGGCCAGTAGCGGCCAGACGCCTTTATCTGCAGTCGAACCAGCGCGGGCGCTACAGCGCTATCTTCCCAGTTTTTAACCCAGTCTTCGTTGTACTCCGGTCGCAAGAACGCAGAAAACTCCTCAAGATTATCGACCAGCACTCGAGACGGTGCGGCCTCCCATTTACTGGCCTTGAGTGAGGTGGCGTCTGGCTCCAGCCATCTCAATACCAGTTGCCCGCCCTCACTGCCAATGCGAACTATATGAGTACCGCCGTAGGACTCGCCAAACAGCAGGTTAGTTTTCCACTCAAGAAAACCCTTGCCTGTGCGAAAATAGGCCGCTTCAAAACTACCCCCACCCAGGGTGAGGCCACCCGTACCGCTACCCGCAACTGCTGATTCCATCAGGTCGCGAAGAAAGGCGCTTACGGTACGAACTTCATCTGCCCGTTGGGTCACACGTTCCAGCGAGACTTGGGTATTGCCCAGAGTCCGCATCCCGGTAACCGTCCCCAGCAGCACCAGAGACAGTATCGCCAGAGACACTACGACCTCTATCAGGGTGAAGCCCCGCAACGCGCTACCTCGCTCCAAGTTCATGCCCTGGCACCACCGAGTTGAGCACGATTTCCCGACGTTTACTGCCATCAAACCAGGCCACGCCAATCTCGATTTCGTGAAGCTTGGTGCTCCCCATGTCTGTGCGAGCAAGGTTTATCGCCCGGGTTTCAACGCGCCAGTCATAGCCGCCGCCTGTCTTACCTGCCTTTTGGGTTCCGCCTGCCGGCACAACGCCATTGTCTGCCAACAATGAACGCGCCAGTTCTACTCCATAGGCATAGCGCTCTGAAGTGCGTACATTGCGCGTAGCCCCACTTGCCGCCTGGTAAAGCGATCCCAACGCCAGGGAAAGAATAGAAATCGCCACCATCATTTCCAGCAGTGAAAAGCCGTTCTGCCTTTTAGTTGACGTCATAGGCTTCCTGGCGCACAGACCCCATCAACCAATCCACTGAAATTCTTACACCCCTTCCACTGGGCGACACCACATCGATGTCCCCACCGGTAGAGCCGCCCTCAGGATAAAACCTAATCACACCAAGATTTTGGCGATTGACTTCGCTAGCGGTGGTCACCGTCAGCTCGAAGCCTTTAGGCAGCTGTAACAGGTCTTCTTGGTATTGAATTTGCAACTCATCAGGGTCGAATCCCACATCCTGAGCCTGCCCCTTATCCATGGCCTGGTGCCTGGCCTCTCCGAGGGTGGTCAGCACATCCCGCACTGCCTGGCGATACTGCATGGACTGGTAAAAGCGTACGGTTCCCGGCACAGTCACCGCCATCAACAAGCCGACGATGGCGATGGCTACCAACAGTTCAACCATGGTGAACCCAGACTGCCTGGCATCGGTATATTGCGCGGCGCTGACAGTCATGGTGTGCTCAGTGACTACCGAAACAAACGCGGCTGAGCGTCAAGTTACTTCCAGTTGCCCACATCAGTATCTTCCTTCTCACCGCCGGGTGAGCCATTGGCGCCGTAGCTGAAGATATCGACTTCCGAGTGTTCGCCAGGGTATTTGTAGTGATACTCGCGATTCCACGGATCCACAGGCACGTCCGACTTGAGGTAGGGGCCATTCCAACCGGTGGCACTGCCGGGCTTTTTCATCAGCGATGACAAGCCTTCGGCGCTAGAGGGGAAACGTCCAACGTCCAACTTGTACATCTCCAATGCCTGCTCCAGATCCTTGATCTGGATAGCGGTAGTTTTGGTTTTTGCGCCGCCCAGCTGGTTAAGTACCTGCGGGCCAACGAGGCTCATCAGCAGGCCGAGGATGGCGAGCACTACAAGCAGCTCCATCAGGGTAAAACCGCTCTGTTTGCGGGGTTTCTGCAAGCGGTCTGTGCGCTGTTTCATTCGGTAGTCCTCTGCGGGGGAAATACTTTTCCACCCAATTTAAAATTAGTTGTTAAGCGCCCGGATTCCGGCCTTCGCCGGGGTGGCACTGTTGGCCCTACACGGCCAAATTGTTCACCGACAAAATACCCATCAAGATCGAGATGATAATCACGGCAATAATAAAGCCCATGGACAGAATCAACAGGGGCTCCAGCAAAGCCAGGCCACGCTTGACTCCCGATTGCACATGGCCGTCAAACACCTTGGCCAACTCCAGCAGCATTTTGTCCAGACTGCCGGATTCCTCGCCCACGCGGATCATTTGAATGACCATGGGCGTGAACATTTTGCTCTCTTCCAGGGCAATCGACATACGCTGCCCGCCCTTAACCGCGGGCGGCAGCACTTGCAGGGCCTCGCGTATGACCTTGTTGTCCACCGTATCGATGGCAATCGAGATCGCCTTTAACAGAGACACCCCGTTACCCAACAGAGTTCCCGTGGTCCTGGCAAATTTCGACACTTCAAATTCGAATATAATGCCACCGGCCACGGGCAAACCAAGCATGCGCTTGTCCAGAGTCGTTCTGCCCTGGTCTGTTGACGCCCAGTTACGGAAAACTATTCCCGCGCCAACGATCACAATCAACAACAGCCAGCCCCAGGATTTAATAAAATCGGCACCACTCAGCACCATCTGGGTCAGCATGGGTAAAGCCTCACCCATATCTTCAAACAAGCTCTCAAATTGCGGCACTACAAAGCCCAGCATCAGCACAATAGACAGCACTGCCACCACCAGCAAAATTGCCGGGTAGATCAACGCCGACACCACGGTGTCGCGGTTAGTCTTGGCGTTTTCCAGATATTCCACCAGACGATCCAACACCTCAGAGAGTTGGCCACTGGCCTCGCCTGAGCGCACCATACTGATATAAAACGTGCCGAAAATTTTCTCGTGCTGCTGCATCGCAATCGACAGCGCCTTACCGCCCTTGACCGCCTTCAGCAGATCATTGAGCAGTAACAGCATCTGCGGCTGAACCGCCATATCAATCAGCACCTTCAGCGCTCGATCCAAAGGCAATCCAGCGCGCAACAACACTGCCAGCTCAGAGGTCATGGACAACACTTCTTGACGGTTAGGCGGCTTACCGGCGACTTTTCCAGGGTCATCCAGACTGCCGCCCTCTTCCAGCTTCAGCAGGGTAAGACCCTGGGCCCGCAACTGCCGGGAGGCTAGCTCCTGTCCATTAGCTTCAATGACACCCTGCCGGGTTTTTCCATCCCGGCCCACTGCCTTGTAAGTAAAAGATGCCATGTCTTAAGCGGGCACCTGTTCTTCCAGTGAAAGCTCAATAACTGCGGGATCCGCAGCTGCCTGCCCCTCACTTTGGTCTTGAGTCACTCGCAGTAACTCCTCCATGGAGGTACGCCCTGCTGCTACTTTGCGCAGGCCATCCTCATAGAGCGTGATCATGCCCTGGCGCCGCGCCGCGGCGTGCAACACAGTGGCGTCAGCGCCACTCATGATGACCCGGTGCATCTCTTCATCCAGCGGGAACAACTCGTGAATAGAGGTGCGACCCTTGTAGCCTGTTTCCATGCACTCTGCACAACCTACGCCCTGGTAGACATCCCGCTGATCAGCTCCCAGGAAGGGCTCGATGCCAGATCGGGCAATCGCCTCCGGCGATAACTCAATCTTCTGTTTACAGTGTTTACATAGTGTTCTTACCAGTCGCTGGGCCAGCACTCCATTTACGGAGGACGTAATCAGATAACGCTCTACCCCCATATCTTCAAGCCGGGTAATCGCGCCCGCTGCTGTATTGGTGTGCAGAGTCGATAACACCAGGTGGCCGGTCAGCGCCGACTGCACGCCTATCTGGGCTGTTTCGGTATCACGCATCTCACCAATCATGATGATATCCGGGTCCTGGCGCAGAATGGAGCGCAGCGAGCGCGCAAAGGTAAGGTCAATCTGCGCCTGTACCTGTATCTGATTAACGCCTTCCAGCTGGTATTCCACCGGGTCTTCAACGGTAATAATCTTCAGGGATTCCGAATCCAGCGAGGCCAGCGAGGCATACAGCGTCGTAGTTTTACCGGAGCCGGTGGGACCGGTTACCAGCAGCACACCGTGCGGCTTGGCCAGCAGATCCAGGTATCGGACAAGAGTATCCTCGCTGAATCCCATATCCGGCAGGCTCAGCTGGATACTCTCCCGGTCAAGCACCCGCATCACGATGCTCTCTCCGTGCACCGTGGGGATCGTTGATACCCGTAGATCCAGCTCATGGCCTTTCACACGGATCATGATGCGGCCGTCCTGCGGCAAACGCTGCTCGGCAATATTCATATGTGACAAGAGTTTGATGCGAGACGCTATCGCGGCGGTCAAGTTGGCCGCTGGCGCATCGGCATGCTCTTGCAATACGCCGTCAACCCGATAACGCAGCTGCAGGCCATCTTCGAAGGGTTCAATGTGAATATCGGACGCTTTTAAGTCTACCGCCCGATGAATTATCTGGTTAACCAGTCTGATGACTGGCGCTTCACTGGCCAGATCCTTAAGGTGCTCGATGAATTCGTCGTCGCTTTGTCCGGCGAACTGATCGTTGAGATCGTCATCGTCACCGTTCTCGTCCCCCAACATATAGAGCTGAAAGGCGCGATTAATGTCTGACTCAAGACCAAGGACGATGTCCACCGGCCTTTCCAGGGCCATAGTGAGCGCTTTACTGAGAAAAGGATCCTGGGGGGCAGCGGCCGAGAACCTGACCACGTCATCTGCCACGCTGACCGGGACTACCGCATTGGAAAAGAGAAAGTCCTCAGCAACCCCATCGAGTTTGATTGCCTCTTCGGGATAGTCTGCGGCGGCGTAAAGGGGGATATCCAGTTGCTGGCTCAAGACCTGGGCAAAATCTAATTCAGAGACCAAGCCCAATTTAATCAGCACCTGACCAAACATCTCGCCCATTTCACTCTGCGCCAACAGGGTGCGCTCAACATCCCGTTCTGAGACCTTGCCTTGTTCTACCAGCAATTCGCCGATTTTTTTCATCGCCTACCCGAGCCCTTGCACAAAATTCAACCGCGTTTCAATAACATACGCGGCAAAGATGCCGCCATTGTAGCACAGGGTTGGACAGGAAAAGGGTGGGAAAGTTGCGGGGCCAGGCAGGCCCCGCAGCAAAAAATCAGGCGACTTCAAACAGCCCTGCAGCGCCCATGCCGCCGCCTATGCACATGGTGATAACCACGAGCTTGGCGCCGCGGCGCTTACCTTCCAGCAGCGCGTGGCCAACCATACGAGCCCCACTCATACCAAACGGGTGGCCAATGGAAATCGAGCCACCATTGACGTTTAGCTTGTCATTATCAATGCCCAGCTCATCGCGACAGTGCACTACCTGGCAGGCAAAGGCTTCATTAAGCTCCCACAGGTCGATATCGCCAACAGACAAACCATGGCGCTTTAACAACTGCGGCACGGCGAACATCGGGCCAATACCCATCTCATCAGACTTACAACCCGCCACGGCCAGGCCGCGATAGACTCCCAGAGGTGAAAGGCCCTTTTGTGCAGCCAGTGCAGCATCCATTACCACGCAAGCTGAAGCACCGTCAGACAACTGGGATGAGTTACCGGCAGTGATAAAGCGCCCTTCCTTGACCCACTGGCCATCCTTGAACACTGGATCAAGGCCCGCCAGGCTTTCCAGGGTAGTAGACGGTCGATTGCAGTCGTCCCTATCCACAATTACATCTTCGTAGCTTACTTCCTTGGTCTCGCGATTAAACACCGACCTGGTGGCATTCATGGGCACGATTTCGGCGTCGAACAAACCCGCTTGCTGAGCTGCTGCCGTGCGCAGCTGACTCTGCAGGGAGTACTCATCCTGAGCCTCACGGCTGATACCGTAACGTTCGGACACCACCTCAGCGGTTTCCAGCATAGGCATGTACGCGGTGGGGTCGATGGCAGTAACCGCCTTGGAAACATTGCGGTAGCCATTCTTGTGCTTGGTCTGTACCAGGGAGATCGACTCAACACCGCCCGCCACCGCAATATCGTATTCATTGCACATGATGCTCTTGGCAGCAGTTGCGATAGACATCAGCCCCGAAGAACACTGCCGCTCAATCGCCATGCCGGCAACCGAATCTGGCAGGCCGCCGGCAATACCGCTAAGCCGACCAATGTTGTAGCCCTGGGTACCCTGCTGGGCGGCAGCACCAAAGATACAATCGTCTACCTCAGCCGGATCAAGTCCCGCACGCTCAACCGCAGCGCGCACCACATGGCCGCCCATAGCCGGCGCTTCGGTGTCGTTAAACCCGCCGCGAAATGATTTGGCCAGGCCGGTTCTGGCGGTGGATACAATTACTGCTTCTCTCATGGTCTAACTCCCGTTAAGAATCTGCTGTTGATCAGGAACGCTGACTGGAGCAGGAAACAATTTCCCCAGTCATGTAGCTCGAATAATCTGAGGCCAGGAACATCATCACGTTGGCGACTTCCCAGGCCTCGGCCGCACGGCCGTAGGCCTCTTTCGACTCCAGTTCTGCCAGCAGTTCCTCTGAGGCTGATTTACGCAGCATGGGGTGCAGCACAATGGATGGCGATACCGCGTTGATGCGCACATTGAATTCTGCCGCCTCCATCGCTGCGCAGCGCGTCAGCGCCATTACTCCGGCCTTGGCCGCGGCATAATGGGCCTGCTCCTGTTGCGCGCGCCAGCCCAACACCGAAGCATTATTGACGATAACGCCTCCATTGCCTCTGGCCTTCATGACTTTCATCATATAGCGGGTCATGCGCATGGTGCCGTTCAAGGTAACGTCAATCACCCGGTTCCATTCGTCATCCTCCATTTCAATTAAGCGCTTGGAGGAACCCAAGCCCGCATTATTGATCAGAATATCGACGCCACCTATGCTCTGCTCGGCGAAGTTCACCAGCGCCTGCACTTCGTCTTCAACGGCGACGTTACCCACCTTGCCGTAAACTTCTTTAAGGCCGGTTTCGTCTTTCAACTTTTCCACCGCCGCCTCAAGACGACCGGCGTGAATATCACTCAAAACAACCGCCCTGGCGCCCTCTTCCGCTGCGCGAGTGGCCGCGGAAAAACCGATGCCGGCACCGGCTGCCGCTGTAATCAGCACAGACTTGCCCTTGATCAGGCCGTGGCCCGCTACGTACTCAGGTGCTTTCAAATTCATCTAAACCTCTACTTCGCCGCGACCCGCGGTTCCTTGGGCATGCCCAGGCCACGCTCGGCGATAATGTTGCGTTGGATCTGGTTAGTGCCGCCGTAAATGGTATCGGAACGCACAAACAAGTACATGGACTGCAGGCGGTTGAGTTCGTAAGGGCCGCTATCGAGAATTTCACACTCTGGGCCCATCACATCCATCGCCAGCTCACCGAGACTGCGGTGCCAGGTGGCCCAGAACAATTTATAAATCAGCGCCTCTTTTTGCAGTGAACCATCGCTGCCACTTTGGCCGGACAGCATGCGCATCGAGTTGTAGCGCATGATCTTCAACTCGCAGTGGGCCCTGGCAATGCGTTGACGAATAATCGGATCGCTGCCAGCGCCGTTTTCTTTGGCGAGCGCCACGACCTGATCCAACTCGTTTTGAAACTGCATCTGCTGACCCAGGGTGGATACGCCACGCTCAAAACCCAATAAACCCATGGCCACTTTCCAGCCATCGCCGGGCGCGCCGACGATATCATCGGCATCACATTGGGCTTCATCAAAGAACACTTCGTTGAATTCCGATGTTCCTGTGATCTGTTCAATGGGGCGGATTTCAACACCGGGCTGGTCCATCTTTATCAGGAAAAAGCCCAGACCTTTATGCGCCACTGAATCAGGATCAGTGCGGGCGATCACAAAGCAGTAATCTGATTCATGGGCCAGGGAGGTCCAGACTTTTTGCCCGCTAATAAGCCACTTGTCCTTTGTCTGGTCAAAACGCGCCTTGGTCTTAACGTTGGCCAGGTCAGAACCGGCTCCGGGTTCAGAGTAACCCTGGCACCAGAGCTCGGTGCCGGCAACAATGCCAGGCAAGTACTTTTGCTTCTGGGCCTCGGATCCAAACGCAATCAGAGTCGGTCCGGTAAGACCTTCGCCAATGTGACCGACGCGACCGGGAGCCCCTGCCCGGGCGTACTCTTCGAAAAATATTACCTGCTGCTCAATCGAGCAGCCTCGACCGCCTTGCTCTTCTGGCCAGCCCACACAAGTCCAGCCGCCTTTGGCGAGTTTGCGTTCCCAGACCTTACGTTCCTGCGGGAACATGTGCTCATCGCCTGGGCCGCCACGAAACCTGAGCTTTTCGAACTCTCCGCAAAGATTGGCCTGCAACCAGCCGGCGATTTCCGTACGAAACTGCTCGTCTTCAGCGCTAAAGCTTAATTTCATAGCACGCCTCTCTGATCCAATAGCATTGTGGCGATACGCTCACGATGAACAGCACCATTACCCAGCATGTGTTCAGAAGATTTCGCCCGTTTGAAGTAAAGATGCACGTCGTATTCCCAGGTAAAACCGACCCCACCGAATAACTGCATAGCATCACCCGCAATAGCAAAATAGGCATCCGAGCAATAGGATTTGACCACGCTGGCAGCCTCAGGCAACTCATCGACAAGGCCTAAGCCTTCCAACGACTCCTGGGCGACGCAGGCAGCATAATAAATCGCTGACCTAGCCACTTCAGTTTGCAACATCATGTCCGCTGCTTTGTGTTTCACCGCCTGGAAACTGGCAATTGTGCGATTAAACTGCACTCGCTCAGAGGTGTATTCAACCGTCATGTCCAGCAACTGCTGACAACCGCCTACCTGCTCTGCTGCGAGCGCTATCGCAGCGAGATCGAGCACCTGGGACAATTGCTTCCAGGCCTGACCGGCTTCACCCATCAGCGCATCGGCGCCGGTGGTGACCGCGACCAGCGTCACGCTTGCCTGCTTGCGCGCCTGATCCATAGTAGGCAACCACTGGACATCCACGCCTGCAGTTTCAGCAGGCACTAAAAACAGACTAATGCCATCTTCACCGACACTACCGGCTTCTCTGGCAGCTATAACCAGCAGCTCGGACGTATGGCCGTCAATCACATAGCGATAGTCACCGCTGAGTACAAAGCCCTCACCTTCTCGCCGCCAGGTGGCGGTAATGGCCTCCGCGTTCCAGGCACTGCTGCCGCCGTTGAAAGCCAGAGTCGCCGTTAGCTCGCCCTCGCAAAGCTTGCCCAGCCAAAGCGCTTTTTGCTCCTCATTACCCGCTAACAGCAGTGCGTTACTGGCCAGGCAGACTGTCGAGAAGAACGGCGAGCACAGCAGGTGACGACCCATCTGCTCCATCATCGCCACCACCTCAACATAACCCAGACCCATGCCGCCATAAGCCTCAGGGATATGAATCGCCTGCCAGTACATCTCAGCGCAAATACGCTGCCAGAGCTCAGTGTCGTAACCGCGCTCTGTGGCCATGGCCCGGCGTATTGCCGCACTGTCAGAAACTTCTGCAAGAAACGCTGCCGCCGTGTCGCGGATCATCTCCTGTTCTTGTGTAAACGAAAATTCCATAGTTACCTCTTGACCTCAGGTGCCCCACACTTTCTGCGCTGGCGCCTCTTGTTCCAGTAGCACTTTCATGGCGTCGCCGATGTCCGCTGGCGCCCATTCAGCGCCGCGGTCTACACCCTGCGTCGTGCGCCAGCCATCACAAATACAGATGCGTCCGCCTTCGGCCTCAAATACGCGACCGCTCACATGAGCCGCCTCGGCGCTGCCCAACCATGCCAACAAATTAGAAACATTCTCGGGAGCGAAATGGTCAAAACTGCCGTCTTCCGGCTTCTTCATACGCTCGGCCATTTCCGGTACCGCGCTGGTCATGCCAGTACGCGCAGACGGTGCTACCGCATTGGCAGTAATGCCATAGCGGCCCAGTTCCGCTGCCTGGTTCAAGGTCAGCGCGGCAATCCCCGCCTTGGCCGCCGCATAGTTGGACTGGCCAATAGAGCCCTGCAAACCTGCGCCGGAAGTCGTATTGATAATTCGCCCATCAACGGGCTTGCCTTCTTTGGACTGGCCACGCCAGTAATGCACTGCGTGAGAACTAATGCAGAAGTGGCCCTTGAGGTGCACTGACATGATGGTGTCCCACTCCGCCTCGGTCATGGAAGCAAACATGCGATCACGATTCACACCCGCGTTGTTGAGGACGATATGCAAGTCACCGAAACTGTCCAGAGCCTGCTTTACTGCATTGAGGCTGTCGTCATAGTTGGTGATATCGGAGCTATTCACGACTGCCTTACCACCTGCTGCGGTAATTTCATCAACAACAAGCTGTGCGGCACCGGTGTTAATATCGTTGACCACCACGGCGCAACCTTCAGATGCAAATACACGTGCGTGGGCAGCGCCCAGGCCCCCGCCGGCGCCGGTTACGATGGCTACACGTCCTGCTAAAATTCCTGTCATTTCTCAATACCTTTCAAATTAGTCCTTTTGTTCACGCCCGCCTGAGGAGAACGAAATACGAATTCTGGACGCGCCGTGAATACGTCCTTGTAGGCTCGGCTGCAGCATCCTTGCTGCAGACGGTCCAGTATCCGTACCCCGTTCGCTGCAGGCTGACATCGTCGAAAGGCTATTAGAGCCGTTCGATGATGGTTACATTGGCTTGGCCGCCGCCTTCGCACATGGTCTGCAAACCGTACTTGCCACCGGAGCGTTCCAGTTCGTGCAGCAATGTCGTCATCAGCTTGGTACCGGTTGCGCCCAATGGATGGCCCAAGGAAATTGCGCCGCCGTTAACGTTGGTCCTGGCGTGGTCGTAGCCGGTTTCTTTTAGCCACGCCATGGGCACTGAGGCGAAGGCTTCATTGATCTCTACCAGATCGATATCGGCCAGGCTCATGCCTGATTTCTTCAGCGCATATTCGGTAGCGGGGATAGGCGCAGTGAGCATCCAGATCGGGTCGGCGGCGCGTACGCTCATATGGGCTATGCGAGCGCGGGGTGTCAGGTTGTAGCGTTTGAGTGCATCCTCCGAGACGATGAGCATGGCCGAGGAGCCATCACAGGTCTGGCTGGAAACACCGGCAGTCACTTTGTCGCAGCCGAACAAGAAATCCAGCTCTGCCATCTTTTCCAGGGTTGAGCGGCGCGGAGTCTCGTCCATAACTACACCTTCTAGCGGTGCTATTTCACGGTCGAAGCGCCCTTCTTCAATGGCCTTAAAAGCGCGGGTGTGCGACTCCAGGGAAAACACCTCCAGCGCCTCACGGCTCAAGCCCCACTTGTCAGCGATCATCTGTGCTGAACGAAACTGCGTCGGCGGGGTATCGCCATAACGCGCAACCCAACCCGGTGATCCGGAAAAAGGATCGCTGAAGCCCATGGGCACTGCTGCTGTCATCGATGAGGAGATCGGGATCTGGGTCATGGTCTGCACACCCCCCGCAATAACCACGTCGTTAACGCCTGCCATAACCGCCTGGGCTGCGAAGTGAACCGCTTGCTGTGAAGAGCCACATTGGCGGTCTATGGTAACGCCGGGCACTTCATCAGATAGTCCAGCCGCCAACCAACAGGTTCGCGCAATATCGCCGGCCAGAGGGCCAATGGCATCTACACAGCCGAACATGACATCGTCGTATTCGTTATCGGGAATACCGTTCCTATCGACCAGCGTCTTCAGCACGTGTGCACCCAGGTCGGCGCCATGCACATGGGCAAGCCCGCCCTTGCGGCGGCCGGTGGGGGAACGTACTGCGTCTACAATATAAGCATCTGCCATTGTTCTACTCCTCTTGTCAGGCAAAAGTGGCGCCGGCACCCAGTGCCGCACCCTCAGCAAAAATATGATCGCCCACGCGGGTTTTGTGGAAACCTGCGTCGCCCCAGGTATTGGCCAGGGCCCAGGCTTTTTTCATGAAAATATGCAAGTCCACTTCCCAGGTGTAACCCATGGCACCGTGAACCTGAATGCAGTTTTTGGCTGCCAGGTTCGCAGCCTCACAGGCTGCAAGCTTTGCCTGCGAAACAGCGTGCGACCCTATTGCCTCGCCATTGGCAAGACAATACGCGGCGCGATGAACCGGCGCTTTGGCATACTCAAGGCATACAGCAACATTTGCCATGTGGTGCTTCACCGCCTGGAAGGCGCCAATCGCCCGGCCGAACTGGTGACGCTCGCTGGTGTACTGCACGGAAAGATCGATCATGCGCTGCGCCAGTCCCAGCGCCTGGGCAGCTGCACCCAGCGCGCCACGATCCAGTGAGCGCTGAATTAACACCTGAGCCTGCTCGCCACTGGCGACAGTAGCTGCATCGCCGGAGATATCGACAGCGTAAAGTTTGCGAGAGGGGTCTACCGATTCGTTATAGCGCAGGCTCACCTGGTCAGGCGTGGCCGCGACAATAGAGTCGCCCTGTTGCAGCAGCAGCAAGTCAGCCACATGAGCGTCTTCAACCAATACATTCTGTTCCAGCCCAACAACCACCTTCGCCTGGCCTGCAGCAATGAGTGGCAACCACTGGGCGGCCAGTTCGCCGCCAATATCAACCAGCAAGGGCACAGCCACCAGCGCTGTATGCACCAATGGCTCGGGCAGGGCAACATAGCCGCACTCCTGGGCCAGTAGCACAAAATCCAACTCGCTCATGCCCAGTCCGCCGTGTTCCTCGGGTACAGTCATACCCGTGAGACCAAGCTCTGCCAGCTGATTCCACAGCGCTGGATCACGTCCGCTCTGGGTTTCCCAGCCGGCCCGAATCCTCGCGGGGGTAATTTCATTGACCAGGAAATCGCGCACGGAGTCCTGAAACAACAACTGATCTTCAGTAAAGGTAAAGTCCATAGTTTATTTCCTCGGCATGCCCAGCATTCTTTCAGCGATGATGTTGCGCTGTACCTCATTGGTCCCAGCGTAAATGGGGCCAGACTGGGAAAACAACCAGCCATCCAGCCAGCCGCCTACGCCGCGCGCGTCCGGCGCGTGTGGCAGCAACTCGGCACGAGCGCCCAGTATGCTCATCGCAGTCGCGTGCATGTTCTGGTCAAGCTCAGACCAGAAGATCTTATTGGTGGAAGATTCAGCGCCAATCTTGCCACCCTTGTTCAATCGGCAGGCTGTTTGGTAGGTCGTCAGGCAGTAGGCCTCGGCGTCCGAATAGGCTCGGATCACCGCGTCCTTTACCGCAGGATCTCGGTCTGCAGACTGGCGGTTTTCGGTGTACAGCTCAACCAGACGACGCGCTGTTTCCTGGAACCGGGCTGGCGAGCGCAGCATCAGGCCGCGTTCAAATCCGGCAGTGGCCATGGCCACACTCCAGCCAGCACCTTCATCACCCAAGCGGTTGTCTACTGACACTTCTACATTGTCAAAGAAGATTTCGGCGAAACCTGGTAGGCCATCCAGCTGCGGGATAGGCCGCACTGTGATGCCAGGCGAATCCAATGGCACCAGAATAAACGTGAGGCCGCGATGGCGCTCGGAGTCGGGGTCTGTGCGGAACATGCCGAAGCACCAATCAGCCCATACGGCTCGGGTAGACCAGGTCTTCTGTCCATTAATAATGTACTTGTCACCCTCCAGTTTCGCCGTGGAGCGGATCGCCGCCATATCCGAGCCCGCGTTGGGCTCAGACCAACCCTGGGCCCACACCTCTTCACCATTGGCCATCTTGGGCAGAATGCGAGCCTTCTGCTCTTGCGTGCCGTATTCCATCAGAGTGGGGCCAAGCAGGAATATCCCGTTCTGGTTGACCCGCAGCGGCGCGCGCGCCTTGTAATACTCTTCTTCGAAGATCAACCACTCGATCAGGTCGCAACCACGACCGCCCAATGCCTCAGGCCATGTCACCATGCCCCAGCGGCCTTTGTGCAGAGTTGCCTCCCACTCGCGGTGCTGCGCAAAACCTTCTTCGGTATCGAAGGTTTGCAGAGGCTGGGCGGGAACATTTGCCGCCAGCCAACTGCGCACTTCTTCACGAAAAGCATTCTGTTTGTCTGTGTATGCCAGATCCATCGACCCAGGTCCTCAATGTTAGACCGTCATTGCCACAACCCGGAGAATCAAAGGCGACCACTAGCAATATGCGAAGTAGTCGTTAAATCCCGGCTAGTGCGCGGATGACGGCATGAATTAAAACGTTGTATCGCGCTTTTGCACAAAGGCGTCCCGGGACTCCTGCGAGTCGCCTACCGTATAGGCCTCAAGGGTAAAGCCCTGCTCCCAGCGGTACTTGTCTTCCAGATTGCCATCTTCAATACCGGTCAGTGCCTCTTTGGCGAGCTTGACCATCGCCGGCGATTTTGCCGCGATCTTGCCGGCAATTTCCCTCGCGGTTGGCAATAGCTCAGCCAGCGGCACAACACGCTCTACCGCGCCCAGCCGATACGCCTCCTGGGCGTCAATAAACTCACCGGTGAAATACATGTAACGCACCTTCTGCACCGGGAACATACGCTGCAGGTGAGCGCCGCCGCCCATGGCGCCGCGGTCGATTTCAGGCACGCCAAAGCGAGCACAGTCGGAACAGACAATGATGTCCGCCGCGCCCGCCATACCGATGCCGCCGCCAAGCACAAAGTTGTGCAGGGCAACGATGACCGGCTTGGGATTAAGGTGAATTGCGCGGAACGTTTCGTAGTTGCCTTTGTTCACATCGACGATTTTACTGCCGTCCGCCGCAAGCTCTTTTATGTCTACGCCGGCGCAGAAGCCCTTGCCCGCAGCAGCAACAATAATCACCCGCACCTCGTCGTTGGCGCCAAGGGCATCGATTTCGTTGGCAATGGCAAACCAACCCGCACTGTCAAATGCATTGACTGGAGGATGGTCGAGGATCATTTCGGCAACGCCGTTTTCAATCGTTGTCTTAAAGGGCATGGACATCATTTGGCTCCTGTTAGCAAGGGTCAGGCAACGCGCTGGGCGAGTCTGGCGAGGCTTTTTTCAGCTTCTTGTGCAATGGAATTAATCAGTACTTCACAGGTGAGAAGTTCATCGATGACACCAGCAACCTGGCCCGAAGGCAGGACGCCCTGGGCGGGGTAACCGTCCACCATGGCTTTTTGAATGATCATCGGAGCGTTGGCAGACATAATGGCCTGGGCAGCAGTCATGTCATCGTCCTTGCTCATCGCAATGGCCGACTTCAACAGTGAAAAAAGTGTCGCGCCTGTATGTTTGCGAAAGGCGAGACCGTTGCGCATGGCAATGATCAATTTGCGCAAGGTACCGGCTTTTTCCAGCTCGGAGAGCAATTCATTCATGATCATGCGCTGGGGCAGCCCATCCATTGCTCTGGACACAATAATTGCCCCCGGATTCTTACAGTCGATGTAACGCTGCAAAGTTTCTCTCGGCACCGGACTCTCTTCGGTCATCAAAAAACGGGTGCCCATGGCAATACCATCGGCGCCCCAGGCCAGGGCTGCGGCCAGGCCGCGTCCATCCTTGAATCCGCCCGCGGCAACCACCGGAACCTTATCACCCACCGCGTCAATGACCTGAGGAATCAGCAGGGTTGTGGGCACAGAACCGGTGTGTCCTCCGCCTTCGCCGCCCTGCACAGTCACGACATCGGCACCTAGCTCCACTGCCTTAATGGCGTGCTTGGGCAGCCCGACGGTAGGCATACAAACCACACCGGCATCCTTTAACTTGTTAATAAACTCAGGGCCTGGGGAGCGCGAATAGCTCACCGCCCGCACCCCATAACGAATGACCATGTCCACGATTTCCGCCGCATTCGGCTGATACATGTGGAAATTCACACCAAAGGGCTGATCGGTCAGTGCCTTGACCCGGCGGATATCCCGCTCCATTTCCTCAGGCGGAATCGTGGCACCGGCAAGAAAGCCAAAGCCGCCGGCATTACAACTACCAGCCACCAAATTTGGGTCTGCCACCCAGCCCATCGCCGTTTGCACGATAGGATATTTGCAACCCAGTAGTTCTGTCAGTCGTGTCTCAAGCATGGTTCATTCCTCAACTCAGGACCTGTCACCAGGAGGGTTATCCTTGATCTGGTAAGCCCGCTGATTGTGTGGGTCCATGGTGGTAATAATGTCCAGTTGCGCCTGGGTAGGAGCAGTGGTGGCAGGCACATCATCAGGAATCAGTACCGGGTATCCAGTACTTTCCTGCACCTGTTGTGCCGTCACACCCGGGTGCAGCGACACCAGGCGAATCTGGTGATCCGGGCCGCCGAAATCCATCACACACAGGTCGGTCACCACCAGGCGTATATCGATGTCATCCAGGCTGTGACCCTTGGGCAGGCGCTCGGGGTTATAGCCCACCGAAGAGACGAAGTCGCACTCTCCGTCCATGAATACCCGGGTGTTGTGGCTGGGCACGAAAAAGCTGTTGGGGTGAGAGATGGAATTACCCGGGAAGCCTCGAGCACCCAGCATCATAACTTTAGGGGCCTCGTAAGTGCCGCCCAAGGCAGAGGTATTGGTTTGACCGTACTTGTCGATCTGGGTGGGTCCGAGCATGGCATGGCGCCTGCCACTCCAGACGTTATCAAAGATACGCGAAAAACCCATCCAGGTTTCTGCGGCAGGCACAAAATCATCAGCGCGCTTACCCAAGGGGTTGGGCTCACTTAATAGCCACGCCTCGGAGTCGGTCATCATCAGGTCAGGGTTGCTGGTCTTCATGGTCAGGCTCGCCGCCAGTCGGGGAATAACACCGATACCCGTAGCCAGTACCTCACCGTCGCTCTCAAATGCCTTGCTCGCTGCCACGATGCACAGTTCGGCGAGGGTATACTCAGTTGCTGCTGTCATTGTTTCTCTCCTTCGCCAATTAGTAGGTGGGTAGCTCTATTGCACGGATGGCATCCAGCCCACCCACGCTGCTCTGATACTCCTCCTCTGAGGCGCCCAGGTGCTTGTCCCGATACCCCTGGAAGCCAGTTTCTTCTTTGGCAGAGGCGGTGTAAGCCTTCAAATGAGGCACATCAAAACCGTACATGGGTGAGCAGGATGTCGGGTGGGCGCCACCGGCTATAGGCACCACGCCTGTCGTCTGGGAACGCTCCCAGTGCACCATGCGCGCCTGGGCTGGATCGTGGAAGAACTCAGTCGCAACCATTTCTTCGCAGGACACGTAGGTTTTGTCTGCGGCGCGAGCGAACCAGTCGTCCATATAGTGATCGGGGCCTGCAATCTGACACACACCGCGGGCGTCCGCCCGATCAGCATGAATCAGCGATGCGTCCAGCTTAAGCGCTGGCATGGCGACCCACTCCTTGTCGTCGTAAGGACTGTCAATCACCTTGATATCTGGATTCTTGCTAATAATGTCCGTACCCAGCCCCACTTCGGTGGGAATAAACGGCAGACCCCAGGCCGCAGCGCGCAGACCCAGCAACATCATGCCTTCGTCTATCTCCATCACCTCAATGGCCGCAGCCTGACGCGCCTGGCGGAAATAGGCTTCCAGGGGAATAAAGTCCAGCGAGACGAAGGCGAAAACCAGTTTCTTCACCTTGCCAGCCGCGCATAGCATGCCAACGTCCGCGCCACCGTAGGACACAATAGTAAGATCCTTCAGATTCGAGCGCAGGATCTCTCGGATCAGCGCCATGGGCTTGCGCCTGGGTCCCCAACCGCCAATACCAATAGTCATCCCATCGGACAACTGGGCAACGACTTGCTGTGCCGTCATCTGCTTATTCATCTGCCTTTCCTTCTCTTAAACTGGCTTAATCAACTGACTATTCGCGCCATGCGGTAGTCGTGTTTTAAAAAATTCACGCCCAGGCTGCTCTCGGTGCGACGCACCCCTGGAATCGTGCTGATATTGCTGTGAACAAAGCGCGCCAAATGCTCAGTGTTCTTCACCATGGTAATGGCAAGAATGTCGGAGCGTCCGAGCATGACACCCACAAAACCCAGTTCCGGCACCTGCGCCAGAGCCTCTGCTATTGCCCTGGTCTGGTCACTGCGCTCAACTTCAACCCAGATGTAGGCCAATGCCGCATCACGAAAACGGTCGATATTGGTAATGGCAGTAATGCGTAGCTGTTTGCGTTCTTCCATGCGCTTGATACGCGCGCGCACCGTGCCCTCTGTTACGCCCAGCTCTTCGGCAATCTGCCGATTGCTGACGCGTGCATCGGGAGACAGCTTCTCAACGATGTCGCGATCCAGCTTATCCAATTTACGCCCCATGAAAAGGCACCCAATCCGGCTGGTTCTTCAGCACGTCCACCGCCAGTGCAGGCGTCAAACGCCTAACCCCGGACACACGCCCAAGGGTCTCGCTCAGCAGCTGGTTAAGTCCGGCCGAGTCAGGCGCTACCACCAGAATTTCTACATCATGGGTACCAACAACGACATTGACTGAGAAAACCTCAGGAATCGCCGCGAGATCCCGGGCTACGGCTTCCGGATTACGGTTTTCCACCTGCACGCCGATGGCCAGCAGCATGCTGTAGCCCGCCGCCTCAATGTCGGTGACAGCAACCACCCGCATGGTGTCTGATTCCTCCAGGCGCTTAACCCGAGCGCGCACCGTCGCTTCGGTGATACCCAGTTCACGGGCAATTGCCCGATAGGCCATGCGCCCGTCCTCGCGCAGCAGGTCTATAATTCCCTGGTCGGTTGCGTCCAGCTCAATATGCACTGGCTCGGCATTAGCGACCAGGTTATTCACCCGTGCTGCTCCGTCGCGGCAAGGTCACGCAATGCATTTTTAAGCACTTTGCCACCCGCGTTCATGGGGAACTCATTGAGGAAACGTACTGTCCGCGGCACCTTATAGTTGGCCATATTCTCGCGAGACCAGGCAACAACCTGCGCTTCGTCGATATCCGCATCCACCGCCCTGACAATAAAAGCGCGGGCCACCTCGCCCATGCGCTCATCGGGTACGCCGATCACGGCCACGCGGGCCACCCCCGGCATACCGCTGAGAATATTCTCGATTTCTGCCGGGTAGGTATTGAATCCGCCAACGATAAACATGTCTTTGATGCGGTCGGTAATACGCACATAGCCGTCTTCATCCATCACCCCCACATCACCGGTCTTCAACCAGCCATCAGCCGTAATGGCAAGAGCAGTCTCTTCGGGGTTGTCCAGGTAACCCTGCATCACATTGAAACCGCGAAACCAGATTTCGCCCTCGTCACCTGTGGCCACTTCTTCGCCCAGAGCATCGACCAGTTTCATCTCGACCCCGTCCATGGCTCTACCGGAGGTATGAGAAATACGTTCGGCGCTATCATCGGCTCGACAAATGGATACCACTCCACAGGATTCGGTCAGGCCGTAGGCTGTCACCACCACCTCAAAACCCAGCTCTTCGCGCATCTGTTCAACCAGTTTTACGGGCACTGGTGCAGCGCCGGTAACGGCCAGGCGCAGACTGGAAAGATCGTATTCACCGCGCCTGGGGTGCGCCAAAAATGACTGATAAATCGTTGGTGGCCCGGGAATCATGGATACACGATCCCGCTGGATCTGTTCCAGCACTGTATCCAGGTCAAAATTCTTCACCGGGAGGATATGGGCGCCACGAATGATGCAGGCCAGCCAGCCGGCCTTATAGCCAAAGGAGTGAAAGAACGGATTGATGACCAGGTAGTTGTCGTCCTCGCGCAGGCCAACGGTGGCACTCCAGTTCTCGAACGTCCTGATATTTTGCCCATGACAGGTAATCACGCCCTTGGGATTGCCAGTGGTGCCTGAGGTAAAGAGAATGTCTAGCGTATCATCGGGCGTCACAGCATCGCTCCGGGCGGTGACCTCGGCCTCAGTCACTGACTCGCCGCTGGCAAGAAATTCAGCCCAGGGGCAGGCGTCGCCAGCGAGCCCTTCAAACACGATCGTTTGTTCCAGATCTGGTAATTCTTCTGCTGCCAGTAACGTCGGGTAGCTCACACCGAGAAAATCACCCACCGTGAACAACAGGCGCGCGCCGCTGGCCCTGAGGATATAGGCCGCCTCTGCACCTTTCATGCGAGTATTGAGCGGCACCAATACGCCGCCCACACTCTGGGCGCCGATGGCGGCGATAATCCATTGATAAATATTGGGCGCCCAAATGGCGATGCGCTCTCCCTGCTCCAGCCCTGCAGCAATAAAGGCTTTGGCCGCCTGGGTTCGAGCATCATCCAGCTGCCGATAGCTGAGCTGGACTTCGCCATCGGTAATAGCCACCCGATCGCCATAGGCCTGCGCCGACTGCGCGACCAGCTGCGGGAGGGTTCGAGCCTGGTAGGGTTCTGCTGCCATGGATAGGGTTTGAGCCAGCGGGTCAGGAGGCATCTATAGTAGGGAGTCGCCGGCCAGCAGACAAGCGCTATTCGTAATTATTGGTTCAATATTTTACGAATAGCGTGATTTAATCTAAAAAAGTAGGTGCTTATACGCAACAGGAATGACTAAATTTCAACCAATACCCATGTCTGATCCTCATCGTGTCGCAAAGCCCGGTTCTCTTGCTGCAGCTTGATCAGGTGCGCGCTCATGGAAAGCTTGGCCATGTCATGCAGACTTTCATCGACGTCATCATAAACCACCTTTACCAGGCGGTTCAGGTCCGCCCTACCCGTTTGCTGCAAGCCTTTAATCACCTTGGCTTCACGCTGCAAGCGGTGATTGACCAACCACTCCACGATGGCCTTGGAGTCCTCCATGACTTCCCCGTGACCGGGCGCGATCAAGTGCAGATCGTAGCGCAGTAATAACTGCAGAGATTCGATGTAGGCCTTCATATCGCCACTGGGAGGAACGATGACCACAGTGGAACCGTTCATAATGTGGTCGCCGGCAAACAGCATGCGCTCTTCTTCCAACAGAAAGCAGAAATGATTGCTGACGTGGCCCGGCGTATGCACGGCTCTTAACGTAAATTCTTCTGTGGTCAGCACATCGTCGTGAGCAATCTCCCAGGATGGTTTGAAGGTATCATCCTGGAACATATCGTCTGCGGGCAGTGCGCCGATCACTTGCGCGCCTGTGGCCTCGTGAATCGCCTTCCATGCAGGCGAGTGATCAGGGTGCGTATGGGTGCAGACTATCCACTTGATTTTGTCGCCGGCGGCCGCAAGAATCGCATCGATGTGGGCGGGTATCGCAGGGCCAGGATCCAGCACCGCTACCGCCTCGTCACCCAGTAAGTAGGTATTGGTGCCGGCTCCGGTCATAACGCCCGGGTTGGGCGCAACGACTCTCCTGACCCGGGAGTTCAGGCGAAACGCAATGCCGTGATCCAGCACGCCCTATACCATGTTGGCGATGGGAACGAGCGGATCGACATCCGCGTCGTAATCAATACCGTCCACTTCAAAGCCGAACAGCTGCAGGAACTCCTGCTTGTAGCCGGCGAAATCAGACAACTGCCGCAATGTGTCAGTATTGATGTCCTGCCACAGGGCAGCCACAGCAGCCTGTATCTCAGGATCCAGCTCTTTACCGTCCGCTCGCAAGCGTCCCTCTTCATCCAGGTAAGGTTCCACGCCATACAACGACTCACGAAACAAGCCATCTACCTGTTCAATACAACCTTCGTGAATACCGCGTTCCTTCATCACCTTGAATAACAGGGCCAGATAAATGGGCATGGCCGGTATCGCGGCGCTGGCCTGGGTAACAACCGCCTTGAGCACCGACACCCTGGCATCACCGCCCTTGGCGGCAAGACGTTCGCGGATGTCGACAACCCGCTTATCGAGATCTTTTTTGGCTTGGCCAATCGTACCGTGCCAATAGATATCCCAGGTCAACTTCTCGCCAATGTAGGTATAAGCAGTCGTTTTGGCACCATCGGCCAGTACACCGGCGTCATCCAGGGCCTCTATCCACATCTGCCAGTCTTCACCGCCCATAACGGCCACAGTGTTATCAATTTCTTCCTGGGTGGCTTGCTCCAGATGAAAATCCTGCACCTCTTCTTTATCGGTGTTAACGCCCTTTTGCACAGCATCACTACCGATAGGCTTTAGCGTTGAGGTGTGTATCTCGCCCGTCACCGGATGCTGCCGGCGCGGAGATGCCAGGCTGTACACCACCAGGTCAACCTGGCCCAGGTCCGCCTTAATGGTGTCTATGGTTCTCTGCTTGATCTCATCGGAGAAGGCATCGCCGTTGATACTCTTGGCGTATAACCCATCGGCCTCAGCGAATTTGTGGAATGCGGCTGAGTTGTACCAGCCAGCTGTACCGGGCTTTTTCTCAGTACCCTCTTTTTCAAAAAAGATGCCCAGCGTGGAAGCCCCAGCGCCAAAGGCCGAACTGATCCGTGAGGCCAGGCCGTATCCCGTCGAGGCACCAATAACCAGCACACGCTTGGGACCATTATCGATGGGGCCGTTACCCCGCACATAATCGATCTGGCTTTTAACATTGGCTTCACAGCCGACAGGGTGGGTAGTGATACAGAGAAATCCGCGTACGCGAGGTTTGATGATCATGGGCAGATGATTCCTGGCTTATTCAATGAACACACCCGCCGACGCGAGCGCCCCCGAAGTTTAACACAGGCCGAACCTTGCGGTAGCTGCCTCAGCGACCTTGGTATCCAACCACGTTGGTAATCCACAGCGTTTGGTAGGGCTGCACCTCCACGACCTGCTCCCGACTGTGGAAGTGCGCGCCACTGATCAGGTCGACCCAGTCATCAGTGCCTATCAGGTTGATATCAGACAAAGCCAGAGGCAATGCCTGGTCACTGATGTTGCTGATACAAAACACACTCTGGCGACGGTCCATACTCTGGCGCCAGTAACCAAAAAGGGCATTATTCAGATGCAAGGTGAATTGGGTGGCATTGGGGTGGAAGGCCGCCTGTTCGCGGCGAACCTGCAATAGACCCTTGATCCGGGAAAACACCCTGGCGTGGTGAGACTCCTCATCCTCCAACGCCTGAACCAGTTGTTCATAGTCCCACTGATGACGATTAATGGCTCTGTAGTGACCGCTGTTCTCCACCCTGTCGTAGTCATTGCGAGTGCCCAGCAGAGAGTGGATATAAATACCGGGAATACCTTCGAGTCCCAACATGATGGCGTGGGCACACACAAAGCGCTCAATCCCCCAGCTATCGGGACCGGCTGTTGTCCCTTGCAGGGCATCGAATAACGAGATATTGATTTCGTAGGGTTTGCTTTGCCCGTTTTCCAGCGCCCGGTAGGACACATGGCCACCGAAGTTACGCATGGTTTCCACCAGACTCTCCAGCTCATCATCGGCAAGCAAGCCCTCCACCGGACGCAGGCCAATGCCATCGTGGGACGCGATGAAGTTGAAGTAGGCCGTGCCATTCTGGGCAGGCGGCATGCTCATCATCCACATCTTCAAATGCCTGCAATCACCGGTGACCAGTGAATTAACCAGCAGTGGCGGCAGTGAAAAGTTATAGACACAATGCGCTTCATTGGCATTGCCGAAGTAAGACAGGTTTTCGCGATTGGGAATATTGGTCTCGGTAATCAACAAGGCATCGGGAACCGCATGCTCGATGAGGGTGCGCAACAGTCGCACTACCTCGTGCGTCTCTTCCAGGTTCAGGCAACTGGTGCCAGGCACTTTCCACAGGAAGGCCACTGCATCCAGACGAAAAATGCGCACGCCGTTATCCAGGTATTGGCGCATGATAGACACAAATTGCTTGAGCACCTCGGTGTTGCGAAAATCCAGGTCCACCTGATCGTGACTGAAAGTGCACCACACGTATTGCGTGCCGTCTGCGGTTTCGACCTCACGCAATAGGTCCGAGATTCGTGGCCGCACCACCGCACTCAAATCGTCTTCTGGAGACGCTGTGTAAAAGTAGTCACTGCCCGGCCCTTGGCCGCGCAAGAAATTTTCGAACCATAGACTGCGACCAGAGCAGTGATTAATCACCAGGTCTGCCATCAGTTTGTAGTCGCTGGCAATTGAGCTAATGTCCTCCCAGCCACCCAATGACTCATTCACGCTGGAATAGTCCAGAACAGAAAAGCCGTCATCCGAGCTCCACGGATAGAAAGGCAAGATGTGAACCCCGGTCAACAGATCGTCAGCGTAGTTATCGAAGAAATGCTTCAGCGTCACCAGGGGCTTTTCGTCTTCGCGCAGCAAGCTGTCGCCATAGGTGATGGCAATGACATCACCCTGACTCCAGTGGTTAACATGCTGTGCCGGGGGAGAAGTATTGCTCTTCAAACCCATTAAATGCAGCAACTCCTGCGCCAGCACGGCGGGCGCGATTGCTATGGGCGTGTCATGATAAATCGCCTCTACATGATGCTGAACCTTGTCTAGCAGCAGAGCGCTGTCTTCAGTTCGCTGCAGCATGATCCGCCCCGGCCTCGCCAAATTCCTCGTGATCCGCCTCAACCGCAGCTCGCAGTTGGTCAAGAACATCAGGGATTGCGCTGATCACCCGACTCCAACTGGGAATAAACGGTCGCTCCATAGGTCTATCCAAAAATGCCTCTCCTGCCTTCATGATATTTTCGGCAAACAGCTCTACCGCTTTTTCTTCGCTGTGGACATCCAGGGACAGGCCGTTCATTACCGCGTCATTGTGGTAGGTCTCAACAAAGTCCAGCGCAATACGGTAGTAGGTGGCTTTTAGTGAACGAAAGCTCTCTGTATTAAAAGTGACGCCTCGTGTCGCCAACTTGCGGAACAGGGCCTTGGATATATCAATCGACATCTTGGACAGGCCACCCTCATCATTGTCCGCAGAAAGATCCTGATGCTTGTGGTCATACACATCCGCAATGTCCGCCTGGCACAATCGGTTGTTGGCATAATTGCGGTACATCTCGGACAGGACACCTATTTCCAGACCCCAATCACTGGGGATTCGAATGTCATTGAGCACATCGCGCCTGAAAGAGAATTCGCCCGCCAGTGGATAGCGGAAACTGTCCATATACTCCAGGTACTCCATTTCCCCCAGGTTCTTCTTTAGCGCCCTGAGCAGTGGCGTGACCAGCAAGCGGCTCACCCGACCATTAATTTTGCCGTCTGCGACCCTGGCGTAGTAACCCTTACAAAATTCGTAGTTAAAACGCGGATGGGCGACTGGGTAGATCAGTCGCGCCAACATTGAGCGCTCGTAGGTGACGATGTCGCAATCGTGCAGCGCCACAGATTCACAGCGATTGGATGCCAGGGTATAGCCCATGCAGTACCAGACGTTGCGCCCCTTGCCCAATTCCCTGGGAGCCAGGTCCATCTCCTGCAACTGCTTATCCAGTGCCTGCAGTCGTGGCCCCTCATTCCACAGCACGCGATGACGCTGCGGTAGACGGCCAAAAAACTTAAGGGCATCCCGGTATTGGGACTCATCCGCCCGATCCAGCCCAATCACGATCTCAGATAAATAAGTCGCGTGCTGCAACTCATCGAGAATAGCCGGTAGCGCCTCGCCCTCTAATTCTGAATACAGCGAGGGGAGTATCAAACCCATGGGCCGCTCCGCGGAAAATGTCTCCAGCTCACGCTCCATCTCTGCCAACGGCCGATCGGAAAGATTGTGTAGTGTGGTGATGATGCCATTCTGGTAAAAGTCGCCCATGTCAGGTATTCCTCAAGTCTGCGTACCCGTCAAACCAATGGACTCAAGCCACTGACCCACACCCTGCGCCCAGCCCGCAGGGCCGAACTCGGTACTGTAAATAAGATTTTTTTTACGTTTCAGATCCGGGTAGTCATGCACCGGGGATCTGACCACCAGCGCGCTTTGCGCCGCCTCCAGCATTGCAATATCGTTACCGCTATCGCCGACCGCGAGGTCACTAACTTCGCCATTTTGCTGCGCATCACGAAATGCTTGCCGCAACCAAACCAATGCCCTGCCCTTGTCACAGTTTCCAGCCAACGTGAGGAAGCGCCCCCCCTGCAAAGGGTTGGCCCCTTTTTCGCGCAGCGCTGTCACAAACTCAGCCTTGCGAGATACGCTCCCCCGCCATTGCAAAGGTTCGCTGTACTCTCGCTCATTGGCGCGCTGGGCTGCGGCCCCTGAAAGCCCAGTCATATCAGCAATACCCTCAGGACCCGCTCGGTAAAAGCACTCAAACTCTCCAGCAAAGCCAGGTGCCTGATCCTCCAATATGGCCAACCAGTGCTCTCTGGCCGCAGAAAACTCTTTGACCCAGTAGCCGTCGCGCAAAACCGTACCCGCAGGCGCCTGTGCAAAATAGCCTTCGGGGATAAATATCGCCGCCCCGTTTTCCGCGATAAACGGATGTTCGCTCGCCAGTTCCCCGCGCAGAACTTCAATCTCCGAGCGGGTCTTGCTGGTAGTGGGAATGACTGGAATACCCAGTGAGTGAAGCACGGCCAGCATCGTTCGGGCCTCATCAAAACGATAGCTATGATGATCGAGGAGGCTGCCATCCAGATCGGTAAAAACCAGAGCGCCACCAGACTCGCTCACACCCCCAAGCCCGGCGCCGCGCTATAGCTTTTGATATTGCGACACCCGTCCAGTCGGTATAAATGATTGACCCTGGCAGGCAGTCTTGTCAGGCAATGCTCGGTTAGCCGCTGGTAGAATTTTATAAAGCGCGCAATGTCCACGTCGCTCATCACGCCTTCACCGCGCTGTTGCTCAGCAAGTTTATGCTCTTGCTCCAGTCGCCACTGGTAAACGCAGTCAAAGGATGGCGCCTGCAACATCACCCACTCATCCACTCGCCGGTAAAGCGGGGAAAATTTTTCGCTGAGTACAGCATTGACGTAGTTGCGCCAGCGACCATCACTATCCTCGCTGGCCTCCAGATCGTTAACGAAATCAACCAGCTCCTCCACCGGCTGCGCCATTGCCCCCACGCACCAGCCTTCCAGAAACACAATTTGCACGGGTTTATCCACCTGTTCCCAGGCTGACGCCGGTGCCCGATCATCGGCTGCTTTGTCAAAACGAGGAATCGCAACCGGATCGCCCGCCAGCAGGGCATCCAGCGTTCGGGACAACAAACCCATGTCATGCGTACCGGGCACGCCCCGGGTGGCAAACAAAGGATGTACCTCGATCGCTAATTGCCTGCGCTGAGGCGCGGTCAGGTAAAAGTCGTCGAGGGATAGCGCAACACATTCCAGACCCTGCTCTGCTGCCAACAATGCACACAGATAATCACAGAGGGTGGATTTACCGGACCCCTGGCTTCCGTTCACTGCCACCAGCAGTGTTCGCTCGGCACCATTTTGGTGCTCCGCAATAAGGGTCGCCATCGGGTTGAACCATTTTTGTGCGTGGACCAGGTATTCGCTGGGCAGTCGATTGCGCGCAAGTACGGCCTTTTGCCAGTCAGGCAACAGCTCCGCCATCAGATATCCGCTTGTCAGTTAGCTCTGCCATGAAACTTAGCAGATTCCATGCCAAAGGCACCAAAATGGTGAGTCATCACATGACCAACCGGCGAATGTCCCCCAGCAAGGCGACCAGCTGGGTCAGGAAGCGACCGCCATCACCGCCGTTGATGACTCGATGGTCATACGATAACGACAGGGGCAGCATTTTTCGTGGGACAAAGTCCTGCCCGTTCCAAACAGGCTGCATATCCGCCCGCGATACGCCAAGAATGCCCACTTCTGGTGCGTTGACGATAGGCGTAAAACCCGTTCCTCCAATATTGCCGAGACTGGATATTGTAAAACAGCCGCCCTGCATTTGTGCGGGGCTCAACTTGCGATCCCTGGCTTTGCCGGCCAACTCAATAATTTCTTCTGCCAGATCCCAGATACTCTTCTTATCGGCATCGCGAATCACCGGCACCAGCAAGCCCGCGGGAGTATCGACGGCCATGCCGATGTGGATGTACTTCTTGTACACCAGCGATTCACCCGCATCTGCCACGGAGGTGCAGAACTTGGGGTTATCGCGCAACGCCACGGCACAGGCCTTGATCAAAAATGGCATGGGGGTCAACTTTACGCCACGACGCTCAGCCTCGGCTTTCATGCTGCCGCGAAACGCTTCAAGCTCGGTGATATCGGCAGAATCGCTCTGCGTAACATGCGGCAGATTCAGCCAGCTACGCTGCATGTTGGTGGCGGTAAGCTTATCCAGCTTGCTGCGCTTGGTAATCTCTACTTCGCCAAATTTTGAGAAATCCATCTCTGGAATTTGCGGCAGCCCGGTGCCACCAGCAGCGGCAGTGGACGGTTTATTCAAGCGGTCCTGAACGAATCGGTGCAAGTCCTCCTTGAGCAGCCGGCCTCTGGGGCCGGTGCCGCTAACGTCAGCCAGGGTAATGCCAAATTCCCTGGCCAGTTTGCGCACGGCGGGGCCCGCGTAAATACTGCCTGAAGATTCTGCGGCCGGCGCTTGAATCGAAGTTGTCGCAGTTGCTGTAGTTGCTGCAGTTGCTGAGGGTTGTTGCGGCGCAGGTTCTGGCACGGATGCTTTCGGCGCAGCGGATTCAGCAGCTGCAGGTGAGGCCTCTTCGGACGGCGCCACCGCGCTGGTCTTCATCAACAGCAGCGCATCGCCCTGCTTGACACTATCGCCTTCGCTCACCTGAAATTCGATGATCTCACCGGCAAAGGGCGCAGGCACCTCCATTGAAGCCTTGTCCGATTCCAGTACCACCAGGGAATCTCCCTCGGCAACATGGTCTCCGACTTTAACGCTCAGCTCGATCAGCTCCACGGCATCGTCAGTACCGATATCAGGTACGGGCACAGTTGTGGTGACCGGCTCGCTTGCCACTGCAGCGGCCTCACTGACCGAAACCTGTACCGCGGCCGGTTCAGCTGCCACCGGCTCTGCGTTCAACGGCGCTTCCTGTTCGGGAGCAGCCGCAACACCGCCGGCTTCACCTGACACCTCTATCACCGCAATCGGTGCACCTTCGGCCAAATCCTGGCCCTCGGTCACCAATATTTCAACCACCTTGCCTGCGACCGTTGAAGGAATCTCCATGGAAGCTTTGTCGGATTCCAATACGATCAGGCTCTGGTCGACACTGATCTCGTCGCCTACCGCGACGAGCAACTCAATCACTTCCGCGCCTTCGGCACCGCCAATATCCGGAACTGTCACTTGTTGTTTTGCCACAATAATTTCCTTGCTCAAACAGTCAGCGGGTCAATTTTATCTGCAGAGACGCCCAGGTCCTTCATGGCGGCGGCCACTTTCGATCGCTCGATATCACCCTGGTCCGCCAGGGCCTTTAACGCCGAGAGCACCACAAATTCACGGCTCACCTCAAAGAAGTCTCGCAGCTTACTGCGGGTATCGGAACGACCAAAGCCATCGGTTCCCAGTACGGTGAAATGTCCGGGGATAAATTCGCGGATCTGATCCGTAAAAGACTTCATATAATCAGTAGCAGCGATAAACGGTCCGCACTGGCCCTGCAATTGCTCAGTCACATAAGGCACTCTCGGCTCGTCTTCAGGGTGGAGCAGATTCCAACGCAGTGCCGCTTTGCCCTCGCGCTGTAACTCGTTAACCGAGGTCATACTCCAGATATCCGCATCCACGCCGTAGTCCCTCTCCAGAATAGTCGCAGCGGCCTCCACTTCTCGCAGAATCGTGCCAGCGCCCAACAACTGTACCTTGAGCTTGTTGCTGCCCTGGCTGGCGCGCAATCGATACATGCCTCGAATAATGCCTTCCTCAACACCCTCCGGCATTGCCGGCTGCACGTAGTTCTCATTCATGGTGGTGATGTAGTAGAACTTGTTTTCACCCAGTTCATACATGCGATGCAAGCCATCCTGAATGATAACGGTCAACTCATAGGCATATGCGGGATCATAGCTGACGCAGTTAGGGATGGTGCTAGCCGCCAGATGGCTGTGGCCATCCTGATGCTGCAGCCCCTCGCCGTTGAGTGTGGTACGACCAGCGGTGGCACCAATCAAGAACCCCCTGGCTTGGCAGTCACCTGCCGCCCAGGCCAGATCGCCAATACGCTGAAAACCAAACATAGAGTAGTAAATGTAGAACGGCACCATGGAGTAACCACTGGTGCTATAGGACGTGGCCGCAGCCAACCAGGCAGAGAAGGCGCCCGCCTCATTAATACCCTCTTCCAGAATCTGCCCTTCCTTGTCCTCTTTGTAGTACATGATCTGGCCGGAATCGTGAGGCGTATAACGCTGCCCAACAGAGGAGTAAATACCCAGTTGACGGAACATGCCCTCCATACCGAACGTCCGCGCCTCATCAGGCACAATGGGCACAATGCGCTCTCCAAACTCCTTGTTCTTGACCAAACTGGAGAGCAAGCGGACAAATGCCATGGTTGTAGAAATCTCGCGCTTGCCACTGCTCTCCAATTGCTTGGAAAATGCCGAAAGCGCTGGGGTCTTTAACAGCTCCATCTTGCTGCGACGCGCCGGGATGGAACCACCCAACTCTTCTCTGCGCTGGCGCATATAGCGCATTTCCGGGCTATCCGGTTCCGGGCGATAATAAGGAACAGTGGCCAACTCATCGTCATTGATGGGAATACCAAAGCGATCGCGGAACGCCTTAAGGCTGTCCAGGTCCAATTTCTTCAGGGAGTGCGTCTCGTTGTTGGCCTCACCTGCCTCTCCCATACCGTAGCCCTTCACCGTCATCGCCAGAATCACGGTGGGCCGCTTAGTCTCGGCAACCGCTTCGGCGTATGCCGCGTAGACTTTGTAGGGGTCGTGGCCACCGCGGTTAAGGTACATGATGTCGTCATCTGACAGGTCCTTGACCAACTCCAGCAATTCAGGGTACTTCCCGAAAAAATGCTCTCGAGTGTAGGCGCCGCCTTTGTACTTGTAGTTCTGCAACTCACCGTCGCAGACCTCATCCATGCGTTGGCGCAGCAGGCCCGTCTTGTCTTTCTGCAGCAGCGGGTCCCACTTGCGACCCCATATCACTTTGATCACATTCCAACCGGCGCCGCGAAATACACCTTCGAGCTCCTGGATGATTTTTCCGTTACCGCGAACCGGTCCGTCCAGTCGCTGCAGGTTGCAGTTGATCACAAAGTTGAGATTACCCATTTTCTCTCGACCAGCCAGCGCAATAGCTCCCAATGATTCGGGTTCGTCGCTCTCGCCATCACCCATGAAACACCAGACATTGCGGTCGCCATGATCAAGTAGCCCGCGGCTTTGCTGATACTTCATGACATGGGCCTGATAAATCGCCTGAATAGGGCCCAGGCCCATAGACACCGTTGGGAACTGCCAATAGTCAGGCATCAGCCAAGGATGGGGATAGGAAGACAGCCCATCGCCATCAACCTCGCGGCGAAAATTATCCAGCTGTTGTTCGCTCAATCGCCCTTCCAGGTAGGAGCGCGCGTACATGCCCGGTGCCGAGTGCCCCTGGTAAAACACCAGATCACCAGGATGGCCGCCCTCGATGCCACGAAAGAAGTAGTTAAAGCCGATATCATAGAGTGTTGCGCTGGAAGAAAAGCTCGAAATGTGGCCGCCCAGGCCCTCATCATTATCGTTAGCCCTCATGACCATAGCCAGCGCGTTCCAGCGAACCAGGGAGCGAATTCGGCGCTCCATGAACAGATCGCCCGGCATATTTTTCTCTTCCACCGGGGAAATGGTGTTCACAAAAGGCGTGACCACTGAGGACGGTAGGCGTACATGACTTTCCAGGGCGTGGCGGCCCAATTCCCGCATCAGGTAACTCGCCCTTTCTGCACCGCTGTGCCTGACAACTTCATCGAGGGAGTCCAGCCACTCGCGAGTTTCAATGGGGTCCTTGTCTTCTGCCATGCTCACCTCTGAGTTCGAGTTATTCTGCGGACGCCGATTAGTTCTCTTATGGAACTTAACGAAAATGAAAACGCCCTGAAAGTGTAGTAGATCAACAGGGCCACCCTGGTTTTTTAGGTCTTGGGCGGCCCTAATGTAAAAATACTACACTATAGAGATGAGGAATGGAATTTGGTTCTATTTTGGAATGCTTTATTTCGATTAAAAACAAGTGTTTACACCGAAAACACCGTCTTTAAATGTAGTAAAATTACAAAAATATCACTCGATGACATAAACTGCATGCCCAGCCTTTAACTGCGCCGCCGATTCCACCTGCAGCTGATTGCCTTCGGGCAGGCGACCACGGCTGCCGGGAGCCGCCACCTGCAGTGAGTGCCTATTTTGCAGGAAAGTCTGCTCAAAGTAGGCCTGCCATTGCTCCCTGTCCAGGGCCTCAATTGCATCTGCCATAGCCCGCCGACCATCGAAATCATATTGCTTCTTGGCAATGGACTGCCAGTAGAACTCAGCCTTCTCCCAGAGATTCTTGTGAGGCCGAAGCACCTCATTTACTAGCGCCTTCTGGTGGCGACCAAACTGCTCGTCGTCCAGCGACGTCGCAACGCCGCCCATGAAAGCTTGCATGGCCTCAGCCAGCGCGCCGGCGTCTGCGACTGGCGACTGAATAAGCATCACCAGTCCGGGGACATCAAGTTGCGGCCAGGCAAATGCACTGACGATATAACCTAATTGCTGCTCGGTGCGCAGTTGCTGGAAAAAACCAGACTTCATAATCTGCACGGTCAGAGCCGTTGCCGCCCTATCACCCCAGCTATCGCCAGCGCCCTGCAGGTACCAGGCCAGAACCGCATCGTCATGCTCAACCTCAACCGGATAGAGCACCGATTCTCCAGCATCGAGCTTGAGCACTTGCAGCTTTGGCAGTGCCGGAGCGGCCGTGGCAGACAGTACCAGGTCCAGTTTCCTGGCTAGAGCCGAAACCGCGCCAGGTGAGTAGTTGCCATAGATCATCGCCTCGGCATTGGCACTGGCCCAGAACTGATCAACATAGGCATTGAGGTCCGCCACCTGCATACCTTGCAAGGCTTCAATCAACGGCTGCTCTCCCCACTCGCCATAGAGCAGTGACTCGCGTAAATCGTCGATCACCTGACTGCTGGGGCGCTTGGCCACAGAATTCTCCAGGGCCCGGATCATATCCTTGCGAATGTTGTTAAAACGCTGGAGATCAAAGTCCGGATTGGTCATCAACTGCAATAGCTCTTCGAGCAACACCGATTGCTTGTCGTCGTAACCGCTGATGCGCAGGCTGATACCCTGTGCGTGTTTGTAAAGACTGAAATTGAGCCCCGCGAGTCGAGCCGGATAGGTGTACTCGTTCACCTGATCCTTCAGCAGAGCGGTGTACAAAATGGCACTGGCGGTCTGCCGGGCACTCTGGCCCACCAAAGGTGAGCGGAAGTTGATATAGGTCGCGCCGCGAGGCAAACGAAACTCTTCATCCTGGGCATACCAGATCTGCTTGCGACCTTCGTTCAACGCCAAAACCGGCGCCGACGGATTGTCTTTTTCGATTTTGACCAGGGATACATCTTCAGCAATAAACTCGTTGGGCGCAGGAAGGTGCAGAGCCTCCTGAGTCACTTCAACTTGCCAAGCTGCAAGCCGCTGTGCGCCTATCTGTTGCGCCGAGTAAGGCACACCATAATGAACAGATTCCCGGTCGGTATCAGCTGAGGCGTCCTCCAGTATCACCAGGGCGTTAGCAGGCGTGAGACCTTGCACCAGTTCTTGCAACATCGTCACCTGGTAGTCGCTCATCATGTAGTTACCCTGCAATACATCCACCGGGTCGTAGTACTGCATTCCACCCGCCAGCGCACTCACGTACCCCATGGGGCTGCCTTGTTCCTTGAAACGGAAGGCCAGCTCAGCCAGTCTGGCCTGCTCATCGTAGAGCCACTCCTTGGGGCCCTCTTCACGCAGCATCTCCAGATAAGCAAACAACAACTGCAGCACCCGATCCCTATTGGCAACGCCCTCTTCGGTCAGGCTGACGTTTACACTGAACAACGCGCCTCCGCGCCAGCCCAGGCCAGACCCGGCGGCAAGGCTTTCAGCCAGACCCTCGGCCTTCAACTGTGACAGCAAACTGCCCTGCCCTTCGTGACCGACGAGATTACCCAAATAGGACAGCGGCTTGGCTTTGTATTGACTGCGATAGTCAGCAATGGGAAATGACACCTGTAACTGGCGCAACGTCGCCTGAGGCTTTATTTGCACTTCCATTGGCAACACACCTTCAGCAAAGGCGGGGGCCTCAATCTGGCTGTGCTGGAAAGACTTGTTCGGTATCGGCGAGAACATGGGCACAACCAGACTCTCAAGCTTGTCTAGCGATTCAGAGCCGAGCACCACCAGGCGCATCATGTTGGCGGAGTAGTGTTTGTCGTAAAAGCGCAGTAACTCATCTCTTACCTGGGAGTCAGGTCGGTCTGCCAGACTTTCAAGGCTGCCCACTGCAAACTGGCTAAAGGGATGCTCCGGATTCATCACTTCCTGTAAGACGTCCAGCCCGCGACGCCCATCGCTCTTCAGACCCATCTGGTACTCGGCCTCTACAGCATTCTTTTCCCTATCGACATACTGGGCATCGAAGCGAGGCGCAATAAAGAACTGGGCAAAACGATCCAGCGCTTCCGGAAGATAGGACGCGTTAATATCGAAGAAGTAATTGGTGTGCTCAAAGCTGGTAAAGGCGTTGCGATTGCCGCCGTGCTCGGTAACGAATTCCTCATACTCCGCCGCGTCCGGGTACTTATCGGTACCGAGGAACAACATGTGTTCAAGGAAGTGGGCGAGGCCACCTCGATCTTTCGGGTTGTCTCCACTACCGACATAGACATTCAGGGAAGCTGCGGCCTTGGGGGTATCCGGATTGGAGATCAGTAATACCTGCATCTGGTTATCCAGGGTAAGCAGGCGATACTCGCGCTCGTCGTTGGGACTTTGAACCGGCTTTATGCCGGTCTCGGGAGCGCTGGCGCAGGCGTACAATAACGCAGATAAAAGCAGGCCTGACAGAAGCTGACACTTCCGTCGAGTTAAAATAGCGAACATCAATTACTCCATAGATGCAGATTGTTCCCGGCGCACTGCTTCACCCGTCTCACGGGTAGGCCAGGAATTAATAATGGCTTTGATCAAGGTGGCCAGGGGTATCGCAAAAAACACACCCCACAATCCCCAGATACCGCCAAAGAACAGGATAGCGAGAATAATCGCCACCGGGTGCAGGTTCACCGCCTCAGAAAACAGCAACGGTACCAGCACATTTCCATCGAGCCCCTGAATCACCACATAGACAGCAAAGAGGGTATAAAACTCATTGCTGAAGCCCCACTGAAAGAAACCGACGAATAGCACCGGCAGGGTCACCAGGGCCGCGCCAATATAAGGAATGATGACCGATAGGCCCACTAGCAACCCCAACAAGGCCGCGTAGTTTAGGCCCATCCAGACAAAGGCGGCATAGCTGACAGATCCCACGATGATAATTTCCAGCACCTTGCCGCGCGCGTAATTCGCAAATTGCTGGTTCATCTCACCCCAGATACGTCGCAGCAATGGGCGCTCCTTGGGCAGAAAATTGACCAGCCAGTCGAGGATCTGCTGGCGGTCCCGCAGGAAGAAAAATACCAGCATGGGAATAAGCACCATGTAGACCATGACGGCGAATAGACCCGGCAAAGAAGCCAGTGAACGGGTAACAAGGACCTGGCCAAGATTGGCCGCTTCAACCTGGGCCAGCCCCACCAGGTCATTTATCTGCTGGGCGGTAAAGATCTCAGGATAGCGTTCAGGCAATACACTGAGTAACTGTCGACCCTGGTCAAGGTAGCGAGGCAATTCGCCGGCCAGGGCCATCAATTGGCGCCAGACCAGTGGCATCAAACCCAGGCTAAAGCCAAAAAAAGCGCCTATGAATACACTGTATGAAAGCGTCAGGCCCAACCACGAGGGCACCCCATGACTCTGCAGCTGCGAGGAAAGCCCTTGCATCAGGTAGGCCAGCACGACAGCGGCCAACAGGGGCGCAAGAATGTCACCAATAGTTGCCAACAAAGCGATCGATATAGCCAGCAGCACCAGCAGCAACACCGACTCTTCCTCAAACAGGTAGGTTCGGGACCACTTTTTGAAAATGTCCAACATGCTCAGGGGTTCCTTTGTGCTAACGCTTCTGCAACAGGTAGCGGTAGACACTACCGTCCACCTCGGAGGCCAACAGGGCATGACCGGACTGCTCGGCAAACACACGAAAATCTCGCTGAGAACCACTGTCGGTTGCCAAAATGCGTAACCTTTGCCCGCTGGCCATCGCATTGAGGGCCCGCTTGGCTTTCAGCAGTGGCATCGGGCAGTCCAGCCCGCGGGCGTCCAGCTCAGTTACCGGCATATCGCTCATCTGTCATCTCGTTGATACACTGTGGCGACACAGTATACGCATTACCCTGCGGGGAATGAACTTTACTGGCAAGCCCTGCTCAAAGCAGCTAACAATAGCGCCTCCCATTCCAGCCTGCGCATGCAGTACAATGGGCGGCCAAATTTCCCGCGAACTGAAGTGATTCGAGACCGTGTTATTTAAACTGAATACAGCAGCGCAGCGCTGGCGCTATGCCCTGCCACTGCTGCTGTGTTCGTTATTGGTGGCGCCAGCGGGCGCACAAACTGAAGAACTGAAACTGCCCAACCTGGGCGAGTCCAGTACCAGCCTGTTTTCCACTGAATTCGAACATCAGTTGGGCCGCACCTGGCTGCGCATTTTCCGCAGCCAGGCGCCCACCGTAAATGACCCGCTGTTGTTTGAATACATGGAAAACCTCATCTACAGCCTGGTCACCCACAGTAAGCTGGAAGATCGCCGGATTGAACTGGTGTTAGTCGACAATGCCGGCATTAACGCATTCGCCGTTCCCGGCGGGGTGATTGGTGTGCACAACGGGCTATTGCTCTACGCCCAGACCGAGGATGAACTGGCCACCGTACTGGCCCACGAAATCGCTCACCTCAGTCAACGACATTTCTCTCGTGGCGTCGAATTCAGGAAAAATCAGGCCCCGATTAATCTGGCAGCCATGCTGGCGAGCCTTGTCATCATGGCGACAGCAGGCGGTGATGCGGGCTTGGCAGCTCTTAGCGCCTCGCGGGCCGTCGCCCAGGATTCGTCACTGCGCCACAGTCGCAGTAATGAGCAAGAAGCGGACCGGATAGGCATGCAAACCCTGGTAGATGCAGACATGGACCCTCATGCAGCCCCCGCCATGTTCGAACGCATGCTGCAGGCGTCACGTTACTCCGGCGGCGACCGTATTCCTGAATTCATGCGAACTCACCCTCTGTCGGAAAGCCGCATCGCCGATACGCGCAACCGCGCGCGCCAATACCCCAAGACTGAGCGTCCCGTAAGCCTGGAATACCAATTGATGCGAACACGGGTAGTGAACCAACTCGCTAACACGCCAGAAGAGGCGGTTCAGCGTTTTCGCGGCGAACTCAACGGCACACCCCGCTCCCGGGAAGCTGCGCAATATGGTCTGGTCGTGGCTTTGACCAATGCAGGCAGAGCGGATGAAGCCGCACTGGAACTGGACAGCATCTGGTCGGGAGATCGAGACCGCATAGAATACCTGATTGCCGATGCAGAAATTGACATGCTCCGGGAACAAAACGAGAAGGCCGCAAACAAGCTATCGAAACAACTGGAGCTGACGCCTGGCAATCACCCCCTGACCATGACCTATGCAAATGCGCTGATGAAAAACCAGCAGGCGCATATAGCCGAAGAAGTACTGGTTGCCCAAGGTAAACGACGGCCGAATGATCCGGGTCTTTGGTATTTGCTGGCGGAAGTACAGGGATTGTCAGGCAACATCGTTGGACTGCATCAGTCACGGGCAGAGTATTTTATTCTCAACGGCATCCTGGACCAGGCGGAGAAGCAATTGATCTACGGACTGAAGCTGGTGAAAAATGACTACCTGACCAGCGCCAAAATCAATCAGCGGCTTAAAGATATCGCCGAAATGCGGCAACAAATGGAACGTATGTAGCCGCCAGTCAGGCGTTTCCTTTGACCGACACCTTCAGCTGGGCAGCAAAATCCAGCATCCGACGCAACGGCACCATGGCCTGTTCGCCCAGGACCGGATCGACGAAGATTTCATTGTCGTCACGGTCAAACACCTGAGCCAGCAGTTCCAGCTCGTTCATAGCCATCCAGGGGCAGTTGGCGCAGCTACGGCAGGTAGCACCATTGCCGGCGGTGGGTGCAATGATAAACTCTTTACCCGGCGCCTCTTGCTGCAATTTGTAGAAAATACCCTGGTCGGTGGCGACGATAAAGCGCTCGTTATCCATTTCCCTGGCTGCGTTGATAATCTGGGTGGTCGAACCCACCTTGTCTGCCAACTCCAGCACTGAGCGCGGTGACTCAGGGTGCACCAGCACCGCGGCATCAGGGTAAACAGCCTTGAGGTCGGCAATCCCCCGGGCCTTGAATTCCTCATGGACGATACAGGCGCCATCCCACATCAGCATGTCGGCTCCGGTTTCTCGGCGCACATAGTCACCCAGATGTTGATCGGGCGCCCAAATGATTTTTTCGCCCTGATCCGTCAGGTGCTCGGCCACATCCAAGGCAATGCTGGAGGTGACTACCCAGTCGGCCCGCGCCTTCACGGCAGCTGATGTATTGGCGTAAACAACAACCTTACGATCCGGGTGTTGATCGCAAAACAGGGAGAATTCCTCGATAGGACAACCCAGGTCCAGGGAACAGGTAGCTTCCAGGGTCGGCATCAGTACACGTTTTTCGGGCGTAAGAATCTTCGCCGTCTCACCCATGAACTTCACACCAGCAACCACCAGCGTTTTAGCCGGGTGGTCGTGACCGAAACGGGCCATCTCCAGTGAATCGGAAACACAACCACCGGTCTCCTCCGCCAATGCCTGCACTGCCGGGGAGGTGTAGTAGTGGGCAACAAGAACGGCGTCTTCAGCTGCCAGGCGGGCCTTAATCTGCTCTTTGAGCGCGTGTTCCTGCTCTGGCGTCAGACGGTGCTGCTCAGCATGATCCAGGTGGGACTGCACCTGCTGGCGGATGGTTTCCAGTTTATCGGAAGCGATGCTCATGGGCGTGGCTGGAGAGGTAAAAATGGCCGCAAAGTCTAGCATAGATTGGCAGCGCCGCAATTGTGGATTACCCTCTGTAACCAAAGCATCATGGGAACTCAATATGGTCAAGTACGACTACGTCAAAACACGCCGCGAAGACGTCATGCAGTACAAAGAGAAGCAGTTACCGGCAATCAAGATGGTCACACGTTGGGTGAGTCGCTTCCAGGCAGGCGTATTTCGCGCCAGCAAAGGCCGGCTAATGAACTCCTTCCTGGGCGGCCCGGTCTGCCTGGTCACCATGACAGGTGCCAAGAGCGGCAAAACTCGACGCCTGCCGCTTATTCACATCGCCCACGGGGAAAACAAAATTCTGGTGGCATCCAGTGGTGGCATGCCCAAAAACCCGGTTTGGTATTACAACATCAAGGCCCACCCCAGGATTCAGATCATGGCGGGCGGGGCACAAAACACCTACCAGGCCAGGCAGGTCAGCGACGAGGAAAAGGCCGAGTTATGGCCTGTTCTGCTGGCAGTCTACCCTGACTTTGATGAGTACCAGGCCAGAACCGACCGCAATATTCCAGTGTTTTACTGCGAGCAAACAAACTAGAAGTAATCAGCTCACCCTAAGCAGGCCCTGCAATAGCAGCAGGGCTCGCCTGCCCCTGGCCTATCTATTCATCCATCCAGGCAGGCCAGTCTTCACTGAGGCGGCCACTCCAGTTGGGAGCGCGGCGCTCGAAATAGGCCATGCCTCCTTCTACCGCATCCGGCTTGGTCATGCTGTAGTTCAGCCCCCTGGACTCCTTTTTGGCCAGCTCGGCATAACTCATATCCATGGCCTGCCAGGTCAGGCGCTTGTGCATCGCCATAGCCAGAGGGGCCGCATTCACCGCCATATCACGGGCAATCTCCAATGCTGTGTCCAGCACTGCTGCGGCCGGGACACTGCGGCCGGCCAATCCCCACTCTACTGCTTCGCTGCCACTGAGCCGCTGGCCACGCATCAATAGCTCTAGCGCCCTCTCCACCCCAATCAATCGAGGTAACAAATACTCCATGGCGAAGTCGGTCACCACGCCACGGCGCGACTGCAGGAATCCATATTTGGCCTCGTTGGCGAACACTCGAATGTCTGTCTGCATGGCAATACCCAGCCCGGCACCCACCGCGTGCCCATTACAGGCTGCAATAACCGGCTTGCGAACCTCAAACGCCTGCATAGCAAAAGGGCAGGAACTCACCTCGACTGAGACAGCGTCCCCGTCGAAGGTGTCGGCGCCGCCACTCATGTCAGCGCCAGCACAGAAGCTCCTGCCAGAGCCGGTGACAACCACCGCACGAATCGCGTCGTCTTCGTCACAGCGCTGGTAGGCCGCGCCCACTCCCTCGATGATGCTCGCCGAGAGCGTATTGTGGGCCTCAGGGCGGTTCAACGTGATCACGGCAACGCCATCACTCACCTCAAACAATACTTCTTCTGTCATGATTTCATTCCACGCGGATTCAGTAGTCAGAATAATACACCCGCGACCAGTACCAATGACGGTCAAGGCCAGTTATTGCTAGCACAAGGGCTCAAGCCAGCAGAGTTGGTAATTTTCAATAAAGTATGAGTAGAATTTCGCTGAGTTATTCCGTATAACTTCATGTTATATAAAGAATAAGCGGCCATAATTCTGACGCGCCCACTGGGCGTGAGCACAATAGCCGATACTGACGCAGTTGTGCGAAAGACCAGGGACAAATAGTGGACCAACACACGGTACTGATAATTTCCGAGAACAGCGTGGATCATACGATCCTCTCTGCCTGCCTTGGACGCGCTGTACCCGAAAGGTTCAATCTCGCCTCCTCCGAGTCCATGCAACGCCCCATAGAAGCATTGTTGGACCCGATGATAGATGCCGTCATCATGGCCTACGGCCCTGAAACCGAGTATCTGCTGCGACTGGCCCAGAAAAACAAAGCCACTGTGCCACTCATCTTGTTACTGGACGACGACAACGAGGAACTGACTGCACAGTTGCGCGAGCATGGCGCTCAGGACTACCTGGTACGCGGGCAACTGCAGGACGCCCTGGTACACCGGGTGCTGGATTATTCGATTCAGTTGAAGCGTGCTCGCGACACTATTCAGCAGCTGTCCAATCGCGACTCACTGACCGGCGCACTCAACCGGGCAGGCTTTCGCGCACATATGGAAAGGGCGATGGAGCGCAGCGAGCGCTACGACTTCAACACTGCCCTCCTCTATATCAACATGGACCAGTTCGCCAATATCAATGATCACTACGGCGAAACCGATGGTGACTTGCTGATCAAAACCATTTCCCGGCGGCTGATCAACAAGATGCGCAGCACAGACAGCATCGCCCGCCTCGGTGGTGACGAGTTCGCCATCGTGCTCGAAGACGTCAGCAACTCAAGGGATGTGGAGCTGATTGCTGAAAAAATGATCAAATCCATCACCGCTCCGATGATCCTTAGCGAACAGCAGGTGTCTATTGACGCCAGCATCGGTGCCGCCATCTACCCCGATGACGGCAAAGAATTCTCCGAGTTAGTGGATTTTGCGCGCTCAGCTATGCAGCAGGCTAAAAGCGTCGATGGCAGCAAGTACATTCGCTACAGCGAGCAACTGACCTTCGATCAAGGCGGCAGCACGTCGCTGGCCGCGGAACTTCGCACCGCGGTAAGAAAAAACCAGTTTGAGCTCCATTACCAGCCCCGTATAGATTTGGCGACCGGAAAACTGGTGGGACTGGAAGCGCTGCTGCGCTGGAATCACCCGGACCGGGGCCTACTCTGCCCGGGGGAGTTCATTGTTGCCTGTGAAGACATGGGCCTGATGCGCACGATCGGTTACCAGGTCATTCAGCACGCCTGTGCTGCCCAGGTCTGGGTGGAAGAACAGGGCATTCGGGATGTAGATGTCGCTGCGAATATTTCCTTCAGCCAGTTTCAGGACGATCGATTTGTAGACATCGTCAAAGACATCATCAAGCGCAGCGGCGCAGACGCGTCTCGGCTTGAGTTTGAACTGACCGAGACCACCATTTTAAAGAACCCAGAGACGATAAAAGGCCGCATGGACGAGCTGCGACTGCTGGGCATTTCCTTTTCTCTGGATGACTTTGGCACTGGCTTCTCGCAGCTATCACACCTGACTGAGCTGCCTATCTCGGCACTGAAAATCGACGCCTGCTTTGTGCGCGACCTTCCCAATAACCCACACCAGGAAGCGGTGTGCACCATGATTATTGAAATGGGCCGCAGGCTGGGCATGCTGGTCGTGGCCGAAGGGGCCGAAACCCATGAACAGGTTGAATATTTGCGCCAACAAAAATGCCAGCAGGTACAGGGTTTCTACTACAGCCCGGCTATTCCGCTGCAGCAGCTGCCGCGTTTCGTGAAAGAACTGCATTTCCAACGTCGCGAGCCGATGTTCTCCTGACCCGCAGCGGGCTTTAGTAAACCACGCGGTTACGGCCGCTCTTCTTCGCTTTGTACAGTTTGCTGTCCGCAGCCAGGATAACCGCTTCAGCATCAGGGTAATTCTCACCGCGTGCGGCCACGCCCGCACTCACCGTGACCGAAACCTGACTGGACTTTATTTTTGAGGCGCCACGGCGCTGTGACCCGTCTTTAGATTTCACCGGCCGCTGTTTCTTGTCTCGTATCGACATTTTGTAATTGGAAATACTTTCGCGCACCTGCTCTATTGCGGCCGCGCAATCTTCGGTAGATTTGCGCGGGAACACAACGCAGAACTCCTCGCCACCATAGCGATAGGCGGTACCGCCATTGCCCACCTGATTCACTCGCGATGCCACCAGCTTCAGGACATCATCGCCAACATCGTGACCATGGGTGTCGTTGAATCGTTTGAAATGATCGACGTCAAGCATGGCTATGCTGTAGCGCCTACCGAGGGAGTTGAGTCGTTCATTTAGCGCTCGGCGACTGAGCAGACCAGTCAGATCATCGCGATAGGCCATTGAGTGCGAACTGCGCAACAAACCCCAAATAACACATAACCCTCCAGCTATGCCCATAACCACCGAGATATGATCCAGATGCAGAAACGCCAGCGAGAAAAAGGCTGCCGCCAGCACCCCCAGTAACGCCGCCTCTGCCTCACCGTCGCGCACAACAAGAAGCACAAGACCCGTCAGCAGGACAACCGCTGTCAGCAGGCAAGCGCCCTTTGACAAAATAAACCCCTCCCAGGGACGAGGCGTAAAAAAGGTGGCTGCTTCAGTCGTCGAGGCCGTGATCCAGTCAGCCAGGACGAAACAAAGGCCGGCCAGTCCCAGTGCAAAAACTGCGGTCAGAATTCCGTAGGTAGTGAGTAATCCGCGCTCCGGAGCGAGCATGAGATACAGGCACAGCAGGGGAACAGCGAGGCTTGCCACCAGGAAAAGCCGCGCTACTTGCGGGTCATCCAGGCTGATTTGCATGTGACTCTTTATCAACCAGAACAAAGCGGCTGTGCCGACAGCTGCGAGTAACAAGCGCAATCGACGAAACTGGTAAGCCATGACAAAGCTGGCCACAGCAACCATATAGGGTAAATTGGCGATCACGACCCTGGCCTCCTCGCCGAACTGATCGAGATAGCTACGAACCAGCAAGCCACCGCCGACAATGATCGACGGGACCAGTAACCGCAACAGCGCAGCCCAATGCAAACGCATAACGATTTCTATAACCCCTTGTTATTAATGTTGTCACGCCCCAAAGCGCTTGTTTTACCCTTTGTATGATTCGGGCTAGGCGCTAGGTTCCAGTGATGATAGCCTAGAACTCTTCTAACAGCATTATCTCCCTTATTCATGTCCAGCGAAGATCGCCCGCACCAAAAAGCAAAAATCCTCGTCTGTGATGACGATTTCAATGTTCGACTATTAACGCGCCAGTGCCTGGAAGCGGAAGACATGGTGGTTGTAGAGGCCGCAGACGGCCCTGAGGCCATCGACGTATTTATGCGCGAGCGGCCGGACCTCGTATTCCTGGATGTTGAAATGCCCGGCATGACCGGTTTGGAAGTGTGCAAGCGGCTGCGCAAAATGCCCCAGGGCGAGTCCATCCCCATCATGATTGTCACCGGGTCAGATGACCGAGAATCCATCGATCTGGGATTTGAAGCTGGAGCCACCCAATACAAGACCAAACCGGTGAACTGGTCGCTGCTGGGCAGAGATGTGCAATACATGCTGCGCGCCAGCGATGCATTCAACTCTTTGAAGCGCCAGGAAGATCGGCTTCGCTACCTGGCTTATTACGATCCACTGACCAGCCTGCCCAATAGAAGAAGCTTCAACGAACAGCTCAACCGCATTCTCAAACGCTGTCGCCGTCACAAGACCAACGCGGCCCTGCTGTTTATCGACCTGGACCATTTCAAGCGCATTAATGACTCTATTGGCCACGGACGTGGCGACAGACTGCTGGTGGAAATCGCCAAACGGTTGACAGTAGAGCTGCGCGAAGACGACGCCATCAACTACTACAGCGACAATAGCGCTGATGATGAAGCCGCAGACTCAAGTACAGAAATTGCGCGCCTGGGTGGCGACGAATTCACGGTAGTGCTGTCGGACATTCGTGACGCCATGCAGGTTGAGCGAGTTGCCAGACGCATTTTGACTACGCTCTCGGAGCCGATTGCCCTGCAGTCGCACAACCCGGTTGTCACCCCCAGTATCGGGATTGCCCTGTTCCCACAGGACGGCGAGGACCCCGACACTCTGGTACGCAATGCAGATACAGCCATGTATGCCGCCAAGGGCCAGGGGCGCGCCTGCTATCGTTTCTATGACGAGGAAATGAACGCTAAGGCCGTCGAGCAGCTAAAGATGGAAGAAGAGCTGCGCGATGCGCTGCAAAACCATGAGCTGGAGCTGCGCTACCAGCCTCAGATTGACACCACCAGCGGCGAAGTCGTCAGTATGGAAGCGCTGGTGCGCTGGAAACACCCCACCCGCGGAATGGTTTCCCCACTGGACTTTATTCCGGTGGCAGAAAGTACCGGCCAAATCATAGAGCTTGGTGAATGGGTCATGGCTGAAGTAGCTCGCCATTGTCAGTACTGGGATTCCATGGGCCTTAAGCCTTTCCGGGTTTGCATCAACATCTCGCCGCTGCAATTCAACCAAAGTAACTTGCCCGAGTCGATTGGGGAGTTCCTAAAGCAGTCGGGAATGGATGCCAGCCGCATTGAACTTGAGCTAACCGAAAGCGCGATCATGACTGACGCTCAAACGAATATCGAAAAGCTGCAGCAGCTGAAGGCGCTGGGACTGGAACTGGCGGTGGACGACTTCGGCACTGGCTACTCCTCACTGAGCTACCTGAAGCGTTTTCCCATTGACACTCTCAAGATCGACCAGAGCTTCGTCGCGGACCTCAACAGCCCCGATGGCGCGGCAATTGTCGACGCCATCGTCGCTTTGTCCAAAACCCTGAACCTACGCGTTATCGCTGAAGGGATAGAAGAGAAGCATCAGCTGGACTATTTGGTGAAGCGAGGCTGTGACCTACTGCAGGGCTACTACTTCTCGCGTCCTATCTACCCGGAAGATGTGCCCGATATGCTGCGCCAGAATTTCAGTGAGGCGTTGCAACCGTCTTGACGCCATCCGCACCACTGTTTCTGACCTCATGATATTCGCCAGACACCTGACGCTATGCACCTACCTGCTGGCGGTGGGCTCTCAGGCCCATGCCAATACACATGACTCGCTCCACGTCATGCTTCAGGGTGCATCGGCAGAGGGTATGGTGTCGCTAGTAATGGGCGAAGGTGGCACCATCACCCACAATCTACCCATCATTAACGCCGTAGGCGCTGCGCTTTCACGCAGCCAGCTGGATGCCATCATCGGCAGCGGCAAGGTCATTCGTCATATTGACGATCTTGCCCTGGACGATCAGCCCGAAGAAGTACTTCCTGAGACAGACAACTGCCGCATCTCTGGTGCGGTGGAGATAGACCGCTCAGTAGATGGCTTTAGCTGGAAACTGTTTAACAAGGGCAATGAACCGCGCAGGCTAGAGTCACTGAAGCTCAGCTGGCCGAGTGCACTGGGTACAATCAAGCACGCGCAACTGGGCAATCAGCCGCTATCGGCCGTCAGCATTGTTAACTCAGCTGCCGGGGAGGCGCATATTTCTCTGCAGGACGAAGGGGTGTCGACACCGACTTTGTCCCAGCAAGAAAAATTACAGCTCGTATTCCACAAAGCCATGGAAACCCCACCCGTGCAGAGCGACTATTCGGTCACTGCCGATTTTGGGGGAGACTGCAAAGTAGAGCTTATTCCAGGCTACCCCGACAATGCTGACAACTTTTATTACAGCGCTGTCTCCGGGGCGGAAGAACTTCATCGTCATGGCGTTCGCGGCAACGGGGTGACAGTGGCAGTACTGGACTCAGGGCTCTGGGATCATCCGGCGCTAACCCTCAATACAGACGGTAAAGATCGCGTAGCCGCGCGTTATGATGCCATTAACAACAGCATGGAAGATGTCTTTGACGAGAGTGGCCATGGCACACACATGACCAGCGTTCTCGCGCACAGTGGGAAAACCCTGGCGAACGGGAAACCCTCCGGCGGATTCAAGGGCATCGCACCCGATGTAACCCTGGTGGCGATAAAGGCATTCAATGAAGCAGGCCAGGGAGGCTTGCTGGATATTGTGCGAGGAGTGCAATGGGCTGTCGATAACAAGGAAAAATACGGCATTCGAGTGCTCAACCTTTCCTTCTCCGCTCGGCCTCGATGGCCCTACTACCTCGACCCCATTAACCAGGCGATTATGCGGGCCTGGTCGGAAGGTATCACCGTAGTGGCAGCGGCCGGGAACGAGGGCCCAGGGCATATGACCGTGGGCTCACCGGGCAACCTGCCCTACATCATAACCGTCGGGGCAGTTACAGACTCCTGGACGCTGGAAACCCATGCAGACGACTATGTACCTGACTTCTCGTCCCGAGGACCCACGCCAGAGGCCCACATAAAGCCGGATATCGTAGCCCCAGGGGGCCATATCACCGGCATCACCCGGCCCGGCTCTGGCTTACTGCAAGAGCACCCTGAATACCAGCTTGTTAGTGGCGAGCTGGTGATGACCGGTACCTCGCAGGCAGCCGCACTGGTCTCTGGTCTGGTTGCCTTGCTGCTGCAGCTGGAACCTGACCTGTCCCCCGATGATGTGAAGTGCAAGCTGCTAAGCACTGCAGAACCCGCTATCAACCGTGACGGCTTGCTGGCATACAGCCCATTCCAGCAGGGACAGGGATATGTGAGCATCACCAGGGCTATCACCCTGGGCAAAAAAGGCTGCGGCAACACCGACCTCAACCTGATGCGCGATATGGCCATGCAGGAGCATTTTGAGGGCCCGGCCGTAATGAATGAGGACGGAAACATCAGCCTGCCAGGGCTGGACAAAATGCTCTCACCACTGGAGCCGAGTAAAGGCGCCAGCGACACTCGAGTTTGGGGAGTTAAGGACCACGTTGAGCGGCTTGATCCTGACCATTTGACCCCTGCGACACACCCCTTTGCATGGGAGCAAATGTACGACCTTGAGCGTCAAAAAATAGAAAACCTCTCGCAACAACCGAAGTAGCACTGCGCTCCCCTAATTACAAAGTCCCCCTTTTTTTGTGCCAAGTGCCCTTTGTGGGTCATTTCTGTGAAAGCCCCATCGAAATGCACATTTTTATCTTATTTATCAGCACGTTACATGCACACCTTTTATTCTGCATGTACGTCTCATAAGACTAGCCTCTGCCCAGTTACCCCAAAATGGTTATGTACCTGCCTTCAATCGCGTCACTACAGCTCGTATAACGGAGTCAAGTGTAAGGAAAAGCTAATGTGAACTGCGTCCCAAAGTAGATGTACAAAACAATAAGCGCGTCACATTTCGACACTGACCAAACACAAAATTAGGAAGGCAGATTATGAATACTTACAAGGCGATCAAATTAGCGGGGCTCACCACTGTAGCGGTGACATTGCTCGTCCCTTCAATTTCCATGGCGGAAGTTGACCAAACTGCACAAAGCGGCCAAAACCTGGTCCACCGTGTAAGCCACTCTTTGGCAGACGCCAAGTCCTACACACGCAGCGGCAATGCCGGCTATAAGTGGGGCAAGAGCAGCCAAGCTAACGAATCCGAAGCTCAGTGGGCAGACAACACCCCAGCGCGCAGCGGCTACAAGTGGGGAAACACCTCCTCAGAGCCCAAAGCTGACTCCCCTTCCTATGCTGGCACCAGCAACTACCAGTGGGGCAGCATGAGCTTCTCTGAGCAGTCGGCGTACAAGTGGGGCCTACGCTCATTCGCTGACCAATCAGCATACAAGTGGGGCCTGCGCTCGTTCGCTGACCAATCAGCATACAAGTGGGGCCTGCGCTC
>JBALVN010000001.1:0-472964 GCA_036961455.1 Halioglobus sp. | reverse complement strand
TTCGCTGACCAATCAGCATACAAGTGGGGCCTGCGCTCGTTCGCTGACCAATCAGCATACAAGTGGGGCCTGCGCTCGTTCGCTGACCAATCAGCATACAAGTGGGGCCTACGCTCATTCGCTGACCAATCAGCATACAAGTGGGGCCTGCGCTAACCCCGCATAGCTAACTAGTATCGCTCGATGGGCGCTATTGAACCGGGATGCCTTCCATCTGTTCAATAGCGCCTTTTTCTTTGTATAGCTTCTATCGAAATCCTGAAAAATTGAGTGCATTGGGGGAAGTTCTGCTTTCTAATCTAAAGCTCTAACGACTCAATCAACGTCTGGCACAAAATGCGCCTTAGGCTCTATACAATAATTATCACTTTCGCACTTATGTCTTCTGGACTTAGTGCTGAGTCATTATCTGGTTCCGAGATAGATTTTTTCACCGCTCCCTTTTCTAAAAATCTGACTCAACAAACTGTAGATCAATCCTTTCAAGACTCTCGCGGTGCTTTGTGGTTCATCACCAAGGAAGGTCTAAATAAATACACGGGGCACAACCTAGAAAACTTTCGGCACTCTCCCTCATCTGAACAGTCATTGTCATCAAATAACGTGACCAGGATTGCAGAAGATTCGTCAGGTAACTTATGGGTAGCAACTGCAGGTGCGGGGCTCAATAAATTCGATCCAATATCCAACACCTTCTCGAGACACACATCAGACCCGAATATCAGGCATTCACCATACTCCAATAGCATCTATACCGTGTCTTTGGGAAAAAGCGGAAACTTGTGGCTTGGCTATCCAAGCTCTTTCAGCTCCTTCGATCCAGAAAGCGGCGAATTCAAACATTTTACACCTGACTCATTGGGCATACCCAACTTTGGTGTAGTGTATGATTTCGCACATGACTCTGACGGAAATGTCTGGATTGCCACTCAACTTTTGGGAGTACTCAAATTCCGACCTGAGACCGGTGTTATCAGTCCACTTCCAGTCGCCTCTAAAAGCCCACAGAATTACGCAGGAAGAATTGTAACGCGCTTGGTCATCTCGCCAAGTGGAGCGCTGTGGCTAGCGCACGGAGTTGAAGGGGCAAGTAAATATGACCCTAATTCGCTAGAACTCACTACTTACAGCCACATCGAGGAAGATCCAAATTCTCTTTCCTCAAATAGAGTATTCGATATTTACATCGACAGGAGTGAGCGAGTTTGGCTGGCCACTTACGAAGGTTTAAATCTATACACATCAGACAACGACTCATTTTTTCGATATACCACTTCCAATTCAAATTTGCCCGCTAATGCAATATCTAGCGTCTACCAGTCGCGAGAGGGCCAATACTGGATCGGCACTTTGTACGGACTCGCCAGCGGCACACAGAGTCACTTTCCAAAATACGATGATGTGACCGGGAATCTTTCTAGCAAAGCAGTCAATGCGTTCGCAGAAACGTCCGATGGAAGTCTCTGGGTTGGCACAGATGATGGTTTGAACAGATTAACGTTGAATGAAGATAACTTCGACTGGATCAACGAATTCACCAGCCCTGGTGTATCCAGCCCAGTAATAATGAGTCTTCTTGGCGAAGACAATGTTTTGTGGATTGGAACCTACGACGGCGGTTTGAATAAATACGATCTACTGAGCAATACGATTGAAGTATTCAAACACAATTCTAAAGATCAAAAAACGATCGGAGCCAACGGGATTACTTCCATACTCAGAACTTCCGAGGGTGACCTTCTGATTGGGACATTCGGTGGGGGATTAGCAAAGTACGAAGAAAAATCCGGTGAGTTCAGAAACTATCAAAATTCCGATGAAACAACAGGAGCCATAAGCAGCAACATGGTGATAGCTCTCTTTGAAGACTCACTAGGCTCGATTTGGGTCGGAACTGAAAATGGTCTGAATAAATTCAATTCGAACACAGGAGAGTTTGTACATTTCAAACAAGGTTCTGAAAATTCGAGCGGTCTCCTTAGCAATATGATCTGGGCTTTTCATGAGGACCACTTGGGCCGCCTTTGGTTAGGCTCTTCTGGAGGCGGCCTGATGAGCTGGGCAGAAGACGACAGACTTGAGTTGAACGGGAATTTTACAAACCATTCCAGTGAGGTCAGCCTTCCAAGTTCAAATATTTATGGAATCGAATCCGATGAAAATAGAAACCTATGGCTATCCCATAATAGAGGAGTGACTCGGTTTAACCCATCAACTCTAACATCACATCAATATGGTGTACGTGACGGACTACAAAACACCGAATTCAATATGGGGGCTTCGTTCAAATCCTCAAACAGCTCCATATATTTTGGTGGACCGCTTGGATTCAACATAATAAAGCCTGATTTTTCACGGCAGAACAATGTAGCTCCGCTGGTTAACATCTCATCCATAAAGATAATGAATGAAGAAGTTTCCTTTGGGTCACCCTATTACGAACTAGACCAGCTGGAATTGACGTACGAAGATCGCATTCTGACCGTTGAAGCTTACGCAGCAGACTATTCGAACCCAGATCTAGTGCAATATGCCTACAAGCTTGAAGGATTAAACCCGAACTGGGTAGTTTCTGAGGACTCACGGGTGGCATCGTTTACAACACTCCCCGCGGGAAGGTATGTACTGCGTTTTGCAGCTTCTAGCCCCGGCGGCGAGTGGAACTGGGATGCATTATCCCTGCCGGTAATTGTCAGCCCTCCCCCATGGCTTAGTCCTATCGCCTACGGAATCTATATCGCGTTTGCGTTAGTGCTTATCGGTTTAGTAGTTTTTAGACAGAGACGCCTATCCCTAGAATCAATGGCTCGGCAACGGGAGCTCGAATTTAAAGTACAAGAGAGAACCCAAGATCTCCAGGAGGCGCAAAAAGCGGCAGAGGAGGCGAACCAGTCAAAGTCAGATTTTCTAGCCACTATGAGTCACGAGATTCGCACACCGATGCATGGAATGATTGGCATGACCGAACTATTACTCCACACTGATCTTTCTGAACAGCAAAAGCAATTTGCCAGGGCAGCGCATAACAGTGGGGTGTCTCTACTTGGGCTAATCAATGAAATACTTGATTTTTCAAAGATCGAAGCATCGAAGGTCGATATCGAAAATGTAGAATTCGATCTCATCAAATTAGTCGACGAAATTTGCTACCTCCAGGGAGAGCCTGCAGCTAGAAAAGGCCTGTCGTTGAACAACATACTTAGAGATGGCCTTCCCGAGAAAGCACTCGGAGATCCAACCAAGATAAGACAAGTTGTAATGAACTTAATTAGCAACTCCATCAAGTTTACTCACGTAGGGAATATTGATGTAATAGTGCAATGCACTGCGATTAACGATCTATCTGGCTTGAGCGATATTGTTATTACGGTCAAAGATACTGGCATAGGAATGGACAAAAGCACCCAGAAGAAGGTCTTTGATGTATTCACACAGGCAGACACAAGTACAACTAGAGAATACGGTGGAACCGGTTTAGGTCTCTCAATATCAAAGCACTATATCGAGATGATGGACGGAACAATCACCATAGAATCCGCACCTAATGTCGGAACAGAGATATCTGTAAAAATTCCTCTACATGTGAAAAGAGACCGCGCTGTTAGAACACCCCCCAACAACCAAGCCACTGTTCTCTGCTCTAACGAATCATCATCTGAAATGATCACTTCTCATTTGTCTATTCTAGGGTGGAGCTCTCAAGTGAGCCAACAGGTTAATTTCAAAGAACGACCAAGGCTACTTTTGGTTGACGCCGAGGTTCTGGAACAGAATCCCAATATTACCGAAGAGATTGCAAAGATAAACGTTGATCACGGCTTGCTCTTGACGACGTTAAATCAAAGCCGAGTCAACTCGCTTTTCGACACCTGGGAAAGAGTATCAAAACCAGTGACTCTCGAAGCCTTAAAAAAATCTCTAGACAAGCACGAGAAAAAAACCAGAAAAACCCATCATGCCTCCACAGTCAAAAAGCAGAATAGCACGGACAATTCGCTAAGAATTCTTGTCGCGGAAGACGTTGTGACGAATCAAAGAATAATCAGTGAGATGCTTTCGATACTGGGTCACTCGGCCAAAGTCGTCAGCAACGGTGAAGAAGCATTAGAAATATTTTCTACCGGAAATTTTGATGTCGTCTTTATGGATTGTCAAATGCCAGTTATGGATGGATTCGAAGCAACAGAGAAGATTCGAAAATTTGAAAGCGACAGAGGTTTGACCGCTATACCCATAATCGCACTCACGGCAGGCCTAGATAGAAAAGATCGTCAAAGGTGCGAGAATTCCGGCATGAATCACTATGTTGGAAAACCATTTTCGATTAGTGATATTCGTAGTGCTCTCCAGTCATTTAAATTACCCAGCGACACCTCGAGCCAAGAATTTCCTGACAGTGAAGCGATCACTCTAAATGAGGGCCGTGAGGTCGAGTATGATTCGATCAATGACACACCCATACTAAATCGTCAGGCTATTAATGCGATCATCGAAATCGAAGAGCAAACTGGAAACAAACTACTGCCAGAGATATTCAATGGCTATCAATCCCAGATGGACGCAAAACTATTCGAACTCAACAGCTGTATAAGTGATTTTGAGATCGATGGTACATATAAAGCAGCTCACGCAATTAAATCGATGAGCGCAAATATCGGCGCTCAGAAAGTGCGTGTAATCAGCTCAAACATAGAGATTGAAGGAAAAAAAGGAAAGACTGATCATCTCGCATCTCGGTTTGTTAAGCTGCGCCAAGCCTATGACGAGTTCATCCAAGAATTTGAACAAGAATACCTATAGCTGGAAATTTATTACCACAAACCAAAACCGCTGGAGTTTACTCAACTTTTCTAGGGCATGCTTATAAATTTTTTACCTCAACATTTTCTGTTATTACTACTGTGGTCTCTTTCGAACTACGCACTCTGCAGTTTTGGAGAGGTGGTAGACTCCCAATTATCATCCCGTATGGCACAGCCTACAATCACCCGAATATTCAAAGACTCGACTGGCTTTCTGTGGATTGGCACCCAGCACGGACTCTATAGATTCGATGGAACAGACGTTCGTAAGTTTGACTCATCAAAGAAAGGAAAGAATTACATATCACACTCGGATATTCGTGGTATTTCCGAGACCATATCCGGCGACCTTTTAGTCGCGACGTTCGGTGGCGGGCTCCTAAAACTCGAAAAAAAAGATGACGGATTCGAGTTACTCGAGATTGCGGGAAATAGCTCTGGCTTAGAACTTATTGATCTTCATAGATTAACTGGCAACCACCACTTAGCAACCTCAAAGAGCGGTATTCTTTCAATAGACCTCGACACTCGAAGTGATTCAAAGTGGATTAAGGCGGAGTTAACTGAGCTTAAAATAGACGACATTGTTGATGTAGTAGCCATAGATCCACAACGAGCATTGTTAGCAAGCAAAACCGATCTGGTAACCCTGAACTTCAGTCACAGATCGATTCGAAGGCTGGACGTCGAGATCTCCGAATCGGACATAACCTCGCTCGCATTAGCTAATGGAAACAGCATTTTCCTTGGCACATCAAACGGCAGTATCCATGAGCTCGACATAGCATCAGAGACACTAGTACGTTCAATCGATCTATCAGGCGATGACGTGTCCAGAATCACAGACATTCTAACGATTGAGGGCACATTATGGATAGGGACTGACGGAGGCCTAATAGTGTCCTCGATAGACACGAAGACCACGAAACACTTTAGCCAAAAAAATTCAAAGCTATCACATGACTACATTACGAGAATTTTCCCCGGAAACGGATTTCTTCTAATCGGCACCTATCAAGGACTTGATCAAATAAGGCCAAACTCAATTTCCAACTACAATCATAGAAACAGCGAAATCTACAACGACGTATTGGCATTCAGTGAAGATTCAAAAAGCGATGTTTGGATCGGAACCTACAATGGAATTTTTCGATTTCAAGAAGAAACTGGCAAACATTTACACCTTGTTACAGGCGACGGGTCGTCGCTTCCTGACAACAGAATAATGGCACTTGCGAGTCACGGTGATTCGATTTTTATCGGTCTTCAGCAACACGGCCTGTATAAGCTAGACTTAAGGAATAACAGCCTTGCCTCTCTTTCAAATCCCACTACATCAGATTTGGCTGTAACGAAAATTCTAGTCACAACTGACGGTACTATTTGGGTTTCGTCATATAACAAAGGCGTTTTCATACTTGATAACGCCGACCTAATTGCCATCGATTCGGGAAAAGAGCTATCTTTCACACAAGTTTTCGAAACACTCGATGGCGAAATTTTTGCAGGATCGGAGCGACAGTTATATCAATACAGTAGATCTTCAAGATCGTTTAGAGACACTGAGCTTGAGTTTCCGATTGAAGCTAGCTCCCCTCTCTTTCTTAGTATCAATGAAAGTAGAGATGGTAACCTGCTTATTGGCACCAAGGATCATGGTATTTTTATCTGGAAAGGTAGCGACAGAGACCAGGGCCTGTCGCAGGTCCATAGATTTACTGACCACATAGACTTAACCGCAACAACAGTCTACGGCATTCTCTTTGATGACCAGCACAATGTGTGGTGCTCCACCCAACAGGGAATCGTTGTACTTGAGCCAGACGGAAAGCAAAAATTTAGGCTAACACCTCAGGATGGACTCCAAGCTGACGATTATAATTTTGGTGCCTATTTTCGGGATTCAAGTGGTGACATGTATTTCGGCGGTGTAAATGGCTATAACAAATTGACCCCTAGTCTAGTCGAGTTCGTAAATCAGCCTTCACCTACAATTATCAGCCAGATCGAGATTGGTAACAGACGTAAAATATCTTATTATGAGCTATCAACTGTAGAAACTCTTCAACTATCACCTGATTCAAATTCTCTTAGTATTCGGGTCAACCTACTGGATTTTGCTGATCCAGCCAGCAACCAATACTCCCACATCCTCGAAGGCTTCGATCAATCCTGGATAGACGATGGAACGGACAATACGATTAATTACACCAACCTGGCTCCCGGCGAATATGTGTTTCGGGCGAAGGCCGCGAATTCCGCAGGGATATGGAACGAAGAAGGTGTTTCACTGAAGATACGGGTGCTGCCACCTTGGTGGTTTACCTGGTGGGCAGGTTGCCTCTATGTTGCTCTGGCTCTGGCTCTGATCTGGGGCGTCATGCGAGTGTATCGATCGCATCTTCTTAAGGAAGAGGCGCTGAGGTTTGCGGTTGAAATGCAGGATTCAGCTGATAGAGCGCAGGATGACCTGCAGGACAGCCAAGAGTTTCACAACGAGCTGATTCGCGCAGTGCATAAGCACAATTTGGATACTCTGGAACTGATCGGGAGATGTCTGGAATCCTCAGATAAGGGGCAAGCCAATCCCAGGATTCGAGGCCACCTGAAAGCTATGGAGCTGCTCGAGGGTTGCTACTACTTCCAGGGAGGCATGCTAATGGCAAACCTGAGTACCTACGTGGATAGCCTTACAAACCACCTGCTGCAGTCCACACCGGTTGATCCGGTAACAATAACAACCATCAATCTGACCACTTCAGAGCTGCTGCCTGCGCGCATTGCCTCCCCCGCTGCTGTCATCCTCTACGAGTTGTTTGAGAACGCTTTACTGCATGCTTTTTCGACGGATTCCGCCGCAAATTTCATCGAGTTCCGGGCCGACATAAATCACCTATCACATTCCGAGAGAACCCTCATACTCTCGGTGGCAGACGATGGTATGGGCTGGTCTCCAGATTCGCTCGCTCCTTCGTCGCAATCAATGGGACTGAAAATCGTAGATGCCCTAGCCCAGTCGCTGGGAGGGGCCATCAATGTCACGCATGACAATGGCTCTCAAATTTCGTTAGAACTGCCCCTAACAGACTAGAGATACCCAAGCCCGGGGGACGATTTTTCCTAGACCGTTGCCATATACGGAAACTGCCAATAATATAGGCAGTCACTGACAATGCTTGACCACCACTAGAGATACTCGATAACGCCATGATGCACAGGAAACGTATTAACTGCTTCGGTAGTTCCTGTCAGCTGGCCATCAACGCCATTCCCAGCGAGGCCGATCAACTGGTAGACATTGCTATTGGCGAATTCTCCCGATTGGAAGCCAAGTTCAGTGCCTATCATGCACAAAGCCTTATCAGTCGCATTAATCAGTCTGCTGGCACTGGCAGCTTCACGCCTTTGGATCCAGAGGCACGCAGCCTTTTCGACTTTGTCTCTGCCCTTTGGCAAGAGAGCAGCCATTTGTTCGACCCAACCACTCGTCTCCTGCAAAACTGCTATGACGACAATGGTCAACTAAAGGCTACAGAGCCCCAAATTAAGGCCATGCTCAATCTGGTCGGTTGGGCCAAGCTAGAGATCTCGGATAAAGGAGCACTACTGCCCCACAAAGGTATGCTGCTGGACCTCAATAGCTGCATTCGTCCTTACGCAATTGACTCGGTGCGCAAGCGCTTAACTAAAGAGGGCGTAGAGAGCGCGATGATTGAGATGGCGCAGGATGCAGCGACCATTGGCAAGCAAGCCGACGGCGCGAACTGGTTGCTTGGGCTGCGCCACCCACTCGGAAGTCGCACCGCAATCAATCGCATCAAGCTCAATGGCAAGGGCTTTGCCATGCGCGGAGATTTCGAGCGTCGCACCCTGCTCAACAATGAGATTTTCGGTCGAGGCTTGAGCCCGGTTGACGGCTATCCCATACCGGGCATGCTCAGCGTCAGTGTTGTAGCAGACAGCTGTCTGGACGCCTGTGGTGCCGCCAGCATAGCCAGACTCAAAACCGAAAAGGCGGCCATTCACTGGCTGGAGAATCTGGGTATACCCTGGATGGCTATAGACCGGGAGCTGCGCTGCCACGGTCCTCTGGCACCCGGCTAAGCTCGTCTAAGCCCCCTGAAAACGGGGTTTGCGTTTTTCCCGCTGGGCGGCAAAGCCCTCCTGCAAGTCTTCAGAGCCAAGACACATATCCGAAAGCTCTCGCGCTGAATCCATATCGATACCACCCGCTGCTGCTTGCTGCAGAATTTTTTTCATGGATTTTACCGCCAATGGCGCCAGGCCAGCGATATGCTGTGCCAGATCATCGGTAACCTGTTGTCTCTGCGCTGGCAGCACCAGATGGTCGAGAAAGCCGATGTCCAACATGGCTTCGGCATCGAACTCCTCCGAGGCGACCAGTATTCGCTTGGCCAGGTTAACGCCAAGGCGCTCAACAAAGCGATTGATGCCACTGAGGGGATAGCACAGGCCTATAGCGGCCGCAGGGACGCGCATGCGGCTCCCTTCTATGCCAATTCGAAAGTCGCAGCTGAGGGCAAGCTCAACGCCGCCACCGAAGACATTACCATTGAGCGATGCAATCGTAGGCACCGACAATTTTGCCAGCTGGTCGGTTGTCGCCTGAAAACAGTCGCCACTGATCTTTCCCTCCCCAAGTTCGTTCAGGGAAGCGCCCGCACAGAAGGTTTTCTCGCCCGCACCGGTCACCACTAGCACCCTGACATCACCGTTTTGCTCTGCCGCGCTCAAGTGAGACTGAATTGCTTCCAATTCACCCTGACCCAGTGAGTTGTGACGTGCTGGATTATTGAGTGTCAGGCAGCCTATGTGCCCCATCTGCTCGTAAAGAATTGTATCTGTCATGCTAAACCCCGAGTTGCTCACGGCCAAAGTCTGGCACATGCAACCACCAGGTGCCAGTTCGAGCTAGCCGCTAGACATGCATCATCCTCGCGCCCATACTCCCTTTTCCGTCACGAGGAGTGCTCTATGTCCGATATCCGTTGCACCTGGTGCGGCACCGATCCACTTTACATGCAGTACCACGACGACGAGTGGGGCGTACCCGTGTGGGACGACCAGACCTTGTTCGAGTTCCTTATTTTGGAAGGTGCCCAGGCGGGCTTGTCATGGATCACGGTCCTTAAAAAGCGCGAAGCCTACCGAAAACTGTTCAGTAGCTTTGATCCCCAGAAGGTCGCTCGCTTCACCGACAAAAAACTGGAGAAACACCTGCTCAACCCTGCCATTATCCGCAATCGCCTGAAAGTTTATGGTGCGCGTAAAAATGCCCTGGCCTTTCTTGAGGTACAGGCGGAAAAAGGTAGCTTCGCCAACTACATCTGGGATTTCGTCGACGGCAAGCCAATCCAGAACAAGTGGAAATCGATGGCTCAGGTGCCAGCCACCACGCCTATTTCCGACGCTCTGAGCAAAGACATGAAAAAGCGCGGCTTCACCTTTGTTGGCTCAACCATTATGTATGCCCATATGCAGGCCACTGGCATGGTCAACGACCACACTACGGATTGCTTTCGTCACCGGGAATGCAAGTCCCTGGCTAGCAAGCGCTAAACCTGCAAGTGAGTGACCAGACAGACAATCAACACGCCTCTAGCAGCCGCCGGGTCTGGCAGCTGGCCTGGCCTACTATTATTTCCAATCTGCTGTTCACCACCGTCGGCCTTGCCCATATCAAGATTGTCTCGGGGCTGGGCACCAGCGCGGTCGCCGCGGTCACTAGCGGCCATCGAATCTTTTTCCTGATTCAAGCCGTGCTAATGGGGCTGTCTATAGCCACCACGGCAATGGTCGCCCGCAGCTGGGGAGCCAAGCGCATCGCCGAGGCAGAAATGGTGTCCTGGACCGCCATTGCCCTGGGCCTGGTACTTGGATTAATCCTATCATTACCCACGCTACTGGTTCCGGAAGCAGTAGCCAGTCTGTTTGGGCTAGACGAAGAAACCACCAGGCAAACAGCGAGTTTTATTTTCTGGCTGGGGGTATTCAATATTTTCTCCGCCTTGAACATGCTGCTCGCGACGTCACTGCGCGCAACCGGCGATGTCATCACTCCCCTTTGCTTTTTGATGTTCAGCTCGACGTTCAATGTATTGTTTGGCTATATGCTCGCCCATGGTATTGGCGGCTTACCTCCAATGGGGGTATCTGGTGTGGCCTTGGGTGGAAGTTTTGCCGCCGCCATGGTCACCTCTGTTTTCGCTATGGTTTGGTGGCGCGGCAAATTCAACCTGCAAGCGGTCAAGCAGTGGCGTATTGACCTGCCTAAAGCTCGCCACCTGATAAGCATTGGCGCCCCTTCAGTACTGGAGCAAGGCTTTATCCAGATAGCGTTCCTGGCATTTTTCGCCATCGTTGGCCAATACGGTACAACCTCCTACGCCGCCTACGGTATAGGCATAAGCATTGTGTCTTTCTCGATTGTGGTCGGCTTTGGCTTTGGCATCGCTGCGGCCACCCTGGTGGGTCAGCAGTTGGGCGCGGGACATCCGGAGCAAGCTATGAAAGCAGGCTGGAGAGGCCTGCGTATGGCCCTTGCTGCCATGTCGATTTTTTCAGTGCTACTGGCGGTCTTCGCCAGAGACCTGGCCGGTTTCATGATTGAGGATGAAGAGACCATACAACTGACTGTAGTGTTCATCTACATCATTGCGATCGCCCAGCCAATTATGGCTGTGGACATCACTCTTTCGGGAGCACTGCGCGGTGCCGGAGATACCCGTTTTCCTCTACTGGCCACGGTATGCGGCATTATCTTTGGTCGCCTGATACCCGCGTTTGCATTCCTAACGCTAGGTTTCTCGGTTCACTGGATATTTGCGGTAATGATTCTGGACTACATCATCAAATCCAGCATGTTGCTGCGCCGCTACAGATCGAGAAAATGGCTAAATCTCAAGCTTGCGGTCAACGCACCCTAGCGATAGCTCACCAGTTGTTCCTGGTGCTGCTCGCCCATTAACTGCAAGAAAGACCGGTCGTTAAAGTAAGACAGCGAGACTTTTTGCCCCGAATACAAAAGTTGTGTCACTGAACAATTAAATATGGGCTCATAGAACTGGTAGGTTTGGGCGCCATTGAGCCCCAATACGTGAGCCACCAAGGTCGCTATGGTGCCACCCGAAGTGAAGATACCGATTGTCTTGCCTCCCCCCTCTTTGCGCATAACCTCAGCTAAAGCCTGATGTGCCAGGGTGGAATACTCCTCCCAGCCTTGAATACCATACTGCGCACAGTCGTTGCTCACCCAGTAATTGAACACCGCTTCAATGACCTTCTGGTAGTGCTTACTGTCGGTGAGACCATTTTCCAGCAATGCCTTGAAGGCGGGATCTTTGTCGGCGATCACCGGGGCAAGCGCTTTCACCTGTTCATCGTTACGGATCTCGTTGAAGCGGGCATCAACATGATGCGAAATATCGCCATCCAGTTCATGGCAGGCTCGCTCGCAGGTTTCTCTCTGGCGCCACAGGTCACCGCTGTAAGCGGCATCCAGTTTGATACCCGCCCGCGACAGATATTGCCCCGTGCGCGTCGCTTGTAACTGCCCCAGTGCAGACAGTTGGTCGTAGTTCGCCGCGCCAAAGGAGGCCTGCCCATGTCGAATTAGATAAATAGTCGCCATCAGGCGGCCTCTCCTCTTTCAAATTTGAATTTCCGGCGATAGGGAAAGAAACTCTCCACGTAGCCGCTGCGGACTTGCTCCTGCAATCCCTGCCAGAACGAAGCCTCATATAAATCACTGTGAATTTCGTCAAATGCTTTGCGCGCACGCTGGTTACCGGAGAAAAACAGACGAAACTCTTCCGGGAAAATGTCATTGGGGCCAACTGAATACCAGGGCTGACTGGCCATCTCCTCTTCCTCGGTGCGAGGCTCTGGAATCTTGCGAAAATTGCATTCGGTCAGTGGCTGTATTTCATCGTAGTCGTAAAACACCACCCGGCCGTGGCGCGTCACCCCGAAGTTCTTCAGCAACATGTCACCCGGAAAAATATTAGCCGCCGCCAATTGTTTGATTGCGTTGCCATACTCGTCCATTACATCCAGTACCTGCTCATCAGTGGCACCCTGAAGATACAGATTGAGCGGCGTCATTCGCCGCTCCACATACACGTGCTTGATGATCAACGCCTTGCCATGCTCCTCTATGAGCGACGGCGCTACCTTGTAAAGCTCCTCCATCAGCTCATCGGAAAATCGCTCTCTGGCAAAAGCAAGATTTGTAAACTCCTGGGTGTCGGCCATACGTCCGGCGCGGTCCCAGCGCTTCACCAGTGCATATTTCTGCTTCACCTGCTCGCGGGTCATATCCTTTGGAGGGGTAAACTTGTCCTTAATAATCTTGAATACAAAGTCGTAGGAAGGAAGCGTGAATACACTCATCACCATGCCCTTGATGCCGGGCGCAATAATGAAGTGATCGTCTGTACTGGTCATATGCCGATATGCGCAGCGATGGTAATAGGTCTTACCATGCTTGTTATAGCCCATTGCACTGTATATTTCAGAAATGGGCTTGGCAGGCATCAACTGCTGCAGGAACAGGACATAGGCTGAGGGAATACTGGCATCCACCAGAAAATAGGAGCGGGTGAAGCTGAACACCACACTGACCTTGTCGGCGCCAAACAACACAGTATCGACGAAGACGGCACCGCTCTCGTTGTGTAGCACCGGCAGTACGAAGGGCATTGAGTCCTCACCGCTGACAATACGCCCGACGATGTAAGCCCCCTTGTTGCGGAAAAAGTGATGCTCCAACACTTCAAGGTGTATGTCTTCGCGCTCGAGATTAAACCGGGGCCGCAGGTAAGTGTCAGCCACCTCCACAATATTGGCAATATCGCGCTGTAAGTCTTCGTAAGGAATGTCGAACGCGTAATCGGTGAGCATTGCTTCAATGGCATCAGCAATGGACTTTCCCATCGGGTAAGTGCGGTATACCTTGCTCACATCCGCTGGCGGTATATCGCCGTGAGTGGAGAATACAAATGCGTAGTTATTGCGTATTTTTCGGTGATTGAATACCGCACAAAAAACCGAATTGAAGAACGTTTCGGCGATCTCAAAATTACTGTGCCCTGCGATCATCTGCGCATAGATATCTCGCACCTCCCTCCAGAACTCAAAGTCCTTGAGGTGCTCACCTGCTATCAGCTCGACATACGCAATAATTTCGCTGGTCTTTTCCTTGCGCAGATCAATGCGCCGGCGGGCTGATTCCTGCAAACCATGCCAGTCCGCATTTTCAAAGCGTGTTTTGGCAGCCAGGGTAATATTCTGGAATTCGGCGAAGAAAGCCTCAAAGCCGTTGAGAATTGTTCTGGCGAACCTATCCTTGCGCTCCAACTTTTAAGGCCCTCTCAGTTATCAGCCAGTGGGCACGCCCGTATGACGGCGCAGCTTGCGCATACCTCCCAGCCACCTGTCGTAGTCCTCGGCCTTGTGCTGACGATACGCCTCTACCTGCTTGTGCGGCAGGATCAGGAAAGCCTCTTCGGCAAGTCCCTTTAGCACTTCCTCTGCGACGGCCTCGGGTGTCAGCACACCGTCAAGGCCGGCTGTACCGCCATCGTCCTTGTCGCCGATTTTGATCATGCGTGTGGCAACAGCCTGAGGGCACAGCACAGACACGCCAATACCGTCGTCACCATGGGTGATAGCCAGCGATTCAGCAAAACCGATAGCAGCGTGTTTGGTTGTTGAGTACGCCGCATCGCCGATCTGGCTGAGCAAGCCTGCTGCCGAAGCAGTGTTGAGGAAATACCCCTTGCCCCGCTCCAGCATCCCGGGAAGACAAGCACGCGCAGCGTAAACATGCGACATCACATGGATATCCCACATGGCCTGCCAGGTTTCATTGGGGGCTGATGTAGCCCACCAGGGTTTGCCATCCAGGGCGATGATACCTGCGTTACTGCAAAACAGATCTATGCCGCCGTGATCAGCTTCAACTTTGTCGACCATGGCCTTAATCGCGCTTTCATCGCGAACGTTGACGCCGTAGCCATCGCCACCCAGGGTATCAGCAACAGTCTTAGCATTAGCCTCTTCAAGGTCGGCAACAATGATTTTGCGAGCACCGGCAGCATGGAAACGCTCACACAGTGCTTTACCAATCCCGTTGGCGCCGCCAGTAACAACAACCAGCTTGCCCGCCACTTCCATCAGAGCATTTCCTGAGCGAACAATTCCAGTACCTCTGGGTCGTGCACACCGAGCAACATAGTGCCTACATGGCCCTTCTTGCCTGCATCTTTCCAAAGGCCAAGACGATCGCGAATACGGTCCTTGGAACCGACCAGTGCGATTTCGTCCAACAATTCACGAGGTACTGCAGCACAAGCCTCTGCTTGCTTGCCTGACAAATACAATTCCTGAATCTTGTCCGCCGCCTCGCCATAACCCAAGCGCGTGGTGTAGTCGTGGTAGAAGTTCTTACCTTTGGCACCCATGCCACCGATGTAAAGCGCCAGCCAGGGGCGCAGGGAATCAAAGGCAGCATCCAGGTCCTCGTTCATTGCTACCGACACGAAAGGTGCAACGTCGAAGTTCTCCAGGCTCTTGCCGTTGCCGGCCTTCGCAAAGCCTGTTTCCAGGTGGTCACCAATAATGTCGTACTTGTTGGGGTCCATCCACACAGGGAATACACCATCGGCCACTTCACCGGCACAGCGCAGCCCGGCTGGCGTAATAGAAGCGGTGTAAATGGGGATATCAGAATTTCCTTCCAGAATGGACTTAAGCGGCTTGCCCAGGCCAGTAGTACCCTCGCCCTTGTTGGGCATCTGGTACATATTACCTTCAAATTCTACAGGTCCTTCACGCGCCATGATCGCACGCATGATTTTGATGTACTCGCGGGTACGGGTCACAGGCTTGCCATAAGGCACACCGTGCCAGCCCTCTACCACCTGCGGGCCAGAGGCTCCCAGCCCGGCAATAAAACGACCCCCAGACAGCTGGTCCAGCGACATCGTGGTCATCGCGGCCATGGCTGGCGTGCGCGCAGGCATCTGCATGATGGCGGTACCGACGCGAATTTTCTCCGTCTGCGCCAATACCCAGCTGGCGGCAGTTATCGCGTCATTGCCATAAGCCTCGGCAGTCCAGACCGAATCGAAGCCCAGAGACTCTGCGTGCTTGATAAGATCCATCGGAATATTGATTTGCTTGCCGGAATAGCCCAGCAGAAAGCCCAGTTTCATTGTAATTCTCCTGAAAGACGCTTCCTTGCCCGTCATTGGCAAGGAAGCCGAATAATGCCTGATTAGTTATAGCGTAGTGCGTTGAACTTTGCCTGATGATAATCGCCATTACCGAAGGTGGTGTTGATCATCATCAGCCGCTTGGCGTAATGGCCAATATCCAATTCGTCGGTAATGCCCATGCCACCGTGCAGCTGGATGGCCTCGCCAAATATATGTTTGCCAGCCTTATCCACCATAACGCGCAGAGCATGAATGGCCTGATCTTCATCTTCGGAATCATCGGTCAGGGCACATACCGCGCGATACAACAGCGACTTGGTTTGCTCGTAGCTAATGAAAGTGTCGACCATACGGTGCTGCAAGGCCTGGAACTTGCCAATGGCCACACCAAACTGTTCCCGGGTTTGGGTGTATTCAACTGTCTTGGCATTGAGTTGCTGCATGATACCCAGGGCCTCTGCGGCCAGGGCCAGGTTAGCATCCCGAACCACCTCATTGATCAGCGAGTGACCACCGTCCAGTTCCCCAACGAGGTTGGCAGCGGGCACCTGAACATTGTTGAATACGATATTGGCAACTACCTGACCATCCATCATCCGATAGCTAACGCTCTCAACACCTTCAGCATCTGCTGCGACAAGAAAAAGGCTGATGCCATTTTCATCGCTCTGCTCGCAGCTGGTGCGAGCCGAAACTATGAGTTGATCAGCACTGGCACCGTTGAATACGACTACTTTCTCGCCATTGATCGCGAAGCCGTCTGCGTTGGCCTTTGCCGTAGTGAGTACATCACTTATCTCATAGCGACTCTGGCGCTCAAGATAGGCAAATGCACCCAGACTGCTGCCGTCAATAATGGAGGGAATATGCGCCGTTTGTAGCTCGGGGCTTGCGCCCTTCTGTAACAGGCCGCCGTATAGCAGCACAGTCGCCAGGTAAGGCTCCAGTACCAGGCCTTTACCCAGCTCTTCCATGACTACCATTACATCCAGAGCGCTGCCGCCGAAACCACCATGGTCTTCCGCAAAGGGAATGGAAAGCCAGCCAAGCTCGGCGAAGGTCTGCCACTTGGCGCGGTCCAGGCCTGCCTCGGAATTGGCAATGGCAACACGTGTTTCCCAGTCGTAGTCATCCTGCACATAGCGGGCGACGCTGTCGCGCAACATGACCTGTTCTTCTGTGAATTCAAAATTCATTTGTCATTTCTCCCTGCGCGTTACAGGCCTAAGACGGCCTTGGCAATAATGTTTCTCTGGACCTCGTTAGAGCCACCGTAAATGGTAGCGGCGCGGCCGTACATATAGCTGGTGAATGCACCCGTAGCAAACTCATGGCCCAGGACATCAGGCGCGGGGGCACCAGGCAGAACACCTTGAAAATAACCAGCGACTTCCATCGTCAGTTCCTGCACCGCCTGCTGAATCTCAGTGCCCTTTATTTTCAGCAGCGATGATTCGGCACCGGGGGCACCACCAGAGGCGACCGAGGCCAATACTCGCAACTCGGTAAACTCCAATGCCATCAATTCCACTTCCAGATCGGACAAGCGTTTCTGGAACAATGGGTCATCGATCAGGCGAGAGCCGCCATTAACTTCTTCGCTGGCAAACTTTTTGATCAAGTCCACTCCGCGCTTGGAGTCTGCTACTCCCGCAATGGAGGTACGTTCATGAGCGAGCAATGCCTTGGCGTAAGTCCAGCCTTTGTTTTCCTCACCTATCATGTTCTCAACCGGCACCCGCACATCGTTAAACTCCACCTCATTGAGGCTGTGGTGCGCGTCTATGGAGACAATTGGATTCACCTTGATGCCAGGCGTCTTCATATCGATCAACAAGAAGCTAATGCCTGCCTGCTTCTTGCCTTCAGTGCTGGTGCGCACCAGGCAGAAAATCCAGTCGGAAAACTGGGCGTAGCTGGTCCAGATCTTGGCACCGTTGATAATATAGTCGTCGCCATCGCGCACTGCGCGGGTCTTCAGGGAGGCAAGGTCAGAACCGGCGCCGGGTTCAGAATAGCCCTGACACCACCATTCGTCACTGGCCAGGATCTTGGGCAGGAAGCGTTCCTTCTGCTCATCGGTACCAAAGGTATAGATGACCGGGCCAACCATTTTCAGGCCGAATGGGATCACATCGCGAATACCGCGCTTGGAACGCTCGGATTCAAAAATAAAGTCTTTGGCAGCATCCCAACCGGTGCCGCCGAATTCCTGTGGCCAACCCGGGGCAATCCAACCGCGCTCATTGAGGCGCTTCTGCCATTCAACAATGGCTGGCTTGAAAATATCGGGGTCGGGGCTAGCCAAACGGGATTCAATATCCTCGTCGTAAGCTGAGTCAAAAAATGCTACTACTTCATCGCGAAAAGCGATGTCATCCGGGGCAAAAGCGGTGTCCACTGTTTGTCCTCCTATGCTGTTGAGTTAGATGTCGAACTGGCCGGACCTTTTAGCCGAGCGGTACCGTATCTCGCGGCTCGCAAGTGCACAATGTTGACAGCTCTCACAAAAATTGACCGCAGAGGTCGCACTTCTCGAACAAAGGCACCGGTCTCGCAAATAGCAACTCGTGGGTTCAAGGCAGACGCACGCCAGAGGGCTAAAAGCATCCCGGTCAACACCACCCTGAAATGCAGCACCGTCGAGTAATTAGTACAGAAGGCTGTAAAGTTTGCGTTGGTACTCGGCCGCCAGGGGATCGCCCTTGCCTAGACTGGCAATGGTATCGAGCAGCGCTTTCCTGGTGGCACCATCACCGTGTTCGCGGTCTTTTTGCAAAATGGTGATCAGGTACTCCATGGCGTCCTTGAACTGGCCGGCGCTGGTGAATTGCACGGCGAGTTGGTGCATCAGGTCCAGGTTATCCGGGTCCTTGGCCAGCTGCTCTTCAAGCGCTTCGATTTCGGGGGTTTTTGCGGCTTCGCGTTTGATCTCTAGCTGGGCGCGCAGTTGTTCATAGGCGGTATCCTGGTCCGCCATCCTCACCCCGTCCAGCAGGGTTTCGGCTTCATCCAGGCGCATGCATTCGATCAGCGCATGCACATAGGGCACGGTAATGTCATAAAGCTGACCGGAGTCTTCCCAGGCCTGGCGCAGAGGTGTCAGGGCGCGGGCAAAATCGCCCTCGGCCATGGCTTCCTCAGCCATTTGCAGCAATCCGTCCCAGGGCTTGGGTAGGTATTTACCCAGCATTGCGCGAATTTCTTGTTCAGACTGGGCACCGGCAAAGCCGTCGACCGGCTGGCCGTTTTGAATGACCATAACGGTTGGCAAGGAACGTACACCGAACTGCTGGGCGATCTGCCCCTGCTCGTCTGCATTAACTTTGGCCAACAGGAAAGCGCCGTTGTACTCGTTGGCGATTTTCTCCAGCAAAGGCATTATCACCTTGCAGGGTTCACACCAGTCCGCCCAGAAATCCACCACCACCGGGCGGTTGTTGGACTCCTCAATCAGCAGCGCCGCTGCATTGGTTTCATCGATATTGACGATAAAATCGCTCAAAACCTTGTCTCCCAAGTGCTTCGCCGCTCCCGCATCAGCGGAGACGACGGTAGGTTATTACTTCAGTCCCAACACGTCCTGCATGTCGTAAAGGCCGGCGTTCTGCTGCTTGAGCCACCCGGCTGCGCGCACGGCGCCTCTGGCAAATGACATTCGACTGGATGCCTTGTGGGTAATCTCTACACGCTCGCCTTCGGCGGCGAAGGTGACGGTATGGTCACCGACAATGTCGCCGGCTCGCACAGTGGCAAAGCCGATGGTCTCGCGCTCGCGGGCACCTGTCTGGCCTTCTCTGCCATAAACAGCGACTTTATCCAGATCACGTCCTAAAGCATCGGCAACCACCTGGCCCATGCTCAGCGCGGTTCCAGAAGGTGCATCAATCTTGTGACGGTGGTGAGCTTCGTATACTTCGATATCAACATCATCGCCCAACACCCGGGCCGCCATGTCCAATAGTTTGAAACAGACATTGACGCCGGTGCTGAAGTTGGATGCTTTACACACCGAGGTTTTCGTTGCCGCTGTGTCGATCACCGCCTGCTGTTCATCAGTAAAACCGGTGGTACCAATCACAATAGCCACGCTGTTATCGGCACAGGTCTGCGCATTGGCAGTAGTCGCTGCAGGCACAGTAAAATCAATGAGTACGTCGATGTCAGCAATGACTTCCTGCAGTGACGCAACCACAGCGACTCCATTCTTGCCCTGACCCGCCAACTCACCGGAGTCGGCACCCACCAGGCTGCTTTGCGGCCGCTCGATGGCAGCCGTGAGCTGCAACTCGTCACCGGCCAACGCAATGGCTTCGATCAGGGTTCGCCCCATACGACCGGCAGCGCCGGTAATGCCTACTCTTGTGGTCATGATGTCATGTCGTCAAAAAAACTTTTTACTCCCTCGAACCAGCTGTGCTGGCGAGGAGATTGGCGTTTGCCGTCTTCACCCAAGGTCTGTTTGAGTTCTTCGAGCAGTTCCTTCTGGCGCTTGCTCAGTTTTACCGGGGTCTCTACTACCGCTCGGCAGAGCAGGTCACCAACACTGCCGCCGCGCACAGGCTTTACACCTTTACCACGCAGACGGAACAATTTGCCGGTTTGAGTTTCCGCCGGAATCTTCAGGTTTACCCTGCCATTGAGCGTGGGCACTTCAAGTTCTCCGCCCAGAGCCGCATCAACAAACGTAATCGGCACTTCACAATAAAGGTTCTTGCCGTCGCGTTCAAAAATGGCGTGCTGCTTCACCGACATCTGCACAAACAGATCGCCGGAGGGACCGCCGTGCGGCCCTGCTTCACCCTCACCAGACAAGCGAATGCGATCACCGGTATCCACACCTGGTGGAACCTTTACCGACAATGTGCGGGTTTTCTCTACCCGACCCTGACCGTGGCAAGAAGTACAGGGATCATCGATTGTCTGGCCCTGGCCGCGACAAGAAGGACAAGTTTGCTGCACCTGGAACAGGCCCTGCTGCATACGCACCTGGCCAACACCACCACAGGTGGAACAGGTGACCGCACTGGAACCATCTTTGGCACCGGAACCATCGCAGGTGCCACAGGCAGACAGGCTAGGGACGCGAATTTCAACCGTCGCACCCTTGACTGCGTCTTCCAGGGAGATGTCCAGGGTATAGCGCAAATCGGATCCGCGCTGGGGGCCGGCGCGACCACCGCGACCACCCCCACCACCGCCGAATATATCGCCGAACACGTCACCAAAGATATCGCTGAAGTTACCGCCTCCGCCGAAGCCGGCACCACCACCCATGCTGGGATCAACACCGGCATGACCATACTGGTCATAAGCCGAGCGCTTCTCGTCACTCATGAGAACGTCGTAGGCCTCAGTGGCCTCCTTGAACTTCTCATCGGCATCGGGATCATCCGGGTTACGGTCCGGGTGATACTTCATAGCTACCCGGCGGTAGGCCTTTTTGACCTCTTTGCTATCGGCACTTTTGCCGACACCAAGAACTTCGTAATAGTCGCGTTTTGACATAAATCTTCAGTATATTTACTGGGTTTTCTGAAACGACTACGCAGGCACTAGGCCTGCGTGGTCAATAAAGTGCTCATCGGTCCCGCGACGACGGATGGCCGCCGCGGGAATGACTTACTTCTTGTCGTCTTCTTTGACTTCTTCGAACTCGGCGTCAACGACATCTTCACCAGCAGGTTCTGCCTGGCCAGCATCTGCGCCAGCGCCCGCTGCTGCCTGGGCTTGCTCAGCCTGGGCTGCATACATCTTCTGGGCAACAGGGCCAGTCGCTTCGGTCAGCTTGGTCGCCGCCGCTTCGATCGCTTCCTTATCGTCAGTCTTCACCGCTTCTTCTGCTTCAGAGACGGCAGCTTCAATCGCGGCTTTCTCTTCGTCAGTGGCGTGCTCAGCAGCTTCTTCAAGCGTCTTCTTCGACGCGTGAATCAGGCCTTCGCAGGTGTTGCGAGCGGTAATCAACTCTTCGAACAGGGCATCTGCGTCAGCGTTGGCTTCGGCGTCTGCAACCATTTGCTCGATGTCTTCATCCGACAGGCCGCCAGAGGCAGTAATGCGGATGGACTGTTCCTTACCGGTTGCCTTGTCAGCTGCAGAAACATGCAAAATACCGTTGGCGTCCAGGTCGAAGGTGACTTCGATCTGAGGCATGCCACGCTGTGCCGGCGGAATGTCTGCCAGGTCAAAACGACCCAGTGACTTGTTACCCGTCGCTTGCTTACGCTCACCCTGTACTACGTGAATAGTCACCGCAGTCTGGTTGTCGTCGGCAGTGGAGAAGATCTGCGACTTCTTGGTAGGAATCGTAGTGTTCTTCTCGATCAGCGGAGTGGCAACGCCACCCATGGTCTCGATACCCAGCGTCAGCGGGGTCACGTCCAGCAGCAATACATCTTTCACTTCGCCGGACAGTACCGCACCCTGGATAGAGGCGCCCATGGCAACCGCTTCGTCGGGGTTAACGTCCTTGCGAGGCTCTTTACCGAAGTAATCAGCAACCTTCTTCTGCACCATTGGCATGCGGGTCTGACCGCCTACCAGAATCACATCGTCGATCTCCGAAGGCGACAGGCCAGCATCTTTAAGTGCGGTCTTCACCGGGTCCATGGAGCGAGACACCAGGTCTTCAACCAGAGATTCCAGCTTGGCCAGGCTCAGCTTCACTACCAGGTGCTTGGGTCCACTCGCATCAGCAGTAATGTAAGGCAGGTTCACCTCAGTTTGCTGGGAGGTAGACAGCTCGATCTTGGCCTTTTCCGCAGCTTCTTTCAGACGCTGCAGCGCCAGCGGATCGTTGTGCAGGTCGATGCCAGATTCTTTCTTGAACTCAGCCGCCAGGTACTCGATCAGGCGCATGTCAAAATCTTCACCACCCAGGAACGTGTCGCCATTAGTAGACAGCACTTCGAACTGGTGCTCGCCATCAACTTCAGCAATCTCGATGATGGAGATATCAAAGGTACCGCCACCCAGGTCGTATACCGCTACTGTATGGTCGCCCTTGGCCTTGTCCATGCCATAGGCAAGTGCAGCAGCCGTTGGCTCGTTGATGATGCGCTTCACATCAAGACCCGCAATCTTGCCGGCGTCTTTCGTCGCCTGACGCTGAGAGTCGTTGAAGTAAGCAGGTACGGTGATAACAGCCTCAGTAACGGGCTCGCCCAGGAATTCCTCGGCAGTTCTCTTCATTTTACGCAGTACTTCAGCCGACACCTGAGGTGGCGCCATCTTCTCGTCACGGGCCTGAACCCAGGCGTCGCCATTGTCAGCAGCAAGAATCGTGTAAGGCACCATGCTGATGTCTTTTTGAACAACATCGTCCTTGAACTTGCGGCCGATCAGGCGCTTCACTGCGTACAGTGTATTAGTGGGGTTAGTCACAGACTGACGCTTTGCCGCCTGCCCAACCAGGATTTCGCCTTCGTCGGTATAGCCGACGATAGAAGGTGTCGTGCGATCGCCTTCAGAGTTTTCGATTACGCGCGGCACGCCGCCATCCAGTACGGATACACACGAATTTGTGGTACCCAGGTCGATTCCGATAATTTTACCCATTGTATGTCTCCAGTCTAACGTGGCGCTGTAGCGCCGATATCAATTGCGTTGTTCTCTATGTGGGGTCAATCTGGCCTGATTCAACCCCTTTTTTGCCTTCAGCCGCCCTTGCTGACCATAACCATCGCCGGCCTTATCAGCCGGCCATTGAGCGTGTAACCCTTCTGCATCACGGCGATAACGGTATTGGGCTCAACCTCTTTGTTCTCCACCATGGTGATGGCCTGGTGCAGGTTGGGGTCAAAGGGTTCACCTTCGGGATCTACTACCTCAATTTTCTGCTTGCCCAGGGCATCAATGAAGCTTTTCAGCGTCAGTTCTACCCCTTCAGCGATGGGCTTGATGGCCTCATCGTCGCCGGAGCCTGCCTCCAGGGCGCGCTCCAGGTTATCAACCACTGGCAACAGGTCACTGGCAAAGCGTTCGAGGGCAAACTTGCGGGCCTTCTCAACCTCCTGCTCCGCACGGCGCTTCACATTCTGGGCATCGGCCTGGGCGCGAAGCGCTGCGTCACGGGCTGTGATCAGGTCTTCTTGCAGGCTGGTCAACTCATCTTCCAGTGAAGGCTCAGCGACCTCCTCGGAGCTTTCCATTGCCGCCTGTGCTGCGGCAACTTCCTCTGCAGTTTCCAGCTGGGCCTCTGCGGTCTCCACCTGTTCGTCCTGCACATCCGTTTCGGGCTGTTTTTGATCTTGATCCGCCACGCTTGATCTCCGTCTGGCTGTTCAAATTAGGTTACAGAGGCGATATGGGGCCAGATTGGGTCGATTCAAGGGATATTTGCGGGTTTTTGGGCGTATGAGGGGCTGTGAGGGGTCGTTTTACAGCTTTTGCGGTCAATTTGGCTTTGGCTTTGCCCAATCCCGTCTAACTGCCATCCATTACCGCATGGACAGGAATGCCGCAGCTGCGGCCCGCGGGCGTGTGCTGACTACTTCGCCAGCGCAGAACTGAGCATACGAGCGGTTAAATCTACAATCGGGATGACCCGCTCGTAGGCCATGCGGGTGGGGCCTATAACGCCCAGCACACCCAGGGTCTGGGCGCCGTCGCTGTAGGGAGCCGTAACCACCGAATAGTCGCCAAACACGTCATAGCCGGCCTCTTCGCCGATAAACACCTGCACACCGTTGGCACGGGAGCAGCGCTCCAGCAGGTGCAACAGGTCCTTTTTCTGCTCGAAGGCATCGAACAGTTCACGCAGCTTGAGCATCTCACCGGCGGTGGCATTGTCCATAAGACGCGATTCGCCTGCCACCAGGTATTCGTCTTCAGACTCGTCCTGATCCAGCGCCTGATTGGCCAGATCCAGTGCGTCCTGCATATAGCCGTCTATCTGGCTGCGTGCATCGCGCATCTCGCGGACGATCTGTTCCTGTACTTCCTGCAGCGGGCGTCCGGCAAAGCGCTGATTGACCATATTGGCCGCCTCGCGCAATTGCTCTTCGGTAAAGGCTCGCTGGGTGTGAATGATGCGGTTTTGCACTTCCCGTTCGTTGATCACCAGAATAACCAGCACTCGGTCACCGGACAGGGGCAGAAATTCCACCTGGCGCAACTGCCCGGGCTCTTGCCTGGGCACGGTAACCAGCCCCGCCTGAGCGGTAATACTGGAGAGCAACGACGATGCGCTTTGCACCAGCTCGGTAGCAGATTTGTCCGGATTCAGTTCACTGCGCATGGCGCTAATAGCCTGCTGACCCAGGGGTTGCACCTGCAGCAGGCTATCTACGAACAAACGGTAACCCATTGCGGTGGGAATACGTCCAGCAGAGGTGTGCGGGGAAATCAGGTAGCCGCGATCTTCAAGGTCAGACATGACATTGCGGATGGTAGCGGCGCTCACCGGCAACCCAGCCTGCTCCACCAGCGTTCTGGAGCCCACCGGCTGGCCATCTCGAATATGGCTCTCCACCAGTGTCTTGAGTAAAACACTGGCGCGTTCTGAAATTACATCGTTGGTCATGAATACCTGCGCCTATTGCTACCAAGGTTGTATCACAGTGCCCGACAAACACAAAACAACTGGATCAACACTGTGGATGTTTATGCTGCGATCCATCTAGGGTATAACTGTCAAAACCATCAGGGGCGCACATGCTTAGCCATATCAGCATCACCAATTACACCATCGTCTCTACCCTGGAGATGGAATTCGCCGCGGGCATGACCGTCATCACCGGTGAAACCGGCGCTGGCAAATCCATCATGCTGGATGCGCTGGGCCTTTGCCTGGGCGACCGCGCCGACCCCAAGACCGTGCGCCATGGCTGTGATCGCGCCGATATCACCGCAACCTTTGATATATCAGCGCTGCCCGAGGCCAGCGCGTGGCTCAAAAGCCGCGACCTGGAAGACAGCGACGAGTGTCTGCTGCGCCGGGTGGTCACCACCGAGGGCCGCAGCCGCGCCTATATCAACGGCAGCACTTCTACCTTACACGACTGCGCTGAACTGGGCGCCATGCTGGTCGACATCCACAGCCAGCACGCCCACCAGTCACTGCTGCGCAAGCCCGTACAGCGTGAAATGCTGGATGCCTACGCCGGCCAGCAAAAGCTGGCCTCCAAGGTTGAGCAGCTGGCTTCAGACTGGCTGCGCGCCCAGCGCGAACTGGCACTGCTTACCGGCAGCCAGGACGAACACACCGCCCGCGCCCAGCTGCTGGCCTACCAGGTAGAAGAGCTGGACCACCTGAGCCTGCAAGAAGGCGAACTGATCAACATGGAGCAGGAGCAGAAGCTGCTGGCCAATGCCGAAGACATTCTCAGCTCGGCCCACGCCGCCCTGGAGCTTTCCGAGCAACAAGAAAGCGGTGCCCGGCAGGCACTGAATCTGCTGGACAGTGAAACCCACAGCGGCCCGGCCATCGAAGGCGCCCGTGAGCTTTTGGACAGTGCCGCCATTCAGCTGGGCGAGGCCCACAGCGAAATCCAGCGCCATATCGACGCGGTGGAAGTGAACCCGGAACGCCTGGACGAGGTGCAGAGGCGCCTGGAGGCGGTTTACGATATCGCCCGCAAACACCGGGTGATGCCTGAACAAGTGATCGCCACCCACCAGCGCCTGCAAGAAGAACTGCAAGGCCTGGAAGGCAGCGGTGAACGAGTGGAGCAACTGCGCGCTGAAATGGGCACATTGGCCGCAGACTACGACAAATCTGCCGGCAAGCTCAGCAAACTGCGGACCAAAGCGGGCAAACAGCTGGTGTCTGCCGCCCACGAAATTCTCGCCACCCTGGCCATGGCCCAGTGCGTGTTGGAAATATCCCTGGCAGCCAGGGAAGATGCGTCACCCCACCCCCACGGCAGTGAGGATATAGAATTCCTGATTAGCACCAACCCCGGCGCAGCACCCCAGCCGCTAGGCAAAATTGCCTCTGGTGGCGAGCTGTCGCGCATCAGCCTGGCCATTCAGGTGGTCACTGCCAGCGCAGGCACAGTGCCCAGTATGGTCTTTGACGAGGTAGACGTGGGTATTGGCGGCGCTGTGGCCGAGGTAGTGGGCAAACTGCTGCGCGGCCTGGCAGCCGAGACTCAAGTCTTATGCGTGACCCACCTGGCGCAGGTGGCCGCACAGGGTCATCAGCACTTGCAGGTGAGCAAGACCACAGATAAAACGTCTGTGCAGACAGATCTTAGTGCGTTGGACAGCGATGGCAGGGTGGAGGAGATTGCCCGGATGCTGGGCGGCGTGAAGATTACCAAGCAGACCCTGGCCCATGCCAGGGAAATGCTGGAGAGCTAGGGCTTCTTGCGAACGTAGAGCACCAGGGAGTGGTCTTCCAGCATGAAGCCATGTTCCGCGGCGATTTCGCGCTGGCGCTGCTCGATGATTTCGTCGTGAAATTCAATAACCTCACCTGACTCCATACACACCATGTGATCGTGGTGCTCGCCCCTGGCCAGTTCAAACACCGAGTGAGAGGTGCTGGAGCCGTCGCGCCCGGCCTCAAAGTTATGGCGAGTCACCAGGCCGGCGGCCTCAAACTGGGTCAGTACCCGGTAAACCGTGGCCAGTCCGACGTTTTCCCCGGCGTCGCGCAGGGCGTCGTAGACCTCCTCAGCACTCAAATGACGCTGGTCATGGGCCGCAGACTCTAGTATTTGCAGGATTTTTACCCGCGGCAAGGTCACTTTCAGACCTGCGCGACGTAGTTCCTGATTCTCTTCTGCCATGAGGAAGGGGTTCTCTGTGGGATTCAGTAGCGGTATGATGCCACCCCAAATACTTTAGTGGAAGTTCTACCCCATGCGTATCCTCCTGATCGCCCTGGCGATTACCTTCATCAGCGCCTGCAGTGCCGTCGGCTTTCCCGGCGTGTACCGCATTGACGTCGAACAGGGGAACATCATTACCCAGGAGATTGCAGACCAGCTGCAGCCGGGTATGAGCAGACGCCAGGTACGCTTTATTCTCGGCACGCCGCTGGTAGAAGACAGCTTCAACCGCGACCGCTGGGACTACATGTACACCAGGCGTAACGGGCTGAACGTATTGGCCGACGAAAAACTCACCGTGTTCTTTGAAGGCGATGCACTGAGCAAGGTTACCGGCGACTATACGCCTGTCGCCTTTGGTGGCAGCCCTCCTGCCGAGCTCGGCACAGACCCGGAAGAAGACACCACCGAGGCTAGCTAGTCCGCTTTAGCGCGGCGCTCTTTGGCCCTGGCGGCCCGCGCCTTGCGCACTTCTTTGGGGTCGGCAATGAGCGGCCGGTAAATCTCCACCCTATCGCCTTCGCGCAACACCTGCGTGGGTGACACCACTTTAGAGAAAATACCCAGCTTGGCATTTTCCAGGTCGATGCCCTCAAACTTGTCGGTAATGCCCGATTGCTGGGCCGCCTCCACCGCGGTGGTGCCCTCGGCGACCTGCAACGGCAGCAGCGCCTGTTTGTTGTCCAAAGCGTAAGCCACTTCTATATTAATCATCGTTTGTTCTGTCATAGGGTTAACCGTAGAGTTCTTTGGCGCGTTTTTCCACTGCCGCCACCAGATTGTTAGTCACCGAATCAAATAGCCTTGCCGCTGCCGCACCCAGTACCGCGTTATTGGCGCTGAAGTGCAGGCTCAGGCTGATCTTACAGGCCGAATCGCCCAGGGGTGTAAATTCCCAGCGCCCCTCAAACTCATCAAACGGCCCTGCTACCAGTTCCAGCGAAATATGCTCGGCGTCCACCATGCGATTACGCGTCACAAAACTATGGGAAACACCGCCCTTGGATAAATCCAGGCGCGCCTCTACCAGCCCTTCTTCGCGGCGCAGGACCTGGGCGCCAACGCAGCCATCCATATAGCGGGGATAAGCCTCGATGTCGTTGACCAGGTCAAACAGCTGCTGCGCGCGGAAAGGTAGCAGTGCACTTCGATTAATAGTTGTCATGGAACCACTTGCTTACAAAAACAGACCCGCCAACATCACCAGCACAATAGCGGGGGGCGCAATATAGCGCAGCAGGCCGCGCCAAAGCGAGAAAGACAGGTCTGACTCGCGCGCCAATTGTGGCCGCAGCACCGATTTATTGAGCCTCCAACCCACCAGCACGGCGGTACCCAAGCATACCAGAGGGAGCAATATATTGGCCGTGGCGAAATCCAGTTTATGCAGCAGGCTTGGCATACCAGGCTGTGCCCCGGTCGCCACAGAGGCCGCTACGGCCCAGGCGATCAACCAGGCACAGGCGCCCACAATGAGCACCGCGGTCACCCGCCGCAAGCGCAACTGCTGCTGCAGCAGACTCACCGCAGGTTCCATCAGGGCAGCGGCAAAGCCCAGGGCAGCCACGGTCGTCATGGCAAAGAATAAAGTCCCGAACAGCTCGCCCTGGGGCGCGTTGCCAAAGGCGTAGGGAATACTGATAAACAACAGCCCGGGGCCCGCAGCCGGGGCCAGGTTGTGCGCCAGAATAACGGGAAAAATTGCCATCCCCGCCAACAGTGCAATGATCGTATCGAACACTGCCACCGCCATCACCGAGCGACCAATTGGAATGCGCGCAGGTGTATAGGCGCCATAGATCATGCCTGCGCCAACCCCAACCGTGAGCGTGAACAGTGCGTGCCCCATCGCAGCCAACACCGACTCACGGGTGAAGTCGATCATTTGTATGTTGAACAAGAAGTCGCGTGCAGCCGACAGGTCGCCGTTATCCAGTGCAAACTTCAGCAGCATACCCAGCAGGGTGATCAGCACCGGCACCGTCAACCAAACCAACATCCCCAATCCACGGCGTACCCCAAAGGCCAGCACCGCGACCAGCGCCGCCAGGAAAATACTCTGCCATTTGAGTTGCAGCGCCGGGGAATCCAGCAAATTCTGAAAGTGAGCAGCCACTACCGGGGCACTGGCCGCAGACAGTTCGTCACCGCGCATAACGTCCAGGTAATACAGGCTCCAACCGGCCACCACCGACTGATAACCCAGAATTAACACTCCAGTGACGCAAGCCAACAGACCCAGCCATTGCCAGTAACGGTAGAGCAGGGACCGGTCACACACATTGCGAATGGCGAGCATGGGGCTAGCGCGCCCGTACGACCCCAGAACAACCTCTGCGCACATGATCGGCACCGCCAACAAGAACAGACAAGCCACGTAGGTGAGCATGAACGCCCCTCCCCCGTGTTGTCCCATCAACCAGGAGAAACGCCAAAGACTGCCCAGCCCCACCGCCGCCGAGGACAGGGCCAATATAAAGGTGGTGCGACTGCGCCACTGTTTAAGCTCGCGCAGCGGGCCCTGAGTCACCGCAAAATTCCTAAAATTATCATAGGCTTAGATTGCCCCAGCCCTCCCCGGCATAAAAGGGAAAGATTACCGTTTAAGTGCCGGGCCACCTACGTATAATGCGCGCCATGGCCAAAAAGAAATCAAACAAACCCAGCAACGTTATTGCCCAGAACAAGCGGGCAAGCTTTGACTACCATTTGCTGGAGAACTTTGAGGCAGGTGTTGCCTTGTCTGGGTGGGAAGTCAAAAGCCTGCGCATGGGCAAGGCAGACCTGGCGGATTCTTACGTGCTGATGAAAGACGGCGAAGCCTACCTGCTGGGTTCATACATTATTCCGCTGGACACGGTGTCTACCCACTACGTCACCGACCCCACCCGCACCCGCAAGTTACTGCTCAACAAAAAAGAACTGGCTAAATTACAGGTAGCGGTCACCCAGAAGGGCCAGACCTGTGTGTGCACTCAGCTGTACTGGAAGGGTCATCTGGTAAAAGCACGTATTGCGCTGGCCGAGGGCAAGAAGGCGCACGACAAGCGCGACAGCCAGAAAGACAAAGATTGGGACCGCCAAAAACAGCGGATTGTGCGCGACAACGTCAAGCAATAAACGCTGCGTTATTTACCCCTGACAGCTTAGACGAACTCGGTCTAACCCCCGCCTTGCGCAAACTCTCGCTGGCTACCATAGTTAATATGTAAGTCAGCCAGGCCCGTCCCCAAAACCGTGAGCCAGGTACTGACTTGCCGGGTATGCGGTGCAAACCGCCACACTCTCCCATGGAGGAGAGCGCCTGGTGAGGGAACCTTGCGCGACGCAACTCCCACACCAATGGCAATCCGTAACAGACCGCAGTCGATTGCCTTCCCGCACTCGGTTGCGGTTTTTCTGTTAACTACATCACAGAAATCACACCTGCCGACCTGTCTATAGTGACAGCACGCCTGCACGCTCGATAAAATATGGATTGTCGTAAATCGAGTTGCCCCTGTTATGAAACCTTATTTTGGAATGTTTGCTGCCAGCGCAGCATGCATTGCTATTACTATGTTTGGCTCATCTGCTTTCGCCGAAGGCAGTAGAGATTTGTATCCCGCCACCTATCCCACAGGGAACACACAGAACGCTGCCAGAGCCAACCTCGATCTACAGCCTGGGAATCGCTATCTGGGCCGGGTCAATCGTCGAGGTTTTTCCTACGTGTACGCCCAGGCCGGTGAGTACATTACACTGGGTTCTTCTAACGTCGGTTTCGATGGTGATATCCTTGTCTACAATCCGGGCGACTTTGGTTTCAAAGGCGATGAGGTACTTCCCGCAAATGAAGACTTCTCATGCCTGAACGGTACCTTAGCGCCGACCGGCACCCACTACTCAGGTGGCATTACGGGGCAAATAGCAACTCGAGCGCAAGAACTCGCGGGCCCCGCATCTCCCAGCGGGTTTATGGCTGGGGCAAATACGTTTACCCCCTGCGCCTACCAAGCCCCGGTCGACGGTATTTATGGTGTTGTCTTCACAAGGGCCAGCAACGGAGGCAACCCTAATGGAAATGTAAGTTCTGTCAGCCACAGCTCAAATTCTGTCGCTGCCTGGGACATAACAATTCGCCCTGACAGCTCAAGCCTGACAGACATCAATGGCAGGCTGTTCACCTACGCCTTTGTTGGATTCACCGGCGCCAATCGCCGCCCGATACGCTCCACGTTGTATTACGTCACGACCGATGGTTACCGATATCAGCAAGATATGAGAGGGCTTGATCCAAACGGATATGCCCTCTATGCCAATACATTTGGCTACCTGGATAACAACGAGCCGCTATACAAGGATGTTCGAGGGACTGGATTTTTAGTTGAAAACCTACCAGATGGTGTGACGACACAGACCGCGCAGTATCCAATATTCTTCACCGACATTACGGGTGCTGGTTCAGAAGTCGACATAGTACTGGGTGAGCTCGGCATACCCCTCGTTCCCCCCGAACCCCAGATTAGTGATGTTACATTCACTGGTGCTTTTGGCTCTGGTGAAACCTCGCCGTCAGTCGGCGGCACCTTCTCTTTTAGTACGACTGATACGGTTAGTTATCAGATCGTTTTAAGCAGGAATGGGGGTGGTGACTTCGATCCATCTAACCCTGACAACCGTTATTTAACAGGCATTGCCTTTTCAGGAACGCATAATGTGACTTGGGACGGCCTTGACAACAAGGGTGAACCATTTGAGGCCCAGGATGATCCTTATGAGTTTCTGTCTTATGGTCGAGCAGGAGAAGTCCACTTTCCCATTGTTGACGCAGAGAACAATGGAAGCCCGGCTGATGGTGTTGTAGCAGGTGGTCCAACTATTACACGGTTGAACGGCACCTCAAGACCTGACCTCCCCGCGGCAACCACCGTGTTTTACGATGACCGTGGATACCTCACCTCATCTGGCGACCTGGTCGGCAAGCTCAATGGCACGTTGTGCGACACCAATGATCCTGAGGGGCCCACTGAACCGGTGAACTTGCTCGGCGCAGACTCTACTACCGTCTATCGAGACTGGGAATATGGTAGCAATGGAAATGGAGATTGCAATCCCGGCACCGGCTGGGGTGACGCGAAAGGGATAAACTTGTGGACGTATTATCTCACCGAGTCGACTCAGGAAGAGCTGATCATTAAATCCATTCCTATTGATCTCGCGACGACCAACACCATCTTAACGAATGTTGTGCCCGGCTCACGAGTTGTAGGTACTTTCGGATTCTCAAATAACGGTACTACTGATGTCAGTGGTGTCACATATTCAATGACTTTGCCGCCGGGCATTAGCAGCAGCCTGTCCATTACTGGCTCCAGCTATGTTTATGACAACCTGACAGGCGTGGTGACTTTCACTGGGCCCGCGCTACCTAGTAGCCTGAATGCTGGCGACAGGATCACCGGCCTCACCTACTCGTTTAATGCCCCCGCCGCCGGCGTATACACGTCAACGACCGAGATACAGGCGTCGGGCGTTACTGACGCACTGCCTGCAAACAACATTTCCACTCAACCGCTTATCGTTTCTACATTTGATCTCTCGGCTCAGATTACCGGTGTTCCCTCAATGGAAAACACAGGGAACACGGTAGGCGGGGCCGTTACATTCGCGAGCCTTGGCCCCAATAACGCCACCGATGTGTCCTATAGCCTCGAATTCGGCACGTCATCGACAACAAAACCAGCAAGTGTCACCTTTACCAGTCTTCCAGCGGGCGTTACGGCCTCCTATGACGCGGGCACAGGCGCGGTCACATTCACCGGCATGCCGAATGATCTGCCCTTTGGTGAGTTTCTGGCCATTAGCTTTACCTACCCCGGCCCTGCCATCGACGATTCCAGCGTAGAGATAACAGCAAATATTAGCGCCAACCCGGCGGACGACCTTTTAGACAACAACACTTCTGTGTCCAGCACGTCGTTCCGCACGCGGGTCATAACGTCCAGTACAGCAGTGTCCTGCGCTAACGACCTCCCTTACGTGGATTACAACCTGACCGCCCAGTTCTTCACGCCATCTGGTAGTGCGACCGTTGAGTTCATAGACAGCGGCAACAATGTCGTCGACACCCTGACTAATCAGCCCCTTACAGGTGGGCGGGTGCTGTGGCCGGGCGCTTCGGTTGATGGCGGCGGAGTTGGCACCTCGTGGCCGGGCTGGGTCTTTAATAGCGGGTATTGGCAGCCAACGACCTCTACAGTTTTGCCCACCGTAGGCATCCGCTTTACTGTTGATGGTGTCGTCGATTCCACCACCGAAACCTATCCGGCGATCGCCGCCAGCTGCTACGCAGCGCCTCCGGGTGCAGAGAATGTAGACTTGCTGTCGACCGTATCACTACCGGCTTCTGCTAATCCCGGTGCCGGCGCACAAGGCTCGGTGTCTTTCGTCAACAATAGCCCTGTCGGCGTTTACCTGGATTCGGTATCACTGACCCTTGACCCAGGACTTGGCACAGTCAACTTCAGCAACCTGCCTGCGGGTGTTGGCGCTACATACTCAAGCGCAACGGGAGTGGTCACCTTCACCGGTCTTCCATCAATACTACTCCCCGGAACAGACCTGTCAGGTATTTTGTTTGACTTCACAACACCTGCTGCAGGCACTGTTACAGCAACATCCGACATTACAGTCGGAGGCGCAATCGCCGATATAGATCCCGACAATGATGACGACACCAGCACAATGACCGTAAACAGGGTCGTCAACGTGGCGGCCGCTAGCATATGCGATAAAGACACGCCCTACGTAGAGTACGAGGTCACAGCCGCTGGCTTCACTCCCGGCCCAGCAGATCTGGCCACCATCGAATTTGTGGGCGCCAGTGGTGCAGTGGTGCAAACGCTTACCGATCAGCCGCTGTCCCGAACGCGTATTCTTTGGCCCGAAGCGGCAGTTGATGCCGACGGCAACCCAACGGACTGGCCGGGATGGGACTTTGTGAATGGTGAATGGGTCGTCGTCCCCTCTGACGTGAGACCTAACATGACGGTCAGGATCACCGTAAATCCCACAGATTCGATTAGCGTTAGCTACCCGCCAGCGACTCCGGCCTGTGCCGCACAGCCTCCGGGCGTCGATACGGTCGACCTTGCCACCACAACTACACTGCCGACAGACGCTGAAACTGGTGATACCGTGCAGGGTACGGTGTCCTTTGAGAACATAGGAGTTTATGCGGTTGAGAATGTCAGTTACTCACTGACGCTCACTCCCGGGCTGGGCGCTGTAACATTCACGACTCTCCCTGCAGGCGTGACAGCGCTGTACAACGACGCCGACGGCACCGTGAGCTTTACCGGCCTGCCCTCCTCCTTGTCGCCTGGAGCCACCTATACCGGGATCAACTTCGAATTCGTTGTTCCTGCCGACGGTTCGGTAGAGGCGGTTTCATCGATCGATACCAGCGGGCCAATTGTCGATGGTGATGAGACTAACAATACCTCTTCAAGCACGCTTGCTGTCAGGGCGCTCACCCTCGACATAACGGCAGTCTGTGACAACGACACGCCGTACATTGAATACGAAGTGACTCCAGTGGGCTTTACTCCCGACCCAACGGATCTCGCGACGGTTGAGTTTTTGGGCGCCAGTGGTGCAGTGGTGCAAACGCTTACCGATCAGCCGCTGTCCCGAACGCGTATTCTTTGGCCCGAAGCGGCAGTTGATGCCGACGGCAACCCAACGGACTGGCCGGGATGGGACTTTGTGAATGGTGAATGGGTCGTCGTCCCCTCTGACGTGAGACCTAACATGACGGTCAGGATCACGGTAAACCCAACCGAGTCACTGTCGGTCTCCTATCCGCCTGCAACGCCGGCCTGTGCTACCAACCCTCCAGGGGTTGATACCGTAGATTTAGCGACTGGCGTCACTATGCCTTCATCCGGCGAGCCTGGCACCACGGTACAAGGGTCTGTGAGTTATCAGAATCTTGGCGTGACCACGGTAACCGATGTAAGTTACACCCTCGCCCTGAGCCCTGGCCTAGATGGCGTAGTATTCAGCAACCTGCCATCGGGCGTGACCGCGGCCTATAACACCGGTGACGGCTCTGTGGCGTTCACGGGGCTCGCCAGCGACCTGTCTCCCAGCGCCGACTATACCGGCATTACGTTTGAGTTCATTGTGCCAGCTACGGGGTCAGTCACCGCCGCGTCCAGTATTAGCACTGCCGGATCTGTTCCAGATGGAAACACCGACAACAACAACGCCTCGGCGACATTTGCGGTAGGCGGCTCGGGTCCAGACGCACTGCCTACGCCGGTTCCATCGCTGCCTCTACCCTTCCTGATTGCCCTTGTCGCCCTGACAGGATCGCTTGGTAGGCAACGGCTAAAAGATAAATCAGGCTGGTAGAGCGAAGAAAAATGTATATCCCCTCTGGCATCTACTGCCAGAGGGTTTTCGAACAAGGCTTGTATCGAATAAGCCGGTTAGACCTCGACGCCAAACACCCGCGCCAACATTCGCGCGGAAACCAATAACAGGAAAAAACCGAACGCCAGGCTGAGGTGGCGCTTAGACAGTTTGTGGGCAGCACGCGCACCTATGGGCGCCGTTAGCATGGTCATGGGCGCTATCAGCAGCACCCCAATCAGGTTCACATAGCCAAGATTGGCAGCAGGTAACCGGGGATCACCCAGGCCGTTGATAATGAAACCAATGGTGCCGGGAACAGCAATGAATAAGCCAAAGACAGCCGCGGTACCCACCGCCCGGTGAATAGGCTGACTCATCATGGTCAGGGTGGCGACACTGAAAGTGCCGCCGCCAATGCCCATCATGGATGAAAGTCCGCCAATGAAGGTGGGGGCGATAATACTGCCCGCACCTTTGGGCACCTGCTTCCAGGGCCGATAGTTATCCAGCGGCAACAGCATTTGAATGGCGATGAGCAATGCCACCACCCCAAATATGGCTGCCAGCACAATACTTTCAACCTGGGCGGCAGCAACCGACCCCATTAACGAGCCGACAAATATAAACGGCCCCCACAGCTTCACCAGGTCCATGTCTACCGCGCCCTGGGCGTGGTGTGCGCGGGCCGAGGAGATAGAAGTAAAGATAATGGTGGCCAGCGAGGTGCCCACCGCCACATGCATACGAATGGCGGGGTCGACCCCGCGAATGGCCAACGCAGTGTCCAGCACCGGCACAATCACAATGCCGCCGCCCACGCCCAGCAGGCCAGCAATAAGCCCCGCCACCACACCAGTGGCCAACATGGTTAAAACCAGGGGTATCATCCCTTCCATCACCAGACTCCCGCTAAAAGATACCGGCAGAATACACCGGGGCGCCCCCTTGGAGCCAGCAAAGCGAATACACCCGATACTGCCCTAGCCTTGAAAATTGCCAAACCAGACCCCATCTAATGGGTTACAATAGAAGTTCACTGGGGGCGATTTGGATTCGACGACGGATACAAACCCTAAGGTGCATGCCGTGATGGTAGCCAATCACGTTAATCCAAAGCTGCAAACTATTAGTTGCCAACGACGACAACTACGGTGCTCAACTGGCTGCGTAAGCAGTCACTAGACACCATCTAGAGGCTTCGGCCCTAGCGGTCAATGACAAGGTGCCAGCCCCGCGTTATTGACTGTCATAAAGAACTGGCTCGCGGCAAAGTATGTTCTGGACGGCGCCGCTAAAACTTTACAGAAATCGCTAATCACGTCCTGCCCGTTGGGCTGTGTGCAGCTAAATTAATTAACGGAAACTAAGCATGTAGAGCCGAAGGCAGAGGTCTGGCGGACGCCGGTTCAATTCCGGCCGCCTCCACCACATTAGAAAAGGGTCACCAATTGGTGGCCTTTTTTTTGCGTAGATTCCGGACGGTAATTGGAGGGACAGTTTACTTATCTCCAGCCTTTGGCCACGGCATTCGCTTCCTGGAATTTCGCCCGGTCAGTTTTCCCAGACCGTCCAGAAACCAAATAAATTAGTACTCTTTCGCAGGAGCCCCAACAGTATTAACGGCTCTTTTTAACACTCCACGAGTAATTGATGCGCAAGACCGGCTGTTCGCGATATTGCCAGGCCTGGTAACTCGTATCCATGAGGAGACCTGCTTACGATACGATAGCCCCTCTGTATGTCCTATAGTTCGGTGCTGGTAGCCTAAGGTGTCGATACTCAGCGGGTTGCTAGTGACCACACTAGAAAGTCAGGACAAAAGTCGCGCCGCCGCGGGGATTCGCAGTCAGCCTGGCACTACCTCCGTGCGAAAGCATCACCTGTCGGGTCAGCGCCAGACCCACCCCGGAACCTTCCCGCTTGGTTGTGAAAAAGGGTACAAATACTTTCTCAGAGACGTCCTCGGGAATACCCGGCCCAGTATCTGAAACCTCTATAAACACCCGACCCTGCCGGTTCAGGCTGGCCGCCAAATCGACCCGGGCAATAACACGGTTGGCCAGGGCCTGCTCCGCATTCTGTAACAGGTTCAATAAAACCTGCTCCAGCATGTCCGGGTCCGCTTCCAGTTGCAGGCCGGGGGGCTCCACACTCGACGAGAGCTTGATATCCAAGTCCTCCCAATCACCTGTCGCCAGTTTCTCCACATTGGCAAAAAGATCGGTAAGAAGAACAGTTTGTTTCTTGGGCACGGGAAGTCGGGTCAGTTGGCGATAACTCTGCACAAACTGCATGAGCCCGTCAGAGCGCCGTGCGACGGTTTCCACCGCGCTCTTAACATCTGCCAGTTCCTCCACCACTTCCGGGTAAGCGGCGACCTTGCTGATTGCATCGTCGACAAGATCGGCCGCGGTCTTGGCCAGCGACGCCACCGGAGTAATGCTGTTCATGATCTCATGGGTCAGCACCCGCACCAGGTCCTGCCAGGCCTGTAGTTGCACGCCGTCCAGTTCACTCTGGATGTCCTGTAAACTGACCAGCCGCTCGACGTGACCAGCAACAGCGATTTCAGTGGTCGATACGGTCAGACGCTGTTCTACACCATCGGCCTGGAACAAGGCCAGGCGGCGCTCTCCCGGTGAGACAGCCGCCATATGCGCGTAGAAGTCTTCCCCAAACGCCTGCAAATCTTCCACCTGCTCTACCCGCACGTTCCCGAATAAACGCCGCGACGCGTTGTTGTGCAGTACCACGTGACCATCGGTTTGCAGGGAAAGCAGTGGTACTGGCACATGCTCCATGAGCGCCTTCAGATGACGAAAGCTTTCTTCCTGCTCGGAACGTTGCTCCTGGAAACGACGAACAATATCAGTGAAAACCTCTCCCAGTTCTTCGAAACCGACGCCCATACTCTGCATTTGAAAACGCTGACCAAAATCCGCGTAACGCACCGCGTCGAGGAAGCGCGTCAATTCTGCATTGGTTCGGCTGATGTAACGAAACATCTCCAACAGTTGCGACAAAACCACCAGGACGAGAATCACCCTCAGGGTGGGATATCCAGGCACCTGCATGAGATAGGCCAGAGCCATCAGTACCAGGGCGAACAGTACTACCCGCAGGCCCACCTGTACCGGAAAGCTCCTAAAGACCATGCTTTTCCATCCTCCGGTAAAGGGCGGCGCGGGTCAGGCCCAGCTGCCTGGCAGCATGACTTATGTTGTAACGGTGCTGCTTCAGCGCGGTTTCAATCAGGCGTGACTCCATTCGTTCCAGGTTGAGATCCGTGTCCGGACCAGGATCACCCGCTGCGGGCACAGCCCCTCCGGCCGTTTCCGACATAACCTGTCCTTGCCCCTGTGGCTGGGGAGCATCGAGTTGCAGATCAGCAGTTTCATAGGCCGCTTGCTGGGAAAGTATCACCGCGCGCTCTATCGCGTGGCGTAACGCCCGCACATTACCCGGCCATGAGTATGCCTGCATGGCCGCCATGGCCGTGGCAGAAAATTGCTTGTCGGGCTTGTGGTATTTGCGCGCGTAAAAACGGGCGTAATGGATCGCTATTCCCTCGATATCAGCCACCCGCTGTCGCAGGGGTGGCAAGGTCAGCTCCACGGTATTGAGTCTGAACAGCAGATCCTGGCGGAAACGACTTTCATCCGCCAGCTGCTCGCGGCTGACATTGGTTGCAGAGATAACCCGCACGTCGAAAGGAACAGCCTCATTTCTTCCCACGGGAATTACCCGGCGCTGTTCCAACACGGATAGCAATTTGGCTTGCAACTGCAGCGACAGGTTTCCGATTTCATCGAGGAACAGGGAGCCGCCATTGGCCGCCTCCAATCTGCCCACCCGATCCTCGGTGGCACCGGTGAATGCGCCCTTGCGGTGACCAAACAACTCCGATTCAAACAGTGTTTCCGAAACGGCGCCAAGGTCTACCGACATGAACACGCCGCTGGCGCGGTGACTTTGCTGATGCAGCATCCTGGCCACCAACTCCTTACCGGTCCCGTTCTCACCCATGATCAGGATATTGGCATCCGTAGGCGCGGACCGCTCAACCAGGGACAGCACCTCTTGAATAGCATCGGAACTGCCAAGCAGCGACTGCTCACTGTCGTGACTGGCGGCGACCAAGGCCTGGTTGCTGCGTTTCAAGGATTCCGCTTCCGCACGACTGGCCCTCAATTGCACGGCAGCAGACAGGGTCGCCACGACTTTTTCATTCTGCCAGGGCTTGGCGACGAAATCCGTGGCGCCGTGCTTCATCGCCTCCACCGCCAGGTCCACGCTGCCGTGGGCCGTAATCATCACTACCACCGCATCGGGATCCAATTCGAGGATGCGAGCCAGCCAGTTGAACCCCTGCGCACCGCTACTCTCCCCCGGTGAAAAGTTCATGTCCAGCATAATGGCGTCATAGCGGTTGGCCGTTAGCAGAACCGGTATGTCAGTGGGGTCGGCGCAGATCTGCACATGACCGAAATGCCGCTTCAGTAGCAGCCGCCCAGCCACGAGGATGTCCTCGTCGTCGTCAACAATCAGGATTTTGGTGTCCATTGTTATCCGTAAACCATGCCAGAGTGTTCGATATCGTACAGTGTGTGTTCATTTTCGTACACTTCCACTGGCCATTTTTTGATCGACTTTAGATTTTATTGTTTATTATCAATGACATAGGTAGTTGGCCCGCGCTTTGCAACACCCCACAGTAAGTCAATCAGGGCAGTCGCAAGCAACCGGCGCCCGCAAAGGGGCTCAGGCCCGGCAACAGGAAGCAAATCATGGGCACCATCAGTTCAATGGAAAAGGCCGCAGACCCAACCTCTGCCAATGTGCCAACGGGTAACAGCCCCATGGATCGGCTCATAGTGAAAAAGCGCTTTCCTTTCAGAGCGACGAGCGCGGCTGTGGTTCTAGTTCTGCTGGTTCTCACTGCCTGGTTCGGGTTCATGTCACCGGCCGGTCGCAGCCTTACGGTCGCCGATAATCGACTGATGGTCTCACCAGTCGTCGCGGGAGTTTTTGAGGATACCATCCCGGTGCGAGCCCGGGCGGCGCCCCTGAAGACGGTGTTCCTCGATGCAGTGCAAGGTGGGCGTGTGGAGGAAGTCCTGGTGGAGGACGGCGTCGCGGTCGTGGCGGGACAGGCAATCGTGCGCCTGTCCAACTCCGATCTGCAACTGAGTGTTATGAACACCGAATCCCGCGTGATGGAGCAACTCAACAGCATGCGCGACCAGGAACTGCGGTTGGAGCAAAATCGCCTCTCCCACAAGCGCACGCTCGTTGAAGTGGACTACCAGGTCCGACGTCTGGAACGGGAGATTGCCAGACGCGAGGAACTATTGGCCAAGGGGCACGCTGCCCAGTCCAACTATGACGATCTCGTCGATGAACTTGCTTACTACCGCGCACGCCGTGTTGTCACCCTGGAGAGCCAGGCTTCCGATGAGAGGTTGATGGCCAACCAACTGGCTTTCTTCAGTGACAACACCGCAATGATGGAAGAAAACCTGACCCATGCACGCGCCAGCCTGGAGGATCTCAATGTCAGGGCACCAGTGGCTGGCAGAATTTCCGGCTTCAGCATGGAAATTGGCCAGAACGTGGCACGCGGCATGCGCCTTGGCCAGATCGACAACCCCAACGAGTTTAAACTGGTGGCTAACATCGACGAGTTTTACCTGGGCAGGGTCGACATCGACCAGGTCGTGGAATTCGAGCGCGGTGGCCGTACCCACCGCCTCCGTATCGCCAAGATCTATCCCAACGTGGAAAAGGGACAGTTCGAAATTGACATAAAGTTCGTCGCAGAAGCCCCGGGCGATCTCCGCCGCGGCCAGACCATTCAGTCCAAACTAACCCTGGGTGATGCCAGTGAGGCCCTGCTCATTCCCAATGGCTCTTTCTTCCAGGACACGGGTGGCCAGTGGATTTTCGTTGTCAGCCCAGACGGCAACAGCGCGGCCAAACGGACGGTGAAATTTGGCCGTCGCAATACCAACTTTATTGAGGTACTGGACGGGTTGCAGCAGGGCGAGCAGGTTATTACGTCCCCCTACAGCGCTTTCAGGGATATGGATCGACTGGTAATGAACAAGGCAGATTGAGCCAAAAATAGCAGTATATGAAGCAATCACTTGAGGAAGTAACAATGTTAAAAATGAACCAGCTGTCAAAAACATACCGCACCGATGAGGTCGAAACCGTGGCCCTGAACGCCGTCAACATCGGCATTGACCAGGGTGAGTTTGTCGCCGTGATGGGTCCCTCCGGTTGTGGCAAGTCAACCCTGTTGAACGTGATTGGCATGCTGGACCGGCCAAGCGACGGAGAGTACCTGTTTATGGGTGAGAACGTGGCCGGCTATGGCGAGTCACGGCTGAGCCAGATTCGCAAGCGGAACATTGGCTTCATCTTCCAGAACTTCAATTTAATCGATGAACTGAGTGTGCAGGAAAATATCGAGCTCGCGTTGCTCTACCACGATATCGGTGGCAAAGAACGCAAGCACCGCACTGAGCAGGTCATGGACAAGGTTGGTATCGCGCACCGGGCCAAGCACCGCCCCAGCCAGCTCTCAGGCGGCCAGCAGCAGCGGGTCGCGGTGGCACGGGCGGTAGTGGGTGATCAATCGCTGATCCTGGCAGATGAACCCACTGGCAACCTCGACAGCGTCCACGGGCAGGAAGTGATGGAAATGTTACAGGGCCTCAACGACGAGGGAACAACCATCGTCATGGTGACGCACTCCTCGGCCCACGCCGACTATGCCCGTCGCAGTATCAATCTTTTCGACGGCCATGTGGTCACCCAGAGCCTGCGCGCGGCCTGAATGCGACGCCCCTGAAAACGGGATAAAACACAGGATTCCATCATGTACTCGAACTACATCAAGCTGGCACTGCGCAACCTGGCGAAGAACCGCCTCTACGCCTCCATCAACATCATCGGCCTGGCAATCGGCCTCACCGTGTTTTTGTTCGGCTCGATTCTGGCAAGCTATGAACGAAACCACGACAGCATGTTTTCAGATCGCGATCGTATCTATACCGCCGGCAGCGTTTTTGCTGCAGGTGCCGACATCGGCGTACTGGAAACTGACAGCATCTACACCGCCATGACACCGCTGATCGAGAATGGGGTGAGCGAGCTTGATGCAATTGCGCGCACTGTTTCCCGGGAATTCCTGATTTCAGTGGGAGTGAGCAAGGACAGTTACTACCAGACCATCTCTTTTGCTGACCCGGCACTGACCCGTATTTTCGACTTCCAGTATCTATTCGGTGACGCCAGCGCCATCAACGATCCCAGTGGCATCATCCTGAGCGCCTCAGCGGCACAGAAGTTTTTTGGCCGTACTGATGTCATCGGTGAGATCCTAACCCTCGATCATGCACAGGACATGCGGGTCGCCGCAGTCATCGCCGACATCCCTTCAGATAGTCACTTCAATTCCGGCCTGCTACTTGATCGTGAGGAAGTGATATTTGCGCCACTCACAACACTTGAGACCATCGACGACTACCAGTTCGCCGACAACTGGAACAACCTGTCCATGGGCGATATGACCTACATGCTGTTACCCGCAGACAAGAGCCAACAATGGCTGCATGACCGGGTTAACGCTGTGTACACTCAACACGCGCCCGAAGACCAACTCGAGTTCATTACCCAACTGAGGGTACGTCCTCTGATTGAAGCTAACACCATGATCTGGGATGCCATGGGCATTCCCGCCATTGATACGGTACGTTTGCTCGGCTTGCTGGTACTGATAATCGCCTGCGTGAACTACACCAACCTGGCGACAGCGCAGAGCCTGGGACGAGCCCGCGAAGTGGGCCTGCGCAAAACATTCGGCGCCAACCGGGGTCAACTGCTGGCGCAATTCATGGTGGAAAGCCTGACCACCGTGGTATTGGCCATGCTGCTCGCCGTGGCCTGCATGGAAGTACTGATACCCGCCTTCAACCAATGGTCGGGAAAATTGGTTTCCCTGAATTACCTCACTATCGCACCGTTTCTTATCCTGACCACACTCATAGTCGGGATCCTGGCCGGCACCTACCCGGCCTACTTGATTACCCGATCAAGTCCCATCGAGAGTCTGCAAAACACCATGCTCAAGGGAAACTCGGGTAATCGCTTTCGCAGCATTATGATTGGCACGCAGTTCGCTATTTCGATTTTTATGCTAGCGGGTGTATTGGTCATGTATTTTCAGAACCAGCAGGTAGAGCAATCCAGCAACATATTTCCAAAGTCAAACATCGTGGTTCTGGATCGGGTCAACGTAGAGGACATCAGGTCCAGCCACGAGACCCTGCGCCGCCAGTTGATGGCCATTCCCGGAGTCCAGAACGCGACCTATTCCAGCCAGGTTCCTTTTCAACAGAGCAACAGTGCCACCGAGGTAACGCGCAACAAGGGTGACGAGGCTGCCGCCATGCTTCTGAACTATGTAGCCATTGACGAGGGTTTCCTGGCGACCTATGACATTCCACTGCTGCACGGGCGAGAACTCAGCCGTGATATCGCCAACGATGTAAACGGCGAAGATGCTGTGCAGGTAAATGTCATGATTAATACTCTGGCAGTACAGAGTCTTGGTTTCGAAAGCCCCGAAGCCGCCCTGGGCCAGAACTACTTCGAGTTGCGCACGGACGACGAAGAAGATGAACCCACCCAGTTCACCGTGGTAGGAATCGTACCCGACATCAACTTCAAGGGTCTGCACAACAAGATAAAGCCAATGGCTTTCCTCTATGATCCGAATTTTGTCAACGTCGCTTCTGTCAGAGTGGATGGACAGAACCTGCCACGGACACTCAGGGAAATAGAGGCGGTATGGGAAGAAGTCATACCCGCATACCCAATACAGCATAGATTCCTGGACGAAGTATTTTCCGATGTCTACGTGATCTTCCAGACCATGAACAAGGTGTTGGCAGGCTTTGCCATGGTCGCGCTATCTCTTGCGCTGATCGGCTTGTTCGGGCTCGCCGCGTTTATGGCAGAACAACGCACCCGCGAGATAGGGGTACGCAAGGTGCTTGGAGCCAGAGTCGACCAGATTGTGCGCCTGTTGATCTGGCAGTTCTCCATCCCGGTTTTCTGGTCCTTGCTGATAGCAATGCCAATGGCCTACATAGCTTCCGGGCTATACCTGGATTTCTTTTCCGAGCGCATCACCATGCTGCCCCTGATCATCGCCCTGGCCAGCGCTCTGGGAATCCTGACCGCCTGGCTGATAGTTGCGGGACACGCGGTAAAAATCGCTACCGCCAGCCCTATACAGTCACTGCGCTACGAGTAGTCCGGCAAGCTGGGGCTGCCTAACCGACTTGAACTTCCGGGATGCCGGTCACGATTTTTCTGGGCTCTGTTCCGATACCCGTCCGGGCAACCCCTACACTTCGATATCCAGCAGTCGTTCCTGTGCCCCCGCGACATTTGGATTGAGTTTTTTTGCCAGTACCCAATCTTCCTCGGCCAGCGCACTTTCTCCCAGTTTTGTGTAGGCTACACCGCGAAACAGCAGTGCCTGAACATGTTCAGGGCGTATTTCCAGCGCGCGGTTTAGGTACTCCAGGGCGAGTGCCGGTTCACCACCGTGTTTTTCTGCGGCGAACAGCGGCCGCTTGGCGTTGCTTACCCAGGCGTCGGCATTCTTGTCATCGAGTTCAAGTGCTTTTGCGATCGCCAGTTCCAGCCGTTCCTGGTATTTCATCCCCTTGAACTTGCTGCGAATCATCGCACCCAGCAGGTCTGCTTCCAGACGGTAACGTTCCGAGCTGTCGGGTAATACCGCAAGCGCTTTCAGGGCAGAATTGGCGACCCTGTCTATGTCTCTGCCCAGTTCCCGTTTTTGTTTTCTCGCAACAGAAAAATGCTCGTAGTCTCCGCGTATCAGTTCGGCAACCAACAGTGCTGCCGCGGCGTAATCCAGCCAGGCGCTCTCGCTATCGGCAGATTGCGCGAGTTGCTCATACTGCGGCAACAAGTCTTTTGCCAAGGTCTGGTCAAAGGTGTATTGCGCTTCGGCGAATCGTTCCTGCAGCTCATCGGCCCGAGCGAAAAGCGCTGTGGTGGCCAAAGAAAAGAAAACACAAAAAAGAATATATCTACTGATAGGCATTGCGTCGCTCTTCGGGTGACAGTGCAATTATAGCGGGCAGGAACAACAGGTTGGAAATGAGGGCGGCGAGAATAGCACTGCCTGCAAGGAGCCCCAAATTGCTAATGGGTTCAAAGGCGGAGGGTACTAACGCATAAAAACCGATGCAGGCCGTGACTGTAGTGATGGTAATACTCGGGCCGACCTGGGCGATTGTCGATTGTGCTGCCACCGCGGGTGACTCTCCCCGAATTCGTTGTTTTCGGAAGCGGGTTAGAAAGTGCACGGTATTGTCGACTGCAATGCCCAACGAGATACTCGATACCATGACCGTGGCCGCGTTGAGCGTAATGTCCAGCAACCACATCAAAACGAAGATTATGAGCATGGGCATAATATTCGGGAGGATACTCATCCACAGTAAATGCCGGGACTGCAAGCCCAGGCCGATGGCAGTAAAAATCAATACAAATGCGAGGCTGTAACTGGTCAGCTGGGTTGTTAACAGACCGTCATTCACCTCGCGCATTTGCACAGCAATGCCGGTGCTATGGGCTCGTAGCGGCGACTCCAAGGTGGCGGTGATGTCCTCTATTTTCGCAATCAGCGCGGTTATGGCTGCATCACCTTGCAGGTTGGCCAGAACCGAGATGCGTATCTGAAGACCGTCCTTACTGGTATAGGCAGACAGCTGATCGCTATTGGCAGTGTCGAGTAGTCTCAATATGTCCTTTGCGACAGCCCCCGATTTGGGTAGCCGGTAGTGCTGTGACTCACCCCCGTTGTGCCACTGGTTCATTTTCTTCAAGAGGCTCAACGGTCCGTAGACCCGCTTTACATGCTCAATGTTGGCAATGTCTGCAGTTAGCCGCTCAAGTTCAGGCCAGTAGCGAGTTTCAAGCCAGCCGTCGGGTGTGTCGACGACAACCTCCACCGCGGTGAGGCCTGTTAGTCTTTCTGAAACGAATGCATGGGATTCTGTCAGTTCATGATTTCGGGGCAGGAACTGCAGCTCGTTGCCCGAGGCGCTGACATTGAAGGCACCGACGATACCGAGCGCAGCCACCATGGCAAATACACCGAGCACCATTTTCGGGTAGTGCATTGCAAACGCCACCCGGTGCTGCAGCATATCGCTGAACTGATGTCTCCCTCCAACAATAGGTTTTACCCGCAGTACAATAAGCAACCAGGCTCCGACCGTGAAATTGGTCAGCAGGGAGAACAGGATACCCAGAGCCATGTAAATGCCCATCTGGGAGATGGCATCCAGGTCCGCCACCATCAGGGAGAGAAAGCCCAGCATCGTGGTAATGGAAGACAGTGCACAGGACCTGCGCAATTCCAGCAAGGTGGTTTGCATGGCTGCAATCGGATCGGGCGTATCGTGCAGAGTGCGCTGAAATCGACTGGCGACATGGATGCCATTGGCGATAGCCAGGACGAACAGCACCAGAGGCAGAGAGCTGGTAATCAGGTTCATTTCCCAACCGACTAACTGCACCAGGGCCATGGTATACAACAGGGTCAGCCCGCCGCATGTAAGTACTGCCAGGGCTGCGAGAAATGAACGCAGCAAGAGTAACAGGATCAAAAGCGCGGCTATGCCAGCAATCGGAAAGGTGCGCCCCACTTCCCCTGATGTCAGGCGATTGATGGCAACTGAAAATATGGGCTGTCCGACGAGGTCCACTCGAAAACCCAATTTTTCACCTTCTGCCGCTGCCTGCTCAACGGCGCTGACCAAGTGTTCACGCTGCTCAACCGAGTTTAGCTCGGTCAGTAACAGCATTAGCCCGGCCACTGATTCATCGTCCGAGATTAGCAGGTTTCGGTAGAAGGGCGTGCTGGTCATCTCCTCTTGGAGTGCCTCTACATCCTCCTCTCCAAAGATATCCCGGTAGATCACCGGAACACCGTTGACCGAGGCCACCCATTCTATGTCTTCAAGTTGTTCCACTAGCGCCAAGGCATCGTCCAGTGTGTCCTCGTCGAAAATATTCCGTCCGGACAGCGCCATAATGACGAATTCGTCGTGGCCAAAATCCTGCTTGAACTGTCGGTAGAGTTGCGCGGCCGGGCCGGATTGATTGACCAGTTTCTCCTGGCGGTTGTCCACGCTCAATTGACTGACAAGATAGGCAGAAGGGAGGATCAGCAATAGCATGAAGAATGCTGCAGCTCTCAGTCTCGTATAGAACACAGTCTCTCCTTAATGCTGAAGGCCTCATGATACTTAGTTGAGATCGAGAAGGGGGAGATACATTGGCTACTAAACGTACCCCGGGGACAGTTTACTTAATCCACCTGCTACGCCATCGTCCTATTAAGTAAACTGTCCCTTTGAACCGGCCCGAAGGGCACGGGACTAACCCCCTGCGCCTAACTTCTCCACACAACGCAGCACTTCTGCCTGGTAGCACTTGCCACGCTCATTGAGTAAATCCAGATAGTGTAAGGACGTAGGCACAAAAGCGAAGCTGATATCCTGCTCCGGGTGCCACTGAAAAATAGAGCCACCAAAACCCATCCAGCCATAGAAGCCCTCGCGACCCTCGTTAAACGCTCTCTCGAACAGAGGGCTATCAGGAGTGCAGGGCAGAAAACAGTCGACCCCGCCCTGGGTGAAGCGGGTGGGCATTAGTCCACCCATCGCGGCCGACAAGGGTTTGGCGTGTAGCGCCTGCCAGGCATCTCCGGAAAGAAGCTCCCTACCCTCCAGCGTGCCACCGGCAGACAGAATGGCGCCCAGCCTGGCCAGGCCTCGGGCGGAACAGGTGGCATTGGCGGAGGAGGTTTCTCCCTTGCCAAAGTCGTGCGCATTGAAATAGTCCAGGCCGGTCATCTCGGTAAATGCCGGTGGCGGCTTGGACTTGCGTCCGCCCTTCATAAAGGAGGGAATGATTTTGCCAATACGCGCGAACAACTGGAAAAAATTGTGAAAGACCCGCCTGCCAAGGAAGCGCGGCAGCAGGCTCTGCCAAATTTGGTAGCCGAAGCCTAGTGGTCTTACCGCAAACATGCGCTGCCGCTCCTGCTCCTGCACGCCCACTACGATATCCACGCCCAGCGGACCACTGATCTCCTGCCGTAGAAACTCACCAATGGTGCGCCCCGCGGGATCAACCCGGCGAAACACCTCATTGACGACCCAGCCCCGGGTGATGGCATGGTATTCACGTTTGCCGCCAGGCCCGTAGCTAAGCCCGTGCTGCTCAATCACCTGTCCGACGGCGTTTTTCTTGATGTTCTCGGTGAATAAGTCGGCAGCGTCCAGGGAGGTATCGAAATTAGCCAGACCGGCCTCATGCCGCATCAGGTCAGCAACGGTTACCCCTTCCTTACCCTGGGCGCCAAACTCCGGCCAGTACCGGGTAATTTTTGCGTCGTAGTCGATGAGCCCTTTATCAGCGAGCATAGCAACGGCGATGGCCTCCAGGCTCTTGCCGCTGCTGAAAATATTGACCAGGGAATCCGCCGTGAAGGTTTCATCACCCGTGACCGAAGCCCAAAGGTCCACCACCTTTTCCCCGCGATGGTAGACACAAAGCTGGGCGTGCTCCTCTGCCAGAGTACGCATTTGCAGCGCAAAAAGCTGCTTAACCGATTCGAAACCAGGCGCTACATCGCCCTTCACTTGACTATCATCCATAAGGATTAAACTCACCCGCTATCCGTTTATAGTGGCCGGGATTATAGCCGCAGGCGGGCCACAGCTGCATTACAACTAAGTCACTCCAGCAACATTGGGAGCAAGGCAAGCTAAAGCGTATCGATCAGGTATCGGGCTATGCGTTCGTTTGACGCGTACACCACACCCTGGTGATTCATAAAGGTCGAGCCCTGGCGATTGAGTTCCAGCGGCTGGCCATGGATATTACTGGCCCAGCCACCGGCCTCTTTGATGATACAAGCGGTGGCGGCGAAATCCCAAATACTGCCACCGCCATCTTCAGGCTTGGGCAACTTTACGTAGCAAGCTGCGGGGTAGTCCAACACCTGGCAGGCATTTTTCACCGCACCGCTGCCATACACCAGTTCAACGCCATCCAGGCCTGAATCCTGTGCACAGCCGTTTAGAGTGTCGAGCAGGTCGGCGTAATTTTCATGTCCCCTGAAGCTTGCGTCGGCAAATACCATTAGCGATGTGGATGCTGCTGTGGCCGGTTTCATCGGCACCTGATCTCGATAAGCGCCCTGCCCCCTGATGGCGTGCATCAGCGTCGCGTTCACCGGATCGTAGACAACACCGAGCAATGGCACACCTGATTGATCCACCAGAGCGATTGAAACCGCATATCCGGGGCTGCCCTCCATAAACGGCAGCGTGCCGTCCAGCGGATCCACACACCAGTGATAGGGTTTGAGCAGGCGTTCAGGAATAACCTCAGGCACATTCTGTGACGACTCCTCACCGACGAAAGCAATGTCCCATTGCTCAGAAGCTGCCTGCAGGTGCTGGCGTATGATGGCTTCACTACGCACATCCACCTCGGTCACAAGCTGCGATGCCGCGCTACTGCCGGCGTCTTTGAATTGTCGCTGCAGTTTGCTGCGGTCCGTGCTTTGCACAAACTGACCGGCCTGCCGAGCCGCCTGGATGGCTACCTCACACAACTGCTGTAACGGCAGGACAAGCTGATTCATGATTGCAGTCGCTCGATAACCCTGCGAGTCAGTTGCTCGCTATAGCTGTTGATTTTCCAGTGACCCGGACTCCAGCCCTTTAAAAAGCGATGGAAATCCGCCCAGGCAACATCGTAAAGCCCGCGCCATTCGGCTTCCAGTTCGCTTGTATCTATACCGGGTTGTTTGTCTGTCACGTGCTGACCCAGCCTGGAAAAGTAGTAATCCAGCAATGGTCTTTCCAACGCAGCGCATTCGTCTTCGCCCAAGCAGCTACCCACAAAATAGGCCACGTCCTTCATGCCGCAACCCCGGCCCACGTATTGGAAGTCCACCGCTGCCACGCCAGGTGTTGGGGTATCGTTCGTGAAACAGAAGTTGGCCAGCTTGGCGTCACCGTGGATGAGGGTTTGATAGCGAGCCTGTTGCAGTTGCTCATCGATACTTGCGGCTGCTTCGCGCAGGCGAACATCTTCAAGGGCAGCCAATTCATCGGGGCGGGTATCCAGATGCCAGTAGCTACCCGATTCCCAGAGTCCGTCTGCCGGGCTATTAAGAAATGTTGCATGAAAACTCGCCAGCCAGTCCAGGCAGGCATGAATGTCTTCAATCGTCACCGTCTCTTTTCTGAGATCGAAGCCGGCAGCATCCAGATCCGTTAGCACCAGTACTGTTTCAGTCTCTGCCGCATTGACGGCCAGGCAGCCAGGCACCGGGCAATGGCTGTCGCATTGCTGGGCGTAGTCCTGATACCAGTGAGCCTCCACCTGGTAAGAGCGTATTTTGCGATCGTGTGAGCGCCCTGTGTTCCAACCACGGGGATGGCTACCTGCTTCCGGCAGTTTGATGTGCTTGAGAATCACCGAGGGATAGGGACTGCCGTCGAGCTCAAGGCGAACAATCTCGCCGTAGCCACTCCACAGGGACTGAATGACGGTGGTGCTGCGAATCGTTTGCGCCCCCGTTGCTGCAAGGACTGTGTTAGCGATGGCTGTCTGCATAGTCACAATATAACCATGAATCGGCAGCATTTCAGCTCAATGACTTCTCACTCATTGACAGCGTAACCCCAAAGGTTACAGTGACCCGACGATAATCAGTTCCGCACACAAAGGCTTGGAACGCTTTTATCGGAATGGTAAACGTCGGGAATTCAGGCAAAACACGTGCAACGCCTGCGATTGATACTGACCAACCTTGATCAAGCGGAATCAGCTGATGACATGGATTTGCCTGGCCTGAGACTACACCCGCTCAAAGGCAGCAGGAAAGGCATCTGGTCTGTCGCCGTTAGCGGCAACTGGCGAGTGACTTTCAGAATTACCGGAAGAGATGTGGAAATTGTTAACTACGAGGACTACCACTGATGAGTATGAATAACCCTGCACATCCAGGAGAAATCCTTCGTGACTTGATTATTGAGCCCCTAAAACTCACAACTGTGAATGTAGCAGAGCATCTTTGCGTAAGCCGTAAGACTCTGTCAAAGATTCTTAATGGGAAAGGTGCGATCACGCCAGAAATGTCTCTCAGGCTTGAGATCGCTTTCGGCAAGCCTTCCGCGGATCATTGGCTGAGATTGCAAAATGCCTATGACTTATGGAATGCTCGCTTGAACAGTCAACTAACAAATGTAGAGCCCTACGAATTAGAAGAAGCTTCATAGCCTCCAACTATCCATATTTTCCCCGGGGCTGATATAGCCGGCCGGTTACTACCAGGCCGACAGGAATCGTAAACCCACCCATTCATGTGGATGGGTGGATACGAGCGCTCTTCGCCGCGTTGCGGCTCGATTCAAATTCGGTATAAGTGCCGACGGAGAATAAATGCGTCCCCATTAACCACTTGACGGACCGATGGGAGAAGACCATATTAGGACCATATTTAGTCTTTTGCGTACCAGTGCCTACGAGATCAGTCGAACATGAAGCCTTCTACCAATATCAAACCCATTTCCTACCTCAAGGCTAATGCATCAGATGTGGTCAATCAGTTGCAAGAGCAACGCGAGCCGATGATCATCACACAAAACGGTGAAGCGAAAATGGTGGTACAGGACATCGAGAGCTACGAAAAAACTCAGCAGACGCTAGCACTCCTCAAGCTTCTTGCCCTGGGTCAGCAACAAATCGAGACGGGGCAGGTAGTCGAGGTATCGACGGCCATAGAGAGGATAAGAGCCCGTCGCACAGACCCGGAATGAGCTACCTGGTTTTCCTCACCCGGGATGCAGTTCGGGATCTCGAAGAACTCGACGAATATCTTGCGGCAGGCGAATCCGCTGAGAAAGCGGACTACGTCCTGAATAAAATTGAAGCCGTCCTACAGCGTCTATCCGAATCACCCGAGCGAGGCAACCGTCCCAGAGAACTGCTGGCGCTAGGATTAGGCGATTACCGCCAGGTTTTTTTCAAACCTTATCGAATCATCTATACGATTCGGCGCAAGGATGTCTGCGTCTTACTGATTGCAGATGGCCGCAGAGACATGGAGACCTTGCTGCAGAGCCGACTGTTGGCGGTTTAGCGGTAAATCTCTTCCTTACTGCGGTTACCCTGACAGCCCGTCTGTAGCAGATCATAAACCCACCCATTCATGTGAACAGATGCAGGTTCAGCCTATGCCTCTAGCCCCGGTGCTGGAATTGCCTGTGATCTATCCCCAATATGGACATCTTAGTCTGGAATCGGCAACTGTGTTGAACCCTGCGTGAATTTCATGGTCAACTACCCGATTACCCCAACAGGAAACGCCGGTTCGGCTGTAACTTTATGAAATTTTTGCCACTTTCCCTCATCTTCTCAGTCCTACTGCTGGCTCTCGCTGGCTGTCAGCCAAAAACCGAACCTGCGGCGGTCGCCACCCAGCCAGCGCTGCCCGATGGCATCACATTTGTTGAGTCTGTGGAGCGGGAAACGGCCGATCAGCTCATCATTCCCTACAAAAAATACCGGCTGGATAACGGACTCACCGTCATTCTGCATGAGGACAATTCCGACCCACTGGTCCATGTTGACGTGACCTATCACGTGGGCTCGGGGCGTGAAGAGGTTGGAAAATCAGGCTTTGCGCACTTTTTTGAACACATGATGTTCCAGGGCTCTGAGAACGTAGCCGATGAAGGCCATTTCAAGATTGTGTCTGAGTCTGGCGGCACGCTAAATGGCACCACCAACACTGATCGCACCAATTATTTTCAAACAGTCCCCTCCAACCAGCTGGAAAAGATGTTGTGGCTGGAAGCAGACCGGATGGGTTTCCTGCTGGACGCGGTGACACAGAAAAAATTCGAAATTCAGCGTGAAACGGTCAAGAATGAGCGCGGACAGAGTTACGACAATCGCCCCTATGGGCTGGTAAGAGAGCGCGTTGGCGAGGCCCTGCACCCGGAGGGCCATCCTTACTCATGGTCGACTATCGGCTACCTGGAAGACCTGGACCGGGTTGATGTTAACGACCTGAAGAAATTCTTCCTGCGCTGGTACGGGCCGAACAATGCCGCCCTCACCATTGGCGGCGACTTCGATGAAGCCCAGGCGTTGCGCTGGGTAGCCAAATATTACGGCTCCATTCCACGCGGGCCTGAGGTGGCCAACCCTGAAAAGCCCGTGGTTGAGCTGGACAGTGACCGCTATATCTCCATGGAAGACCGTGTGTCGTTGCCCATGCTGTACATGGCATTTCCTACTGTCAGCCTGCACCACCCGGACGAGGCGCCACTGGACGTGCTGATGTTCATTCTGGGCCAGGGTGAAACCTCGTTACTTTACAAAAACATGGTCAAAAACGGCCTTGCGGTGCAGGCAAGCTCCAACCATGGTTGCGCAGAATTACTTTGCACCTTCACCATCGTCGCCCTGCCCAACCCGGCCAATGGCAAAACACTAGCCGACCTGGAAAAAATTACCCGCGATTCCCTAGCTGAATTTGAAGGGCGCGGCGTCAATGACGATGACTTGATACGGGTGAAAATGAACATTGTCTCCAGCATGATTTACAGTCTGGAAAGCGTCGCTGGCAAGGTCTCGCAACTGGCTTCCTACGAAACCTATGAGGGTAATCCCGATTACATTGCCCAAAACATCGCCCGCTATGAAAACGTGACGGAAGCAGACGTGATGCGGGTGTACAAACAGTACATCGTCGGCAAGCCTGCGGTGGTCATGAGCACAGTGCCACACGACCAGCTGGACCAAATTGCAGGGCCAGACACCTGGTCGCGCTACCAGCGGACCTTGCCGGACTACAAAGCAACCAGTGAAGCCGACCTGGCTTACCGCCGCGCGGAAGATGATTTTGATCGCAGCATACAGCCCCCGGCTGGCGAGAACCCCAGCACTACATTGCCCAGCATCTGGCGAACTGAGCTAGGCAATGGTGTGAACGTGCTGGGCGCGGTCAATGACGAAACGCCAACAACGACCATCCGTCTGAGCATGGACGTTGGCCAGCGCGACGAACCACTGGAAAAACTTGGCCTGGCGGCAATCACGGCCGCGATGATGAATGAAGCAACACTGAAATCGAGCAACGAAGATCTCAGTAATCGCTTGCAGAAGCTGGGCTCGACCATTGCGTTCGCAGCTAACAACAACAGCACGACCATGGCCATTCGCAGCCTTAGCGAGAACCTTGATGCGACCCTGGCCATTGCCGCGGAAAAATTGTTGCAGCCAAAATTCGATACTGATGATTTTACGCGCGTACAGGCGCAATTCCTGCAGGGCATCCAGAGTAGTAAAACCGATGCCGCCGCTACCGTGGCCAGCGTGTATCAACAATTGCTGTTCGGCAGGGACAACGCATTCGCTTACCTGAACATGGGCACCGTTGAGACGATAAGCGAGATCACCCTGGATGATGTGAAAGCATTCTACGCGGCGAATTACTCGCCCAAAATCGCCTCAATGGTTGCCGTCAGCAACTATGATCGCAAGGCATTGGTCAAAAAACTGACGGTTTTTGACACTTGGGATGGCGCCGAAGTCACCCGTGTTGCACTGAAACCTTTCCCTGAAATTGACGGCAGCAAACTTTACCTGGTCGACAAGCCAGGGGCTGCGCAATCTGAAATACGCATCGTCAAGCGCTCGCTCACTTATGACGCAACCGGCGAATTCTACCGCGCAGGCCTGATGAACTTCGTGTTGGGTGGGGCCTTCAACAGCCGCATCAACCTGAACCTGCGTGAAGACAAAGGCTATTCCTATGGCGCCCGGTCTGGATTTAATGGGGAACACGATTACGGCACTTACGTTGCCAGCGCCGCCGTGCGCACCGGCGCAACCCAGGATTCGATCGTGCAGTTCGAAAAGGAAATTCGTCACTACGTCGAAAACGGTATTACAGAGCCCGAGCTAAGCTTCACCAAAAACGCAATTGGCCAGCGTGATGCCCGGCGCTATGAAACACCCACACAAAAGCTGGCATTCCTGTCGCGTATTGTTGAGTACAACCTGGACGATGACTTTGTGGACAAGCAGGACGAGATCCTTGCCGGCATTAGCCAGGAAGAAATCAATGCTTTGGCTAAAGAGCACCTCGATGTGGATGACATGATTATCGTGGTGGTGGGAGATAAGCAGACCATTCTTCCCGGACTGCAGAAACTGGGCTATGAAATCGTTGAGCTGGATGCCAGCGGTAACGTTTTGTAGGGGACAGTTTACTTAATACAGCGCCTTGGCCCCGGCTTGCGCTTGATCAGCTCTTTGCCGGTGAGCAGCTGTAATTGCTCGACGAAACCGTCTGCTCTGCCCCGGAGCCATCCCATCAGCACAGAGCTGATGGACCGAAGCAATGCACCCCCGGGAGTTAGGTAAACTGTCCCAGTAATCTAATTCCCCTCAAATTTGGGTGCACGTTTTTCAAAGAACGCGCGTGGTCCCTCAACCGCGTCTTCCGTCGCCTGCGCGAGCAGAAACTGGTCTGCGTCCATAAAGCTGGTTGCATCGTTTAACGCGTTGGCAGCCTTGTTGATGCCCTGCTTGGCCATACGCACGGGAATAGGCGGCATGGCCGCCACCTTGTCAGCAAGTTCCATCGCCATGGCGTAGCAGTTTCCCGGTTCGGCGAGATAATCCACCAAACCCCACTGATGCGCTGTAGAGGCATCCAGCGGCTCGGCAAGAATGAGTAACTGCTTGGTTTTTGCCGGCCCGATCAGGCTGACAAAGCGTGGCACACTCTGCCAGCTCATGTTCATGCCCAGACGCAGTTCGGGAACATAGAGTTGGGTTTGCGTTGATGCCACACGCCAGTCACAGGCGCTGATCAGGGCCATGCCACCACCGACACACCAGCCTTCAATGGCGGCAATGGTTACCGGTTCAATGGCTTCCCAGGCTGCACACATTCTCGGCCCCAACTGCACCAACTTGCGCCGTTGCGCCACGGTCATGTCGCGCACACGAACGTTATCCGGATCCTTCAGGTCCATGCCGCCGCTGAAAATCGAATCCTGCCCCATTAGCACCACGGCGCTCAGCTCAGCATCGTCCTCCAGCATCTGCGGCAAGGCAATCAGTTCACGCATCAGGGCGTTGCTCAGCGCATTGACCTTGTTGCCGCCGTCGAAGCGCACCGTCAATACGCGCCCCTTGCGCTCAACCTGAAGAAATTCCCAATTATGTTCTTCTACTAGCATGCGTTGCCCTCACTCTGGTCTACGGGGACAGTTTACTCAATACAGCGCCTTGGCCCCAGCTTTCACTTGATCAGATCTTTGCCGGTGAGTAACTGCAAATGCTCAACGAAACCGTCTGCACTACCCCGGAGTCATCCCATTGGCACAGATCTGATGAAACGAAGCAATGCACCCCGGGAGTTAAGTAAACTGTCCCCCGCCACGTTTCCGTGGAGACTGTTTAACTTTGCGCCTGGCCACAATCTTCTGCAGATCTTCGTCAATCCGGCGTTGCCATCCTGCCCCGGTTTGCTTATAGGCGGCTAGAACATCTGGACTTAACCGAATTGACGTTGCGATCTTGGTGGGCGCCTTCTGCTTACCACGAGAGCGACGATAGGCCTCTACTATCTCAGGGTGAACATCCGCAGCCGGGCGCATTCGTTCGAAATCCTTTGCAGTCAGTTCCCGGGTATCCGGGTCTGCGGCAATACCGGCATTGATCTGTTCATTTTGCTCAGGCGTTGGACGTACCAACTTACGTTTTCCTGCTGGCTTTTTCATAGTTGCTGATTTCTCGTTCACTAGCGCTGACTCCCACTCGAAGTCTTTCACCATTTCAAAAGCCACGCCATGCTTGGCATGATTTACAGTGGCTTTCGCTTCATCCCATTCGTATCGCATTCAATTGTATGCCGCAGAGCTTCTATTGCAAACTTATTTTGTATATACAATTTGAAAAGCCCCGCTATCACTTCGTGAAAGGGGACAGTTTACTCAATACGATGCTTAGGGCCTGACTTTCGCCTAATCAGCGCTTTGCCGGTGAGGAACTGCAAATGCTCGACAAAACCGTCATCGCCCGCTGGACGGCCGGATCGCCCATGCGCCCGAATACGTTCCAGTTCATCGTTATTTTGAGTCTGCGACAGATAAGCGGTCCAATCTGATACGCGCTGCAGCATGGGCGCAACTGAAACGACGGCATCGTCCTCTTCGGCCAGATGCGCATGAACGCTTGACCAGGGCCAATCCTCTGCACGGTCACACAACTTCGCCCGCACAGGGTTCAGCTCTGCGTATCGGACAGTGGCCAACAAGTGATTCTCGTCCATCACAAACGAATGATAGCGTTCCTGCCAGAGATGTCCGGTACAACCTTCACGGACGTTAATTTCCCGCGTATAGCGCCGGTGGACATGGCGAAACAGAACCGCGAGGCTATCTTTATCCTGTGGCACTACCACCAAATGAACATGATTTGGCATTAAGCAATAGGCCCAGATATCCGCACCTGCCAACTCTCTATACTCAACTATTAGATCGAGATACCTAAGATAATCGCTCGAATTGAAGAAAGTCTTCATGCGCCGAGCACCACGCTGCGTCACATGATGGGGCAACCCCGGCACCACCAGTCTGGGCATCCTTGCCATATGAATCCACCACGCACCAGGCGCCATCAGTGATAACCAACTAGATCCACGGAGGCTACAACTGCCATACCCCAAAGTCATCCCATTGGCACAGATATGATGGAAAGAACCGCACACCCTAGGAGTTAAGTAAACTGTCCCCGTACAGCAATGAATTCTGTCGCCTGGCGTCATGCTAGTGGCGCTTCCTGTCATATATCCTGACACTCTAAAGAACCATTATTACTCTCAGACAAAAAACTAATCCGGAGATAAATTAATGGGAATTTTTATAAAGTCACTTTTGGCGTTTGCACTCTGCATGACTACTGCACAGTTTGTTTCGGCTGCATCATTTGAGGAGTCATACAAAAAGGAAGTAGTTAAGAAGCTCACCGAACGAAACATGAAAAAGGGAAAAGCAGTAGCAAATGGATCTTGCCTGGATGGAATGAATCTAATTAGCAAGGAACTGGCTGAACTAGGTGGAGAAGCCGGCTTTAACAGTATTCTGGATTCAGTTGGTATTATGCTGGCTGCAACAAAAGCAAGCGACAGACAGGCCTACAACAAACTTGTGAAGGCGATTGTATATTCTGATAACCCGGAGAATGATCTCAACAATTTCTTTCACCTAGATGAGGAGACTGAAACTGCCTGTGATAGCTATATGACCTACCGGGAAATGGTTAAGTACGCAAAAAAGAAATAAACCAGGGTGTAAGGGGACAGTTTACCCAATACAACACTTTGGCCCCAACTTTCGCTTGATCAGCGCTTTGCCGGTGAGTCGCTGCAATTGCTCGACGAAACCGTCGGCACTACCCCAAAGTCATCCCATTGGCACAGATCTGATGGAAAGAACCAGCGCACCCTAGGAATTAAGTAAACTGTCCCCGGGCATTGCCCGGTAAGCATCGAGAAGACCAAGCCTTGCAACCAGGGGCTCCCAGCGGGCGTCATCGTGCAAGCCTCGCAGCGTTTCAGTCGACAACAGCTCATCGGTGAGACCGGGGTCTCGCTGCTTGACGGAGAGTTCCAGCCATTCAAAGGCGATATCTGCTTCACCGGCAAAGGCGTATATTTCAGCGATCTGGAACGCGCCCTCATCCGCGTTTGCGTCGACGAAAGCGGCGAGTTTTGCCTCGCACTCCTGTGTACGCTGGTAACGATAGCCCAACACCAGCCAGTTGAAATCAGACCAGAAGGGAATAAAGGTTGTGTCTCGCTCCAGGGCGCGATCCAGGTTGCCACGCGCCGCATCGATCCGACGCAAAAAGCCAAAGGCATTATGGTGTAAAGGGTTCAAGGTCATGAGCGCCTGAAACCCCGCCTCCGCCTCCTCCAATCGCCCCAGATAGTAAAGCGCCCGTGCCCTGTCGCTATGTGCGTCCTGGTTGATGGGGTCCAGTGCAATGGCCTGGTCACAGAGCGCAACAGAATCTTCCAAACGGCCTTCGTGGCGCGCCAGACGTGCCTGCGCCACGTAGACGCCGCTGTTGTTCGGCGCCAGTGTGCGGGCGCGTTCCAGGTCCTTGCGCGCCCCTTCCCAATCCCACTCGTAATAACTTTTAAGCTGCCCCTGGCTTACCCAGGCGCCAGCAATCTCAGTATCCAGCTCCAGGGCGCGCTCGAGCGCCTTGCGACTGGCCGCCACACCCTCCTCCCAACCGGACCCACTGGAGCCACCGCGTAAAGCATAAACCTCCGACAATAACGCCCAGGCCGGAGCGTACTCGGGATCTATAGCAACCGCCCGCTCCAGGTAGTCCATGGCCAGATTTAGCGAGTCAGGTGTTCGATGCATTTTAAGATGCATCGCCTGCAGATAGAGGTTGTAGGCTTCCGAACTGGTTTCACGAACCACCGGCGCCTCGCCCAGCAACTGCAACTTGAGGGACTCCACCACAGCTCGCGCGATTTCATCCTGAACCGCAAACACATTTTCTATTGAGCGATCGTAAGTCTCGGACCAAAGATGATAACCATCCTGCGCCTTGATCAGCTGAGCAGTAATGCGTAACTGATCACCCGCTTTGCGAACGCTGCCCTCGAGCACATGCCTGACGCGCAGCTTCTGTGCTATCTCACAAATATCCTCTTGCCTGCCCTTGAAGGAAAAAGCCGAGGTGCGCGACGCAACATGCAAGCCTGAAACCTTCGACAAAAGGTTGAGCAACTCTTCAGTCAGGCCATCTGAAAAATACTCCTGGTCGTGATCGGGAGACATGTCAGCAAAAGGAAGCACCGCGATAGAGTGTTCGGGAGAGTTAACGAGCAAGCCGAGTTGAGCATCAGCGGCTTGCAGAAGAGGCTTGTCTTCGACAGCGCTGTCGAGTTGGACACCATCGGGGGTAAGTTCAAACGCCCATGCCAGCACAATGGCAATGGGAAAGCCCAAAAGCAGCAAGACAATCAGCGTCTGCAGGATCCATTCAGGTGTGGAAAAACTCTCGAGCAAAAACTCCGCGGCCTGGGCCACAAGCCACCCGGTGACAACATAGGCGACCGCAACCTTGACAACGTGCCGGCGCCTGAGCTCAGTAAAGAACGATGCCATACGATTTTCCATCCATTGACCACCAAACTATAGCATTCTCTGGGATAGTGACAAACGAAGCCCTGCCTTTGGCGGGCAGCGGTTGGTAGTCATCGTTATAAGGCAGGTTTTGGCGGGTTGGCATATCTATCAACCGGCCACGAAGCGTCACGACTTCAATCTGTCACAGCACCGGGAGGCTACAACGGCAATGCTCAATGTCATCGGATTAAGTCATATCTCATGGGACGACCCAAGACACTCCAGGAATTAAGTGAACTGGCCCCGCAATCCATAAAAGGGCTCTGACCCCTTAAAGCTCAAGACACTCCAAGAATTAAGTGAACTGGCCCCGTAATCCATAAAAGGGCTCTGACCCCTTAAAGCCGTCATCGGCCACTGCAAGCTGCACAAAATGTGAACACCTCAGATATTCCACACTTGGCTTAACGCTCTTTATTTTTTGCTCACCAAACGCGCGGTTAGCCAGGATGCCTCTGTACAACTCTGCTTCTAATCTATTTCGCAAATCGACACGTAGATATCTTAAACCAACACTGGAGTTAGCCATGAAAAAATACAATCGCCGTCAATTCTTGGAATCAACCGCCGTCGCAGTCGCGCTAACTCCCGTCATTATCGCGAGCACGCGTCCAGCGCTTGCCAACGAAGTGCCAAGAGTAGATCCACAGGATCCGCAGGCAAAAGCGTTATCGTACGTACACCAGTCGCCAAAGCCCGACAAGCTTTGTTCAAACTGCCAACTTTTCCAAGCACCCGCTGATACAGAGTGGGGGCCATGCGCAATTTTTCCTGCAAAGCACGTCGCCGGAGGGGGATGGTGCAGCGCGTGGGTGAAAAAATCCGGCTAGGGCGTAAGAAATTCCCAGAGCAAAACTACAACTATTGAGGCACATGAGATGGAAAACGATATCCCGTTAATGGTTTCAGCTTACGTTTTTACCAGGTTGGGCGTACTTGCCGCTGTCGGCTACTTAGTTTTTCGAGTATTACGTCCCGAGCCCGTCAGGGTGCGCATCGAGAACGACCCGGAGTCTGTGCGAGCACAATTGTCCACGCAGAGAAGATGGCGATAGCAAATTCCTAGCAACCGGGGGTCACTGTCGGGACCGGCGCTCAGTAAGCATGGAGGCGCCAACCCCTGTAGCGCCTCATCGATGCTTTCCGACGGTTTAGGTAGGTTCACAAGAACAACATAAAAGGGCGCTGACCCCTTTTACTACGAAACTATAGCGTTCTCCGGGATGCTGACAAACGAACCCACGAACCAGGGGAATTAAGTCAACTGTCCCCGTCCGGAGCTATGAGGTCAGATCTTCTGACACCTCCCAAAGCCTGGCCGCCAATTGCTCGTTATACATGTGTTCGCTGGCAAGCGCGGGATTACAGTCGACGAAATATTGACCGCTAATGCTGGCGGGCGCAGGGTGTGCGGCCAGATAGGCCTGGGTGGCGGCTCCCTGGGCAGTGTCCTTGTCGTAAATATCCTCGTCTTTGCGGTCGTCTTTTCTCGGGGCCATATAGCGACCGAGATTCGTTTTGATGACGCCGGGATGCGCGGAATTGGCGGTAATGCCGGTTCCGGCGAAGCGTCGTGATAATTCAGCGGCGAACAGCCCATTGGCGAGTTTGGACTGCCCATAAGCCACCCAGGGCGCGTAGGACCTGGAGCCATCCAGGTTGTCGAACTCAATACCCGTTTCCGGGGCGCGGAAGTGGGCGCAGCTACTGAGAATCACAATCCTGGCATTCTCGGCCTTTTTTACCGCGGGCAGTAAATTGGTGGTGAACAGGAAATGGCCAAGGTGATTAACCGCAAACTGCGCCTCCAGCCCGTTTATCAGCCTCAGTTCTGGCAGCGCCATGATGCCGGCGTTGCACATCAGGACATCCAGCGGCATATCCAGGGCGCCAATGGCGTCGGTGCAGGCATGAATGGAATCGTAGCTTCCCAGCTCAAGCACCATGGGTGTCGTTTTCCCGGTCACACTGGCGCAAGCCTTCTCTGCTTTTTCCGCCGTGCGTGCGGTACCAATCACGTGCGCCCCCCTGGCGGCGAGCACGCGCATTGTCTCGTAGCCCAGCCCCGAATTGCAGCCAGTGATCACCACGTTGCGGCCGCTGAGGTCCAGGCCCGCTGTAACCTCCTCGGCGGTGCTGCTTACGCCGAAGGGACCCTTGGGGAGGTCACCCGGGGGTATTGGCTGAGGGCCGCGACATGGATTAGCCTGCGCCCAGGAGGCGGGAATGACCGCTGCGGCCAGGGCGGATTGAACGAAAAGACGACGGCTGATGCCTGAAGGAAACGGGTTGCTCATAGCACGATACTCCTGATGGTTATCAGCAAGTATAGGTTTACGGGGACAGTTTACTCAATACAGCGCTTTGGCCCCGGCTTGCGCTTGATCAGCTCTTTGCCGGTGAGAAACTGCAAATGCTCGACGAAACCGTCATCGCCCGCGGGACGTCCGGATCGCCCATGCGCACGAAGCGTCACAACGGCAATCTCTCACACTCCCGGGAGGCTAAACCTGCAACACCTCAAAGTCGTCTAATTGACATATGTCTGATGGAACGGACCGATACACCCTAGGGATTAAGTAAACTGTCCCGGTAATGCCTAACTGGTTGTTGTCGTCGGTGGTCACGACTTTGGCGCCTCTGGCCACAGCAATTAAACTAGATCTCGGGCAGTATATGGCCATAGTCTGCCCAACATAGCTTCGATAGGTGAATGAAGAAATGATCAAGAAACACATGACATGGATATCCCTTGCGATTGCGCTCTCTATTGCTGCGCTAGTCTCGGTCTCTGCTTTGGCGAGCGAGGGACAGCCAATAGTCCGTAGCGGGAAGCACTGCCCTTCTGGCTATCAAGTCAGTGGGGACTACTGTACCCCCCGGGCTGGTTCAGATACTGCATCTGCAATTGAAAAGAAAGGTAGCTGTCCATCGGGCTATCGCACAAATGGCGACTACTGCACATCGAGAACAGGGCGAGACAATGCCCCACACATTGTCGACAAGAAAGGCTCCTGCCCTGCGGGATACAAAATCTCGGGCAACTATTGCGTAGAAAAACTATAGTTACGCATGTAAATAGCTCATTCTCGCTGTAGAGATGAACATTGTGCACTCAAGTATGGCCGTCACGAGCTCGTCAATAAAGCCATCCAGCATTTCAAGAAATTGGCGAAGTTAAGAAACTTCCAAAGGAGAACGTAATAATGATCGGTGACATTCTAAACCTGGAGCGAAACATACCTGACTCCGTAGCGATGGGAGTATTGAGTGGGAAATATTCCGTGCACGGTGGGGTAATCAGGGGTGCGGGCGGCCAGATCGTTCGCCACCTGGTTCCCGCGGTCACTTCGCCACTTAATCCATTAGGTATGCTTAGTGCACCGTTTGATATCGTCAACACCTTTCAGCTAAGAGACATCGCAAAAACGACTCAGGAGCTTGTTAGCATGAGCCAAGCAACCATGGCTATGTCGGGGCTCAATTTAGCTGTCAGTGCGGTTGGTTTTGCAGCGCTTTACTCCAGCCTAAAGAACGTCGAGAGCCAAATCAGAGATATCGACAAAAAGGTCGTATGGATTAAGAACTTTCTGGATACCAGTCGACGCGCATCTTTGCTTTTTGCAGCTGAAGAGCTGTCATCCCTTCCCGCAGATCTAGCGCACAGGACGCACATACTACATTCATCGCGCGACTCCCTGGGGCAGACTGCTATGCATTACCTGGAGCATCTAGATCAATCAACAGATTTGCTAGAAGCAATGTCTTATCAGCACTTCTATTGCACGGCGTTTCTTATGAAGGCCAGATGCAGTGCAGAGCTTGAAATGTATGACAAGTCGGTGTCAGAGATCGAAACGGGACGAAAGGCGTGGAGCGAACGCAGTCGTCGGATAGCAACTGAAATGATTATAAAAGATGATCCTGAAAGGTTTCTTGGTAAAAATTACGTGGAGATCTTACCTTCAGCAAAAATAGCTGGATGGATGGACTTTGCTCACGACGAAAAGCGCGGTTACGGATGGGTAGATTCACTTAGGTCTGGTTTTTCGGAACCCAGCTTCTCATGGCTTCGCAGTTTTTTCTCCGAAGGTCTCGATCAGAAAGAGAAAGACCTGGTCTCCTACATGGACAACCTGGTCTCGAGAAATGAAGTTCTGGATGGCTATGAGTCCCAATACAGATTTCTTATGGATAACTCGATTACCCCTTCGAGGTTTGATGCTGAAGTTCATCAACTACCCTTGGAAGATGCAGTTGACGGGATATTCATCCTCGCACCTGAGACAAAGGTAGCCGCCTAGCGTTCCAAAATAGGAACGTATACGCAGTCATTAGAAGAGAAGATATCTATGTTTGGATAACTAAAGTCACTACTGGTAGATGACTGGACTTCCCTGACTAAACTCGAGATTGGCAGCAAATAGGTGTCAACTCTCATAGTTCTGAAGTAACGAAAATGCATCATTAGCAGATATTTTTTGAGCGAGCATGGCCTCCAGCAACCGAGTAGCATAGCTTTGCGGAATCTTATCGCTGCGAATAAGCGCCTCAATAGCATTCACTACCGCTGTAATCTCAGCTTCAGAAACGGTGGGGCTGACTTGCTCCTTTGCTCGCTCAGCGACCGTATTTTCAAGCTCCCGAATGTAGGAGTGCTTTCTGGCATCACTTTTACCGCCGCTGCGAACGAGACGGGAGACACTATAACCAGCAGCACCGCCAACAAGCGCAGTTCCCACCACCCAGCCTAGAGGAGTTGTCGTCACAAAAATGCCGCCCAGGATGGACGCCGCGGTAGAAGATCCCATTAACGTTGCCGCGCCGGCAGCACCTGCTACCGAACCGGCTGCAGCGCTTCCCGCTATTGCCCCAATGGCGGTCACCCCGAGATCGCCCAAAATACCAATGCGATCACGCGGGCTTTTCTTGAGACGCTCCAGCGCCTCAATATATTCCCCTTTGCTAAGTCTCTTCACTACCGGGACTCAGCGGGGACCAGCTCTTCTGCCAATGTATTTATGATTGAGGCAAAGAATTCGTAGAACTTGCCCGCCAGCAGCAGCACTTCTTGAGTAATACCGATAACGCCATCACCCGGCTCTTGGCCACGATCTAATCGAGCGCCTGCCACGCCACCAATTACAGCGCCGAGAGCAACCGATAATGGCGCAAGGAGCTGTCCAAAAACAGGAATAATATTAATCAGCGAACCGACGGCAGCGCCGATAGCAACACCCAGAGCAAGGTGAACGTTGGCGTCTACAAAACCCAGAATTTTGTTAATTATGATTTTCCCGAGATGAACGAGCTTCTCGCCAATCATCACCGTGTAGTCCCAGAGTTCCTCGAGTCGCGTGACAACTTCCTGAGACAGACCTTTATTGATCATCTTTGTCACAACATCGATCTGATCCAGATTCAGTACTTCACCTTCCAGTATTAAAAGTTCTAACTTGGCATCTTTCGCTTCCATACCACTAGTCTCCTACCTATCTTTTGATTTCCTATCAATACAAGCATAGCTCGCAATCTGAAAAGTGCAGAACGATGGGCACCCGAAAGTCGCTCATGTTACCGAAAGGCGATAGCCAAGCTCGACTTTAAAGCCGCTCCTGCCTGTTTCAATCCACGTAGAACAACGGGCGCGCTATATGCTGCATCAACACGCTCGCGATTCAACTGCGCGGCCCGACCCTCCTCACTAACAATATTAAGTACGTCCTTTAGCATATCTACGTTATAGAAATCGTCCTGAGGTAACGCAATGGCTACCGCCGGGGAGTTCTTATCCAAACCCAACGCTTGCCTGGTATAGGCCAAAGCACCCAGCATCGACTCAACCTTAGGACTCTCTATGTATTCGAGATCATAAGGGGGATTCCAATCGGAGACAGGAGGAAGCATGTCGTTGTGTGTGGTAACTAATAATATTGGCGGTTTTTTCCTGCCTAACTCCTTATCAAAGTAGGCATCCCACTGGTCTATCAAACCCCTATCAAGTGACTTTGCCTGTTGAGTCGCCTGGCTAACCCAGATCAAAAGGTCAGCTTTAACAGCTTGGTCCAATAACAAATCTGAAATTCGATCTTTTCCATCGAGACCAGGAGAATCTACAAGATCGATCTCCAGGCCTTCGGATAACGTTAAGCGATAGCGAGCGAACCCATCCGTAGCTGGCAGCAGATCAGTTTCAGCAACACACTGGTCGCTAAGCGCATTTATCAAAGAAGATTTTCCCGCGTTAACCTGACCCACCAACATCACAGTCAGTGGATTGATTTCTGTTAACTCTGGCTTGGCTATTCCCTTCCGATATAAGGCCAATTCGGCCTCTGAAAGCTTGAGGCGGCCGCTATATAAATCGATAGCCACTTGAGATACTTGCTCAAACAGCAGCTGTTTCAGGTTGCCTTGCATATGATTTGTCAGGTGCCCTCCAAACTCCGATGCGAGCGTTGAGGCAATAGCACTTGGAAGGGCCACGCCCTTCGAAACCACCACCCTGATTACATCCACCAACGGTTTGATACTCTTGTACCTGGCGTTCCATTTTTCAAACTCCCTTGAACCAGAGACCATCGTAGAAATACGAACTTCTTGCACAAGGGGAACATTTTCAAGCACGAGAGGACGATACTCTCGACTCCACTTTTCCAGCATCAACAGCGCTTCAGGGACGGTAAAGGCAAGCCGCGCGTCTTTTTCGTTCTTATTATAGGTCTGGGCAACAAAAGCGATTTGCAGCAACATCGCATCCCAAATATCAGGCCATGGCGTTTCGACTAAATCACGCTCGCTGATATTTTTCAGCGACAACCGCCAGACTTCATTATCATGCTTCGACCAATCGGCAATAGGAGACAAGTGCTCGAATTCTTCGTCTAATTCCTCTTCTACTTTTTCTCGCTGATCTCGCATCAACAGCAAGCGCAGAATCGTTGATATGCTCGCCAGCGTAAACATGCCCAAACCAAACCAGAGAAACCAACCTTCACGCCAAATATAAGCGAGGCCTAAAACGCCAAGGACTAAAGCCGGTATAAGAATGGTCAATGTGGCGAAGAAATAGAACTGTAGTGCTCGATCAGCTAGTAACCGATGAAGTATTTCTCTCATACGTCTTGATCTCGCTGGATGTCCTTACTGGCGGACTTACCCGCTGACATAGCGTCCTTGAACACATCTTTTAGCCCTTCGCTATTCAGAGGTGTACCCGTTTTCTGGTGGTATAGGTACATGCACGCAGCTCTGCCTAACGCATAGGTGACGCCGTAGCTCACCGTCGCCGCAAAAGCAGAACCAGCTATCTGGCCGTAACCGGGAATTAACTTAACCAGCTGACGAGCGCCATGACTGGTTGCATAGCTGAGGGCGAACCCAGATCCCAATGCTGCGGTAAACTCCAAAAACGTTCTTTTATCCCACTCAATACCGTATTTGCCAGCCAGGCTATGTAGCATCTTGCCCTGAATAGCAGGAACGCCTACTAGACCGACAAGAGGGATCGCGTCGCTCCCCGCTGCGGCACCTGCGTACCACAAGACCTCAGAACTGAGTTGATCGAAATTCGCTTTCTCTGTATCACCGTGTTCACAGGCACTAAGCCAAAGACCGATATCTGGCAGGCGTGCAGCCAACATTTCGCGCAACTGCGCTTCTCCGGAGTCGGCCAATTGATCAAGACTCTCTCCCTCATGAAAATCAGTCAGGCAGTGGTCAATAGCGCTACCCCAGGCCTTGCTCACCTGGCCCCGCCTCTCTTCAATTAGCCTATTTCTATCACGTTCATCACTTACTTCTTCGAGACCGGTAAAAACGAGCAGAGCGTCACTTTTACGCAGACGAGTAGCTGCTTTTCGAATCGTTCTCAAGGCCTCAATAACAGCGCTTTGTTCCGGATCTCTAAGGCGCATGACTATCAGAATCGTGTGGCTTGTCTCACCTAAGGCAGCCAGGTCCTCAGCGGGGTCATAATCCACCTCTCCCAGACCGCGCGTATCCATAAATCGCATTATTGGCTGCCCAGCTGGATAGTCATAAGCATGAGCCAACGTTGTGCAAGGCATAAACCCATTGCCGATCACAGCAGCGGATTCTCCAGTCATTTTTTGCACGATAGTAGATTTTCCGGCGCCCGTTTTTCCCAGCAGCCAGAGCGTTGGAAGTTCACCCCCTGAAACCTGATACGCCTTGGTAAGCGCATCATCCTCAGGAGGATTTATAACCGAATCATAGATTCTTGATATATATCGCTTCATTCAACACTTCGCATCCCTGTGAATCATTGTTTAGCAATCGATCAGCTTCACGCTCTAAGTCTCGCTGTCACTGCTTCGAACTCCCGCTGCATCTGTAGATTTTCAAAGGGCACCAGATCCGGAACCTGCAAGGCCATCACTTCGTGGTAGAGACTTTCGTTTTGCGTCATCAGCGCAGATAGATCGCTCGAGACCTGGACTGTCTTAAGCGTGTTCTCGGCTACATCGTGATGCTTTCGCAGCATTTCCTTGGCCTGATTAACCTTCTGCGCATCCGCGATCAGTGCATCTCTATATATTCGCGTGACCTCTAAGGTAAAGGTTTGCGACTCGAGGTTTTTCTCATACAGAGGTTTGTGCTTGTCGTCGCTGGATTTTGCTTTACTTCGAGTCTCTTTATTGAGCTCCTGAGCGCCCTCCCTGATCTCCTCAATACCTGGTATATAGTCGTTTTGCAGTCTATTCAGATACTCTTCCTGAATGTACAACTGCAGCTCCAATAGTGCGATGTACATACCATAGTACTTTTTGGTGACATCAAGATTCTCACCGCTCTGCAACTTGGCATTTGCAAATTGCTCAGTCATTTTTGAAATAATGGTAAAAACCGTGGTCATGCGCATGATATCGCCCGCATCGACCCGGGAAAGCAGAACTTCTGCCTGCTGTGGGTCCATTTCCACCCCGTAGGCAACTAATCGCTGTCTCGATTGCTCAATCTTCTCCAGACGATCTAATTCGGCTCGATCCAGAGACGCTTTGGTCTTCTCTGCCAAGCGATGATAGGCACCACCGGGCGCTTCTCCCTTCATTGCGATGGAAGCTTTGATGTCGCCCAGCTCTTTCTCCAGATCATTGATTTTATTACATATTTCTGAGTACTCAACCCGCAGCTGACTAAGAATCTCATCGTTCATTTTCTGTGACAGAAGATCATAGGTATTTTGGTGGGCTTCTATAAATTGCTCGATGCGTTTGCGCATCCAGATTTTTCTGCCCTTCTTCGATCGCTTTTGAATGGCAATCGACATCCTGGCCAAGTCTTCTTCTACATCTGACCAGATTCTGGACAGTTGAACGCGGATAAACTCCTTGGCATCTCCAATACTTTCTCTGGCATCTCGATAGACCTCTCTGGATAGGCTTTCAACCTGCACCGGCTGGAAGATCGGCTCGCTGGCCTTCTGATCAGCACTGTCATCGCTGCCAATGCCAAATAGTCTGGTAATCAACGATTTAACGATGGCGTAAAGCCCAACAAGTAGGGCCAAAAGCAGAAACAGTGCTGCACCGAGAACCACCACATAAATCACGGGCCCGGTAACAAGCAGTACTACCGTCAGGAAGTAGGCGAGGCAGCAAAGCAGCACTGCTATAAAAATGTATTGTAGAGACTTCATCCAATCTCTCGGTAAAGTTGAAAAAACAAGTTAGCTCCAGCAGAGGCTAACAATATCTAATGAGACATAGAACGACTTACATCAAGGTAAGTTATGTTTAGCTCGCCGATTATGTCTGCTCAGTTCGCCGACAAGTATATATCGGAAGGCCACGTATGCCCCGAAAGCATCTTATATGTATATGCATACATGTAGCCTTAGCGCGCTGGTAATTTCAATCGATCTTTCCAGGTAACACGTTCATCATTGGAGGTAACCTGTAGGGATCTGTCGCCTTACGTCATGAAAGTGGCGGATTGAGTCACAGGATATCTCGACTTACAGCAGTAAAATCTCTACAAACTCTGGCAAGTACAGCGTTCATCTAAATCTACTCGCTGCAAGTTGAGCATTAGCCGAGTGATCAAAGCCAATTTGGAGATCAAAGTTATCTGAGATCTTAGATGCGGCCACTAACAAAAATACTAGGGTAATTGGGACTTTAAGCATGCGATACGTTACTTCGATACTTCAGTTGACTCTACTGGTAGGCAGCGTGGCATTACTGCAGAGCGTCGACTTAGCTTCAGCAAACGGCTACGAAATTCTTGGGTTAGTATTAATTTTCACAATCCCTATCGCCTTCTACCAGCTTGAGTTTCCGTTATTTACACGTCGCCTCATTCTTCTCGAAGCCACTGAGGAAACAAGTATTGTTCGACCTGCATTCTGGTGGGCGAGTTTCCTAAAGATCAGCAAAATATTTTTATCCATGCTCGGTGCTGGCCTGCTACTTCTATTGACACAGGACCTACACGACTATTATTGGTATGCGTTCTACGCTGAAGCTGCTGTTCTCTTCCTTCTCTATCTGCTCATCTCACGATCCTGGCTTACCGGCGAGATAAAGGAGGCACACCGGCCATTGATCGGAAGAGAGGTAAATCGTTACATCATTATTGCAATACTAGCCGGGGCATTTGTTTATCTCGGATATGATCAGGTTGGCGTGCCCGACCTAAGAGGCCAGAGATTCGAAGAGGTTATTACTGACTCCTTCAAGATTAAGTTCGACGCTGCCGAAAATCAGTTCGCTGGTTTTTTCCTGGGTCTAATCAACAGTGCCTCTCAGTCCAGCTGGTTCGTCATGCAGGTGATTACGACAGGACTACCTGAAGGCAAGGCGAAACTTGTAATGTGGTTGTTGTTCCTGCTACCGGCAGCCCTGAAAGCAACCATCATTGTGCAACTACACCTGGGCCTTCTCGCAATGGTTGAATGGAAGGAGAAGAATGACTTCGCACTACTGGGAAAGTCATCTACTAGCCGCTTATTCTTCGGCGCATTCCTCGCTCTAGTTATAGCCTCTAGCTGGCTGAGCTATAAGATCAGCCGAGTGAACCTAAGCGACGGAGTTGATACAATTGTCGGCACGGTGACTGAATACGACCCTTGCAAATCATGGAGCCCAAGGCATACCGCATTTTCGGAGGGGGAACTGGCGGACATTGATGAGATCGCATCGGCAGTAAAGCCCTACGTAAACGAACTTATCTCGGTTAAGACTTTCTTTGTTTACAAGCGTATGGACCCACACGTAAATGACTATCTAAACTGGTATTACAGTCAGGGGACACAGTTTAAAATTCAAGTTCTCTACCTAATGGACATACTGACCAGGGGCGATAGCAACCGGGTAGCCGCGACAATCAACAGTAAGATTGCGCTTCATATTATGGCACCTTACACAGGGGGCATGAACGGCGCAAATGCCACTTTCGCCAAAAAGGCGAACACTTTACTCCACGAAGAGTTTCTTGCCTACGAGCAACGCTTGGCTGAAGAACGACGCTATCTGTCTCAGTATCAGGGTGATCTTTGCGTAATGCCGGCTCTGGTGGAAATTGATGATTTCATTGAGGTAAGAAACACTCAAACCAACGGAAAACCTGGGACCGCGGCCATCGGGGGTGGAGCGGCATTTATCTCGGGGACGATTGCCGCCAAGACTGCGGGCAAAAAGATCGCTGCTACCCTGGCTGGAAAGACCACTGCCAAAGTTGCCGCAAAAATGGGACTAAGCCTCAGCACAAAGGCTGTTAGCTCAGGAACCGCGGTAGTAGGCGGCGCTTCAGCGGGCGCACTCTGTGGTCCCGCTGCTCCTGCTTGTGCAGTCGTAGGAGGAATTACCGCAGCTGTAATTTTTGAGATCGCTATCAACGAAGCCGATGAAGCCTTTACCCGTCCAGCTGCTAAGTCAGACATCAAAGCAACGCTATTAGGAATGACGGTCCGAAGCAGGGATGCCTACCAGGAAACCTATGATGAAATGATTGACGATGCGATTATGCGGACATTTAGACCCAACTATAAGCCAAGTGAAAACTAGCAATGCTTGGAGAGGCATTCCGGATGCTCATACACCAGGTCTTGTATGAATTTTTCATCATACTCACCCTCCCCTGAATTCAGGGGCACGGCTTCCAGCATTCGCACACACTGACTATCCGAAATAAGTGGAGAACCGTAAGCCGACTTGCTCATTCAAACATCCCTTTTAACATGTATATCCGTACACGTAGTCTAGGCGCGCACACCCTTTTGACAAGTATTAGCCTAGCCGTTCTTATAGGCCTATCATTAGCCCGGATAACCCAAGGAGGGGCATATGGTTTCAATCCCGGTCGGTAAAACTCGCGTCACCCTAGCCCTAAAAGCCGACGGTGCCCTGCCCGAGCCGGTCAAAAATGCTCTGGGTGAACTCACTACCGGCACCCATGGTCTGCTCACCCTGCTGGAAACCCAACTGGGTATCCCCTCCCCCGAGGTGTCATTCACCACACGGCTGATCCAGTACCTGGGCTGTATTGACGAGGTGGACCACCCGGATGCGTTCTACCATGCGTCTTACGAGGCCGACCCGTTCTCGGTCGCCCGCACCCTGCTGCAGTGGCGCGACCAGTGGTATGAAGCCGGCTGGACTGGCACCTTCGAGGCCGGCGTTCCGGCCAAGCTGGCCGACATGGCAGCCATTGAAGCGCTCGCCGTGGATAAAGTGGAGCCAGACACTGGCCAGCGCATTCAGCGCATTCTCAATCTGCTGCCCGATAACCCCATCGCCATTGAATCCATCACGCTGCGCGATCCTATTACCGATTTTCCGCATCTCTGGCGGTCGCTGATCGAAGCCACCGGCGCAAATATTGTTACAGCGGAGGCAGCAGCCCCGCAAGCCGCTGAAGATACCGACCTGGGCCAGCTGCAGCGTCACTTGCTCAGTGATACACATGAGAAGATAAAACTGAGCGGCGACGGTTCGGTATTGGTGCTGCGCGCTGACTCACCACAGGAGAGCACGCCGCTAACGGCGCTGCTCACTCAACACTGGCTGGACGAGACTCCGGAGCAATCCATTGCCCTGCTGGCCGAGCGGCGCGGCGAGTTGCTGGACGACACCTTGGAGAGCATCAACAGCCCACGCCTGGGGTTTAGCGCATTGTCGCCCTGGCGGCCGGTATTTCAGGTATTGCCACTGGCCTGTGAACTGCTGTGGGAACCGCTCAACCCCACCGCGCTGTTCCAGTTCCTGTCCCATTCGGTGGGCCCCATCCCTGCGCGGGTTAGAGAAAAGCTGGCACAGACCGTGGCTAACACCCCCGGTATTGGCAGTGACGCCTGGGAACAGGCCATCACACAGGCCCTGGAAAACGAAGACGAAGCCAAACGCGACAAGCTGGAGCAAAGCATCCGCTACTGGCTGGAATCCCCGCGCTTCCCTACCCAGAGCGGCGTAGACACCAAAACCCTGGCGCAACGGGCACAGAGAGTCGCCGACTGGTTACAGGGTGCCAGGGAGGCTACCGACGACACCTCTCGCAAATCCCTGTACAACATTGCCCTCAACCAGTGCCTGGAATTCGTGAACGCCGTTGATCGCTTAAAGGCCCACGGCCGTGACCCTCTCACCCAGGACAACGTGCGCCGCCTGATTGAAGATGTGCGCGGCACCGGCTCACCCATTTCCGATCGCAGCGCCGAGGTCCTCCCGGGACAAACTCGGGTATTGCGCGCCGACCACGCGGGCGCCTTCGCCGGCCCGGTAGACAATGTGATCTGGTGGGATTGCCAGGCCAATGACCGGGTACACCGCTGGCCCTGGTCGCGCACCGAGCGCGGCGCCCTCGCAGACAACGGCATCCAACTGCAATCGGAGGAGGAACAACTGAACTGGTTGGGCAAGGCCTGGCTGCGGCCTATCCTGTGCGCGAAGGAGCGCTGCACGATAATTCTGCACGACGACGCCGAGCGACATCACCCCATCTGGGACCAGATAAGTAGTCTGGCGCAAGGGTTTCCCATCCTGCAGATCGCCAGTGATGAAACAGCCAAAAACCTGGGTCTGGACCAGGCGCCGCTTAAGACCCGCACCCTGCCCTCAAAAGTTCGCTGGTGGCAGCTGCCCGGCTCTGTTGAGATGCCCAAGCGCGATTTCGAATCCTTTTCCAGCCTGGATGCCTACATCCACAGCCCTTACCAATGGCTACTGCGCTACGCCGCCCGCATCCGCCCCGGCGCTCTGGCCAGCGTCAACGACGGCAATCTACTAAAGGGCAGTCTGGCTCACCGCCTGTATGAAGAGTTTTTCAACGCCCATCCCAAAATTGGCGGCATCGACACCCATGCTATCGGCCCCTGGATCGACCAACACAGCGACACCTTGCTACAACACGAAGGCGCCCTGTTACTGGAACCGGGTCGTCAGGCCGAGTGCGTACACTTCATCAGCACCGTGCAGAACTCTCTCACCACCTTAGTGGAACACCTGCAGAGCGCCGGCGTTGTTGAGGTCGCAATGGAACTGTGGCAGGAAGGCATTTTCACTGGCGGCAAACTCAATGGCTCTATCGATATCCTGGCGACCACCGCCGATGGCAAAGAAGCGGTAGTGGATATCAAGTGGGGTGGGCGCAAATACCGCCGCGATGCCATGCTTGAAAACAGTTACCTGCAACTGGCCACCTATGCCCAACTGCGGCGCAACAATCAGGTCAAGGTCAGCCCTACCCTGAGCTATTTCATCGTAGTTGACGCTCACATGCTGAGCCTGGACCACGAATTCTTTCCCGACGCAGAGGTACTCAAACCCGAGGGCTTGGAAAACGCCGCCCAATACTGGCAACGCTTCGAGCACAGCTGGCACTGGCGCAAGAACCAGTTCGACAAAGGACAGATTGAAGTCACCGTAAAAGACGCCGAGCCCACCGCGGACTCCGACGCCGGCGAAGACGGTCTGGCCATCCCCGATGCCAGCGACCCCTTCAACGATTACGCCGTCCTCACCGGCTGGGGGGACAACGCATGAGCCAGACAGAGACCATCAGCGCCAACATCCGTTTCATCAGCGCCGGCGCCGGCAGCGGCAAAACCTACTCCCTCACCCAGAAATTGGAAGAGCTGCTGTCATCCAAAGAAGTCAGCCCCGCCGGGGTTATCGCCACGACCTTTACCCGGCTGGCGGCGGGCGAACTAAAAGAGCGGGTGCGCGGTAGGTTGATCGAGGCGGGCCAACTGGGTGTGGCCAACCAGATGGAGCAAGCCCTGATCGGCACCGTCAACGGCGTCTGCGGCGAGATACTCAAGCGCTTTACCTTCGAGGCAAAAATGCCGCCCGATCAACAGGTGCTGGACGATGCCCAGGGCGACATGCTTTTCTACCGGGCAATGGAACGGGCCCTGGCCGATAACACCGGACTAATCCGCAACATGAACACGGTGGCCCACCGCCTGCAAATCGTCGACCAACGGACAAAACAGCTACTGTGGCGCCAGGAGGTAAAAAAGATCGCCGACGCCGCCAGGGCTAATAACCAGTCCGCTGATGACATACGTAACCTGGGTAAGAGTAGTGCAGACCAGTTACTGGCCCATTTCCCGAAGGCCACCAGTCGCAATCTGGACGGACAGATGCTCAACACCATCGACGCCGCAATAGCAGGTATCGACACCGAGCACGACGCTACCAAAGCCACCCGTGAGTACCTCTCGCAAATTACCGGTGTGCGAGCCGCACTGTATAAGGAGCGCGCCACCTGGTCCGAGTGGATATCCCTCAGTAAAAAAATGCCGGGCGCAAAATCCAAACCCTTTGCCGAGCCTATCGCCGATATTGCCATCGACTACGACAAGCATCCGCGCCTGCGGGAAGACATCCGTTTTTTCGCGGAGAATGCCTTCGAGATCGCCGCCGGCAGCCTGGATGCTTATCAGGAGCTTAAGCGGCAAAAGGGCCTGATCGATTTCGTTGACCAGGAGCAGCGCCTGTACCAATTGCTGGACCACCCCACCGTCATGGAAACCCTGCGTGAAGAACTGCAGTTGTTGATGGTGGATGAATTCCAGGACACCAGTCCCATACAGTTGGCTCTTTTCCTAAAGCTGTCGAGCCTGGCAGACCAGGTAATCTGGGTGGGCGATATCAAGCAATCCATTTATGGCTTCCGTGGTTCTGACCCCACCCTGATGACAGCGGTAGTGAACTGCGTTACCGAGGAGGGCAACGCGCCGGAGATCCTGGAAAAATCCTGGCGCTCGCGCCCGGAACTGGTGGCCTACGCCAATAATTTATTCGTACCCGCCTTCGCCGATACGCTGGCGCCCGAGCAGGTGACACTGGAAGCTGCCAGAAAAAAGATCAGCGATGAACCCGCCGTAGAAACCTGGCGACTGCAGGGCAAAAACAAGAAACTAAGAGCCAACGCCCTGGCCACCGGCATCACGCAAATGATGGCAAACGGCAGAACTGTGATCGACAAGCAAAGCGAACAGCCCAGAGCGGCTACCTTCGGCGATATCGCCATTTTGTGCCGGACGCACAGTAATCTTGCAGAGATCGCCACTGCACTGAGCAATGCCAAACTCCCCATCCGCTATAAACGCCCCGGACTGCTGGGCACACCGGAAGGCTGCCTGGCGCTGGCCTGTCTGCGCCGATTGATAGACCCACTGGATACCCTGGCCAGCGCAGAAATCATCAGCCTGACCCATTGCGAAACCCCCGAAGCGTGGGTCGCCCAGCGCATGGACTACCTTGAGGATCCGGAAACCAAATCACACCAGTGGCTGGAGGAGGACGAACACAGCCCCATCGCCAAACTCAGGGAACAGCGGCAAAGACTGCCCTTTCTCACGCCTGTGGAAATACTGCGCACAGCGCTGGACGCTGCCAATGTCCGGGAGACCGTTTACCGCTGGGGCCCCACCGAACAACGCAGCCAGCACCGCCTCAACAACCTGGCCGCCTTATTGGGCCATGCCGAGGAATACATGAACCAGTGCACCGCCCAGCACGAACCCGCCACGGGCGCCGGGCTGGTGCTGTGGTTGAACAAACTGGCCGAAGCCGAGGAAGACACCCAGGCCGCCGGTGCCGCCCAGGACGCCATACAACTGGTCACCCACCACGGCGCAAAAGGTCTGGAATGGCCGATCGTGATCGCCATGGACCTGACAGCAGATCTAAAACCGAGACTACTGGGCCTGAGCGTACTGCCCTCCCCGACCGATATCAGTCTCGAGAACCCGCTGGCCAACCGCACCCTGCGTTACTGGCCGTCCTTCATCGGTGCACAAAAGTCCAAAATAAGCCTGCTGGACACCCTCATCGAAAGCGAGGAAGGCAACGTCGCCTTGGAACAGGAAATACAGGAATCAAAGCGCCTGATGTACGTGTCACTCACCCGCCCGCGCGATGGCCTGATACTCACCATGAACGGCAACAAGGCCAGCGGCGAGTGGATGGATACCCTGGGTGCAGACTGGATACTGCCTACAGCAGACACGCTTGAACTGCCCGACGGCACCACCATTCCAACCGCAGCGATAGAACTGGAAGAGAGCGAAGCAGATACCGAGCTACCCGATTACCAACCCACCTGGCTTGCCAGCGATGCGCCGCACAGCGACACACTGCCATTACGCCTGAGCCCGTCATCGATACCGCCCAGCGCAACAGCCAATATCGGCGAAGTAATAGAACTGGGTGAGCGCCTGGAGATTACCGGGGAGTATGAACCCGCGACACTGGGCTCGGCACTGCATGCAGTGATTGCCACCACTCTTATGGGGCAGCAGTCTACTGAGCGAGTTTTGCGGGATCACGGTATGGAGAACACTATTTCAACGAAAGTGGCCGAAGAAAGTACCCGTCGACTACTTGCTGCCATTAATGATCACTTCAGACCCATTAGCTATCTCACCGAATACCCGGTGCAATACACCAACGAGAACGGTCAGCTCATTGCCGGCTGGATTGATCTGTTAGTTGAAACCGAAGAAGGCTTCATCCTCATTGACCATAAAGCATCCCTGAGAGCGCGATCCGAATGGGAAGACATAGCGCTGGGATATTCAGGTCAGCTGGAGGCTTATGCTGCTGGAATCACTCAAACTTTTGGTAAGCCTGTGTTAAGTCTATGGATTCATTTTGCGGTGACTGGGGGGTTGGTGGAAGTGGCGTGATTCGTGAAACAACATATCAATTATCGACACTCCAAGCTGGTGGCAAAAAAACGCCTCAAGGGATAGGGACAATGATATGAAAGACTATACAAAGCAACTCTTGGCCCATTTACAGGACTACAAAAATAATTCCCTTGGCATTACAGGAAATGGTGAATGGAGAGGCAAACAATATGGCCATATATTGCCGCAGCAGATGCAATTTAATAACCTGCTTGAGCCCATCCGCGAAGATTTCGAGCTGTACCTGAAAAACCACCCGGATATCAGCCTACACAAAGGTTTCCATCACCTGAACTCATCCCAAGCGTTCGCCTTCAACTTGTTCTACCCCTACTTTGCAGCAGGCGGCGAAACTGCCCGCTCCTTAAGCTCGATAATGGGAGTAGACAAGGACGTAGCAGATTGGTCATTCGAAACCATTCCAGACCCGGTAGAGGGAACAAATGTTGACGTTTGCTGGAGTGCCCCCGACGGCACAACCACCTTTTGTGAGGTGAAGCTTTCAGAGAGTGAATTTGGCACGACCAAAAATGATGCCCGACACAAGCAGAAACTTGAAACAATCTACCGCCCCCGATTATCTGGAATGGTCAAACCAGAAATTTTGGAAGAAGAAACCTTTTTCAAACACTACCAATTACTTAGAAATATCTCCCTACTGCATGAAAACACAGGTGACCATCTCGTACTATTCTTCCCAAAAGCCAATTTGACACTTCAGCCCCAGCTTGAGCGGGTTATGAATGTGGTCCTCCCTGAAACTGAGAGCCGCATTTCAATTACATACTGGGAAGTGTGTATAGAACAGCTAATGCAGAAATCACTGAAACCCGAGTTACTCGAGAAGTGTGCTTCGCTGTTGCAGGAAAAATATTTGATTCAATAAGGCTGTTATGGTGCAAGCATGAAGCTACATTATTACTTGCTGACTTGCCTTTTCTGCCAGGCTGCTGCGGAGAGTGATACATATCAATGATCTGTCCATAAGTGCTATGGTTAGCTGCAGGCCCTTCTGAAAATTAACGCAAGGCACACGCGAGGACTGCAGCATCAGCCAGTTGTCGAGTATTTGTCGAAGCTTAAAAAATATGACTATCGATGATCTCATCCAGCTTCTTGAACAACACTTTCAGGAGCCACAACCATCAGAGCGATGGGCAATGTATCGACTAATCACTCCGGTGGTCGACTATGCCAATCAAAGTATGGGTCTCAATCCATATTTCGAGTATAACCAGACGAGTTCGCATGGCACCCATCAATCCGTGGATATTGCGCTGCTAGACGACACAGATACTCCCAGGATATTTATAGAAGCCAAGCGAGCTGACCGAAAGGTTTCACCAGAACAGATAGAGAAGTATCTAGACATATCCGACCGCGGAGTGGTGACCAATGGCTATATATGGATACTGTGCTTCGAGGGAAAACACGAGGCCATAACTCTGTTTCAAGATCGTCTGGTTTTGGACTCACTCGACAAAATACTCGATTTCATTACCGGGTCTGGAAAGATATCTGGGAAGGTGAGCACTGCCAGCGATGTATACGTGAATCCGGTAAAGCCGCGAAGAGTCGTTAATAAAGCCAAAGTATCTAGGCCGACCCACACTGTCACAGTTGTTTCCTCGCAACAGGAATTTATGGCGTTCATTGACACTGCTAAAAATCGACCTACAAACGAGTCAGCCCTGTTACTTTCGATCGCCAAAACACTTGGACAGATTCCAACACCGGAATATTTGAAGATCGAGACGAGAAAGACCAGGGTAAGTTTCTCTGACGAACGCTTATCCCGGAATGAAAAGCGGATGGCAAGAATCGAATTGGGAAAGGCGCAGCCCGACCTACTCATTCGTACATGGGTAGTGGACCGGCATCCGGAGATTGCCGATATCGCCCCACCGACAATACATGACAAAGGAGCCCATATGCGTCGTTTTCGATTGAGCTCTGAAGAGCAGGCCGTAGCGTTTGGTCTGGCGCTAGTCTCAGTCCTCGCTAAAGAAATATCGTGAACCAATTCTGGGCAGAGTTCCGCCAGACTGAAACCTGTAGCTACAGGTTTGATACCCGCGTTTATCTGAATCCGATCTGTGGGCCCGGCGGGGCTGACATCTGCGTTGGTGCAATTATTGGAAAAAACCCTGGATCGGCTGAGTCGTCTAAGGAGGGAGTCGGCCTTACTGCCATGTCATTGGGCTACGATCAATTTCTTCGAGCCGTACGAGATATTCCTACTCAAGCATATGAATCCGCTGGCGTTGCTCTGCCTAGCCGAGGGTACATTCAAGTCCTTAATCTCTTCTACCTCTGTGACCCAAACCTGTCCACTGCGATTAGTGCACTCGAGCTCGAGACGAGTCCAATATTCTGTCAAACAGAGAATAAAAAGTTTCCGTGGGTTTGGTATGCATGGGGAGGAAACTCAAGGCAGCTAAACCCACTGAAAGAACGGTTTCGGGATATTGGCTCGGAGCACCACTTTTACTATGATCTAGAAAGAAAGGCTGTCGTGGTAGGCAAGCCTCCTCACTCCGTTACCGCCAAGCATACGCAGGGACTGCCAAGAGGGGCTGTGATCGACCATATCTGCGATGTGCTGAGGGAGTGATTTGACGGTGTTTCAGTATGAGATTTATTGTTACTGGCTGCATAAGCAACGCTCATATTGTTATTGTAAGTTACCGATCGCAATCATATGTCACCTATCTTCGAGATAAGGTAATCAGCGAAATATTTTGTTATTTCGACTTTATCACTACCAAAGTTCAATGTTCAATGTTCAATGTTCCCAAGGTACGCGCCCCGGCTTGTGTAACAAGCTCATCCGGATACTCTTCAAGAAATTTTTCAAGCAGAAGCTTTCTATCGAGATCATACTCCCACCAACATGCACCGTACCCTGTGGACAAGCTACGACCCTCAATATGCCACGGCCAACGCTCTTTCCAGGGATTTTTTTGTTTTTCCTCGTAAGTAGATTCCTTGGGTGAGCCGGTAATTTGAAAATAGGAAAGCAAACAGCCACAACCAACCGCCGTGGTTATAACAATGTCGCCAGCCCTGATGGCACCTACACCCTTCTTAGAAAATGCAAGATCTTGGTGTAATTCAGAAAAATCACGCTGATGTTCTTTATATATTGGGTTTTCTGATACACCAATAGGCTTTAGCCAATAACGGGGGTTATCGCTATTATTCGTCCCCTGGTTATATACGTCATCCATAATGTCAGAACTTGGGGTTACCACCTTAGTCCAATCAGGGTTGTCGCGTTGATACTGCTCAGAGAACATTAGCAGCCTGTCTACCTGGGATTCAGTAACATCGGAGTAATCGACGCATTCCAACACTTCGCTTTCAAGCTGGACTATGACTTTACTGTCATCAATCAACAAGCCCCACTCGTGATTATTGTAAAAGCCATTTTGAGTAAGGTTGGCAGAGGTGACTATCGCCTTTTGAGAGGTCCCCTTCTTGAAAATGTATATCTTTCCATGCAGACTATTGTCTATATGCACCTTCACTTTTGCTTTGGGGCATTTGGCTTTAACCAGCTGATAAAATGACTTTAATGACTTTAATGACTTTGGCTTAGTGATTTGATCCTGGTCGTTTTTCTTTAGGGTTGTTACTAGGGTTATTTTTTCCACAAATGAAAAGTTGAACTTTTCAAGCAAAATTTCAAGGTCTTCCGACAAATAGGGTGATACCAAAAATATCTCAAATGTCGAATCAGATAATAGCTCGGCGAATCGCAGCCCATGACTTGATGATTGATTTGATATTACATCCATATACGTCCCTGAGAAAATTAGGCAGTTTCCTTATTATCAGCGTATACATATACCGCCAAGAAATTATCATCTGCTTTTTTTTGCATATATTAAAATTTGGGGACTGCTTACCCAATAGGGCACCTTAGCCCGGTCTTCCACTTTATAATTTCTTTGCCCGCTCGTTCCTGCTAATGATTGATGAAACTAAAAGGTGATCCCAACAAATTAGGTAACCTGTCTCCGTAATCCTCGCAACATTAAATATCTTCAGAAATCCTCTGCAATCGAGGGCGAAATACATTCACGAAAGTGTTCAGTGTTTCACTAAAATAATCCTGAATTTTCTGACGATTCGACGCGTTCCAAGGATCATCCAACGGCAGGGTGGCGATAATGCTTTGTTTACCATTACGCACCGTCCATTCGACAGCCATTCCAAGTTCCTCTTCTATCTGTTGCTGTTCGGCTTTTAGCTGGGCATAAGCTATATCTGCATATGAACCATCGGTAAACCTTAGATAAACGCCAATAAGGGATTTACTTTTCATAAAAAATGCAGAAACCCAAACTTCGCTTCCCGATGGCGGCATTGGCAGATTGAAGTTCTCCGTCCTACCGGGTTTATACCAATCTTGTTCTTTATCGTCGAGTGACAATTTTTCGGCAAATTCTCCCCAAAACTCGCTATAGAACAACTGACCCTCAGTAAGTTGCTTGGGCGCCAGAGCAACCGGGCCTTCCGCATCATGTTCTACATCTACGACTATCTGAGAGTCCTGTACTCTTATTACCGAACGCTTTATGACGACAGTTTTAGCAAGCACTCTGGGAAGCAGGAGCAACTGCTGCTCGCCTGCTCTGAAAATGGCTAGCTCTACAAGTCCGAAAGTAAATTCAAGACCACCTGCGCGCTCCATATAATCCGTGATCTGACTTACACCCTCACGAATCCCATCTCCAAGAATGAGCAACAGAAATCGACCTGCAGCCAGCGATTTAGAAATGCCATCTACAAAATCTGACTCACTGACCTCAGCGCCATATTCCGTAGCAATCTCATAAAGCGCGTTACCTTTACGCCCGGTACGCTGACTCACCTGACGTTGAAGGTCATCGTAATCCCATCGCGATAGCTCCTTCGCATAATCCAGTATCTGGCCAACAACCTTGCGCCTGGCCTCAGGATTGCGCCACAGTTTTGCTTCCAAGATACAGATCCGACCAGTAGTCGTCACGTACAACACATCCAACGGCCCGGCTGGCGTACTCAATTCACAGCATATTGGTATAAGCCCCTGATACCCTTGGTCTATCTGGTCGACCGGCAAACATTCGGGATGGGCAAAGACCAGATCCTGTATGAATTTTTCGTCATACTCACTCTGCCCCGATGAACCTGGTAAAAGGGGAAGAGCCTGCAGAACTTTCACTTCATCGACATTTTTAAGCAGTGGCGCCCCATAGGCTGATTTACTCATTTACGTATCCTTAGCTACCTATAAAAATTTTTCATTAGCTATATATTACGATAAGTTGCACGTATGTTTTTAAAACGCCGCCTCCATTATTTCATTAATCCAGTGTAAAGCGGATCAGAACCTATGCGAGGCCTGACTTACTTACGCAGATTTCCAAGACGAACCCAGTCTCCAGAACTATGTTTGTAGTGCCAAAAACCCCAACCGTTAACATTTCTTGTAGTTATAACCTTTGCCGCAGAGGTTGGCGTGGCGTATTTTTCCCCATCGAAGGATATAGTTCCGTTTTTGAGTAACCCAGCTCGATATTCATAACCTTTATACCAAGCTCGAAGAGGTATTCGTTTATCTATAAGCCCCGCAAGCGGTGTGACACCTTTCTTTTCATTAGTTTTCTTCTTCATCCGACGACGAACAACTCCTCCACCCATTAGCGACGCTCGTTTATCTTTCTGTGTTTCGCTAATCAGCTTGTTCAGCTCTCCCCTCAAATTCTCGGATGCTGAAAATTTACCTTTCACCTTGTTCCCCTCGGGCTTCAATATTCTCAAGAATAGAGATTAGAGTTCCTTCATATGCTCATCATGTTGCGTAAGATAGATACTGATTCGGTTCCACTTCTTGCTGTGTCTATCATTCAAGTGCTGCTTGAGCCTTCGAGGAAGGTTGTTAGCGAGGCCCACGTAGTACAACTTTTCCTTGCGATACAACGCATAAATTCCTGACTTCCCTGCCACCATGCTCTTAATGACCGATGAATATTCTTCCAGGACCTCCCAGGAAACATCCTCAAGCTGCCCAATCACCAATGCATTTTTCATTTAAAATTTCCTTAGCGTGCTCTTATTGTTGTTTGACCCATATCCAACTCTCTTTCTTCACCAGATCCAGCTTATCATTTGAAGGTAAATAGCACTTGTTATTCAAAAAATCAGCCGCTGCCAGGAGACAAATAGCAGCCTCAAAAGTGTCATCCGTCGCTACCACTTTATCAGCGTCCCCCTCTATTATTAACTCGTCAGACAGAATTTCAATCAAACGACGTCGTACATCTCTCTGCTCAGGCTTCTTGTACCCGAGGCTACTAATCCGCCGCGCTTCGAGTGTAGCAGCAGGGTAAACCTCTATTGCAGCGCAGCAAGCATCAAAAACCGGGTGCCAAGCCATGGGGATAGTTTCACCCGAGCGTTCACGTACCGACTCCAAGAAATTTACGGCAAAATGCGCAGTACGGGCGATGAGGTTTGATCCTACATCAAGTGGCTGCTTATTCAGTGACTGCTTTATAAATCGGTCAGTATACCGCCTGAATAATTTATTCGAATCCTCCCTCAACGGATCACCCGCCTGATGGCCCGCCAACATCTGTCCCATGGGTTGAGGCCATCCCAGGGGAGCATCAATAGCGATAAGGCAGCGCTCCGCACTTTTTATCCAGGCTACGATATGCCCCACAGGATCCTCAACCCCAATCGTGGACTCGATCACCATACATTTACCGTCACTATAGATACCTCTGGCGAGTCCGAGCTTCTTCGGGTTAGTGGAACAATCAACGCCGATTATCGATATAGCTTTCGTCACACATCCTTGATTCTGCAATCCAGATTGAAAATAAAGCGAAATCCATGAGTCAGAAAATCCGTTATCTTACCAATTGTATACGGCAGATATGAGTACGGCCTGATGTTCAGCTGAGTTTGTCTCTACTCTCATCGACACCAGATATCTCACTGGACAAGCTATCAAACTGCAACCAATTTGCTGCCGTATTAATCACCTCAGACAGGCCCCGTCGAGATCGTCCTTTGAGCGCACATTCCCATACTGTGAGTACCCGCCAACCATCGCTCTCCAGATCGATCTGGTTTCGCGCATCCCTGGCAGCATTATCCGATAGTTTCTTGCGCCAGAAACCCGCGCGAGTCTCAGGCCACTTGAACAAATGGCAATCGTGACGGTGCCAGAAACACCCATTAACCTGAATGACAGCACGATATTTGGGGAAAACCAGATCAGGTCTACCCGGCAATAACCTACCCTGCCTAAAATAAGTCTCACCCAGTCGATGCCTGAAGCCAAGTCGCTGCAGGCCGCTCCTCAATATCAACTCTGGCTTGGTATTCCTGCCTTTAATACCCGACATCATGCGGGATCGAGTCTGGCTATCAACGTTATCCATCAAATACGCTCAAACTGTATACATGTACAGTATCGGTATATATACTCGGACAAAATCTCATGAGACTATCCTCTGGGTCAAATGTGTGACATTATCCTCTGGGTCATATATGTGACATCTATTACCTCTACAAGTATAAGATCGGGCGCTTGGAAACATGAAAAATTCCGTCAATATCGAGCAACTCCTTGAATCTGCAGTATTTATCTGGGGGCAGAGCAAGGTGGCGGAGACTATGAGCGTGGAGCGCGAGACCGTCAACCGCTGGCTCAACAAAAAAGGTATCGATGAACTTAATCGCAACCACAAAGCCTATACCCGGGCCCTATCCACTCTACTCCCTGCCAAGCCGCGAAACTACGACAAGCGCAAATTCGAATTTATCGACCTGTTTGCCGGGATCGGGGGCCTGCGCCTCGCATTCGAGGGCATCGGTGGCAAGTGCGTATTCACCAGCGAGTGGGATCAGTACGCACAGCGAACCTATATGGCCAATCACTACGACGACCACGCGCTCAATGGAGACATCAAGGCTATTACCGAGGGCGGGCTGATTTCAGAAGAAACCGGCATCCCAATGGCAGATTTGGGTGAAGACGAAATTGATCAGTACATAGATACCCATATCCCGGATCATCATGTGCTGTTGGCGGGTTTTCCTTGCCAGCCCTTCTCAATAGCCGGCGTGTCAAAGAAAAATGCTATGGGGCGTGCTCACGGTTTCGACTGCAAGATCCAGGGGACCCTTTTCTTTGATATCTGCAAGGTTCTCAAAGTCAAAAGACCAGCGTGCTTCCTACTGGAAAATGTCAAGAACCTGAAGAGCCACAACAAAGGCGATACCTACAAATCGATCATTGAAGCGCTGGATGCTGCCGGCTACTATGTTCCCGATCCTCGCGTGATCAACGCCAAGGAATTCATACCCCAGAGCCGAGAGCGGATAGTCATTGTAGGCTTTCGCAAAGATCTGGAAATCGGACAGGATTTTGACCTCGCCCATACCAAACCCAAGAAAGGGCAGGCCGTTGAATCACTCGGCCAGTTGCTACAACCCGACCGCGAAATACCCGATAAATACACATTAACCGAAAACCTCTGGAAGTATCTGCAGGCCTATAAGGCGAAGCATCGCAGCAATGGTAACGGCTTCGGGTATGACCTTTTTACACCGAAGTCGGCCTACACCCGCACCTTGTCCGCGCGATATTACAAAGATGGCTCAGAAATACTCATCGCCAAAAGCGAACGCCATGCTTCCGAATGTAAACAGAACATATCGATTCCCCGCAGACTCACTCCGTTGGAATGCGCCCGTCTGATGGGCTTTAACAAACCTGAAACAAGCAATTTTAAAATACCTGTCTCTGACACAAGAGCCTACAAGCAGTTCGGCAACTCTGTTGTGGTTCCTGTTTTTGAATCTGTCGCCCGACTTATGAAAAAGGATATCGCCCGCGCCGTTGAACTTGAAGCGCTCCGATTCAAAAAACCCGAAAAGAGTCACAAAAAGAAGCAGGAAGAATTGGTGTTCTAGTGACCCAACTTTGCCTGCCGATCACTCGTCATTGTTATAAAATCACCAAGCGACATGAGTAATTTCCGTTGTTCCGGATCATAAGTCGCATGCAGTGGCAAAGGTATTACCAACTGCAACTTATGACTCCGCATTTCGGCTAGCTGGTCCGCACTGATTGCCGGCTGCAGGGTGAGCAAATGTTTTTCAGGAATCCTGACAGCTTCAGTCAATACCTGCCGCCACCGGTCTTTACAGCTTGTTTTCGCGCCCAACATTGTCAGCAGGCTTTGATCAGTACCCGGGTCGTGATAAGCATTTATACTGGGGAAAATGAAATCAGGCTTGGCCTTTTTTTCCGTCATTTTCCCACGATCAAACTGGAGCCCGACAGGTTCAAATACAGCAGCCAGGTGATGTTCAAGTGCATGGCCAGCCCTGCTCTTCCGTCGATTTTGCACACTCAGTGAAAAGCTGACAAAATCATCTACATCGGAAAAACCGGCTTCAAGTTTGTCCTCAACGATGCGACGCTCCATTGCAAAGAACAGCTCTTCCTCTCTGCTCATCCACTGCAACAGGACACCGTCGGGATCATTGACAGCATTCAAACCCTGCAGGGTCTCTCGTGCAAACGAAGAAAATACCGCGGTAGTGGGAAAGACCAGTCCAAACTTGGCAGTTACGAGGTCATCAATATCGGGCGAAGGATCGGGCTCAACCGGCGCAATATCCAACGCCTGTAAAATCGTGCCTCGCACCACATCCAATTCTATTCCCGCCTGGAAGCGTTCCGCGACGAACCCTGATTCCTGCACAGGACTTACCTGGAAAAGATAGCGCAGTGTATTCGCGGCACCACTATCGGCAGCAGCAAAGAACAGCATCAGGCGGCGATCCGGGCGAAGCGCAATCACCATCAAGTCTCCGGCCGAAAATTGTGATGTCACCTCGTTTGCCTGATAGTAGAGTCGCAATTCTGGCCCTCGATGCGGAGCCTCGCGCCGGGAGTCGTACCAGCTGACCAAACTCTGCGCCGCAAGAGGCTCGGTCAAATCGTCACTAAAGTAGTAGAAGTCGGCGTCAAACTGGTATGTTTCCAGACTTGGCTGTCCCAGAAAATCACCAAACCCCGCTTTCTTCAAACCACCAAATTCATGTTGATTCGATGAATCCGGGTCTGCATCAACAGCAGTTAAATTCTTGGCCGCCACCGCGACAAAATAGGTGGATATGTCCCTCACAGGCTTACAACTCCTCCAGGGTAAGGGAATCTTTCACTGGCACCAGAAACCACCCAGCTCGTCGGCAGCGTTCCAGAGGCGTTTTTCCAGTTCCTGGATGTTTTTGAAGTCGGACATCGATACGCCTTGTTTTATTAATTCAGGGTCGTGATCTTACCTAACAAGCAAGCCTGCAGCTAACCAAAACGAATAAGCGCCTGCTGTAGATTAAAAAGCGACCAACCAGGGAGGTCGGGCTTGGGCCCAATATAGATGCCCTCCTTACGAGTAGGCCAAGCCATAGCAAGTTCCGTAACGACCGCCCGCTTCTCATCTCGAACGGCGTAACCTACCTTGGCTATTGGCATTCTTTTCTTTTCACAGTGGTCCACCACCCCCAGCAGCGCCGCATCTACATGACGCTTCACCAGTTGCCAGGTATCGGCTGTACTCAGCAAGCCCTGTTCACCGCGCAACCTGTTAATCAATTCAGTATGTTCACGTTTGACAAACATATGACCGTGATACGGTTCCTTACGATGGCAGTCGGCACACAGGGCCACGAGGTTGCGGGGGGCGTTGTCGCGCTTATCACCGCTGATATGATGGGCATGTAGCAAGCTTTTTTTGCTGGTTAAGTCTACCTCACAGCACTGACAGGTATCGCCTGCACCGCTTCTTACACGCGCAGAGACCTCATCCCAGTCCGGGCTATAGCCCTTTTTTGCCTGATCAATCAGCTGTCTGGGCAGGTTCTTGAACACCGAACTGTAGGTTACAAAGAAATCCGCGATTGAGAACACATCAACAATGCTATTACGCCCGGCCACACTGGTATTTTTGGCGCCCTCATAATTCAGCATGTTTAGACAATTCTTGCAGACGTTCAGCTCAGCCGTACCTTCGATCTGTCTATTGCTGCTCTCACCCGTACCGAATATTGGAAATTCGCCCGAGAGATTGTTGGTGACTTTATATCGCTCAAAGCGCTTTCGTTCGCGCATCGTTTCCAGCGTTTTACAGTCGGCAATGTGAAATTTATTACCCTGCGATGGGACATCAAAGACTTGCTCGACACGAAAAGCGTGGTCGGGAATAAATAGAATCACCTGACGCCCGCGAACACTCAGCAGACCCTGCTCTGATTCCAGGTCCTCCAGGGAAACTTCTACGCCGCCGGTACTGAGCTCTCGATCAAACTCTATTTCAGAGTCATCCCAGACCTCGCCCAGATTAATCTCCACGCGGTCGGCACCCATTTCCTCAACTCTCGCCCAGAGCTGGCCCATATTCTCTTCAAGCTTCATTGCCCTTCCTGCAATATCCGTTTGATTTGTATATCGGCATTGGTGATCACTCGAAAGCTGACACGCCTGGATTTAGCCCGATCTTCAATTCCCTGCTCATTTTTTATCAATCGCGAAGATGATAAACCAACCGCGGCAATATGTGACTTGATCCAGGGCTGGTATATCTGCGTCTCCTCTATACCATAAACATACTCCAGCACGGACCTGGTTCGCCCTTGAGATAGCGCCATATTGTTGAAGTAGGCTTCTTCATCGGTAGAGTTATGGTTCCATACACTGCTGGTATGGCCTTCAATCCTGACCTCATTAATAGAGCTCTGGAATGGTTCAAGTACGGCCATATATCTGGGAAAAAATTCCTGCAGCAGCTCCCTGTATTCGTTGTTGAGAATAATTTCACCTGTGCTGAACAAAACATCCGGAGAATTAAACGTGAAAGTCAGTGTATTCTCGTCAATTACAGCATTCCAACGCTGCAGATCTGCATCGAATTCTTTGGTGAGCGCTTCATATATAGCGACCTGGTTTTCCTGGTAGGCAACGGCCACCTGTTTGATCTTGTCTCTCTCAATAAACGCATTGCGCATCAGGGCAATGGCAATAAAGAGAAAGACCATCATGAGGCCGGCCATCAAATCAGAAACCGACAGCCAGTGTGATTCTTCCTGTTCATCGTGCTGGCGATTCAGTATGGATTGCATTTTATCCAGCTCCTTTAGACGGCATCACGCACGATGGCTCGCATTTGATTCACCAGCTTCTGATAGTCACTGGTGAACTGCCCACTAATGGAAGCCAGAGCGCCTCCCATTGAGGTCATTACCTTCTGGATTTCCTCGCCCGCGGTCTTGTCGATCATTTCAACCTGCTTCTGTACGGATTCGCCCGTGCTGGAGAGAGCTTCGGCAATAGATGCTTCCAATCCGGCAAATATCTGGTCCGCTTGCCGGCGGTGTTCGGTCGCATGTTCTGTGATGCTCTGCTCCAGGTTTTGGCGCATTACGCCCATACCATCCGCAAAAGCGCGACTGCTCTCCTTTGACTCGTCCATCAATACGCGACTCGCGTCCTGATAACTGGTCTTGAGCTCTTCGCCCCCATTTTGTAGCTCAGTAATGAGGTTGCGCATATTGTTATTGATATCTTCAAGGGTGGTCGCAAACTGATCCCGGATCTGCTCGCTGGAATTGGCGGTTGTTTGTGACGCCTCTATCATGGCGGCATTGGACTGCGTGACGCTCTCCTTAAATTGCTCAGAGCCCTCCAATAACATCTCGCCCATACGGTCAGCGCTTTCCTGCATACCTGTGGCAAGCACATCATTAGCCGCCTTGGCGCCTTTTACTGCCTGGTCTATCTGATCACGAATCTCCGGCACTGCCGACACTGCCTTGTCTCTGACCTCAGCGAATGCACCCAGGTGTCTATCCAGTTCGGTGATCTGGTGCTGATTAACCTCAACAACCTGCTTCAGTTCGTTCATAGCTATAGGGATAACCTTGGCTTCTTCGCTGATGTGAGCAATCGAACTTTCGGTCTGCGTGATTGCCTGCACTCCAAGGTCATACTTATGTTTCATGTCTTCCAGCTGATGCTTGTAGTTTTCCTGCCACTCCAACAACCGGAATACGGCTTCATTCAATTGCTTGAAATTTTCGCCAAACTGTTCGACCAGATTATTGTTGAAATCGACAATCACCTGCTTCAGTGCTTCGATAACCTGCTCGGTGGCGGACTTCGACATCATATCGGCGAAATCCTGCAGTTTTATCCACAATCGGTCTTCAAACTGTTTGAAGTTTTCATGTTGTTTGGTGGAAAGCTCATTTAAATTGGTCACCGCCAGAGCCATCAGCTCAAGGTGTGTGGCCGTTATTTTTTGGTTATCAGAAACATCGGAGCGGAGTAACTTGACCTGGCCTACGAGGCTGCTCTCATCGTTTTCACTGATAGACTTCTTCAGAGCGTCTATACCCTCAACCTGCAGCATCATGGCCTTATAGATATCTACCGCGCCAACTTCATCTTCCGAGATGATTTCGGCGTCTTTCTTTTTCATAAATCCCGAGACTGCGATTGCCTTGTAGACTATAGATAGCAACATACCCGCAAGACTGGTAATGAATGCAGTCTTCAGGCCGTTCAGAAGCGGCCCGATACTGTTGTCTATATCGTCCGGGTTAAAGTCCAGAAGACCGGAGATGATTCCAGTGAAGGTACCCAGAATACCTATGGATGTCAGTAGCGTCGGAGCGTAGTTGGTGAAAGCACTGTGCTTCTCGCTGCGCTTCCACCACAAAGACATTACAAACACCACGAGCAGCACATACAGAAAGTATTCTGTCAGCTGTGTAGCGCCACTTAGTCGAATAAGGCTCTCTACTTCGTTAGAAAGCATCATAGTATTTCTCCAGTTTTGGTATGGGCAGGCGTTCCGCCACCCGGTTTTTCAGGTCCGGGTCAGGCGGCCTTAAAGCGATCAAACTCTGCTGGCATCAGCGCCAGAAGTTCATGTGAATTAAGTGAAAACAGGTCATAGGTTAGCTCGAGCTGCTGCAGCCAGGCGACCAAGCGGGTGACACAGCCTGCGGTCTTACGAGATGCGGCTCCGGATTTAAACGACCCTCCAGCAGGGTCCCAGTACAGTTTCGCCGCTGCATCCATGACCCCCGCGCAGCTCATGTAGTATTGCCTTGCCATCATCTGTTCGATCAACTCGCCGCGCACCGGCAACTCCTTGCACAAGAGGAACCTGGAGGTTTCACCGTAGGTTGCAACCAATTGCCACGTAGTGAAAATCGCATGCCTCGGGCGATGGTTATAACCCTCACTGAGGATATAGTTGTACACCATACTGGGCTTTCGGCTGCCATCTGCCTTCTCCGGGCACAGCTGGTCAAACCAGTACAGCGCCAGCCAGCTCCAGAATCCGGAATCTCCCACCAATGGCTGCAGGTTTTGTCGCCCAACTGCGGTGACCAAAGCATCGCCCAGCTCATAGCGGGAGCCAAAGGTCTGATCTGTCAGCGCAATATCCAAATCAATGGCTTCAGACGTCTCACCGTCAGTGAGCAATGATTCGGGGGTTTTCAGTTTCTCGCCCATACGCAGAGCTTCAATATGCGCCTCAAACATACGCACGCCTTCTTTGTTCAGTCTACGAGCATTCATGACGCAGCCTCCTCCTGTTTCAGATTCAACATCTCACAAAGCTGGAATCGTTCGGAGAATATTTCTACAACATCATCTATCCACCCAGCCAATTCCGCTGGGTCTTCGGTGTGTGGTTTCTCCCCTGCCAGATGTACAGAAAAGGCAAGCCATTCGGCCTGCACAGAATTCTCGTCGATCTCGTCTTCCCATAAATAAAACATCAGTACCTGCTTCAAAGCAGCGGGCAGGATCAGTGACTGAAAGACCGGGTTTGACTTCAGCTGATTCAAGGCATCAGGAATGGAATTATTGATCACCAATTCCGGCTTGCCACTTTCAGGAATATTTACCTTCCATGTCTGCTGGCCCAGCGGCCTGGTAGCGAGGATGATCAAGCTGCTGGTTTGTGAAGCTTCATCATCACTCTGGGTATTCAGCCCCTGCACGCCCGCAGCCAGACGCCCAAGATGCTCTGATTCATCGACGACGCGCACGCGAAACAGTGTCTTGCCAGATAAATCAATTTTGTCCAGAACACGGTTAGCCGGCTTCTGAATGTTGCTTACAGTCCCATAATGAAAACGTTGCAAAGTATTTCGACTGTAGGCCTCGACATAGACGGCACCATCTTCCGGGAGGCGCTCCTTGTCAAAGGTAAAATCTGCTTCAAATTCCGGTGGCAACCCGGGTCTTTCAACCAACTCCACTGAAACTTCGCTACGCTCCAGCTTACGACGACCGGTGTGATTAATAGTACGTTGCATGGCTTCAGGCCTCCGATATCAGTTTGACTTTTACATCCCGCAGGGGATCGAAACCATTCACATGCAGCCTGAAGGGAAGTTTTTCCACACGAACCTTCAATCGGTTCTCCTTGCGCTCAAAAACCGCCCCACTATCCTTGGTCAAGGCGACCTCAATGTTATCCTTTTTGTCGATTCGAAAGTCGAGTGGACTGTATTTTTTGAAGGGGTTACCTGAAGCCACATCATAAGCCACATCGATGGTGACTGTTCGGGGGAACCGTTCCGGGTTCGCATCCTTGTGAGTGCTGACGGAAAACCCACCCTCAACCGGGCTGATGGAAAAGTCCTTTGGCCTGGGTTCTGGGGGCGTGGGGATTACCACGGGAGTCTTTTTCTTCTTTCCGCCTTTTTTTCCTTCTGGTTCTTTACTCCAGAAAAATGAACTTAACGCCAATTCATCCACTTCCTCGGTCACTTCAGCCAGTAGATCATATAGTTCGACTACCGAGTTCTTAATTACCTGAAGGCGAGCTTGGGGGCTGCGATAGTTCTTGCGAACTTTCTCGGCGTTGCTAATCCATTTGGTATGAGCCGCATTTTCCGCATCGCCCAGAAAAGAGCATATGGCCTCATCTTCTGCAATCATCGCTCCGAGCGCCTTTCGTTCTCGAAACTTGGCTTCACCGGGCAATGTAAGACCGCCTCGAACATAGAGATCAAGGCCTTTTATCAATTCTTTCGGTCGCTGGATGAAAACCCGGAATGAGGATTTTTTTTCCACTCCAGTTTTCTCTTTTAACGTAATCGGAAGCCGCAATCCCACGAGTTTGCCAGAGGCGAATTTTTCTCGGATAACTTCCAAATCCTCTTCGTCAAAATCGTCGGCATCTAATTTGGTGTCGTCCGCCCAACTCTCCCGGAGCGTTAACAAATCTTCATCATCCGTCCGATTGGCCTGCTCGATGAAATCAAATAGCGTGTCGATGTCCTGGAAGCTATCCGACGCATATTCATGCGCCAACTGTCTTATGTTGCCACTGTTAATCTCGACATCATTGAACTGCAGCACCAACTGTCCTGTAACAAGTGGATAAAAGTAGTTAACGATTGCTACGCCTAGCATGGCATCCAGACGAAAATCCGGGTTTGGGAACGGAATGATGACAGACAGGCCCGGTTTACCGACCCGCTCAAGCGAAAACTGCGTCTCAAATTGTTCAACCAGCGACGGATCCTTTAGTGGAACCGGCATTTCCTTGTAAATATCACCTTCACCCTCTATATCAGCGAAGAACGCATGAGGCGGGTATTTGTGATCACCGACGGTACGCAAGTTTAGAACGGTCTGGCCCATAATCTGTGTGGAGGTATCCCCGTCCCGCACCGTCGCTCCGAAGAACACGCCCAGCTCGCTGGAGGTAGAATAGACCAGCTTCCCCAACCCCCATCTTCCCCGGCTTTTGCCGGTCTTGTGGGACTTTCCGTGTCTACGCCAGAAATCGCTGAAGTTATCATCGTCCTTACTATTGACACTGCCTGTAAGGCCTCGCGTTCCGAAATCTTCAATGACAAGCGCACGGGGCGAGGAAAAATCAACAGCCTCCAAATCAAGGCCTGCTTCGGATGCATGCTCCAGCTGGGCATCAAACAACCCTTTTAGAAATTCGGGCTCCAGGCCGTCAGAAGAATCCAGCCACCTGAAGGTGACCCTGACCCTGGATGGGTCATCTACCGCAGCATCCAGGCTATTTTGTACGGCCTCTCGCACGATAGTTTCAGAAATCTCGACCTCGTCATTGCTGAACTGATCACGTTGCGTTACTTCGGTCTCTACCTGACCCGGTAGTTGGGGTGAGAAATACCACTTCATTACTGTCGACCCTCCTTGTCGTATGTCCGTATCTGTGAGCAAACAAACATCCCCACATTACTCGGATAAAGTAATCCCCTTTTTATAGTGGGGGTACGACACGCTGTCCACATAAACCATGAGTTATGCGTGGTTTTGTGATCTCCGTAGCAGTTCGGGTTCAACATTGACTGAGTTTCTCCGTTTTTTTGAAGGTTGACGTGCTGTTCATGATCTTGCTACTACAAGCTCCGACTAATTGATGACGCTAGTTTATTTCTCCCATCAGAAGATAGGTATTGCCGGATACGACAAACACATGACCTAGCGCGACAATTGCAACGCCCAACCTCCCGGTCGGGCTAAGTCCCGCAATCAATCAGGCCGATTCATCCGCTTCCCCTGCTCACCCTTCCGCCTCAAATGCCTCGCCTTCTGCGACTCCTGGTCAAGCGTGTAGTCTTTACTGTACTCATCCACAGACGCCATCCGATTCATCATTTTCTGTGATGAATATCTCGCCTCCTTACTCATGCGGCTCGAATCCCGAGACTTCGCATAGCGCTTGATCGAATCTAGCGATGCCTTCAACCAAGCATTGTCACCGGCTTCCAGTTCGGCCTGCTGGATTAATTCGTCCACTGTGCGCCAATCTCGCTGCATTGCAGCCGTGCGCAGTTGCTGCTGGATCTGGGCAACCCGGACTTCCTGCATGCGGGCAGTCACGTTTGTATCCTCAACAATGGCGGCCCAGGCCTCTGCAGGCACCTGAGGTAACCTGAGGCTGTAGGAGCGGGTATCGGCCTTATCGGTATCGATATCTGTAAAGCTGAGGAAACCTTTAAGAATTTCCACATCGTCACCATTGGTGGGAGCGGGTAGATCTGCCGGCACCGTAATCTTCACCAATGCCCATAGTTCACCCTCGAAGGAGACATCTGGAAGTTGCCAGCTACCATCATCCAACTGCTTGTAGTCGTTCAGCAGCTCGAATTGCACACCGGCTGGCGCAGAAAGGCTCAACTTCAGGTTGCGGGCACACAGAGAGGACAGCAGCGAGAATTCTTCCTGGAACGGATCCATCAGGTCCTCGGCAGATTCCCCGTAGTAGCTCTGCCCTCCCCCGGCTTTGGCCATCTCCACCATCAAATCTTCATTGAAATTGTGGCTGAGTCCGTACGTAGAAGTGCTGACGCCGGCGCTGGCCATCTCAGCGCAATGTCTGGCGATTTCCGTCGTATCCGTCAGGCCTTGGTTTGCGCAACCGTCCGAAAGCAGTAATACGCGAGACAGGTAATCGCCATCGTTGGCAACCAGACCTTGCCTGGCGCCGGCTTCCCAACCATCGAACAGGGCGGTCATTCCGCGAGTGTATATCTCGTTGATGGCGCGTTTGAACAACGCCTTATCTACTACCGGCGTGGAAGGCACGATCACACTCACTTCAGAGTCATAGACAACCAGTGAGACCCGGTCTCTCTCGGTGAGGTTGTCGATTATGTAGGCCGCACATCGCTTGGCCTCCTCCATGGGTTGCCCATTCATGGAACCGGAGCGGTCCAGTACCAGTGAGAGGTTCAGTGCCTTGCGATCTGTACCGCGGTTCGCGGGCATTTGCGGGCCCTGTATACGCACCAGAGCGTGCAGCTCGGTGCTGTGATCTACCATCAACGCAGAGCGTTGGGGCAAGATGTCAAACTTGATATCAGTCATAATATTTCCATATATTTCAATTAGTTAAATGTTTTTCTGTTTGCCTTTTTGTTTGAGTAGGCAAGGCTTCGCCGCGGGCCTGTTTGTATGCTCCTGGCCCTTTTGTTTGTTCAATATGGTTGCTGGCTGCGGATCTTTTCCTATTAGGTGACCGTTCGCAGGGTGTGCGCTGGCTTGTTTCGCAGACTGTGTATTTTAGTCGCTTTTGACGACATGTTTAGACTGTGTACATGTACACGTAAAGTTTTCGAGCAGGTGTCACCCCCTATTGTTGTTCCCGTGCGTTGTATGGGTATAACGTTGCTCAAAAGCGATAGGGGGTAAAAACTTGAGGAAAAAATTCAGCCGGGCGCAGCGGGGCTCGCTTCATGACCGATGAAGAGCTGCTCCAGCACTACGCCAAGGGCAACAGTGAAGGTATGACTGAGCTGTATCTGCGCCTGAAACGCGGGCTGTATTCCTACATCTACAACCGCGTGAGGGATACAAACCTGGCGGAAGACATCATGCAGGACGTCTGGTCGAAACTGATCATGGAAACGGACCGCATCGCAGAGTTCGTCGATGATGACGTCCTCCAGTTTTCACTCAGGGCGTATGTTTACCGTATGGCAGGCAACCGTGTTACGGATTACTACCGAGTGTCTGGTCGAATGCAGGCACTCGGAGACGAAGAGGACTATTTAGTCTCGACAAGTCCAGACCCGGCGCAGTCGCTACAGGACCGGGAATTCGCCTATTGTCTGGAACGCCGCATGCGCCCACTACGGCTAAAACTCCATGAAGCCTTTTGGCTTACGCGTGATGAGTCGATGACCTATCAGCAAGCCGCACTTGTGCTAGGCGTGGCAAAGGAAACAGTAAAGGACTGGGTGAAGCAGGTACTAAAGGCCATTCGCCCCTGCCGGGAGGAGTATGAATATGATGGATCCTGATAAGGAACTCTCGCTTTTAGAGGAGGAATTTCCGAGGTCACATCGAGCGTGGATCAGGGACACCCCAGCCGATCTAGATGAACGGATCCTGTCTCTGGCTGCTCGCCACGCACCCTACTTAGAAGCCAGTTACCTGCTTAAAGATGAGCAGGCGAAGCTGAAGTCTATTATGGCTGAAGACGGGAGACTCACTCCTGAAATGGGGCCTCTGAAAGGCAGGCGCCCAAAACCGCGGATGCCACCTAAGCCATCGGTAAGATACTCTGTAGATTATAACGTCATGGCTGACGCCAGTATGAAGCGCCCGAGTCAGAAACGAACTGCAGTTCCGCCTGGTGCCAAGAAATTGCTGATGTCACTGGAGAATGCTGAACAGCAACAGTGGCTAGACACTATTGCCGATATCGTAAGAGGTGGTGATATAGAGCTCGCTACCTATTTACTAAGGCGATATCGCCGGACATTCCACAGCATTTGAGGAGTCCCTAATTTAAAGTATCCACTACACACCAACACTCGTCACCGCCTCTGGTCTTTTCATTGCTGTTAACTGCGCAGTTACTCGACCAAAAAAGGTCGGTCACCACTCACGGCCAATGGCTTCGCTTTAGTGCGCGACGTGTCGCAAAACGTCATGCCGCTGACGCGCTCAGCCATCTTGTAGGCCCCGCAGATAGGCTATGATCAGTTAAGTAAACTGGGAAACTCAAATGATTGCACCGACATCATTCTTCAACACGATTCTAGGCGCTAAACTATCCAATCCTCAGTGGTCTTGGGGAGCGCAGCGAGAAGATAACACTGTGTTCCTTCGTGTATGGCAGGACCAGACAAAGAAACGAGAAGATGGCTTTTTATGGGTTCGTGTTTCCTATGGTCAGGGAGCTAAATTGGATTCTCTGGGCAATAGAGAGCGTCTTCGTCATATTGCAGAAATTCAGAACGGAAATCCCGGATATGCGGTCATGTGTCTGGCCACAAAGCAATACGATAGTGCAGAGGATGGCCCCAGAAATATTAAGTCTTTTAACAGAAAAGATGTGTTCCACATTGGCGAGATACAGCTTGGCGAATACGACTGTCATTATGCAAAATTGATCGATCGCGTGCCCGTTTCGAGTGTAAAGCCTTAAATCTCATGTATCTCGCACTAAATCCCATTTCCCGGTTTTGTCTACTAACCGCTCAATAGTGAGAAATCAAATGAACGAAAGAGTCAGTAAAATTGGAACGCCAGAAAAGTGCCGCATTTTCGCAGAAAATTGCTTAAAGAGGGGCCGGGAAGACCTTGCTCTCGAAGCCAGGGAGCGTGCGATCCAACTACGTGCAGAAATGCATGGGGCTAAAACGAAGACTGAGCGAGAGGCGCTGGAGGCAGTATATGCTTATGAGGAAGTTTTAAGCATCAGAAACGGAAAGAAAACTCGCGCAGGTCGCACATGGCAGATGATCGATCGCCTCGGAATCATCGGTGCAGTGGAACGAGCAGTCAACCGACCAACAGAAACACAAGGCTATAAAGCGCTAGTAGATATGGGTCTAGAGGAGTATGCATTTGAAAGCGTGATCATTCGCCACCCTGATGTATTCAGCGAAGCTGCCGTAAGCGTATCTACAGATCGCATGGAAGCGTGGTCTAACAAATCATAATTTTCTTTTGATCGCCTAGAGATATTAGGTTCCAAACTAACTCGGAGGCATATCTATGTCGGAAAAAATTTCAAAGGGCGTAAAAAAGAGCTGGGAAGATGAGACCGTAGCCCAGAAACGCAGAATGAGGTACTGGTGTGAAGTGCGTTCTTTAGATTCAAAAGACGAACCACATCACTGGACGCGTTTTACCTCTACTAAAGATGCATACCGACAGTTGAACCTGCCAGACAACACCAGTAGAACTCGCCATATTAAATTTCGAGGGCGCTTAGTGCAGGCGGGCGAGCTGGAATATGAAGGTTACCATTGGCGAACGATATTGAAGTCCGCCCCAGCTGATGAAGGCGAATGACAGACTACTTTGGAGTGATAGCGGATAATTACACTATTTTAGGAAAACTGCTGACGCATCGACTCTTCGTCCAGATTGCACGTCAGTGAATTTGATACTGGTTGTTTTCTAGCTAAATAGAAAAGCCGTGATACCTGTAGCCGTGGCGGCCTGAACTACAGTACCCAGTGTACGCTTACCCGCTTCACCGATTTCAGCCTCGCCATTCAATACTGCGAGCGCCTCTCGCCCAGCGCTAACCAATCCTGCCAGCTCAGCAGACTCCGTAACTCGATCTGCCAAGGTATTATCTGCCACTTCGTCAAAAACCCCACCTACGTTGGCTGTATTTTCTGCATTGGAAAAACCACTAGACTCAGCCCCATCAACTACGCTTGACGCTTCATTCGTCGCCAACACGTCAATATCGGGATACTTTTCCAGATGCTCCCGCACGTAGCTGGCGCTATCAGTCGATTTAAGCTGGTATTCTTCCAGCAGTTCGCCCGTGTCTTTGGAGAATATCTGCACGTCAGAGCCTTGATGAGTGGTAGATTCGTGCATAACAGCGTAGCTATCCGAATGGCTCGAATTGTATTCCTCAACCCAGCGCATTTCGTGATAAATGCCCTTGACGTTATTTGCAACTCCTCTCATTTGCTCCGGAGATAGTGAGTCCAAATAGACGGCCAGATCAGCCTCGGATGCGTCCTGTAGCGATCCTTTAGAACGACGCAGAGCTTCAAGCACAAACAGTTCCTCGGAGCTGCCATCCAAAGCTGTATTCGTTATTAAGGCGTAAAAAACACCACCGATGATCGCCTCAACCCCAACAGGTGCACGCCTCGCATATTGCCTGAAGCCCTCGATAACCACAGGTTGAAAATCTTTCAGCACGTGCTGACGGTAAGCTATAGCATTTTTATTGTCGAGCCGGGAACAAATGGTCTCCGCATGCTCTTCCAAGTACTCCTGAAATGGAGCCAATGATTGCTCAACGAACATAGTGGCTTCTTCAGCCGTTAGCTCGATCTCTTCTTTATCAAGCTGCTCTTGTATAGCGGCCAAGAGCGTTCCGGCGGTACTGACGATCTGCTTATCCTCATCAGGTAAAGTATCAAAATCCCTTGCTGTGGAAGCAAGCAGCTTGTATGCACCGATTCCCACAAGGATTCCAACACCTGACATCACCAGTGCACCAGCGGCCATTCCTCCGCCCACTACGCCTCCTATTGAGGCCAATGTGGCGTTAGTCGCAGCGGCACCAGACAGGCTGGCGATGGCTGTTCCTGTACCTGCAGTACCAAAGGTACTTACCAAGCCAAACAAAGTAACTGTCCCGGCGACCCCTGCAATCTTAGCTGATAAGAGCTTGCCGAATTCACCCAGCCAGCCTTCTGCCTCTTTATAGCTAATCTGAAGAATACAGGCAGTAATGTACGTGAGCTCCTTACGAGTGTTTTCTAATAGCTCCCGCGCATCTTCAGGCTCGAAATACGGTTTAACATACCCCCGAGCTGCGCCATAAGCTTCCCCAGTCTTTCGCCCTACATTGACAATAACGTCGGTTACACCGCTATCATCTAGATACTGCTTGGTTGGCTCGGCAATGGCATCCACCACCACTTCCTTAGCTGACTTGGCCTTTTCCCTGATTTTCAAACTCTCGTCCATATCGACAGCCTTGCCTCGGGCATAGTCGATCGCTTCCGCTCCCGCGCCGAATACGGGTTTAACAGCATCTCCAATGCCGCTAGCCTGATAAGTTTTATTCACGGCTTTTCCCGCCTTTAATGCCCCCTCAGATATCCGGCCCGATAGCTCACTTTCATCGAGCTTCTTCTTGCCGGACCTGGCGTTATCACGGACAAGCCTCTGTAATCTTCGGAATCCATTTTCTTCTTCTGTCATATATCTATACCTTCGACCCAACTGTCTTTTCTCTTTGGTTGGTAAAGTGCTATCGAGCTCGACCAATTCCCGCCGTCTCAAAAAAACCAATTCATACACCACCTAAAAAGGATCTTAAGAGCGAATCAAAATTTGTATTTAGGGATTAAGTACTCTCCACCACCGGATAACACGCATCCCCCCAAAGCGCATTGGGGTTGTCCATCATCAACTGGATGACGAAGGGCACTAACTTACCCAGAAAGGCCGAACAGTCGCGCAGCTGATCCCTGTTCACGCTGCCGTTCCAGGTGGCGCCGCCGTGAATCAACTGGTTGCGCAGGGTGTACATGCGGGCAAGAACAATACTGAGCACGGTAGTGGTGTGATGCCCGGACAGGGCTCTATTTGCGGCAACTTTGGCTTTATCGAAACTGCTTTTCCACTGCTGCTCATCAATCCTGCCATTGTGGAACTCCCAAAAGGGCTGGAACACAAAACGGTTATCGAGCAGCACGCGGATGGACTTGGGAAACTCCGTCCAGATCAATTCGTACAGAATTTCGTCACTGTCCAGATCCACCAGCTTTTGCAGAAATCTTTCGAATACTTTTTGATCAGGCGAACGTTCCCTGTCGCCTATTTCGTTAGCATAGGCCGCATTGAAAGCGATCCAGAGGAAAATGAACCGCGCATCGTCGTCATTCTCACAGCGCTCAGCCCGATCCAGCCAGCTCAAGGCGCGATGAACCCTGAGTGACAGGTTCTGTGGGTAGGAATCCCTTTCCTCACGGTGGCGCGGTTTTAGTGTGGCAAAATCCATTAGCTACTTGGGTCTCCATGCCTGGCAGTCCATTGCTCTTTATTATTGATCGAATCAACGCAGATGGATAGTCCTTGGCAGATCCGAGAGCTGATGAATAATGGCTAGCAACGAACACAAGCTAGTAGCCTGGGTACTTCTCCCACGCCCGCTGATCAAACTCAGTATTTGCCGCATAAGGCCCAATACTCCACTGTCGGCAATCGAACAGGTCATCAGCCAGTTCGATGATGACTTCACGCAGCTCCAGGCCGTCCAGCCATCTTTGCGGCAGACATTGCTCTCCTCCTAACAGGCCCAACAGGTTGCCAGCGATAGCGCCGGTAGAGTCGGAATCCCCTCCGTGGTTTACCGCCATAACCACGCCCTCCTCAAAATTGGGTGCCACGAGGGCGCAATACACAGCGATGGCCAGAGCCTCCTCTGCAATCCAGCCTTCGCCCAGCTGGCTTATGGCGGCGTGAGGGTCACCACCGTCTGCAGACAACTCAACCGCTAATGTCACCGCGGCGGTGGTCTCTTCATGAGACGACTGCTGTGCCAGGCACTCTAATGCGACATTGATAGCCTCTAATAGCGAGGCGCCCTGCCGTATTGCCGTAATCATCGCCGCGAGAGCACCACCTGCCAGCCACCCTGTGGGATGGCCATGAGTTAAAGCGGCCAACTCGCAGCCCAGCTTAAAGCTGTCCTGCACTGTCTCGGCAAACAGGCCCACCGGCGCTACCCGCATCACGCCGCCGCATCCCTTGCTGTCATTGGCAGCGGGCATTCCCAATTCGCGGGCGTCACGCAGTGCGCTCAGACAGGTTAGGCCCGGGGCGCGCTGCGAATGTAGTTCTCTGACGGTGAACAGCCAACCGGTTTCCGGGCTAATACAATCCAGATCAGCATGGTTACTGTTACCCTGGGTCAGCAACCAGCGCTGGTAGGCAGCGGCGGTGACGCTGCTAAAGCTGGAAATACCCTTGTGACGCTCACGCACCAGGCCGCGGATTAAACCTTCAGCCGTGAAAAGCGTCATCTGGGTATCGTCGGTGATTGCACCTTCGCGCCCATAGGCGGTTGCGTAGTCACGTATTCCGCCCGGGCCGAAACGCTTTTGAATTGCGTCCAGACTCATAAATTCAACGGCTCCGCCCAGTGCGTCTCCTACTGCGCCACCCAACAGGCAGGCCCGAAAGCTACTGAGCTCATCCATGTTTTATCGCCTCCACATACGCTTCCTGCTCCCGGGTTTCAATAGTGCCGGATCGGGCCTGGCGTACAGCTGTGATAGACGCTTGCGGCGTACAACCCAGTTCCACCAGCATACGCGCGGCGATCATGCCTGTTCGCCCCAACCCGCCTTTGCAGTGCAGTACTATCGATTCACCAGCGCGTAATCGGGCCAACAGCGCCGGCCCTTCTGTCTGCCACTGTTCATGCCAGCCAGCGTCAGGGACACCGAAGTCCGGAATGGGCAGCCTTATGTAGGCAACATCCACTGGCAAATGCTTTGCTGTGTCCTGCACACCCAGGTCCGTCATTTCGTGATCCTGAATCAGGTTCACGATCACCGTGGCGCCCCAGGCCCGTATCGCCTCGAGGTCCAGGGTCAGGTCTCGGTTCCAATCACCGGTCATGGCCCCTCGCTGTTTTTTCCCCGGGCAAAAGGTCATTCCAATCCTGCCGGGGCTGCCCGGCGCAGCTACGGCATCAATTTCTAATGGGTAATCTTGGCTTGTTTTCATGTGTCCTCCCTGACGTTATTAATTAGTGCAAAAATTGAGTTCAGGAGAAAGCCCGACCCGAGGTAGATCAGAAATACCGTGAGGGCGATCAATATCCGTTACTCCCCATAGATTTCCAGACCCTCACCATACGGATTATTGGGGCTGTCCGAGCGATAAGGGCTACCGGCACCATAGGGGTTATTTATGGACTCGCTCGAGTATGGGCTACCGTAGCGTCCATAAGGATTAGACGTAGATTCCGCATCATTGGGGTTACTACTGAGCTTGCCGCGATAGTTGCCCTGCTTGTCGTATAGCTTGGGCGCATCACCGGCGTAGGGATTGTTCGCCGATTTTGAACTGTACTGGCTACCGTACTTGCCATGCTCATTGTTAATGCTGTTGGCATTGTAGGGGCTGCCAGCGCCATGGGGATTCGAAGTCGAGTTTGCGTTGTACTTGTTGGCACTGTAGTTGCCAATGTAGTCGTCGGCTGTTGCCGTTGTGGTTAGCAGCGCAATCAGCGCTACTGCAGTGTAAAAATTCTTCATATGAATCTCCATTAAATTGGTATGAGGGTTATTCGTCAATTTGGCTCGTAAAGTCGAGAGGCACTGTGCTGAGTAGCGCCTCCTCGGTCCGGTAACGGCGCCTGTCGCTGGCGCGGCGAATACCGCCAGAAGGGTCGGCACTGTCAGCTTCCGACTCCTGACTGAACGCACACAGGTGGACTACCCTGTTGCGAGCCGCCAGTGCACCGCCAGCAATGGTATTGGAATGAATGCGCAGATCCTCGCCCTCGCCCAGCGAGTCAAACGTGTCTGCTGGTGCTGCTGCGACCGCCTAGATGAAGTCGCTGATACCCGGGATTTCAGCCAGGGATTCTTCCATTCGCTCCTCAATGGCATCCAGCGCGTAACTGCGAATCAGTTTGGGCATGAGCTTGCCGCAAGTCGCACTCACATCGAACAACTCCAAACCGCGAATCTTGCCGTTGATGGCAAAGCAAGCACCGACCTAGGTCTCGCCAGTCACAAAGGCGTCCACGTACTGATCGACCGAGCCAGCAAAATGCTCATAGGCATCGGCGATCGCGTCTGTGCTGGAGTCCACTTGCATTCTGCGCATCTTCACACCAATGTCCTCCCAGACTTCGCTCTGGTTTGAGTCCCTGTCGCCTGTTTGCCGCAGGCTTTCGCTGACTCTGGCCGTCTTGCGCGCTCTGCCCTTGCTGAAGAAGGTGCGCTCGGTGGGAGCGAACGCCTCACTGCGGTGGTTCCAGCGGCCTTGCTCAACACAAGACACGGGAATTTCCATCTTCGTTTTGGCTGGCACCAGCAGCGTAAGATTGAGAATTCGATTTTGTTTCGCCCCTACCAGTTCTTCTCCATCCAGCAGAAACACCGCCTGATCTGCCGTGTTCTCCAGCAACAGGGTGGGAACGCTACCAGAGTCTGAAACCTCGGTGACTACCGTCAAACCGAGTTCCTGGGCCTCAGACAACGTCAGGTAATCCGCAGCACCTGCGGCCGTTGCCAGCAGCGGCGTGATTTGTAAATTTTCATAACTCTGCACTTCGCCCAGAGTCACAGCCTGTAACGCATTATTAATTGCAGTCATAACTTTTCCTATCATTTCTATTGTATGGCTTCTGCATTCTTTGTTCTGTTAAGCCCTTTTTCAGTTTCAACAGGCAAGGCTTCGCCCTGGGCCCATTGCGTGCTCCTGGCCCTTTTTGGTGTATTAACTGTGCTTACTTGTTGCGGCTAGTTTCCGCTGGGGTAACCGTTCGTCATTCCGACGCAGGTTCGTACCGCATGGTGACCATCTTAGTCATTTCTGACGACATGTTTAGAGTGTATACATGTACACGTACAGTTTTCGAGCAGGTACTAAAAGATTAGCAAGTGCTGCCTATCCTCTACGCTCCTAGCCTTTAAGTGCGACAGCAGCTTAAGAACCGGGGCCCCGGCTATTGCATTGGATCAACCCAGGATGACTTCGCATGTTAAATGGCAATGCATCAGCCTTAGGACAACACGGAAATTCAAATGTGACTAATTTAGTGAGAATGCATATTATAATATACTTAATGGCTGCCGAATGAAGGGAGGCAGCTTCAGGACACCAATTTGAACAGGGATTGATCATTTTGCCTAATGACTACGCTTCGACCTTAATCGAGTACGGTTTTACCGCCGACACTGACTTTTATGACACTGTTACCGCTTTCGACTATGAAATTGGCGGAGTTCTCTTCGATGAGGACAGCCCTTTTGATGCTGAAGGATACGACTCCATCCGAAGTCCAGAAGCACTCGATAACCTTTTAAGCTGCCAACTGACACTCAAGCCAGGTGAAGAACTAAACCGCGCACGAAGCTACCTAATGTCTAAGTGGTACCGGTGGTTGCGCCAATCTGACCCGGTACTCGAAAACTTCGAATTCATGCGTCTGGATAATGGATTCCAACTGCATGTACTCACGATATCGGAGCACAGTGCGTGTACCATTCGATTCAATATCGTGAAAAGAAATTAAGATAAAGGACGTTATTTTTCACCCTTTGGCTCGATATTTTAGGCATAAAGCAACGACATCTTGGAAATAATTAGGGGTCACAAGGACATGACAAACAACAAATTCTCAGGCATACCTAAAGACTCGGGAATGAAACTGCTTAAGCAGTCAACAACTCAGGTCGCAGGCTATGATGCTGCTCACCAGCGCTGGATTATGGATGGTATTAAGGGCGAAAGTGTTGTTTTCCTGGAGAGTGACGTCAGCTCTATCTCAGATGGAGATTTGACATCAATGGTAATGGAACTGGACTTAGCCAATCCTGATTCTCAATCGACCATCGTACGCAATTCCAGTGGCTTCGCCTTCGTCAACCTCAACTTTTCCAGTTAGAGTCGCGCGTTTGACGAGTACACACAAGAACAAGGGATCAAAGAATGAACGCACCGGAATACCTTCGGCTTTTTTCAGGAAGCGGGCCTATTGAGGTTGAAGTTAGATTCAAGGATAGGAGTGCCTCTATTTCAAGGGGAGCAATGACACCCGAAGAAATTTCGAACCTGGTTTCCGACACCAGCGATGGCTTCCATTCAATGATGGAATTCGATGAGCATTCGCATGAGGTCTACAAGTACGAGATTGATCCCATCAAAAATCGATTGATCATATTTGCCAGAAAACAATCATCGGCGACATAAAAAGTTTCTGGGGACAGTTTACTCATCTAACAAACGCGTAATTCTCTCAAACAATTAAGTAAACTGCCCCCAGAACCACAGACATCTGCCATACGATGCGTTGCCATCGCATAATTTTCCGCCTTAGTCACCGTACCCCTGGCATATGCCTGAAAAATCGACATGTGTGCTCACCAATATTTGATATCTATCTTCACCGCTTTATACTGCACCCAGCATCAAGAGAGGGCTAACGCCCCGCCAACCTGCCGACCTGGGCAAGGTGGTTGACTCTACGGAGTGATGTGGCCTCAAAGGCAACCAATCAGGTTTTCCTATCGGCTCTCTCTTACTGCATCACTCTGGAGGAGAGCCTATGTACCCTGAAACCATTCTGCCGATTGCTACCCACGTGCCCCACGCCGGTACCGAAATTCCAAGTGCCGTACGCCATCAGTTTATTCCAGACCAAAAGGCACTATGGAATGAAATTCTCAGACTCACTGATTGGTACACAGACGAACTCTTTTCATTACCAGGAGTGGCTAAGTCCCAGTCACCTATAAGCCGTATCGTTCTGGACCTGGAACGTTATTCACAAGACGACCTGGAAGAGAACTCCCGGTTCGGCCAGGGCGTTATCTACACCCACAATACTCTGGGCGACCGTATTCGGCATGAGCTGTTACCTGGTGAAAGGCAGCTCCTTTTAGATAACTACTATCGACCCTGGCACCTGAGGTTAGAAACCAATATTGAACAGCAACTTCAGCGCTGGGGATACTGTCTGCTACTTGACTGCCACAGCTTCCCCGATGAACCGTTCTCCCACGAGAATGACAATGGCCGCTCCCGACCAGATATCTGCCTGGGAACCTCTATCAACACACCGTCATGGCTGTTGGATGCCTGCCATTCATTTTTCCTGAGTCTCGGTTACACGGTTGAGGTGAATTTTCCCTACGCTGGATGTCTGGTGCCGAGCCGGTTCGAAGGCAACATCCGGGTACCGGCCATAATGATTGAAATCAATCGACGGCTGTACTTGGAACCAACGCCACTGGATGCCTACCCACTGAAATCCACCCCATTGAAGTCAGCAGGGTTTCACGAGGTTCAAAACGATATCTGGGCGGCCATGCTGAGCCTGGCGCAGGAAGCAGCACATAGACTTGAGTGATCACACACTCATTTCAGCGAAAAAGCATGAGCACAATTTTCAAAATTCTATAGGAGAGCATCCATGTCTATTACTCGCCGCCAATTCCTTCTAGGCACTGCCGCAGGTCTCGTACTTCCATCGTTCTACGAAAAGGCATTCAGCTACTTCGAGAACAATGGAGAACCGTTGCTGATAACGCCAAAACAACCGGCAGAGATACTGTACGCCTGCTCCGAGTTTACCGGGGAAGGCTTTCAGCTAAACCTAGGAGAGCCACATGATGTTTACCCACCACAGATGACGATCAGAGAGTTCTGTATAGCCTATGCAGAGAGCGACCCCGAAAAATGGTGGCGCGAGGTCTGGCTCGGCACATATGACGATGAGCCAGTAGATTGGGATGCGAAGATGGATCAGAGTGCGGTCGAAGAATGGTGGATTCTGAAAGACAGCCCTTTCGCGCGGGCATACCATTACCTGGAGAGCATTGACCTGGGTCCGGAGCTAAACGGGGCACATGCAGCCGGAGGGCTGGACTTCTATTGCGGCGGGTCTCCCGGCAACAGCTTTCTAGCGGTAGATGCGGTGGACGATGTATCGCTCAGCTTGCTACAGAAACGGCTGAACGAACTTGGTACTGGAATCAGGGTGGAGTTAATGTAGTGCACAACAATTAGGGAGCTAGTTGCCCTCCCCAGAGCACTCGAGCCGCTTCAGACGAGAACAGCATACCTCCAAGACTATCTCCCAAGAAATGCACTAATCTGACAAGATCACTAAATATCTTGGCAAACCCACGTTTAGTGCAGCGCGAAAATTGAAGTTTCCGGCAGCTAGCAAGTACCCTTTTTTCTTACTTCTCAGAATCAGATATCTTTGCAAATACCTCTCGGCCCTCCGTGATATTAATCAACTCTGGAAACGCATGAATAGCCGAACGCCTACCCGCTCCCTCTCGGAGAGTAAGCAGAATGTTGGCGTCCCTGAGCTGCCTTACCATGAGCAGTAAGGTTTGTTTTGGGATGCCTGTAGTTTGCTCCAATGACTTGGTATTGAAGACTGGCAGGCTAAACAATCCATCTACCATTGCAGCCGAAAACTGTGAGCGGGTGATCTGTTGCACAGCAGTTTTCATCGTTTCATAAAGCTTTAATATTTCGGTTACTTGTTCTGAATTTCTTTTAGCTTGGTGCACAATGGCTTCAAGAAAGAATTTAATCCATCCTTGCCAGTCGCCCTTGCCCGATATTGCGCCTAATCGTCCAATATACTCGTCCCGATTCTCTTCTAAATACCCACTTAAGTAGAATGTAGGGCTCACTAACACCTGCTTCGAGTACAGATAAAGTGGAACCAATAGGCGCCCTATCCGACCATTCCCATCATTGAACGGATGAATCAGTTCGAACTGTGCATGGATTATCGCGGTCTGGATAAGCGGGTCCCGGTCTGGGGTATGTATGTATTTTTCCCAGCTTTCCAGATTCTCCAGTAGTCTGATTGGCTCCGGAGGCACAAACGTCGCCTCGTCGATCTTGCAGCCTGGTGTGCCAATCCAGTTCTGTTCAGTGCGGAACTGTCCGGGAGTCTTGTCTTGACCACGTACGCTATCCATTAAGATGGCGTGCATTTCTTTGATAAAGCCCAGCGTGATTGGCCTATCCGCCAGAGATGCTGTCGCCATCCCCAGTGCCTGGCGGTAATTCATAATTTCCTGGGCATCATCAGCTTTTCGTTGGCCACCGAGATCACCGCCTGCTTCAAATTCTAAAACCTCACCGAGGGTTACCTGAGTGCCCTCGATCTTTGAGGACATCACCGCTTCCTGGGCCGTTAATGGCGACAGCAGTACCGCAGGACTGGGTATGCCATGAAGCAGTCCGTCGTATCTCACGAGCGATCTATTGGCCTCTCCTACAACTTCAATTAACCCCGCATAGTCAAGGTTGGCTAACGGGAGAGTCTCTGGAATGTACGGCTTCATGCTTTATAACCCGGGGCACTGGTGTCAGAAGTTGTGCTTTATCGGCAAACCTCTAATAAGTTTGTGTATGATACAGCCCGGGTCCATAAAACACAAAGCAAGTAATGTTTTACCGGTGAATCACAAACATACTTGCATCAAAGATTGGACAGGGGTGCACGATTGGGGGTGTATGCGGGGGTACATATACTTAATGGGGATTATTTAACATTAAAAATCATATAGTTATGCATACTTATTAATTGACGCCGCCTCAATGGAGAACGAACCGAGCATAACTACGAATCAATCATCCCCCGCCTCACTGCCGACATAAGTACCATTCGGCACCAACATAGGATCCCCACCCACATAAGATCCATCTGGCGCCAACTCCGGCTCGCCACCAACATAGGTCCCGTCTGGCGCCAGTGTTGGTTCGCCGCCTACATAGGATCCATCGGGGGCCAGTTCGGGCTCTCCATCCACATAGCTTCCGTCAGGGGCCAGGCCACAGGATGAACCACCAATGTAGCTGCCATCTGGGCAGAGGGTTTGAGCAATCGCACTCAAAGAGAATACGCATGCGAGTATGGTTGCAGCCGCTAACTGTTTAATCATTGAATACTCCAAAACTTGAAACCTATCGGTGCGCCAGGCAAGGCCAACGCTCAATTGTAAGACTTACAAAACTCCCCAGAGCTATACATACCGCGGGGACAGTCATCTCCCACCTTCTGGATAACATCCTCCTCGGCTGCGCGTTTGCCGTAGGCCTTGCAATAGCTACCGCTGCGATACCAGCCCACCGGGCAGTCGCCATCGCTGGGGTTGGCGATAATTTTGGTGCCGTTTTTGGTAGTGGAACTGAAGGCTTTGCAATAGTCGCCACTGCTGTAGGTGCCTGTGGGGCAGCGATCGCCAACCTTGGGGATCACATCAGAGGCAACCGAGCCCGATGACCAGGCTGCTAGAACAGCAATCAGAATGGCGGCAGGCAAACGCAGGTAGCCCATGCGCGCCTGGTAATCGTTGGTCAATGTCATGGTGTCTCCAATAGCGATTGAATCGCAAGCCGTCGGCTTGCAGGCATTGCTTTAATCGTGAGGCGCCATTGTCGCCATCTGTCAGGAGATCTCCAATACTGCAGTTTTGTACATGTATGAAATTCGAGCAGGTTCTAGGGACAGTTTACTCATCTGACAAACGCGGTAATTCTTTCAAAAAAATTCAGTAAACTGTCCCCAACCCACCCCCGTACGTCGCTCTCCTCTTAATCGGCAGGTATCATGTTGGCTCAAATAAAACTATTTCCGCACAACGTCAAAACGATTAGGAACCAATACCTTGAAAATAATGCGCATCGCTATGGTTTGCACACTCATTGGCCTTGCCGCATGCGGGGATGATTCAAGAACACGCACCAACACCCCAGATGCACCAGAGCCAGAACCCGCGCCCGTGGTTCTGCAACAACAAACCAATACAATCCCAAGCAGCGCTGCCCCGGCCATGACACCTGGCAGTCCAGGGGTGGTGGTCGACAACCCCAAACTATTGCAGCACTTTGGTGGCGAAGGCCCTGATCTCAACAACGCCGTGTATACGCGTTACTTCCTTTCTGATGCAGACGAAATGCAGCCAGACGCCATCCTGGTGCTGGTACCCGGCTTTGAGGGCGGTGCCGCTAACTTTGCGCCGTTGGCCGAACAACTGATGCGGCGCACACGCGAAGAGACCGCAATGGTGGTTGAGGTATGGGCGATAGATCGTCGCTCCGAACAGTTGGAGGACCGAGTCGGCCTGGAGTTGGCCGAGCAGGAGCAGGACCCTTACCTCGGGCTGGATTTTCTGTTTGGTGATTCGCTAGGCCTGGAACTGGACCAAAGGCTGGTCGATGGCCCCAACCGCAGATTGATCACCTACAACGCCGCCAGTGATCTCGCCTTCATCGCCAACTGGACGCCCATGGTGCATTCACTCGACATTGATGCGGTGATACAGCTCGCGCTGTCAAAGGTACGCAGCAACAATGTATTTCTGGGTGGGCACTCCGCGGGTACCGGCTACGCCGCACGTTATGCCGCCACTGATTTCGATATGAGCAACAATGGGGTTGAGGCTGGGTACCAGCGTCTACGTGGGCTGGTTCTGCTAGAAGGCGGTGGCGGCTCGGTGGGCGAGCCCGTCAGCGAGGACGTATTGGATCGCATTGAGGCTCGCTTTGACGGCGGCCTGTACGGCGCTGTTCGCGATCAGGCTCCCCGTTGTGTCGACGGCAACACGTCCTGCACGCAGGAATCCCAGGCCACTGACTGTGCCGCTTTCAGCAATACATCCTGCACGCTTGCCACTGACGCCTATGCGGTCGGCCTGATCAACACCGAGACTTTCGCGGCAGGTGAACTGGTGGCATTCGACGGCGACATCAACGGCGATGACCAGCTCTCAATTTTACAGCAGGATCAGGGTGGTATCGCAGGTAACAGTGCTTTTAATAACGTACCCGCCCTGCTACCTGTACGGTTGCTTATTGGCACCGCCAATGGCACATCAGTATCGCTATATGGTCAGTATCTCGACGATGATGGGCTCGGTGCCGCCGTCGCGCCCTTTCTGGCCGCGTCGGTAGGCGCGCCTGGCCCGGAAGTGGATGGCTTAACGACATGGATAAACTTCGATGAAGAATTGCCCAGCAGCGTACTCCCCGATAATGGCCCGGCTCCCACAGAACCGTCCGACGACAACAAGTGGGGTATAGAAGCGGAGCCAAGCGATTTCGAGGGTCGATTCCTTACCGCCAGCTATAAGGGCGACACCAACTTCTTCGATTGGTACTACCCCTCGTCCGGCCTCGGCGTCACTGCGGGACTGGGGCTGGATACGACACAACTTTCTGCACCTGCCCCGCAAGGCAGGGGTCGCAGCGATATCGACAACCGCACCCAAACTCACAACATAAACATTCCGGTGATCGGCTTTGGCGGCAGCAATGGACTAACCCCCATACCCGCCTCGTTTAAAGCGTTCGCTCAGGCGATAGCCGCCTGCCAGGCCCCCTCCTGTGATGGCATGACTGCGCGAATCACCGACGAGGCACAACCCAGTGTGGCCTTTCCCACTTATGGCGAGGCATCGGGCGGCTATGAGGTCTATATATCCGAGGGGTATGCGCACATAGATGTGCTCACCGCAGAAGATCGCGAAGACAATCAGGTTATTGGGCCACTAGTGCAATTCCTACAGCGCAACAGCCAGTAGCGCACCCACGGGCATTAGGTAAACTGTCCCAATAATCTAACTTCCGCCATCCGACCATTCGCCCTGCATCAGCTTGCCATTGAGCACCACAGCTTGGGGCACAATCTCGCTGATCTTGGCTGCATCCATGGAAAAAAGATCTTCGTCCAGAACAATGAAATCTGCTTTTTTCCCTGCTTTGAGTGACCCCAGTTCACTGTCAGTTCCAAGCTGGATGGTGCCGCCCAGGGTGTAACCCTTCACCATGGTTTCACGGCTCAATTGCTCATGTTCTGGGCCGCTTGCAGGATCATCCGGCCCTGACTCTCTATCTCGCCTTGTGTGCCCAATCTGAATACCAGTAAAGGGGCTGGCGGAGTCATCGCGCCATTCGCTGGGAAAATACACATCACTGGAGAAGTTCACGGTGGCACCTGCCTTTATGAGCTCAGCCACCGGGTAAGGGTGTTTGGCGCGCTCTCCGAGTGCCTCTGAATAATATGGTTCTTCATAGTAGTGCCATGCGGGGGTAAACTGGCCGATCACATCCAGCTCGGCGTAGCGTGCAAAATCTGCGGCGTCGACCACTTGCAGATGAGTGATGGCTACGGTGATACCCAGGGGCCTTGCCAGTTGCTTGCGCGCGGCTTCGACGGCATCAAGCACTGTTCTGGATGACTGATCGCCCAGGGCGTGCACGTGCAAGTTAAAGCCGGCTTGGTCCACCTCAAGAATCAGCTTGGTCAGCGTGTCCACGCCGAACAGGCTTCCGCCCCTGTTGCCGGGTGTGTCGTCATAGTCTTGCAACATATGCGCGGTGCGCGTATCCACTACACCATCAAAGAAAATTTTCAGGGTATCTATTTTCAGGTTCTCTGAATTATAGGCAGCAGCCAATCTCTTTAGCTCCTCCACTGCTGTTTCGGCCTGGTCTCGCAAAAACACGCTATAGGCGCCGTGGTAGCGCATGGGCAAAGCACCTTTTTCGTCCAGCCTTTTCACTGCGCTATAGACTTTTTCGTCGAGCCCAAAGTTGCCCGCATCCAGCAAGCTGGTCACACCGCGACTGCTTAGGTAGTTAATGTAGCCAGCCAGAACGACTTCTTCAGCCTCTCCCATTTCGAAAAAGAGGTTGGCGAACAACGTAGCTGCCATTTCGGTAATGTAACCTGTGAGCTCACCGTTAGCATCGCGCTTGTAGTAAGACACACCAGGCAGTGGATCGACCGGGTCTGCGCCTATGCCTGACACCTCCAGCGCCCTGGTATTGACCCACAGGCTATGCATGAGGTAATCGTAAATTAGCACCGGCCGCTCAGACTCCAGCGCATCTAATTCCTTCCGGCTTGGACCATCGGTTCCAAAGAATTGGTTGTCCCAGCCAATGGCATAGATAATTTCATCATCGGCATTGTCCGCCAACAAGGCCTTTATATCCTCTATCTGCTCCGCGCGATTTTCAGCCTCTGGCAAAGCAATGAGCCGGTCGTAGATTGCGAGATAACCGGGGTGGGTATGCGCATCGACCAACCCAGGAAGAATCAACTTACCCTCAAGATCCACGGTGACCGTACTGTCAGCAACAAAAGGCGCTACCCCCTCAGAGTCGCCCACATACACAATGCGGTCGTCCTTGATAGCCATCACAGATGCGCGAGGTGCTGCTTCATCGGATGTGAAAATATCGGCACCCACAAAGACATGGGAAGCCGGGTTCTCCACCACAGCTTCATCCACTTGCGCAATTGTTGGCTGGGAGGTCACCTGTTCAGACTCACACGCACTCAGCATGAGAGCGGTGCAGGCCAATAGAAGGTTGAAATAGACAGATTTAAGCGTGCGCAAAACCAAGGTGTCCCCAAACATTATTTGGCGCAAGTTTACGCTTTCTGGGGACAGTTTACTCATCTATCAAACGCGGTAATTCTCTCAAAGAGTTAAGTAAACTGGCCCCAGAACTGCAGTTAGAGGGTACTATCATGGTTGATCAAGGCAGTGAAAAGGAGCGTTTTATGACTCGAAAACTGGCAACGAGCGCCACACTATCTGTTGCTTTGCTTGCGCTGTGCTCCCCGGCATTGGCCGAATGGCTGTTCAAGGATGCTCCGATCCCTGTCGCCTCAATTAAAGCCACAGGCATGACGCTCGAGCTTCAGTGCGACCGTATTCGGTTTACTCCGGCGAGCCAGCAGGATGTTCGGGATATCGACAACCGGCGAGGACTAGCGCTGCGCTTCCTGAATGAAGATTCGACCGAGTCTGGCGCCTTCCAGATTGGCAAGGATAGCGCCGCCGTTGGCATCCCGGACAGCAACAATGTAGAAGTGTTTTTTCATGAGGATGCAGACTACGAGTTTGTCCTCGAGCAGATGGCGAGCAATACGACATTGAACATTGCGATGGCCGATCGCGACGACAGCTATGGGGTCCTGCCGCTGCAAGACGCACAGCAGGCTATTACCTCTTTGCGCACCAGCTGCAGCGAACCAAAACCGGTCAATGCAGCACCCATGGAGGCCCCTGAAGGTATTGTTTATTGCGGCGGCGGCGCGATAAAGCGGCAGATAGAGTTCCTGGTATTAGACGCGCCAGAAGATGAGTGGAACGCCCGCGTTACGATCAATGGTAAAACTAGCCGTGCAATGACGTCCTACAGCTATTTTGGCAATGCTAAAACGCCGCGCAACTTTGTGTTTGCCCTACTGGGCGAGGAACGCTGGGAGATGCTCGTCTTCCATGAAGGCAATGAAGACTGGATCGAGTTCGGTGACTACCGCTACTCCAAGTGCAATTAAGGGCCGACCATGAAATCAAATGACGCCATACCGCCTTTCGAAACGACTGAGATCGGTACCCCACTGGACTATACCGAGGATCTTTACCGATTCTATCTGGAGGTTCGCGATGTCGACGGAAGCGCAGAAAAACTATTGCGCAACTTCCTGGGAACCGCGCAGGCAGAAAAATTGCAGCGACTCACGCACGGCTTTGAACTAACCCTGCCGATACAATGTGTACCTGACATCGTCAGGCTTCTCACACACGAAAACGTCGCCGTCTATCAGATCGTGAGGTATGCCAAGGTTGCGGGCTCCTGGCGATGACACAAGCGGACACCCACCCGTGCCACTATAGAGTGGTGGAATCTGTAGACGAAATTCCATTCTTTAAAGACAGACCCATCTGGTACACCGCTTCCACCGGCTGACTAATAAACCAATAAGATGCCGTTTAACGTTAGGCTATGCCTTTTTTATTAACCCGTTAATTTTGCAGTGGGGGTTCTGAAACAATAGGCTCAGGCTCAACTGATGCTTCAAACTCCACCATACAGCGCAATCCACCCGGCAATTCAAATTCAGGATTGGACAGCTCCAGCCTGACACCAAATGTTCGGCTAGCCGCATCAAATACCTGATCCACAACAGCAACAGTCGCCGGGTATTCACCGCCAATCGGTTGCTCAGGACGCACCGTGGCGGCCATCCCCTCCCGAATCGTTCCATAAGACGTCACCGGTAGATAAACTTCCACGTGGAGCGGGTCGGTAGCGGCAATAATCATTAGCGTGCTCTGCTCGTGGACGTATTCGCCGGGAGACATCTCCACAGCGACCACCAAGCCATCCACTGGAGACTTAATAGTGCGTCGTTCCAGCTGCGTCCGCGTCCGCTCATATTCCATTTTCGCAATATTATGCTCAAGAGTCGCCGTATCCATCGACAGCTTCGCCAGACTGTGTTCTATCTCCGCTTGCTCATAGACACTAGCTGATACGGACTGATTATCGCGTAAGGAACTCAGTCGGTTATGTTCCCGGGCGCGAAATTTCTCCTGAATTTGGCTAGATCGCACAGCGATATCCGAGTCTGCGCGGATACGAGCGAGCTCGGCATTCATCACCTCCATCTCGCTGTCCAGTCTGACCAGGGGCTGGCCAATCTTTACGCGGTCTCCCCGATTTACCAATAGCTCCTCCAGGATCCCGTCATGGTGTGATCCGAGTTCTACTGTTGCGTTGGGGCTAACCACACAGTCAATGGGCTCCGCTATCGCGATGAGTGGAACCATCAACAAAGTGAGCATGGGAGTTAAATACATTCTTGTCATTCTGGGCGTCCTGAAAATGCGGTGAGCGCACCCACCTGATTATCGAGCTGCAAGAGTCCGCGCCGCAAGCGCTCCCCGGCCTTACGCTGCTGGCGCCACCGCCAGGTGGTCAATGCCTGCCGACATCGTTGCCCCAGTGAGCTGTTGAGACCAGTGATTGTGACTAGCAGCCGCTCGTCTGCCTCAGTCAGGGAAGCCAGATCAAAGACCGGGCTTGCGGTGGCGGGCGTGACTACAAAGCTCGACAATCCGTAGATCTGCCAAAGCTCGTCACGAATAAAACGGGTATCGCTGCACAGGGCAGCAAGCCCTTCATAGCGCCTGAAGAAACGCTGGAAAGTCAGTTTTCCACGGGCAATTGTCCGGCCGGTTACAGGAACGCCCTCGCGCGCCTCCAGCAGTTGCAGCAGGCCATCGGGCGGCGGGCTCCCGAGGTTGAGCTCCACCCTCCCATCGGCCACCCGGTAGTGATGATCAGGCGACAAACCCCTGGCCTGCAGTGCAAGGCTGACATCTGCACAGCAGCGCTGCACATTGCGCCAGGCGCCCGACAATCCGGCCGTTTTTTTCTCCAGCTGAAAACGCCCGGCATCGGTCAATTGGATGTCACCCTTAGTCCCCAACGCATAGTGAAGTCCTTCGTCCAAACCTTCTGCCAGCGTCAGAGCGGTTTCGGCCCAGGTTTTTTCCCGCGATGGATCGGTGCACCCTGCAATCGTCATGGGCTCGCAGGCCTGGCCTATCAGTATTCGATCGGCGTTGATAATCACGCCAAATGGCAGGCCACCCATGCGAGCATTCTGCAGTGGTTCTTGGCCTACCAAGCGGCCCAGCTTACGGCTGATCTCTCCGCCCCTGCTGTGCAGTTGCATGCGATCACCCAAATAGTCACGCAATGCCTCCCGGGCGCTCACCACTGTTACAGGCGCTCGATAGGCAGTGCGTCTACTGGGCACAGTTGCGCCGGCCACAATCACACCTGCCCACAGTCCGCAGCGCAGCAGATGCTCCTGTATGTCAGCTTCCAGTTGCACGGTGATGGTGTCATCGGGTGTGAGCACGTGCACCTTGCGTCCACTCATCGCCACTGCGGCACTGGCAAGCGCAACCATCATGGTCGAATCCGAGTTCGGATCGCATTGCACCGCCATCTGGCGGATCATCGCCAGGGCACCGGCAATCGTATCCCTGTCCGCACCCCGCTCCACTGCCCATGTGTGCCAGGGAATCAATGCCTGGGTAGTCAGTCCGTTCAGGCGAATAGTATTGCGTACAGTTTCGACCGATGGCTGTGACTCTCCGGGGGCATTTTCCAGTTTGACCAATTCCCGCCGGACCAACACAGACTGGTATTGGGCCGGCCAGGCAAGCAGTCTACGCTCCAGCCGATGGCGCCAACCCACACCGGGATCTACTCGCTCGGGATAACGTGAGGCTTCGGGTGCAAGAATCTCAGACATTGAGCTGACTCAAAAATACCCGACGGGTGGCCCGGTACAAGCGCCAACCAACAGGCTCCCAACCATGGGTGAATTTTATGTACACCCGCATGCCCAGCTTCGATACCGGCCAGGGCTGGGTGGGAACCAGTTCCAGGTTGAATACACCGTCGATCACCCTGCGCTGCTCCGGATCGGTGGGGTCCAGCAGAAACTTACCACCACCGGTAGTGCTCAGGGCGGGGCTAGGCAAGGAATTGGAGAGCAAAGGCACCTCGCGCAGTATTTGTGCGGGCACCACCTGGGCCAGGCGCTGGGCCAGGCGCATCTCAACTGCCCGCGTATTGTTGCGTACCTGCTCAATGGAATCCTGATCTACCACTACCCTTACCACTGGCGCATCGAAGTCCGCCACATAACCCAGCACTTCTCCTCGCTGCACAAATTTGCCTTGGAGATCCGCCGCCCGGGGAAGTAGCAGCGTTCCGGAGGCTTCTGCCGTCAAACGCAAATTATTCAGGTTTTCTTCGGCCAGAATCAGGTCGGCCGAGGCCTGTCGCAATTGTTCCTCCACGATACGGGCACCGACCCGATCACGAACATCCTGCTCGGCCTGTCGCAGGCCTAACTCTCGCACTCTGGCCCGATGCACCTCAACTTCCTTGTCCAGGAAAGGATCAGAGAGTTGCAAAAGCATATCGCCGCTCTCCACCATGCCTCGACTCTTTGCGGGGATATTTGCCACCACACCCTGGGAATTCGCATGCACGGCTCTTTCACCTGACACCCACACGACCCCTTCAGCCATCGTGTTATAGGGCAGCGGCACGGCCAGGAGAAAAAGTGCTACCACCGTCAGACCTGCGGCGGTTGTTAACAGAGCGCGTGGTCGCTGACCGCGCAGTGCTGGCCCGAACAACAGAAACTTCAATTGCTTAAGGATAGGCAGTCCCAGCATCAGGAAAGCTGACCAGATAGCCAGCATCACCCCGATCACAAAAAAGCGAGAGGCAACGAACATGACGATGGCCGCCATGATAAATAAGCGGTAGATGAAGGAGGCAATGCCGTAGAACAACATCCACCGTGCCTCGCCAGGACTGGTCGCCGGCGACTCCGCAGTGGCCAGGCCCAACAGCCGGCTTTTTACCAGATAGGCGATAAACCGGGTAGAACGGGTGCCCAAATTAGGGATCTCAAGGACATCCTGCAGGACATAGTAGCCATCAAAGCGCAGTAATGGATTACCGTTGAAAAACAAGGTGGAGACGCCGCCGATCAGCATTACATTGTAGGCACAGGCTTTCAGAAATCCATCTTCAGCCGCCAGCCATACGAACAGGGCAAGTGACGCCAGCAACAACTCCACCAGGATTCCGGCAGCACCCACCAGTGCCCGCTGCCACTTCACCGGGTAGGCGGTAGCTGCTGAGGCGTCGACGTAGGGTACTGGCATGAACACCAGGAACATCACGCCAATTTCGTGTACCTCGCCGCCCCAGCGTTTCACCGCATAGCCGTGGCCCAATTCATGAACCGCTTTCACCGCCGGATAAACCAGCAGCATGATCAGTAGATTTTCCGCCACCATTACCCGGTCGGCAATGTTGTCCGTTAGTTCGTTCCAATGTGCGCCGGCCAGTACCATGGCGTAGCCAACAACAAGCAGGTAAACAAACGCAGCCCAGGGCGTGAATAGAAAACGCAGCCAGGGTGTCGTGGCGGTGAGGAAGTCATCAGGGTCCAGCAGGGGGAATCTGACCGCAAGCGGGTTCAGGAAGCGAAGCAGGCTCTTGCGATTCTTCTGGCGGGCACCGCGATCGGTAAGTTCCTCAACATCTGCGGGTACATCTCCATGCAGGACATCGCTGCTGTACAGCATTGCCAGCAACCGCATGACCTGAGCCTGGTCCAGGACGTCATCAGGAAAAGCCGCACAAGCCTGGTCTCGCAGTTCATCTACCGTATGTGCGCCGTCCATCAATGACATCATGTAATAGGCTGGCGGCGAGCACAGATGATAGCGCCCGGAAGTTCGATCCTGGAGGACATAGGTCACCCGGCCTCGATAGCGCTGCCGGTATACACGGGCATGACGCCTTAGCTTCGGCCGATACTCTGCAATGCGATACCAGGACCCACTCTGCATATCACGGCCACCATGTCCAAAGGAACATGCGCATCCAGTCCACCATTTTCTCGCTCCAGATTCGAATCACCAATCTGTCCTCAACGCGGGTTTTTGCGATGCCCTGCATTCCGGGTCGCAATTCAGGAGCGTCCTCATGCAGTACCGCCTCTACCCGAAAGAAGTTTCGGCCTTCTGCCTGCTCTGAGAGTGAGGTAATAAGGGTAACCTCGTAATCCAATAACTGGTCTGGCTGCGCTGCCAGGCGCAATGAACCGAGCTGGCCAACCCGCATATCCATCACATCGGCCTCTCCCACATTAAGGATCACCCGGTGATCTTCCAGCGGCGCAAGGCGGAACAATTCCTCGCCGCGCCGAACGGCGCCACCAACCTTCTGGCTCAGGTCACCCGCCACCAGCACACCCGAAAAAGGTGCGCGAATACGGGTTCGAGCCAGCTGCTGGTCCAGTAATTCCACCTGTGCTTCGGCTTGTTCCAGCTCCGCCTGAATAATATTCGCGGTCGAGCGTTCGCGGCGAGCCAGGGCCTGATCATATTCCGCTACGCTCTGGCTGGCCTTGGTACTCCAGCGAATACGTTCCAAGGCCAGGTCCTGGTCATCGAGCGTCGCAATCAACTGGCCCTCTTCCACCCGCTCGCCGGCTCGCGCAAGCTGGCTGTTTATGTAGCCGTCGAAGGGCGCCACGATCGTACGTTGCACCAAGCCCTCAACGACCGCCGGAGATGAGACCCGGTACTCACCGGTGACAACGGTGAACAAAAAAATCAGCAGCAATGCAGTGCCCGCAGCAAGTTTGCGGCCCAGGTGATGGGGGCCAAACAGGCGCACTGCCTGGAGCCTGGCCGCGTCGCGGGTTTTCCGCCACAGTGAGTAGTTCTCATATCGTCGCAGGTTCAGTAACGGGCCAAGTACACTCACTGCACTATCCAGAAGTTCCGCCTCGTCCTCACTAAAAGACTCGCCGCCACTCCTTTCCAGAGTGATGCCACCAATGGTTTCGCCCTCCGCCTGCAGCGGCAGCGTCAGCGCGGTACTGATTTTGTGGCTTTCGAGCAGATCGTCATGGGCTCGCGCCACTCGATAGTCCCAGCCGGGAGGCTGCGGGCAGAGCACTACAACATCCTGGTCGGCGGCCTCCTCCATGGCGGCCTCAATCTTACGCACAAAACTCATACGCTCGCCAAACTGGGCACTGTGTGAGATTGCCTTGAGTTGCATACGCCCATTATTGGTAAAGCCAATGCTCACCGGGTCGCAGTCCAGGCGAAAAGCCAACTCACTCACAAGAGAGTTGCAGGCTGCATCGAAGGATGTCTGTTCCAGTACAAGGCCGATGAGGTCGAAGGCTAGTACCGTGCGCTCTTTTTGCCGGTCGTCCTCCTGGCCCTGCTGTCTGCGCAACAGCGCTTCCAGCCAGGCACTGCCCCAGCGCAGTTGCCACAGTAAAGATCGGGTATCGCTATCTCCAGCTTCCAAGCTGACAGCAACAGCGCCGTACAAATCGCCTTCTACTTCAATGGGCAAAGCCAGTTGCCTGGAGCTGCCCTCAATCATCACAGGACGATTTTCCCGCAGGCACTCTTCCGCGGCAGCTGCCAACTCTCGAGACGGACTCCCCTCTTCCGGCCAACTGGCCAGTGGGGCGAAGGGACCTACTTTGGGTTCACCCAGTACGACCACTGCGGCCCGGACTCCACCGATATACTGGCACTGCAGCGCCAGCCAACGTTGGACAAAGTCTTCCGGCGAATCCGCAGCGCGAAATTGCTGCCAGAGCGTTTGCTCCAGCAACGTAAGGCTGGCGGTGTCAGCGCGAGTGCTCTCAGTCATTCCTGCTTACCCGGGGCATGCCGCTGCACGAGCGCAATCCCGCAGTCAGTGCTGCTCCGTTTTATCGGGTGCGCTGCCGGCTGTCATATCCAAGGAACCGAAACGCTTCTCGTATTGTTTGAGAACCGCTCCTAACAGTATCCACAGGCGCTTGGCGGCAAAGGGGCTGAGTACGATCCGGTTGTTAAGTTTTACATGGAATTCCCGGGATTCGCTGGCCTTCCAGGTTTCGTTGGTGCCAAAGAACACGTTGACCTCCTCACGCGTGCTGGTGGCATTCACCACGTTCGCATGAGAACTGTTCATCTCTGAGTCATCCCAATCTACGATGGGGGTGGTGGGTTGAACATGCTCTGCCACAGTTTCTTCTTTTTGCTTTTCATCTGCCATAGGGCGCTCCATTCACTGACAATAAGTCTCAATAAAGCATCGAAGATGCTTTATTGCTCTTAGGACCCTTTCAGTTTAGTCGATATATTGGAATTTACCGTAACTGCAGAGTTCGCCCCACAAAACCGGTGGTGCTGCGCCAGTGGATGACCCCGTCGGTATCCCCTTCGCTCGCCAGTTCTGCCGAGTCATAGACCAGAACGTCATCTACCACACCGTCATCAGCCCGAGCTACAAACTCGCCAGTGTCTTCGTCGAACACCAGAACAGCATCAGCACCCGGCACCTCGAAGCGCTCGCCAACGCCCAGCTCATCCGCCATAAAAGCCAGGCCCGAATCGTGTTCTAGCCCAACGGCATGGCCGTACTCATGCAGCAACACGCTCAGTAGGTCGATGCCGTCTACTGCAGAACTTGCACCGGTGTACCAGCCATGGCCCGCCGCGTTGTGATCCAGCACAATTCGATCGCCTTGCCAGACGGCAAGTTGGTCTCCGGGCAGGTCCGCTACGTCGATTGGCAGTTCTGCCAGTCCGCTTTCGTCCACATTCAGAGCGTCATCTAACTGCGCAATGACCACTGCGGCGGCCGTCTCGATAGCGGCGCTTTGGAGCACAGTTCCCGCTTGCGTGTCGACTGCGCTGGAGGCGGCCGTCAACGCCGCTTCTGCATAAGCAGGATCGTCACCGCGAACCAGGAAGTCGTCAAAGCTAGTACCGCCAGAAACATCCAGCACCCCAAACAGACCGTCGTTGAGCAGACTGTTGAAGCTGTGTGTCAGCACCGATTGCCCATCGATCGCCACGCTGGCGATACTACCAAACATAGTCAGAGTCACGGTATAGTCGCGACCGGCTTTCACATTAAAGTCTACCGCAGCATCCACCACATACTGTCCATTGACGTAGTGACCAATAAGTACCTCGTTATTTTCGGCATCCAGAGCGACGTACTTGAACTCGTCACCGCCCGAGTAGTCGAACACGAATCCACCCTGGCCGTCAGTGGCCAGGTCGCCCTGCATCTCCAAACGTGAGTAGGTGGCCACATCGACAGCATCGGTAGCCACGGCCGGCACACCGCCGTTGCTGGCGCCCTGCAAACGTCCACCACTCACTGACCAATCGCCGGTCCTGGTAATAAACGGATTGCCGCCGTCGCTGTTCAAGCCGGTTTCATTGCTGAAGGTCCATTCCGGAGGAAGTGTCTGAATTTGCAGATCGTCAAAGCGTGCGGTCGCATTATCGGTGCCCAGACCTATCATGCCTCCGTTATTGAGCGGCTCGTTAAAGTCCAGTGATACATTCTGCTTCTCATTGACGTAAACAGTCGCCTGGCTGCCAAACAGCACCACGGTCAGGTCGTAATCCGTATTGGCCCGCAGCCGCACTTGTGTCTGGGTATCGATCACCCAGCCAGATGCATCCCGATGCCCAATCTGCAGTTTGTCGGTACCCACATCGATACCGGCGAACTTGAAGTCTTCCGCGCCCTGGTAGTCGAAGATAACGTAGCCATTTGACTTGTTACCGGCCCTGTCCTTGTCGGCGTTGATCGTCACCAGCACTTCCGTGTACAACGGCTGTTGGGTCTGCAGGGGATACAGGCCCACAACCTCGCCACCCTGCGCTTCCGGCGCTGCCTGCAATGTGCCGCTGCCTGTGAGGCTAAGCAACCCTACATCGGCGGCCAGAGGGACTTCAGCGGCGTTGTCGTTGAACAATTCGCGACGCATGATTTCCCGCTTACCCTGCAAGTTACCCGGCTGGGGATCATTGGGCGCACCGGTCTGCTCCTGCCAGTCGAAATCGGTCTGGCGCACCATGCCCAGTTCACCGTACGGTTCGAAGGCGCGCTCTTCCTCTGGAGTGTCGGTGCGCACATCGGCGGTCTTCTGGTCGACGTAGAGTTGGCCGTCCAACGTGTTGGTATTGGTTAGGGTCTCATCCACACTGACATCGATACCATCGCTCGCTGACAGTGCGTAGAGGAATTCCGGCACTTGAGGCTGCAGGCTGCGACTGATATGAAAAGCGCCAAAGGGGCTGAAGGGCACAATGTAGCTGTTGTATTCACCTACCCAGTCTATGGCTCTATCAGCACCGGTATTAAGAATCATCACATCGCGGCCGGCACCGGAGTAGACGATATCTCCATAGGCCTGGTATTCATCTGAGTCCTTGTTGTCCAATGGATCCGGGGCGTCATCATGGGGACCAATCCGGCCGGAGAATCCCGAGTCGTGATCGTCATCCATGTTGAGCAAATCGAAACCGCGGCCACCGTACATATGATCGCGGCCGGTGCCGCCTACAATCCAGTCATTGCCCAGGTCACCGAAGATACGGTCGTCGCCGTCGCTGGGCAGGTGGCCGTCGGAGAAACGGGTATCCAGTTCGCCCTCAGTCTGATCAAAATTGAGAATAAAATCGAACACCGCGTCCTCTTCAAGGGCCACCGCCAGGCCATCATTGTCCAGCATGATGCGGCGTCGCGGGTTGAACTCGTCGTAAAGGAAAAACTCGTCACGAGTGCTAGGCTTCTGGCCGTTACCGTCGACCACGGTCTTACCCTCGAACACTAGAACATCCCCGGGGTTGTAGGGCGCGAAGTCGAACCAGAAGGGGTTATCGGTCAGGGCCGAGGGGTTGTCCGGGGCCTCACTCTGGTGCAGTTGCAAGAAACCGTTGACCGTGGCAAAACCGTTATCGACACCGGTGTAAGCTTCCGGCACTACACCGCTGTAGTAGGCCTCCAGAGCCTCGGCCCCTGACACCGCGTCGTCGCCCGCGCCGGAATGAATAAAGTCATTGTGCAGGCCGCCAAAGATGATGTCGTTGAACCGGATCAGGGCGTCGAATTCGCCCACTAGATCGGAGGCGTCTTCACCGATCGTGGCATTCTCATCAACCAGATCATCGGTGCGGAAGGCAAACAATTCGACACCCTTGATCAGTTCGTTTTCGACATTGATAATCGCGCGCTGGATGTTGCCAGGCGAGCTAATTTCGGCGTTCAGAGAGTTGGGACTGGGGGACTCATTTCTCTTCAGCCCGGTCTCTGCCGGCAGCAGCGCGTCGATACCGTATAGCGGTTCCAGAGACAGGTTATTGCGGCTGGTCAGGATAAGGCCGTCGTCGCCGACGATACCGTCTATACCAGTGCCACCGAGCAGGAAGTCGGAGCCGATCTCACCGTACAGGTCATCGTGTTCGCTACCGCCGAAAATCACATCGTCGCCAGTCATACCGTGGACGGCGTCATCGCCGCTTTCGCCGTAGATCAGGTCGCCCTCGCCTCTGGCGGTGGCAAGGAATTCAAGGGTCTCGCGTGTTTCGGGATTGTTGTCGACATCGGCATACGCGTAGCCGTAGTCGCCAAGGTCGACTGCGCGGACGCGGATGGTCAGGTCGTCCGTGCCGTAGCCAAAGTCCTGGAACCCACTGGCGCTAGTGGCGTCCTGATCGTAATTGAATACCGCATAACCCAGTTGATCACCGTCCGTTTCGGGGTCGGCATCGGGTACCACGATACGGAAGACATCGCCATTGTCACCCAGGATGGTGTCGGCATCGGTGGCGTGACGTTCGGCGTCTGGGACGATGGTGTCACCATCGCTGACGTCGTTGAGTGGATCCGGTGCGCCGAAAGCGGCGTTCCGGGCGAGCAGGGCCGGGTTGCCAGCGCCTCCGTATATCAGGTCCGCCCCATCCGGGCGCAGCAGGTACCCCTGCAGTAATCCTAGTGGATCATTCTCTGGATCAGGATTCGGAATACCGTGAAACGAGGTATCTTCGTCGCTCAGCCCAAACAGACTGGAACTGCCACCGATAATGTCATCCTGACCCAGGTTGCCATAGATACGATCATTGCCGCCGTTACCTTCTATGTAGTCATCACCGTCATCAATGTGCTCGAACACATCGAAGCGCAGTCTCAATTCGGTGTCATTGTCCACCACCAGATCATCACGCGGGGTGAAGTCGCGCGCATCGAAGGACTGGTCTGCACCCTGAGCCGGGTTATAGGACGCGAGAACGTCCTGTTCCTCGAAGGTCGTCAGGCTGATGGCACCATCCCCCTGGATGATATCGTCACCCAACTGGCCGAACATCTCGTCGTCCTGAGTAGAACCGGCCATCACATCGTTGCCGAATACTCTCGGATCGATGAGAGCCGCGTCCTCTGCCGCGGCCGTTTCGATTTTTTCACTGTGGTCCAGCAGTGTGATGGTACGCACCAGATCCATATCCTGGTGTGGTTGTTCCGCGTCGGTAACGTTTGCACTGAAACCCACATCAACGTCAGCCAGGTTGTCTACGTTATTGCTTTCCAGAACATACAATAAGCCATCAATTTCGGTCATCCGGAAGCGAGGGCTGAGGTCGTCGAGTTGGCGGATGATAATTGCGTTGTCACCGGCCAGTACATCGTCGTCCTCACCGCCGTCCATGATGTCGTTAATCTCGTTGACATCAGCCGGGTTGAGGTCGGCAAGTTCCGCAGGCGTGATGGCGAGTCGGTCGACGAGGGGCATGTCGTCGAGTTCGTCGTGCCCGCCGGCCACGTTGTGGCCGCCGATCAGGTCGTCATCCTGGGTGCCGCCAAACAGGATATCGTCGTCCTGGCCGCCAATGAGAATGTCGCTGGCGGCATTACCCCAGATCACGTCACGGAAGTCCTTGTGGCCGTCGGGGACACCATCAGTATTGGCGCCGTCCTGGTCGCTAGTGTCGATGGAGAAGAAGTTATTGTTGATGAAGAATGCATCCAGCTCGGGCAAATTGGGGAACAGCACGCCGTGGTCACCGAACAACAGGTCCGATCCATCCGGGCCGTCGTGTGCGTCAAGAACATCGTCACCTGTATCGCCATAGGCGTGGTCGTTGCCAGTGCCGCCCATGATCAAGTCGCCTTCGCCATCAGTGGGGTTGCCGTTACCGTAGATTACGTCGTCGCCGCCCCAGATGGGGTCGGTAGTGGTGATGCGGTCCAGAGTTGCAGGGTTGCCGTCCAGATCCACCAAGGTGGATTCTCCCTGGTGGAGGAAGACGTCCATGCGGTCGAGGATATTAACGTCGGGAAGAATCCAGTCCAGGCGGCCGTTATCACCGAGAATAGTGTCATTCCCCGCGATTACGCTGACCACGCCCAGGTTGACGACATCGGTCTCCCCGTACAGCAGGTCGCCGAACATACCGCCCATAATCACGTCATCGTGGTCGTTACCCTCAATGGTGTCCACACCGCCCTCGCTGGGCTCAATGGTGCGCAAGACCACTTGAGCGTCATCGATATAGGTGGATTCACCGCCGTCACCGAGCAATTGGTCATTGCCGGGATGGGGGTCGGATATCAGGCTGCCCTGGTAGAAATCGCCGTAGATGGTGTCGTCGGCACTGCCGCCCATGGCCAGGTCGGCGCCGCCGTTGCCGTGAATCAGGTCGTTGCCGCCGCGAATGCCGGTATCGAAGGTTTCAATCCTGTCCAGTGTGTTCGGATCCCCGTCGCCCATGGCGTTCACATCTTCACCGGCGGTCAGGACTACCAGCAGGTCAGCGTCGGTGAGGCTGAACCACAGGCGGCCCTCGTCACCGAGTATGGTGTCGTCGCCGGCGTCTGCGCCATTACTGCCCACCAGGTCAGAGACGTTCAATCCCACCAGAGCGGCTTCGCCGTGCAGTTCGTCCCCGGCCACACCGCCGAGGATAATGTCGGCGCCGTCGTTACCCTGAATATGGTCTGCGCCACCCTCGATCTCGGTGTCCTCCGGGCCTACCGAGGTGTCCGTGGTCTGGATTAAAGTGGGGAGATCATTCTCGCGCAGCACCTCTCCTTGATCACCGATCAAAATATCGGCGGCGGCGCCCTGGCCGAGCAGGTCGGCAATGCCGCTCTGGTCAATCAACTCGTCGTTGTCGCCAAAGATGCGGTCGGCATAGGAGCCGCCTAGGGCGGTGTCGGTGCCGGCGTTACCGAAGATGTAGTCAACGCCACCCAGGGGGAGGCCTAAATTGCGTCCCGCGATGGTCTGTATCAGGTCAAGGTCACCCAGGTCCAGGTCTTCCGGTAGTGGACCATCGTCGCCGAAGTTCACCAGGCCGTTATCACCCAGAATGATATCGTCGCCGTCCCGGTTGGGGTTGGGCACGATATCGGGGTTTTGTGCATCGCCGTAGAGGCGGTCAATGCCGCCGTCATTAACGCCACCCAGGATGATGTCATTGCCCGCATTACCTTCAATTAAGTCGTCACCGCCGGTAGCTTCGCTCTCGTCGCGGGTGGTGATCAACTGCACTGCGGAACCTAGCAGGATGCGGGCGCCGGCGTCACCGTTGAAGAACACATCGCCGTTATCACCCAGGATAATGTCGTCGCCGTCATCGGCGCCGGCCTCGGCTACCGCGTCGTCACCGTGGATGGTGTCGCCGTCGTTGCCGCCCAGGATCATGTCACCGCCCACATCGCCAGAGATGATGTCGGCACCGCCCAGGTTGTCTGTAAAGCTGCGCACCAGGTCCAGGGTCAGGCGGTTGCCATCGGTTTCGGTATACTCGCCATCGTCGCTATTTCCGCCGACCGTCCAGTCGTAGTTGAACAGCAAGATGCCGTTGTCTCCCAGGATCAGATCGGCCAGGTCATTACCGCCCTGTGTGTCGGCATCGCCGAAGATAACGTCATTGCCTATGCCTTCGTTGACACCGCCTAGAATGACATCGGCACCGGCGTTACCACTGATGGTGTCGTTGCCGCCAGAGCTATTGGCCACATCGGTGGTGGTGATGTAGTCCACCGCGTTACCCTGGACCACCAGTTGGCCTTCGCTTCCCGCAAGAAACAAATCGCCGTTGTCCCCCAGGATAACGTCGCCGCCGTCGATATTAGCGGTGCCTTCGGCACTGGCGGCGACATCATCCCCGTAAATAGTATCGCCCGCTTTACCGCCCAATAATACGTCCACCCCGGCGTTACCGGAGATGATATCGATTCCGCCCAGTCCGTCGTTGTAGGAGCGGATCAGGTCGATGGTGGCGATGTCGTCGTCGGGGCTGACGAACACGTTATCCACGCGATCGGCGAAGCTCTCCGACTCCCAGTCGTAGCTGAAGTGGATGATACCGTTGTCGCCGAGGATCACGTCTTCACCCAGGCTGCCGTTCAGCACGTCGACACTGCCGTTGACGCCGCCGAGGATAATGTCGTCGCCCAGTTCGCCGTAGGCGGTATCGGCGCCGCCGGTACCGTCCTCCACGTCGGTGGTCTGGATATAAGCCAGCTTGCCGAAGTTTTCCGCAACGGTGTCGTCGGCGTAGATCAACTCGCCGTTGTCACCGATGATGATGTCTTCATCGCTGACAGCGTCATCCGTAGCACCGCGGCCAGGGCCGTGGCCACCGGTCAGGATAAACCCAATGCTCAGGCTTGGAATGTTCAGTGTCAGGTCACCACCATTGTTGTCGCCATCACTGCCGCGACCACCAATGATTATGTCGTCGCCATTGTCGCCGTAGAGCGTATCCCTGTAGGTGCCACCAGGATCATCCGTGAAGACCGAGGCGATACGCTGCAGGCGTCGCTGGTTGAACTCTACAATGCCGCCATCGCCGATCATGACATCGTCGCCGTCGGGCGTGGACTCTTCACTAGTGTTGGCGGTCGTGAGGCGCGGATCAACGTCGCCGCCGCCCAAATCATTGCCGCCGCCACCGAGCATGATATCGCCGCCTTCGCCGCCGGATAGGATATCGTTGCCGTCAGAACCCAGTACGTCGGTCAGAATCAGATCGAGGCTGCCGACGATCGCATCGATATCGCCCGCTCCAGCGGCAGCTTCATAATCGCTGACCACGGTGCCGCTGTCGTCGCCGATCACCAGATCGGTCTCGCCATCGACATCGAATTTCACGACGACGCCACTGTCGCCCATCATGATGTCAGCGCCCATGCCACCGATTACCAAGTCGTTGTCCGCGCCGCCGAACATGATGTCGGGCTCGCCTTCGCCGTGCATCTCGTCGTCGCCACCATCGCCGAACATAATGTCGCGGCCACGGCTGCCGGTCATGTAGTCATTGTCGGCGTCGCCATGCAGTGTATCGTCACCGAAGCCACCAGCTATCACGTCGACACCGGCGCCACCGTTAATGATATCGTCCTGTTCGTTGCCGAACAGCACGTCGTCGTCACCGTCGCCGTCGATTTCATCGAAGCCGCGACCGCCGACCACGTGGTCGTTATTTTCACCGCCGGAAATATCGTCGTTACCGGCGCCGCCGAAGATGATGTCGTTGCCATCGTCGCCGTCGATAATGTCATTGCCGCCATCACCCAGATCGGTACCGGTGAAAATACCCTGCAGCGCCAGCAAGATATTATCTATCTGCTTGGCCGTGCTGACCAAGGGCTCCTCATAGGGCTCCGGATCCAGCCGGTCGTTGGGAGAAAAAGTGGGAATGTTGAAAGCGCCGACATTAATATGGGGACTACCGAGATCGTAACCAAAGCGGCCGCCGTCACCCAGGATCACATCAGCCCCGGCACCGCCGGAGATGGTGTCGATACCGCCACCGCCGATGATGATGTCGTCACTGTCGCCGCCCTTGATGTTGTCATCGCCGTCGAGGTTGGATACACGAGCACCAATAGTCTTATCGGTATCAGTGCCATCACGAAGCGTGGCGCTGTCGCCGATCAAAATATCGTAGCCGCGACCGCCCTCTATTGTATCGTTACCCAGCTCGCCGTAGATCTCGTCATTCAGGTGGCTGCCGATCAGCCTGTCGTTGCCGGCACCGCCGCGAATCACGGCACCTGCACCGGTAGCCAGCTGCAGTGCCATCACGCCGGGGTTCTCGACAAACTCGATCACGTCGTCGCCGGCGCCACCTCTGAGGTCAAAGGTAATAATCGATTCATCAAATCCAGTGAAGGTAATTGAGTCATTGCCCTCGCCGCCGATAAAGATAATGTGGTTATAGCCCTTGTCATAAACCTGCCAGTCGTTGACACCCAGAGCCGTGGACTTGATGGCTATATTCGATCCCTGCAATTCGACCTCAAATGACTCATTGCCGTCCGCAACATCGCCGTTTAGACGGTCCAGGGAGTTCGGGCCTGCATTGATGATCAGTGTGTCGGGGTCCTCGCTACCGGTGGTAGAGATTTCCGTTCCGAGTATCGGTGTTCGTTCAAAGGGTATTTCAAACTCAAAGACCACCTCGGGCCCGAAAATGGTATCTCCGAATTTCGCAAATAAAATCTTCAGGTACCAAAACAGTTCGGCAGAAATAGAGCCGGTGAGGTCGAAAATGGATCTCGCTGCCTTGAAAGCGATCTGTTCCACAGTACCGGTGCTCGTGCGTAACTCATGCTCAATGGTATTGATAAGTTCACTGATATGAACAGCACCGTCATCGTCCGGGTCATAAAGATCCAAACCGAGTCGCGCGGTGATACCGCCGCCAACTCCTCCAGAGGCGACACCAAGGTTGAGTTCGGCAGCAGCAGTCAAAGTCATCTCGAGGAATAGTTCCTCTATGTCTGTGCCCTCAGTGACATTCTCCCGGTCACCGAGGAAGAAGCCGTCGAAGATCAGGCCGGGGTTGGTAAACTCTGAATCGGCGAAACGATTCAAACCGTAGGTATTAAAACCAGCGCTGAAGTCGGCGCCGACGAAGAAGCCGAAACCGATACTCACACCCAGTGGGCCGAAGATGGTGACGAATTGCTCGTAGTCAAAACCGACACCCAGGGGTGGGAGGTCTATCTCAATCAGGCTGACGTCCTGGCCAACCAGCAAGCCGAGAAGTATCTTGGGGTCGTCCACCCATGGCAGGCTGATAATGTCGCCCGCGCCCCCTACCGACAGATTGGTGGTGCTATTTAAGGTCGACTTCGAAGAGCCGAAATCCCCCCCCTTAGTAATGGCATCATCAATTGCATCATTGAAGGTATTAAACCCTCCCTGCACGGTATCCGTCAGGAAGTTCGCCACGTCGTTGAAGTTATCTTCAATCGCCTTGGTGAAATCAATATCCTGGTCAAACAGGTCATCTAAAAAGGCAACGTCTCCTAGATCTAGATCGTCAAAGTCATCCACATCGAAGACCTTCAGATCCCCTAGGGTGATGAAGGCGCTGCCGTCGAGGACACCCACGATATCCAGAATGTCGCCAATCTGGTTGAGAGCCTCGAAGAGCCGGGTATCGGCAAGCCCCAGCAACTCGGCGAGATCCAGCAATGAGGTTGGGCCAAACAGCTGGCTGATAATGGGAATATCCTCGTCGAGGAAATCACTGATGTCCAACAAAGGGCCAAGAAAGCCATTGATACCACTCAGTACATCGCCAACAAAGCCGCCCAGCAAGGTGGTCAGGTCGATCTGAACCGCACCGAAATCCAGCAGCTCCAGGCCTTTCTGGATGATGTTCTCGGCAAGGTCCTGCACTTCTTCACTCGGGTCTAGGGACCAGTCCATCATAAAATTCGTGGTTAGTTTCGGGAGGATGTCTACCTCGTTGATACCCACCGACAGGGCCAAGTCCAGGATATGTTCGTTGTCGCCGATCGGCCCGCCATCGATCCTGACGTCGAACCCCAGGTTGCCGATATCGGCAATTGGCAGGATGGTCTCATCCGCACCGCCATCATTGGACAGGTCGACGCCGAAGAGCAATTCCAGGCCACTGCCGTTATTTTCAATGGCGACCTCGAGGAATCCGAGAGTACCTTTAATCTCAGTATCCGTGGGCAGGTCTATAAACGCCCTGACCTCCAGTTCTCCCTTGTCGTCTGTCTCTCCGAGGCCATAATCCTTTTTCAGGATAATGAAGGCACCATCCTCCCGATTGACCCCCAGGCCGATATCCAGCGCCCATTCGATACCGAGCTCGACCGCAACATCGGATGACAGATTGAGCAGCGGAACGCCCAGGTCAAAGCCCAGGTCGAAGTCCACGGCGTAGGTGTCACGCAGATGCAGTTCCCAGCGTATCTCGTCGTCAAAAGTATTGAGGAGGTCAGCTCCTTTATCCCGGATGCCGCTAATATCGTCTTCAAGGAGATCCAGGCCTACAACATCAACGAAGAAGTCATAGATAAAGCCGGTGACATCATCCAGGTCGATATCATTGGTGAACTCGATCATCTGCCTGAACCGGTTGATAAACTGGTCGCGGAACCCTTCTATAAAGCGGGCGCCGTCCGCCAGTTTGTCGCCGATGATCGGGATATCGATACTGGTCGCCTCGTCCAACAAGTCCTGGATGATTTCGAAGAACAGGTCCGCAGCATCGGTGAGCAACAACAGGTTTTGGAGGGGGTCAAAGTCGAGTCCCACGTCCGGCAGTTCAAAATCGTCGAGGGTATCCACCAGGCCATCCACTAGGCTCGCTGTGTCGTCAAGCAGTTGGGTACCAGTAGCGGAGATTTCCCCGAGGAAACCGGTGAGTCCACCTGCTATATCAAACAGTGGAATGCTGACATTGAAATCCTGTAGGGGCACCAACTGGAATTCCACGGGAAAGTCGCCGAAGCCTACATCTGATAGGGTCTTGATGCCGTCCGTGCCGCTGAAGTCCAGTCCGCCCATACTGAACCCGAGTTGGATATTCACCAGGGCATCCATGACCTGAACCGCGGCATCACCCACCTGGGCCAGGAATACCAGGCCTACTCCCTCGGCCCCGTCTCCGAAGATGTTAAGGGTACCGTCGAGACCGCCCTCGGGGTTGAACAGTTTGAAGTCGCTGGGATCAAATTCGTCGGCATTATCCAGGGCGATACCGACCTTGAAACCCCATCCCAGGGTGCCATCTGCTCGCAACACCTTGCCGCTGGTGAGGTTGGGCAGCAAATCACCCAGATCAATGTCCAGGCCCAGGGTTGTGCTGATTGTTTCCTCGATATTGAAGTCCAGGGTCAGATAGGGGGTGTCTGACCCGGGGTTATCTCCCACGGTCTCGACATCGATCACCAGGCTGATACCGTCGGTCTCCGCCAGCCCGAAGGCACCGCGCAGGGCGGTCGCCATACCCTGCAAGGTCAGGGTGGGCACCTCGTCTCCTTCCAGTCCCAGCAGTTCCTGCTGATCCAGCAAGTAAGACCGGGCCTGTGCCACCGCGCGGTCCACACCCTCGGTCAGGCCCAGGAGGTCACTGACAGACTTGTTCACTACCGGCAGAGTCTGGGTTAGCACCGGGTAAGCCTCTTCCAGGACGGCAACCAGATCGCCTAACTGCTCCAGGACAGCGATAAAATCGAAGTAATCGATGGGGGCATACTCGCCCAGGGACACAAGGGTGCCGCCCACGTCGGTGCTGATCAGATCAAGGCTGGCTAGCAGGTCACCGTTGTGGACCTCCGGAGCAGTATCGGTATTGGGATTACCGAAAACCGACAGGTTCAGATCGATATTTTTGACGCCTAGATCGCCCAAATCCGCAAGCTCTGCGCCAAATCCGTTGTCATCGAAGCCTTCCTGGATCTCGATTCGCATATCGAGTTCGCCGTAGTCGTCAGGCGTGACCACGTCTCCATCTACCTCGCCACCCCGGTGGCCCAGATCACGCACATCAAAGAATTCATCGGTGTCAGCGAAAATGCCATCAACACCAAACAGGCGCAGGGTACCGCTAGAAGCACTATCACCACTAAGAACATAGGCCGTGCCATCGGAATCTGACACGAGCTTACTGCCAGCCACGACATCGGCTTCCTGATCGTCATAGTTCAGGGTCTGCAACTTGCTGACCACAGGATTGGTGACTATCTCCAGAGCGTCTTGGCCGGCGTTTTGATCCGGTCCCGCGTAGATCGGCTCTCCTGTATCCGAATCAAACTTTTCGGTACCCGTGGTGAGACCGAGGAAGGTGTCCTTGATATCCTGCTGCAGGGTCTCCAGGGTGACCTGGCTTCCCGCGGCGCCCCCCTCGTCCTTGAGCTGGGCGGAGAATTGGGCACCGAAGGTACCGTCGATATCAGTGATATCGACGCCGATGATGCCCACCAGCGCGCTGGCTTCCACTCCTACATCCGGCAGAGTAGCGATAAACGCGCCGCCCAGTGTGGCGTTGCGGACGAAGAAACGCTCTTCCAGCGCGTCTTCCGGGACGGGTACTTGGATTAAAGGACCTGAGAGGTCAAAGGGGTTTACACCCTCAATAGTCTCGGGGTGAGGGGTGAGGTCGAAGCCGTAGGTGGCGGAGAAAGTGGTGCGGGCTTCGATGGTGACCAGCAGATCAGCAGGGTCGACATTACCACCCCCACCGAACAACTCGACGCCCGCGGGCTTGATCAGGAATTCGCCGAAGGGTGCCAGATCGACATCAAATTCAAAGTTGCTTGTGAAGGGTACATCCACGCCCACAGACACCCGATCACTGGAGATCAGGTCCATGTCATAGGTGAGCTCGTTGGTGCCCGGGTCGTAGGTCGGGTTGATGCCCCCCGTGTCGGAGAATACCGGCAGCGAGAGAATTACACCCAGCCGCTCGCCCATTCCCTGGGCGGTTGTGAAGGTGGGCAGGGGTTCGTAGGCATTCGCTTCCGGGTTGGGAGTACCGTCGGGGACGACCACGTCTCCCACTCCGGTTCGGGTCAACAGGCGGCCAAGTAAATCGTCATCCACATAATCCTCGTCATCGAACTCCCCGTCGGGTCCCTTGTCGTAGATCATGCTGTTGAGAATCATATCCTCGAACGCCACGATGTCGCTCAAAGTGGCGTCGGTAAAGGGGATATCGTAACCGGCGAACAGCGGGTCCTGCATGATGGAGTCTAGGGCAGCACCCAGCTCCTCCAGCATGCCAATAAACGAGCCCGGGCCAATCCGGTTGAATTGCAGGGCCTCGGCGAAGTTAACCAGTTGTAGGGTGTTGGCATTCGCCGGATCCGATAGATCGGTTATAAGAGCATCTAGTTCAACGCTAGTGAGCGAGGTCACGTCGTAATCGAGGAAGAAGCGCAGAACCTCCTGGGGAAATTCCAAGGGGTCCTCATTATCCGGTTCATCCTCTACAAACGTGGACAGGCTGGAATCCAGCGGATTGAACTTACCCACGATGGCCATGTCCTCCGGGAGCCAGTCAAACACCTCACCCGCCTCGCGCAAACCCGCCTCGACCACCACGGGTAGATTGAGGAACAGCTCGGAATCATCGCCGACGCTGGGGTCGAAGCTGGCGTCGGGCTCAGTACCGTCCAACTCCACGCCGCGCACACCGGCGTCAAAGGTCAAGGTATTGGTTATTTCCAGGGAGAGAGGCTCTGTGCTTGTTTCGGTCAGGCGAATATTGCCACCACCGTCGTCCCCCGCCGTGACCGTTGCGAAACCCGCCAGATCCAGGGCGTTGTTCAGGTCATAGACCAGGTCGTCCAAATCCTGGTTGACCGTGGTGAGGAACAATTCGTATACGTCGGTGTTATCCGCCGTCAGTACGATTTTATCGGCAACCACTGAGGCTGTGACCGGCAGGCCGAGGCCGCCGTTGGCAACACCCAGGACATTATCAATTGCCGTGGCCAGCGCCCCCTGGGAGGCGTGTTCCCCGGCAAAGTCAATATCATGATCAACACCGTTAACTGTGACAATAAGCCGGGCGACACCGCTGAAGGCAAAATCGGTGATCGGGTTGTCCGCGGTAAGGCTCAGCAGGGTTTTCTGTCCCAGGGAGAAGCCGAGATCGGCAGGGCTCTCCGCGTCCACAGCGAAAACCTCGATGGCGCTTACGGTGCCCCCGCCCGTCAGGGTGATCACGCCGCCGGATTCAGAGGCACTCACAGTGCCGGGAGGAAGAAGCGCCGAAACGAGGGCGCTGCCAAGTGCTGTGTTGAAGTCCGCAAACAGCTCAGCGGGTGTAGTATTGGGGTCTGGCAAAACATCGATTTCGGCCACCATGACCACAACATCTTTGAACGAGCCATCGTCCAGGAAAACACGCAGCGTCAGGTCGGCCTGCAAATCACCGCCGATTGTACCGGTAGGGTTAAGCGCACCACTTGCAACCAGTGGCGCCAATTCAGACACTTCATTGGCGGCGAAGCCGATATCCTCCTGTTCCGGGCCCGGGGCACGCACGGTGACCAGGCTCGGCAGGGCACCACCCAGCGAGAGCAGGAAAGCGACATCACTCGCGGGCTGAATTGTCGGTGCGACGGGTGCGTTCAGCAGCCCGGTTTTGGACAGGTTTTCAGGTTCATTAAATCCCAGATCCGATGGGTCAGTGCTGACCAGGCTGAACTGAAGCTCGTCACTGCCGGTAAGGTCAACGGTGATCAAGTCGCCGAGGCCCGGCAAAGCATCAATTGCGTCCTGCACATCCGCAACCAGGTTCGCGTTGGTCGTGTTGTTGTCGTCGTCCACCACCGTGATGTCACTGGCAATGCCCAGATTGCCGATCCTCAATACGAAGCCTGCGTCGTGGGGCAGGTCTTCATCGGGGATCGGATTGGCTGCTTCCACCACGGCGACCAACACGCCACCGGGTTGCTCCACACCGTACTGGGCGGCATCAAAACCCAATACCGCGGGGCTGTCGGGATCGATCAGGGTCGCCAGTATGTCGGCCTGGAAGTCAACGGAGCCACCGACCACATCCGCCCCGAGAAAGCCGATATTCAGCTCGAAATTGACGTCGCCTGGCCCTAAGTTATCGGTGATGCTGAACACCATATCGTCTGCGCGACGAATGAAGAAGTCTGCCGCGTTCAGGTCAAGATCAGCAGGGCTGTTGCTGTCATTCTGGCCGCCGGTGTAGACGCCAAACTCCAGCCCAAAGCTCAGGCTCGAAGTGATGGGTATGGTCACGGGACCGGGATTGAGAGAGTTGGGGCCGGTGAAGGCCAGCAGCTTCAGGTCATCGGCCTCAAGTCCTAAGTCTACCTGCACTTCCTCATGGGTGATGCTCAGGGTGAACTGAAAATCGAAGGCCACTTCGGCATCCGGGTCCTCAGTCAGATCGGTAGCGCTGACCAAGTCAAAGTCGAGTGTGTAGTCGGGCCCGAGCTGGCCTAGAACTACATCGAATCCGTCTCTGATGAAGGGAAGCCCCTCCAGGGCGACAACGAAATCTCCTGTCTCAGTCTGGGTCGGTACCTCGATAACCTCGGTGCGTAGAAAATCCTGGAGCGGGGCGAACAGCAGAGCATCAAGCAGTTCCGCAGCATCTACAATCCCGTCACCGGAAGTGTCCCAGAGATCCAGCGTGCCTTCGTCGTCATCCGACGTATCGAAGAGGCCATTGGTGTCCCCATCGCCATTGGCATCCACGGGAATGGAGAAAAGATCGAGGAACTCGGGCGCCTCAAAAGGCGCGTCATCGGGGTCTGGGTTCTCCTCATCGTACAGGGGGTTCTCTACCAGAAGAAATGGGACTCGCTGGTCCAGCTCCGCAGCGAAAAACTCTTCCAGTCGATCCTGGAAGTCGTCAAAGCCATCAGCCATCGCGTCGGCCGCCGCCGGCATGAAGTCAGCACTCAGCAGCAGCCTGGGCTCCAGGGGTTCCATAAGATTGGCCCGGTGTGCGCTCTGGAACCTTTGCCAACTGGGCGCTCGACTGAAACGCGACCGCCTGAAGGGATTCGATGGATTGGAGTTAAACGCCGCGATGTCGAGGCCGTTGCAGCCATCGATGCGGTGAAATGGATAAGCCATGGTATTGCTCCTTGCAAACCTGCTTTCCCCGGCCCATAAGGCCGGATACAAAAACCGCCTCCCGCAATGCAGGAGTCCGGCCCTCGCTTGTTATGAACCTATTGAAACTAGCAGCAGGGGCCTACCTGTCAACATGGTCCAAAGCACTGTGGAGCAAGAGTTAGCACTGCCTTTATAGAAGAAGCGAATAGCATGAAGCTCTGTTATAACCACATGATATTAAGGGGGTTTATATCCATTAGCTCACTGATCAACCACGGGGTTTTATACAGCTGCAACCCCTTGATACTTCGTGACTTAGCTTGTTTTCAGAGCCATCGCGCACAGTAAAAGCTGCCGCCGTCGATTCGTTCATTTGCACTCTATCAAGATTTTTTTTTATAAGAAAAGGATCTGTAAACTTCTCGGTTCTGGGGACAGTTTACTCATCTATCAAACGCGGTAATTCTCTAAAACAATTAAGTAAACTGGCCCCGGAAATCCGAAACGCGGTAATTCTCTCAAAGAGTTAAGTAAACTGGCCCCGGAAATCATTAAGTAAACTGGCCCCGGAAATCACTACACCACTTCCACCTGCTTACTGATATACCAATACGTCGATGACAGCAGCACGCCGCCAATACCCATCATCAACCACCAGGGCATGCCGTAGCCTACCGGCAAGGTGCACACCACCAGCGCAATCACCCCGGTGAGCATGGCGTAGGGCAGCTGGGTGGTGACGTGGTCCATATGGTTACAGCCGGTGGCCAATGACGACAGCACCGTAGTGTCGGAAATGGGCGAGCAATGATCAGACCAAACCGCGCCGGTGAGCACGCAGGCCAGGCAGGAATACAGAATGTGCATGTGCGCCTCATCGGCAATGCCATTGGCTTGCATCACAGCCCAGCACAACGGAATTACCAGCGGCATCAATATGCCCATTACCGCCCAGCTGGAACCGGTGGCAAAGCCGGTGACTGCGGCCAGCAAAAATACCGCGGTAGGCAGGAAATACGGTGACAAACCATCGCCAAGTATAGAGATCAGGTAATTGGCGGTTTGCAGGTTATTGCTCACGTCGGCAATGGCCCAGGCCATTAACAATACGATGAGACCGGTGAGCATAAACTTGGCGCCAACCACCCAGGCGTCTACGGTTTCTTCCAGGCTGAGCAAATCCTGGGATAAGGTAAGGATCACGGCCACCAGGGACGACAGGAACGAAGCCCAGATCAGCACGCGGTAGGAATTTGCGCTGCCGACGATGTCTTGCAAGGACTCGCCTTCGCCATCGATATACAGGCCAACGATCACCGTGGCCACCAGGGTCACAATGGGCAGCACACCGTTTATTGCCCTGCAGGGAATGCCTTCCTTCTCGGCCATCTCATCTATTTCGCGACTGGCTGTGCTTTTACCATGGGAGCGCGACACCTGCCCTGTATCACGGGCGCGACGCTCGGCCTTGAGCATGGCACCAAAGTCACGCTTGCTGACCACCACGGTAAACACCATCAGCAACGCAAGAAACGGGTAGAAGCTATAGGGAATGGAATGCAGAAACATGGTGTAAGCCGGCTCGCTGAGGCCCTCAATGCCAGCGATGGATTCTTTAATCAAACCCACCTGAAAACCTACCCAGGTGGTAATGATGGCAATAGAGGCCACCGGCGCGGCAGTGGAGTCCACCAGATAGGCGAGTTTCTCGCGGGATATTTTCAGGTGGTCACTCATCGGCCGGGTGGCGTTGCCGACAATCAGGGTATTGGAGTAGTCGTCAAAGAAAATAGTCAGCCCTAAAAAGGCCACCACTGCCTGGCCCTTGCGCGGCGATGTGGCAATCTTCAGGGCTCGGTTAACGATGCCCAGCATGCCGCCATTGCGCGAGACCACCCCCACCATGCCGCCAATGGTCATGGTAAAGATAATAATGGCCGCGTGGTCGGGATCTGCCAGTGCGTCCAGCATGTAAACCGCCATGGAATCAAACAGCGCCCGCACGCCACCTCCCAGGGTCAGGCCATTCACCGCCCAGGCACCGGCGATAATGCCGGCAAACAATGCGGGTATCACTGCGCGCAACAAAAATGCCAGGGTGATGGCAAGTATCGGCGGCAGCAGCGATGCCCAGGCGGGAATGATTCGCACTTCCTCTTGCTGCAGTACTTCTGTGCCCTGGCGCAACTCAATGTTGGTAATGCCGTAGCTTTGCTTGCGCAGCTCAGCCAACACCTGGCCATCGCCGGGGAAACCTTCAAATACCAGCTCGCCGTCTATCAGCAGGCTGAGCTGCTGCGATCCCGGGTCGACGATAGTCAGTGGCACCGCCAGGTCCGTCAGCAGCACCGGCGGCACTTCCAGCTGAGGTGCAGCCGCCTGGGCCGCGCTTGCCGCAATACAAGCGATGGTGACGAGAACAGCGAGCAGTATTTTTCTCATGGAGAGACATTCCAGGTTTTATTATTACCTGTATCTTACTCCACGCTCCCCATGCCGGGTATCGGCAACTGAGTCAAAGCCGGTTTTAGCGCTAGAAGCCACCCGCAAGAATAAACTCATCAGTCGATATACGCTCGCGAGGCTTCTGGTCACGCTCGGCAAAGGTTGCAGCCACATCATCGGCGGATCCATGATAACCAATGGCCAGCGCGGTCAGCGGCTCCAGCGAGCCCTCTAACCCAAAGACCTCGCGCGCCTTGTCTGGGTCGATACCAATCATCTGGTGCACCACCAGGCCCCGGGCAGTTGCTTCCAGGGTCAAATAAGCCGAGGCCGCGCCCAGGTCGTGACTGGCGGCCTTGTTGGGTTTGTCGTTGTACTCGAAGTTGTGCTGCACCACACCCAGCGCCAGCACCGGCGCGTTGGCAGCCCAGGGCTGGTTGCCCTCCAGCAGCACACTTTGAATTTTCTCCCAGGTCTGGGGGTCGCGCTCCTTTACCCCCACAATGTAACGCCAGGGCTGTGCGTTGTAAGAAGACATCGTCCAGCGCGCCGCTTCGAACAGCGCAGTGACATCCTCGCTGGCAACGCCGCGCGCCGGATCAAAGGCATAAGGACTGTGGCGCTGCTGTAACAGGGCAGTGATCTCTACATCGGTGTTCGCATTTCTGCTCATTGTGTTCTCCGTCAATTGGTTCTTGGTGAGGTTTGATTGTAGTCAACGCCCAGCAATCTGGGCGTTGAACATCAGGCGACCAGCCGCCCCTGGTTGTAATCCTGAATGGCCTGCTCGATTTCTACAGACGTATTCATCACAAACGGGCCGTGCTGACTGATCGGTTCGCGTATCGGAACACCGGCCAGCAATAATGCCCTGGCACCTTGCGCCGAGGCTTTAATCGACAGCGTATCACCCTGCTGATAAAGACCCATCTGCCCGGCCGACAAATCGTCGGTCGCGCCGGCAAACACCAGCAGTGCCAGCATGTGCTCACTTGCCACCGGCAATTCAACCGAGGCACCGGGGGTTAGCGCAATGTCAAAGTACGAAGGCCGCGTGCTGCTATCAGCGATGGGGCCTTTCACATCAGCGCCATTGAGCGACAACTGCCCCGCAATCACCTTAATGCTGCCGCGCTCGCCAAGATCAACCGTAGGAATCTGCGCACTGGCAAACTCCTGGTAAGCCGCCGGCTGCATCTTTTCGCTGGCAGGCAGGTTCAGCCACAGCTGAAAACCGTGCAGCAAGCCATCGGTTTGCTCGGGCATTTCCGAGTGAATCACTCCCCTGCCGGCGGTCATCCATTGCACATCGCCGCTGGCGATCACGCCTTCATTACCCAGGTGATCTTTATGGCGCATGGCACCATCGAGCATATAGGTAATGGTTTCAAAACCGCGATGCGGGTGCGGCGGAAAGCCACCAATGTAGTCGGCACCATCCTCTGACTGTATTTCATCGAGCATCAGGAAAGGGTCGATCTCACGCATCACACTTCTGCCGCCGATTCTGCGGATTTTTACCCCATCACCATCGGACGTTGGCATCGCGTTAATCACACGTTGCAGGCTTCTGTACTGAGTCATGTTAGTGCCCTCCTCAGGCTATGTTGGCGACGTTGCTGCGCAACTGCTCGCGATGATGTGGACGAGAGAAATCAATCTCCTGGCCCACGGGTATTACCCCGGTGGGGTTAATGGTTTTGTGACTGCCGTAGTAATGCGCCTTGATATAAGGCATGTCTACGGTCTCGGCAACACCAGGCTGCTGATACAAGTCACGCACATAAGCGGAAATGTGCTCATAGTCCTCAATGCGCTGCTGATTGGTTTTGAAGTGACCAAAGTACACCGCATCAAAACGTAACAGCGTGGTGAACAGGCGCCAGTCTGCCTCGGTAATCTGCTCACCCGTCAGGTAACGCCGGGTAGAAAGGCGCAGTTCAATATCATCAAGCGCCGCAAACAAATCACGGTAAGCGGTTTCATAGGCTTGCTGTGTAGTGGCAAAGCCTGCCCGGTATACCCCGTTATTAATGGTGGGGTAGATCCAGTCGTTGAGCAGGTCTATTTCCGCTCGCAGCTGCGCAGGATAATAATCGACCTGGTTGCCGGTAATGTCATTAAACGCGCTGTTCAGCATGCGGATGATTTCGGCAGACTCATTACTCACAATCGTCTGCTGCTGCTTGTCCCACAGCACTGGCACAGTGACCCGGCTGGTGATTGAGGGGTCCACCTTGCTGTAAATCTGGTGCATGTAGTCCAGTCCGTAAAGATCGTCCGGATACTGCTCGGAAAATTCCCAACCGTGCTCCATCATCAGCGGCTCTACTACCGAGACACTGATAACATCCTCAAGCCCTTTCAACTGGCGGAGGATCAAGGTCCGGTGCGCCCAGGGACAAGCCAGGGACACATACAGGTGATAACGACCCGCCTCAGCCGCAAAGCCGCCGGTACCGGTGGGGCCTGCGGAGCCATCTGCGGTCACCCAGTTGCGAAACAGGCTTTCCTGGCGCTTGAATTCGCCCTGGTTGCTTTCGGTTTCGTACCACTGATCAACCCACTTGCCCTCTACTAATAAACCCATGACGCTCTCCTTTGTCTTGTTTAGTTCGAATAATTCAATTTGATGTAGCCAGTATAGGCTTGCCATTGCTCATTAATAGCGATACCTTTTAACCGATTTGTTCAATATTTTTGATGTTTATGAAACTACCCCTCACCCTGGAAGCGCTGGAGGTCATTGACGCCATTGAGCGCAAAGGCAGCTTCGCCGCTGCGGCAACTGTGCTGCACAAGGTGCCGTCGGCTATTTCCTATACGGTGCAGAAGCTGGAGCAGGACCTGGGCGTCACCCTGTTCCAGAAGGAGGGGCGCCGAGCGGTGCTCACTGAAGCCGGGCGCCACCTGGTTGAGCAGGGCCGCCAGCTATTACTGGCCGCAGACCAACTGGCTGCTGGCACCCGGCAGATCGCCACCGGCTGGGAGCCACGCCTGCGTATTGCTGTCGACACCATTGTGTCCCTGGAGACAGTGCTACCGCTTGTAGCCGAACTGCAGCAAGCACAACCCAGCGTAGAGGTGTCGTTAAGCACAGAGGTACTGGCAGGCACCTGGGAGGCGCTGGTAGAGAACCGGGTTGACCTGATTATTGGTGGCCTGGGCGATGTGCCCGGGCACAAGGGCATTCGCTGTGAGCCCTGGCACATCATCAAGCACCTGTTCGTAGTGCCGCCAGACCACCCGCTGTGCAAAGAGCCCCAACCCATCAGCCTGGAGACGGCACGCCAGTACCCGGCGGTTATTGTCAGGGACACCTCGCGCAATTCAGCGCCGCTGTCACGCGGCATACTCAATCAGCGCAGCGCCCTGTATGTGCCCACTATGGAAGCGAAGTTAGCCGCGCATCGACTGGGACTGGGTGTTGGCTATGTCCCGGCAAATCAGGCAATGGCAGATATAGCGCAAGGCAGGCTGACTGCCCTCACGCTCACCGAGCCCGCTGAAGACAGCGCACTGATGCTGGGCTGGAAGGCCGGTAACCGCGGGCAGGCGCTGAATTTTGTGCTGGAGCGCTTGCGGCAAGCAACACCATGACCCGCATGCCTCGTTATCTCAGTGCCAGTCCACCTTGACGATTCCTCATTGAGTCTGCTGCGCGTGTCGTTACCCTCTGCACTTTCACACCGGTGGTCGCATGAACTACAAGACACTACTACTGCTATCCGGCGCACTTGCCTCTGCCCATGTCCTGTCCGATGGAAATCAAATATCCGTTGCCAAAACAGCAGAAGCCGCTTCCTGGAAGATCGATTTTTTTGATGACTTCAACAGCTTCAATCCGCAGAACTGGCAGGACCAACTCCTGTGGGTGAACGCTGAGGATCAATGCTACGTCCGGGACGGACAGCATAATACGCGCGAAGTGAGCAACGGCACCTTAAAGCTACGCGTTGTTGATCTTGGTGCAAAGCAGCCCTGCGATAATGTATCCAAGACAGGGGAGCAAAAACCCGACACGCAATACGTAGCAGGACGTATTACCTCTAAGAACCGGCAGGAATTCAGCAAGGGCAAATGGACCGCTCGACTCAAAGTCGAAAATAGCGGTCAACCGGGCATGTTCCCCGCCTGGTGGCTGCTTGGCGCACGCAACAACGAGCCACCGGTGCAAGAAGCAGACGAAAATATTTGCTGGCCCATGACAGGCTCGGGTGAAATCGATATTTTCGAACACCACAGTGACGGCGGCCCGGATCACTATGCGGCGCGCGTCATCAAGAGCCTCGGTCACTGCGGCGGCGGCGACTGGCAAGGCCATATGCTGGTGCAGGAAGCGAGTCTGGACCAATTCCACGAGTACTCGGCGGAATGGCTGGGAGACGATATGATATTCCGTCTCGACGATCTGGAAGTGTATCGTCTGGTCGACTGGAGCGAGAAATTGGCCGAACCGATGTTTGCCGTACTCAATTTTGCCAAGATCAATGACTCAGCCATGGGCAGCAACTGGACCATGGAAGTGGACTGGGTCAGGCATGAATACCTGGCGTCCTCAGCGCAGCCCTAGCGCACCCGCATGGCTTTTGCGCGTCACTGGACGGGGATCCGTTCAAAAGCCCTGACATAGTCAATTTCCAGCGCTGCGGGGAATACGCCATCATCTATTGGCCCCCCTGCCCTACCCCAAAAGCCACCAACAGCCAGATTCATAATGAGGTGAAAGGGTTGATCGAAGGGCCAGTCGCGCCAGTCATCCCCTTGTTTGAGGTAGCTGTAAAACTCGACGCCGTCGACAAACACCCGAATCAGGTCCGGCCCCCACTCCAGCGAGTAGACGTGAAAACGTCCGGCAACGTCTGCCACTTCAATACTGGCGTTGCGTAGTTCGGGGCCGCTGCTAAAAAACCGGTAGTTATGTACGGTGCTGTGCACCCGTCTCATGTCGTAGCCAACATGTTCCATGATGTCGATTTCACCTGAATTGGGCCAGGCGTCACAATCCGGGTTCCCCTGCCAATCAGTGCCGTCATCACAGCTGGTTGCATAACGGTAGGGGTCGCTGGGCAACATCCACAGCGCCGACCAAAGCCCCTGCCCCGCAGGTAACTTGGCGCTGATATCGATACGGCCATAGAGGAAGTCGCCCCGGCCCAGGCTATGCACCCGCCCGGAAGTATAAGCGCCGCCCTGGTAGTCCTCCTTGTGGGCCTGCAGAATGAGTTTGCCGTTGTTAACCCGCACATTGGCCGGACGACTCGTGTAGGCCTGATTTTCATCGTTAACCTTATGCGCCGGCCACTGATCTACCTGCCACTTACGGGCATCCGGCATACCCTGGTAGTCAAATTCATCGGACCACACCAAACGCCAGTGATCGTCCTCGGGCTTGCGTTCGCGTACCACCAGCGCACTGAGAAAGGGCTGCGACTGCCTGGCCTTAAGCTGTAATCGAAGCCTGCCGTCTACTACCTCAATGCCGGTGACGGTTCGCTTCAGCGCCGAGGGTGCTGCGCTGGAGCGCGACAGGCTAACGTCCAGGTTACTGATGACCGGCAGGCCCTGAGCCAGAACATCGAACGACCTTTCGCCGGGCTCAGCCTCATGAGGTTCGGCGAAGTACAATGTGATGTCATAGGTGCCATTGGGCAAAGGCCGCTGCAGATCCAGCGCGCCCAACCTGTGGGTGAGATAAACAGTGTCGTCCTGGGCACCCAGTACCTGTGCTACTGCGCCTTTGCTGCCAGTAGCCAGTTCATCGGCCTGAAACTGCACTCCATCTACAGACTGGTGCGCAGCCCCGCCCAGATTTAGCGCCCAGACCACCGCCTTCGCATCATGAAAAATCACATTACTCGCTGTTTCAGCGAAGGAGACTGTGCAAAGCCCCATCACACATAGGCAGCTAAGCCAGCGCATTAACCTAAAGGGCATAGAGGAAATCTCGCATCTTAAGTTCAACTCTCGTCCAGGAAGAGCTTGATTTCCTGGCGATAATTGCGGCTGACTTTCAGCTTTTCACCGCAGTCCAGGTCTAGCGTGTACTCGCCTTTTTGCAGAGGTGTTGCTTTAGCAATCCGCTCCAGGTTGACGACCGTTGAACGGTGAATGCGTTTAAATTTCTCCGGATCAAGGCGCGACATCAGGTGCTTTAACGTACTGCGCATAATATGTGTTTCGCCGCTGACGTGGATGCACATATAGTCTCCAGCCGCGTCTACCCAGTCGATATCGTCGATGCAAATGAGTATCGTGCTATCGTGATCTTTGATCGCCAGTTTACGGCTGTCGTTTAAGCTATCCTCAGCCAACCTTGACCCGCCGCTGGCAACACCACGCCCCGCCACTTTATGCGCGATCTCGTCAATCGCCCCAATGAGCGGTGACTTATTGTGCACCTCCTCGTCAGGCTCAACCCGCTGCCAGGCGCGCGCCACTGCCCTTTGTAAGCGGCCTTCATCGACCGGCTTGAGCAAGTAGTCGACCGCGTGAAGATCAAAGGCATCGACTGCGTAGCGCTGATAAGCAGTACAGAAAATCACCATGGGCATGATGTCTGCCTGCAACTCCCGCACCACGTCAAAACCTGTCATGCCGGGCATTTTAATGTCCAGTAACAGTAAATCCGGGTTCAACCCCTGAACAGCAGCAATCGCTTCGCGCCCGTTCCTGCACTCGGCTATCAATTCAACGTTGTCGAGGTCGCCTAACATAGAACGCATGAGACGCCGGGCGAGTGGCTCGTCATCTACAATAATGGTTCTAAGCTTGCGCAAGTCGCTGCTCCTGATCTGCCTCGGCAAGGCGTTCCACCGTCGCTGACTGTAAAGGAATACGAATGCTGACCTTCAAGCCTGTTGGTGAATTATCACTAAGACTGAAGTCCTGATCTTGCCCATAGAGCGTCTCCAGCCTGTTTTTGACATTGCGCAGCCCGATACCCCTGCCGTCCTCAGACAAGTCCACCTCCAGGCCAGGCCCGCTATCGGTGACCTCCAGGTACAGTTGTTCCCCAATCACCCTGGAGGCGATTGACAATGTGCCGCCATCCTCACACTCGGAGATTGCGTACTTCATTGCATTTTCTATGATGGGCTGCAGCAGCAGCGCAGGCACCCTGGCGTCCAGCGACTTTGGATCGATATCGAACTGCAGAGAAAGTCGGTCCTCAAAGCGTGCTTTCTCTATATTCAGGTAGAGCATTAAAGACTTCATCTCTTTATCCAGAGTGACGCTCTCCACCGCGTCCTGCTCTAAAGCATGCCTGAGAAAGTCACCCAGTAACTGAATCATTTCCTGGGAGCGATCGAGTTCTCCCAGCCTGACCAGGGCATTAATGGCATTTAGCGTATTGAACAGAAAGTGCGGCGCCAGCTGGTAGTGCAACATCCGGATCTGTGCCTCGTGCGCCTCTGCCTCAGCCCGGAACCGAAGCATCTGCTCGGTTCTTCTATCGGCGATCTCTTCCACCAGCTTCTGATGCTCTGCAGTCAGCATGTCGTAATACTTGATGCCGTAGTAAAGCACCGTCCAGCTAAGGAAAACGAACAGAGAACCAAAATACCAGTAGTTGGCTTCTTTCCACAGTGCCGGCTCATCCATAAAAGAGGCGAACACCAGGATACGCATAGCCGTCCAGGCGCCACTGAACAGAATCACGGAACCGGCTGCCACCAAAATGCGCGAGGTCAGAGATGATTCAAACGTGTATTGATAAATATGCCGCAGCGGCCATGTCGCCAAAACGCCCAGCAGCGCAGACATTGCAATATGCCCGACATTGATCCAGTCAACGTTACCATCAACCAGCGTAATCGTAAGAAAGGTACCAACGGACCAACCTAACCAACCGACGAGTTGGCAAAACCAGAAACGTACATTCCGGTTCGCATGCAGGGTCTTTACCAGAGGCCTAATCACGGCTGTGATAAATTGCTGTTGCTGGCAGTGAATTCAACCTATGAGTAACCATGGCGCGCCATTAGTTTGGTTTCAGACAAACAAGGCATTTTACAGCCTTTGCACTCGGATGTTAGTCACGGCTTCCTGCTTATCGCACTGGGAGTCCGGCTGAGCGCATTAGTTTGCCACTCGCACCCACCGGGAACATACTTTTTGACTCTCAATGCACCGCTCGCGTTGTGCATCATTACACTACCCCAGGCCTGAATATGATCCGCACCCTACAACTCCTGCTATTGATGACCGCCTGTTCGACTGCGGCACAGGATGGCCCACCATCAAGTAGTCATGATGCACAGCGCAGTCACTATGGGGCACCCCTGGCGCAAATTGCACCGCGGATCGACGGAATAGCTAATGATCAGGCCTGGGAACGGGCTCAATGGCGCCCGCTAGACAATATCTGGCTAGGCGGCCCACTGGAGCCCACCGATTTCCAGGGCCGCTATAAACTGGTATGGACTGAGCACAAGCTATATGTGCTGGTAGAGTTCAACGACGATGTGCTTGTCGACTTTCACAGGAATCCGTTAACCCAATACTGGGATGATGACTGTCTTGAGATATTCATCGACGAAGACCACTCTGGTGGCAATCACCAGTATAGCCACAATGCCTTTGCCTACCACCTTTCACTGGACAATCAGGCTATCGACATCGGCCCCGATGAGCAGCCTCGAGACTACAACGACCATGTTGATAGCCAGTGGCGTCAGCATGGCGACCAGGTTTTTTGGGAAGTCGCCGTCGATATCTATAACGACCAATATCTGGATGATGCCGACGACAACCAGCCGGTTTCACTGCTAGCGGGAAAAGTCATGGGTTTCATGCTCGCCTACTGTGATAACGACCACAGCGAGTTGCGAGAGCACTTTATCGGCTCGGAGCACGCGGCGGGCGACCACAAAGACCGCGGATGGATTGATGCAGGCCTCTTTGGAACCTTAGAGCTGGTCGACTAGCGACACATTGACCTCATTGCTCACGAGACGCTTGTGTCTCATATTTCAAGTAAAGCGGGGCAGACAAGAGCGTAAGCGATATACCCTCAGCAGCTACCGCTCTCCAGCAGACTGTGGCTGCGCTCTTCATGGAAAAACCGATTGCCAGGCCGCGCAATTGGCAACAACAAGGGGATTTGCTCCCAACACCCCGTTTATTTGCCCTATACTTCCACTTCGCCGCAGGCCAAATCCGCCTTACCGCAATCAAGTGTTGTTACGTTGTCCTGTATGACATGATTTTGCTCAGAGTAGCCTAATAAAATTCGATAATAAGGAAGCACCTTTCATGCGAGCAAATAGTTTTGTCAAGCAGCGGATGGCCTGCGCGGTCTCTCTGGCCTTGGGTACGGCTGCAATGGTGCCACTCTATGCACAGGCACAGGAACAAGAACAGGCACAGGCACAGGCACAGGATGAGCAGCTGGTATTGGAAGAGGTTGTCGTCACCGGCATCAGGCAGAGTCTGGCCGCAGCAGTAGATACCAAGCGGGACTCCTTTGGCGTTGTCGACGCGATTACAGCAGAAGACATCGGTAAATTCCCGGACACCAACCTCGCGGAGTCGCTGCAACGCATAACCGGTGTTTCCATTGAACGCGAGCGTGGCGAGGGCACCAAGGTCACGGTCCGTGGCTTCGGTTCCGATTTTAACCTGATCACCCTGAACGGCCGCCAGATGCCTACCCATGGTGGCACAGGCCGCGGCTTTGATTTCGCCGACATCGCATCAGAAAGTGTTTCATCGGTCGAAGTGTATAAAACAAGCCGAGCCAGCATTGCCACAGGTGGTATCGGCGCAACAATCAACATCAAAACACCTCGTCCACTGGAAAACCCTGGGTTAATCGCCAGCCTTGGCGTGAAAGCAGTACACGACACCTCGACAATTGATGGGGATGACTTCACCCCAGAAGTCTCCGGCATCTGGAGCCAGACTTTTCTCGACGACACCATCGGTGTGTCAATTTCCGGCAGTTACCAGGAGCGGCAATCAGGCGAGGCTTCAGGGTCTAATACGGCATGGTTTGAGCGCGACGGTTCAGCAATAGCCGATAATGGCCTGCAGACAAACCTGCCTAGTGAGGGCGACCTTGTGGCTCTGCCGCAACAAACGATTTATCGAGTGGATGAATGGGAACGGGAGCGCATCAACGGCCAAATAACCCTGCAGTGGCGGCCCATTACTGCGGTTACCGCGACCCTGGATTATAACTACGCAGAGCTGGAACTGGACCACCGCTTCAACGACATGTCGATTTGGTTTAGCCCCACCGGCCAATCGGGCACCTGGTCTGACGGACCTATCGTCTCCCCACTGGTTTACACCGAATTTGACGACCAGGTTGATTTGCCAATGGGTGGCGGCGTCGACGCCTCCAAGAATGAGCGCGACTCGCTCGGTTTCAACCTGGTTTGGGATGCGACCGACCGTTTGACCCTGGAGCTGGACTATCACGACTCCAGCGCAGAGAGGTCACCCAACAGCCGTTACGGTAGCAGCGCGGTGGTCTCTATCGCCAGTTACGAGCGCCGAGGCGCTTCTACGGATTACAGGAGCGAAATTCCTGTGACTACCGTCGATATCAATGATCCCCTAAGCCCTGATGACATGCAGATAACCGGTAGCGTGTTCTCCAACAGCTGGGCCGAAATGGACATCGAACAGACCCAGTTGGGGGGTAACTTCGAATTTACAGATCAAACTAGCATCGATTTTGGCATCTCGCTCACAGAACTGGATAACTTCGAAGCAGGTAGTGACGTACAGCGTAACACCTGGGGACAGAACCAGGCATCAGCCTACGGCACCGTTGCTGATCTGGTGGTACCGGCGTCACTCAAAGGCATCTTTGACGAACTTGGCGGTGGCAGCAGAATCAACAACAATTTCTTCCTGTTCGATATGGAAGCGGTCGCAAAACGAGCTGAATTGCTGCAGACCCTGCCCGAAGGTGATTCATGGCACCTGCCGACGGCGCTTGCAGGCGGCGATTGTGGAACCGGTTTCTGTGCCGATAGCGATGCCGGCTTCGGTAACCGCTTGAACGAAGAGACCACTTCAGCATTTATTCAGGTGAACCACTCGGGCGAAGTCTTCGATCGCTATTATAATGTTCGGTTTGGCGTCCGTTACGAGGAAACCGACGTGACAGCCAGTGCAGAGTCTACTAATTATTCCAGAATCGACTGGGCCTCTACCAACGAGTTTTCAGCGATACCCGCTCCAGAGACGATCCCCTCGTCCCTGGAAGACTCATACGATGTGACGCTTCCCAGCCTCGATTTCGACATCGAAGTAACAGATAACATCAAGGTTCGAGCTTCTTACAGTGAAAGCATCGCCAGGGCCGGTTTTGAAGATTTGAAAGGCAACCTTTCGATCGGTGAAGTGCTGCGGGTTGTTGAAGGCGTGCACACAGCCGATGGTACCGTTGGAAACCCGGGACTTCAGCCTCATGAGAGTGAGAACTGGGACTTCTCCACAGAATGGTATTACGGCGACCTGAGTTATGTGTCGGTTGGTTACTTTGAAAAATCAGTGAAAAATTTCGTTACAGATGCAGAGCAGTTCGATGTGGTTCTTTACCCGAACCTGGCTCACCCAGCACTGGGGCCCCTCTATGACAATGCCACTGCAGCGCTTGGGACAACCGCATCAAATGCAGATATTCGTGATTATATTTTCACTAATAACTCAGGTGCAGAGGGTGTTAATGTAGCAACCCAAACCATCACCGGTGTGTCCGGGCGTGACGATCCTGCTTACTTTGAGGTTGATACCAAGATCAACTCTGAAGAAGAAGCGGATATTGATGGCTGGGAAATAGCCTGGCAGCACGATCTTGAGGGTACCGGGTTTGGCTTTATCGCCAATGCCACCTTTGTCGATGGCAGCGCTACCTTCAACAATTCATCAAATGATCCTCAATTTGCACTGCCCGGTTTGAGTGATACCCGTAACTTTATTGGTTATTACGACAAATACGGCATACAGGTGCGTGTTGCCTACAACTGGCGTGACGACTTTTTTACCGGCGGAGTGAGCCAGCCCAGCTACACAGCGGAATATGAACAGTGGGATGCGAATGCAAGCTACCAGGTGACGGATGAGTTCAGTGTATTCATAGAGGGCATTAATATCACTAATGAAACCACCCGTTCCTACGCAAGAAGCGAGCGCCAGTTGAACTCGGTGGCCCAGTCAGGTCCGAGATATGCTCTTGGGTTTAGATATACCTATTAAAGCTCTAGCGCCTCACAGCGCTCTCATAATGTAACAATATGAAGCCGCTATATAGCGGCTTCATATGCTTAGGGAGATTGGTTAGACTGTGCACTTGGCTCGTCACAGTTGGTTGACTGCTGGCAGATCCTCGCGCTTTGGAGTGAAACCTTTATCCCCATGGTAAATCGTATTGATAAGGTCGTCGTGGTCGGTGGCGGATCGGCTGGGTGGCTGACTGCCGCTACTCTGGCTGCAGAGTTCAAGTCTGAACCGGGTGGCATCTCAGTCACCCTGGTTGAATCTGAGGAAACAAAGTCAATTGGGGTAGGCGAAGGTACCTGGCCTTCGATGCGGACCACACTGCAAAAAATCGGCATTTCTGAAACTGATTTTTTCCGCGAATGTGATGCCTCTTTCAAACAGGGCTCAAAATTTACCAGCTGGCTGGATGGCAAAAACGAAAGCTACTATCACCCCTTTTCCCTGCCAGAAGGTTACCGAGAAATAAATCTTGCTGATTTCTGGGCCCCTCACCGGGATAAGGTCAGTTTTGCTGATGCAGTTTCCCCGCAGTTACGCGTTTGCGAAAATCATAAGGCGCCCAAGCAGATAAGCGCACCCGATTATGCCTGCACCCTCAACTACGGCTATCACCTGGATGCGATAAAGTTTGCACGATTGCTACGCAAACACGCTGTAGAGAAGCTGGGGGTTACTCATGTCATTGACCATATTGAACAGGTTAATAGCAAGCCGGACGGTGATATCGCCTCTTTGCAGGGCAAAGCGCACGGACAGATCTGTGGCGACCTGTTCGTAGATTGCAGCGGTTTCGCTTCATTGCTACTGGGCCGACACTACGCCATTCCCTTCCTGGGCAAGACAGACGTGCTTTTTAACGATCGCGCGCTGGCGGTTCAGCTGCCCTATGCCAGCGAGAAGGCCCCAATTGCTTCAGCGACGCTCTCTACTGCGCAAAGCGCAGGCTGGATATGGGATATCGGACTGCCCACCCGCAGGGGGGCAGGCTACGTTTTCTCCAGCAAATACATCGATGAGCAACAAGCCAGAGATGAGTTAAAAGCCTATATAGGCGACAGCGCAGGACTTCCTTTCGAAGAACTGGCAGTTCGAACAATTGAAATCAATCCGGGTTATCGTGAAAAATTCTGGCATAGAAACTGCGTGGCGATAGGATTGTCAGCGGGATTCGTGGAGCCACTTGAAGCATCCGCCCTGGTGTTAGTGGAACTGGGAGCCCGAATGATTGCCGAACAAATGCCGGCCAATCGCGAGGTCATGGATATTGTAGCCAACAGGTTTAATGATAAGTTTCTTCATCGTTGGCAGCAAATCATCGCTTTCCTGAAGTTGCATTATGTCCTTTCGCGTCGCACGGACTCGCAATATTGGCTTGATAACCGGTCTCCAGAATCCATTCCAGCCGATTTGGCTGAGCAACTGGCGCTGTGGCGTACCCGCAGCCCCTGGTATTGCGACGAAACACACGTAGATCAAATGTTCCCATCTGCAAGCTATCAATATGTGCTGTACGGAATGCAATACCCTAGCCAACCGCTCACCGGGCGCAGGCGTGCAGATGGCCTGGATGAACAACGCGCCAAAGAGATATTCGCATCCAATGACAATATGGTCGGCAGGTTGCTCGCAAATCTGCCAACCAATCGGGACTTAATCGATCAACTAAAACACCAGGGCTTTGGCAATGTTTAATGCCCGCCGACTAACCGGAACTCCGAATGTCTAACTACCAGCTCGTTAATAACATTGATCACCAAGCTACCAGGGTTATCACTACCCGAGGCGCCCAGTACGGCGATGACATCATGTTCACCATGACATTTCCCTCGGAGATGAGGAGCGTCCAGGCCTGCTACCCTATTCTCATCTACAAGGATCCCGATAGTGGGGAGTTGTATCCGGTAGCTGTTTTTGGCTTTGCACAGGGTGAAAACCTGTTCCTCGAAGGCGAGTGCTGGAATAACGCTTATATTCCAATGATGGTCAGGCGTCCGCCATTTTTAATCGGCTTCCAGAAGTCAAACCCTGCCGCCGAGCCGCAACGCGTATTGACGATTGATATGGATCATCCGCGAGTCAGTGAATCCGAAGGAGAGGCCTTGTTCCTGGAGCAGGGAGGCAACAGCCCCTTCCTGGAGACCATGGCAAATATGCTTGAGGCAATCCACACGGGTAACGAACAGAACAAGGCCTTTATGGCTATGTTATTGCAGCTGGATCTGGTGGAACCCATTACTTTGGATATTACGCTCAAGGACCAATCCAGAAATCAGTTACAGGGATTCTATACGCTGGATGATGAAAAACTACAGACCCTCAGTAACCAGGCTATGGGGGAACTCAACAATGGTGGCTTCCTTCTGCCTGCCTTCATGATGGCAGCGTCACAATCGCAGCTAGGCAAACTTGTAAAATTGCGCGACGGGCAGGCCAGTGTGTAGCCAAACCTGCAACAAACTGTAGATGTCATCGTGTCAGATACACTAACCCAGATCGAGGAAGTCCACGGCTGCAATCCGGCGGCTCTGCCAGCGGAGGTGCTGACCTCTACCCAGCCACTGATTTTACGTGGCCTTGTATCAGATTGGCCTATCGTACGCACAGCAATGCAGGGACCTCATGCGGTACTTGATCGCCTGCGCGATTATTACCAGGGCAGATCTGTTTCACTGTTTCTGGGGACGGCGGAAATCGAAGGCAGGTTTTTTTACAATGATGACATGACCGGTTTCAATTTCCTGCAGATGGAAGCGAAGCTTGGCGATGTCTTTGACAAGTTAATCGAATTCGAGCATCAGGAGCAGCCGCCAGCATTTTATGTAGGGTCGACTGCGATAGATACTTGGCTCAATGGTTTCAGGCAGGAAAACGACCTGGGTCTTGATACCCAAAGACCGCTGACCAGTATCTGGATAGGGAATCAGAGCCGGGTTGCGGCGCATTTCGACTCCCCCGACAATATTGCCTGCTGCGTTCTGGGAAGAAGGCGCTTTACCGTATTTCCACCAGAACAAGTCTCTAATCTCTATGTGGGCCCACAGGACCTGACACCGGCCGGCCAACAGATCAGCATGGTAGATTTTGCCAACCCTGATTTACAGACATATCCAAAATTTAGCGAAGCGCTTGCCGCTGCCCAGGTCGCTGAACTCGAGCCGGGTGACGCCCTCTTCCTGCCTAGTATGTGGTGGCATCACGTTGAGGCACTTGATGCTATCAATATACTGGTGAATTACTGGTGGACGGCAGCACCCGCGTATCTTGGTTCTCCTGCCGATGCACTCACCCACGCTATGCTCGCGATCAAAGAGCTGCCCCCCGCTCAACGAAACGCCTGGCAGTCCTTGTTCAAGGAGTATGTCTTCGACCCCCCACAAGGGGGTACTGACCACATTGTTGCTGGGGCTAAGGGAAGGTTAGGTAAGATCACTGAACCTATGGCGCGAAGGTTACGCGCAGAACTGCTCAATCGTTTGAAGCAGTAATTGTTTGAATAAGGTAGAGGTCCATACAATTGGAAAACAAGAGCATTGAACGTGTTGTTATAGCCGGAGGCGGAACTGCAGGCTGGATGGCCGCTGCAGCTATTTCCAAATTGATCGGCAAGAAGCTCAATATCTCGCTGATTGAGTCAGATGACATTCCTACAGTCGGTGTGGGCGAAGCGACGATACCGACAATTCTCACGATAAATCGCTTGTTACAAATTCCTGAGCCCGAGTTTCTGAAGGCCGTGCAAGGTACTTTCAAATTGGGTATCGAATTTGAAAACTGGCGGCAGCAGGGTCATAAGTACATCCACTCGTTCGGTGACACCGGACAGGGCTGCTGGGCTGCGGGCTTCCATCATTTCTGGCTAAAGGGGCTGGCCCACGGTATCAGTCAGGATTACGGCGAGTATTGCCCGGAGCTGAAGGCAGCAGAAGCGAGCAAGTTCGCAATACAGTCGCAAAAAAAACTCAACTATGCCTATCACCTGGACGCAGGCCTCTATGGCGGTTTTCTCCGCAAAATCGCTGAACAACACGGTGTGCGCAGAATAGAGGGCAAAATCAGCGATGTGCAATGCAACCCTGATGATGGCTATATCCAAAGCCTGCGGCTGGAGTCCGGCCAAATTGTAGAGGGCGACCTCTTCATTGACTGCACGGGTTTCAGGGCACTACTGATAGAAAAGGCACTAAAGTCTGGATTCGATGACTGGTCCCACTGGCTACCCTGCGACAGCGCTTTGGCAGTGCAAACAGAGTCAGTTGGCGAGGCCGTTCCTTATACAAAATCCATTGCCCGCTGTTCAGGATGGCAGTGGCGTATACCGCTACAGCATCGCGTGGGCAACGGACTCGTGTATAGCTCCAAGTACCTTGCTGACGATAAAGCGAAGAAAATATTGCTGGATAATATCGAGGGTTCGCCAATAACAGAGCCCCGGCAGATCAAGTTTCGCACCGGCCAACGTAAGCAATACTGGAATAAAAACTGTGTCGCCCTGGGCTTATCCAGTGGCTTTATTGAGCCGCTTGAGTCAACCAGCATTCATCTCATACAAAATGGGATAATGTGGCTGCTTCTGATGTTCCCGTTTCAGGGAATCACCAAGTCGGTAGTAAACGAGTACAACGAAAAGTTGAAGCGAGAGGCTGCTTGCATACGCGACTTTATTATTATGCATTATCACGTGACCGAGCGCGACGACACAGACTTCTGGAACTATTGCAGACAGATGTCTATCCCCGACAGCCTGCAGCATCGATTGGACCTGTTCCGAGAAACAGGGAGAGTGTTTAAACCACAAGATGATGTATTTGCGGAGAACTCCTGGGTTCAGGTCATGATGGGACAGGGTATTACACCCCAGCAGTATCATCCGATAGTGGATATGATGAGTGATGCAGAACTTCAGTCGTTCCTGAAGAATATTGAGGGCAATGCGAAAAGCCTGGTTTCCCAGTTGCCATCGCATGCTGATTTCATTGCTCGCTATTGCGATGCAGGAAATTAGCGAACGCGCGAACGCCAGGCATCGTATTTAGAGACCTTATAACTCATGTCGCTTTTAAAAAAATCATTGTTTGGACTCATCGCTGTATTTGTCATACCGGCGCTTTTTTTCTTGCTGCTGGAACAGGGCTTGAGAGTTTCCGGATTTGGCAAGTCCTTCGAGTACTTCAATGAAATAGAACTCGACGGTCGCCCATACTTTCAGGATAACCCCACGTTCATCGAGCAGTTTTATCCCGGTTCATTAGACATAACGCCGCTAGAGAACACATTCTCGGCAGAATCCAATGACAATGTAGTCCGCGTCTTTATTTTGGGTGGTTCGGCCGCCAGGGGCTTTCCCAATCCTGCCCACGGGTTCAGCAGGCACCTGGAAGCGATGTTAAAGGATGCGCTTCCCTTGCGGCAGGTTGAGGTCATTAACACGGCCATGACGGCTATTAATTCGCATGTGGTCTACGAAACCGCCAGGTCAATTCCGCAGGGTTCAGCTGATTTCGCTATTGTGCTGATGGGCAACAACGAGGTTATTGGTCCCTATGGTCCTGGCACGTTCAATCAAAGTTTTCTGTCAAACCTGGGATTGATACGGTCCCTGCAGGCCTTAAAACAGTCACGTATCGGGCAGCTACTGGGGGGCGCAGCAGCGAAGGCTAATGAGCGCGATCACAAAGAGGAGCTAAAGTGGAAAGGCATGCAGATGTTTACCAGCGAAAGCGTGCCCCAAAGTGACCCTCGCCTCGAGACGGTCTATAGCCATTACCAGCATAATCTGGCGGACATTGTTCAAATCCTGCAGGGCAAAGGAGCCCATGTGCTTCTTTCCACTGTCCCGGTAAATCTGCGCCATTCCGCTCCCTTCTCATCCGTGCACAAGGCAGGCTTGTCAGACGCGCAGATTGATCAGTGGGGCGTTGCTGTAAATCGGGCGAAAGACAGTTTCGATAAGCAGGACTGGAAAACGGCAATATTGCATTACCAATCGGCAGTGGCTATCGACCCCGAATACGCAGACACCCACTTTCAACTGGCGCTAAGCTACGAAAATATTCGAGATTTTCGCCAAGCCGCTGAGCATCTGAACAAAGCTCGCGATTTAGACAGTTTGCGCTTTCGAGCGGATTCGCGGATCAATTCTATTATTAAAAATGTGGCATCGACGTTTGCCGATAGCCAGCTTACCTTTGTCGATAGTGCCACGGCATTTGGCAAAGAGAGTCAACCCGGGCAGCCTGGATGGAACCTGTTTCTGGAGCACGTTCACTATGACTTCCCCGGCGACTATGTACTGGCTCGTGAATTTTCTCGAGCAATTCTTGATGATCTTGGTCTGGACCGCTACGAGCCACTTGCCGAGGCTGAAATCGTACAGAGAATTGGCTACCCGAGCAATATGACGGTCAAGGTCATGGAACGGGTGGTCAATATGGTGAAATCGCCACCCTTTACCGGCCAGAACAACCAGGCAGAGCTCCAGCGCTTTATTGGGGCGAAGAAGCTACAGGCAGAAAATCAACTGGGCACTGTTCGCGATCAGATAACCCGTAGGCAAACGGTCTTGCAAAGCGGCACAGGAGACTGGCGTCTCAGGTATGAGCTTGCGCATCTTCTGGAGCACATAGGAGATAAGCAGGGCACATATGAACAACTGACCCTGCTGTTCTCTGAGTATCCCCATCATCGCGATAGTCAGATCATGCTTGCAAAAATGCTGCATAAGGACGGTAAGTATCGGCAGGAAGTGCCTTACCTGGAAGCGGCACTGAAAAATGCGCGGGGGGATGAGACGCTCATAGCCCAGCTTAATGGCTGGCTGGGCCTCGTCTATTTCAAACTCGGCAACGAGGAGTTGGCCACTGAATATCTGGTGGGAGTCACCAACAACTACCCGCAGCAGACTCACTATGTGCTGCAGGCCTACGCAACGCTGATCAGGCATTCAATGCAATCCGGTAACACTGGCGATGTTAATGCATACGCCGGTCAAGCGCAGCGCTACTCAGAAGGCATGGTGAGGGCAGGTAAAGATAGCGAGTATCCGATGCTCTACGCGAAAATGTCGCAGATTATGAGCCTCGCCGGAGATCGATCGCAAGCCAGGGCCTGGAAACAGAGGCAGCCCAAAAAACCTCCCGCGCGCCCAGCGGCAAGCCAGTGATCAGCCGGTTAATCGGGAGCAGTGCTTAAATCATCGGCCCATGTTGCCGTTAGAACGGGTTCTTCATATGCTCGTGCGATTTTTGAGGAGACTTGACCCGATACGTGTCGCAGTCGAGCTTACAGTCTCTTTGCAGCGGGTCGCTACGGAACAAGCTCGCTATAAGCCCCGTGGGGGTTATCACTGCGTAGTAAACAATACCCAACACCAATGGCGTGGTGACCTTACTCAGCAAAAGACCGAATTTCATCCAGGCTCGATAGAAAAGACGCAGCGTCATCGGCGCCAACAAACCCCAAAAGGCCAGGATAGACCACAACAGCCAGGGCCACACAGGGAAACTTGCTGCAAGAATCCACGGAAAAATAACACCGAACAGTGTCGCCACTATCGCCCCGAAGCTCAGTGCAAAGTTTCGATAGCCTTTTTGATCCAGTTCTTCAATAAGGTGATTAGCCATAACATTCAGTCCAGTTCAAACTCGTCTTGCCATGAATCATCCTTACCCCAATCAGGCTGATCCTCCTTGGCTAGAACAAAGTTCTCTAGCACCAGGTAATCCATTTCAGTTCTCATAAAGCACCGATAGGCGTCCTCAGGTGTGCACACGATGGGCTCACCGCGGACATTAAAAGAGGTATTGATCAGTACGGGGCAATGGGTGAGTTGCTCAAATTCATTTATCAGGGCCCAATATCTGGGGTTGGTATCTTCATGCACCGTTTGGACACGCGCAGAGTAGTCCACGTGGGTGACAGCAGGTATTTCAGACCTGGCGATATTCAGCTTCTGAATTCCAAACAGTTGCCGCTCTTCCTCCGCCATCGCTATACGCCGGTGATGCTGCAAACCTGAAACCAGCAGCATATAGGGGCTGGGCTTATCCAATTCGAAATAGTCTGATGCCCGCTCGGCAAGCACAGAGGGCGCAAAAGGTCGGAACGACTCCCTGTATTTAATTTTTTGATTCATAACAGACTGCATTGTATTGCTACGGGGATCACCCAGAATAGAGCGCCCTCCGAGAGCACGCGGTCCGAACTCCATTCGACCCTGAAACCACCCAACGACCTTTTCATCCTTAAGTACCTGAGCTACCTGGCCAAATAACTCCCCGTCATCAAGCTTGATGTATTTAGCGCTGACCGAGTCCAGATAGGATTGAATTTCGCGTTCAGAATAGCTGGGGCCCAGATAGCTGCCTCTCATGCTATCCCCAGGCTTTGATTCCCTGGGGTTTTGCAGGTATTTGTGCCACGCGGAATAAGCGACTCCCAAAGCGCTACCTGCGTCGCCAGAGGCCGGTTGTATCCAGATATCCTTGAATGGGCCCTCCCGCAGCAAACGTCCATTAGCCACGCTGTTGAGCGCGACCCCACCGGCGAGGCATAAATAATCTGTGCCCAGTTCCTTGTGCACAGTTGTTGCAAGCCTGAGCACAACCTCCTCGGTGACCGCCTGGATTGACGCGGCTATATTCATTTCGCGCTGAGTGAGTGGTGCTTCAGGCTTCCTGGGTGGGCCAGAAAACAGTGCATCGAAGTGTTTGTTGGTCATGGTGAGACCGTTGGCATAGTCAAAATAGTGCATGTCCATGCGAAAGCTACCGTCATCTTTGAGATCCAGCAGCTTGTTCAGAATCAAATCAGCGTATTCGGGGACGCCATAGGGAGCAAGCCCCATGAGTTTGTATTCCCCGGAATTCACTTTAAAGCCCGTGTAGTAGGTGAACGCTGAATACAGCAGGCCTAGCGAATGAGGAAAGTCGATTTGCCAGCAAGGAGTTAGCGAACTCCCCTCGCCCAACCAAACAGACGTCGTTGCCCACTCGCCTACACCATCCATGCATAACACAGCGGCTTTTTGATAGGGGGATGGATAAAAGGCAGAGGCCGCATGCGACTCGTGATGCTCTCCAAATAAAAGAGGCGGGACCTCTGACTTTTTACACCCGGATATGCTGGCTAATTCACCTCGCAACAAGTCTTTGAGGAACAGTTTTTCTTTCAGCCAGACTGGCATGGCAGTCACAAAAGATCGAAAGCCGATCGGCGCATAGGCGAGGTAGGTCTCTAACAGCCTTTCGAATTTCAGCAGCGGTTTATCATAGAACGCAACGTAATCTACTGAGTCGAGATCTATATTGGCTTCTTTGAGGCAATACTGGAGAGCCAACTTCGGGAATCCGGCGTCGTGCTTTTTTCGGGTAAATCGCTCTTCCTGTGCTGCGGCGATTATTTCTCCGTCTTGCAACAGGGCTACAGCGCTATCGTGGTAGTAGGCGGAAATGCCTAAAATATACATGTTATCCAATTGCTCATTGAAGGGCTGACAGGTGACTGTCCATTTAGCAGAAGTATAGTCTTTACAAAGGGGGTATCATAATAAGACGTTACCCTCGCAAAGACGGTTCAGGTTAGTTCAAGGAAACACAGGACGCCAGATCACCGACACTTGGAGCCAACAGCTTGATACTCGAACTCATCAAAGATTTACTGACTTTTCTGAAAGAGCGCAAAAAACTGTGGTTGGCTCCAATCATAATGATTCTGTTAATTCTTGGGCTGCTGGTGGTTTTAACCCAGGGCTCAGCAATGGCGCCGTTTATCTATACGCTGTTCTGATAGCCTCTGAACTGCATTCGCAATAGGGAGGCAAAAAAAAGACGCTTTCCTGCATCATGCAAAAAAGCGCCTACTCTGCTGCGAACCGCGACTGGTTAAAACCAGTCGCTATCCAAACTGCCAGAGCCTAGTTTTTCACCAGCTTGTAAGTCCAGAAGACTCCGTCCCCTGCTTCAACACTCACTATCATCGTCCGCTTGTTATCTTCAAACTCCATGTTGTAAGTAATTGATGTAGGTACGGATACGCCAGGAAGCTCGCCGTCGTTCACCGCTTTAGGCACTCCGAGATAGGATCCAAAGCCGTCTATGGTCAAGGTTCCGGCATCTTCGTCGTAAGACCATGTGGAATCAGTCAAGCCATCGTGCGGGAACACTGGTTCGCCACATTGCTCCGCATCAACGCCCTGCCAAGTCTCCAGCCAGGTTTCGTCATCCAACACATTGCTGAAAGACCCATCACCGTTGAAGATATACTGATCGTCAAAGTAGCAGGCCCGGTCAACAAGCCCTGCATCGTCAATGGCCCACCAGGAACCGTCACCAGGTTCCGGGCCCACTGCCAATGATCCTGCTTCGGAGGCTACCTTCCAGCTGCCTTGAATGGGAGGCGGCTCTGGTGCGTTAGCCACCTTCACCAGCTTGTAGCTCCACCAGACTCCGTCTCCGGCTTCAATGCTCACCAGCAGCGTCTTATTGTCCTCGAAAGTGACGTTATAAGTGACCGATGTTGGCACTGGTACAGCCGGAAGCTCACCTCCATTTACCGCTTTGGGTACGCCAAGGTAAGCACCGAACCCGTCAAGAGTAAGCGCGCCTGTGCCCTCATCGTAAGACCAGGTTGCATCGTTGATGCCGTCATGCGGGAATTCCGGCGCGCCACACTGCTCAGCGTCAACTCCCTGCCAGGTTTCCAGCCAGGTCTCATCACCCAGAACATTCTGGAAAGAACCGTCTGTGCCGAAGACATAGTCGTCATTCAAGTAACACTCTCTGTCAACCAGGCCTGCTTCATCGAGAGCCCACCAGGAACCGTCACCGGGCTCAGGGCCGACCCCAAGAGAACCCTCTTCGGAAGCTACTCGCCAAGTACCTGCAAGCTCGGGGTCTCCCTCAGGCTGATCTACATTCTCGGTCTTGATCAGATCATAGGTCCACCAGGTACCGGCACCTGCCTCGACCGATACGATGGCACTCACGCTGTCTACAAACGTTGCGTTGTAGACAATCGAGGTTGGTACGGCTACAGCGGGCACCTCGCCCTCATTTACTGCTTTGGGAAGGCCTACATATGACCCAAAGCCATCGATTGTGAGAGTTCCCGCGGCTTCGTCGTAGGACCAGGTAGACTCGGTCAACCCATCGTGCGGGAATACCGGCGCGCCACACTCCTCGGCGTCCACTCCCTGCCAGGGCTCCAGCCAGGTTTCATCACCCAACACATTCTGGAAAGTGCCATCGGTACCGAACACGTAGTCGTCGTTGTAATAGCACGCACGGGCAACCACGCCAGCATCATCGATAGCCCACCAGGAACCGTCACCAGGTTCAGGCCCAACCTTCAGCGAACCGGCCTCAGCGCGGACTCTCCAGGTGCCGTCCCACTTCGCTGGCCCACCGTCAGGTGGAAGACCACCATCATCACCGGGAGCACGAATGCCGCAGCCCGAGGGGTGGCCACAGGCCAACTCTATGTTGTCCAACTGGACATGAGCAGAGCTGGTCGGTTCGAATACGAATAAACTGACGATCTCTTTTGTATCAATGGGGTTAAGACCTTCAGCGCGGCTCGCGATGATGTCGTTCAACTTGACACTGATAGTGGTCCACGCATTTGCGGGGAGCTCGGCGACCTTCAGGTCTACGAAACCCACCGCTGGATAACCGCTGTCCATTTTTATCAACAGGGAACTGCTCTGGTCAGTGCCAGCACTGTCGACATAGATGTCGAACTTCAGTTCGGCAGCGTGCAACTCCCAGAAATTCGGGTTGTTGCCCATACCGAATAGTTCAGCGACTTCGCCATCTACGGGGTTTATCGATATATTTCCGGCGTTACTGGTCTGGACATCAATCACCACGCCCCGCTCGGAGTCGTCGGCATTCACTTCAGAGAACACCAATGAGCCCTCGTTATCCCAGAAAGAATTGACCGCCAGTTCGCGCTGGCCGCCATCCTGACCCGGTATGGTTCCAGCGGCATCTGTATACAGATCAAAGCTGGCCTCGAAGGGCTCCTGAGCGTCCGGTGTGGGTAGTGTCCGATCTGCATTCGAGTTACAACCAGCGCCGTCTTCGCGATCATAGCTGCAACTGTAAATACGGACATAGTCGACCACCATATCTGAAGGTGTTGCACCAGAGTCAGGCGCGCCGGGTAAGTTACCGCCTACCGCCAGATTGAGCAGGACGTGGAAATCTACATCAAATGGCGCAGCACCGGCACCATTAACATAGCCGGTCTCCTGGCCGGCATAATAGTAGCTATACCAGGTGTCCTTGGTAACGGTCTGATAATGCTCACCATTCAAATACCAGCGCAACTCGTTATTGGACCACTCGACAGCATACTCATTGAAGTCTCCTGAGGGGTCATTTGCTGGGATCTCAGCGCCGCCAGCCGACTGGGCAAGGGGCCAGGGGAAGCCAAAGTGCACAGTGGCAAAGGTATTCTCGTTGTCGGTGGCAGCGTTGACCACTTCCATGATGTCGACTTCACCCTGGGCGGCCCAGCTGGTGTAGGGCGAGTTCGTCGGCAGCATCCAAAACGCCGACCAAAGTCCCTGACCAGGTGCAGCCTTGATGCGAGCCTCAATACGGCCATAGGTGAAATCAAATTTTTCAAAGGTTCGGATACGAGCCGATGTGTACGGATACCCTTCAACCGTTTCAGCGCGGGCAGCGATAGTCATCAGGCCATCAACAACAGAAATATTCTCTGCCTGGTACCACTGGAGCTCATTATTGCCCCAGCCGGGAATACCGTAATCGCTCCCATCACCTTCCTGAATATCCCAGTTGGACAAGTCCAGGCTATTGCCCTCGAACTCATCACTCCAGACGAGATTCCACTCATCTTCCGCTGCGGGATAGAAAGGGGCGGTCTTGGGCGATTCCGCACCGCCTCCGCCGCCGCCACAGCCGACGATCACGGCCGCCAGTGTCGGCAGCACAACCATGTGCTGAACTCTCTTGAACAGTTTGTACATTTATTATCTCCGCTGTCGAGCTGGTAACTATTATCACTGTAACTTATCCTACAAACGCAGATGCTTTGTAAGTGAAACGCGATATAAAGGGTCGTGGATGAGATAAGAAGGATTATCCCTCCCCACCCCTGCGGCATGCAAGCCATGCACCATTTATAGGGACATCTGATTAGCTACGGTCCACCTCCAATGAAATAGTCGATGTACCGGTCCTGCTGAGTTTGGCTGGGGCTACTTGCCCCTGCATACGAGGAGGCCAGTTCATCGCGCCACGAGTCCCTCTCAGCGTTTTCGTCCCAAATCGGCCAAAGGTTTTAGCATAGCCTCTTTTTTTTCGGTTAAAATACTCGCACTTGAATGACAGGAACATTCTCATGAAAACATCCATATTCCGCTCCTTGCTAGTTATCGTCGCCGCTTCACTGCTTTCCGGGTGCTTTATACGCATCAACACCCTTCCAGGTGGCGTCGTGCAGACCCAGTCTGGCACCTTCCCGGACTGCCCAAGCGGTGCTCAATGCGCCGATATCCCTGTCGTTGATCAATTTTTCGACGAAACATTTGTCGCTGCGCCGGATCAGGGCTACGAATTTGTACGCTGGAAAAGCGCACAGCGTCACTTCTTCGGTTGCTCCACTGATTCGGAGGTACGTCTATATACCTCCGAGCTCGAAAATATCGGTCTGGATTCCTTTTTGGCAAAAGACGATGTCTTCCTGATAAGCCCACTCTTCCGTTCCACTGGCCCCAACGTTGACTATAGCTCTGACTTCGAGTGCAACGACATCGCTAGCGAAGCCCTGGGAGAAAACTGGGTGTCCTACATCAATATATTTGAAGCCGACGGCACCACCTACGTCGGCGGTTTTCCTATCGATGGGGGAGCACCCAACGGCGGAAATATCAGCGCTCTGACCAAGGGCGAGGGTGGCCCTGACCAGGGCGCGCGACAGCTCAGCGTTTTCAGCTTTTACGACAGCGAGTACAATGGCCAGTTACAGCACGAAAGAGGCCAATTTGTCGAAGTAAACGTCTACAAGGAGTATTCATTGGGGGCTGACGCTGCCGGCACTTATGTCTTTACGTTCGATGCAAAACTACCTGGTGAAGGCGCCCTGACCTCTGCCTCCCAGGCTATCGCTTTTGCCAAGGTACTGGATCCAGGAAATAGCTACCAACCCACAGAAGCACCCGTCACCATTGACACCAGCACTTTGACGACTGCGTGGGAGACCCGCAGTATCGAAATTACAATCACCAGTGAGATGGCGGGCATGCTGCTGCAGTTTGGTTTCGCCAATACCGCTACGAACTACGATCCCACCGGCATCATCTACGATAACGTCAGCTTCAAAATAGCCGCAGACGGCTAACTCGCCGCGCAGAGCCTCGCCCCGGCCCCACTGATTGTATCGGTGGGGCATCAGCTCAATTGCTTGCAGTAAAGAGCATGTCCGACGATACCGTAAGTTCAATGCGCTTGATTCGGCCATTCCGTCTGAACAGAGCGCTTGCGGTCTCCTGGGGTATTTCAAGGCCCTCCAAATGCAATACTTGGTCGTCCGCGTCGATCAAACTCAGAGCCGACCCGGCATCACTGAGCCGGTAAACGATAGGCACTTGCCAATAGGTAAAGGCTAGACCCTTCGCCGGCACAGCGACTTCTTGCCACTCGCCCTGTGTATCCAGGTACGTGAATATGCTCTCTTGCGTGGCAAATTCCACCTCGCGTAACAGCGCCACATCGAACTGAACACTTCCTTCGACAATGTGTACGCCCAACTCCCCGAAGCGAGTCAGGATCTCTTCCTTCACTTGACCTGTCATACCGGGCTGTTGGGCGCCGAGGTGCGCGGGAGTGTGCGAGTAAGGGTCCGTAGGAAATGCGCCATAGTCTGCAGGGCTTTTATTAAAGCCTATTCCCTTGCGAACACGGTAATAGAAGTCTCCCAGAGTTTGCACCGCTTCAGCGTCTGACCGCTGGCGGGATGCACTATAGAAATTTTCCTGTATCGCTAACAAGAGTTTGGAAATCATGTGCCAATAGATACTACCTAGCCCCTCAAAGGCAAACATGCCCCCCGAACGACCAGTAAAGGCACGGTGATTGAACACACTCTCGTAGAGCTCTCTCAGGCTCTCACCGCTTGCAACGGACTCCTCGGGATATTCCTCATGCAAGCGCAGTAAGAGCTCATCCAGTGCATTCACATTTATCAGGTTAGGACTGAAACGAAGAGAGTCTTCACCGTCGGGCTCTACAATTCGCTGGTCACCTCTACCGAGCATCTCTTCTATCAGCGCAATAGGCCGCGCTTGCTCTCGTGCAAACAGGTTTTTATCCAAAAAGCCGGCCACTTCTCTGTCGGGATACAGTAAAAAAGAGTCTTGCTTGCTCGTAAACATAGCGCTGTCAAAAAGACTTTGGAGAACATCAATGACGGCTCGAGGCTGCAGTGCGCCTGAACTTAATACCGCAACCTGGCCCTCCAACATCGGATAGAGATGTTCTATCTGTATGTCGCCCTGCCTTTGATCGAGCAGGTTATAGGCGTGGTAGAGACCATCCTCACGCAGGTTATTTTGAATACTGCTATCTATTACCTGCAGTGAGGTCTCCAGGAGCTCTCCTATCGTCTCTGCCGTGATTGACCGCGTTCCGGAGAAACCCTCCTGCGCGTAGACCCTGGCACGATAACGGCTGTAGGCCTGCCCCATAAGCATCAGGAATTGCTGCCGATCCCGCGTTGAAAATTCATCATGAGCATTCTGTTGCAGAACCGCGACAGCTTCATGCAGCCAGTCCGCTACCTCGTTAGAGACAGTAATATCGGATTTTTGCTGCGCAGTCATGCCTTGCATAAACAGCAGGTAGCGGCGCAGATAGTAAAGCGTGACCATTGAGAGCCCGTTACCCACCAGCGCGTTATTGGCGTCGTTCCATTCGGGTCTCTGGGTGTTCAACCATATTCCGCCATCGACGACCAGGTTGCTGACTTTAGTCAGCAGTGTCACCAGAAGTTTTTCCAACAGAGTGACCTGGTAGACCTGACCCGATTTGTCCAATACAAGCTTACCGTCGGCGCCCATTTCACTCACCCGGGACTCGATTACGCCTGCGAGATCGGCGTCGAAGACAACGGTGCTCTTGGGGTCTTCCAGTAACGCTTCAAACGGCTTAATGCGATAGGGAACGTTTGCGTAGCTGAACAGCGGCTGGTGCAGCAGCTCACTTAAACGATCGGGGTGGAAATTACACGATAACTCCAACAGCTTCAGCAAGTAGATAATTTGATGGTCACCCCAGTAGCCGATATAGCTCCAAGGATCTTCAGGGTCCTCGACTTCCCAATCGATGCCCTCACTGGTCATTCGATAGGGATTGAAACCGTCCACCGTGGAGGCGTTCACAAACTTGGCGATGACATTTTCAATAAATTCCGGGTAACTGAGCAACAGCGCTTCCCAGTTCTGGAAAATGTCACGCCAATTGCCCTGGTAGGTGAGCAGGCGATCACCCTGCTCATCACGCAAGCGTATTTCAAAGAGGTTCCAGGGCCTGCTGGGATCACCGTGCCGCCTGCCGAATGTAATGGGCAAGTACTCCATTGTCAGGCGCATTAACTGAGGCTGGTTGAGGCTGTTCACATGCTCCAGAAGCTCAACGGCACCAATGCTCTGGGGAAGCGCTTCCAGGAAAGGTCGATTACGCTCGTAGGTATCGCGGTTAAAGTGACGTACGTGTCCGCGCAAGTGCTTGGCAGACACCTGGTATTGATCGTCGGGTATCCCCCCCCGGAACACATTGTAAAGAACATTGGCGTAATGGTGAGTCGTCACGGTTTCTTCAGAAGTACACTGGTAGCCGTCGGCCGATGCCATGATTCTGGCTAAACGATCAGAGCCAGACACAACATCCTGCTGCACCGATGCTGCGAGTGCATCTGGATCAGCAAGCTTCGCCCTCAGCTGCGAGCATTCTGCCTGGCTTAACTCTGAACCCATCACAAACTGCCATTGGGTAGCAGCGCCGCCTGCAAGTTCTTGCTCTATATTCACCAGGTAAGCACCGCGAATGCCCCGTTTGGCCTGCTCCGTGCAGATAGGCTCACCCCGCTTGAAACCCTGAATTTGTGCCGCACTAAGCACAATAGGAGGCTGGTCCAAGCCAAGGCAAAATACCGTATTAGCTCGCAGTGATTCTTTGGGCTCGGCACGGTCACTAATACCCGAGAACAGCGCATAAAAAGCCAGCCCAGTCGAGACATCCAGCTGATTCAGCTTATAGGCGTCTACCAGATAGCTGGAGTCGGTCTGGGTATGGCGAGGGGTGCCCGCAGGCAAAATATTTTGAAGTCCATCAAGAATCGCCACCCTGACAGGTACTGCAGCCCTGTTTTGCAAGGAGCAACTTCTCACAAATCCATAGCGTTCGCTGCTAGCCCAGGTATAACGAAAACACAGCTCAAGGTCGTTATTGACCTCCTCGAACACGAGCTTGTTGCCCAGATGATTACGGTACAGATTACGACAAATTGAATAGTCCGAGCCTTTTTCCGCATTGAAAGGCTCCCAAAGCAGGCAATCTGCTCCCTCGCCTACCCTTATCAGCGTTTTGCTGCCCGTATCGCCTGTGCTGTCATAAATATTATCGACGGTAATATAAGGGAACAAAGCTGTTTCAGGCGAAACGCGGCCCGCGGTCAAGCCGCCATTTGAGGCGACAAACATCCAGTGATCACTATCGGACGCCAGGCTGATCAGGAATGGATCCATGTGATCCACGTCATAGATCGCGTAGTAGCGTTCTCCATCCAGGGTGATGAACTCACCGACCGGTATGGTGCTATCCTTGGCTAAACTTGTGGTCATAGAGCTCGTTCTCTCGGTTTCGAGGGCCTTGAAGGCGCGACTCGTACGCTATTATTGGACCTCTGCAACAGAGTACACCAGTTCATCGGTCGAACGATTGAGCGTGCGATAAGGCGGGCAGTTACCACGACCAGACGGCGACGTCGGCCTTAAAGTACCATGGCCAGATCGGTCGCAGCCCTTTGTTAACCTGATCAGCAATGTTGCGACCCACCCATCGCGAGATCGAAATTTCTCTAAAAAAGGCGTCTTCCCTGCACCGCTCCAATAGACCGCCACATTTTAGTCCACTTGGTCGCAACGATAGTCCGCTTGATCGAAAACTTTGACTTGGAAAGTCGTCTTTCAATTACAGTTTCACTACCTATAATAATTGTAAGCCGTGGAAAGTCAGTTCCGCGACGGCTACAGCGGTTTTTCAAACACTTTTTGGAGTGAATAATAATGACAAGAACAACCACACATAAACTAAAGGGAGCCCTGACCGGCTTTACAGCTGCGGCGACACTCGCTCTCGCATCAACCTCAGCAATGGCCCAGACAATCGATACGGGCTACTTTGTTACCTTTGAACTCGTAGGAGGCGCGCAAGGAGGCTACATCTTCGATGCTGGTTTCGCGGATATAGCAAAGTTATCGGCAAGCGTTAGCGGCAGTAGCATTGTACTCGCACCAAACTTCAGCCTCTACGACGAAAACCCGGGTGATGCTTTCTGGCGCGATAACGGAGGTGCTGGACCTGGAGGCAACAAGTGGATGAACATGCTGGGCTTCGAGGAAACCAATTTAACCTACCCATTTGCCGAGACCGAGACAACCTTGTTGGGCTGTGCGTCAAACAACACATTGGCGGCACCCTACGAGACTGTGGCTTTCATAAAAGTGTTTGACCCCGGCTTTGGCCTTCTTGATGAGCAATACCAAGCTGTCGGTTCCGGTAACATCAGCCTATCAGCCGACCTCTCTGGCTACGGCGGCGACGTGATTGTGCAGAGCGGTTTTTCGACCAACGGTCCAAACGCTAATCCAGCAGATGCAGCAGCGCTAGGATCGGTTAGTGTATCCCTTGGCGCAGTTTGCGCCGCACCCCCACCCAGCGCTGGAGGTTCAACCAACGCCATACCCGTTTTACCTCTTTGGGGATTACTGGGCTTAACCGCTCTTATGGGCATGTTTGGCGCCAGAAAACTATCCAAGCGCGGCTAAGGCAGTCAGTCGAAACTGTAGGCTAATTTGAAGAGCAACCGCATTAGCCTGCACTTTGGTATGTGTTTAGGAAAAAGCGCCACTGATGTTGGCGCTTTTTTTTTGCGGTTCAAGACTGCCACTGTGCTGCTGGCACCGATTCATCTTGAAACTGGTCCACTTGGGCGTTTTTTGATGGTTCCTGCAAGGGCATTGCACGACCATGCGCTGCTAAAGTGAGTGTGCGCTGTCTGGCATGAATTGCCTAAAGCAATCCACGCCCAAAAGCGCATCCCAAAACGCGTCAATGGAGACATCTAGTTACTATGCCGCAGCGTTCAATCAAGGCCAAGGAATCAAATCAGATGAGCAGCGTTGACGAGCAGGCCTGTTCACTTCTGGCGCAAATGACTCTGGAAGAGAAGCTCGGCCAAATGAGCCAGGTCAATGGTGGTGGCTGGCACCTCCACGATGAGATCCGCAATGGCCAGATTGGCTCTGTTCTCAATGAAGTCGATGTCGAGAAGGTCAATGAACTGCAGCGAATTGCAGTTCAGGAGAGCCGACTGGGCATTCCACTGCTGATAGGACGTGACGTTGTCCACGGCTTCAAAACCATATTCCCGATCCCTCTGGGACAGGCTGCCAGTTGGGACCCGGACATCGTCGAGCGAGGTGCTGCCATCGCAGCAGCCGAGGCTGCGTCTGCCGGGGTCAACTGGACCTTTGCGCCGATGATCGATATTACCCGCGATCCGCGTTGGGGCAGAATTGCAGAAAGCCTTGGCGAAGATCCCCACCTGTGCGGAGTTTTAGGCGCTGCCATGGTCAGGGGTTTCCAGGGTAACGACTTGTCTGACCAGAATTCCATCGCCGCCTGCGCCAAGCATTTTGTCGGCTATGGTGCTGTAGAGGGTGGACTGGATTACAACACTGCCAACATTCCCGAGAACGAACTGCGCAACGTCTATCTGCCGCCATTCAAGCAGGCGCTGGACGCAGGCGTTGCCACCTTTATGTCATCATTCAGTGACCTTAACGGCGTACCTGCTGCCGGCAACGAATTCCTCATGCGCCAGATACTGCGTGACGAGTGGGACTTCCAGGGCTTTGTGGTCAGCGACTGGGATGCTATTCGCGAATTGACGGTCCATGGCTTTACCGCCAATGACGAAGAAGCAGTACTGGAAGCGACCAACGCTGGTATAAATATGGAAATGGCCAGCAGTCTCTACAAGGAACACATACCGAACCTTATTGCCCAGGGCAAAGTCGATGCGTTAGCGCTGGATGCATTGGTATTTAATATACTCAAACTGAAGTTCGAACTGGGCTTGTTCGAGAACCCCTATACCAATCCAGAGCACTTCCCGCAGCTGGTCAACGCAGATTACCTTCAGGCCGCAAAAGACGCTGCAATCCGCAGTTGCGTATTACTGAAAAACGATCAGCACATACTGCCTTTGTCTCGTGACGAGCTGTCCTCAGTTGCAGTGATAGGACCGTTAGCAGATGACGGTTACGAACAACTGGGTACCTGGGTGTTTGACGGCGAGGCTCACCACAGTCACACCTGCCTGCAGGCTGTGCACCACCTGGTGGGCCAAAACCTAGATGTTCGCTGGGCCCAGGGAATGCAGTCATCCCGCTGCCGCGACGACGGCGGCCACCAAGAAGCTATCCAGCTCGCGCAGGATTCAGACGTCGCTATCATGTTCATGGGCGAAGAATCCATCTTGTCTGGCGAGGCTCACTGCCGCGCGGAAATCAACCTGCCGGGCAGCCAGGAAGCACTGATAGAGCAGGTTGCCGCCACCGGCACCCCGATAGTGCTTGTGGTTATGGCAGGTCGTCCTCTTACTCTGAGCCCCATTCTGGATAAGGTCGCTGCACTGCTATACGCCTGGCACCCTGGCACCATGGGCGGCCCGGCCATTGTCGATCTGCTGTTCGGCGAGGCATCACCATCAGGCAAGTTGCCAGTATCATTCCCGCGCATGGTTGGACAAGTACCCATCTATTACGCGCGCAAGAATACCGGACGCCCGCCTAGTCACGATACAGTCACCCATATCGACGAGATCGACGGCCGCGCCGCGCAAACATCCCTGGGCATGTCAGCCTTCCACCTGGACGCCGGGTTCACTCCGCTGTTCCCGTTCGGTTTCGGACTTTCGTATACGCATTTTGAGTACCGCGATATCCACAGGTCTGATGAGTGCATTGGCCTTGGCGATACCATAAGCTTCTCTGCTACCTTGCAGAACTGCGGCGAACACGCCGCAGAAGAGATCGCCCAGCTGTACATTCGTGACCTGGCAGGGAACGTGACCCGGCCGGTGAGGGAGCTCAAAGGATTCAAGCGCGTGAAACTGGCGCCGGGCGAAAGCAAGCGCATCAGCTTTGAGCTGCACACCGATGAGCTGGCCTTCCATAATCGCAAAATGCAGCTTGTCACCGAACCTGGTGGCTTCCACGTCTGGATAGGTGGCGACTCTAATGCGCCGCTGTGGACCGAATTCGAGGTCCGTGACTGATGCTGGCTGATCATGGGGTAATCATTCGTACCGCCCTGATCGCCGCCCTGGGGGGATTCCTCATGGGCTTCGACGCCTCGGTCATTTCCGGTGTCGTCGGCTTCATCGAGGTGGAGTTCTCCCTGAGCAAAATAGAACTCGGCTGGTCGGTCGCGTCGCTGGCATTCGCTGCCACCCTGGCCATGTTGGCAGCGGGCCCTCTGAGCGACCGCTTCGGGCGCAAGCCCATATTGCGCTGCGCCGCCGTATTGTTCGCCATTTCCGCGATTGCATCTGCGTTTGCGCCCTCTTTCGAAGCTTTGATTATCGCCCGTATTATCGGTGGTCTGGGCGTAGGCGCCGCACTGATTGTCGCCCCCATGTACATTGCCGAGATTGCTCCGGCTGCAAGTCGCGGGCGCATGGTCTCGATTAACCAGCTGAACATCGTGATTGGAATTTCGACGGCCTTTTTCAGCAACTACCTGATTCTTAAACTGGGGCAATCCGAGGCGCACTGGGTACAAGGCCTGTCGCTGGATAGCGACAGCTGGCGCTGGATGCTCGGTGTAGAGCTGCTCCCTGCCATCGCCTATTTTTTCTGCCTGCGTTTTGTGCCCGAGAGCCCCCGCTGGCTAGTCATGCGCGGCGAACAACACAGGGCCAGGGAAGTGCTGGCCATATTCAACGGCCCCGACCAGAGCGAAGCCGAACTGAACATGATCAATAGCAGTATTGAGTCGGCCGCGGCAACAAGCAGATCCGGTTTCAGGGAACTACTGGAACCGGCACTACGCAAAGTTATGGTAATAGGTCTGCTGGTAGCGATTTTGCAGCAGATTACCGGGATAAACGCCGTCTTCTTCTACGCCCCGATGATCTTCGAGCAGTCCGGCATCGGCACGGATGCCTCTTTCATGCAGGCCGTGCTGGTTGGCCTGACCAACCTGGCGTTCACCATCGTGGCCATGGCCCTGATTGACAAATTGGGACGTAAGCCCTTACTGGTATTTGGCGTCGCCGGAATGGCGGTCAGCATGCTATTGCTGAGCTGGGGCTTCGGCCAGGCAAGTTACACGATTGACGCCGATGTGCTTGCGGCCCTGCCTGCGACCATCAATGCTGCTGCGCTGGATCCACTAATGGACCTGACCTTTGACTCAGACCTGGCTTTTCGCGCAGCACTGATCGAGAATCTGGGCCAGGAGAGCTTCCTCACCTTCGAGTCCGACCTGCTGCGCAACGCTATCGCTATTCAACCCGGGATTATTCTTGCGGGTATTTTAGGTTTCGTCGCTTGCTTCGCCGTGTCTATAGGTCCGGTCATGTGGGTGCTGTTTTCCGAGCTGTTTCCCAACAAGGTTCGCGCGGTCGCCATTTCAATCGTCGGCCTGGTCAATTCCGCCATCAGTTTCCTGGTTCAGCTGCTCTTTCCCTGGCAGCTAGCCAATCTGGGCAACTCCTTCACGTTCCTTGCCTATGGCTGTTTCGCCCTGTTGGGGCTGGGGTTGATCCTCTGGCTGCTGCCTGAAACACGCGGCAAAACATTGGAAGAACTGGAAACGACCCTGGTGGGACACTGACAATGAAAACTGCAAATACGGCGCTATTAACCCGCTTCGCTTGCGCCAACCGATATCCAATGGACCATACGCTATGAATTATCCAACCCCATTGCCCGAGGACGGAATCACCATGAACCCTGAAACGGAGAGCAAGATCGATGCGTTGATGACCAGAATGACCCTCGCCCAAAAGATTGGCCAGATGGTGCAGACGGAGCGCATGGCTATTGAGCCAGATCAGGTTAAGGCCTACCACATTGGTTCGATTCTCAGCGGTGGTGGATCCTGCCCGGGCGACAACCAGGTCAGCGACTGGGTAGATATGAACGATGCCTACTGGATGGCCTCAATGGAGGAAGACAGTGACCACCTGGCCATCCCCATTCTTTATGGCGTGGATGCTGTTCATGGTCACAATAATGTCATTGGTGCGACCATTTTTCCCCACAATATTGGCCTTGGGGCAGCCAGAGACAGCGATTTGGTGCAGCGTATTGCCCAGGCTACGGCCAAGGAGATTCTCGCCACTGGCGTCGACTGGACGTTTGCCCCCACCCTGGCGGTGGCGCGCAACAGTCAATGGGGTCGCACTTACGAGAGCTATTCGGAAGACCCGCAGATCGTCTGCTCCTATTCGGGCGCTTTCGTCAGCGGAATGCAGGGAGATCTGGGCGAAGATGCCGTTGTTGCCTGCGTTAAGCACTGGGTCGGCGATGGCGGCACCACCGAGGGCATCGATCAGGGCGACACCCGGATCAGTGAATCCGAGCTGCAGCGACTGCACATAGCGCCCTATTACCCGGCGATAGAAAACGGCGTGCTGACCGCTATGGCTTCCTTCAATAGCTGGAACGGAGACAAATGCCACGGCCACAAGTATCTGCTCAGCTACGTATTGAAAGAGCGGATGGGCTTCGACGGCTTTATTATTTCCGACTGGGACGGCATCGACTACCTGTCAGAGAGCTATTTCGAGGCGGTGGCCAGTGGCACCAATGCTGGCATTGATATGTTTATGGTTTCCGAGCACTGGCAGCCGTTTATCGATCACCTGACCCATCACGTTGTGGGGGGCACCGTGCCCATGTCACGCATTGACGATGCCGTGCGCCGCATATTGCGGGTAAAGTTCGCCTTCGGCCTGTTCGACAAACCACGACCCAGCGACCGACGCTGGTCCAATGACCAAAGCTTCGGCAGCGAGGCTCACCGGGAGATAGCGCGCGAAGCGGTGCGTAAGTCACTGGTGCTGCTCAAAAATGAACAGCAGATATTACCGCTGCGCAAGGAGCAACGCATCCTGGTAGCGGGCAAAAACGCGGACGACATCGGCCACCAGTGCGGCGGATTCACTGTGGCCTGGCAGGGTACATCGGGCAATGAGTTTGTGGAGGGAGGATCCTCCATCTGGCAAGGTATTACCGAGGTAGCGCCAAATGCAGTGCTGAGCACCTCCGGCAACGGTGCAGATGCCGACCCTGATCTTCACGACGTGGCGGTGGTGGTCATCGGTGAAACACCCTACGCCGAAGGGATGGGCGACATTCGCACTGGCGACGATGTCATTGTCCAGGCCGGTTCGCAAATCAAGGGCCTGCTCAAGGTGCTTGAGCCCTATGGCGACAGCCTGGTGCTCGCTGACCTGCACCCGGAAGACATACAGACAATTACCAATATCGCCTCGCGGGGCATACCCGTAGTGACAGTTATGCTCACCGGTCGTCCGCTGGTGACCAATAACGAACTGGACGCTTCCGCAGCCTTTGTTGCCGCCTGGCTTCCCGGTTCAGAGGGACGGGGAATCCCGGACGTACTGTTTGGCGATTATGACTTCACCGGAAAACTATCCTTTTCCTGGCCAAAAGACGCAGAAAAGACCCCCAATCTCGGCGATGAAGATTACGACCCGCTGTTCCCCTATGGCTACGGCCTGAGCTACGACCAATAGGCACTTAAACAGCAAGGCCGGAGAACATCATGCAATCTCCACCACACATTGTGGCCGATATTGGCGGCACCAACGCCCGCTTTGCCTGTGTCAGCTCAGCAGACAGCGTTTTGAGGCAGGTGAAAATCTTTCCCTGCGCAGATTTTCCGTTCCTGCTAGAAGCCATCAACACCTACATCACGGGACTGGATACAAATTCGGTGGCCAGCATTTGTCTTGCGGTGGCCGGGCCCGTGGACTCCGACCCTATTGATCTGCCCAACAACCATTGGACATTCAGCCGGACGGAGCTGGAGCAAGCACTGGGCGTCCCGGTTGAGATCATCAACGACTTCAGCGCTCAGGTGCTGAGCATCGACACGCTGCAAGACTCAGAGTTACGCTGGCTGGGGTCTGCGCGGCCCCTGGGTAATGGTGTTACCGCTGTCATTGGCCCGGGCACCGGACTAGGAGTGTCAGCATTGCTGCCCTCGGGTGAGATTCTGCCGTCGGAGGCCGGGCACATTGGCTTCGCTTCGGTGGACCAACACCAGTCAGACTTGCTTGAGGTGCTGCGCAAACGCTACCGCAGAGTATCCGTCGAGCGGGTCCTGTCCGGGCAAGGCCTGGCCAACCTGTATTGGGCCAATTGCAACCTGCAGGACCAATGCCGGGAGTTACCCGCCGCGGAGGTTAATGCAGGGGCGCAGGCCAACGACCCACTGTGCCGCAAGGCGGTCGATGACTTCCTGGCTATCCTCGCCGCGTTCGCCGGAGATGTCGCGCTGATGACCGGCGCCAGCCAGGGAGTTTACCTTTCCGGAGGCATCCTGCCGAAGATGCTCGACTTTCTTGATGAGGAAGTATTTCTGGCCAACTTTTGTGCCAAGGGCCGTTTTCATGATTTCAATGCCGGCATTCCACTGGCAATAGTCCTTGCTGAACAACCTGGCCTGCGAGGCTGCGCCCGCGCGCTGGGGCTGCAGACCGGCCGCACCAGCAACATCCTGATATAACCCACTAATCGCAATGCCAGTCCCCTTGAGCGAGTAGTGCTTGCACAAGCTACCTTCACTGCACACACTGTTCGGTCAGATAATAATAGTTGCCCCTGGGTCATACATCGCCCCAACGGAGCATCGATACAAGGATTGCTATGGCCGGGGATCTGCACTACCAGACACCTGAACAAGACAGGGTTCCGCTTAGCCAAAAGATCATTTACGGGATCGGTGCCTTCGTCAACAACCTGCTGGGAGCGGCTATCGGCGGCATGAGCATTGTGCTCAACCTGGGCCTCGGTATGAACCCGGCACTGGTAGGCCTACTGGGAGCACTACCCCGGTTGATCGACGCCTTTACCGATCCTTTGATGGGCTACATATCAGATCAAACCCGATCTCGCTGGGGCCGCAGGAGGCCGTACATCTTCCTGGGTGCCATTTTAGTGAGTATTTCATTCGCCCTGCTGTGGCAACTCCCCGAAGGCAAATCAGAGAATTACTATTTCTGGTTTTTCCTTATAGGCTCGCTTTTTTTCTACCTCTTCTACACCATGTTTGCCACCCCCTGGGTCGCCCTGGGTTACGAGCTCACCCCCGATTATCACGAGCGAACCCGGGTGATGGCGGTGCAAAACTTCATGGGACAGCTGGCCTACCTGATATCACCCTGGTTTCTGTGGATTATGCAACGGGAGGAGCTGTTTGATGATCTTGCCAGCGGCGCCGCGGGGCTCGCAGTCGCCATTGCAGTAACAGTGCTGATACTGGGTGTGATACCGGCCATTTTTCTACGCGAGCGCTATCAGGATCTGGCTGCCCAGGAACTCAATGAAGCCGCTAATGGCTTCTCCGAACTGGCGAAAAAGTTCAAGGCAAGCACAGCGAATTTCTTTCAGGGATTCGCCATGACGCTGAAGTTTTCGCCTTTCCTTAAGCTGTGCGCGGCTACCTTCCTGGTATTCAATGGTTTCATGATGGTGGCTTCTTTCCAATCCTATATCATCATTTACTATGTGTTCGGCGGCGACCAGGAACTGGGCGCTGAATTCGCAGGCTGGTCTGGCACCGTTTCGGCCTTCGCTACGTTTTTTGTCATTTTCTTCATCAGCTGGCTCTCCACGCAGATCGGCAAGCGACGGGCTTTCTTTGTCGCCATTGCCGTCTCCATGCTGGGGTACGCGCTCAAATGGATTTGCTACGATCCACGCTACCCTATGTTACTGCTGCTGCCGGCTCCCCTGATTGCCTTCGGCCTTGGTGGTCTGTTTACCCTGATGGGATCGATGGTCGCTGACGTCTGTGACATGGATGAGCTACAAAGCCACGAGCGCAGAGAAGGCATGTTCGGTTCAATCTACTGGTGGGTGGTAAAACTGGGTATGGCTGCGGCACTTGCGATTGGCGGAATTATGCTCAACGCCACCGGGTTTGACGTGGCCCTGGGCGGAGACCAGGCCAGCCAAACGCTCTACCTGATGCGGATTTTTGATATTCTGATACCGCTGGTCAGCTCAGCTGTCGCCATTTGGCTGATTGCCTCTTACCCCATCACTGAAAAATTTGCCGCCGATATTCGAGAAAAACTGGAACTGAGGCGCGGCACTGTCGCCTGAGGGGAGTACCAACCTGTCAGATAGCCATAGCCCAGCCGTCGGCTTACAGCTCTATACCGTAAGAGAGCTGATGGAGCGAGATCTGCCAGGTACCCTGGCGATGGTGGCTGCTATAGGTTACACGCAAGTCGAGTTTGCAGGATATTTTGGCTGTGATCCGGCGACTATCGTTCACCTGCTGGAGAGCTCAGGCCTGAGCGCCCCCTCGGCACATGTCACCCCCGCCGAATTGTTACAGCACCCTGAATTAAGCCTGGATACAGCCGCGCTGACAGGGCATCAATACATTGTTCTGGCCTGGTGGGAAGCTGCCCTGCGCAATCCCGATGGCTACCGGCAATTGGCTGACCTGCTCAACCGTGTAGGCACATTGGCGCAGCAGCGTGGCCTTAGCCTGGCCTATCACAATCACGACTTCGAATTCTTGCCCGGCGAGACGGGGACCCCCTATGATTTTCTGCTTGCGGCAACTGACCCGCACGCTGTCAGTTATGAGCTGGACTTGTACTGGGCGGTGAGTTCGGGAATAGATCCACTGCAGCTGTTTGCCGATCATCCGGGCCGCTTCCCGCTGCTGCATGCAAAAGATATGGATTCATCTGGCCAGGAGACTGATATCGGTACCGGGGAAATTGACTTTGCTAGCCTGTTGGGCGCGCTGCCTGCGAACTCGGTAGAACACATATTCGTAGAACGCGATGAACCGCAACTGCCACTGGCATCGGCAGCGCAAGGCCTGAACAGGCTGCAGGAAATTTTAGGTGCTCGAAGCGGCAACAAAAAAAAGACGGGCCGGTAAACACCTGCCCGCCTGTTAAAGTCCCGCCGGGACATACAAACTATCTGTGGGACCGCAATCCCAACACCCCCAGAGTCTCACCCGCGCCCGACAATTTAAAGCTTGATGCGCTATGTTGGACTCATCACGAGTCAAACCGGAATCCTCTTCAATATTGCTGTTTTTCTTGAGCTCTGACCCGAGTGGCACTCAGGCAGGCGTAGCCGGCGCAGATCGCGCGCCCAGCTCGTTGTCGATCATCAGCAAACCGTAGCCATCTTCCTTCACCAGTTTCAGCTTGGAGATAATCTCGCCGACGGTAGACTCTTCCTCCACCTGCTCATTCACAAACCATTGCAACAGGTTGTAGGTGGCATGGTCCTTTTCCTTCAATGCCTGGTCGCTCAGGTTATTGAGCTTGGCAGTCATTGCCTGCTCGTGTTGCAGCGATGCCTTAAACACATCAAGAATGGTACCGAACTCGCTGGGGGGCTGGGATATTTCCCTGAGCACCACATGCGCACCCTGCTCTATCAGGTAGTTGTATATCCTGGTGGCGTGCATCTGCTCTTCTTCATACTGTTGCTTGAGCCAGTTTGCAGCACCATTAAAGTCAATGTGCGCGCAGTAGGCGGACATCGCGAGGTATAGATAGGCAGAAGAAAACTCATCATTGAGCTGCTGGTAAAGGGTCTTCTGCATTTGTTCAGAAATCATGGGCGAACCTTGTAGTCAGGAATCGCCCATTCTATTGAAGGGCGGCGACGGATGCCACTGCCCGTGTTCAGGAACTGCCCTTACATTTGGGGAATTTCCTCATAAACAATAGGCAACTCGGCGCGCCGGTAGCGTTCAGAGCGTGCCTGCAGCGTATCTGCCGCATCGTCCAGGTTCATCATGATCACAAAACGTTGGTCACGCACACCGGCTAGCGCAAAGCGGGCCAACTCATCCAGGTCCTGAAACTGCATCTCTGCACCGGCAGCTTTCATCGCATCCTTGAAGGCCTCGATATCAGGTGGCGGAGCACCAGGCTTCTCTCGAGTGAGCTCTTCGGGTCGGTTGCGCTCGGGGTTCCACAAGCCGGTTACCAGCACACCACCAGAGGGGTAAAACAGGGAAGCTTTCAACTTGGTGCCTTCGCTTTCCAGCTGTGAAGCCAGACACTCGGTCATGGCACACACGGCAGCCTTACTGGAAGCATAAACAGACTGGTACGGCAGGCTGGAGATACCGCCATCGCCTGATGTGGTGTTAATGATGTAGCCTTCCTCGCCCCCGGCGATCATGCGCGGAACAAACGCCTGAATACCATGGGCGATACCCATCACGTTAACGCTGTATATCCAGGCCCAGTCATTGGGCGTGGTTTCCCAGATATTGGCAGAAGGTGCTGCCACGCCTGCGTTATTGAACAGCAGGTGACAGGCGCCGTGTTGTTCATACACATGCTCAGCCAACGCTTCCAGTGATTCAGGCTTGCGCACGTCGACCTTGAATGCGCTAACGCTGCGGCCTTCGCCGCTACACTCTTCAACCGCTGCCTGCATTGCACCGTCTTCAACGTCGGCAATAACCACCTTTGCGCCTGAATCGAGTAAGGCTTTTACCAGCGCCTTGCCAATGCCGCCGGCACCGCCGGTGACTACCGCCACTTTATTAGAAAAATCCTGCATGGTTTGTCTCCTTCATCGACATGGAATTGAAATCACAAACGCTGGCAACGGAGCCAGCGGCAAAGGGGGCAGGTGCGCGAAATTGGAAATGCTTGAGTGCACCTGACTCCAGGATCGAAATCAGGCGACTATAGTCCCACAATGAAAGTCTGGGAACAGTGTCCAATGCGATCCCCGGGAGTGACCAAATCAATCACTCTCGGGGTTGGGAACAAGATCAGTTTCTAGGGAAATTGACTTTCAGAGACAGCTGAGCACGAACGTCGTAGCCGTCGTCGCCATTGATATCCACACGCTCACCGTACATCAACTCGCCACCGATCATGACGCCCTCGGTGGGATAGTGCAGCAGGTTAATCTGGGCGATCTGGCCCTCCTCAAACTCATTGTCAGCCTGGCCCTTGGTCGTGTCCAGACGGATGCCACTCCAACCCACGGAAGTAGACCACTGCTCATTCCAGTAGTGGTCGTAGTAGGCGACTATACCCAGAATGGGCACTGCCACTGCGGAATTACCTTCACGCTGACCACTCTTGGGCGCCAGATCCACGCCGCCGTCGTTCATGTAGTTACCAATGCCTTCGCCGTATACCACTTGCAGCTTTAACTTGTCCTGGCCAAAGGTGTTAATCACCGTGCTGCCGTTAAGTCCCCAACCGAATTCAGATTCCTTGTCACCGGTATCAAGTCGCTCGTAGCCCAGTTCACGCGCTATGCCCGCCAACTGCCAGTGGCCCCAGTCATTGTCGCTGCGATAGCGAAGGGTCAGGTCAGGGATTTCATTGTGCTTTTTAATCACATCGTCGAGCACGGAGTCACAGTTATCGATATCGACATCAGTGCACTCATCCCTGAATTTGCCGACGGTGAGCGCCGTATCGGGATTTTCAAGTGCAATGGCAAACTCGTTGTCGCCCATGGGGAAGGTGTAACGCATTTGCTGGTTGCGATAGAACACCATGCCCGTAGGCCCCCAATAGTCGATGGTATTGGGAAAGACATCGGCATCCATGAAGTTGGACCAGGTCTGGCCCATGCCAAAGTTATTCAGCGTTGCCCAGGCATGACGCAGGCGCGGCGTGGTTTGGCCTGCATCGCCACCCACACCATACAATTCCCCTTCCAGCAGGGCCGTTACCTTACCCGCGGGCGTATCGTATTCAGCTGACACCCCCAGCCGCGACTGGCGCACACTGAAGACAAACTCGCCGTCCTGGCCATATTGCCCATCCTGGGTTGGGATGGTGGTCACCCGCAGTGTGTCATTCCAATCCGGGTCGACGCGTTTGAAGTCGTAAATGGCATCGGCCATCACAAAACCGTAGACATCAAAGCCCAGACCGCCAGCGGACTTGTCACTGACCACCTCGGTTTGCGCCTGCAATTCTTTTGGCTGTGCGTGATGCTGCGCGCTAATAACCTGCTCTGACTGGCCAGTCTTGAGCTGCTGCAGCTCCTGCTGCATGATCTGCAGTGTCTGCTGTTGTTGTTCCAGCATAATGCGCTGTTGCTCAAGCTGCTGCTCCAGCATGCGTATGGTGTCGTCGTCCGTGGCAGCATTTGCGGCCAGGGTGCCAACTGCCAATGATACGGCCAGTGGAAGTATCTGCAGGTGTCGTTTCATATCACTGAATCCCTTTGATTTTTTTCTTCAACAACTGTAGCGGGCCACAGTGAGTCTGGCAACCGGCCCAGTCTGGAATTCAATGCTGGATAACCAGTAACGAAAATGCCCCGACATCAGTGATGCCGGGGCATTTCCTTGCAAGCAGGTTCTGTCACTAGTCCAGCAGTTCGGGCTGTTCGGCCACAATCACGTCGTACAAGGGCTGGAAGCTGAACCAGCCAGCCAGCGGCGAGCCTACGGTTTCACGCGTTTGCAGCGCAACATCATGGGAGATTGGCTTGGGTGTACCTGCCGCTTCGGCCATCAATTGCGCCTGGCAACTGCGCTCCATAGTGATGTACCACCAGGCAGCAGCTTCAATCGTCTCGCCAACCGTCAGCAGGCCGTGATTTTGCAAAATAGCAGCCTTACTATCACCCAGGGCTGCGGCGATGCGCTCGCCCTCGGTGTTATCCAGCACTACGCCAGAGAAATCATCGAACAAGACATGGTCATCATAAAAGGCACAGGCGTCCTGAGTAAGTGGCGCCAGGGTCTTGCCCAGGGAAGAGAATGCTTTGCCATAGACCGAGTGCGAGTGGGCAGCGGCAGTAATCGCAGGATTACTCATGTGAATCTGCGAGTGAATGGTAAACGCGGCGCCATTGAGCAAACCGGTGCCTTCTACTACTTCACCAGTGTGGCTGACCAACAACAGGTCGGAAACCCGCATCTGCTTGAAGGAACGCCCCATGGGGTTCACCCAGAAGTGATCTGTGAGTTCAGGGTCACGCACGGTGATGTGGCCAGCCACGCCTTCGTCAAAGCCCAGCTTGCCGAACAAACGCAGTGCGGCTGCAAGCTTGATCTTGCGATCCTTGCGAACCTCCTCTATCCCCTGCGGCACGTCCATGATGCTCTCAGCCGAATCCATGTTCATTACGATGTTGTTCGCTGCATCATTCATGACTTGTCACCTCAATCTGTTGTTTATGGGTTTATACTTTGGCCATGACTACAGTCGACATCATGGCACACATTTCCACCTGGTTAGAACGCTGGGAGATCAGCGACCTGGACAGTTCCAGCCCATGGTTGCAGGAAATCTCCCTGAAAAACTTCGGCGCCGAGGACTACCTGGTCCATGCTGGCGAATCCAGCGACACCCTCTTTCTTTTACAATCCGGGCTGGTGCGCCTGTTCTACACCACCCCGGATGGCCGGGAACGTAACAAAGCCTTTTACCGCGCCGAACACATTACCGGGCCGGTCAGCGCCGCCATGACCTCCACCCCAGCACCCTTTTCTATTCAGGCCCTGGAGCCAGTAGAGGCCCTGACACTGCCCTACCGCGCCCTGATGGCCGCAGCGGAACAAAACGCCTCCATGGCCCGCATCAGCCAACAGATGCTCGCTGAAGCGTTCATACGCAATGAGCAACGAGAAGCGCTGCTGCTGACCTGCAGCGCGCAGCAGCGCTACCAGTGGCTACTGGACAACGAAACAGACCTGCTGGAAAGGGTCGCCCAATTCCATATTGCCTCGTATCTGGGCATCGACGCTGTGTCACTGTCCAGACTGAAACGTAAGCATAGGCAATGAAACCCACTCTGGCATTAACAAATGTTAAGCCTGCACTATCGGAGCTCAACACATGACCACACCCCTGCCCGGCATCTACCGACATTACAAAGGCAATGAGTACCAGCTGATTGATGTGGCCACGCATTCTGAAACCGAGGAAGCCATGGCGGTCTATCGCCCACTGTACGGGGATCGCGCCCTATGGGTACGCCCCCTGACCATGTGGCAAGAGTCCGTCGATCGAGACGGCCAATCAATCCCTCGCTTTGAGTACCTGCGCGCCGCTTCCGAAGGCTGAGCGTCTGTGCGACCATAGCTCCTCATTTAGACAAGGCTCAACCTAATCATGCAAGCACTGCTGGAACGCCTGTTCAAGCTAGAAGAACACGAAACCCGCGTCTCCACGGAAATCCTGGCGGGCCTGACTACCTTCATCACCATGGCCTACATCATCTTTGTAAACCCACAGATGATGGCCTCTGCCGGCATGGATCAAGGCGCAAGCTTTGCAGCCACCTGCCTGGCCGCAGCGCTGGCCTGTGTGTTCATGGGTTTGTATGCAAACTGGCCCGTGGGTCTCGCGCCGGGCATGGGCCTCAACGCCTTCTTCACCTACACCGTAGTCGGTGAAATGGGTTACAGCTGGGAGATTGCCCTGGGCGCCGTGTTTATCGCCGGTGTGCTGTTTGTCATCATGAGTATTACCCGCTTGCGGGCCTGGATGCTCAACAGCATTCCCAAGGACTTACGGGTAGCCATGGGCGCCGGTGTCGGTTTGTTCATCGGCTTCATCGGTCTCAAAAGCGGCGGACTGATTACCGACAACCCTGCCACCCTGCTCTCCCTGGGTGACCTGACCCAACCGGAGCCGCTGCTGGCAGCACTGGGATTTACCCTGATTGCCGGCCTGTCGGTACGCCAGGTACCCGGCGCCATTATGCTTGGCGTACTGATCATCACCGTGCTGGCCTTGCTCACCGGTCTGGTTGAGTACCAGGGGTTGGTATCAGCACCACCGAGCATTGCCCCTACCCTGATGCAGTTGGATATTGCCGGCGCTTTTGAGGTGGGAATGGTCAGCGTGATCATTGCCATCCTGTTCGTTAACCTGTTCGATACCGCCGGCACGCTGCTGGGCGTGGCAACCCGCGCCAACCTGGTCAACGAGCAGGGTGAGATCAAGAATATGGATAAAGCACTGCAGGCCGATAGCTCCTCCAGTGTGGTCGGGGCGCTGTTTGGCTGCGCGCCAGTGACCAGTTATGTAGAGAGTGCCGCAGGTGTGGCGGCTGGCGGCCGCACAGGCCTGACCGCTGTTACAGTCGGTATTCTTTTTCTTCTGGCGATGTTCTTCTCACCACTGGCCGGCATGGTGCCGGCCTATGCCACGGCGGGCGCACTGATCTATGTCGCGCTATTGATGATGTCGGGCATGCAGGGGCTGAACTATGACGACGCCACGGAGCTGATCCCAGCACTGCTGACCATCATCATGATTCCCTTATCGTTCTCGATCGCTAACGGCATTGCGGTGGGCTTTATTAGCTATGTGGCAATCAAGGTGATTGCCGGGCGTATTAGCGACGTCAGCTTTGGCGCCTGGTTCCTGGCGGCGATCTTTTTGGCCAAGTTCGCATTTTTCTAAGCTAATGGTGCAGACAAAAAAAACCCCGCAGCTGCGGGGTTTTTTGTTTCTGGTAAAGCCTGGTATCAGAAGTCCAGACCGACACGCACCATGTACTGACGCGGCGCAATCAACTCATCGCCGGTAGCACCCACGCCGAAGACGTCGGTGAAGCGTGCATTGATGCCGTCTTCATCGGTCAGGTTCTTACCGATCAACTCTACACGCCAATCCGACGAGTCAGGGTAGAAGCCCACCACAAGATCGATAACATCGTAGCTGTCGACCACGTCAGTCTTGTCGTTGTTGAAGATACGGTGCTTGAAATCGCCTCTATAGGTGTACTGGAAGGTGCTGCGCATCTCACCCCATGAACCCAGTTCCGTATCCCAGTTCAACGCAAGGTTACCGGTAAAGCCCGGCGTTTTAGCCAGCTCATTACCCTTCACGTTCTGTACCTGCTCAGCGCGAGCCATCTGGATTTCCGGGCTGAACAAGTCGAAACCCTGGCCAATGAGTGCATTGGTGGCTGCGTCGGACTGCACATTATCCAGCGCCAGGTGGTCTGCGGTAATTTCAGTTTCCAACCAGGCCATACGCGCATCCAGCACCAGGTTGTCAGTCAGGAAGGCAGCGAACTCCAGCTCGGCGCCGTAAATCTCCGACTCGGGGATGTTACCAACACCGCCGTTAAACACTTCAGGATCGGTCGCCTGGTACTGCAGACCTTCATAGTCATAGTAGAAGACGGCAGTATTGATACGCACCCGGCCATCAGCGAGGTCGGTCTTAAGACCTACCTCAAAAGCATCAACCACTTCTTCTTCGTAGGTAGGCAACACGACGATGGGTGCAATCTCATCTTCCAGACCGAAGGTCAGGTTGGAGCCGCCTGGCTTGAAGCCACGGGTATAGGACACATAGCCCATGGTGTAGTCACTGAAATCGTGTTCCAGCACCAGGCGACCGGTAACCTTGTCACTTTGCACTTCCAGCGATTGCGTGCCATCACGCCCGTAGAAGTTAGTCACCTCTGAGGTCACTTCATCGTCGGTGTAACGCAGACCAAACACAGTGCGCCAGTCATCGTTAAAGTTCCAGGTGCCCTGGCCGTATACAGACATGGACTCGCGGGTGGGCTCAGAATATGAAATGAAGCCAAAGTCACCATCGAAGTTATAAACGTCTTCAACTGTGAAGGGGTCGAACTCGCCATCGAAGCCAAAATCCAGACGCTCGAGAATCGAGCCTTCGATTTCGGTATCGAGATAGAAGGCACCCGCTACCCAGTCCAGCTTGCCGAACATGGGCTCGGCCGACACCAGGTTTATCTCCTGGGTAAAGGTCTTCAGTTCACTGGTTTCAGAGTCGTAGTAGCTGGGCACCAGGGCGAAGGGAGGCAGGCTATCCAGGTCATTACGGTCGTTATCGCGGCGAATCAACACATCGTCGTGCTGGTAGCTGGTCAATGACTTCACCGTGAAGGGTTCCAGGTCCCATTCCAGCACTGCGCTGTAGAGCTCGGAGGTCAGTTCATACTCACCGGGGGAATCCTGACGCAGCTTGCGCGCGTCGCGGGTAGTGTCCAACAGGCCTTTTTGGGCCGCGCCGTTACGCTCTTCGTCAAAATACTGGGCGGTCAGGTGAGCACGGAATGTATCGGAAGGCTCAATAAGGAAGCGCACTCTACCGGAGAGGCTATCGGCATCATCGAGCTCCTGATCCAAAATCACGTTCTCAGAGAAACCGTCATGCTTATTGGACGCGATGCTGGCACGCATGGCCACACTGTCGCCCATGGGCACGTTGATAGCGCCGCGAGCACGCACCAGGTCATAGTTGCCCAGGGTCAGGTCTGCGCTGCCGTAGACCTCATCGGTAGTCGGCGCCTTGGTGATCACGTTAATAGCACCACCGGTGGAGTTCTGGCCAAACAGGGTGCCCTGGGGGCCACGCAACACTTCTATGCGCTCCAGGTCCAGAAAGTCGGTTTGCAGGGCAAACGGTGAGGCAACGTATATGCCATCCAGGTGATAGGACACCGACGGGTTGGCAATCGCGTTCTGGTTGGCCTCGTTACCCACACCACGAATGGTGATAACGGTTTTGAAGCCCTCGTTTTTGGCGATATTAACGCCGGGGGCGATAGCACTGAGATCAACAAAGGTGGTGATCTGGCGATTATCAAGCTCTTCACCAGACAGTGCAGTCACGGCCTGAGACAGATCCTGCAGGCTCTCGGTGCGTTTTTCAGCGGTGACAATCACCTCTTCAAACACCGGACGAGCGTCCTGGGCAGCAACTGACAGTGAAATAGCGGCGGACACTGCCAGGCCAAGGGCCTGCAGCGGGAGTGTGGGTTTCAACATTCGAGATCCTCGTAGTGTGTGGTAAGCCTGAGGAGTCTCTGCCCCTTTCCTTGCGGTGTTCATTGAAGGGCGGGGATTTTACACTGCCCGGGGGAAATTAAAATAGCTGTTTGCATCTCATATTTCGTCCCTCGGGCTGCCCCGAAAGCCATGATCTGGTAGCTTGCATGCATCAGGCCTGTACAGAATCTAACCAGGAGCTCCGATGTCCGACCAATACCAACAGCAAGTGCGGTGCAGTTCGGCAGAAATTGACATGGACTTTTGGCGCCAGCCCCATGGCGCCAAGGTGCCAGACGACGAACTGGAGTTCCTGTTGATCCCCGACGAAGTGGAAGCCAAGGCCATTTTTGAGGTCTCCCATCAGGTTCATCACTATCAGCGCGAACACCTGATCAATGGCGGCGCCATCAGCAAGGCACTCATCGTCACCATGGGCGGCATGCTCCCTGGCGTACTGCTGCACGATCATCTGGTGAATGGCCGCGACACGGGTGTACCCAAAATTGAATTCGGCACCATTGGGGTGTCACTCTATAAGGGCCCAGGGGAACGCTACGATAATCCGTTGGTACAGCACGAAATATCCATTGCTGTCAGCGAACAAACGGTATTAGTGATAGACGATCTGGGTGACCGCGGCGGCACCATGGACTTCCTGGTGAACTATGTGCAGGACAGCGGGGCCAGCAAAGTGTTGACCCTGGCGCTGTATATGAAGCCTGCTGCCCTGGATCGATGCCCCGCTGATTTCTGCTTTGGCACCACACCCCAGCACACCTGGATCATCACCCCCAGGGAAAGAGTGGAGACTATCGTTAAACGTGTGCCGGTGTGGGTTGAGCGCGGAGCCAACCAGGCGGAGTGCTATCGCCGTCTGGTGGACATCATCGGTTTCCCGGCAGACCTGGTGGACTACTACCTGCCAAGGGCTTTCAGTAGCGTCACTGCTTAAGTGGCGGAAAAACCACTTTCCAGTCCTTTTTCATGTCGACCACGGTCCAACCACGCGCCGGGGCTTCGTCCAAGCCCCTATTGAGCCGTCCAATATGGGACTCCCTATCGTAGGCCCACTCGCGCTCGGCATCGGTATGGTGAATGAACAAACCAAAGCGCAGGCCCTCGCCCGCCGTTGTCCATTCAAGCATCTGGAAATCACCATCGGAGTTACCCACGGCCATAATGGGTCGGCGGCCAATATGCTGATTAATCGCCACCGGCTTGCCTTCCTTGTCGTCGATAAAGTTCATCTCAGGCAGGCGCAGCAGTTGTGGTTCGCCATCAATCACCTTGTATTGGGTGCGAATACTACTGCCGATCACCTGCTCAGGCGGAATGCCGTAGACCCCTTCCACCCAGGGGCGCATAAACTCAATACCGCCACCGGATGTGATGTAGGTGCGAAAGCCATTGGCCCTGAGGTAGTCCAACAGCTCCAGCATCGGCTGGTAAACCATCTGGTCGTAACGTCTGCCGGTAGTGGGATGACGGGCTTCATTGAGCCAACTGACTACCGTGTCCCCAAAGTCCTGCACTGACATACCCGCATGGCTGGCCATCACCAACTGCAGCAAGCTTTTAGTGCCTCCGGCAAGCGCGCCAGCATTGTCACCCTTGAGCACCGAGGCGAAGGGCTCCTGATCTTTCCATTCGGGATGCTGTGGCGCCATAGCCCGCACTTGGTCAAAGGCGAATATCGCTTGAAAATACAGGGGCTGCTCCGCCCACAGGGTGCCGTCGTTATCAAAGGTAGCGATGCGCTCCTCAGGAAGAACATAGTGCTCACCGCCTGGCTGAGTCACCTTAGTGACGAAACTGACAATAGCAGCGCGCGCGTTGCTGTCATTCCAGGATGGCAGTGGCTCACCTGCAATGGCGCCTGCCGATAGCAGAAAAAGCGCCAGCAAACAGTTGATTTGAAGTCTCTTCACAGTGATTCAGCCTCTTCGGGGGCAGGCCCCAGGTTTAGAATGCCTCGCACCAGCTGGGTGTCGCGACTTTGCCAGGCCCACAACACAATCGGCGCCACCGTCGGTACGATCAACACATTCAACTGGTAGAACAGGGCGATAAACGTAGGGTTAGGGACCAGCACGCCCTGCTGCTCAAAAAACAAGGATCCCAGATTGACCATCAACTCTTTCAGACAAAGGCTGATCAGCCCCACCAGGATGAGCGGGTACAGAACAAACAAGCCAACAACAAAGCTGCCCAGGTACTCATCTTTTTGGGTCGCAAAGTGCAGCGCAGCGTAGAAAGGCAGCGAATAGGACAAGATGCTGGGGTTTACCCGAAAGCCCAGTTGATACTCCGATTGTTCGGGCGGCACAGGCCCGCCATTGAGCTCGCCGAAATGGGTCATCAATACAGCATCCGAGCCCCTGAACAACAGTCCGTCAACCACATCGGGAAACCAGGCCTGCAAGGTCAAGCTGGTCAATCCCACCGCCGGCATTGAGATCACGCCCGCTACCAGCGTCCACAGCGCGAAGCAGGGAATGATGAGCGCGAAGGCAAACAGCAGAAACTGACGCAGATGATTAACCGGCGGCAACGGCATCTGCAAGCACCTCCTGTTCACGGGAGAGATAACGCAAGTAGACAATGAATACGACCAGCACATCGAGCATGATTAGCGACGGCCACAGATACAAGTGCACCCAGGAAAAGATATCGATATCCCAATCACCCAGATAGAACAGGGAAATGATACGCACGATATTGAGGGCCTGGATGGCAAGAAAGCCCAGCACAATAGCAAGGATTCGCGCTTTCCAACTCGCAGGGTAAGCCACCACTGCAGCAATCAGCACAATCGTCGCTTCTACGCCATTACAGCCGGCCTCAATGGATACAGCAAAACCGGAATCCTTGAACTGCAATACCTTGCCGTAGGCGATTACGCTGTCGTCAAAGGGCGTAATCAGCAGCGCACTGATCTGGGCCAATAGACCGGTAAAGGGCACAACCAGGTATTGCTGTACCGGGTTGAGCAATTCCAGGGAGAACAACACCACCAACACGACGGCAAAAGTAATAACAAAGCGCTTCAAGTAATCAATCCTACGATGAGCAATATCGGCAGTTTAGCACGCTGGTGTTTACAAATTCACTGACTCAGGAGGATGAAAAAAGCTCTCCAGCATATCGCGCTGATCCATCGCATCGCGGTACCCACAGGCGATCAGGTCACGGCAGAAATTGCCCTCGAACAACAGATAACTGGCAAGGCTGGCACCGCCGCCTTTGGGTGTTGCACCGGTAATGTTAAGCACCGTACGCATGGCTCTGGGCAGACGATGGATATGATCGGCAACCAGGTGATCGATCTCGATGGACGGATTAATACTGAGAAAATCAATCAACCGCATTTCACCGGTTGATGCCTGGGGGTTTTCATTGTGCACCACCCCCACTAGCTCATTAATACGCGCCAGGTGCTCCATATCATTTTCCAGCGCATCAATAAAAGCGCTGTTAAATACGTGGCCGACCATCTTTGCCAGTGATGGCGAAGGCGTGACCGCGTGATCTACCGGCGGATGGGTGGCGTTACCGCTCACCCCTACTACCATCACTCGCTGGGCGCCCAGATGAAGTGCCGGGCTAATGGGAGAGACCTGACGCAAAGCACCGTCGCCGTAGTATTTGCCATTAATGCGTGTGGCCGGCAGGATCGTGGGGATCGCCGAGGATGCCAGCAAATGCTCCACTCCAAGCCGCGTGGGTACTCCACGCCGACGCGAACGGCGCCAGGGCAGCAGCACGCTGCCATCCAGATTACTCTGGTAGAAGGTCGTTGACTCGCCGCTGTCATAGCTGGAGGCAGTCACCCCGATGGCGTCCAACAAGCCACCCTCAAGACGCTTTTCCAGGTCATCGAAGTTGATGGCCTGCTCCAGCAATTTGCCCAACGGAGCCGTATCGAGCAGCGCCAGTGGTTTGCGCAAGCCGGTGCCACGATGAAACAGCGAGCCAATCAGGCGCAGTACACTTGCTGCCAGGTCCAGGTAGCCCGCCTTATAGACCTGCTCTACGCGCAGGTTCGTCCAGATGTATTCAACCTTCTTTACCGCCAGGCGAAAGTTGTTAGCAGACGCTCCCAGCGCTACCGCGTTGATGGCTCCGGCTGAGGTGCCTGTAATAATCGAAAAAGGGTTGTGCGCCCGCTTGGGCAGAATTTCAGCGGCTGCTTTCAGTACGCCCACCTGATAGGCGGCGCGCGCCCCGCCGCCGGTAAGAACAAGCGCGGTACGATCGGTGGCAGGTAGGTGTTGTTTAGTCATACCTCCAGTTTTACTGGAAGTTATAACCGATTGCCAGACCGTATGTGCGCGGTTCCATAGTAAATACGTTGGTAAACAGTCCCGACGAGGCACTGCTCAGGTACATGCCGACAAAGTTATCCTCATCCGCAATGTTTTTGACGTAGGCACGGACATACCAGGATTCATCGGGAGATAGCAGATTGGCCTGCGCATTCCAGATATCCCAGGCATCAATGCGATCGACCTTTCTATTGTAAAGCCGGGTATACATCTCGTCCTGCCAGTAATAGTCCACACGTAAAGACAGACCGTAACCAGCAGGCAAGCTGGCTGTGTACTGACCGCCCAAATTCACCGACCACTCCGGGGAATTGGACAATGGGTTACCGTCAAGATCCGCCAGAATGCCATCAGTTACCGGTAGCCCCGCGTCGCGCAGGCCCTCGCAGCTATTGACCTGACCACCGACACCAGCTGCCTCAAACTCGGCAGGCGATACTTCGACAATGCAGTTCACTGCCGTCGTGTTGTCCTTGATCAGGGTGACATCATCGCGGCCATCGGTGGGGTCCCGTGGGTCGATACTCCGGTGATCCCTGACCTCGGTATGCAGGTAAGAACCGCTTGCATTGAACAACCAACTGCCAGTGGGAGCAAAGACGAACTCGGCCTCCAGACCATAAATTTCGGCATCCGCATTTTCGTTAAAAGAGGTGCGATTAACGATCTTGGAAGTCTGCATCCCCTCGTAGTCATAGAAAAAAGCCGAGAAGTTCGCCTGCAAGGTGTTATCGAGTAGCGTGTTCTTCAAGCCCACTTCCCATGCATCCACAAACTCCGGTTCAAAGGTTGCGGTCTGACTGGGAAAGTCGACCGGGTCAAAGGGGGGGTTAAAGCCACCGCCTTTGTAACCGCGGGAGTAGGATGCGTAGGCAAGACTGTCACCGCTCAAAGCCCAGTCCAGCACTACCCTGCCCGTCCACTCCTTCCACTCCTCGCTGTCATCGCGGTAGTCCACCGGAATGGGCTCATCTGCGCCATAGCGCTGCAGTAAGCGTGCATCGGTAATCGGGTCGTTGTTCAGCAAGATTTGCCGATCGTAAATATCCTTGGTGTCTATATTGTAACGAGCGCCAACGGTGAGCTTCAGGTTGTCAGTCAATTCATAGTAAAGCTCGCCATATAAGGCCTGCGACTCAATCGAAAATTCCTTGGTATCGGTATTGAACTGCGGGCCCACCCAGCCGTAGCCATCCTGAAAGCCAACAGACCCTGCAACGGCTGAGACGTAGTCAAAGCCGTTGGCAATGACCCAGTATTGATCATTCAACTCCACGTTCATCCAGAATGCACCGGCGAGGAAATTGAGTGGGCCTTCATAATCAGACTGAATGCGCGCTTCAAGCGAATACTGCTCGCTGTCGCGGTTGGACTGGTCAAAAGACTCAAGACCCTGAGGCGTATAGGCAATGTGACCACCCACCGATCCGGTCGCATTGGCGGAAGTGTCGGACAGCGGCAGGCCTTCGCTAAACATGGTTGCATAAGTCTCCGGTGCAAGCGCCGCAAACAGCGCAGGCACCTCCAGAGGCGCTCCCACGTTCCAGGTATAGTCCATCCGCGAGTAGACCGTGGTGTCCTGATAGCCCGCCACCAATGACAGGGTGTGCTTGTCCAGTTCGTGGGAGAGATCCAACGTAAGCAGTGTTTCATCTGCCTCGTAGATCGGATCTAAATCTGCGTAAACCTTACGCATATCCCTGGGCTCAATACCCGGACTATTATTACCAAGGGGAAAAATTCCCAATGGTCCCAGCAATGAATCTGAGGCAAGAATATTGGACAGCTGAGAACTGGGATTGGGCTTTTCGAACGCGAGGCTATCGGGCAAGCATCCAAGCAATCCACTCGGGTCATTTTTGCACAGTTGTTTCTGGCTGCGACTGCGACTGCTCTGCTCATCAAAGTAGGAGATCATCAGGTCGGCCCGGGTGCGCTCTGCGGTCCAGTTGAACGACAGACGCGCCGAATACTGATCTCTGCCGTCTATGTCATTGCCCGTATACAAGTTTTCCGTGTAGCCGTCTCGCTCCAGCCACAAGCCAGCGGCGCGCATAGCGAAGCGATCGGTGATGGGGATATTTATCGCGCCCACCAGCTTTTTGTGATCGTAGTTACCGTATTGGCCTTCGATATTGCCTTCTAATGCATCGCTGTGGGCGCTGCGGGTCTCCATGTTCACTGCACCGCCGGTAGAGTTGCGCCCATAGAGCGTGCCCTGCGGTCCGCGCAAAATGGAAACCTGTTCTACATCGTAATACTCCGTTTCAAACAGACGCGGAGAGAAAATCGGCACTTCATTGACATGAATACCCACTCCGGCATCTGCAGATGCTGCAATCAGGTTGCTGCCCACCCCTCGAATCTGGAAATTGCTGCTGGTAAAATTCGTTTTGCTATAACTGACATTGGGCGCGCTATAGCGCATGTCGGCAATGCCAACAATTTGCCTGGCCTTCATTGCGTCTTCATCAAAGGCGGTGATAGCGATGGGTACGTCCTGCACCGACTCAGCGCGCTTTTGCGCCGTTACTGTAATTTCTTCCAGCTCTGCTGTGGCATCAACACTGGCCAGACTGACCAGGGTAACGACAATAGCAAGTGAACGACCCCCACGCGGATGAATGGCGCTCATACTAGCCCCCTTAGTTATATGTGTTTTGTAGGCTGTATCAGCACTGTCGCATAGCTGCGTCGGAAGTTCACTATCCTGCCCTGCATTTTCCAGACAAGGCTATGACTGCAACTGCGCCGCAAAGGTTACAAAGGACGGGTAACCTCGATCACCTCCGGGTCCTGGTGGCTGCGCATGGAGCGGAAACCCAGGCGTTTGCACATTCGCAACATGCGAGGGTTTTGCGCCAGCACTTCGCCCATCATGGTCTCCAAACCGCGCTCTCGGGCGATTTGCATCAACCTCTCCATCAGTTTGGGCCCAACGCCCCGCGCCTGCCATTCGTCGGCAACGGTCAATGCAAACTCACAGGAACTACCATCAGGATTGGTGACATAACGGGCAACCCCCAAAAAAGTATCCTTACCATCTGTGCCCGGAGCAATCGCCACGATCGCCATCTCACGGTCGTAGTCAATCTGGGTAAAGCGGGCGAGCATGCTCGGCGTTAACTTGTCCAGGCCATGCATAAAGCGAAAGTACTTGGACTCCGCCGACAGGTTGGCGACAAAGTCTGCCTCCTTACGGCCGTCTTCAGGGCGAATAGGTCGCAGCAATACCTCACTGCCATCGGCCAATACCAGTTCACTTTCCAGGTTTGCCGGATAGGGATGGATCGCCATATGGCCGTAACGCTCAGCGCTGGCTTCGGTGGACGCAACCGTAATGCGCACGCCTACAGCGATGACGCCATCTTCATCCACTAACAACGGATTGATATCCAGCGTTTTGATACAGGGCAGCTCGCAGGCGATTTCCGAGACCCGCTGCAACACTTCCGACAATTTACCCAGGTCTACAGCAGGATAGCTGCGGTACTCATTCAGAAGACGTGAAGCAGAGGTTCGCTGTATTAATTCCCGACTGAGAAAATCGTTCAGCGGCGGCAGGGCTACCTGCACTTTATCCGCCAGCATTTCAATCGCGGAGCCGGCAGCGCCCATACGAATCACTGGGCCAAACACTGGATCTCGAGAAATTCCAATCATGATTTCACGGGCGTGCGCCCGACTTACCATGGGTTCGATGCACACCCCCTGCAAGCGGGCAACGGGGGCACGCTGACCGACTTCTGTATTGAGCTCTTCAAAGGCTGCATGCACCGAGCGCGACTCGCGAATATTCAGCCGCACTCCCCCCACGTCTGATTTATGCGGGATGTCCGGGGAGTTGATTTTCATGGCCACAGGCAGACCGACGTTTTCCGCAGCCACCAGCGCCTCCGCCGCATTCAGCGCGTTAATGCTAGGCAGAACCGGGATTTTGAAAGCGCGCAGGATGGCCTTGGCCTCAGCAGTGCTAAGGGTTTGCCGTCGCTCCGCAAGCGCATGATCAATAATCAATTGGGCGCCGTAGACGTCCGGGTTGCTGTGCTCTGACAAAGGCTCTGGTACCTGCAGCAAAGCAGTTTGGTTAGCTCTGTAACGGGCCAGGTAGCTAAAAGCATCTACCCCTTCTTCGGGGGACATAAAATGCGCCACCCCTGCCCCAGCAAACGCCTGTCGGGCTTCTGCCATCAGCCGGGCGCCCATCCAGGAGGCCAACACAGGTTTGCGCGCAGCTTTAGCCCCTGCAATTAAGGCGTTGGCACAGGCGGTGGGGTCGGTAAACCCCTGTGGTGTGCACAGCACCAGCAAGCCATCCACATTTTTGTCCTGCAACACTGTCTCGATCGCGGCCTGGTAGCGCTGGCCATCGGCGTCACCGAGGATATCCACGGGATCAGAATGAGACCAATGCCCTGGCAACGCTTGCGACAGGGCGTCCACAGTTTCGGGGGCTAGCTGCGCCAAAGGCACACCAATATTGCCAGCCCAGTCGGCGGCCATTACGCCCGGCCCGCCACCGTTGGTGACTACCGCCAGTCGGGATCCTTTGACGCGTGCGCCAGAAGACAAAATGGTGGCGGCGGCAAACAACTGACTCACCACGTCAACGCGCACGGCGCCAGCACGGCGTATAGCAGCATCAAACACGTCGTCACTGCCCAGAGGGGTATGAATGTGCGACAGCGCTGCGCGCTCACCGCTCTCGTTACGCCCGGACTTAATGACCACCACCGGCTTCAGCCGGGCAGCCGCGCGCAGGCCACTCAGGAACAACCTGGCGTTGGTGACCCGCTCCACATAAAGCAAAATACTGGTGGTGTGAGGATCCTGCGCCAGATAGTCCAGCACATCACCCATTTTCACGTCTGTAGTCGCCCCCAGTGAAGCAACCGCAGAAAAACCAAAACCACTGTCGTCTGCCCAATCCAGCAAAGCCGAACAAAATGCGCCGGACTGCGTCACCAGAGCCACCTTGCCCTGAGCCACCGGACTACGCGCAGATGACACATTCAGCTTGTTGATCGGCCGCACAATACCCAGGCATCGGGGGCCTACCAGAGCAATATTGTAACTGCGGGCGATGTCGACCAACTCGTTCTGCAGCGCAAGACCGTGCTCCTGGGTTTCACTGAAACCACCCGAGAGAATGACAACCGCATTGACCTTGCTTTGTCCGCACTGGCGCAACAACGCTGGCTGTTCTGTCGCTTTGGCCGCGATTACCGCCAGTTCAACGGGCTGGCCTATCTGCGCAACACTATCGATGGGTGAGTGCCCAGCTGCCTGCTGCTGGTCACAACAGGGCATCACCGCATGCACAACCCCCTCGTAACCACTGGCGCTCAGGTTCTCCAGCACCTGTCTACCGATATTGCAGTAGTCTTTATCGCAAACCACCGCCACCGAAGCGGGGTTGAATACGCTCTCAAGATAATGCTTTGTCATAACACTCCGCTGTGCGTGACGACCGAATGACGAATGATCCAAAACAAAGTATAGGCACTTTTACCCTGCATTGGTTGCACCACTGGATTGCAGCGGGCAAGATCAGCAAAAAAAGGGAGTTAATTAATGAGCATTGGCTACATCACCCACCATCACTGCCTGCTGCATGATATGGGATCCTACCATCCGGAACAGCCCGCGCGCCTGTCGGCAATCAATGACCGGCTGATTGCCACCGGCCTGGACATGGTCTTGCGCCAGCACGACGCTAACCCGGCGGAAAAAGCACATTTACTGGCCGCTCACGACGCCGCGTATATCGACTCCGTGTTTCGCAAGTCGCCCGAGCATGGCACCGTGGCACTGGACGGCGACACCACCATGAACCCTTTTTCCCTGCGCGCCGCACTGCTGGCAGCCGGCGCTGTTGTCCAGGGCGTAGACATGGTGATGGCCGGGGATGTGAAACAGGTCTTTTGCGGTGTCCGCCCTCCCGGCCATCACGCAGAGCACGACAAAGCCATGGGCTTTTGCATCTTCAACAATATTGCAGTGGGCGCATTTCACGCGCTGAATCACTATGGCCTGGAGCGAGTGGCGATTGTCGATTTTGACGTTCACCACGGCAACGGCACCGAAAATATCGTCAAAGGCGATGAGCGCATTCTGTTCTGCTCAAGTTTCCAGCACCCTTTTTACCCGCATAGCGGACACGACACCCAATCGGCCAACATCTCGAACTTGCCGCTGCCCGCCGGCTGCAACGGCGCAGACTATCGCGCGGCTGTCAGCGAACACTGGCTACCGCGACTGGCAGAGTTTGCCCCGCAACTGATCTTTATTTCCGCCGGCTTCGACGGCCACCAGGCCGATCCGCTGGCAGACTTCAACCTGGTGGATGAAGATTTTGCCTGGATCACCCGCCGACTGTGCGAACTGGCTGATCACAGTGCACAAGGGCGTATTGTGTCTTCACTGGAGGGGGGTTACGACTTGCACGCCCTGGCGCGCTGTGTGGAAGCACACCTGAAGGCCATGCTGGGCGACGGCTAGAACCGGGTCAACCTGGGTTTGAGCAGTGCCGGACCAATGATGCTGGACAGCAATACCACCATCACCAGCGCGGTATAGGTGTCGGGCAGGAAAACACCTTGAGCAAAGGCAAAGGCGGCAAATACCAGGCCGACTTCTCCGCGGGGAATCATCCCCAGACCAATGCCCAGTCGGTCCAACCCCGGGCCTTTCACCAGGTAGCCTGTTGCGCCTTTGGATACGACAGCCACCAGCGTGAGAACCACGATAGTGAGCACAATGCCCGGGTCTGCCAATACTTCCAGCTGCACCTGAGCGCCAACGCCGACAAAGAATATGCTGATCATAATATCGCTGATAGGGCGAATCAGTTCTTCCAGGGTGTGTTTTTGCAGCGTTGCACCTACCCGGAAATAAACATCGTCAAGCAGCAGGCCCGCCACAAAAGCCCCGATCAGCGGGGCGAGTCCCGCCAAGGCGGCAAGCTCGGCAAATCCCAGTGCCAGACAAAAGGCAAATCCTGTCCAGATACTGGCATGTTTGGTGATCGCCACCATATGGACCATTTGTGGCATTAAGCGCTGGCCGACGAACAACGCACCGCCAAAAAACAACAAGGCCTTGGCGATAATGACAAACAGGGCGGACAGCTCAAACTCACCACTGACCGCAATACTGGCCAGCACCGCCAGTAACAAAATGCCGAGCACATCATCAATAACCGCCGCACCCAGGATAACCTCCCCTGATGGCGATTTGAGTTTGCCCTGTGCCTCAAGCAATTTCGCTGTGATGCCTACTGATGTTGCTGCGAGCATGGCGCCGACGAACCAGCCCTGCAGACCTCCATTAATGCCCAGCGCCGTGGCGGCCCCCAGACCCATCAGCACCGGCAGTATCACGCCGGCAAACGCTACCAAGGTGGCGTTTCGGCCCACCTTGAGCAAATCCCTCATGTCCGATTCCAGCCCCACCAGGAACAGCAGCAGCACCAGCGCCAACTCGGAGGAGTAGGTCATGAATTCGCTGTCGCGTAACAGTGCGGTGAAATTGAAGTCGATGCCCAACAGGGCCAGATTACCCAGCAGAATTCCGGCGGAGATCTCCCCTACTAGCTCCGGTAGTCCCAGACGCTCGAACAGAAAGCCACAGGCGTCAGCCAGGGTGATCATCAGGATCAGGGCCAGGGACGTGCGGGTAAAGGCTTCGCTGGAGCCATTAGCCCAGGCCAGCGACGGCACTAAGGCAGCGGCAACCAGCAACAGGAGTATGCGTTTACCCCGGCTCACAAAAACGTCTTCTCCATAACTGCAGCAAATATCCCCAGACGATATAGGGACATGCTAGCACGAGGCCCTACCGATAAACGATTTGTAACTTGCAGCAAAAGTAGACATATGTATACTTTTGCTCATCATTACGCATGCTGGAGAAAAACATGGCCGAGGCCGCTGAATCACTGCCCCCCGTGGCAGAGATATTCAACCCCAATTCACCGGAATATATGAAAGACCCCATCTCCCAGTGTCTGGCGCTGGCCGAGCGAGGCCCAATAGTGTGGTACGAGCCCTGGCAGGCCTGGATCATGACCCAGATGGAAGACATCATGCAGTGCTGGAAGACAGAACCCCTGTCCTCAGACTTTTACGACTGGGAGTTTGCGCCGCAGCGTCCGCCGGAAGATGAGTGGAGTAATTTCGAACGAGCCATGATTGGCCACAGCCTGCTGGCCGACCAGACTCACCATCGGCTGGTGCGTCGGGTGACCGCACCTGCCTTTTCCCGCAACGTGGTGGATAACATACAGGCCAAGATCGAGCCGGAAGTGAAGAAATTGTTCGACGAGCTGGGTGAGCCTGAGACCTTCGACTACATCGAAGATATCGCCAGCCATATCCCCTTCATTTCGATTACCCGCATGGTGGGTATTCCTGAGAAGTACTGGCCTGAGATCAAGAAAGTCATTCTCACCTTCACCGAAACCTGGAACCCCACTATTTCCGACGAACAGCGTGAGGCCGCTCGTCAGGACAGTAATAAAGCCATCGATATCATCAAGGAAGTGATTGCCGAGCGTCGCCTGGCGCCAGCGCAAGATGATTTTCTATCCACCTTGCTGCGCATTGAGGCGGAGAACGAGGGCTTTGAAGAAGGGGACATCATCACCCTGATTCTGGCGTTAATCGGCGCCGGGGCTGACACTACCCTGGTGGCCCAGCAGTGGACTGTGTACGCGCTACTCAAGCACAAAGACCAGATAGACAAGGCGCTGGCAACCCCGGAGTCTTTCTCTAACGCCTTTTCCGAGATCAGTCGCTGGGGTGTGGCCTCCAAGATGGGTTTTGCCCGCTACGCTCCGCAGGACATGGAGTTTATGGGCGAGCATCTGCGTAAAGGAGTCATGGTGCTGATGATGCCGCATCTTAAGGACTACAACACGCGCCACTATGCCAACCCCGAGACCTTCGACGTTGAGCGTGAATTCAATCCTGATGTGATGTTCGGCTACGGCCCGCGCTTCTGCATTGGCGCGGCGCTGGCCAAGCGGCAGTTGTATCTCACTGTTTCGGAGCTTTATCGTCGCTTTCCCAATATCGAATTGGCAGAAGAGCCTGAGCGCGATGCTGGCGATCACAACGCAATCGTCTTCAAACGCTTGCTGCTGCGCACCAACTGTAGCTGAACCTCCCTTCCCCCCGGGTTTAACCCGGGGCAAGCCAGTGCATGACCTTGTCCGTGAAAGCTGGGATAATTCCCTACGCCTTGTCGGAGATAATAATCATGCGCTACCTGGCCACCCTACTGCTGTTTGCCTCCTTGCCTACCCTGGCAGCGCCTTTACTGGTGACCGACCCACAGGGGGAGCCCATTGCCCAGGCCATGGTGACCCGCACCCCGTTGGACGTGCCCACCGCCGATCTCAGTGACGATGGCTATGCGCCAGATGGCGTTACCAATACGGCTGCCACCACCATCACCCGCTTTACCGATGCCGCTGGCAAGGTAGAGATCGCGGCACAGGGAAACTACCACTACCGGGTTCGTGCCCAGGGTTTCAGGGACAACTACCCCAGCGCCGCAGAAGGTGAGTTGCAACTGCAGCCGATGAGCCGACAAGAGCAGATCGCCAGCTACCCTTCGAACGTCTGGCTGTCACAACTGAACTTTGGCGGCGACCACGCGCTAAAAGAAGTCTTCCAGCTTAATTGCGCCTTCTGCCACCAGCAGGCTTCACCGTTTATGCGCAATGAACGCACCGTTGAACAGTGGGTCAGTGTGATAGAGCGCATGAATACCTACGGCGCCCGCTTGCCCGGCGATGACATCGCGCCGGTGGCTGAGTTACTGCAGAAGGAGTATCGGGAGCTGCGGGAAAACCCCGAGCAGATTCCGCAGCCTAGGTCCTGGGAAGGGCATCTGTCGTCCATCGAGATGACGGAGTGGCCCATAGGTGATGGCTTTTCGCAGATGCATGATTTTTTGCTCCACCCCAATGGTTTTGTGTATGTAGGTGACAACCTGTTCGACCGTATCTATGAGATTGACACCAACACCGGCCAATACACAGTCTACAAAGTGCCCCACGATGAAGACGCCCGCGTAGGTGGCATACTGGGCAACCGCTTTACGGTGTTCCCCAAGATGCACAACTACATGGGTGTTCACTCCTTCGCCTACTCCAAAAAAGATGGCAATATTTTCATCACCCCGTCCATGCAGCAGGCGCTACTGGAATTTGATGTTAAAGAGAAGAAGTTCATCACCCATGAAATGCCGGGGGGACTGTATCCCCACACTATCCGCACAGACGAGCAAGACCGGGTGTGGTTCACCCTGGCCCTGTCCTCACAGGTCGCCATGTTTGACCGCAGCAGCGGCGAGTTCACACTTTACGACCTGCCAGCTCGCGGTGTTCAGGAGTGGCTGATTTTAAAAACACTGCCACTGCTGTTTAGCCTGGATCCGGAGAACCGTCCGCTGCCTTCAGCGGACCGCGAGTCCACCGGACTGCCCATGCCCTACGGCATAGATGTGGCCCCCGATGGCAGCATTTGGGTAGCCAGGCTCTACGCCAATGATCTGGCCCATATCGACCCGGATAGCGGTGAGATCACCATGATCGACTTCCCCTACAGTGGCCCCCGACGCCTGCGCGCCGACGCCGATGGTAATATCTGGATTGTCGCTTTCCAAAATAGTCTGCTGGTGAAGTACGATCCGCGCAGCAAGACGTTCACCGATTACGCACTACCTGTAGTGAATGAATTGCCCTATGCGCTGAACGTGGATCGCGATCGCGCCACAGTCTGGGTCAACGGCAACCAGTCTGACACCATCCTGAGCTTCGACATTGCCACCGAGAGCTGGAAAGTCTATCCCATGCCCCGTCAGCGCTTCTTTACCCGGGATATCGAAATTTCCGAGGAGGACGGCGCTATTTACACCACCAACTCCCATTTCCCGACCTGGCAGTCTGAGGGCGCAACACCGACGCTGCTGCGCATTACGCCGTTGGCCGACTAGCAAGCATGCGACGGTTTACCGCCCTTGCCGTGATGCTCTGCTCAGCGACAAGCTGGTCCCAGGGCTGGCAACACTACGGCGGTGATGCCGGCGGCAGACACTATTCAGACGCCTCACAGATTAATCGCGAGAACGTCGCCCAGCTGGACGTGGCCTGGATTCATCGCAGCGGTGACAGCCGCCTACCCGCCGAACTACTGCGCAAAACCTCAGGACAATCGACTCCGGTGTTGTTACCACCAGCAGCCGGAGAATCCCTGGTGTACTGTTCAGCGCTGAACAAAGTGATGGCCCTTGACCCCGGCAGCGGCGAACAGCGCTGGGCGTTTGATCCACAGCTCGATGTGCAAAGTGAACGGCCCTTCCGCTGCAGGGGTGTGGCCTACTATGAAGAGCTACGGGTGCCCGCCGACAAAGCCTGCCGCCACCGAATATTCACCAACACCTATGACCGGCGTTTAATTGCGCTGGACGCATTGAGCGGTGAGCGCTGTGCCGACTTTGGTGATGCGGGTGAGGTTGGACAATTCGGCCGAGGTCAGTCATCAGACCACATCAGTAACTCCTCGCCGCCGGTGGTTGCCGCTGGCCTTGTTGTCTCTGGCTCCGCTGTTATCGACTTCCACTACGCCCAGGCGCCACGTGGCACCGTACAGGCATTCGACAGCCTGACTGGAGATTTGCGCTGGAGCTTCGACCCCGTCGCCGGCTTGCCCGACAGCGGCGCCGCCAACGTATGGGCGCCCATTTCGGTAGATGAGGCACTGGGCTTATTGTATTTACCGACCAGTGCACCCTCCCCCGACTACTACGGGGTGAACAGGCCGGGTAATAACCGCTACGCCAATAGCGTGGTAGCGCTGGACCTGGAAACCGGTGAGCTGCGCTGGCATTTTCAACATGTCAGGCACGACCTGTGGGACTACGACACCCCGGCGCAACCGATCTTGTTCGACTGGCGCAAGAACGGTGTAACTGTTCCCGCGCTGGCACAACCGACCAAGCAGGGTTTTATCTTTGTACTCGACAGACGCAACGGCAAGCCGCTGTGGGAAATTACCGAGCAACCAGTACCGCCATCGCAGATACCCGGCGAAGTCGCAGCCGCCACCCAACCCAAGCCTATTGCGCCGCCGCCGCTGCTGGATTCATTCCTGATGCCAGAGCAGGCCTGGGGCCTGACCCCCTGGGATAGAGGTGACTGCGCGCGGCAACTCGAAGAGCTGGACAACCTGGGGCTGTTCACGCCGTTAAGCGAAAAACTGACCCTGATGCTCCCCGGCAGCCTGGGCGGCGCCAACTGGGGCGGCGGCGCCATACTCGGTGACAGTGGCGTGTTGCTATTGAATGTGAATACCGCGCCATTTTCTGGCCGACTGGTTGCCACCAAAACGTTGGCGCAGAGTACAGAAACCGGCGACCACCCCAGTGCGGGACAACGGTTTGTGGTCCCCATGCAAGGCACGCCTTACAGCGTAGAAATAGGCACGCTGGTGTCACCGCTGGGGATTCCCTGCAGCGCACCGCCCTGGGGCAAGCTGGTCGCGGTGGACCTGCAAGCAGGAAAGATACTCTGGGAGACAGCGCTGGGCTCTGTGCACGAGATGGGTCCGGTTCCGGTACCGTTTCATATCGAATGGGGAACACCCAACCTGGGTGGCGGCATTGCCACCGCTGGCGGTGTGTTTTTCATTGGCGCAACGATGGACCGCCAACTTCGCGCCTTTGATGTAGCAACGGGTGAGACGTTGTGGCGTTTTACCCTGCCGGTCGACGCGACCGCCACGCCCATGACCTACACCTACCGAGGCCGACAGTATCTGGTGATCAACGCCGGGGGCCACTTCATGTTTAACCGCGAACAGGGCGACTATCTGTTCGCTTTCGCCCTGCCAGAGAGCTGATACCTTCGATGAAAAGATTTCTGATCATAGTCACTGCAGTGATTGTTGGTTTCGCACTCTACGTTGCCTCACTGGATTCACCTATCAAGACCCTTGAGTCCCTGGCCATTCGCCACGCCGACAAACTGCCCCTGGCCTACCTCGGTGAAAAGCTGTTCGACGACAGCTGCGCCAGTTGCCACGACAACCCCGCCACACACTCGCCAACGCGGGAGGCACTGTCTGGCTTTTCCCGGGAGAGCATTATGATCGCCCTGGGCTTCGGCAAAATGCAGCCCATGGCAGCGCACCTGAGCCAGCAGGAACAATTTCTAATTGCGGTCTACCTCAGCGGTGCTGGCGATGATGGCAGTGCCTGGATCGCTGAGCAAAGTTGCAATAGCGAGCCGGCTGACAACGACACGCGGTTCGTCACCAGTTGGGGGCTGGGCGACGACAACGCACGCCACGTAGGCCCGGAACTGACCGGCATCAAGCGCGGCAATGTGGATCAACTGGAGCTGGCCTGGGCGCTTGCCTTCCCCAAGGTGACCGACATGCGCTCGCAGCCAGCGATCATTGGCGACACGCTCTACTTCGGCGACAAGACCGGCAAGCTCTACGCCATCGATCGCAAACGCGGATGCGTATTGCGACACACCCAAGTGTTAAGCGGAATCCGCTCGGCCATCAGCGTTGTGACCTTGAGCGACGATAGCGAGTCGTTGGTGTTTGCCGACTCGCTAGCTTCAGTTTTTGCCGTAGATCCGCAAACATTGGAAGTGCGCTGGCAGCACAGCGCCAGACTGTTCAATACCTCAGTGATCACCGGATCCATCAGCTATCACGATGACCGCCTGTTCGTACCCATTTCCTCTTACGAAGTGGCGGTGTCTGGCAGCCCGACCTACGCCTGCTGCCAGTCGCACGGCGGCCTGATAGCGCTGGACGCCAACTCAGGCGAACGTTTATGGGAATGGCACGCCACTGACAATGCCAGCCTGCGCGGCCAGACCAGCGCCGGGGTTGATATTTTTGGCCCCTCGGGCGCCTCCGTCTGGACCACGCCAGCGATTGATGCCAAGCGCCAGCGCATTTACTTTGGCACCGGCGAGAACATGACCCACCCGGCCACCGACACCTCAGATGCCATCATTGCCCTGGATATGGTGACGGGAGAGCTGGCCTGGAAATTCCAGGCGACAGTCGGCGACGTGTGGAATGCAGGTTGCCTCGGTGACGGACCCAATTGCCCTGAAGATCCCGGCGGCGATTTTGACTTCGGCGCCTCGGTCATCATTGCCAAAGATGCCAGCGGCAGGGAACTGCTGCTGGCCGGACAAAAGTCAGGCGAGGTTTACGCATTAAACCCAGAGCCAAGCTCTGCGCAAGGACAATTGCTGTGGCGCCAGCGCGTCAGTGACGGCACCACCAACGGCGGCATCCACTGGGGCATGTCACTGAGCGGCAACACCCTGGTGGTGCCGGTGGCAGACCCGGAGCGCGACAGGGAAGGCTACACACCCAGGCCTGGGCTTTACGCGTTGGACCTTGCATCTGGTGCTGTCATTTGGGAGCAAACCGTTACCCGCGGCTGCGAGGTCAAGCCGCAGAACAAACCCCTGATCGGCCTGGAAAACAACCGCTCTACTCGCAAGATCAGTTTGCAAGACCAGTACCAGTGTTCTTTCTTTTACGGACTCTCTGCTGCAGCAACCACCACCGACACAGTCGCCTTCAGCGCCGGACTGAATGGTGTTTTAAGAGCCTACGATATCGATACCGGCACAGTGCTGTGGCAGACCGAATCGGCACAAGCATTCGAGGCTGTTAACGGAATCGTCGGCCATGGTGGCGCCGTTGACGTCAGCGGGCAGGTCATCGCCGGCGACTGGCTGTACCTGCAGTCGGGCTATTCGATGTTCGGCCAACTACCGGGCAACGTGCTGCTGGCCTATCGTTTGAAAGGTTCTGACTAGGCCGGCTTTTCCTCTGCTGGCTCTTCTGGCGGTATCACCTCAGGAATATTCGTCTGGTTACCATCGCGCACTGCACGGTAATGGGGCGAGGTAATTTCCACTTTTTGGCCGTGGAACTCATCGAGAATATTAGCGTGCAGGTTGGAGTAAATGCGCGGCAGCTCCTCAGGATTTTTGGTCCAGCCATTCACTTCGTAACTGACATAGTTGTCATCCAGTGATGTCTGCAACACGAAGGGCGGCGGAGTTAAGGCAATGTGCTCGGTTTTCTCGGCAGCACTGATCAACAGTTTATTGACCGTTTGCCAGGGCACGTCGTAGCCAATGGTGACACTGGTGTGCACCAACAATCCACTCTGCCCCATGTTCTTGCTGTAGTTAATGATGTTGTTGGTTAACACCATGGAGTTGGGAATAGAAACAATGACATTTTTCAGCGACTGTATACGGGTTACAAAGGTTGAGCGCTCTACCACCCTGCCCCGGGTATCGGCGACTTCAACCTGGTCTCCCACCGCAAACGCGCGAGTGTAGGTAAGCACAACACCTGCGATCACGTTGGAAACCGCGGTGGTGGAACCCAGGGACACCAACACACCCACAAAGATGGAAATGCCTTGAAAGGCGGGCGAGCTGGAACCGGGAAGATACGGAAAGATAATCACCGCGGTGAGCGCGTAGATCATCAGCTTGATGAGCCCGAAACTGGTCTCGGCCCACTCCGGGTAAAAGTTCTTCAGGTAAATACGCCGGCTACTGATGCCTTCAAATATCAGCCCGATCAATCGAATGACGTAACGACAGACAATCACAATAAAAATGATCGTCACCAGGTTGGGTAAGTAGCCAATAAAGCCCTGCCACACGTAGGCCAGCGCATGCCCAAACATGACGATAATGCGTGCCGCCAGTCGCAAGCTCCAGTGGAAGCTCATGAGTAGCCCGGTCAAACCGATCAGGCCAAAAACCATCGAAATACCCAGACCACTCCATTTCCAGGTACGAGTCCAGAAGGCCTTCATATCCTCCCGCGATACCAGATCCTGGGCCTGCCAGCGCAATGGCTTGAAACGCTCATCGGGAATCGCTTGCAGACGCTTGACCCTGCGGCTAACAAAGAACCGGGTAATGGCCATCATCAACAAGGCACCGCCAATGATGCAGGCCCCCATGATCAAACGCATCATCGGAGAAGCTGCATCCATTTTGTCGAACAAACTGAGCACAAACAGTGTGTCAGCAGCTGCCGGTAGAGCGTCCACCACCGCGCTGATTTGCTCGACCGCATCGGCTCCGCTAATGGGCTCCACGACTTTCTGTGGTGCCGCTACGGCACCCAGGGTCTCCGAGGCGTTAGGGTCGTCAATTATGCTATTGGCTTCAGGCATGGTTATTATTCTTCCGGGGTTAGCGATTTATCTGCCGTCAAACGGCACCTGCACGCCCTAATATAGCGGGGACTGAGCCAATCCTCTACACTGCCCGCATGGAAAAGTTCTCTGCAATTTATGAGCGCGCCTGCGAGCGCCACGGCGGCAAAAAGGCGCTGGCCAGGCTAATGCCCAAAGTGCGCAGCCCGCGCGCGCTGGCAGCCACCAAAGATGACCGTCTGAGTTCGGCTATACACATATGAGCAGGGTTTGCGCTATGTCTGTTGACTAGGCGCCGGCAAATACTAAAGAACCAGAGGGCTCCCTCATTGAGCGTTAGAACAAGCATATTCCCGACAGGCGGCATCATTGCCCTTGCGCTGTTACAGGCATGTTCGTCCTCCCCTGCTCGCGATGCAACCGGATCCCAAGCTACCAAGAATCTTGCGCGGGGGCAGTGCCCTGCAAGCATCGTAAATGAATATGGTAAGGACAGCGCTGGCCGGCAGAGATACAAAGGTTCACCAAATCAGTCGCAACTGCGCGGCTATAGAAGCCAGGAAATAGCCAATTGCACATCATTAGTGGGTCAGGGAGATACCAAAGCCCTGGCTACCCTGGTGTCTTACTACGACGCTACCAATCAAAAGGCCGAGCTTGTTGCTGTACTTGAAACCTATACAGGTGCCGGAACAGACCGCAAAAAGCTGTCTGATGCAGGCGCGTATCTTTACCGGGCTTACTCCACCGGCGCTCCCGGAATTTCGCGCGATGCTGGCAAAGCATTCAAATACCTGGGTATCGCTGTGAACAATGGCAGTACCTCACTTGATCTGGACTACGCGCATTCACTCGCAGACCGCGGCTTACATAAAGACGCCATGCGTTACTACCAATCAATAGCCAGCAGCAACCGCAAACAGGTGGATCGCTGCCAGGCCAATCTCAGTCTGGGACAACTGTACTTTGGTGGCAGCCCTGCTCAGGAAAACTGGAACATTGGCTACTACTACTGGCAAGAAGGGCTGCTCTTGGCCAAGAATCCAGAATGGGGCTCCTGCAGCAAAGACAACTTCAGCAGTCCCAATTACTCACACGAATCCAATCGCAAGAATTTTGTCGAGCCGCGTCTTGCGTTGATGAGCTCAGCGCAGCGGCAGGTTATTGATGAAGCGCGGCGGGACCCGCGCAAGGGCTATGACTTTGTGGCGTCGCTGAGTTTCCAAAAACCCTCTGGTGCACCGGCAACAGCCACTGCCTCCACCGCACAAACCGCCCGTTACCTGCCTGGCTGGCAACCCTGGACACCAATTAATGCTCCAGTCTGCAGCCTGCGCCAATCTGGTTATCAGCAGTCCTGGAGCACGATTTTTGAGGCTAATTCTGAATCTATCTGGACCGTAGATTCGCGCAACGGCAAAAGTTCATCACAGGGTTCAGCGGTTGCCGTTTCACCTCGTGAGTTGGTCACTAACTGCCACTTGATCGCTAATCCGCTGCAGATTACGTTACGCCGGGTGGGCTGGAACCTGCCGGCCAGACTCAAGGCCTCTGATAAAAAAGGCGACCGCTGTGTATTGGAGGTGGCCAACAACCTGCCTTCTTATGTCAGCCTGGGCCGCAGCCACAATTCGCTCAAGATTGGTGAAGACGTAGGCGCCATAGGCAACCCCAAGGGGCTGGATACGTCTTTGTCGCGCGGCATTGTGGCCCAGAAGCGGGCGCGTGATGGCTTGCAACTGATCCAGACTGACGCTGCAATTTCATCGGGTTCATCTGGCGGCGGCTTGTTCGACACAGCGGGGAACCTGGTAGGGATCACCACCTTCACCATCGCCAGCGGGCAAAGCCTCAACTTCGCTATCGCGATCGACGAGTTCTGCCGTTAACACACAGGCACAAAAAAGGGCGCCTTGCGGCGCCCTCCAGTTCATCTGAATAATCGCTACTCAGCAACATCCATCACCATTTCAACACGGCGGTTGGTTGCACGACCTTCAGCAGAATCGTTACCGGCAATCGGGTAGTCTTCACCGCGGCCAATAGCCACCAGCTGCTCATCTGGAATACCATGGTCGTTAATCAGCATATCGCGCACCGCATTGGCACGGCGCTCCGACAGCCACTGGTTGTACTTATTGTCGCCACTGGAATCGGTGTGTCCTTCCACTGTAGCGCGCACGCCCGAGTTCTCTCGCAATACTTCCGCGGCTTTGGCAATCTCACCATCATAGGCTGAAGAAATAACCGAAGAGTTAAACTCAAACTGCACATCGACTTCCAGCGACACCATGTCGCCGTCGATAGCGCGGTAGCGGTCACTGCCAGCAGCAAGGCCAGCCAGAGCAGCGGCAGATGCTGCTGCGGCGACTGGGTCGGCACTGGCATTCAGGCGAGCAAACAATGCATCGCGATCAACCGAAGCAGGCAGTGGTGTCGCTTGTGGGCACAGTGCTTGCGCATTCTCGTCGTCACCGTCACGGGTGAAATCGAGATTGAGCTCAGCAACTTTCTCGGCGTTCAGGCCGTCCATGTCCAGGGCTGCCAGCAGCAAACCCATGTTAGCGAGTGTGCGCGCCTGAGCCACGCCCAGGTCGGTCACAGCGCTGGTATGCGCACGTTGAGTATCGAAGTACTCATTCTGGGAGTCCAACAGGTCAAGCAAGGTACGCTGGCCAATATCGAACTGGTCACGATAAGCACGGCGAGTTTTATCCTGGGAAATCAGGTTGCGTTGCAGCACATCAACCTGGCGCTCAAGGGCTTCGACGTCATTGAAGGCAATGGTCACGTCCTGGCGCACATTCAAGCACGCTTGCTTACGCTCTTCGATAGCAGCGTTGTACAGGTTGTAATACTCGCGCTTGCGGGCGCTGTCAGAACCACCGCGCCACAAGTTGTAAGAAAGCACGACTTCTACGGCTTCCTCATCAAAGCGACCGTCCAGGCCATCGGTATCGTGCTCAACTTCATTGCGGTAGCGCAGATCCAATCGCGGCATCATCGGCGCGTTGGTCGCATTCAAGGATTCCTGCGAGGCCCGCAGGTTCTCAATAGAGGCGTTGATTACCGGGCTACGCTGATAGGCCATCTCCAGTGCTGTTTCGCGCAACTCGGGAATCTGCCCTGCAGGTACTGAAGGAAGTTCGAGATCGTCGCCGGGTAAATTACCCACCACCCTTTGGAAGCGCATCATCACATCGTGCAAATTAGTGATCTCAGTCACCAGGTTAGACTCAGCCAGCGCCACACGAGCCGAGGCTTGTTCTGCATCAACGCCCTGGCTAACACCGCCGCCGGTGCGCTCTTCGATCTTTTCGAACACATTTCTGTGCACTATGTAGTTGTCTTCGGCGAACTGCACCAGTCGTTGGTACTTCACCGTATCCAGATAGGCTTGCGCCGCTTCAAGACCCACTTCCTCAGAAGCGCGCTTGAAATCGTAGTAACGGGAAAGTTTTGCAAAGCCCAGGCTTGCTACCTGATCTCTGGTGGCAAAACCATCAAACAACATCTGGGTGATGCTGAAACGGGTGGCATCTCGTGAGTAATCGCCCACGTCTACCAGTGGCGTCTCGCGATCTTCCCGGCCCCACTCAGAATATAAATCCACGCTGGGCAGGTATCCGCCCCTGGCGCCGCGCTCGGCTTCGCGCGTGGCTTCAAAATTGTACCAGTCCGAATTAACTCGCGGGCTGCTCAGTACGCCCTGGGTAACAGCAGACTTGAAGTCTGACACCGTACCTAACCCCACCGGCGCCTGCGTTTGGCCAAAGGCCGTCGATGCTGATACCCCTACTGCTACCGCAAGTGCGGTCAGCTTCCATTGTTTTCGTTTCATTGCATTGTCCCTAATTTAGCTTATCCAGAACTCGCTGCGGTCCAATTGGCCGCTGCTGTAACGTTCCATGTGGTTGTTTATCCACATTAATCACTATTCACTATAGGCGAAAATCCGTAAATTCCACCCCTGTTAATAGAAAACTATGAACCGGGTCACAGTTCTAGCTGTGGATATGCCCCATTTGGTATAAATCGACCCCCAGCTAGTAACAAAGTAGTCTAATATTGCAATTCGTCCAACCTCGCAGTGCAAGCTGCGGAGTTTTACCACTATATTAAGAATGAGAATGATTACGGGACAGGGAACCGCCCAAGTACGTCGTGCCCTCCAGCGAGCCTGCCTGGCGATTGTCGCCTGCCTTGTGCTCACCACGTTGGTCTGGGGGCAATTAGACCTCGATCGGATGCGCTCGCTTGCCCTGCAGCGTTACGGCCAGGACACAGCTAACCTCGTCGACGAATGGCACCAGACAATAGAGACCATGCGAGACATGCCAGAAACGCAAAAGCTGGATGCCGCCAACAAATTTTTTAATCGCCGTATTCGCTGGGTACAGGACCCGGAAGCCTGGGGCCAAAAGGACTACTGGGCCACGCCACTGGAAACCATGGGCAAAGGCATGGGCGACTGTGAAGACTTCGCCATTGCCAAGTACGCTATGCTGGTACTGGCGGGCGTCGACATCGACAAACTGCGCATCACCTACGTAAAAGCGCAAATGGGCGGCCCCAACAGCCAGGTTCACGCCGCGCACATGGTGCTGGCCTACTACCCTACCCCTGCCGCCGTACCCGAAATTCTCGACAACCTGATTACAGACATTTACCCAGCCACCAAACGCACAGACCTGACACCGGTATACGGCTTTAACAGCCGTGGATTATGGGTAGGCGGCGCTGCGACGCCTGCCACCACTAACCCCGGCGCCAAACTCTCCCGTTGGAGAGACCTGCTGCAACGTGCCGCTGCTGAAGGACTGGGATAAGCCGAATGAGTAACGGAGCCTGACATGTCACTACACAAAAAACTCTGGATAGCGATCATCGTACTGCTACTGCTGGTATTCAGCGGCAGCTTCCTGGTGTCCACACTCTCGGCCAAGTCTTACCTGGAACAGCAAATTTCCATGAAGAACGCCGACAACGCGGCGGCGCTGGCACTGTCGTTAACCCAACAGGGTGCAGACGACATACTGCTGGAGCTGACGCTTTCGGCCCAGTTCGATACCGGCTTCTACGAATTAATAGAACTGCGCGACCCCGAGGGCAAGCTCAAAATTCTGCGCCAGGATGAGCAACCCATAGACCAGGCCCCTGCGTGGTTTGTATCGCTGTTTAAAATTAACGTTGAAGACGGCATAGCCACTGTCCAATCGGGCTGGCAGCAGGTAGGCACACTCACTTTGCGCAGCCACTCCAAGTTTGCCTATGAAAAGCTTTGGCAGAGCGCGCAAATGCTGTCGCTGATTTTCCTGATAGCCATGGTCATATCCGGAGTTCTCGGTGGCCAGGTGCTAAAACGCATCCTCAAGCCTCTGGATGATGTAGTTGAGCAGGCCCAGGCGATTGGCAACCGACGCTTTATTACCATTCCCGAGCCTAGCACCCTGGAGTTCAAACAGGTTGTTGCCGCCATGAACGAGATGTCGGAGCGCATCAAAAAAGTGCTCAACCAAGAGGCCAAGCGTTTGCAAAAATGGCAGCGCGAAGCGCACGTAGACAAGGTGACCGGGCTCAACAACCGTGAACCCTTTATGAAATCAGTAGAAGCGGCACTCGAAAGCGACGATGTCAACGCCACTGGCAGCCTCAGTCTGCTGCGCATTACCGGACTGGCGCGCATGAACCAGCTGTTTGGTCGTGCGGCGATGGACGGTGTGTTAAACGAGATTGGTAATGAACTGAATCGCATTGTGACCTCCCATAGCCGCTGGGCCGCCTCCAGACTCAATGGTTCTGATTTTGCTATTTTGGCCCCGCGTGCAATGGACGCCAATGAGGCAGCCAAGCAATTGCAAGACGGTATCCGCCAGGTATTGGAAGCGCGCAGCATGGAAAAAGGCATCTTGCTGCCTACAGCGACCACCATCTATGTGCACGGCGATACCATTGGGTCAATCATGACTCGCCTGGATGGCGCCCTGCTAGCCAATGAACGTGAAGGTGAGTCCTCTATCAGTGTTGCTTTTGAGGGCGACATACAGATGCAGCCTGTTCGCCAACAGATGGAAGAGTGGCGCCTCATTTTGGAGCAGTCGTTCCGCGATAAAAACTTCATGCTCGACTACTTCCCCGTTATTGGCCTGGAGAAGGAACTCATTCATTATGAAGCGCCCATCCGACTTAACTGGAAAGGCGATAAGCTTTCGGCCGGTCAGTTCTTACCCTGGGTCAACCGACTGCAGGTTTCGCTGGAACTGGATAAGCACGTGATAGAGCTAGCGCTGCGCTCTATAGAAACCACCGGTTATCCAACCGCGGTCAATCTGTCGGTAGCGGCCGTTGTCGAACCAGGCTTCATAGGCTGGCTAGGCGAGAGGCTTACAACCAAAAGCGCTGCAGCCCAGAATCTTTGGATGGAAGTGCCAGAGGCTATGGCCTTCCGCCACCTCAAGAACTTCAAGTTGTTATGTACCCGGGTTAAGGCCAATGGCTGCAAGATCGGTATCGAACACGTGGGACACCAGTTGTCTGAACTTGGTAACCTCAGTGACGTCGGCCTGGACTTCCTGAAAATTGACGCCAGCTTTGTACGGGATATCGACAATAACTCAGCCAACCAGACCCTGCTGCGCACCTTGTGCACTGTAGGCCACTCTATAGGCGTGAAGGTTTATGCTGAAGGTGTGCGCTCCGATGATGAGTGGGCAGCGCTAGTGGAGTTGGGTGTGGATGGTGCTACAGGGCCAGGTATATCCCTGCCGGAATAACCCCCCGGTCATTGTCCTAACAATATAGCTGTCATCCCCGCGCAGGTAGTGATCTGCCATCGCGGGATACAGTGACTTTTAAGACGGGAGGCAAGAGCCTACCAAGCTCTTAATCATCCCCAATCAAATCCAACTCCCCCGACCGCTCGCTACGCAGCTTCTGCCTGCGCATAATTTTCTCCTGCGCCGAATCAGGTAGATCGGTAAACAGGATCACACTCTTGGAGATCAGCAGCTCCACTACATCCTCCAGCACCCGAACAAAGTCCTGGTCCGAAGCATCCAGTGAGTTGGCAGCTTGCTGGTTAGACAGAAAAGAAGACAGCTCTGGCGAATCACCGGCTACCTCTTCATCAAACCCATCAGCCGACACCGCACTAATGGCTACGACAGTGCCCTGCTCATCGCGTTTTATATAAGGCATTCCATTCCTCCAAAAAAAATCCCCGCCGTCTAACGACAGCAGGGATTGATCATACTCCGACTAAAATCTAGTCGACACTCAATTGGCCATTATCCAGCATATTCTGGATGACAGTTGACAGTTCGTCAGTGCCAACCAGGTCTACGCCTTCCAGGGTGATGGTCTGATCAATATTTACGCCGCTGGTGTCTCCGTTACTGAATGCACCGTTGGAGCTCACCTCAATAACTGTATCGGCACCATCGAAGCTGACACTGAGATAGCTTGTCAGATCCGCACCTTCTGCTTCTTCACTGACCATCAGATCACGCAGATCAAGTGCGTCAGCGCCAGAGTCGCCGAACCCGACAATTGAAGTGTCTTCACCTTCATCACTCAGTGAGAACGCAAACACATCATCACCATCAGTCGCCAGCAGAGCCACGCCATCGTCAACATGCTCTTCGAACTCAGTAAGTCCCGCGTGCTCTTGCAGCATCTCCTTAACATGCTGCATGGCATCGCCTTCGGTGACAGGAGTGTAACCATTTTCCGTCAATATGCCCTGCAGTTCCGCCTCAGACATAGTCGCAAGATCAAAACTCTCGTCAGAGAAGGCGTCATGAATACCCTCATTGATCACAATGCCATTTTCTGCATCGCCATCATTGTCCAGCGACTGGAGGAACACAGCCATATTCTCAACATACTCGTTATTGAGATCACTCAGACCGACACCCGCAATTTCCTGAAGGAATACCTTGCCATCTGCTAGAGCATCGGAAGAAAACGTACCGATAACAATGGTGCCCACCAAGAAAGTAATCATGTCACCTCCACGGTAATTGAACAGACCATTCGAATCGGTGCGACCGGACAAGCCAGAGCTTGTGAGATAGTCCATGCCGGTCACTACTCCATCCACTACTGATCCAGATAGCGTATCCGCGTCATTACGCGGATCGTCTACAGTAATAGTCAAGTTGGTATCAACAGCATCACCATCTCCGTCAACGCCATCTATGGAGAAGTTCAATACCTCATCGGCAGGAGCGATATCTCGCTCAAAACTCAGCGAGGTGACCTTACCTTTGCCGGGATCCCACTGAAGCATGATGTTGTCAGTAGCTACGTCTCCAATATCGAAAGTAACTAATCCGTCACTCTTTGCAACACTTTCAGAACCAAGAATTTCGGAACCGGTGAGCATGCCATTATTATCAGCGTCAATACCGATAGAAACAGCGCCTGAGTTTACGACAAACAAACCGAATTCGATCATACCCGTAATTTCAGTATCGAACGCGAAGTTAAGTGCCTCAGGGCCACCAATATTGTTATCCCCGCCAGAACCAAGACCCTGCTTACTAGGGTTCGGATCGCCCTCGGCGTTACCGGTGACCACGACTTCCCCTCCAGACTCTGAAACATAAGTATAAACACCAGGAGAACCCGGTTCGATAGCGCCTAACAGTGAAACCTCATCAGGAGTTGGAGGAATATCATCAAGAAGCGTAAAGACGTACTCACCATCAGCATCAAGCTCTAGCGTAAACGCAGGGTTTACACCATCCGAGGTTCCAGTAAAGATAGCTGTTTCACCATCCCATTCAATGTCACCTAATTGCGAGTAAAGTGTACTATCAAGATTGATATCGAGCGTTGCAAACGCGTCTGCGCCACCAAAAAAGTCTAGCAACTGCCCCTCGGCTGTTTCAGGCAGCTCTGCTGTGTTATCCACGACAGTATCGCTATCTACTGACACGCCACCCATAGACGGGTCGTCATCAAGAATATTGATCACAAGGTCGCCAACAGCGGCCTCACCATCGGTGTCAGTAACCGTTACCTCAAATCGATCCCGGGTATCCTCAATATCGCCGGTATCATGGGCTACATTGTCTTTGAGGACGTACGTATAACTTACGGTCTCAACCCCTGTCTCTATCCCAGTGATCGTCAATGTACCCTTGGATGTCTCAATGACATTCGCATCACCCGCAATCACCAGCAAGCCATTTTCGACAACAGTCACGCCATCTATAGCAATATCGACAGGGACATCTGGTGCGGTGTAAGTGAAGCTACCATCCAGAACTTTCTCGCTGTTATCATTATCAGGGATTTCATCAGCCCCTTCACCTGAACCTGCAGGTTCCGGCGCAGGATCTGGATTACCAAAGTCACGCGCAGGCAAACCGGCTTCATCTACTTCAACTGAGCCCAGTCCGCTTTCGGGCGGCAGGGTGACTGTAACGCCCTGGTCATTAATCTCAATCGTCAGCGTCGTTGTCGCTGTGTCGTCATCACCGCCTGCGCCTTCTTGCAGCGTGTAAGTGAACACGTCATCTACATCACCAGGAGGCGTACCTTCAAACAACTCATAGTCGTATGAACCATCACCATTCAGCTTCAGACGACCATAGTCACCGTCAATCCAATCGCCAATGTTCGCTGACTGATCGTCAGTGGTATCACCCTTAACAACGCCCACAACCGTCGCGTTATCTGCGCCAACATAGTCCTGAGCACCCGTACCCACACCAACAATCACATTACCGCTGGTCGCAGTCTCACTCGAAGACAGTACGTCAACGTCTGCGTTGGCCTCAGGCGCATTATCAATAATCGCTATCGTCAGAATGTCTTCAGCAAACTCATCATCCGCATCCTCTACCCGAATATCGAAGCTATCAGAATCCGTCGCTGGACCCGTGTTATCCAACAGCGTGTAGGTGTAGCTCACCGAACCACCTCCTGCAGCAGTAATAGTCAGCTCACCTTTGCCGTCGCCATTCGTAAACGTCTGCGGCAAGCCTGCGGTGTTAACCAAAACACCTTCAATGTATATCTCTGCAGGTGTATCACCCACAACATAGGTAAACGTGCCATCGACAGCTTCGGTGTCCGTAGTGCCCGCCGACTTCGCCTCATCTGTACCAGCAGGCTCTCCCACTCGGTTAGCCGTATCTGCATCCAGACCCGCTTCGTAAACCGTCGTAGTATCGCCACCCGCATCCGGCACACTTACCGTGACGCCGCTGTCATTAATCTCAATCGTCAGCGTGGCATATTCCAGATCACCGTCACCATCTTTGAGGGTGTAGGTAAATACATCTTCTACGTCACCGGGAGTCGTTTCTTCGTACAGGTTGTAGGTATAACCTCCTGTCGAATCCAGCGTCAGCTCACCGTAAGTACCGGTGATAACACCGGCCAATGTGCCTGGGTCATCCAAATTCGCATTAGTAGCGCCTGCCACCGCGCTCACAACTATCGCACCGTCCGCACCAACAACGTCCGCTCCGCCAGCACCTTCACCAACAATCACATTGCCGGAAGTGCTCTCAGAGTTGGGCGCAACCGCGTCTACATCATCATTGGCAGTAACAACATCATCAGCAATCGAAATCGTTAATGTATCGCTTGCTTCGTCACCATCAGAATCAACAATCTTCAAAGCAAAGCTGTCAGACGTGACATCACCACTGGTGTTGTCGCTCAGCGTGTAGCTGTAATCAATCGAACCTGCATTGATCGCTATCACCTTCAATACGCCATGCGTACCCGTGTAGGAATCACCTTCCACAATGGTCTGTTCTCCCAGACCCTGGCCACCATCAATCGTCAGAGCCAGTGGGATATCATCACCAGAGAAGGTAATCGAGCCAGTCGTGGTCTCGCTGGTATCAGCAGCACCAGCCGAACCTTCCGACTCAGGATCCACATCACCAACACGATCACCCGCCAGACCTACTTCAGAAACGGCAGTACCGGCTTCTTCCGCATCCGGCGCATCAATCGTCACATCGCTATCCGCAATAGTGATCGTCAGAACCGCTGTATCAGCGTCAGTATCACCATCAGTCAGCGTGTAAGTGAACGCATCCTCAACGCCACCTTCCGCATCTTCATCACGGGTGTACTCATAAGAACCGTCTGCCTTCATCTGCAGAACGCCGTAGTCACCCTGGATCGCATAATCAAAACCAGTGGCAACAGTGGCCGCCGTACCGGCAACACCCGTTACCGTCGCGCCATCAGCACCGGCCGTGTCATTGTCGGTCACATTGCCGTCAATCGGACCGTACTCACCTGCAGCCAGGCTGTCGCTATCATCTACCGCATCAGCAACATCATCAGCGATGTCGATCGTGAGTGTATCGCTAGCGCTGTCGCCGTCAGTATCGGTAACCAACACTTCAAAGCTATCTGAGCTTGCGTCACCAGCTGTGTTGTCAGCCAATGTATAGCTATATTCAATAGCGCCAGGATTAACGCTAACAATGGTCAGTGTTCCAACGGCTCCGGCGAAGGTTTGACCAGGAGCAGTAACAGCAGTGCCACCAATGGTGACAACCGCAGGGCCATCTGGCGCGGTGTAGAAGAAAGTGCCTGCTGTCGTCTCAGACGCAGAAGCAGCATCCGAGCCCGCTGACTCAGGACCATCGCCTACATCTCTGGCAGGAAGGCCGGCTTCATCAACCGCGGTACCCTCTTCACCTTCGACCGGGAGATCCAGCGTTACGGGCGCGTCACCCATACTGATGGTGAGAGTAGTAGAAGAAAGGTCGCCATCGGCGTCCTTAATTGTGTAAGTGAATACATCCTCTACATCTCCAGGGGAACCTTCATTGCGAGTGTAGGTGTAGGTGCCGTCATCACTCAGGCTCAACTCACCGTATAAGCCCGCGATAGTGCCTAATGTACCGGGATCATCAAGCGCAGTTCCGGTATCACCCGATTCCACACCGACCACCTCGGCGTTATCTGCACCCAACGTATCGTTGGTAATTACGTTACCACCGACTGGGCCATATTCTACTGCGGGAATAGCATTCGCATCTGACTGAGCCGTTGGGGAATCATCAATAATAGACGCGCTGCGCACAGCCGACGCAAAATCACCATCGGTATCGGTCACTTCGATTGTGAACGATACAAGCTTTGCATCAGAGTCTGTGTGCTGGAACCGGTCAAGCAGTGTCGCCGTATAACCAACCTCGTAAATACCATCAGCGCCAGGGGTCAGCGACGTAATTACTACCTGAACGCCAGTATCGGTGACGATATTGGTGCCGGTGATTGCGCCATCAGCAATCACTTCAACACCGTTTATGACGAGGGTATCAAGCCCATCGCCGGCGGTGACAGTGAAAACACCGTCTTTGCTAAGTGCCGCTGGGTTTTCGGAAGATCCGCCAGGCAATTGCGCCTCTGGGAACTCGCTCTGAATACCGCGTACTGAGGGAAGCAGGTCAACGGGTTGGTCAGTAATCGTAATGTTAACGGTAGCGGTATCCGAACCGCCCTCTCCGTCTGTGATGGTATATTCAAAGCTATCGCTGCCATCAAAATCTTCATTAGGCGTATAGGTAAAGCTGCCATCGGGGTTGACCTCAACCGAGCCGTTAGCTGGCTGCGTGTTACCCGTTACGGTCAGGGGGTCGTTGTCCGGATCACTGTCATTGGGCAGTACATTCCCGGAAACAGGGGCATTTACCTCAGTCGAAAAGCCATCGTTCACCGCATCTGGGGGGTTATTTGAAGGAGGCGTAGGTGGAGGCGGAGGTGGTACCTCTTCATCATTATCGATAATCCTGACAATACCTTCGGGGTCTGCAATGGTTGCATTATCCGCATTGCTCAGCATCACGAATTCATGTTCGGTATCTTCGACCAAATCGTCATCCAGTGTGACTACCGTGACGGTTAGTTCGGTCTGTCCGGGGGCGAAGGTGAGCGAGCCTGAATTGCCAAGATAATCGCCCTCAACCTCTATCGCAGTGCCATCGGCAGTAACGAAATCAACCGTCACAGCTTCTTCCACCGCGCGCGACAATGTCACGGTCACTACAGCAGTCTCGCCTTCGGTAACTGTCTGGTCGCCAATAGTAATTGTCGGCTCTTCATAGATGTCAATAATCTCAACCTGACCCTGACCATCGCCAATAGTGGCATTGGTGGGGTCACTCAGGTTTACATCGAGGAATTCGCTGCCTTCACGCAGGTTGTCCTCGTTGGTGGTAATGGTGACGACCATCGAAGTCTGGCCAGCTGGGAAGGTAATGGTGCCGTCTTTGGCGTTGTAGTCACCACCTGATACCGTGGCTGTGTCATCGGCAGTCGCGAATTTGACGGTCACCACTTCATCCGAGGCCTTATCCAAAGAGATAGTCACCTCAGCGGTATTGCCCTCCACAACCACGTCGTCGCCAATACTGATGACCGGTGGTATAACTACAACGTCGGGGATGTCGGCGGGAATGACGGTGATGGTAACGACAGCAGTATCGCGTTGCGTTCCGTCGGGGCCTTCCGCTGTGTAGGTAAACGTGTCTTCGCCGGAAAAACCTTCATCCGGGGTGTAGGTCACTGTGTCATCGTCGTTGAGCACAGCAACGCCGTTGCCAGGCTGAGTGATGGAAATAACGTCCTCACCCTCAAGGAAAATATCGTTGCCTTCAACAGCAACAGTCACTGACTCGCCTTCGTTTGTAGTGGCGGAGTCGTCGATTGCATCAACAGGGGTAAGGTTTTGATCAATGCCCAGGTCGGACTCTGCAGCCAAAGTACCGGCAACGCCGCTGAACTCGTCGGTGCCTTCAACAATACGGCCCAGACGAATAAAACTGTGACCGGCGCCAGCAGGGCCGCCAGCACCGGGGCCAGCTGCAGTCGCAGCCAACACATCACCCAGATCTTCACCGCTTTCCAACGCGGCCAGTACTGCATCGATCGTATCGTCTTGTACGGCGCTTTCATCAGGGCCGGGAGCAAGATCAGCTACCATGTCGGTAGTCAGGGTCAGTTCAGGCACGTCGACAATCATGGGACTGCCGTCAGACAGAGAAAGCTCTACCGTGCCGCCATCAGGCGTCACAATTGTCTCCCCTTCAAGGAGTACATCTCCCGGGCGAATTTCACGCAACTCTCCTTCTGCGTTCCTTGCGTAGGCGGTACCGGTTACTGCTACAACGGTTGCAATTGCTATGGAATCCATTCTTATCTCCTTTGATGGCCGTCTGGCGGCCAACGTAAAAACTGATACTTATCGGACTTTGGGTCAGTGATACTACGCCCACTTTTTGGGGTGCACATTGTACTTTTGGACAGGTAAACGGGATGGTTGCCAGGACTGTGATCTAGATCACATTTGATGGTTTTAGACCCACCAAGCGGTGTGACGGAGGTCACATTGGCAACTGGGCTGTGCAGGCTGGTTTCCATGAGGTAAGGATGCGCTTATACAAGGCAGGCTCACATTGCCGAGGGCGACAGAAAGATGACCGGAGACGCCAGTGGGCCGTTTGGCGCAGGCAAAGTCTGCTGAATTTTGGCAAACTGGGTCCCTGCGCGCCCAACTGCGGCCGTCGTTAGAGCAATGCGGGGCGGGTGCGCCTAGTTTACGGTGGTATAGGTGGGAATATTGTTCATCGCCAGGGCTAGCTGCACACGGTCGCGCACGCCCAGCTTTTCAAATATGGACGACAGGTGGGCTTTTACCGTGCGCTCGGTGATATCCAGCGCGGCGGCAATCTCGCGGTTGCTGGCGCCGTGAGCGACTTGTTCCGCCACCATCAACTCCCGTGAGGTCAGCTCATTGAGCTCGGGATCAACCGGTGCTTCGGCGGGAACCACGCGGGTAGACAAGGCCAGGAAGCGCTGCATTAGCTCCGGCGGCATCCAGAAGCCGCCGTGCTCTACCACCAGGGCTATTTCGCGCAGTTGTTCTGGCGCAGCCTTGAGATGGCAATAACCCACAGCCCCCTGGTTAAGCAGTTGAAATGCCTCAGATTCTCCCGGCGTTGCCGCCATTACCACCACCGGCCAACCAAAGGCTGTGGCGGCGTGCACTTCTGCGGAACGCTCAGCTGGCGCCAGGGCGGCAATATCCAGCCATACAATTCCCCGGGGGCCAGATGTAGCCTCACCAATATCGGCCACCTGCACCGCCGCGCGGGCGCGGGGGAACGCCTGTTGCCAGCGGTCCCGTAACTTTCCAGCAGGAGTGATAAACAAATGTTCCATCAACGCTCCGTCATAGCATATTGCTTGGCTCGCAGTACCGGCTTCATCAGGTACGCAAGAATGGTCTTCTTCCCGGTCAGGATGTCCACTTCCACGGTCATCCCCGGGATAATGGGCTTGTCATCGGCCATACCGACTTCATCGGTGCGCACCAGCACCTCGTAGAAGGGATTACCCTCCTCGTCCATTACCGTATCGGCGCCAATGTGCTCAACCACGCCATCGAGGCCACCGTACACCACGAAATCATAGGCGGTAAACTTCACCATTGCCCGCTGCCCAGGCACCAAAAATGCAATATCCTTGGGCCGGATACGCACTTCCAGCAACAAGGTGTCATCCGCCGGCACCACTTCGATGATCTCTTTACCGGCCACAACAACGCCGCCGATCGTATGAAAGTACAACTGCTTCACAGTGCCATGAACCGGCGAGCGCACTTCGGTTTGCTTAACTCGATCCGACAGACCAAGCCCCGACTCGCGCAGAGCGTTCATGCGGGTAATGGTATCGGCCATTTCCTCTCGCACTTCGCCCACAAATTCCAGTTCCACCTCGGAGACCATGCTCTCGGCCTCTTTTATCGACGATTGAATACGGTTGATCTGCGCCGCAGCCTGCTTACGCTCACCGCTGAGCTGGTTGACCTCCCGCTCCAGGCGGAGAATTTCAACTTCCGACACCGCACCCGATGCCACCATTGGTTTGGTCAGCGCCAATTCCTGTTGGGTCAACTCCAATGATCGCGCAGCCTGGCGTTCCCGCGCATTGACTTCGATCAGTTCCTGACGGCGTTGTACCAGCTGCTCCTCGGCAATCTGTTGCTCAAGGCCCAGTTCGGCCTGGCTGGACTGGTACAAAGCCAGCTCCTGATTGACGATGCCTGGCACCGCCTCCACCAGCGATGGGTCGGGCCTGAACTCTGTTTTGTCTACCACCGCGCGCAGCCGCGCAATTTTCACCGCCAGTGCCTGGTATTCAGCGCGGTTTTCGCGAAAGGAGGACTGCGAGCGTGTCTGGTCGAGGCTAACCAACAGCTGGCCTTTCGCGACCATCTCACCCTCGCGCACCAGAATCTCAGTGACTACACCACCGTCCTGAGACTGAATCACCTGCACCTGACGCGACGGGATTACCTTGCCCTGCCCGCGGGTCACCTCATCGATTTTGGCAAGCGATGCCCAAATCACCAGGCCAATGACGATCACCGCGACCATGTAGAGCAAGGCGCGGGCGCGCAACGGTTGCTGCTCCACAAAGGCACGATGGGCATCCTGCTGCCAGTCAAAAGGTGCAGTGTTCACCTCGTTCATCCAGGGGGCAAACAGTCTGTCAGCCAAACGTCGACCTATGCCGCGACGGGCAGGCGCTTCCTCGGGCATCTCGTTCAACTGCTCCTGCTCGCTCATTGCGCCTTACCTATTTTGCCTTGCTGCAGGGCCTGAACCACGTTGTCCCTGGGGCCATCAGCAACCAACTTGCCGTTATCGATCACTAAAATGCGGTCTACCATTTCGAGCAGCGAGTTGCGGTGGGTGACCACCAACCAGGTGCGGCCTTTTACAAAATTCAGCAGTTTTTTCTTCACCGCGTTTTCGGTGGAATGGTCCATGGAACCGGTGGGCTCATCCATCAACAAAATAGGTGGCTCATTAATGACACCCCGGGCCAAAGCCACAGACTTGCGCTGACCACCGGAAAGTGAATCCCCGCGCTCGCCAATCATCATGTCGAAACCCTGGGGATGGCGATTAACAAAATCGGTCATATTGGCAATTTCAACCGCCTGCACCAGCGCGGCATCGGATGCCTGGGAATTGGAGAGGGTCAAATTGTCGCGCAAACTCCCGTAAAACAAGGTCACATCCTGGGGCACATAGCCAACGCGCGAGCGCAGCTCGGTAGGGTCCAGCTGACGCAGGTCTATACCGTCAATCATGATCGCGCCTGCAGTGGGCTGGTACAGACCCATGGCCAACTTCTCCAGGGTAGATTTACCAGAGCCTACTCTGCCCAAAATCGCCACATGCTCACCGGGCTTGATTTTAAAGGAGACATCGCTGAGTGACTCCATCTCCGCGCCGGGGTAGGAAAACGACACATTCTTGAATTCGATCTCGCCGTTAAACATCTCCCGGGAGATGAACTGGGCACCTTCGGGGCGCTCAACCGGCTTGTCCATCACCTCGTCCAGTGACTTCAGCGCGATTTCTGCATTGTGATACTGGGTGATCAGTCCGGCCAGCTGGCCAAAGGGCGCCATAATGCGGCCAGAAAGCATGGAACAGGCAATCAGTCCACCCATGCTCAGCTCGCCAGCAGTAATCAGGTAGACACCGGTCACGATGACAAACATGGTCACCATCTGCTGCGACCATTGGGTGACGTTAATCGTGGAGCTGGACAGCAAACGCAATTGCACCCCCACATGCGCGAGAAACGCTGTGGTGTCCTCCCAACGGCGCTGCATGCGCGACTCAGCCCCCATGGCCTTAATAGTATCCAAACCGACCAGCGACTCGATCAGGGTGGAGTTGCGCATGGCGCCGGCGCGATAAGTCGTTTCCGCCAACTCCTTAAGCTTACCCTGCACTGACAGCGCAAAACCCAACACTACCGCCAGGCCAATGCCCAGTGGAATCAGCACCGGCCAGGCTATCCAGGCAATGACCGCTATAAAGATCAGCGCAAAGGGGATGTCGATGATGGTGGTGACCGAGGCAGAGGTAATAAAATCCCGCACGGTCTCGAAGGAACGCAGGTTTACCGCGTAAGAGCCCACCGACAGGGGCCGGTGCTCCAGGCGAATACCCAGTACCCGCTCCATGATCAGGGCAGACAATTTGATATCCACCCGCCGACTCGCCAAATCCAGAAAATAGCCGCGCATACTGCGCAGGCTAATGTCGGCCAGCAACACGATAATCACACCCGCTGCCAGCATCCACAGGGTTTCTACCGCCTGATTGGGCACCACCCGGTCGTACACATTCATGGTGAACAGCGGCAGGGCCAGGGCAAAGACGTTGATGAAGAATGCAGCCAGCAGCACATCCCGATAAATGGGCATGTTCTCGCGCATGGCGCTCCAGAACCAGTGACCGCGATCAGAAGTACCGGTGCGTGGGGCGCGTTGATCAAAACGGAATCTGGGCCGACACACGATGGCTGAATCCGCCGCTTTTGCCAGCAGCTCCTCCCGCGGCACATCGACGACAGCCTCGTTGAGATCAGGATAGGTCACGCGGGCGGTCTGCCCGTCATTTTCCCAGCCTATCAACAGGCAGGCGCGCTCACCGGCTAGCATTATCACCGCGGGTAGCAGGGCGGGCTCTATTTGATCCGGGCTGCGGTAGACGATGCGGCTGGTCAGCCCCACTCGACTGGCCGCGCGTTCGAACAGTGCAGGGGTCAGCATGCCAGCTTCTGCAGGCAAGCCTCCCATCACGGCTTCTGCCGTGGAGGCGTTACCGTGATAGCGGCACAGTGCCAGCAGGCACTGCAGCAATGGGTCGTCGGTGCGGGTCATTCTGTCTTTCCACTCCAATGATGCCGTCAGCAATCCCTACCGCTGGTCCCGCGGTTTCGGGCGACATCAACTAAGCTGCTGAATCCAAACAAGTATTTTGGCCAGAAAGAATAGGTCAGATAGGCCATTTTTGCTACGCGTGGAGTGCGCCCCACGTCACAAATCTACACATATCATCAGTTTTTCCGCAGTTGTCGTGAACAGCCCCGGTGGTTCAGGAAAAAATACCGTTACTTCTGCGCATTGTTGATCCAGATCAAGCCCAGGGCAGCTGGCAATGCATTTAGCCAAAATGAGGTATGAAGCGGTTTTATCTGCGCGCCATAGTGACGGCCATCACACCGGCTACCACGAGGACGACGCTACCCTGATCTCCTCATCCTAGATGCCGGTGGGCAAGGTTGAGCACGTGGACGGCGGCTACACGCTATCGGGGCTGGAAGGCACCGGCAGCCACGACATCACGGTCAAGAATGCCTTCGTACCCGAGCACCGCACCCACCGCTCAATTGACGGCTTCGAGTGCAACAGCCCCGGCAACGCCGTCAACGACCACTACATCTTTCGCCTGCCCTTCGGCCAGATCTTCGTGCGCGCTGTGTCTTCCTCCAGCATCGGCTGCCTGCAAGGTGTGATCGACAGTTACGTACAGATCAACAAAGACCGGGTGGGCCTTAACGACGGCAACAAGATCGCCACCGACCCGGATGCGCAGATGGCCCTGGCCGAGTGCATCGCTGCCGTAGACGAATGCCAGACCGTGATGTTTCGCAACTTCGACACCATGGTGGCAGCCGCCAAATCCGGTGCTGCACTGGAGATCGAAGACCGCATCAAAATGCGCTTCGACGCGGCCCTGGTGTCGCGCAAGTGCACCGACGCCATCAACCTGATGTTCAACGCCTGCGGTGCCCAGGGTATTTTCACCGATCACCCACTCAACCGTGCCTGGCTGGACATCAACGCCGGACGCCAACACGTGGCCAACAACCCCTTCAAGTTTGGCCGCAACGTGGGCGGCGTGATGATGGGCGCGCAGAACCAGGACTTTTTCCTGTAGCTGCCACAGCCTTACCCGGGGCTGGTTCCAGCAGTTGAACCAGCTCCGTTGATCCAGATCAACGCCTCATTGAAGTGTCCGGTTTCACCCATAGCGGGCCACCCATGGGGCATCAATAATGATTGCACAAAACCACGCGCATAGCGGAGAGCAGCACACATGACAGCAGCACAACAAGCGACGCAAGCAAAACGAGAAGCCTACGTGATCAAGGCAGATGAGCGCGAAGAGCGCTACGCACGCGGCTGGTACGTGATTGGCAGCACCAGCAGCGTGAGCCACAAGCCACGCGAGCTCAACGCCTTTGGCACCAAGCTGGTAGCCTATCGCGGCAAAGACGATGGCCAAGTGCATATTCTCGATGCCTACTGCCCGCACATGGGTGGCGATCTGTGCGGCGGCGAGGTCAAGGGCAACTCGGTACAGTGCCCTTTCCACCAGTGGAGCTGGGGCGCAGATGGCGTCTGTGATGACATTCCCTACGCCAGCAAAATCCCCGAAAAAGCAGTCATCAATTCCTGGCCAGTACTGGAAAGAAATGGCCTGGTGTTCGTGTGGCAGGACCCGGAAGGTAACGCCCCCATTACCGAGCAGGCGCCTGAGCGCATGGAAGACTGGTACAGCGAAGACTGGACCGACTGGGAGATGGCGGCAATCCCCATCGAGTCCCTGGGGCGCGAACTGGTGGACAACATGGCAGATATGGCCCACTTTGGCCCTATCCACTATTCCTCCGTAAAGTCTTTTCGCAACACCATGGAAGGGCATAAATTTGTGCAGTACATGGTGGGCGGCCACGAGATTCTTACCGAGGGGGATGACGGCCTGATCACCTCGGTCGCTATCTACGAGGGCCCGGCCTACATGACTACCACCATGACCGGACTGATGGACGGCTTCCCAATGAAGGTACATTTATTGGTGAGCCATATTCCCACGGATATGAACCAGTTTGTGATCAACTTCGGGGTCATGATGAAAAAGTCGCCCGAGGCTTCGCAGGCCCAGAATCAGGCCATGGTGGAGGAGTATATGGAAAAGAATATCGAGTCCTTCCATCAGGACGTATCGGTATGGAACAACAAGTGCATCATCGACAACCCGCTATTGTGCGACGGCGATGGCCCCATCAACCTGGTGCGCAAGTGGTACAGCCAGTTCATGACCAATGTGGACGACATCAAGCCAGGCCAGGTGAAACCCCGTGAACACGTGACGATGGAAGGCCCCACCGTGGGTGAAACCCTCAGCAAAATGGGCTTCTAGCGCCTCTTGTCCCCCGGAATGTGAGCCCCATCACATTCCGGAAAGTTTCAGGCTGCTATGGCGCGCTTTCTGGTCCAGACTATACTTTCAGAAAAGCTGAGGTAGGGACCTGAGGTTTAGCCATGTCAGACAGAGCATTATTTGAAGTAAGGGATGTGGGTACTGGCTCCAGCAGTGCAGATGCTGAGGGAGAAAAAAAGTACATGGGCGCGGAGCGCCGTCGTGATCACCGTCGCAGCGGAAAAGACCAGCGCACAGATGTGCGCTTTGAGCCTGGCAAGGACGATCGTCGCCAGAGCTGGGGCCGTCGACACGATGACGTCTCAGGGCACATCTGGTAGATCAGGACGACTGCTTTACCAGTACATGACTCGCAAACAAGGTAGCGCTGAGCAGCGCTACCGCTCCTCCCTGGTGGGCCGCGGCCAACCATACCGGCACATGCAGCAGCAAGGTGCTAATCCCCATAATCACTTGTAACCACAGCGCCGCCAGCAGCAGGCCCATAGCCAGTTTGCCGCGGGCAGTAAGTCCGTTGCGCAAGCCTAGCCAGGCAAACAGGTGAATTAGCCCGAATAGCAGGTAGGCAAAGATTCGATGATTAAACTGCACGGTGGTGATGTCTTCGAACATCGCCAGCCAGGCCGGGTCGGTGCCGTAAAGACCTGACGGCACAAAGCTTGTGCCCATCAACGGCCAGGTATTAAAAGCAAATCCAGCGCGGATGCCCGCCACCAGTCCGCCACTGAGAATCATCAGGTACACCAACCCCACCAGCACCCTGGAATACCCCGCCTGGGCGTGCCGCCCCTGGCCTTTCGGGAACAGCAAGTCGAATGCCACCCAGAGCATGTAGGCATAAATGGCCACGGCCAGCCCCAAATGGGCGGTTAGTCGGTACTGACTGACCCTGGGGTTATCCACCAGGCCACTCTTCACCATGTACCAGCCCAGTAAGCCCTGAAGACCGCCCATGAAGAACAGGATCCATAGTTTGGGCATTACCCCTGCCCTGACCCTGCCCTTCATTGCGAAGAACACCATTGGCAGAAAAAACAACACGCCAATCAGTCGGCCCAGCACCCGGTGCAGGTACTCGAACATGAAGATAGATTTAAAGCCGTCCAGATCCATGCCCCGGTTGACCTTTTGGTACTCGGGAAACTGCTTGTACTTGTCGAAAGTCGCCTGCCAGGCCTCATCACCAAGCGGCGGTATCACCCCTACTAACGGCTTCCACTCCACCATGGACAAGCCAGAGCCAGTGAGCCGGGTAACACCACCAAGCATGATCATGCCAAAGATAACCGCCGCGCATAGCAGCAGCCAGGCGGCGACCTGGCGGTCGTAGGTTTTCAGTTGTTGATAAGCCAGCATAGGTCTGGGTACTTTCTAATTCCGGGTTTTTGATCAATTAACGCGCGATTACACTCGCTCAAACAGCGCCGCAATGCCTTGCCCGCCGCCAATGCACATGGTGGAAACTGCATAGCGACCGCCGGTGCGTTCAAGCTCGTACAGCGCCTTCACGGTAATCAAAGCGCCTGTGGCCCCAATAGGGTGACCCAGGGAAATACCAGAGCCATTGGGGTTTACCTTGGCCGGATCCAGACCCAATTCCTTCACTACTGACAGCGCCTGTGCGGCAAATGCCTCGTTACACTCCCAGATATCAATGTCGTCCTGAGCAACGCCGGTTTTTTCCAGCAGCTTGCGCACCGCGGGCGCGGGACCAATACCCATAATGGACGGATCCACACCGGCCAATGCATAACCCAGCATGCGAGCCATGGGCTTGAGGCCACGCGCCTCGGCCGCGCTCTTTTCCATCATTACCAGGGCGGCAGCAGCGTCGTTGATACCAGAGGCGTTAGCTGCCGTCACGGTGCCGTCTTTTTTGAAGGCCGGGCGCAGTCCCGCCAGGCTCTCGGCGGTGGCATCCATACGCACATGCTCATCCTGGTCAAACACCGTCACCCCTTTGCGGGTTTTCAACTCTATCGGCAGGATTTGCTCCTTGAAGTAACCGCCCTCAATAGCGCGTTGGGCGCGGCGGTGACTCTCGGCAGCCAGCTCATCCTGCTCATCGCGGGAGACGCTGTATTTTTCAGCCAGATTTTCAGCGGTGACACCCATGTGGGTATCACCTATGGGGCAGGTCAATGCCCCCATCATCGGATCTTCCATAGTGGCATCGCCCATGCGGGCACCAAAGCGGGCCTTGGGCAACCAGTAAGGAACGCGGCTCATGGATTCTGCACCGCCGGCGACTGCGGCATCACAGTCACCCAGCAGGATCATCTGGGCAGCGGAAATAACGGCCTGCAGACCGGAGCCGCACAGGCGGTTAACCGTCAGCGCAGGGGTCTCGATGGGCAGGCCGCCTTTAAGGGCTGCAACCCGGCTCATATACATATCCCTGCGATCGCTGTGAGTGACCGAACCGATGACGCAGTGACCAATATCCGCACCCTCAAGTCCAGAGCGCTTAAGCGCTTCTGCAACCACTTGCCCGGCAAGCTCAGTTGGAGGAACATCTTTTAAACTGCCGCCAAAATCGGCGATTGCGGTGCGAACACCACTTAAAATCACTACTTCACGATCACTCATTGCGCGTCTCCGAACTCTCTATCATGTCACTTGGGATAAATGCGGGCGCCACTGTACCAGAACGCCTGCTGGATTTCAGGCCCTCTCAGGCCTGCAACTGGGGCAAATTCTGGTACAACTTAAGGGCCTCGGGATTGGCCAATGCATCGGTGTTTTTAACCGCCCGGTTGTGCACTACATTGCGCACCGCCAGCTCGACTATCTTGCCGCTGATGGTGCGCGGGATATCGCTAACCTGGACAATAATGGCGGGCACATGCCGCGGTGTGGTGTTGTCACGAATGGACTGGCGAATATGGGCCTGCAAGTCGTCATCCAGGGTCACCCCAGCGCGCAGCACCACGAACAGAACCACTCGCACATCGTCTTGCCACTGCTGGCCAATCACAATGCTTTCAACCACCTGCTCGACCCGCTCCACCTGTCGGTAGATCTCGGCGGTACCGATGCGCACACCTCCCGGATTGAGCACCGCATCAGAACGTCCGTGGATGACAAAGCCGCCGTTTTCAGTGATCTCACCGTAATCACCGTGCGCCCAGATATTGGGATAGCTGTCGAAATAAGCGCTGTGGTACTTGCTGCCATCCGCATCGTTCCAGAACCCAATCGGGGCACAGGGAAATGGCGCGGTGCACACCAGCTCACCTTTTTCCTGTTGTACCGGTGCGCCCTCGTCATTCCATATCTCTACCGCCATGCCCAGGCCAGGCGCCTGGATCTCACCGACGTACACGGGCAGCGTTGGGCAGCCACCAACGAAACAGGACAATATGTCGGTGCCGCCAGAGATACTGGAGAGGCAGACGTCTGCCTTGAAGTCCCGGTAGATGTATTCAAAGCTTTCATGGGCCAGCGGAGAGCCGGTGGAAAGAATCGCCTTTACGCTGCTCAGGTCGTGACTCTTGCTGGGTTTATGCCCTGCTTTTTCCAGCGCGGCGATAAATTTTGCGCTGGTACCGAAAATTGTTATTTTTTCCCTATCGATGGCATCCAGCAGCAATTGACCGTCCCGGGCAAAGGGCGAGCCGTCATACAACACAACGGTGGCACCACTGGCCAAGCCGGACACCAGCCAGTTCCACATCATCCAGCCACAGGTGGTGAAGTAGAAAAATACATCCTCCGGCGTCAGATCGACATGCAGGCGCTGCTCCTTTATATGCTGTAACAATGAGCCACCGGCGCCGTGCACGATGCACTTGGGCACCCCGGTGGTTCCCGAGGAGTACATGATGTAGAGCGGATGATCAAAAGGCAGGCGCTGGAACTGCACCTCGCTGGCGCTGGTATCCAGGTAGTCGTCATAAAGCACCGCGCCCTCGATACCGCTTATGTCCGGGGCTTGTTCCAGCAGCGGCACAACAATGATTTTCTCGACACTATGGATTTGCGCTCGAATGGACGCTAACCGCTCCAGCGAGTCACAGCGCTTGCCGTTGTAGTGATAGCCGTCGGCAGCAAACAGGATTTTGGGCTGGATCTGGCCGAACCGGTCCATGACGCCATTGATACCAAAGTCAGGGGAACAGGAAGACCACAGCGCACCCAGGCTCGTTGCCGCCAGCATTGCAATCACCGTCTCCTGGATATTGGGCATGAAACCGGCGACTCGGTCTCCTGGCTGCAGGCCCTGCGCGCGCATGGCTGCAGACAACTGTGCGACCTGGCTGTACAGCTGGGCGTAAGAAATCTCACGGCGTTCACCATTTTCCAGCAGGGAAACCAGGGCGATACGCTCGTCCCGGAAACGCAGCAGGTTTTCCGCGAAATTAAGGCGCGTATCCGGAAACCAGCGCGCGCCAGGAAACTTGTCTGCGTCAGCGATCACTTTGCTGGTATCGCCTTCCCCTATAACCTCACCGTAGTCCCAGACGGCACGCCAGAATGTTTCCGGGTTTGCTAGCGACCACTTGTGCAGAGCTGCAAAACCGGTGCCGACTTCCAGGCCCTGATCACGCAATTGACTCTGAAAATGGGTTATTTGTGCGTCTTTTACCCGCTGGGCGCTGGGGCTCCATAGAGGCTGCGTCATCACTACGATCTCCTGAAACAGATTGCACAATATGGGCGAGGCCCATATATTTAACAAATTGATTATTTTTATCTATTATTAGTTTTATGTTATGAATATATCCCTGCGCCAGCTACGCGCTTTTGTCACCCTCGCCCAGAGCCAATCCTTTGCGGAGGCCAGCGAGCTGCTGCACCTGTCCCAGCCCGCCCTCAGCGTGGCCATCAAGAAAATGGAGCAGGAGGCTGGCGGCAGTCTGTTCTCCCGATCAACCCGATCATTGGAATTGAGCCCGGAGGGGCGCAATTTCCTGCCTGCGGCACGTCGCCTGCTGGCGGACTGGGACCAGGCCTTTGATGACCTGGGTCGCCACTTCAACCTGCAGCAGGGCAAGATCAGCGTGGCGGTAATGCCCTCCTTCGCCATGAACCAGTTTCCCGAGGCCCTGGCGCCGTTCCAACGGGACTACCCCGATATCAATATCAGTGTGGAAGATGTAGTGATGGAGTCGGTCATCGATGCGGTGCGTGAAGGGCAGGTGGACCTGGGCATCACCTTCGAGCCAGAGCAACTGGACGGCGTTGAGTTCACCCCCCTGTTTACCGACCGCTGGATTGCCCTGGTACACCCGGATTCTCCGCTGGCCGCTCGCCAGCGGTTGTCATGGCAAGCATTGATGGAAGAGCCGTTTATCGCTATGAATCGCGGGTCCTGGTCACGCAACACCACCGAACAAGCCATGTCTGCAGCGGGCGTGACCCCCGCCCGGCTGCTGGAAGCCAACCAGCTGGCCACTATCGGCCGCATGGTATCCGTGGGTCTGGGTACCGCGGTGGTACCCCAGCTATGCCGTCAACAAATGGAGAGCATGGGCATACTGTGCAAAGCCATAGGTCAGCCCTCAATAGAGCGGCAAGTGGGTATATTTACCCGCAAACGCCACGCGCTGTCCCGACCCGCCGAGGCGTTGATTGAACGCCTGCAACAACACTTCCGCCAGCCACAGTAGAGTCCGGTAGCCCCAAAGGGCTTATGTGGGTAGAATTCGCGTCCCTTTTCCCAGCGTCCAGACCATGCATCTACTCAAACTCGACAAAGCCAACCTACATTTCGGCACCCAGGTCCTGCTGGACGAGGTGGAACTGAACATCACCCGTGGCGACAAGCTGGGCCTGCTGGGTCGCAACGGTGCCGGCAAGACCACGCTGCTGAAGATCCTGGCGGGCGAAATGGCACTGGACTCCGGCGAGCGCTGGATACGCCCCGGCACCAGGATGGCGAGACTGGAACAAACCCTGCCAGAGGCAGATGCGTTGTCTGTTTACGACGTGGTTGCTGGCGGCCTGGAGGAAGCAGGTGAGCTATTGGCGCAATATCACCACTTGATTCAGGGTGATGACATGGATGCGCTGGCCCGCGTTCAGCACAAACTGGAAGCGGTAGACGGCTGGAACCTGCAGCAAAAAGTAGAAACCACCCTCAGCCAGCTGCAACTGCCAGCCGATGCCTCTATGGGCGAGTTGTCAGGCGGATGGCGGCGCCGGGTCGCCCTGGGCAGAGCGCTGGTGAGCGAACCGGACATCCTGCTGCTGGACGAGCCCACCAACCACCTGGATATCCCTGCGATCGCCTGGCTGGAGGAGCAGCTGCGTAACTATAGAGGCTGCCTGATTCTGATCACCCACGACCGTCGCTTCCTGCAGAACGTGGTCAATAGTATCGCCGAACTGGAACGGGGCCACCTGACCGTCTGGCGCGGTGACTACCAGGGGTTCCTCAATCATCGAGAGCACGAACTGGCGGCAGAAGAACGCGCGAACGAATTGTTCGATAAAAGGCTCGCCGAGGAAGAAGTGTGGATTCGCCAGGGAATCAAGGCACGCCGCACCCGCAATGAGGGCCGCGTTAGAGCACTCAAAGCCATGCGCGACGAGCGCAGCCAGCGCCGCGAACGTCAAGGGCGCGCCGACTTCGGAGTGGAAGACGCCTCCCGTTCCGGCAAGATCGTGGCCGAGCTGCAGCATGTCAGCCATGCCTTCGAGGACAAGATCATCCTCAAGGATTTCAGCACCATTATTCAGCGTGGCGACCGCATTGGCATCATTGGCCCCAACGGCGCCGGCAAATCCACCCTGGTGAAAACCCTGCTGGGTGAACTGACCCCCGACAGCGGCGTCGTCAAACTGGGAAGCAAGCTGGAAATTGCCTACTCTGACCAGCTACGCGGACACCTGGACCCGGAAAAAAATCTCATCGACAACGTCTGCGGCGGTCAGGATTTTATCGAGATCAACGGCAAACGCCGCCATGCTATTTCCTACCTGGGCGATTTTCTGTTCAGTCCCGACCGAGTGCGCACACCCGTCAAAGCGCTGTCCGGTGGCGAACAAAACCGGGCGATCCTCGCCAGGCTGTTCAGCAAACCTGCCAACATGCTGGTGCTGGATGAGCCCACCAACGACCTGGATATCGAAACCCTGGAATTGCTGGAGGAAATACTGCTCAACTTCGATGGCACCGTGTTACTGGTTTCACACGACCGGGAGTTCATGGACAACGTGGTCACCAGCCTGATGGTGCTCAAAGGCAATGGCATTATCGAAGAACAAGCCGGTGGCTTCAGCGACTGGGAAGCCAGGGGCGGTGATCTTTCAGATCTGGCGTCGTCAGCCAAAGGCCCGTCTGCGACAGCAAGCGCTGTGGCTGCAGAGCCTGTCACCAAAGCACCGGAGAAAAAACGTAAGCTCTCTTACAAGGACCAGCGCGAGCTGGATGCCCTGCCCGGCCTGATAGAAACACTGGAAACAAAAAATTCAGAGTTGGAGGCACAGATGTCAGCGGCTGATTTTTATCAGCGCGAGCATACCCAGGTGCAAGCGGTGCTGGACCAGGTCGCGAAAAACCAGGGGGAGTTGGAGCAGGCCCTTGAGCGCTGGGCGGAACTGGAAGACTGAGGGGTCAGTACTTGCGGTAGCACAGTCATTGCTGTGACTCACCGGGTTTAGCTTTCTGCACAACACCCCCGCCTACGCGGGGATGCGCAAGAACACCGCAGATAGCTGCCTTACAAGACTGCCGTCACCGCCTGCGCCAGGTATTCAACATTGCGGTCGTTCACTCCAGCGACATTAATGCGCGACGAATTGAGCATATACACCGAATGCTCTTCTCGCAGCTTGATCGCCTGCTCCGCAGACAAACCCAGGAACGAGAACATCCCTTTTTCCTTTTCGATAAAGGCAAAGTCCCTGCCACTGGCTGCTTCCAGTTTTTCGCGTAAGTTTGTGCGCAGCCCGTTAATACGCCCGCACATATCCACCAACTCGGTTCGCCAGATGTCGCCCAGGTTCTGGTCGGCAAAAATACGCCCGGCAATAAGCGCTCCATGGGCAGGCGGCATTGAGTAAACCCGGCGCGCTGCTACCAGGGCCTGGCTGACCAAGGCTTCGGCATTGGTACGATCGCGGCACACAAAAACAACCGCACCGGTGCGTTCACGATAAAGTCCCATATTTTTAGAGCAGGACGCGGCAATGATCATTTCCGGCACGCGCTCGGCCAACAGACGCAACCCCGCTGCATCCTCTTCCAGGCCATCGCCCAGGCCCTGGTACGCAATGTCCACATAAGGCACAAAGCCCTGGGCGACCGCCATGTCTGCGACTACGCCCCATTGCAGCAACGACAGATCTGCCCCACAGGGATTGTGACAACAGCCATGCAGCAACACCACATCACCGGCTTGCGCATGCTTCAGGTCTTCCACCATGCCATCGAAGTTCACACCGTGATTGGCGGGCTCATAGTAACGGTAGGTTTCGAACTCAAGGCCCACACTACCCAACAAAGGCAGGTGCACCGGCCAGGTCGGGTCACTCACCCAGACTTTTGCCTGGGGCGCGGCCGCAAAGATAATCTCGGCGCCAATGCGCAACGCACCACAACCGCCGGGGGCTTGCACGCCACTGACTCGCCCGTCCTTCAATGCCGGATGATCTGCACCCAACAGCAATTGTTGTATTCCACTGTTAAATTCTGCGACTCCGGCCGGTGGCAGGTAGGCTTTGCTGACCTCTTCTTGCTCCAGTGCCTGTTGCGCCATCTGCACTGCCTTAAACACCGGGCAGACGCCTGCTTCGTCCATATAAATACCCACAGTCAAATCGACTTTGTGCGGATTGGTATCCGTTCGGGCGATGGCGGCCAGGCCTAGAATAGGGTCGGCGGGAAGGCGTTCCAGTTTATCCAGCATGAGAGATCCTCGAAATCATATTTCAGCGAGCAGTTCTTTCAGGAACTGCCAGAAAGGTTCAACGGTATCAATTTGCAGACGCTCTGAGGGCGAATGCGCACCGCGAATAGTGGGACCAAAAGACAGTATGTCCACGTCGGGCTTCTTACTCTTGAGTATGCCGCATTCCAGACCCGCGTGGATGGCTTTCACCGCAGGGCGGTGACCGAACATACGCTGATGCAATGCACTGCCTTTTTCCAACAAGGGACTATCGAAATCAGGCTGCCAGCCCGGGTAACCCACATCGGGCGTAATCTCCAGATCAAAGGCCCGGGCCAGTGCCAACACCGAGTGCTGCAGTGGCAGAGACTGATCTTCGCTGAAGAAACGGTAACTGGACTCCAGATACAGCTCGCCCTGTTCTAAAGTCAAAACTGCCAGGTTGATACTGATATCCACCAGATCTGCGGGCTGCTCCAGATTGTAGGCCTGGGCCCCATGCGGAAAGGCGGCAATAAGATCCAGCAGACGCATTGAATCCACTTCATCCAGACTGGCATCCAGTTGCGCAGGCGTCAGTTGCAGCTCAAGACCGGCGTCGGCCGCGGGCAAATAGGCTACCGCTTGCTGACGTAATAATTCCAGCCTCTGTTCAAGATCGCCAGCGGAACCGGGGTCGCAAGCAAACATCACCGTGCCCTCCCGCGGGATAACATTGTGCGCAACACCAACGTCAATGCTCGCCAGCCGTAGACCGGGTGTTCCGCGCAGGCTCTGCCCCAATAGCTTGATCGCACTGCCCAGTTGCTCATGGATTTGCACACCGGAATGCCCCCCGGCAAGCCCGCGCAAAGTCAGCTGCCAACATTCGGCACCATTACTCACCGGCTCCTCGGAAAAGCTGCGGCCAAATTGCCAGCCGGCACCGCCGGCACAACCGATGTATAGCTCGTTCCAGTCTTCAGTATCCAGGTTGAGCATAAGTGTACCGCTCAAAATGGAGGCATCCAGGTTAAGCGCGCCACCCAGGCCGGTCTCTTCATCCACTGTAAACAACAACTCCAGCGGAGGATGGATCACATCCGGGTCCGTCATCACCGCGATCGCCGCGGCACAGCCCACGCCATTGTCTGCTCCCAGGGTTGTCCGGTCAGCGCTCAACCAACCGTCCACTACCTGAAGAGACAACGGGTCGGTTGCAAAATCATGCTCCCGGTCAGAGGTCTTGACCGTCACCATGTCCAGGTGATTCTGGATAATAACGGTGGGGCTGTTTTCCCGACCAGTGGATGCAGGCACGTAAATCACCAGATTACCCTCGGCATCCTGTGCGTGGCGATGGCCTGCGTCCTCCGCAAGGTTAATCAAATACTGCCTTATGGCAGCCTCTTGTTTGGAGGGGCGCGGGGTTTGCGTGAACTGGTAAAAGTGCTCCCACAGGTGGGCGGGCTGCTGAGGGTAATTAGCAGGTTTCATAGGGGCATTTTTCCGAATTCCGAAGGCGGGCATTATAGCCCCAGAGGTCATTTTTCACACAATTTCCGCGTATTTTTTACGCCCATTCCACTGATATAAGTCCTACACTTCTCTCGTAGTGTTATATATCAGCTGAGAAGATCATGAAAAGAATAGACGAAGGAAAAACAAGCTTGGTGGAGTTTCTCTCCAGCATCAAGTTTGCCAGGCACAATTCAGCGCATTTTGACGTGCAGAGCAGCAACCGCTTTGCTCGCTTCGATCAGCGCGTGCCCGTCAACGGTCAGTTCGGTACTGAAGACTCCAAGCTGATTCGCAGCGCTAACTAAGTCGCTAGTTTCTGCGCGCCCACCGGCACGCAAAACACCGCTGCGCCTGCAGTGCCTGTCTCAGCTATCGGCCCGGACAAAGGCTGCGATGCGCTCACTACCGCAAATTGACCAACGCTGATCTGGCGCCACCATATGGTTGGCAATCACAGCAAACACCAAAGGATTGAAAGGAAAGCCCACGTGGCTGGCCATCACCGCCATATTGGTCACAAAGCGTGGATCGCCCTCGCAACGGGCGATGCCCTTGCCCACGATGCCATCTGACTCGCTATACAGGGTCAACACCGGTACCTGCAGTTCACCCCCGCTGTAGGTGTAGTCCACCCAGCGACGCAGCGACTCTTCAGATTCATCATTGGACTGCCGGTTCATGCGTGCCATCACGCTATACAACGCTGTGCCGCGAGGATCACCAAAAGGCGTGCCCAAGGTAATCACCTGGCGAATGTACTGCGGATAGCGGTGCGCCAAAGCCACCGCGTAAAGACCACCCAAACTCCAGCCAATCAGGGTCAGCTTGCGACCGGAGCTGTGAAACTCTTCCTCAATAAGCTGGGCGATTTGCCCTTCCAACTGTGCCCGATGGCGCATAAAGTCGTCCATGGAGTCGGCGCGGGCGTCACTGGCATTGCGCCCCATACCCCAGGGAACCGCGTTGTAGCCTCGTTCATTGAGGAATTTACGCAGCATCGAGGTCGAGCCGTCGGCTCCCATAAACCCGGGTATGGTCATAACCGTGTGGCCGTCGCCCTCCGGCAGAGTCTTGAACAACCCCTTACACAGCAGGCTGGTCCCGGCCTCCAGGGCCACTCTGCCAAGCTCGCTAATGCTATGCCGTAATTTCGGGGGTCTGATATCCGCAACGAAATGGCTCGCAACTGTCGGCATTTTGTATTCCTGAGGGCGATGTAGTTATGCCACCATTGTCCAGACTTTGAGCGCCCAGCAACAGGGTATTGCGAGCCAACCGGTATAACATTTCATGCTAGAATCCCGCCCTTCGTCCAGGCATGTCATATGCCTTTAGTCCAGTTGGGTTGAGTACCATGAGCGAAAGCCGAGACACCATCTACGCTGACCCCCTGCGGGAGGCCGGTCTATTCACATTCGACGATAATGTGGCCAGAGTATTTCCGGACATGATCAAGCGCTCAGTGCCCGGTTATACCACCATTGTGGCCATGACCGGCCTGCTGGCAAAGCGCTACGCCAGCGCTGGCAGCAGACTTTACGATCTGGGCTGCTCTCTGGGTGCCTCCACCCTGGCCATGCGCCAGGAACTGCGGGGAGAAAATTGCCGCATCGTCGCCGTAGATAACTCCCAGGCGATGCTGGAACGCTGCCGTAGTATTGTCGAAACCGACACCCACGCCACCCCCGTCGACTTGATCTGCGCCAATCTCGAAGATGTGAATATCGAGGACGCCTCGGTAGTGGTACTCAATTTTACCCTGCAATTCATCCCGGTGGACGTGCGCGACCAGGTCATCAGGCGCATCTATGAGGGCCTGCGGCCCGGTGGTGTCATGGTACTTTCAGAAAAAGTGACCTTTGAAGACCCGCACCTGGATGAACTCAACATAGAACTGCACCATGAGTTCAAGCGGGCCAATGGCTACAGTGAAATGGAAATTGCACAGAAACGCGCAGCCATCGAGAACGTTCTATTACCCGAAACGCTAGCCAAGCATAAACAACGTATTGCCAATGCCGGCTTTAGCTCCTGCGATGTCTGGTTCCAATGTTTCAATTTTGCCTCGCTGGTGGCGCTGAAGTAATGGACTACCAACCCTTGATTGAGCACTGGCAGGGTGGCGACCTGGACCGCTGGGCACAACTGTTGCCAGCGCAGCTGGAAACAGGCCTTTGCCAAAAGCGCTACGGTGACCTTGCCCGCTGGTTGGACGTTCTGGACTCACTGCCTGAGATCACCCCCAATAGCATTCATCTGGACAGCTCTCGCGTTGGGGCCAGTTGTCCGTCGCCACTGTCAGCAGCAGCAACAGAGTCTCTCAAGCGTAAGCTGATGGGACTGCATCCCTGGCGTAAAGGCCCCTTCGATCTATTCGGTGTTCATATTGACACCGAGTGGCGTTCAGACTGGAAATGGGATCGCCTGCAGGGTGGCATCGACTCATTGCAAGACCGCCGTGTACTGGATGTCGGTTGCGGCAGCGGTTATCACTGCTGGCGCATGCGCGGCGCCGGCGCCAGAGAAGTCATAGGCATCGATCCCACTCCGCTATTCATCGTGCAGTTCTGGGCGCTACAGAAGTACCTGCAACAAACCGCCGTCTGGGTTTTGCCGGCGGGTATTGAACAAGTCCCGGCAAAGCTCAAGGCATTCGACACAGTATTTTCCATGGGCGTGCTCTATCACCGCCGCTCACCCATGGATCATTTGCAAGAATTAAGGGACTGCCTGCGTCCCGGCGGCCAACTGGTCATGGAGACCCTGGTTATCGAGGGCGAGCTGGGCGCTACGCTGGTACCTGAAGGACGCTACGCGCGCATGGGCAACGTATGGTTTCTGCCCAGCTGCGACACGCTGTGCAGCTGGCTTAAGAAAACCGGATTCCTGGAGCCGGCGATTGTCGATGTGGGTCCTACCACTATCGATGAGCAGCGCTCCACCGACTGGATGACATTTCATTCGCTGACCAACTTCCTGGATCCCAACGATGACAGTAAGTCCATAGAGGGCTACCCCGCTCCGCGCAGAGCCGTGGTCACTGCCCGGGTACCGGGCAACTGGGCGCCAATTGCCGACTAAGCCCACAAAGGCTCCTGTACTCACACTAACTGGACAGCTAAACTTGTGCCGCCTGCGGTGAAAGCGCCCCGAGGCGAGACCACCTATTTTCTGCCATCCATAAGGAGCGCGACTTGCCTTCCCACTTGCAAAAGCAGCTAGAGCAACTGACTCAGAGCGGACAAAAGTCCCTGTTGTGCAGTATTGGCCGCGGCATTGAAAAGGAAAGCCTGCGCATTAGCGCTGATGGCTTCCTGGCACAAACACCCCACCCCCCCAGCCTTGGCTCCGCGCTCACCCACGGTTCAATCACCACCGACTACTCTGAGGCCTTACTGGAATTCATCACCGCAGTGGATACCAGCATAGAGGACAGTCTCAACACCCTGGAAGACATACACAGCTATGTTTACAGCCAACTGCCAGAAGAAATATTGTGGTGTACCTCCATGCCCTGCCAACTGGGCGAGGACAAAGACATTCCGGTCGCGCAGTTCGGTAGCTCCAACGTGGCACGCATGAAAACCATTTACCGCTACGGCCTGGGCTACCGCTATGGCCGCGTAATGCAGACCATTGCCGGCATCCATTACAACTTCTCAATGCCGCAGGCCTACTGGGAAAAAACCTGGGCGGACGCAGGCAAACCCGGTGAGTTGCAGGACTACATCAGCGAGCGTTACCTGGGCCTGATTCGTAACTTCCGCCGCTACTCCTGGCTGTTGATCTATTTGTTTGGCGCATCCCCTGCTGTCTGTGGCAGCTTTTTGCGCAATCAGGACAATCATGGCCTGGAACCCTTTGGCGATGGCCACAGTCTTTACCTGCCGCATGGCACTGCTCTGCGCATGGGCGACCTGGGCTACAACAGCGACGCCCAGAAGGATCTGAAGATTTGCTACAACTCGCTGCCCAACTATGTGGAGACCCTGCGCAGTGCGATCCTCCAGCCTCACCCTGACTACGCAAGCTTCAGCGCTGGCCAGAACAACGATTACCAACAACTGAACGACAGCCTGCTGCAGATCGAGAACGAGTTTTACAGCCCCATTCGTCCCAAGCGAGTCACCCAGTCAGGGGAAACACCCTTGCACGCCCTGACCGAGCACGGCATTGAATACATTGAGGTGCGCTGTGTTGACGTTAGCCCGTTCTCGCCAGTTGGCATGGATGCGGAGCAGGTTCGGTTCCTGGACACCTTCCTGCTCTTTTGCTTGCTGGAAGACAGTCCTGCTTGCACTGACCAAGAACAGGATTGCCTGGCGTCCAACATGGAAGCGGTGGTCAATCGCGGCCGGGAGCCAGGGCTTAGCCTGAGCACCTGCAGCGGACCGCGCCTAATGACAGACTGGGCCAACACCCTGTTGGAGGACATGCGCGATATTGCCGACGCTCTGGATAGTGCGCACGCTAGCAACGCTTATGGCGAGTCATTGCGGGAGCAGTCGGCCAAGATCGCAGACTCCGAACTGACACCCTCTGCCAGAGTCTTACGAGAAATGCGCGAGCAAGGAAAACCGTTCTTCCGCTTCGCTCTGTCCTATAGCCAGCGTTGGGCAGAGCACTTCCGCCAACGCCCCCTGGATGCAGACAAAGCCGCAAGCTACGCTGCACAAGCGCAGCAGTCGCTGCAGGCACAAAAAGAAGTGGAGGCGGCAGATGACGTCAGCTTCGAACAGTACCTGGCCAATTTCTACGGTCAGTACGAGACCCTGCCCCGACCTTGAACTTCCTCGCCCACTTCCAGTTGGCCGCGCCGGATGAGGAACTGGTGATCGGCGCTCTGGAGGGGGACTATCTGAAGGGACCGCTGCGAGGGAATCTTCCCGCGGGCATTGAACGAGGTGTAAAGCTTCACCGGGCCATTGATGCCTTTACTGACCAGCACCCGCTGATGGCTCAACTACGCCGCCAATTCCCTATGGAGGTTCGCCGTTATTGCGGCATTCTAATCGACCTGAGCTTTGACCATTTTCTCAGCAACCACTGGCAGCTTTTCAGCTCTATCCCTCTGCAAACCTTTAACACCAGTGTTTATCGCAGTCTGGAGGCGCACAAGCACCACCTGGGTCCCGGTGCACAGCGCATGCAGTCGCGCATGCAACAGTACGACCTACTGGGTATGTACGGCCAGTGGCACACCATTGGCGCTACTGCCGCTCGCATTGGCGAGCGTTTTAGCCGTCACAACCCCTTCCTTGAAACTGAACAACATCTAGAGCCAATGCGGGCGAGCCTGGAGCAGGCCTTCCTGGATTTTTACCCGGAACTGGTGGAGTTTTGCGGCCACAAGAAGCTGCAATTGAACTAATCACCCAGCAGACCATCGAACTGAGCGCCGGAGTGTTATTGCATAGCAATCCAAAAGCCCCTAACGTAACCCCCTGACTACCAAGGATCCTGCTTCATGCTGCAATCTCTATCTCCAAGGCTGGTTTTCGCCGGCCTGGTTCTACTGGCAATCACTTCCATGGGCTTCGCCATGTTGTACCTGGAGCGCTACCTGAACCTGGCGGCCTGCCCCTTATGCATGACACAGCGGGTGTTTGTTTTGGGTTGGGGCGTCATCGCACTCGTTGCCGTCATCCACAACCCCAGCAGCTGGGGCAACCGGATTTACGCCGCACTTTGCGGACTGTCCGCCATCGCCGGGGGAGCTGTCGCCGGGCGCCATGTGTGGCTGCAGTATCTGCCACCGGAAGAGGTACCCGCCTGCGGACCCAGCCTGGAATACATGCTCGATACACTGCCCTTCGCCGACACCCTTTCTATTCTGTTAATGGGCGACGGCAACTGTGCCGATATATCCTGGACGTTTCTGGGCTTGTCCATCCCCGAACAAACACTGATCGTGTTCACCGTGGCCACCCTGATCTGTCTGTGGCAAACTTTTCGCACGTACCCCAAGGACAGCTGATATGCCGCACCGCGATCCCCAGCAACAGTTTAATACAGTAGAAGAATTGCTCACCCGCTGGCTCAAGGCACGTCGCGAGTTGCTGGGTAAATACACCGAAATTGCCGTGGGCATGGACGGATTACTGGACCGGGAAACCCTGGATCTGCGCCAACGTGCACTTTGCCAACTACTGGTGGACTACGTTTCAGCCGGACACTTTGAGGTCTACCTCGAACTGTTCGAAGAGGCGGAAAGTTTTGCCGATGGCAGCAGTGCCCTGGCAGAAAAGTTGATGCCCGCCATCGGCGACACCACAGAAGTCATTATGGCCTACGAGGAAAAGTACACCTCTGCGGACAGTGACAAGGTAAAACTGAAAAGAGACCTCTCGGCCCTGGGGGAGGTACTGGAATCACGATTCCTGCTGGAGGACAAGCTGATAGCAGGTCTCCATAACAGTCACCGGCGCCAGCAGAGCTGACGCCGGTCACAGGGCTTACTCGGCTGCGGCTTCAGCCTGGCTGGGAATAGATACCAGCTCAACTTCAAAGATCAGCGCGGCATTAGGACCAATCATCTGGCCTGCACCACCTGCTCCATAGCCCAGCTCTGGTGGAATAAAGAGCTTCCACTTCGAACCTGCGGGCATCAGCTGCAGAGCCTCGGTCCAGCCTGGAATAACCTGGCCAACACCAAAAGTTACAGTCTCGCCACGCTTGTATGAGGAATCAAACTCGGTTCCGTCAACCAGTGTGCCACGGTAGTGAACTTCCACAGTGTCTTCCACACCGGGCTTGGCGCCCTCACCAGCTTCGACAATCTCGTACTGCAGGCCGGTTTCGGTAACAACAACACCTTCACGGGCCTTGTTCTCATCCAGGTAAGCAGCAGCTGCGGCCAGATTGGCTTCGCCCATGGCGGCCTGGACAGTTTGCTGCTCAGCAACCATTTTTTCCTGGTAGGACTGCATTTCAGCTGCGATTTCTTCCTGGGTCATCTCGCCTTCTTTACCATCGGCGCCATCACGGAAGCCGGCGATGAAAGCATCAATATCCATTGGCATACCGTCCTGAGCCATACGCTGGCCCAGGCCAAAAGCGATACCATAGCTCAGACGCTGATCAGTGTTTTCCAGAGCGACAGCAGCAGCAGCGGGTGCGGCAGGTGCGGCCGCAGTTTCTGTACTGGCAGTCTGTTCGTTACAAGCTTGCAGGCTGACAAGGCCAACCAGAGCAAGCGGAAGTGCGTACTTCTTCATAGACTTATTCCATTATCAAAACTATCGGGGGCATCCGGAATGCCCTTGTACCTGCTGTTCCCCTTCCCTACCTATAGGCACACCCTGACACGTATTGGCTGGGCTTATACCATCAGTGGGTAGCATTGGGAGAGTGGAGCTCGCAGTGGGCGCACAGTGTACTACCCACCTCAAAACGTTGCCACCCCCGGGCAGCAGGCTATCCAAAGCTTCCGGAAGCGCTGGTTATGACCACCAAGCGCGCGTAAAATTCGCCGCCTTATGATTATTCTACGTGACATCGAATTGCGCCGTGGCAGCAAACTGCTACTCCAGGACGCCCAGCTAACCATCCAACCCGGACAAAATCTGGCGCTTATTGGTGCCAACGGCAGTGGTAAATCAAGCCTGTTTGCCCTGCTGCTGGGAGGTCTGGCGGCAGATACTGGCGAGATCCAGGGCATGAACAACCTACGCCTGTCCCACATGGCCCAGGAAGTTCACGCCACCAGCCTGCCTGCGGGAGAGTATGTCTGGCGTGGAGATGCACAGCTGGCCACGCTTATGGACCGGCTCGCGGAGCTGGAGCAGCAAGGTAACTACGAACTGACCGGCCCTATCCATACTGAACTGGAAGCGATAGACGGCTACAGTGCGGCACGCAGGTCAGAGCTGCTGCTACAAGGGCTGGGGTTCCAGGGAGACGCTGCCAGCAGGCCAGTCAGTGACTTTTCTGGCGGCTGGCGGATCCGCCTGAATCTGGCCAGGGCACTCATGACCCCCTCCGACATGCTACTGCTTGACGAGCCGACCAACCACCTGGACCTGGACGCCACACTCTGGCTGCAACAGTGGCTGCAGCAATATCCCGGTACGCTGTTGATGATTTCGCACGACCGGGACTTCATCGATGGAACCTGCGAACGAATCCTGCACATTGAGCGCCAACAGTTGGCTGCCTATAAAGGTAACTACTCCCAGTTCGAAGCTCAGCGAGCTGAGCGCCTGGCCAACCAGCAGGCCACTTTTGAGAAACAACAGCGCCGTGTTTCCGAGATCGACGATTTTGTACGCCGCTTCCGCTACAAAGCGACCAAGGCCAAACAGGCCCAGAGCCGACTGAAAGAACTGGAACGCATGCAGACAGTAGCGCCTGCCCACATTGACTCGCCTTTCGACTTCAGTTTCCTGCCGCCTGAGAAGTCCAGTGACCCCCTCTTGCGCCTGGATGAGGCCGACCTTGGCTATGCAGGCAACCCCATACTCAAAGGTGTGGAGCTGCAGTTGCGACCGGGAAGTCGCTATGGCCTGCTGGGGCGCAACGGCGCGGGCAAATCCACACTGCTAAAATCACTGGTAGGGCAGCTGCCTTTGGTGGGCGGCCAGATCACAGCAGGAGAACACTGCAATATTGGCTATTTTGACCAGCAGCAACTGGAGGCGCTGGACATGGAGGCCAGCCCCGTATTGCATATACAGCGGTTGAGCCCAGAGACCCGCGAGCAGGAAATTCTCAACTTTCTAGGGGGGTTTGATTTTCGTGGCGACGCCGCTAACAGCCCCGTTGCCCCCTTCTCCGGCGGCGAAAAGGCGCGACTTGCCCTGGCCATGGTGGTCTGGCAAAGACCTAATCTGCTGGTACTGGATGAGCCTACCAACCACCTGGACCTGGAAATGCGCCACGCCATGGAAGTGGCGTTACAGGCCTTCGAGGGCGCGCTTATTCTGGTCAGCCACGACCGGCACATGCTGCGCAACACGGTGGAAGAGCTACTGTTGGTTCACGATGGCCGGGTAGAGGAATACCAACAGGACCTGGAAGGTTACGAGAAGTGGATACTGTCCAGTTTCAGGACCGACAAACCGGCAGAGCAAACGATTGACACCAGCGACAGCTCGCGCAAGGAAAAACGCCAGCAAGCAGCAGCCCATCGTGAGCGAATTCGTCCGTTAAAGAAAAGTCTGGATAAAACAGAGGCCGAAATGGCTAAACTGGAAAAGTCGCTGGCGACAATACAAGAGCAGCTGGCGGACTCTGACCTCTATACCGAGGTGCGCAAGAATGAACTGTCCGAACTGCTGCAACAGGAGGGTGAGCTCAAATCACGAGCTGACACATTGGAAGAAACCTGGCTGGAACTACAAGAACAAATCGAGCAAGCAGAAGAAGCAGCCAGCTATTAAGGGTCGCTGTGCAAACGCGACCTGAAACTGCAGTTTGCGCGGGTTTAGCCACTATCCAGTGCTTGCAAGCGATAACTTTTCCCGCCGACTGAGCTTTTTTATCGCTGCCTCGCGAATCTGGGCGCCACTGCGATCGGCAGCGGCTTCAGACCAGAGTACTGTGACCGGCCGCCTGCCACGGGTATATTTCGGTCCGCCCGATAACTCGCCGTTATGCTGGCGTAGACGCCTGCTCATGTCTCTAGCGATACCCGTGTACAGCGTGCCATCTGCGCACTTGAGCATATAGACAGTCCAGCTATCCACCGTGTGTCCTGACTATCCCGTCGCTGCCTGCCCTGAGATCAGGCCAGCGCCAGGACTTCTTGCACACAGTCACTGATACCGGCGTATGCCTCGGAGACGCTGCCAGCCAACATATAGGCCGGCGTGGTCACCAATTTTTTATCTGTATCTACACGTGCCTCGGTGACGGGGCACTGCAGATGCTCCCCGCCCATCGCTGCGATGGCAGCCGCGGTTTCTGCATCGTTGCCAATCGTGCAGCGAGTACCTTCGCCACAAATAGCGGCGGCCATGACCGGGGCAATACAAATAAGGCCAATGGGCTTAGCAGCTTGATGGAACGCCTGAGCCAACTGCAAAAAATCGCCCTGCACGCTCATATTCGCGCCTGACACTGCAAAATCACACAGGTTCTTGGCTGCACCAAAGCCGCCGGGGACCACCAACGCATCGAAGTCTGCAACATTTGCCTCGGTAATAGCTTTGATATCGCCCCTGGCGATCCTGGCTGCTTCTACCAGCACATTGCGGCTTTCACCTTCGGCAGCTTCGCCGGTAAGATGATTAATTACGTGCATTTGCTCCCGGTCGGGGGCAAAGCACTGATAGCTGGCGCCCTGCTGCTCCAGACAGAGCAGCGTCAGCACCGCCTCGTTAATTTCCGCGCCATCGTAGAAACCGCAGCCGGATAGAATTACTGCTACTTTGCTCAATTGATTTCTCCTTTCATAGCGTCGCCACGCGCACTATGGTCAGCAACTGCTTGATTCAGTGATTGTATGCAGATGGTACTGGGTTCAACAAAACCGCAACACCGCATCAGACACTAGCCGCGATTAAAACGGTGGTAACGTTCCACCAGAGACAATAATTTCTCCGGCTTGCGCGCCTTGCGCCACTCGCCTGCGAGAAACTTATTGCTCTCGCCCAGCGTCGGGTAAATATGTATCGTGCCCAAAATTTTATTCAGGCCTATACCGTGTTTCATTGCCAGTACAAATTCGTTGATCAATTCGCCAGCGTGATAACCGACAATGGTGGCCCCGAGTATGCGATCGCTACCGAGACGGGTAAGCACTTTCACAAATCCATCCGCCTCGCCATCGGCGATCGCTCGATCCAGGTCGCTGATATCGTAGCGTGTCACTTCGTGGGCAATGCCCTGAGCAATGGCCTCTTGTTCATTCAAGCCAACCCTGCCAATTTCAGGATCAGTGAACGTAGCCCAAGGCACCACTGAATAGTCCACTCGGAATTTGCGAAAGCGTCCGAACAAGGCATTCACGGACGCATACCAGGCTTGATGACTGGCCATATGCGTAAATTGATAAGGCCCGGCAACATCTCCGGCCGCCAGAATATTGGGTACACTGGTTCTCAGGAAATCATCAACCTTGAGACGCCCCGCTGCATCCAATTCAATTCCCAGCGTATCCAGCCCCATACCATCCACGTTCGCCGTGCGACCCACTGCCAGCAACACCTTATCAAAAGCGATTGCGCGACTGTCACCGGCAATAGACAGCTGACAGCTCTTGTGTGTGCCGCCACTAAATTGCACTGGCTCAGCCCCGGTTAACATATCAATGCCCTGCGACGAGAAGGCTCTGGCAACATGCTCAGACACATCACGGTCTTCCCTTGGCATGATGCGATCGGCATGGGTGACCAATGTCACCTGACTACCGAGGGCGGAAAAGGCCTGGGCAAGTTCACAGCCTATGGGGCCGGCCCCCAGCACCAGCAAACGAGCCGGTAATTCATTTAGCTCCCATACTGTGTCGGACGTCAGGTAACCCACATCCTCAAGTCCTGGAATGTCAGGAATCCGGGGACGCGCTCCACTGGCGATAACAATGTGCCTAGCGCTTATTCGCGTACCGTCCACCTCCACTTCCCAGGGCGACACCAGCCGTGCCTCACCCTGCAGGCAATTCACTCCCAGCGAGGTAAAACGCTCCACCGAATCGTGTGGCTCTATCGCTTTGATCACTGTCTGGATGCGCTGCATCACCTGGGGGAAACGCACCTGGACATCCATGGGCGCCAGTCCGAACTCCTCTGCCCGAGTCGCGTAGCGTGCGATGCGCGCGGATCGAATGAGCGCCTTGGAAGGCACACAGCCAGTATTGAGACAATCACCACCCATTCGATCGCGCTCGATCAGGGTAACTTTGGCTTTTACCGTAGCGGCGATCAGCGATGACACCAAGCCGGCGGAACCGGCCCCGATGACGATCAGGTTATTATCAAAGCGTTTGGGTTTGTCCCAGGCAGAGATCGAGCGCCTGCCCGCCACCCAGCCCATCAGCCACTTGGCCAGCAACGGAAAAATCCCCAACAGCACGAAAGAGCCCAATAGCCCCGGCGATACAATGCCGGCCAGTGAATCCAGCTGACCCAGCTGGGTCCCGGCATTCACATACACGGCTGTTGCAGGCAACATGCCTAATTGCGACACCCAGTAGTAGCGCCAGGTGCTAATGGGCAGCAAGCCCATCAGCAGATTGATCAGGAAAAAGGGAAACAGCGGCACCAGACGCAGGGTAAACAGGTAGAAGGCTCCATCGCGGGCAAAGCCCTCATTGATCGCCTGCAATTGACGCCCAAAGCGCCCCTGCACCCAGTCTCGCAACAGGGTCCGTGATACCAGGAACGCCAGGGTTGCCCCCACACTGCTGCCAAACGAGACCAGTAACAGCGCGTACCAGAAACCAAACAGCGCCCCGCCTGCCAGTGTCATCACAGCCGCCCCGGGAACCGACAGTCCCGTCACCACCACATAAACGCTGAAGTAAATAAAGCCGGCCAGTAGCGGATTCGCCTGATACCAGCCGCGCAGGTCTTCCATACGCTCCTGCACCACCGACAGCTGCAAGTATTGGCCCACATCCAGCACGAACCAGGCCAGCAGCGCGAGGGCGAGAATCGAGATAAGCAGTAGTTGTTTTTTGTTCACAACGTCCCCATAGATAAATGCAGATTGAGGTCGATAAGCAATGAAACCTCAGCCAACGGAGTTATAGCACAGAGCACTAAGGACATTCCGAAAAACTCTGGTCACTAACTTGTGCCACCTCAAGCCGGTGGTATCATGGCCGACTTAAAACCCAAGCGGTTACCATGACCGCAGACCAACCGGAGATCAATATGTCAGATCACATCGTACACGTCAGCGACGCAACTTTTGACGCCGAAGTACTCAATTCCGATATCCCTGTACTGGTGGATTTCTGGGCAGAGTGGTGCGGCCCTTGCAAGATGATCGCACCCGTACTGGATGAAATCGCTGCCGAATACGCAGGCAGACTCAAGATTGCCAAAGTAGACGTGGACGCCAATCCTGAGATTCCACCCAAGTTTGGTATTCGTGGCATTCCTACCCTGATTGTATTCAAAGGCGGCAACGCAGAAGCGACCAAAGTCGGCGCTCTGTCCAAGTCCCAGCTGACGGAATTCATCCAGGAAGTGGTCTAACGCTTCTTGGCTTGATTCGCATCATTGCTTCGGCCACTAAACGGTGGCTCCATTAGTGTTTTTGCTATGGAGAAACCAAAAGTGGCCGAACAATCACGTATTGCACGCGCGGCAGACAGCGCCAACGATCACCTGTCGACGACAAACGAACACAATCCCTATAACCCACCGCAGTTAAAGTCAGAACTGGTGGGCACCCTGGACTCCCCCGACGCTATACGCGAACTGTTTATCAGTGGCGTATTCCCCTACAGCTCCAAAATCAGTAGCGATGAGTACGAGGCCACCAAGCGTCTGTTACAGGTCGAACTGCTCAAGGTCCAGCGCTGGGTAAAAGAATCAGGGCAGAAAGTTGTAGTCTTGTTTGAAGGCCGCGATGCTGCCGGCAAGGGCGGCACGATCAAACGTTTCATGGAACACCTCAATCCTCGCGGCGCGCGCGTGGTTGCCCTGGAAAAACCTACAGAGCAAGAACAGGGTCAGTGGTATTTCCAACGCTATATAAGCCATTTCCCCACCCAGGGTGAGATCGTGATGCTGGACCGCAGTTGGTACAACCGTGCCGGCGTCGAACGGGTCATGGAATTTTGCACGCCGGAGGAATACCTGGAATTCATGCGCCAGACGCCGGAAGTTGAACGCATGATGGTGCGCAGTGGCATAAAGCTGTTCAAGTACTGGTTCTCGGTCACCCAGGAAGAACAGCACGCGCGCTTCGACAAGCGTCGCAACGACCCACTCAAGCAGTGGAAGTTATCGCCCATCGACCAGGCCTCCCTGGACAAGTGGGAAGAGTACACCGAAGCAAAAGAAGCCATGTTTTTCTACACCGATACCGCCGATGCGCCCTGGGCTATCGTTAAGTCTTCGGACAAGAAAAGAGCGCGCCTGGCCTGCATGCAGCATTTCCTGAGCAACCTGGACTATCCCGGCAAAAACCATGAGGCTGTTAAGACAGACCCCCTCATCGTGGGCCAGAGCGCCCATGTGATTGGCAAGTCCAATCATATTCTCGGCCCATCGCTGAGCTCCTGGTAATACGGGCTCTCATGATTGCAACTCTGGCGGGCGCAACACGTTTGCGCCCGGGGAACGCATTTGCCAGTCAAAACAAACTTTAAATTAGCTGTAGACGCACCCTCCACTGCGTGCTACATTTTCCTCCGTTGCACATTCCCGTGCCGCAATAATAATTCTGCTACTCAACATTTAAGCTTCACTTCGCTGGCCAACGCCCGCACGCTTTTCACTTAACCCCAATTCCCTCAAGCCTGAATCACACCTGTAATCTATGAATCTTACCGATCTTAAAACAAAATCTACCCAAGAACTTATCGACATCGCCAAGGATATGGGCCTGGACAACATGGCCCGGTCCCGCAAGCAGGACATTATTTTTGCCGTCCTCAAGCGCCACGCCAAGAGCGGTGAGGACATTTCCGGTGACGGGGTACTGGAAATCCTGCAAGACGGCTTCGGCTTTCTGCGCAGCGCAGACAGCTCCTATCTGGCCGGCCCGGACGACATTTACGTCTCTCCAAGCCAGATTCGTCGCTTTAACTTGCGCACCGGTGATTCCATCTCGGGCAAGATCCGGCCGCCCAAAGACAGTGAGCGCTATTTTGCCCTGCTCAAGGTCAGTGAGATCAACTTCAGCAAGCCCGAAAGTGCCAAGCACAAAATTCTGTTCGAGAACCTGACTCCCCTGTTCCCGGACGAGCGCCTGACCCTGGAAAAGGGCAACGGCAGCTCAGAAGATTTAACCGGCCGCATCGTCGACCTGGTTGCTCCCATCGGCAAAGGCCAACGCGGTCTGCTGGTAGCGCCACCCAAGGCCGGTAAGACCATCATGATGCAGAATATCGCCCAGGCGATTATCAGCAACAATCCGGATTGCATCATCATCGTGCTACTGATCGATGAGCGCCCGGAAGAAGTCACAGAGATGCAGCGTTCTGTCGGCATACGCGGCGCTGAAGTGGTCGCATCCACCTTCGACGAACCCCCATCACGCCACGTACAGGTGGCCGACATGGTCATCGAAAAAGCCAAGCGCTTGGTCGAGCACAAAAAAGACGTGGTCATTCTGTTGGACTCCATCACCCGCCTTGCTCGCGCTTACAACACTGTCATCCCCAGCTCCGGCAAAGTATTGACCGGTGGTGTGGACGCCCATGCCCTGGAGCGCCCCAAGCGCTTCTTCGGTGCTGCCCGTAATATTGAAGAAGGCGGCAGCCTCTCCATTATCGCTACCGCGTTAATTAACACCGGCTCAAAAATGGACGAGGTCATCTACGAGGAATTCAAGGGCACCGGCAACATGGAACTGCACCTGGACCGTAAGATTGCAGAGAAGCGTGTTTACCCCGCCATCAACATCCGCAACTCCGGTACTCGTCGCGAGGAACGCCTTACAGGCGAAGAAGAGTTGGCGCGCATGTGGATTTTGCGCAAGCTGTTGCACGGCATGGAAGATACCGCTGCCATCGAATTTTTGATCGACAAGCTCAAGGACACCAAGACCAACGAAGAGTTCTTCATGTCCATGAAGCGAAAGTAGGCAGCTCGCTCACCCCTGAGCACTTCCTAATGCACTGTGTTGTTCCCCGCGAAAGCGGGGATCCACTGACCCTCCCAGTTTTCTCCCAGTATCGATTCTCACTCACCGCCCAGCCCCGATTGCACGGACAATAGGGAGCGTGTACTGTCGCTCTCAAAGTCATCGTCTGGAATGTAGATAACGTGAAGTACAAAGACCTCCGGGAATTTATCGCCGAACTGGAAAAGCGCGGCGACTTGGTGCGAGTGAAAGCCGAAGTCGACCCCAATCTCGAGATGACTGAGATCGCCGATCGCACGCTGCGCGCCGGCGGTCCGGCCCTGTTGTTCGAAAACCCCAAAGGCTACGACACTCCAGTACTGGCGAACCTGTTCGGCACTGAGCAACGGGTGGCCCTGGGCATGGGTAAGGAAGATATCAGCGCTCTGCGCGAAGTTGGCGAACTGCTCGCCTACTTGCGTCAGCCAGATCCTCCCAAGGGCATGCGCGACCTGATAGACAAGGCGCCTGTGTTGAAGCAAGTGCTGAACATGGGGCCCAGCATGGTGCGTAACCCTCCGTGCCAATATCACGCCAAAAGCGGCGACGACGTAGATCTATACAAGCTACCCATTCAAACCTGTTGGCCCGGCGACGCCGCTCCGTTGGTCACCTGGCCGCTGGTGATCACCCGCGGACCAGAAAAAGAGCGACAGAACCTGGGCATTTACCGTATGCAGTTGATTGGCAAAAACAAGCTGATCATGCGTTGGCTATCGCATCGGGGCGGCGCCCTGGACTATCGCGATTGGCAACTGAAAAACCCCGGTAAGCGCTACCCGGTAGCGGTGGCTCTGGGAGCGGACCCCGCCACCACCCTGGGGGCGGTCACGCCCGTTCCCGATGGTATATCCGAGTACGCTTTCGCCGGCCTGCTGCGCGGCAGTAAAACCGAGATAGCAGAGTGCTTTACCCCCCTGTGCCGCGAGCAGGGCCTGCAAGTCCCCGCCAGCGCAGAGTACATCCTCGAGGGATATTTGGAGCCAGGAGAAGAAGCAAACGAAGGCCCCTTTGGTGATCACACCGGCTATTACAACGAAGTGGAACGTTTCCCCGTGTTCACCGTGGACGCCATCACCCACCGCGAATCACCGATCTATCACAGCACCTACACCGGCCGTCCGCCGGACGAGCCAGCAGTGCTGGGCGTTGCCCTGAACGAAGTATTCGTGCCTCTGCTGCAGAAGCAGTTCCCCGAGATAGTCGACTTCTACTTGCCGCCGGAAGGTTGCTCCTACCGAATGGCCGTCGTCACCATGCGCAAGGAATACCCGGGCCACGCCAAGCGAGTCATGCTCGGGGTGTGGTCATTCCTGCGCCAATTCATGTACACCAAATTCGTGATTGTCACCGACGAAGACGTCAACGCCCGTGACTGGAAAGATGTGATTTGGGCCATGACCACTCGCATGGATCCGCAGCGAGACTGCGTATTCATCGAGAACACCCCTATCGATTATCTGGATTTTGCCTCCCCGGTCGCCGGACTGGGCTCCAAAGTGGGCTTTGATGCGACCAATAAGTGGCCGGGAGAAACGACGCGGGAATGGGGTGAGCCCATTGCGATGGATGCGGCAGTTAAAGACCGGGTGGACGAGATCTGGGACGAGCTTGGAATACCCCTGAAATAGCGGGCAACACAGATCTCACGACATGCTAATTCAGGTTCGCGCCAAACGTTGAGCCTGGGGGACAGTAATTTCCGGCATCGGCAAGTCTGGCAATTCTGTTTCCCGCAACTGCAAACCCTCACGGAAATATGCCCCTGCGACCTTGGGCTCCCCAAGAGCAACCAGCAGACGCCCCAGCTCGGCACAAATCTCGGAGCTGCGCTCCAAACGATAACTACTTTCGAAGTAATCCCGGGCTTTGCCCCAAAGTTTTTCACGGGCGGATAACCGACCCAGGCACAACAGCAACTGAGCATCGTCGGTATGCGCCGCAAGCCAGCTTTCAGCCTGAGTCAACTGTTTGGCGCTGTCCTGACCGATGACATAGCCATATTCTCGCACCAGCGCGGAGTCCCAGTTTTGCTTCAGTGCGCGAGGGATAAACTTTTCTGCTGCGGCATGATGGCCGCCTTTTACCAGCAGTGCTACGTAGTCATCCAGTACAGAAGCGTCCTGCTTCAGCTGCGCAGGCATTTTCTGCCAGGCCTCGCGCAGGCCGTCGCCGGAGTCATCTCCAGTGGCGCTGGCCGACAACATATGGGTATAGATCTCCCGCTCCAACTGCTCCAGGTGCTCGGGTGACCTCACCTTGTATTTCTTCATCTCCGGCAGCAGGGTCGCCAGTTCCCGCCAATCCTTGAGACCATAGTAGGCCTGATGCAGCAAATCCAGCACATGAGGATGGCGCCCGGCGTTACGTCTGGCCCGCACCAGGGTTGCCAGCGCCTGCTCATACTGCCCTGAGTGAAGCCGCAGCTCCGCCTGAGTGAGCTCTACAGCAATGCCAGCCTCTGCTTCGGCTTCCTCGGCCGCACCCAGGTATTCGCGCATTTTGTCCGGCTCGTTCAGGCGATAACTGGCCCGCGCAGACATAAGGTAATTAACCAATGGGGCCTCGCTGTTCTTGGCGCCGCGCAATAACTGACGTCTGGCCCTGGTCCAGTTTCCCTCGATAAAGCTGATGAGTCCGCGGGTCGTCAGGCGAGATGAAGCTCGGGTTCTACGCCCGCCGATCCAGCTTGCCAGGGACTGCTGCCCGCCCAATAAACGGCGCACCAGACGCAGGGTCAGGTAAACCAGCAAGGTAAACAGGGCCAGCAGAACAATGCCCACCCAGAGGCTGGTTTCTATCGTGTAGTTCCCGTAGGCCACCAGTACATAGCCGGGGTCCGTTTCGATGACCGCTACAATGCCCACACCCAACAGCAGGGCGATGAGTACCAGAACAAGAATTTTACGCATGGCTTACTCTGCGCCTCCCTGTTGCAGGCGCGTCTTGACCGCCTCGTCCAGGGCCTGCAAAGAGCGAGTCAGGTCAGGCATAACGACCTGGATAGTCTGACCTTCGAGCTGTGTGATCTCCCGGGACATGGCACGAGCCGCAGCTTCATCGGTGTCAAAAAACTGGGCGACCCAGTGCTGTGATCGTTGCAGGCTCTCCACATAGAGCGTCTGGTTGCCAGACAACAAGGCCACCTGGGCCTGCTCCAACAACATGCGCAAATTCTGCCGCACCAGGCCTTCCCACTGTGGGTCCATCAAGGCGTGCATGGGCACGTCGCGGCGGCGAATGACTATGTAGTCAGAGAGCTTGCTCGCAGCCTGTTCATAGCCCCGCTCGAGACGAACCTGCCAATCATCTTCGTCCTGTCCGGTCTCAGGCTGCGCCTCTTGCGCCTGTAACTGAAAAATCACCAGGCCATCAGCCTGCTCTACCAGTGCCGACAGGCGCAGGTATATGCCTTCAACGTCGATCTTTGGAACTGCCCGCAAGGCTGCCTGCTCCGCCGCAACCGCGGCGCGAACATCATGCAGGCTGGCATCGTCCAGCTGCCGCAAGATGCTGTCAGCGCTGCCCAGCAGGGCAAGCGCTGAATCTGCATCGCGCGCCATAATCACGCGCTGGTTAGCCAGACGCAGCAGGTATTGGGCCTCAGCTCGCAGCCAACTTTCATGATCATTAGCACTGAAGGCTGCCAGCTGTTCGCTTTGGGCATCGAGCTGCTGGCGAAAACTTTCCAGTGACGCCGCTTGACCAGAAGCCGCGCTGTTCGCCTCTTCCAGACCACTTTTGAGTTGCCGCCGCAGCCCTTTTTCCAGCGTTTGCAATTGTTTCTGCAAGCCAGCCTGTTCGCCGCCAGCCTTGTTTTCCAATTGGCTAATGCGTCGTTTGAGATTTTTCTCCCTGTCCATGCCCTGCATCAGCGACCAAGCGGCGGCGCCAGCTAGAATCAGTACCAGCAAGAACGCCAACCAGGCGATGAAAGAAGAACCGCCTTTAGCCGCTGGCGGGGTCGGAGGTGCGGGGGGTGGGTTACTGGCCTTTGGCGCTTCGGCTTTGGTTTCAGGCTCATCGATGTCAGCTTTGACATCAGGACTGTGCGCCGCGCTGCTCTGGGGACCCCCGGAGGCAATCACCGTGTCTTCGTTGTTGTTATCTTTTTCGTCGCTCACTTGCTAGTCTCCGGCTTGCCACTGCTGCAGGGCCTGCAACATGGCCGCGTCCGAGGCATTCGCCGCGGTTACCACGTTATTAAAACCTGCCTGTTGTGCCAGTGTCGCCACGCGGGGCGAGGGCACAACAAGACCTATATCTCTAAACTTAGTGCTTTCTTTGTCGCTAAGCAATGTCAGCATGTTGTGTAAGCCTTCACCACTACTAATCATGACGACATCAACCGCCTTTAAGGATAACAATTTAGCCAGTTCGCCCGGTGCCATCGACGGGCAGCTTCGCTGATAACAGGCCAACTCGTCCACATTAGCGCCTCGCTGGCTCAGGGCTTCACGCAGAGTCTCACGCCCTCCCAAGCCTTTCACAATCAGCACACGCTGCCCGGCCACCGATTTAAGTTCGGCAAGGGCAAGCAGGCCCTCGCTATTCATCTGCTCTGCAGGCGAAATAGGCCTCAGCCCCCTGCCCTCAAGCAGCGCGGCAGTGCTGCCGCCAATGGCATACCAATTGATACCTTCGGGTAACTGCGGCCAACCGTCATCAATGCGTTCCAGCCCGAAACGCACTGCGTTGGCGCTGATAAAGATAATGTGCTGATAGAGATCCAGATCGAGAATATGCTGGCGCTGCCGGGGAGCCAGCTCACCAAGGGCCGCCAACTCCAGCATGGGCTGGTGGTGCACTGGGTCAAAACCCGCTTCCTTCAGGGCTCGGACGATGGCATCCGCCTGGCCAGTGGGGCGAGTCACCAGAACGCTAGTGGTCATAAACCTCGGCCAGAATAGCCGCTGCGCCCTGCGCCAGCAGCTCGTCCGCCACGCTCACGCCCAGTTGCTCAGCGTCCTCTGGTGAAGCATAAGCCTCGGCGCGCAAAATTTCTGATCCATCGGGCCTGCCCACCAGTCCGCGCAGACGCAATTGGCCGTCTTGCTGGTACTCGGCAAAACAGGCGATGGGCACCTGACAGCCGCCATTTAGGCGCAGATTCATCGCCCGCTCAGCGACAACCCTGCGGGCGGTTTGGTCGTGGTGCACGGTCTGCAGTAACGCCAGCACACCGGCATCACCAGTGCGCAATTCAATCCCGACCGCGCCCTGCCCTCCTGCAGGCAGGGAATCATCTGCGCTGATGCTTGCGGCGATTCGCTCGCCAAAACCCAGGCGGATCAGACCGGCACTGGCAAGAATAATGGCATCGTATTGTCCCTCGTCCAACTTGCGCAGACGGGTATTCACATTACCGCGCAGGAACTTCACCTGCAGATCTGGCCTGCGAGCCCGAAGCTGGCATTCACGACGCAAGCTGGAGGTACCGACAACGGATCCCGCTGGCAGCGCTGCAAGAGAATCAAATGTGTTGCTGACAAATGCATCGGTGGGATCCTCACGCTCACAAATCACCCCCAGGGTGAGGCCCTCGGGGAATTCCATGGGGACGTCCTTCATGGAGTGAACCGCGATATCGGCGCTGCCATCGAGCAGCGCAGTTTCCAATTCTTTTACAAACAGGCCCTTGCCCCCAACCTTGGCCAAAGGCACATCCAACAACTGGTCTCCGCGGGACGTCATGCCCAGCAGTTTTACTTCCAGCCCTGAGTGAGCGTTCATCAGGGCATCGCGGACGTATTGCGCCTGCCAAAGTGCTAGCGGACTCTCCCGGGTGGCGATGGTGAGTGAGCGGGTGGACATACCTGAATTTCCTTGCAATCTAATGTACTGACTATGCGCTTGCCATGATAACACTCTGGCGTTGTTGTATCAGCGACTGGCGAGCCGTTCCTTGACCTCAGACAGGTGTCTGCGGCTGATTGCCGGGGTAAGCTCCAGCCCATCCAACACCACCTGCCAGCTGCCGTCGCTTAGCTTTTCAAGCCGCAGCACGTGCGCAAGTGCCACCAGCGCATTGCGATGCACTCGCAAGAACTGATCGCCAAACTCCTGCTCCAAATCCTTGAGCGTATCCGGCAGCAGCAAGTCGCCAGCCGGAGCCAGGGCAGTCACATATTTTTGTTCGGCGCTAAAACAGCGCACCTGATCAACCGGCAGGGATTCAAAACCACGGTGGGTATGGCTGGTGACAGAGCTGCGCGGGCCACTATCACTGGCCGCACTTTGCAGGTTTGCCAATTGCAGTCGGTTGATTCTGGCTGCGCCATCCAGCGCCTGGGCCAGGTCCGCCTCACGCACCGGCTTGAGTAAATAGGCCATGGCCTGATGCTGCAGCGCTTGCAAGGCGTATTCGTCGTAGGCTGTGCAGAACACCACAGCGGGAGGTGATACCCCCTGCTCCAGCTCTGTGGCCACCTCGATACCGTCTTTACCCGGCATACGAATATCCAGCAGTAGTAGGTCCGGTTCTTCCTTCGCCACAAGCTCCAATGCCTGCTCCCCATTACTCGCCTGCAGGCATTGCGCCTCGGGCCGCAGTCGGGCGAGTAGGCGCAACAGGCGCTCCCGGGCAAGTTGCTCATCGTCCACAACCAGAATTTTCACAGTGCCTGCTCCGGTGCATAACGCAACTCGACCCGGAACAAACCGTCACCCGGAAGCGTCTGCAGGCTGGCGCTAGCGCCATAAGTTGCCTGCAGGCGCTGTTCCACGTTTGCCATGGCCATGTGGTGGCCATCAGATTTACTGGCTTGGGCAGGCACCGGGTTTTCCAATAGCGCCCGCACCTCCGACCCCTGCCTGTCGACCGAAATGCGAATAATGCCTCCCTCCGGTAAACGGGCAATGCCGTGATAGATAGCATTCTCTAACAGAGGCTGCAGAATAAGACTGGGCATTGCCTGTTCTCGAACATCGTCTTGAACCTGCCACTCGACTTGCAGCCGCGACCCCAGGCGAAGTTGTTCAATGCCCAGATAGAGTTCGCAGATACGCAGTTCATCGGCCACAGTAGTGGCGCCCCGATTCTCCTTGAGGCTGGCGCGAAACAGATCCGCTAAATCTTCTACAGCCTGCTCGGCAGACTCCGGTCGCGACATGATCAAACTGGCAATGCTATTGAGCGTATTGAACAGAAAGTGGGGACGAATTCGGGATCGCAGGGAATCCAGCCGCGACTGCAACTCCAGCTTCTCCTGAATTCGCAGCTGCTGCTGCAGATAAAAATAACGTAGCACGATGCCGGCAATCACCAGGGCCACCAGCAGGTTGCGGACTATCCACCAAGCTCTTTCGGTTGCCCCGGACAACCGCGGAAACAATTCCAGCGCTATCAGGCTAGAAGCAGCCGTAACAATCAGAATCAGCGACAGACTGAACACTGTAGACAGCGGCAGGCTAAGCCGGCTGAACGGTTTCCGGCTCCAACACAGCAGGAGTGCGCTCACCAGCACCACCCACTGAACAAACAATGAGCAGCTGGCCAATAGATCCCAGTTGAACAGCGGCAGGTCGCTGCTGGCAAGGGTGTAGACCAACACCAGCAACTGGGCCAGTAACACCATGACAAAAACTGGCCGTGGCTCACACAGGTCGGGAATGAAGAATTCCCCGAGCTCCGGCGACTCCGAATTCCTCTCGCGCTCAGCCGACACTGGCTTCATGGATGCTATTTCGTGAACACATAGCTGATATACTTGCATCCCTTTGTGACCCGGACAAGGTAAAAAATCCACCGGGCCCCGGCAATACAGCAACAGGACGAAAAATGAGCAAGCAACAGGACACCAGCAAACTCTGGGGTGGACGCTTCAGTGAGGCCACCGACAGTTTCGTACAGCGTTTTACCGCCTCAGTGAACTTCGATCAGCGCATGGCCGCTGAAGATATCGCCGGCTCTTTGGCCCACGCTGCAATGCTGTGCAAAGTGGGTGTGCTCAGCGAAGACGAACTGGCGCAAATTCAGGGCGGCCTGGCCCAGGTACAACAAGAAATTGAAGACGGCAACTTTGTGTGGTCCATTGAACTGGAAGATGTCCACATGAATATTGAGGCACGGCTGACGGACCTGATTGGCGTTACCGGCAAAAAGCTGCATACGGGTCGCTCGCGCAACGATCAGGTAGCCACCGACATTCGCCTGTTTTTGCGCAGCGCCATCGATCGCATCGCCCAGGAGCTCACTCGCCTGCAATCCGGCACCATCGGCCTGGCAGTGCAGAACACCGACACCATCATGCCCGGATTCACCCATCTGCAGACTGCCCAGCCGGTCTCCTTTGGCCACCACCTATTGGCCTGGAATGAGATGTTGGAGCGCGACTTCAGCCGCTTGATGGATTGCCGGATACGCATGAACCAGTCGCCACTGGGCGCAGCTGCTTTGGCCGGAACCACCTATCCCATCGATCGCGCCCATACGGCTGCGGCGCTGGGCTTCGATAAGCCCACCGAGAACTCCCTGGACTCCGTGTCAGACCGGGATTTCGCCATTGAATTCTGTTCTTTCGCGTCACTGCTGATGACACACCTGTCACGCATGTCCGAAGAGCTGGTCATCTGGTCATCTGCGCAATTCAATTTCATCGAACTGCCAGACCGCTTCTGCACCGGTTCTTCAATCATGCCGCAGAAGAAAAACCCCGATGTGCCCGAACTGGTAAGGGGCAAGGTCGGTCGGGTCAACGGTCACCTGATTTCCCTGCTGACCCTGATGAAAAGCCAGCCCCTGGCCTACAACAAGGACAACCAGGAGGATAAAGAGCCGCTGTTTGATACGGTCGATACAGTGCTGGATTGCCTGCGCGCCTTCGCTGATATGGTGCCCGCGATCGAGCCACGCGTGGAACAAATGCGCGAAGCGGCTCGCTCCGGCTTCTCTACCGCCACCGACCTGGCAGACTACCTGGTAGGTTTAGGCCTGCCTTTTCGGGACGCCCATGAAGTAGTTGGCAAAGCGGTTGCCCACGGAGTAGAGAGCGGCCTGGATCTGGCGGAAATGCAACTGTCAACGCTACAAGGTTTCTACCCGGATATCGGTGAGGAAGTGTTTGACGTACTCACGCTGGAAGGTTCCATTGGTGCTCGTGACCATTTGGGCGGTACCGCACCTGCACAGGTTGCCGCAGCGGCGCAGCGCGCAATGGCTTTGCTGGAGCAGCGCGGCCACTAGCTACCAGGCCCCATACCTCAGACTCGCCTGAAAAGTCACATCAGGCGCGGTTTCCACTTGCACGTCCTCAATCAGGCTCAGGTCCAGTGCCCAGGCTTCGGCGAAGCGCCAGCGGCCACCCACACTGAGCATGATGGCCGCTGCGCCAATGCCGTCGATGTCACTGTCGGTGGGGGCAGCATGGGCATCCAGCTGGCCCAACAATGACCAGGCTGTATTGATCTTCCAATCCACCCCCAGACCGGCGAACCACAAGTCCTGTTCTTGGATATTGGCGATAACATCGCTTTGTCCCGCGTGCAGGTAGCCAAGTTGACCGTGCCAGCGCAAGGGCAGGTCGTCGCCGTGATCACCTGAAAACCGCAGCGCCAGGAAAACATCATCAGCACCGGAACCGAGAAACTCATCTTCATCGCCAGAGCCGAATTTGTACCCCAACACCACTGCCGCAGACGACTTATCGTCACCATAGAAGCGGTGGCTCAGTGACAGGCTAATATCACCCAGTCCCGAGGCATCGTCCTGCAGGGAAAAGTTGTCGCCACCCTGATAGCGGTAATCCAGCACATCCTGGGGGGCATTGGAGCGTCCGCCGTCTGACATTCCCCACAGGTCATGCCAACTGTCTATCAGGGAGTCCAGATTACCGCCGCTGTGATTCAGCCAGGGTGCCTCCAACTGCACATCCCAGTCGTCGGCTAGCGCATAACGCACCTCGATAGCCACTCGCATGGTCTCGCCATCCAGGTTGAGATACTCATCCGAGTTGCTCTCGGACATATAGTGACTGGCAACGCTACCGTGTAACGCCAGGCCAAAGCTGCCCGCTTCTGCGATATCGGCATTACGTTGCGATGGCAGTCCCAAAAGCCCGGCAACAGGGCTGAGGTTTTTGACATACAGTGGCTCGTTAGCGATTGCACCGGTCGTCAGGAGCAGCAGCAGCGCGGGCAGGTACCTCAGGTCCATTGGAAATCGATCTCCCCCTGAATCTTCATTTGCTCTATCACGAAGGGCCGGAACAGGCTGTCGTCCCGGGTATTACGCCAGTCACCCGCCTCAGCGTCGTACTCATAGTGAAAACCACCGGAGCGCGCTGCCAGCCACAACTGGCGCACCGGAGGCTGGCGACTAAACACCATGGTTGTGCCGTTTTCAAAGGTCACCGTTAGTACGCCACCACCCGCTACATAGTCCAGATCACTGTCCACCTCGTCCAGGGCCAATTCAACCGCTTCAAACGACTCATCCACCAGCTCGCCAAATTCTACTTCTGAAATCACTATTCACCACCCAGTATTGATATTGCCCACATGATACGGGCTGCTCGCATGGCTTACTACCGGCGGGTATAATCCCTGCCTTTGCACTTCGGGAAGGCCCATGCGTTACTTTGCCACACTGATACTGATCGCCCTGCTTGCGGGTTGCGGGCAGACCGGGCCACTCTATCTGCCAGGAGAAGAACCGCCGCGGCAGAGCACCCGCCCGGGTGGCTACGAGCCAGCACAAAGCACCGAAGAAAACTGAACTTAAGAGACGACTCATGGATTACTTCCCCTACCGGGACGGCGAACTTTACGCCGAGAAACTACCGGTTAGCGACATTGCCGAACGCTTTGGCACGCCCTGCTACATCTACTCGCGGGCGGCGCTGGAGAACGCGTTTGGCCAATACCAGGATGCCTTGGCGGGCTGCGAGCATCTGGTGTGTTATGCGGTAAAGGCCAATTCCAACCTGGCTGTGCTGGATACCCTGGCCCGACTGGGAGCCGGGTTCGACATCGTCTCCGCTGGCGAGCTGCAGCGCGTTATCACGGCGGGCGGAGATCCGGCAAAAATCGTCTTTTCCGGCGTCGGCAAAAAGCCCGCCGAAATGGCCAGGGCCCTGGAGTTGGGTATTGCCTGTTTCAATCTTGAATCTGCAGCTGAGCTGGAAGTACTTGCCACGGTGGCTGCCAGGTCTGGCAAAACCGCCCGCGTGTCAGTGCGCGTAAACCCGGATGTAGATGCCCAGACTCATCCTTACATCTCCACCGGACTGCGAGAAAACAAGTTTGGCGTCACCATGGAAGAGGCAGTGCGCGTTTATCAGCGCGCCGCGGAGCTGGACAATATTGAGATCGTGGGCGTCGACTGCCATATCGGCTCCCAACTCACCCAGATCAGCCCCTTCATCGACGCCCTCAAGCGATTACTTGCATTGGTGGACGAATTAGCAGAGCTGGGCATCGTACTGCACCATCTGGATCTGGGTGGCGGCCTTGGGGTTTGCTACAAGGACGAAGAGCCACCCTCCATCGCCACCTACATAGCAGCGGTACGCGAGGAACTGGGCGACCGGCCACTAAAACTGGTATTTGAGCCCGGGCGCTCCATCGCTGCCAACGCGGGGCTGCTAGTCACCCAGGTGGAATACCTGAAGACAACCCCGGAGCACAATTTTGCCCTGGTGGATGCCGCTATGAACGACATGATCCGCCCCGCCCTGTATCAGGCCTGGCTGGACATCCGTAACGTGCGTGAGACAGACACTGGACTCAAAGCGAAGTGGGATGTTGTGGGCCCCGTGTGTGAAACCGGTGATTTTTTAGGCAAGCAACGTGAACTCACGCTCAATCAGGGAGACCTGCTGGCCCTGTTCGGCGCGGGTGCCTATGGCTTTACCATGAGCTCCAACTACAACAGCCGCCCCCGGGCCGCAGAAGTGATGATAGACGGGGACCAGGCGCACCTGGTTCGCGAACGGGAATCCATCGCTGATATTATCCGCGGTGAACACCGCCTGCCGGACTAAACCATGCTACTGAAGTTCACCAAAATGCACGGCGCGGGCAATGATTTTGTAGTCATAGACCTGATCAGCCAGCGCTACAAGCTGCGCTCCCGGGAGATTCGCCAATTGGCGGATCGTCGCCTTGGCGTGGGCTGTGACCAGGTATTGGTGGTCGAACCCCCCGGCAGCCCTGAAGTAGACTTCCGCTACCGCATATTCAACGCCGACGGCGGCGAGGTAGAGCAATGCGGCAATGGTGCTCGCTGCTTCGCTCGGTTTGTCCGCGACAACAAATTGACCAGCAAGCGGCTTATCACCGTAGAGACAGCCGCTGGCATTATCCAACTGCGAGTGCGCGACAACCACCAGGTGGAAGTCGATATGGGTGCGCCGGTGCTGGCACCGGAGCTGGTACCTTTCGACGCCCCTGAGCAAGCCCACAGCTACCGGCTGCAGGTAGATGGACGCGATCTGGAGATCGGTGCCGTCTCCATGGGTAATCCCCATTCGGTGCTGCGGGTGGATGACGTCGATACCATGGATCTGGAGCACCTGGGCCCATTGATCGAAAATCACCCACGGTTTCCCCAGCGGACCAATGCCGGTTTTATGCAGATAGTGTCCGCAAGTGAGATCAAGCTCCGCGTTTTCGAACGGGGTGTAGGCGAGACCCTGGCCTGCGGAACCGGTGCCTGCGCGGCAGTCGTTTACGGTTTATCTCGCGGATGGTTGCGCGATACCGTGACAGTCAATCTTCCGGGCGGTAAGCTGTCCATATCCTGGGCAGGCCCCGACCAGTCCGTGATAATGACCGGCCCCACCGAATCAGTATTCGAGGGCACAATAAGAATTTGAAGCGTCACCCATGCGCGCCTCAAAAAAACAGGGGAGTTACACCATGTCCAACGACCAGGCTCAAGCCATCGCACCTGCTGCAGGACTGACCGATGAGCAGGTCAGGGAATACCTGAAGGAGAATGGCGACTTCCTGCAACGCAACCCGGACATGCTGGACCATCTGCATATATCCCACGCCTCCGGCAGCGCTATTTCACTGGTAGAAAAACAGGTCAGCGTGCTGCGCGAACGCAATATCGACATGCGCCACCGCCTCAAGGCTCTCACAGCTAACGCTCGCGACAACGACAAATTGTATGAGCAAACCCGCAACCTGGTATTGGCACTACTTGACGCCCAGGATCTGGACGGGGTTTATGGCGCCTTCATGGACGCCATGGAAAAAGACTTCAAGGTGGACTACGCCAGCCTGATTTTGTTTGGTGAACCTAGCGATGAGAGCAAATGCAGAGTGGCAACAGCAGAGGCCGCTAAAATCGAGATTGGCGCATTACTGAAGAGCCGCAAGCCGGTCTGTGGCGTTCTGCGCAAGGAGGAACTGGCCTACCTGTTCCCCGATGCTGGAGATGTTGGCTCTGCCGCACTGATGCCTCTGGCCAATGGCGAAGAGCTGGGCCTGATAGCCGTAGGCAGCGCCGATGCCAATCGCTACAGCAGCAGCATGGGCACACTGTTTCTCACCCATATCGCCGACGTCATTGTCCGCCTGCTACCACGTTTACAGTAAACGGATGTGAGCAGCTCACTGGCAGATGCCTGCGCAGATTTTCTCAGTTACCTGCGGGACGTACGCCAGCTATCACCCCATACCCTGAGCAACTACCAGCGAGATCTTGCCTCCCTGCAAGCTTATTGCGAGCATCATAAGAAACAGAGCGCTGGCGAGCTCGACGAAGCCGACATTCGCGCCTGGGTCAGCCAGCTGCACCGCCGCGGACTGGCGGGCAGCAGCATACAGCGCAGCCTGTCTGCGGTTCGTTCATTTTTCAATTTTCTGAGCCGTATCAACGGCCACCCACGTAACCCCGCCGCCGCCGTACAGGCGCCGCGCAAGCCCAGGAAACTACCCAAGACCCTGGATGCCGACCAGGTGGGCCGCTACCTGGAGTTTGATGATGACGGCCCCACGGCGTTGCGGGACCGGGCAATGGCTGAGCTTTTTTACTCTTCTGGCCTGCGGCTGGCAGAGCTCAACTCGGTGAATGTTAACGACATAGATCATCAGTCGCGACTGCTTACCGTTACCGGTAAAGGCAATAAGGCCCGCACCGTGCCCGTTGGCGGCGTTGCTCTGGAGGCGATAGACAAGTGGATGGCGGTGCGCCCAGACGTTGCGGCCAACGAAGACGCAGCACTGGCGCTGTTCACCAGTAATCGCGGCCAGCGCATCAGCGTGCGCAATATCCAGGCCCGACTCAAACTGCAGGGACGTAAAAGCGGTATGCACCAGGACGTGCACCCACACATGCTGCGCCATTCCTTTGCCAGCCATATGCTGGAGTCATCGGGTGATCTGCGTGCGGTACAAGAATTGCTCGGGCATGCAAACATCTCCACCACCCAAATTTATACCCACCTGGACTTTCAACACCTGGCCAAGGTGTATGACGCGGCCCACCCCCGGGCCAAACGACGCAAGCGTAACTGAGCTGTGGCTATTAAGGTAATCACCTTTGACCTGGACAACACCCTCTGGGACGTGGAACCCGCCCTACTGCGCGCTGAGGATGCCCAGCGCATCTGGCTGCTGGAACATCGGCCCGGCACCATAGAGGCCTATGACCACCAGGGTCTGTGGGAATTCAAGAAGTCAGTCTGGAAGCGTTTCCCACAGTTCATTCACAATGTCAGCGCCATGCGCCACCAGATGTTGCTGGAGCTGCAGATGGCGGCAGGCTACCAGGAGACGCAAGCGCACGAAGGCGCGCAACTAGCGTTTTCAGTTTTTCTGGCCGAGCGTCACCGGGTAGAGCTCTACGAAGAAGCGCTGGGCGTGCTGGAACAGCTGGCTGCTGACTTCAGCCTGGGCGCACTCACCAACGGCAATGCCGACATCTACAAAACAGACGCCGGCGAGTATTTCGACTTCGCTTTCCTGGCAGAAGAGTTTGGCGCCAGTAAACCGGCACCCGACATGTTCCATGCGGCCATGGCAGAATCAGGAGCTGCTGCAAATGAGATTGTTCACGTAGGGGACAACCCTGAACACGATATTCTCGGTGCCCAGGAGGTGGGTATGTCTACTGTGTGGATGAACTCACAGGGCGAACAATGGCCCGGGGGAACCAGGGCCGATCATGAGATCGACAACCTATCAGGCTTGCCAGAGGCAATAGCCGCTATCGCCTCAGGGCAATAATTAAATAGCGTCTTCGCCGGTTTCACCGGTGCGAATACGAATAACCTGCTCAAGATCAGAAACGAAGATTTTACCGTCGCCAATTTTGCCGCTGTTGGCGGTACTGGCAATGGCCTCGATAGCACTTTCTACATCGCCATCAGCTACTGCAATCTCAAGCTTCACCTTGGGCAGGAAGTCCACCACATATTCTGCGCCGCGATAGAGCTCGGTGTGTCCCTTCTGGCGGCCAAACCCCTTGACCTCGGTAACGGTGATTCCCTGTACCCCTATCTGGGACAGGGAGGCGCGAACATCGTCCAGTTTGAACGGTTTGATGATGGCAGTTACCAGCTTCATTTGCGGGATCTCCTTGAATGGACGGGCCTAATCATAGGGGGATTTCCACGCGGAGTAAATTGATGAAGATCATAGACTGACACCCGGGGGTGCTTTGAGCCACGCGCCAGACGCAGAAACAACAAAGGGCGCCCTGGGGCGCCCTTTGTTTAGTCCCTAGAGCTTACAGGCTCTTGGAAATTGAGAATACGACAGTGTCCTCAGCCCAATCGGTTCCAAACACGTCTTCTTCGTTCAGGTTGGTGCCGACGTAGGCAGCCCCGAGGTCAACGCCCACGACAGTCCAGGTCAGGCCAACGGAGTAGTCTGTGTAGGAATCTTCACTGGTAGCGAAGAAACCACCGTCCTCTTCAAGGTCGTTATAACCAGCGTGCAGGTCCAGACTCAAATTCTCGCCGAGGGCGAAGCTGTAGTCTGCGTAGTAATAGAAGAACGAGTCGGTATCACCGTAATATTCGTCGGAGTAGTTGATACCCAGCGTCAGGTCACGCCAGGAGAAACTGCCGTAAATTTCCTGGTAGTCGCCTTCCGCGCTATCGTCTCCAGGATAGTCGTAGTACATGTAACCCACATCAATGGCGGAGTTCTCACCCACATCCATGCCCCAGCCTACGTAGTAGTCCAGTTCCAGGGAGCCATCGAAGCCATCGGTGCTGTCGAAATCGACAGAAGAGCCCCAGGTACCGACATAGATGCCGTTATCGAAGGCGTAGTCGAAACCACCCTGGATAGCGATATCTTCATTGGACTGGGAAATACCACGAAAACGGTAATCACTGACCAGGGCAACGTTGGCACTGATGTCACCCGCTTGCACGGTAGTAGCGGTGGCACCTGCCAACAGGGAAGCTGCCATTGCAGCCGGAAGTACTTTTTTCAACATTGTGTTGATCTCCTTGAGAGTTGTCGTGTAGCCGAGTTCCCCTTTTGCCACCTCCTGGTGGCTCCCTTTTTATGGTCAGTACTTCAGCGGGGCACAGTGTAAGAACAGGCGACGACAGCCGTTAGGACAAATTACCGGCGTGAATGTGTATATTTCACAGAAAGCGTGAGAAAAATGGGGCCGCGAACCAGAGCCTGCGAAGGTTCTTTAGGCACAAAAAAAGGGGGGCCAAAAGGCCCCCCAAAAACACGCATTAAACAATGCGCCCGCAAGATTGTAGGTGTTACTTGTTAGTGAACTCCGGGTACGCTTCCATGCCGCACTCCGCGATATCCACTCCTTCGTACTCTTCCTCTTCGCTGACACGGATACCCATGACTGCCTTGAGGACGCCCCAGACGATCAGGCTGGTGCCAAATACCCAGACAAAGATAGTTGCTGCGCCGATCAGCTGGCCGCTGAATGAAGAGTTTTCGCCATTGGTAATCGGTACCAGCAGCAGACCCAACAGACCCACAACACCGTGAACCGAGATGGCACCGACGGGATCGTCGAGCTTAAGCTTATCCAGAGTGACAATGGAGAACACAACCAGTGCACCACCGATACCGCCAAACAGGGTTGCCTGCAGCGCTGTCGGGGTGGACGGTTCAGCGGTAATCGCTACCAGGCCAGCCAGAGCACCGTTAAGAGCCATGGTCAGATCAGCCTTGCCGAACATAACGCGCGCCACAATCAGCGCGACGATCAGTCCGCCAGCAGCAGCAGCATTGGTGTTCATGAACACGACGGCAACGGAATTGGCGCTCTCAACACTGGCAGTCGCCAGCACGGAGCCGCCGTTAAAGCCAAACCAACCCATCCACAGGATGAACGTACCGAGTGTCGCCAGTGGCAGGTTAGCACCGGGAATCGCATTGACCTGACCTTCGGGGCCGTACTTGCCCTTACGAGCGCCCAGCAGAAGCACGCCTGCAAGTGCTGCAGCAGCACCAGCCATGTGCACAATACCGGAGCCTGCGAAGTCGGAGAAGCCCAGGTCACCCAGCGTGTACATGCCGAATACCGAAGCGCCACCCCAGGTCCAGGAACCTTCCATGGGATAGATAAAGCCGGTCATGACTACCGCAAAGGCCAGGAAAGCCCAGAGCTTCATACGCTCGGCAACCGCACCAGATACGATGGACATCGCCGTGGCGACAAACACCACCTGGAAAAAGAAGTCCGCGGAAGGCGCGTAAGTAGCTGGCTCTTCAGCACCTGTAACGCCATCACCTGTGATACCCGCCAGCATGGCCGAGCCCAGATCCGTGTACATAATCGAGTAACCGACGATCATGTACATGGTACAGGCCACCGCATACAGGGCGATGTTCTTGAGAAGAATCTCAGTCGTGTTTTTAGAACGTACCAAACCCGCTTCGAGCATCGCGAAGCCGGCGGCCATCCACATTACCAAAGCACCGCACACCAGGAAGTAAAAGGTGTCCAACGCGTACTGTAATTGAAAAATATTGTCTTCCATTGGAATAACTCTCTCGTAATCAGTTCAGGGTTTAGATGGCTTCTTCGCCGGTTTCACCGGTGCGAATCCGGATCACCTGCTCCAACGGAGAGACAAATACTTTGCCGTCGCCGATCTTGCCTGTGTTTGCAGCCTTGGTAATGGCTTCGATAGTCTGGTCGACCAAGCTGTCGGCAACTGCCACGTCGATCTTCACCTTGGGCAGGAAGTCGACAACGTACTCGGCACCGCGATACAACTCGGTGTGGCCCTTCTGGCGACCAAAACCTTTTACTTCAGTCACTGTGATGCCCTGTACGCCAATCTCTGACAGCGCTTCACGCACGTCGTCCAGTTTGAAGGGCTTCACGATAGCCGTGATTAATTTCATGTTTCTCTCCTGGTGTTTGTTGCAGGGCGCCTAATCGGTAGGCGCCCTCGTTGGACTCAAGCGGGTTTACATGCTCTTGGAGATAGAGAAAACGACAGTGTCTTCACCCCAATCGGTGTCGAACACATCTTTTTCGTCCAGAGTGGTGCCAACATAAGCGGCGCCCAGATCTACACCGACGACAGACCAGGTCAGGCCAATCGAGTAATCTGTGTAGGAGTTTTCGTCAGTGGCCAGAAAACCACCGTCTTCTTCCAGGTCGTTGTAGCCGACGTGCAGGTCCAGGCTCCAGTCTTCGCCGAAACCGAAACTGTAATCTGCGTAGTAATAGAAGAATGAGTCGGTATCACCGTAATATTCGTCGGAGTAGTTGATACCCAGCGTCAGGTCACGCCAGGAGAAACTGCCGTAAATTTCCTGGTAGTCGCCTTCCGCGCTATCGTCTCCAGGATAGTCGTAGTACATGTAACCCACATCAATGGCGGAGTTCTCACCCACATCCATGCCCCAGCCTACGTAGTAGTCCAGTTCCAGGGAGCCATCGAAGCCATCGGTGCTGTCGAAATCGACTGAAGAGCCCCAGGTACCGACGTAGATACCGTTGTCAAAACCCAGGTCAAAACCACCCTGGATAGCGATATCTTCGTTGGACTGGGAGATACCGCGGAAACGGTAATCGCTGACCAGGGCAACGTTGGCGCTAATTTCAGTGGCCTGAACGGTAGTAGCCATCGCTGCAGACAGCACAGATGCGGCGATCGCGGCGGGAAGTAATTTTTTCAACATGTTTCAAATCTCCATGATTTGTTTGTCTAGGTGTCAGATGTGTAATGCGTCATCTCGTAACGGGCACACTGTGCGCGCTATACAGATCTGCTTTGGATATTGCAGAGCCTGTGCCAGATATAATTAATTTGTTAAAAATCAGTGCTCTATGTGATTTTCAAGCGAACAGAGCACGCTTCAGCGCACCAAGTCGATCCCCTGCGGCGCACCCGATTTGATCAACGCACCAGTTTGGCGCACCAAAAAAGAGCATCCGTGAAAAACCTGGGGGTTTTTAGGCGATGTACCCAGCCGGGCGAATCTGATCTGTGTTCCCGGACACAAATGGACTAGAATTCCCGGCCACCACCTGCCCAAAGAGGTCGCAACACATGGCAATCAAACCTCCCCCTCCCCCCTGGGAAGTTCTGCAACAGGTCAACGACCTGGTTGGCAGCTCCGGGCTAAAGGGCGAAGTAGACAAGGGTGTTCGCTCATTGGCCCAGTCAGCCCTGTCGCGGCTGGAAGTGGTCAGTCGCGAAGAATTCGATGCGCAGTCGGCAATACTCAATCGTACTCGTGAGCGAGTGATTGCCCTGGAAGCAGAACTGGAAGCAATGACCAAGGAACTCGAAGCACTCTCTAACGAGGGTTAATCCGCGCCGGAACAACGGCCCCAGCGCTCAGGGACGAGCCATGGAACTTTCTGTTGTGCACAGTCGGGCACTGTCCGGCCTTTCAGCCCCGCCCGTGCGGGTGGAAACTCACCTGTCCAATGGACTGCCAGCCTTTAACATTGTCGGCTTGCCAGAGACTGCGGTGCGCGAGAGCAAGGAGCGCGTGCGCAGCGCCATTCTCAATTCCCACTTTGAATTCCCCGACCGCCGTATCACTATCAATCTGGCCCCCGCAGACTTACCCAAGGAAGGCGGACGCTTTGACCTGCCCATAGCCCTGGGAATTCTGCTGGCCTCCGGTCAGCTTCAGGACAGACTGTGTGGGCAGTGCGAATACCTGGGAGAGCTGGCCCTGGACGGCAGCTTGCAAACAATCCCCGGTGTGGTCTGCGCCGCTCTCGCGGCAAGCGCATGCGGCAATACCCTGGTGGTGCCCACCCCCTGCGAGCGCAACGCCAGCCAGGTACCCGACGCCCAGGTAGTGGCAGCACCGAATCTGCTCACACTTTGTGCCCACATCAACGGCGCTGAAGTTATTCAACCATCTGCTAAAAGTGCCCCGGGGCCAGAGGCTGACTACCCCGATCTTTGCGATGTGGTTGGCCAGGAGTTGGCCCGCCGGGCCCTGGAGATCGCAGCCTGTGGAGGCCATAACCTGCTGCTTAGTGGTCCACCTGGTACCGGAAAAACACTGCTGGCGAGTCGCCTCCCGGGCATCCTGCCACCTCCGTCGCGGGAGGAATCCCTGGTGGCCCTCGCACTACGAGATTTCCAGGGCAGTGATACTACCCAAGAAGCCCTGCGGCGACCTTTCCGTTGCCCCCATCATAGCGCCAGCGCGGCGGCTCTGATTGGCGGGGGCAGTCGGCCCCGCCCTGGGGAGGTTTCCCTGGCTCACGGCGGTGTTTTGTTCCTGGACGAGTTACCCGAATTTAGCCGCCACTGCCTCGAAGCCCTAAGGGAGCCACTGGAATCAGGGCAGATCACTATTTCACGGGCCAGACACAAGCTGAGCTATCCGGCCAAATTTCAGCTAATAGCCGCGATGAACCCGTGTCCCTGCGGCTACCTGGGAGACCCCGAGCGAGTCTGCCGCTGCAGCCCGGACCAGATTCAGCGCTACAGAGGACGCCTGTCAGGTCCGCTACTGGACCGCATAGATATGCATGTAGCAGTGCCTCGTCTGCCCCCCGGCAGGCTGCTGGAGAAAGATAACGGCGGCGAACCATCGGCAGCCGTGCGCGCAAGAGTGGGCAGCTGCCGACAGGCGCAACAATCCCGCCAGCACTGCATCAACGCCCGCCTTGGCAACAACCGATTACTGGATATCTGCCGCCTGGATCAGGCAGCAAAGCGGATGCTAGAGCAGGCTGCAGAGCAGATGCAGCTGTCGGGACGCGCCCTGCATCGCTCCCTTAAGGTCGCCCGCACCATCGCCGATATGGAAGGCCTGGACCAGGTCGCTGAACCCCAATTGAGCGAGGCACTGGCCTATCGTAAGCACTGACCGGAAGTGCGTTCGGTCCAGCAGGGAATACCGTCCACCCTTTACCCAAAAGTGGGCCTGTGCGAAAATAAACTACAAACTAATAGGCATTAGTTGAACTATATTATTTGGATAACCAATACCCTGGGAGATGACCATGAGCCAATGCCCCTTTGCCAACCTGCTGGACCCGGACACCTATAAAGATGGCATGCCCTACCAGGGCCTGAAAGAGATACGTGATGCCGGCCCAGTGGTGAAAATCGAAGACCCGATTACCGGCATCCCCTACTGGGCTGTCACCCGCATTGAAGAGATGGATTTTATTTCCAAGAACCCCAAGCTCTTTTCCTCCGCGGCACGTTCAGCGTTCCCCATGGAAATGGACGAGTTCACCGTGGAGATGCAGCAGAACACCATCATCAACATGGACCCGCCCATTCACCAAAAAGTACGCCGTATCGTACGCAATGCATTCACCCCCAAGCGGGTTGATTCCTACGAGCCCAATTTTCGCAAGCACGCCAAGCAAATCGTCGATTCAGTGGTCAGCCGCGGCGAGTGTGAGTTCGTCGAGGAAGTGGCTGCGGAACTGCCACTGATAGCCATTCTGGAGCTATTGGGCGTGCCGCTTAAAGATCGAAAGCAGTTCTTCGACTGGACCAACACCATGATCTTCGCCGACGACCCGGACATGTCGATTTCCGAGGAAGAAGGTCAACTGGCGGCCATAGAAGTCATCAGCTATGCCATGGAACTGGCAGTGAAGCACCGCGAAGAGCCTATGGACAACATCACCGGCGCACTACTGGACGCCGAAATGAATGGTGAACACGTGTCCGAAGAGATATTCGGCTGGATGTTCATCCTCATCCTGGTCGGTGGCAACGAGTCCACTCGCACGGTGATGTCCCAGGGCATGCGCCTGCTGATGGAACATCCGGATCAGCTGCAATACCTGGTGGATAACCCCGACAAGATTAGCAACGCTGTGGAAGAGATGCTGCGCTACAACACGGCATTTATTTCCATGCGTCGCACCGCCACCGAAGACGTGGAAGTCGGCGGCCAAGTCATTAAGAAAGGCGACAAAGTGATTCTGCACTACCACGCAGCGAATCACGACGAAAAGGTCTTCGGCGACGATGCCATGGAATTTGACGTCACCCGCGCCGAACGTATGCCAGACCTTTACAACCAACTGCGCTCTTTCGGCATCGGCCAGCACTTCTGCATCGGCACCCACCTGGCGCGGCTGGAACTGAACGTGATGTTCGAAGAGATCATCCCGCGATTGCGCAACCCAAAATTCAAAGGCGATCCAAAATACGTACGCTCATTCTTCGTCAACGCTATGAAGGAAATGAACATCACCTTTGATCCTCAAGCCAAGGACGCAAACGCCGCCTGATCGAGAAGGCCACCGGTGCCCCGCTTGGCACACAAGCCTACAAGCGCGCTATCACGGCACGCTACCTGGGCTAGAGATGCAGAAGTACATAGCTGAAAAATACTGCTAAGCTAAGCAGTATCCGATGTGGCTAAGGGAGATGGCCAACGGCAATGGGTTCTCTATTCACGGAATTAAGAAGGCGCAACGTCTTTCGTGTTGCTCTGGCCTACCTCATCGTGGGCTGGGTGGTGCTGCAGGTGGCGGAAACACTGGCGCCGCTGATGCAACTTCCCGAATGGACCGTATCCCTCACCCTCTATATTGGCATTATTGGCTTCCCCTTTGCCCTGCTTTTTGCCTGGGCCTTTGAACTAACCCCCGAAGGGCTCAAGCGCAGCACCGAAGTACCTGCTGAAGAATCGATCACCCACGTTACCGCTGGCTACATCAATCGATTGCTCACACTGCTACTGCTGGTCGCAGTTGGGCTGCTGTTTGGCGAGCGCTGGCTGGGCGAAGTACCCACCGGTGTCGCCAGTGACACCCTCTCGGTAACAGCGCAAAAAACAGCAGCGCTTGAAGAGCCTGTGCAGGCAGCCCCGCGATCAATTGCCGTTCTGCCCTTCGTCAACATGAGCAACGACCCCGAGCAGGATTACTTTTCAGATGGTATCTCTGAAGAACTGCTCAATGCCCTGGCGAAGATCAGCGAGCTGCGGGTCGCCGCCCGCACCTCATCGTTCTCCTTCAAGGGCAAGAATCAACCTATCCCGGAAATCGGTCGGCAATTGAATGTCGAGACCGTACTGGAAGGATCGGTGCGCAAGTCTGGGCAACGCCTGCGAATCACCGCCCAATTAATAAACGTGGCTGACGGCTACCACCTGTGGTCCGACACCTACGACAGGGACCTCACCGATATCTTTGAAATCCAGGACGAGATATCGGCGGCCATAGTCGATGCGCTGCGCATGCATTTGGATGCGCCGGCTGCACAGATATCAGCAACGGCCAACGTTGATGCCTACACTCTGCTACTGAAAGCGCGGCACATGGTCAAAAAACGAACTGAGAAGTCCCTACAGCAAGCACTAAATACTTATCAGGAAGCGCTGGATATTTCCCCGGACTACGCCGCTGCCTGGGCCGGGAAGGCACTTACCATCAACCTACTTTCGGCAGACCAATACGGCAAAATCCCGCTGAAGCAGGCAAATCTGGAAGCTCAGTCCTACATCGATCGTGCCCTTGCCCTTGATCCCGAGCAGGGCCTGGCCAACGCGGTCCAGGGCTTGGTGTATTTGTCCCAACATCGCAACCAGGCGGGGCTCGCCAGTTTTGATCGCGCTCTACACATTATTCCCACCGAGGGGATTCTGAGCAGCTGGCGCTCCATCGCCCTGTTTAACCTGGGGCGAGCAAAAGAAGGTATTGAGGCAATACAGCACGGATTCGATATTGATCCGCTACATCCGGTTATCAGCCACAATTTAAGCCTGAACCTTGCCGGGCTAAACCGGGGAAAAGAAGCACTTGCATTGGCCCCACCCGGTAGTGCAGAAAATTTCCGCGTCCGCGGGATTCTGGCGAGCCTCCAGGGAGAAGACGCAGATGCGATCAATTTCTATCGACAAGCTCTGGCCCAGGATGAAAACTCGATGCGCTCTACGGACCGTATTTTTCTGGCCTTCAACTACCACTATTTAAACAATATTGAAGCGGCCAGCGAATTAGCAGGACCCGATCTGGGGCGTTATTTTCAAGCCTTTATAGAACCCGCAGAAGCACTAACAGAACTTGGCAAGATAGCGTTTTCCAGTGACTCAAGTCTCGACCTGGGTGCGAAGACCATCGCACTGGCAAATCTGGGTGACTACGAGACGATGATGGATACACTTGCGCCGCGCAATTTCAGCCACACACCACTTTACGGTGACCCGATCAACAGAACCTCCGGTGTATGGCTAGCATCATGGCAAGCGCTGGCACAGGCAAAAACGGGGCGCACTGAGGAGAGTCTCAAACTCTCTCACCGAATCCTGAATTTTGTCGAATTTGCTCGATCCAACGGAGACGTGCGCGGCTACGAGGAACTGGAGGCGCGTTGTAGATTGCTATTGGGTGAACTTGCTTCCGTCTTACCATTGCTTGAAAAAGGTTTAGCGAACAATACGGTTGCTTGGCGAGACCTGGACGAACCCTGGTGGGATTCAATTCGGGGACAAGGTGAATTTCAGGTCCTCACCAAGCAGGCCCAGGCTCACATCGACTATCAGCGCAAGCAACTGGGATGGGCACCTGTCGATTGGAGTCAATAAACGGTCGGCGGAGTTCAGCCGGACCTCCGCCCTCTTGGCTAGACGAATGTCTTACCTTCGGCCGCCATATCCAACAACAACTGCGGTGGCTCAAAGGTCTCGCCATATTTCGCCGCCAGTTCCTTCGAACGTTCGGCAAACGCCTCAACCCCGTAGGCATTGACGCACTGGTAAACACCCCCCGTGTGAGGCGGAAATCCAATACCCATGATCGAACCGATATTGCCATCGGCTACCGAGGTCAAAGTACCCTCCTCCATGATGCGTATTGCCTCCAGCACCTGGGAAAACAGTAGTCTGTCCTTCACATCCTCATAGGGCACATCGATATAGCCATCGGGCGCAAACTTATCTTGCAGGCCTGGCCATGTCTTCACCTTCTTGCCCTTCTCATTGTAATCGTAGAAGCCGGCGCCTTTAGCCTGACCCACCCGCTTGGCGTCTTCCACCATGTAACGAATCACCTCTGACTCAGGACCGGCCACCCACTCCTGACCTGCAGCTTCGACATCCGCCTTGCGCTGCTGGACACCGTGATAGGCGGTCTCCAGAGAAATACTATCCAACGTTTCCAGCGGCCCCATGGGTGAGCCGTTAAAGGCAGCGCCATTTTCAATCAGGGCAGGGTTCACACCTTCAGCCAGCATGCTCTGCCCCTGGGTAATGGTCTGGCCGATCACCCGGGTGGTGAAGAAACCCGGCGCATCCTTGACCACAATAGGTTTCTTGCCCAGTTTCTGGACCAGGTCGAATGCCCAGGCCAGTGCCTCATCTGAGGTTTCTTTACCGGTGATGATCTCTACCAGTGGCATTTTCTCCGCAGGAGAGAAAAAGTGCATACCGATAAAATTCTGCGGTCGTGCGGAGGCCTGTGCTAATTCGGTAATTGGCAGTGCCGAGGTATTACTGGCAAAGACGGCAGAGCCTCCCAATACCGCCTCTGTCTCTTTGGTAACGGCCGCTTTTACATCGCGATTTTCGAACACCGCTTCGATCACCAGGTCACAGTCCGCCAGGTCATTAACCTCAGCTGTGGCGTGAATACGTGAGAGTATTTCCGTGGCCTGGGTTTCATCAATACGCCAGTTCTTCTCGCAGGCCGCTGCCGCGTAAGCCTTGCCCTTGTCGGCAGTTTCCTGGCTAAGGTCTTTGAGTACCACCTCGATGCCCACCTTGGACGCTGCAAACGCTATTCCCGCACCCATAACACCTGCGCCGAGGATGCCCAGTTTTTTCACATCTGTTTTTTCCACGCCAGCAGGCCGCGATGCTCCCGCGTCCAGCTGGTTCATCTGCACGAAGAAGGTCGTCATCATATTGCGAGATACCTGATCCAGCAGCAATCGCTGGAAATAGCGCGCTTCTATAATGTGGGCGGTGGCGTAATCGACTCTGGCTGAGTCAATTACCGCCGCTATGATCACCTGCTGCGCCGGCATGTTGCCTTTGGTTTGCACCATCACGTTAACCGGACCGAAGTAGGTAAGACCCTGGGTCGCCGGGTCTTGCGGACCGCCGCCGGGAATAGCATAGCCGTCCTGTTCCCAGGGCTGTTTCGCCTCCGGGTTGGCCTTAATCCAGGCCTTGGCCTTCTTCGCCATTTCCTCTTCCGAGGACACCAGTTCGTGCACCAAACCTTTTGCCAAAGCCTTTTCGGCGTTGGCTTGTTTGCCTTGTGCGATCAGCGTCAAAGCCTCCTGCATGCCCAGCAACCGCACCATACGTACCACGCCGCCGGCGCCGGGCATCAATCCCAGCATTGCCTCGGGCAGCCCTATCTTGACACTTTTGTCGTTCAGGGCGAGCCGATAGTGGCAGGCCAGTGCAATTTCATAGCCACCACCCAACGCTGCGCCGTTGATGCCCACCGCCACAGGCACCCCCAGCTTTTCTAGCCGCGCCAGCGGCGCCTTGGCGTCGAGAATGCCTTCGAACATTTTTTGCCGTTCTTTGTCAGAGGGGTTGAGGTCCATCTCCATCATCATGCTGATGTCGCCGCCGGCGAAGAACTGCCCTGGCTTGCCGCTGCGCACGTAGACGCCTTGCAGATCATCCATTGCCTCGAGTTCATCCAGCGCCTTGGGCATCGCCTCGGCATACTCGTCACCCATGACATTTACAGATTTACCTTGCTGGTCGAAAATCAGATCTACGATGCCGTCGGCATCTTTTTCCAGTCGAATGTAGCTCATTTTTTGTTACTCCAATCCTGTTCTGATGACCCAGTGCTTAATCAAACGCGCTCAATAATGGTGGCAATGCCGATACCACCGCCGGCACACAAGGTAACCAGACCGGTATTAAGGTCGCGGCGTTCCAGTTCATCCAGCAAGGTCCCCAACACCATAGCGCCGGTAGCGCCTATGGGATGGCCCATCGCAATCGCGCCGCCGTTGACGTTGATTTTGTCATCAGCCACATCCATCAGCCGCTGGTAACGCAGGACAACTGAGGCAAAGGCCTCGTTCAGTTCGAACAGATCGATATCATCTTTGCTCATCCCCGCCATCTTTAAAGCCTTCTCGGATGCGGGCGCGGGGCCGGCCAGCATAATCGTCGGCTCGGTACCGGTCAGGGCCATTGCGCGAATGCGAGCGCGTGGCTTTAAACCCTGGTCATCACCAGCTTGCTTATTACCCAGCAGCACCAGAGAAGCGCCGTCAACAACACCAGAGGAGTTGCCTGGTGTGTGAATGCATTCCACTTGCTCTACCTGGGGATACTTGAACTTAAGGAAGTCGCCGTGACCATAATCATTGAACATGGCAAAAGAAGGATTGAGCCTGGCCAGTCCCGCTGCATCAGTAGGACGGATCAGTTCATCGCGATCCAGTACAGTGACGCCATTGAGGTCCTTGACCGGTACCAGGGAGTTATCGAAGTAACCATTGTCGCGAGCATGGGCCGCCCGGCGCTGCGATTCACAGGCGTAGCGATCCACGTCTTCGCGGGTGAACCCATCAAGACTGGCCATCAGGTCGGCACCAAGGCCCTGGGAAATACCATAGCTGCTCATAGCAACCCAGGCGTCACCTGCCGCCGCACCGCTGGCGCCAATACCCAGACGGGACATACTCTCGACCCCCCCCGCGACGCCCATGGACTCCATTCCAGACATGATTTTCATGGCGATATTGTTCACCGCGTCCAGGCCACCGGCGCAGTAGCGATGTAGTTGGGCGCCGGTGGTGATGTCGTCCCAGCTGGAATACACCAGCGCGGTCTTGGCTATATTCTGCCCCTGCTCGTTAACCGGTTCGCCGGTCGCGCAAATGAAATCTTCCACCGCAGTGGTATCCAGGCTGTGGCGCGACTTCATCTCTTCCAAAAGATTGGTGATCAAGTCGATAGGCTTAACCTCATAAAGACCGCCGCCGGGTTTGCCCTTGCCGCGCGGCGTGCGCAGTGCGTCGTAGATAAAGGCGTCTTGGCTCATGAAATACCCCGTGTTCATAGAATGCTTGCGAGGCGTCAACATACCGGATGAAGCATCTTCCACAAGCGCTGGAGGGTAATTCAGAGGCGGCGTATGGGGATTTGAACTGCGTCACCCCGGCCACTGGGACATTCGGCCAAATCCAGGTGACAAATTCAGCCAGCTGATCGCTGCGGGCCATGAAAATCGTGCTAGGATTCTATTGTCCTGAGCAATCTGGTAGAGCCTGATGCGCGAACAACTGGAACCTGTCCTGAACCAACTGGCCAATTATGGCGGCCTGATCACCACTATCTTGTTGGTGATGATAGGCGGCATGTTGGCCGTTTTTTTGATCTACAAATTAATGCACTCGCTGATCAAACCCGGCGGTACTTACGCCCGTGTCATGGCGGTATTTTTCGGCGCACTTTATGTCTTGATTCTGGTAGTCACTATATTAGTGGCGGCGACAAAAATAGGACTGCCGGTAGACGGGCTAGGCGGCATGGCTATTCTGGTTGTGATTGTCGGCGCAGTGATCGTGTTTTTCCTACTGCCGTTCCTTCCCAGGCTGCCCTTCGTCACCGGTGACATGGTGCAAATCAGAAATGATATGGGCATTGTAGAAGCCATGACCGCCTACCAGATTGTGCTGCGCACTTTTGATGGCCAGACGGTCTTCATCCCAACCCCGGTGGCGCTGTCCTCTGCTATCCGTAACTTCAGCTCCATTCCCACACGAAGAGTTGAGCTGAATGTAGACATCTATGCCCGCAACGATATTGAGCACGCCCGAGCGGTGTTACTGGATACCATGAAATCTCAGGAGAATGTGCTGGATGACCCTGACCCCAGCGTTTTCGTCACCGGGGTCACCGGCGAAAAAGCCAGCATGGTGGCCTTCTGTTGGGTCGAAAACGCCCACTGGTTTGGCACCCGGGATGCCTTGTGGGTAGCATTGGCCACTGCCTTTGCCGATGACGAGAGCGTGAACCTGGCCCTGCCGCAGGTAGACATTTCTGGCCAGTAAGCACAGAACTCAACTGCAATAACCAGCCACGCTCTGGTAGACTGCTGATCCAGTAACACCTTCCGGTTTGCAATTTTTGTGTCCCAGCTAAATCCCAGACAGCGCGACGCCGTGCGCTATATTGACGGCCCCCTGCTGGTGCTAGCCGGTGCAGGTTCTGGCAAGACCAGCGTGATTACCCGCAAGATTGCCTATCTGGTAGAAACCTGCGGCATTCGTGCCAGTCGTATCGCAGCGGTGACCTTTACCAACAAGGCCGCCCGCGAGATGAAAGAGCGCGTAGGCAAATTGCTGCGGGGGAATTCCGCCGAAGGCCTGACGGTAAGTACCTTCCACCAGCTGGGTCTCAAAATTATCCGCTCGGAGCTCAAGTTGCTGGGCCTGAAGAGCGGCTTTTCCATTTTTGATGGCCAGGACACTCAAACCCTGATCAAGGACCTGCTAATCCAGGAGCATGGCTCAGACGGGGACCAGGCAGCCACTATCCAACACCAGATTTCCAGCTGGAAGAGTGACCGCATTCTGCCCGAAGCGGCGGTGGCGGCGGCCAAGAGCCCGGCAGAAATACTGTGCGCCCAGGCCTATCGACGCTACCAGCGAGCACTGAAAGCCTACAACGCCCTGGACTTCGACGACCTGATTCTGCTGCCCACAGTTTTGTTTGAGCAAAACCCCGATATCCTGGAAAAGTGGCAGAACACCATCCACTACCTGCTGGTAGACGAGTACCAGGACACCAACTCCAGTCAGTACCTGATGGTAAAACAGCTGGTAGGCGTGCGTGGTGCGCTCACAGTGGTGGGCGATGATGATCAGTCAATCTACGCCTGGCGAGGTGCGCGGCCAGAAAACCTGGTCCAGTTGCAGGATGACTTCCCGGGTCTGAAGTTGGTCAAACTGGAACAAAATTACCGCTCCACCTCGCGTATTCTCAAGGCCGCAAACACACTCATTGCCAACAACGATCACGTGTTTGAAAAGAAGTTGTGGAGTGAAATAGGCTATGGCGACCCCCTGCGGGTCATTTGCTGCAGCGATGAAAACCACGAAGCTGAACAGGTAGTGGCAGAGATTCTTGATCACAAATTACGCAAGCGCACTCGTTTTGGCGACTACGCGATTCTCTATCGTGGCAATCATCAGTCACGCTTGATCGAAGTGGCGCTGCAACAGCAGCAAGTGCCCTACCATCTCTCGGGTGGCACTTCCTTCTTCGCTCGCAACGAAGTGAAGGACATTATGTCCTACCTGCGACTGCTCATTAACGAAAATGACGACAACGCCTTCCTGCGCATCGCCAATGTACCGCGCCGCAAGCTAGGGGCCTCCACACTGGAAGCACTGGGTAACTTCGCCAACGGACAACATTGCAGCCTGAGCCAGGCCATCAGTCGGGTGAACAGCGGCACCATCCCGGAAGCGGGCCTGAACAGGCTGCGAGAATTCCGCCTGTGGATGGACCGTATTCGCCGCCAATGTGAAGCTGGCAGCGGCATCGCAGCAGTGCGACAAATGGTGCGCGAAATGGAATATGAGGACTGGCTGAACCAGTTAAGTTCCAGTGAAGACGTTGCCCAGCGGCGCATGAGCAACGTCCACTTGCTGATCGACAGCCTCAACAAGGTGATGACCGACGAAGACGTGAAACTGGATGAGGCTATTAACCGGCTGGTACTGCGTGACCTGATGGAGCAACAGGAGGAAGAGGATTCCAGCCCTGATAATGTGCAGTTAATGACCATGCACGCGTCCAAGGGATTGGAGTTTCCCCATGTATTTATCATCGGTATGGAAGAGAACCTGCTGCCACACCGCGCCAGCGTGGAAGACGGCAATATCGAGGAAGAACGCCGCCTTGCTTATGTTGGCATCACTCGCGCCCAGCAAACGCTGGCCATGACCATGGCCAAAAAGCGCCGCCAATTTGGCGAGACCATTAACTGCGAGCCCAGTCGATTTATCGAAGAACTGCCGCAGGACGACCTTGCCTGGCAAGGCGGCGGCGTAGATGACGAACAGGCCAATGAAGAACGTGGCCAGGAAACCCTGGCCGGTTTGAGAGAGTTGTTTGCCTAGCGAACGCTAAGGCCAAAATCCGTCACCTGCAACAACAATAACGGGCGCTGCTAGCCATTGGGCTTGTCGTGATGGGTACTACCAAGACCTACGGCACCTTTCATTCTTTCACGCAGCGTTTGCACGATGGCGTAAAACCCGGGCACAAAGTACACACCCACCAACATCGCCGCCAGCATACCGCCCAGCACGGTCACACCCAGGGAGCGCTGACCGAAAGCGCCAGCGCCGGTGGCCAGGGCCAGCGGCAAAATGCCCAGAATAAAGGAGATACCGGTCATGCAAACGGCGCGAAAGCGCAGCCTGGCCGCTTCCCTTGCTGCGGTCAAAATTTCCTCGCCACCTTGTTCACGACGCTGACGGGCAAATTCAACCACCAGGATCGCCGTTTTGGCTGACATACCAATGAGCAAGACAATTCCCACCTGGGCATAGAGGTTAAGGGCAATACCACTGAGCACCAGGGCTAAAATGGCGCCGCCAATCGCCATCGGCACCACCAGGATAATGGCCACCGGTACAGACCAGCTTTCATACTGGGCCACCAGGAACAGGTATACGAAAATCAGCGCCAGCACATAGGCAAACACTGCCGTTTGTCCGGCCTTTTTTTCCTGGAAAGACATACCTGTCCATTCATAGGTATATCCAGTGGGTAAGGTGCGATCTGCGAGCTCTTCAAAGATAGACATAGCCTGACCTGAGCTTACCCCCGGCGCGGCATTCGCGCGCACGGATGCGGAACGGAACATATTGTAACGATTGGATATATCGGGTCCCAGTATCGGCCTGGTAGTCACCAGTGTGCTCAGGGGTACCATCTCATCACTGGCAGACTTGAGGTAAAAATGATCCAGGTCCGAAAGGTCAGAACGATAACCGGACTCAGCTTGCATAATGACCCGGTAAGTCTGGCCGAACTTGTTGAAGTCGTTGATGTACAAGGATCCCATTTGCGCCTGCAGCGTCGTAAAGACCTCGTCCAGGCTCACCCCCAGATTTTTGGCTTTCAGCCTGTCTACATCCACATAATACTGGGGTACGTTAGCCCGATAAGTACTGAACAGGCCCACCAGGCCAGGCACTTCATTGCCGTCTACAATCAGGTTATTCAGCGTGGCCGCCAGCTCCTGTGACGACCGGGACAGCGTGTCCTGTAACACCAGTTCCAGGCCTCCAGCAACACCCATACCTGACACCGCTGGCGGGGTCAGTGCGTACACCTGCGCCTCAGGCACCTGCAAAAAGGCTTGTCCGTTGATGCGCCGGGCAACATTGAAAACAATGTTTTCGCTGTCTTGTCGTTCGTCCCAATGATTGAGTACCACGAACAGGGTGCCAGCATTACTGGCCATTGCACCGGACAGGATTGAGAAGCCCGATATCGCTGTCACCGTCTCAACCGCTGGGTCATTGCCAATTAGCTCGGCCATTTTGTCCATCGCGGACTTCGTTCTACTGAGCGAAGAAGCATCCGGTAGCTGCACGCTCACCATCATTGCGCCCTTGTCTTCGGTGGGGACAAATCCGGTTGGCGTACTGACAAAGCCGAAAATCACCGCAGCGGTCCAGGCAAGAAAGATCACTCCCACCAACCGCAGCCTGGCCAGCAACCAGCCCACCCCTTTGTCGTATTGACTAGTCAAGCTGCCAAAGCCGCCAAGGAACGCTGAGTACCAACGGGGTGTGTTTTGGTCGCCGGAGCGTAGCAGCAGACTGCACAGCGCTGGACTCAAGGTCAGGGCGTTGACGGAGGAAAACACCACCGCTACACAAATAGTGATGGCAAACTGCCGGTACATCACACCGGTGATTCCCGGCAACAGCGCCACGGGCACAAACACCGCCAGCAGTACCAGGGTAGTAGCAATAATTGCGCCACCCACCTCGCGCATGGACAACAAAGCGGCTTCCTTGGGCGTCATCTCTGGGTCTTCCCGCAGGTGACGATCACAGTTTTCAATGACCAGAATCGCATCATCCACCACGATGCCAATTGCCAGAATCAGGCCAAACAGGGTCACCGTATTAATGGTCATGCCAGCCGCTAGCAGCACCGCAAAGGCCGCGAGCAGAGACACCGGTATCGCTATAGCAGGCACCAGAGTGGCGCGCCAGTTACCCAGGAAAACAAAGGTTACGGCCACCACCAGAAGGACGGCCTGAAACAGAGAAATGACCACCTGACGAACCGCAGTACTGACATAGCGGGTGGTGTCGTAACTGATGACATAGTCCATCCCGGCCGGGAACTGCTGGGACATCTGTGCTACCAACTGATCTACTGCCTCCCCTACCGCAAGCGCATTGGCATCTGCCAATTGGTAGATCGCCAGGTTGACCGCGGGCACCCCGTTGGTTTCCCCCTGGAAGTTATAACTCGACTGTCCCAGCTCGACCCGCGCTACATCGCTTAGGTAAATCGCCGATCCATCGGAACGCGCGCGCAGCACGATACGTTCGAACTCTTCAACATCCTCCAGGCGGCCCTTGGTCTGCAGGGTATATTCAGTCTGCAGCGCGCCATCAAAAGGCGGGGCTCCAATTTTGCCTGCCGCAACCTGCACATTCTGCTCGCGTAGGGCATTGAAGACATCGACGACTGAAAGGCGGTAGCCGGCCATTTTGTCCGGGTTCAGCCAAAGGCGCATCGAGTAATCTGCCTCACCGAGGATATTGGCCTCTGACACACCATTGAGCCTGGCAATTGAGCTTTGCAGATTGATTTTCACGTAATTTGAGATGAATTTGTAATCCAGTGATTCATCCGGTGAGGTGAAGCTGATTAACTTGAGCATATCCGGCGAGCGCTCGGCGATACTCAGCCCCATGGTGGTCACTTCCACCGGCAGGGACGGCTCCGCCAGCTTGACCCGGTTTTGCACCCTCACCAGTGCCATATCAGGATCGGCACCCACTTCGAAGGTAACGGTGAGGCTGTAGCTGCCATCGTTGGCGCTCTTGGAGGACATATAGATCATGTCCTCTACTCCATTGACTGCATCTTCAATAGGAATGCCCACCGCAGCCTCTACAACCTCCGCCGAGGCTCCGGGATAAACGCCCGAAACCACAATATTGGGAGGGGATATCGCCGGAAACTCGTTAACCGGCAGGGCATAAATAGACAAGACACCTGCCAGGGAGAAGACGATGGCAATGACCATCGCGAACTTGGGTCGCTCAATAAAAAATGCGCTAAACATGAGGTATTCCCGCTATTCGCTGGCAGGTAGGGGCAGGGTGCGCGATGTCACCGGCATCCCGGGTCGTACCTGTTGCAGGCCTCGAATAATGACCTGGTCACCCTCGTCAACACCCTCCAGCACCAGCACTTTGTCGTCAAAGCGCTCGGCGAGCTCAACATTGCGCCTGGCCACGGTGCTACCTGCATCAACGATCAACACAAAGCTACCCTGCTGGTCTGCCTGCACCGCAGCCTGGGCCAAAAACAAACCTTGTAACAGGTTAGTGTCGTGCAGTATGACCCGAACATACTGCCCGGGCACTAGCAGTGAGTGAGGGTTGGGAATGGAAGCCCTGGCCTCAAGAGTGCCGGTTGTCTCGTCTACGCGGTTGGAAAAATAGTCGATATGGCCCACCTCCGGGTAGTCGGTGCCATTGGTTAGCTCCAGCGTGACCTCCAGTGAACGCAGGGCTGATACGTCCAGCTCTTCGGTCATCCGTTTTTTCATTGCCGCCACATAAGTGGCTTCGCTTACTTTGAACAAAGCCTCGATTGGATCGATAGAGACCAGGGTTGTGAGATTACCGGTATTGGGTCCCACCAGATCGCCAAGGCTGGCCAGGCTGCGACCAATGCGTCCGGTGATAGGGGCGATGATGGTGGTGTAACTCAAGTTGACCTGGGCGCTGGTCACCTGGGCCTCCCCTGCCTCCAGTCGAGCGTCCGCATCCAGCTTCTTAGCCGTGAGCTCATCCATCTCCGACTGGGAAATAGCCCCTTTGGGCAGTAGCTCCATGCCCCGTTTGTAATTACGCCGTGCATTGACCTGGTTGGCCACCGCCGCTGCCAGGTCTGCCTCCGCCCTAGCCAATGCAGCCTGGTACTCGGATGCATCCAGGGTATACAGCACTTCACCTGCCTGGATCAGCTCACCTTCGCGGAAATCGCGAGTCAGCAGATAGCCGGTAATTTTTGCCTGAATGGCCACGTCGTCCCGGGCCTCCAGGCGCCCCACGTACTCCGATTGCGGCTGGTAGGGCTCGGAGGTTACGGCGTCTACCACCACTTCGACCATAGGCCTTGGCGGGGCTTCCTTGGAACAGGCCGATAACAGCAGCGCTGCTGCTGCGACAAGCAAAATGCGCATCATGTGGTGTTCACTCCAATACCGGGGCTTAACTGTAGCAACTTTTGCCAAGATCAGGCGGGGATTTAATATCGAGGCAGATTTTGCCCGCGGAAAAAAAAAGGCCGCAGCACCTTGGTGCTGCGGCCTTTTATTCTCATGGCTTACTACTGGCTGCCTGCAACCATGTAGTCCACTGCAGCCTGAATCTCTTCGTCAGAGCAGTTCATACAACCACCCTTGGCAATCATGCCAGTCCCTGGAACGCCTTGGATGCCGCTGACATACAAAGCCTCGGTACCTTTGGCGATACGATCCGCCCAGGCAGTCACATCCGCATACAAGGGCGCACCACCGGCGCCAGTTGCGTGGCAGGCCATACAAGCCGCGTTGTAAACGTCCTCACCAGAGCGGGGACCACTGCTGGCAGCAACAGCGGCGCCGCCACAGTCAGCATCGCCCTGCAGGCATAGTTCGCCAACGGGCTTGATCCGTTCTTCCATCGCTGCGCGTTGGTCGTCGCTCAATTCTACTGCGGTGGCGCCAAGCGCCAGAATCATGGCCGCAAGGCCTAGGGCATATCGAATAATCACATTGGGGTCCTCTATCAGTCCGGCGCGCATTATAGCCACTTATCGAGTTGGGGGAAAACTCACGGCTTACCGAAATAATGTGCTAAATATTGGCAGTGTTGTCCGTTGCGCCTAATATTGACTGCCAAATGCCAAAAACCGACCTCTATCAAGGAAGTAAATACCATGAAACTCTACACCTACGATGCCGCCCCCAGCCCCCAGCGCGTAGCGCTGTTCATGAAATACAAAGGCATTGAGATCGAAACTCAGCAAGTGGACATGATGGCGGCTGAGCACCTGGAGGAGAAATACAGGGCGATCGTACCTGACCAGACCTTACCAGCACTGGTGCTGGACGACGGTACGGTGCTCAGCGAGGTCATTGGCATCATCGCCTACCTTGAGGCACTTTATCCTGAGACACCCTTGCTGGGCACCACGCCGCTGGAAAAGGCCATGATCACCACCTGGGATTCAAAAATTTACTCCATGCTGTACAGCTCAGTGGCAGATGCGTTGCGCAATGCCAGCCCGGGCTTCAAGGGCCGCGCATTGCCCGGGCCATTAGACCTGGAGCAGATCCCGGAACTCGCAGAACGCGGTAAAGTCCGGATCAATTGGGCCTGGGAAGTGATCGACAAGGAGCTGGCCAACCGCAAGTGGATCGCCGGGGACACGTTCTCCTTTGCCGATATTGATCTACTGGTCGCTGTCGGCTTTTCCGGCTGGGTGAAGTCCAAGCCGTCGAAAGACCTGCTAAACCTGCAGGCCTACATAAGCCGCGCTCAGGCTGAAATCAGCTGATCTACGGGGGATCACTATGAAGTATATCGCTGCGCTGATGCTGGCCCTGCTGTCTTTCACCTCGGCGGCTGCGAGCTTCGACCCCGCTGAACTGATTCGCAAAGCCATGGACCACTGGCGCGGCGTGAACTCCTACGGTGAGATGACCATGGTTATCCACCGGCCCGACTGGGAGCGCAGTATGTCCATGCAAGCCTGGACCGAAGGCGACAAGCAATCCCTGGTAAGGGTAACTGCTCCGGCGAAGGATGCTGGCAACGGCACCCTGGTGATGGACAACAACATGTGGACCTACGCGCCCAAGATTAACCGCGTGGTCAAAGTCCCCTCCTCGATGATGAGTCAGAGCTGGATGGGGTCTGACTTATCTAACAAGGACATCAGCAAATCCACCGATATCATCGACCAGTACGACCATACATTGCTGGAATCGCGTGAAGTGGATGGTCACCAGGCCTGGGTCATCCAGTCCATACCCCACGAGGATGCGGCAGTCGTCTGGGGCAAGGAAATCTGGACCATACGCGACGATTATGTGCTGCTGGAGCAGCAGTTCTGGGATCAGGACGATGCACTAGTGAAAACCTTCCGCACACTGGAAACACGCGAGCTAGGTGGCCGAATGGTGGCTACCATTATGCGCATGCAGGATGTGGACAGCCCCGATGAATGGACCGAAATGCGAGTGCAAGACAATCAGTTCGACGTGGAACTGCCGAAGAACCTGTTCACCCTGTCCAACCTGAGAAACCCTCGCCAGTGAGCGTCACACTGCGCCTGGCCTGGCGCAACCTGTGGCGCCACGGCAGGCGCACCTGGCTGACCGTAGGTGCCATGGTGTTTTGCAATGCCCTGCTGGTCTTTATGATCTCTACCCAATTTGGCAGCTATGCCATGATGATTGATGGCACCCTGGGTGTCCTGACCGGTCACTTGCAAGTTCAGGAACAGCGTTACAACGACGAGCCCAGAATGCGCTACACCGTGCCCCGGGCGACAGAGCTTGCCCAGACCCTAAGAGAGTCTAGCGGACTAGCGGCCATCGCAGCCCGCGGCAGCGCGTTTGCGCTTGCCTCCAGCGAGGACCGCTCTTTCGGTATCCAGATACTGGGCGTACAGCCCACCTCTGAACCGCTGGTATCAAATTTGCCAGGCCTGGTGAAACAAGGTCGCTATCTTGACAACAACAATGCTGCAGAAATCGTCGTTGGCTCCGTGCTGGCCCGTAACCTGAAAATAGGGGTGGGTGATGAAATCACTTTCCTGGGCTCAGGCCGAGACGATTCCTTTGCCGCTGGAATCGCCACAGTCGTGGGCATTATCAATTCCGGCATGACAAACCTGGATCGCTCTATTGCCGAGATACCCCTGGGTTACTTCCAGAGTATTTTTGCGATGGACGACGACGCCCACAGCATCGTTATCAAGGTTGATGACCTGGATGATGTCGCCCCACTAAAACAGGCCGTGCAAAGCCAACTTCCCGGGCCAGAGCTAACAGTGCTGGATTGGGACCAGTTGCAGCCTGGGCTGCGTCAGGCGATACAAGCCGACATGTTCAGCGCGTTCATTATGTACGCGGTGCTTATCGTGCTGGTCGCGTTTAGCGTACTGAACACCCAGTTGATGTCAGTACTGGAGCGCACCCGGGAGTTCGGTGTCATGACAGCGCTGGGCGTACGCCCCGCTCAGCTGGGAAGACTGGTGTTGCTGGAAACAGCAATCATGTCGCTATTAGGCCTGTTGCTGGGTTGTTTGCTGGGCGGGCTGCTCACTGCATACCTGGGCAGTGTCGGCTTCTCCCTGGACGGCATGAAAGAGGCCATGGAGCGCTATAACATGGACGGCCGCATCTACCCACAGCTTTCGCTGATCAGTCTGCTCGGCGGTCCGGCGATCGTGTTTATCGGCGGCATGCTGGCGGCTGTCTATCCGGCCCTGCGCCTGCAAACCTTGCAGCCGGTCGCAGCGATGAGGGCTGTGTAGATGTCTGAATACCAACCCTCAGCGCGCATTTTATTCACCCTGGCCTGGCGCAACCTGTGGCGCAACTACAGACGCACCCTGATCATGCTGGTCGCTATCGTTATCGGCGTCTGGGCAATGATCCTGTTCAGTTCGCTAATGTCCGGAATGGTCGATGAAATGGTGCGTGGAGGCCTGCGCACCCTACCCGGCGAAATCCAGATTCATCACCCCCAATACCGTGACGACCCCAGTGTCGCCAATAGTATCCATGCACCACAGAGTCATTTGCTGAGCCAGCTCAATCAAGCGCCTGTTACTGGATGGGCATCGCGCATCAAGGTGCCCGCCATGATTTCCAGTGAGCGCGACAATCGAGGCATACAACTGCTGGGCGTTGATCCAGCGCAGGAAATCAGTCTTGGCTTTGATCCTGCAGACATCGTTGAAGGGCGCTTCCTGGAAGGGCCAGACGACAAAGGCCTGGTCATCGGCCGCAAGCTGGCCGAGCGACTGGAAACAGGCCTGGGCAAGCGAGTGGTGATCATGTCCCAGGACCCGGACAACAATGTGGCCGATCGGGGCATACGGGTGGTTGGAATCTACAAGGCACGACTTCAAGCCACCGAGGAGATGAACGTCTACGCGGGTCGGGAAGTCATCCAGAAAATGCTCAAGCTTGAAGATCACGTGTCAGAAATAGCAATTACTGGCGGAAATTTTCGCAAGGTGGTGGACTGGTGGCCGAGCATCGAACAGGCGGCAGGACCCGAGCTTGAAACCCTGCCCTGGATGGCGCTGGATGGCTACCTGGAAAGCATGATGGAAATGCAAACCAGCTACAACATCGTCATCATGGTGGTTATTTTCCTGGCCCTCTCCTTCGGTCTGGTCAACACCCTGGTGATGGCTGTATTTGAACGCGTACGCGAAATCGGCCTGATGATGGCACTGGGCATGCGCCCCGCCTGGATCATGTACCAGGTCTTGCTGGAGAGTCTTATCCTGCTGGGTCTGGGTCTGGTTGTAGGTAACGCGCTGGCGGTGGCCACCATTTTGCCGCTGGAAGGCGGCATCGATATCTCGGCAGTTGCAGAGGGCCTGGAGATGGCGGGCATGGGCGCGACTCTCTATCCCAGCCTACAAATTTCGGACATGTTGATGTCTACGGCAGTGGTGTTGGTGCTGGGCTTACTGGCAAGTCTGCTACCGGCCTGGCGTGCCTCCCGCTACAACCCGATCCAGGCGCTGGCCAGGACCTGATACGGAAACTGATTATGACAGCCATTCGCTGCAGCCACCTTAACAAGACTTTCACCCAGGGTGACCAGATTATTCGTGGTCTGGATGACGTTTGCATTGAGATAGAAAAAGGCTCCTTCGTCTGTCTCTCCGGTCCTTCGGGCTCCGGCAAGACGACCTTGCTAAACGCCATGGGCGGCCTGGACAAGCCCGATAGCGGCGAGATCCAGGTGGGCGACAAGCGGGTAGATCTGCTGGGAAAAAGCGACCTTGCGGACATGCGTTTGCACAGCATTGGCTTCGTATTCCAGGCCTATAACCTGATTCCCGTGTTGACGGCGCGCGAGAATATCGAATTTGTCATGCAGGTACAGGGTCTTGCCGCAGCGGTACGTCGCGACAAAGCCATGGCGATTCTTGATGAAGTAGGCCTGGCAGATCACGAAGACCGCCTGCCAGCGCAGCTATCCGGCGGTCAACAGCAGCGGGTAGCTGTGGCCAGGGCCATCGTCAGCGACCCCACGTTGGTGTTAGCAGATGAACCCACCGCTAACCTGGATTCCAGTAGCGCCACCCAGTTGATCGAATTGTTCGTTAAACTCAATAAAGAACGCGGCGCAACCTTCGTCATTGCTACCCACGACGCCCGTGTCATGGCCTACTGTCCTCGCCTGGTGCGCATGGAGGATGGAAAAATCATCGGCGACGACATGCAGTCGGTCAATCCCGGAACACTGCAACCGGAACACAGTTGATGCGCGGCCTGCTAGTGGCTCTAATGCTGGTCACCTTCGGCGCCAGGGCAGAACTACTGCAATTCAACAGCGGGCATATCAAGGGCCAGTATCAACTGGGCACCTACCCGGACGACAGTCTGCTACGCGAACTGGTGGGAACCCCCACTCACGATATCAATGGCGACCTCAGGTTGCTGGTGGGCGGTAATAAAGAACGTTTTGACTGGAAAGCCGACTACCAGCTGGTTGGCCGCAGCGGCGACACCCTGGCATTGAACCGGGCACTGCAGGGCAGCTTCCTGGCCCCCGGCGCCGATCTCAATGACGACCGCCGTCTGATGGATCTGACCCACACTATTTCGGACCATGAGGACTACGTATTGGTGCATCGACTGGACCGCCTCCACGCGGGCTACACCGGCGACCAGACGGTAGTAAGAGTGGGCCGCCAGGCCATCAGCTGGGGTAATGGGCTCATTTACAACCCTATGGATTTCTTCAACCCCTTCGACCCAGCGGCGGTAGACAAGGAATACAAAAGCGGCGACGACATGCTCTACGGCCAGTATTTGCAAAATAGTGGCAACGACTTTGAATTCGTTTGGGTCTCGCGCAGAGATGAAAACGGCAACACCGGCAGTGACGTTAACACCCAGACCTTGAAGTACCATGCGTTCATCGGTGAGGGTGAGCTGGACCTGGTAGCAGCACGTCACTACGAAGACGACATCCTCAGTGCCGGCGGACTCAGCAACCTGGGTGGCGCAATAGTGCGCGGTGATGCACTGCTTACCCATACCGATGTCGATACCTATGCCAGTGCCGTGATCAACCTTAGCTATTCCTGGGTGGGTTTTGGCAAAAACATGAGCGGCGTCGTTGAGTACTTCTTCAATGGCATGGGCTTACAGGAATCCAACTACGATCAGCTGGAGCAACACTCGGACCTGACAGAACGCTTACAGCGCGGGGAGCTGTTCACGATAGGTCGCCACTATTTGGCGGGAGGGCTGAGCATAGAGGTCACACCCTTGTTCATCTTCACCCCCAACATGTTCTTCAACATGGGGGATGGCTCGGGACTGGTGCAGCTGGTCGGACAGTATGACCTGGCACAGAACTGGCAAGTACTGATCGCCGGCAACCTGCCTTTTGGCAGCAATGGCACAGAGTTTGGCGGTCTGGATGCGCCGCAGACAGACTTGCAATTCAGCACTGGGCCATCCCTGTTTGCCCAGGTGGCGTTCTATTTTTAAATGCCAGTGAAGCTCCCCGCTCGCATTTGATAGTTTGTTCGGCGCACACACGGTGTATAACGACTGCATGAATGCTGATCGCGGGAATTTTAAAACCGCCACCGCCTTTGTTCTTGGTCTGGCACTCCTTGCCGGCTGCGCGGAGAAAAGCCCGGACGCGCCCTTTCAAGTCTATCTGGACAGGCTGGGCCGAACGCTGGACGTTAAAGTCGAGTCGCCCGCAGCCCACCGTGCTGTACCCCGCTCTCCACGCCCAGGCAAACTGCGCCTGGGAATACCCACAGACAAACTGGGCACGCTGGACTTCATGGACCTGCGTGGCTGTGAACTTCAAGTCACTATCGGCAAAGCCAACAGCAGCCTGGGACGGCTGGCCAGAGACTCGCAGAAACTACTGCTGGCTCTGGAGTATCTAAACCTGGCGCCAAACTGCATCACGATGTTGCAGGCAGAGGGTGAGCTCGAATTGGCCAATAAGCTGCAACAGGCGCAGGCACACAAGACTACTGTGCTACCGGCTCTGATTTACAACGCAACCCTGGCCAGTGAGGAGTTCCAGGCCCTCTGGCGTCCAACCCCGGTCACCACGGACTATCCGGCGAACACATCCAGCGCGGTCATTACCGCCCTCAACAACATCAGTCAAGCAGCGAACCGGTGGCTGGCGGGAAACTATGAGGCAAACAACCTGAAATTTGAATTGTTGCTGAGCGAGGTTTCCCGCGGCGACGCGGGCCAATTGTGGCGAGCACTGGCGCATCAGGGGCAGTGGCTGGACGCTGCCAATACAATACTGGCACAACGCCTGCAACGCGGGCCTCTGTGCCAGGCGAATCTACGGCCGCAAGCGGCGGACATATTGCCCAACGTCGTACGCAAGTATTTTGTTGACGCCATCCAGCCCAGGGCGGCTGTCCTGGGTCGCCGCTATCACCAGGTATTACCGCCTGTGCTGACGCTGGAAAAACGACTGCTTACGAGCCTGCCCAGCCGCTATCTGGACTGGAGCGAAGATCGAAATTCTGCCTTTAGTGCGCTCAACGATAAGCCCAAACAACACGTGCGGCAGCTACAGAAAGTCCTGACGCCCTGCCAAGGGAACCCTTAAAGCTGCCATCGGTCTTAAAAGTGGATACACTAGTGCTCAAATCAACATGCCGGAGAACCCAATGACCCTCACCCTAAAGCGCCTAGGCACATCCTTGGTGCTGGCCTGCACAGCGCTAATGCTCGCTGCCTGCACCAGCGCACCCAAGCCTGATGTGGACTATAAACAGGACTACGACTTTTCCGGAGTGCAAAAAATCGGCTTGTACAAAAGTTCTGGCCAGGTCTCGGGCGACAACCCGCTGCAGCTGAGCGACTTCCAAAAAGAACGCATTGATGAGGCCCTGGCCGGCGCCCTGCGCAACAAGGGACTGACCGTTGTGGATGACCCGGCCGAAGCTGACCTACTGCTCAGCTGGCACCTGGGCACCCAACACAAAACCGATGTGCGCACCTATGAAACTCCCTCTTACGGAGGCGGCTATGGCCGCTACGGCGGTTACAATCGTTACAGTAATTACAACTGCTGGAACTGCTCCAATACCGAGGTAAGAGTTACCGATTACACCGAGGGCACCTTCATCATCGATATGATTGACCCCACGTTGCAGAAGAGCGTCTGGCGCAGTGTTACCCAGTCCAAGCTCAAGGGTAAGAAAGACGAAGACGATCCCAGCGAAATCAACGAAGCTGCTGCACTGGTATTGGGCGGCTTCCCGCCTTTCTAGAGCACCAGGATCAACTGAACCCGGCCAAGGCCGGGTTTTTTGTGCCTGCGCTAACTCAGATCGAGTCCGCTGGCAGTGTCACCGGTACCTCTCCCACAGCGCCCATCTGTCCACAAAGCGCCTTCGCCAGGGCCTCATAGGCAGGACCGGGACGGCCGCCAAAGCCAATGGTTGCGCCATCGTAGGTGGCTAACACCGAGTCCGCCAGAGGTTCAAACTCGCGTGCTCGATAAGGCGAGTTCAGCATGACAACAACTTTTTGTACATTCTGTGTCTGGGATAACAGCGCCTTCTGCACAGACGCCGGGCTGTGATCCGGCAGATGAGGCAGGTCCTCGGCGCCACCCAGGGCAACCGCGCTGACCGCCGGTTCGCTGACCCCAACCAGATAGAGATCCGCATTGGCCAGTAACTCTCGCTCTGTTGCCGGGTCAAAACTCTCCAGGCTCTGCCAACTGACCCTTAAAGACGGGCTTGCGGACAATAACGCTGCTTTCATAGCCCCCGCGCTTTCATCGCCAGGCATTAGCAGGTGAACCACAGCATTCGCATCGAGGGTATTGAGCTGGCCCCACAGCAGGGTCAGGCTGGCCTCAGCAAGGCGCTTTTCCAAAGCCAAATGACTCTGGCAAGCGATAACCGCATTCGCATCCGCGCCAGGCTCAAGACCTGTGAATTTCTGCTGCAAGGCCAGAATCCTGTCTACCGATGCGCGCAGCTCTTTTTCGTCAAGATCTCCAGTGCGAACAGCATCGGCGATCATTGCAAGCGCCTCCCGTAATTGCCCGAAGCTCTGGCCGGAGCGCACTAGCAGAGGCATCAAGGCGATATCCACCCCGGCCTTGAAACAACCGAGGATTGCTTCGGCTGGCGTCAGCATGGCGCTGATGGCCTGCATATCAAGCGCATCGGTGATGATCACGCCGGTAAAGCCCATCCTGACACGCAGTAAGTCCGTCATCATCGTCCGGGAAAGTGTCGCAGGGCGGATAACATCCGTTCCCGGGATGCAGCTTGCATCCAGTGCCGGGTATTGAATATGCGCTGTCATCACCATGGCTGGATCTGCCTCGGCAATTACCTGCACAAAGGGAGCCAGGTCAACTGCGTGGGCCTGTTCAAGACTGCGGGTGACACAGGGCAGATCAACGTGACTGTCCTGGCTGGTATCGCCATGGCCAGGGAAGTGTTTCACCGCCGCCGCCACGCCGCCACTTTGCAATCCCTTGACCAATTCGCCACCCAGGCGCCCCACCTGCGCCGGAGTATCACCAAAGGCGCGAGCTCCGATTACCGGATTCCTCGGATTGCTGTTGACGTCCAGCGAAGGTACGAAGTTGATGTTAATCCCCAGGGCCAGTAACTCGGCAGCCTGAGCCGCCCCCACCCCCTGTGCCAGCTCATCCTGCTCATTTACGGGGCAGGCGGCCACAGCCATATTGCCGCTGAAGCTGGTCGTCTCCTGGCGCGGCAGGCGGGTGACCCTGCCGCCCTCCTGATCGACCCCAATCAGCACCTCAGGACCCAGACAATCCCGCAGCTCGGCAGTGAGCTGCTGACACTGGCCCACTGAATCAAGGTTCTCGCGAAACAGGATGACCCCACAGGGCCCAAATTCCGCCAGCTCCTGCGCCAACAGCGAGGGCAGCGTCAACACTGGGGCCGGCCCGTCGCCAGCATCAAAAAAACGGATGTCCAGCATCATCTTGAAGGCAATGCACTGCTCCACGCTAAGGTCTTGGCTACTACTCATGGGATTGGGGATAATTTCCGTGTTGGGTCTGTCCAATATGCCAAGATAACCCCTGCGAGCCCATAGGGGAACTGCACTGATAGTGCCTGCGGCAGCGGTTTCTCTCGAGGGAAGTTACTGCTACCCTGTCGCCCCTTCACCCCTTGCCAAAAACCGGCTGATTGGCCGACTGCAACACCGGAGCAACACTTGGATTCCATCATCGTACGCGGCGGACACCGCCTCAATGGCACCGTCAGCACCAGCGGCTCAAAGAATGCCGCCCTGCCCATACTTTTCGCCTCACTACTGGCAAATGGTCAGCACCGTTTTGACAACGTCCCCTACCTGAAAGACATCGAGTCGACGCAGTCGCTGCTGGAGTCCCTGGGTGCCAGCAGCACCCGCGAAGGCGACACGCTGGTGGTGGACGTTCGCTCACCCAGCGCTCACGTCGCCGATTATGAAATGGTGCGGAAAATGCGTGCCGGTATTTTGTGCCTGGGCCCCCTGCTCGCCAGATATGGTGAGGCCCGGGTAAGCCTGCCTGGCGGCTGTGCAATCGGCTCGCGCCCCATAGATCTGCATATCGAGACCATGCGCCGGCTAGGCGCCGACATCAGCAGTGAGGGCGGTTACGTCATTGCCCGGGCACAGCGACTGGTAGGCGACCGTATCCTGTTTGAAAAAGTGACCGTTGGCGGCACCGAAAACGCCTTAATGGCAGCGAGCCTCGCTCGCGGCACCACCGTTATCGAAAATGCAGCCAAAGAACCGGAAGTGGTAGACCTGGCCAACTACCTGATTGCCATGGGCGCCAAAATTGAGGGTGCCGGCACCAGTGTCATCAGTGTGGAAGGCGTGGACGAACTGACTCCTGCAACGCACCGGATCGTGCCGGATCGCATTGAAGCCGGCACCCTGTTGATTGCAGGCGCAATCACCGGCGGCAACGTCACCGTGGAAAACTGCGTACCGGAACATCTACAGTCACTGACAGAAAAAATGCGCGATGCCGGTTTCCGCATCGACTCCAGCGCCACTTCACTCACCGTGCAAGCTACCGAAGCATGGCGGGCAGTGGATATTGCTACCGCGCCCTACCCTGGCTTCCCCACCGACCTACAGGCTCAGTTTATGGCGCTGATGACCCAGGCCAGTGGCACCTCGGTTATCACCGAGCAAATTTTTGAAAATCGCTTCATGCACGTTCAGGAATTGGTTCGCCTGGGTGCAGACATCACTCCAATGTCCCAGGTAGCAGTGGTTCGCGGCAAGCGCAATGGCCTTGGGGCCGCGCCGGTAATGGCAACCGATTTGCGGGCCAGCGCGTCTCTGGTTCTTGCCGGGCTGGTAGCCGAAGGCGAGACCGAGGTCAGTCGCATCTACCACCTGGACCGTGGCTATGAACACCTGGAGAAAAAGTTAGCAGGGCTGGGCGCTGACATTGAGCGCGCCGCCTCGAGCAACTAGTGGGGTAATCCAGAAGGCAGCAGGGCGCGTAACTATAAGCATTCATCAACACCAGGAGATCTGGATATGAAGCGCTTTTACACCACCCTGCTGGCACTCACCCTGGGTAACACCGCCATGGCATCTGACATTGAAGAACCGAGCTGGACCCTGGTCGAAACCCTGGACCAGGTAGAACTCAGAGATTACGCTCCCAGCATTCAGGCCGTCACCCAACTGGAACACTCGGGCCAGACTTCCTCAGGCTTCCAGCGCCTGGCGGGCTTTATCTTTGGGGGTAATGAGACCGGCGAAAAAATCGCTATGACCGCACCGGTAGAAGAAACCCTGCAGACGGACGAGCCAGTGATGGCCTTTACCTTGCCCAGCGAATATACCTTGAGCGACCTTCCCGTTCCCGCGGATGCCAGCGTGACCATACAGTCCGTGCCAGGACGCACCATGGCGGCCATCCAATTTTCAGGATGGGCCACTGCTGGCAAAGTTGAACGTAATACCGAAGCGCTAATTGAAACGCTTGAGCAATACGGCATCGATGCTGTCGGCAAGCCATCACTGAATCAATACAATCCCCCCTGGACTCCCCCGTTCCTTCGTCGTAACGAAATTATGGTGGAAGTCCAATTGACAGCAGCCGACGCCTGACCGGGGGCCTAGTCCTAGAAAAAGTTGTAGCGAAATTCCAGACCATACATCCGCGGCGGTGCAGAAGTGGTCTGAAACGCTCCGGTGGAGTCGCCCACCGCAGCGGCACCCACATAGTACAGCTCGTCCGTCAGGTTTGTGACGTACAAAGCACCCTCAAAATGACCTTCGGGGCTTGACCAGCCCACCCGTGCATTGAGCAGACCGTAATCGTCGAACGTTGACTGACCAGGGTTCTGACCAGCGCCCGCGTCCAACCCCATAAAGATTTCATCTACATAACTGTAGTCAATGCGCGGCACGAACGTACCCCAGCTGCTATCCAGGGTGTACTGAACCCCCAGGCTGTAGGTCATCTCGGGAACTTCTGCAAAGGTTTCATCACTGCGGTCTACCACCGGCAGCGGCACCTGGGCAAACAGCGCCCTGCTGCTGAATTGCTGCTCCTCGAAATCCAGGTACTTATAATCGTTGTAGCTGAATGTCGCAATTAACAGCAGGTCGTCAGTGGGCAACCAGGACCACTCCAGTTCACCGCCAATGATGCGGGTCTCCGAGGCGTTGTTGATCACCACCCGCGGAGTGGAGCTGCTATCGAGCACAACCTGTCGCAACTGCATATCGTCAAAGTTAGTACGGAACAGAGCGCCGTTGAGGCGCATGCGCGCATCCAGGAAATCCAGTTTGAAACCGAACTCATAGTTGGCGACAAGCTCAGGCTCCACGGTCTCCTGGCCATCCACACCGATAGGTTCGAAGGTGCCCGATTTAAAGCCCTCGCCATAGCTCAGGTAGAACATGGCTGCGTCCACCCCTGAGTCCCCCAAAAAACTGTCTGACAAGTGATAAGCCAAACTCAACATTGGTGTCACTTCTTCCCAAGTCTCGGAGGCATCCTCGTCAATATCCGGCACCAGGTCACTGCCGGGGATCAGATCATAGACATACTGGCCGTCTGCATCGCGGGGAAACTCCGCCGCTATCAGGGAGAAAATATCCGCTGCCATCAGCGCATCCAGATCGGTAACCAGACCAATACCTGCATCTTTAATGGGTACTATCCCGGGAACACCCTCTATTGCTGCGAACGCAACATCCCGGTATGCGGCCTGGTCGAGGAATTCAAGGTCGACCGTTTGCTCGCGTTTTTCGCTGGTCCAGCGAACACCGGCGGTCAGTTCGAGGTTTTCTGTCAGGTCATAACTACCCTGAAAAAACACCGCATAGGTAGTATTTTCCAAGTCATAGGTCTGGCGCTCAACATTGGGATCATTGATGACCATAATGGCCTGGGGAACATACAATAATGAACCAGAGGGCGATCCCGAAGACGTATCGGTGCCGTCGTCTATTTCTTCCTTCATAGCGAACACGCCTGCGGTATAACTAAACCTGTCATCGAAGGCAGTGCCGTTAAGTTGGAACTCCTGGCTTATGTGCTGGCGGTCACTCAAGGTATTGCCAGCGCGATAACGCGAGCCGATGACTACATCGGTCACATCGTTGTCGGGGTTACCGAAGTTACCGGATTTTTCCTGATCGCCATAGCCGGTAATACTTTTGAAGCTCAGGTCGTCGCTGATTTCCCATTCCATGGTCAGACCCAACATCAGGTTATCCAATTTGAAATTGATCCGATGTTCACCCGTCGTGCGATAGTCTTTGTTCTGCTCTCTGGAGCGCGCGCAGCCAGCCTCAAACACTTCGCTCTGGGCGACGTGGCCATCGCGCACCGGGGTGTCGTTATCGTTGTAGGCGTCAACAGGGGTGGTATCCCCGGGAAAGATCCGATTGCCGAACAAGGAATCTTCACCGTTGAAACTGGTGCCCACCATAAAGCGACAGTTGGTCGTCGGTTGTACTTCGTCTGTTTTGCCGTAGTAGGCCAGGGCATCCATGCTGAAAGTATCACTGGGCAACCATGTCAGTTGCAGTGCGGCCGATTTGCGATCCTCAGAAGCTGAGGTCTGGCCGGTGTTGATATTGCGTTGGTAACCGTCGCGAGATATCGAACCCAGGGTGATTTTTGACAGTAATGTTTGATCAATGAGAGGCACATTCACCGTGGCCTTCAGGTCCTGGCGATTGTAGTTGCCCACGCGCACATCGACGAAACCACCGAACTCAGACTCAGGGCCATTGGTGGTAATAACAATGGCACCTGCCGTCGTGTTCTTGCCAAACAAGGTACCCTGGGGGCCTCGTAATACCTGAATGCTCTGGGTATCCAATAGGTCCAACAACTGGCCGTCCTTGCGCGGAATGTACAGGCCATCGATATAGACGCCCACCGGGGCATCCACTCGCGAGCCGTCATCGCGCTGACCAATACCGCGAATCCAGATCTGCGCCGCGCTGCTCTGGTCAATCTGCACGCCAGGGGTCTGGTAGCCTAGATCTTTCAGGTTGACGATGCCCGCGTTGCGCAATTGGTTGCCGGTAAAGGCCGTGACAGAAACCGGCACGTCCTGCATAACCTCGGCGCGTTTTCGCGCGGTTACGATAACCTCCTCCAGTACCTGGGCACTCACCGAAGCACTCATCACCGAGGTCGTGAGTGCAGTTGCAGTAAGTAAGGTGCCTGAAAGAAGCGCCGCATGCGCTCGCTGATGATGTCTATCCATTGCTTAACCACCTATTGCTGTTGTTTTTATAATCATCCCGGTCACTAAAACTTACTGGGACGTCACCACTTACCACAGGCATCAAGGCCTGCAGATTGAATCAAATGTTACGCTGGCTTATACAGTCCTCGGCCAGTAATCTTCGGCAAGTCCAGCGCAGCTACCATACCTGTTTCGTGAGCCACTACTGCAGGTACCGCGTTAACAATCGCTGTCGCTGTTTGAATAACGCCTGCTACCGCGTGATCGCCGTTGCAATCTTCCATATCCATACTGATCTCCATACGCGGTTCACCTTCGATAATGACCCGGTAGCCTTTGCCCTGGGGCCAGTCGGGCGCAATGTCGTCGGTCATACGAGTCACGTGCTCGAGCACAATAACATCGCGGCCATCAACCACGCCTCGCACTTCGAAACGCATCGCGCCGGTGGTACCTGCCTTAAACAAGCCCATACCGTTTTCGACATCCTGCTGCAGCGGCAGCCGCTCGTGAATCTCGTAAACCTTTTCCAACTCGACACCCAGTCCCGCCGCCACCGAGCGAACAGAACCGCCCCACCCCAGGGACAGCATGCCAGGCTGGAACAGCATGCAGTCGTGATCTACCGGGTAACCAAAACCCATCACTTCACGAATCGTGTGCTCCTGCTCGTAAGTAGCATAGTTGATAACCTCGCGCATGCGCACACTGCTCCAGTGCTCTGACAAGCCAGTAAACACCAGCGGGAAGGTATCGTTGGCAAAGCCCGGATCAATGCCGTTGTTAAAACAGGTGGTACCGCCTTCAGTGCATGCCGCTTTTAATGGATCTGCCAGGAAAGCGATGTCGGGGCTGTGCGGATACTGCAGCATGAACAGTGAGCTGGACACCACATTCACACCCTGGCGCAGGCAGCGGGCCTGGTCCTCGGCGGCCTCCATCATCCGGGTTTCCGAATGAGCGGTGTAAACCACACAGTCGGGTTTAAGGGCCAGCGCTGCATCAATATCATCGGTGGCCAACACGCCGCAGGGTTCACCCAGTCCTGCCAGTACCGCAGCATCCTGGCCTGACTTGGTCGCGGAACTAACGATGTGCCCTACCAGTTCCAGCTCAGGGTGATTGAGCACCGCGCGGACCGCGTAGCAGCCCACATTGCCAGTTCCCCAGGTTACGACTTTAAGACTCATTATTTGTTTTCCTTACTCATGAACAGCTTATGGAGAGCTCGGGTGCTGCGCGCCCGGCTATTAGTGGTAGGTCGAGGTAGGTTTTGATACCGGACTGTGCCTGACAGACATAGGGAATTGCGCTAATGCCATGATTGGCTGTGGCAACGATGCCGGGGTTACGTTCAAGGCCTGCCGCAATGGATTCAGGATGCCAACCATGGAAGGTCACGTGAGAAGACGGATCTCCAGTGACCTCAACCTCAAAGCGCTCGCCGCCCGCGCCGAAGCCCCAACCTGCATCCAGGTGTTCCTCGCCCATAAACCAATTTACCCGCACGGTTATTACCGGCTCGCCCCTCACCGTGCGCTGCCAGGTAAAACGCTGAGCAGCCACCAGGCCAGGTTCAATAACACCGATGGGGGAATCAATGGGCGCAGTTGCAACCGCGACCTCATGTAACGCCAACGGATCCGGATCCACATCAAAGCCCAGCTCCGCTGCTACCATCTCCATGGATTGACCAAAACCGTCGCCGAGGAACTGCACCATGGGGCTGGCAGCTGCCTCTTCCGGCGTCTTGCCAAACAGCATGATGTCACTGATGACAGCAGGCGCGCCGTAGGTGCGAATATCGGAAAACTCCTCGGCCCTGACGTGAGTGATAGACGCTGACAACGCCGACACCATTAGCGGAAATCGCTCGGTGATACCCCCGGGATGAATACCGGTGCCATGGAGGGTAGTGCCGCCAGCGGCGCAGGCGGCTTCCAGTGCGCTGGTATCGCGCGCGCCAGGGTAGAACATGCCCAGTGGTGTCACCACGTTCTTGCCGGAAGCCAATATTCTGGCCACCAGTTTCCAGTCAGCCATGACGGGGCTGTACATGACGCAATCGGCCTCAGTCGCCAGTAGCAGTTCAACATCGGCAGTGGCATGGATACCCGTGTTGGCCAACCCGCAGATTTCGCCGACGTCACGGCCCTCTTTGTTTTCGCTGCTTACCCAGCAGCCGACAAGTTCCAGTTCTGGATGCGCCAGAACGTTTGCTACAGCAGCCTTGCCCACACCACCGGTTGCCCACTGGATAACTTTGAATGTCATTGAACCACTCCATCTGCGAAGAACGCATTAGGCAAGTGTTGCCACGCTTGCGGCAAATGGGTAGACCAGTCCGGCTTGCGCGGTGGCATATTGAATTCAGGGGGCGGCTGCCAGGCCATGGCCTTCATGGTTTCGCCGATGAATGTCATATTGAGGTAGTCGTGGCTGTAGCAGAACAGCCCGTCGCCGGCGTAGTAGAGAATCGACAGCCCGGGAACAATCCATTGGCCACCATCGGGCTTTTCACCCAGTACCTGGTCCCAATGACTCACCAGGCGATGGCCATCGCTCATGGTCCAACGCTCGGGCGTAGACCAGCCGTAACCGGTTAATCCTGCCATGGATTTAACAAAGAACTGGCGGATAGTCTCCCTGCCCTCCTGACGACCCCAGGCAGGATCCAGGTAGACAGCGTCTTCAGTAAAGAAATCAGCAAGGCTATCCCAACCGACCTCACCAGTATCGATACGATCTCGCTGGGCGACAAAACGATGGTAGGTCTCGAGCGCCTCGCGCTCTACTTCACTTTTATTAGGCATTGTGCTGTTCTCGTCAGTTGAAACCGCGCAAATGCACGACACACCAAGGACTGTTAACAGACTACGCCAGCTTCAAAGTATCGGCCCGAATTTCGGTATCAATAATTATACCGACCACTGCATTACTCGAGATCGAAAGGAAGCAGACAAGCACGGCCAAGTAGCGAGTGGCAGCTGCCCACTAAATGTCGCGAATCAACTATCCGGGGATGAAGCGTTTTCTCGAAACTGAGAAAACAGACCATAAATTGGACTATATTGATGCCTGAGATCTCGAATAAAGAATTGGAGAACGCCATGATTGTTCCACTTCAGACAGGAGCCACGCCATCATGAAGCGAATTCTGCTAAGTCTGGTGATCACTGTCCTTGTCATCGCAGGGGCACTTTCTTTGACACCAGTTCGGGCTCGCCTTATTGCCATGACCTTGCCCGATAGCCCCGAGTGGCCAGCACCACAGGAAACACTGGGCGCAAGTGACAACGGACTAATCTACTACCCCACCTCCAGCCCCTATGACCTGGCAGTCATCCTCGGCGACATGTCGCTGGCGCCAAGCACAACGGGCAAAGGCTATCTCAGTATTCCCGAGACAGCCAGTGAAGAGAACCGCGTGCCAGCGATGGTCATCGTTCCCGGTAGCGGTGGCATTGCCCCGGGCCGAGAGCACGAATACGCGACCTGGTTCAAACAGCGCGGGATTGCGGCCTTTGTAGTCGAGTATTACGAACCCAGAGGATTTGGGCCTGACTCCAATTACATAATCAGGACATCTGCAGTGACCGAGTTTGACCTGATCGCAGACGCCTACAGCGCGCTCAAGCTTTTAGGCAGTAGCCCATTGATCGACCCAGAGCGGATTGGAATCATCGGGTTTTCCTACGGAGGCATGGCCGCCAGACTGGCCATGGACACTCGCATCCAGCAGGCCCTCGCACCAGAGGCCACTCCATTTAACCTGCACATTGACGTCTACGGCCCCTGCTTCCAGGACTTGCAGTCCCAGGATACCGGCTCTGCACCACTGCTCACGCTTCGGGGCACAGAAGATGCCAGCAATGAACTGGTTGCCTGTAAGCAGCGGGAAGAGGACATTCGTTCCCTGGGCAACCCGGTCACCGCTCATATTTACCAGGGCGCAGGACACGCCTGGGAAGTCGATAAACCACGTTTGCTCAGCGAGGATTCACCCTACCTCGCCGGGTGTGAGCTCACTTATGACACACTCGGCAACGCCCAGCTCAACGGAAGCCCACTCAACGACTACGCCATAGACGCCAGCCATGGTGTGAAAATGGCAGCCAGATTCTCCAGTGCTCCCAAATTTTCGGACTGCGTAGGCTATGGTTACATCGTCGGCCTTGATGAGGAAACCCGTGATCGTGCCTATGCCGACATAGAGGCATTCCTGCATGACACCTGGGGCCAGAGCCAATGAAAATTCCTGCCAAGAAAGAATGAAAATCTAAGCATTCAGGTAACGGGTGTCTGAACTACCCTGGGTTTCGCTCACTGCCTAGAACTGCCGACTACTTTTTCCAGGCAGGCAATTCACGCATCATCTTAATATCATTGATCATGGCCAGCGCTTGCCACTCTTCGAGGGGGAAGTGTATGCCCCCCTCTTCCTCACCGTACTTTTCCTTCAGTTCATTTTCGATCTGCTTATTGAAATCGAAAGCCCCGATTCCGCGCATGCCCCAACCGCCAAACAGACGCGCATCAATAATGCTGAAGCCGACGATGCTAAGTTCCGTGTGCCTGTCATCGCGACATATGCGCCTGAAAGTAGCATTCACATCTTCGAAGTTGCCCTCTATCGCCTGCATGAAATGCGAGCGACTGGCCAACAGTACGCCAGTCACACCCGCCGCCTCATTATTCTGTTCGCTCTTATCGGTGATGCTGCGCACAATATCCCAGTTCAGCGGCTCTACACTGCGGCTTCTGTATATCATCCTGTACATAGGACCTCCTGTTAAAATTTTCTGGCGGTCAGCCTAAACCCTATTTCGCCTTGAGCATTGAGAGCAGTTTATCCGCCACCATCTCAGAGGAAGCCGGGTTCTGACCCGTAATGAGTAGACCATCAACCAGGGCATACGGATGCCAATCTTCACCTGAGCTGTAAACGCCGCCCAGTGCCTGCAGCCTATCCTCCAGCAGAAAGGGCACGACATCGGTCAGGCCTACCGCAGCCTCTTCACTATTACTGAAACCGGTGACCTTGCGACCCTTAACCAGTGCATCGCCATTGGCGGACGTGACATTGACCAGCACTGCAGGAGCATGACAGACCGAGGCCACAGGCTTGTCCTGTTGCACAAAGCCCTCTATGAGGGCAATTGAATCGCTATCAACCGCCAGGTCCCAGAGAGGCCCATGACCACCGGGATAGAAAACAGCATCGTAATCATCAGCGCTCACCTCGGCCAATCGCCTGGTGTTAGCGAGAACATTTTGCGCTGCTGAATCCGCGTTGAATCGATGGGTAGCATCGGTTTGTGCATCAGGCTGGCTACTTTTGGGATCCAATGGAGGCTGACCACCCGCCGGTGAGGCGAGTGTCAACTCAGCGCCTGCGTCCAACAACCTGTAGTAAGGGGCGGCAAACTCCTCCAGCCAGAATCCGGTTTTTTCTCCGGTGTCGCCAAGCTGATCATGGGAGGTAAGAACGACGAGTACGCGCATACTTTGTATTTCCTGAATAGGTAGAATTAGAGACCTTGGCAACAGTATACGATACAAATCAGCCAGTAGATTCACTCGGCAGTGAACTGCTTGCGAACCCATGCCCGAAATATAGACTCACATTTGCAAGACGGGTATTATTCGCGGCCCTAATCCGCCCGTAGCTCGGCTGGGTGGAGCCGTTACAAAACTGCGAAGCAGTTTTAGGCGGAACGACCGGAATCTGTGATTCCGGGCCGGCCCCGAAGGGGAGCGCGATCAGCGCTCTACCCCATTCCGGAGTCCGTAAACTGCTGAACCGTGGAGTGACACGTTAAACCACTTTTTACCGCCCGTAGCTCAGCCGGATAGAGCGCTGCCCTCCGGAGGCAGAGGCCAGAGGTTCGAATCCTCTCGGGCGGGCCATGCTTAGTGCTGATATAGAAGCATATAATTTAATACAAGCATCTCTACTAGAATTCATTTATTAATGCGGACTGCATATGGACTGCATTTGCATCAGCAAACTATGCTCAAAGAGCAATGCTCCCAGCCAGCCATGGCCCCAGACAAATGGGGCATCCGGCTTTGAGCCCCCGAGGGGTCTCCCCGCAATACAATTATTAGTGGTACCACCCTCCCCACATCAGAAGCCAATTTACGATTCCCAATTTTAAAAAAAAGCCCAATTTGGAAACCCCCATGGCGTAAACCAAGGGGGCTGGGGACTGGGTGTTGCGTATGAGGGTCTAGTCGCTCTCAGTCTCTACCGTAGCCCATCGCAGGGTGGCTTACGCAATCAGGGGCCTGTATGTATACCGGAGTAGGGAGGTAGTGACTTCATTGGGCCCCCTCGCAGTAGGACATATCTACTTCTTCGCCAGCTTTGCTGCATCAAAGCGAACCTGTAGCTTCTCAAGGTGACTGTTCCGGATTCATTGCCAGGCTGCGCTCAAATACGTCTTTACAGCCATAGAGTAAAAATATTGAGCCACAATTGATAGCTAACCACGCCCAAGCATCGCCCAAATGCACAGGTATAACAGGGTTGTATAACACCACAAGACATCCGCACCCGAGAGTCAATGCCTTCTTCACTCTTTCTCTTTCCGCATTGTCCTGCTCCATTTTTCTGCTGAGCGAAAGCGGAATGAGCATCCACAGGAATGCCATGAAAAATATAGTCCGAAGTGCCCCGAAGTAGAGATAGTCGACTGGAAATAGTGCCAGAACAGTGGCACAGATACATGCCCCTAAAGCCCATCTGTTAATTGTGTTAATAGGGATACTGATTAATTTGTTATCTAGTTGTATGTCTTTATGCATTTTACCTCCTTGTCTTAAGAATGATTGCTAGGGCTTCTTCCCGAGAGTGACCCTCTGACAATAAATTCCGGGCCCGTCTCTGTTCATCTGGAGTGAGCTTTATGGCTCCAGTATTTCGTCCAGAAGCGGAGCCATAGCCAGTGGGGCTGCTTTTGTCCGAGTAGTTCTTTCCTGCGTCATCAAACCATCCCATTTTGTGCTCCCCTCGTTTACTCACAGTCCACTTCTTGGTCAGATTTGAAGCACAACTCCTCTCCATCCTTCTGCTGTAACCGCTCTCCTAAGATAATGATTGTTTTTGGGCTGGTCTCGTACTTCTGGGCCATATCTAATGCAGCAGGAACAGTTCGGAAGCCGCCCTCTGCTTGCAGGGCTGCCATATCAACCGGTGATAGTTCTTTTTGGACTCTAGCCAAATCTGCCAGTGCGTCCAAGTAATCGGGGTGTGCTGCTACAACAGCCGAGTGAGTTTTGCTCAATTTTTCCTGGTTTTTAACAATGTCAGATGAGATATGTGAGAATGACATTTTTAGCTGTATAACATCCTTGCTTGTTTCGCTTACACCTTCAGCTATTTGTGTCAGTTGCCTGCTGTTTTCACTGAAGTCCTGCTTGAGCGCAGCTATATCACGTTTGTTGTCCTCTCCAAGCCACCACCAAGTACCTGCCCCGCCTATAAATACACTTATTAAAGCTGTAACGATTATCCATAATAGTTGTTTCACCTGCGCCTCCTTGCTCAATTTCTATTCAGGTTACACATCGGGGGCGCAGAGGTGAAGTGATAGGCACATAAACTCCCTATTAATGGCGCTTAAGCTTAGCGCTCGCCCAAACAATGCCGCTGCGCGCTGGCCCGAAAACAAACTTCCGAATTTATGAGCGTAGGAACGCAAGAACCCGCATTGAAGCGGGTGGTGCGCCAGTCTTTCCTGGTGTCCGTGTCGTCACACTTCTAGCATCCGGGCTCAGCTTTTTGACGTTACAGCCCCAATTCGCTGCAAAGTCCCGCTAAGCGTTTCAGCCTTTACCTGGCGCACCAGGCGGTAAACGAAATGCCGACACTGCGGTGGTTATATGCCCCACCATCCGCTGGGGTGATGCTTTCTAACGATTGAGAGCTGGGGTATCTGCTGGTGGCTCGCTCTGCACCCTAACGTAATCACAGCTTACCCATCTCCGAACCATCCAGTCGAAGTTATAGTGCGAGTCTAGCGCATAAGACTCAACGACATTCTTGGCAAGGTCGTACGGGACATAATGATTAAGATTTATGGTGCTAAAAACTATTCTCAATGCAGCGATATAGCTCTGGGGCTGTCCACCCATAGTGACTTGTCCCTCTCCACGAACCAGGAATCTACCATTCAAGTCCTTCTGCATAACTTCAGCCGCCGGTGCATCTTTCGCGGGTCTTGGCTTAGGTGAGGAAGGAAGCTCATCTTCTGTCGCAAACCATCCTGCATCTAGGCTATCTTGAATCAACGTGTCGAGACGAAGGCCAGGCTCGAAATCCACGTTAAAGCAAAGTGCTTCAAGTGCATCATAGGTGAAATAACCGCCCGAATGGATTAGCCTGTCTGCTAACCGCAGTATTCGTTCGGAGCAGCGCGTTACGCCCCTTCGAGCTGAGGGTGGCGCTGCTTTGACGATGTATATATCTCGCAACTCGTTACTCATATCTCGCGCTCTATGACATTACGCACAAGATTGATAACACTGGAGCGATTCTCTCGTCGCTCTATCCCACTCAAGCTTCGCATCCTGTTCATGAAGGCATAAGGTATTTCACCCAAACGATTGGCTGCCCTGTCGTGAGCCCACTTACCGATAAAAATGACAACCTTCGGCTGGACTGCCTGAGCAAAAGAGTCGAAGTGCCCTAGGCAATTTTGTACTATGGCATTACTCGGTGCAGCATTCCCAACTGTGCGGCACCTCACAACGTTGCAATAGGCAATGTCTTCCAGGCCAAGCCCTGACTCACTCAAAGGAAAGTAGTTGCGCTGAACGGGCCACTCGGGAACAAAACTCTTTAGAACCTTATAAAGATGCTCATAGTCTGCTCGAGAGCTCGACGATTCTAGCTGCCGAAGAGCGGCTGTGTAGATTGCATCCCTCGCTTGCATATTAGCTGGAGGTACGCCTGGATTTTGCCCAACCAAAAGTACTCGATGCTCCTCGTAGTTATTGCCTACCCAGCCTGGTTGAGCGATGTTTTCATTTGAGTCCCTTAGCAGCTTCTTACTAATCCACTGGTCGCACTTGCTGCATCCCACAACCTCTCTGAAGTGCTCAATAACGACATCTGTTGCAATAATAGACATAACTTACCCCTTCTAAGAACCGATTTGAGGAAGAGAAACTGAGGAACCAACACGGCCCACCCACCAATCGCTCTTGTCGACATACAACTCACACTCAGATACGTAAGCGCCATTGAATGAAGCAATTGTCTTTCGTTTAGCAGTTGGGTCTTCAGCAGTCTGCCAGACAATATATGGCTTTAGTTCGCCGGATAGTACGCGCTCGATTTTTTCTAATGCATCTCGGTGACCGGGACGTCTCCGGCCATTTACATCTACTCCGACCTCTTTGTGAAAGAGGCCAACAGTGCCTTCACCATCTCGACCTTTATTGTGCTCCCAGCCGAAGAGGTAAAGTGCACCCTGCTTTCCACTCTCTCCTTCTTTCACGCCTACCCAGCCCCACCGAGAGTTGGCCAGCTCGGCGCCAAGCACTCGGTCACAAAACGCGTTCCTGGTCATCTTCAATGCAACAGCGCTGTTACCAGAAAGCGACTTGGCACTCAATGCGTTCCTCCAACGTTGAAAGTCATTCACCTCTTCATTGATTTCGTCAACGGCCTCCTCAGTTGGATACTCCATGTCGAGCATGAAGCGAACGCCGACTCTCTCACCCTCATCGACATACTCGACTGGTGCGTCCAAAACTTCCGACACGCAGTCAAATAGTATGTAATCAATATCGAATGGTAGGAGCCGGAAGTCCTCTTTGTACTTGGAGGGGGCGTTCTTAAGCAGGTCATGAAGCTTGTTTGCCGTCTTTTCCAGCCTCTTGGCATAGCGATACCTTGCGGCACGTTCTGCATCAGTAGAAGTCATATGTATTCCTTGGTGTGACGTATTTGTGACACATAATACCCCTTACTTTTTATATGTAAAGTCTTTTGTGACGAAAATGTGTCACGTTTGCGTTGTAATCACAGAATTAGCGAACCTATGAAGCCTGATGGGCGCTGGCTTTGTTCTCAGCTATGCTGGTTTCATGACTGACATACAACAAGCCAAAGCCAGCCTGCGGGACCTCAGGGAGAAGCAAGCGGCCTACATGGCTAAACAAGATGAGCTACAGAGATACCAGCGTAAGACGGGTGCTGTCCTGGCTGGCCTGTGTTTTGTGCTGGGGGTTCTGGTGGTGATGTTCTTGGGTGCACCAGTCGTTTAGTTATTTAGCTCTATCGCGCAAATCACTCAAGCGAACTTCATACTTATATCCCATTGTGATGTGGACCCTCTTGTGTGGTAACGCTGAAACTAATAAGTCACGAAATAAACTGTGACTAAAGCCAACCTACCTTATATTCCACCTCCAAATAATCAGTTACCATGATATTCAATTGACGACGTAAAGCGGACTATCCCCAACATGCCAAGTAAGAACCCCTTCGAAATATCGAAAACCATGGTCAAGAAACTGCCCGAGAGTGAGCGTAAAGGTGCTAGCGATGAGCTTTGGAAAAAATCAACCGGATTGTGTGCTTTATGTAATCAACCACTGGGGAGCTCCGCCGAGCAGATTGCCGCAGACCATAGAGATGCCGAGTCGCACGGTGGAAAAACTATTCTATCCAACCTTTATCTAGCACATAAAAGCTGTAACTCAAGTCGGAAAAACATCGAATTTTCAGTCGCCCAACCTCTAGTTCAGTTCAAGGTGTACTGTGAGAATACATCAGAGGTGGATTTTGATTCGGTCTTGGATACCTATGTTGCGAAAAAGAACCGCCAAGAAATTTCATACCAAATTTCCAAGGGTGAAATACAGCTAGAACTTTCTAGCAAAAACATTAGGGCGCCACTTCAAACGGACCCCGCAACTGGGACCCAGTATTTTTTCTTCGAATGCCCCGTCGAATATCTGCTCAATGATATTGAAGTCCAACCACGGCTAATCTCCTATCCCCATGTTCGCAAACTTGCCATTGATTTCATTGAACGCCCGGTTCATGAGCCAAGCAATTGCCGCCTGACATCAACTGGGGAAAAAACCGGCGAGTTACTCCAGTTCGACGGGCAACATAAGACAACAGCGCAGATATTGATTGGACGGAAAACAGTGCCAGTAAAGGTTTACGTTGAGCCTGATATTGCAATGCTTCAACTACTGGTAATTAAAATTCAACAAGAAATTAAGAAGCAGCCTCTGACAAAAAGCGACACTCTTGCAAAGCTCGGCGATGTAATAAAGAGCGCATTAGACGAATATTCCGTCAAGGCGGGGGAGGCTCGAACAGAGCAAGGCCTCTATGAGAGTCAAGATAAAGACCACAAGGCTCAAATCAAGAAAATGTATTTCCTTGAGCTTGAAAGGTTGGTGTTCTTTGCCGAAGATAATGAACTAACTGCATGGGTAAAACCTGGAGCAGTGTCACCTCCAAATACGGACAAAGTCATAATTGAAAAAATTATTCGTCCGCTGATACATCAGAAACTATTGAAAACCGTCGATATGGACAAACAAGGAGGAAGAGATACCGAGAGAGAAATAATCCTCCTAATTTGTAACACTATCGTCTCGAAAATGCTTCCCAAGAACTGGAACTCTGAGTCAAACAAACTACAGAAAACTCGCACTGAAAACTTCTTTAGGCAGGGGGCGATATCTTGGTGGATGACTGTCATTTTGATACCGACAATTCGGTATTTGACCATCAGGCTGGAAGAGGACACTCCCCTATTTATTGAGCCATTAGCAAAAGAACAACGGGAGAATTTGGTCGAAGCAGTAGAAACCCTGTGTGATTGGACTATTTGGTCAACAACAGATACCGAAGTTATCAAAGCAATGCGAAGCAATACGCTTCAAAATGTGAAGGACGTAATCCCTAAACTTTCATCTCATGATTTGATAAAAGAAGTCACTAGTGCAAAAAAGTAACTAGCTGAATGCTCAATAGCTCCCTTTACCTGGAATAGTATTTCTAACACCCCCCCGGGGCTCATCAACATCACCAGCCCTGCGAGGAATCAAATGTACATGACAGTGAAACACAGTCTGCCCCGCTGACTCCCCGCAGTTCATACCTACATTGAATCCATCAATTGAACTATCGGCCTGCTCTAGCAACTCCTTCTGCTCAGTTAGCAGCTGATTAACTGCATTTACCTCAGCCTGAGTAAGCCCAAAGTAGTCAGCCACATGCCGCTTCGGTATTACGAGCGTGTGGCCCTTAGTTACAGGGAACCCATCACGAATGGCATACGCGAGGGAGTTCTCAGCCACAATGCGGCTCTCAGGAACCTCACAAAAGATGCAGTCGGCCTCTCGGTGGTCGTAGAGCTTCTTGAGCCCCCGAAAGGCCTCATCGTCCTTATTCCCCTTGGCAGCATTGCACGAGTAGCACAGGGCCTGGTAGTTGCTGAGGTCGTCTTTGCCACCCAGTGACTTCGGGTGGATGTGGTCCACCTCTAGTGCCTTTGTATCAGCTGGGATACCACACAGCTCACAGCGGAACTTGGCCCTCTTGAGGACGTTGTAACGCACAGAGCCAGAGATGGGCCTATGGCCCCGCTTGCGATGCTCCCAGACCTGTTCGCCACGTTTGGCCTCAAACTCCTCTATGCGCTCCATACAGAGTGCTATTAGGTCTTCCCGCTGGTCATCAGTGAGGTATGTGCCACCTTTGAGCCTGTAGGTGTCACCATCTCGGACGGTGATGCCACGGTTCTTCGTGAGCACCTTGCCTGGCATTGTTTTGACTATTTTGGAGAAGTACTCAATCTGAGTGGGGTCGCGGTCAAGGATAGCTTGTGCGATTTGCTCTACTGTGGCTGTTCCGTTGTTGCGCAGGAGTTCAATGAGCATGACAGGCTGATACACCTGTGACATGCGCATGTCTTTGGAGAAAAAATTTCTCAGAGCGGAATAAGTATTTACAAGGCTGCTGTTGTCCACTTGCTATATCTGCTCGAACCATTCGGTGTTTACATGAACATGCTCTTTCATTTCAACGTCTACACCTAGCCGCAGATTCTTAAGATGCTCAGCGAATTCATTTCCATCTATCAAGTCAATAGGAGGAGCTCCATCCCTCTGAGATTCCCTCACTGCATCTCGTGTAAAGCTACCCGTAGTGAACAATAGGCCCTTGTCAGCGCGACCTATCATTGCACCTCTAAAGTCACGAATGACTGGCGCGCCAACAGCCCCAGAGTATCGTTTGCTTTGAAATACCACCGTGAAAGACAGGACACCGCCCAACTTTATTGAACCTACGCCATCGATTCCACCGTCGCTACCCCGTCCTGTCACTTCAACATTTACAAAGCCCAGTTCACGCAAAAACCTCTGACACAAACGCTCAAATGCCTCAGGTGGCATAGCCTTCATCACGTCTATGATTTCTTGTTCCCAGACTAGCTCTTCAATTTCATCCGGTACTTCAATCTTCGCCACTGTATCTTCAACGTAGTTCTCTAGCTGACTTCTGACATCTTTTTTCGCCGCCATTGAGCGAAGCATTTCAGCTATCTCTAGTTCGGTAACACTATTCGTCTTTTGTCCCTTGCCGGTTAAAGCCCAAACCCCTCGCGAAGAATTTTCTAACAACCCAAGGTTCTTCAAATAAGTTCTTGCCCAATCGATTCGATACGCGAGTTTTGTCTTGTTGCCCTTATGGACTAAGTCTACCTGCTCATTGGACAGTTCAAGAGATGAAATCACTTCCTCAAGAATTTCGTCATTACTACCAGAGCCACCTTTCGCGTGGAACGCAAAAAGGACAGGGTTAACTAAGTCCTGATTCTGATAACTAAACTCGACCATCTGATGTCCCTCTTTGATATTCAGCCTGCATACCATGCTCCATCAGCTCTAAATCAGTAAATGTAAAGACATCCTGACGTGTTTCTTGTAACGTCTTTAACCTGAGAGCAGCCTGCGAGCTTGGCTCGACCATCTCCGAAAACTGTCTCGTCCAACTGGCCGATATTTTGCGAAGAGGCCTCCCAGAACCCCCTGGGCCGCCCACACTATTAAGCGCTATACCCATGAACCCCAGCCAATCGGGAAACGTTGATGTCATAGCAATATTCTTTAAGTCTGCTCGCGCACATAACTCCGCGAGTCCTTGGCGTTCTGGCGGGCTCAGCCTCGGAGGGCGCCTTAAGTGTTCGTAGCTCAGCTTGATTGGCACGCCATTGACAGCGTCTCTCAACGCGGACCTGAGGTCATGTTGCCCACAAGTTGTGCAACCGGCCCACCAGCACCACTTGTTTGTAGTCCCTATGGAGCAGAGCTCCTCAAACAGATTATCTGGCTCGTCCTTTGCCCAGATTTCGCGAGCCAAGTCTGTCGAGTCCACCCCGAGAGACTCTAGGTCTCTGTGAGCTAGCGTCCATTTCTCATCTTGCCGCTGGATGTAGGGCTCAATGTCCGATAGGTCAGCAGCTTTACAGATTTTGACGCTCCAGTCGGAATCAAAGAGGATGAAAACCAAGGCGTCAAATGACCCCGGCTTAGCTAACCACCGAAACTGTGTCGGTACCAGCCCGCCTCTGGGCCACTTCATGGCCACAGTGCAGTATCGTTTACCATCCTTCACAATTCGGATGTCACGGCCTGGTCTGTCGATACCACGAACATCGCCATCTACAATCCGTGCTGCAAGATACTCTGCAAAGTTCTTTACCAGCGAACCTCGCCCACCTAAACCAGGGTACTTCCTGATTTTCTCGTCGAGCATGTCTCTCTCTTGCAGCATCTTTTGTAATTCAATAGTCATCTCTATCTCCTGTGCATATTGATTACCTTCACAGCGCTCACTCCAATCAATCTAATATCATGCTGGTATCGCTAGAGTGAGTGCGCGGGAAAATATAGTTCTCAACTCTCTCATTTCCTCGACATCTTCGAAGGTGAACTCGATGAAATTTCGCTCTGCTTTATCCGGATGAGCGAGGTATCGCCTGTTGCCACTATTCAGCTGATACAGCTTAGACTTCATATCGCGTCGGGAAATTTCTGGAAAGAAATCTCCGATGACGGTCCAGTGGTGAAGTATGATTTTTCCAATGTCATTAAAAGTAGCTTGGCTCATATCAGGAGCTTTAGAATAACGAGTAAGATTACTCCTAACCAACTCTGGTAATGTCTCGATGATGCGTTCATCTCCAACAGAGAATCGTAATATTTTTCCCATGTCCCGCTCAAGTGCATCAAAGACTCGATACGTCTCAAGCTGGTATTTTTTTGAAGTCTTCGCGAAGCTAATCAGCTCTTCGATTATATTCTCTGTGAGTCGCCTATTGTTTTCTATATTAGGAAAATCAAGACCCATTCCACTCTTTCGTCTATCGCTGAAAAGTTCTGCAGCGAAAACAAGTTGGACTGAATCATATAAATAGGAAGATGAAGCAATGCACTTGTGTATACCAAGTTCTCCCACCCAAACTAAGTCAGTACGCTTGTCGATGGCCTCATATTCTGGGTATGAAACCTCAACTAACGGTAACATTTCATCATCATAAATAAGTAGTGTCGGGGAGCTTGCGTCAAGCTTTGAAACATCACGAAACAATCTTGGGTCTCGAATAACACCAAAACTTTTGGTGAAGTGACAGTTATAATCGTGCTTTTGGCCTTCATCTCTATGAATTCTAGAGACCACGGCAATATCCGTAGGATGAACTGCTAAACATTTTAGGATGGCTTCGATTGAATGGAGGGGAGCGAAGCTCTGTCTAATTTCCGATTTCCAATTTTGGCATTGAAGTAATATCGGTGTACCCATCTGGATTTTCTCGATGATTCTTGTAGCGAACGAATCACCATATGAGCCCGAGTACTCGAACAAAAGTGTCGAGCCCAGCCATACAAATATCTCAGCGTCATCAATCAGAGAATCCGTCGTTCTAGCCCAGGACTCCACCTCCTCTGTAGGTCTTCCATCATTCGGAACAGGCTCAATCTCTAAAACCTCACATCCGAATTGCTCCTCACACATCCTAACAAATTCGCTGTTTAAAGACTCATGGCCACGCCAACGCAGGTCGAGCATCAAAATCTTCGCACTCATTATTCATTCTCCAAAATCTATCGTCTTCCCTTCCGCCAATCATAAGGATTAATAGGGCTCGGGTCAGCCCAAAGCCCCCACTTCCTAGCCTTCGCCTCATCCTCAGCGGACTCATACCTACCCCTATCCTCAGGCGGCTGTTCCTTCGCATAGTAACGGTACCACCATGCCATACCCGCCAGCAGCTGAGCATGATTAGCATCAAGCGTCTTTCCACAAGAAGAGCAATCGGCAGGCTGTACCCACACTTTTCCTAATGTGCGTCCATAGCGGTCAGTCTTGTCTGACTCCACTCGTACGTCTTTGCCAGCCACCATGGAAGCCAGGTGGTCACGAGACTTCGTGCCGAAGGGTTGGCCTCTCTCTGGTGCGTCTATGCCTGTCAGGCGTACCTTGTGCTGTACGTTGTCAGCGTCCAGTACTTTGATGGCGTCGCCGTCTGTTACTGCTACTACTTTTCCGCTTACGTCAGCCAAAGCAGCTGTAGATAGGAGCAGTACCGCAGAGGCGAATAGCCTCCCGATGTTGAAGCAATGACTGTTTCTCATGGCCGATTGATGTTTACCGTGTAGTTTTTAACATTTTGATAACAGAGACCATTTTCGTCACAAAGGCTAACCACGATAGTGTACTCACCTTCTGAAAAGTAGTGATTAAACGCAACATCCGACGACTTAACGAGATTCTTTTCTTGGTCGTACACCAATACAAAGAACGCCTGATTGGAGTACTGATTGTTCTTACCCGCAATCCGTTTGTTTCCTGACAAAAAAACCTTATAACTGTCATTGTCATTGGAATTCGTAAAACTGCCACGAAGTGTGTTACTTGTGCCCGAATCACCAGCCTCCAGCGGAAAATTGACGTTGAAGATATTGTAGTAATCTAGATAGACATAGTATTCAACACTATCAATATTTCCGTCTGGGTAGACAATATTATCTATAGTGACGAAGTACTTCGTATCGTACTTGTATCCGTCCACGAGCCACGACAACAAGTTTGGTGTTCCATACCTCTTATTGTCTGTATACAAATCTCGGACCTTAAGCTCGCGCCCACTTTCAGCTTCAGTAACACGCACCTTCGCATTTGCAAAGTAGCCAAAATTGTAGTCTTCATAGAACTTAGGAGAGAGTGAAATACTCCATGGAGTCGGATTTTCAGTTTTCAAAGCCAGAGTATATGGGTACGTGAGATAGGGGTACGCAACAAACTCAGGGAGATTACCTGACTCAAGTCCAGAATCGCCGCCGAAGCCATGCGCTTTTAAAACGCTTTCACCTTTAACCTGTCCGTAGGAAAAATACCCTAGTTTTGGATATAGTGCCCATCGTCTATGTCCGACTGCCATCAAAGTAGATACATTGTTCCGGTCGTGAACCCATCCAAGAAGGTCACGAGCTGGGTCATCATTACTATCAGACCAGTTTTTTCCCGCGTTAGAAGTGGATAGTGCTTGATAGCCAAGCTCGCTGTAGCACTTATCTACAGGTAACGGGTTATGAGTAAGGTAGTCGTTTGCATTTAAAATTAGTGCCCCCGATTGTGACTCGGCTTCGTAGAAGCTGTCTCGCTTAACAGCCGGCAGTAAGTGTAGACCACGAACCTCGTTTAGTGCTCGCATCGCTCTGTTCTGCGCGTTTTTTGTAAGCACACCAGGGTCACAATTCTCTGAACTGGGAAGACTGGAATACATGTACGAGTTTCCAGTGTATTTTTCTGCCTGAATATCCTTTTCCAAGTTTGACCAGTAAACTGGGTTGTAGGCGGTCGACATTGGTGCCTGCGGGGAGCCCGAGTTGTTTTGTGAAAAAATCGGCACTAAACGAAATTTGTCATCCGAGTAGAGCACGCTAAGCAATGCATCATTGCCTTTGAAATTGACTGTTGTCAGCTCGCATGCTGATTTTACATCACCGCAAAGTCCAGCCTTTACGTTCTTCCAGCCATCAAATTTGTAGCCTTGATTAGGTACGGCGATGAAAGCCTCGGCGAATTCAGTATCGTTGACTTCAAGAATGCACCGCTCGCCTTCATGACAAATATATGCGCTTGATTCACTTGTAACATGTCCGCCTTTCGGCACTTCAATCTGGACTTTACATCCAGAAATCAGAAGCAGAACAGGTACGAGCGTTTTTGCAGCGAAACTAGTTGCTTTCGTCATCACTTCCTCCTTTGCGTACTTCTCCTAATTTGTACAGTTATCGTATTGCTATTAGGCAATGAGCCCCATGACGCCAGACGACATTCGCATGACCCTGGCCGCCACGTTTCACCAAAAAACCTAATGCAGCACTAAAGAACCAACCAATAACCTGTTGGCGCTCTTGGTCACGCTTGTGTCGTGCTCGGTCACATTAATAGCGCAACGAAACTTCTAAGGTGTGTCCATGGCAGAAACATGCTGCTGGATATAAACCAAGGAGGTAGGAGATGAAGTACGCAATTACATTTGGAACTGTGGCAATGGTATTGGCTGCTGGATTAGCAAACGCAGCACCATCAGAAAAAGGCAAAGAGAATGGTGTCGAGCACAGAGTTCAGTGTTTAGAAAGCGCGCTTGGTTTGCGTGGTCCTATAGAAGGCTGCGAGGCCGCGCTGGAAGGTACTGAGGGGCCAATGGGCCCACAGGGTTTGCAAGGCCCACAAGGTGCTCACGGTCCTCAGGGCATAGCCGGTGCGCCAGGTGCTATGGGGCCCGCAGGCAGCAAAGGTGATAGTGGCTCTAAAGGCGAGATGGGAGCTGCGGGCCCCAAAGGAGAGGTCGGGACACAAGGACCAGAGGGAGCTCAGGGCTACACAGGTGCGCAAGGTGAAGCAGGTCCCGAAGGGCCAATGGGTCCCCCCGGTGAGAGTGTTTCTGGCGGCAGCTATGGTGGCCCAGTAGTAGTGGACGCAGATGGTGACGTTATTGGTGCGCTGCTCTATGCGAGGCACCCGGAAGTCTATGATGGAAACTCAGTTGTCTCTGAGTCAATTATCCATGTGGCTGTGAGATTCAAAGACGTCAGCGACAAGGCTTACCTTCTACGGATAGAGCATATGGATAATCCCAATCGCATCAACTTGGGATATATACCTGGCAATGGCAAGCTCTATTACGCTGACGGAGATTGTTACAGCGGGACTCCTTTAATGAATGTCGGGCAGGGAAGTGGTTCCTTTGTTCAGCGCGAGTATTTTATGCAGGCTATAGGTAGCGGGCCTGATGGCAACTATATTCCCGACCCTGAAGCTGAAATGCCAGTGTCTTCAGTTTCAGCCTACAAGTACTGGGACCCTATTCGACAGACGTGTAACAGTACTTCAGGCTCTGGCTACTATGTACCTGCGATTCGCGTCGACATGGACTATCAGTATCCCGTCCAAGTTGCATTTCAGTAATAGGTAAGGGGCGGCTTTCGCCCCGGCCCTCTCTTAGTAGAGGGTTTGCTGCGTTCACATGGCCCCCACCGCCATTCGCATGACCCTGAGCGACAACATCGGAAAGTGTGACCTACATCAAACTAGTGATACATGTCGCTCTCAGTCACTAAAGTGGCGCAATGAGCCATCTTCAAATGAGCGCCAAGTCCCTAACCTGTAAACATTCGCGCAAGAAGGCGCATAACAACAAGGAGCTAGGGAAATGATTTCAGCCAAAAACGTATTCGTTGGAACTGCAGCAGGAGTGGCACTAATCACGGCCTCTTCTCTGGCCATGGCTCAGAAGCCAGCAGACGAGAAGAATGGTTTGTCGCATCGTGTTGCAGCACTAGAGGCTGCGCTGGAAGGCGGTCAGATGGGGCCTGAGGGTCCACAAGGTGAGCAAGGACCACAGGGCATTGCTGGAGAGCCTGGTGCTATGGGCCCCGCTGGTCTAGGTGGAGCAAAAGGTGACGCTGGTGCTGCCGGGCCCAAAGGAGATATGGGACCGCAGGGTATACAAGGACAGAATGGTGAGCGCGGTGAACAGGGTTTGCAGGGTGAGCTTGCGGATACTTCTGAGTTAGAAAGGAAGCTGGCTGAACTTGAAGCCCAGTTAGGCAGTAAAAATAGCTCTGATTATACTTATGTGGGCAATACACAGGCTCAAGTTAACTTTGAATCAGTGAATCGATTAGATGAGTACATAGGTCTATGTAAGGCCGAGTTCGGTGCGAATGCTACATTCTCTCGCTCAAGGGAGGTTTCGGTCGCATTAGATAATGGTTCGATTAACTTTGACTCAGAGAAGTTTTTCTTCAGAGCGTCTGACACTCTATACGTTGGAGAACATTCGGGTAACTACGAGGACAGGTATTTTCATTCATATGACGGGCACTTTTTCCGCCCAGCCCACCAGATAATGGCATGGTCCAATAAGCATGTTGGTGGTGTAGTGCGCGAGCAAGACTATCATGTTGGCTCATTAGCTTGCAGCGTTTCAGAGTCCTCTGCTTTGCAGGAGTACAAGTATGCTGGCACTACTAGTGAGCCTATTGGGGCTAGTGGGGTTAACTATATCGGTGAGCATGTTGAGGCTTGCAAGGCTGAGTACGGGCAGGATGCTACGCTCGCCCGGTCCAATGAAGTCTCTCAAGCAATGGATGAGGGCAGTATCAACTATATCAGCCCATTCATTTTTAGAGCATCACAAGTTGCAGCCCACTCCACTGGCGCTACTCACATTAGCGGAAGTTTGTACGATGTTGAATTTTCAGTAGTTACGGGCGAGAGCGGCATGCTGATTTGGAAAGGAGCAGCCCAAGAGGTAACAGACTGGACAGGTAACGAGGCACCCGCAGCTTGCAGCGTGCCAAAGTGATGTACCAATGGTTTGACAGTACAGAAATTTAGGGGCTTCGGCCCCCTTTTCATTGCACCGTATCGTGCTGCTGCATTACGTTCTTACCCTCAGCTTGATTTACCACTTCGGGGTCAATCACTGAAGCCGCATTAGTCTCAACTGCACTAAGCGCCACCAGGCATCCTGTGTACTCGGCTATCGTATACAGTCTCCTAAACAAGAGTGACTGCTCAAGTGCGGGCCACCATTCTTCTTCATCACACAGCAGGGATATCGTTCCTCGGTGAAACGTCACCGCCAAGGGCAGCACGTCTACCACGTCACCTTCCTCATGTAGATGCATATCTAGCAGCCAGGTGACACATCCATCCTCATACGACACGTCCGTGACTGTACTGGTGAGTCTGCTGTACAAGAAGTCTGTGATGAGGTGGCCGACGTAGGCCCCCTGTGCTGGATATTCCTCCTCTTTGTTCAGTTCGGATATAGTGCTTCCAGCTTTCTTCTTTGTCTTGGATTGCTTAAGTTTCTTGTTTTTATTTCCCATAGTAGTTCTCCTCAAAGGGTGGTTTAGGTGTTTTTGCCTCTGTGTTTTAGGGGTCTACAGAGGAGACCGGACACCAGGTTAGTAGGTAGGTATAGATAAGGGTTATCGGACGCCTATCGCGCCCATTCAGCCACGGTGCGTCTAGGTGCTCCACACGCACCAGGACCGACTAGGGAGAGAGACTCCAAGTTGACTTAGGCGGTTATATTTGAATTGAAAGGGAGGGGTGGAATGCGGTGAAGAGAATCACAAAGAAGACTCCATTGTCCCACCTGTAATACTAACACAAATAGAGGAAAAAGTCAAGTATTATATATATAAATCAATGACTTACGTAATTATTGGTGGAGGGTTTTAGAGCTCTGTGGAGATGAATAAACCCGCTGGTAATAAGCGTGGTTTAGGTGCCGATAACTAGATATCAAGACCATAATCCACCTTCACTCGGGCTCTGGCCGTACCATTATCGCTATTCGCATGTGAGGCCCATGCCTCCAGCATCTGCCCCTGCGCCCATTCGCTGTCCTCCAGCACCACAGCCACCGCATCGTGAACTGGAAGTACTACCTTCCCGGCTCTCACGCCAGCCAGCATTACATCTTTTAGAATCTGACCCTCTAGGCTCTGAGCATGAATACCAAAGCCATCAAATAGCCTGATATTCGGATAGCGTTGGAGCGTTGCCGCCTTGAGAGAATTGAACAGCTCCTGGCTTATGCCTTCCTGTCTGCACGCTAGAGCTGCCTTCAGTTCACTATCCGCTCCCATAGCTCTAGTGATGAAAAGTTTGACCTTGTTCCGGTCTACATCACCTGCAATATCTCTGATGTCCTCGTAGGGAGTCTCACCAGCATCCTCGCCATTGAATACTGCTAAATTTAGCCTCAGGTGGTTCGCATTAAAGTCCACTTCACAGATAGGTTTACCGTCTATCAAAGTACTAATACGGACGCGCATACGGCGGTCAGGGAGGCTCTGGAAGGCCGTTACAAGCCTGCCTGAGGAGAATGGGTTGTGCTTGTATACGAGTCTCACAGGCCCCTTACAGGCCCATCTATGACCCCTCAGGAAGTTGTTAATCAGAGTCATGTCTGCCATGTCGGGATGGGAGTCTGGTAGCTCGCCAATGACTTCCCCGTATCCCGCCGAAGGCTCATTAATCGTGAGGTACGGAGGCTCAATGGGCTCCTCTGCATTTAGCGATAGGGCTATTAGCTCCTGCTGTAATTCTTTGGAGGGGAAGAGCCTGGTTCTAGAGGGGTTGTTCTTGTATTGACGCCCCCGCCTCACGTCAACGAGGTGCTCATCTTGCAGATAGTCCACAATTGTCTTTGTGGCCGTGTACTTGAGCTTATGGTGTTTGAGCCAGGTATCGCTGCTGTAGGACTTCTGAGACAGAGCAACTAATATCCAGCTCCTCTGAAGCGTTGCCAGAGACAGGTTCAGGAGCATGTATTCCCAATGGCGCTTAAGCGTGACCAAATCGGAGGGCCTGCGACCCCCTTTGGTTTTGTTTAGGAAGTGGTCTACCAGTGTCTGAAAATAAACATATCCCGGTGAAGATTCACCAAGGCGTAAGGGTCTAAAAAATACGTGACTATCCCTATCGTCTGATGGCGTGTCGGCAGCAGTGATGGCAGTCAATATTGAGGGCGGTAGAGGAAGGCTTCCTATAGGGACTGGGGTGGCCTTAGAGCCTATGGCCCCCAATGTGGTCACTGGCATCTCATTACTGTCACTCATCCTTGTTCATTCCTTAATCCCAGGAGCCTAATGGGTCATTAAAGCCCCCCACAAATAGGCTCAAAACTAGCACCAGCGCCACTTTGACACTAGACTTATAATAATAAAATAGTTATAAATATCAATAGGTTATACGGAATTAACTATGACTCCACCAAAGGGTGCCGCTTAGACTCTCACACCTGCCTCCTGGCACTCAAGGCCCCCATGCGGCCCCATGCGGCCCCATGCAGCCATCACTGGCACTACCGTTAGCGAGTCAGCGTGACCTACAGGGCTAAGCTGGCGAGTGGTAGTAGGTCTGATGCGTATATGTGCATTCATGGGGGTCACCACACACGCCGAGGCCGAGGCCCTTAGGCCGGGAGCCGAGAGCCCTGAGCAGTACCTTTTAAAAAACTACCTGAGTGCCACTAATGAAGACGGCTTCTATCTAAAGCACCTCAGCTAAAGTACCCACAGCAGCCACATTCTCACTTTGCAGCACACCAACATAATGCCTCTCCGTTACTATCACCGAGTGATGCCCAAGCAGTTTACTCACCCGCAGTATGGGTATGCCTTTGGCCACCAGCTTACTGCCAAAGGTCCTACGCAGTGCATGGAACCCCAGTGGAGCGAGGTCCGCATCCTCTACCAGCCTCCGCCACGATGAGCGTACAGAGTTCAGCTTCTTGCCCTGCGTATTCGTAAAGACGAACTGTGGTTGTTTACCCACTACTGCTTTTTGCCATCGCTTCCACGCCCTCATTTCCAAATACGCATTGGGGTTCAGTGGTATAACTCTCACTTTCCCACTCTTTGACTGCCTAACTGTCACCGTGGGTGGCTCCACACCAAGAGAGACATCCTTCCACTGCAGCCCCAAACACTCGCCTAGTCTCAATCCAGTATTGAGTGCCAAGATTACGATGGGGGTGAGGTGGTCAATGACTGTGACTTCATAGTCTTCTGGTACAGGCAGTGGCTTGTGCCCTCGCTCTATCAGGTGAGCATTGTGCTGTAATCGTTGCTCCCTCTTTCTACGGTCTCGCACCTGCAGCTCACTCAGCAGCCTCTGCTCATGCTCCGGTGACAGCCACTCCACCAATACCTCGTGCTCTTTTAGTTTACTGAACTTTGCCAGAGGGCTGATATCAATGTATTTCCATTCAACTGCTTTATTCAGACATGCTTTCAACGAGCTGATATACCGATTAACTGTAGCGGGACTGAGATGGCCCTGTTGTACTCTCCACTTATCCACCAACGGCTTATCAATCTCGTCAAGCCTCTTGGAATGCCAGTGCTTGAACGTAGTCTCTATTGCTCGTGTGGCATCCTTCGGATTCGCATGTTGCGTTTCCACCCACTCCTTGTACTGCTCATTGTAGAACCCTATCAATGTGTCGCAGGCCCTAAGCTTGCGCTCCCTTGCCTCTGATATGCCAGCCCTCGCCTTGACGAGCACCTCAGCTGCCTGTGCTCTGGCCTGACCTAGTGACATTATCTCAACCGCACCCAATTTGACCTGCGAGGCCTTACCACTGACACGGTAGTAGCAGTAGTAGCTCTTCCGACCAGTCGGCTGTACACGTACGAATAGGCCCGTCACTTTGCCATCGCTGACCTTGTACTGTTTATCTTTGGCTTTGAGTTTATACACTGCTGATTGTGTTAGTATTCTGGACTGCAATGGGACTGCACCTCTACTGCTGCATAGGGTACTTATTATATAGTCTATTACGCCATATATCTATGGAGTACAGTTCCCTCCGGAGGCAGAGGTCAGAGGTTCGAATCCTCTCGGGCGGGCCATTAAAATCGAGTTACCCAACAGCGGCCTACAAGGTCAGGATTGCCCTGACACCAGCGACCAGCACGCTACTTTCTCCAGGATTCTTTGCCGGATTGCGCACATACTGTAAATCCGGTGTCAGGGAGAAATTGGGCGAAAGCTGAAACTTGTAGGACGTTTCAATAACCGTTTCGTTATCCAGCCCCGGTCCATGGGTTTTGCGCGAAGGCTTCGCCCAGCCCAGACCAATACTCCAGGCCTGATCCATGCGGGGCTTCATTTCAACGCCAATTGAAGCGGCATCCTCGGCGGCAACGCCAGCTCCACCATCGGAGTGACCCAGGCGAACAAACGGCTGCCAGCGCTCGTTCCATGGATAAGTGGCGCTCGCCGTCCAGCCCTGCCCAGCAGGGATGCCAGCTTCAAGGCGCGCATCTTTTTCCCACCAGGTGAACTGTATCCGTTCTCGGTTGCGACTCTCCATGGACGGTGTCCAACCTATCTCGACAGACTTCAACCACTCGTGTTCGTCAAAGGTGTCTCGGTCGAATTCGCCGCTAACTGCATTGCCATCGTAGATCTGGCCACCCAACCAGATATTCGAAGACACAAAACCTTTAGCCACAATGCCAAGTGCGCCAATACCGGTGGTTGCCAGGGTCGGATTCACCAGGAAGGAACGATTAATAAAGCCACGTGAAAATGTTTGGAAAGGAAAAGCGTCCAGATAGGCATCAAACGCCAACCGGCCCACCGCAAAGGCAGAGCGGCCACCATTGAAGTGCTGGGTCCAGTTAAGTACAGCAAGGTCGGTTTCAAAATTATCCGAGTAGCCGAAGCCTGTATTGAGGGATGTGGTGCCCAACGCTGCTGCCAGCGACTGGGGAGCCAATTGCGAAAACGCCTCGGAACGGTTTTCTATACGCCACTCAATGCTACCGGCATGACCGGTGCCTCGCCCAAACGTCGTCCAGCTACCCTGCAGGCGATAAATTCCACCAAAAGCGTCATCCTCATCGGTCATGCTGCCGCTTGCGGCCTGGTACAACCAATAAGCATTTACGCCCAGGGTAAAACCGTGTTCTTCGTTCAGCTGTCGCTTCCAATCGAACCACGGACCAAAGGTCCGTTGTAAGGAATCGAACTGGTATATCGAATTTCTGGTTTCGTTACTTTCGCGCAATTCCTCGGACACACTCGACGGACCGCCAAAACCGGGTGCATCGCCATAACCCGACTGATAGCGGGCCTTTACCTCGTCTTTGGGGGGCTCATAAGGGGTGTCTTCGGCCTTCGCCGCTGCTACGACAATAGCCGCCATTGCCGGTATACACAGTCGTATGCATAGCTTTGCTGCGATCATTTTTCCCGTCACTATAGTGTCCGCATCGACATTAAAGTCACGCGACGCTACTCCAATATTAACGCGATACAAGAGCCATGTCATTCGCCTCTGAGGCCGTGCAGGTGAGAATGGCAGTATCGAGTGCGCTATCCAGCGTTTCTGTCAGTCTCCCCACGTAGTCGAGAATTCCGTCATGCAAAACCCGAATGAACTATGGCTTGATCGCCCTGACACGCGGTTTAGCCTGAAGACAAGACTTGAAACGTAAGCGATAAATCTGCACACACTAAAGGCCGAGCTTTAGGCTCGGCTTTTTTGTGCCCGGTAAAATGATTCCCTGCGTAGTTTCTGCTCGCAAATGCGTTGCACAGACTATACTTTGCATTCTGAACTTCAGGAATTGAAGAGGGTATAGCGTGGCCGAGCCAACTAAATTCAACGTTCTCATCGTCGGCGGCGGGACCGCCGGCATCACCGTTGCCTCCAGCCTGGTTAAACGTCAGGGCAGTCGCAAGCTTAGCGTTGCTGTGATTGAGCCCCAGGATAATCACTATTACCAGCCTGCATTCACTCTGGTGGGAGCCGGCGCTTACAGCCTCGACAAAACACGCAGGCGGGAAGACACGCTTGTGCCCAAAGGCGTTGAGTGGATCAAGAGCAAGGCAGCGACTTTCGAGCCCGAGAACAACGGCATCACCCTGGATACTGGAGAGACCCTGGAATACGACTACCTGGTTATGTGTCCTGGTCTTTGTCTCGATTGGGACAAAATCGAGGGTGCAGCAGAGGCGCTTGGCTCCAACGGGGTTTGCAGCAACTACGATCCTCGCTATACCGAATATAGCTGGCAGTGCCTCCAGAATCTTGAACCCGGTAGCAAAGCACTGTTTACCCAGGCACCTTTGCCCTTCAAATGCCCGGGCGCGCCGCAAAAAATGGCCTACTTGTCAGCGGATTACCTTCGCAAGAAGGGCATCGGCGCTGACTGTGATTTGCATTTTCTTACCCATGCACCCGGAATGTTTGCCGTGCCCCTGTTCGCCCAAGAACTGGTTAAGGTGGCAGCGAGACATAACATCAATTTGCATTTTGAGCATAACCTGGTCGCCATCGACGCAGAGAATCGCCGGGCAAGCTTCGAAGTCGTGGGAGGCGAAAACGCCGGATCCCGCCTGGACATGGAATTCGACATGCTGCATGCCACACCGCCGCAGTCACCCCCAACTGAAATCAAGAACAGCCCGCTGGCTAATGAAGCGGGCTTCATCGATCTCGACCAGGGCACAATGCGTCACACCCAATATGGAAATGTGTTCGGCCTCGGTGACGCCGGCTCCACACCGAATTCAAAAACTGCGGCGGCGGTTCGCAAGCAATCGCCGGTGGTGGTCAAGAACCTGTTCAAAGTCATGGATGGCGGGAGCCTGGAAGATACCTACGACGGTTATGCCTCCTGCCCGGTGACCACGGCCTACGGTAAAGTCCTGATGGCCGAATTCTGCTACGGCGGCAAGGTGACGCCTACGTTCCCCCTGGACCCGCGCAAGGAGCGCTGGAGTTACTGGTGGATCAAGGCCACGGGGCTTCCCTTCTTTTACTGGCACTACATGCTAAAAGGTCGGGAGTGGTTTCTGGAACATAACGTGGATTTTGTTGATCCGACGCAATAGTCACCCTCGTTTTACGGATCACCAATTTCCTCAGATCGGGCATCGGCCTCCAATGTCGCGACATTACTGCCGGTAAGTGACTCAAGAAAAGACAGCAAATCAGCCACCTGCTTACTCGATAGTTGCAGCGGCCTGATCCTGGCATCAAGCCCGGAATGGATTTCACCGCCACGGTTGTACCAACTGATCACAGAGTCGAGATCTGGAAAAGAACCGTCGTGCATATAGGGTGCGGTGAGCGCCACATTGCGCAGGGTGGGTACACGATACAACCACCTGTCTTCACTGAACCCTGTGGCCTCGTAGCGACCGAGGTCGTTGGCCTTGGCAGTTTCGAAGCTGACTTGCGGAACCACACTGACGCCGGGTGCAAGGCGCACTGGTTTCGGGGCTGCCTCCTTGCTCATTGAGCGCGCATAGCCAATCCCGGTGTCGTAGAACTGGTCGTTGGTAAAATGGGCGTGCTTATCCGCAACCGTATGACAAGCTACGCAGCCTGCATTTTGAAATACCTGCCAGCCATTGCGTGCAGCTGCGGACATTGTGTCTTGCCTGCCGAAATGCCAGCGATCGAAAGGGGAATCGCCAGACACTAATCCGCGCTGGTAACTGGCCAGTGCCATGCCAACAGTTTCGACAGTCAGGCCCTGCTGGAAGGCCGCCTCAAACAGTCCCCGGTAATCCTCAGCAGCGCCAATAGTATCAAGGACAAAGCTTATCGAAGGATTAGCCATCTCATTGTGCAGCAACAGCGGCTGCCAGACCTGATTCTCCAGGCTGCTCTCTCTACCGTCGTGGAACAGCACTTCGCGGTAGCCCACATTATATAGCGTCGGCGCATTGCGCTTCACGAAGCGGCCTTCCAGGCCTACCGGGGTGCGCAGTTCACGCTGGGTGAATGCCTGCTCGGGCACGTGACACATGGCGCAGGAAAGAGTGCCGTTGAATGAAAGACGTCGATCGAAAAACAGCTTACGTCCGAGCGCGATCTTCTGTTGTGAGACCGGATTTCGCTTCGGAATATCCATTTTCGGCAAGCCCAGAGGTGGATTCTGGATGCGCTCCAATAGCGGTGCGGGCTCACCCCCGATTGAGGGCAGCCTCTTGGACGGCTCTGCACGCTCAGGAGTTGCGCTCAATACGGTAGAAACACATGACAGGAGCAGCGAACAAAGCCATCGCCTGCCCGAGACAGGCACTCGCATCAGATTGGAAAACCCGGGAATTTCGACTACATTTATGCTGAAGTTCATAACCAGTTGAGATCCGTCATGCGATTCCTAATGTTCTTGGTGCTGTTGTTTTCCTTACCGGCTATTGCCGACGAAACCTGTATGTCTCCCTACATGGCTAAGATAGAAGGTCAGGAGGACTTCGTCTACGTTTGGACACTGGGCCTGGAAGGAGTAGGTGACGAACAGGACAAGTTGGTCACAGTGGACGTCAATCCCGATTCAAGCGATTTCGGCAAGGTTGTCCATTCGATTTCCGTTGGCGGACGCAACGAGGCCCATCACACAGGCCTGACCGATGACCGCCGCTATCTGTGGGCCTCCGGCCTGGATACCAATCATATATTCATTTTCGACGTCCACACCGACCCCGCCAAGCCCACGCTGCACAAGACCATTTCCGACTTTGTGGCAAAAAGCGGCGGAGTGGTCGGCCCCCATACCAACTACGCTCTTCCCGGACGCATGTTGATCAGCGGTCTGTCCAACAATCGCGACCATGGCGGGCGCACCGCAATGGTCGAGTACACCAACGCTGGTGACTTCGTAAAGACCTACTGGATGCCCACCGATGACAACCTGCAGGGGGCAGTTAAGTCCGGCCAATTCGCCGACGGCTTTGGCTATGATGTGCGGGTGCTACCGCGCCGCAATGCGATGGTGACCTCTTCCTTCACTGGTTGGAACAACTACATGATGAACCTCGGAGCAATGATGGCGGACCCTGAAGCTATGAAGGCTTTCGGTAACACCGTCGTGATCTGGGACATGCACGCCCGCAAGCCGCTGAAAGTACTGGACGTACCTGGGGCGCCGCTGGAAATTCGCTGCGCATGGAATGAGGAGCACGATTACTGCTTCACAACTACCGCACTCACCTCCAAGGTTTGGCTGATCTACCTTGACGACCAGGATGAGTGGCAGGCCAGCGAAGTTGGCGATATCGGTGATGCGACAAAAATTCCCCTGCCGGTAGACATCTCCATCTCCAACGACGATACCCGCCTGTGGGTGAACACCTGGAACGACGGCATGACCCGTCTTTACGACATCAGCGATCCCTTCAACGCGAAACAGCTTTGGGAGCAGCGCATTGGTGAGCAGGTCAACATGGTATCCCAGAGCTGGGATGGCAAGCGTGTTTACTACACCTCTTCGCTATTAGCCAACTGGGACAAGACCGCACCCGCAGGGCCCGACCTGCACTACCTCAAGGTGTATAACTTCGACGGCGAGAAGCTAGAGCAGACAATGGCCATCGATTTCATTGCCGAGAAACTCGGCGCCCCGCACCAGATGCGCTTCGGTGCCCACGCGCTCTACGGAGACAAGGTCTCAGCGCGTTGAGTCGAACCCACTACTCACTGCGTCGGTTAGCCATCGGCGCTGCACTACTGTGCGCCAGCCTGAACATTGGGGCAGAAACCACCAAAGTGCTCGCGCCGGGATATGGGCCCCTGGAATACGTGCCTCCGGCAGCTGGTAGCTACGAGCTACCCCCTCTGGGACCGGCCACTGACGGCCCTGTCATCGACATGCAGGGCAACACGCTCCCTCTACGCGAGCTGACCGGAGACAAGCTGGTCGTGATGGGTTTTATTTATACCCACTGTCCCGACGTCAACGGTTGCCCCTTAGCCAGCTTCGTAATGAAGCAATTACAACTGGCCCTGCTCAAATCCGAGGACCTCAAAGATCAGGTACGACTCATCAGTCTGAGTTTCGACCCAATCCAGGACACCCCTGCGGCCATGCGAGACTACTCCATGCACTTTCGTCGCAAGGGTTTCGACTGGCGGTTCCTCACCACGAAAAACGAGGCCGAATTGCAGCCCATCCTGGAGGGCTTCGGCCAGTATCGGAAGATGTTTTACAACCAGGACGGCAGCTACTCGGGCACCATGGCGCACATTCTCAGAGTTTACCTGATCGACCAGGACCGACGTATCCGCAATATCTACAGCGCAGGTTTCCTACACGTAGACACGGTGATGAACGACCTACGCACATTGCAGATGGAGCGTTTGGATCAAAGGAGTATGAGATCCAGCCCTTGAGTTTTCGTGCTTTTTTTCGTCTCGATCAGTTGGTTGCCGAGGCGAGCAAGGAACTGCCCAGCTGGCATCGCTACAGTGAAGTTTGAATAGCTGTGCTTGATTAGCCTTTACCGTCACTATAGTGACCGAATCGACATTAAAGTCTCGTGACACTACTCCAATATTAACGCGACACGGGTGACAAACCCCTGGCTGGTGCCCTGAACGCCCAACCGATCCAGATCAACGTAGCGATAGTTGATATTTGCATTCATCTTCGGCGTTAGCCACCAGTTGAGTCCCAGGGACCATACATCCATCTCACCTGCGGCCAGCCCTTCCGGATCAGGGACTTCATTCATATCGAGACTACTGAAACGGGTGCTGATTTCCCAAGCGCCCCAACCATTTTGCTCAACCGTTCGGGCTATGGGTACTGGCCTGAATACACCACTGCGTTTATTGTAAGGCCTTACCTCCCCCGTCAATATCCAGGAGGCAGTAACGTGATAGCCATCAATGGATGGATCATCTAGTGCAGCGTCCTCAAGGTCTGTGCGAACGTATTCACCATGAAGCCAGAAAGGGCCCGAACGCAGCGATGCTTCCGCTTGATAGGTCATGGAATCATCAGGATTGAAAAAATCTGTTACCAGGAAGTCTGGCGCTTTGTTGAATTCCGGCCCACTCTGGGTCTTAAAACCCTCCTCACTGTCGGAGTGCCGCAACCCCACTCCCAGATGTAACAGCGTGCTCTCGTTTTTCGAAAGCGACGGCACCCAGGTTGCCCGAGTCACAAACTGAGTGGCGTTATCATCGAAGGAGTTGGGCTGATCCTTATCCAGCCAATTATTGAAGGCGCCACCGGCAAGGGAAACCCGGTCGTTGAAGACCGATCCCGCCATAACAATGCCCACATTCCTCGAAGGCAGAAGCGCGTCGGAAACAGCAGCGCGCTCACCAAGGGGCCCGTGACCAAGTGCCATCAGTCGCTCCATCGAAATGGGCTCCTTCTGCTTGCCAATACTGAAGCTTGCTTTCTCCCAGATCGGAATATCGAGACGCAAATCAAACAAACTAAAATCATCGGTATCGGAATCGGTAGTGTCAAAGCCCTTTTCAAACGCATGCGTGGCGCCAAAAACGGCCCACACCCAGGGCCTGTCAAAATTCAGGGTGCCGACACCACCAAAGCGCAAACCCCTGATCTCACCGCCATCGTAAGTATCAAGATCACCCACCTGAAATTCACTTTGGTCGTCCTGCTCCAGCCAGTTTTGTCGATCCAGCACCACCGCGGCGGCAAAGATGCCAGAGACATACTTTGAATTAAATTTATTCCAGCGGCTGTCATCCTGGTAATCCAACGGCACGGCCAGGGGCGGCGCTGTATATGCCAGCCAGCCAGCCTGGCTGCGCTCACGTTCCTCAGGTGTTTCGTCCGTCACAGGCTCTAGCGTGTTTTTTAGTACCGCGCCGCGATGAATCGCAAAAGTAGCGTGTGCTTTTGTATCCAGCAATAGCTCTACATTTTTAGCCGGATCTCCGTCCAGCACCAAGAAAGTCGCCGGTTGACCAAGCTTTAACTCGCCAAGAACCACACCCTCGCGAGCATCATAGGAAACATCTGCTTCATCAAGAGAAATGAAGTCCTCTGTAAGAATATCGAGTTCCGATTTTTTGATAAGAATATTAACAACCAGTTTTTCCTGGCCAACTGCTTGACCAGGTAAGGTTACATTCCTGATCAGAATAGTTTTTCCGGGCTGCGCCTGGGCAAGGGGTGACAGTCCAATGAGCAAACATAGGCCAAGTAGGTAACGACGGTAGGCACTGTTGCTAAACATAAATGCAGTCCTTAGTTAGCGGAAGAGGACAAACTAATGTCTTCGGGAGGCACTGTGTATTCAAACTGGACTTCGCCCTCTACTCCAATCGATTGGAGCACGATTTCGTGGTTGCGATCCCAGTTGATTTCAACCAGCCCAAAATTTGGTTCGACATGGGGCCCAGCAACCCGATAACGATTGGGGGCCTTGGGGTATTCCTTATTAACGTGAGTCAATCCGCTGGAGGTAAAATCTACAATACGAGTTGACGCGACATCGACGGCAGAGACCTCAGAAAAATGCACATTGCCCGACAACAGTATAGATCTGCCAGACGCAGTGGAGGCAACCAGGGTTAAAAGTCGCTCACGCTCCAGCGGATAATTGCCCCACTCATCCATACCCTTTTGATCCGCAATCACTTGCCCACTGGACGCCACCAGACGCACATCTGCCGGACGCTTCAATTCCTGCTCCAGCCAACGCCACTGCTCTGCACCCAAAAGGCTGGCCGCTGGATCGTTGTTTGGCGCATATTTACCGAGGCTTCCCCCAACTACTTCCAGTCGCTGCGCGAGGGCAGGCGCAGACTTGAAACTACGTGTATCCAGCAGCACAACCTGTACCCTGCGACCCTCGGGGCCGAAGATTTTGCTATCGTAGACGCCCTCGCGACTTCTACGTTGCGAAGTTGCCGGCTCACCGAAAAAGTCCAGGAAGATCTCTTTGGATTCAGCTTTCAAAGGAAACCCTGCGCCTGCGCTGTGGTGACCATAATCATGGTTGTCCCAGGTGGCCATCATCGGGATATGCTCTACGAGGCTTTGCCAGTCCGGGTTGTTTGCCAGTACCTGCCACTCACGGCGTAAGGTTTGTGGTGTGACATCGTAGGCAGACTTGGTGGCGATATCATAGTCACCATAGATGGCGTCACCCAGCGACAGATACAGGTCGGGCCGGGCTTTTACCACAGCGCGAAAAATCGGCTGCTCCAGCGACTGAAATGCACAAGAGCCAAGCGCAATACGGGACACGTTTAGATTCGAATCGGGGATCTGGGGCTGCCCCGGATCAGCGGCAGCTCCACACGAGAATGACAGCAGCATTAGCGCTAACACGCGATTCATTCTGAAGACCCAGAGTAGACTGCTAGCCCCAGAATGACATGCGCCCTGACAACTTCGATTCACAGCCCAGCCCTTGATTGAAATCTTCATTTATAAGGCGAATCGCCCGCGTATCGACCAGACATACACGCTGCTTTCATCAGGGTTCAGCGCCGGGTCTTTGAGGTATTGTAAGTCGGCGGTCAGCGCCAGCTTCCTGGTGGTCTGCCAACGGTAGAACAACTCTGCCGTGTATTGATCGTTAAGATCTGGACCAAAAGACAGCTCATTGACTTCACCCCAGTTCACCGCCGCGCCGAACAGGTTGCCGGGGACTGCGGTTGAAGAGTCAGGCTGGTAGCCAAAACCCAGGCTGACGCTTTTTTCCAATAGCGAGCCACTGTCATCGGTATAGCCTGCGCGAAGGAATGGCATGAACTTATTGTTGTAATAACGGGACCAGGAAAAATTGGCGCCCCAGCCCTGGGGTGCTCCGGCTTCCTCGCGAGCATCTACATGCCATAACGACAGGTGTACGTTGTCCAGGGCGATGCGTGAATGAGAGCTGGTATGGCCAATTTCAATACTGGAGAAATACTCCTTATCGCCAAAAAAGGTATCAAACCCCTGACTTATATCCGTTGGGTCAGAGTTGCGATCAACCACGCTGCCAATCACATACACATTACTATCGAACAAATGACCAGCACCCACCCCCAGCGCCGCATCATTGGGCAGGTCGGTGGCCGCAGAGCCGGTGGAAAACGTGAGGTTCATAAAATGCAGCCAGGGACTGGCCATTCCATACACATCAAAGAAATCGGTGGCATCGAGAAAACCACCCAGTACTACCGTACGGCCGCTGTTGACACTCTGACGCCAGAACAGATTGGTAAAACGGGTTCCCTGATCACTGAACGGCGGCGCGGTCAGACCGGCGTAGCCAACACTGCCCAGGTAAAGGTCGCTGGGGGCCGTATCGCCGTAGCTGTGGCGATGCTCGAGTTTATACACCAGACCACCTGAAGTTGATGCGCCATCGCCGGTCAAGTTCCAACTGCCAAAGACACGGACCATGCCGCCACTGGCGGAGTCATCTGTCCCTGGCAGTGATTCACTGGCGTTTACAGTGACGGCGGAGTAATCCATGCCCAGGCTGAAGCCATGGTCCTCCTTCATCTTGTCCTGCCATTGCTCCAGAGGTGCGAACAGCTCGGATTCAATGAACCCTCCCTTTTCCGCGCGGTCGGTTTCTATCGTGCGACCAACAGAATCTGGCCCGCCGAAACTTGGACTGTCTTCCGAAAAAGCCGCCGGATTCACTGCCAACAAGCATAAAATTACTAACCGCCCAGGCAATGTGTCTACTTTTATGTGGTGATAAAATTTCATCACGAGTCCCTTATCTCCCGGTCGCGTTTAGGATTTATAGTGAAGCGCGAGTTTTTTCATCACTGAAACACACGGGCAAACACGTTCTCCACCACCGGCGCAATATTAATACCAAACATCCACCTGGGCCCGAAAGCATCCGGCTGGTCAACATAATAGTTAATCTCCGCACCCAGCTTCCAGGGCCGGCCTTGCCAGATGACCGTCTTACCGAAACTCAGGTTTACGGGCAGCGTCCACTGGCTGTTCTCATGGTCGTAACTCATGATTGGTGCACTGCCAACATTCCATCCGCCTCCGGGCAGGAACGTCGCAAAGGCATTCACCGTCGTTAAACTGACATCCGAATCGCCCGAGCCACCCACGTCTGTCTGATAAGTCGTTAACGCACCCAACACGTATTTTTTGCTGAGCTTTCCGATCAGGAACTCAGGTCCAAGATTCCACAGGTCGGGCCCCAATTCATCCTTGGTTGCGGTAGGCAACGTCGAGATCACACCCACAGCCCACAACAGGCCATTGCTGGTGGTACGACCATAGGCAAGATCAAAACCGATATCACCCATGCCACTTACGGAATTAAAATCACTGTCTGTGCCGTCGTATACCGGTTGGTCAAGGATAATGGGAAATGCAGGGCGGAAAAATACGGTGGCGCCATTGTCCAGCGCAAAGGGAAAGGAGGGCTGATACAAAACCAGTGAACTGCTCTGGTCATCAGCATCGGGCAGATCACCCTCAAACTGCCGATATTGAAACTTGAAAGTCTGGCTGGCCAGTGGCGTATTGGGGTTGGCCAGTGATTTGGCAATCTCCTCCGCCGAGGGTTCAGCAGCGCCACCATCGCTGCCGGCATCCGTGTCGATAACAATCGGCTCACCGGCATCGAGCACTGAAAACTCTACGATCTCGCCGCTGCTAATGTCTGTAGCCCGGTAGATATTGTCTTGCCCCACCGCTTTCTCCAGCCTGACACAATTCTCCCCCTCGCCCACACTGACACACACCTGGTCTTCGCCTTGCACCCGCCAGGTGCGAGGGAATGTTTCGCCCCAGGCCGTCAAATCACCCGTGCCGTCAGCGTTGTATCGGGCAGTGGATGTCACACCTTCCCGGGGCGCACCTTCCATAACGGTATCGGACATCAAACGGCGCAAATTTTCCGCGCCAGTGTAGGGCTCCCATGACTGAGCCATCAACTGGCTGGAGAGCAACAACATTGGGATAAAAATAAATAGCCTAAAGGGCTGAGACAAAATTCGCATCTAGGTTGGTCCGATTTGTGAGAGCTTAGCGTTTTTAAAAAAAGTTCGGCGTCTACTATCGCTTCACTCGTTGTCCAACAAAAAGCGGACTTGCCCTCCGCAGGCAACGCACCAACTCTATGCTGCCAGGGTGAATCACTTCAGCGTATTCTTGTATATCTCACCATCTTTGATGACGACTTTGATGTTTTTGTCGTAGTCCACCAATACCGAGACATCGCCAAGCGGATCTCCCTCGACAAGAATCATATCTGCATAGGCGCCGACGGTAATTACGCCCAGGGGGCCTTCGCGATAAGGGTTCTTGGTGCCAGATTTGGCCAACCAGCGTCCGGCATTAGACGTATTCTGGCGCAATATCTCTACGTCACTAAACCAATGCTTACGCACAACAAGATCTTGCGGCACCAAAGGCAATGTATCGAATGTCCAAAGGTCTGAGCCGCCAATTGTGTCTACGTTATACTTGGCGACCCAGCTCAACATCCGGATCGCACCCTCATTAACCTGACGCCCTTTTCGAGCATTTTCCGCAGAAAAACCTGGTATATTCTCTGGGTCTTTGAACGTCTCGTAAGCCGCATACGCCTGTAAAGACATAACCGCATTGAGTTTTTTCATGCGTTTAATCGTTTTTTCTTCCGCCAGAAAGCCATGTTCTATGCAACGTCCACCGGCATCGAGAAATCTATTCACAGATTCATCATTATAGGCATGCGCACAAACGTAAGTGCCAAAATCTGCCGCCGTCTCCACTGCCGCACGTAATTCATCTGCCATCAAAGTTGTTGCCTCAAGAGGATCGAAGTCCGACGCAACGCCTCCACCCGGCATAATCTTGATTTGCGAACCACCACCACGAAGAATCCGCCGCACTGCTTCTCGCACTTCGATAGGGCCCGTCACAACATTGGTGTCACCTCTCCGCGTGAAGACATTGTCATAGGGGTCCTCTGTTAGCATACCCAAATCATTGTGACCGGAGATGCTGCTAATTGCGCCCCCAGATGAGTACAGTCGCGGACCTTTTATTTGGCCAGCGACCAACGCTCTGGATATTCCGAGGCTGCTGCCGCCAACATCCCGCAAGGTTGTATACCCCATGCGCATGTAGAACTGCAGGGTCTCCAGGGCCACGGCTCCCTGAGTAGCGTGATCCATGTTACGGGTGGCAGGCACCCCAAACTTGAACATGATATGCGTGTGCATATCAATCAGGCCGGGCATTAGTGTCCTGCCGCCAGCATCAATTATCTTGGTATTGGCTGAGCGGTTGACCGGTATCGGTTCAGCCGATACCTGTTTGATGAGATTGTTTTCTACCAGCACATTCATGCCGGGGATGGCCGCATCGCTTGTGCCATCCCAGACAGCCGCGTCGGTAATCAGTATATGCGTGACAGGCTTTTCTTGAGCCAGCGCCCAAGAGGGCGCCAGCAACAAGACGAAGATGAACGCTGTAACCCGATACATCACCTGATGTCTTTGTAGACAACACCGTCTTTCATTATCAGCGACAGCTTGCTTTCATCCAGAATCAAGTCAATATTTTCAAGAGGATTGCCATCCCAAAGCAGAATGTCCGCAAAAGCATTTGGCCGAATGGTGCCAATGTCATAGGTCGGATACGGATCCAGCACCTTCGACCACTTCAGTACGATACCAGCATTACCGGTGGACATTTTCAGCGCATGCGGCGCCGGATAACCAACCATATTAGTGCGGCAGGTAATATCCTCTTTCATCCTGGGCCCAAAGGCCGGGGTGAACATATCCGAGCCGCCAACCATAAAGACATCGTGTTCCAACATCATCGCGGCGGCATTCCTTGCGCCTTTGCCAACAGCCACACCCTTGTTTTTCTGCTCATGGGTAAAAAAGCTGGGCATTGATTCGTAACTACCAAATGTAGCGACACTCATAAAGCACTGAAAACTCCAGGCAACATCCTGGTCCATTTTTGCCATTCTCTTTACAGTTGGCTCAGTGACCAAAAATCCGTGCTCGAATGAACGCACGCCAGCGTCTAGCGAGCGCTTGTAGGAGTTATCGTTATAGGCATGAATGGCCACATAGGTGCCATATTCACTGGCTATCTCAACGGCAGCTTCAATTTCTTCCTGCGTTGCCGATAGAATCTCCAGCGGATCATAAAGACTCGCGACTCCGCCGCCTGCCATGATCTTGGTGAAGTGCGCACCGTTGCGGAAATTGCGACGCGACGCCGCGATCACAGAGTCACGGCCTTCAATGATGTAGGACTGCTCAACCATTGCACCGTAATCGACGTTTCGTACAGTATCCGTGGGCGCGCCCCAGTCGCCATGTCCACCTGTTGGCGAAAGAACACCGCCGGACGTATAGAGACGTGGCCCGATGAGCTGACCGCGCTGAATCAATCTGGCTACACCTCTTGAATTACCCGCGATATCCCTTCCAGTTGTAATGCCTTTCATCAACATATTGTCACGTAAGGCCTGGGCAGCCATAGCGCCAGCCCCACCGAAATCATATTCGTTGAATCCGTTCGTTCCGGCCGTGGTCTCGAAAGTGACGTGGGTATGCATGTCGATCAGACCCGGCGTCAATGTCCGGCCACCGCCGTCGATCACAGTCGCATCGGGGGCGGATATATTTTTAGCAACTTCGACAATATGATTGCCTTCAATCAATACATCCGTATTCATTGCCAGCTCATCAGCAAATCCATCAAACACATTGACGTTCGTAATCAATGTTTGCTTCGGTGCTTCGTCCTGCGCAGCTGCCAACATCGAAGGCAGCAAGAGCGCCGTAGACGCGCTAGCCACTAGCAATACCAGAAATTTCGACATTACCCTTAAATGCTTGCGCATAGTTCTCTCCACTTCAATTCGTTATAAATTTTTCACCCAAATGGTGAGTACTAGTCACCCTGACCCTAACTTAGTAGAGTTGCTCTGAATTAACTAGCGACTATATGCGCCATTACAATCTATAAGCGACACTAAAAATCGATAATATCCTCTATTCGCGTCTCTTTACTGCGTTTTTGGTGCAAACTACACGCCATGAGTGAACAACCACAAGATAAGGCCCAGCTACCCCTGATTCGGCTCAACCTGGCACAAGCCTTTCTCGACGCAACATTGACGGCGGGTGTCGATGCGGACCAGATACTGGCGCCCTACGGCTTAAACGTCCAGGCCTTCGCCAATCCCGATATGTTTCTGCCCGCCCCCACCATGTATGACGTGGTGGAAGCGCTTTCAGAGGCGACAGGCGATCCCTTTATCGGTGTTCACCTCGGCACACAACTCGATCCGTTTCAATGGTCACCGCTAGCCCGCGCTGCAATTTTGGCACAATCGGTCGGTGACCTGCTGCTGCGCTTCTCCATTGATGCTCAAAAAGACGCCAACTCTGCAGTATTTCGCTTAGAGACCCGCGGTCAAAGAGCTAGCTTTTCCGAGGGCCGATTGAGTGACGGTGGCAGAATACCCCGCCACAACGACGGCTTTGGTGCAGCTTATGTGCTTTCTATTCTCCGCTCTGCCACTGGCGCAGCATGGGATGGCAAGCAAGTTCTTGTCTCGGTCTGCGATCCGGCGGTCTTCCCCAGCGACTATCTAGGCATTCATCTGGCACACAGCAGTACCCAGGGATTCACCGTTGCCTTCCCCTGCGAATGGCTTCTGCTACCACCGCAACTTAAAAACCAATCAGAGCAAGTTCAATTGCAAGTCAATGACTCTGAAGCTGCGCGCACACCAATGGATGCGCTGCACCACGTACTGCTCGCCAATCTGCACGATCCAAAGTTGAACGCGGAACGAGTGGCCTCGCTTTGCGGTGTGAGCAAACGGACCCTGGCCCGTCGTTTAGAGAAGATGGGAAGCTCACTGAAAACCGAAATAGACATGCTCCGTCAAAAACGCGTAGAGACGGAGTTGCTCAAAGGTAACCGCAGCGTTGCCGCCATAGGCGCAAGCGTAGGTTACCCAGATTCCACAGTATTCATTCGGGCCTTCAAGCGTTGGACAGGAACAACACCCAGACGATTTCGTGATTCGCAGTCATAGCAACTTACAGACAACAACTCTAATTTCTCAATGGATCAGTTGCATCTGCCAAATCGAGAAACCTCAGCATCTTTTGCTCCTGATAGGCGTAGAACGGATTCCAGCGCAAGCGGAGCATGGAGGCAGGCGATATACGCAATACATCACGTTCGCCTCGCAGCACTAAGGAACCCAACTGCACACCGGGGCTTGGCTCACTAGGCATGCCACCATATAGCGGGTCTTGCGGAGGAAAAGGTAAAGCCACATGTGACATTGAATACACGTCAGACGGCCAGTCCAGATTGAGTAGCGTGTCATTGTAATCTGTCCCCCCTTCCTCCCATTGCCGCTCTATGACTTTACCGCCAGGATCATGCCTGTTACTGACCATACTCAACGCGTAGCTACTGACGCCAGCGCGTTTCAGGGTTCTAAAAATTTCTTTGGGGTCCCACTTATAAAAATAGTCCAGACCAGCCTTTGAATTTACGTCGTAGAGCACCAACTCATGACCGCCAGCAGGCAATCGGCCGAGTAAATTTTTAATGAGCGCAGGTGCCAAAACAGTCGCATCAACCACCGATGAAAATGCCTGTATGGGCGGCATCAGCGATAGCTGTTTCGCAACAGACGCTTTGTCTAACAAGCGCTGTATTTGGATCGTCATTCGATAGGACACATCTCCAGCATTGATCGCGAACGAGCCGTATTTGAAAGGATCGTACTCGGGCTCAATTGAATTCCAGGCCAGCTTTTCCAAACCAAGAAAGTGCCCCAGTCGCCCCTGCCACACAGCGATAGATGCCGCCTTGGTCACACCTATAGCCGGCGAAATCAGCACCAGGCGCTCAACCTTAGGACTGCCCGGCTTTTCCAAACCGCTCAAGGCGTAATGCACCGCAAGAGCAGCACCATTGGAATAACCTACGATGTAAATCGGCTTTTGCGGATGCGTGTCAGCCAGGTGATTCACTGCTAGCGCTACTGCTGCAGCCATATCCTGCCAACTGACTTCAACTAACCCGGATGGCGCAGTGCCATGACCGGGTATACGCAACCCCAGGACATGAGCATTCGCTGCATGCATGCGCTCTGCGATACTTCGCAAGCTATAGGGCGAGTCCGACAAGCCATGCAGCAGCAGGACCGCTGCCTGCGGATCCTCTGCTGTCATCTCATAGCTGCGATTCCAATTGCGCGGCCATCTTTCAGGATCAGCCAAGCTGCCTCGCTTGAACCTGTTGGCGACGTCATCACCTGGCAAACCCGTCTCGGCATACACCTGCTCATCCAGCTGAGCGAAAAGCCTCTCCTCCAAAACAAGGTATTGATCAAACGTTTTAATGTCAGAGTCGGCGGTGAACTCTGCATCGAGATCGGCCAGGTGCCAGAGATCCAGATCAGTCCGTGCATCGAGAGTGAAAACAAAAATTATCAGCAGTGTCAGCAGCGAGCCAACAACACTGTAAGCAACAAATAGAAGAAGGTGCTTAAGGAGTTTCCCCCTGGGACGTATCATCACGGTTCTGCCAAGTCAGTTCTAGCAGGCAACAAGCACCAGGCAGAGGTCGCCAATGCCATGAATTTCCACCCTGATTGGGTCATTATCCAGCACCTCAGTCAATTCACCATAGTGCGGGAAATAAATGCTTAATTAAACGTGTATCGGTATTTGACGAACCCTTAATACTGTATAAATATACAGTATATGTCAAACTACTCCGAACTCCTCTGCCTTAGCTGTTACAGCTTCCTGCGCGGTGCCTCCCATCCCCACGAGTTGGTCCAGAGGGCGGCGCAGCTGGGTTACCAGTCGCTGGCCATTACCGACGAGTGCTCCCTGTCCGGCATCGTTAAGGCCCATGTGGCAGCCAAGGAAGTCGGTCTGCAGCTCATCGTAGGCAGTGAGTTCAAGCTCGAAGAAGGCATTCGCCTGGTGGCCCTGGCTCCCTCGCGCAGCGCTTACAGCGAGTTGTCGGGGTTGATCAGCATGGCCCGGCGGCGCAGCCCCAAGGGGGAATATCGAGCCAATATTCGGGATGTGATTTTTCATCTCAAGCGCTGTCTGCTGATTTGGCTACCCCAGGGCAATGGCGGCGACAATGGCGAGCACGACAGGGCCTACGGCCAGCAGCTAGCGCGATTGTGCAAGGGCCGACTGTGGCTGGGTGTCAGTCAACTTTTGGGTAATGATGAGGCGCGGCATTTTCAAAGAGCTTCAGCATTGGCTGCCGAGCTGAGCATCCCCATGGTGGCCTGTGGCGATGTACGCATGCACATGGCTGCTCGCAAGCCGCTGCACGATGTATTTACCGCGCTGAATCACAATACCAGCATTGCGCAATTGGGTAGGCGGCGTCTGGGTAATAGCCAGCAACACCTGCGCTCGCTGGACAAAATCGACTCGCTCTACCCCCCTGAGTTAATTTTGGAAACGCAGCGCATTGCAGCGCGCTGTGATTTCAGCCTGGACGAATTGCGCTACGAGTATCCGCAGGAAGTCGTCCCCAAGGGGCAAAATGCCAACAGCTACCTGCGACAACTGGTGGATGAAGGCAGCAACCGGCGCTGGCCCAAAGGCGTCTCCGATGAAATTCAACAGCGCATCGAGCGTGAGCTGACATTGATTGAGGAGCTGCACTACGAATACTACTTTCTCACCGTTTACGACATCGTCGACTTCGCCCGCTCCCGGGACATTCTTTGCCAGGGCCGGGGCTCGGCCGCCAACTCAGTGGTGTGCTACTGCCTGGGTATTACCGAGGTCTCCCCGGAACAGATTTCGCTGCTTTTTGAGCGCTTTATATCCAAAGAACGAGATGAGCCGCCCGACATCGATGTAGACTTCGAGCACGAGCGGCGCGAAGAAGTTATCCAATACATCTATCGCAAATACAGCCGGCGACGTGCGGCCCTGGCGGCCACTCTTATCACCTACCGTTCCCGCAGTGCGGTGCGCGATGTCGGTAAGGCCCTGGGGCTGGACCCGGTGTTCGTGGACGACCTGGCAAAATCCCTGGCCTGGTGGGACCGCAGCGCCGACCTGGCCGTACGTTTTGAGGAACAAGGCGTGGCCGGCCATAGCCAACAAGCTGAGCTGTTCTACAGCCTGGTGCAACAGATTCTGGGCTTCCCCCGCCATCTGTCGCAACACGTGGGAGGCTTCGTGATCACCCGCAGCCCTATCTCCACCCTGGTGCCTGTTGAAAATGCCAGTATGGCCGACCGCACCGTTATCCAGTGGGACAAGGAGGACATAGAGTCCATGGGATTGCTCAAGGTGGATATTCTCGCCCTGGGTATGTTGTCGGCCATCAGGAAAAGCCTGCAGATGGTGCACCGCTACAACCCGGCCATCGCCACCATCAGCGACGTTCCCAGGGAGGACGCCGCCACTTACCAGATGCTGCAACAGGCCGATAGCATCGGCGTATTCCAGATCGAGTCGCGGGCGCAGATGTCCATGCTACCGAGGCTGAAACCGCAATGTTTTTACGATCTGGTGATTGAAATTGCCATTGTCCGCCCGGGCCCCATACAGGGCGACATGGTGCACCCTTACCTGCGTCGCAAGCAGGGTCTGGAGGCCATCACCTATCCGTCTGAGGCAATCAAAGGCGTGTTGGAAAGAACCCTGGGAGTGCCTATTTTCCAGGAACAGGTCATTCGCCTGGCCATGGTTGCAGCGGGCTTTTCCGGCGGCGAAGCCGACCAGCTGCGCCGAGCTATTGCCAATTGGGGGCGCAACAGCAAACTGTTGAGCTTCGAGCAAAAACTCACTCAGGGCATGATAGAGCGAGGTTACGACGCAGACTTTGCCCGCCGCCTGTTTGACCAGATCAAGGGCTTTGCCGGCTACGGCTTCCCCGAATCCCACTCTGCCAGCTTTGCCCTGTTGGCCTATGTTTCTTCCTGGCTCAAGCGGCATCACCCGGCTGCTTTTTTTGCCGGCCTGCTCAACAGCCAACCCATGGGCTTTTACAGTCCCTCACAGCTGCTCCAGGATGCCCGGCGCCATGGGGTCATCGCCCTGCCCATAGACGTCAACCAGAGCGACTGGGATCACCAGTTACTGGATCATCACAGTAACAACAACAAACCCATTCGCCTGGGCCTGCGCCTGGTAAAAGGTTTGAGCAAAGACGGCGCACAGCGTGTTACGGAGGCGCGCCAGCAATCGCCCTTTCGCCAGGTCAGCGACCTGCGCCGCAGGGCGCAACTGAACAAACGCGATATGGAAGCCCTGGCAGATGCAGACGCGCTGGCTTCTTTAAGTGGGCATCGTCACCAATCACAGTGGCAGATTATGGCTCTGGAGGAAGCCCGCCCCCTGTTGCAGGATGAGCAGTTCCAGAACGCCCGCTACTTCAACGACGAGGTACAACTACCGGCGCCAGCAGTGGCAGAGGAGGTATTGTCTGACTACCGGGCCACTGGCCTCACCCTGCGCGCCCATCCCCTGAGCCTGTTGCGCGACCGACCGCCCTTCAACCGTTGTAAAAGACAAACAGACCTACCGCAGCTGGGCAATAACCGCTTTGTACGTATTGCCGGCCTGGTGACCTGCCGCCAACGCCCGGGCAGTGCCTCGGGCGTACTGTTCCTCACCCTGGAGGACGAAACAGGCAACAGCAATATTGTGGTCTGGCAGCGAACCCAACAGCATTTTCGCCAGGCACTGATGTCGGCAAAATTGCTGCTGGTCACCGGCACCGTGGAGACCAAAGACAACGTCACCCACGTGATTGCAGGCGCGCTCTACGACTACACCAGCGAGCTGGACAGCCTGCGGGTGACGTCGCGGAACTTCCATTGAGCTGCAAGCTATTACCCTGCCCCGTCAATACTCCACCAGCTCGATTTCAATGCCATCCGGGTCATAAAAGTACAGCCTTCGTCCGGGCTCATAGTCCTCCTCACCCTTGATCTGCACGCCCATCTGCACCAGGGTTTCCCGGTATGAGGCCAGGTCATCCACCTCAAATCCCAGGTGATTGAATCCGCTTGCGGCGTAGTCCTGTGGCGCACGGGCAGCGTCCGCTGCTTCAAACAGCGACAGGTAGGTGCGGTCATCGCCAATATGGGCGGCGCGGCGTCCGCTGCTATTGGTGCCCTCCCAGCGTACCTTTCCGCCCATGAGCTGCAGGTAAAACTCGACGCTGGCGCGCACATCGCTAACAGTGATATTGGCATGTTCGATTCTCATGACGCTTTCTCCTCATTGGTTGGTCATGGTTTTATAGTAGATAGATGCCAGCAATATATCGCCACTACTGCTAATATATTGACATTAAGCTAACAGGAGAACATCGTGTCAGACCTGGAACATGTCGCGTCCTACCTGGCCGACAACATCACCGCACTGCGCAAGCGCAGTGAACTCAGCCAGGTGCGGCTGGCCCAAAAAGCCGGCATTCCGCGCTCAACCCTGACCCATATGGAATCAGGCGGCGGCAACCCCTCGCTGACCAATCTTTGCAAGCTGGCAGCCGCCCTGGGGGTCGGTATAGAGGAATTACTCTCCCGCCCCCGCAGTGAATGCAGTCTGCTAAAGCGGGAACAGGTGCCTGTGCAGAGTCGCAGCGCAGGCAAAGTACAGGTGCACAAGCTTATGCCCGATCGGGTACGGGGCATTGAGATCGACCGCATGATATTTAACACTGGTGCTTCCATGGCCGGCAAGCCACACCTGCAAGGCACCAAGGAATACCTGGTCGGACTGGCAGGATCCGTAACCGTTTCAGTGGCTGGACAGAACTGGGAGGTCAATGAAGGCGATGTACTGGCTTTTCCGGGTGACCAAAAACACGGCTATCGGAATACCGGAAAAAGTGCGGCCAACGCATTGAGTATCGTACTCCCCATGCCGTATCCCACCGGCAAGAAATAGCCTCTAAAAGACCCTGGTAGCCTTGCGGACTTTCAACTCTGCTCTAGACTGTAAACAATTATGCATATTTTCAAACACAAGGATTCCAAATGCGCTTTGCTCAAACCTTAATAGCAGCTGCCGTGCTCGTCGCTTCCTCAGCACAGTCCCAGGTACCACCGCCAGCAGACACTGGCGTCCTGTCCAAAGCCTACCCCGGTGCGGCCTACTCACCCTATGCGGGCCGCGGCTTCGCTACCGGCGTTTTCTGGGGTGACACGCACCTGCACACAGACATGTCCATGGATGCCGGCGCCTTTGGTAACCGACTGGATCTGGATGTCGCCTACCGCTTTGCGCGAGGAGAGGAAGTCCAGTCATCTACCGCAGGCCCTGTGCGCCTATCACGACCGCTAGACTTCCTGGTGGTTGCTGATCACTCGGACAATATGGGGTTTTTTCCTGACCTACTGTCAGGGGCTCCTCACATCCTTTCCAACGAGACAGGCAAAGACTGGTACAACCGAATTCAGGCAGGCGAAGGGGTTGGCGTGGCGCTGGAACTGATAGGTCTTTTTTCACAAGGCAAACTTGATCCGGAACTGGTCTATACCCCGGAATCGGCATCCTATAAAGATGCCTGGGCACGAACAGTAGAGGCAGCTGAACGCTACAACGAGCCCGGCAGATTTACCGCTTTTATCGGCTACGAATGGACCTCTCTGGTCAAGGGCGGCAACATGCACCGGGTCATAGTCTACCGAGATGGCGCCGACAAGGGCGGCCAAATGGTGCCCTACACGACTATTGCACCCCATGGCAGCACCAATCCCATGGACTTGTGGAATTGGCTGGCCAACTTTGAGGAAAAGACCGGCGGTGACGTGCTGGCGATCGCCCACAACGGCAACCTCTCCAATGGCATTATGTTCCCGCTGAGAGCGCAATACGATGGCCGGCGTCTGGACGCGAAATACGTCGAGAACCGGGCCAAATGGGAACCCCTGTACGAGGCCACTCAGATCAAGGGGGACGGCGAAGCCCACCCCTTCCTTTCTCCTAACGACGAGTTCGCTGACTACGAAACCTGGGACATTGGCAACCTGGATGTCTCGGAAGCTAAAACTGACGATATGCTGGCCGCGGAATACGCGCGCGAGGCACTTAAACGCGGCCTGCTGATAGAAGACAAACTGGGCACCAATCCTTACAAGTTCGGCATGATTGGCTCCACCGACAGCCACACTTCGCTGGCCACGGCCCAGGAGGACAACTTCTTCGGTAAGCACTCCGGAGCTGAGCCCAGCCCGGAGCGTATGGCTCACCCATTCATGTCCACTGAAAGCGGCACCATTATGGGCTGGCAACAGGTTGCGTCCGGACTGGCCGCTGTGTGGGCCACAGACAACACCCGCTCGGCAATCTTCGACGCGATGGAGCGCAAAGAGACATACGCCACCACCGGCAGCCGAATGATGGTGCGCTTCTTTGGTGGCTGGAATTTCACCCTGGCGGATATGAACAGCCGTCAGCTGGCATTCACCGGTTACAGCAAGGGTGTACCCATGGGCGGCGACCTGCCCACATTTGGTGAGAGCGGCAAGTCTGCTCCCAGCTTCATGGTGTTCGCCCTGCGCGATCCGGTGGGCGCCAACCTGGATCGCATCCAGATCGTGAAGTCCTGGCAGGACGGTAAAAAAACGCAGGAGAAAGTCTACGACGTCGTCTGGTCTGATGATCGACAAGCTGGGGAAGATGGCAAGCTGCCCGCCGTGGGCAACACCGTGAATGCCAGTACTGCCTCCTGGACCAACACAATAGGCGCACCCGAACTTGGCACCGTGTGGACAGACCCGGACTTCAATCCGCAGCAGCGTGCGGTTTACTACGCACGAGTTCTGGAAATACCAACCCCACGCTGGTCAACCCATGACGCGGTGCGCTTTGGTATCAATGTTCCTGAAGGGGCTCCGGTGTCTACCCAGGAACGCGCCTACACGTCGCCTATCTGGTACACACCCTGAGCGAGCAAGAAGAGCTGAACGCTAGACAATAAAAAAGCCCGGGGATATTTCTCCGGGCTTTTTTTCAGTGCCGATAAAAGTTTAGTCCCAACCTTCAACACCGGACATGTCAGGCAAGTGATGCGCAATGCCTTTATGGCAATCGATACAGGTCTTCTCACCGCTGGCCAATGCGGTCGAATGCTGCGCGGCGGCACGCTTACTCTGCCAGGTGAAATCCATGTACTCGAAATCGTGGCAGTTACGACACTCCAATGAATCGTTCGCCTTCAACCGAACCCACTCACGCTCCGCTAGTTCGCCACGCTTGGCCAGAAATTTTTCCCGGGTATTAATGGTGCCGAATATTTTGCCCCAGACTTCCTTGGAAGCCTGCATCTTGCGTGCGATTTTGTCCGTCCAGTTGTGCGGCACGTGACAATCTGAACACTTGGCCCGCACACCTGAGCGGTTGGTAAAGTGAATCGTTGTCTGCAGCTCCTCATAGACATTCTCACGCATCTCGTGACATCCCGTACAGAAAGCCTCCGTATTAGTGAGTTCCATGGCGGTGTTAAAGCCACCCCAGAATATGATCCCCATAATGAATCCACCCAGGGTGAGAAAACCCAGGCTGTAATACTTACTCGGGGTGGAGATGGCGTTCCAATAACGCTTTATTGTTTCAATCACTGCCAAACCCCCTAGTTACGATCTGCACGTAGCAGTTCGTCGATATCTTCAAAATCGTTATCCAGCAGCGGCTTCACGTCCCGTTGCACCACATGACACTGATTACAGAAGTAGCGTCGCGGCGAAACATCCGCGAGGAAGTTGCCGTCACGGTCCATATAGTGGGTCACACTCACCATAGGCGCCTGGCTCTCCTGGGTACGTCTGCGGCTATGACAAGACAGGCACTTGTTAGCGTTGGTATCCACCTGGTAGTTATCGATTTTGTGGGGAACAGTGGGCGGTTGCATGGGATAGGCACGTGCGCGCTTTATGTCGTCGTTTTCCACTCGACTGAGTTTGGGTGGCTCCACTTCAACGTCGATTGCGGCGTCGCGGGTGGTTGCTACATTTTGCGCCAGGGCGCCCGCAGTCAGCGCAAGGCCCAGCAGGACAGTAATCGTGATACGAAATTTCATATGCTGTCTCCTATGCCTTGAGGATTTTAACGGCGCACTTTTTATAGTCCGTTTGTTTGGATAGCGGATCGGTGGCATCCAGGGTCACTTTGTTGATCAACTGACTGGAGTCGAACCAGGGCACAAACACCAGGCCTTCTGGCGGTTTATTGCGCCCGCGTGTTTCTATCCGGGAGCGAATTTCTCCGCGTCTAGAAACGACTCTCACTTCGTCACCGCGGCGCAGCTTGCGCTTGCGAGCGTCCTGGGGATGCATGTAAACCAGCGCATTGGGCACGGCCTTATGCAGTTCGGGCACGCGTCGGGTCATAGAACCTGAGTGCCAGTGCTCCAGCACCCTGCCCGTCGACAGCCACAGGTCGTACTCTTCATCCGGGCTCTCGGCAGGCGGTTCATAGGGCAGCGCGAAGATGACCGCCCTGCCATCAGGCTTGCCATAGAACTGCACTCCTTTGCCTTCTTCCACATAGGGGTCGTGCCCTTCGCGGAAGCGCCACTTGGTTTCCTTGCCATCGACCACCGGCCAACGTTTACCGCGCACCTGGTGGTAGACATCAAAATCATCAAGGTCATGTGCATGCCCGCGACCAAACTTGGCGTACTCTTCGAACAGACCCTTCTGCAGATAAAAACCAAAAGCCTCGGCCTCGTGATTACTGTAGCCTTCTTCGATATCAGAATTAGGATACTGGTCCACCTGACCATTGCGGTACAGCACGTCGTAGAGTGTCTTGCCCTTGTAATCCGGATTGGCATCCAGAATCTCCGCTGGCCAAACCTCGTCGGTAGTGAAACGTTTGGAAAACTCGACCAACTGCCAGAGGTCGGAACGCGCCTCTCCTGGCGCATCGACCATCTGGTGCCAGAACTGGGTCCGGCGCTCAGCGTTGCCATAAGCGCCCTCTTTTTCAACCCACATAGCGGTGGGCAAAATCAAGTCCGCTGCCTGCGCGGTTACTGTTGGATAAGCATCTGACACGACAATAAAATTATCCGGGTTGCGGTAGCCCGGTAGCGTTTCCTCGTTCAGGTTTGGCGCGGCCTGGACGTTGTTGTTTACCTGCACCCAGTAAGCATTGATTTTGCCATCCTTCAGGTCGCGGCCCTGTTGTACCGCGTGAGCACCCACCCAGTCAGGGACAATGCCAGCAGGCAACTTCCAATGCTTTTCTGCAATTTTACGATGCTCGGGATTGGTGACCACCATGTCGGCGGGCAGGCGGTGAGAGAACGTGCCCACTTCTCGCGCGGTACCGCAGGCGGATGGTTGCCCGGTCAGCGAGAAAGGACTATTGCCTGGCTCGGAGATTTTGCCGGTGAGCAGGTGCACGTTATAGAGCATGTTGTTTACCCACACACCGCGAGTGTGTTGGTTAACGCCCATGGTCCACAACGACATTACCTTGGTGTCAGGATCCGCATAGAGCTCGGCCAGTGCTTGCAAGCGCTCAGGCGACACGCCCGACAGCTCAGAAACATATTCTTCATCGTAAGTGGAGACAAACTTTGCAAATTCGTCAAAGTCGATTGCCTCAGAACCACCATCGTTCGGGTTAGCTGCATCTACTTGCAGAGGATGTTCTGGACGCAGTCCATAACCGATGTCTGTTACACCCTTGCGGAAGTTGACATGCTTGCCGACGAAGTCCTTGTTCACTTTACCTTCGCGGATAATGTAATGGGCAATGTAGTTCAGAATGGCCATGTCGGTTTGCGGGGTAAAAATCATTGGCATATCTGCCAATTCAAAAGACCTATGCTCAAAAGTAGACAGCACGGCCACTTTCACTCCCGGATTGCTCAAGCGGCGATCGGTAATACGGGTCCATAAAATGGGATGCATCTCAGCCATATTGGAACCCCAGAGCACAAAGGCATCGGCGTGTTCCATATCGTCATAGCAACCCATTGGCTCATCGATACCAAAGGTGCGCATGAAGCCGCCGACTGCAGAAGCCATGCAGTGGCGAGCGTTGGGGTCGATATTATTGGACAGGAAGCCTGCCTTCATCAGTTTGGACGCAGCGTAGCCCTCCCAGACTGTCCACTGACCAGAGCCAAACATGCCAATTCCCTGCGGCCCTTTTTCTTTCAGCGTCTTCTTGAATTTTTCTTCCATGACATCGAAGGCCTCATCCCAGCTGACCGGGGTGAATTCGCCTTCCTTGTCATACTTGCCATTTTTCTTACGCAGCAGCGGCTGGCGCAGCCTGTCTTCGCCATAGAGTATCTTGGCCAGAAAATAACCTTTAACGCAGGCCAAACCCCGATTGACCTCTGAGTTAATATCCCCATGGGTCGCCACGACTTTGTTATCTCTGGTCGCTACATTGATACTGCAGCCAGTGCCACAGAAGCGGCAGGCTGCCTTGGACCATTTCAGCTGAGTATCAGACGTAATCAGGTTTGTGGCTGCTGCCGACGTGGTTATACCCGCCGCTGCAGCGGCCGTTGCTACGGCATTGGCCCTGATAAAATCTCGACGAGAAGTACTCATGCGTTGCTCCCTGTTTCAGGCTCTGATTCTGTTTCAACATCAATTTGGTGGTACACAAGGGCAACACTGATTACCCCGGACAGCGCTTCCAGCGCACTAATGCGCTCCATGACGGTACCGTCATTGGCGGTTTCGAGAAGAACCACAAGCTTGCCCTGCTCGCTGTGCTCAGGGACAGTGGCACCGGGAAGTGCCTCGATGGCAGGAATGACCGCCCCGATAACTTCGGGGCGACAGTGGAGCACCAGGCTGGAGATATGCACACCCCCACCGGTAGTGTCGCCTTGCAACAAGGCGCGTCGTGTCATACGCATAACAGCTAACCCGGGGGGCCGAGAATAATCTGGCTTATCCAGATAATGAATCCATAGCCACCCACGATGGCGATGGAAAGAGCCGGGGCCAAAAACACCACCAGCATCAGAAATGAACGGAACTCCGTTTTCTTATCAACCTCTTGCACCTGAAATCCTTCTTTTATTTTTAGGCTGCGTTGAGTATAGGCAGCATCAGAATACAGGCAAGCAATTAAGCCATTGAGCGCTAATCAAGGTTCAACAAAGCCGGAAACAACACAATGGCCCTGTTTTTACTGAGGGAATAGAGTCTTTAATGGTATAGACACCTGAACAAAAAAATCATGGCTGTCGACGATATCTGCTGAAAATACAGCTCAGCGCAGTTGGCTGAAGAATTCCCAAATCAATTCGGCCGCGTCGGCCTCATGGCTGGTGACGCCCAGTATCCGCGGGGCTGAGTAGACCGGATTGGGGAAGGTATGACCCCCTCCTACGATGGACAACAGGGTAACCGACGCTTTATCGGCTGCGGCCCACTTCAGGCTCTCAATGGAGGTTCCGTCATTCGGATCAGTTTCCGGCCTGGTGGAAACGTCTGGGCTGGCGCTGTAGCCGGCCAGTTCGGCCCAGTAACGGGCACTCGCCTGCGCCGACTGCACAGACCCCCTGCTCTGACCGTAAACTTTGACCTCTCCGCCTGCATAAGGATTGATAGCGTCTTCGGTGCCGGTGAGGATTAGCATGGGTACTGGCTTGCCCTGCGGTTTGCACTCGGAGTTTTCCTTGGTCGGCAAATTCGCCATCAGCGCTGCGGCCCCGGCCAAAAGATCCGGCGCTTCATAGGCCAGTCGGTAAACCATATGGCCACCGTTAGACATCCCGGCCGCAAACACCCGAGACTGATCAATCCCATAGCGTTCAGCCATGCTTGCCACCAGCAGTCGAATGTAGCCGACGTCATCTATGTTTTGCTGGTTGGCAGCATAGTTCGCCGCTGCCCTGCAGCCATTCCAGTGCCTCTCGAAGCCAGTGGGATATACCACAACAAAGCCGGCTCGCTCAGCCAGGACATCAAAGCTGTAATAGGTGCCAGACCTGGCCATAGCGCCGTCGGAGCCAGAGCCTCTTAAGAAAATGAGTAAGGGCGGATTTTCTTGTTTTGATGCCGGGACATAGGCCAACCAATGGCGCTGGTGACCACCATGGCGCAAGACCCCGCTGTCGACAACACCGGGCAGCGCTGGTGGATCAATTTCGTCACCCTGCAGATACCAGTATCTTGCCAATGCAACTGCACCAATCAGCAACAGCACAGTAACCGCGAGTATCTTGAGAAAGGTTTTCATAGCATTCGCTCTGGGTTCCTGAATCACCGCCGCCGCTAACGCAGCAGCAAGCAAAACAGGCCCCGCCTGAGCAGCGGGGCATAATCGCTTTACAGGATGTCGCGGCCCTTGTTAGCTGCAATACGCATGCGCAGGGCGTTGAGTTTAATAAAGCCTTCAGCATCGGCCTGATTATAGGCGCCTGCGTCTTCTTCAAAGGTAGCGATACTTTCGTCAAACAAGCTGTCTTCAGACTTGCGGCCAACCACTGTTACGTTGCCTTTATACAATTTGAGCCTGACCACGCCATTGACCACTTCCTGGGATTGGTCGATCGCAATCTGCAGCATCTTGCGCTCTGGGCTCCACCAATAGCCGTTGTAGATCAGCTTGGCATAGCGAGGCATCAACTCGTCCTTGAGGTGGGTGACCTCTCGGTCCAGCGTGATGGACTCGATGGCACGATGGGCCTTGAGCATGATGGTACCCCCGGGCGTTTCATAGCAGCCACGGGCCTTCATGCCCACGTAACGATTTTCCACTATATCGGCACGGCCTATACCGTTGTCCCCACCCACTTTGTTCAGGGTTTCCAGAACTGTAGCCGGGCTCATAGCTTCGCCGTCAAGCGCCACGATATCGCCCTTCTCGAAGGTTACTTCAACATAGGCGGGGTCGTCGGGAGCCGCTTCCGGGCTAACACTCCAGCGCCACATATCTTCCTCTGGTTCGGTCCAGGGATCTTCCAGCAAGTCGCCTTCGTAGGAGATATGCAGCAAATTGGCGTCCATGGAATACGGGGACTTCTTCTTGGCAGTGGCAAAGTCCACTGGAATGTCTCGCTCTGCGCAGTATTGCATCAGTGATTCGCGAGAGTTTAGGTCCCACTCACGCCAGGGGGCGATTACCTGGATGCCAGGCTTAAGCGCATAGGCGCCAAGTTCGAACCGAACCTGGTCATTGCCCTTACCAGTGGCGCCATGGGAGATAGCGTCAGCACCTGTTTCATTGGCAATCTCAATCAAGCGTTTGGCGATCAACGGGCGGGCAATAGAGGTCCCCAGCAGGTACTCTCCTTCGTAAATGGTGTTGGCACGGAACATGGGGAAAACATAATCGCGCACAAATTCCTCGCGCAGGTCTTCGATATAAATTTCCTTCACACCCATGGCCTCGGCCTTGGCACGAGCAGGCTCCACCTCTTCACCCTGACCGATATCGGCTGTAAAGGTGACTACCTCACAGTTGTAGTTGTCCTGCAGCCAGCGCACGATTACCGAGGTATCGAGGCCGCCGGAATAAGCCAATACGACCTTGTTGACGTCTGCCATGTTTCGCTCCGTTTGATCCTGCTGAAAAAGGTCGGCCATTCTACTGGAACCCGAGGCGGAATTCACCGGTTCAGATCAAGGCTATTGCGGACGCCCAAACCCGTCAAAGCTGACCAAAGTTCAATGGATGGCTAATATTTACCCCCAGCGGCCTCCACAGACCTGACCCGACAGCGCTTTTAGGTTAGCATTCGCCTCTCTACACCCGGCAACAGGCCTCACGTGAACGAACTCAGTATTACCCGCCCTGACGACTGGCATGTCCATCTGCGCGATGGCGCGGCTCTGGCGCAAACCTGTGCTGACATGGCTCGCTACTTTGGCCGGGTTATCGTCATGCCCAACCTGACACCACCTGTCACCAGCGTGGCAGCAGCCGCAACCTATCGCGATCGCATTCAAGCGGCCATGAACAATGCCCCCAGGCAGTTTGAGCCCCTGATGGTGCTTTACCTCACTGACCAGACTGATGCCGCTGAGATCCAGCTTGCAGCCGCGTCCGACTTTGTACACGCAGTAAAGCTGTATCCGGCCGGCGCCACCACCAACTCCGACGCTGGCGTGGCAGAGCTTGAAGCGCTATTCCCAGTGCTTGCGGCCATGGAAGAGGCCGACCTGCCCCTGCTGATTCACGGCGAAGTCACCGATCACGACATTGATATTTTCGACCGGGAGAAAGTCTTCATCGACCGTCACCTGGCGCCTATCGCCCAGCGTTTCCCCGGCCTGCGCATTGTGTTTGAGCACATCACTACCCGCGATGCCGTGCAATTTGTGCGCGAGTCCAATAACAATGTGGCCGCCACCATCACCGCCCATCACTTGATGTTCAATCGCAACGACATGCTGGTGGGAGGAATTCGCCCGCACTACTACTGCCTGCCCATTCTGAAACGTAATGTGCACCAAAACGAACTAATGGAGGCCGCCACATCAGGCAACCCTAAGTTCTTTCTGGGTACCGATTCGGCACCTCACGCCCGTGGGCGCAAGGAAGCCGACTGCGGTTGTGCTGGCGTTTATACTGGCCACGCGGCAATTGAGTTCTACGCCGAAGTGTTCGACCAGTTGGACGCCCTGGATAAACTGGAAGGTTTTGCCTCCCACTTTGGCCCCGACTTTTATCGCCTGCCTCGCAATAGCGACACCATTACCTTACGGCGAGAACAATGGCCGGTGCCGACGCAACTGCCGCTGGGAGAAGATTCCATGACACCCCTGGCCGCTGGCGAATCAATCGCCTGGCGGGTCGCAGAGTGACTGATACTATGGACGACAGTCCCCACCGCATCAGCGAGCGTTTCCGCGGCTTCCTGCCTGTTGTTATCGATATCGAGACGGGGGGCTTCAACTCCAGCACCGATGCAGTACTGGAGGTCGCCGCCAGCCTGGTGCGCATGGACGAAGATGGGATGATGGCAGTTCATCGCACCCTGAATTTCAACGTAAAGCCCTTTGAAGGCGCCAACATAGAACAGTCGGCCCTGGACTTCACTGGTATCGACCCCTGGCACCCTTTTCGAGAAGCGGTAGACGAAGACGAAGCACTGGGTGAGCTATTTCGGGCTATACGCAAGGAAATTCGCGAGCAAGGTTGCAGCCGCGCCATCTTAGTGGGGCACAACGCCCATTTTGACGCCGGCTTTATTAACGCTGCAGTCGAGCGCTGCGAAATAAAGCGCAACCCCTTCCACCCGTTCTCCTTTTTCGACACCGCCACTCTGGCCGGTCTTGCCTATGGCCAGACAGTATTGGCTAAAGCCTGCGCCGAAGCAGGCATCGCTTTCAATAATGACGACGCCCACTCTGCCGCCTATGATGCGGAGCGCACTGCGGAGCTATTTTGCGAAATTGTTAACCGCTGGAAAGAATCGGGTGGCTGGATGCCCCGCTTCGATTAATCGTCGCCACTGATCTGGTTGAGGATCAGGTCCAGCTCAGTCATCACGTCTTCAATTGCATCCAGACCGAGTAACTCGTATTTCAGGTATTCCTCCAGGGGCAGCAGCTGTATAAGCGCCCACGCCACCTGCCAGGCATTGTCGTAGTCCAGCTGCAAATTCATTCGCTGCACATGGGGATGGGTTTCCAGGCTCTGCAGCACATCCAACATCGACTGCCACTGGGACATCATTGACACTGCCGCCGGCTCTGGTCGATAGCTCACCTCCCCCAGTACCAGGCCGCTTGCCTGGGTCTCGGTTTCGTAAAGATCGAAGCGCCCTTCTCCCTCCACGGTAATACCCAACAGTCCATTGGGTAGCTGGTCCCAGTCGACAATACGTGCCAGGGTTCCCCAGTCGCCCAGCTCAGGCGAGGCACGCCCTTTATCCGCCACTTCCTCACCGCGGCGAATCCAGACAATGCCGAACGGTTCTTCTGTCTTCAGGCTGCTGCGCACCAGATCCAGGTAGCGCTGCTCATAAATTTGCAAAGGCACCTTGCCGTGAGGCATCAGCACGCCTGACAAGGGGAACAAGGGAATGGTGGTCATACTGATTCGCCGCTATCGGGTTTACTTAGAATTTCCAGTTCATCGAGGATGCGTAATGCCTGTTCACGGCTGTCCCCACAAATTAACGACTCAGCCTTAAAGTCGTCACACAGTGCGGGGCGCCGAGGATCCCCGAACAAACGACAACCCATCTGAGCATCCAGATGCGCACAGGGAACACCGGCGGGCTTGCCATCGGGCATGCCATAAAAGCCCTGATTAATCGACGGGGCGATACAGCATGCGCCGCAAGCGGTACGACACTGCATCTCACTCCTGCCCTGGCCCTAGCGGCTTAAAAATAATGATCATTTGCGGCAACAACAACAATGCACCCAGCACGGCCGCTATCATCGCCAGAACCGTCAGCAGACCGAAGTAGATACTGGGGTTGAAGTTAGACAAAGTCAGGGTGCAAAAACCAACCACTACGGTCAGGGTGGTGTAGTACATGGCACGTCCGATTGAGCTATGGCAGCGGTGCATGGCGGCACGATAATTACCATCTACCGCGAACTCCCGCATATAGCGATGCACGTAGTGAATACAGTCATCGACACCGATACCCACCACAATAGCGGCAATGGTAATGGTCATAATATCCAAAGGAATGCCCAGCAGACCCATCACCCCCAACACCAGACCCGCTGCCAGCACGTTCGGAGTGAGGGCGATCAGCGCCAGGGATACGGAGCGAAACAATAGTAAAAACATGATTAAAATTGCGCCAAAGACCGCCCCCAGGGTCAAAATTTGCGAACGATACAGGCTCTGTAGCACGTTGTTATAAAGGACCAACATACCGGTAAACTGAATCTGTTCTTCGGCGAACCCCATCTCGTTGATCAAATGACTGTGCAGTTCTGTCAGGAACTGGTCGCGGCGTAAATCACGGCTGGTTTCCTTCACCCGCACTGTGACACGAGCCTGTTCGTTCTCGGCCGAGAAATAGGGGTCAACCATCATGCCCTTCATTTCTTCAGGCAGGCTCTTTTGCACCAGAGCCAGTTCGACACTACCGATATCATCGCCCATCAGGTTTTTAACCACAGCGAACACCGTGGACAAAGACAGCACTTTGCCGGCCTCCGGCAGCGAATCCACATAGTTGTGCACGGCATCCAGCTCGCGCATACCTTCCATGCTGAACCAGTAACTGGGTTGGAAATCGTCACCCCCAGGCCCGGCAAAACTATCGAAGTCCTCAGCGAACTCGTCGTCCCAGTCATCATCCAGGCTATCGTTCGCGCTCGCAAAGGCGTCAGCGTCTTCTGCGAATGGATCGTCTTCAGGCACAGGCGCAGAGTTTTCCGGCGCAGCAATGGGCGCCAGCCCCGGCAGCGGTTCACTCCGGTCAGGCGCAGAGATTACGATATCCAGCGGAATAGTGCCGCCCAGCTTGGAGTCCAGCAGCTCCATGCCCTGATATATCTCCGTGGACTTATGGAAGTAATCAATGAAGCGGTTTTCCACTTGCAGCCGACTGATACCAAACGCAATCAGCAAGGCGATTACCACAGTTACACCCAAAATAGTCGAACCGCGTTTATCGGTAACCTTGGCAAACCAGGCAGTGATGGTCGGATCAGAGCCGGTGTGGGTGTGAGGCCGTCCCTCTGGCCATACCAGCATCATGCACGGCACCAGTACGAACGAGAGCAACAGGGCCACCGAAATGCCCACGGTCATCATCCAGCCAAAGTCGATTACCGGCTGGATCCCGGAGACCACCAGCGACATGAAAGCAACAATGGTGGTAATACCAGTATAAAAACAGGGTACTGCCATCAGTTGCACGGTGCGCAAGACGCGCTCGTACAAGTCACCGTCCGGCTGCTCGGCATGCAGTTCCCGGTAGCGCACAACAAGGTGAATACAAATGGCCAGCGTAATGATTAACAAAACCGCCACAAAGTTAGAGGAGATAACGGTCATTCGCCAATCCAGGGCGCCCAGCAAACCAAGCATCACTAAAACGGTGGCGCTGCAGGTCACCAGGGGAATGGCGACCCAGCGCACACGCCTAAAAATGATCGCCAGCACTACCAACATAATGCCAAGAATAGCGCCGCCAAAAGTGACCAGATCACTGCGCACAAAACTGACCATATCTGCGGCAATCATAGGCACTCCACCCACGAAAAGACTCGCGTACTGGCTGTAGGGAGCGGCCACGCCGCGCACCGCTTGCACCAGTTCGCTCTGTGCCTCCAACGTCATGGCCGTATGAGCCTTGAATGCCCGTTCCAACTCGCGCAGTTCTACTATTTCATTTGCACCAAGCCCTTCGTCATCGCGTTTCATGCGCAGGGCTTCGCGGGCCGACAGCAGCTCAAAGTAGCGGTCATCGCGTTGCAGGTTAATTTGCACGGCGGTCACATCGCCATCCCGGCTGGCCAGCAGGTCAGCATAAATAGGGCTGGACGTCAGCTCTGCCAAGACCAATTCACGGTCGATACCGGCCTGTTTCAGACTGGGAAGCGGATCCGAAGAGGTAATATCCGAAAGCCCCACCGGAGGGCTTTCGAGCAGCGGCACGTCCCAGACGGTAACCACCGAAGAGACCCCTTCTAGCAGGCGCAGTTCGTCTGCCAGCGCTTTAAGCGGCAGCAGAGACTCATCCGCCAGCAACGGCCCCGGTGGTTGCCAGGTGATCAACAGGAAGTCTTCTGAAGAGAAGCGGCCGCTGACTTGCCGATAGACTTCCAGCGAAGGGTCACCTTGCAGCATTAATGAATCAGCCGAAGCATCCAGTTTGATTTTCGGCATCTGGGTGGCGAACCCTGCCACCACCACGGCCACCAGAAACAGAGACAGCCAGGGATTTTTCAATACCAGGCGTTCATAAACGGAGTTCAAAAACTGTTTCACGCTGCGGCCTCCAATGCTGCCAACATCTTGTCGTGGATGCCGCCAAAACCACCGTTACTCATGATCACCACCTGGTCTCCCGGTTTCACACTACTGACAACATCTGCCACCAGTTCGTCGATGTCGCTCGCCAAGGTCGCCGCGGCTGCGCTTTCTGCCACCACGTCCTGCAACGACCACTCCATGCCCTCGGGCTGAAACCAGTAAACCTGATCTGCGGCAACGGTAGACTCTGCCAAACGGCTTCTGTGCTCACCCATACGCATGGTATTGGAACGCGGCTCAATGAGCGCAATCAAACGACCGCGACCGCCGCGGGCGCGCAGACCCTGCAAGGTAGTCGCTATGGCTGTAGGATGATGGGCGAAGTCATCGTAAACAGCTACTCCGGCAATCTCACCCAACAACTCCAGTCGGCGCTTGACCCCGCGAAAGGCCGTCACAGCTTCGGCTGCAGTCTCGGGCAAGACCCCCACGTGGTGCGCTGCCGCCATGGAGGCAAGGGCATTTTCTACATTGTGCCGTCCACAGTGCGACCAACGCACAGTCGCCGGCTCACTATTGCCAATAGTGACCTCAAAGGCGGAACCATCGGCCTCCAACAATTTAGCGTTCCACAGGTCCGCGCCGTCTATCGACGTCGCACTCACGCCACTCCAGCAGCCCTGGGCCAGGGTTTCATCTATCGCAGGAACACCACCCGGGCACACAATTAAACCCTGGGAAGGGACGGTGCGCACCAGGTGATGAAACTGACGCTGAATAGCGGCCAGGTCGGGGAAAATATCGGCGTGATCAAATTCAAGGTTATTGATAATCAGGGTGCGCGGCCGGTAGTGGACAAATTTAGAGCGCTTGTCGAAGAACGCAGTATCGTACTCATCCGCCTCAACAACAAAAAAGTCTGTTGACCCCATGCGAGCAGAGAGGCCGAAGTCTGCGGGTACGCCACCAATCAGAAATCCTGGGGCCATGCCCGCGTACTCCAGGATCCATGCCAGCAGCGAGCTTGCTGTGGTCTTACCATGGGTACCCGATGCAGCCAACACCCATTTACCGCGCAGCACATTCTCTGCCAGCCACTGAGGGCCAGAGGTGTAATTAAGTCCGGCGTCCAGCATGTACTCTACAGCCGGGTTACCACGGGTCATGGCATTACCCACCACCACACAGTCTGGAGCCGGCTGCAGATGTTCAGCCTCATACCCTTCCATCAGCGTAATACCCGCCGCTTCCAGCTGGGTACTCATGGGTGGATAGACGTTGGCGTCCGAGCCAGTCACCGTAAAACCCTGTTCCCGCGCCAGCAGGGCAATGCCGCCCATGAAGGTGCCGCAGATCCCCAGGATATGAATATGGCCTTTCAACAAAACTTCTCCTTAAATTAGCCGCCAATGGTATCACTTTGCCATCTGTGTTGACGCAATTTGGCCCGATCCGTTCCATAGAAGCCAGGATATGCCGTATCATTGCGCCACCACAAACCCCGCCTGTGCTTTGGCCGCACTCGCCAAAAGGGAAACCACAAATGCCAAAGAAGAACGCCTTCTACGCCCAGTCGGGTGGAGTTACCTCAGTCATCAATGCTTCGGCCTGCGGTGTCATCGAGACAGCCCGCAAGCACAAGTCCGAAATCGGCAAGGTTTATGCTGGTCGCAATGGCATTATTGGCGCCCTGCGCGAGGAATTAATCGACACCAGCAAGGAAAGCGCCGCCGCCATCCATGGCCTGCTAACCACCCCCTCTGGCGCATTTGGTTCCTGCAGACACAAAATGAAGAGCATCGAGGAGAATCGCGCTGAGTACGAGCGGCTGATCGAGGTATTCAAGGCGCACAATATTGGCTACTTCTTCTACAACGGCGGCGGTGATTCTGCGGACACCTGCCTCAAAGTGTCTCAGCTTAGCGAAGCCATGGGCTACCCGCTGCAGGCCATTCACGTACCCAAGACCATCGACAACGACCTGCCGTTGACTGATAACTGCCCGGGCTTCGGCTCCGTGGCCAAGTACATCGCTATCTCTACCCGAGAGGCCGCCCTGGATGTCGCTTCCATGTGCGAAACCTCTACCAAGGTCTTTATATTGGAGGTCATGGGGCGCCATGCCGGCTGGATTGCCGCCGCTGGTGGCCTGGCCGCAGAACAAGAAGGGGATGCCCCACACATCATCCTGTTCCCGGAAATCGCCTTCAACAAGGCAAAATTTCTCGCCAAAGTGAAACGTACGGTGAAACAGCACGGTTACTGCGTCATCGTGGCCTCAGAAGGTGCTCAAACCAAAGATGGCACTTTCCTGGCTGAATCCGGACTCAAGGACGCTTTTGGCCACAGTCAGCTGGGTGGCCTGGCCCCCAATCTCGCACAAATGGTAAAGGACGAGCACGGCTACAAGTACCATTGGGCTGTTGCCGACTACCTGCAGCGCTCCGCCCGCCACATCGCCTCCCAGACCGATGTCGATCAGGCCTATGCGGTAGGCGAAGCCGCGATAAAACTCGCCCTACAAGGTAAAAACTCGGTCATGCCCTGTATCGTGCGGGGCAAAGGCAAACGCTACCGCTGGAGTATTGGCGAGGCCCCCCTGGACCAGGTGGCCAACGTGGAAAAAATGATGCCCCGCAATTTCATCACCGCAGATGGCTTCAACATTACCGAACAGGCGCGACAATATCTGGAACCACTGATACAGGGCGAGGCGTATCCTGAATACAAAAAAGGGTTGCCCATATACGTGCGCCTGAAGAACCAACTGGTGCCCAAGAAACTCAAAAAAGGCTTCAAAATCTAGCTTCGGCCGCGCTGACTGCCCCGCGTCCACCTCCCTTTACTGTGGATGTCCAATGGCCGCCAGGGGCTAGTGCCGAATGGCAGCCACGCATAAAAAATTCGACTTTAGTGGTGCGGATTTTGCTGATCAATCACTGTACAATGCGCGCCTCCATAGTGAAGCAACCATTGAGGAAATAGCATGTACAGCAATCGCGACTTCAACCGCTGGCGCCGTCACCCCTGGCACGGCCTGCACATCCGAGCTGAAGACTCCCCCGAGGATATTCTTCAGGTCTATATCGAAATGACCCCCGATGACGTGGTCAAATATGAGCTAGACAAGGCATCCGGTTTCTTGATGGTTGACCGCCCTCAGCGCACCACCTCCAGCCCCCCAGCGCTATACGGCTTCCTGCCGCGCACCTACTGCGCCGAAGAAGTGGCCAAGCTCTGCCCGGACGTGGACGTGGCCGATGGTGATCCGCTGGATATCTGTGTGTTCTCCGAGCGCCACATCACCCGCGCCGACATCGTGCTCAATGCACGGGTAGTAGGCGGCATTCAGATGATTGACGGCGGCGAAGCCGACGACAAGATTATCGCCGTATTGGAAGGTGACAACATCTGGGGCGACGTCCATGACATCGCTGACCTGCCCAGCATCAAGACCGAGCGTCTGCAGCACTATTTCTCAACCTACAAGTTGATCCCGGGCAAAGATGCCAATATCAAGGTCGACCACGTCTATGGTCGCGACGAAGCAATGCGCGTTATCGCAGCTGCTGAGACGGACTACTGGAATCACTATGGCCACCTGCACGAAGAAGCTAAAGCCAAAGAAACTCCATAAGTAACTCAGCCCTGGCGCACTCGCGCCAGGGCCACCCTCCTCAACTCGTCGGGCACCAGTTGTCAGGCACTTGGACATACCTGCTCAAAATAGACTCCAGATTCGCGTTAATTTCTTCCCCTAGCGCCAACTCATCACCCCAACACTGGACCAGTGTTTCAGCATCCAGCCTGCCCGCCAGCGCTAGAGAGATCGGCGCATAGCTTAGATGCCAGCGTTCAACCGCCACCCCGCCAACATCCTCACCATAGGGCCGAAAAAAACCATGCGATTGGCCACCGGCCATGCGCTGATCAAGCCAACAGTGCAAGGGATCAAAAACACCGCCTGCAGCGACTTCCTCGGGGCTTAGCTGAACCTGGTAGTTCCGCGCTATGGCCGCGGCGTCGTATACATCCAGATCTGTACCCCAGTGGTGACGGGATGTCCCCGGCAGGGCAGAGAAGCGCAGTATGGCGGCAAGCCTGGCCTCTGGCGTCAGGGCAGGCATGTCGACTGGCCTCCCCTCATCATCATGCACCGCCCGCTGACAGCAGGCCTTGCCATTGAAGATCGCCAACTGCCTGTCGTAAGAGCGGAAACTGCTGGCAATGACCAGATCAAAACCCGCCTCACGAGCATCATTTTGCAGCTCCAGAAAGGCAGAGGCGGCGGCCGGGTGCAGGCGATGGCCGTCCGGCAACGTCACCAGGTGTGCTTCATCCTTGCCGGTCAACTGCGCCGAACTGAGTGAGCTATTCATCCGGGTCGACTCCGAAAGGCACAGGCCTGGCCAGGGCAATATTTAGCGGAGATACCGCCGCCGCCCAGGCGAGCACTTCCACACCCTGGTCCATTACTTCCGACAAGGCATCCCTGTAACGTGCATCAATCTGGCCGGCGGCACTCACTCGCTGCACCCCCTCATGAAGGGCACAGAAAAACATGATGGCCCGTGTGGATTCGTCACGAATACTGGCCAACTCTCGCAGGTGTTTGCGCCCGCGCTCACTGACCGCATCCGGAAACAATCCCTGACCATCTTCCCGGCACAGGGTCACTGATTTCACCTCTACGAAGATCCGGCCCTCGGGCCCTTCCAGCAATAGATCTGCGCGGCTGTTGCGGCCATACTTCACCTCACTGCGGATATCAGGATAAGCCTCGAAGCCCGGTATCAGGCCGTCTTCAAAGCCTGCCTGCACCACTTTATTGGCCCGCGCTGAATGGATGCATGCCATGCCCTGGCCGGTTTCTACCAGTTCCCAGGTGTGGCGGTACTTGCGCGTTTTCGAATCCGACGTAGACAGCCATACCCGGGAACCGGGTTCGGCACAGCCTGTCATGGCGCCGGTATTAGGACAGTGAACGGTAATCTGCTGGCCATCGCTGAGTTCCACGTCTGCTAGAAAGCGCTTGTAGCGACGCAGCAGGCGACCCTGGATCAACTCACTCACCCACCACCCCCAGAAGGCCCAAGCACTCTGGCCAGGCGCTCTACAGCGACCTCCAATCTATCCATGGAGGTGGTATAGGAAAAGCGCAGATGCTCCGCCGCGCGATGATGACCAAAATCCAGGCCCGGGGTGAGCGCCACCCCGTGCTGCTCCAGCAACTTCATACAAAATGCCTGGCTGTCAGTGGTAAAGCGGCTGGCGTCAGCGTAAATATAAAACGCCCCCTGCGGCGCGCAGGGTACTTCAAAGCCCAATTCCCGCACCGCAGGTAACAGAAAATCTCTACGCTGCTGGAAAATATCCCGACGCTCGTCAAGAATGGCCCGAGTCGAAGACTCAAACCCTGTTAGGGCTGCGTACTGTGCCATCGTCGACATGGAAATAAACAAATTTTGGGCCAGCTTCTCCATTTCCGCCACTGCATCTTCCGGGGCCACTAACCAACCCAGACGCCAACCCGTCATACCGAAGTACTTGGAAAAACTGTTAATGACAAAGGCCTCAGGATCTACTGACAAAACCGAGGGAGTGTCGGTGTCGTAGCCCAGGCCATGATAAATTTCGTCCACCACCAGGTAACCACGGCGCGCTTTTACCGCTCGCGACAGATCGACCAACTCATCGCGAGACAGCACCGTGCCTGTGGGATTGGCCGGCGATGCTGCCATAACGCCCACCGTATTGTCCTGCCAATGCTCATTCACCAGCTGGGCATTGAGCTGATACCGGGTGTCGGCACCCGTGGGCACCAGTTGACCCTGCCCTTCCACCAGGCGCAGGAAATGCCGATTACAGGGATAGCCGGGGTCGGCCATTAACATACCGTCTCCCGGATTCATCAACAACGCGGAAATCAGCAGCAGCGCACCGGAAGCGCCGGGGGTAATCATGATGCGCGATGGTGCAATATCCAGACCATATTGGCTGGCATAGAACTCGGAGAGGGCCTGGCGCAACTCGGGTATGCCTGCTGCCCCGGTGTAATATGTTTCTCCGCGAGCCAGAGAGGCCCTGCCCGCTTCGATGATGGGGGCAGCCGTGGCAAAATCTGGCTCCCCCGCTGCCAGGTGCACAATATCGCGGCCCTGGGCCTGCAGGGCTGTCGCGCGCTGCAACACTTCCACTACTCGAAAGGGTTCGATCTCAGCAACTCGCTGTGCGTAGCGCCGTGGAGCCTTTACCTGCGACATGTTCGATCCTGAAGAATTCGATCCAGCATTCTAGCAATAGCGAGCTGCAAGGGAGAAGCGCGCGTCATTCCTTGCAAGTCCGCACTTAAAACAGTGGCATAGCGACAATGAATCTGGTAGTTTCTCCGCCCTTGGTCAGAGGGGTACCTTACCCGTCCCACCGAAACACAGTCACTATTGTTTTACAGTATGGAAGAAACCATGCCTAGAGCAGCAAAAAAGTCAGCCAGTAAAGTAGCCTCAACGGACTTCAAAAACTTCGTGCCCTACAAGCCCAAAAAGGGCGAAGAGTACATGAATGAGAAGCAACGCGAGCACTTTAAAGGCATCCTGCTAGTCTGGAAGTCCGAGCTAATGCAGGAAGTGGATCGCACCGTAAGCCACATGAAAGACGAGGCCGCCAACTTCCCGGATCCCGCCGATCGCGCGACTCAGGAAGAAGAGTTCAGCCTGGAGTTGCGCACCCGCGACCGCGAGCGCAAGCTGATCAAGAAGATCGATTCTACTGTCGAGCGTCTTGAACAGGATGATTACGGCTTCTGCGACGCCTGCGGCGTAGAAATCGGCATCAAGCGCCTGGAAGCCCGGCCTACCGCAAACCAGTGCATCGATTGCAAAACCCTTGCCGAGATCAAAGAAAGGCAGGAGATGGGCTAAGGCTCCTTGCCTGCGTCCAACAGCACCTACAGAGGGCGCTTTGCGCCTTCTCCCACCGGCCCTTTACATTTAGGTTCTCTGATCGCCGCGCTGGCGAGCTATCTTGATGCTCGCCACAATGGTGGCCTGTGGCTCATGCGTATGGAGGATTTGGATCCACCCCGGGAGGAACCGGGGGCGGCCCAAAGTATTCTGCACAGCCTCAGCGACCATGGTTTGCGATGGGATGAGGACACGCTTTGGCAAAGCCGACGCGGCGATGCTTACGATGAGGCGCTGCAGCAGTTAAGTCAGCAGCAACAGCTGATTCGCTGCGACTGCACGAGGGCGTTGCTGGGGCCAGGCGGAGCTTGTGGCGGACGCTGCTTGCCTAGACAGCTGGAGATCAGCAAACCTTATGCGCTGCGACTGATGGTCGCGACCGACGACTCCGTCATCGAATTCACCGACCTGCTACAAGGCACTGTGCACGAGACAGTGGGCGCCCAGCTCCCGGATTTTGTCCTGCGCCGCAAGGATGGCCTCTATGCATATCAACTGGCTGTGGTAGTGGATGACGCTCATCAAGGCATAACCCATGTCGTCCGCGGTTCCGACCTGCTGGAATCCACTGGCAGGCAGATTTACCTGCAACAGCAACTGGGCCTGCCTAGACCCCACTACAGCCACCTGCCAGTCATTACCAACGAGCAGGGCCAAAAACTCAGCAAACAGAACCATGCCCCTGCCCTGCTGGCAGCTCAGGCAGCGGAAAATCTGCGCAAGGCGCTGGGGTTTTTACGCCAGACCCCGCCTCCCGCCAGGCTAACCCAGTGTTCTGACATCCTGGAATTTGCGACCCGGCACTGGTCTACTGGCGACATTCCCCGAACCCTGTCTATTCCCGCTCAATAGAGCTAATACAGCGAGCGCGCTTTACCGGGTATGAGTGCTTAAGTAGTATCGGCTGACACAAGATTCGACGGACCCCCTGATCATGTATATCAATCGCATGCTGGTGCTAGGCATCGTGCTCGCCCTGGTGGCCTTTCCGGTGCTCGCCGACTGGCTCACCTCGGACTACACCGCATGGTATCGCCCTTACGTGATTTGGCTACTGATTATCACCTTTACCTGGTGGGCCTATCGGTCCAGGCATCCCGATGAGCTTTAGCCTCGCCCAGATTCTAATCGTTGTCGCCGTTTATCTGTCAGGCCTGTTCGCCGTGGCCCTGATGGCAGATCGCGGCATTATTCCTCGGAAAATCACCCATCACCCGGCAATTTATGTGCTGTCACTGGGGGTTTTCGCGGGCGCCATGGCCAGTAATGGCGTCATCGAGGTCGCAGCCCGTTATGGCTACAACTTCCTGCTCTACTACGCCGGTGTCTGTCTGGTTTTCGTGCTGGCCGCGCTACTGCTAATTCCTCTTTTGCGTTTGTCACGTGTGTACCAGCTGGCCTCCCTGGCCGACATGCTGACGTTCCGCTTCCGCAGCCCCAGGGTCGGAGCGGCTATTACCATTGCCATGTGTCTGGCCATGCTGCCCATGCTGGCCCTGCAGATTCAGGCCATTGGCGACAGCGTGCACATACTGTCCGGGCACGACTATGGCCTCGAAGAAGGGGGCTTTCACCATCAGGGAGTCGCCTTGCTGACATGCCTGATCATCATCGTATTCGCCATTTTGTTTGGCACCCGCCACCTGTCATCGCAAGAGCGGAATACCGGCCTGGTAACAGCAATGGCCTTCGAATCACTGGTCAAGCTCGGCGCCATGAGTCTACTGATGCTGGTTGCGATCTATCAGGTGTTCGACGGACCTGCGAGCATGCAGCAATGGCTTCATGACTACCCTCCCGCCCAGGAGCAGATGCGACATCAGCTGTCCATCGACAACGCCCATGCGTTCCTACTGGTGTTTTTCGCCGGCGCGGTCTGCATGCCCCATATCTTTCATATGCTGTTTGCAGAAAACACCGAGAGCGAGGACTTGCGTCGGGCGTCCTGGGGGATGCCCTTGTACCTGATGCTCCTGAGCCTACCGGTGTTGCCCCTTGCCTGGGCCGGTATGCGCCTGGGGCAAGACCTGCCCATGGCCTACGCTGGTCTTTCGATGGGCCTGAGCCTGGGTTCCACCCCGGTCGCGGGCGCCGCCTTTATCGCCACACTCTCCGCCTCTAGCGCGACGATCGTGGTGACCACCCTCGCCCTGGCCAATATGTGCCTCAACCACCTGGTACTGCCCTCGCGGATACTCAACCTGGGCCGGGGTGGTGACATTTACCGCAACCTGAAGTGGCTGCGCAGAGTACTGATAACCGTCCTCATTCTAGCGGGCTATCTTTTCTACCTCGGTCTGAACGGCCGCCAGAGCCTGGTAGAACTGGCTTTGGTGGCGTTCTCCGGCACCCTGCAGTTTCTGCCTGGGCTGGTCGCCACACCCTATTGGCCCAACGCCAACCGCAAGGGATTGCTGGCAGGTCTCTGGGGCGGATTGGGATTCTGGTTCTTCACCGTTATGCTGCCGACGACACGTGGCTATGTGCCCGAAATCGGTGAACTGTTCAGCTCGCTAGTCAGTGACGATAACGGCGTGTGGACCATCGCGACCATGCTTGCGCTGACCATCAACGTGATCCTGTTCGTGGTTGTCTCTCTGCTGAGTCGCACCACAGAGGAAGAGCTGGTAGCAGCTGAAATTTGCTCCATGGACGACCTGTCTCGACCCATCCGCCAGACATTGCCAGTGGGCAGTGCTGCTGAATTTGCTGACAGGCTAACCCCTGCACTGGGCGAACGCACCGCCCGCTCGGAAATCAATCGCGCCCTGGCCCAATTGCAATTTGCTGACAATGAGAACCGCCCCTATGCCCTGCGTCGACTGCGAAGACGGGTGGAAGCAAACCTCTCAGGGCTGCTGGGTCCGGCAGTCGCTCACAATATTATCGAGCGCTGCATTCCCTTTCAGGCGGGCGGTACCGAGGATATCAACCTGATTGAGCGCAACCTTGATGCACCACACATGCAGTTTACTGGCCTGGCCGCTGACCTCGATGCGCTGCGCCGTCGCTATAGGGAAACACTGGACACTCTGCCCGTGGGTATCTGCTCGCTGGGCGCAGACGGCGAGCTACTGATGTGGAATCGCAGCATGCAGAACCTGACTGATGTCGCTGCCGAGGACGTTCTAGGCTCACTGCTGACAACAGCACTACCGGACCCCTGGAAGTCACTACTGGAACAATTCCACAGCGACAACAACGATGTCATCCTCAAGGCAGAGGTCACCACCGATAACGAAAACCCGCGCTGGGCCAGCCTGCACAAAACGACCACCGCCGATGGTGACACCATCATTTTGGTTGAGGACATCAGTGACATGGAGCTCATGGAGGAAGAACTACTGCACAACGAACGACTGGCATCCATTGGCCGCCTGGCAGCTGGCGTGGCTCATGAAATCGGCAACCCGGTGACTGGAATCGCCTGTCTGGCACAAAATCTGGAATACGCAGAGGACCAGGAAGAGGTCGCCACCACCGCCCAGGACATACTCAAACAGACCGATCGCGTCACCCGCATCGTCGAGTCCCTGGTGAACTTTTCTCACGTTGGCTCCAGTTCGCAGGAGCTGCAACTAATGCCCTGCAACCTGGCTGACTGCGTGGACGAGTCCATTCACCTGTTGGCGCTGGACCGGGAAGCCAAACAAGTGCGCTTTAGCAACCGCTGTGATCGCGAACTGCTGGTGCTGGCTGACTCCCAGCGTTTGCTGCAGGTGTTCATCAACCTGCTGGGTAACGCCAGGGACGCCTGCGACGAGAATGGCCATATCCAGGTACAGGCCTACAACAGCGAATCTCGCATACTGGTCGATGTGGATGACAATGGCAGCGGCATTCCTGCGGAGCTGCAGAGCCAGATTTTTGAGCCCTTCTTTACCACCAAGGATCCGGGTGCTGGCACCGGACTGGGACTCGCTCTTGTCTACAGCATTATGGAAGACCTGGGTGGGTCTGTGCAGCTCACCAGTCCATTACAATCCGGGCCAGAGCCTGGCACACGCTTTACGCTGCAGCTGATTGAGGCGAGTTACGGTGATGCCTTCGAAGTGTAACCGTTGGACACACTTTAACCATCCAAACTGGCATATTCATCGGGGCAGTAGTATGTTGTGAAGGATATTCACGCTAGGTAACACCGTATGCAGAAGATTCTTGTGGTCGAGGATGAATCCGTCATCCGCACCGCCCTGCGCCGACTGCTGGAACGCAGCGGCTACCAAGTGAGTGAAGCCGGCTCGGTACAACAGGCCGAGTCTGATTACAGCTTCAACGACTTTGACCTTATTATTTCCGATCTACGATTACCTGGCGCCCCCGGTACAGACCTGATCAAGAAAGCCGGCGATGTGCCAGTGTTGATCATGACCAGCTATGCCAGCCTTCGCTCGGCCGTGGACTCCATGCGTATGGGTGCTGTCGACTACATTGCCAAACCCTTTGACCACGGAGACATGGTAAACGCAGTAGAGCGAATTATTGCCGATCATCCCACACCAAAGGCCCAGGAACAGAAAGCAGCCGGGGCCAAAGCAAACAGCAACCGAGGCTCCGGCATCATCGGTAATTGCCCGGCCATGCAGACCCTGTTTGGACATATAGTACGCATGGCGCCCACTGAATCCACTGTACTGGTATTGGGCGAGACCGGAACCGGCAAAGAGCTTGTCGCCCGCAGCGTGCACCAACAAAGCAGCCGCGCCGACAATACCCTGATCTCGGTAAACTGCGCCGCAATCCCCGATACACTCATTGAATCTGAGCTGTTTGGCTATGAAAAAGGCGCTTTCACCGGCGCTAACGCCAGTCGCATGGGCCTGATCGAGGCCGCCGATGGCGGCACACTGTTTCTGGACGAGATCGGGGAATTGCCAATGGAAGCCCAGGCGCGATTGCTGCGGTTCATCCAGGAAGGGGAAATTCGACGGATCGGGTCGGTACATTCGCGCAAGGTCAACGTCCGCCTGATTTGCGCCACCCACCGCAACCTGCAACAGCTGTCAGCGGAAGGTTTGTTCCGCCAGGACCTTTATTACCGCATCAATGTGCTGCGCCTCTCATTACCGGCGCTCAGAGAGCGGGGCAAAGACATCCTGCACCTGGCCGAAAATATGCTGCAGCAACAGACCGACAAACTGAGCAAGCCCAGCATGCATTTATCGCCTCGAGCAATACAGGCGATCACCACCTATCAATGGCCAGGCAACGTGAGAGAGCTTGAGCACGCAATTGAAAGAGCCGTCATCCTCTCGGAGTCTCTTGAAATTGATAACGAGACCCTCGGTATCGACCTGGAGCTGGTCAACATCAACCGTATTCGTGGCCAGGACGGCATCCCCTCGGCCACGTCGAGTCGCTCAAATATTGCCAGCAACAACGAACCCCAGGAGGATCTTTCCCTGGAGGACTACTTCCAGCGCTTCGTACTGGAGCACCAGGACTCAATGAGCGAGACCGAACTAGCTCAAAAGCTTGGCGTCAGCCGCAAATGCCTATGGGAACGCCGGCAACGGTTTGGTCTACCCAGAAGCAAAAGCACCAGTGCCGGGCGGCGAAGAAAGAGCGAAACACAGACGGGATAGACGTTACCTGGACAGCACCCCGTTACCAAATCCGGGGTAATAAGGTAACAAAGACCTCTTGTAACAAGATTGTAACAATCACTATAAAACTCTAACTTATTGTTTTTTATATATATTTTTATAGTTGGCACGCGCGGTGCATTATATAACTCAGTGTCACCAATAAAAATAACAGACGCTGCAATAAAAATAACAGTCAACACTATGGACCTGGATGGGGAAGATTTCTTCCCCTTCAATTTCCCGTTCATCACTTCCGGTAGGGCTTTTGGCAGACGTATGGTCGCCATCATCGTCCGAGGTTGGTAATAAATTACTGATTAATGCTTTGGGCCTAAAAATAAAACATGTTTTTATAGTGCCTATAATAATAAAAAGCACCCTAGAAATAATAATAACTCCTGACGTGAGACCTGGATGGGGAAGACTTTGTCTTCCCCATCATTCACCTGCCCTCCTCCGCTCGCTAGAGAGCAACTGTGGTAGACTGCGCGCCTCCTCTCAGGCTCCAATGTAAGGCGTACCACCGATTGAATGTCATCCCCAGGGACAAACACGGCATATCCCGTAAAAATATCAGCGACAGTGCGCTGAAAGTTATGTCGCGCCTGCGCTCCCAGGGGCACCAGGCCTATCTGGTAGGCGGCGCTGTGCGTGACCTACTCCTGGGGGGCCACCCCAAAGATTTTGACATAGCGACCGACGCCACCCCCGAAGAAGTCCACGGACTGTTTCGCAACTCGCGAATTATCGGCAGACGGTTCCGGATCGTACACGTACGTTTCGGCAGGGAAATCATCGAAGTCACCACCTTCCGAGGACACCACGAGGGCGGCGATGAGGCCAGCCCTGCGGCAGGCGGCAATCATTCTCGCCAGTCCGACAAGGGCCTACTGCTCAGAGACAACGTCTACGGCACTCTGGAAGAAGACGCAGTTCGCAGGGACCTGACCGTAAACGGCTTGTACTATGACTCGGGCAAGTTCGAAGTGTTCGACCATGTAGGTGGACTGAAGGATCTGGAAAAACGCCTGATTTGCATTATTGGCGAGCCAGCTGTGCGCTACCGAGAAGATCCCGTTCGAATGCTCCGCGCGGTGCGTTTTGCAGCCAAACTGGACTTTGGTATCGAGCAAAAGACAGCGAATGCGATTCCGGGATGCGCACCCCTGTTGCGAGAGATTCCCTCAGCACGCCTGTTTGACGAATTTCTCAAGCTGTTCCTGGGAGGGTACGCCGCAGCCACCCTCGAACAACTACTACACCACGATTTATTGCAGTACCTGTTCGAAGAAACCAGCCATGTGTTGCACCATGATGAAATGGCACTGGCACTGATAAGAGCAGCAATGGCCAATACTGACAAGCGCATCGCCGAGGACAAACCGGTCACGCCTGCCTTTATCCTAGCGGCACTGCTATGGCCGTTGGCTAGCCGAGCTGCTACACAGTTGGAAAACCGGGGTGAGCCAGCCATGGTAGCCATGCACAATGCGGCCCAGCAGACTATTGCTGAGGCCAGCCAGCAACTATCGATTCCGCGCCGGTTCAGCCAACCCATGCGTGAAATATGGGAGTTCCAACTCCGGCTGCAGCGACGTCAGGGCAAAAAGGCTGCGGAATTGGTAGAACACAGACGCTTCCGCGCCGCCTACGATTTTCTACTGCTGCGAGAACAAGCTGGCGAAGACTGCGGTAACCTGGGCGAATGGTGGACCGAGTACCAGACACTGAACATGGATGAGCGCCTGGCCAAATCCGTTGAAGACGGTCACACATCAGGCAATCGGCGTCGGCCCCGCAAACGGCGAAATAACAACCAGACATGAGCTGTGCGTTTATCGCTATTGGCAGCAACCTGCGAGAACCCCTCAAGCAATTGCAACAAGCTGTAACTGCCATCAACCGATTGCCTGGCTGCGACGTCGTCAAGACCTCCAGCACCTACCTCAGCGCCGCTGTTGGCCCCGGCCAACAACCTGACTACCTTAATGCTGTGCTGCAACTGGAGACCCAGCGGGCGCCCCTTGAGTTGCTAAACGCACTGCAGCTAATTGAAAACCATCAGGGCCGTGAGCGGAAACTGCGTTGGGGAGCGCGCACCCTGGATCTGGACATCTTGCTTTATGACCAACAGCGCGTTGATCACGCCCGACTATCCATCCCCCATCCGCGCATGACGCAGCGCAATTTCGTGCTGTACCCGCTATTGGAGATTAGTCATTCAAATTTGATGCTGCCTGACGGCACGGAACTTGGTACATTAGTAGCCGCCTGCCCCCGAGGGGAGCTGCGCCGCACAGAGTTTTCGCTCTGCCCGGACCAGGACGCAGGTACGTAAGCAGCATATTAATCAGGCCCGGATGCGGGAGAGCTCGGCCATCAAAATCGACCTGAAAGGGCGCACACCCCCCTCATACATCGCCGTAGAAGGCCCTATTGGCGTGGGTAAAACGACCCTCACCAAACGGCTGGCGGGCACCTTCAACTACCAGACTCTTCTGGAGGAAGCGGAGCAGAACCCATTTCTGGAACGGTTTTATCGCAACCGGCAACAGGCAGCGCTGGCTACCCAACTGTTTTTTCTGTTCCAGCGAGCCCAGAAAATCCAGGACCTGCGCCAGGCAGATATTTTCGAGCCGGTAAGAGTTGCTGATTTCCTGATCGAGAAAGACCCTCTGTTTGCCCGCATCAACCTCGATCGAGAGGAGTTCCAGCTGTACGAAAAAGTCTACCAACAGCTGACAATTGACTCGCCCAAACCAGACCTGGTGATTTACCTTCAAGCCTCGACGGATGTACTGTTATCTCGCATCGACAGCCGCGGCATTGCGGCCGAACAGGCCATAGAACGGGACTATTTGGAGCGCCTGAACGAAGTGTACAGTGAGTTCTTTCTATATTACGATGGCGCCCCTCTGCTGATCGTCAATGCCAGCGAAATCGATCTGGCTAACAGTGACGCGGACTACAGTCACTTGGTGGACTACCTGCTGGATATTCGCAGTGGTCGCCACTACTTCAACCCGACTTTTTTCGGATAACGCACAAGGTAGCCCATGGGCAAGGTCACCATCAGCACCCTGGACAAAATGAAGGCGAACGAGGAAAAGTTTGTCTGCATCACCGCCTATGATGCCACGTTCGCCCGCATCATTAGTGATGTCGGCGCCGAGACTATCCTGGTGGGTGATTCTCTAGGTATGGTCCTGCAGGGGCACGACAGTACTATCCAGGTCACCGTTGATGACATGGCCTACCACACTGAATGCGTGTGTCGGGCAGCACCCGACTCCCTGGTCATCGCTGACATGCCTTTTATGAGCTACACCACCCCGGAACAAACGATGAGTAACGCTACCGCGCTGATGCAGGCGGGTGCGCAGATGGTCAAGATGGAAGGAGGCACCTGGCTGTCCGACACCATCAGTATGCTCGTTGAACGGGGTATTCCAGTCTGTGCTCACCTGGGCTTGACCCCGCAATCAGTCAACCAGTTTGGCGGCTTCAAAGTTCAGGGTCGCACCCCCAAGGAAGCCAAATCCATCCTTGCTGATGCGGTGGAGATCCAGGATGCAGGCGCCAGCCTTCTGGTCCTGGAATGTATTCCCGCTCGCCTGGCTGCCGATATCGCCTCCAAGCTCGATATTCCAGTCATAGGCATAGGCGCCGGCGCCGGCACCGATGCTCAGGTACTGGTAATGCACGACCTGCTGGGCCTGTCTGAGCACACCGCACGTTTTGTGGAGAACTTCATGGAAGGTCAGAGCACTATCAAAGGGGCCCTGAAGGCCTTTGTAGATGCCGTAAAATCAGGCGCTTACCCGCAAGAAGAACACACCTACAACTAGCCCCTTCACGACTTTCAGTCCAACCTTCAAACCGCACCTTTTTGGTGCAAGCTAACACTGCTGTGCGGCACTCGCCCCCATCACCCAGGGATAAGCTTGCTTATAGCCATCGTGTCCATTGGCAAGACGCGGTGTGAATTTTTCATAAAATGGCGTTGCCCGTTACAGGGGCATCGGGCATACTTGCCCTCCCTTCAAAAGACACCCATTTGCAAGGGACTTCCGACTGGTTTGACTACTGGTTTAGCGTCACCAATCCGTACCGCGGGGTGGGGTAGATATGCGAACTTGCAACAGCAATGCTCAGTTACAAGCGGCTCTGAAACGCTACCGCAGCGATGGTCAGAGCATCGCCTTTGTGCCCACCATGGGCAATCTCCACGAGGGCCATCTGGACCTGGTGCGTAAGGCCCATACTCTGTGCGACATTGTGGTCGTCTCTATTTTCGTCAACCCCCTACAGTTCGGTGCCACCGAAGACCTGGACGGCTACCCCAGGACCATGACGGCCGACAAGGAAAAGCTTTTCAGTGAGGGCGTGCAACTGCTTTATGCGCCCGGTGTAGAAGACATCTACCCGGAAGGCATGGACAAACAAACGGTAGTCAGCGTACCTGGGCTAGGCGACACCCTGTGTGGCAGCAGCCGTCCCGGGCATTTCGATGGCGTTACCACTGTCGTCAGCAAGCTCTTCAATATCGTCCAACCCGACGTCTCGATATTTGGCGAGAAAGATTTTCAGCAGCTTTCCATTGTGCGCAAAATGGTCAAGGATTTGTGCATGCCAGTAGAGATTGTCGGCATCGCCACCACCCGCGACGAGGATGGCCTGGCCAAGAGCTCGCGCAACGGTTACCTCAGCAGCGACGAACGCCATATTGCCCCGCTCCTCCACGAGACCCTGACCACCTGCCGCGAGGCCATCGCCTGCGACTTCGATAACTTCCTGCAGCTGGAATCTCATGCCCGCATGAAACTTTTGCAGGCTGGCTTCGAGCCCGATTACTTTGCTATTCGAGACGCGCGCACACTGCGAGCCGTTACCGAGGAGACTGAGGAAATCGCCATTCTCGCTGCAGCGCGCCTGGGCAATACCCGCCTGATCGATAATGTTCGCTTGTCGATGAACCCGGTGGGCGACTGGAAAATGCTCGCTGACGGCTAGAGCTGTTTACTGTCCTTAGACCTTGGTCGGCTTGAATCCCTGCTCCGTCTCCGTATTATCATCTATCCATCAAATACAAAGCGGAGTGGTCGTCATGTCCGAATTCCCCACCCATCCAGTTCCTGCAAATTTTAAAGACGCGCACATCAATGCTGAGCAGTATCAGACGATGTACAAGCGCTCCATCGAAGACCCCGACGGATTTTGGGGAGAGATGGCAAGTGAGTTCCTGAGCTGGGAACAGCCCTGGGACAAGGTGGTTGAGTTTGACTTCCGCAAAGGCGAAGCGGCCTGGTTTGCCGGCGGCAAGCTCAATGTCAGCTACAACTGCATCGACCGTCACCTGCCAGAACGCGCCGATCAAACGGCATTGATCTGGGAGGGCGACGACCCGGCAGACAGCAAGCACATTACTTACGGCGAGCTAAAAGACCACGTCTGCAAGCTATCGAACGCATTGAAATCCCGCGGGGTAAAGAAAGGTGACCGGGTGTGTATTTACATGCCTATGATTCCGGAGGCGGCCTATGCCATGCTGGCCTGCACCCGCATTGGCGCCGTCCACTCTATCGTCTTCGGCGGCTTTTCGCCGGAGGCACTCAAAGATCGCATCCAGGACTCGGACTGCCAAACTGTTATTACCGCCGATGAAGGCGTACGCGGCGGTCGCACGGTTCCGCTGAAGATCAACGCAGACAAGGCCCTGGAGGCCTGCCCTAATGTGCACACCTGCCTGGTAGTCCAGCGCACGGGCGGTGATGTCGCCTGGACCGAGGGCCGCGACGTCTGGTACCACGAACTGGTGGACGGCCAGAGTACTGATTGCGCGCCGGAGTCCATGGATGCCGAAGATCCCCTGTTCATCCTCTACACGTCTGGTTCCACCGGCAAGCCCAAGGGGGTACTGCACACTACCGGCGGCTATCTGCTGCAGGCCGCCATGACCTTCAAATACACCTTCGATTATCGCGAAGGGGAAATCTACTGGTGTACCGCTGATGTAGGCTGGGTGACCGGACACAGCTATATTGTCTACGGCCCCCTGGCTAACGGCGCTATCACCCTGATGTTCGAAGGTATACCTACCTACCCCGATGCTGGCCGCTGCTGGGAAGTGATAGACAAGCACCAGGTCAATACCTTCTACACTGCCCCCACGGCGATTCGCGCACTGCAAGCGGTGGGAGACGAGCCAGTCACAAGATCCTCCCGTGCTAGCCTGCGGCTACTGGGTACAGTGGGTGAGCCCATTAACCCGGAGGCCTGGAACTGGTATCACCAGGTGGTGGGCGACGGTCGCTGCCCGATCGTCGACACCTGGTGGCAAACGGAAACCGGCGGACACATGATTACGCCTCTTCCCGGCGCCACCGCTCTGAAGCCCGGTTCAGCCACATTCCCATTCTTTGGTGTGGATCTGGCCCTACTCAACGAAGACGGTTCTGAAGTAGAGGGCGCGGGGTCAGGCTACCTGGTAGTGAAGTCCTCCTGGCCCGGCCAGATTCGCAGTGTGTACGGCGACCACAAGCGCATGATTGAGACATACTTCAGCAACTATCCCGGTTATTACTTCACTGGCGACGGTGCCACCCGCGACGAGGACGGCTACTACTGGATAACCGGACGGGTGGATGACGTACTCAACGTCTCCGGCCACCGCATGGGCACTGCCGAAGTAGAAAGCGCACTGGTACTGCACGATGACATCGCAGAGGCGGCCGTTGTCGGCTTCCCCCACGATATTAAGGGCCAGGGCATTTATGCTTACGTCACACCCATGCAAGGGGTTGAGCCCAGTGAGGAGCTGCGGCAGGAGCTGATACAGCTGTGCGTAAAAGAGATCGGCCCTATCGCCAAACCGGACATCATTCAATGGGCACCAGGCCTACCCAAAACTCGCTCGGGAAAAATCATGCGCCGTATTTTGCGCAAGATTGCTGAGAACGAGCTGGACAGCCTGGGTGATATCAGCACGCTAGCAGACCCTTCAGTGGTGGAGAGCCTGGTCGAAAATCGACCTGTCTGAAGCCAGCAAAGGCCAAGTAAAAAGGGGCTGATCGCTAGCGATCAGCCCCTTTTTTTTGTACCGGCTATTGCACAGTGACCACACACCCCCCGTTACGTTTATGGCGCACAAAAAAAGGGGTGCATCATCGATGCACCCCTTGGGTTCTAGCTAAGTAGGTCAGCTTTATTCAGCTGCTTCTTCGGCAGGTGCTTCGGCAGCTTCATCTTCCAGCAGCTCCTTGATGGAGAGCTTGATGCGGCCACGCTGGTCAACGTCCAGTACCTTAACTCTCACTTCCTGACCTTCGCTCAGGTAGTCGGTTACGTTCTCCACACGCTCGTTAGCAATCTGCGAGATGTGCACCAGACCGTCCTTACCTGGCAGGATGTTGACGAAAGCACCGAAGTCAACGATACGAGCAACAGTACCGGTGTACACGGCGCCCACATCTGCTTCAGCTGTAATTTCCTCAACCATGGCAACCGCTTTGTCACGGGCCATTTGGTCCTGACCAAATATACGCACAGTGCCATCATCATCGATATCGACGGTAGCGCCGGACTGCTCGGTGATAGAACGGATAGTAGCTCCGCCCTTACCGATAATGTCGCGGATCTTGTCGGAATCAACCTTCAGCGTCATCATGCTGGGCGCGTTCTCGGAGGTAACAGTACGACCTTCTGCCAGCACTTCATTCATCTGACCCAGGATGTGCAAGCGAGCAGTCTGTGCCTGCTCCAGTGCAGTCTCCATGATCTGGGAAGTGATGCCCTCGATCTTGATATCCATCTGCAGCGCGGTAATACCTTCAGCAGTACCAGCCACCTTGAAGTCCATGTCACCCAGGTGATCTTCGTCACCCAGAATGTCAGTCAGAACTGCAAACTGGTTGCCATCCTTAACCAAACCCATGGCGATACCAGCAACCGGCGCTTTCAGCGGGACGCCAGCGGCCATCATGCCCAATGAGCCGGCACAAACAGACGCCATGGAGCTGGAGCCGTTGGACTCAGTAATCTCGGAAACCACACGGATCGTGTATGGGAACTCTTCCTGGTTCGGCAGAACCGCAGCCAGACTGCGACGCGCCAGGCGGCCGTGACCAACCTCACGACGACTGGTAAAGCCAACACGACCTGCCTCACCCACAGAGTAGGGAGGGAAGTTATAGTGCAGCATGAAAGGATCACGACGTTCCCCGTGCAGGGCGTCGATGATCTGCGAGTCACGGGTGGAGCCCAAAGTGACTGCGCCGATAGCCTGGGTTTCACCACGGGTGAACAGCGCAGAACCGTGTGCCTTGGCCAGTACGTCAACTTCACAGGCGATAGCACGCACAGTGCGGGTATCACGACCGTCGATGCGAGGCTCACCAGCGAGGATACGCTTGCGGACCAGGTTCTTCTCGACGCTCTTGAATATGTCTTTGATTTCGTCAGCTGAGGGGCCGCCTTCAACAGCCAGTGCTGCCACACAAGCCTTGCGAACTTCACCAACGCGCTCGTAGCGAGATGCTTTTTCGGTGATGCGGTAGGCTTCACCCAGGTCATTTTTCACCTGGCCTTCAACAGCTGCCAGCAACTCTGCGTCAACTTCAGCTGGCTGCCAGTCCCACTTGGGCTTGCCAGCTTCAGCGACCAGCTCATTAATAGCCTGAATAACAGTCTGCATTTCCTGATGAGCAAAAAGAACCGCGCCCAGCATCTGGTCTTCGGTCAGCTCTTTGGCTTCAGACTCAACCATCAGTACCGCATCCTCGGTACCCGCTACAACCATATCCAGCTTGCTCTGCTCCAGCTGCTCATAGGATGGGTTAAGCATATAACCCTTTTCTTCGGTAAAGCCTACTCGGGCACCGCCAATGGGTCCGTTGAAGGGAGCACCGGAGATAGCCAGGGCAGCGGAAGTACCAATCATCGCGGGAATGTCCGGGTCTATGTGCTTGTCAGCAGACACCACGGTACAAATTACCTGCACTTCGTTCATGAAACCGTTGGGAAACAATGGACGGATAGGACGATCGATCAGTCGACTGGTCAGCGTCTCTTTTTCACTTGGGCGAGCTTCACGCTTGAAGAAACCGCCGGGGATTTTGCCCACTGAGTATGTTTTCTCAATGTAATGTACAGCCAGCGGGAAGAAATCGCGCCCTTCGCGCTGGGTCTTCTCTGCCACAACAGTACATAACACCGAGGTGTTTTCGACGGTAATCAGAACCGAGCCAGTCGCCTGTCGGGCGATACGGCCGGTTTCCAGAGTGACTGTCTGATCACCGTACTGGAAGGTTTTTGTTACTGGATTCACTATATTTCTCCAATTCTAGATATGACAACCGGGGCCCCTTGGCCCCGGTTTTGGTTCAGCTTATCGACGCAGACCGAGTCGCTTGATCAGATCGGTGTAACGCGCTGCATCTTTGCGCTTGAGGTAGTCCAGCAGCTTGCGGCGCTGGTTAACCATGCGGATCAGACCGCGGCGGGAGTGATGGTCGTGCTTGTGTGTCTGGAAGTGTCCCTGCAACTGCTCAATGTTCGCGGTCAGCAGTGCTACCTGTACTTCCGGTGAACCTGTGTCGCCCTCGCCTACCTTGTAGTCGTTTACGATTTCTGCTTTTTTCTCAGCGTTTAAAGCCATTTTCTGTTCCTTTTCAATAGTCTGCCTCAGGTGGCGTACCACCCTTCATTAATATAAGAGCCTATCCGTGCAGACCAACAGACAGGTTCTTGTCACCTTCAGGTGACTATCAGGCGACGCGGCGCCACGCGCCCATCGTCCAATATCTCTCCAACCCCCAGAAACTCACCGGTCTCCAGAGCGACGCGCACCATACCACTACCGGGCGCGTTTGGCACCAGTACCGGCTGGCCCTGGCGTATGTAAAAACCGCCGGATTCACCCAGCTCCACTAGTGGTAGAGCCTTTACGGCGGTGTCAGCTGGCAGCAGCAGTTCGTCCATCTGCGCTACCGCTTCGTTCTCTTTCAGAGCCTCAAGAGTATTGATGGTCACACTGTCCTCAATACTGAAAGGGCCCGCCTTAGTCCGCCTCAGGGCAATGACGTGAGCACCGCACCCCAGGGCCTGGCCCAGGTCTTCGGCGATGGAGCGCACATAGGTACCCTTAGTGCACTCCAGATAAACATCTACTTCGGGCTTTTCGCCTGGCCGGAATTCTCGCAATTCCAGCTTTTTGATAACCACCGTTCGAGATTTACGTTCAACCTCTATGCCCTGACGAGCCAGCTTGTACAGGGGCTGCCCATTCTGCTTGATCGCAGAAAACATGGAGGGCACCTGCTCAATCTCTCCGCGAAAAGCTTCCAGGGCGTTCTGCACATCCGCCTCGCTAATAGCGCTGGCGTCATTCACTTCAAGTACTTGTCCTTCTGCGTCACCGCTGTCGGTAACCGTGCCCAGCAAAAACGTGCTTTGGTAGGCCTTGTCTGCATCCAGTAGATACTGGGAAAACTTGGTGGCCTCCCCGAAACATAATGGCAGCACCCCAGTGGCAAGAGGGTCCAGGCTTCCGGTATGGCCCGCCTTGGCAGCAAAGTACAAACGTTTTGCTGTCTGCAATGCGTGGTTTGAACTCACCCCTAAAGGCTTGTCCAACACCAGAATACCGCTAACAGGGCGACCCCGTCGGCGTCTCGCCACGCCTACTGCTCCTCTGCGCTATCGTCGCGCAGGCCCAGGTCGCGGTCTGAATCCGCCGCTTTGCGGATAAGGTCTTCCAGGTCTCGACCACGGCCAACACTGGCGTCAAAATAAAATCGCAACTGCGGCACCATGCGCATACTGCTATCGCGCGACACTTGGCTGCGCAGGAATCCCGCCGCCTTGTTCAAAGCCTCTGTGCACTCACTTGCTTCCTCGGTGGAGTCGGTACCCATGGAGGTATAGTAGACCTTGGCGTGACCCATATCGCGGCTTACATCGACACCGGTAATGCTGACCATGCCCACGCGAGGGTCGCGCACCTCGTGCTGGATCACAGCCGCCAGCTCACGCTGCAGAAAATCTGCAACTCGCTGGGTTCTGGAATATTCTTTGGCCATAGTCTGTTGTCAATATCGCCGCTTACAGTGAGCGGGCGATCTCCTTGACTTCAAATACCTCGATCAGGTCTCCCGCCTTCACATCAGTATAGTTCTTCACGCCGATACCACATTCGGTACCATTGCGAACGTCAGCTGCGTCATCCTTGAAGCGGCGCAGAGATTCCAGCTCGCCCTGATAGATCACCACGTTGTCGCGCAACACGCGAATAGGCTTGGAGCGATAAACGGTACCTTCGATAACCATGCAGCCGGCAATCTGTCCGAACTTCGGTGAGCTGAATACATCGCGAACCTCGGCGATACCAACAATTTCCTCGCGCAATTCTGGCGCAAGCATACCCGACAGGGCAGATTTCACATCGTCGATCAGGTCGTAAATTACGTTGTAGTAACGCAGGTCCACACCTTCGTTTTCGATCAACCTGCGAGCTGCGTTGTCGGCACGCACATTGAAACCGAAGACCACTGCATTAGACGTAATGGCAAGCGTCGCGTCAGTCTCGGCAATACCACCGACACCGCCAGAAACGATATTCACCTGTACTTCTTCATTGCCCAGGTCCATCAGAGAAGACTGAATGGCTTCCAGAGAACCACGGACGTCGGCCTTGACCACAACGTTGAGAGTCTTTTTCTCTCCAGCAGTCATGCTTTCGAACATGTTGTCCAGCTTGGACGCCTGCTGGCGAGCCAGCTTACTGTCGCGGGTCTTCTCTTGACGGAAGTCGGCAATTTCGCGGGCGCTCTTCTCGCTCTCAACCGCGGCGAACTGGTCACCGGCATCAGGTGTGCCATTAAGGCCCAGGATCTCCACAGGAATGGAGGGACCAGCCTCGTCAATCGGGTTGCCATTTTCATCGAGCATGGCGCGCACACGGCCGTACTGCAGCCCGGCAAGAACGATGTCGCCTTTACGCAATGTCCCGCTTTGCACTAACAAAGATGCAACAGAACCGCGCCCCTTGTCGAGACGGGATTCGATAACGATACCCTGTGCAGGCACGTCTCTGGGTGCCTGCAACTCCAACACTTCAGATTGCAGCAGAATCGCTTCGAGCAGCTCATTGACGCCGTCGCCGGTGAGAGCGGAAACCGGAATGAACTGGGTGTCGCCACCCCAATCCTCGGGGATAACTTGTTTGGCGGACAGTTCGTTCTTGACCCGTTCGGGGTCTGCGCCTTCCTTGTCCATCTTGTTGATAGCAACGATCAGCGGCACTCCGGCTGCCTTGGCGTGATTCACTGCTTCTTCAGTCTGGGGCATAACACCATCATCAGCGGCCACCACCAGGATCACAATATCCGTACTCTTGGCGCCGCGGGCACGCATAGCGGTAAAGGCTGCGTGTCCGGGTGTATCCAGGAATGAAATCATGCCGTGGTCGGTGTCCACATGATAGGCACCGATGTGCTGGGTAATACCCCCGGCCTCCCCGGACGCCACCTGGCTTTTGCGGATATAGTCCAGCAGCGAGGTCTTACCGTGGTCTACGTGACCCATGACGGTAACCACAGGAGCGCGCGGCTCGGGTGTGCCCTCTCCCGAGGTTTGGGCGAGACTCTCTTCAAGGCTCTCTTCCAGGGCATCAGAACTCACAGTTCTAACCTCATGGCCCATTTCCTCGACCACCAAAATAGCGGTGTCCTGATCTATCATCTGATTAATATTGGCCATGATGCCCAGGCCCATCAACTGCTTGATAACTTCGCCAGCTTTAATGGACATTTGCTGAGCCAGATCTCCAACCGAGATCATGTCGCCAACTTCTACTGCCACAGCTTTCTTTTGAGTGGGCATTTCAAAGCCGTGCTTGGAATGTTCCTCGTGAGAAGCCTTCAGCTTCTTGCGGCCGCGACGACGGCCCATGCCTGACTCGGCGCGGTCCAGATCGGACAGCGACAGGTTATGGCCGCGTTGCTTGCCTCTACCCTGAGTAGAAGCCTTGTCCTGTCGACCACCGGCTTTCTTCTTGCGCTGATCGGCACCTGGAGCGGCAGTAGGCGCGTCGTGCAGACGCTTGGGACGCTTGATTGTCTCCTGTACTTTTGCTTCTTTCACTTTTACAGCAGCTTCAGCCAGCTTGCGCTCTTCCTCTGCCTTGCGAGCGTCCTGAGCAACCTTGCGTGCCTCAACCTCATCCGCCTCTTGCTTCTTACGACGGGCGGCAGCTCGTTGGCGCAGAACCTCAGGGTCCAGATTAGCCAGGTCCTCTTCCGGTTCAGGCTCTAGTACAAACTCGGCCTCCGCAACCTTGGCTGCTTCCTCAGCAGCTTTTGCTGCCTCAGCTGCGGCTTTCGCCTCAGCCTCAGCGGCCGCCACTGCGGCATCTGGTGCCTCAGTGATAACGTCTTCGCTGGCTGTATCTTCAGCAGCTAGTTCCTCTTCGCCAAGTTCATCCTGATCGCGTTTCACATAGGTACGCTTTTTGCGTACTTCTACGTTGACCGTCTTTTTACCCTGGGAACCAGAGCTTCTCAGGGTGCTGATAGTCTTTCTCTTCAGCGTAATTCGCTTGGGCGCGTCCGTAGACTCACCGTGGCTACGCTTTAAGTAGGCCAGCAATGTTTGCTTGTCCTCATCGGACACAGCTTGCTCCGCTTCAGAGTGTGGCAAGCCCGCTTCCTTCATCTGCGTAAGCAGACGTTCGGCGGATGCGCCTACGACTTCTGCGAGTTGCTGTACTGTCACCTGCGCCATGCAATCTTCTCCTCGATACCCTGTCTTCTAGTGTCTGCCCTACCGCAGCCGCTTACTCTTCAGCCTCGGCAAACCAGGGTGCACGCGCGGTCATAATCAATTCACCCGCACGCTCTTCCGTCATATCTTCAATGTCCATCAGGTCGTCAACAGCCTGTTCCGCAAGATCTTCCATGGTGACTATCTCGCGGCTGGCCAGGATAAAGGCCAGGTGACGGTCCATGCCGTCCATACTCAGTAAATCTTCCGCCGGCTCGTTGGCGCCTAACTGCTCCTCAGACGCTATTGCCTGAGTCAGCAGAGCATCCTTGGCGCGAGCGCGCAGCTCTTCAGCAATGTCATCGTCGAAGCCGTCTATGGCCGTCATTTCTTCCAGCGGCACGTAGGCTACTTCCTCGAGCGTGGTAAAGCCTTCTTCCACCAGGATTTCCGCAACGTCTTCATCGACGTCCAGGGCCTGACAGAACACACCAATAACCTGGCTAGCTTCCGTTTCATGCTTATCGGCCGCTTCTTCCATGCTCATAACGTTAATGGTCCAACCGGTCAGCTCACTGGCCAGACGCACATTCTGGCCAGAGCGGCCAATGGCCTGGGCCAGATTATCTTCGGAAACAGCCACATCCATGGTGCCAGAATCTTCGTCTACGACGATGGACTCTACTTCGGCAGGAGCCATGGCGTTAATGACAAGCTGCGCAGGATTGTCGTCCCACAGGACAATATCAACACGCTCATTATCCAGTTCGTTAGACACGGCCTGAACGCGGGAACCGCGCATGCCAACACAGGCGCCAACCGGATCGATTCGCTGATCATTGGTCTTTACCGCAATCTTGGCACGAGAACCCGGGTCGCGGGCAGCCGCGCGGATCTGAATGATTTCCTCAGAAATTTCCGGCACTTCAATCTTGAACAGTTCGATCAGCATTTCAGGGCATGCACGGCTCAGAATCAGCTGCGGGCCCCGGGCTTCGGTGCTGATTTCCTTGAGTATTGCGCGAACCCGGTCATTGACGCGGAATGTCTCTCGCCCTACCAACTCACCGCGGGGCAGCAGGCCCTCGGCATTATTACCCAGATCGACGATGACATTATCGCGAGTCACTTTCTTCACGGTACCGGCGACTAGTTCACCCACTCGGCCCATATATTGCTCTACAACCTGCTCTCGCTCAGCATCGCGAACGCGCTGCACGATAACCTGCTTGGCAGTTTGCGCGGCGATGCGGCCAAAACCGACGTTATCCACGACTTCTTCAAAAATGTCACCGGGAATCAGACTGGCCTCTTGCTCTATCGCTTCTTCGGTGGTGAATTGAGTACCCAACAAAGCCATCTCATCGTCGGGCACAACCAGCCAACGACGCTTGGTCTCATAATCGCCGGTGGTACGGTCGATTGTTACCTCAATATCGGAGTCTTCGTCGTAGCGTTTCTTGGTGGCAGTTGCCAACGCCAGCTCAATCGCCTCGAAGATGATGTCCTCGGACACGCCCTTCTCGTTGGATACAGCCTCCGCTACCAGCAGAATTTCCTTTGTCATCTCTAGCCTCGCCAGTTCACATACCGCAGTTAAATGCGGGGTTGCACACGCGCTTTCTCAACAGCGCTGTGGGGCAGCAGATACTCGTGATTGTCCACTTGGACCACGATATCCTCGCCCTCTATCCCTTTCAAAATACCTTTGAACTTGCGCCGCCCCTCGAAGGCGCTGCGCAAGCGTAACTCAATCATTTCCCCGACATAGGCCGGGTACTGCTCCAGTTTGAACAACAGTCGATCCATGCCAGGAGAAGACACTTCCAGGGTGTACTCCCCGGTGATGGGATCTTCTACATCCAGCACGCTGCTGACCTGCTCACTTACCGCGGCGCAGTTTTCTATGGAAATACCGTCTTTATGCTCGATATAGATACGCAGCAGCGTGTGCCTGCCCTGAGACAGGTACTCGATTCCCCACAGCTCGAAACCAAGAGCTTCTACAGTGGGCTCCAGCAACTGCTGGACCTGTTGATCTCTACTCGCCACGTTGGCACTTTTCTCCAAGTATGAAAAAAACCTAACCAGACCTTTTTTCACATACAAAAAAGCCCCTAAAAAGGGGCTTTTTCTTTTTCACGTCGCCGTAATGTAGCGGGCGACGTATTGTTGGTAGCGGGGGCCGGATTTGAACCGACGACCTTCGGGTTATGAGCCCGACGAGCTACCAGACTGCTCCACCCCGCATCAATACTTTCTCGCTGTGAAAGCCCCTTGGCAATCACATTGGGTCGGTCTCGTCATACCGGCCCAAATTCGAGGCTGTGCATTATAGGTACCGACCCTACCCGGGTCAACCAAAATGAAGGCTCTTTTTAAAGGGGCAAATAAGCCGTAAAAACGATCACTTTTTAGCCTCTACCTCACCCTCTCAAAGTACGATCTGAAAGTCTCGAAGGGATCACCAAAAGCCTGATCTCAGGCGTTCACGTCCACTACCAATCGGCCGGCTACCTCTCCGGCAAGAATTTTCGCGGCCAGGGAAGGCACTTCTGACATCGGTACCACTTGTGAAAGCTGCGCCAGGTGTTCTCTGTTCATGGTCGTGGCCAGCGCCTCCCATGCACGCTGGCGGCGAGCCTGGGAGGCCATCACCGAATCGATCCCTCGCAAAGTCACGCCGCGCAAAATAAATGGCATCACTGACGTGGGCAACCCGGCACCACCGGCAAGGCCGCACGCTGTGACCACGCCCTCATATTTAGTCTGGGCGATAGCGGTCGCAAGAACTTTGTCCCCCACCGTATCAACCACACCCGCCCATAGCTCTTTTTCCATTGGCTTGCTGTCGCGCGCCAGATCCTGGCGAGCCACCAGCGCCGAAGCCCCAAGGCTCTTGAGGAATTCTCCCTGCTCCTCTATCCGGCCAGTACTGGCATGGACCTCATAACCCAGCGTTGCCAACAGGGATATCGCCACCGTACCCACGCCACCGGCGGCCCCGGTGACCAGGATCGGACCGTCATCAGGCTTAACACCCTGGTCCTGCAGACCCTGGACGCAGAGCATAGAGGTGTAGCCGGCAGTGCCCAGGGCCATTGCCTCCTGCAGGCTCATACCGTCTGGCAGCCGCACAATCCAGTCCGGATTAATTCGCTGTCTCTGGCTGTAACCGCCATTGTGGACTTCAGAGAGACCATAACCATTGACCAGCACCTGATCGCCAGGCGCGTAGGCAGCGTCACTGGACTCAGCCACTGTACCCGCCAAGTCGATACCACAGATCAAAGGTAACTTGCGGCATATTGGCGCCGCACCACTGACCGCGAGGCCGTCCTTATAGTTGATTGTGGAATAAGCGACGTCCACCAATACAGGCTCGTCAGGCAGATCTGCCAACGTAATGGCTTTCAAGCTGGCAACGGCCTTACCGTTTACGTCTTCAGCGACAATAGCATTGAAAGGGTCTGACATAGTGCTCTCCTAGTATGCAAAGGTCGTACATGATAGTTGGCGCCCAGCGCTGTGTACATTCGACCATAGTGAGGATCACAGGCAGATACTAAAGAGTGCTCCCATTGCCGGGAACTCTTTCTTTGGATGGTGCCGACGGCGGGACTTAACGCGCCCGGCCTGGGCCGCACGAGCACTGCCAGGCAATTGCGACTGCATAAAAAAGGGCCCCCATTGCTGGGAGCCCTTTCTTTTGATGGTGCCGAAGGCGGGACTTAACGCGCCCGGCCTGGGCCGCACGAGCACTGCCAGGCAGTTGCGACTGCATAAAAAAGGGCCCCCATTGCCGGGAGCCCTTTCTTTTGATGGTGCCGAAGGCGGGACTTGAACCCGCACGAGCATAGCTCACTACCCCCTCAAGATAGCGTGTCTACCAATTCCACCACTTCGGCTTGTCTTGCGTTTTAATCCAACTGGGGAAGATCCCCTTCTGGCTCTATCGTATCAGTGCCAATAGCGGCTGGAATATCACTCTCTACCACAGGGAACTCGTCTTCAACCACCGGCTCACCTGCCTGCATTGCAGCGGGAGGGATGTCGATACCCAGGTCATTGATCGGTTCAGAAGCCTTGCTTGCAATCAGCGCCAGGCCAAAACTGGTGGCAAAAAACAGCGCCACAAACCACGTGGTTGCCCGCGTCAGCACATTGCCACTGCCGTCCGAACCAAAAAGAGTCTGGGAAGCGCCAGCACCAAAAGAAGCACCCATGTCGGCACCCTTGCCTTGCTGCAGCATAATCAGGCCAATAATGGCCAATGCTACCAGCAGGTGTACAACCAAAATAATCTGTTCCATCTTACCTCAGCCCCTCCGGGACATTATTCATTCAAGCCGCCGCGTCTACGATTGCCTGGAAATCTTCGGCCACCAGGGCCGCGCCGCCCACAAGGGCACCATCAATATCTGTCTGGGCGAACAACTCGTTCGCGTTCCCAGGTTTTACACTGCCACCATACAACAGGCGGGTGGCCTGCGCGTCCACGGCTTCCACCGCAGATAACTGAGCACGGATAAAGGCGTGCATATCCTGGGCCTGCTCCGGCGTTGCGGTAAGGCCAGTACCAATCGCCCAGACCGGCTCGTAAGCCACGACCAGGCCAGATAGGTAGCCTTGCCCATTCAGGGCACCTGCAAGCTGAGCGGCAACTACCGACTCCGCCTGTCCCGCCTCACGCTGCTCGCGGGTCTCTCCGACACAAAGAATCGGCTTCAAACCGACCTCTAGCGCCGTTCTGAGCTTTGTCGCAACCAGATCATCGCTCTCGCAGTGATTCGCACGACGCTCCGAGTGACCGAGAATAACCCACTGGCAACCAAGATCAGTCAACATGGCTGCCGACACTTCGCCGGTATACGCGCCTTCGGTGACGTGGCTGCAATCTTGCGCACCCACGGCAACCCGCTTATCGACACACAACTCAAGTGCTTGAGCCAAATGCACATAGGTGGGGCAGACAACGACTTCCACGGCATCGTTAGTCACGCTGGAGCCCAACGCGTCCAGCAAAACAGCGACACTTTCACGGGAGCCGTGCATCTTCCAGTTACCTGCTACCAGTGGTTGACGCATCTTACCTCCCGGCCAAAAAAGCGGCCGCAATCTTACCCAAGATACCGGGTGCTGGCAAGGAGATGCGGTTCATTCGAGAATTCGCTCCACATCTGCGGCCAAACCCTCACAAAGTGCGCGGACCTCGGCATCATCCTCACCCTCGACCATGACGCGCACCACAGGCTCAGTGCCAGAGGGCCGCAGCAGCACCCTACCCCGACTCCCCAGCTGCTCTTCAACTGCTGCTACCGCCGCATGAACTTCGGGATAGGCAGCAAGGTTCACCTTGCCAGCGGCACGCACGTTAATCATGGTCTGGGGGTACTTCTTCATGCCAGAGCGCAAGGTTGTAAGTGATTCGCCGGAATCCCGAATGGCGCGCAATACCTGCAGCGCGGCTACGATTCCGTCGCCGGTGGTGGTGATATCACTGCAAATAATATGGCCAGAGGACTCGCCCCCAAGATGCCAACCTTCAGCTTCCATCTTCTCTTTAACATAGCGATCGCCCACTTGCGCTCGCACCAATCGCAGGCCCAGTTCACGCAGAGCGACCTCAATACCCAGGTTTGTCATCAGCGTACCGACAACCCCGGCATCACTGGAGCCCGAGGCCAGGCGGTGGTGTGCAATAATGTAAATGAGCTCATCACCGTCTACGAGCTCACCGTTAGCATCGACGAACAACACCCTGTCACCATCGCCGTCAAAGGCAATTCCGAGGTCCGCATTCTGCTCTTTCACCAAGGCGGCAAGCGCATCCGTATGCGTGGAACCGACTCCCTCGTTGATATTGAAACCATCAGGCTGCACGCCCAGGCTAAGCACCTCAGCCCCCAGCTCGGAAAAAACGCTGGGTGCGATGTGGTAGGTGGCACCATGTGCGCAGTCTACGGCAACGCGGAGCCCTCGCAGGTTGAATCCCTCAGGGACGGTGGACTTGCAAAACTCAATGTAACGACCAGCCGCATCCACCACCCGCAGGACCTTACCGATGTCCTTGGACCCCACTGTCACCAGCGGCTGTTCAAGTTCAGCTTCAATCGCCATTTCCACCTCATCAGCCAATTTAGAGCCGCTGGCAGAGAAGAACTTGATGCCGTTGTCCTGAAAAGCATTATGAGAGGCGCTGATGACAATACCGGCATCTGCCGCCTGGGTCCGAGTCATCAAGGCCACCGCAGGCGTGGGCATCGGCCCCAGTAGCTTGACGTCAACACCGGCAGCGACCAGGCCTGCCTCCAGGGCAGACTCAAACATGTACCCCGATATACGAGTGTCCTTGCCAATAATCACCAGGCAGCGACCCTCGCTCTCCGCCAGGCGGGAAAAAACTCGCCCGCAGGCCCAGCCCAGCTTTAGCATAAAGTCCGGGGTGATAGCGCCTTTGCCCACCTCCCCTCGAATGCCGTCTGTGCCAAAGTATTTTCTAGTCATTACTGTTCCAGTTCAGCCAGGGCCGAATACATCGCCAGCGCGTCGCTGGTCTCGGCTACATCATGGGTTCTAATAATGGCAGCGCCGCGCTCTGCCGCCAACACCGCCAGGGCAAGACTGGCAGGCACACGCTGATCAACTGCGCGGCCTATCAACTTACCTATCAGTGACTTTCGAGACAAGCCAACCAACAAAGGCAAACCACTTTCGGCCAGTCTTGGCAGCCCCGCCAAGAGTGCCAGGTTGTGCTCCACCGTTTTGCCAAAGCCAAAACCGGGGTCAAGTATGAGTCGATCGCGGGCAACACCCGCTGATTCACAGGCAGCAACCCGCCGCTGTAAAAACTGAAAAACCTCAGCGACAACATCCCGATATTCTGGCGCTGCCTGCATGGACCCAGGCTCGCCTTGCATGTGCATCAGGCACACTGGCAAGTCACTGGCTGCAGCTGCCTCCAAGGCGCCCGGACGCTGCAGCGCGCGCACATCATTGATCAAACCAGCGCCTTGGCAAGCGGCTTCAGTCATCAATGCAGGGGTACTGGTATCAACCGAAATAACCACGTCGAGTTCGGCTCTGATGCGCTGCAACACAGGCAACACCCGATCCATCTCCTGGGCTTCACCAACGGGCACGGCACCCGGGCGGGTGGACTCACCGCCAATATCAAGGATAGCCGCACCCGCCTTAGCCATTTCACAAGCCTGTTGCAGGGCCAGGTCGAGATCTAACTTTTCGCCTCGGTAAAGCGCACCACCGTCGGAAAATGAGTCAGGCGTAGTGTTAATCACCCCCATAATCTGGGGGCGCGAAAGATCAAGAGAACGCCCGCTGCTGCTCAGCAACGGGCCAGGGGAATTACCAGCAACCAAGGGTGCCGGCTCAATGTTCGCCGGCGGGGCCACCGATGGGACTATTGGGGTCCTTGGCATCTTCTTCGCTGGCGGCAGCTTGGGCACTGCCGTCGGAGTCGTCATTCCAGCCACTGGGCTCACGAGGCTTGCGACCGGACATAATATCCTCGATCTGGTCTGCGTCGATGGTCTCAAACAACATCAAGGCATCTGCCATTACGTGCAGTTTATCCAGATTTTCCTCAAGCAGACGCTGAGATGAGGCATAGCACTCGTCGATGATGCGCCTGACTTCCTGGTCGATCTGGGTAGCAGTCTCATCAGACAAGGTCTGGTGCGGCTGACCAGCACTGCGACCCAGGAAGACTTCCTCGGAGGCCTCGTCATACATCAATGGTCCCATTTTTTCCGACAGTCCCCACTGGGTGACCATCTTGCGAGCGATATCTGTCGCTCGCTGGATATCGTTAGAGGCACCAGTGGTAATACCATCCTTACCCAGGGTCATTTCCTCGGCAATTCGACCGCCAAACAGGCTACAAATTTGGCTGATAATATGCCTGCGACTGTGGCTGTAGCGATCTTCTTCTGGCAGGAACATAGTGACGCCAAGCGCTCTGCCACGGGGAATAATGCTCACCTTGTAAACCGGATCGTGCTCCGGCATCAGGCGGCCGACAATGGCATGGCCGGCCTCGTGATAAGCCGTATTGCGCTTCTCGTCCTCGGACATCACCATAGACTTGCGCTCGGCGCCCATCATGATCTTGTCTTTGGCCAGCTCGAAATGCTGCATTCCCACCGTGCGCACATTAGCGCGGGCAGCAAAAAGTGCGGCTTCGTTCACCAGGTTAGCGAGGTCCGCACCGGAGAAACCAGGGGTGCCGCGGGCAATCTTGCTAGGCACCACGTCTTCGGACAGGGGAACTTTGCGCATGTGGACTTTCAGAATCTGCTCACGGCCGCGAATATCCGGCAGACCGACCACTACCTGGCGGTCAAAGCGACCGGGGCGCAGCAGCGCTGGATCTAATACGTCGGGGCGGTTTGTAGCGGCAATCACAATTACACCGTCGTTCGCCTCAAAACCGTCCATCTCCACCAGCAATTGGTTCAGGGTTTGCTCGCGCTCGTCATGACCTCCACCAAGGCCAGCACCACGGTGCCGACCGACGGCATCAATCTCGTCGATGAAAATAATGCAGGGCGCCTGCTTCTTGGCTTGTTCAAACATGTCACGCACGCGGGACGCACCCACGCCGACAAACATCTCGACGAAGTCAGAACCTGAGATAGAGAAAAAAGGCACTTTCGCTTCGCCTGCGATAGCTTTGGCCAGTAAGGTCTTACCGGTACCGGGCTGCCCAACCATGAGCACACCGCGAGGAATGCGGCCTCCCAGTTTCTGGAAGCGGCTGGGGTCGCGAAGAAACTCGACCAACTCCTGTACATCTTCCTTGGCCTCGTCCACACCTGCGACATCAGCAAAGGAGGTTGTAATCTGGTCTTCACCCAACAGGCGGGCCTTGCTCTTACCAAAGCTCATGGGGCCACCGCGGCCACCACCGCCACCTTGCATCTGGCGCATGAAGAACATAAACACTGCAATGATGATGAGAATCGGGAAAGAGGCAACCAGCAGCTGCGTCCAGACGCTCTGTTGTTCAGGCTTCTTGCCCTCAACAACCACGTTATGCGCCAGCAGATCGTCGATCAGTTTGGGATCTTCGACCATAGGTCGGATTGTCTCAAACAGACTCCCGTCAACGCGCACGCCAGAGATGGTCAGCCCATCGACGGTGACTTTCTGTACCTGGTCCCGCTGGATTTCTTCAATGAACTCCGAATAACGCAGCTGCTCCGAAGGGCTCTGCATGTTGAAGTTGTTGAAAACAGACAACAGGACTGCGGCTATCACCAGCCACAACAGTAAATTTTTTACCATATCGTTCAATGCTGCATCCTCTCAGGGGCTACCCTTACAGGCCGGTCATCGCCCTTGGGCGCGTACCTGACAGCCATACTCCTCAATTATAGCCTCTTGCCCCGCATGCGACGGGGAACCGCAGGATCAACTACCCGATCCTGTTCCTGTTACGCGTGAAAACGGGGTAAATCTTCGCGCAATGTACTACAGATGGGGGCTGGCGGCCACGTTTCAACCCTTCATCAGCCGCGTCGTAACAATCATTTATCGCCTTTGAATCCGCTCGCCACCAGATAAACTTCTCGCGAGCGGGCACGAGAGGCCTTGGGCTTGCGCGTCAGCACCTTATCGAAAGAATCACGGGTGTTGCGCAGGAGCTCGTCAAAGCCCTCTCCCTGGAACACTTTGGTCACAAATGTACCGCCCGGTGCCAACACTCGCGTGGCCATATCCAGGGCCAACTCCACCAGATACATGGAGCCGGGCTGGTCAACGGCTGCCATCCCGCTCATATTCGGCGCCATATCAGAGACCACAAGGTCCACTGGCTCTCCGGCTATGGCCTCCAGTATCTGCTCAAAAACGGCGTCTTCAGTAAAATCACCCTGAATAAACTCTACGTCCGCCAGGCTGTCCATATGCAGGATATCCGAGGCGACTACCCTGCCCTTGTGGCCCACCAGGTTTGCCGCTACCTGAGACCAGCCGCCCGGCGCACTACCCAGATCTATTACCGTCATTCCTGGTTTGATCAGGCGATCTTTGTCCTGCAGTTCCAGTAGCTTATAGCAGGCGCGGCTGCGATAGCCGTCCCTCTGGGCCTGCTGCACATAGAGGTCATCACGGTGCTCTTTCAGCCAGGCCTTACTAGAGGATCCCTTCTTAGCCATAAATATTGTCTATAGTTACGTTTCGGGCCGGAGGCCTGTTGTGTAGAATACGCGCCCCTTCAAGGGCCCCAGTGGCCCATTGTACCGTGGATTCACTATGAGCAAGAAAAGTAACCAGGACATCAAGCAACTACGCGCCATCGGCCACAAACTGAAGCCTGTGGTCACTGTTGCAGGCAAGGGCCTGACTGATACGGTGATCGCTGAAGTCGATCGCGCCCTGAGCCAGCACGAACTGATCAAAATAAAGCTCTCTGTGGGCGACAAAGATACGAAAATTGCGGTCACCCAAGAGCTCTGCGAACGTTCCGGCGCAAAACTGGTACAAAGCATAGGCAGTGTCATCGTGGTACTTCGCCGCACTGCCCAGCCCGACCCGCGCCTGTCCAACCTGCTGCGGGCGGTATAAGCTCAACGCCAGGCCAGAGAAGCCCCCAGTACCGGCGCCAAAAGCAAGGCAAACCGGGCATTCCCCCGCGGCCACTTTTTTGGTTATGATAGGGACGAATTCCCAACGCGGAGGGGCGCCACGGCATGGGGAACATTCTCGAGTTTCCATCGGAGCAGGCCAAAGGGCTGGCTTTTCTCGACCGCCAAATCCGTCTGCTTCTCACCAAAAAAGGCGCCGATGATGAACTCATCGACTTCGCCGCCCAACAACTCACCCGTGTTTACAAACGTATTAAAGACTCCGAGCAATATTGCCTTGGCATTTGTCTGCCCGAGGATCTGAGCGAGGAGCAACGAGCGGCCCTGAAACTCGATATCAATGCCGGCCTGGAGACTATTCGTAAAGAAAACCATGGGCTGATGATAGAACTGGTGGCACAACTGGTACTGACCCAGGTGCAGATATTCCAGCTACAGCGCAGCTAAGCTAAGGAGATCGTTGCGGCCAGAGCCGCAGCAGCAGCGGCGCCACCGCCGCCACGGCCAGGGCCGGTCCCACGTGGAATGCCAAAATATGGGCTGGCTGGTACATGCAGGCTACCTGCATATACAGCGCTGGCAACACGCCAGCGGACAACCCCGCCAGCACCGCAGCCTTGCCCGGCTGCAATGCATATAGACGCCGTTGCCAATAAAGCAGAACCAGCAGTGGCGGCAACGCATAAACGAAAGTCTCAATGAAGCAGTGATCGCGTTTGCCCAGCATGCTGGGGTCCAGCGCCGGACTGATCAACCCGAATACGAACCCGCCCAACCACAGCGCACCTAGCAAACTGACCAACACGGTAAGGGTCCGGGACAGCGCCGCCGGCTGGGCGCAGCGAAATGCCACCGCAGCAAGCCCAATCGCAGCGCTGGCGCCCACTAACATCTCCAGTATAAATCGAGGCTCGGATTGCAACTGGGCCATAGCGGTGGGCCTTATCGGCCCAAGAAAGTGAGTCACCAGCACCACGTATGCTGCGCTGACCATAAGCCAAAAGGAGGCGAGAACGCGCAAATCCGGCGCCGGCGCAACTGGCGCCAGCCCGCTGGTCAGGCTATCCAGCAGCTCATCCCGGTTCCTCATATGTCGTCCTCCTCCATCATTTTACGCAGCCGCTTAATTGCCCTGTGTACTCTGACTTTCAGTGCAGTTTCAGAAATCTTCATGCGCCCGGCCGCCTCGGCTGTGCTCAGGCCCACTATTTTGGTGAGAGTTAAAGCCTCCCGCAAGTTCGGCGGAAGGCCTTCGATCAGGCGCCCACTATCGAACTGTTCTTCAGGGTCATTGATTGCAGGCTCCGCCGCGCTGCTCTCAGGACTAAAATAACGCTCACGCACTTCAGCGCGACGCATCGCATCAGTGGATTTGTAGCGAACGATAGCAAACAACCAGGGACGAAAAGGGCGGCGACTATCATAGGTATGCCTTGCCTGGTGGACCGCGATCAGGACCTCCTGCACGCAGTCTTCGACAAAGTCATACCCCCCCAGCCGCGAGCGGAGATATCTGGACACAAGATCAGAGAGTTCCACCAGTAATTGCCGGTAGTCCGCCTCGTTGCCGGATTGGGCACTGACCATCAAAGCCGACCAGCGCACCTCGTCCTCAGCGTAATGATCTGTTTTCGCTACCGGCATCGCCTCCCATTTAATGGCCGCTCGTAAGGCGGGCATTTCCCCTGATTCCTGTCACTTACGTGTGACAGTAACTCGGGCCACAGGGTTGCGCCAGTCGTATGTGTTGGGACGTAGAGTATTCCCAGGCAGCCGGTGAAAACCATTGCTGACGTGCACAAAGCCTTCGTCACCAGGGGCTAGCTCACCATTGTATCCCTCACCATCACAACGAGGGCCGGGAATACTGCGACAGTTTTGGTCATTTTCCTCGGTACCGGCATCGTAGGCCTTAACGTAGTAGGTGACAGAGCCGACTTCGGGCAGCGGCATGCCATTCAAGGCAACGAAAGTATCGTTAGTGGGAATTAACATGGCCGCCATAGACAGCACATCATCACCCTGCGCGGAGATGGTTGCAGCCATAGTTTTGCCCGGTTCCAGCAAACCTCCGATCGTCATGACATCAGATGCCACATTTACAACCGCATCCGTCAAAGGGCCGGTATCTCCACCCTCCGCCAGCATTTCCAGCTCCATACTGGCAGGCTCGCCAATCTGGAACAGACTGATGTTCGCAGTGTGAGCTACCAACAACTGGGGAGTGAATGTCTGTCCAGGGGTAAGGTTAGTGATCGAAACTTCGTAACTCTCCGGGACTGGAGGCGATGGAAATTCGAATCCTGCGAACCCCTGCGCAAATGCAGTGGAGCTATACATGGCAATTACAGCAATGAGTGGACGAGAGTTATACATGACGCATCTTCCTTTGGTTGGGTTTAAACACCAATTCGCAGGAACTACGTCAAAGGTTACATCTAATTTGAAAAAAATTATCCGACGATTAAACCGGTCACCTGATAAACCAACAATGCAGCCACATAAGCTAACGAGAAGTAACCCAGAAACATCTTCAGGGTAAGTGAGCGAGATGCGCTTTCCTTGGCGAGAATCGCCAGGGTGGAAACACACTGTAAGGAAATTGCAAAAAACACCAGCAGGGCCAAACCCGAGCCCAGGGCAAGGTCACTACCCTGAATATGTTCAACCAGGGGTACCAGGTTGTCATCGGCACCCTCAATACCAAAGATCGTACCGAGAGTACCCACAAATACTTCTCGCGCCGCGAAAGAGGTAAATATAGCCACGCCATAGCGCCAATCCAGACCCAGGGGAGAAAACACCGGCTCTATCACATGTCCCAGGTGACCCAGCCAGGACTGCCCGAGATCTGCGCCGTAGTTGGGGAAATAGCCGAGCACCCAAATCAATACCGTCACGGTAAAAATGATCTTGCCCGCTTTGGTGACAAAGTGCTTTGAACGGTTCCAGGCATTGCGGACGATAGGCTTAAGCCCGGGTAGCCGATACGGAGGCAGCTCCAAAACAAAGGGAACATCCGTGTAGCGGTCTTTGCTAATTCGAGATATCAAGCCTGTTACAAGCAAGCCCATCGTCATGCCGAAGAAGTAGATCCCGAACATCGCCAAGCCCTGCCACCCCACCAAACCACCAAACGCAGTTCCGGCGGGGATAAAGGCGGCAATTAACAAGGTGTATACCGGCAAGCGAGCACTGCAGGGCATCAATGGAATAGCGATGTAGGTGAGCAGTCTCTTACGCGGCGAATCGATTGCCCTGGCGGCATAAATTGCCGGAATCGCGCAGGCCACACCGGATAACATGGGAATAAAACTCTTGCCGGTCAAGCCGAACAGACGCAGTGGCTTGTGACAGATCAGCGCTGCCCTGGCCATGTAGCCGGAGTCTTCCAGCAGCCCGATAACAAAGGTCAGCACAAAAATTTGTGGCACGAAAACTAAAAACGCCCCGATGCCGCCAAACAGTGCATCGGAGGTAAAGTCCTTAACAATTTGATTGCCCAGCAGCGGCACCAGAGCATTGGCCATCAAGGCCAGAGATCCCTCTACCGCATCCATTACTGGCGCAGCCATGGTGAATATGGACTGAAACAACAGGTACATGATTAGAAAGAAGGAGATTCCACCAGTGAAAGAGTGGAGGAAAAAGCTGTCCAAGCGATTCTGCGAGCGCACCAGCACATCGCCCTCAGGCCCATAGCGGTGAGCCAATTTGTGCGCCTCGCCACGCAAAATCACGTCGGGGGTGTCAACAAGATGCGCGCGCGGCTCGCGCGGCTCATCCAGTGGCGCGGCAAGCTCGTCGATGACTTCGGCAATGCCTTTGCCAGAGCGAGCTGAAATTGGCAACACCCGGGTGTGCAGCGCCGCCGAGAGACCCTCTACATCCAGGGAAAGTCCGTGATTTTCCAGCACGTCCATCATGTTGGCCAGCACTGTGATTTTCTTGCCATTGCGCTCACAATCGCGAATCACTTGCAAAGTGAACAGCAGGCTCTTCTCCAGGCGCGTAGCATCGATGACACACAGCACCTGTTCCACCTCAGGGTCTTCCAGAGCGCGCTCAAAGTAATCGACCGCCACTTCTTCTTCTGCAGAAATGGCCTGTAGAGAATAGGTACCAGGGAAATCGACCAGCACCTTGTGTGGCAAGGCCTGCAATTTACCGGAGCCCACATCCACCGTAATCCCGGGGAAGTTGGCCACTTTCTGGCTCAGCCCGGTAAGACGATTAAAAAGGAGGCTCTTCCCGGAATTAGGGCTGCCGATGAGAATAATCCTACTCATTGGCTGCGCTCAGACGGACAGAAACGTGGGTCGCGACCTCATCGTCCAGAGAAAAAACGGTATTGCTGACCTGATAGACCTTGGGGGCGCCAAAGGAGGGAGACTGCAAACAGATAACACACTCCCCTGGATGAAAACCAAATTCCATCAGGCGAATTTTGTATTTTTCTGCCAGGGCGTCGTCATAGCCCAAAATTTCACAGCGATCACCTGCTTTCAGGGACCACAAGGAGAGGTTTACAGCCACCGGATACCCACAGTGCGAGGTCAAATTAGCGGCAAAGCATAGCAGGAATGAGAATGATTTGCATCAAAATGAGGTGACCCAGGTGACAGACTCACTTACTATTTGGCTGCACTTCGTACACCGATCAATTGATAACAACGAGACGGATTCCCCATGAACAAAATTCTGAAAACCCTGTTTGCATCACTGCTGGTGCTTGCGACCTTCCAAACCGCCCAGGCGGACAACTACAGTGACACCAAAGAAATCTTCCAGAAAGCAGGCGAGAGCGGGGCCTTCTTCGGAAACGCCTATGGCTACGCAATGTTCCCTACCATTGGCAAAGGTGGCATGGGTATTGGCGGCGCTCACGGTTCAGGCCAGGTGTATGCCAATGGTCAGCACGTGGGTAACACCAAAATGACCCAGCTCACGATCGGCTTCCAGTTGGGCGGACAAGCCTACAGCCAGGTCATATTCTTCGAAGACAAACGCGCTTTCGAGGATTTTACCTCCGGTAATTTTGAATTTGGAGCCCAGGCGACTGCAGTGGCGATTACCGCTTCAGCAGGTGCTCAGGCGAATACCGGTGGCGGCACTAGTGCAGGCGCATCCGGTGGCAAGAATGACGCCGAAACGGTTTCTGGCGGCTACCGCAAGGGAATGGCGATCTTTACCGTGGCCAAGGGTGGCCTGATGTATGAAGCGACTCTGGGTGGCCAGAAGTACAGCTACAGCCCTAAATAAATACGCAGTAAGGGCCCCATCTTCTGCAAGGGAGGTGGGGCTTTTTTGGGCCTTGAAGATGGTTAGGGTTAGAAACGTGCTCTGCGTTTGCACACAAAGCAGCAAGGTGTTCCAGAAGAGACTCAGCTATAGGGCGAAGCGGTAATTAAAGATACTGAACCTGGTCGATCTCATATTCGATATCACCGCCAGGGGCCTTAACGACAACCACGTCACCCTCCTCCTTACCGATCATGGCACGCGCGATGGGGGATCCCACAGAGATCAAGTTGTTCTTCACGTTCGCCTCATCCTGGCCAACAATTTTGTACGTCACTGTCTCATCGGTCTCGATGTTGATCAGATCTACTGTGGTACCAAAGATGACCTTGCCAGTGTTGGTAATCTGGGTGACATCAATCACCTGGCAATTGCCCAGCTTGCCTTCGATCTCCATAACGCGACCTTCAGCAAAGCTTTGCTGCTCGCGGGCGGCATGATACTCGGCGTTTTCTTTCAGGTCTCCGTGTTCACGGGCCTGGGCAATGGCATCAGAAATTCGGGGGCGATCAATCCTTTTCAGGCGATCCAGTTCTTCACGCAGAGCGGCTTCGCCGGCAACTGTCATCGGTACTTTGTTCATGCGCTGATACTCCTGTGCAGGTCCTGCAGCCTGCGCACTTTCTTGTCTCCCTCTTCCTGCAGCGAGAGAGTAATCGCCTCTGCTGCCGCAAGCGTGGTCGTATAGAACACCCGGTGCGCCTGGGCACTGGCCCGGATCGGGGCCGAGTCTTCAATGGCGCGACGTCCTTCGGTGGTATTAATAATAAAGTCTGCTTCGTCGTTCTTGATCATATCGACGATGTGAGGACGGCCTTCCAGCACCTTGTTGATGCGGCGCACCTCCAGGCCTGCTGCTTCCAGTGCAGTAGCTGTGCCGCCAGTAGCTGCCAGGGTGAAGCCCAGCACCACCAGGTCACGGGCTACCTCTACCGCGCCGGGCTTGTCCACGTCGCGGACGCTTATCAGCACGGTGCCACTGGTAGGAGGCGCATCGCCGCCGCCAAGCTGTGCCTTGGCAAAAGCAGTGGCAAAGTTATCACCCACGCCCATCACCTCACCGGTAGAGCGCATCTCCGGGCCGAGTATAGGGTCAACACCGGGGAACTTGTTGAATGGCAGCACCGCTTCTTTAACGCAGTAGTAAGGCGGCACGATTTCACGGGTAAACCCCTGAGAGGCCAGAGTCTGGCCAGCCATGCAACGCGCAGCGACTTGCGCCAGGGACTTGCCAATGCATTTTGAAACGAAAGGCACGGTGCGAGAAGCGCGAGGGTTAACCTCGATCACATAAATCTCGTTGTCTTGCCAGGCCAGCTGCACATTCATCAGGCCGCGAACGCCTAATTCAAGCGCCATTTGCTTAACCTGTTCGCGCATTTCATCCTGCACCGCTGGGTCAAGATTATACGGCGGCAGGGAACAGGCTGAGTCACCGGAGTGCACGCCGGCCTGCTCGATATGCTGCATGATGGCGCCAATGACTACCTCTTCTCCATCGGATACGGCATCGATATCAATCTCGATAGCTGCCGAAAGGAAGCTGTCCAATAGTACCGGTGCATCGTCGGAGGCCTGAACCGCATGGGTCATATAGCGCAGCAGGTCCTCCTCTCGGAAGACGACTTCCATGGCACGACCGCCCAGTACATAGGAAGGCCGAACAACCAACGGATAGCCAATTGTAGCAGCCGCTTCTACCGCTTCTCCGGTGCTGCGCACGGTGGTATTGGCGGGCTGTTTCAAACCAAGCTTCTGGATCATATGTTGGAAGCGTTCGCGATCTTCGGCACGATCGATCGCGTCCGGAGTGGTGCCGATAATGGGCACACCGGCTTCTTCCAAAGCGCGGGCCAGCTTCAGCGGAGTTTGTCCGCCAAACTGGACGATAACGCCCTTGGGTTTCTCCAGGTCGACAATCGCCAACACGTCTTCCAGAGTCACCGGCTCAAAGTAGAGACGGTCGGATGTATCGTAATCTGTAGACACGGTTTCCGGGTTACAGTTGACCATGATTGTCTCGTAGCCGTCTTCGCGCATAGCCAGCACCGCATGCACACAGCAGTAGTCAAACTCAATGCCCTGGCCGATGCGATTCGGGCCGCCACCCAGCACCAGAATTTTGTCGCGATCAGACGGCGCCGCCTCGCACTCTTCCTCGTAGGTGGAGTACATATAAGCCGTAGCTGAGGCAAACTCCGCGGCACAAGTGTCCACTCGTTTGTAAACAGGCTTGATACCCAGGCCCAGACGGTGACTGCGCACAATATACTCATCAGAGGCCAGCAGTACCCCCAGTCGTTCGTCGGAAAATCCCTTGCGCTTAAGACGGAACATCTGCTCGGCGCTAATATCATCAAGCTCGATACTCTTGAGACTATTTTCAGTTTTGATGATGTCTTCAATCTGGACCAGGAACCAGGGATCAACGCCAGAGAGCTTGTAAATTTCATCCACACTCATCCCGGCGCGGAAGGCATCACCGATATACCACAGACGCTCTGCGGTCGGATTAACCAGCTCTGACAACAGTTCATCGCGCAGGTCTTCGTCATCCACATCGATCATATGTTCAAAACCGGATGAACCAACCTCCAGTCCGCGCATGGCCTTTTGCAAGGACTCCTGAAAAGTGCGGCCGATAGCCATCACCTCGCCAACCGATTTCATTTGGGTGGTCAGCCGCGTATCTGCGCCTTTGAATTTTTCGAAGGCAAAACGTGGAATTTTGGTCACTACATAATCGATAGCAGGTTCAAATGATGCTGGTGTCGCGCCACCGGTAATATCATTCTGCAGTTCGTCCAGGGTGTAACCAATAGCCAGTTTGGCCGCCACTTTGGCAATGGGGAAGCCAGTGGCCTTGGATGCCAGCGCCGATGAGCGAGAGACTCTGGGGTTCATCTCGATAATAACCAGGCGACCGGTTTCCGGGCATTGACCGAACTGAACGTTAGACCCGCCTGTTTCAACACCAATCTCGCGCAGCACCGCCAAAGAGGCGTCGCGCATAATCTGGTATTCCTTATCGGTGAGCGTCTGGGCCGGAGCCACAGTAATGGAGTCACCTGTGTGCACGCCCATGGCGTCAAAGTTTTCGATGGCGCAGACGATGATGCAGTTGTCATTTTTGTCGCGGACAACCTCCATCTCGTATTCCTTCCAACCGATCAAAGACTCATCGATTAGCAGTTCGTTGGTAGGCGATAAATCCAGCCCCCGCATGCAAATCTCTTCGAATTCGTCCCGGTTGTAGGCAATACCACCTCCGGAACCACCCATGGTGAAGGAGGGCCGGATAATGCAGGGATAGCCAAGGCTGTCCAAAACCTGGAAGGCCTCTTCCATGCTGTGAGCCATCGACGATCTGGGGGTATCCAGGCCAATTCGCTTCATCGCCTTATCGAACAGCTGACGATCTTCGGCCATGTCGATGGCTTCTTTGGTAGCGCCAATCATCTCCACACCGTGCTCTTCCAGCACGCCGTGGCGAGCCAGATCCAGGGCACAGTTGAGCGCGGTCTGGCCACCCATGGTAGGCAGTAAAACGTCGGGCTTCTCTTCCTCGATGATACGAGCCACGGTGCGCCACTCGATGGGCTCGATATACGTTGCATCCGCCATGGAGGGGTCGGTCATGATAGTGGCCGGATTTGAATTCACCAGGATGACCCGGTAACCCTCTTCTCGCAGAGCCTTACAGGCCTGGGCACCGGAATAATCGAATTCGCAGGCCTGACCGATAACAATAGGTCCGGCTCCGAGGATCAGAACACTCTGGATGTCAGTTCTCTTAGGCATGCTTACTCCCCTGCTCGAGCTTCAATCAGCTCGATAAAATGGTCAAACAAGGGCGCGGCATCGTGAGGACCAGGACTGGCTTCAGGGTGACCCTGGAAGCTGAAAGCTGGCTTGTCCGTGCGGTGAATGCCCTGAAGACTGCCATCAAACAGGGACTTGTGCGTCACCCGTATATTGTCCGGCAGGCTGCTCTCGTCGGCGGCAAAGCCGTGGTTTTGGCTGGTGATAAGCACGGTGCCATCATCGAGGTTCTTTACCGGGTGATTGGCGCCATGGTGACCGAACTTCATCTTTACGGTTTTGGCGCCGGAAGCCAGGGCCAGCAACTGGTGACCAAGACAGATTCCGAAAACCGGAATTTCTGTCTCCAAAATTTGTTGTATCGCCTCGATGGCGTAGGTGCAAGGCTCCGGGTCGCCGGGGCCGTTAGACAGAAAAATACCGTCCGGATTCATCGCCAGCACTTCACTTGCGGGGGTCTGGGCAGGCACGATGGTCAAGCGACAGCCTCGATCAGTAAGCATACGCAGAATGTTACGTTTGACGCCGTAGTCGTAAGCCACCACATGCCAAGGCAGTTCGCTCGCGGGCTTCTCGCTGTACCCTTTGCCAAACTCCCAGCTACCCTCAGTCCAACTGTAGGGCTCTGTGACGGTCACTTCCTTGGCCAGGTCCATGCCCTTGAGGCCGGCAAATGCTTTGGCCTGGGCCAACGCCTGAGACTCGTCGATATCGTCTCCGGCCATCAAGCATCCGCTCTGGGCGCCCTTGTCCCGCAGTATCCGCGTCAGGCGCCGAGTATCGATGTCAGAGATGCCGACAATATTCCGGCTTGTAAGATAGTCAGACAGGCTCTCTTCATTACGGTAATTACTGGCCATCAGGGGGAGATCACGTATCACCAGGCCCGCAGCCCAAATATTGGCGGATTCCTCGTCCTCGGCATTGGTACCGGTGTTGCCGATATGGGGGTAGGTCAGGGTGACGATGTGGCGGGCATAGGAAGGGTCAGTCAGAATTTCCTGATAGCCGCTCATAGCGGTATTGAATACCACTTCACCAACGGATGTACCGCTGGCTCCGATTGCTAAGCCCTTGAAAACACTACCATCTTCAAGGACTAATATGGCAGAACTGGACAAGCAAAACCTCCTTTAGCAGGGGAAAATTAAAACCTCAAAACGCTTCATTCGCGCGCTCACAAAAAGGCGAGATGGTAACCGCATCTCGCCTTTTCACATAAATTCAGCTCTGGTTTTCACAGGAACACACAGTGTCCGGCGCTCGATCCGGACATGTGAAATCTGGCGGAAGATTTTAGGTGAACTGGCCTTCCCTGTCCAGCTAGTTTACGCCACTCGCCGGGATCTCAACAACTCTGGCCTCGCCTTTACCACGACCATCAGCAGTTGCGGTTACCTGTCCATCCAGGATGGAAATCGCCTGAATATCACCCAGGTCCCAGTCGTTCTGTTCCACGATATAGCCCATCTTGTCCAGACCACTGCGAGTCTCCACCGGGATTTTTCGCTGATCATGGCGTATCAACTTAGCGGCGGGCAACTGATGATGAAATCGAAGTGCATTGACCGCCTGCGGCAACGGCATATTAAAGTCGTAGAGATTGAGTATGACCTGAAATACAGAGGTAAAGATGGTGCTCCCGCCCTCTGTGCCTATGATCAGCGCCGGCTCACTATCCTGCAACAGAATTGTAGGTGTCATGGAGGACAGCATGCGCCTGCCCGGTGCAATGGCGTTACGATCACCGCCCACTACGCCAAACTTATTGGGTACGCCCACTTTGGCACTGAAATCATCCATCTGGTCATTGAGCAAGAAACCGGCCCCGGCGACAACTACTCCTGAGCCAAATTCCCAATTCAGGGTGTAAGTGATCGCAACCGCATTACCATCAGCATCCAGCACAGAAAAATGGGTAGTATCACTGGACTCCAGCCCCGGTGGAACAGCATCAGCATCAGAAATGGAGTCAGGGTTCACTGTGCTGGCCCGCTCTTTCAAATAGGCGTCATCCAGTAATTTGGCCAGCGGCACATCTACATGATCCGGATCCCCCATATATTCAGCTCTGTCAGCGAAGACACGCTTTTCCAGCTCCGCAAGTAGATGCACGTATTGGGCATCGTTATGCCCGAGCTCAACAAAGAGTTCGCTGGAAAAATCTCGCATCTTGAGTAGTTGCACAAGGGCAAAACCGCCTGAACTTGGAGGCGGGGCAGAAATAATCTCGAATTCACGCCACGACTCCCGAATAGGATCCCGCCAAACAGCCTCATAGGCAGCCAGGTCTTGCAGCGTAATCAACCCTTTACTGGCCTGCATTTGGGCAACAATTTGACGTGCTGGTAAGCCGGTGTAAAAGGCAACGGGATCGTCTGCGAGCAATTCCAGGGTTGCAGCCAGTTCGGGTTGGCGAAATATCTCGCCTGCCTTCACGCCAGCAAAGTACTGATGAAAGTTTGTCTCTCGCGCATCCAACTCAATCTTATTTCGAACCTCGGTAGCGATATCCTCGGGCACAACGAAGCCGTCCCTGGCAAGCAGGATGGCCGGGGCAAGTAAACGCTTCCATGGCAGGCTACCCAGGCGCTCATGCGCCGCCTGCATACCTTTCACCGTTCCCGGCACCCCAGAAGCCATAGCCCCAACAATGGACATACGTGACTGGAAGTTACCGCCCTCATCCAGGAACATATCCCGATAAGCGCTGGCTGGTGCTCGCTCGCGAAAATCCAGGAAATACGCCTCGTCATTTACATAGGCGGTCATAAAGCCACCCCCACCTATGTTGCCCGCTTCCGGATGGGTCACCGCTAATACAAAGGCTGCGGTGATAGCGGCATCAATCGCATTGCCGCCATCTAACAGTATAGTTTCCGAGGCCTTCGCGGCCCAGGGGTCTGGCATCGCGACAGCCGCAGCGCCTGCCCAGGTGCGGGCGGCAAACACAAAAACAGTGCTTAAAACGAGTATGCGCATTAACATCTTTGCCAGATCCAAAATACATTTCGGGCTCATAATGCCCAGTGCTAGCAAGAAAGGGAAACTCGATGGCATACAGCACCGGCAAGTGCGCGGCTATCACCGGGGCAGGCTCAGGTATAGGCCGGGCTTTAGCACTGCAACTCAACCGCGACGGCTGCCATCTTTATATTGCAGATATCAACCCCGAGACACTTGAGGAAACTGGCAACATGCTGGAGCGGCAGGACATACCCTGCCATCAGTGCGTTCTGGATGTGGCAGACAACACCGCGGTACACAACTGGGCTGACCAAATCTCTGAGGCCCGCAACCACGTCGACATTGTCATCAACAATGCTGGTGTGGCGCTCACCGGGCTGGCTCAGCAAAATGCCTATGAAGACATTCAGTGGTTGATGGGAATCAACTTCTGGGGCGTGGTTCATGGAACCAGAGCATTTCTACCGCTACTGCAAAAGTCCGCCTGCGGGCACCTGGTCAATGTCTCCTCGGTGTTCGGTATCATCGGCGTGCCGACTCAGTCGGCCTATAATGCGGCCAAGTTCGCTGTGCGCGGCTACACTGAAGCCCTACGAACCGAACTTCAGGACAGCAACGTACACGTATGCTGTGTTCACCCTGGCGGCATCAGCACCAACATTGCCCGAGATAGCAGGGGCGGCAACGGGTCCGCTGAACAAAAAGATGCCAACTTCAGGCAAATGGCGAAAACATCGCCTGAATCAGCCGCAGCCCAGATAATCCGGGGCATCGAAAAGCGCAAAAAGCGACTTCTTATTGGCATGGATGCCAGGATAATTACCTTTGTCAGCTGGCTGGCTCCGGTTAACTACCCTCGCCTGCTGGCTCGTTTTGTAAAGGCTGACATTTTACAATGAAGGCGCGCGGCTGTTCCGGAACATCACAGCGGCTACTACAGCTGCTGCTAATCCTCATTTTATCGACAGCTGCTAACAGCTGGAGTCAGCCCGTGACCATTGAACCCGGTGTATCCCTGGCGCTCGCCCAACAACGAGCAGAACTTCTCCGGAATATTCGTTATCAGCTCCACTTGAGCATACCCGGCGATCCAAAGGCACCGATATTGGGCCGGGTGGTCATCGAATTCTATCTCTCCAACAACCAGCATCCGCTGCAACTTGATTTTCAGCAGACTGCAGAGCATCTGCTTTCAGTGGGTAACGCTGCCGGCAGCATTGACTACGATTTTAAAGCAGAACACCTGGTTATTCCCAGCAGTGCGCTGGCACAGGGGGCTAACCGTTTGGAGATTGAATTCATCGCCGGTGACAACTCCCTGAACAGGAACCCCAACTACCTCTACACATTGTTTGTACCCGACCGGGCCCGCACCGCATTCCCGCTGTTTGACCAACCTGATTTGAAGGCACGTTACCAGCTAACTCTTGAAGTCCCTGCCAACTGGGAGGCTATTTCCAATGCCCCCCTCAACGCAAAGCAAACGGATGAGCAGCGAGCCAGCTATCGGTTCGACACCAGCGAGCTGACCAGCTCCTACCTGTTCTCCTTTGTCGCCGGACAGTTCCAGCGGGTGTCCAGGGAGGTCAACGGTCGGAGCATCAGCATGCTGCACCGTGAAACCGATGGCGATAAGCTCTCGCGCAACCTGGATGCTATCTTCGAATTGCACAGCGACTCTCTCAAATGGCTGGAGAGCTACACCGGCATCCCCTACCCTTTTGCGAAGTTCGACTTTGCCCTGATCCCCAGCTTTCAGTATGGCGGTATGGAGCATCCAGGCGCCATCCAATACCGGGCCTCGTCCTTACTGCTCAATGAATCACCTACCCAGTCACAACTTCTAAACCGGGCAGGTCTGATCGCCCATGAGACGGCTCATATGTGGTTTGGCAATCTGGTCACGATGAAGTGGTTTAACGACGTATGGACTAAGGAAGTGTTTGCCAATTTTATGGCGGCGAAAATCGTTAACCCCTCCTTTCCCGATATCAATCACCAACTCAACTTTCTCGTTCGCCATTACCCCGATGCCTATCAGGTAGAGCGCAGCGCTGGCGCCAATCCAATTCGCCAGCAGCTGGCCAACCTGAACCAGGCCGGCCAGATGTATGGCCCCATCATCTACGAGAAGGCCCCCATCATGATGCGGCAGCTGGAACTGATTGTAGGAGAATCAAGTTTTCGCACGGGCATGCAGAAGTACCTGGCAAAATTTGCCTTTGGGAACGCAACCTGGCCTGACCTAATCTCGATTCTGGACGAGCTGTCTGACCAAGATCTCAGAGCATGGAGCAATGTCTGGGTGAACACCGCCGGCCGCCCCCATTTCGAAATCAGAACAAGTGCTCAGCAACAGGCCGTGCTTATACAGAACGATCCTGCAAATCTGGGACGTAATTGGCCGCAGCAATTTTCCGCAGTCCTCACCAGCGGAACGCAAATTATCGACAGTAGTAAAAGCGAGACACCGCTTTCAGCAACAGCACTGCAACTGAATACCGATGGTTTCGGCTACGGCCTGTTCCCGGTGGCAGCGAAGCAGCTGAATGATCAGGGTACCAGCGACGAACTGTCCCGGGGCGCATTGCTGATTGATACCTGGGAAAACTTTCTTAATGGTGACCTGCTCGCAGCAGATCAGTACGCAGAAGTGCTACTGGCTCGTATCACCACGGAAGATAATCCCTTGATTCTTGAACAGGCCCTGTCACAACTGGGACGGGTACACGCCAGTTTCTTAACCGCTAACGAGCAAGCCAATATTCAGAAAAAAATGGAAGATGCCCTGCGCAATGAGCTGCAGGCTACAACCGACACGGGACGAGCAAGGCTATTTTTTAACTCGCTCAGCGCACTAACGAGTACAGCCGATGGATTAGCTTACATTCGCGACTTATGGGCTGGCAATAAAGATCTGGAGACACTGCCGCTGGCAGAAACCGACCTGATTCACCTGGCCGAGCTACTGGCTTTACGCCAGCCGATGGATGCAGCATTGATTCTGGCTAGCCAACGTAAGAAAATTGAAAATCCAGACAGCATAAGGCGCTTCGATTTTGTAGCGCCGGCTCTCTCAGCGGATAGTAAGGTTCGCGACGCGTTTTTCAACAGCCTGAAGAAACCAGAAAACCGGACGACTGAAAGCTGGGTATTGGACGCATTAGCATACTTGCACCACCCCAGCCGAGTGGCGCAATCAGAAAAATATATTAGGCCCAGCCTGGAGATACTGGAAGAGATTCAGGTCACTGGGGATATATTCTTTCCCAGCCGCTGGGTCTCCACCACTTTGATCAACTACCGTTCGGAAGCAGCAGTCCGAGTCGTGACGGATTTCCTCGCAGAGCAGCCCGATTACAATCCACAACTACGCATGAAGATACTACAGGCAGTGGATATGGCGCAGCGTGCCAGTCAATACAGCGGTCAAAAAATTTCATCGTAGACAGCTAGAGTATAAGTCGATCAGGCCGGCACCAGAATTTTCTCCAGGGCCTGACGAATGCCTACAGGAATCGGCACCGCCTTGTCTTCAGCCTTCGCCACGAACACATGCACAAAGTGACCATGCGCTGCTGCTCTGTCATCCCCTTTGCGAAAAATAGCTATGCCATATTGCACTGAGCTATTCCCCAGTCGATCTACCCTCAGGCCCGCCTCCAACTCTTGTGGGTAGGCAAGCGGAGAATGATAGGCACAGCCCGAATTGACCACATAGCCCACCACCGAGCCGTCTGTAATATCCAGGCCACCTTCCTCGATCAGGTAGTAGTTCGCAGCAGTATCAAAGTAGGAGTAGTAGGCAACATTGTTAATATGGCCGTAGATGTCGTTGTCAGCCCAGCGGGTGGAGATTGGGTAGAAAACCGGATAGTCGCTGCGCGATGGAGGTACTGCTTTTGTCATGCCTGCTCTCCATATGCGGCCCGATAAATGCCCAGGGCATCGTCATAATTTACATCCCTGGGGTTGTTCACCAGCAGCCGCTGCTGGAGCATGGCGTCTTCGGCCAGCATTTCCAGGTCAGACTCAGCCACGCCGGCCTGGGCCAGGGTTGCCGGCAGCGCGAGGTCATCGATCAATTCCCGCAGCGCCGAAATCAAGGCCGAAGCGCAAGATTCATCACTGCCGACTGCAAGATCGGCAACCACCAGCTGCGCCAATTCGGCATACTCAGCTGCAGCCTCAGGCAAATTGAAGTCCATCACCGCAGGCAAAACCAGGGAATTACTCAGGCCATGAGGGATGTGATAGTGACCGCCAAGAGGATAGGCCAGGGCATGCACGGCAGCGACCGGCGCATTGGCAAAAGCTTGCCCGGCCATACAGGCCCCCATCAGCATGGCCTCCCTGGCTTCGCGATTACTGCCATCGCTCACTGCGGTACGAATATTTGCTGACAACAAAACCAGCGCCTGCCGCGCCAGGTTATCGGATATTGGGTTTTTCTGGTGTCTAGAGGTGTATGCCTCGATCGCGTGGACCATGGCATCGACACCGGTCATTGCCGTCACCGCAGGTGGCAGCCCCAGGGTCAACTGTGCATCCAGCACCGCCACATCAGGCAGCAACACGACAGAAGACACACCCGCTTTGGTGGTTTCTCCAGTGGTAACCACCGCCACTGGCGTAACCTCAGAGCCAGTCCCAGCCGTAGTAGGCACCAGCAGCAATGGCAGGCGCCCACCAGCAACCTGGCCAACACCATAAAGCTCAGACAAAGCCTGCTTACCGGCGAGCAAGACTGACACCACTTTGGCGACATCCATAGAGCTACCCCCACCGACAGCAATCACCCCATCAACCTCGTTGATACGACCCAACTCGGCGGCGGCAAGTACCGTTGCCTCTGGCGGGTCTTCGCGCACCTGGTCAAAAAGCACTGGCTCCCGCCCTGCCTCGGAGAGTGCCGCCATTACTGGCTGCACCAGCCCGATAGCCATCAGTCCGGGGTCGGTGACCAACAAGGGCTTGCCTACCCCAAGGTGAGCCAACTGTTCAGCCAACTCCAGAGCGCTGCCGAAGCCACTGATAATCTTGCTCACCGTATTGAATTCAAATCCCTGCATGATCTACCCGATATCCCTTATTGGCGTCTGCTTTCAGCTACCAACGAGTACCTGTTACCTGGAGGAAGCGGCCATCCGCTTCCACCAGCTAATCGAAAAAAGACTGGGCTGATCAGCCGTCCCTGAAGGTGGCATTAACTGCTGAAGCAGCTTCAGCCATATAGGGCTTAAGCTCGTTGCGCCCAACCACCATACGATGAACCTCGTCCGGACCATCGGCCAGACGCAGGGTACGCTGAGCCATGTACATACCTGCCAGCGGCGTATCCTGCGAAACCCCCAGCGCGCCAAACATCTGAATCGCCTGGTCGACAATTCGAATTGAAACATTGGGAACGGCGGTCTTGATCATGGAAATCCATACCCGCGCTTCCTTCGGGTCTACATTGTCCATCATCCAGGCGGTCTTTAGCGTCAGCAGACGGGCCTGTTCGATATCGATACGAGCATTGGCGATGATGTCGATATTGCCACCCAAACGCGCCAGGTGCTTACCGAAGGCCTGACGTGAAACGGAACGTGTGCACAGCAACTCCAGTGCTTTTTCCGCGGCGCCAATAGCGCGCATACAGTGATGTATACGACCGGGGCCAAGACGTCCCTGGGAAATTTCAAAACCGCGACCAGGGCCGAGAATAATATTGTCCTTGGGCACCCGTACATTTTCAAAGGTCTGGTGCATATGCCCGTGGGGCGCGTCGTCCATAGCAAAAACATGCATAGGCCGAACATTGGTGAATCCTGGGGCGTCTGTGGGCACCAAAATTTGCGCCTGCTGCTGGTGTTTGGGGGCATCGGGGTTGGTCTTGACCATAACGATCATAATCTTGCAGCGGGGGTCGCCTGCACCAGACACATAATGCTTCTCGCCGTTGATGACCCACTCATCGCCGTCCAGTACTGCCTGGGTACAAATATTGGTGGCATCAGATGAAGCCACACCAGGTTCAGTCATGGCATAGGCAGAACGGATTTCACCGTTCAGCAGAGGCTCCAGCCACTGCTTCTTCTGCGCCTCAGTGCCGAACTTATGCAGTACTTCCATATTTCCAGTATCAGGGGCGGAGCAATTAAAGGCCTCTGCCGCCAGGTGAGATTTACCCATCTCCTCGGCTAAGTAGGCATATTCAATGGTGTTAAGGCCAGATCCACTGTCACCGTCGGTAAGGAAAAAATTCCACAAACCTCGTGCCCGAGACTTCTCCTTGATACCTGCCATGATCTCGGTCTGGCGCTCGGTAAAGCCCCAGCGATCGCCTACGTCGATTTCTTGAAAAAACTCTTCTTCCAGCGGCAGCACTTCATTGTCGATAAAGTCCTTCACTTCCTTCAGGAGTGGTGCGACGCGATCACTGATTCCCAGATCCATAATTCTACCCTTGTACATTTTTTAAAGGAGTTGGAGTGTAGCAGCTGCCAAAGCTGATAGATGTCACGCAGGCGACAAATTTCCATCGAAGACCCCACGCTATAACAACAAAAGCCGGGCAATGCCCGGCTTTTGTTGTGCGGTGAAGAAACCTAGAAGTTCAGGCGAGCATCAAATCCGTAGGTCGCCGGGGCACCAAAGTAAGATGCCGTCCAGAAACCAAAGGGAATGGTGTGCTGGCGGTATTCCTCATCGGTGATGTTTTTACCCCAGAGGCCAAACTGCATGCTCATATCAGAGCCAACTTTAACTTCGCTCAGAATCAAACTGGCGTTGATCGTTTCGAAATCGTCGATCTGGCTAGTGGCATTCTGCGTTGGTTCGATATAGGGAACGTACTCATCGTTATAGTTCCAGTCGACGTGAAAATCGAGACTACCCCAGCCACAATTACAAACAGCCCAATCCAAGGCAACGTTGGCAGTGTTCTCGGGCGCAAACGGCAGATCCTTGAAGTCCTTTACATCAACGCCATTTTCTATGAACTCATTGTATTCGCCATCCAGGTAGCCGTAATTGACCGAAAGACGCAGTGCATCTACAACCTGCCAGATGAACTCGACCTCTACTCCCTGGAACGTCGCCTCACCAGCATTCTCAACATTTGAGGCGGCGCCACCTGAGCCCTCCAGAAACACCGATACCTGCATATCTTCAATATCATTCTGGAAGGCGGCAATATTCAGCTGAATATGATCATCCGCCAACCGTGATTTCATACCGAGTTCATAGGACATGACGGTCTCCTCGTCATAGCCCTGATGGAAAGCGTCACTTGTAGGTGCCTCGCCATTAAAACCACCGGACTTCCAACCCTGGGCAAAGCGCGCGTAGAAGTTGATATCATCATTCAGGTCCCATGCAGCCGCGAACGTCCCCGAAGTGTTGTCCCAGGTATCTGAGTCTTCTTCAGCAAATGCACCGACACCACCGCTAGAACTATTAGGACGGCTAATATACTGGGAACGATCCTCTTCTGTGTAGCGCATACCAAGCGTTAGAGTCAGCTGTTGCACAGAAGCAGGCGACCAGTCGGCCTGCCCGTAGAAGGCCAGGGAATCATTATCGAGGCCATAGGTGTTATTGTCCGTGGGGGACCCCAACAAACCAAAGAAAGTAATCGGGTTAACCACATCAGCTTCCTCGTCGAAGTAGTAAACACCCATTACGTAATTGATCGTGTCGGTTGTACCCAACAGCTGCAGTTCCTGGCTGGTCTGCTCGTAGGCAATATCGCGAGAAGAGTGAAACACGTCCATATTGGTACCGTCGATATCAATAAAGTCGCCGTAATCGAGCTCGCGGTATGAGGTGATTGATTTGAGGGCCACATCGCCCATAAAGCCCCATGTGCCTGCATCCCAGTCGAGGGTCAACGCGTGGCCGTCGGTCTCAGATACTTCATACTGGGCATAGTCATTGCTGATGCTGGAGGCGTTTTTGTCCTCGGACACCTGATAAAGACTCATCAGGTCACCCAGGAAGCCGAGATCCGAAACGTCAAACAGGAATTGATTCACATCCGTCAGCTGGGCCTTGGAGGGCTCCTGGTCACGCTCACTGGAGTCATACGAATAGCGTGCTCGGAAGCTGTCAGTAACATCCCACAAGGCGTCAATTCGCCAAACCTCACTATCGAGATTATTGAATTCATCGCTTGATTTGGGGTTTACAAAAGGATTAAAGCCGCCGGTGGGATCACTATCAACGTTATCGTAGAATCCATCCCGCTCGGCCTTGGCGTAAGCCAGAGATGCCCGGAAGCCTCCCATAGCGCCTGTATCCAGGCGGAGTTTGGCCTGCTGGTAGCCCTCGTTACCCACGGATAGGTCTACCCGGCCACCAAAATCCTCTGCTGGCAGGCGCGTGATCAAGTTGATGGCGCCACCGACTGTGTTCTTGCCATAAAGCGTGCCCTGAGGGCCGCGCAACACCTCAACACGTTCAAGCTCGGCTATTTCAAATATTCCACCCAGGTTCTTGCCAAGGAACACGCCATCCAGATACATGCCAACGGTGGGTTCCCAGGTGACGGCAGGGTTAATTGTGACAGCGCCACGAATAGAAATGGTAGCCCCGCTGGTACCGCCGGGCGATTCCACGATTTGCAAGTTAGGGACGAAAGAGGCCAGATCCTTAATATTGGCGATGCCCTGGGCATCAATGGCCGACTTGTCGAAGGCGGTCACTGAAATTGGTGTATCTTGCAGCGACTGCTCGCGCTTCTGGGCGGTGACAATCACTTCTTCCAGTTGCGCCATAACGTTACTGGCAGCTAGTCCCGAAGCGAGCAGCACGGCTGCTGGTAATAACTTGCGGTTGCGGTTTGTAAACATGTGTGAACTCCCGGGTTTTTAAAATAATAATGTGTGCGGGCTTTTCCCTGTGTCCCAATATACGAAATTCCCCTGCCTATTGTGTGTTAATTATTAACAGGGAAAATCGCATGGCCATTATTATTCTCAATAAAAACAGATAGTTACAAATAACACAGATACCAACAGCTGCCACGGGAGCTTCTGGTCAGTCTATTTGAACCGACCTACCTGAAGCACCACTAGGTGCGACATCATGCCTCAGGCCATCTGCGCATCTCAGCTATATACTGCGCCAGCCATTTTCAAGCAGATAGCCGGAAATCCAATGCCCCGCAAAGCACTTTACCTGGGACTCACAGCCGCCCTTTGTTCCATGAACGGCTACGCCGACCACATTGAAGAGCTGGTAGTTACCGCCAGCCACGATACTCGCACCATAAATGTTAGCGATGAGCTGGTGGTATCAGCAGACGTGGCCCAGTTACTCAAGAAGGCGCCCGGCGCCAACGTAAACAGCAATGGTCCCCTGACCGGCATTCCCCAGTACAGAGGCATGTCCGGGTCGCGCATTGCCACCTCGCTGGACGGCACCCAACTAGCGCCTTCTGGCCCCAACTGGATGGACCCACCGTTATCCTATGCCCGTAACGGTCAACTGCAGTCCCTGGAGGTGTATCGCGGCATTGCCCCGGTCAGCGTCGCCCAGGAATCCATTGGTGGCGCGATTGACGCCCACACCAATCGAGGCGAGTTCACAGCCGCTCGAGACTTCAGCATTAGCGGCCACATTGTGGGTAGCCTGCAATCGGTAAACGATGGCCAGCAGCTGAGCGGCGCAGCTTACGCGGCCAACAACACGCACAAATTCAAGCTGGCCGCTGTTGTTGAGTCTGGTGATGACGCCGAATTCCCGGGAGGCGACATCACGCCTACTGAGTACGAACGGCAACGCTACGATGTGGGTTACGGTCTGCAACTGGGTGAGCACAGCTTGCAGATCGATTATGGTTACAACGATACAGGGGAATCCGGAACACCCGCCCTTCCCATGGACATTGAGAGTTTTGGCGGTGACCTTTACGACCTCAGCTACCGGTTCGAACGCCCCGACGAACTGGAGGTAACAGCTACGCTATTTGCTTCCGAGCTAGACCACAACATGACCAACTACCATCTGCGCTGCGCGCCGCAGGACAAGAGCCGCTGGCGCCGGAACCTCGCCGACAGTGACAATCGTGGTTTCAGGCTGCACACCACAATGCACGATTCCATGGGAAACTGGACCTTCGGCTTTGACGGCTTCAGTGCGGTGCATAATTCCAATATCGACAACCCCAACAGTCCTATGTTTTTCGTGGTGAACTTTAATGACGCCGAACGCGAAATACTCGGTACATTCCTGGAGCGAGAGCATGAAATCAACCAGCGCTGGCGCGGTGAGTTCGGCCTGCGCTACAACCAGGTCAAAACGGATGCAGACGAAGTGGATGGCACGCCTGCGACCATGATGCCCCCTGCCGGCGTCTTGCGAGATGCATTTAACGCTGCAGACCGCGACCAGACCGACCACAACTTCGACCTGGTCGCCAAATTCTGGTACGAGGCATCAGCGACTACGAGTTGGTACGCAGGACTGGCCCAGAAAAACCGCTCACCCAGCTATCAGGAGCGCTACCTGTGGCTACCGTTGGAAGCCACTGCCGGACTGGCTGACGGCAATACCTACACCGGCAATATCGAGCTGAAACCTGAGACAGCCCGTTCGCTAGAGTTCGGCCTGGACTTCAGCAACAACCGCTTCAGTATGGCTCCACGCTTGTTCTACAGTAACGTGCAGGACTACATTCAGGGCACGCCCAGCGAAGTAATACCCGCGGTAATGATGGTGCGGATGATGAACATGAGCAATGGCACCAGTAATCCGGACCCACTGCACTTTAACAACGTGGATGCAAACCTCTATGGTTTCGATATGGACTGGGCCTGGCAATTAGCGCAGCACTGGTCGCTCTCGGGTATCGTCAACTACGCGCGCGGCAAGCGGGATGATATCGACGACGAGCTTTACCGAATCGCGCCACTAAATACCTCTATCCGCATCGATTACAGCAGCGGAAACTGGAGCGTCGGTTTGGAGAACGTGCTGTACAGCGCCCAGAATCAGGTCAGTGAAACTAACCGCGAGCAGGAAACAGCAGGTTATGGTTTGCTCAACCTGGGCGCCACATGGCAAGCCACACCCCGTTTGCAGTTAGCTGCGGGGGTAGATAACTTACTGGACAAGGAATACGGCGATCATCTGGCTGGCTACAATCGGGCGCAAAATCCTGATATCGCACTGCGGGATAGACTGCCGGGCACCGGGACCAATATTTTCGCTCGCGCCAGCTATACCTTCTGACAATGCACTAAAACTCCTGCCGTGATTCAACACCAATCACCGACAGTGGGTCGGGGTGAATAATCACTTCGGCCCCCGGGTAGGCGCGCACTACTTCTGTCTCCACTTCGTCGGCAATCCGATGGGCCTCCAGCAGGCTGAGATCGTCATCCAACTCAACATGCATCTGCACGAAGGTGGCCGTGCCCGAACGCCGAGTACGCAGGTCGTGAAGCCCCCTTACCTCGCGATGAGCCAGCACCGTGCGTTCAATCATTTCACGATCCTCATCTGGCAACTCACGGTCCATCAGGTGATCAAACGCGTGAGTGATAATTTCCCAGGCGCTGTAGAGAATGTAAAAGGCGATGAACATGGCAAACACCGCGTCGAAGCCAGGCCACCCCCACTGTGACAGCCCCAGGGCCAGCAAAACACTGGCATTAACCAACAAATCTGTGCGGTAGTGCAAGGCATCCGCCCTGATGGCGGTGGAGTCGGTACGCATGATCACGTGGCGCTGGAAGGTCAGCAGCAACAAGGTCATGGCAATGGAAAACACCATCACCCACATGCCTATCTGAAAGGATTCCATTGCTACCGGTGCGAGCATTCGCTGTGCTGACTCGTACATCAGGTACAAAGAGGAGCCGGTAATCAGTGCCGCCTGCCCCAGGCCCGCCAAGGCTTCCGCTTTACCATGACCGAAACGATGCTCATCGTCGGCGGGAGACAGGGCATGGCGAACCGCGAAAAGGTTCACCAGCGAAGCCAGTGCATCCAGCCCGGAATCGACAAGGGTAGCCAGCAGGCTTACAGACCCGGACTGCTGCCAGGCGACAAGCTTGGCGGCAATTAGCACCATCGCTACGGAAACCGATGCATAAGTGGCAAGCCGCATCAGACGCGCCGACTCTTGCGGCCCTGCTCGCTGGGTGACTTTTGACTGACTCATGGGTTGGAGCGCCGCTCCCGATCAGTCATCCATTTGCGAAGCGGGGCGGATGAACAAACCCTCGGCACTGGCGGTGACCACACCGTCCACCCGCATTTCACCTCGGCTAAATTGCTTGCGTCCGGTGTTTTTGTCATTGACCGCCCACAACTCAATGGGACGGTCCAGCGGGGTGTGCCGGTGATATTTTATCGTCAATGTTCCGGTAAAGCCCGCAGAACCGGTTATGACATTAGCCATTGACAGTAATTCGTCGAAAACCGCGGCAATAATGCCACCGTGAACACAATCGGGGGGGCCGGCATAAGTGGCAGAGAAGACCGCCTCACCCCTCACCTCTCCGCCATCACGCCACATTCGGATGGGAGGAGCAATGGGATTGCGCCTACCCGTGACCGGGCTGTAAGGCATACAGCGGGTGAGATCATCTTCCATCCAGCCCACCCCGGGAGTGTCGCTGGCAATTGAAATGGTAGACCAGCCCTCACCTTGCTGCAGGTAGGGTGCCAGGGATGCCATTGCCGCACGAATATGTTCAGTGGCTTGTGTCAGCACCTCATCCGGAGCATGACTGCAGCGCAACAAGTGAATTAACTCGCCAGCCTCCTGATTGACTGCTTCAACCAGTTCCTGGGCACCCGTTTCAGTATCTTGGTGCAAACTCATATTGCTCTACTCCCAGTCAGAACCCTCAGAGTGACCGAGGGGTTGGGATGGCGCAATGCCAGCGCAGTAGATTCAGCCCGCCAGTCCAACATGGCAAACAGATGTCAGCGTCTAGCGACGTCCAGTTCACCGAGAGTAGCTGCCATATCCTCGGCCGAGGTCTTGGGGTTGACGCTCTGATCAATCTTTAAGATGGTGCCATCTATACCAATATAGATGGTGTGACGCTTGGCATAGCCCATGCCCAATACGTTAAAGGCCTTGGCCGTCTGCTTATCCGGGTCGCTTAACAGCGGAAAGTCCGCTCCGGTCTCCTTTGCAAATCCCACGTTGTCCTCCAGTGGATCCACGCTGGCCATAAAGTAGCTCACGTCATACTCACGGATCAGGTGACCATTCTCAGCCAGCGATTTGCACTCAACAGTGCAGCCACTGGTGTAGGCCTTGGGAAACCAGGCGATTACGACTGCCTGTTTGCCGCGGTAGTCAGAGAGGGTATAGGTATTGCCGTCTGAGGCCTGCAGGGTGAAATCGGGGGCTTGATCCCCAACTGCCAACGAACCTGCGAAGGCCTGTACGGAGAAAATTGTGAGCAACAGGCTTGCTGCAAAATAAAGGGTTTTCATTGCGTGTCTCCAGTAAATTGTATGATTGTTACGCAAACGGCATTCGACAGGATTCATGTTATGCCAGAATTACACAGGGATTCGGTGCTTCAAATTAAGGAAAGGCAACTCAATCAGACGATAGCTACAATACGCCAGGATGACTGACGCGACCAGGCCGGCAATCGGCACCAGATACATCAGCCATGACGAAAAGTAAGCCTGCGCCCCCATCGTCTCTCTGGTGCTGTAAATCATGAGAAATAGAATAGGCACATGATTCAGGTAAATGGAATAAGACAATTTCCCCAATATCGCCAGCGGCCTGTTCACCAGCAGTGACCTGCCCAGCGGCTGCAGAAACAATAAGCTGAGAACCAGCACAGCCCAAACCAGGGCCTCCCAGAAGTGGTGAATGTGCCACTTCACTTCGGCCTGTTTGTCACCCATGATCGCGACCTCCTGGAGAAGCAAACCAAGCGCCAACAAAGCAGCGATCATTACCACCCCGCCACCCAGGCGCAGCGCTATATGCCCACTGTTTAGGACTGCCGATTTGCTCAGTTTCAGGTAGACCCAGGCCGAAAAAATACCTACCAGAAAGGCAGGCAACCGAGCGTAGAGCGCCCGGGTCACCCAGTATTTTCCGGACAGGGCATCTGCGCCGGCGAAGACGAAAAACCATAGGTAGCCCAGTAACCAGAGCAGACCAGCACATAAAAGCACGGCTTTGCCGATGTTGCCCTGGGCAGGCAGCCAGAACAACAATGGCAGCAGTAAGTAAAACTGCACTTCTGTCGCCAAAGTCCACCAAACCACGCTGTAGGGAAACATGTCAAAGCCAACAGGGATGAACAGTATTGAGCGCACGCCCGCCGTCCATGCTCCGGTAGCTACGACGGCAAATAGGATCGCAGCGTAATAAAGGGGGACGATGCGTAAGAACCGGGCCAGGTAGTAGTTGCGCACTGATGGCCCAGGGCCAGACTCAACACCCGCTTGTTTGAGCCAGGGGAGGCTCAGCAAAAAGCCACTGAGTACGAAAAACAAAGTTACGCCGGTATTGCCGCCAATAAGGTAGCTTCGGATAATCCCCGGGTTGTCGGTTTCAGGATATCCGGTAGCACCATAGGCGTGAAACAAAAAGACGAGTAGAATCGCTAAACCACGGATGCATTCCAACTCATAAAGGTAACGACCCTTACCCCTGAGCCCCGCCTCCAAAGTAAACTGAGACGTCACGCTGTAGACCCAATCACCGGGCAAGCTATTAAGCTAATTATCATATGAAATTATCTGTCATCCTCATCGCCTACGACATGGCGCGCGAGATCCCGCGAACTCTACAGGGCCTCGCCAGAACTTACCAGAGCATCGGTGAGACTCTGGACTATGAAGTACTGCTGGTTGATAACGGCTCACCGCAACCGTTGGACCCTGCAAGCTTTGCGCATCTGGACGTGCCAGTACGATTGATTAGAATTGACGACGCCCATCACTCACCTGCACAGGCAATCAACCTCACCGTATCCGAAGCCAGGGGGGAACTTCTCTGCCTGATGATCGATGGGGCCCACCTGCTAACCCCGGGCGCTTTCGACCTGGCCTTATCGGCCGATAGAGCTTTTGCCAACGCAGTAAGCGCAGTCAGGTACTTCTTTCTCGGCCCAGACGAGCAGAATATTTCGATCAGCAAAGGCTATGACAAGAACGAGGAAGATCGGCTGCTGGAAAAAATACAATGGCCATCGGATGGCTATGGCCTATTCAATATCGGTTCCCCGCTGCGAGCCGGGGCTCAGAATATTACCTGGTTTAACCGCATGTTCGAGGCCAACTGTCTATTCATGAGCAAAACCTTGTTTGAAGAGATAGGTGGCACTGAGGAGGCCTTCGACTCCCCCGGCGGTGGCTTCCTCAACCTTGACCTATACAAGCGCGCCTGCGACGCAGCAAACGTCACCCCGGTACAACTTGTGGGAGAAGGAACATTTCATCAACTACACGGTGGCACCACGACCAACGTAAGTATGGAACAACGCGTTGCGAAAACCGAAGTGTATCGGAGGCAGTACAGCGAAATTCGTGGTCACGATGAATTGATGACCAACAAGGATGTGTTTTTTCTGGGTCACCTTCCCACCCAGGGATCCAAAATCCATCTCAAGAATCGGCAATAGCAGTCAGAAGTTCTGCTCTGTCAGTCGGTATCAATGCTGGGTAGATGCTGTTTATAGCGTTTGCGCACCTTATTCCCGAAGATGATTTCCTGACGCACTGCCTCGTCAAAGTGCTCTCCGGGTATCTCGTGCATCTCTTCTTGCCAAGGCACCTGTTTAAAATCCTTCTTGCGCCAATAATACTGTAGATCTTCACTTTCCCAGCCTTGGTATATCTCATTCCACTCCAGACATTCAAAGTGTGGCTTGAGGCAACCGGGGGTCATTTCTTCACCTTCCGCCTGGTATCGAAAATCCACGGATAGGCGCAAGCGATCCCCGCTCAGATTATCCAAAGCCCGATGCACGGTAAGTGAAGGAAACAAAAGTACATCCCCCAAATTAAAGTCTGAGCTAACCCAGCGACACTTTTCCAGAACATCGTTAAGCACTGCTGCCCGATTCCCCGGGCCCAAATGAAACTGCAGGGGCAGCAGGCCAAATCGATTTGAGCCTTCCAGAATAGCCAGGGACCCAGTCTCTCTGGGGCAGTCTCCCAGCGGAATCCAGGCGGCGGTGAGATTGCTGGTGCCCTGGTTGTTAGGGTAGTCCTGATGCGGAGGCGTGGAGAGTTCTGGCGCGTGGGGAAAGATAACCCGGGTAATACTCAGCGGATGTGGAAAAGCGGTCTCACCAAGCACGGCACGCATAACCTGCATTAGCTCTGGCCTGTGAGCCAGTGAGTGCAGCTCTTCCAGCCGCACCACTTCGCGCAATGCACGCAAATACCCTTCTTCGCCCTCGCGATGCGGCAATGAAGCGGCTGTCGCCTCCATCTGTGAGCTACCACCTCTGATCCAGCCCTGCTCTGCCAAAACGCCTGTGATCTTCTTACGCAGCTGCAACAGTACATCGGCCGGTAATAGACCGCGAAAAAACAAATAGCCATCGCTGGCCATGCGCTGTTGTAGCGCATCGATGCTGTCGATCAATTCACTGGACTCGCGAAATTCCGCGAAATCAGAATAGTCCTGCTGCCCTGGCCCACCCATTCAGAACAACAACGGCTGCTGCTTGTCAGGCGCCAGCGAAGATGCAAAAAACCAGGACTCGACCGCGTATCTCAGGTTGACATCCTGCAGGCCAAAGCCTGTTCTATGCAGGTTGAAATGGTCGAAGAAAACTGCATCACCCGGTCTAAAACGTGGTCGCTGAATCGGATGTTTCTCACCGATTTCATCCACCAGGCCCTGACCGACTGTCCAGTCAAATACGGCACCACGAGTGCCGGTCTCATAAATTTCACGGGTATCGTCAGCAACGATATCGATACCAGGCGCGTCGGCACCCTCGCCACAATCAGACAAGGCAATCCACAGGTTCACTGTACGGATGTTCTCGCCCATGAACTGGCCATCCTGATGCCAACCAGACTCTGCACCGTTGTTAGGGGGCACGCATCGCAGCACCCATTTGCGCACAGACAACATCGCTTCCTCACCGAAGTACCCATCCAACAACTGCGGTAAGCCCAATTCCTTATACAACTCGATCAGGCTGAATGCCGCCGGTGGAGAATCTACCGCCCACACGGAGCCGGTATCGGTATACTGATCCTTGCCAATACTGCCAAATTGGACCGGGCCGCCGGCGACACTTTCTGGACGTTGATACCAGGGGTTAGCAGCGGGCGCCTCGGCCCCCGCCGTCTCCATACGAGCCTTTAGCGCATTGCGAATACATTGTCTGGCTTCATCAATTCGCGGTTCATCCAGTAAGCCACGAACGATCAGGCCGCCCTTGCCGAGAATCCCAGCGCGTAAGCTGTCCACGCTCAGTTCGTCTCGAGATACTGCAGGCAGCCCGGAAACGTGATCGAACCGACCATCGTGATCTGCGCTCCAGTTCACACTGGCGGTGTCTCTGCCTTCAGCTCCACGGATCCGATAGTTAAGAAGTTCACTCTCAAGTTTTCCTGAACGGGACTCGCGATTGACGCGCAGCAAGGTCTCTATGGCCTCGCGGTAGTCGCCCCGCATAGCGGCTTGTTCTGCACCTGCAAGCGCTACTTGTTCCATTTTTACTGCCATATGCCACCTTATAAATCTGCATTTAGCCTGAATTACCAAAGCAGAAGTTTAGCTCAATCCTGTTTCACCATTGCATGATGCAGCGCAAGTTTCTAGCCCTCTGGCGATACACAAACCTCTCGAGAAAGCTCCGCCACACTGTTCCCCAACAAGGGGTCTGACTCGTCTGCTGAGAAGAGTCTTTCATTATAGATAATTGGCATGCTCAGCTTTCCCTCATACCGCGAGCCTCCACCTGCGCCCTGTCCCACATAAGTAGGTTTAGCATGGCTATCGTGGGGGAGTCCTGGTCTTTGCTTGCGCCCCTCGGCTTTTTTCTGTCCGGCCACATAAAGTTCCACAAATGCCTCACTCGATCTGGGCCGAAGATCCCGATGAGCATAATGGGTAGTCACGATAATCGAGGTACAGTCTGACCCTTGTGGAGCCGGCGTGGTCAGGCTGATATCTTTCATCTTCAGGTGAAGCTGTCCGCCAATTTGGGAAAGTCGCCAATGACCGGGCTGCGCGGCGATCACTTGCTCACTCTGTGAAGATTGAACTCCTGGAGATACGCCAATGGCAAAGCTAAATCCGCCAAAGCCAGGGGAACGTTGTAGCGACTCGCCAAGGAGCCTTCCCCGACCATTAGGGCCATCGAGTTCGAAACTCAGTTGCAGCTCGCGCTGCTCCTTGCGCCACTCGAGAAAACGAGATGATAACGCCTCCATCTCTGCGGGATATTTCGCTGCAACATCCTGGGCTCCAGTAGGGTCCTGCTCCAAGTCATAGAGTTGGCGCTCCCCATGGAAATACTGCTGCAGGCGCCAGCGACCATCCCTGGAAAGAGCACCCCAAACATTTACTTCTGAGTCGCCCGCCTCCCAGTAAAGCTCGCGCGACTCAAGAACGCCTCCGTCTGACAAAACGCCCAGGTCCCGCCCCGGAAGTTCAGCATCCACTTGCCCGCCTGCGGCTACCACCAGCGTAGGATAGTAATCGAGGTAAGACACCACTTCATCCTGAATGCTGCCCTTGCGTCGTCCGTCCGGCCAGCGAATCATCAGCGGTGTTCTGACTCCGCCCTCGGTAAAACTGGCTTTTACCCCAAAATATGGCGCGTTGTTGTCAATTTGTAGATTGGTGCCGCCATTATCGCTGGCGATCACCACCATCGTATTGTCATCCAGCCCATTCCGGTCCAGCGCGCGTAACACCTGTCCAATGGCATCATCAATCTGGGCGAGCATGGCCCTATACCTGCCTTGGGGTGTGTCCGGAAAAGCCTTTGCGAAACGAACAGCCGGTTCAATAGGCATATGCGGAAGATAGGTCCAGTAATTCAAAAACCAGGGCTCGGAGCGCGATTCTGCCTGATCCAAAAAAGAAACAGCCTGCTGAACGAGCAAATCGGACAGGTGTCCCTGGTGCTGCTCAGGATTTTCATCGCCCTTTTGCAACCAGGGGTTAAAGTACGTAGGCCGTCCGATACTAAGGTGGCCGTCTTCGTGAGGACCGCGCAGCAAAAACTGGTTAAGAAACCCATAAAAGCTGTCGTACCCCTGTGACAGCGGCCACGCCAATCGACTGGCGTAACCCAGGTGCCACTTGCCTACGTGATGGGTGCTATAACCCAGTAGCTTCAGTGCTTCAGGAAGTGTTTCTGTCTCGGGTGATATTCCAAGGCCGGAAGGTCGGAAACCGCTGGCCACCGGGGGCCTGCCTGTCATGATCCCGGCCCGTGTTGCAGAGCAAGTGCTGTCGACGTAATTACGGGTGAAGTGCATGCCTTGCTCGGCAAATGCGTTCAGGTGTGGCGTCTGGCCAGCGTTTCCGCTGTTGAGACCAAGGTCGTTGTAGCCCAGGTCATCAATCAGGATGAACAGTATATTGGGTGGATTCTGCGATTCAGGCTCTGTCATATCCTCTGCCGAGCAGGCCGAAAGCAGAGCAGACGCCAGCAATAGCGCTGCCGGCCAAGGGTGTTTCATCTCAGTTTTTCCTGGGAAGCAGTGCGAACCTAGGCAGCACCGGCGCTGCCATCCTTGCCCTGGCCACCCTTGTTCTTGGCATTACTGGCCATCGCCTTGAAGCGATTAGCCTGACGCCGTGCCTCAAGAAAGTGTGAGGCATGGGCGTAAATCTGACGCAACTTCTTTTGCTCTTGTTCATCGGAATTAAACAGCAACTCCAACAGCTGGTTAGGCTCGCGATCGCCACCGGGTTTGCGCAGTACACCAAGGCCAAATCCGTGGTTGAACTTGAAAGTCTCCGGATGGCTAGCCTCTAGTTCCTCAAAATACTTCCACGCGCCGAAGTCCTTAATGCGCGCCATCACGTCGTGGAACAGCACAATGCCGCCAGGCTTCACCTTGGGATACCAGTTAGTAAAGTCTTCTTGCACGGCTTCATAAGTATGCAGACCGTCGATATGCAGCAGGTCAACAGAATCATCGTCAAAATGCTGCAGGGCTTCATTGAAAAACATCTTCAACAGGTACGTAATTCCGCGGTAGTGATCCCGGGCGTGCGTCGATACGTCTTTGTAGATTGAATCGTCATAGGCATCGGTGTGATCATCACCTTCCCAGCAATCGACGCCATACGCCACACCGTCGATGTCATTCTCAACCATGGCCTGACAAAAGGTGAAGAAAGACAGTCCGTTATACACACCCAGCTCAACCAGCAGCTTGGGTCGTATAGCCTCTATCAGGTCATAGGCAAAAGGCAGATGATCCACCCAGGTGCTGAACACCATGCGCTTGGGTTCAAAGCCGCGCAGTGACGGCGGAAAATAAATATTCGTGGACATAGTCGCTTCCGGTTATTCGCTTATCCGCGGGCGGATTTGGCTTTAAAAATAGGTACTGGCGGTTTGGCCGCACTGGGATTCGAGCGTTCTTCCAGTAAGGGCTCGGCGGACGAATAGACAAAACTGAGCGCCTGTACTGGCAGTTCCCCGAGAAAAACCGGTTTGGTCTGGGGGCTCTGGTAGGGTTCACCGCGAACCCGTTCGTACTGCTCTTTCATTTCCTCGATCAGGACAGCGCGCACCTCGCGGTCTTCGCCACCTGTAGTGACGCCACCGTGAAACTGATGAAAGGTTCCCTCACCTAAAAGCATCACGTGCTCAACACCAGGAAATTCGCAGGCGCGTTTATAAAGATCAAGGTTTACCAGACCGCCACCGCGCAAATTAAATCGCGTATCCATGCCGCCAAGAGCAGCCCAGATTTCACGGGGAACACTGATGCAATTACTCTCGCTATTGGGACGGAAAAAACCCGCGGCGCAAGAGCCACTAAAACAGGCAATATCAAACAGGCCATAGCCGTTGGCTGGCCAGCCCACAGAACGGATCAACGCCTGGTCTTCATCGACACCATATCCGTTAGCCACCGCTTCTTGCTGCAGCTGTTCGCCTATATGGTAGCCAGGCACAGTGACGACGGCTTTCTCATTCAAACGGTGACCGCGCAGGATATTGCGGACCACGCCAGGAGTGACCATACGCGCACCGTCAATCATCACACAGACGTAACGGCCACGACTAATGCCTACGCCATGATTAATTGCATGTACCGGCGTTGGTTCACGCTCCGCCCGCAGGTGATAGCTGAAATTATTTGGGAGGCTGGCGACAAAGTTGCGGCTGAGATTGTTAGCCGATTCGTTCTCGACCACGATCACCTCATAATCGGACTCATCTACCCCCTGCTGGTGCTCAGCAGTGAGTGAGTAAAGGGTTTTTTCTGCCTGCGATGGCATATCGTACAAAATGACAATAAAGCTGACGGCGGGGCCACTGGGGTTGGCGCCAGACGGCTGACTGACGCTACTTCCATTCATCATTTTTCTTATATGTGTAAGCATGGGATATTCACCTCAAGCAGCCAGGAGCTGCAATTTTCGGTATAGCCGCCGGACTTTCCAGGGCAGTACTCCCTCACTCTCCGTGTGAGCGGATCTCAAATTCTCGTCGTAAAATTCGCCTTGCCAGTCAGAGGCATCGAAGCCCATGGTGGCCAAAATAGTGCGCAGTTTCTGCTGGAAAACAGACTGTTCATCGTCAAAACACAGTACCGGGAAGGTACTTAGCCGATACTGCCGCAACAAGCAGCGATTGTATTGATACCAGAGCTCCAGGCCCTGATCCATAGGCATTCCACTGCGGTTACACAGTGACTGAGCTACCGCCATCGGGTGCCTGAAAATACCAATAAATCGCATCTGCGGAAACAGCTGCCTCCAACCAGGCAGCGTCAGTAGTGTCCTCGGATCTTTGAAACCAAATGGACTCTGGTCGGCATATGTGGCGAACAGAGATCGTGTTGCATCAAAATCTGCTTGAGCCCAGACAACATCATTTTCTGGCGGCTGATCCCAGGCGGCGCCCACGGCTGCCAACACCTGGTCATTGATATCGACGATCTGCTGATTTTCGCGGTTGCCCTTGAGGTTATGCGGGTTCCAGGTGTGGTGATCACCGAGGAACAGGCCTGCCTCCTGTAAGGAGCCGGTTAGGCAACTGGTACCACTGCGGTGCATACCCAGAACACAGAGAATCTGCTCCGGGGACGGAGGACACACCTGGGCTGTCTGGGAACGGCTATTCACGCGGCACTTTATTCCATCACCCCTGCATTGGGGGAGATTGTTATGATGTCACCTACTTGGAGGGCGCAGTATATAGATTGCGGGGGATGCATGCCAGTTGGTATGACCCAGTCCAAAAGCGAACTTCTTGCCTCTAAAGCCCGCCACAGCTCATCTTCGGCCCGGTTCGGAAGTCATATATACGCTCCAAATACGTCAGTAAAACCGCAGGTCTGAAGCCAGTTCCCAGTCATCCGAATGGCCATCAATTTTGGCAAAGCGGATGTTCTTCCTGCGCTTTATTTTCGCCCTGGAGACCAGTTCGCCCGGTGAGAAGGCCTTCAAAGGCACCAAATCATCACCTAAGTCATCTATGGATGGCGCCTGCTTGAGCTGCTTGAAATATGCCGAGACATCATGCGGCAAGTCCACCCGGTGGGGGTAGCTACGGCCGGACCGGGGTACAACCGTGGCCTGGGTAGAGCGCAAGGTCTCATACTCAGATTTAGATAAACTGTGCCCGAAGGCTGCTGCCGCGAACGCATGGAACTCATCGAAATAAGCTTCCAGATCAGCAAAGAAAAACTCTGCTTCATCCCCCCAACTCAATAGCGCCCAATCACCTGAGCGGCGGTCCATGGCGATCACTTCCTCAAACAGGCGGCGAGACAGGGGAAGCTCTGGTGCTTGCGCCAACACTGCGTCTAGCCAGAGGCGCAGCACGTCCATTGCCCGAATGCCGAACTGCAATTGCACATAATACAGGTAGTATTTCATCACCCCCAGACGCACATGAAACTGGTAGACCATGTACAGCGACTTCATGTAATGCAGGTCATCACTGGAGAACGTGGAGGTGGACGCTATCAAGCCATCGGCGTCTGTGGTGATCGCAAACTCTTCGCGATAGGAGCTCTCAGCCATCGGGGCATTGGGCATCATCGAGGTGTAGTTACCATTGGCCGAAACCTTCCACTCAAAACAAAACTGCAGGTCCTGCTGCAAACTGTCTACGGTCTGCCCTGGCAAGCCAATCATAATGTCAGAGGCCATCGGGATGTTTTCCGAGTTGAAATAGGTCATCATTTTCTCGTACGAGGACGTCTTGATATTGTCCCTCTTAATCGCTTTGAGCACCTTTTCATCGGTGGTTTGCAGCGCGATGATGCCGGACGCCAGCAGGCCGCCCTCATGCAGTATCTTGATCACTGCCATCAATCGGCGGCCACCGTTTTTAGCAAAATTGGTGTAGATCCTCTGCGGATAGCCGGTACGCTCCCTGATACTTACCAGGGCCGTGGCAACGGCAATGTCCTGCTCCAGCATGCCAAAGTTTGCGTCTGCGATAAAAATCGCACTGGATCGCCTGGCGGCCAAATACTCCAGTTCCGCTTCTACCCGGGCCAAATCAAAGCGAGTCACCTTCTCTAGCGTTGCCGACCCCCAGTCGCAATAGGTACAGCCATACGGACAGCCGCGATTGGTCTCCAGGATGGTGTTACCAAAGTCGTGGAACCAGGGCCCGAATTCACCTGTCAGGTAAGGAGATGGCAGCAGATTGATGTCCTTTACCCGACTACGGTCCTCGGTTCGAATTATGCTGTCCGAGCTACTGAAAACTATGCCGGGTACGCTGGCCAACGCGCGAGCAATTTCGGTCTCGTCGACCAGCGCCTCCAAAACCTCTGCACAGCTGACTTCGCCCTCCCCCAGAATCGCCACATCGATCGCTGGGTTCTGCGTCAGGAACAACTCGGTCTCGCCATCATACTTAGGTACCTCAGGCCCTCCCATTATGATCAGACATTCGGGCGATGACTGCTTCAGTTCAGTGGCCACCTCAAGATTGACTGCCATGTTCCAGACATAGCTGGATAATAAATAGATGGGGCGGCCATCTGGGTCAGCATCAGTTTGCAACCCCGATAAGGGATACTCAGGCGTCCCGCCAATCTGCAACCGGTTGATCTCATAGTGCTCTTGCAGCGAAGCGTCGTTGTAAGACCGCAAATACGCCACCACCATACCGAGAGAGAGGTATGGCAAAGTGCCCTCGCTGTTCGCCAGCGCGAGAGGCCAGACTTGGGTTTTATGTGGCAAAGGGACTCCGTCCGCGGGGTAAAGAAGCATTGTATGGGCTTCGGAGTAGGGTCACAAACTCCGTTCAGTTTTGGATGGCGGGTTTGGCAGAGGGTTTGGTGTGGATATACTGGATAGTGATGCACCCTTTGGGGTGTAATCACCCCTGCGGGCGCCTGCACTGCACTGCGAAGTCTACACTCTCTCGAGGCGAGAGCTTATGAACGGTGATACGGTAGAGACGAACCTACCATACAAACAAAAAAGGCCACCCGCATGGGTAGCCTTTTTCATTTATATGGTGGGCCGTGCTGGATTCGAACCAGCGACCAATTGGTTAAAAGCCAACTGCTCTACCAACTGAGCTAACGGCCCCGGAAGGAGGTGCGTATCTTACGGCTTTGCATCGAAAATTCAAGGTTTCAGGTGTTTTTTTTTGCTCCGCAAAACCTGATCGGAATCAGTGGCTTAGGCGTACCGAGTGGGATCTTCTACAGCAGCGTCGCGGAAGCCTTGCGAGCGCAGGCGACAAGCATCGCACTTGCCGCAGGCCAGGCCCTCATCCGTAGCCTGGTAACAAGACACTGTCAGCGAGTAGTCCACTCCCAGCGCCATACCCGTTTCGATAATGTCACCCTTGCTCATTTCCATCAGGGGAGTGTGAATGCTGAGCTTGTCGCCCTCAACCCCGGCGCGAGTGGCCAGATTAGCCATTACTTGAAAAGCACCGATATATTCAGGGCGACAATCGGGGTAACCCGAGTAATCAACCGCATTCACCCCGATAAAAATATCCTGTGCCCCCAGTACTTCTGCCCAACCCAGCGCGATAGAGAGGAACACCGTGTTTCGGGCAGGTACATAGGTAACAGGGATTCCCGGGGTCTCTTCCTCGGGGACTGCGATATCCGCATCTGTCAGTGCAGATCCACCAATGCTATCGAGGTTAAGTTTGACCACTTTATGCTCTACATCGCCGAGGGTCTCCGACACCCGCTGCGCAGCATACAATTCGGCACTGTGGCGTTGGCCGTAGTCAAAACTCAAGGTGTAACAGGCATAACCCCTAGCCTGAGCCATGGCCAGAACTGTCGTTGAGTCCAGGCCGCCCGATACCAGGATAACCGCTCGTTTTTCACTCATGTTAATGCCCCGGTTCGTCATTCCAGAGAATTTTGTGCAATTGCAGTTGCATGCGCACCGGCAGGTTGTCTTCCAGCACCCACTCAGCCAAGTCCTTGCCTGCTAGCTGGCCATGGCTAGGAGAAAACAGGACGTCAGATACCCTGGCAGGTAACTGGTACTCATCCAATTTGAAGCGAGCCCACTCATAGTCTTCGCGGTCACAAATCACGAACTTCACCTGGTCGTGAGCTTGCAGCCTGGGAATGTTGTCGTAGTCGTTTCGCCCCATCTCCCCGGAAGCTGGGGTTTTGAGATCAACAACCTTCACCACTCGCGGATCTACCCCGACGACGCTCATGGCACCCCCGGTTTCCAAAGACACCTCGTAGCCTGCATCGCATAACTGAACCAACAGCGGTAGGCAGTTGGGCTGCGCCAAAGGCTCACCGCCCGTAACCGTTACAAATCGTGGCTGATAAGCCGCCACCTTTGAGACCACGTCATCGATAGCCACTAGTTCACCGCCACTAAAGGCATACTCGGTATCGCAGTAGACGCAGCGCAGAGGGCAACCGGTCAGACGCACAAAAACAGTGGGCAAGCCCACTGTTCGCGCTTCTCCCTGCAGGGAGTAGAATATTTCGGTGATGCGCAGGGCATCATCGCTATGGACAGCAGTGGTCGACATGTCTGCTTCCGATATCGCCTAAAAGTTCTCGGCGATGAAGTCCTTGGACAACTTCACGGCAGAGCTGTTGGTATTGCCGTACTCGAGAATCACCCGATCCAGGTACTCTCGTGACTTCTCCCGATTACCTTTGAGAAACTGCACCTTACCCAGCTTGTACATGGCATCCGGCGCTTTGGGATTGTCCGGATACTGGTCAAGCAGCAAGGTGAACGACTGCCGGGACGCCTCGAGATCCGCAGGGTCAATCACCAGATAGAGTTCACCCAGCCAATAATGCGCATTGGCCGCATATTTCCCGTCAGGGTATTGACTCAAGAACTTCTGAAAAGACTCTACCGCCTGTTTGAATTGCTGGCCGCGCACCAGGGCGTAGGCGTTACGGTAGGCCTCTGCCTCACCGGGAAGCTCTGCGGCCTTAGTCGAACCATTCGAAGTTGTCGGCCCTGGCACAGTGGCGGATGAACCACCGCTGTTACTGCCGACAACAACTGCACCGGCGCCCACGGCACTCAAACGTTTGTCGAGATCAACATAGCGTTCAAGACTCTGAGACTTCAGTTTGCGTAACTCATTGGCCTGCTCTTCAACAATGCCGTTAAGACGCATCACTTCTTGCTGCAATTGCTGGAACTGAATATACAAGGTGCCCATGTTCTGGCCACCGGTCTGTGCGGCCGGTGACGTCATCGGCGCAGCAACCGCCGGGCCAGCAGGTGCATTGTTCATGCCATAGCTGGTCGCAGGATAGGACTGGCTGGGCTGCACACTGTAGGGATCCGCGCTGGGAGTGCTCGAGTAAGGTTCAGAAGGCCTTGCGTAGGGGTCAGTAGTACTCGGCGTGGCGGCAGCCGGCTCCGAGGGACTGGTGCGGCCACTGCGCTCCGCTTCCACATCCACATAATCCTGGGCCTGGGCCTGGAATGACAACGGGCCGGTCACAAGGACCAGCCCGCTCGCCACAAGCAGTTTGCTCATGATTGCCATAGGCGTATTACTTCAGTTCTACGCGGCGGTTCTGTGACCAGTTAGACTCGCCGGAACCGTAAGCGATAGGGCGTTCTTCACCGTAGCTCACAGATTCGATGCGATAGCTGGGAACACCATTCACAACCATGTAGTCGCGAACCGCGTTGGCACGTCGCTCACCCAGAGCCATGTTGTACTCACGAGTTCCACGCTCATCGGTGTGACCCTCAAGGCGCACAGTTGACTCATTACCCTGCATGGAAGAGATGTGGGCATCGAGTGCCTCAACTGCTTCCGGCTTCAGGTTGTAGCTGTCGTAGTCAAAATAGAACACATTACCGTAAGCGGCAGCAGCGTCACGCAGGCGCTGTTGCTCAGCGGCGGCAGCAGAGGCCGTAGCTTGCTGTTCTGACTGGGCTGAGGCTGCGGCTGCGGCAGCTGCAGCTGCGGCGGCTTCCTCTTCTTTCTTTGAGCTGCCGGAACAGGCTGCAAGAAGTGATGCCGTGAACAGCAAAATAATGGCCTTACCGGCAACAGGTAGATGCTTCATAATACCCTTCCTTCAAGTACGTGGTTGTTTAAACTATTATTGCGAGTCCGATCAACGACTCATGTATGGTGACCATGCCGGTTCTCTGACATCCCCATCTCGCGATGGCAGCCGGAACTTCACGCCCCCGTCCACGGAGACCGCTGCTAAAATGCCGCGGCCAGCGTGTTTCGTAGCGTACAATACCATAGAGCCATTGGGTGCGATACTGGGACTTTCATCCAATTCGGTGGACGTGAGAACTTGCAGCCGATTGGTCACCAAGTCGAGCAATGCGATGTGGAATCGACCGTTTTGCTGGTGTACCAGCACCATATTGCGACCATCCTGGGCAATTCTCGCTCTGGCATTGTAACCGCCTTCAAAGGTCACCCGTTCAGTCGTTGCGGTGCGCAAATCGTAACGGTAAATTTGCGGCCGTCCTCCCCGGTCAGATGTAAACAGCAGCGAGCGACCATCAGGCATCCAGGTGGGCTCGGTGTCGATAGCGTAATGCCGGGTGACTCTAGTCAACTTTTTGGTGGCCAAGTTCATTAAATAGATGTCAGGACTGCCATCCTTGGACAGCACCATGGCCATGGTATTGCCATCGGGGGACCAGGCCGGAGCACCGTTGAGGCCTTTAAAATTGGTCAGCTGTTCCCGGGCGCCAGTAGATAGATTCTGGCGATAGATTGCCGGGCGCCCTGACTCAAATGACACATAGGAAATTTGCGTGCCATCCGGCGACCAACCAGGCGCCATCACCGGCTCTCTGGATTCCAGCAATACGATTGGACGCGCACCATCGGAGTCTGCCAGGGTTAAACGAAAGTAATCCTTACCGCCGGGAACCCGGGTAACCGAAACATAGAGCAAGCGTGTGGCAAATGCACCGCGAATACCCGTGAGCTTCTTGTAGATGGCGTCTGATACACGGTGGGCCAGCATTCGCGCTTCGTTGGCAGGTCCAGTCTCGGTACCGGCATGCACCTGTTTCTGCCGCAGCACATCGTAGAGTTCATACTCGATACGCATCTGAGTTCCCTGCGCAGACACCCTGCCTATTAGCAGATATTCGGACTCAATCGCCCGCCAATCCCGGTAAAATATATCCTTCTGGGTGCTGGGCCGGCCCAACATGTCGGAGCGGGACACCGGCGCAAACTGGCCGCTGCGAGCCAGGTCGGAATCTACCACCCAGGCAATGTCCTCTGGCGCGGTGCCAGGGCCCTGCCAGGCAAAAGGCACCACCGCTATGGCGCTGGGGTTGTCCATCCCCTGGGTGATTTCAATAGTGAGTTCTGCCCGAGCACCCAGTGCCGCCAGAACGAGCACAACGGGCGCAATGGCCAATATCAGGCGTTTCATCAGTAACGTAAATCCTCTGGTCTGAACAACAGGCGGAAGCGCCTGAAAGTTTTCTCAAATTCCCGGGTGGGAAGTTTTTGCAGTTCCGGAAAACTGCCTGCTTTCTCTACCGCATTCACCGCAGAGCGGTCAAACGCAGAGTTGCCACTGCTTTTGAGCACACTGACATTGACCACGTCCCCGGTGGGAATCAATTGTATTTGTAACAGCGCCTCCATGCCATTACGAGCACTGGGAGGTCGGCTCCAATAGTTGACGACGGTCTGCTGGATCAAAGAGGCGTAGCTTGCCGCCATTTCATTGGCGGTGGCAGTCGCCTCCAGAACCTCGTCTTCCGCCTCCATCGCCCGGGCCATGTCGGCACGGGTGATAGCCGCCAACTCTTCTTCAGTAATACGCGGCTCAGGCTTGGGCTCAACTTTGGGCTTGGGCTTTGGCTTGACCGGCGCTTTAGCCACGGGTTTAGGGTTCGGCTTGGCGACAGGCTTTGGCTTGGATGCCGCCACTTTAGGCCTGGTCCTGGGCTTTGGTTTCGCTTTGGGCTTGGGTTTGGGCTGAAACTCGCTAACGTCCACCAGCCTGGCATTAATCACATTGGGCACAGGCTTAACTTTAACAATCTCAGACTCGGAGCTCGCCCAGTTCATGGTCAAGGCAGCCAACAACAATCCATGCAGCGCCAGCGAAACCAGTGCCGGCCGCACGATAATGCGCGGCGTGACTGGCTTGGCGTAGACAGAATCAGAACTCACTAGGGGCTCTCGGTTACCAGGCCAACACTGGGAGCACCGGCCTGTTGCAGGGCTACCATGACAGTGACCACCTCACCATAGGAGACAGCTTGATCACCCCAGATAAGCACGGGCTTATTCGGGCTGCGTTTCATCACTTTGGAAACCCGGTCCCTGATCGTCGCGAGGGCCAGCACCTGTTTTTCATTACCCAGGTTGAGAAATAGCTCACCGCCGGCGTTAACTGACACAATCAGGGGTTCGCTATCCTGATTTTCTACTGGATCGGAGCTGGCCTCGGGGAGGTCCACCTTGACCCCCTGCATTAGCATGGGCGCTGTGGCCATAAAGATAATCAGCAATACCAACATCACATCAATGTACGGCACCACGTTAATTTCGGACATGGGTTTGCGCTTACCGCGACTCCTGCTCACCGCCTATTACCCCGCTCGCTTGTTCTTGGCCCGCAAGGCATAAGCCTGACGGTATAGAATACTGGAGAATTCGTCGACGAAGGTGTCGTAACGGTTGCCGAAGACTTCAACCTTGGCGGCATAGCGGTTGTAAGCAAGTACTGCCGGAATTGCCGCAAACAGACCCATGGCGGTCGCCACCAGTGCCTCGGATATACCGGGCGCTACAGTCGCAAGGGTCGCCTGAGTGGAGTTGGCCAACCCCCGGAAAGAGTGCATGATGCCCCAAACGGTACCAAACAGACCAATATAGGGACTGGTCGAGCCTACCGATGCAAGGAACGCCAGATGTCTTTCCAGTCGCTCCTCCTCGCGCATAACAGCCACTCGCATGGCCCGGCGAGAACCCTCCAAAATAGCCTCAGAGTCCATCTCGGACTGCTGGGCCAAACGGGAGAATTCCTTAAAACCGGCCCTGAAAATGCTTTCCATGCCCAGAATTGCACTACCGTCTGATGCTTTTTCGTTGCCTTCACGATAGAGCTGAGCCAGGTCGATGCCGGACCAGAAACGCTCTTCGAAACTGTACATTTCCTCACGCGCGGCGCGCATGTACAGGAACCGCTGCACGATCATATACCAGGACAGCATGGATGCCGCGACCAGTATGGCCATTACCAGCTGCACAGTAATACTGGCGTTGATCACCAGGTCTAACAGGCTTAACTGCTCTTCCAATTGAAGTCCCCTCGATGCTTCTCTTATTGTGCCGGCGCCAACCGGTCCTTTATCTCTTTTGGTATTCGCCGGGGGGTAAACCCACAGCGGTCCACACAGGCAATGGTCAGCTCGCCCCTGGCCAGATCTTCGCTACCTCGACGGACTGCCTGCTCAAAGGTGATAGATGCACCGCCTAACGCTGTAATACGTGCCGTCGCCTCTAACTGATCATCGAGCTGTGCGGGCTTGAGGTATTTTATCCCTGCATCGCGCACCACGAACATCAGGTCATGATTAAAAATGAAATCTTTACCAAAGCCCAGACTACGCATGAATTCAGTTCGCGCGCGCTCCATGAACTTCAGATAATTGACGTAGTAGACTATGCCCCCCGCGTCGGTATCTTCAATGTAGACCCGCAGGGGCAGAGAAAATTCCTCCGCAGGCATCAGCTTTCTTCCCCGTCCGATTCCAGGGAAAGATTACCACCATCTCGCTTCGAGGGCTGCGGCAATCCGAAATGGAGGTAGGCGTTGCGGGTGACCATCCTGCCGCGAGGGGTTCGCAGCATAAAGCCCTGCTGAATCAAATAGGGCTCCAGTACATCCTCTATTGTGCCGCGCTCCTCAGAAATGGCCGCCGCAAGACTGTCTACTCCCACTGGGCCACCGTCAAACTTCTCGATCATGGCAAGTAACAGGCGTCGGTCCTGGTGGTCGAAGCCCCGCTGATCCACGCTGAGCATATCCAGAGCGCGATCAGCGACCAAATCGGTAATGTGCCCGTCCGCTTTAACCTCGGCGTAGTCCCGCACTCGGCGCAACAATCTATTGGCGATGCGAGGAGTGCCGCGGGAGCGACGGGCTATCTCGCTAGCCCCCTTGGCATCGATGCCAATTTCCAAAATATTGGCCGAGCGATCCACGATATGAGCGAGGTCGGATACCTCATAAAACTCCAGGCGCTGGACAATACCAAAGCGATCACGCAACGGTGAGGTCAACAACCCAGCACGGGTGGTCGCGCCCACCAGGGTAAACGGCGGCAGGTCCAGCTTGATGGAGCGAGCCGCAGGTCCCTCGCCAATCATGATATCGAGTTGGTAGTCCTCCATGGCGGGATACAGTATCTCTTCAACGAGGGGGCTGAGGCGATGAATCTCATCGATGAACAATACATCCCCCGGCTCCAGATTGGTCATCAGCGCGGCGATATCACCCGCTTTTTCCAGCACCGGCCCAGAAGTGGTTTTCAGGGACACGCCCATTTCGTTGGCGATTATGCTGGCCAGAGTGGTCTTGCCAAGTCCTGGAGGGCCGAAAATCAGGGTATGATCGAGTGGTTCGTCACGCCCCTTGGCCGCCTGTAAAAAAATAGACATCTGCTCACGGACAACTTGCTGGCCCACATACTCATCCAGCGACTTGGGCCGGATAGCCCGATCCAGAGCATCTTCACGCGGACTTACCGGTTCCGGCGCTATCAGGCGGTCTGTTTCTATCATCTGCTCACCATGGACTTCAGTGCCCGGCGGATCAGTTCTTCACTGTCGGCTACAGAATCGTCATTGACCATCGCGACCATCTTCGCAGCTTCCGTAGGCTTGTAACCCAACGCGATGAGCGCACCCTCAGCGTCAGCTACCCTGTCTATTACCGGCTGATCGGCAGTGGCTCCAGTGCCGGGTAGTTCGTCACCTATCTGGCCCAGCCAGTCCTTAAGCTTATCGCGCATCTCTACCAGCAGGCGTTCGGCGGTCTTTTTGCCCACACCCGGCAGCGCTACCAGAGAAGATATGTCATCGCGCTGCACACAACGGGCAAAACTCGTCGAGTCCATGCCCGAGAGAATGGTCAACGCCAGTTTGGGGCCAACGCCACTGACCTTTATTAACTGTCGAAACAGAGAACGATCGCGTTCGTCGATGAAGCCATAGAGTAGCTGAGCGTCTTCGCGCACCACGAAGTGGGTGAGCAGGGAGACTTCCGTGCCCAGCTCTGGTAATTGGAACAGAGTGGTCATAGGCACCTGAATTTCATAGCCTACACCGCCCACCTCGACCAGGATGACCGGCGGTTGCTTGTGTACCAGGTTGCCCCGAATTCTGCCTATCATTTATCGAATCCGCCGCCGGCGTACCGATTTGGCGCCAGCCATATTGATCATACTTTGTTGTGTGTGTGCGTGGCACAAGGCTGCTGCCAGGGCATCCGCTGCATCTTCTTGTGGCTCGCCGGGAAGCTTGAGCAATATTTTCACCATGTGCTGTACCTGGGACTTTTCCGCAGCCCCTGTCCCCACCACAGATTGCTTGATCTGCCGAGCTGAATACTCAGCAACCTCCATGTCCCGAGTCGCACAGGCAACAATAGCGGCCCCGCGGGCTTGCCCTAGCTTGAGGGCGGAGCCTGCACTTTTGGCCATAAACACCTGTTCAATCGCCAGTTCCTGAGGGCAGTACTGCTCTACCAGTTCTGAAACGCTATCGAAAATAATTCTGAGACGTGGGGCCAGATCACCATCAGGCAGACGGATCACACCACTGGTGACATATTCGCTGCGGCCAGACACATAATTAATTATGCCAAAGCCGGTTTTGCGGGAACCGGGGTCGATTCCCAAAATAAGCGACATTGTAGTTTCGCGCCCTGTGCCCAGATGACTTCTTATGTACAAATATACAGTGCATGGCGAGCGGCGTCACCATTGGCGCCGCATAGTTCTCAATAGATTCAACCCGGGTCAGCAGCCTTTGCCTCTTCCTGGCTTGGGCGCAGGCGAATATTCAGCTCGCGCAGCTGCGCGGCAGTAACGTCACCGGGGGCATCGGTCATCACACAATGTGCAGTCTGGGTTTTGGGGAAGGCGATTACGTCACGGATGGATGCGCAGTCAGTCATCAGCATGACGATGCGATCAAGACCAAAGGCCAGCCCACCGTGCGGGGGCGCACCATACTGAAGTGCCTGTAACAGGAAGCCAAATTTTTCGTTGGCCTCTTCGTCACTGATCTCGAGAATGCGGAAAACCTCCTCCTGCATCTCGCGTTGGTGTATGCGGATACTGCCACCGCCCAGTTCACAACCGTTCAGGACCATGTCATAAGCTCGAGAAAGGGCTTCTGCGGGATTGGCTACCAATTCCTGGGCCGTGCAAGAAGGGGCGGTAAAGGGGTGATGCAGTGGGGTCAGGCCGCCCTTTCCGTCCTCTTCAAACATGGGGAAGTCGACCACCCACAAGGGTGCCCAGCCTTCACCAATCATGCCCTGATCTTCGGCCACCTTGATACGCAGCGCACCCAAAGACTCGTTGACCACCTTGGTCTTGTCCGCGCCGAAGAAAATTATGTCACCATCAGCAGCGCCAAGACGCTCAATCATCTGCAAGACCACCTCGTCAGGCATAAACTTGAGAATCGGGGATTGCAGCCCCTCTACACCGGACGCCAGGTCATTGACCTTGATCCAGGCAAGACCCCTGGCACCAAAAATGGAGACGTGCTTGGTGTAGCCGTCGATTTCCTTGCGGCTGATAGACGCACCGCCAGTCACTTTAAGGGCTGCGACACGACCGGCGGCGTCATCGGCAGGCCCGCGGAACACCTTGAAGTCCACTTGCTGCATGAGGTCGTCTACGCTAACCAACTCCATGTCGATACGCAGGTCGGGCTTGTCGGAACCAAATCGCTCCATCGCCTCAGCGTAGGGCATATGAGGAAACTCTGGCAGATCCACTCCAAGCGTTGCCTGGAACAGCTCACGCACCATGCGTTCGGTGATGGCCATAATCTCATCTTCACCCAAAAAGGAGGTTTCGATATCAATTTGCGTGAATTCAGGCTGTCGATCTGCGCGCAGATCTTCGTCGCGGAAGCATTTGGCAACCTGGTAATAGCGGTCAAACCCAGACACCATCAGCAATTGCTTGAACAGCTGCGGCGACTGGGGCAGCGCGAAGAACTGCCCTGGATGAGTGCGACTGGGCACCAGATAGTCGCGAGCACCCTCTGGTGTAGCACGGGTCAAAATAGGGGTTTCAATGTCCAGAAAGCCCTCGCGATCGAGGAAATTACGCACAGCAGAGGTGATTTTTGAGCGCGTAATCAGTCGTTCCTGCATTTCCTGCCTGCGCAAATCCATGTACCGGTACTTGAGACGCACTTCCTCGCCGACGGCTGTGTGCTCGTCCAACTGAAAAGGAGGTGTTTCCGCTGCATTGAGGATCTCCAGGTCCTTCCCCAGAATCTCTATCTCCCCCGTGGCCATGGTCGGGTTAACAGTGCCTTCACCACGAGCGCGCACCCGCCCAGTGATCTTCAGTACATATTCGCCACGCACACGGTTGGCCCGTTCAAAGTGCTCCTCTGTATCCGGATCGAACACCACCTGCACAATACCTTCCCGGTCACGCATATCCAGAAAGATGACACCACCATGGTCGCGACGGCGATCCACCCACCCGCAAATGGTGACTGTCTCGTCGATGTTAGCAGTGGTCAGAACGCCACAGTAATGAGTGCGCATAATTGGTATCCGTATAAATGACTGACCGGCCCGCAGGCCGGAACTTAAGCTGTCTTTTTGCTCTCGCTACTGCCCGAAGTAGAGGGTTTGTCGCTGGAAGAGGAGGACTCAGAAGCACCGTGAAGGTTTTTCTTGTTACCTGTCTTGAAATCAGTTTCGTACCAACCGCCGCCTTTGAGACGAAATGCAGCCGCTGAGATCTTCTTGCGCAGCTCCGCAGACCCGCAATCTGGACAGTCTGTCAGGGGCGCATCGCTCATTTTTTGCAGCGCTTCGAGTTCATTGCCACACTTCTGGCACTGGTATTCATAGATCGGCATGGTCTAACCCAACAGGAATCAGTTACATAGAGAAAATTTGAGGCGCGGATTTTACCCCAAGCGAGAGTAGAGTCCAAGCTCAGGAGGGCGGGATATTTCGGGGCCAAAAAGACCCTGCACCTTACGGTGCTAACGAAAAATTGTAGTAATTGGCCGCCCCGCTAGAGAAACGAGACAGCCAATCAGGGCACGTCGCTTAGGTAGCGGCGTATTCCTTCAGTTTTTTCAGCGGACGAACCTTCACAGCAATACTTGCTGGCTTCGCCTTGAACATCGTCTCTTCACCGGTGAAGGGATTGATGCCCTTGCGCGCTTTGCGAGCAGGCTTCTTCACAGTGGTGATTTTCATAACACCTGGAATAGTGAATTCACCGACGGCACGCTTTTTGATGCTGCGCTCAATCAGGGTATTCAATTCATCCAAAACCGCATTGACCTGTTTCTTGCTCAGTTCAGTGCTGTCAGCCAGGCTGGCAACGATCTGACTCTTGGTCATTTTGTCTTTGAGGGCTGTGGCCTTTTTGACGGGAGCTGCCACCTTCTTGGCTGCTACCTTCTTCTTGGCTGGTGCCTTTTTGGCTGCTACCTTTTTCTTGGCCGGAGCCTTTTTCTTCGCTGCTGCTTTCTTAGTCGCCATATTATTTTCGACCTTCCCTAATAGTGATTATGAATCGTGTGTGTGTCTCAGTGTTCCGCATCCCTACCGGCTGAGCGACTCAACAAGCCACGGGCATAGTATTAATCCATGAAACACTGTAATACAAGCGTTTTTCGAGGTCGGCGGCAAAAAAACACTGTTTTTTAAGCACCACCACGTTGTTTTTCAATTCAATACGCCAAAATGATACTGATTATCGACGTTTACCCCCGGAGTTAACGGCTCTAGAATAGGCCCCCTATTTCTTTCCCGGATCGATTTACCCCTATGCGCACCAGCAACTTCCTAATCGCGACTCAAAAAGAGACCCCTGCCGACGCCGAGGTCATTAGTCACCAGTTGATGCTGCGAGCCGGCCTCATACGCAGACTCGCCGCGGGCCTCTATACCTGGTTACCTCTAGGCCTACGTGTACTGCGCAAAGTCGAAAACGTGGTGCGCGAGGAGATGGACGCCGCCGGCGCTCAGGAAGTCAGCATGCCTGTAGTACAACCCGCTGAGTTATGGCAAGAATCTGGCCGCTGGGAACAATACGGCCCCGAATTACTGCGCATTCACGACCGTCACCAACGCGAATTCTGCCTGGGGCCAACACACGAGGAAGTAATCACCGACCTGGTCCGCAATGAAGTTAAGAGCTATAAGCAGCTTCCACTGAACATGTACCAGATCCAAACCAAAGTGCGAGATGAAATTCGCCCCCGTTTCGGCATCATGCGTTCCAGGGAATTTCTGATGAAAGATGCCTATTCCTTTCACGCGAGTCAGGCGTCACTAGAGGAAACCTACCAAATCATGCACCAGGCCTACTCCAGAATTTTCACTCGCCTGGGCCTGGACTTTCGCCCAGTCATTGCTGATACAGGCAGTATCGGTGGCAGCGCCTCTCACGAATTCCACGTGTTGGCCAATTCTGGTGAAGATGACATCGCTTTTTCGGACAGCAGCGACTATGCGGCAAACGTAGAAATGGCTGAGGCAATTGCGCCCGACATTGCGCGCCCCTCACCTGGCGCCGAGATGACCGAAATTGCTACACCGGGCGTGAAAACCATCGACGAACTGGCCGGATTCCTGGCTATCGATTCCGCCAGTTTAGTGAAGACCCTGGTGGTTCAGGGCGACGAAGAGGGCAAGCTGGTGGCCCTGGTATTACGAGGAGACCATCAGCTCAATGGCATTAAAGCGGAGAAACTCGCCGGCGTCGCCTGCCCACTGCTAATGGCAGAGGAGGCCGACGTGCGCAAGGCCCTGGGTGCAGGATTTGGCTCCCTGGGGCCCGCGGGCCTTAAGATCGACCTTATCGTAGATCGCAGTGCGGCAGTACTTGCCGACTTTGTCTGCGGCGCCAACCGTGACGACTTTCATCTCACCGGCGTCAACTGGGAACGGGATTGCCCTCTAGCCAGAGTAGAGGACCTTCGCGAAGTGGTAGAAGGCGACCCTAGCCCTGATGGCACCGGCAAGCTGCAGATCAAACGCGGTATCGAGGTCGGGCATATCTTCCAACTGGGCACTAAATACAGCGAGGCCATGAAAGCCGAAGTTCTGAACGAGAACGGCAAAAGCATCACCATGACCATGGGGTGCTACGGCATCGGGGTCAGCCGCGTGGTGGCCTCGGCCATTGAACAGAACCACGACGACAAGGGCATTATCTGGCCCGAGGCAATGGCCCCTTTTCAGCTTGCCATCGTGCCACTGAACATGCAGAAGTCTGAGGCCGTGGCCAGCTGTGCCGAGGACCTATACCAGAGTCTCAAGTCTGTGGGTATCGATGTGCTGATGGATGATCGCAACGAGCGTCCCGGTGTGAAGTTTGCCGATATGGAACTGACCGGCATCCCCCACCGAATCGTTATCGGTGACCGCGCCCTGAAAGAAGGCAACATCGAGTACAAGGGCCGCAGGGATGAAGATTCACAGCTTATTCCCCGGGACGACATCGTCGCCTTCCTCCAGGAACTGTTGCAGGGCTAGAGAACATGCGCAGCCTGTTGCTCGCTATGCTCTGCCTCATTATGGCTGGTCCAGCACTGGGCCAGCCTGCCGACGAGCAGGAGCGGGAGGAGTTGCGCAGCTTTCTGGAATCCACAATTTCCGACGCCAGCAGCTTCGATGATCGCTACGATGCAGAGGTCTGGCTGGTAGACATGTCCGCCCGTCTGGCGCGCTATGTCAAAGATCCCAAGCACCGCCTGGAATTGCTCCAGGATATTCACTCGGCCTCCGTGCAAGCGAACTTACCGCCAGAGCTGGTGCTGGCATTGATTGAGGTGGAGAGTCATTTTGACCGCTTTGCAATTTCCAGAGTAGGTGCCCAGGGAATGATGCAGGTAATGCCCTTCTGGAAGGACGAAATTGGTCGCCCGGATGACAACCTCACCCTGAACAAGACTAATTTCGCCTACGGATGTCGGATTTTACAGTTCTATTTACAGCGAGAAAATGGGGACCTGCACAAAGGACTGGCAAGGTATAACGGCTCTGTGGGGAGGCGAGTTTACTCCGACAAAGTATATCGAGCGTGGCAAAATCATTGGCGAACCGAGCCGCTAGACTGGGGCGATTAAGGCCTAATCAGTTTTACGCCTTCAATCAGCGATACGAGCCCGGCGACAATCCAGTCCACTTCTTAAACGACCGATGAAACGCCGATGGGTCAGAGAACCCTACCCGTTCGGCAACCTCACTGACCGTCAGCCCCTCTCGACTCAGCAAGGTAATAGCAGTATCCCTGCGAGCATTGTCCTTGATACGCTGGTAGGAAGTGCCCTCCTTTTCAAGCCGTCTGCGCAAGGTCCGCGCCGACATGTTGAGCAAGCCCGTGAGCTCCTCAAAACTTGGCATCTCCGCCCGAAAATCACTACCGAGAATCTCCCGGATTCGATGCGTCACACTAAAGGTGCTCGCCTGCGGTTCAATAATGACGTGATAGGGAGCCAGTTTCAGGAACTCCTGCAGCTGCGACTCATCCCGCAACAGCTCTGCCTCCAGGTGACGGGCACTAAAGCTCACCGAATTAACCTCCTGGTTGTATTGCACCGGGCAGGGAAAAAAATGGCGCACACCGGAGGTAAACTTGGGCTCAGGCCCAGCGCAGGTAGCACTACAGATATCAATATGCTGGCCAATCAGCCAGCCGCAAAAACGCATCCATATAGCCAGGTTGCACAGCACACTGTGCTGGACCCCTGGGAGGTCATCGCTGCACAGGTAGCTCAGTGCGGCTTCCTTACCATGGGCATCAATTGTCAAACGATTGACAACCTCTACCCCCTGGCGAACCCGGCATGTGGCATTGAATTCTACTGCACGGCGGATAGCCGCCGCCAAATTGGAGCTATTGAGCATACTCAGGAGAATGAGACGTGTGGTCCCTAGCGGGGTTTGCACGTCGGGCATTACCCCTCCGGACTCATCACCCAAAACCTTCACCAACTCGACACATAGTCGACTGTACTGTTCACGGGAAACAAAGGCGGTTTGAGCGCTTTGACGCAGTGGATCGAAAGGGAAGCGTGCGTCTCGTAACATGGCCTCCACATCCTTACCATGGGCTCTAGCCTGCACTAGCAGCGCCCGGGTAAATTCCATGGGTACCGAGTCGTTAAACCACTGTGCGCTGTCGCTCTTGCTTGGCAAGGTACTACCTCTAAGGTTTCTTACATCATTATATAGGAAGCTCACCCCCAGCACTCCATGCTGATGGTGAGCGACCTGCGGAGCAACAGTTGATAGCGCGCCGCCATCAATTCAGCTGTCGTCTCGATTGACATCCCTGGGCACTCTGCCCACTATGGCAATGGGGATGCTGTAATAAAAGAATTAGGGGCGATGCAAAACATCAACCAACTAAGCAAGTGGAATCGGGATATCTCGAGAGCCATCGCCGCCTTGGGTAACGATGAATTCTTCCCCAGGCTGATCGAAGCAGTCAACGGTCAGGTACAAATCGACTACCCGCAGATCTGGCTCTACCACCGCGATTTACCCCCACGCGTGCTCTACCACCAGATCACGCCTTCGGCAATCGCATCACAGATAGATCAATACCTCGAAGGTCCGTATAGAGAAGACCCCTTCTACCAGACCTCCATGCAGCAGCCCAAGTCCAAGCTGTATCGACTGTCCCGCGTGACCCTTGGTAAATTGGAGCAAACCGAATACTACGAGCAGTATTACTCCGACACCGGCACTGTAGATGAAGCTGTCTACCTGGCCAGGCTGCATGGCGGCAACGTTATTAACCTGAGCATGATGCGCCTGCCACAGCACGGAACTTTTACCGAGGAGGAGTACGAAAACCTCTACCTGCTTGCCGAGCCCATATCGGAATTACTCAAATCCCACACCGAGCATGATGATTTCGCCATTAAAAACCTGATCCAACCTGGTATTGATCACCAGATCGATCTCGCATTTCGCACCTTTGGCGAATCTCTCCTCTCACCGCGAGAAAAAGATGTCCTGGAACTGATGTTGCGCGGCTATGGTACCGACACCTCCGGCTCCAAGCTCAACATTGCCGTGGAAACAGTGCGCCGCCACCGCAAGAGCATTTACCGCAAACTGGATGTGTGCTCTCAGACCGACTTGTTCTCCCTGTTCCTCAACTCCATGTCCTGCCTGGGAGCTGCTGCGGGAGAGGACCCCCTGACGATTTATATGTCCCCACGCTAAACACGGTTTTCCTTCAATTTCAGCCAGTTACTGCCCCATCGGGGGCATTGCCAATTCCCGGGTAGGGGCCGATAGTAGGCACTAACCTAGTCATGGAAAGGCGAAATGTCGGTAGAAGCCGATTGGTTCCTGCGAGCGCACCCGGAAGTCACCACAATTGAAGCTTTGCTCCCCGATTGTAACGGGGTGATGCGCGGTAAGTGGGTACCAAGACACAAATTGGGTAAGATTTTCGGCGGCGAGCTGAAACTCCCCAAAACCGCGCTCAGCCTCGATATCTGGGGCCGAGACGTGGAAGAACTGGTATTCGCCACCGGCGATGCTGATGGCATCTGCCTGCCTGTCGAGGGCTCACTGCTCCCCACCCCCTGGTCGCCAGACGGACAGCATGGACAGATCATGCTCTCAATGTTCGACGACGACGGCGCTCCCTACATGGGCGACCCACGCCATGTGCTCATGCAAGTGGTCAGCCGTTTTCAAGAAGCAGGCTGGCGCCCTGTGGTGGCAGCGGAACTGGAGTTCAGCCTGGTCACCTGGGACAACGACATCCCCGCCCATACCTGCCCATCTCCCGCCGGCAGCGGCCCGGTTGGTGGCAATACCTATGGCCTGGATGTACTCAATCACCACCGGCAGATGATGGAAGACCTGCGGGTAGCCTGTGAGATCCAGGATCTGCCCTTCGACGGGGTGGTCAAGGAATCAGCACCGTCTCAGTACGAAATTAACATGCAACATGTGGATGACCCGGTGAAAGCTGCCAGGCAGATCATCATGATGAAGCGCCTGATTAAAGGTGTTGCTGCCAAGCACGGACTAATCGCCAGCTTCATGGCCAAGCCCTTTGAAGGAGAAGCAGGCAACGGCATGCATGTGCACTGCAGTGTGCTGGATGAAAAAGGCATTAATATCTTCGATGACGGCACCGACAAAGGCACTCCCCTGTTACATCAGGCGATAGGTGGCTGCCTGACCTACATGGCCGAGTCAGTGGCAATTTTTGCTCCTACCTACAATGCCTATCGTCGATTCCAGAAAGGCTGCCATGCTCCCACTTTTCCCAGCTGGGGCTATGAAAACCGGACGGTCGCCATTCGAGTGCCTGCAAGCAGCCCAGTATCCAGGCGCTTGGAGCACCGGGTCGCAGGAGCCGACGCCAACCCCTATTTGCTGTTCGCCGCGATTCTGTCGTGCATGCTGGAGGGCATTAACGAGAACCTGTCACCGGGAGACCCTATCACCGGGGATGGCTATGCCCAGGAAGAAGCCTCTCTGCCGATCTATATGCAGGACGCTGTTCGCATGTTCAAAGAGTCTGATTTCATCCGTAATGCTCTGGGCAGCGAGATGCAGCGTATTTTCACCCTCAGTAAAGAGCAGGAAATCGATGAGTTCCGCCGCCGCATCACTACCCTCGAGTACCAATCCTTCCTGGAAAAGCTCTAAAAAACGCTGACCATGACCCTGGGCGCCAAGCGTCCGGTAATATCTGACGCTCGCGGCCATGTACCCCAGGCAAGATCGCTGCCAGAATTGATCGCATGAAAAACTCTCTCTCCAAGAAGTCTCTGCTCTGTCTGGGTGCGATCACTTTATTGCTAAGTGGCCTTCACGTGGCCAGCGGCAATGCCAGCGACTCTTCGCTCACCGAGAAGGCAAAAACCTGCTCATCTCACCTGGGTTTGCTACCGGTGGCAGAGGGACAGGTACTGCCTGCCCCGCTGGAGGTATTCAGCTGGAATATCCAAAAGGCCAGCAACGACGGCTGGATGGAGGACTTACTGAAGCTGGGCAGCGAAGCACATCTGGCATTTATCCAGGAAGCTACCCTGCACGCCCAACTGGGCGAGGTTCAGACCCGTGGTCCTCTCTACCAGTCCTTTGCCCAGGGCTATAGCAATGCCAGCCAGAATACCGGGGTAATGACCTTGAGTACGCACGCTCCCACAATGCAGTGCAATTTCACCCGCACCGAGCCCTGGTTGGGCACCCCTAAGGCGGCTACGGTAACCGAACATGCTCTGGAAGGGCGCGAAGACCGACTACTGGCTATCAATATACATGCCGTGAACTTCACCCTCGGAATAGAGGACCTGGAGGAACAGCTGCGCCCACTAGTAGAGCTGCTAACAACCCATCGGGGTCCAGCAATACTCGCTGGCGACTTCAACACCTGGAGCACGACCCGACAGCAACTGGTTGATCGAGTACTGTCCCAACACGGGCTGGAACCGCTGACATTCGAACCTGACCTGCGCACCACCGCTTTCGGTATGGCCCTGGATCATATCTATGTGCGTGGCCTGGTTGCAGAGTTTACCGAGGTCGTGCCGGTGACCAGCTCCGACCACAACGCGCTGCGCGCACGACTACAATTGACAATTTGAGGAGCCTTTTTATGAATAAGCTCTTGGCCACCCTTTTTAGCATCGCTTTAAGTAGCAGCGCCTGGGCTGCTGATCAGACCGATACGGAAGTACAATACCTGTTGAGTTACGTGCAGAGCAGCGGCTGCACTTTCCACCGCAATGGCAGCGACCACGAGTCAGCTGATGCAGCTGACCACCTGCGATTGAAGTACAAACGTGGCGGGAAGTACGCAAGCACTGCCGATCAGTTCATTGACAGACTAGCCAGTGAGAGCTCCTGGTCTGGCGATAAATATACAGTGACCTGCGATGGTAAAACCCAACTCTCCAGCCAGTGGCTTCACTTCGCTCTGGACGAATACCGAAAGTCGAATTCCTGACGCAGACTCAAAGCGGCGCTTGACGCTCTGTCTCCATCCCCTGGGGGCCAGCGGGGCGAGGCAACGCCGCATGCTCTCGTTCCAGGCGACGAATGAGGTAAAAGGCGGCTACTACCGCCAGAGTACCGAAGATAACTGCGCCCAAAGCTTCCCCCGCCAGCACACCCTTGGCGCCGTACCAGTTGGCGCCCAGATACACGAAAGGAATGGTACCCAGCAGGGCCCTGCCAAAATTGAATCCTGTGGCCCACTGGGGATGATGCAAGTTGTTAAAGCTGGCATTGGCGACAAACAAGGCGCCATTGAAAACGAAAGCACCCACCAGAAAATTGCAGTAGAACAGAATGAGTTCAGCCGCTGCATCAGACGCCGAAAAGGCCCTCACGATACCCTCGCCAGCGAGGGCTAAAAGCAGCCAGACTAGCAGCACGTATGCAAAATTAAAGAACATGGCATTGCGCAGCGTATCGCGCACTCGATCATAACGACCTGCACCCGCATTTTGCCCTATGATCGGGCCCACTGCGCTTGAAAGGGCGAAAATTGCGCAAAACGCCACTGGCGTTATACGGCCCATGATCGCTGCACCCGCCACCGCACTGTCACCGAACTGGGAGATGGTCCGCAAAACAAAACTGCCACCAATAGGCGTGGCCAGGTTAGTCAGAACCGCAGGGGTCGCGATTTTGAGTAGTGGCCTGAGGTCGGCGAGAAATTCTTTTGCCGAGATACGACAGGGCAGCCGGTGCACCACAGTTATCGCATGCCAGGCTACCGCCAAAACCACTAGCCGCGCCAGCACGGAAGCCCAGGCAGCACCTTCAAGTCCCCAACCCAGGGTGAATATAAATATAGGATCGAGGACACCATTTACCAATGACCCAGTAATTGTCGCCCACATCGAGCGCTTGGCATCACCCAGAGCGCGCACCCCTGCCGCCGCACTCATGCCCAGCACCAACACTGGCATGTTGGGCAGAAGAATACCCGCATAGCGAGTCGCGTATTCCAGGGTCACGCCAGAGGCACCAAGCAGCCGCAGCAGCTCCTCAAGGTACAGCCAGCCAAAAAAAGATATAACCACGGCGACGAGTAAACTGAACAGCAGGCCGCTGCTACAATAACGACTGGCCAGATCGCGGCGCTGGGCCCCTTCGGAGCGTGCCACCAGCGCCCCTAAAGAGATTTGCAAACCAATACTGACCGCCACCAGAAAAAACATCAGTGTGCCGGCAAAACCCACCGCTGCCGCCAACTCCTGCTCCCCGAGCAGGGTCAGGAAATACATGTCGACCATGTCCACGCCGAACATCGTCAGTAAGCCGGTAGCAGAGGCCGTAGTCATCACCAGCACATGACGCATGGTGGAACCTTGGGTGAATACTGCCTGCTCAGACATGGTCGATTTTCAGACTGGGTTAAGGGGCAGGCATGATACTGCAGATTGCAGATGCTGTATGTGCCGCACATGACGAGCCAAATGCTTGTTCCGTGTGGCCATAAGACTGTACCCGGTTAAGGGGACTTTTAGTCACAAAAAAGTTACCATATGCACCCTTTTGAACGCAGGAGGCCTGACGCGCGCCATGACCAATAACGAACAAAAACCCCCGCTAAGCCCGGTCAACGCGATCATCTTTTTGGGGCTGCCCATTGCAGCGCTGATCCTGGTTCCCGCCTGGGGCGTTTATCATGGCTATGACGCTTTCCAATGGCTTTGGGCCCTAGCATTTTTGTACCTCAACGGGCTTTCGATTACCGGTGGCTATCACCGCCTATGGTCCCACAAGGCCTACGATGCTCATCCGGCGTTAAAGTGGTTCTACGCACTTTGGGGCGCTGGCGCCTTGCAGAACAGCATCCTTGTATGGGCTTCCGACCATCGCCGTCATCACCGCCATGTGGATGACAACGACAACGATCCATACTCCGCTGGTCGCGGCCTGTGGTTTAGCCACATCGGCTGGATGCTGCGTGAATACAAGACCAATGATCAAGATTTTAGCAATGCCAAGGATCTGCAGCGCGACCCCATCGTCATGTTTCAGGACAAGCATTACCTCGCCCTGACGGTCTTGATGAACGTAGGCCTGCCGCTGCTACTCGGCGTCTGGCACGGCGACATTATCGGCACCCTGCTGCTGGTCGGCTTGTTTCGCCTAATCGTGAACCACCACGTTACCTTCTTTATCAATTCCCTGGCCCACTACTGGGGAACCCGCCCCTACACCGAGTCTAACAGCGCCAGAGACAATGGTTTTCTGGCATTTCTCACCTACGGTGAGGGTTACCACAATTACCACCACATCTTCCAAACGGACTACCGCAACGGAATACGCTGGTGGCAGTGGGATCCCACCAAGTGGCTGATCAGTGTCTGTTCTCGACTTGGCCTCGCCAAAAACCTGGTGCGAATTCCGGACTTCAAAATCCAACGCGCAATTCTCGACACCCAGTTTCAGCGTGCCCGCGATAAACTGGAGGAATCACACAGCCCGGATTCCTTGCGCGCCACTCTGGAGCGGGAATACCAGCTTTTCACCGATTCCATCAATGAGTGGACCGGCCTACAGGCTGAACGTTACGAGACAAAAAAGGCCGAGATAGGCGGCGCGCTCAGCGAGAAAAAGCAAAAGCTGCAGCAGCGCTGGGAGACCGCGGCACTGCACACCAAGTTCAAAGAGCTTGAATACTCGCTGAAAATGCAGCGAAAGCGCCTGAATATGCTAATGGAACAGATGCAATTGCAGGCTCAGCCGGCCTAGTACACCGTCCAATCCCAAGGCCTCGCTCTGCAAAGACCGGGGCCTTTTTATTGTCTATAATCTGTTCACAGATTCAGCTCGTATATACTCGGTGAGCCAATTCAACAACAACGTCATCCCCATAGCGCTGCGGCAGGGCTACCTGGGGATACAGCACCTTCTGACACAGGAACAACATCATGAGCAACTCCGTCTACGATTTTACCGTCCAAACACCCGGTGGCACAGAAAAGCCCCTGGCAGAGTACGAAGGCAAAGTGCTACTGGTGGTAAACACCGCCTCTAAATGCGGCTTCACCCCCCAATTCGGCGGGCTGGAAGAGACCTACGAGAAATACCAGGCTCAAGGTCTCGAAGTACTGGGCTTCCCTTGCAATCAATTCGGCAAGCAAGACCCGGGGTCAAACGACGAAATTCAGGAATTTTGCCAACTCAACTACGGCGTTTCCTTCCCCATGTTTGGCAAAGTCGAAGTGAATGGCTCAGGCGCTGACCCATTATTCAAGCACCTCAAAAAAGAGGCACCCGGAACATTGGGCACCCAAGGCATCAAATGGAACTTCACCAAATTTCTGGTGGACTCCTCTGGCAAGGTGGTTAAGCGCTACGCACCAACCGTCAAACCCAAAGACATAGAAAAAGACATCAAAAAACTACTGGCCTGAATCCGGGACAATCGACGCGGCGGCGAGCACCGACCTGGTAAGGGCACCAGGAAATGGCGGTTAAAAACAACTATGATCGCTGTAGTTCGCCGCGGTCGGGCATATAGTCTAGTATTCGCACCGACACTGGATATCTGGAGACCCGGCAATGCGCTCGGCCCTATTGTTAACACTACTGCTATTTACCCCTGTGATTCTGGCAGCAGATCAGGCTGGTACCATCAAAACCAGTGAAGGCGCTGCCTTCATTCTAAGGGCAGGGCTCAAACTTCCTGCCAACCCCGGTGAACGGGTCAATGTCAGCGACAGCATTGCAACCGGCGCCGATGGTTTGGTGGGAATAACACTGCTGGACGACACTCGACTAACCGCCGGCCCCGATAGCACCCTGGAGCTACGCCGCTTTGTGTTTGACAGCACTACCCATGTCGGCAGCCTCGATGCCTCTGTCAAACGCGGCTCCCTAGCTGTCATTTCCGGCAAAATCGCCAAGACAAGCCCGGAAAAAGTGACTTTCAGCACATCGACGGTGACACTAGGTGTGCGCGGTACTCATTTCATCATCAAAGCCGGAAACTAAACAAAGGATACAAACATGTGGGGCATCCTACTTTTACCGGCGGCGGTGATTGCCGCAGCTCTGTTCACTCAACCGCAACCACCACAAGCCAGCAGTACCATCATTTTGCTACCCGATGAAGACGGTTCGGTAGGTTCACTAATAGTGAGCAATGAATCGGGACAACAGGCTCTGAATACCGCCTACAGTACAATGCAGTCAGGCGATTCCGGTGAGCTTTCAGCTGGGACCACCAGCGCGGAGTCCGTAGCGGCGGAATTCGGCGCCATGCTGGACGCCACACCGGCGGCACCGCGCTCATTTACGGTCACCTTCCAGTCGGGTTCTGCTGACACCCTCACAGTCCAGTCCCAGCGTGAAGTCGATACCATCAAGGCCTACTTGCTGACGCTTCCGGCATCAGAAATTTCCGTTATCGGTCACACTGACCGAGTAGGAAGCACCGAGGATAACGACCAGCTTTCTCGGTTACGCGCTGAATCAGTGCAGCGATACATACAGTCAACCGGGGTACGAACCTCCAGTATCGAGGCCGCTGGCCGCGGCGAGCGCGAACCGCTAATTGAGACTCCGGACGGTGTTGCAGAGCCACGAAATCGTCGCGTTGAGATACGTGTACGCTAGAGATACTCCCGCTCTGGCCTGGAATTAGAGACAGCGCATGCGTGCAATATTGGACTTTGTTCGCCACATCTTTCAGTTTGGCCGTGGGCGACCGGTAGCTCTGGTTATTCTTTTGTGGACTACCTCTGTCAGTGTCATTTCTGAATTGCCACTGGAAGGAGGCACTGCCGCCCTGACTGGGAATGTTACCGGCGCCTTCACCAAAGCCCGCCAGTTTTTGTTCGATGGTTACCAAAAGAACTACCCCAGAGAACCCCTGACTCAGCCGGTAACCATCGTCGCAATTGACGAGCTCAGCTTGTCTCGTTACGGCCAATGGCCCTGGCCGCGTAACCAGCTCGCTGCCCTTCTGGACGGCATTGCTTCCCATCAGCCTGCTGCCGTGGGCCTTGATATGTACATGCCGGAACCAGATCAAACTTCACCGGATATCGTCGCTGCCAGTTTGCCCAAGAGGGTGCCTGAGGAAGTGCTGGCAGAGTTACGAAGTCTGCCCAGTCATGAAACCGTACTGGCCCAATCTCTGCGCAATATGCCATCTGTGCTGGGAGCAGCCGGTTTTGACCACGCGACCTACACCACCAGTGCTGGCTTGCGCAGTAATCCCGTGCTGGTGTCAGGCGGTGACGCCCTGCCCCATGTGCGTCGCTTCAACGCTGTGTTGGCTAGCCTGCCCGAGTTGCAGGCGGCCGCCCGAGGGCAGGCAATTCTCAGCGTAGACCTGGACTTCGGTGTGGTAAGACGGATACCGCTTGTTTCAGCCATCGGGAATACCCTTGTTTCCGGACTAGCCATGGAGATGCTAAGGGTGGCTACCGGCGATGTGGCCGTGCGCGTGAGCGTGGGCGAGCATGGCATTACCGATGTAGCAGTAGCTGACCTCAGCGTCCCTACCCAGTCCGCAGGCGATATCTGGTTACACTTTTCAAGTATTGAAGCGACAAAAACTCGCTATGTGTCCGCATCATCAGTGATGGACGGCAGCATCGACCCCGACATGCTCGCCGGAAAACTGGTGTTGTTGGGCTTAACCGGTTCAGGCCTTCACGATATGCGAACCACAGCTCTGGGCGAACTGGTACCCGGCATCGAGATCCAGGCACAGGTTCTGGAAAGCCTGTTTGATGGCCGTATCGTCACTCGCCCCTGGTGGATGAAGTGGATGGAGACCACAATCATTCTGACCCTGGGTCTACTGCTGATCTGGTATATCCCGCGCAGGGAGTCACCCCTGGCACGTTTTATCAGCGCCGTACCGCGCGCCTCGGCCTGGATAACCCTGGCTATCAACCTGTTGGTAATAGCAACGGGTTACCTGCTGTTTCGTTATCAGGGCGTCCTGTTCGATGCTTCGTCCTTCTTTCTCATCCTGTCCAGCGTCATCGGTAGTTTGATTGCCAGTACAGTGATTGAACTCAACCGGCTGGAGCAAACGGCAACCGAGGAGAAACAACGCATTCGTGAGGCCGCCAGTCTCATTGCGGGAGAACTGGCTCTTACCCTCAAACACCCCATACACGGTGGCCTTTCCAGTCATTCAAATCAGGTCAATCAACTCACCCGAGAACTGGCCCAGGAGGCGGCGACTGATCGCCGATATAGTAGTCATCTGGACGCTGAGGTCATCGACAGACTGTGCCGGGCAGCGGACTATCGCGACGTCGGTATGGCACAGGTGCCCGCCGAAATTACAAGTAGTTCGGGAAAACTGGATCAAGAGGCTCGCCAGCGTGTGCAAGAGCATGCCGAGCTAGGCGCGCTCGCCATTGAAACGATACGTGAGGCAATCGGCAACAGGCTCACAGACAGTGACCCCCATGATGCTCATTTCTTTGCCTGCTTAGAAGATGTGGTTCGCTGTCATCACGAGCACTGGGACGGCAGCGGATACCCCCGTGGCATTAGCGAGGAAAACATTCCCCTTAGCGCACGCATTGTAACCATCATCGACTGCTGGGAAAGCCTGGTTAACGAACGCCCCTGGCGTCCGGCTATGCCCAGGGAAGAGGCACTTGCGATTATTCGCTCGGGGGCAGGCAGGCATTTCGATCCAGATTTGGTAAAGCACTTTGTCACCATCACCCAAAGGAATGCCAATACGGGCTAAACACCAGACATAAAAAAGCCCGGCACATGGCCGGGCTTTTTTATGTCATTCCCGCTTTCGCGGGAGCAACAATCTTCGATTACTCGATGATCTTGGCTACAACACCAGCGCCAACTGTACGGCCGCCTTCACGAATCGCGAAGCGCAGACCATCTTCCATGGCGATAGGCGCGATCAACGTCGCTACCATCTGGACGTTGTCACCAGGCATTAC
>JBALVN010000019.1:0-708 GCA_036961455.1 Halioglobus sp. | reverse complement strand
ACTGCCGGCACCCATTGCCACGCAGCCAGAAACGAATTATGGCCAAGGATTCATACCAATCAGATTTGCTTAGAGTGCGGTGTGAAAATTGGAAGTAACCAGCAGAAAATATGGCAAACGACTGAAAAGCCAGATTGGAAAATCGATAAAACTCTTCTGAATTCAAAGAGTCAAAATCTTCGCGGCCCCTGACAAACAAATCGTTGATCTCTGGTGAATCGATTAGCGTCTTCAGAAAATCGCTATACATCCGTGTTGCGGCGAGTTTGGATTCTACTTTCGAAGCCACTGTGCTTGCCCGAACCTGTAATGCCAAATACAACAGGGTAACGATGACACCGATGCCTCCGACGACCTCTCCAATTGCCCCAATTGCCTCCCAGTTCATCTCAAGCTCCTTACTTTTAGATTTGTGTCTAAGGATAGACCGATGTCTGCAATTAGGCGAAAGCGGACATTGGGATAGTCGCCGAACAACGGCCAGTGCGTCGGCTAAACTCAGTGTTTTGTACACGTAACCTTGCGACGATTCTTGTTTGCTGAGGACACTAATCAAGTAACGCGGAGCAAGCGATATTGGCAGATATTGTAATCATAGCGGTCTAAGTTACACTGTTCTGTTAAACCTTGAGTCTATGGAAATGAAATGTAATGGGGGAGACTTGATATGAAAAACCGTATGTTGTTGCCGGTGATTTTTTTTCTGGC
>JBALVN010000018.1:0-714 GCA_036961455.1 Halioglobus sp. | reverse complement strand
TGCTGCGTAGTAAACGCCAACAATGCAGAAATAGATCGCTAATATTGTGCAGGCCAATCCTGCAAGTGAGCACATATTAGGGAGATCTTTCACATAGGAAATAATGGCGGGCTGCAACTCTTGGACTTCTTCGGTACCTGTAGTCATGGTGCTCCTAAAAGGAATAAGTACAAATCAAGGACGCACCGACTTCACGCTGAAAAAAGTCGCAAGCAGCATCTCTCTGCTCAAAAATACAGAGTTACGCTAAAAGCCAGGCTCTTCTCATTAAGGTAGAGAAACGCAAGCAGTAGGTGCTATTAATCAACTCTATTCGCTGCAAGCGAATAGAGTCACAATAAGGAGGATAGAGGCGTGTTGGCCAGTAGACTCGATACAGAGGGGGGGGGGGTAACGCTACCACTATACGCCCAATTTAGTCAGGCGCACAGCGGAAATTCCCTCGCCGCTACTCGATTTTAATCGGAACTACGAACCTTGAATAAATGGCTGATTTTCCTCAAAACCCGCACTAGGAGACCTGGTGCTGGCGTGGGCAGGGGAATTGTGCCGCGTGATCCGCTCGTATTGCAGGCTTTTTCCTGCGAAGCCAGTCTCTGGTCGATGGGTTCAAGATCGTTCATTAGAGCCTGTGTCGATTGTTCCTCTCGCGCAATTTCCTGCATCGTATTGAGTACGTTTTCGACCTGATCGCTACTCATATAATCCATCTCG
>JBALVN010000017.1:0-721 GCA_036961455.1 Halioglobus sp. | reverse complement strand
CGGCTGATGGGCGTCTGGGTTTTGGCAATGCCGGGCAGGCCGAATAGCTCTTCGGTATACCAATCTACCACCATGGCGATCTCTCTCCAAAGCTCCGCGGGATGTGGAAGGAATTGGTCTCGCACAACGTCGGGTATCTCCGTTCCAGCGTGGGGAATATGAGCCACTATGGGCAGTATCGTTTCGGGGTACATATGCTCTCTCCTTTGGTTGAATGCAACGAGAGAGAGCCAAATACAAGAAACCTTATTGGTTGCCATAAGGCCACATCACTCCGGGGAGTCGACCACCTTGCCCAGGTAGGCAGGTTGGCGGGGCGTTAGCCCTCTCTTGATGCTGTTGACTACAGTATATCGGTCCAAATTATTTTTCAGCACATAAAAGTGTATGTATAGCTATACAGGTAGTGTTTTCAGGCATCTAAAAACCACGTACCCCAATATGTATCCCCACTTCTACTGCGGCTAACCAAAGTAATGAGGGAATGGATAATGTTAGGCATTGTAGAAATAGCAAAATTTAAAGCTGAAGGCACCACAAGAGATTCTTTCGATTGGTTTTGTTAGTTTTACTCCCGGCGCTCTTTCGGCAGATAATTCCAATGATCTTCTCTATATAGAGCCCCCATTAAAGCCCCGACTTTTCCGATGCTTACGCGGTCCTGCGTGGCAATTTCGACGATCGCTTCATCATACTTAGCTTCTGGACGAGCGATAAGCAC
>JBALVN010000016.1:0-746 GCA_036961455.1 Halioglobus sp. | reverse complement strand
ACACTACAAAAAGGCGAATCAGGAGCACATCGCTGTACGCAATAGATTAGACCGAGAATTCGCCGTCACTCAGCCCAACAAAATCTGGTGTGGCGACGTAACGTATATTTGGACAGGTCGACGATGGGCCTATCTGGCTGTAGTGCTTGATCTATTTGCACGTAAGCCCATCGGTTGGGCGATGTCATTGTCACCTGATAGCGTGTTGACGAGCCAGGCATTGAACATGGCTTTTGAATCGCGAGGAAAACCGAAGGGTGTGATGTTTCACTCTGATCAAGGCAGTCACTATACCAGCAGAAAATTCCGTCAGCGGTTGTGGCGCTATCAAATTGAGCAGAGCATGAGTCGCCGAGGAAATTGTTGGGATAATGCGCCAATGGAAAGATTCTTTAGAAGTTTAAAAACGGAGTGGGTTCCAACGCTGGGTTATCGAAGTTTTACTGAGGCCCAGCAATCAATAACGGAATACATGGTTGGCTATTACAGTCAAACAAGACCACACCAACATAATCGTGGCTTAAGTCCAAATGCAGCTGAGAGGCAGTACTGGATTAGCTACTAAACCGTGGCCAGTTTTACTTGACCACTACAGACCATGCGCAGGAATTGATTGAGGAATAAATTATGTCAATGCCAACCTATAATATGGTGTGCGATAAATGTGATTGCTCCTGGGGTAGTATGAGTCTATGGGGCTCTTATTTATATCGGAATTCGGCTGGAGAGGAGTTTCCTCTAAACAG
>JBALVN010000015.1:0-809 GCA_036961455.1 Halioglobus sp. | reverse complement strand
CCTATGCCGCCCGACGTGGTCGTCACACGACCCTCTTGCGGTACGGTGATTACGATTTTGCAGCCTGTGGTCAGGAGGGAAACAGCAAGGCAGGCTAAAAGTAAGCTTCTGGACATCAGTTGTCTCTATTGGCGGAAGGTTCAAATGTTCTGATGACAGAAACACTACGAAATCTAACGCAAGACAATAGCGTACTGTTCAAGTTGAAGTCATGTTCAGTGACGTGACGCAGTTCACATTGTTCGTACAAATTCTGGACGTGCCTTTTAATCTGCATTATCGATGCTGAGCACTACTGCGCTATCAGGATGAGTGCGTTCGCTGAATGGACCAGAACTATCGATTGGGTTTTGGCAATTTCAATACCGGGGACAGTTTACTTAATTCACCTGCTACGCCATCGTCCTATTAAGTAAACTGTCCCTTTAACCAGTTGAGGAACAGACACAAAACACCTAGTAACATCGCCCGAATCACTTTATCTTTGCTCTCCTCACTAACTTCCAGAAAGGACCCTGATCTATGGCTGTAGATTTTTCCTCACTTGCGCCCAACACCCCCATCATCGTGGGCGCAGGACAAAGTGTTGAACGTGATGCCGGCACCACGTCTCACATGGGCATGGCGGTCCAGGCAGCACAGATGGCCGTCTCCGACTGCGGTGGCAACGGAATCACAGAGAATATCGATACCATCTGTGTAATCAGGTTGTTCTCCGATTCAGCGCCGAACTGGCAATCGGAATTGGGTAGGAGCAATAATCCGCCTGAATCTATCGCCAGCGCAATTGGGGCCAACCCACGTCACCG
>JBALVN010000014.1:297-901 GCA_036961455.1 Halioglobus sp. | reverse complement strand
CCAAATCGGTGATAGAAATTGGGGTCGCCAAGTAAAACACAGCCATTAGCATTCAGGTTTTTCAATTCTGCAAGAGCTGCATTCATCAGTTTAGAGCCTATCCCCTTACCCTGCTCATATGGGATCACGGAGATTGGCCCCAAGCCATACCAGCCATTTGAGCCATCCGAGATCGTAACTGGTGACAAGGCCACATGCCCAACAATTTGAGCCGAGTCTTCTGCAACAAGTGAAATCGTCAACGCGCCTGAATCTCGCAAAGCCTTCACAATAAATTGTTCAGTGTGACCTGTATGTGGTGCGTGGAGAAAAGCAGCAACAGTGACCTTATGAATACTTTGAATATCGCTAGATTCTTCTAGACGGATATTAATGCTCAACGAAAGATCTCCGAGTAGGGTTAACAGCTTAATATAGACCTAATTCTTCTGAAAAAACCTAAATGAGGTTTTTTACGAGCGTCCGCTATTGAGGTCGTAAGCGGACATTACGAACAGCATAGCAAAAACTTCCGCTCGTAGGCGAAAGCGGCCTTTTTTGCGTAGCTAGAAGTGATAGGCGAAAACGTCCGCTATCACCTCAAAGCGGTCCTTAGACATCAGCC
>JBALVN010000014.1:0-287 GCA_036961455.1 Halioglobus sp. | reverse complement strand
CCAATTCAGCTATTTGGGAGGCCGCAATGTGCCAACTGCAGTCTTTTAAAGATGTTGGTCAGGCCCGCATGACTCAGTCGGCACTAACTTCCTGAATCCAATTTTGCACGACTCTTTCCAATATGGGCTCGGGTACTGCCCCGCCTCCCAAAACTGCATCATGAAAGCCGCGAATATCAAATTTTTCACCCAATTCAGACTCCGCTTTTGCACGTAGTTGCTGAATTTTTAGCATCCCGATTTTGTAGGATGTCGCCTGGCCAGGCAATACAAAGTAACGTTGAACT
>JBALVN010000013.1:0-912 GCA_036961455.1 Halioglobus sp. | reverse complement strand
GTATAAGCGGACACAACAACTGAATAAGCGAAGCCTAGCAATATGAGCAACCCGTGAGCAGACTGCTTTATAGATTTTGATTTCGCCCAGTAGATTACTGAGATCGATAATAGATATACCGCGCAATACCAGACGTGATTGATTGTGGAAATTTGATATTCATTCAGCAAGCTGGCTGGCCCTCTAACAACATATTCTTGAGACTGATAAGTCGAACCTTGGTCATTCACGAGAGTCCGCTCTTGGGGTCGTAAGCGGACATTGACCACATCATAACTTAAAGGTCTCAAAGTAGGCGAAAGCGGACCTTAGCGGAAGCCACAATCCTCTAAACTTTAGCTTATTGGGCAGCGCCTGCGTTACAAAAAATCCACTAGTTCGCCTGCGTAAGCAAGAGTACGAACATCCAAAGCCCATGAAGTAATAGCAACGAAAAACCCAATGCTATCATCCAGGCACTCCCTGAAACGAAGATGGCAGCCCCAAATAGCAGCAAGTACGAGAGCATGAGAGCCGTAACCAAATAAAGGGACCATTGGGCAATAGTTGCGTCCGCATCCTTGGAACGACGCCAAAGCTCAGGGGTCTTAAATAGTGATAAAGCGCACGTGGGAATAAGACAGACAATGGCCGTAATCACCAGCACGTTGGCCTCTGCGATACCCGCTACTGAGCCGACGATATAAGCCAGACAACCAGCCAACACCGTTCCGGACAAGCTCATCAATCCCCCTAACCTTAGTCGCTCTATTGGACGAAATTGGCGCTCTCGACCTGCGAAGACGGAAACAATACCGGCAAAGCCTGCAAGAGCCAAAGCAAGTTCCGCATAGAGGGGAATTGAATCTTCAAAGTTCATTGTAGTGGTAGCCTGTGCCTATTGATTTGAGTCGAAAAATATCGTCAGGTCAT
>JBALVN010000012.1:0-1108 GCA_036961455.1 Halioglobus sp. | reverse complement strand
GGTGAAAGCGGAAGTTTTCACCGGTTACATTCCCTAGGTCAATAAGGTCGGCTTTCGCCTATTAGTAGTCATCGGGTTATCCTTGTTGGAAATCTAACAACGAGGCAACAAAGCATGGAATCGCTTGATATACTAATTCTTGGAGTTGAGGCTTCTATTGCCTTGGCAGGATTCGCGGGAATTATCGCAACCTTTCAGTTTCGTGGTGATAACGACACTCGGCGAGGCGATGCCGTTGGATTGACAATGGTTCTCCAGTTCTCGTTGTTGTCCGCATTGGTATGTTCTTTCGCCATTATTTTAATTTCCTTTGGTCTCGAAGAAACGACAATATGGGCAGCATGCAGCCTGGTAGTAGCGTTTATACAGACGTATTACATTTTTGATGTATATAAGAAAATAAGGGGTGTCAAAAAGACAAAAACCCTTGAAAGGGTGGCTATGATCGTTCAAACGCCCTCTGTTTTTTTAATCATTATGAATTTTATGAATGCATCAAATACATACTTTCAAAGGGACGCAGGCCCCGTAATTTCTAGCATAGTACTGGCATTGTGCATTGCGGGTTTCATGTTTTCTCGTCTACTGCTCCGACCTATCTGGAGAAATGTCCGCGCACAAGAAGCGGCTAGGCGTGCGGACACTACTCTGGCTTGACTGGCCGCTCCGAGGTGAAAGCCGACCTTTCCCGCATGAGCCTCATTCGGAGGCTCTAATGGCGGCTTTCGCCTACTTCGAGACATGGTGGCGTCGCACACAAAATGCTAATCTAAATTGCCATGCTGGATAAAAATGAGAGGGACATACACTTGCGGATAATGCGTGTTGTAGGGGTGATTTTCTGGCTCTTCGGTGTATTGGCCGCAATGGGAGTGGGAAGTGCCATTCGTAGTGCACGACCTCCAGGAATGATTGCCACAGCTTTGATTTTTACTTTAGTATTTATTGCACTCGGTCAGCTATCCATTGAATATGTTAAACGGGATTACAAGGGCGGCAGCGTATCTATTATTGGTGCGTTGTTCACTGCCATAGGAAGCATTATGCTCGGAGATATGGTCGTAGAGTTTGGGTTTTCCGAGATGACATACACACCAGATGAAACAAG
>JBALVN010000011.1:0-1156 GCA_036961455.1 Halioglobus sp. | reverse complement strand
TTTGGCGCTGTCCACACAGGCTATATTTTGGCAACAATTACAAATGGCGCAAGGCATGGCAGACCGAGTATCTAACTTCGTACAATCGTTTTCAAACCTGCTCTTTGGATACCTGATAGTTTCGTACTTTGTCGGGGCGCAATTAACCAGAGTGCAGTCGGCAATATTGACTGCTCTATACCTTTTCTGGCAGGTGAGGTTAGGCGTGGCAATTTATGCCGTAGGTATTAACTCAAAGTCTGTATTGGGGGAAGTAAGAAAGATTTCCCCCGACCTTGATCTTGCTGTTCCGAGATTGGCGTGGCTGCTTTTCCTAATGTCTTTATTGAGCTTGGCCTCTATCTACTTCATGTGGAGCGTCAGACATCCCAAGACTGATTGACGGTTATGAGGTGAAAGCAGACATTATCAGGATGTCCGCTTTCGCCTAATAGCGGACTTCGGTCTATTCTTGTTGGAGGAATCTAATAAGGAGATCAAGGATGAAATTACCTACATACCAGTTCGCTGCTCAAATGGCAGCGGCTTTCGCAGTTTGCGCTTCTCTGGCACTTGTCGCTTATGAACTCAAGCTGAGTCGAGACTTAGGCATGGCTACCCTTCTTCAAGAGACGGCTGCAAATAAAATGCAATATGGGGCTGCTACTAACCAAGACGACGCTCTAGTCGAAGCATACTTTCAATTGCGGGAAGACCCATCACAACTAACCAAGAGGCAGCTGCAAAGGCTACAGTGGGACAGCAACAGCTGGATGGAGCAAGCTCAGGCGAAATACATTCAGGTTGAACTCGGAGTGCTAGACAATATCGAATGGAATCACCTCAAGTTAGCTATACATAGCTATACGGAAGTTCCGTGTTATGCCGAATACTTTAAGGGCTCGATGGATCGTTGGCGATCAGACTTCAAAGCTGTTGTATTGAACATTTGGGGTGACGCGCCCACACCAGAGTGCCCCTATGACGACTTGATGTGAAAACGGATATTTAAGGAGGCAGCTTTGAGGTGGAAGCGGACGTCATACCATGCCTAATGGTCAATTCCGGCCAGTAGTCCGCTTTCGCCTAACAGCGGACATTTTTGCTATGCTGTCGGTAATGTCCGCTTACGACTGCAAAAGCGGACCTTTGCACCCTGATGCCGTCTATAAGCTAG
>JBALVN010000010.1:0-14723 GCA_036961455.1 Halioglobus sp. | reverse complement strand
CTGGCTGCTGTAGCCGGCTATGCGCAAGCGAACCCTGACAAGGAATGGATCATAGGCGGTCAGTGGCTGTTAGGCGTGTTTGAGAATGACAGTCCACGGAAAGAGTGGCTCGACGATATCGTACCCGACAGGCCCGTAGCACTTCTCGACCAGACCGGCCACGGTATGTGGCTGAACTCCAAAGCGCTGGCGCTGGCAGGCATTACCAAGGACACCCAAACCAATCAGCTCATAGTGATACACAAAGATCCCGACTCCGGTGAACCAACCGGTACCATCAACGAACAGACGATACAGCTAGTCGAACGTCACATTAGCCAGGCTACCCCTGAAGAGTATGCCGAGACGATTGAAGACATATTTGAAATGTTTCTTTCGAACGGTATTACCGGTCAACAAACTGCCGAGGGACATAGAGCGCCAATGGATGCGATGAAATACCTCGAGGAAAACGGCCGTCTCGAACAGCGTGTATTTGTAAGCTGGGACTGGAATACCACCTTGAACCTCGCCTATACGCTTGAAGACATCGAATCACAAATTCAGGGTCGAGCGCAGTACCAAACAGAGCGTGTTTACCCCAACTACGTGAAGATTTTCTCAGACGGCGGGCCATTTTCAAGGACGTCATTGCTGCTCGAGCCTTACGAAGGTACCACCGATAATTTCGGTGGCGCGAACATGAGCGAAGAAGCGTTTGCCGATGCCTTCAAGATGTTCGACGACTGGGGCGTTGGAGTCCATGTTCATGCGATGGGTGACGGCTCTATTCGTCGCGTGGTCAATGCATTGGAAGCAATGAAGGCTAGCAACGGTGACAGCGGCGTTCACCATAAAATTGCTCATAACACCATGTTGCAAGCTCAGGAGATCGAGCGGCTAGCAGCCATGAAAGATGTCAATATCGATTTCTCACCCCCGATCTGGTATCCGCACGCTGGCGCAACGCCCGGACTGTTGGCGGCGGTAGGGGAGCAACGCACCAATGCAATTTACCCAATACGCAGCGCTCTAGAATCAGGTCTGAGCGTGGGCCAGGGATCTGACTGGCTCACCGCAAATCCCACACCCGACCCATTCATTGCAATCGAGTCTATGATCACCCGCAGCAACCCATTTGATGACAGCATGCCTGGGCAGACAAATCCGGATGAGGCGATAACGCTAGAACAGGCAATTCATATTTCCACGCTTGGCGGGGCGGAGGTGCTGGGCGTTAACGATAATTTCGGTTCAATCAGTGTGGGCAAATATGCCGACTTCATTGTTCTTGACCAGAATCTTTTTGAGATCGAGACAACCGATATCTACGGCACACAGGTCGACCGCACGATTCTGGACGGCGAAGTGGTCTACCATCGGCAGAAGCAAGGCGAGGTTGATATGGAAGGCCTGGACGTTAGAGCCAATGCGGTTCACCACTGACCAGCGCTGGGTAGAGGTGTTAGTAGGGGGATAGAGCGGGTACCAAAAAGTTAACTAGCGCTTTGCTATCGCCGGTGATTTCAATGTTTGCGATAACTCTGTGCTGAATAATAAAAGGCGTTCAAGTTTTGCTTAGCCGTATTTCTTTGCTGTTGCTTGTATTAGCGCTGCCCCTGGGTTGCGTCAGCCTGGATACCCCACCTGAAAAATGTGCTCCCGGGACACAAGCTCTTCCCAATTGCCCACCACTTGAGGCGATAGACGATGCCCAGGTTAACGACTGGTACCGGGAGCGCACCTGGTTACCCGCCGACGAATGGGAGCAGGATCCTGTCCAGTTGGGCATTGAAGCAGAGATTCCCATCCAATCTGCCCGCTTGAAGTTACTCAGTACCGACTCGCAGGATGCGGTCTATTCTCTCGCTGCGAAACTATTCATGGTCGAGCAGGCCCGGTTTAGCGTAGATGCTGTGTATTACATTTACAAAGATGACATCGTGGGCAAGGCTTTCCTCGGGGCTCTTTGTGAAGCGGTACAGCGCGGTGTCGACGTGCGCCTGTTACTGGACTCCCTGGGTTCTATCAGTATTGATAAGAACTGGCTCAGAGCGCTTTATCAGTGTCAGTTGAGTGCCGGGTTTATCCGCAATGCAGACGGAGCGCTGACTACCAGGCGGGCCAGGGTCCAAGTTGTCATGTTCAATGCGCTTTCTAACGTGTTTGCAGATCTCAACCGGCGTTCCCACGATAAATTGTTGGTTGTCGATGGCTATGTGCCCGAGCGGGCGATAGTTATGACCGGCGGCAGAAATATTTCGCTGTCTTACTACGGCATCAACGCGGATGGCAGCGCCAATCCCGATACCTATCTGGATGGTGAGTTGTTGCTGCGAACAGATCCGGCATCGTCTGAAGAGCTCAGTGTGGGTGAAGTCGCCGAAAACTACTTTACGCTGTTAAGCAGCTTCAAGAACAACAAGCCTGTTCAAGGCCGGGTGCCGCCAGGGCGGGAAACTGCCTACCCAGATAGGGAACAGGCCATTAAGCAAGCCCTGGCAGAGCTCAAGTCGGTGGGTATTATCGCTGAGGCACTGGAGGCGATGCCCGAGTTTATCGCATCTGGTTATCACCAGGGTGAAGTCAGGCTCGCCCATGAGTTCGGTAATCTCACCAGCAAAAATGTGGTGAGTGAGGCAGTTGCAAATCTCGAGGCCAACCCCAACTCGATCATGTACCTGTTGTCAGGACCAGGCAGTGGGGACGAGAAACATATCAAAGTGGTATCACCTTACCTGTTTGCGGCGCGTTATCTGGGTCCCGATGGGGAAGTGTTGCTGGACGAGGCTCAGGAAATCAGGGACTGGTTGGCCGAGGATGACGAGCGAACCTACGAGATTATCACCAACTCGGTGCTGACCTCGGATAACTTTTTTGCCCAGTCGGTGGTGGACATGGATATGGCACCTCGCCTGTTGCTCAATGAAGATATGATCGTTCAGTGGAGGGGTAAGCGTGAAGAGGGTGAGCTGAACTCGGAGTTGGTAGAGGCTGCCGCCTGGATAGATCTGACACAGAACCCGAGGCTTAGGGTGTATGAGACCGGAAGATTGGATGATACGGTTCTGGGTGGCGAGGTAGACTATGGCAAGCTGCACGCAAAATACATGATTACCAACAAGTTCGGTTTCCTGGGGACCAGCAATTTCGATTACCGCTCTCGTCTGTTCAACAATGAGATGGGATTCTTCTTTCGCAGCGAGTCCCTGACCGAAGATTTTCTATTGGATTTCGAAGCTCTAAAGTCGAAGTCTTATCGCTGGGGTTCCCCCGAGTGGCTGCAAATGCGCCGCGCGGTTGTAGAAGCCGGCGGTACCAAGGGCACCACGACCAAAAATCAGCGCAACTTGTTTCGTCTGCTGCGAACCACAGGCTTGGAATGGTTGTTCTGAATCCCGAGCTCGGGTCTTTGTGAATGTTGTCTGATGTATACTTTGTTTCATAGCAAACAGAAACCACACGCCATACGTGTGCCGTTTTAAAACAGGATGTACCTTGATGGTTAAATTGCTGAGACCGTGTGTATTTGGGCTCGTCATGCTGTTGTCGGCCTGCACTACCCTGCCGGAAAACCCGCCCAAGACTCGCAGTCAGGTTGCTGCTCCGGCCGCAGCCGGTGAACTCAGTGCCGCCGCTTCTGCAGTCCGGGCCAAAATTGCCGACGATCAATCGGCATTTTTACTGATCCCCAAGGCGAGCGAAGCCATGCTCTGGCGCCAGGCACTGATTGATAGCGCTGTGCAAAGTATCGACATCCAGTATTTCATCTGGAAGGACGACGCCAGTGGCAGTTTGTTGATGGAGCACCTGATGGCGGCGGCTGACCGAGGTGTTCGAGTTCGTCTGCTGGTAGACGATATGTTTCTGTCTACAGGTGGTGCCTTCGATGGCGCTGATCAGGCCTTGGCTGCTGTGGACTATCACCCGGACATAGATCTGCGCTTGTTCAATCCGGGCAAGTATCGCAGCGGGATTGTTGGGCTTAGTGGAAACGTTGGCCTTGACCTAAAGACCTACAACCGCCGCATGCACAACAAGCTTATGGTGGTGGATGGCCATTTCGCTATTCTCGGCGGGAGGAACATAGGTGATGAATATTTTGGCCTGCATGAGCCCTACAATTTTCTCGACCTGGACGTGCTGGTTGCAGGTGTGACTGTGGGAGAAGTGGGCGCGGCTTTTGATGAATACTGGAACGCTGATCTGGCCTATCCCGCAGCAGCCCTGGGCGATGCCGATCAGGCTGACTTGCAGGGAATTCGGTTGCAAAATGCTGAATACGTGCAGGACAACAGTGAACGCCTTGGTTCATATGTTAATCATGGTGGTGACTGGTCGCAACGCTTACAGGCGCTACCCTCGCAGATGCAGCCTGGCTATGGCGTGTTCTTGCAGGATGAGCCTGTGACTCGCGGCGAACGAGAGTTTCGCCTCTATGACATGCTCGATGATATGGTGACTCCTGGGAATCGCGAGTTGATCATCAGCACGCCGTACCTCATTCCCGTAGGACCTTTTCTCAAGCACTTGGAGGAAGATGTATCGGCAGGTGTTGAGGTGAGCATCCTGACCAATTCCCTGGCGAGTAACGATGCGACCCCTGCGCACAGTCACTACAAAAAATACCGGCCCGAAATTCTTGCAACTGGCGCCAGCTTGTTTGAGCTGCATCACCAACCAGAGGGGAATTTACGGGAACTCACCGATCACTCACCCAATGTAGGTGGCTTTATTGGTCTTCACGTCAAGGCTTCAGCGGTTGATTCACAGCGATGCTTCATTGGCTCCCTGAATATAGACCCACGCTCAGTCAAACTTAATACTGAAAATGGTCTGTATATCGAGTCGGAGGAAACCTGCGACGAATTACAGCGATTTTTGGGTTCACTGGTGAAATATGAACGCGCCTGGTCGGTGACTCAGGACGAGGCCGGTAAGATGAAATGGACCTCTTTCGAGGGAACAACCGATAGCCAGCCGGCCCAGGGAAGTGGTCAACGCATGGCCGATTTCTTCTTCCGAATGCTACCGGTGGAAAGTCAGCTTTGAGCGCTGGCGACTGAAGGATAGGGTGATGAAACGCCTTTGCTTAACTGGAGCCTGTTACCTGTTGTTTGTTGCCGGTGTTGCTGCAGCTGCCAAGCCTGTTCTTGACTATGAGCTGAGCGGCATCAGCGGCGAATTACTGGAGAACGCCCAGATCTACCTTGGCTCGCTTCCAGTGTCCGAAGATGAGCGCGACAATTTTCTGTTCACTGCGGAAAAATCGCTGCAGCAAAGTCTCAATGCGCTGGGTCACTATGAGGCGAAAATTGCTCTGGACCTGGACCGCAGCAGCGCTGTTTGGAATCTGGACATTGCCGTGGAACCCGGTCCCCGGGTTAAACTTGCCGAGGTTGATATTCGTATCGAGGGCGCCGCCAGTGAAGACCCGGCCTTTGCTGAGCTACTGGAGAGGAACCCTCTACAGCCAGGGGCAGGCCTGCAGCATGAGGTCTACGAGGACTTTAAGGCTGAGCTGCAGAACCTGGGACGGGAACGGGGTTATTTTGCTGGCGAGCTAACCCATCACCGGGTTGTGGTAGACCCGCAAATGCAAGAGGCTCAGGTTCAACTCTTTTACCAAAGTGGAGAGCGATTCCATTTCGGGCAAATCAGCTGGGATGAATATCCGCTCAGTCGGCGCTTGCTAGAACAGATGCAGACCTTTGAGCAGGGGGACCCATTTTCCACCGAGGCGCTGCGTGAATTTCAGGCTGACCTGCAGCGCACCGGTTATTTTGGCAGCGCATTGGTTCGGCCCCAGGCGCTCATTGCGGAAACTGGCGAAGTTCCAGTGAAAGTGGAATTACAGGAGGGTGATCGCAATCATTACCGTGTCGGGCTTGGCTTCAGCACCGATACTCAGCAGCGAGTCTCGCTGACTTGGCGAACGCCAAGAATCAATTCACAAGGTCATTCACAGGAGAGTCGGATTGAGTATTCGCCGATTCGGCCACAGGCACGCGTTGACTATATGATCCCCCTTGGACACCCGCTGACGGACAAGCTCCTTGTGGGTGCACGACTGGAAGAGAACGAGTACGGCAGCTTGGACAGTCGGCAACGAATTTTTTCCCTGCGGCGTGAATATGTGCGCAGTAACAGCATTTATAGCATGGGGCTAAGGCAATTGGACGAGGATTGGGACCTAGGCCCCGAACGCCTCAATAATGACTATCTGCTGCCGGGCGCGACCTATTCCCACAGTGTTCGCAGCGGCAATGTGCTTGATCCTGAAAGCGGGTTCAGTCAGCTCTATGGGTTCGAAATTGGGTCAGATAATGCCGGCTCCGACCTGGATCTTGCCCGCACCTATGCCAACCTAAAAGGGGTTTATTCGTTTGGCGGGCGGCATCGTTTGGTGGGTAGGGCTGAGTTCGGTGCGGTGTTTTTCCCAGACAAAAGTCGACCAGACCTGGCGCCCTCACTGAGCTTTTTTGCGGGAGGCGCTCAGAGTATCCGGGGTTATGCCTATCAATCACTGGGGCCTACCGAGACGGTCATCAATGGCGACGGTGATAAGGCGACACTGGTCGTAGGCGGTGATCGACTGGCTATCGTCAGCAGTGAGTATCAGTATTATGTGACCTCGGAATGGCGCGGAACTGTCTTCGTCGACGCCGGCAATGCCTATAACGCGGGCGACTTCGACCCTGTGGTTGGCGCTGGTGTGGGTGTGCACTATGTGTCGCCAGTTGGTGCGATCCGAGTGGACTTTGCTAACAGCGTCAGTGAAAACAGCGATACCTGGCGAGTACACCTGACGATTGGAGCTGAGTTTTGAAACCTGGGCTGCTAGTGCTTGGCAGTTTACTGGCTCTGGTCACTGCGATGGCCGTGCTGGTGGCATTGCCTTTTACTGCCGCTGGTAGTCGGCTTTTGGTAGTAGCGCTCGACAATGCTACCGAGCTGGAGATCGAGTATCGCGCAGGTACGCTCCTTGGTCAGCTGAGCCTGGCTAATGTCGTAGTGCCGACAGACAGTGCCATTGTCAGTTTGATCGATGTCCGTGCTGAACTCGCGACAAGCTGCCTGTGGCGTGCTGCGATTTGTCTCAATCAACTTACTGTCGCATCCCTTGATGTGATGTTGCCTTCTCAGACCGAAGAAGCAGTCGACCCTGACGAGGCGACGCCGTTCTGGCCACTACCCTTTGAAGTATCCAGCGAGAAGTTCGTCATTGACCAGTTGCACGTCCACTGGGATTCGGGGGAGCTGCGCGGCCGCGCACTGAAAGCTGCTGCTGTGGTGGCCGGCGCAAGAGTGCAGGTTGGAGATGCCACGGCCAGTGACGTTTGGCTGCGTGTGCCAGATTCGGAGCATGAACCGGTGAACGCCAGGTCGGAAATGCCTGATGTGGATATGCCGCTGGAGTTGGTGGTAGGGAGCCTGGTTCTGGAGGACAGTGGATGGATTATCGGCGACCTGCGCAATGCATATGAAGAGCTGGCTTTAAGAGGACAGTGGCAGGGAACAAAGTTATCTCTGAGTGACCTTAAAGTCAGCAATCCGGAGTGGGGTGGAGCCCAGTTGCAAGGGGCTATGGACTTTCGGCACCCCTACAAGGTCGATGTCACCGGCCAATTTGCGGCAGCAGATCCGCCACTTTGGGGTGGATTAAAGCAGGCCAGCGCAGAGCTGAAACTCAGCGGTGACCTGGCCAGCTTGCAAGTTGACCTGTTGCTTTGTGCTGAATTGGGCATCCGGGTTCAGGGTCAGTGGGACCTGGTTAGCGCAGGGCTGCCTATGGACTTGCAGGCCAGATCCGGCTGTGAAAATCACCGGGGGCCATTGGTGCTTGCGCAGTTGCTGGAAATGGAATCGTTGTCTGGCGTGCTTGTTGAAGATAATTGGGCACTCGGTATTAAAGGCGATACGCGTTCGCAATGGCTCGAACTGGGTGCATCTGTGAGTGTGCCAGAGCAGGATAAACTGCAACTGCACATCAGCGCCGAGCATGTGCCCGGTGAATTGCGAGTGGCGAAGCTGCAGGTCACTGCAGATCCAAAACAGAGTTTGCAGTTGCAGGGTGACCTCTATTATGGCGATCAATTTAGCTGGGAGCTGGCGGCAACCCTGACAAGCTTCCAACTGCCGTCGGTTGTATCGCCGCTCGCTGGCGAACTGAGCGGTAGTTTTCAGGTGGAGGGGTTCTACGCTGGAGATAGTTGGCGTTTGGCATTACCTCGCAGTTTGCTGCAGGGTGAAATCAATCAGCGGCAGGCAACGATAAGCGGAAATTTTCAACTTGACCATGAACTGCAGTCTGACGGAAGTGATCTTGATATTCGCGTCGGCACAGATCGGATCCGTCTTTTCGATCCGCCGGAAGCATTGCCGCAAGCTCGATTTGCAATCAGCGACCTGGCGCATTGGCTGGAGGGCGGCTCAGGATCAGTTGAGGGAAGTTTGTTCTGGGATAGAGTGGGTTCAGAATTATCAATGGATGCCCGTTCTGCGGGTCTGGCGTGGGGAGTACTGCGGACGGGCGAATTGTTTGCGTCAGGATCGTTAAATTCGCGTTCGGGTATCGCCGGGGAGCTGCAGCTGTCCGCAGCGCATACCCTGGTGGGTGATACTCGGCTGGAGAGCGTTCAGTTTGTCCTTGCCGGCACCGAGCAGGCACATAGTTTGAGCCTGGAAACTGCAGGCGACGTGGCTGCGAGCTTGCGGGTTATGGGTAGTCTCATCGAGGGCGACTGGACCGGGCGTCTGGCGCCCGCCGTGGTGCAGGTGACGACTGATAACTGGGCGTTAGAGGACACGTTGCCACTTCACTATGCGAGTGATAAAGGTCAGTTGTCTTTCGCCGATCACTGCTGGCAGTCTAGTTCGGCCCAGGTATGTGCACGAGGTGCCAAGCTTGGTTATAGCGGTGAGCTTGAGTTGGACCTGAGCGGTAGTCTTGCCGATGTTCAGAGCCTGTTGCCAGCGCGCTATAGTCTGCTGGGCGATGTAGACGGGCAACTCAGGGCCCGCTGGGTCGACCTGCATCCGAAGCTTGTTGCGCTGACTTTAGAGGTGGGTGCAGGGAGAGTAGAGGAATCGCTGCTCGGCGAAGGACGCGCCCGATTTGCCTGGGACGCGATTACCCTGAATTACAGTGGCAACCCCCAGGTCGGGGAGTTGCGAGGGGTTGTGCAGCGCTTCGGGCAGGAGCAGTTTGCCCTGGATTTAGCGATGCCCGCCTCATTGGATGGCGAACTTGCGGGTAAACTGACGATCGATTCGCTTGCGCTGGAGGACCTGCGCCCCTTTACCAGCTCGTTGAATCGCTTGCAGGGCAGCATGGACGGGGCGCTATTGTTCTCCGGTCGGGTGGGGGAGCCCAAGGTGAAAGGCTCTCTGTCTCTGGCTGAAGTGAGGGCCTCGATTGCCGGCAATCCAACTGAAATCGATGGGGGTTCGCTGGATCTTGACTTCCTCGGAGACAAGGCCGAAATATCCGGTGAACTCTTCGTGGGCGAAGGACGCAGCGATATTGAGGGCCAGTTGCAATGGCTGCCAGAGCCTGCCCTGCAAATATCACTGAGAGGTGATAAGAAGCCTTTCTTGTATCCAGCCGATACCATTGTCTACGCTGCCGAAGATCTTCTTTTGAAGATGGATGCACAGGGAGTGAAACTTACCGGCAACGTTGATGTGTTGGAGGGGCAGATCGTGCTGGAGGATTTACCAGCGTCGGCGGTGGAGGTTTCCGATGATGTCGTCCTGCTCGATTACACAGGTAGTGAGAGTCAGCAACCCCCCGCGGGTCGGGTAGAATTGGAACTGGATGTCCAGATTTCGGATCAACTGGGATTTTCCGCCGATGGCATTGAGGGGCGGGTTGGGGGCAATCTCACCTTGCTGAAGCTGGGCAACGAACCGCTGCGCCTACTCGGCAAGCTCAATGTTCGAGAAGGCCACTTCGATTTATTGGGACCGCGCTTTGAAGTCACCCGAGGACAAATGGCTTTTGTCGGTGCGCCTGCTAACCCACAGTTGGACATTGCAATGGAGCGCGAGGTAACGGAGGACCAGGTGACGGTTGGTATTCGTGTTACGGGTAATTTGCAGGTGCCGCGTTTGGAGTTCTATTCGCGCCCTGCGCTGCCTGAAGCGGAGGTGATGGCCTACGCGCTGGGCGGCCGCGGTATAGATCGAAGCGGTGAGGGTGATGGCCTGGCACTCGCGCTTGCCATGACTTCCGGGTTGATGCAATCCAATGACCTGTTGTCTGGCTTTTCACTGGGCGTTGAAGGCAAAAACACCAGCACTCGCGCGGTGATAGGTGGCTATGTCAGTGAGAAAATATACCTGTCCTACGGGGTGGGTCTTTATGAGCCTGTGAATACCTTAACCGTGCGTCTGGATATTTTGCACAATTTTTGGGCAGAGGTGGTCAGCAGCCTGAGAAGTTCAGCGGATGTCTACTACTCGTGGAGCTCCCGCTGAAGTCAGGTAGAGGTTCTGACAAAATAACGGGTCGTTTTTTATAAAATGCGCGGATGAATAACGATAAGCGCCACCGCTTTGCTGCAGATATCATCTGCTACGGAGTTTGGCGCTGCTACCGCTTCAATCCAGGCAGGCATCTGATACCTGCCCGGCACTGCCACGATCTCAGGGTGAGCGCGCTTGCTGAGTGGAATCGCGCAGTGGCTCTTGATTTTCCTCGCCACTGGGGCTTAACTTGCTCGAGCCGCTATAAGGACAGCAGAGTATGAAGTTTTTCATTGAACGCCCCAACCTCGCCATTGTGATCTCAATACTGATCACGTTGGCAGGATTGATCTCAATTTCAGCTTTGCCGGTCGGTAGATATCCCAATGTGGCGCCCCCGACCGTTGAGGTGCTGGCCTTCATGGACGGTGCCAATGCGGAGATTGTTTCCAAGGTCATCGCACCGGAAATCGAAAAGCAGGTGAACGGTGTCGAGGGCATGGAATACATGAAGTCGACCTCCGCTTCAGACGGTAGCTACACCCTGGAAATTGTGTTCGGCCTCGATGTGGATGTGGACAAGGCGGTCACCCTGGTACAGAACAGGGTCAACAAGAGCATGCCGGAGCTGCCCGAGGCTGTGCGTGTGCAGGGGATTACCGTGGAGAAGGTCTCCAGCGGCATGGTCCTGGGCCTGTCTGTTTTTGATCAGGACGACAAGCACACTGACATTGACGTCAGTGGATTCTCTGGCGGCCCCCTCAAAGAGGCATTGCAGAGGGTTCCCGGCGTCTCCAAAGTCGACATCATGGGTGAAAAGCGCTATTCCATGCGCATCTGGGTCGACCCGAAGAAAATGGCCCGCTACAAAGTCAACATAACGGATATTGAACAGGCGGTGCGCGAACAGAACCAGATTCTGCCGGCGGGTCGCGTGATCGGCGATGACCTGGAGTTCACGCTTTCCGTGAAGCCTGGCCTGGAGACCACAAAGGACTTCGAGGAGATCCTGATACGGGCTGAGCCCCAGACCCGCGCGATACAAATCAAGGATGTCGGCCGTGTAGAGCTCGGCTCTGAAACCTACATCGCCAACGCCTATACTGACAACAAGGACGGCACCATCATCTTCATTTACCGGGCCCCTGATGCCAATGCCATGGAGGTGGGGGCGGGAGTCAAGCAGGTGCTCGACGAGATCGATACTCCGGATGGGATGGAGATCCGCCTGGTCTACGACACCACCTCGTTTATTTCCGCGGCCCTGACGAATGTGGTGGAAACCCTTATCCTGGCGGTGCTGATCGTGTCGTTGGTGACGCTGGTATTCATGCAGAGCTGGCGGACCACCCTGATCACCATCTGCACCATACCCGTCTCCCTCATTGGTACCTTCGCGCTGTTCCTGGCAATGGACATCTCTATTAACATTATCTCAATGTTCGGCCTGGTCCTGGCCATCGGCATTGTGGTGGACGCGGCGATTATCGTGGTGGAGAACGTGGAGCGCGTTCTGCATGAGTCTCCGGACATCCCCATCAAGGATGCAGTAGAAACTGCATTAGGCCAGGTCGTCGGCCCTATCGTTGCTTCCGCGCTAGTGCTACTGGCCGTATTCGTCCCGACTATTTTTATGGGCGGCCTGACCGGAATTATTTACAGTGAATTTGGCATTGTGCTCAGCGGTGCGGTGCTGGTGTCCACAGTGGTGGCCCTGTCACTGACACCGGCCATGGCGGTCATGCTTATGCGACGCGAGGAAAAGGGGCCGATAGCTCGCACGCTGGAAGGCGGCATCGCCGGCGGCATCCGAAGTTTCGCAGGCGTCGCCCGCGTCCTGGTCAAGTTGCCTGTAATCGGTGTCGTCGTGCTGGCAGTCATCTGCTACGGTATCTACCAACTCGGCAGCCGCATACCCGCCGGACTCATCCCCAACGAAGACACCAGCGCCGTTTTCGTGGCTTCCAGTTTCAAGCCGGGCACCTCACTGGGAATTACCGACCAGGTAACCCGAGAGATCGTCGAGGAGTTCAAGCAATTCGAGGGAGTTAACAGTGTCGTATCTGCCGCGGGCGTTAACCTGATTACCAGCGCCGCGGAAATGTCCGCCAATATGATGCTGCTGTCGCTGGCGCCCATGGAGGAACGAGAGCTGACCGATGATGACATCATAGACTTAGCTAACGAGGTATTAGGGCGACACGATGAACTCGAAGGCTTCGCCTTCAAACCGCCGCCTATTCCGGAGTTGGGCCTGGTGGGCGGTGTCGACCTGGTACTCCTGGACCTCAAGGGCGTTACTCCCACTGAACTGTACGAGGTCGTCAATGCTGTCATCGACAAGGCCAATGCCAGCGAAGCAATCGCCATGGCCAGTACTCAGTATGCAGTCAACAAGCCCGCCATATTCCTTGACCTGGATCGGCTGAAATCCAAGCAGTATGGCGTTGACATCGATATGGCAGTAAACGCACTGCAGAGCTATGCAGGCGGAAGTTTCATCAATAACTTCAATATGGGTGGGCGCAACTACCGGGTGATGATCCAGAATGAGCGCTCACTGGCGAAGAAACTCGAGGATATCGCCAATATCGAACTCTCATACCGGAGCGGTGTCAGTTTTCGCTTTGGCGATCTGTTCAAGGCTGAACGCACCCTGGCACCTTCCTTCATCACCCGCTATAACGCGCAGCAGGCAGTATCGCTCAATGTGTTCCCCACCGTCAGTTCTGGAAATGCAATCGCTGCCCTCAACGCGATTGAGCTACCGGAAGGTTTTGCCATCGAATACTCCGGCATGACGCGGCAGGAAGTAGCCGCGGGTAATGCGGCGGCTATCGCCTTTGGTATGGCTCTGCTGATCACCTTTTTGGTACTGGTGGGCCAGTACGAAAGCTGGTCCATCCCTACTGTGATCATGCTCACCGTGCCCACCGCCATTATCGGCATCATTTGGGGAGTCATGGCCCTGGGCGGTACGATCAACATCATGACCCAGATCGCCGCTATTTTGCTGGTGGGCATGTGCGTGCGCAACGCCATCCTGATTGTAGAGTTCGCCAAGGACCTGCGGGAAAACAAGGGCATGTCGATTGCCGACGCAGCTGTGGAAGCAGTGCGCCTGAGGGCACGCGCTGTCGCCATGACTGCACTGAGCTTCGCCATGGGGGTGGTACCTTTGATGCTGGCCAATGGGACCGGCATGGGCGGCCAGCTGGCCATCGGTTACGCCAGCTTCGGCGGGATCATGACAGCGACCATCATCGGTTGCTTGTTGGCCCCGGTGTTCTACGTCATCATTCAGGGTATTCGCGAAAAACTGGCTCGCGGGACGGCAGGCCAATAACGCTTGTTGAGGACATTACTCACAGAGAAAAGTTAGACGACAACTCTGGGATAAGCGTCAATTAGGTGAGCGCTAGCTAGTGGCCCCTTATATGACCGTGGCAATTAGAGGGGCAGCGGTGTCCTTGATAATGCTCGCTGTTGATTTTCAGCAGCTGTTCTTTTTGTTTATGGTGGTATTTTTTGCGCCACCATATCAGCTTCAATTAGTCTCCTTTGTCTTTGTCTTTGTCTTTGTCTTTGTCTTTGTCTTTGTCTTTACCGCTGGCGCTGTTATGGATGGCGAGTTCACCCATCGCACTGGGCTCTAAGAAACCGTTGTTCATTCCCGCTGAGGCCATAAAAAAAGAGCAGATTGAAAGCCTGGCCGCCTGATTCTCAGGGTCCGCTGAGCTTATTCAAAGCGGACTCTAGACTTTCTACCCTAGACTCAATTCAAACTTACGTTATAGGGTGTAAGTGAGCCAAACGAAAATCAGGATATTACAATTGTCGACGGCAAGATCGTAGCGATAACGAGACATTCTGACGTTTGCGAATTTTTTGGGGATGAACATGAATCGCATGCTCATGCAGTGTCGGGTACTGAGCCTACCTCCCTAACAACGAGCCCAGAGCCTGCATCTCCGACCATTGTAGCGGATGTTGTTTACACCAACGGCAAAATCTACACAGTAGACGAAGCTCAGCCATGGGCTGAGGCTGTAGCTATTAGGGACGGAAAATTTCTTGTGGTTGGGTCCAATGCTGATGTTCAGGCCGTGACTAGCGACGCTACCGAGGTCGTCGATCTGGCTGGTAAGTTCGCAATGCCTGGAATCGGGGACACACATATTCACCCTGCATTGGTGATGCCCAAGCGAGCATTTTGTGGCCTCCCGGGGACTTTCTATGAGCCAACCGAAGAATCTACGATTGATGCGCTCAAG